>NZ_PVZV01000026.1 GCF_002995495.1 Actinocorallia populi | reverse complement strand
GGTTGACGCGTGCGGGAATGCTGGAGACGTTGAACGAGGACTACATCCGGACGGCCCGTGCGAAGGGCCTGCCGGAGAAGACCGTCATCACCAAGCACGCGCTGCGGGCTTCCCTGACGCCGATCCTGACGATTTTCGGGTTGGACCTGGGTCTGCTGCTGGGTGGTGCGGTGTTGACGGAGAAGACGTTCGGTTTCGCGGGTCTGGGCGCTTTGTCGATCGACTCGATCGCATCGGGCGACCTGCCGATGGTGATGGGCGTGGTGCTGCTGGCGACCATCTTCATCGTGACGGCGAGTTTCGTGGTGGACGTCCTTTATGCCGTGATCGATCCGAGGGTGAGGCTGCAATGACGGATCCGCGGACTCCGCCGGAGGCGTTCCTGGAGGTGCGCGACCTGCGGATCCACTTCCCGACCGACGACGGCCTGGTGAGGTCGGTGGACGGGCTGGACTTCCGGCTCGAGCGCGGCCGGACCCTGGGGATCGTGGGCGAGTCGGGGTCGGGCAAGTCGGTGACGAGCCTGGGGATCCTGGGTCTGCACAACCGCAGGAACTGCCGCATGTCGGGGGAGATCTGGCTCGACGGCACCGAACTCGTCGGCTCCTCGCCCGAGAAGGTGCGCAGGTTGCGGGGCCGGAAGATGGCGATGATCTTCCAGGATCCGCTGTCGTCGATGCATCCGTTCTATTCGGTGGGTTCGCAGATCGTCGAGGCCTACCGGATTCATCATGATGTGTCGAAGAAGGTGGCGCGTAAGCACGCTGTGGAGATGCTCGGCAGGGTGGGTATTCCGACTCCGCAGAAGCGGGTGGATGATTATCCGCATCAGTTCTCGGGTGGTATGCGGCAGCGGGCGATGATCGCGATGGCGTTGTCGTGTGATCCTGAGTTGTTGATCGCGGATGAGCCGACGACGGCGTTGGACGTGACGGTTCAGGCGCAGATTCTGGATCTGTTGCGGGATCTGCAGGAGGAGTTCAACTCCGCGATCATCATGATCACCCACGACCTCGGCGTCGTCGCCGAACTCGCCGACGACGTCCTGGTCATGTACGGCGGCCGGTGCGTGGAGCAGGCGACGGTCGAAGCGGCGTTCCACGCCCCCGCCCACCCCTATACGTGGGGTCTGCTGGGGTCGATGCCGCGGCTCGACCGGGCGCGCTCCGAGCGGTTGATGCCGGTGAAGGGCACTCCTCCTTCGTTGATCAACCTTCCGTCGGGGTGCGCGTTCCATCCGCGGTGCGCCTACGCCGACCTCACCGCCGGGCGCAGCACCGCCGAAGTACCCGAGCTGACGGAGACCTCCCCGGGACAACTGGCGGCATGCCACCTGCCGGCGGAACGCCGTCGGCGGATCTGGGAAGAAGAGATCAGGCCGAACCTGTGAAGACGGAACCCGTGAAGACGCAGAGAGCACAAAGCGGCGCACCGCTGCTGGAGGTCACCGACCTGCGCAAGCACTTTCCCGTGCATGCGGGGCTGCTGCGCCGTCAGGTGGCGGCGGT
>NZ_PVZV01000025.1 GCF_002995495.1 Actinocorallia populi | reverse complement strand
GGTTGACGCGTGCGGGAATGCTGGAGACGTTGAACGAGGACTACATCCGGACGGCCCGTGCGAAGGGCCTGCCGGAGCGGACCGTCATCACCAAGCACGCGCTGCGGGCGTCGTTGACGCCGATCCTGACCGTTTTCGGGTTGGACCTGGGTCTGCTGCTGGGTGGTGCGGTGCTGACGGAGAAGACGTTCGGTTTCGCGGGTCTGGGCGCTTTGTCGATCGACTCGATCGAGTCGGGCGACCTGCCGATGGTGATGGGCGTGGTGCTGCTGGCGACCATCTTCATCGTGCTGGCCAGCCTGATCGTGGACGTCCTTTACGCCGTCGTCGACCCGAGGGTGAGGCTGAACTAGTGAAGAGCGCATCCGTTCCCGCCGCGTCCGGGACGCGCCCCTTCCTCGAGGTGCGCGACCTGCGGATCCACTTCCCGACCGACGACGGCCTGGTGAAGTCCGTGGACGGGCTGAACTTCCAGCTCGAGCGCGGGCAGACCCTGGGGATCGTGGGCGAGTCGGGGTCGGGCAAGTCGGTGACGAGCCTGGGGATCCTGGGCCTGCACAACCGCAGGAACTGCCGCATGTCCGGAGAGATCTGGCTGAACGGCAAGGAGCTCATCGGGGCGTCCCCGGAAGAGGTCCGCAGGCTGCGGGGCCGCAACATGGCGATGATCTTCCAGGATCCGCTGTCGTCGATGCATCCGTTCTATTCGGTGGGTTCGCAGATCGTCGAGGCTTACCGGATTCATCATGATGTGTCGAAGAAGGTCGCGCGTAAGCACGCTGTGGAGATGCTCGGCAGGGTGGGTATTCCGACTCCGCAGAAGCGGGTGGATGATTATCCGCATCAGTTCTCGGGTGGTATGCGGCAGCGGGCGATGATTGCGATGGCGTTGTCGTGTGATCCTGAGTTGTTGATCGCCGATGAGCCGACGACGGCGTTGGACGTGACGGTTCAGGCGCAGATTCTGGATCTGTTGCGGGATCTGCAGGAGGAGTTCAACTCCGCGATCATCATGATCACCCACGACCTCGGCGTCGTCGCCGAGCTGTCCGACCGGATCATGGTCATGTACGGCGGCCGCTCCGTCGAGCAGGGCAGCGTCCAGGAGATCTTCCACTCCCCGGCGCATCCCTACACGTGGGGTCTGCTGGGGTCGATGCCGCGGCTCGACCGGGTACGCTCCGAGCGGTTGATGCCGGTGAAGGGCACTCCTCCTTCGTTGATCAACCTTCCGTCGGGGTGCGCGTTCCACCCGCGGTGCGCCTACGCCGACCTCAACGCCGGACGCAGCACCACCGAGCGCCCCGAACTGCGGCCGGCGGGCGAACCCGGGCACCTGGTCGCCTGCCACCTGTCCGCCGAGCAGCGCCAGCAGATCTGGGAGACCCAGATCCGGCCGAACCTGTAGAAGGTGAAGTGAGTTGAGTACCTCAGGAACTCCGCTGCTGGAGGTCACCGACCTGCGCAAGCACTTTCCCGTGCATGCGGGGCTGCTGCGCCGTCAGGTGGCGGCGGT
>NZ_PVZV01000024.1 GCF_002995495.1 Actinocorallia populi | reverse complement strand
GGCGAGAGGAATGCCCTGGACGGGTTGAGCTTCTCCGTTCCGCAGGGGACGGTGCTGGCCTTGCTGGGTCCGAACGGTGCGGGTAAGACCACGACGGTGCGGGTGCTGACGACGCTGCTGCGTCCCGACGGTGGCCGCGCCATCGTCGCCGGGTGCGATGTGGTGCGTGAGGGCGCACGGCTGCGTTCGCGTATCGGCTTGTCGGGTCAGTATGCGGCGGTCGATGAGCATCTGACGGGTGTGGAGAACCTGGAGATGGTCGGGCGTCTCTATCATCTGGGTGCCGAACGCAGCAGGGTGCGTGCCCGTGAGCTGTTGGAGCGTTTCGATCTCGTCGAAGCGGGTGACCGGCCGGTGAAGGGTTACTCCGGTGGGATGCGTCGCCGTATCGATCTGGCCGGAGCGCTGGTCGCTGATCCGTCGGTGCTGTTCCTGGATGAGCCGACCACGGGTCTGGACCCCCGTGCCCGTGCCGCGTTGTGGGACACGATCTCCGAGCTTGTCGCGGGCGGTACCACGTTGTTGCTGACGACCCAGTACATGGAGGAAGCCGATCGTCTCGCCGACCGGATCCTGGTGGTCGACCAGGGCCGCGCCATCGCCCAGGGCACCCCTGACGAACTCAAAGACCAGGTCGGCGGCAACCGCATCGAGCTGACCGTGACCGACGCCGCCGATCTGGAGACCGCCCGGCGGATCCTCGAACGGCTCCCCGTCGGCACCATCCGGATCGTGCCGGAGTCGCTTCAGCTGATCATCTCGGTCATCGACGGCCCTGAATCGTTGCGCCTGGTTCTGGGCTGGCTGGCCGATGCGGGGGTCCGGGTGCGCGATGCCGGGCTGCGCAGGCCCACCCTCGACGACGTCTACCTCACCTTGACCGGCCGCCGGACGTCCGGCGCCGACCCGCAGCTCCAGGAGACCACCCGATGAACGCGCTCATCCTGCCCGTCGTCGACGGCTGGACCATCGCCAAGCGCAACACCCTGAAGATCAGGCGGTCGCCGGACCTCTTCATGGGCGCCGCCATGCTCCCGATCGTGCTCGTGCTGCTCTTCGCCTACGTCTTCGGCAGCGCCATCGAAGTGCCGGGAATGTCCTACCGGGAGTACCTGCTCCCCGGCATCTTCGTCCAGGCCGTCATCATCAGTGCCCAGATGACCGGCTACACCCTGACCCTGGACCTGCAGAAGGGCATCTTCGACCGGTTCCGCTCCCTGCCCATGGCCCCCTCCGGCGTGCTGATCGGCCAGACCGTCAGCGACCTGCTGCTGAACCTCGCCAGCCTGATCGTCATGGCGGTGATGGGACTGATCGTCGGCTGGCGGGTGAACACCTCCCCGGGCGAGGCGGTCCTCGGGTTCGGTCTGCTGCTGCTGTTCGCCTACGCCTTCTCCTGGCTCACCGCCACGGTCGCGCTGGCCCTGCGCACTCCGGAGAGCTTCAGCAGCATCGCCAACATGATCGCCCTCCCGCTGGTGTTCATCTCCAACGCCTTCCTCGACAGCTCGAAACTGCCCACGCCCCTGCGCGTCGTCGCGGAGTGGAACCCCGTCTCCACCTTCACCCAGGCGGCCCGCGA
>NZ_PVZV01000023.1 GCF_002995495.1 Actinocorallia populi | reverse complement strand
TTACGGAACTCGCGACGCTCACCCGACTGCGGCCGGTCATCACGCCTGAACTCACGGCGCTCACCCGACTGGGGACGATCGTCACGACGGCCGAATCCGCGGTCATCCTTACGGAACTCGCGACGCTCACCCGACTGGGGACGATCATCACGACGGCCGAACCCGCGGTCATCCTTACGGAAGTCCCGACGCTCACCGGACTGCGGCCGATCGTCACGACGCCCGAACCCGCGGTCATCCTTACGGAACTCGCGACGCTCACCCGACTGGGGACGATCATCACGACGCCCGGTCCCCCGGTCATCCTTACGGAAGTCCCGACGCTCACCCGACTGGGGACGATCATCACGACGGCCGAACCCGCGGTCATCCTTACGGAACTCGCGACGCTCACCCGACTGCGGCCGGTCATCACGACGGCCGAACCCGCGGTCATCCTTACGGAAGTCCCGACGCTCACCCGACTGCGGCCGGTCATCACGACGCCCGAACCCGCGGTCATCCTTACGGAACTCACGACGCTCACCCGACTGGGAGCGATCGTCACGACGGAAGTCACGGCGTTCGCCGGACTGCCCTGCGTCGCGGCGGTCGAAGGAACGCCCCCGCTCCTCGCGCGACTGTGGTTTCCCGAAACGGTCCTTTGAACGTTCGCCCGACTGGCCCTGCCAGCCGCCGGAGCGCTGTCCCGAACCCGCCGACTGAGGCCGACCCTTTCCAGCGGCCCCCGGCTTGAACGGCTTACGGGCGGCAGGCTTGCGCGCCGGCCGGCCGTTCCCACGGCCTCCGTTCGCGCCCTGCTGCCCCTGACGTCCCTCGCGGTTGTCGCCGCGGCCTTCCTCTTCCTTCACCTCTACATGGTAGACGGAACACGACGACCCTCAGACGCCGAACGCCGACGCCGCCCGAAAGCGAAACCCCTGGAAAACCCGAGATTTCTTTCCCTGCCGAAAACACTCCCCCAGGAAGCCTCCTCCCTCGAGGAAAAGATCAGCTCGGCTTTCCGGGAGAGTACCTGAATCCCCTCACCGGCCCATGAGACCGCTCCTCCGCCACCCGGATGGAAAAAGCACCATTGCCGGGCCGGTCCACCGGTTCTCCCGCGACAGATGCTCTCATCGAGCGAGGGTCGCCGTCCCGTCCTCGCAGGCGCCGCTCCTCTACGACCTCGCAGGCGTTCTCCAGCGTGCTGGCAAAAGCCGCCCGTGTCTTTTCTCACCCGGCGCCCCCCGACGCTCCCGGCCGTGCCCTGCGCCCGGACGTCCTGAGAACCGAGGACCCGGAATCCACGCCGGCCCCTCCTCCGCCACACGCTCCGGGCACGGATTCCGCGTGTGCGTCTTCACCAGCACCTACGAAGAAGCCCCGAGACCCCCTGGTGCACCGGCTGGGATCCCCCCGGGGCTTCAACGGTCACCCCGGGGCTACCCCACCGAGCCGTGCTCCTGCACTGACGCCTCCGCGACCGCAGGCTTTAACTCCCGGCCGTCGTCGTCGAAACACACAGCCCAAAAGAAGCACGGACCATTCTCGGAAAATGAGCGGGATAAAAACAGGAGGAGAAAACACTCCTGGAAATGCGGAAAGGCCCCGGACAGAAGTCCGGGGCCTTTCCTGATGTTGATTGCGGCGGTGACCTACTCTCCCACACAGTCTCCCGTGCAGTACCATCGGCGCTGGAGGGCTTAACTTCCGGGTTCGAGATGGGACCGGGTGTCTCCCCTCCGCCATAACCGCCGCAAGT
>NZ_PVZV01000022.1 GCF_002995495.1 Actinocorallia populi | reverse complement strand
CATCGTCTACGCGACGCTGCTGATCCCGACCAACATCCTCTTCGAGGCGGCGCTGTCCTTCCTGGGCGTCGGCGTCATCCCGCCCGCCCCGTCGTGGGGCGGGATGCTGACCCTGGCGGTGCCGACGTACCAGAACACGCCGTTCTTCATGATCGTTCCAGGGCTCGCGATCTTCGTCACGGTCCTGGCCTTCAACCTGCTCGGGGACGGGCTGCGCGACGCACTCGACCCCCGGGCCCGGTGAACCCGCCGGGTTCGCCGTCGTTCCCCACAGAAAGAGGTGTGCCGGTCACATGGGCAAGTTCACCACGACCGCCGTCACGGCGGCGGTCGGCCTGATGCTGAGCGTGGGCCTCGCGGCCTGCGGCTCGGAGGACTCAGGGTCGTCGGACTCCTCCGCCCCCGGTTTCAACGCCGTCGAGAAGGGCGTCGTCAACCCGTCGGACAAGAAGGGGGGAACGATCCGCTACGCAAGCTCGGACGACTGGGACTCGCCCGACATGGGCGATACGTATTACGCGTTCTCCCAGAACTTCGGCCGGCTCTACAGCCGGGCGCTGACCACCTTCAAGCCGGGCCCCGGCCAGGAGAGCCTGGAGGTCGTCCCGGACCTCGCCGAGTCGCTGGGCACCCCCTCGGACGGCGGCAAGACCTGGACCTACAAGATCCGCAAGGGCGTCAAGTTCGACGACGGCACCGAGGTCACCTCCAAGGACGTCAAGTACGCCGTCGAGCGCTCCAACTTCACCGACGAGCTCCAGCTCGGCCCGAAGTACTTCAAGCAGTACCTGGTGGACAACCCCGGCGGTTACAAGGGCCCCTACAAGGACAAGTCCGAAGAGGGCCTGAAGTCCATCGAGACGCCGGACGACCACACCATCGTCTTCCATCTCAACCAGCCGTTCTCGGAGTTCGACTACCTGGTCCTGATGCAGACCCAGCCGGTCCCCAGGGCCAAGGACAACGGTCTGGAGTACCAGAAGAACATCGTCTCCAGCGGCCCCTACAAGATCGACAGCTATGAGCGCGGCAAGCTCATGAAGTTGTCGCGCAACCCGCACTGGGACAAGGCGACCGACCCGTACCGCACGGCGCTGCCCGACAACATCGAGGTCGCGCTCAAGCAGAACGCCGACGACCTGGACCAGAAGCTGCTGTCCGGCGCGCTCGAGATGGACATCGCCGGCACCGGCGTCCAGGGCGCCGCGCAGCCCACGGTCCTGGGCGACGCCAAGCACAAGGCCAACGCCGACAACATCACCGCCGGCTACCTGCGCTACGCCGCGGTCAACAAGCACGTGAAGCCGCTGGACGACGTGCACTGCCGCCGCGCCGTCGCCTACGCCACCGACAAGGTCGCCGCGCAGACCGCCTTCGGCGGTCCCGTCGCCGGCGGCGAGATCGCCACGACGATCCTGCCGCCCAGCGTCACCGGCTACCAGAAGGCCGACCGCTACCCCGTGGGCGCCGACCAGCACGGCGACCTCGCCAAGGCCAAGGAGGAGCTGGCCGCCTGCGGGCAGCCGAACGGCTTCACCACCAAGATCTCGGCCCGCTCGGACCGGCCCAAGGAGGTCGCCGCGGCCCAGGGCATCCAGCAGGGACTGGCCAAGGTCGGCATCAAGACCGAGATCGTCCAGGTCCCCGCGGGCGACTACTTCAACAAGTACGCCGGCACCCCCAAGTGGGTGCACGACAACAACGTCGGCATCATGCTCATGGCGTGGGCCGCGGACTGGCCGTCGGGCTTCGGCTTCCTCCAGCAGATCGTCGACGGCCGGGCCATCAAGCCCTCCGGCGGCACCAACCTGCAGGAGACCGACCTGCCCGACGTCAACCGGCTGCTCGACGAGGCGATCGAGGACACCGACGCCGCGGCGCGCAACGCCCGCTACACCAAGGTCGACGAGCTGGTGATGGAGGACGCGGGCATCGTGCCGCTCATCTACGCCCGGCTGCTGCTGTACCGGCCCGCGAACGTCACGAACGTGACGCTCACCCACGGCTACGGCGGCATGTACGACTACCTCAACCTGGGTGTCGAGTAACTCGCGCAGGCGACCGAGTCCGTAGAAGGCAGGTGAAGGCCTGACGGCCGCCGGCCCGTCCCTCCCGGGGCGGGTCCGGCGGCCGGAGCCGCCGCTCGTGTTCAGTTTCCTCATCCGGCGCGCGATCAGCGCCGTCGCCATGCTCCTCATCGTCAGCATGGTCACCTTCGGCATCTTCTTCCTGCTGCCGAGGCTCGCGGGGCAGACCACCGACCAGCTCGCGGCCGCCTACGCGGGCAAGGCCCCGACGCAGGAGGCGATCACCGACATCAAGGAGCGGCTGGGTCTGGACGATCCGATCGCC
>NZ_PVZV01000021.1 GCF_002995495.1 Actinocorallia populi | reverse complement strand
CATCGTCTACGCGACGCTGCTGATCCCGACCAACATCCTCTTCGAGGCGGCGCTGTCCTTCCTGGGCGTCGGCGTCAACCCGCCCACCCCCTCCTGGGGCGGGATGCTGACCCTGGCGGTGCCGACGTACCAGAACACGCCGTTCTTCATGATCATCCCAGGTATGGCGATCTTCATCACCGTCCTGGCCTTCAACCTGCTCGGGGACGGGCTGCGCGACGCGCTCGACCCCCGGGCCAGATGAACCCCCCACGGGTTCGCGTTTCCCCTGCCAGTTCCCAGAGAGGTGCGCTCAGCACATGAAGAAGATCAAGATCGGGGCGTCCCTCGCGGTGGGCGCGGTGCTCGCCGCCGGACTCACCGCCTGCGGCGGCGACTCCGAATCGGGTACCTCGGGTTCCGCGGTCAAGGCGGACGCGGCCAACACCGCTGTCGTCAACGCCTCGGACAAGAAGGGCGGCAACCTTCGTTACGCCATGTCGAGCGACTGGGACTCGCCCGACCCCGGCGACACGTACTACGCCTTCTCCTGGAACTTCGCCCGCAACTACGCCCGCGCGCTGACGACCTTCAAGAACTCGCCGGGCAACGACAACCTCGAGGTCGTCCCGGACCTCGCCGAGTCGCTGGGCACCCCCTCGGACGGCGGCAAGACCTGGACCTACAAGATCCGCAAGGGCGTCAAGTTCGACGACGGCACCGAGGTCACCTCCAAGGACGTCAAGTACGCCGTCGAGCGCTCCAACTTCACCTCTGAGCTCCAGCTCGGCCCCAAGTACTTCAAGCAGTACCTGGTGGACAACCCCGGCGGTTACAAGGGCCCCTACAAGGACAAGTCCGAAGAGGGCCTGAAGTCCATCGAGACCCCGGACGACCACACCATCGTCTTCCACCTGAACACGCCGTTCTCGGAGTTCGACTACCTGGGCACCATGCCGCAGACCGCCCCGGTCCCGCGCGCCAAGGACACCGGCGTGAACTACAAGAAGGAGATCGTCTCCTCCGGCCCGTACAAGGTCGACTCCTACGTCCCGGGCAAGGAGATGAAGCTCTCCCGCAACGAGCACTGGGACCCCGCGACGGACCCGCTGCGCAAGGCGCTGCCCGACACCATCTCCGTCGCGCTCAACCAGAACCAGGACGACATCGACAACCGCCTGATGTCCGGCGCGCTCGACGTGGACCTGGCCGGCGCCGGCCTGGCCACCGCCGCCCAGCCCAAGGTCCTGGGCAACAACGCCGAGAAGCAGAACACCGACGTCGCCACCAGCAACTCGCTGACCTACATGACGATCAGCACCAAGGTCGCGCCGTTCGACAACGCCGCCTGCCGCAGGGCCGTGCAGTACGCCGTCGACAAGGTCTCGGTGCAGACCGGCCTGGGCGGCCCCCTGGCGGGCGGCGAGATCGCCACCACCGTCCTGCCGCCGTCGGTGACCGGCTACCAGAAGTACGACCTGTACCCGTCGGCGAACAACGCCGGCGACCAGGCCAAGGCCAAGGAGCAGCTGGCCGAGTGCGGGCAGCCCAACGGCTTCAGCACCACGCTGACCGCCCGCGCCGACCGGCCCAAGGAGATGGCCGCCGCCCAGGCGATCCAGCAGGGCCTGGCCAAGGTCGGCATCAAGGTCGAGATCAAGAGCTACCCGTCGGGTGACTACTTCACCAAGTACGCCGGCGCTCCCTCGTTCGTGAAGTCCAACAAGGTCGGCCTGTCCATGATGAAGTGGGGCGCCGACTGGCCGTCCGGCTTCGGCTTCCTCCAGCAGATCGTCGACAGCCGCTCCATCAAGCCCGCCGGCAACACCAACCTGTCGGAGACCGACATCAAGGCCGTCGACGACCTGTTCGACGCCTCGACGAAGGAGAACGACACCGCCAAGCGCAACGCGATGTACGGCCAGGTCGACAAGACCGTCATGGAGAGCGGCGACATCGTCCCGCTGACCTACTCCAACCAGCTGCTGTACCGCCCCGAGAGCATCACCAACGTGTTCGTCTCGGCCGCTTACAGCGGTATGTACGACTACCTCAACCTGGGCGTGAAGTAGTCCACGTCCGCTCGGTTCGTCTGATCACCGCAGAAGGCAGGTGAAGGCCGAGAGGTGAGCGCGGTCCCCGACCGGGGCCGCGCTCACCGGGCCGTTCCAAGTGTTCGCATTCATCGTCAGGCGCCTCTTCGGCGCGGTCGCCATGCTGGTGATCGTCAGCATGGTCACCTTCGGCATCTTCTTCCTGCTGCCGAAACTGGCCGGGCAGACCACCGACCAGCTCGCCGCTTCCTACGCGGGCAAGGCCCCGACGCAGGAGGCGATCACCGACATCAAGGAGCGGCTGGGTCTGGACGATCCGATCGCC
>NZ_KZ678126.1:0-3326 GCF_002995495.1 Actinocorallia populi | reverse complement strand
TGGGGGGTTTGCGTCTGGGGCCGTCTGTTTTTTGAGAACTGCACAGTGGACGCGAGCATCTTAAAGCAATTTAAGTGCCTGGAAATATCTGAACTTGTTTCGGAGTTTCTGTGGTTCACAGTTTGTCTTGGTTTTGGGCCATGTGTTGTGGTTCAAGTTTTTAAGGGCATACGGTGGATGTCTTGGCATCAGGAGCCGATGAAGGACGTGGGAGCCTGCGATATGCCTCGGGGAGTCGGCAACCAGACTTTGATCCGGGGATTTCCGAATGGGGAAACCTGGCACCCGTGATGGGGTGTCGCCGCCTGCTGAATGCATAGGCAGGTTGGTGGGAACGCGGGGAAGTGAAACATCTCAGTACCCGCAGGAAGAGAAAACAAGAGTGATTCCGTGAGTAGTGGTGAGCGAAAGCGGAAGAGCCTAAACCGATCGTGTGTGATAGCCGGCGGGCGTTGCACGGTCGGGGTTGTGGGACCATCCGGTCAGGGCCGCTGCCCTGGCGAAGAGTTACAAAGCAGCTCGATAGTCGAACGGCATGGGAAGGCCGACCGCAGACGGTGAGAGTCCGGTAGACGAAATCGTGTTGCCTCTTGGGTGGTATCCCGAGTAGCACGGAGCCCGTGAAATTCCGTGTGAATCTGCCACGACCACGTGGTAAGGCTGAATACTCCCTGATGACCGATAGCGGACAAGTACCGTGAGGGAAAGATGAAAAGTGCCCCGGTGAGGGGTCGTGAAATAGTACCTGAAACCGTGTGCCTACAAGCCGTCAGAGCGTCCTCAGCAGTTTACTGCTGTTCGTGATGGCGTGCCTTTTGAAGAATGAGCCTGCGAGTTATGGTGTGTGGCGAGGTTAACCCGTGTGGGGGAGCCGTAGCGAAAGCGAGTCTGAAGAGGGCGTATGAGTCGCATGCTGTAGACCCGAAGCGGAGTGATCTAGCCATGGGCAGGTTGAAGCGCCGGTAAGACGGTGTGGAGGACCGAACCCACCAGGGTTGAAAACCTGGGGGATGACCTGTGGTTAGGGGTGAAAGGCCAATCAAACTCCGTGATAGCTGGTTCTCCCCGAAATGCATTTAGGTGCAGCGTCACATGTTTCTCGCCGGAGGTAGAGCTACTGGATGGCCGATGGGCCCCACAAGGTTACTGACGTCAGCCAAACTCCGAATGCCGGTGAGTGAGAGTGTGGCAGTGAGACTGCGGGCGATAAGGTTCGTAGTCGAGAGGGAAACAGCCCAGATCATCGACTAAGGCCCCTAAGCGTGTGCTAAGTGGGAAAGGATGTGGAGTTGCCGTGACAACCAGGAGGTTGGCTTAGAAGCAGCCACCCTTGAAAGAGTGCGTAATAGCTCACTGGTCAAGTGATTCCGCGCCGACAATGTAGCGGGGCTCAAGCACACCGCCGAAGTCGTGGCAATCAGCGTTAGCTGGTTGGGTAGGGGAGCGTCGTGCAGCCGGTGAAGCCGCAGCGTGAGCTAGTGGTGGAGGCTGTACGAGTGAGAATGCAGGCATGAGTAGCGAATGAACGGTGAGAAACCGTTCCGCCGGATGACCAAGGGTTCCTGGGGCAGGCTAATCCGCCCAGGGTAAGTCGGGACCTAAGGTGAGGCCGACAGGCGTAATCGATGGACAACGGGTTGATATTCCCGTACCCGCCGGTACGCGCCAACGCTGAACCTCGTGATACTAACCACGCGAGCCGCCCAGATGATCCTTCGGGTGATTCTGGTGTCGGGGAGCCTGGGACCTGATCGGGTAGTAGGTGAGCGATGGGGTGACGCAGGAGGGTAGCTCAGCCCGGGCGATGGTAGTCCCGGGGTAAGGATGTAGGGAGTCGTGTAGGCAAATCCGCACGGCGTTAATCCTGAGATCTGATGCCGAGCCGTTTTAGGCGAAGTGAGTGATCCCATGCTGCCGAGAAAAGCCTCTAGCGAGTGTACTGGCGGCCCGTACCCCAAACCGACTCAGGTGGTCAGGTAGAGAATACCAAGGCGATCGGGTGAACTGTGGTTAAGGAACTCGGCAAATTGCCCCCGTAACTTTGGGAGAAGGGGGGCCGTGTCCGGTGATCGGATTTACTCCGTGAGCTGGGTGCGGCCGCAGATACCAGGGGGAAGCGACTGTTTACTAAAAACACAGGTCCGTGCGAAGTCGTAAGACGCTGTATACGGACTGACGCCTGCCCGGTGCCGGAACGTTAAGAGGACCGGTTAGACCATTTCGGTGGTCGAAGCTGAGAATCTAAGCGCCGGTAAACGGCGGTGGTAACTATAACCATCCTAAGGTAGCGAAATTCCTTGTCGGGTAAGTTCCGACCTGCACGAATGGCGTAACGACTTCCCCACTGTCTCAACCACAGGCCCGGCGAAATTGCACTACGAGTAAAGATGCTCGTTACGCGCAGCAGGACGGAAAGACCCCGGGACCTTCACTATAGCTTGGCATTGGCGTTTGGAATGTCTTGTGTAGGATAGGTGGGAGACTGTGAAGCTCGGACGCCAGTTCGGGTGGAGTCATTGGTGAAATACCACTCTGGTCGTTTCGACCGTCTAACCCGCGCCCCTTATCGGGGTGGGGGACAGTGCCTGGTGGGTAGTTTAACTGGGGCGGTTGCCTCCCAAAGAGTAACGGAGGCGCCCAAAGGTTCCCTCAGCCTGGTTGGTAATCAGGTGGCGAGTGCAAGGGCACAAGGGAGCTTGACTGTGAGACCGACGGGTCGAGCAGGAGCGAAAGCTGGGCCTAGTGATCCGGCACCTACGTGTGGAAGTGGTGTCGCTCAACGGCTAAAAGGTACCCCGGGGATAACAGGCTGATCTTCCCCAAGAGTCCATATCGACGGGATGGTTTGGCACCTCGATGTCGGCTCGTCGCATCCTGGGGCTGGAGTAGGTCCCAAGGGTTGGGCTGTTCGCCCATTAAAGCGGCACGCGAGCTGGGTTTAGAACGTCGCGAGACAGTTCGGTCCCTATCCGCTGCGCGCGTAGGAGTCTTGCGAGGATCTGTCCCTAGTACGAGAGGACCGGGACGGACGAACCTCTGGTGTGCCAGTTGTCCTGCCAAGGGCACGGCTGGTTGGCTACGTTCGGAAAGGATAACCGCTGAAAGCATCTAAGCGGGAAACCTGCCTCCAGATGAGGACTCCCTCCCACTTCGGTGGGGTAAGGCCCCCAACAGACTATTGGGTTGATAGGCCGGAGATGGAAGCACAGCAATGTGTGGAGTCGACCGGTACTAATAGGCCGAGTGGCTTGACCAACAACACACCAAATCTCCAAGTCTTGGCTGTGTGCTCGCGTCCCTGTGCGGTTCCCGGAAAACAGCCGGCA
>NZ_PVZV01000018.1 GCF_002995495.1 Actinocorallia populi | reverse complement strand
GATCTCGATCCTCTACGCCGGACGCATCGTGGCCGGCATCACCGGCGCCACAGGTGCGGTTGCTGGCGCCTATATCGCCGACATCACCGATGGGGAAGATCGGGCTCGCCACTTCGGGCTCATGAGCGCTTGTTTCGGCGTGGGTATGGTGGCAGGCCCCGTGGCCGGGGGACTGTTGGGCGCCATCTCCTTGCATGCACCATTCCTTGCGGCGGCGGTGCTCAACGGCCTCAACCTACTACTGGGCTGCTTCCTAATGCAGGAGTCGCATAAGGGAGAGCGTCGAGATCCCGGACACCATCGAATGGCGCAAAACCTTTCGCGGTATGGCATGATAGCGCCCGGAAGAGAGTCAATTCAGGGTGGTGAATGTGAAACCAGTAACGTTATACGATGTCGCAGAGTATGCCGGTGTCTCTTATCAGACCGTTTCCCGCGTGGTGAACCAGGCCAGCCACGTTTCTGCGAAAACGCGGGAAAAAGTGGAAGCGGCGATGGCGGAGCTGAATTACATTCCCAACCGCGTGGCACAACAACTGGCGGGCAAACAGTCGTTGCTGATTGGCGTTGCCACCTCCAGTCTGGCCCTGCACGCGCCGTCGCAAATTGTCGCGGCGATTAAATCTCGCGCCGATCAACTGGGTGCCAGCGTGGTGGTGTCGATGGTAGAACGAAGCGGCGTCGAAGCCTGTAAAGCGGCGGTGCACAATCTTCTCGCGCAACGCGTCAGTGGGCTGATCATTAACTATCCGCTGGATGACCAGGATGCCATTGCTGTGGAAGCTGCCTGCACTAATGTTCCGGCGTTATTTCTTGATGTCTCTGACCAGACACCCATCAACAGTATTATTTTCTCCCATGAAGACGGTACGCGACTGGGCGTGGAGCATCTGGTCGCATTGGGTCACCAGCAAATCGCGCTGTTAGCGGGCCCATTAAGTTCTGTCTCGGCGCGTCTGCGTCTGGCTGGCTGGCATAAATATCTCACTCGCAATCAAATTCAGCCGATAGCGGAACGGGAAGGCGACTGGAGTGCCATGTCCGGTTTTCAACAAACCATGCAAATGCTGAATGAGGGCATCGTTCCCACTGCGATGCTGGTTGCCAACGATCAGATGGCGCTGGGCGCAATGCGCGCCATTACCGAGTCCGGGCTGCGCGTTGGTGCGGACATCTCGGTAGTGGGATACGACGATACCGAAGACAGCTCATGTTATATCCCGCCGTTAACCACCATCAAACAGGATTTTCGCCTGCTGGGGCAAACCAGCGTGGACCGCTTGCTGCAACTCTCTCAGGGCCAGGCGGTGAAGGGCAATCAGCTGTTGCCCGTCTCACTGGTGAAAAGAAAAACCACCCTGGCGCCCAATACGCAAACCGCCTCTCCCCGCGCGTTGGCCGATTCATTAATGCAGCTGGCACGACAGGTTTCCCGACTGGAAAGCGGGCAGTGAGCGCAACGCAATTAATGTAAGTTAGCTCACTCATTAGGCACCGGGATCTCGACCGATGCCCTTGAGAGCCTTCAACCCAGTCAGCTCCTTCCGGTGGGCGCGGGGCATGACTATCGTCGCCGCACTTATGACTGTCTTCTTTATCATGCAACTCGTAGGACAGGTGCCGGCAGCGCTCTGGGTCATTTTCGGCGAGGACCGCTTTCGCTGGAGCGCGACGATGATCGGCCTGTCGCTTGCGGTATTCGGAATCTTGCACGCCCTCGCTCAAGCCTTCGTCACTGGTCCCGCCACCAAACGTTTCGGCGAGAAGCAGGCCATTATCGCCGGCATGGCGGCCCCACGGGTGCGCATGATCGTGCTCCTGTCGTTGAGGACCCGGCTAGGCTGGCGGGGTTGCCTTACTGGTTAGCAGAATGAATCACCGATACGCGAGCGAACGTGAAGCGACTGCTGCTGCAAAACGTCTGCGACCTGAGCAACAACATGAATGGTCTTCGGTTTCCGTGTTTCGTAAAGTCTGGAAACGCGGAAGTCAGCGCCCTGCACCATTATGTTCCGGATCTGCATCGCAGGATGCTGCTGGCTACCCTGTGGAACACCTACATCTGTATTAACGAAGCGCTGGCATTGACCCTGAGTGATTTTTCTCTGGTCCCGCCGCATCCATACCGCCAGTTGTTTACCCTCACAACGTTCCAGTAACCGGGCATGTTCATCATCAGTAACCCGTATCGTGAGCATCCTCTCTCGTTTCATCGGTATCATTACCCCCATGAACAGAAATCCCCCTTACACGGAGGCATCAGTGACCAAACAGGAAAAAACCGCCCTTAACATGGCCCGCTTTATCAGAAGCCAGACATTAACGCTTCTGGAGAAACTCAACGAGCTGGACGCGGATGAACAGGCAGACATCTGTGAATCGCTTCACGACCACGCTGATGAGCTTTACCGCAGCTGCCTCGCGCGTTTCGGTGATGACGGTGAAAACCTCTGACACATGCAGCTCCCGGAGACGGTCACAGCTTGTCTGTAAGCGGATGCCGGGAGCAGACAAGCCCGTCAGGGCGCGTCAGCGGGTGTTGGCGGGTGTCGGGGCGCAGCCATGACCCAGTCACGTAGCGATAGCGGAGTGTATACTGGCTTAACTATGCGGCATCAGAGCAGATTGTACTGAGAGTGCACCATTGCGGTGTGAAATACCGCACAGATGCGTAAGGAGAAAATACCGCATCAGGCGCTCTTCCGCTTCCTCGCTCACTGACTCGCTGCGCTCGGTCGTTCGGCTGCGGCGAGCGGTATCAGCTCACTCAAAGGCGGTAATACGGTTATCCACAGAATCAGGGGATAACGCAGGAAAGAACATGTGAGCAAAAGGCCAGCAAAAGGCCAGGAACCGTAAAAAGGCCGCGTTGCTGGCGTTTTTCCATAGGCTCCGCCCCCCTGACGAGCATCACAAAAATCGACGCTCAAGTCAGAGGTGGCGAAACCCGACAGGACTATAAAGATACCAGGCGTTTCCCCCTGGAAGCTCCCTCGTGCGCTCTCCTGTTCCGACCCTGCCGCTTACCGGATACCTGTCCGCCTTTCTCCCTTCGGGAAGCGTGGCGCTTTCTCATAGCTCACGCTGTAGGTATCTCAGTTCGGTGTAGGTCGTTCGCTCCAAGCTGGGCTGTGTGCACGAACCCCCCGTTCAGCCCGACCGCTGCGCCTTATCCGGTAACTATCGTCTTGAGTCCAACCCGGTAAGACACGACTTATCGCCACTGGCAGCAGCCACTGGTAACAGGATTAGCAGAGCGAGGTATGTAGGCGGTGCTACAGAGTTCTTGAAGTGGTGGCCTAACTACGGCTACACTAGAAGGACAGTATTTGGTATCTGCGCTCTGCTGAAGCCAGTTACCTTCGGAAAAAGAGTTGGTAGATCTTGATCCGGCAAACAAACCACCGCTGGTAGCGGTGGTTTTTTTGTTTGCAAGCAGCAGATTACGCGCAGAAAAAAAGGATCTCAAGAAGATCCTTTGATCTTTTCTACGGGGTCTGACGCTCAGTGGAACGAAAACTCACGTTAAGGGATTTTGGTCATGAACAATAAAACTGTCTGCTTACATAAACAGTAATACAAGGGGTGTTATGAGCCATATTCAACGGGAAACGTCTTGCTCTAGGCCGCGATTAAATTCCAACATGGATGCTGATTTATATGGGTATAAATGGGCTCGCGATAATGTCGGGCAATCAGGTGCGACAATCTATCGATTGTATGGGAAGCCCGATGCGCCAGAGTTGTTTCTGAAACATGGCAAAGGTAGCGTTGCCAATGATGTTACAGATGAGATGGTCAGACTAAACTGGCTGACGGAATTTATGCCTCTTCCGACCATCAAGCATTTTATCCGTACTCCTGATGATGCATGGTTACTCACCACTGCGATCCCCGGGAAAACAGCATTCCAGGTATTAGAAGAATATCCTGATTCAGGTGAAAATATTGTTGATGCGCTGGCAGTGTTCCTGCGCCGGTTGCATTCGATTCCTGTTTGTAATTGTCCTTTTAACAGCGATCGCGTATTTCGTCTCGCTCAGGCGCAATCACGAATGAATAACGGTTTGGTTGATGCGAGTGATTTTGATGACGAGCGTAATGGCTGGCCTGTTGAACAAGTCTGGAAAGAAATGCATAAACTTTTGCCATTCTCACCGGATTCAGTCGTCACTCATGGTGATTTCTCACTTGATAACCTTATTTTTGACGAGGGGAAATTAATAGGTTGTATTGATGTTGGACGAGTCGGAATCGCAGACCGATACCAGGATCTTGCCATCCTATGGAACTGCCTCGGTGAGTTTTCTCCTTCATTACAGAAACGGCTTTTTCAAAAATATGGTATTGATAATCCTGATATGAATAAATTGCAGTTTCATTTGATGCTCGATGAGTTTTTCTAAGAATTAATTCATGAGCGGATACATATTTGAATGTATTTAGAAAAATAAACAAATAGGGGTTCCGCGCACATTTCCCCGAAAAGTGCCACCTAAATTGTAAGCGTTAATATTTTGTTAAAATTCGCGTTAAATTTTTGTTAAATCAGCTCATTTTTTAACCAATAGGCCGAAATCGGCAAAATCCCTTATAAATCAAAAGAATAGACCGAGATAGGGTTGAGTGTTGTTCCAGTTTGGAACAAGAGTCCACTATTAAAGAACGTGGACTCCAACGTCAAAGGGCGAAAAACCGTCTATCAGGGCGATGGCCCACTACGTGAACCATCACCCTAATCAAGTTTTTTGGGGTCGAGGTGCCGTAAAGCACTAAATCGGAACCCTAAAGGGAGCCCCCGATTTAGAGCTTGACGGGGAAAGCCGGCGAACGTGGCGAGAAAGGAAGGGAAGAAAGCGAAAGGAGCGGGCGCTAGGGCGCTGGCAAGTGTAGCGGTCACGCTGCGCGTAACCACCACACCCGCCGCGCTTAATGCGCCGCTACAGGGCGCGTCCCATTCGCCAATCCGGATATAGTTCCTCCTTTCAGCAAAAAACCCCTCAAGACCCGTTTAGAGGCCCCAAGGGGTTATGCTAGTTATTGCTCAGCGGTGGCAGCAGCCAACTCAGCTTCCTTTCGGGCTTTGTTAGCAGCCGGATCTCAGTGGTGGTGGTGGTGGTGCTCGAGAAGGGAAAGAAGTTTTGCTTCGCCGGCTTTTTCCGCCAGTACCTCCGGCGCCGACAAATATAAGAATCCATTGCCGATCAGCGCTTTTGAGTAATCAAGAGGAAGCGTGCGGCGGATTAACTGAGCATACAGTTCCGGTTCTGTCAGCTTCCGTTTAAACGCCTCTTCTTCAGCTGACTTGATGAGAGCGAGCGCGCCGCTGACGTGCGGTGTGGCCATCGATGTTCCCGTCAGCTTTCCGTATTGATGATCGGGCAATGTAGAGAGGATTTCTTCTCCTGGTGCAACGAGGTCAATTTCTTTGTTCGCATTTGAGAATTCGGAAGACTCCCGCGTCAATGACACAGACCCGACAGCGATGACTTCGTTGTATGCAGCAGGGTATGAGTACTCCTCTGTACGGTCATTGCCGTCGCCTTCGTTTCCGGCGGCGCAGACGACGAGCACTCCGTTTTTCACGGCGTTTGTCACCGCTTCTTTCAATTCCGGAACGTCGGCAGGTCCGCCGAGCGACATTGAAATGATATCGGCTTTTTGTTCGACGGCGTAGTTGATCCCGTTGATGATCCATTCATAATCGCCGCTGCCGTCTTCACCGCCGAGCACCTTGACGATTAATAGGTTCGCTTCAGGTGCCACGCCGGAGATGCCGCCGTTTTGATCGTTTGCGGCAATCGTACCCGCCACATGGGTGCCATGTCCATTATAATCATGAAATTGATCTTCTTTTCCATTGTCATCATCAGTAAAGTTTCTGCCTCCGATGATTCGGTCTGCCAAATCGGGATGGGTTGCGTCACAGCCTGTATCAAGCACTGCGACAGTGATATCTTTTCCTTTAAAACCTTGTGACCACAGCTCCGGTGCCTTAATCGCATCGATTCCTTCCGGCAATTCGTTCACGTCCATCAGCTTTGTGTCAGTGACATAAGGAATTAATCGCATTTGCATATGTATATCTCCTTCTTAAAGTTAAACAA
>NZ_PVZV01000017.1 GCF_002995495.1 Actinocorallia populi | reverse complement strand
GCAGACCCAAAGTCGACATCAACACAGCACGACATCATCCCAGCAGACCACCCGAAAAGCCACGTAAGACATAGTCTAAGTGGCCGAGCAGGAACGGCGTCAGGCCGCGAGGCTGCTGGTTGATCAGTCGTGCCCTGCGGGCGGCAGTTGACCCCGTTGGCCTTCACCGTCTCATCCGGGCTATCGCCCGGAACCGGGGGAGCAGATCGGCGGAGGACCATGCCGCGCCGGTGCGGGCGGCCCGGTCGTCGTAGTCGTCGGGGTGGCCGCGCAGGGCGGGAGGTCGTCTATTCGGTGATCCCGGCGTAGGCGATCACCTTTGCGGGGCGCAGCCGGACGACGACCTCGCCGGGCACCCCGTTGCGCCTGCCGAGCTCCTCGGCCTGGTCGGGGCCCGCGTACCGGGCGCCGGCGCGGGTGGCGACATCGACCAGCTCGTGCAGGTCCTCGCTCAAGGTCACCTCGCCGCGGACCTCGACGTAGGCGAAGGGCGGGGCGTCGTCGTCGACGCACAGCGCCGCGCGCGGATTACGCCGCAGGTTGCGCATCTTCGCCGATTCGCCGCTGGTGGTGAACGCGAAGGTTTCGCCGTCGAAGACGTACCAGACGGGAGCGATGTGCGGCGTGCCGTCGGGCCCGACCGTGGCGAACTTCCCCGTGCGGGCTCCGCGCGTGACGAAGTCGTGCCACTCCTGTGTCGACATGGTGTGCATCGGACTCCTCTTCTCTCCATGCGCCCCGAGGCGGTTACCGCGGAGCGGTTCAGCGGCCGCTCACCTCGACCCGAGGACGGCGGTGGGCGGGCACGGACGCCGCGATCAGCTCGTAGGAGTGCGTGACCAGGTCCTCGACCAGCGCGGGGGTGATCTCCCGGCCCGCGGCCAGGGAGATCCAGTGCTTCTTGTTCAGGTACCGGCCCGCCGCGATCGATTCGTGCCGTTGCCGCAGCGACCGCGCATACTCGGGCTCGGTCTTCACAGTGATGATCTGCTCGTGCGGGTCGTCGGTGATGATGAGGAAGACCTTCCCCGCCACCTTGTAGACGTCCAGCTTGTCGGTGAACGGCCGTCCACGGCTGACGCCGGGAAGCCCGTCGGCCGTGCTGCGGGCCAGCTGCTGAAGCCGTTTGCCGGTGATGGCCATGGCCGGCTCACCCGGTGCCGAACCGCGCCGGGTCGACCGGCCGGCGCGACTTGGGCAGATTGCCGACCGCCAGCCGGTAGGACTCGGTGACCAGCTCCTGCACCAGCTTCTCGTCGAGAGAATCGCCCGGGGCGAGCGTGATCCAGTGCCGCTTGTTCATGTGATAGCCGGGGGTGATGTCCGCATACGCCTCGCACAGGGCCAGGGCGTCGTCCGGACGCGACTTCAAGATCACCACTGGTCGGCCGGGCACCTCGGTCACCAACATGAACCATTTGTCCACGACCCTGGCGGCTTCCCACCCGCGCTCGAAGGAAGACAACGTGGTCGCCGGCAACTCCTCAGCCCGCTTCAGCGCCGTGTCCTGCAGAGCCTTCCCGTTCACCGCGGCAACCTCCTCTGCGGTCGCGAACACGAGCGCGCAACGTCGGCACGCTCTCTGCCCACCGTCGCCCAATTCCATCACCGAACGCTTCAACAGGCATCTCATCCCGCTTCAGCCCCATACCCGCCTGTTGGCGCATCCGCGCGGCAAGCGGTGGTCCTGCGTGCGCAAAGGATCTGCCGGTGCTCAGACCGGACGACCCGCAGACATCCACGCGGCCGGATCCACCGACCGCTTCGCCTCTCGGCTGACACCCCTATCCCCGAAGGGGCCGCGGTTTCCAGTGTCCCGGACCCATGGCCGAGAAGTGACGCGGAATCTGCATGACCCGTCACACTGCCCCGCAGCCGCCCGGCAGTCCACCGCGGCCGCGACCCGGTGGCCACCAGGGCGGGAGGTGAAGCGCTCCGGGCCTGGTGGACCACCGAACGACTCCGGCCGGAATGTCGGTGGCGGGCCCTACGGTTTCGGTATGTCACTTGAGAGGGTCTTCACCGGCATCGGCCGGACGGTCGTCCTGGTCGACGAGCCCGACGAGGCACTGGAGTTCTACCGGGACGTCCTCGGCTTCGAAGTCGTCCACGACAGCACCCGCGGCGGTTACCGCTACCTGCACCTGGGCTTCCCCGGCCAGGACGGGGTGGGCGTGTGGCTCATGGCCGCCACCTCCGAGCGGGAAGGCGAGCTCGTCGGCCGCCAGACGGGCGGACAGCCCCTCCTGGTCCTCTACACCGACGACCTCGCCGCCGTCCGCTCCCGTCTGACCGACCACGGGGTCCGGACGTGGGCGGAGACGCAGGACGCCGACAGCGCCTCCCTGCACTTCGCCGACCTGTACGGCAACGTGATCGTCGCGGCCCAGCTGAAGGCCTGACCGGCCGCCTCGTACGCGCGCGCGGGATCGAACCGCCGGACCGAGTCGCCATCGACGACCCGTCGGTGAGGACCGCCCGGGTGGACGCCGGGTTCAAGAACGCCGTCGCCGCCACGCAGTCGGCTACGGTCGCCCCGCCGAGCAGATATCCGGTCGTTGTCAAAGCACGTGTACGGGAAGGGCCCGGTGAGCACGAATCCTCCTGGGCTGTCACGGAACACGGCAGAAACGGGCCGTGCCGGTCAGTAGGGCCAGAAGCGGCCAGCGGCCCGGTCAGCTCGGCGTCTCGGTTTCCCCCCAAGCCGGCCGGCAGGCGGTGGAGCCGGGTGCGATCAGCTGAAGGCCTGCCTCTTGTCCATCGTCTGTAGACCGCTTGGCATTGGCGAAAGTAGGATTTCGAAATCATATTTCACCCCCTGGGGTGGCATGGTGATGTGCGTGAGCGGGCGGATCATGGCCGGTCCGTGGCCGGCATGGCGCTTCGGCTCCCGCCCGGGTACGAGATCAGGAGCTTTGATGACGAAATCCGTTGAAGGCACCGAAACCGATTCCGGCGGGGGCGCGAGGACTCTGCGAGGCGATCTGTCGGGAGCCTTTGAGTCCGGTCCGGCGTTGGGGGACCTGGATCGTGCGGCGTTGGCGGTGCTGGGCCGCGAGTGGATGCTGCACGGGCATCTGCAGGACAGGGTCGGGATCCCGCTCGCGATCGAGCTGGGTGGTCCGGAGATGATGGAGGAGGTGTCCATCGAGGAGTGGACGGCCGCCAGCCCGGTCTACACGCGCCGCCTTCGCCGGGCGATGGGCATCACCGGAGACGATGTCACCGCCATCTTCAAGGGCCTGCAGTTCGACATCGGGTTCCCGCACCAGTTCCTGGACGTTCGCTACGAGCTCGCCGATCCGGAGCACGGCACGTTCCGGCTGGCGTCGTGCGGGGCGCTGCTGGATGTGGAGCCGCTGGGTGACGAGATGGTGCGCACCATGTGCCATGCCATTGAGGACCCGACGTTTCCCGCGACCGGCAGGGTGACCAACCCCCGCTCGCAGGTCCTGCCCGTCCACCGGCCGCCGCGGGTTCCCGCAGACCGGTCCCCGCACTGCGAGTGGGCGGTGACCGTCGATGGGAAGACCGACTCGCAGCCCCACCCGAACGAGGCCGTCGTGGCGGCGTCGCTCGCGGCGACGGTCGGCCTCCCCGTTCCGGCGAGCGATCCGCGGGCCGAGCCGGGCGGATGGGACGACTACAGCGGAGCATTCGACGCCGGCTTCGAACTGGAAGACCTGTCGCATGCGGGGTTGCAGACCGCATTGGCGGAGATCGCGATGGCGAGCCATCTGCTGGTACACGGATTCATGCTGAGCATGGAGCAGCGCTTCGGCATCGCCGCTGCCCGCACGGCCGCGTCGCGGGTGCTGATCGGCTTGGGGGCGTTGACCTCCCAGCGGCTGGCATCGGCTTTGCGTACGGGCGCGGGGGCGGCCGGAATCGCCAAGCTGCTGCGGATCCATCCGGTCTTCGCGCCGGCCGGCTACGTGGACATCTCCGTCGACCTGCTGGATGAGGAACGCGTGAGGTTCGCGCTGCTGGACTGCCCGGCCGTCCGTGAACCCGCGGACCGCACCTGGTTCGCCGGGTGGCGGGACGGGGACGGCGGTACGGACGCCTTCGCCGCTCTGGTCAGGGGCGCCGACCCGCGGGCGCAGGTCGCCCGATCCCAGGCCGGCGCGGGAGAGCACATCGCCTTCGACATCCTGGTCGATCCGGCTTCCCCTGCCGCGCCCGACCCCGCTGAACTCGCCCTGGCCAGGCTCAGCACCGGCGCGCGCTTCCTGTTCCGGCGCCGCCGACCGGTCCGTCGCCCCTCCGCAGCGGCCGGTGGCCACCGGCCCTGATCGACGGCCCCCGGCGCGGGCGGTACCGCGGGGAGGACCGGGTCCGCCGGAGGACGGCCCGGAACTCCCCGTCCGGCCCGTGTCGAAATCGCGTTACCGTAAAATTCGTCCTTGTGAGCGACGATTTCTTTCGACTGCCGATCAGCACGATGACCGAGAGCCAGCGTGCTCGTCGCGACAGGCTCACCACGGCGGTGATCGAGATGGTCTCGGAGATCGGGCCGGAGAGCCTTCAGATGAAGGACGTCTCCGAACGCACCCGGATCTCCCTGGGCACCGTGTACCGCTACTTCACCTCCAAGGAGCAGCTGCTGGCGGCGGCCTGGGTGGCCTGGCACCAGCGGCTCAGCGAGAAGGTCCTCGCCGATCTGCAGAAGGCCGCACGGGAGCGCTCACCGGGCGAGAAGGGTGTCTGCGAACGGGTGGTCGCCTTCGTCCACCGCGAGATGCGCGCCTTTCAGCGCAATCCGAACTTCGCACGCCTCGTCGTGCATCTCGAGGCGTGCGCGGACCCTTATGTGAGCGAGACGCTGGCGGAGGTCGGCGAGGAGAACGAGCGCGTCATGCTGGCGCTCATGGACGGAGTCCCCGAGGAGAAGGCCCGCACGGCGCATCTGGCGATCAGCGCGACGCTGCACAGCTGCCTCATCTACTGGACGACCGGGCGCATGACCATGCCGCAGGCGATGCGCAAGCTCGAAGCGGTCACCCGCCTGGTGCTGCACGGCCATTGACGTGCAGCACCAGGAGCGAGGCGGGTCGCTCGTCTCCCGAACCGTCCGGACGGTTCAGCCGCCGGAGGTCTCCGTGAGCGACAAGGCCCGGACGGGGCAGTAGCGCACGGCCTCCCGCACCGGTTCGAGCGCCTCGCCGGACGGGTGCTCGTCGTGGATGGCGAGCGTGCCGTCCTTCGACAGAGTGAAGGTCTCGGGCGCCTCCACCTCGCACATGCCGTGGCCCTGGCACAGATCCCGGTCGATCGTGATGCGCCATCCCATCAGCGGCGGACCTCCGCACCGGCCGGTGACGCCTGGCGCGGCCGCACGTGGACGCTGCAGGGCCGCTCGAGCTGGACGACGATCTTGGAGTGGTCGTTCCGGTAGCTGTCCAGAGGCTGGGCGGCGGTGAAGGAGTAGCGCTGCAGCAACACGCAGAAGATGGCTTTGAGCTGCATCATGGCGAACGCGGCGCCCACACACCGGTGGCGGCCCGCGCCGAAGGGGATCCAGGCCCAGGGATTGTCGTCGTCCTCGCGCCGGGGGTCACGGTAGCGGGCGGGGTCGAAGGCGTCCGGGTCGGTGAAGACCTCCAGCCGGTTGCTGACCGCCGGGGTCGCCGCGACGAGGTCCCCGGCCTTGACGCGGTGGCCGTTGATCTCGAGGTCCTCGGTGGCCGCCCGCATCAGGATGATCAGCGGCGGGTGCAGCCGCAGCGCCTCCTTGATCACCGATTCCAGCCGGGGGATCGCCCGCAGGGCCTTGAAGCCGACCTCACCGCCGTCGGCGAACAGCTCGTCGAGCTCGCCGACCACCGCGGCCATCTCCTCGGGGTGGCGCAGCAGCTCGATGAGGGTCCACGCGGCGGTCCCCGAGGAGGTGTGGTGGCCGGCGAACATCATGGAGATGAACATGCCGGTGATCTCGTCCGCGGTGAACCGCGGCCGCCCGTCCTCGTGCTTCAGCGTCATGAGGACGTCGAGCAGGTCGCGGTCCGCCCTGGCCGGCGGCGCGGCGGCGCGGTCGGCCATGATCTGCGAGATGAGCTCCCGCATCTGCTCACGGGCCTCGTCCCGGCGGCGGAAGGTCTCGATGGGCGCGTAGGGGTCGATGAAGGACAAGGCGTCCGTGCCGCGTTCGAGGTCGGCGAAGAGGTCGGCGAACCGGCCGTCGAGCCGCTCGCGGAACGGACGGCCGATCAGGCACGCCGAGGAGGTGTAGATCGTGAGTTCGGCGAACCAGTCGAGCAGGTCGATCTCGGTGCCCTCGTCCGTGAAGCCGGGAGTGTCCCAGCGGGCGACCATCCGCTCGACCTCCGCGGCGATCGTCTCGGCGTGCCCCTTCATCTGCTGCCCCCGCAGCGAGGAGTTGCGCAGCATCTCCTGGCGCCGCTCGGGGGGCGCGTCGAAGACCACTCCGCGGCCGAAGATCGGGGTCATGAACGGGTACGCCGCGCCCTGGTCGAGGGTCGCGTCGGGCATGCGGAAGAACCATTCGTTGGCCTCGGGCCCGGACACGAGCACCACGTCGCGCTCACCGAGCCGGAACGCCCCGACGTCGCCGCACTCCTCCCGTACCCGCCGCATCAGGCCGATCGGATCGGTGCGCAGCTCTTCCAGATGCCCGTAGGGCTCCGCCCCGCCGGACACCCTCGGGGGAGGAGAGGCAGCGGTGACCGCCGGGGACGCGGGCTGCGTCCCGGCCTCGGTCCGGCCGGTGTCACGCATGACGCTCCGTCTCCGTTTCGTCTGCCGTGTAATGCGGTTTCACCGGCCATACTGGTGCGGGGACCTCGGTGCGCCGGTAGTGGCCGGGGGCGCGCTTGCGAGAAGCGGCCTGCCGCAGCCGCTCGGTCATGCCGGAGGAGAGGTGCCCGTTCTTGGCCATCTCCATGAACAACGCACCGGCGTTGGCGTGGTCGAAGAAGTCGCGCTGCCACGTCCAGGCGCCGTTCTCGTAGCCGAACCAGCTCGCGCCCAGCCCCGCGATCTCGTACCGGGTGCCGTCCGGGCGGCGCGCGTCGGCCACCTGCCGCCACAGGCCGAGCACCATTCCCGCGCGCTCATCGACGAGAATGGACTGGTAGGGATAGGTCCAGCCGTCGAGGCCCGCCATCTCCGACCCGAAGGCCAGTTCGCGGATCTCCTCGCGTCCGACCGCCATGAACTCGTCGTTGGGTCCGCAGTTCCACCCGTAGGTCGCGTCCGGCGTGAAGAAATCCGCCAGCGGACGCCAGTCCCGCCGCCGCTCGCATTCCGCGTTGGCGTCCAGCCAGCGCTGGACGAAGGCATCGAGTTCTTCCCTGTCCGTCACTTCTCCTCCTTCTCCAACCAAGCACTTGCTTCGCCCTGAAGATAGTGAAATAACATTTCTGTTGTCCAGGCTCTCTGGAGCGGAACCGAGGAGCGGTCGTGAAGGTACTGGTCACCGGCGGTACGGGATTCGTCGGATCACATGCGGTACGCGAGCTGCAGCAGGCCGGGCACGACATCCGGCTGCTGGCCCGCCGTCCCGAACGGGTCGCACCGGTGCTCGGAGCGCTGGGCGTCGCGGTCACGGACGTCGTCGCCGGCGACATGACCGATCCGCAGGCGGTCGGCCGGGCGCTGGAGGGCTGCTCGGCGGTCGTGCACTGCGCGGCGGAGATCGGGGTGGGCGGCGGCAGCCGGGGGGCAGCGGGCACGGCGAACCTCGACGGCGCGCGCACCGTGCTGGGCGGCGCGTTCGCCCTGGGGCTCGACCCGATCGTCTACACCTCGACGATCACGGTGCACCTGCCGTCCCCGGACCCGGTGATCACGATCGGCACTCCGCTGGCCGAGCCCCTGTCGACCTACGGAGCGCAGAAACGCAGCGTCGAGGACTTCGTACGCGACCTGCAAGACCAGGGCGCGCCCATCACCACCCTGGTGGTGGGCGGTGTCTACGGACCCCACAGCCCTCACCTGGACGGAAGCCACGCGGCTCTGCGCGCCGCGCTGGCCGCCGGGATGTACGCGCCCGCCAGCGGGATCGGCGTGCTGGACGTACGGGACCTGGCCGCCATCATCACGCGCGTGATGCGGTCCGGACTCGGTCCGCGCCGCTATCTGGCCAGCGGTCGTTACACGACGTGGCGGCAGTGGTCCGAGCTGCTCGCCGAGGCCGCCGGCCGTCCGGTGCCCTATCGCGAGGCGGACCCCGCCGAGATGGCCGAGCTGGGCCGCAAGTTCGACGAGCTGCGCGCCTCCGGCAAGGAAGTCCCGCCGCTGTCGGAGGAGGCCGCGGTCATCATGGCCTCCGGCCGCCCCGGCGACGACAGCCGGACGCTGCAGGAGCTGGACATGACCTACCGGCCGACCGTCGAGACCTTCCGCGACGCGGTGCGCTGGCTGGCCGACGGAGGCCACCTTTCCTGACATCCGTTTGAGAACGGTTCTGAGGTCGGATCCATGCGCCATGGCACCGTGCTCTTCACCAGCGACAGGAGCATCATTCCCGCAACGGCGACGCTACTTTGTCGGCGGGATGTCGACGCCGGTGAGACGTACCGAGCGTGACCACAGGCGTGCGGCGAGGTCGGGGTCGGTGGCGGATCCGGTGATCGTCTCGAAGGTGGGCCTGGCCTTGCGGAGCGGGCGGCCCGGGCCGATGTGAAGGCCGGCGGGTGCGGCCGTCTCGGTGGCCGCGTAGAGGATCGGCGCCGCCGCCTCGTCGACGGGGCGGCGGTACAGCAGGCCCATCAGGGAGCTGACCGCACGGGCCGAGGGCGGCGCCTGCCGGTTGAGGTCGGTCTTGGCCATGCCGGGGTGGGCGAGCAGGCTGCGTACGGGCGAGGCGGTGGCGCGCAGCCTGCGGTCGAGTTCCAGGGCGAACAGCACGTTGGCGAGTTTGGAGGCGGCGTAGGCACCGCCGGGTGAGTAGCGGTGTTCGGCGGCGAGGTCGTCGGGGTCGAGGCGGCCCATCCGGTAGAGGCTGGAGGCCACCGTCACCACGACCGGGTCGCTTCCCGCGGTCAGGAGGTCCAAGAGCCTGCCGGTGAGGGCGAAGTGGCCCAGATGGTTGGTCGCCAGCTGGCTTTCCACGCCCTGCGGGCTGAGCCGCCGCGGCACGGTGGCGATGCCGCCGTTGTTGATGAGCCCGTCGACGGCGACCGCGTCCGAGTGCAGCCCCTCGGCGAACCGGCGCACGGTGTCGAGGTCGAGCAGGTCCACCCGGCGGACGTCGAGGTCGGCTCCGGGATTGGCGGCGAGCAGGTGGTCGCGCACGTGCTCGCCCTTGCGGGTGTCGCGCACCGCCATGATCACTCGGGCTCCGTGTGCGGCGAGATGGCGGGTGACGGCCACGCCGAGGCCGCTGCTGGCTCCCGTCACGACGAAGGTGCGGCCGCTCTGGTCGCCGAGGCGGGCGACGGTCCAGTCCGCTGCGCGGGTCATGATGCCTCCGGGGTAGCTAAGTGGATAACTAATCCGATTAGACGGCATTCAAAACGGATAGTCAATCCGGTTCGGTAGGCTGGCCCCATGACCCCTCCCTTGCGCGCGGACGCGGCCCGCAACCGGGAGCGACTGCTGGAGACCGCACGGCTCGCGGTGGACGCAGGCGACCTCTCGTTGCAGCTCAACGACATCGCCCGCCGGGCAGGAGTGGGCGTGGGCACCGCCTACCGCCATTTCCCGACCCGCCGGGCGCTCCTGGAGGCACTCGCCGACCCCGCGTTCACGGCGCTGCTCCACGACGCGCGCGCCGCAGGCCGGCACCATGACGTCGGCAGCGGCGTGGAGCACCTCCTGCGCGCGCTGCTGACCCGGCAGTTGAACGACCCTGCGTTCTTCGAGGTCATATCGACGGGGCCGGAAGAGGACGCCGACCCGCGCACCACCGAACACCGCGAGGAGTTCGGCCAGGTGGCCCGGGCCGCCATCGAGCGGGCCAGGCGCACCGGAGCGGTGCGAGCCGGCCTCACCGACGCCGACCTGCACAACCTCGTCTGCGGCACGGTCTTCGCCCTGCGCCTCGGCCAGGACCCGCAAAGCAGAGTCGACGACTACCTGAGAGTCCTCCTCAACGGCATCCGCGCATGAGACGAGACCACGCGTCCGTGGTTCCGGATGTCCGATGCGGATCGGACAATGGGGACGGTGTGGGTAGGTCGGCGTCGGGGACGACCGTCCAATCCTCCGCGATGCGCATGACGGCTCCGTGCGGGGCCTCGTAGGGCGTCCAGCCGGGGTCGCCCGTCGTTGCGAAGGCGATCCAGGCCGCGTGCGTTCGTGCGGCGAGCCCTTCCGGCGGCGCTTCGGGGCCGAGGAGGGCGGTGGGGCCGCGCAGGCCCGGCAGGTCGGTCGTGTCGAACACGAAGGGCAGTTCCACGGTGTGCGCGGAGCCCAGTTCACCGCCCAGGGCGGGTGAGCGCCAGGCGAACTCGTAGCGGAAGGTGCGGGAGCCCGGGAGCGCCGCGTGGGCGTCGGCGAGGTCGCGGCTGCCGGCGGCGAACAGAGCCTCGGACATGAGGGCCGAGCGCAGCTCGCCGTCTGTGGCCGCGGGACGGCTGCGGCGGAGGGCCGCGGCGTACTCGGCCGGGTCGGAGCGGAAGAGGGCGGCGGTGGCTTCCACGTCGTGCGCCGTCGCCGTGGCGAGGGCACCGAACGGGGCCAGGTAGAGGTTCGCCTCCTCGGTGTTCGTGCCGATCAGCAGGTCGACGGCGGCGCCCTGGCCGGCGGCGACGGTGTCGGCGGGCTGCCGGTCGAGGACGACACCGAACGGGCTCAGCCCGAGGAGCGGATCGCCGTCGGTCGCCGTCCGCAGGTCCACGCCCGACAGCGCGGGCATGATCTCGACGAGCCGTTCGTCGCCCACCTCGGCGAAGTCCGCGGCCCGCGGCGCGACGCCCAGCGCGGCCGCCGCCGCTTCGGCGACCCGTCCGGCCTGCTCAGGGGTGAAGGCGCCTCTCCCGCTGCCGCTCTGCACGATCGCCCGGCGCAGGAGCCCTTCAGCGGTCTCGTCGGCCAGGACCGCGCCGGTGAGGGTGGCGCCGGCCGACTGTCCGAAGAGGGTGACGTTCCCGGGATCCCCGCCGAAGGCCCCGATGTTCCGCCGCACCCAGCGCAGGGCCTCGATGACGTCCAGCAGACCGCGGTTGGCGGGGGCTCCGGGAAGGTCGAGGAATCCCGGGATGCCGAGCCGGTAGTTCACTGTCACCAGCACCACGCCGTCACGGGCAAAGCGCGCACCGTCGTACAGCGGCGACCGGTTGGCTCCGGCCACGAACCCCCCGCCGTGCACGAACACCATGACCGGCGCGCCGGGAGGGGCGGTCGTGGGCGTCCAGACGTTGACGGTGAGGTAGTCGGCCCCGCGCACCCATCCGGGCCCGAAGTAGGGGTGCATCTCCAGCGCGCCGAGACGGCGCGGCCCCTGCGGCGCGGTCGGACCCGGCCGGGTGGCGTCCCTGACCCCTTCCCAGGGGTCGTGCGGCTGCGGGGCCGCGAACCTGCCCGCGCCGATGGGCGGGGCGGCGTAGGGGATGGCGAGGAACACGGCGTGGTCGTCGAGTCGTCTGCCGCGGACCGCGCCCTGCGCGGTCCGTACGACGAAGTCGTGGTGGGTCAACGGGCTCTCCTGGCGAGTCGTGCGGTGGAGGACGCCGGGCCGGCCGGTGCGCCGGACGCACCGGCCGAGGCCTCGGGGCGGTGCGCTCAGGCGCCGGGGTCGTCGGCGATCCAGGCGGCCAGTGCGATGAGGGTGGTCTCCATGCTCTCGGCGGTGGCGTCCCGCAGCGCGTCGAGATCGGCGTAGGTGGTGCCGAGGACGGGGTCGGCAGCCAGCAGCCGCCAGGCCTGGGACAGCACGGTGCCCGATCCGTGGGGCGTGAGGGTCCAGCGCCAGCGGACGATCGGTACGGGCTGCGAGCCGAGGACCGTGTAGGTGAACTCGGCTCCGGGCTCGGCCTTCTGGACCTGCGAGCGGCTTTCCCACTCCGCGCCGTCTCGCCGGTTGCGGCCGCGGAACCAGGCGCCCGCCCGGGGTCCGGAGTTTTCGTCGTACTGGGCGTGGACGGCGTTGGGACTCCAGAGCCCGATGCGTGAGACGTCGCTCAGCAGCGCGTAGGCGTGTGCCGGATCGGTCGCGACCCAGGCCCGGCGGGTGATGGTGTAGCCGGAGACGTCGAGGGTCGTGGTCTCGGGTGATGTGGTGGACATGGTCTCTCCTTGCGGGTGGATGGCGTGATCGGGACCGCGGCCGGACGAGGGGTCAGGTCCGGGAGAACGGAGCCCAGTCGGTGATCTCGAAGCCGGATCCGCGCCGGCGCAGCTCGAAGGCGCCGTGGCCGGGCAGGTGGGCGGGCAGCACGAGGGCGTTGGTGTCGGCGGCGTGGGCGAACATCCGCGCGCGGCTGGCGCGGGCGCCGTCCTCGTCCTCCTCGAAGCAGCTGTTGATGTGCGGTTCGTGCACCTGGATCGCGCCGTGCAGCAGGTCGCCGGCGAAGACGGCGCGGTCGCCCGCGGACTCCAGGTGGATGATCGACGCGCCGGGAGTGTGGCCGGGAGCCAGTTCCAGGCGGAGGTTGGCGTCGATGGTGTACGACTCGTCCCAGAGCTGCACCAGGCCGGCCTCGACGACCGGGTCGACGCTGTCCTCGTAGACGTTCTGGTTGCCGCGCCCGAACACCGTGTTGTGGAGGTTCTCGGGCTTCCAGTACTCGAAGTCGCGCTGCGGCATGAGGTAGGTGGCGTTGGGGAAGGTGGGCACCCAGTCCCTGCCTTCCAGCCGGGTGTTCCAGCCGACGTGGTCGTCGTGGAGATGGGTGTTGACGACGATGTCGACGTCCTCGGGGCGCACGCCGACGGCGGCGAGGTTCGCCAGGTAGTCGGTGTCCAGGTAGGACCAGATCGGCTGCAGCGGGCGGTACTTCCCGTTGCCCGCGCCCGTGTCGATGAGGATGATCTTGCCTTCGCTGCGCAGCACCCAGGACTGGGTGGCGGCGCGGGTGAGGTCGCTCTCCGGCTCCCAGTGGTGGGGCGCCAGCAGTTCGGTGTGGCGCCGCCACTCTTCGGGCCTGCTGCCGGGGAAGAAGACGTCGGTGGTCATCGGCGTCGTGTCGGAGTACTCCATGACGCGGTGGATCTGCACGTCGCCGAGTTCGATCGTGCTGACAGTCGGCGTTCCGGCGTCACCGGGCCGGTGCCCGGTCTCAGTGGAGGAAAGGGAGGACATGGTGCTCCTTCAAAGGGGTTCGGATGGTTTCCAGCTTGGATTCGGGCCGGTCTCCGCGGTATCGGACACGTGACTGCACCTGGCCGCGCGAGCGCGGTCAGCGGTGCCGGCCGCCGGTCCGGAGCATGATCAGCAGGGTCAGGAGCAGCAGGCAGGCGAGGAGGGCGCTGAACGCGACCACCGCGACGGCGGTGGTGGTGACGAGGAGCAGCAGCCCCAGGCCCAGGACGGGGACGGACATCCCGGCGAAGCCGCCGAGGAAGAGCCCGGCCAGCGCCTCGCCGCGGGCGTCCGGGCGGGACATCGCGATGACGGATCCGACGGCCGCCGCGTAGGCGGCGCCCGCCCCCGCCCCGGCCAGCGCTCCTCCGGCCAGCAGGGCGGTCAGGGACGCCGCGGTGAGGCCTGCGGTCACGAGCGCCAGCCCGGAGCCGAGGAGGACGATGCCCAGGACCGCCTGCCGGGAGGGCGTCCGGCGCATGACGAGGAGCTGGAACCCGGCGGCGCAGGCCAGGACCAGGAAGGTCACCGCTCCGGAGACGGCCGGGGAAGGGAGGCCGAGCCGGGTGGACAGGAAGGAGGGCGTCAGCGAGGTGAAGAGCCCGAACACGGCGGACGCGCTGAAGGCGAGCATGGCGGCCGCCGCGTAGCGGGTCCGCGCTTCCACCGGCACCGCCACCCGCAGGGGGCGGTACCGCCACGCGGGGTCCGGTGCGACGGTCTCCGGAACCGCCGCGACGGCCAGGGCGCCGGTGACCAGGAGGAACAGGAACACGACGTACGGGGTCCGCAAAGGGGCGGGGGCGTACTCGGCGAGCAGCCCGGTCACCAGCGGTCCGAGGCCGAGTCCGCCCAGGTTGGCGGCGGTGGCGACCGCCTCCGCCCTCCTGGAACCGACCGGCGGACGGGCCGCCGCGTGCAGTTCGGTGAGGTACGCGGTGGCCGTCGCGGTGAGCATGCCGACGCCCAGGCCGGACACGAAGCGGGCCAGCAGGAGCGCCGGAACGGCGGACCAGGTCACGAAGACCAGCAATGCGAGCACGTCGACGAGGACCGCCGCCGTGAGGACGCGCCGGCGTCCCGCGCCGTCCGACAGGTGGCCGACGGTGAGCAGGCTGACGGCGACGCCGAGGGCGTAGGCGGCGAAGATCAGGGTCAGGGTGAACGACGAGAATCCGTCCCGCTGCTGGTAGAGCATGTAGAGCGGGGCGGGCGCGGCGGCCGTGGCCGTGGCCAGGGCGAACACGGCGCCGACGAGCCAGAAGCCGGCGGTGCCGGACCGCCTCCGTGCGGGGCGGGCCGCCCGGAACGTCGCCGGGTTCTCTGCGGGAGGTGTCTGGAGCGCCATGGGCCCAGCGTCCCCGCCCGCCGTCCATCTCGTCCAACGATGATTTGAGATGAAACGCATCTGGATCGGTGATAATTGGTGAGTGCAATTGGCGCAGATGGAGTACTTCGTCGCGGTGGCCGAGACGCTCAGCTTCACCAAGGGGGCGCAGCGGGCCAACGTCGTGCAGTCGGCGGTGTCGGCGGCCGTGAGCCGCCTGGAGAGCGAGCTCGGGAGCGCGCTCTTCGAGCGGACCGGTCGGGCGATCCGCCTCACGCCCGCGGGCAGGGCGCTCCTGCCGCACGCCCATGCCCTGCTGGAGGAGGTGCGGGCGGCCAAGGATGCCGTGGACGCGGTGCGCGGCGAGGTCAGGGGGGAGGTGACCCTGGGCACCCTGGTCCACCCCGGGCCCATCGACCTGCCGGCGGTCCTGACCGAGCTGCGACGTGATCACCCCGGCGTCGTGGTCAAACTCCGGCAGACCGTCCGCGGTACCGCCGGCAGCCTCGACGAGGTGCGCGGCGGCACCCTCGACCTGGCCCTCGTGTCCAGCGCCCGGCCTGCGGTGCCCGGAATCCGGCTGACCGGACTGTACGCGGAGCGCTTCGTACTGATCCACGCCGCGACGCATCCGCTCGCCGCCCGCGACCCCGTGGAACTGGCCGACACGGTGGCCGGGGACTTCATCGACTTTCCCGAAGGATGGGGCAACAGGGAGGCGATCGACGCGCTCTACGCGGGGAGGGGGCTGGATCGGAGGGTGCTGACGGAGGTCGTCGGATTCGAGATGGCGCTCGAACTCGTCCGCGCCGACCTGGGCATCGCCTTCGTGCCGAGGTCCACGGTGGGCGACGCCGCGGGCATCCGCGTTCGGGAGGTGCCGGACGCCGACGTCAGGTGGCCGGTCCAGCTGGCGCGGGCGGCCGGGCGGCCCCTGTCCGCCGCCGCGGACGCGGTGCGTCGAGCGGTCGTCGGCCATGTCGCGGAGAACCGGTGACGGCGGTCCCGCCCCCATCCGTCACATGACTGCACCTCGACCGACAACGGCCTCTGCCGCAAATGCCCTGGTAACGTCGATTTGCGGGGGGTGAACGTCTAGGCCACGGGGGTCGGGATCATCCCGCGGTGTCGGGGGATCTTGTGGACGAGCACGCGACGGGGACCGTCGACGACGGCCTGATCAGGCGGGCGGAACTGGACGAACTCCTCGAAGCCGTCGACGCGGCGAAGCCCACCGGAGAAGTGCTCACGCTGACGGGAGCCCCCGGAGCGGGCAAGAGCACGCTGGCGGAGCACGCCGCGGACCGCTTCGGCGCGGCCGGAGGCCGGGTGCTGCGGGCCTGCGGCAGCCGATCGGAGGCCGACCTGGCGTTCTCGGGCCTGCACCAGCTCCTGCGGCCGGTCCGCCGGGACATCGAGGCGCTGCCGCCCAGGCAGCGGAGCGCTCTGCACACCGCTTTCGGACTCGGCGAGCTGAGCGAGGCGCCCGATCCGATGCTCATCGGGACGGGCGTCCTCACCCTGCTGTCGGACCTCGCCGCGGACCGGCCCCTGCTGCTGGTCGTGGACGACGCCCACTGGACCGACCGCGCCTCGCTGGACGCGCTCTCCTTCGCGGTCCGCAGACTGGCCGACGAGCCGGTCACGCTCCTGCTGGTCGCCCACGGCGCTCCACCGCTGGATCCCGCGCCGCGGCAGCGGACCCTCGACCTGGGCCCGCTCGACCGGGACACCGCGCACCTGCTGCTCGACCGGCGGGCGCGGGTGCCCGACACCGCGATCCGCGAGCGGATCCTCGACCAGGCGGAGGGCAACCCCCTGGCCCTGGTGGAACTCGCGAGAGCCGCCGTCGAACGCGCCCACCTGGTCCGCGGCACCGACGGCCCCCTCCCGGTGACCGAGCGGCTGGAGCGCATCTACGCGAGACGGCTGGCGGAGCTGCCGGACGAGACCCGGCGCGCGGTGGTGCGCCTGGCCACGGCGGACACCGAGGACCCTCCGCACGCGGTGCTGTCCTGGCTCCCCGACACCGGCGATCCGGTGTGGGCGCCCGCCGAGCGGGCAGGACTCGTCAGCCGGACCGGGGGACGGCTGCGCAGCAGCCACGCCCTGTCCCGTGTCGCGGTCCGCCAGGCGGCCCCGGCCGACGAGAGCCGGGCGGCCCACCTCGAGCTGGCCGAGCTGTTTCGCGAGCAGGACCCCGACCGGCGCGCCTGGCACCTCGCCGCCGCCACGTCCGGCCTGAGCGCGCGCGTGTCCGCCGACCTGGAGGCGAGTGCGGACCGGGCGCGCCGCCGCAGCGGGTACGCGGCCGCCGCCCGGCTGCTGGAACGCGCCGCCGACCTGCACCCCGACCGGGGCGAGAGCACCCGGCTGCTCGCCGCGGCCACGAGCACCGCGGTCCTGACCGGCCGGCTCCACGTCGTCGAACGACTGGCGGCCCGTACCCGCGCGGGCACGGACGACCCGGTGGCCGCCGCGCTCGCGGCCCTCCAGGTGGGACGCCTCATGGCGCTGACCACTTCGCACAGCGCCGCGTTCGGACAGCTGATGCGTCCCGCCGCGGCCCTGGCCGACGCCGACCCCGCCTCCGCCCTGGAGGCCGTGGCCGCGGCCGCCGTGGTCCGCTTCTACTCCGGCGACCCGGCCCAGCTGCGCGAGATCGAACGTCTGCTGCCCGCTCCGCGGTCCGCGGCCCGGCCCGGTGACGAGGGGGCCCTCCTGGCCGAGTGGGCCGCGGTCGTCGCGCGCCCTGAGGCGGCGGGCCTGGATCTGCCCCGGAGGCTGCCCGGCCTGGTCGCGGCGGCGGGGGAGCGGCCGGAGACCCTGACGCTCCTGGCCGTCGCCGCCTGGCTGCTCGACGAGACGGACCTGGCGGTGCGCGCCTTCGACGCGGCCTTCGCCTCATGGTCGTCCCAGGGGCCGCTGCCCGACGGCCTGAGCGGTGTCGCGACCCTGGCCTACCTGGAGCACGGCAGATGGGCCCAGGCCCAGACGGCGAACGCCGAACTCGCGGCCGTCGCGGCCTCCGCGGGTCTCGACCACGCCGCCGCCTGCGCTGCGGCCTCCGACGCCCTGCTGCGCGCCTTGCGGGGAGACACGGCCGGAGCGCGCGAGCAGGCCCGGCATGCCCTGTCGCTGGTCGATCCGTCGGAGAGCCGTTCGGTCCTGGTCCTTGCGCACCGGGCGCTGGGAACCGCCGCCACGGTGGAGGGCGACCACGAGACGGCGTTCCTGCACCTTCGCGCGCTCTTCGACGGCCAGGGCCATCCCGTGCACTACCACCTGTCCTACCCGGCGCTGCCCGCCCTCGCGTCGGCCGCGGCGCGCTGCGGCCGACGCGAGGAGGCCGCGCGGGTCGTGGACGAGGCCGAGCGCTCCCTTCCAGGCGCGGGCCGTCTCTCGCCCCGCAGGGCGGCCCTCGTCCACCTGAGCCGGGCGATGCTCGCCGATCCCGCCGAGGCGGAACGCCACTTCGCCTCGGCGCTGGCCGCACCGGCCCTCTCGCTCCGTCCCCTGGAGCGCGCCCAGACGCTTCTCGCGTACGGGGAGTGGCTGCGCCGCCGGAGGCGCATCGTCGAGGCGCGCTCCTCACTGACCGAGGCGGAGGCCGCCTTCCGAAGCCTGGGCGCGCGCCCCTGGACCGCACGGGCCCAGGCCGAGCTCCGGGCCGCCGGCGCCCAGGGCCTCAACACGGAACCGGACGCCTTCACCCTGCTCACGCCCCAGCAGCAGCAGATCGTCCGGCTCGCCGCCCTGGGCCTGACCAACCGTGAGATAGCCGAAAAGCTCTACCTCTCTCCCCGAACCGTGAGCTCGCACCTCTACCGCGCCTTCCCCAAACTCGGCATCACCGTCCGCTCCCAGCTGAGAGACGTCGTCGAGACCGCCGACGCCACCGCGTAAGGCGGCCCCGCCCCCGCCACCTGTTCGCCGGTGCGCGCAACCTCGACTGGATCAAAGAACTCGGTGCCGACGCGGTCCTGGACTACCGCACGACCCGGCCGGAAGACCTCGGCCGCTTCGACGTCGTCATCGACCTGGTCGGTACCGATCTCGGCGCCTACCAGGCGCGGCTCACCCGGCGGGGACGCATGGTCGCGCTCGCGTTCGACCCGGACCGCCTCATCGGGTCCATGCTCGGCACCGGACTGCGGGCCGCCCTCCGGCCCAGGAAGATCAAGCTCTTCAGCAACGACCCGTCAGCCGACCGCATCGCCGAACTCACCGCGTCCGCCGAGGCGGGGCACGTCCGTCCCGTGATCGACACGATCTTCCCGATGGCCGAGGTCGCGGAGGCCCACCGCAGGCTCGAAGCAGGCGGTGTTCGCGGGAAGTACGTGATCGACATGCAGCGCTCGTAGCAAGCACACGAGCTCATGGCCCGTTGAGCCGCCCAGAGCGCATCGGCCCGGGGCACACCCGACGTTCTCGGTCGGCGCACGAGGTCGGACAGGCGACCCCGTCTGATGGCGGCGGCAGCCAGGAGGCCGCCGCCGGCCAGGCCAGGTCGCGTGGCGGTTCGTCCACGAGCTTGACCTGCGCGGGGAGACGCCTCGTTTCTGGACGGATTCCGATGATCAGCCTCGCCTAGAAATCTACATCGTAAAGGCCGGGGCTGGAACCGTCCTTTCACCAAGCCCTACGTCCGAGCTCGAAGGAGTGGTGACGGTGCCATGAGCGGCCTTCGAAGGCGACCAGATCGACGGACGTGATGGCGGCTGTGAGCGGCAGATGGTCTGTGAGGCCTCTGTCGACCTGGTCGAGGATGAGGTCGGGTCGGCGGATCGCCACGGTCAGGTGGGGGACCGTGCCCGGGTACTTGCCCCCATAGGGAGGGCAGTCCGGCCAGCGTGCGACGACGTCCTTGGTCAGGCGGCTGAACCGGTCGGCGGGCTCCGCCGGTAGATACAGGATCGAAGGCCGGCGTGCGGTTCGGCGGAACCGGGCGGTGAACTTCTGATGGCGGGCGAACATCTGCGCCAGCTCGCTCACCACCGTGGCGTCGATCCGGTTCGCATCGAGGAAGGGGAAGAGCACGGTGACGTGAGCGCGGGCGCCGGCGGCGGCCGCGTGGTCGTAGCGGTGACGCCAGCGGGCCACAACGGGTTCGGCCTCGGGGACGGCCACGATCAACGCGGTCGTCCCGGTCCGGTAAGGGGTCGGCTCGTCTGCCACGTCGGTGCACTCTACGCCGGGATCCAGGACAAGACCGCCTACAACAGCGCCATCGGTCAAGCTCAGGACATGAGCTCTACCAAGAAGCGGTGCAAGACCCCCTGGCGTGCGCCTCTGCGACCGCCTGGACTACCAGGCGCGGCTGGTTGCCTCGACAGCGGACTGGAACGCGTCCGGCTCATCTTGGCGGATCGTGAGAGGCAGACCGCTGACGGCACCGTAGGAGGCGGTGTCCCGAAGAGTGGCGGTCGCGTACGGTCCGTCGCCGACGTCCGATGGTCATGCTGGAGGGTATGAACGAAGGAATCCGTGGCACGGCGGCGCTGATCAAGAACGATGACGGTGAGTACCTGCTGCACCTGCGGGACGACATTCCGGGTATCTGCGATCCTGGGACGTGGTCGCTGATCGGCGGGAACCGCCAAGGCGGGGAGTCGGCCGAGCAGGCGATCCGCCGCGAGCTGGCCGAAGAGGCCGGGTTGAGCATCTCCGGACTCGAGCTGTTCACCGTTGAGCGTTGTACCGGGCCCGACGGTGGCACCAAGGGCAGGATCAAGGTCTTCCGGGGCCTGTGGAGCGGGGACGCGGCCGCGCTGCCGCTCACGGAGGGGGTCATGCTTCACTGGTTCGCCTCATCGGTGGTGCCCCGGCTGCGGATGAGCGACTGGGCTCAGAGAGCAGTTCAGAAAGACCGGGAGACGACGTCCTGGTAGTAGGCGGTACTGAGCCCACCGACGCGTACCTTTCCAGGACATCAACGATGAACGCGACGAAACTCACCCCGATCGCGATCGGCCGCATACCCTGCAGAATCCGCTGGGCCTGGCCCCGGGTCCTCACCCCCAGCCCTGCCGGTGAGATCAGATCACCGGTGGGCGGCCGAGACAAGTCATGGTCCACACCGTGCGCCAGCTCATCGGCCGCCTGTTCCCGCACGGAGTGCGCCACCCCTCGGCGAATCCGGCGAACCATGCCCTCAGACCGGTCCGATCACGGGTGCGGGCCACCGTCAGTACGATCCACGCCCCCAGGTAGAGGGGAACCAGCAGGGCGGGCAGATGGCGACGGGCCAGGTAGACGCGGTTGCGGGCGGTCATCCGCCAGAACACCTCGTGGCGGGCCGGAGAGGTGCGGGGATGTTGGAGCAGCAGGTCCGGTTCGTAGCGGATCTCCCACCCGTGATCCAGGGCACGCCACGCCATGTCGGTCTCCTCATGGGCGAAGAAGAAGTCCTGCGGCCAGAAGCCCACCTCGGTGAGCATCTTGGCCGACAGGACGTGCGCACCACCCAGGAACGTGGTCACAGGACCGCCCCGCATCGGATCCCCCGAGCGCAGGCGCGGTACATGCCGACGCGCGGTGAAGCCGGTCTCGTCCGCGATCCGGAATCCTACGATTCCCAACCGCGGCTCGTCGCGGTAAAGCTCGATGATCCGTGCGAAGACGCCGTCATCGACCAGCAGCCCGTCGTCGTCGAGGTCCAAGACCAAGTCGACGTCGGTGAGCCGCTCCAACGCGGCGTTGCGGCCCCCGGTCACCCCCAGGTTCTCCGCCAGCTCCACGGGCGTCACCCATTCCGGCAGGCCCTCCAGCTCGCAGCCGTTGCCGACCACGACGACCTGTGCCGCCGCCACGCTCTGCCGCTCGACCGATTCCAACAGATGGTCCAGCTCAGCGGGCCGGTCGCCCATCGTCACGATCGCCACGCCCAGTTTCACTCGCTCTTCCTTTCCCTGAGTGGAGGATCAGCATCGCGACCGGTGAGGAGCTGCGGCGGGCGTGCTGGCGTCCGGTATATCAGCAGTAACTCCGCGTGCGGGGGCACGCGGTCGTGTGCATTCTGCCGTTGCTGCGTGCCCTGGTACCTGGAAGGCGACAAGGCAGAGACCGGACCACGGCCCAGGTCCGGCGGACCGGGCACTCATGTGCCGATGTGCGTGTGGTGAGGGCCGATACGCTCGGCAAATGGGGACCGAAGAAAATAAACCACGCGTGTTTCCTCACCGGTTCGCGGATGCCGTCGGGCCCTCGTCGGCCGGTCCCGACCGGGATCGGTGTCGGTGCGTTGACCGTTCGATCAAGACGTTGCCGACGGGCGTTTCCTTCCACGGGGACCGGCAGGACACCGAAGCGGCGGGTTGGCGGCATCTGCTGGCGCTGATCGAGGAGGCGGCGGAGGACGGGCGGACGGTGTTCAAGCCGTTCGCGGAATTGAGCGGTTCGGAGCGACGGCAGATCGTGACGTTGCCGCCCACGATCGCGAAGCTGACCGCCGTCGAACACCTGGTGCTCTACGGCACGAACCTGGTGCGGCTTCCGCCCGAGATCGCGGGCATGACGAGCCTGGAGGTCTTCGAGCCGTACACCTCGTACCGGTTGCACTGGTACCCCTACGAGCTGACCCGCTGCGCCAGGCTGGCGGACAGCACGGTGAGCACACGCGCGCTGTACGGCAATTTCAAGTTCCGACCGCCGTTTCCGGCGCTGCGGCCGGTGGCCGACGTCCGGGAGACCGACCTGGGCGCGCTCGACCCGGGAGTGTGGGGCGCCGACACGATACGAAACTGCAGCGTCTGCGACAGGCCCATCGACCACGAACTGCGCCAGGTGTGGATCTCACACCGGATAGGCACCGACGTGCTGCCGCTCCTGGTCAACGCGTGCTCCGCAGCGTGCGTGGCGGCGCTGCCCGAACCACACGGCGGTTACGTGCCGACGCCGCACACCGGTGGCCCGGACATCGTGCAACCCGGGAGCAGACGGCCAGGGCAACAGCTGTGACCCGCCACAGGCGCCCGTCCGCATCCGCCACCTGCCGGACGCGGGCCTCCCACGCCGTGGCCGCTCGGTCGTTACCGGTCATCGCCGTCCTCGTCGATGCTCCCGAGGAATACGACGCCGGCGGACGCCCAGGAGGCGAATCCGCACGGCGTGCGTGCGGAATGCGCTGCTCGGTAGAGGTCTCCGCCATGCAGCCGACCTGCGAGCGTGGCATCGGATCGTCGAGATCCTTGTCGGTCTTCGCATGGCCGCGGCGGTCGTCGACCCGGATGCGGCGGGCTCGGCGAGGATGAGGCGTTGCGAACGGGAGGAGCGGGCGTGGGTGGGGGGATGGCGGCGAGGCTCGAAAACGTGGACTGGTCGGTGGTGATCAGTCCCGGCACCGCTCGGAGGCACGGGCCCGAGCTGGTGCTGGATCTGTGGCGGCCGGAGGCGGCTGAGGCTGCGCTGCGGACGCTGCGGCAGGTCTGTGCTTTGGGGGAGTACCTGTACCCGGCTGCCGCCGAGCTGCTGCCGGTGCTGGTCGAGGCGGCGGCCGATCCCGCGGTGAGCGTTCGGGCGCGGCTCGTCGAGTGCGTCGGGGAGATCGCCGCGACGGCCGCCGGGGTCGAGGCGGAGGGCCGGGTCGTGAGGCCGCCCGCGATGGCGTACCTGCGGGCCGGGCCGCGTCCGGCTCCCGCCGAGCAGGCCCGGACGCGACGGATGACGGGGGACTGGTCCCAGGTCTGGGGTGGCGCGGTGACCGGCCTGGTGGCGCTGCTGGACGACCCTTCCTGGGAGGTGCGGCGGAGCGCGGCGACGGCGCTCGCCCAGGCGACCGGCCGGGCCGACGAGGTCACGGCGCTGCTCCAGAGGCGCTTCGAGGCCGAGAAGGTCACCGCCGTGGCGGAACGGCTGGTCGACTCCGTCGGACGGCTGGCCGACCGCACGGGTCGGCCCGCGGACGCCGTGGCCTGGTTGCGCGCACGGCTGACCCGGGCCGATGAGGCACGCCCGGACGTCAGGCTCGCCGCCGTCCGGGCACTGCGCCATGTGCTTCCCGGCCACGACGATCCCGCTTACGCCCGCGCCGTGACGGGGGCGCTGCTGAGCCCTGGACGGCCGTTCTCCATCCGGGACGGCGGCCTCTTCGACCTGGACGCCTCGGAGGTCTGCGCGGCCGACGCGCTGCTGGGCGGCGACCTCCCCGGCCGCCTCGCCCTCGCGCGCGCCTTGCTGCGCCACGGCGAACCGCGGCGGCGGACCGGCGGCATCCAGGCGGCCGTCATGCTGATGGCCGACCGGCGCGCGGCCGTGCCCGCACTGCTGCCCGCCGTCGCCGCGCTCGCCGGAGACCCGCTGCCGGACAACCGCGCCCTCGCCCTGCGGGCACTCGCGATGTGCGGCACCGCCTCCCGCCCCTGGGCCGACGCCGCCGCCGCGCACCTCACGCCGGACGGCGAACCGGACCCGCGCGTGCGGACTCAGGCGCTGTGGGCGCTGTGCAGGATGGGGGACGACCGGGGCGTGCCCGTGCTCGCCGAACGCATGGCCACCCCGGTCCGGGAGAAGAGGGACGGATTCCGGGACTGGCGGCCGGAGTCGAACCAGGGCCGCTGGCGCGATCTCGAACCGAACTTCTGCGAGATGCTCGCCCCCTTCGCCGCGCACCACGACGTGCTGCTGCCCGCGCTGATGGTCAAGATGGCGGCTCGGCACGATCGGATCCACTACCCCCGCGTCCTGGTCCGATGGCACCGGGACGGCGCTCCCGTGGTGCCCGCCCTGGTCGGCCTCCTCGACACCGGGAATGCGGTGTGGGCGGCGCACGCCCTCGCCGCCATCGACCCGGGGCCCGTCGCCGCCGGTCGTGAGCGGCGGTTGCGCGCCCTCCTCGGTTCCGCTGAAGACGAAGGCATGCGGCGGTTGCGCGGCCCCCGCGACTCCTCCAGTCGCGTCCGCCTCGATCCCATTGCCTACTGGCACCTGACCGGCGACCCCGGCCCCGCCCTCGCCATCCTGCGGTCCGGACGGCTCTTCGCCGGGCAGCGGGACGAGGTCTGCGCCGCCCTGGGGCCCGCGGCCGCCGGAGAGGCGGACCGGCTGCGACGGGAACTGCCGTCCGCCGCCCCCGCCCGAGTCCCGTTCCTGCTGCGGACGCTGTGGCGGGTCACCGGCGATCCCGGCGAGGCCGTCCCCGCCCTCCTGGACCTGAGCGCCCCCTACTCACGCCGCGGACCCGCGGCCGCCGAGAACGCCACGGCCCTGATGACGCTCGCCGAAATGGCCGCGGCCGACCCGTCCGTCGCCGCCCAGGCGTCGGACCGCCTGCGGGACGCGTTGCGCGACCCGGCGCGTCTGGGCCACGAACGCACCCTGGTCATCGCCCGCGTGCTGTGGCGTGCCGGCGGCCGTCCGGACGAGGTCGCCCCCGCCCTGACATTCCTGGCGGCCAGTCTGGGGGAGCCCGCCGACCGGCTGGCCCTGTTCTTCACCCGCCTGGAAACGCTGGCCCTCCTCGCCGAGGCCGCCGCCGCCGATCCCGTCGCGGTCGCCCCCGCCCTCCCCGGTCTCAGGGCTCTGGCCGACGCCGACGAACGCCCCCTCACCCACCGCCACTGGCGCGTCCCCGTCCGCCGCCACTGGCGTTCCGTCGAGGCCGACGACGTCCTGCGAGCCGCCGTCCAAGCCGTGCTCGACGTCGCCCGGCCCCAGTGAACGCCTACCGGGAGAGACCGTTGCGTTCCCGGTAACGGCGCTCGAACCCCTCCCGGAACTCGCCGGAGGGGACGTGCTCCGGCCGGCGTTCGACGCAGTGGTCGTGGGAGACGCAGAACTCCTCCGCGTCCCGCTCGCGCGTGAACGCCCAGCCCCACTCGGCGCGGACGCCCTGGAACTCGCCGGATGTGCGCGGCAGCCCGTGCTGCACCATGTACGCGTGCATCGCGGCCCTGGCGTTCGACTCGGGGACCTGGCCCATCCCGAGTCCGAGCCCGGTCAGGTCCAGTTGCACGTTGCCGACGCCGCGATGGTCCACCCATCCGTCGGGAGCGATCGAGCCCGGCCCCGGAACCCGCAAGGCCGTCCGCAACGCCCCGACGACCTTCTCCGCCGCCAGCGAGTACCCCTCCGGAGTGCGGTCCACCGACCGCCGCCAGTTCTCGAGCGGCTCCTCGTCCAGCTCCCACCCGTCCGCCGCCAGCCACCGCTCGTCGTCCGCGGACATCCGCCACGGCTCCTTGAGGAAGGCGTTGCTGGCCACCTCGGCGTCGAGCCTGCTCACCTCGGCGGCGAACTGCGCGAAACCGTGGTCCCCCGCACGGAGGACCAGCTTCGCCCCCGCCGGCAGCCCGCTCAGGAAGGCGGCCAGATGAGCGGTGAACACGTCCCACTCCGCGTCTTCGGACTTCTGGTCATTCGTCAAGGTTTCGCCCATGCCCTAGATCGTAGAGACACCGCCCCGCCCGATCGAACGACGACGCCGCGGCGGAGGCGGGAAAACCGGAGGGGCGGTCTGCGTGGTCGGCCAGACATCCGGCCAGGGTGCGGGCGATTCACCACCGCAACGACGGGTCCAGCATCCGCTCGGCGCCCTGGCCCCGGCACCGGCAAGCCCTACTACGCATCCGCAAACGGCGGTACGAGCTCCTGTTGCGTGGCACCCTGTCCGACCAGCGGGCCGACCTGCGAGCGCGTTGATACTGCAACGGCAGCAGGCGGTGGCCGGTGACACCCCGAAACCGGCGCTGACCTCGAGGCAGGTCTCGCCTTTGCGCAGATGGACCAGGACGAGCAGGGCCTGGCGGCCGGGAGCGAGCAGCCGCCAGGCGAACCGATCTTCTTGCGGTAGCGGCGGATGAGTCCGGCGACGTAGTTCGGCGTTGGACGCGACATGTCAACGGCAGCACGATGGAAAAGACTCACGGGACGCGCTTTGGGTCGATATATCTGAGACTGCCAAGTGGAGGAGACTGTCGATGCATGGAGGGCGGAGGTCCGAGGCGATGTCCCAGAAAGCGAGCGGAATGAGCTCCCGTGGATGACGTCGGAGCAGCTCCGGAATCATCCGGACAAGGTTCGGCGGCGGGCTGACCACGCCAATTGCGACCCGAAGCTCGACGCGAGTGCGTACTCGATTGCGGCTGAACGACTGCGGAGGGCGTCCCGGCCATCGGGACCGGGCCGACGGGCCCGCGGTCCACGACGTAGCCTGGGCCGGGCATCGTGCATCTATTTCGCCGGCGAAAGGGATGATCACCATGGTCGCAGCCGAGACCGATGCGATTCGCGCCATTGAGGCGGAGGCAATTCCCAAGCGGTTCGCCCGGGGCTGGCACTGCCTGGGACTGGCCGAGACTTTCAAAGACGGCAAGCCGCACACCATCAACGCCTTCGGCCAGAAGCT
>NZ_PVZV01000016.1 GCF_002995495.1 Actinocorallia populi | reverse complement strand
GCAGACCCAAAGTCGACATCAACACAGCACGACATCATCCCAGCAGACCACCCGAAAAGCCACGTAAGACATAGTCTAAGAGGGATTATGTAAGCTCCACGGGGTCCTCCCCGCCCCCGGCCGACCGCCACGCCGCCGGCAGCATCAGCCCCTCCGGGACCTCCTCCCCCGAACCGGGCAGCCCGTCCGGACACGCCCCGGACGCGCCCCAGAAGGCGACCTGGCCGCCGGAGAACTCCGCGTCCATGAAGTCGACCCTCCGGTGGGAGAACTTCGCGCCCGCGAAGTTGACGCTCCCGCCGGAGAACTTCGCGTGTCCGAAGTCGACCGCGCCGCCGGAGAACGTCGCGCGCGTGAAGTCGACCGTCCCGCCGGAGAACTCCGCGCCCACGAAGCCGACTCTTCCGCCGGAGAACTTCGCGTGTCCGAAGCTGGTTCTCTCGCGGGAGAACTTCGCATGTCCGAAGTTGACGCTCCCGCCGGAGAACTTCGCGAACTCGAAGCCGGTTCTCTCTCCGGAGAACTCCGCGAACTCGAAGTCGACGCTCCCGCCGGAGAACGTCGCGTATCCGAAGCTGACGCTCCCGCCGGAGAACGTCGCGCGCGTGAAGTCGACCGTCCCGCCGGAGAACTCTGCGTGATTGAAGGCGATCCTTCCGCCGGAGAACTCTGCGCCCACGAAGCTGACGCTTCCGCCGGAGAAGTGGGCGCCGTGCAGGTCGCCGCCGTCGAAGACGACGTCGGTGAAGTCGAAGTCGTGGCCCTGCCAGGAGTGGGGGTGGTCGGCGGGCAGGCGCAGGTGGTGGCCGATGAGGCGGATGATGGTGTGGCGGACCTCGCGGCGGCCGCGGTAGCGCTTGCGCTCCTCAGCGTGCTCGGGTGCCTCGCCGGGGTCGGGATCGTAGGGTAGGCGCAGGTAGGCGCACAAGACGTCGATGCAGGTCTGGCGCATGGAGGGCTCGTCGTCGGCGATGCCGGCTAGGGCGTGCACGCCGCCTAGGCGGATGGCGGGCGAGTTCTCTCCGAGTTGGGCGACGGCGGCGGTGAACCGGCCGGTGGTCAGGCCGCGTTCGGTGGCGGCCGCGGTGCGGGTGGCGGCTTCGGCGCTCTGGATGGAGGCGCGCGTGGTCTGCTCCGAGGACTCGGCAGCCTTGAACGCGGCGTCGGCGGTGCGGCGTGCGGAGGCGGCGTTGGCTGCGGTGTAGATGATGGCGATGGCGGCGAGCATCCCGGTGCCGATTGCCACGGCGCGGCCGCGGACCCGGTCGAGGGCTTCGGCCAGCTCGGTGGGTTCCATCCCGCCGATCAGCACCTTGTCGAAGTTCCGCAGCACCCACAGGGCACCGGGCCCGACCGCGACCCAGAGCACCAGGCCGACGGTCACCGCGACGGACAGCCAGCCGAGCCCTATCAGAACCGGCCTCAACCACGGGTACTTCACCGGCCACCGGACAGGATTGGGAACACCGCCGGAAGGAGTCTGGGGGGAGTCGCTCACACCCGATCAGACGACGACCAGCCCGGGGAAGATCCCTGTACCGGGAGCCATCACGTAACGCGGGTTATGTGAAACCGGGCCGGGGTCCGTCTTCAGTAGTTCAGTAGCCGACCCATGCCGGGAGCGCATAGGCGGGAACCCGCCGCGGCCGGCGCACGTCCGTCCTGACGGAAGATCACCCATGGAGGACGACGTTGGACCGCGCACCACAGGGCCGCAGCCGCTGGGCCGCCGCGCTCACCGCCGCCCTGTCCATCGCCCTAACAGGAGCGGCCGGATTCGACGGGGCACCCACCCCGGCGCAGCTCGGCTTCCTGGCCGCCGCCGCCCTCACTGCCGCAGCCGCGGCGCTGCCCGGCACGGACGGCTCCAAAAAAAGCGACACGGTTCGTCTGATACCGACCGCTTCGAAAAAAAAATTTCCATTGGTTGCAGGTGCTACCTACTCCGGTCCCGCTCAGTCCAGTTACGTGATCTCCGCCCGTGACCTTTGGTCGGGCGTCTGGAAGTCTTGGCGTCCAGACGTCTGGAGGTTCGTATGGCGGTAGGCGGAGCCAAGTTGTGGCTGATCTCGACCTTGAAGGGCGAGGTGCGTAAGTCGACGTCGGCGATGATGCTGGGCTTCGCGCTGGCCGACCGGGGAGAGGAAGTGCTGATCGTGGACGCCGACCACGGCACGCAGGGGGTGACGGACTGGGCGAGCCGGGTCTATGCCGATGAGGGCGAGCTGCCGTTCCACGTCATTTCGCACGAGATGATCCGCGCGGACCGGGACGCTGCGTCCAGGGCGCGGTGCGTCGCCTTCGGCGGTTGGCCTGCGGCCGCCCCTGGACCGCGGATGCCGTCCGCACGGGCTGGACCAGGCGGACGGACGGTCCGCGGACGAGCAGTCTGAGCCGTGATCGGCGACCCGGAGAACGCTCACCGCCCGGCGGTCATGTGTCGATTCGTCGCGCATCGATGGAGCCTTGCCCGCGACGCAAATGTTGCGTCCCACCGATCATGAGGCAGGGGCATGCCCCTGACCTCGGTGCCTCAGATAGGTGGGACAGCGTCGTCGCCCCGGCGTCCCGCTGATCATGAGGCAGATTTACGAATCGCGGGACCGGATAAGCCGAGGTCGACCCCAGGTTCGTCCCACCTATCTGAGGCAGATCATCGGATGCCTCGAGTTCGGCGGGACTGCCCCAGTCCAGACGAGACGCAACAGCAAACAACCCTGCTGGACGCTCCGTCCGCGGCCGGAGGACGGTCCGTCCGCTGTCCGGGACGGCCCGCAGCACCGCGCGGCGCCCCCGCGTTTTCGAGGCGCTGGCCGACTCAGCCCGTCCAGACGACCTCGTACACGCGCAGGATCTCGCGTCCGGCGTCCAGGTAGAGCGAGGCCCCGCCGCGGCCGTCGTCGAACGGCGTCCAGCGCCAGGCGGGGTCGTCGGCGTCGTCGGGACGGGTCCGCGTCCACGGGTCGGTCAGGGAGTCGGCCAGGACGGCGGCGAGGGATTTGTAGGCGGTCTCGGGCAGGCCGACGGTGTGGGCGGCGCCGGTGGAGGTGAACTCGATCCGCCAGGGCGTCACGAGGCCCTGCGCGCGTCGATGTCCTCGAGGGAGAAGAACGGGCCCGGCCCGAGGGCTTCGGCGCGGGCGGCCGCATAGCCGGGAGAGGCGAAGGCGCGGGCGCGGACGCTCCAGTGCTGCAGCAGCTCGTTGAGTGCCCGGTAGCGCTCGGGGTCGTGGGCGGCGTCGACGGCGGACTCGTACTCGGCCAGGAACGTCGGCCGCATCCGCGCCGGCAGCGCGGCCAGGATCCGCGAGGGATCCCGCGGGTCGTCGTGCTCGATCGGCTGAGCGGTCATGGATGCCTCCCTCCAGCCCATCGTAGGCGGCGCCCCGACGGCCGTGCGGAGCTTCCGCCGGTGTTCGCATCGGACGCGCTTGCCCACCCTCCTGCTGGTGCCCTGCCGTGTCCAACTGTGTCGTATTCGAGTGAGTGCTTATCTGATCGCAGGATTCAGCGGTCGGGATGGTGAAGCTGCCCGAGGTCGGGAGGCTCATCCGAGATGTCTTCGTACTGCGAGAGGTGTTCTTCAGGTTCTGGCGTGTCGAGGCGCTGGCCGCTGAGGTAGCCGGGGGTCCAGTCGATGCAGGTGGGCCGCTGTCCGGTGCCGGTACGGCAGAACTCCTCCACAGCGGCACGGATCAGGGTGGCTGGCAGGGCGCTTCGCGGGTGGTGGAAGCGGGGGAAGCACGGGTCGGCGAGGACGTCGGGGTCGACGGCGGGTGGGGCCGGGTTGTCCGAGAGCCACACGTGGTCGGCGATGTGCGGGTCGGCCAGTACCGTCGACTCCTTGGGGAGCATCCATTTCAGGGCGCCGTAGCGGGTCCTGGCGTTCACCGCGACGTGCAGGTAGCTGTCGTGGTTCCACTCTTCGGCCGGGTCCCGGTGCCGATCGGTGAAAGTGAACTCGGCGGCCGTGCCGCCGTACGGCCAGTCGGCTTTCGGCAGGCTCTCGAGTACCTCCAGCAGACTCGCGGCCAGGTGTTTTGGAACAGGCTCTGGTACAGGGGGCGGTTCGGGATCAGGCAGGTTCTCGACCACTTCGGTGATCAGCCGTTCCGTCTCCGCCCAGGACGCGGGGTGATGCCATCGTCTGTGTATGAAGACGCTCAGGATCAATGTCCGCTCTCCCACCATCCGTACTTCCCGTCGGATGCGAGTTTTCCGCATCTGATGCGAACGTTGGCGAACCGCCCGGGTCGGCCCCATGTTCTTCTTTCGGTGGCTCTCGTTCCCTTCGTAAGCGCTCGCTGCAGGCCCGGCTCAGGGCCCCCACGCCGTAAGCGTCGTGTTCGCATCGGATGCCATTGCCCACCCTCGAAAGACCGCGAGCAAGTTATAGGAACAGGTACTTGTTCCTCCTTGTGGGTAAGGGCTTGCCCACCGGCGGAAGGCCGAGAGCAAGCTAAGGTCCGGAGCGGCACTGGTCATTCCTCGCTGGGTCCGTCGTTCTCTCCCGACGGCTTGGCCTGCTCGCCGTCGCCGCCCTTCTCCAGTTTCTCCAAGGGCGCGCCCAGTCCCCCCCGGCTGGCGGTTTCACTTAATGCGCCTTATGCGATCACCCCGGCCCCGGATCTGTTCCCTCCGGCGGATCGAACCGGGCGTCCTCGTCGACGACGGCGCCCTCCGCGCGCAGCTCCTCCACACTCAGATTCGCGCCGATCAGGTCCGCGCCGCGCAGGTCCGCTCCGCGCAAGTTCGCTCCGCGCAGGTCCGCTCCGCGCAGGTCCGCTCCGCCCAGGTTCGCGCCGTGTAGGTCCGCTTTGCTCAGGTATGCGCCGCGCAGGTTCGCGTCGCCCAGGTTCGCACCGCGCAGGTCCGCTCCACTCAGGTCCGCGGCGATCAGGTCCGCTCCACTCAGGTTCGCGCCGCGCAGGTCCGCGCCGCGCAGGTTCGCACCGCCTAGGTCCGCGGCGATCAGGTCCGCTCCACTCAGGTTCGCGCTGCGCAGGTCCGCGTCACTCAGGTCCGCGCCGTGCAGGTCCGCTTTGCTCAGGTACGCGCCGCGCAGGTTCGCGTCGCCCAGGTTCGCACCGCTCAGGTTCGCGCCGTACAGGTTCGCGCCGTGCAGGTACGCGTTGCCCAGGTCTGCGTTGCGCAGGTCCGCGCCGCTCAGGTTGATGGAGTTGGTGTCGTGTTGGGTGTTGCGGCGGCCGATGACAGTGAGGGCGTCTTGGAGGTCGGGCCGGAACCGTTGGCGGTCGGTCGGGGTTTCGTCGGTCCGGTGTGTGTTGGGGGTGCGGGTGTCGGTGTGGGCGTCTTCGTCGTGGGAGTGCTCGCGGACGAAGGCTGCGAGGACGGCCATGACGGTGGGGTGGTCTCGCTCGGAGTCCCTGGCGATGCGTTCCAGGGCGTAGACGCCGCCGAGGCGGATGTCGAGGCTGTCTTTGTCGCCGAGTTGGGTGATGGCGGCGGTGTAGCGTCCGGTCACCATGCCCTGCTCGGTCGCCGCGGCGGTCTGTTGGCTGGCGGCGGCGGTCTGCTGGGTGGCGGCTGCGGTCTGTTGGGCAGCGGCGCTGCTGTCGAGGGCGGCGCGGGCGGTGCGGGCGGTGAAGAAGATCGCAACAGCGGCGAGCAGGCCGGTGCCGATTGCTACAGCGCGGCCGCGGACCCGGTCGAGGGCTTCGGACAGCTCGGCGGGGCTCATCCCGCCGATCAGGACCTTGTCGAAGTTCCGCAACACCCACATGGCCCCCGGGCCGACCGCGACCCACAGCACGAGGCCAACGACCGCTACGGATGTAAGGGAGCAGAGGACGATCAGGACCCGGCGCGCCTGCTGTCGGCCGGGCGGGGCGGGGGAGGCGTTCACATCTGGTCCGACGATGCCCGAGCATCAGAAGATCCCTCGCGGTCCGCAGAATGCTTCTTATGGGGTCTCTTCTGTGTCGCTCACACGGGATCTGACGATGACCGCACCCGGGAAGATCCCTGCGGCCGCCGGGTTCGCTGAGACGAGAGAGCCGGAAACGGACACCGGGGACAACGGGCTTTGATCACGGCTTCATGTCGCATGCGGCGCACCTCTGTACATCGGGCTCCACCTGCCTCACAATCAAGATCACAGGAATGCACCCAGGTATGCCTCCGGCATACGAGATCTTGATAGGTGTGCGGGAGGGGCGAGGGGTGGCGCGGGTGACCGCGATCGGGCCGGATGAAGCCCAGGTCGACTACCGGCTGGAGGAATCTGCCGGCTGCGGCCTCACCCCTTCGGATTCCGCTGTGGACGCGGCGGTCGACTACCGGATGCGGGAGACGCTGACGTGGTTCGGCGGCGGTTTGGCCGACCTGGGCGTGCCGTCGATCAAGGCCGGGGAGCAGCTGACCGGTGAGGCCGCCAAGGACCACGCGCGGGCGCTGATGGAGGGCCTTCACCCGGCGACCGGCGTGGTGCTGGTGAAGCCGAAGACCGTGACCGATCCGCGCGGGACGCTGCCCGGGATCGACCTGCTCGCGGCGATCCGCGAGGCCGCCGCCCGGCAAGGGGTCGAGCCGTCGAAGCTGGCGCACACCAAGTGGGGTACGCGCCGGTGGGCGCGGCTGCAGCGGATGGTCGACGGCGACCCGAAGCGGAAGGTGCCGGGCGACGTCGAGCACCGCGCGTCCCTGAAGGATCTGGAGCGACTGGCGGCCGAGACCGGCGTCGACCTCGCGGCGGTCTACGGCGGCCGCGACGACGTCGACCTGGCGCAGGCGCAGCGGTTCCGCGACCGCCAGGTGCGCGTCGGGGACCGCGGATGGGACATCACGATCGACATCCCCAAGAGCCCCGGCGTGGTGTGGGCGCTGGGGGACGCTCAGGTCGCCGCGCAGCTGCAGGAACTCTTCCGCCGGTCGGTCATGGAGACCCTGGCCGATGTGGAGGCGTGGTGCTCCTACGGGATGCGCGGCGAGCACGGTAACGGCAAGACCGCCACCCGCGTCGAGACCAGCGGCTTGCTGGGGTGGGTGATGTGGCACGACGTCGCCCGCCCGGTCGACGGAGCGGCTCCCGACCCGCACCTGCACGCCCACGCCGTGGTGGCGCACCTGGCCCGCGAGAAAGATGTGCTCAACGAGCGCGGCGAGGTGGTGAAGGTCGGGACGTGGGGGACGCCGGGCAACGGCGGCCGCGAGTTCCACCGGCACATCGCCGCGACCGGCGCCATGGCCCAGGCCCGCTTCCGCTCCTACACGACCGAGGCCGGCTACCGGTGGGAGCGCACCGGCACCAACGGCGGGTGGGAGATGGTCGGCGTCCCGAACGAGGCCCGCCACCTGTTCTCCAAAAGGAACACCGCGACGCTCGCCCAGGCCGCCAAGGATCTGCGGGCGCTGCGCGGCCTGACCGACGGCGAGGCGCTGCCGCCGATGCCGCCGGGCCTCACCCGGGTGGCTGCGGCGAAGACCCGCGAGGCCCGCGCCCGCGCCGCGCAGGCTGCCACGCAGACCGTCCTGAGCCTCTCGGGAGAATCGGCCGAGTCCGCAGGGCCGCCGCGTGACCACGCCGACTGGCGGGCCTCCTGGCGGGCGCAGACCGTGCGGGAAGGTCTGGATCCTGACGCGATCGTGGCGGCCGCCCGCCGCGGTGGGGATGGTCCTGCGCCGATGACGGGCCGCGGTGGCGGGCCGGGCTTGCCGCCGGTGCCGCCGGTGGCGCAGATCGCCGCGGCGGTGTTCGACCGCGAGCACGGCGTCAACGCCCACGGCAAGGTCGCCCACCGCGCCCAGGTCCTCGCCAAGGTGGTCGACCAGCTCCCCGCCGGCCTGACCACCCTGGCCGAAGCCGACGCGCTGACCGATGCCGTCCTGGCCCTGCAGGACGGCCCGGCGGTGCTGCTGCCGCAGGCAGGCCCGCTGTATCAGACCAACCGCGAGCGGTTCACCTCCACGCCGATCCTGGAGGCCGAGGGCGAGATCCTGGCCGACTGCCGCGCCGGATACGTGCACCCGGGCACGGGCAGGACGATGGACGGCGAGCCCGGCCTGGCGATGGTCCCGGTCGAGGCGGCCGCGATGGCGATCAGCGCCTTCGAGGTCGGCCGCGGCTTCTCCCTGTCGGCCGAGCAGCGCGCCGTCGTGACGCGGCTGGTGACCGCGGGGCACGGCGTCGACGCGGTGATCGGGGTGGCGGGTGCGGGCAAGACCACGATCATGTCGGCGGCGCGGTCGGCGTGGGAGTCCCAGGGCCTCATCGTCGCCGGCGCCGCCACCGCGGCGGTCGCCGCAGCGAACCTCACTGCCGAGGCCGGGATTCCCTCGGCCACCGTTGCGTCCTGGGTCCGGCGGATCACCCATCCCGATGGCGAAGGCCTGGCCGGCGTCGACGTCCTGGTCGTCGACGAGGCGGCGATGGTCGACGACCGGGCCCTGGCCGTCATCGTCGCAGAAGCCCGCGCCCAGGACGTCAAGGTCGTGATGGTCGGGGATCCGCTGCAGCTGCGCGCCGTCGGTGTCGGCGGCGGCTTCCAGGAGGTCCACCGGCAGGTCGGCGGACTGACGTTGAGCGAGAACCGGCGGCAGACCAGCGAGCTGGAGCGCTCAGCACTGGCCACCTGGCGCACCGGCGACCGCGAAGCCGCCCTCGCCCAGTGGGCCTCCGGTGGCCACGTCCACGCGGGCGAGGACCGCACCGGCACGCTGCTGGCCCTGCTCTCGCACTGGGAGGCCGCCAGCAGCCTCGTCGAGGGCGACGCCTTCGACGAGCTGCGCGACGTCCTGGTCCTGGCCGGAACCAACACCGACGTCAACGAGCTGAACATGGCGATCCGGGCGATCCGCCGCCAGCGAGGCGACCTGTCCGGCCCTGATGCGTGGTTCGCGGTGGGCGACGGCGCGGTGCTGCCGTTCGCGGTCGGCGACCATGTGCGCACCCGGGCCAACGACTACCGCTCCCGCCGCGACGACGCCCCGCCCGGCACGATTGACATCCTCAACGGGTTCCGCGGTGTCGTGACGGGCGTTGATCCCCTGCGCGGTGTGGGCGTGCAGTTCAAGCTCGACGGCCGCCTCACCCGGACGCTGTGGCTGCCGCCGGCCTACATCGCCTGCGGCGGCCTGGTCCACGGCACCGCTTTGACCGTCGCTGCCGCCCAAGGCCTCACCTGCCAGCAGGCGCTCGTCTACGGGATGGGCCTGGACGCCAACACCCTGTATGCCGCCATGTCGCGTGACCGCGCCCGCAGCGTCTTGTACCTGCCCCGCCACCTGGTGGAGAGCGACGCCGACCGCATCGCCCTGGGCGAGCCCGTCAGCGACGCCCAAGCCCTGCAGCGAACCCTGGACGCCTACCGGCGCACCCTCGCCGCCTTCGAAGACGGCCTGGTCCTGGAGGAATGGAACGCCGTCCCCGCCCCCATCGCGGAGGACCTCGACCCGGCCGCGGACGTTCCGGACTGGACCCAGCGCCCCTACGGGGCATGGAGCCACGACGGCCTGCACCGCCACCAGACACGCATGGAACAACTCATCGGCCTCCTGCAGGCCGTCGAAGACGACGTCCGCCGCCTGACCGCCGCAGCGGCCGCCGGCGACGGCCCACAAGCCCGACGCCTGACCGAACGGCACGAACAGCTCACCCACGCCACCAGCCTGGAAGACCACCTCGCCGCGGCCGAAGACGCCCTCACCCGAGCCGTCCGCCGCTCCCAGGACCTGCGCGAGCAGATCGAGCAGCTGCGCGAGCAGACCCGCCGCAACCCGATCGCGCTGCGCCTGGCGGGCACCAGCCGCACCCAGCTCACCCACCAGATCACCGCCCTGCAGAACGACTTGCGCCAGACCATCCAGGAGACGAGCGAGCTGCGCGCCCGGGCCACCACGCTGCGCACGGAGGCCTTGCGCACCTACGCCGCCGCGGCCGAAGACCGCCACGCGCCCGCCTGGCGGCCAGGAGACGCCCGCCGCGCCGTGACCGCGCTCACCGGCCAGTGGGAGCAGCTGCACGCCGCCGCCATCCAGGCCGACTTGGGCGCCGCCCGCCACGGCAGCGGCCACCGCGCCTGGGCGGCCCACCTGCGCCAGAACGACCCGCAAACCCTCACCGAAGCCCGCCGCCGCCTCACGGCCACCCGAGAAGAACTCGCCGCCCGCCAACTCCTGCACGAGCACGCCCCCGAACGTGCCGACCGGGAAGAGGCCGCCCGCACCGAGCACCAGGCTGCCCGCGCCCAAACGGCGGCCCAGCGCCGCCCGCAGCTTCACGGGCCGTCCGCTGCGCCCTACCGGCCCGGCCCGACCCACGGCGGACCCAGTCGCGGCATCGGCCGGTAACCCGATCCGTCACGGCGGCCGCCACCGGAACCAGGCGACGAAACAGCCTGACGTGAGCGGCCCAACCGATCCCGACCGGATCACGTTCTGTGATGAGACAGCGGACTCGGACTGGTCCGCCCGACCCGACTCGCGACCCGTCCCGACCGGACCGCTGACCGTGCCCGGTCCGACCCGATCGGCTGGACCGGATCGGATCCGATCGGGCCGGACCCGATGCCGACCACCCGAGCCGATCGGGTCGCCGCACCCGACCCGATCGGATGCAGCCCGGACCCGATCGGCACCCAGCCGGGTGCGACCCGACCGGATGATGCGCACCCGATCGACCGGACCCGATCGGATCCCGGCCGTCTGCCCCGGGCCGCAGGCCCCGCCGACTGGGTGAAGAAGCCGGACCAAAACCCACCCCGGGCCATTCCCGTCCGGGGGGAATCGTCGCGGCGGCCGCCAGCGCCGGCGCGGGGCGAAACCCGTCGGAGCGCCGACGGACGCCCAGCCTTGCCGACGGATCCCCCGACAGATTCCCGACGCATCCAGACCGGACCGAACAGCGCACCCACCCGCCCGACGGATCCGTGCGCCGCACCGACAGGCACCCGGACGGCACCCGGATCCCGGTGTGAGGAACTCGCTGAAGGGTCCGTCGGCAGGCAGGAAGGCGAGGACGCGCCCTGGACCAGGACCAGGGCGCTGCAGGAGGACGGGGAAGGCCTCCTGGGAGGAGTGGCAGGCCGTCGCAGCGGCGCGGCCGGCGCCTCCCCAAGGGTTGACAGACGGTCACCGAATCCGGATACTCGCGCGACGCGCGACATGCGCGCGCCTCGGAGCCCCGCCGACCCCCCGCAGCGGGCACATGAACATGAACATGTACTCACGCTCCGCGACCCCGCACCGATACCGAGGCTCTCAAATCGCTTCAGAGCCGCCCTCGAACGGCAAAGGCAGTCCCAACCCCTGGCGAGTCCGTCAGAAGGCGCCAGAAACCCGTACACGACCCGACGCGAGACGTTCGAGCGCGCGATCGTAGGCCTTCCCACGCAACGGCCGCGCGGTCACCCGGCGCGCGATGCACGACAACCTCCTGGCGGCACCGCAGTGGTCGCGGCCGCAGCGGCCGAGAAGCTCCGAGCCTCCCGGCGAGAGGCATGGACGCGAGCGCCAGGAGCACGCCGGCCCGACCTCCCCGCCGTCGCATCAGAGAGCGCGGCAAGACGCCGAGCGGCGTCCGGTGATCCGGGCCGACGACGATGCGCAGCAGCCTGAGGGCACGTCCGGAACCAGTCGCCGCCACCCGACCCGATCCCACCCGACCACAACCGCACCTGACCCGACCCGATCGGATCTCCCGACCCGACCCGATCGGATCCAGCCGACCCGATCGGCCCCGATCCAATCCAGCCGACCCGACCCGATCCGATCGGATACCCGATCCGACCCGACCGACCCGATCCGATCCAGCCGGATCGGATCGGATTTCCAAGATCCGATCGGGTCCGGTAAGGCGACCGGATCCGATCCCGCCCACCCGTCCGGCACCTGACCCGATTCGACTGGAAGCCACGGAGAGTAACCAGTGGGCTGGTTCGATCGACCGCTGAACGGGTCTGATCGGAGTGGAGCTTGCCCGATCCCTAGTCCTGTCCACATACTGAGGTCTGGACTAGCACGCCCCATCTGGAGGCCCGTATGGCGTGGGAACGGCAGTCGGTCGATGACCAGAAGTGCAAGGAGCTCTACACGTGTCCGAGCGTGTGGACCGACGACGATGACCCCGAGATGGTTGACTACGCGGTGGTCGTGGGTGAGCCCGTCGACCCGGCGGCGATCCCCGGCGTCCTGGTGGGCGAGGGCGAGATCGTGCTGAAGGTGCGCCGCCAGGTGCTCAGGGACGCGGAGGTCTGATGGAGCTGCAGGACCTCGCCGCACTCATCCAGGGCGCCAAGCGGTCGGCCTGGCGGCTGGAGACGCTGCCGGTCTACACCGTCCCCCAGGAGGAAGAGGAGTTCGCCGCCTGGCGGGCCGGGCGCGCGCCCAAGCTGCAGACGCCCGAGACGTCCGCGTGGCTGGCCGAACTGCGCGACACCACAGCCCGCGGCTTCTCCTGGGGCCGCGTCCACGTCGTGGACCTGCCGCTGACCCCCTACACCCGCTACGAGCTGTGGGGCTACCAGGCCAACGCGGCCGCCGGCGAAGACATCGGTATCGCCGAACGCGATGCCCACCCCGACCTGGAGCTGCTGCGCCGCGACTTTTGGCTGGTCGACGACGCCACCGCCGTGTGGATGGACTACGACGCCGACGGCCGCTTCCTTCAGCCCGTCCTCGCCACCGGCGGCGAGGTGGAGGTCTGCCGCCGGATGCGCGACATCGCCCTGGCCCACGCCGAGCCGCTGGAGGCCTACCTGACCCGGAAGCGGCCGAGGATCAACGCCGCATGAGTGATCGGGACGACCTCGCTGCGGGCCTGCGCGATCTGCGGGCCCGCCGCGGCGTGTCCACGACCGAACTCGGCCGGATGCTGGGCAAGTCCCAGTCCCTGGTCTCCAAGTCCGAGCGCGGTGCCACCGCGCCGTCCCCTCAGGTCGTGGAGCAGTGGTGCCAGACCTGCGGAGCCACCATCGATGAGACGAGGGAGCTGGTCACCATCGCAGAGCGCATCGCCGGGCAGACCACCGAGTGGCGGCGCGAGATGGCGCCCGGCCGCATCCGCCTCCAACACGACATCCAACGGCTGGAAGCCGCCGCCACCATCAACCGCGAGTTCAGCCACGACGTCATCAACGGCCTGGCCCAGACCCCCGCCTACGCCGAGGCCATGTTCCGCCTCGGGATGCACATCGTCCGCGACGACGGCACAGACCTCGCCGAGCTCGTGCAGGCCCGCACCGCTCGCGCCGTCGTCCTGGACGATGAGGCCAAGACGTTCTACCTGCTGACGACTGAGACCGCGCTACGCCGCCGACTCGTCACCCCCGAGCAGATGACCGAGCAGATCCGCCACCTGATCGACCTTGCTCGGCGACCGAACATCACCATGGGCGTCATCCCGTTCGCCGGCCCCGAGGCCGTCCACACCCAGCACGCCTTCGCCATCATCGGCGACCCCCAAGTCGATGCCGAGTCCCTGGTCCTCGCCCAGACCGTCACCCGCGGTCTGCGCCTACGCGATCCCGAAGAGGTCGCCGACTACGTCACCCACTTCAACGAGCTGCGCCAGGGCGCCATCGAAGGCGATGCCCTGATCTCGTGGCTCTTGGAGATCATCGCGAACACCACCAGCTGAAAAGCCATGGCCAAGGCTAGTCGCTACTTCATACACAGTCCGAGACTAAGGATGTTCTCTTGATGGCCCCTGCTAAGAGACGGCGTTCAGTAGTTGGTGCGCATCAGCTAGAGCATTGCGGTCAGCAAAGTGGTTCTCTCTCATGTGCCCCAGAGCGCAAGGTCTGGCTGGTGATGCCCAAGGCCGGAAGCGAAGAAGCGCTCACGGATGTCATCACGCCACGCCGGATCCTTAGCTGCGTTGATCCACTCCTCGGGAGTAGAGACGCCGACGTTCGGAAGTCGGGAGATCATGTAAGTCAGCACTGCACGTTGGTTAGTGAGCTTGCGGGGAGTGCCGTCCGGGTCCGCGATGTACCCGTGACGGGAGACGTAGATCCAGACGTCATTGACGGTCTGGCCGTTCGGCAAGGTTACGCAGTGCTCTGCGGGGAGCCGGGTGCGTCGGTAGTTGGGTTCGGTGGCGTCCATTACGGCCACCTCGGCGTCATCCAACCAGGTCAGATGCATTGCCGAGTCGATTCCAGGCGCCGAGACGGGGGCGGCGGGGACGTAGCCCGGTTTGCTGATGTGGGCGGACAGACCAGCGGCAATGCCTTTGATCGTCACCGCGGTGATGGGGACGACGGGAGTCAGGCCCGCGCTGGCGAACTTGCGAGCTACCTGCGAGGGCGAAGCGTTGGAGCCGACGGCCGCGACGGGAACACGGCTTTCGATCGGCGCAGCTTCGACGTTCTGCAGGACTTTGCCGAGCGGCTGGTGTTCGCCGTGGATGTCGGTGGTCGGCCAGTGCTCGATGTCCTGGGCGGCGGGGATGATGGGAAGCACGGCTGTCTCCAGCAGCAGGACCGCTGGCTCGGCGGGGATGCGACCGGGGTAATCGAGGGGAGAGCTGAGCGGGTCCAGCCCGTAGCCCAGGTGGCGCAACAACGCTCAGACCTCCAGGTCGTAGACGAGGAACTGTCGATCTCCGGGAAAGACGGTGACCATCACGCGCAGGGCGTGACCTTTGGCGTCGTATCCGGTTCGGATGTGCTGCCCGACAGGCATGCCCATCCCCAAGTCCAGCTGGTCGACTTCTGCAGGGGTCGGCATCCTCACCGAGATCTCGTCTCGCACCCTGACCTGCGGGTGGCCGATGCTGCGCAGAACCCCGCCGGGCATGGCCAGGTCACGTTGCTCCATCAATGCGGTGCCTCGGGCAATGTGCTCGGGAAACCACGATGTCGACAGTTGATAGGGAACATCGTCGACGAAGCGGACGCGTTGCCGCCTCACCGCCAGGCCTTCAGGTTCTATGTCCAATCGGCTGGCGATCTCGGGCGGGGCGGCTTGGATGCTGACTGCCACCTCTTGCTTGGGGACGCGCCCTTGCTCAAGGACGCCGGCGGCCCACTCGTCCATCCCGGTCTGCGGGTCGTCCCGACGGTCGCCGTTTTCAAACGATGCCAGGTTCCACCACATGGGGCGCCGTTCGCGCACCTGACGTCCCAGGCTTCCGCGTCCGCTGGTGATCAAACCCTCTTGCTGAAGGTGGATCAATGCGGTTCGTACTGTGCTGCGGCTGACCTTGTGCGTGTCAGCCAGTTCGAACTCTCCGGGGATCTGATCGCCAGGGCTGAGCTCTCCCCGCTCGATCTGCCTGTGCAGGTCGTTGTAGACGCCCCTCCACTTGGTCCGCTGGCCAGCTTCCGCCATCACTGCTCCCCTGCCGGTCTTCTGTACCAACAAATCTATCTGTACCGACGAAGTTCACTCTCTGACCTTGGGTTTTCTTCGGCAAGGCCCATGTAGCTCGAGCTTTGTACCTACAGAAGTTACAGAAGCCCCTTGACGTAAGCATGTGTGCTTGTCAAAGTTGGCTTTGTACCTACAGAGATGACAGTAGCTACAACCTGAAGGATCTGGATGTCCGATTCGGAGATCCACTCCAAAAGCAAGACGGCCCCGGTGGGCAAACACCGGGGCCTAGCACGAGCCGTCTGTCCCCTCTAGCCAAGGAGCACAGCCCGTGATCGACATCATCCCCCACAACGGCGCCGCCCGGAAGGACGACGACCTCGACGACCGGCTCTTGACCGGCCGTGAGGTCGCCGCTCTGTTCCGCGTGGACGCCCAGACGGTCGGCCGCTGGGCGCGGTCGGGCCGCCTGTCCTCGCTGCGCACCCCCGGCGGGCAGCGCCGCTACCGCGAGTCCGAGGTCCGTGCCCTGGTGGTTGGGGCGGCCGCATGAGTGCCCCGAGCCAGGAGAGCATCCGCCGTACCCGCAGCATCGGTGTCTCTGTCCTGCTCATCGCGGGTGCGAACGGTCTGCTGTTCAACCTGCACCACGCCCTGCACCTGGAGACCGCCAACGGTGAGCCGCTGCCGACCGAGTTGGCGGTCGCGTTCGGCACCATTCCGGTGGTGCTGGCGGGTGGCATGTCCGTGCTCGCGGTCCAGACGCAGTTCGGCAAGTTCCTCAAGTCGCTGATCTGGGCGGTGGTGCTCGGCACGATCAGCCTGTCGGTGGTCGCGCAGTACGACGTCCTCATCGACTACCTGGGCAACCAGGCGATCGCGCTGATCTACCCGATCGTCGGCGACGTCGCCACGATCGTGGCGCTGGAGGTCGTCATCCACCCGGACAAGGCCGCCAAGGTGCTCGACAAGCTCCAGAGCAGCACCGAGACCGAGCCGGCCGTCGAGGCCCCGGCCGAGCCCGCCCCCGCGGCGTTCGTCTTCCCGGCCCCGCGTGCCGAGGACACCTTCGTCGAGGCCGCTCCGGTGACCGCCGGGGAGCCCGAGCCGGTCATCGAGGCCGCCCCCGCCATCTCCACCGTCCCCGTCGTCGCTGAGCCGGCCGCCGAGCCCACCCCCGCCCCCGCTGCTGTCGAGCCGGTCAAGCCGGTCGCCGAGGCGAACTACTCGGCGGAGGAACTGGACCAGGCACTGCTGATCGACGCCGATCACTACGACAAGACCGGCCGCCGCGCCTCCGCTGACCTGCTGGCGAAGGAGATGCAGATCGGTCTGCGCAAGGCCCGCGCCCTGCGGGACCGCATCAAGGCCCGCCCCGTGCAGGACCGCGACGCGGACATGGAGGTCGAGTCATGACCCACTTCTACGCTCCTCAGAACGAGGTCGCCGCGGACACCGCCGACCTGCTGCTGGCCGAGGCCCAGCTGATCAGGGCCAAGGACAGCGTCCAGGACCTGACGGCCATCGCCGGCGGCTACGCCACTCTGGCGGTCGCCCACCAGCTGGCCAGCCTGACCGAGACCGTCGACGCGCTGGCCGAGCTCGTGGAGGACCTGGCCGACGCGGTCACCGCCACCCGGCGCACGCCGTGGTGGAAGGCCCTGCTGTCGTGGCGGCCCGGCCGCCGCAAGGCTGCCACCTCCTCGTTCGACGACGCCGCCTCCCAGGCCCTGTCCCTGACCGCCGACGCGCAGGACGCGCCGGTCGAAGTCGAGTCCGCCCCCGAGGGCGCGGACCTGGCCGACGTCATCACCTTCCCGTTCGCGGGAGGTGCGCGATGACGTCGCCGACGGGGATGGGCTCCAACCTCCACGCCGAGAACAGCATCCGTGCGACCAGGGCGATCGGCGAGCGGCTGGAGAGCCTGACCGAGGCCGTTCGGACCGCTGCCGCCCAGCCCCAGGCGAGGGTGACCAGCGAGAACGGCCGGATCCTGCTGGCCGAGCTGGCCGCCGTGCGCGGCGAGCTGGTGCGCGTCGACGCCAAGTGCGCGACGCTCACGGCCCTGGCCGGTGCCGGGCTGGCGTTCCTCCTGCAGGCCAGCGCCCAGCGCGCGGACCTGGTGGTGCGGGTGCTGCTGGCGGCCGCCGCGCTGTGCTGGACCGCAGCGGCGCTGCTGCTTCTGGTCGGCGTGCTGCGCCCGGCGCTGGGCAGCAGCGGTTTTTGCCGCTGGTCCGGCATGACGCACCACCGGATCCTCGCCGAGGTCGACCAGCAGCTCACCGAGGACCTCTACGCCGCCGAGGAGTTGGCGGTGCTGTCGCGGATCGCGGTCCGCAAGTACACCGCGCTGCGCCAGGCCGTCGTGCTGCTGGCCGCTGGGGTGGTCGTGCTGGCCGCCGCGACGCTTGCGGGGGTGATCGCATGACCACCGCGATCACGCAGACGGGCACGCCGACGATGGCGGCGCTGCTGACGGCCGCGGCCGGCACCGGGGTGGCCTCCTGGAGGCTGCCTGCGGACCTGGACGCGCCCCGAGTGGCGCGCACCCTGGCCGCGCGGACGGTGGCGAACCTGGACGCGCTGCTGGTGGAGGACGTGCGGGTGGTGGCCTCGGAGTTGGCCACCAACGCCGTCCGCTACAGCCGCGGCAAGCCGATCCTGGCTGTCGAGGTCACCTCCACCGAGGTGGTCGTGACCGTCGCCGACCAGGGCAACGAGACCGGCCGCGCTCCCCGGATCAACCCGGGCAAGCGGGACGAGGGCGGCCGCGGCCTGGGGATCTGCGCACGGCTGGGCGAGCTGCGCATCACCGGCGCGCCGTCCACCGGCTGGCAGATCGCCGTCCACTTCCCCCTGACCAGCAAGGAGGCAGGCCGATGACCGCCTACGTCACCCCCGCTCGCCGCTCCGGCAAGGGCGCCTTGAAGTGGGCGCGCCTGACCGCTGACACCGAGGCCGAGCTGGACGTGATGGCCGCCCGACTGGAGCTGCAGCCCGGCTTCCGGTTCTACGCCACCGCCACCCAGCCCGCCTACTTCCTCCTCAGCCCCGCCCAGCGGACCGCAGCGCTCTCCCTGGGCGCCCAGCCCGCCATCACCGAGACCACCCACCGCCCCACCGCGGGGCCCGACGACCAGATCGACCTGTTCGAGGCCCACCGGGAGGGCACGCGATGAACGCCAAGACCCTGATCACCAGCTACCAGCGCTACCGGCGCATCAAGAAGACCGCCACCGAGGTCATCGACCTCCTCACGATGGCGGCCGAGGCCACCGACCCCGCCTCCCGCGCCGAGCTGCTGGACCTGGCCGCCGTCGCCGAGGGCGAGCTGCACACCCTCGCGGTGCAGATGTACGCGCCGCAGCCCGCCCCGGACTTCGCGAGCACGTCCCGGCTGCTGCGCTACGCCGCGCTGGCCGAGCGGGCGCTGGGCAAGGCGGAGTGGACGCGGGCCGGCGACCTGTCCGAAGGCGACCTGATCTGGCGGCTGGGCGACCAGCGCGTCATCACCGCCATGGAGCGCCCCCAGGGCGACCCGCTGGCGGTGTGCATCAAGTGGGACGGCCCCCTGGGCGTCGAAGGCGAGGCGTTCGAGATCGACGAACTCGTGCCCACCGGCCAGATGGGCAGCGACCCGGCGATCCTGGCCGAGCGCGAGGGCGCCGGCCCGGCCGAGGTGGTGCTGTGGGAGGCGCTGACCTGCCTGCCCAACCGCACCGGCCGCGCGGTCCTCTACCGGGAGCTGGCCGCCCTGCCCCGCTACGCCCAGCGGGACGAGACCCGGCACCTGCTGGAGGCCCTGGCCCTGCAGGAGCACCACCTGTCCCCGGACACACCGCGCCACCCGGACCTGGTGGCCGCCGAGATCGAGGACCGGCGGGTGCGGCTGAGCGAGCGCGCGGTGCTGGCCACGGTCATCGCCACGGTGGCCGTCTACGCCTTCCACGGCGACGGGCCGCGGTGGTGGCTGGTGGCCTTGGTCGGGATGGCGCTGGCGGCCGCTCTGCGGTTCGGCGCCCACGAGCGGCTGGGCCGGTGACCGCCATGAAGACGAAGATCCGCTCCCTGGCGGCCGCGTCCCGCGCCGAGCGCGTCCTGCTGGCCACCGCCTTGGTCGGCCTGGCCGTTCAGCTGGTCGCCGGTAACGGCCGGATGCTGGCCAACGTCCTGATCGTCGGCATCGCCGCCGCCGTCCTGGTCCGCCGCGACGTGGCGGTGCGCGTCGCTCCGCTGTGGCGGGAGATGCCGGGCCGCTTGCGCGTGGTGCTGCTGGCACCGGCCGTCGTGCTGTTCCTGGCGACGTCCTGGCCTTGGAAGGTCGCCTTCGGCCTGACCGTCCTGAGCGTGGTGATGACGGTCCTCTTCTGGTTCCTGACCTCCACCGCTGAGGCGGTGATGCGAGGCGAGACGGACTGACCCGCGAGCCCGGCCGAGGGGTTGCGCCCCCCGGCCGGGCCCCGGCACGGACCCAGCCCAGCCCGCCGGACACCTGCTCCGGCCGGATGGACGAGGCCCGTACCTCTCTACTCCCGCAACTTCTTCGAAAGGGGACGACCGAATGACCAACGAGTCCGAGTGGTCCGGGGACATGCTCGATGACCCGGAGATGATGAAGGCGTTCAGCGCCCAGCTGCGCAAGATTCTGGAGGGCCAGGCCGACTACGTCTCCCGTATCCGGCGCGACGCGGAGGCGATGTGGAAGGCCAACCCGCCGGAGGGCTACGGCAGCTTCGAAGCCTGGTGGCGGCACCGCTGGGTCAAGAGCCCGTTCGGCCGCATCCAGGAGCACCTGGAAGAGGCTGCGCAGCTCACCCACCAGCTGGAGGCCCGCTACCGCAAGGGCCGCCACGAGCTGCCCGCGCTGCGCCAGGCCGCCCGCCAGGTCAAGCAGGCTCCGCCGCTGGGCGGCCGCAGCCGGCCCGCGGTGCAGCCGCGGCCCGGCAGCGCCCCGCCCCTGCCGTCGGCCGACCAGAGCTCTGAGGGCTCGCGTCGCGGCTTCATGGACATGGTCCGGGATGAGCGGTGGTCGGCATGAGCAGGCGAGCCCCCCGCAAGCTGTCGCCGGAGATCCGCCGGCTGCAGAACATCGCCGAGCACTGGCAGGGCAAGTACGCCGCCTGCCAGAGCGCCGAGGACTACGTCGCGGTCGGTGTCGACCGCGCCAAGGCCGCCGCCATGCGCATCAAGCGCACCACCGGCAGCGACGAGGCCCTCAAGGACCTGGCGCGTCTGCTGGCCACCTGGGCCGAGCAGTGCGAGCAGGCCGAGGCCAAGAGGCGGGTGTCATGACCGGCCGCGACGAGACCACGGGCGCCGATGTGCTGACCTTCCCGCGCGTCGGCCTGCCGGCGTTCCTGCGCAACGACCCCGCCCCCGAGCCCGCCCCGGCCGACGGCGATGGCGGCGGGGATGTTCCGGTGCCCCCTGCTCCCCGGATGCCCGACGCGCGGGACATGGCCCCGCCCCTGCACCTGACCATGCCCGCGATCTCCCTGCCCGGCGACGGAGATGTCGAGGACGACGAGGGCGAATTCGAGCCGCCGGCTTACGATCCCGACCACCCCACCGCACGCGACACCGTCGCGGTCGGCCTGGCGATGATGACCGCACTGGGCATCGCCGGTGCCCGCGGCATGTGGCAGGCCGGGGCGAGCTGGCGGGCCCGCGCCGCCCACAAGCGGGCCTTGGCAGAAAAGGCCCAGGCCGAGGCCGACAAGGCCCGCGCCGCCGCCAAACCCGCACCGACCGCTACCGCCACACGCTCGAACGGGACCGCGGCGAAGGGCACCAACGGCGGCGGCTCCAAGGGTGGCGGTGGTTCCAAGGGCCTGCTGGGCTCCCCGGCCGCCACCAAGCGCAAGACCGGTAGCGACGGCCGGACGGGCAGCGTCTCTAACCCCAAGGCAGGCCGCAAGGGCGGGACGGACGCATCCTCCACCAGCTCCCCGAACGGCAAGCAGACCAGCAAGCGCCGGTTCTGGAAGAAGGACCAGGACGCTCAAGACGGCAACTCCAAGCAACAGAAGAAGAACGCCGACGGCAATACCTCCGGCAAAAAGACCGATGGCAAGAAGGCCGATGGCAAGAAGGCCGATGGCGCGAAGACCGGCGACGCGAAGACCGATGGCAAGAAGACCGGCGACGCGAAGACGGACAACAAGAAGACCGACGGCACGAAGACCGCGGACGCGAAGACCGACGGCGCGAAGACCGATGGCAAGAAGGTCGACGGCGCGAAGGTCGACGGCGCGAAGACGGACAACAAGAAGACCGACGGCACGAAGACCGCGGACGCGAAGACGGACGGCAAGAAGGCCGATGGCGCGAAGACCGACGGCACGAAGACCGGCGACGCGAAGACCGACGGCGAGGCACCCGGCACCAAGGCTGACGGCGCGAAGGCCGCGGAGCGGGTGCCGGAGGTCAAGGGGCCGGAAGAGGAAGTGGTGGAGGCCGTCTGGGAGGAGGCCGAGCGAGAGAAGCCGCGGGAGCGCGGTGAGAGGCAGGCGCCTTCTGTGCCGGGTCTGCCGACCTGGCAGGACATGCGTCCGCCGCAGCGGGCCGACACGACGGTGCAGACCACCGTTGAGCGGCTCGACCAGGACCAGCCACAGCGCCCCGATGCGGCCGGTGAAGTCCCGTTCGTGCCCGCGTCTGAGGGCCCTAGTGAAGGAGAGACCATGACCGCGATGCAGATGGGCCGTCTGAACACCCAGTACGCCGATGCCGAGCTGACCATCTACGACGTCATCGACGCCGATGCCGACATGGCCGCTGAGATCACCGACGGCGTCACCGAGGCCCTGCATTCCGCAGAGGCCTGTGACCGGCTGTTTTCCAAGCTGGAGGTCCTGCACGCCGAGATCGTCGACCTCAAGGTCCCCGGTGTGCTGGAGGGGATGGTCCTGGCCTTGATGGACAAGGTCGTCACGGTCAAGGCCCGCGCTCAGGCCATCGCCGAGAAGCTGCCCGCCGCGTCCGAGTCGATCTCCACCGCCGGCACCAACGCCGCCGCCCGCCACCAGGGCCTGGCCGACGCTGTGCGGGATGCGGGCCACGCCCGCCCCGCCGAGCGCGACTACCACAACGAATAGGAGCCGGTCATGACCGAGATCGAACGCAGCGACAGCGGCGGCGGGCTGGTGGCCACTGCGGTCGCGGTGGCCGGCGATGCGGTGCGCTACGGCGTCCTCCTCGTCCAGCTGGCCGCCGCCGGGATGAAGCTGCGCGGCCTGTCGGAGCAGGTCCGCTCCACCTACCGCTACGTCGAGGGCTGCTCGGAGTCGGTGGACCGCCTGGCCGACCAGATGGCCGCACTGGTCGTCGACGTCGACACCGTCGCCGAGCACCGCGACGCCGCGGCCGTGATGCGCAGCGTGCTGGAGGAGGCCGAGGCGATGGCCACGAGTCTGGAAGACCTCTCGGTGCTCTTCGAAGCCACCGCCGCCGCCCACCGGGCCGACTACGGCTCGGTGGCCGGGGCGGCCAACGGCATGCCCGTTCCCATGGCCGACGCCCAGTTCTACAGCAACCGCTGACCCCTCCTGGAAGGAGACCAACAGTCATGTCCGCGCCGCGCTCGCTGACCATCGAGATCCCCGACACCCCCCACCTGCAGGACGCCCGCCGCCGCATCGACGTCGTCCGGGACGCCACGGGGCGCATCACCACCCTTGCCGGGACAACCGCCGCCGGCGTCGTCATGATCGCCCCGGAGAACTTCGGGCCCGTGCTGCTGGGCACCGCGGCCGTCACCGGCGCCGGACTGCTCGGCCTGCGGTTCGGCCAGCCTTCCGGCCACCAGAAGGCCACCACCTCGGTGCTGTACCTGATGCCGGGCATCAGCCTCTCCGCCCTTCTGGTCGCCGAGCGTCTCATCACCGGCGTGCACTGGGGCGAGGCCCTGGCCCTGGCCGCCTGGACGGTCGGCACGTGGCTGTTGCGCCCGGCCCGCACCGCCCGCCGCATGGTCTCCCCGCCTCCGCCGCCTGCGGCCGTCGTCTCAGCGGACGTGGTGCTGCAGGAGGTCTACGACCACCCGGCCGCCGCCTGGTGGGCGCAGCGCGTCGCCACCACCGGCGGCGCCGCCCCCGGCACCCGCCTGGAGGCCATCGAGCAGACCGGCGAACAGACGATGCAGGCCGTCATCCGCGCCACCTTGCCTGGCGAGCCCGTCCCGGACATCTCCATCAAGCGCCTCAGTGCGTTGATGGACGTCCCCGAGGACCTCATCAAGGTCACCCCCGTGCCCGGCCGGGGCGCCGGGGTGCGGCGGCTGAGCATCGGCCAGACCGCCGAGGAAGCAAGCGACGACCCCGCCGAGATCTGGGCGCAGCAGATCGCCCCGGCCGCGATGCCCGGCGCCGTCATCACCGGCATCCGCGTCGGCCGCCCCACCACCGCTGCGGCCGAGGCCGAGCGGCCCTCTCTCGTCAAGAACTCCGACACCACCGCCCTCGTTTAAGGAGAAGCCCCGTCATGAGCATGATGCTGCTGGCCAACGCTGAAGAGATCGTGGAGCTGCGCATCGAGGTCCCCCAGGGCCAGGTGATCCGCTACGACCTCACCGCCCTGTGCTCCGCCCTGGACATCGCGGACCCGACCAGGATCGCCGTGGAGACCGACGGCGTGCGGCGCGGCCTCATCACCATCTACCCCTCCAACCCCCTCGCCGAAGTCCGTCCCGTCGCCCGCGAGGACCTGGTGATGGACAAGGCGGGCCGCATCACCGTCGGCCGCTACCACAACGGCCGCCCGGTCAAGAAGCGCCTGTTCGACGTCAGCACCGGAAGCGCGCAGCGCTTCCTGCTGTTCGGCACCACCGGCGCCGGCAAGAGCAGGACGCTGCAGCTGGAGCTGGCCGCCGAGAAGATCAACGGGATCGTGGTCTGGCTCGCCGACCTCAAAGGCGGCCAGTCCGTGCCCGAGGCCAAGGACAACGTCGACTGGCCCGGCGACAGCCTGGAGGAGGCCATCCTCATGCTGCGCGCCGCCGTGGCCGTCATCGAAGACCGCCGCGCCCGCTACAGCGCCATGGGCCGCTCCGCGTTCGTGTTGAACGACCCCGACCCGCTCCTGCACGTCCGCATCGACGAAGCCAACCGCCTGCTGGAGAAGGGCAGCGCCTACCGCGACGAAGGCACCTACCTCATCCGCGAGATCGGCCGCACCGGCCGCTCCGTCGGCGTCGGTATCGGCCTGGCCGCGCAGGCCTCCCACCTGGAAGAGCTCGGCGGCTCAGACACCCTGCGGGCGATGCTGAAGGAGGGCGAGGTCACCCTGCTGCGCTGGTCGTCGTCGATGATGCGCCAGCTCGTCTCCGACGGGCTGCTGCCCGCCGGCGAGCAGCTCATGCCCATCCCCAAGACGCTGCGCGCCCGCGACCTGACCAGCCAGTTCGACGTGGACGAAGACGACGACGAAGAAGACGGGCCCGGCACCCAGGGCACCGGCTACCTGCTGTCTGGCCCCCGACCCACCTCGATGATGCGCCACTTCCGGATCGGCCCCATCTCCCCCAGCCCGGGCCTGGACCCCGAGATCCTGGCCCTCTACGGAGACGACGAGCCGCCCCGTCTGGAGGCCGCTTCTCACAAGGCCGCGGGCGAGGCCTACAAGGCCCGCCACGACCGCGAGGCCATAAAGAAGCTGTGCGACGAACTGCGGGGCGAGCAGCCGCCGCCGACCGCAGCCGCGGCCGCCACGGACGGCACGCCGCCCAGCGGCGGCAGCCCCGCCGCAACCCGCCTGGACGACCGCGTCCTGGCCGTCCTCGGCAAGGCCGAGAACCCCATGGACGCCGAAGCCATCTTCGAGGCCGTCAACGCCGACGGCGGCAAGACCGTGCGCCTGGGCTCGGTGCGCAACGCCCTCATCGGCCTGGCCAACAACGAAGCCGTCACCCGCCCTGAGCGCGGCCTGTACGCCCCCGCCTGACCCCGGCCCGGCCCGCACCCCGCGGATCGGGCTCTCTCCGGCCCGCCGAGTCACACCAGCTCCGCAAAAAAGATTCCGGCTCGAGCTCACAATCCGCCCGATCCCCACACCTTTCTCTCTTCAGACACTCCAAGGAGAACCTGATGACCGACACCACGACCCGCGAGCCGATTGGCGACTACGTCTGGGACAGCGCCGCCGAAGTCGTCGACTGGCTCGACCGCCACAGCGGAGACGACGACCTGCAGCAGACCCTGCGCCTGCTCAAGATCGGCGAGGAGTACGGCGAGGCCATCAGCGCCTGGATCGGCCTGCAGGGCCAGAACCCGCGCAAGGGAGTGAACGCCGACCTCGCCGACGTTCAGGGCGAGCTGTGCGACGTCATCCTCGCCGCCGCTGTCGCGCTGCTGAGCATTACCCGCGACACCACCACCGCCGTCAACCTCTTGGCTGGCCGCGCCGACGACGTCCTGGACCGCATCACCGACTGAACCCCGGCCCGGCCGCCCGGCCGGGCTCTCTTCGGCCGTACGAGTCACACCAGCCCCGGGAAGCCGAGATGACCAGCACACCACCGCTCCACCCGCCCGCCGCCGACGTCACCGGAGCCGCTCGCATCCCCCTGCAGGCGGCCACGTCGGCGCTCCCGGCGGGTCCGCAAACGGCCGATAAAAGCCGGGACCCCGATGTCACGATTCCCCACACCGCCTGTCACGTCATGACCGATAAGTGCATGAACGCGAAGAATCGATCGGTTCGCCTGCCGGGCGGGTTCGTGCCACGCGACGTAAGCACACCCGATGGTCCATGCTGCCTGCCGACGCATCTGACCAGGCCGTATGGCCCTCTCGTCTTTGCAGAAGGAGCGTGGCCGCACGGCCGTGAGCCGAAGGCCTTGACGACCGAAGCCACGCCCACCGCGCGACTTCGACGTGGCGGCACTGGCGTGTCAGGTGCCGCTGAGGTTGCTGTGGGTGTAGCGTGCCTCACGGGACCTGCCGTGATCCACTCGCGGCACAATCCCCTACAAAACAACAACGACGACTCGTCGCCCACCGGAGTAGCAGCCGGTGAACAGCGACTCGTCGTCGTTGTCTGGAGCAAGAACCCTGGCCGGGGTTCGAGCTCCGAGCTCCACCGCAGCTTTGACCTACAACAGCGGAGCTACGAGCATGAGGGTACCTGCCCTTGCAAGAGCCGCAACACGCGGCACGCCGATAACGGCGCAAACCTCGAGCGCGCCTCCCGCGCCGAAACCCTCGTTTTCTCTTACCGCCCGGCTGTCCGGCATGCCTGCGTGTCCATATGCGCCGCTGCTGGGACGCTGGGCTTCTTCGTCTGCGCCGAACGCGGGAGTGATCGTGATCTAAAAGCAGAAGAGGCGCCCGCCCCTGCCAGGAACGACGCCTCTACCCACTCAAAATCCACCGTCCCGAGGACTGCCAATCCTCATCTGGGACGGATCTCCGACCGCTTGCCGGCGGCCGGTTCACCACCAGAGGGCTTTTGCATGCCCACTGGCCCTTGCCACGAATGGAGCCCACGATAGCACCGCTTCGTGAGGCCGGCCCAGACCGCCCCGAGACCAGGGGCGGTCAGACCGCCTCTGATCTCCAGATCCCTGGGGAAGTCTTCCCAGGTCAGCCGCTGATACGCACGACGGGCGCGTCGGCGGTCGAGCCGTCGGCCGAGCGCGCTGCGGCCGCGCAGACGTGGGCGGCCCTGGCTCCGCTTTTGGCGGGCCGTGCGGTGATGCGCCGCTCGCCCGATGGCGGTAAGACCTTCCCGCGCTGCAAGGACGAGGGCCGCAGGCGTCTGGAAGTGGCGCTGAGCACCGAGTTGCCCAGCCAGCCCGCCACCATCCCCGTCGGTGACGTGCACGCCGGGACGGGCCGGATGGTGGTGCTGGATGTGGACATGGGTCGGGTGCCCGAGCAGATCACCGATCGGCGCGGTCACCTGGTGCAGGTGGTCGACCGGGTGGCCGTCCTGCTGGGTCGGGCGGGCTGCCGCTACATCCTCGACCGCTCTCCCAGCGGAGGCTTCCACCTCTACATCCCCTTCTCCCTGCCGCGGCCGTTCCGGGAGCTGCGGGAGCTGGCCGAGGCGCTTTCTCGCCGTTTCCCGGTCATCGACCCGGCGCCGATGTATCAGCCCGACTCCCAGATCCGTCCCCCCGGTGCTGCGCACAAGGTCCGCGACGGCCGTCTGAGCGGCTACCTGCGCCTGCACGGGATGAGCCTGGCCGCGGCCGTCGACGTCGCCCGTCGCCCCAACGGCGCGGCGGCGTGGAACGCGCTGCACGAGGAGCTGGAGGCCGAGCTGGCGGCCGCGGCCCGCGGCGGCAACGTGCTGGTGCCCTCAGCGGGCAGCTGGGCGCCGGTCGACGGGCGCGGCTACCACTGGTCCCCCCGCCCGGGCGGCGCCCGTCCGCTGCCGCCCCGCCTGGAGGAGTTGGCGCGCACCGGCGACCACGCCGCCCACGGCTACGCCACCCGCCACCAGGCCCGCATGGCCCTCTTCGGCGCCCTGTTCTACCGCGGGTGGCGCTTCCACGAGGTGGAGCAGTCCATGGCCCCCGGCGGGTGCTGGCCCGGCCTGGCGGTGCTGTGGGAGCGCAAGCGCGGCTGGCGCGGCAAGAGCGCCGCCGAGCACCTCTGGCAAAAAATCGCCGGTGAGACTCGAAGGGGGGAGGCTGGCCCAGATTCCTACACCAGTGGGCTTGTTCCTACGCCGCCCCCCTCCCTGCCCGCAGAAACAACCGACGACCCTGACAACGTAAAGCTGCTGGGTGATCTCCCCGTCCGGCACCCCGTCGCCTACGGGCAGCTGACCCAGTACCAGCAGATCCGCCAGTGGCACAACGCGGTCCGCATCGCTCAGCAGGACCCGGAGATGCTGGCCGAGTGGGGAGGGGCTGCTGCCTCGATCCTGTCCCTGCTCAAGGCCCTGGGCGCCGCGGCGCAGATGTCGGGAGCGACCACGATCGAGTTCGGCGCGCGCAACCTGTCACTGATGACCGGAGTCCACTACACGACCGTCGCGAGCCTCCTGCAGACCTTGGCGAGCGGACCGAACGCGTTCGTGGACCTGGTGCGTCGCGGGCGGCGCGAGCAGGCCGACGCGTACCTGCTGGTCATCCCCAAGAAGTACGAGAGCGAGGCGGCCTGGAGGTCGTGGCGAGCGGGCCGGATCGAGGCGCTGCACCCGGTCTTCCTGGTGCTGAAGGTGCCGGCCAGCCTCGTCTACGACGCCCTGGGCACCACGCCCCTCTCCCCGGCGGAGCTCGCCCGCGTCACCGGCCTGGGCTCCTCCACCGTCACCCGGGCGCTGACCCGGCTGGCCGAGCACGGCCTGGCCGAGCGCGCCGGGCCCGGCCTGTGGCGACGCGGCCGATGCACCCTGGACGAGGTCGCCGTCGAGGTCGACGCCCTCACTCGCCGCCAGGAGCTCATCGACGCCCACCAGGCCGACCGCGCTATCTGGCGCTCCCTCATCGCCAGCTGGGACGCCACCATCGAGCAGGCCGCCCAGAAGGCCGCCGCAGCCCAGACAGCCGAGCCGACCGAGCAGCCCGCCCGGCGCGGCCGACCCCTGCCGCCCGGCGCCAAGCGAGCGCCACGCCACCTGAGCGCCCCTGCCCGCATCCGGCCCATCACCCAGGACGAGCTGGAGCAGGCCAAGGACGCCGAGATCGAGGAGATCCTGGCCCAGGCCGCCATCGAGCTGCAGGAACTCGTAGCCACCGACATCGCCTACGCCCGCGCCCTGGCGGCCGCCGACCACACCGAGGCCCTCGCCGACGAACAGCTCCTGGCCGCCGAACGCGACGACTACGAGACGGGACTGACCGAGATGCGGCTGCAGCGCGAGCAACCCGACCCGCTGCAGCCCGCCCCCGGCTGATCCGTCGCGACGGCCGCCACGAGTTCCGTGCGACGAATATCGACGCGGGCCCGGGTGTTTCATCGGGCGAGGCCTCGCCGCCGACGCGCGACGAAAGGAGGAGGAGCGGCGGTGACCGCCGCGGTCAGGTCCAGGCGCCGGCCCGCTCCAACACCTCCCGGGCCTTGACCAGGGCATCGAGGTCGGCCGCGTCCCCGCCGAGGTCGGGATGGCAGCGTTTGCTGGCGGCCCGGAACGCCCGCGTCAGCGGCACGGTCCCGTCGTCGACCAGGTCGGCGAGCCGGAACACCGTGGCCCGCGCGTCCTCACCGCCCGACCAGGCTGCCCCCGCGGAGCGCTGCCACCAGTCGTCCTCCCACCGGCGCTGCTCCTCCTAGTCCTGGCGCCAGGCCTGCGCGCCCCAGGCCGTCCATTCCTCGTGTCGGGCCTTCTGCGCGCGCAGGTGCCGGGCCCGCGCCGTCTTGGACATCGGCCGCGTCAGCCGGTGGTTGCGCTGCTTGCAGGCGTCCGAGCAGTACCGCGGCACGGGCCCGGTGCGCTCGGCGCGCTGCCACACCCGCGAGCACGGCTCGTGCCAGCAGGCCCGCGAGGAGGATTGGAACGGCCAGTAGGGATCCAGCCCACATAAGGTCAATTTCCACAACGAAACCACGTTTCCGCAGCTCGCTGCTTTGGCCGACGGAGTGAGTTCCACGATGGGCAGCGCTGGTGTGCGACCGGACCAGTATCGTCGCAATATGCCCGAGTTGATCGAGCCGACCGCTCGTCTGCACTCCGCTTGGCTGGAGGCGCATGAGGAGTGGGGGTCCGGCGTCCACGAGGACGGTTTCGGGCTGGAGCCGGGAGACGAGGTCGAGTCGGCCTCCGGGTTCGCGGACTGGGTGGCGAGACTGGTCGGCCAGGCGCAGGCCGAGCGGGCGGGGTGCACGTACCGCTGGATCGTCGAGGACCACCGGGTGCTCGGCGGGATCGCGTTGCGGCACGAGCGCAGCGCGTTCGGGGACATCGGTTATGGCGTCCGGCCGTCCGCACGAGGGCGCGGGTTGGCCACCTGGGCGCTGGGCCAGATGTTGAAGGAGGCCCGGGCACTGGGCTTGGATCGGGTGCTGCTGGTCTGCGCAGACGACAACCTCGCCTCGGCGGCGACGATCGAGCGTAACCGCGGTGTCCTTGAGGGAGTGCGGAACACCGGGCTCGGTCCGGCACGGTACTACTGGATCGAGCTTCAGCCGGATCAGGCATCAGCTTCCTGATCACCGCACCCCGGTGGCACGGTCAGGCGGAGCCGGCGCCTCACCGGACAGGTCGCTCGACCATTCCATGTACGCGATAAGAGGCTGCTACCACGAAAATCGGGCCCGGCGGCTGCTGCTGACCTGTGCTTCCACCACCGAGGTGACCGCACGACTTGGACCCGTTATCCGGTACGTCGGCCGCTCAAGATCCACCTGTTGTGGGTTCTGGGCGTATGTGGGCTGGACCCCCTGAGCGGTGTGGACCTACGGACCACGAAGCTGAACCGCGCGAACCTGAGCGGCGCGAACCTGAGCGGCGCGAACCTGCGCGGCGCGGACCTGAGCGGCACGAACCTAGGCGGCGCGAACCTAGGTGGCGCGAACCTGAGTGGCACAAACCTGAGGAACGCGGACCTGAGCCGCATCGACCTGAGCCGCATAGACCTGCACAGCGTGGACCTCACCGGTGCGCGAAGGCTGTCGCCTGGGTAGGTGTTGTAAATCGATCGATTTACAACACCCAGGCGTTAGTCCTTATGTGCCTTCGTGATCGGCATCGCCCAGCTTTGCGCCGCGCAGGTCCGCGCCGCTTAGGTCCGCGTCGCCTAGGTCCGCGCCGCGCAGGTTTGCGTCGCGTAGGTCTGCGTCGCGCAGGTCCACACCGCGCAGGTCCATGCCGTCCAGCTTTGCGCCGCCCAGCTTTGCGTCGCTTAGGTCTGCGTCGCGCAGGTCCACACCGCGCAGGTCCATGCCGTCCAACTTTGCGCCGCGCAGGTCTGCGTCGCGTAGGTCTGCGTCGCGCAGGTCCACACCGCGCAGGTCCGTACCGCCCAGCTTTGCGCCGCCCAGCTTTGCGCCGCGCAGGTCCGTGCCGCCCAGCTTTGCGCCGCGCAGGTCCGCGCCAGTCAGGTCCGCGCCGCGCAGGTCCGCGAAGTACAGATTTGCGTCGTGCAGATCCGCGCCGCTCAAGTCCGCGCTGACTAGATTGGTGCGGGCCAAGGTGATGCGGGACAAATCGAGTTGGTGGAGGTCTAGGCCTGACAGGTCGGAGTGGAAGAAGTTGTTGTCGTGGGAGCGGCGGCCCAGGACCGCCAGGGCGGCGCGCAGGTCGGCGCGCAGCCGGTAGCGCTGGGGGTCGGCCTCGGGCAGGGAGCGACGGGCGTCGTCGTCTTCGAGGTGTCCGCGGACGAACGTGGCCAGGACTTCGGCAATGACCGGGTCGTCGCGCATCGAGTCGGTGGCGATGCGCTCCAGGGCGTAGATGCCGCCCAGGCGGATGTCGAGGCTGTCCTTGTCACCGAGCTGGGTGATGGCGGCGGTGTAGCGGCCGGTCACCATGCCCTGCTCAGTCGCGGCCGCGGTCTGCTGGGCGGCGGCGCTGCTGGCCAGGGCGGCGTGGGCGGTGCGGGCGGTGAAGTAGATCGCGATTAGGGCGATCAGCCCGGTCCCGATCGCGATCGCCCGTCCCCGCACCCGGTCCAGTGCCTCGGCCCGGTCCTTGCCGGTCAGGCCCTTGACGCCGTCAGCGCTCTCCAGCACCCAGAGCGCGCCCGGCCCGATGGCCACCCACAACACCAGGGCGACAGCCCCGGCTCCCAGGACACTGACGGCTACCCACTTGGCCGCCCTTCCGACCCACCCACTTGCCCATATCTCGCTCCACACGCCTCTTGCCCATATCCAGCTCCATATCTCGCTCCACACGCCTCTTCAGACGCACCCGGGCGGCATTTCGCCCACCGACGAGGATTTCTCCGATGCCCGGGCGGCCGCTCCGCCTTCGGCGGCACCATCGGCCTCCTTCACCAGACCATCGGCCGATGACCTCACCCCGGCGTTCAACACCGCGCCAACAGCCGCATACTCGGCCAGGCGCGGTTTCCCGTGTTCGGCCGCCTGACGGCCTGGGGGGTCGGTTCGTCGGCTGCTTGCTTCAGCACACCTGGCTGTCTTGGTGGGAATGGCGGAGGTAGTCGCGGACGGCGGGTTCGGGGATGCGGAAGCTGCGGCCGACGCGGATGGCGGGTAGTTCGCCTGCGTGGACTAGCCGGTAGATCGTCATCTTGCTGACGTTCATCATGGTGGCGGCCTCGTTGACCGTGAGGAACACGGGCAGCGGTTCGGGGGCGGGGAGAGGAGGCGCGGGCGGCGCGGCTTGGGGGAGCGGCCCTCGGGCGCGCATCGCCGCGAAGATCGAGGACTTCACCGCAGCCAGATCGGCCTCAGCGCGGATGCCGACGACCAGGGTCTCGTAGTTGTCGCGCAGGACTTCGTCAACGGTCTCGTCGCTCATCGGAACTCCTTTCCCTGCTTGTCCCACCATGCGGCCAACGCGTTGCGTGCATGGCGCAGGTGGGACCGTACTGTGCTCGGCTTCATGTCGAGCAGGCAGACGATCTCCCTCGTGGTGTAGCCCTCCAGGTCGAGGGTGAACACCGTGCGGCTCCGGCGGGGGAGCTGGTCGAGCGCGGCACGGATGAGCGTTTGCCCTTCGAGTTCACTTTCTCCGGGAAGCCGGGAGACCTCCGAGGCTCCAGCGTCCTGCGTGGGCAGCTCCCTGCGGTGGCCGCGTTTCAGCAGGTTGGTGACGATGGCCCGCAGGTAGGGGGTGGGCGCCTTGACCGGTCCGTGCCGCTGATGGCGCAGGTAGAGGTTGACGAACGCCTCCTGGACGATGTCCTCGGCCTCTTGAACCGACCGGTTGTTCACCAGGCACAGTGCCATCAGCCGCGGCCATTGGGACTCGATGAGCTTGCCGTAGATGCTCTCCAAGTCCGCATCGTCGGAAGACGATTCCGGATCGAGCGCGGCGGCGGTCACCGGCGACCTCGCATCGTCAGCCGGCTCCCGTCCGTCCGTTCCTCGACCAGCATGTGGCCCGGCGGAAGCTTCCGGATGACGGCAAGCAGGGTCGTCCGGCGAGCTCGCTCCGCCAGAACCTGCACCGCCCCGGTGACGAGCGGGACCAGCAGCTGGGTGAGCGCGGCGAAGACGACCACCCACTCACCCGGCGCCAAGGAGAGCATCCCGAACACCTTCCCCTCATTGTCGACGCGGCGGGCCTCGGTGCCTCACCGCCACCATCACCCACAAAGAGGCGAGAAACCTGCGAAGTGTGCAAACCGAATCTGCTGCGGGATTGTGCATGCTCTGCGGGCTGGTCTTGGATGCGCGCAAGGGGCGGACGCGCAGAACGACGAGGGGGAGTCTCGATGAGCTCGCGGTTACCTGACCAGCTCATCTCGATCAGCGATGCGGTCGTCGTTGTAGTCGGTCGCATCCGCCGGTGATCTTCAAGTTGCCTACGGCCTCGCCTCAGGCCGAACTTCACCGGTCGCGGCTACAGCTCTGCCGGGTAGGCGTTGTAAATCGATCGGTTCTCGAAGACCTTCCTCAAGCCGCCGGAGGGACGGCGAGGTCGTCCTGGCGGGTGTTGAGAAACGTGTCGCCGTCCCGAGGCGTTCGTCAGCTGCGGCAGCACCCTTTTGCGACGTCGTCATCTGGCTGGTGTGCGATCCCGGAGCCGGACGTACAACGTTAAGGCGCCGGGCAGTTCCTGCCCGGCGCCTCGTTGTGCTTACGTGGTGGTCTTGGGGGTGAAGACGCGGTTGAGGAAGTCCTTGAGGACTGCTTTGTCGAAGTCGCCGTCCAGGGACAGGGCGGTCGCGATGGAGCGCTCGGTGACCTCACGCGAGATCTCCAGCTGGCGCAGGGTCTCACCGATGATCTGCTCGACGGTCAGGCGGGCGGTGGTCGGGTCGTGGCGGATCAGCCAGGCGAGCATCTGGGCGACGGGGGTGCCGATCCCGTACCAGGGGAGTTCGCCGCCGGTTTTGTTGCGGAGTTCCTTGGAGTAGGAGAGTTCGTATAGGAAGGCCTGGCAGATGGTGATGGCCAGGTCGTGGCCGCCGGCCAGCTTGGGGATGCTCGCGGCGACGTCCCAGCTGAGGGTTGGGGTGTCGGTAAGACTCGTGCAATCAAGTACAGGCGTTCGCATCTCTCCAGGTCAGGCAGGGCTTCCTGACCGGACAGAAGTAGCTTGTCTGCAGTCTTCGACGCCTGCGAGCAGTGCCCTCACCTGCATGAACGTCAACGCGTGCACCTCATGACAGCCTCGTTACCGACACCCCGACACCGGCCAGGACGATCCGTCACCGCCGAGGCGGCACGCGACGGGCGTGGCCGCCCTGCGCTCAGCCCTCGGCGTGCAGGTCCAGGGTCCCGTCCGCAGCGGTGCGGACGTCCAGGCCTTGCCAGTGGTACAAGTCGTCCGTGAGCCCCTTATAGCGGTACTGGCAGCGGAATCCAGTGGAGGCACCGACGTCCACGAGCGTCACCGCGGGGATCTCGGTGCAACGCCGCTGCTCGCGCGGAAAGGAGGCCAGGACGGCCGCATGAACGGCCTCCTCGGTCAGCAGGGCCCGCAGTGGGGTGGCCCGGAACTGCAGGTGCTCCTCACCGGAGTGGTACCACGGCGCATCCCATTCGATCTCGGACAGCACGGTCACCTTCCAGGGCACTTCGACGCCCCTGTAGGTGACGGTGCAGCGCAGGGTCCGTCCGGGGGCCGGTGCGAAGTCCTCGTCCTCGCAGCTTCCCGTCGTCGGGGCGAAGATCCGCGGCATCATGATGGTCTGCTTGCGCACCTCCCACAGCGCCCGAGCGGCGAACCCGCCCCGCGTGGGCCGCTTGGGCAGCAACTCGTCCACCGCGATGTGGTCGGTGGTCTCCGGGGCCGAGGTCACCCGGACCGGAAGCGGCCGATCCCCGGCCGCCGGTGTATCCCGGGCCGCCGGCGTATCCCGGGGCTGCGGTGCCCGCCCCGGAGGTGCCGATGGTGCGGCTCCAGCGCAACCCGCGGCCAGGAGCCCGGCCGACACGACGGCCGTCAGGGTGCGGGCGGTATCGACCACCCTGCCGCGGGCGGTCTTGCCCCGCCCGTCGCCGGTGCCCGGGAACCGCACCGTGATCCCCATCGCGTGCATATCCGCCCCCGTTCCCGACCGTACCTGTGGCCCGCGCAGGCGGGACGTGTCCAGGACACCGACGCTAGAGGGCGGCGCGCCCGCGGGTGAGGGGCAGGTGTCCCGGCGGTGTCCCGGATCACGGCCCTCCACTCGGGTCGGGAGTCAGGGTGGGGCCAGCGCCGGTCCGGCAGCGGGCGTCCGGACGGACGGCCGGTCGATGCCTCGCGCTCCTCGCGCATCTCGACCAGGCAGGCCTCGTAGTCGGCGCGTTCGGCCGCCAAGAGGAGTTCGTCCTCGACGATGACGGCCTGGTCCTCGGCGATCGCTGCGGCGACGTCTGACGGCACGGCCGCCACCTCCCGCCGCACGAGGGGTGTCGGTAACGAGGCTGTCATGAGGTGCACGCGTTGACGTTCATGCAGGTGAGGGCACTGCTCGCAGGCGTCGAAGACTGCAGACAAGCTGCTTCTGTCCGGTCAGGAAGCCCTGCCTGACCTGGAGAGATGCGAACGCCTGTACTTGATTGCACGAGTCTTACCGACACCCCGATTCCGTTGAGGGTTCTGGGCTCATGTGGGCTGGCCTTCTTCCCCTGCCGACAACCATGCCTCCGGCAGCAGCAGCCCGGCAGGGATTTCTTCCCCTGGGCCAGGCAGCTCGTTCAGCCGTTCACCGACCGCTTCTCGGAAGTCGACCGTGCCGCCGGTGAACTCTGCGTCCACGAAGTCGACCGTGCCGCCGGTGAACTCCGCGACTACGAAGCTGACTTCGCCGCTGGAGAACTTTGCGCCCCAGAAGCTGACCTCGCCGCCGGTGAACTCCGCGCCTCCGAAGTCGACCGTGCCGCCGGAGAAGTGGGCGCGCCAGAAGTCGACCCTGCCGCCGGTGAATTCTGCGTCCACGAAGTTGACCTCGCCGCCGGTGAACTCTGCGTCCCAGAAGCTGACCTCGCCGCCGGTGAACTCCGCGCCTCCGAAGTCGATCATGCCGCTGGAGAAGTGGGCGTCGCGGAAGGAGATGCGGCCGGTGGTGAAGCGGGCTTCGTGGAGGTCGGCGCCGTCGAAGATGACGTCGGTGAAGTCGAAGTCGTGGCCGCACCAGCAGTGGGGGTGGTCATCGGGGAGGCGTAGGTGGTTGCCGATGAGGCGCAGGATGGTGTGGCGGACCTCCCGCTGGAACTGGAAGGCCTTGCGGTCCTGAAGGTCTCCGTCTTTGCCGGGGTCGGGGTCATACGGCAGGCGCAGGTAGGCGCACAGGACGTCGATGCAGGTCTGGCGCATGGTGGGTTCGTCGTCGGCGATGCCGACTAGGGCGTGGACGCCGCCGAGCTGGATGGCGGGGTTGGTGTTGCCGAGCTGTTCGACGGCGGCGGTGAACCGGCTGGTGACCAGGCCCCGCTCGGTGGCGGCTGCGGTGCGGATGGCGGCTCGGGCGGTCTTTTGGGAAGCCTTGGCGCTGTCGAAGGCGGCCTGGGTGGTGCGTTCGGATGCCTCAGCGGCACGGTGGGACGCCTCAGAGCTACTGATTGCAGCCTTGGCCGTATCACGGGCGGACCTGGCGTTCGAGGCGGTGTAGATGATCGCGATGGCCGCGAGGATGCCGGTGGCCAGTGCGGTGAATCGGCCGCGGGCCTTGTCCAAGAGGGCCTGGCGGTCCTTGCCGGTCTCCAAGTCCTTGGCGTCCAGGTCGACGCCGTCGACGCGCTCAACCCACCAGGCTGTGGCCGGCCACAACAGGAAGAACAGGAACGCGAGCGCGGCCGCGATGCCGAGCCCGATCAGCACCCGCCGCTTCCATGGTCGTTCCGGCCGCTGGGCGGGCTCGGGAACGTCAGCGGGCGGCGGCGTGGCAGGGAAGTCGCTCACTCCTTATCCAACAACACCTACACCTGGGAAGATGCCGCTGTTCAAGATCCACCCATTGTGGATTTTGGGCCCATGTGGGCCCTCCGCTCGGGTCGAGGTCCCGGTAGCAGCGGCCGTGAATCCACCGATGTAGTCGCTGACCTGCGCGGACTCGCCGAGGGGAACTGTCACCGGTCCTTCGGGCAGGGCTCCGTCTGTGCAGGTCAGAGATAGATCCGTTGGATTTTCGGCGATTGCTACCGGGACCCCTCATCGGCACTCCCGACGGCGTCTGCCTGGACATGGACCCGCAGCGCTTCTTGCGAGCCGGGGAGACGCTGCGCACCTGGATGATGCCTGGCACCTACTGGACGCCGCCGCTCAGGGATGAGCGGCATGGTAGGCGTTCAGAGCATGCTGCGCCCATGTGCGGCGCTGGGCGAAGACATTTTGGACGCGGGGATCAGATCGTGGGAGCTTGGTCCCGTTCTCCAGGATTGCCCCGGGGACCTCGAAGTTGTAAACGACCTCGTCGCAGGCGGCGTTCACCGTCACCGCGGGGTTGATGAGGACGGCTCGGACGCCGGAGAAACCGGATGTCAGTTCATGGGCGAGGTAGTCGAGCTGGGCGTCCATATTGAAGATCACGCGGGCGCCGAGACCGCTTCCGCCGAATGGATGGGTGAAGAGTTTGGCGCGTCGGCTGCCAGAGGTCCATTGGGCGAGGCCGATGCCGGGCAGCGCGGGACCGATGTGCGCGGCGGCGTTGCGGTTCATGATGTCATCTGGTTCATGGTCGGTCATCACGCCCTGGAAGTTCTTGGAGCGCATCGGAGTATCGGCATGGCTCCCTTCGACACGGGAAGGGACCACACCGGACTCGGCCCCGAGGTTCCCGGCGAGCCCGGCTGCTCCGTTCACGGTGTATCCGTAGCGTTCGACGAGTCGTTCCATGACGTAGAGGAAGCGCCGGTCGATGTCGAGTAGTTGCCAGCGGTCGACCCAGCTCCAGTTGATCGTGGCGTCTAGGTTGGCTTGGAATTCTGCGGGGAGGGCGGGCCAGAAGTTGGCGATTTCGGTGGGCCCTACGTCTACAGCGTCGTTGGCGATGTTGTAGCGGAGGTAGCGGTTCTTCTTGAAGAAATAGGCATGCCCGTCGCCCCAGTTGATCGTGGCGTCTAGGTTGGCTTGGAATTCTGCGGGGAGGGCGGGCCAGAAGTTGGCGATTTCGGTGGGCCCTACGTCTACAGCGTCGTTGGCGATGTTGTAGCGGAGGTAGCGGTTCTTCTTGAAGAAATAGGCATGCCCGTCGCCCCAGTTGATCGTGGCGTCTAGGTTGGCTTGGAATTCTGCGGGGAGGGCGGGCCAGAAGTTGGCGATTTCGGTGGGCCCTACGTCTACAGCGTCGTTGGCGATGTTGTAGCGGAGGTAGCGGTTCTTCTTGAAGAAATAGGCATGCCCGTCACTCATGGAATCTCCATCTATCAATGCAAACGGAGGCTTGATGAATTCGATGAGCCGGACGGCCGGACTGCGAGTCTCCGGGTGAGTGAACCGGCGAGTGCGGGGGCAGGGCCCGGGTTTCCCCGGGCGGGAGCGTCCTGCCTGGCCGTCAGAGGAGCGGGTCCGGACCGTAGCCATTGAGGCCTGCGGCGTACACCTCCTCGTTCAGCTGCCTCAGTGTGCGCCGCACGTCGGTCTCCTCTTCGAGGGGGGCAGGGGCGGAAAGTGAAGACGCAGTCGACGCTGGGGCGACACCTCCCGAACCCCCCGAGGACAGGGCCTTGAGGAGTTGTTCCAGCAGTTGGCGGATATTGTCGTTCGGCGATGCGAACGACGGGGATACGGGCTCTAGGGCGCGCAGGGCGTCGGGCATCCCCGCACCGGTCCGGTGCGGGTCGCCGAGATCGATCGGGGTGCAGCTTTCCTTCAGGACCTGGAACAGCCGGTCGACACGGCGGGCATCGCGGCGGGCGTATGCGCTGCGGAACTCATCGCGAGCCGAGAGCACGAGTGCGGCTAGCCCCGTGACATGGGGGGCTGCCATGGAAGTCCCGTCCCAGACGGCGTAGCCGCCGTCGGGCACCGACGACAGGACCGCCACACCCGGTGCGCAGACATCGACCTCCGGCCCGTGGCAGGAGAACTTCGCGGCGAAGTAGCCCTCGGAATTCGCCTGGCCCAGCACCTCGCCGGCGTGGGTGCTCTCCTTGGGGTAGGTGCCGATCTTGCCGATGGCCGCCACCGACAGCACATCCGGCAAGTTCCCAGGGAAGCTGACCGCGCCGGCGGTGTTGCCCGTTGCGGCTATACAGGCCACCCCCGCCTGCCGAGCCGCAGCGATCGCTTCCGCGACGTCGGAGGAGAACCCCTGGGCGCCGAGGCTGAAGTTCATCACATCGATCTGCTGGTCGATGCAGTAATAGACGGCGGCGACGAGATCACTGAAGTAGCCACCCGGGAAGATCTTGCAGGCATGGACCTCCGCCTCCGAGACGAAGCCGTAGATCCCCTCTTCCCCGGTGCCGGTGATCACGCCGGCGCAGTGGGAGCCGTGCCGGACGATGTCCACGGCCCATCCTCGGGGTGCGTGATCGACGAGGTCGACACCTGCGGTGACACGGCCCAAAATGGGGTGCTGGACGTCCACCCCCGAGTCGACGATGGCGATCTTGACGCCTTTGCCGCGCAGGGTCGGACTTATGCGGTCCAGCGACATGGCCTGCGCGCCCCAGCTGAACATCCGCTGCTCCGGAAAGCCGGGAAACGTATCCGAAATGCTTCTTTTCAGGGAGACGATATTGTCCTGCCCCACCGCCAGGGAGGGGCGGTTCACCTGGAGGCTCCAGTACCCTTCAGCCGGCAGGAACTGGACATACTTAATTGATTGCGGAGTCTCCCCGATGAGAGTTATCGATGTCCGTCCGTCATTTCCCGTAACCCCCTGGGAAAAGCCCTGGTGCCCCACGACGATGACCGTTGCGGCCGGCAGAGGCTCCCCTCTGGTGCCACGGACCAGAAAAGTGACGGTGAGGTGCAGGCCGAGCGGCTGCAGTGGCCCGGCGGATCGACTCTCCGAGATGACGGGCGCCTGGGCGTAGGAGAGCAGCCGGTCGGTCTCGATGCGCACCTGCGGGAGCGACTGGCGCAGCGTCTTGGCGTAGTCGACCTCCATCTCGCAGACCAGGAGATCCGTGCCGGGCATCTCGCCCGTACCGAAAGGGGTGATGCGAGACGGTGCCAGACGCTGCTTCACCTCGACGTTCGGATCGGACTCGAGCATCTGGAACAGGGCGGACGGGCTCAAGGGAGGTACGTTCACCCCCATCGGCGTGAGCTGCGCCGCCGGCAGGGCCTTGACCATGTAGCGCTGAGGGCGGGAGGCCAGCTCGCCCGCCTCGGAAGGCTTCGCTTCGTTCGCCTCGGAGGGCTTCGCTCGGCCGCGCGGCCGACCCGTCGGCTTGCTGCTTTCTTTCTTATCCCTGTCAGTCATGGGATTTCCCTTGTGCTAGAAATTCAACTGGTCACATGATCGGAATTCATATGATCTGGTCCTCTTCGATCTCGAGGTCTCTCCCGAATCTCCGCCGCAGCACCTCGGCGTGGGCGGGAGAGGTCTCCAGAACCAGCAGGACCGGTGCGTCGGGGTTACCGATCGCACGTATGAACCTGACCTCGGGGTCCGCGGCGAGAGATTCGGCTGCCTGAGCCAGCAGGATGGAAGGACCGTGGTCCGCATCACGCATGACATATCGAGTGCCTCCGGACCGGCCTGCGGCCGGTCCGGAGCCAGATGAACTACCCATCTTCAACGGGGACCGATTCGCCGAGATACTCGAGTATCTTCGCGATGCTCTGGGCGAGGTAGAGCGACTCCTGATATTTCTGAGCCCGGTATAGCCGTACCGCCCCCAGCGCCACCGGAACGAGTCCGGCGAACTGCGGCCTCTGCGGAACCGTCCTCTGTAGCCAGTTGTTGACGCCCTCCAGGACGATGCGACTCTGCGCCTTTGACTGATCGCCGAAGGGCACCGCACCGTCACCAACAGAACCGGCCATGGTATATAGGTCGGACATCTTTGAGGTCATCTTCCGCCTCGCCTCACAATCCCAGCAGCGAACACCTCGCCACCGTCACGCCCGCGCCCAAGGCGGGCATCCCCACATGTTGGGACCGAAGAGCGAGGACGGGGCGACCTGCCCTGACGGACCCTGCTGCTGCAGAAGGCTGAGAATTCCCGCGATGATTGGGATGAACCAGGCAGCCGGGTCCACCTGTCCCCCGCCCGAGGTGGTGCCCATGGGCCTGACCTGTCCCGAGGGGCCCTGCTGCTGGAAGAGACTGAGGATTCCCGTGAGGACTGGGATGAACCAGGCCGGGTCTACCTGGCCCCCGCCGGAGGTGGTGCCCATCGTTCCGACCTGTCCCGAGGGGCCCTGCTGCTGGAAGAGACTGAAGAGTTTCTCCAGGAGCGGGAGGAGACCGGCCGGGTCTACCTGGCCCCCGCCGGAGGTGGTGCCCATCGTTCCGACCTGTCCCGAGGGGCCCTGCTGCTGGAAGAGACTGAAGAGTTTCTCCAGGAGCGGGAGGAGACCGGCCGGGTCTACCTGGCCCCCGCCGGAGGTGGTGCCCATCGTTCCGACCTGTCCCGAGGGGCCCTGCTGCTGGAAGAGACTGAAGAGTTTCTCCAGGAGCGGGAAGAGACTGGCCGGATCCATCTGCTGAGCAGTTTGGCCGGAATGGATCTGCGATCCGTAGTCGGAAAACGAAGGTGCGCTTTTTTGCGTGGTTGCGCTTGCCATATTCTCCCCTGAGTAATTCAACTCTCTCGCTATGAGAGAGGCTTTTGTTCCGTCATAATGGGAGTTCCACCTGGTCACCCCCACAAACCCGCCTTCTCGTGTCTTTGTCGTATATTCGCGAAGGTCGCATAGATCTTATGTAAGCAACGAAGCGTGAACCTCGCGGCGAGGGGTAAGGGAGAATGTCGATGCGGGAGGAGGGCCAGTGGGATGAGCCAATGCCGCGAACCCGGCGCGGGGCAGCTTGTTCACTTCGGGGTATCGACAAGACTTGTGCAACCAGACATCCGATCTCTCTAAGCCGTCAAGCTGCGGCCTGGAGACGGATGCCGAACGCGGCGTTCTCGTCGTAGAGCTGCCCGGTCTGAAGGCAGTGGTGGAGGCATCCGAGCGTTCGGCTGAAAGTGTTGCGCAGGGCGCTGGAGTGCCGGTTGCCGATGGCGTGCCGGTGGTCGTAGTGGGCGCGTGGACCTGCCGACCGCAGCGAGGCGAAGGCCCAGACGAAGCCCGCGGCCGCGAGTCGCTGGTTTTTGACCTTGCGGTGGTGGACGACATAGCTCTTGCCCGATGCCAGGGTGATGGGCGCGGAGCCAGCGTAGGCCTTCACTGATCGTGCGTCGGTGAATCGGTCGCGGTCGTCGCCGAGCTCGGCCAGGACGCGGGCGCCGTTGAGATCGCCAAGGCCTGGGAAGCTGGTGATGATCTCGGCGTCGGGATGCTGGGGCGAAGGTCTCGGCCGTGGTCTCGGCAAGCTGGTCAACGGCCTGGCAGGCGGCGTCGAGCTGGAGGACCAGGGCCAGGGCCTGCGTGCCGAAGGCGTTCTTGACCATCGGCAGTTGCCGCGTCTGCGGCTCGCGGAAGACCTCGTGCAGCCGGTCGGCCCAGGCTTGGAGGTTCCGTTCCCGGCCCGAGCAGCGCAGGACGGTGATGAGCCGCTGCTTGGTCAGCTTCGCGGCCCGGTTCGGGGTCGGCGCGACGGCCAGGACGGCGCGGGCCTCCCGGCTGGTCAGGCCGATGTTCTTCAGCTGGAACGCCGCGAGGGCCGCCGGAAAGTACTCGCGCAGGAGCGAGCGGAACTGGTTGGCGAGCTGCTGCCGGTGCCAGGAGGCGTCCTGCTGGCACCGGCCAAGATCGCGATGGCCTGGACGAGTTCGGAGTCCTGAGGCAGCGGCCGATGGTACTGGGTGTCATCTCGCAGGATGTTCGCCAAGGTCAGTGCGTCGGCGTGGTCGGATTCCGACCGGGCGACGGTGTGGCGTTCGCGGTAGCGAGCGACTGCGAGCGGGTTGATCGCGTAGGCGGTCCGGCCGGTAGCGCGCAGGCAGGCGACCAGCAGGCCGCGAGTGGACTCGATCGCTGCCACCGCACCCACCACCATTACGAAGACCGCCTCCTCGTAAGCCGGAAAGAGACAACGACAGGCCGAAAGGGCGACCGCGACCCAGCGGGAACCCCCGACTACCCCGTCTAGCAACGACCAGGCGATGTTTCATAAGCGATCGCCTATGAAACACCCCGAACGGTGAAGCGCGAACAGGGCGAACGCACCCCGAAACCGTTTCATGAGTCGTTTCAAATAGATTGACGATTGAAACACACACATGAAACGATCGGGGGCATGAGCGACGACAACCACCTCCTGGTCGAGGCGAACGACTGCCCGATGTCCTCGTGCGCGGCCCCGGCCGGCTCTCCCTGCCGGACCGGGAAGGGGAAGGTGGCCGCGCAGTACCACACCGCGCGGTTCCGGCTCGTGCCCTCGCTCGCCAAGGCGCTCAACGTTCCGGTCCCGCCGGTGCGCAAGCCCGGGACGCTGTGGATCGAGCTGCCCCGCCCCGCGGCCGCCGACACCCGGTCGGCCGGGCACGTGCGGATCGGCTACGCCCGCGCCTCCACCGCCCGCCAATCCCTGAACCCCCAGCTCGACTCGCTCAAGGCCGCCGGCGTCACCAAGGTGTTCACCGAGAAGGTCTCCACCCGCGCCGCCCAGCGGCCCGAACTCGACAAGGCTGTGGAGTGGGCGCGGGAGCTGCGCACCTCAGGCTTGGACGTCACCTTCGTGGTCCACGAGCACAAGCGGCTCGGCCGCGGCCTGCAGCTCGCCGAGCTGGCCGAGCAGCTGCGCTCCTACGGCGTCGCCCTGCAGTTCCTCACCGGAGAGCTGCAGGGCAGCCACGACCCGGGCGGCATCGTCTTCACCGTCCTGGCGGCCCTGTCGGGGATGGAGCGCGAGTACATCCGCGAGCGCACCCTGGAAGGGCACGAGTCCGCACGCGCCCGCGGCAAGACCATCGGCGGCGCCGCCGTCGGCGATGAGGCGATGCTGTCGATGGCGCTGCACCTGCGCGGCCAGGGCAAGAGCCTGCGCGAGATCGCCGCCCAGCTTGTCATCACCAAGGGAAAGAAGCGCGGCCAGCACCCCTCCCCCGCCACCGTCATGCGGATGCTGCGCGACCACGACGCTGCGACCGCCGCACCGGCCGATCCCGTCCAGGCCCCGCCGCAGGCCGAGCACGTCGCCCTGGCCGTCGAAGCCGCCCAGGTTGTCGACATCACTGCGCAGCAGCCAGACGACGCCGGCGACATCGAGCGCCGCATCCACGACGCCTACTGGACGCTGGCCCGCCAACCCTTGGACTGGATCTACCTGACGCGGATCCGCACCCTGCTGAACGGCGCCGACCGCCAGGCCGTCGACGAGGCGCTGCAGCGCATGGAGCGCACCCCTTACGTCCACCTCGTACCCGAAGCCGACCAGAAGCAGCTCACCGCGGACGACCGCGCCGCAGCCGTGAGCATCGGCGGCGTCCCCAAGCACATGATCGCCATCGAGTCCCGCTGAAGGCCTGGACGCCTCGGACGAGGTCGGATTTTTGAAACCGCCCCTCCTGGACTCTCCTCTGGATGACTGGACGACAGGAGTCCAGGAGAGTCCAGCGGTCAGTCCAAGGGCGCGAGGAGAGTCCGCTGACCAGCAGGAGTGGAGTCCAGAGGAAAGTCCAGGAGGAATGAGGAGAGTCTGCAGGAGAGTCCAGGAGAGGGGTTCTGTTGGACGTGAGAGTGGACGGCCTGGACGACCCCGCGGACACGCTGGACGCCCGGACTGGACACGCTGGACGCCCGGACGCTTGGACTGGACACGCTGGACGCCTGGACTGGACGCCTGGACGCGCCCTGCTGGCACAAACGATGCGGGTTCGGATGCGTGGTGTCGCTACGGCGCGTTCCGGTCCTCCTCGACCCGGGAAATCTGGGACCCCGCGCCCAGAACCGTCAACGTGTAGATCTTGTGGCGAACGCGATGATGTCGGAGAGGCCAGGCCGGTAGTCGTCGGATGTGTCCACGATCAGGGTCGGCAGGTCCATTGCGATCGGTACGAAGGACGCGATCGGGCTGTTGCCGGACGCGATGGCTTCCAGCAGACCGGCGTCGCCGTGGGCGGCCCGGTGGACGTCGGTGGCGGCGCGCTCGGCGACCCGGGCGTGGGCGGTGTCGGTGGACAGCTCGCAGCGGATGATCCGGATGTCGGCCATCGGCGCCAGGCCTTCCAGGAGCGGCCGCCACAGCCGGTCTTGGAAGGCAGCCTCGGCGACGGTGGTCGTCCCGGACTTCAGGAGCGTGGTGAGCACGTCGGTGAACGTTGAAAGTGCGGTCAGGTTGAGCGGGTCGTCGCCGCCGGGCTTGTAGCCGGGCCTCGCCATGACGAGGCCCTGTTTGATCTCGTCGCGGATGATCAGGGGGCAGCCGATCTGCGCGGCAATCTTCCGGGCCAGGGTGGTCTTGCCGCTTCCGGGCGGGCCGCTGACCACGATCAGCGTCGGCGAGCTTGTGGTCCCAGCGCATTGTGGCACTTCACGCATGGTCGGTCCGTCCGTCGTGAAAGGCAGGTTCGGGATGCCCGGTTATCTACGGCTGTGTCGGTCGGTGTTCGTCCCAGCGGCGCACGGCCTCCCGGATCTGGATGACGTTCGGGCTGGTGAGGCGTGGGTTCGCCGCGAGGCTGCGCAGGTAGTCCTCCGCGCCCTGGGCCAGGGCGGAGTCGGGGAAAGCGGTCACGGCCGCGGTGTGGGTGTGAGGGACGCCGATATGGCTCCAGGCGTCCATGTCGGACCCGTGGCAGTCGGCGGGGATGTGACCGTCGACGAACCCGCCACCGGGACGCTGACACAGCCAGTCGATGCGCAGCGCGCAGTCGCAGGCCAGCATCCCGGTCATGGCTGGGTAGCGGCGCTGCCATTCGGCGTCCAAGGGGTACACGTCGCACGAGTGCGGGATACGTCGGCCGCACAGGCAGCAATTCAGAGTGATCTTTATCTTCGCCACGGTTCCTCCGGCAGGAGCAAGGGCCTTGGCGTCACCGTAGCGTCCGACCTCGTCTGATCACCGAGTCTTGAGCCGAACATGAGATCAGAGCCGTGTCCGCGCTGCCGAGGCGAAGCGGCGTGAGCTCGTCTGGCCCGCAGCAGGCGGGCGGTTAGCTCTCCTGGCGGGTACGGGCTGCGCGGACGGCAGCCCGAGTGAGATATAGGGGCAGCAGGCACACCAGCGGCAGCCCCCACTGCACCGGCCAGGCGGCATTCTCGAGCATGACCGTCCCTGCCAGGTACATCGCCCCCGTGGCCAGCACCAGGACGATCCAGATCAGGCGGCGCGGGCGTTCTGTCAGGACGGGGTCGAACATCACGAGCTGGACGGGCATGACGGTGACGAAGAGGCCCGTCGAGAGGGCGGCCAGGATCCCCATCACCCAGTTGTGGTGCTGGGCCTCTACTGCGCCGATGAAGATGCCGCCGAACACTGCCGGCGGGAGGATCGCGATGAGAAACGGAAAGGCGTACCGGGGATCGATCATCGGCCCATCCTGGGAGGCGCCTGCCCGATCGGGCTATCGCCGAGAAGGTCTCAAAGACGATTTTGCCCCGACCGCAGTAGGACACGGCCGGGGTCAGGTACTTCGCCGGCGAGGTGCACTGGTCGCCGTGGAGCGGTTGCCGGATGCGGTGAATCGAGCGTCTTAGCCCGAGGCCTGGCGTGTTGGTCAGGCGCCGTGTTGGGCCGCAGCTTGGTCGATCTGTTCGGCGAGGTCGAAGTCGAGGGCGGTCAGGGCGTTGCCGGCGTCGTGGGTGGTGAGAGTGAAGGTGACGTTGCGCCAGCGGATGTCGATGTCGGGGTGGTGGTTGGCGTCTTCGGCGGCCTTGGCGGCCGCGGCGACGATGTCGATCCCGGCGAGGAACGTGGGGGCCTGGACGGTCCGAGTGATGGTGTCGCCGTCACGCCTCCACTGCGGGAGTTCGGCGAGGCGGGCGGTGATCTGGTCTTCGGTGAGCGCTGCCATGGTGTTTGCTCCTCAACTCGTTGATGCGTGGAAGGCGAGCACATCACGCATCTTGGCGAACTCGGTCGTCGTGCGCGCGCCCATGGGGATCGCCCTGGCCGCAGCGCTGGCGGTCTTGAGGACCATGGTGGTGCGGCATTTCAGGGGGACGGTCATCACCGCGGTGCTGATAACGGTCGCGGCCTCGTCATGGTCGCCGTCCAGGGCGTGGGCTTTGGCTTGGGAGAACCAGGCGAGGGCGTAGTCGAGGCAGCCGTCAGGCTGCAGGCAGCCGTCGGCGGCGTGTCCGGCGAACCGGTCGAGGACTTCGCTGTGGTGGAGCATGCCGCGCTGGGTGTCGCCGACGTCGGTGTAGGTCTCGCCCAGGTAGGCGTTGAGCTGCAGGCGGGTGATTCCGAGGATGCCGTCGGTGGTGGCTTCCATCGGCAGAGCCTCGTGCATCTCGGCGGCCTTGTCGAGGTCGGCCAGGACGGCGGCGCGGGAGCCGGGGTGGGCGGCTTTGGCCCGGGCGCGGACGGTGAGCGCCCGCACGGCCGCCGCGGAAGGCGCCTTGCCCGCGAGGGCCAGGGCGCGGTCGGCGTGCCGGACGGCGTCGGCGGCGTTGCCGTAGTACAGCGGCAGGAGGGCGCGGCGGGCGGTGGCCCAGGCGCGCAGATCCCGCGTCTCGGTCTGGTCGGCTGACAGCTGGCTGTAGAGGAACCACTCATCGGCTTTGCGCTGGTTGCCCAGATGAAGCATCAAAATGCCGAGCATCCCCGACAGGTAGGAGATCACGGTGAGCAGCCGTGCGGCCGTGGCCGGGGTACGGGTACGCTCCAGGAGCTCGTCCGCGGAGCGCAGGTCCATGGCGACGTCGCCCATGACTTCGCTGCTGGCCCCGGTGATGAAGGCGGCGTCGTAGTTGCGCACCCGGGCTTCGAGGTACTCCACCGCCGTCTCGGACAACTCGCTTTGGAGGAAGCGGCTGAGCCGGGCGCGGACTTCGTCGAGGTCGCGTGCGGTGCCGGCGTCGATCTGGTCAGGGGCGTCGGCACGTCCGGTGAGGGTGGAGGCGGCGCGGGCCTGAGCTGCGAGCGCGGACCGCTCGCTGGCGCTGTAGTCGCTGCCGAAGCCCAGGCGGTCGGGACGGGTGCCGTAGAACTGGCAGAGCACATCACGCAGATGCTCACGGGGCTGGGCCCTGCCGGTCTCCCACTGGGACAGCTGCTGCTTGCTCACCGTGGAGCCGCGCAGCGCGGTGATCTGCCGGGCGACCTCATCCAGGGTCAGGTCTGCGGCGAGGCGGAAGGCGCGAAGGCGGCTCACCCCGGTGCGCTCAGCGATGGCGTCGACAAGCGCCTCAGGGCTCCAGGACTCCCGCGCGGCTTGCTCGCGGAGACTGCGGGCGGTCTGCTGGGGTTTCACGTCGGCTCCTCAGTGGACTGCTTTCCACAGTAGCCACGAAACTTCGGCCCCGAGCAGGGCTTGTCCGCGCCTCGTCATCGCCTCCTGTGACAAGGGCGGCGGGCCGTCATGGAACCGCTGGACGGACGGCGTCTGTCACAGCTGGCCGACATTGCGACGAGTGAGAATCCCAGCCACTGTTCGGTCACTGCCCGTATCGGTCTGGCTTACAGCGAGGTAGCGATGGCCCCGAGCGTCACAGAGGTGGAGCTGGCCCGGCTCGCCGAGGTCTACGGGAGCGACTGGCGGCTGTGGACCTCTGACGAGGGGCATCTGTACGCCTCCCGCGTGAAAGCCCCGCCGCGAGTGGCCAAGGGCGCCGGCTACTACGGCGTCTACCCGAACGTGCACGCACCGACCAGCACGGCCCTGGAAGCCGAGCTGGAGAAGCAGGCGGCGGCGATGGCCGTCGTCGAAGCGATCGCGGCGGAGGGCCTGTGATGCTCCGGCGCGACAGGACCCTGAGCCAGCGGCTCGTTGATGCGCGGGAGGCGGACCGGGCCAACCGTGCGATCGCCGCGCGGATGGACGGCGACTTCCCCTGCTGGGTCGTGCTCTACAGCCCGCACCGGGGCAGCTTCTCGGCCTTCCCGCTCCACCGCGCGCCCGTGGACGTCGACGAAGACACCGATCCCGACAAGCTGGCCGACCGCATGCGCGCCGTCGATGAGGCGCTGTACCCCACGAACTCCTTGGCCGTCGCCCCTGCCGGGGCGCGGCCCGGCGACGGCCAAGGACCTTTCCTCGCACGCCAGGTCCTGGCCGTGCGTTCATGACCGGGCGCGGCGGCCTGACCGATCCTGGCGGCCGCCGCGCTCGACCAGCCTCCGGACAACACCCTTTCTCTGTTCGCCGGGCCTGCTCTGCACTGATACGGGTCCACCGGATCCACCCCCAGGAGGTACGCGGATGCAGAACACGCAGACTCTCCCGACCCCACCCCGGTTGTGGCCCTGGTGGTCCACGGCCGCACTAGAGGAAGTCCACCAGCTGCTGGAGAGCGGAGACCTGGCCGGTGCGGCGGCTACTCACCCGCAGATCGACGCCTGTGAGCAGCTGGCCGGCCAGACACTCGCACCAGGTCGGCCGATGCTGTTGTGTGATTCGGGGACGAGCGCGTTGGAGACCGCCTACCAGGCGCTGCGCCTGGAGGAAGGTGCGCACGTCCTGGCCGCTTCCCATTCGTTCCGCTCCACGGTGACCGCGATGCTGCCCACCGGCCTCATCCCGGTGCTGTGCGACGCCGACCCGACGACCGGCGGCATCGACCTGCAGGACGCGGCCTCCCGTGTCACCGGCCGCACCGCCGCGCTGGTCATCACCCACACCTGGGGACGGCCCGTCCCCCTACAGGCCGCCCGCGCCTTCGTCGACCGCCACGGCTTGGCCCTGATCGAAGATTGCTCGCACGCCCACGGGACCCGCTGGAAGGAACAGCCGGTCGGAACCGTTGGCGATGCGGCGATCTGGTCGTGCGGCACGTGGAAGACGGTCTCCGGCGGCAAGGCCGGCCTGCTGAGCGCCGCCGACCCGGCGGTGTGGGAGCGGGCGCGGGTGTTGGCCCAGCCCAAGCGCCGCGCCCTGAACGGCCTGGCCGATCCCCGGCTGCGGGCGCTGGCCGTCACCGGCGCCGGGCACAACCGCCGCCCCCACCCCGTCGCCGCGGTCCTGGCCGCCGATCACCTGCGAAGCTTGCCCGACATCGTGGCCGTCAAGAACGAGCGAGAGCGGGCCGTCGACGCGCTGATGGCCGCGCTGCTGCCCAACCTGGCCCCGCTGGCCGACCCGCCCGGCCGCACCGCCGGAGCCCTGTACAAGATGCACTGGCGGGCGCGTTCTGCCGACGCCGTGACCGTGCTCGTGGACGTTCTGCGCGCGTGCGGTATCCGCGCCGCCCTGCCTGCCCGGCCGTTGCACGAGCTGCCGCTGTTCACCGACCCCGACCTCGGCGCGTTGCTGGGCCTGCCCGCCGCTCTCCACCACGATCCCGATGGCTTCGACGGGACGCGCCGGCTGCTGGACGCTCTGGTGGAGGTCGACACCCGCGACCTGTACGAGCCGCTCTTCGGCCCCGACCCGTACGAGCCGCTCTTCGGCCCCGACCCGTACGAGGTGGCTCTGACACGTGCCGCCGAACTCATTGAGCGAAGGAGAGACAGATGACGCTTTCCGCCCTCGCTGTGCCCTTGACCTTGCGCGGAGTCGTGATCCGCCACCGGCTGGGCCGCCTCCCATGAGCACCTACCGAGCGCTGCCCGGTCACCTGATCGACCCGGCTTGGCACCTGCCGCACTACACCACGCACTCCACCGCGCTGGGCCTGGTGATCGTGGAAGCGACCGCCGTCTCCCCCGATGCCCTGGCCACCCCCCACGACCTGGGACTGTGGAACGTCGAGCAGGAGCAGGGCCTGGCCCGCGTGGCCGAGGCGATCAATGGGCAGGGTGCGACTGCGGCGTTGCAGCTGTCGCACGCGGGCCGCAAAGCCTCCCGCACCCGCCCCTGGGGACCAGGCGGCGACCAGCCGCTCGCCGACGCCGACGGCGGATGGCAGCCGCTGGGCCCCTCTGTGATCGCGTTCGCCGACGGCTACCGCACCCCGCGCCAGATGAGCACCGAGCAGCTCCGCGACGTGGTGGACCAGTTCGCCGCCGCGGCCGCCCGCGCCGCCCGTGCCGGATTCCGCGCGGTGGAGCTGCACGCCGGGCACGGCCGTCTCCTGCACTCCTTCCTCTCCCCGCTGGCCAACCAGCGCACCGACGCCTACGGCGGCGACTTCGACAACCGGGTTCGGCTGCTGCGCCGCACCGCCCGAGCCGTGCGCCGCGCCCTGCCCGCGGACCTGCCGCTGCTCGTGCGGATCTCCGCGACCGACCACCTTCCCGGCGGATGGGGGCTGAAGGAAGCAGTGCGGTTGGCGCCGCTGCTGGCCGCCGACGGCGTCGACCTGCTCGACTGCACCTCCGGCGGCATCACCCGCCCCGAACCCCGCCCCGCAGGCCCGGCCTGGCAGGCGGCCTACGCCCGCACCATCCGCCGGCGAGGAGGGATGCCCACCGCCGCCGTAGGCAAGATCACCAACCTGGGGCAGGGCGCAGCCCTGATCCGCGAGGGAGCCTGCGACCTCGTCCTCATGGGCCGCCAGCTCCTGGCCGACCCGATGCTGGCAGCCCGCCACGCCCCCGACCTGGCGCCCGCCTCCTACCGGCGGGCGCTGACCACCGTCGGCACCGCCGACGGCCACCTGGCCCCCGAGCTGTGAGGAGCGCCGGGTGATCGTGCTGGACGGGCCGGGGCTCATCGTGGTCCGCACCCGCAAGACCGCCTCGACCTCCCTGGAGATCGCCCTGTCCGCCCTAGCCGGACCCGACGACATCATCACCTCCCTGTCCCCGCGAGATGAGGAACTGCGGCGAACCGAAGGCGGACGTCCGCCACAAAACCACCTGCACCCCGGCCTGCACGCGGGCCCCGCGCCCGCCCCGCCGGGAGTGTGCGGCCGGGTCCGGTTCTACAACCACATGCCCGCCCGCCACCTGCGCGCCGAACTCGGCGCCCCCTGGGAGCGGTACGTGAGCGTCGCGGTGGAGCGCAACCCGTTCGAGAAGGTGGCCAGCCTCTACTTCCACCGCCACCGCAACCCCCACCTGCGGCCCTCGATGGAGGAGTTCATCGCCACCGGCGAGTTCGCCGACGCCCTGAACTGGCCCCTCTACACCGACCACGACGGCCGCGTGATGGTCGACCACCTGCTGCGCCACGAGCACCTCGAGGAACAACTCGCCGACCTGTGCGAGCTGGTAGGGCTGCCGCCGCTGCGGCTCCCGCACGCCAAGGCCCACTTCCGCCCACCAGGCCTGCACTACCGGGACGTCCTGGACGCCGCCGCCCGCCAAGCCGTCGAAGAGGCCTACACCCGGGAATTCGATCTCCTGGAGTACCGCTGGTGAACGCAAAGCGGGCGGGCCGGGACCGAAGTCCCTGCCCGCCCGCCTCTTCGCTCGGACTGAAGTCAGGCTTGCTGCTCCGCATCGGCGGTGACGGAGACGCCGGTCAGGCGCATCAGGTCAGCGGCGAAGGCGGGGTAGCTGGTGGCGACGGACTCCCACCGGTTGATGGTGGTGGTGCCGCTGGTCGCACACGATGCGGCGACGGCCGCGGCCATCGCCAGACGGTGATCCCCGTGGCTGTCGACCCGGGCGGCGTGCAGCTGGCCGCCGCCTTCGATGACCATGCCGTCCTCCAGCTCGCTGACCTTGACGCCGAACGCCCGCAGCATCGCGCACGTGTAGGAGATACGGTCGGACTCCTTGGCTCGCAACTCCGCAGCCCCGGAGATGACGGTGGTGCCGTGCGCGAGCGCCGCGGCGATCGCCAGCACCGGCACCTCATCGACGATCCCCGGGATGTCCTCCGCACCCAGCTCCACCGCCTGCAGCCGAGAGGCGCGGACCGTCAACGTCCCGCCGGCCTGGTCGAAGTCGACATCGGCGCCCATCCGCTGGAGCACCCCGACGAAGTCCGAGCGGCCGAACCCCGGGTACAGGTCATGCACGGTGACCTCGCCACCGTCGCTGATCGCGGCGGCCACCGCCCAGAAAGCAGCCTGCGACGGGTCTCCGGGAACGTGCACAGTCGTGGCGGCCAGGTCGCTGCGCTCCACGCTCACCCGCGTGTCCTGCACGGCGACGCGGCCGCCGAACTGCTCCAGCATCTCCTCGGTGTGCCTGCGCGTCGGGTGGACCTCCTCCACCACCGTGCGACCTTCAGCCGACAGGCCGGCGAGGAGGATCGCGCTTTTGACCTGGGCCGAGGCCTGGGCGGGCGCGTAGGTGATGGCGTGCAAACCGCCGCCGCGCACCACCAGCGGCGCCAGACGGCCACCCTCCCGGCCGTCGACGCGAGCGCCCATCTCCCGCAACGGGACCGCGATCCGATCCATCGGACGCCGCCGCAGGTACTCATCCCCCGTCAGCACCGACAGGCCATCGATCCCGGCGCACACCCCCGCGGTCAGCCGGATCCCCGTCCCGGCGTTGCCGTGGTCCAGGACGTCATCGGGCTCATGACGCAGCGGACCGGTCACCAGCAGCCGGCCCTGCCCGTCCTCGACGACCTCGACCCCGAACCGCTCGACCGCGTGACGGGTACAGGTCACATCCTGTCCGCGAGACAGTCCCTCCAGAATGCTGGTGCCGTGGGCGAGCGCCGCGAGCAGTAGCGCCCGATGAGAGATCGACTTATCGCCCGGCACCCGCAGGGCGCCCCGGGCCGCACCGCCCCCTTCCACCCGGATACAGGACACAGCATCGAGATCAGAAACTGCATAGGTCATGTCGGCATCCCCAAAGATGAAGGAGGGCACTGGCCTGAGACGGGGTGATCAACGACGCACAGTCGGTAATGATCACACTGAACATGACCCTACCCCGCCCACAGCCTCCGACTCAGAGGATTCTGAACGCCACCAGATACATCGTCCGTCGACGAAGAAGGAATCGCTCGTAGTGGTTTACCGCGGTAAACCACTAGGCCCCCTGAGTGTCCTGGCCTCTGAAGCGACTGTTGTGCTGGGATGATGCTCCTTGCCCGAAGTACCGCTCATCACGGGAAGCAAACGGAGCTCATGGAATCACGTGTCCTTGTCGTGTCCACAGACCCTCAAGGGTCGGCAGTCTGGTGGGCCGACCGAGTCGGCGACGAAGCCCTGCCCTTCGACTTCACGCAAGCCCACGACGACATCGATGGCATCGCGAATCTCAAGAACATCGGCGCGCGCATCCACGTCGTGGCCAATCAGAAGGGCGGTGTAGGCAAGACCACTACCACCGTCAACCTCGCTGCGGTCGTCCAGAACGCACTTGGCCATGCCCCAGGCGGCTACCTCCACGTCTTCGTCGACACCCCTGGCAGCCTGGAGAACGAGCACATCCTCGCTGCCTGCCTGGACGTCGCCGACGACGTCGTCGTCCCTATGCCGCCTGAGCCTTTGGCGTTCGATGCGACCGCCCGTACCGTCTCCCGGGTCCTCACCCCTCGCGGATTGCCGTTCAAAGTCGTGGTGAACGCCTGGGATCCGCGAGACGGCCGCGCCGACCTGGAAGAGACCCTCGCCTATATCGACGCGCAGGGCTGGCCCCGCACCCAGGCCGTCATTCGCCGCTACAAAGTCCACACCCGAGCCAGCGCCGAAGGGATCGTGGTCACCCAGTACTCGAAGAACCGCGTCGCCATGGAGGCACGCGAAGACTTCTTCCGCCTCGCGCTCGAACTCGGCTACGGAGGTGCCGCCTGATGGGCCGTAGGACCAGCCTCGCCTCGCTGGCCGGCAAACCCATCGAAGATGTCCCTGGGCACAGCACCCCGACCTTGGTCCGCCTGAAGCCAGACCAGATCGTCCCCACCCCGCTGAACCCGCGCAAGAACTTCGGCACCGAGGAAGAGCTGACCGAACTCGGCGAAAGCCTGCGCGTCCGCCAGCTCCAGCCGGTCGTCGCGGTCAGCCGTACCGCCTACCTCAAGCTCTGGCCTGAGCACGAGCCCATCATTGGTGAGGCCACCTACGTCCTCGCCAACGGCGAGCGCCGCTACCGCTCAGCCCGCCACGTCGGCTTGGACTTCCTAGATGTCCTGATCCGCGAAGACGTTGCCGACAACCGCGCCAGGTTCATCGACGCTGTGGTCAGCGAGAACCTCGACCGCAGGAACTTTGATCCCATCGAAGAAGCCCACGCTGTCGAGGCCATGGTGGCCGAGTGCGGCAGCGCTAACGAAGCTGCCGAACGGTTCCGCCGCCACAAGACCTGGGTGTCCCAGCGTCGAGCTCTCCTGCGCCTCACCTCAGAGCTGCAGGAGAAGGTCCGCGTCGGCGACCTGCCCGTCCGGATCGCGCGCTCCATTGCCAGCCATCCTCCCGAGGACCAAGAGATGGCTTGGAAGACCACGCGTGAACGAGAAGCAGCCGAAGCACAAGAACGAAGCGCACGCCGTCAAGAAGAACGAGCAGCTGTGGCTGCTTCCTCGGTCGAGGCGGCGAGTCAACGCCCTACCGGCAGTCCCACCAGCGTGCCGATGACCACTCAGCCGCAATCCGACCGGACTACTGAGGTGAACCGGCCAAACGAAGCTGTCGGTATCACGGAGCCAGAGCCGGGCGGCGGCCAGATTACCGCGGTAAACCAGCCGACGGACGCTACCGCTTCGAAGCTGGAGGACGATCGGTTTACCGCGGTAAACCGGTCTGCGACCACTCGACGCGAAACCACAAGTCCTGTACTTCCGTCTGCAGACACAGTTGTGCCGTGGGAGTCACCTTCTGCGCTTGCTGCGCTGATCCGGGACCGGCTCAGTCCGGATGACGTGGCTGTGCTCGTTCACCACCTCACCACGCCTGCCGTCTGAGCAGACCTCACCTCTACCGCCCGTCCGCATCGCATCGTTTGCGGGCGGGCGTCGCGTTCAGCACTCGGTGGCTCGGCTGACCAGTCCACGGCCAGCCCTGGATCACTCCATCTGCCTTGTCCGGAAAGTCAGAAGCAGATGGATTTTCGTGGTGCGCCTGGTGTTGCCAGGGCTGGTTAGGTCTGGCCCTGTAGCGAGAAGGTTACTTCCGTGGATGGAACAAGGCTTTAAAACCGCGCTGAGCAGGGGTTCCCTTGCTTGCGGAGCGGTAGCTGGGCCGTGAGGGGCTTTGACAGTAGGGGGCCCTCGACCCTACGGTCGAGGCATAGTTGGGTTAGATAAGTGTCGTTTGCTTGACACATTTCGTCCCTTGTCGCCTCTTGGCGGCGGGTATGGATCGTGTGAGGGAAACGGAGAGCCCCGCACCCGGTTTCTCAGGCCATGTAGGTGCGAGGCTTCCGCTGGAAGGCCTCAGGCTGGTCCCGTCATCGGGTTCCGTCCTGGGGCCTTACTCCTGCCAGCTCCGAAGGAGTTCTTCGGCCACGGCCTTTGCGATGCCGCCGGTGACGGCGCACAAGAGGGCGAGGACGAGCTTTGCCAGCCACTGGGTGTAGCGGCGCTTCGGTGCCGATGGCGGCTCTTGGTCCGCTGGCGGATCAGTCCTTTCCTTGGGGGGCTGTTCCTGCGGGGCAGAGCTTGGCAAGGCCATCTGGTCTCCCTGGTGTTCACGTTCGCCCAGAGGGCGAGGTCGGCCGGCGGAAGCCGGGGGCTTTCGCCGGGATCGCGTTGAGCGACCCACGTGAAGACCTCTCAACGCCCGTGAACAAGCCGTTAGAGACTTAACAGTCGACGCTACCAGGATCACGCCGGAGCGGGAGGCGGCTGAATGCGTCATTTCCGTTGTGTCGGGCTATCTAGCTGCGGATATTCCGCCAGATACATGAACCGACCGGAAGGAGTCCGTTTGTGTGAGACTCAGTGTCAAGCGACACACTGAATGACTCTTCTGGTGCCGTAGGGCCTGTTAGGGAGCATGGCGAGGCTGGGTGCGGTTTCTGGCCGGGACGTCCGAGCGCGGGTCAGTCATCGCCTGAAGCAGGCTCCATCTGCGGATCTGCCCAAAAATCGATGAGCGCCTCGATCTCGTCGTGGTCGGGGTGGCGGCGTTGAGTGAGCATTTCCCATCGGGTGATCAAGAGAAGCAACAGCAGGCCTTCCTCGTTGCTGGCATCGATGCGAGAGGTGGGCTCGATGCCCCAGGGGGGAGCTGCCCGGCAGGGGGCAGTTGAGAGCGTTGTCGTCATGCTGATCACTGTCGTGCAGGGGCGGCGGCGTGTCAGGAGCACGGCTGATTTCGTACGCATCCGGACGACAGCGAACCCACCCGGACAGTTTCGGACTGATGGGCGGTGCTTATAGAGGAGCCGGTTTGTGGTCCGGATCCGTCCGGGTGCGTCCGGGTAGGTTCGGATGCGTCCGAGTGAGTCCGGTACCGGCGAGTAATGGTGACAAGTGGGAGTCAATTAGGTGAAATGCGTTTAACACGTTTACGGGGCCAGGGTGAGCAGATGCGGTGTTGCCGGGCTCTGGGCCCTGTGATGCTGATGGGGATCGACCTGTCCTGCTGGACAACCCACAGAAAACGGGCAAGCCATGCATCAAGCATCACGACGGGATCCGCCTCCTGCTGTGGCCGCCTTCACGCGGCAGCTTCAGCGTGCCCACGCGGCGGTAGGACCACCGCGGCCCAGTCGTCTGCTGAAGATCTCCAAAACCCTGCCCGGGGACATCCACCTGGCGAGAAGCACGCTGCATGACAACCTCAGCGGTCGGCGGCTGACGCTGCCGGCATGGGACTGGGTTGCCACCTTCATTGCCGCGCTGAGGATCACGGCCAAGGAAACGCATCTGGACCCGGACAAGACGGTCGGGACGATCGAGATGTGGAGTCTGCGCTACCAGGCCACCAAACGCAGCCTCAAAGACGGAAGCTGCGACGAGCAGCCCCTGACGGCACCCATCGCCGAGACCGCATCCACTGCGGCCACACGCCAGGCCGAGTACAAGATCACTGACTCCGCATCTTCCGGTACCGGAACAGACGCCGAGAAGCAGTCGAGGATGGCGACGGGCTCATCCGAGGCGAGTTCCCTCTTTGCTGATGAGGCCGCTCACCCCTACCAGGAATGGTTCGGAGACCATGGGGAGGAGCTGTTCCGTGCCGCCACACACGAAGATGCCGAGGCCGCCTGCCGCTTGGGCATCCTGCTGCTGTGCATCGGCCAGGTGGAGACCGCCTTGATCTGGGTGGAACTGGCAGCCATCAGCGAAGACGCGATGGCCCTGTCCCTTCGCGATGCCGACTCCGAACAGCGACGCGAACTGGCCTCTGCCTACGCCTACGAACTCGCGCTCCCCGTAGGCACCCTCGAGGAAGACCCACTGGCCCCCACAGGAACGACCAGCAGAGCTCCCGCCGTCTATTACCAAGCTGCAGCCACCGCAGGGCACGCTGGCGCCGCCTACCGGCTGGGGCTGCTGAAAGAAGCACAGGGCGAACCTCAGGAAGCACTGCGCTGGCTTCGCATCGCCGCCCATGCCTCCTACCCCGAGGCACTCCCCCGGTGGGAACGGCTGCACCACGCCCTCCTCAACGAGCCAGAAGACGACTAGTTGTATTGACTTGCAGGGTTGTTGACGCGGGTGATGGGTGCCGCGCCGCCGAGGGCAGTGTGGCACCGGTGGTGGTTGTAGGTGTGCAGGAAGGCGGCGCAGGTGGTGGCTTTCTCGTCCGCGTGGATCTCGCTGTAGGCGATGCGGGTGTGGTCGTCGACGGCCGAGTGGACGTAGTCGAATCTGATGACGCGGCGCCGGTCACGGCAGCCGCTGTCGCGGCCGTGACCGTGCCATCCTCCGCCGTCGGGGATGCGGCCGAGTTTCTTGACGTCCACGTGCACCAGTTCTCCGGGGTAGCGGCGGATCACCTGGCCGGTGGGACGGTCCATGAAGGACAGCCGGTTGAGGCCGTGCCGGCACAGGATCCGGTGGACGGTCGAGGCGGGCAGGCCCAGGATCGGGCCGATGCGGGCCGAGCCGAGCTTGCGGCCGGTGCGCAGACGGCAGACCTGCTCTTCCACCTCGGCCGGGGTGCGGTGCGGGGTGGCGTGGGGCCGGCTGGGGCGGTCGTGCAGGCCTGCCGGTCCCTCGGCGCGCCAGCGGGCCACCCATTTGTGGGCGGTCTGGCGGGAGATGCCCATCTCCGCGGCCACATGGGCCACCGGGCGGCCCGAGGCGACACGCTCGATGAGCAGACGCCGCCCGTGGACCGTCAACCTGGCGTTACGGTGGGACACGAAGACCTCCGAGGTGGTGTGGACCTAGACAGCTCCACCACCTCGGAGGTCTTCACTGTTGATCAAGCACCCTCAACCCGTGTCAACAACGTTCATGATCATTACAACTAGTGGATGGAGTTCCGGTTGATGGGGGTCACGCCGGGGGGCAGGGCCGACTCGGTGGGGGCGGGGAGGGGGAAGCCCTCGAAGACGTGCCGCCAGGCCGCGGTCCAGCGGGCGATGAGGGCAGTGTCACCACCGCAGGCGCGGACGAAGCCCTGGATGTAGCGGAGCCGGACCGTCGGCCACTTCGATGGGTTCTCGGACACCAGCCCTGCGGCGAGGGTGTGCGAGAACGCGGGGGCCTTCGTATGGGGGTCTTCGGACCACTTGGCCAGGTCACGGCTGGAGGGGCGGTCGGTGTACCTCCACAGGTCCCGCAGCACCGCCATGAACTCCTCTTCCGTGTGCGCGGTGAAGGGGTCGGGCATGACGGCCGTGTGTCTCGCCGGGCCAGCGTTCAGCGGCGGCGCGGTGGCACCGGACGGTCTCGGTCGAGTCGTCTCCTCACCGTCGGCGGCGCTCACGTTGAAGTTGCCGGTGACCTCCGCGCCGGTAAAGGCGCGCAGGACTTCGGGGGTGGCGCCGCTGATGTTGAGGTCCCCCGCCACCTTCATCCCAGCCGGACGGACGGTGCCGGGCCGGGCACCAGCAACGGGACGGAGAGACTTGCTGGGTTCCTTTCTCGTTGAGTCGACAAACTGTTGGATAGCCTCGCGAGCGGTCAGGAGATCCACAGCGTCCACGTGCGGGAGCTGCGCGCTGAGAAGCTCGAGTTTGACCTTGGACGGGAAGAGAGTTCCAGCTAGAAACTGGCGAGCTTCGTCAGGGCTGAGGTGGCCCGCGCTCATGCGGCTGATCTGGTCGAACGTGTAGCGGCCCAGGACCCTCCGCGTCACTGCGCGGAAGTCTCCGAGGAAATCGTCATTGATCTCGAAAGCGGCCATGGTGCTCGCCCGCCTCAGGCCAGGAGGCCGTGGCCGGGCCCACGGACGTCGCGGGCGACCAGGACGGTGACCATGAGCGTCCCGGCGTTCAGGACGACGTTGACCTGCTCGGCGTCGGCGCCCACGCCCAGCAGCACGAGCACGGACATGAAGACGATGAGGACGACCGACGCAGGCCAGTCGTCCCCGAGGTGCAGCAGACGCTTCATAGCGCCTCTCCTTCACTCGGTTGGGAACCCGTATTCTTTTGTGCGTCCCTTCTCGTCCCGGCGGTCCCGGTTTGCAGTCCGGGCAGGCACGAGAAGATTCGCCGAGAGCTAATTGTGTATTACGTTCCGAGACCTGTCCACCGGTTCGCAGGCCTTTGACGGCACTGGACAGGAGGACCTTGTGAACAGCGGAAACATGGCGACCGGCCGCGAAGCGCGAACCATTGTTGGCCATTGTTAAATGCCGTTGCGGTCTGTCAGGTGCTGTAAAATCGCGTCAGATGCTGTCTGATGGTGTCCGTTGGGCTTGCTTTCGGGATTAAAAAATCCGATGGTGAGTCGTACACCGATGGAAAGAGCATCGGGATCGTGTCCAACTCCTTCACTCGGTTGGGAACCCGGATCGAAGAGCCAGGACACGAAGAGGGCGGCCAGCTGGTTGCAGCCGGTATCCGGTCGCCTGACGCCGGCCCGGGCCGGGATGGCGTGCGCGCGTCGCACGTCCTCCGACCCGGGCCGCCCGTCTTCCGTAATCTTTGAGCAGCCTTCCGCAAGGTTGAGCAGTGCTGGTGTCGGCGTCCCGAGGCGCTGCTGCGAGCCCCCCTGGGTTTCACATAAGAGCACGTCTTATGTGGTGATTCGGGAGAGTCTCTTGTAGCAGATCAGGGCGGCGGCGAGGGTGAGGAACGCGGCG
>NZ_PVZV01000015.1 GCF_002995495.1 Actinocorallia populi | reverse complement strand
ACTTTTAGCACGCTGTTGAGTTCTCAAGAAACGGACTCGCTCTTTCGTCCACCCTCGCGGGCTTCCTCCGGAGCAACTCGTTTAACTTATCAGGTCTTTCTTCCCTGTCAAATCCGTTCTTTCGACCGGATTCCCTGGAATGGGACCCTCGCAGTTCGTTCTGCGCCTTTCGGCGTTTCCCTCGCTGCGATGTTTCTAATTTAGCAGGCCCTTCCGGAGTGTCAAATCAGCGCTTTCCCGCTTCATTTCCACATCCCAGCCCATTCCCACGGACAGCAGTAATCCCGAACTTCGAGGAGTTCGCGCTCTGCTGCTGAAGTGGAGTCCTACCGGGGCCGGCCGCCGCTGGCGTCCTGCATCCCCTCAACGGGCTGACCTGAACCAGGGTAACCCCGCGAACGAACATCCGCATGGGGTTTTCCGTAGTTCGGCTCACCGAGCGTACGTATGTTCCCCGAGGACGTCAAACCGGAAGCCCCTGTGGTGGCGGACGCCACAGGGCGTCCAGTAACTTCTACCGACCCAGTCGACGTTCCGGGAGGCACAGTGGCGACGCCGATCGTCGCGGGGGCCCTCAACGAGCACAACGCCAGCAGGTTCGTGGTCGCCGGAGCGCTCGCGCCCGCGCTGCACGACATCCGGGCCTCCCGGCTCCGGGCGCTGCCGGGGCTGGTGGAGGTGCACGCGGATCCGGTGCGGTTCCGAGCCGCCGCCGACCCCCGCGCCCGCGGTCTCCATCTGAGTTGCGGCGCCGCTCTCTTCAATCTGCGGTTGTCCTCGGTTCAGGTGGGTTACGAGCCCGTCGTCAGGCTGCTTCCGGACCGGGGCCATCCGACGCTGCTGGCGTCGGTGCGGCTGGCGGGCCCCAGGCGTTCCCGTCCTGAGGAGCGCCTCCTGTACGCGGCGAGTCTGCGTCCGCTTCCCGGCCGCCAGCCCTACGGGGACCAGCGCCCGCCGCTTCCGGTGCTGCAGGAGTTGCAGGAGGCGGCGCGGCTGGAGGGTGCCGCCCTCCATCTGCTTCCGCGGAGCGGCGGTCCTCAGACCGCGGTGCTCGTCACTTCGGGGGACGGGCCGTCCGCGTGGTTGCGTGCCGGCCAGGCATTGCAGAGCCTGTTGCTGCATGGAGCGGTCCGTGCGGTCTCCGTGTCCTTCCTTTACGACGTGACGCGGGTGCCGCGGGCGCTGGAGAGGCTCCATCCGGGTGAGGTCCCGCAGATCGCGGTGGAGCTGGCGCGCACCGGCCTGTGACCGTTCAGCGTTCGGGGAGGTAGACGGCCACCCTCACCTGGGCGGTGGCATCGATCTCCGTTCCCAGGCCTGCGAGCCGTTTCCGCAGTTCCCCTTCGGGTACGTGGTGCGCGCTGGGGGTCATCCCGACGAGGGTGGCGGCTTCTTCCGAGGTGAGCCGCAGGGCGATGGTCACCAGGTCGGCGGACTCCAGGCGGAAGGTTCCCGCGAACGTCTCGGCGAGCCGTTCGTCTTTGCGCTCGTCGACTGACAGCAGTCCCAGCGGCCCTACGAGTTCGGCGAGGTGGGCCGCGGTCGGCGTCGCCACCAGCAGGCGGCCGCCCGGACGCAGGACGCGGCGGAACTCGGGGGCGTTGCGGGGGGCGAAGACGTCGTAGACGGTGTCGACCACCGCGTCGCGCACCGGCAGGTCGCGCCACAGGTCGGCCACGACCGCGCCGATCCCCGGGTGGGCGCGTGCCGCACGGCGCATGGCGTGTTTCGACAGGTCCAGGGCCAGGCCCCGTTCGGCGGCGCCGGAGCGGAGCGCGGCGGCGAGGTAGTGCCCGGTGCCCGCTCCGGCGTCCAGCACGGTGCCGGAGGCCAGTTCCGCCAGGGCGGACGCCAGCGGCGTGTAGTGGCCGGCGTCGAGGAAGCCCGCACGGGCCTGGACCATGGCCGCGGTGTCCGCGGTGCCGGTGGCGGCGCCGCCCGCCAGCAGGCTGGCGTAGCCCTGGCGGGCGACGTCGAAGGAGTGCCCCGCGGGGCAGCGCAGCGCGCGCTCCCCCGCGGTGAGATCGCCCCGGCACAGGGGACAGGCCAGGAGGTCCTCGACGTCGCTCAGCACCCGACCAGGGTAGGGCGTGCTCAGCTCTGGCCGAGCTTGCTCCTGATCTCGTCCATGTCCAGCGCGCGCACCTGCTCGATGATGCTCTCCAGCGCCTGCTCGGGCAGGGCGCCCGGCTCGGCGTAGACGATGACGCCGTCGCGCACCGCCATGATCGTGGGGATCGAGCGCACGTCGAAACGGGCGGAGAGGCCGGGCTGGTCCTCGGTGTCGACCTTGGCGAAGGTGACGTCGGGGTGGAGCTCGGAGACCTTCTCGTAGACCGGACCGAAGCGCATGCACGGGCCGCACCAGGAGGCCCAGAAGTCGATCAGCACGATGCCTTCGCCCTGCGCGACCTCGTCGAAGGTGTCCTCGGTCAGCTGGACCGTCGCCATGCCTGGGTTCTCCCGTTCTGCAACGTATTGGAAGCCTGTGAAATGGGCACCCCGTAGAGCAACGGAGCGGCTACGGCTATTCCCCGGCCGATCCGGGAATCACAGAGCCGTAATTAACGTTGGCAGTGTAGGGAACCCTCGACCGGAGAAGGGGCAGGATGGCTGCAACTCGTGGCGCGATCGCGGACCACCCCGACAAGGATCTCGTCGGCGCCTACCTCGACAGGATCGGGCGCCGGCCGCTCCTCGACGCCGTCGAGGAGGTCGAACTGGCCAAGGCCATCGAGGCGGGCCTGTACGCCCGGCAGCTGATCGAGACCGGTGAGCTGCCCGAGGGGGTGACGCCGGCGGAGCTGCGGGAGATCGCCGAGCAGGGGCTGGCCGCCAAGGAGCGGTTCGTCGAGGCCAACCTGCGGCTGGTGGTGTCGATCGCGCGCAAGTACCCCACCGAGTCCCTGCCGCTGATCGACCTGATCCAGGAGGGCAACCTCGGCCTGATGCGGGCGGTCGAGAAGTTCGACTACCGGCGCGGCTACAAGTTCTCCACCTACGCCACCTGGTGGATCAGGCAGGCGATCGGCCGGGGGCTCAGCCACACCGCGCGCGCCATCCGGCTGCCGGTGCACGTGGAGGAGGAGCTGTCCCGGTTGCGCCGGGCCGAGCGCACGCTCGGCCGGGAGCTGGGGCGCGACCCGCTGCGCGAGGAGCTGGCGGCCCTGCTGGACACCACGCCCGAGCACGTGGACGAGCTGCTGGGCTGGCGGCGCGACCCGGCCAGCCTCGACGCCAGCGTGGACGACGAGGGCGAGACCCCGATGGGCACCCTGCTGCAGGACCCGGAGGCGATCACGCCGGAGACCGAGGTGGTCGCCGCCGACGACCTGGTGGGCCTGGCCCGCATGCTGGAGCGGCTGCCCTCCCGGGAGCAGGCGATCCTGCGCGCCCGGTTCGGCATGGAGAGCGGCGAGCCGCAGTCCTACGCCCAGATCGGCGCCCGCTACGGCCTCTCGCACAACCGGGTGCGCCAGATCACCGACCGTTCGCTGCGGCGGCTGCGCCAGCTGGTGCTGGAGTCCGACGCCGAGGGCGGGATCCCGGTGCAGGCCGCCGCCCCGGTCGGCGCCCGCAAGGCGCCCGAGCGCGCGAGCCGCGCCACCCCCGCCGCGGCATGATCTTTTCCTGTCCGCCCGGTGACGGGATTCTGTCGGCCGGGGCCTGACCTCGGCCGACATGAAAGATCTCCGCGGGTGGACGGTGCCTTCATCCCGCACACTGTTCTACTCTGATATGTCGTGAGCACCCAGAGCAGCACCTCGTTGGATCTCGACGCCTGGCGCGGGCTGACCGCCCTTCAGCAGCCGGAGTGGGCCGATCCCGCCGAACTCCAGACCGTCACCACCGAACTGGCCCAGCAGCCGCCGCTGGTCTTCGCCGGCGAGTGCGACCAGCTGAAGGACCGGCTGGCCGCGGTCGCCCGCGGTGAGGCCATCGTGCTGCAGGGCGGCGACTGCGCGGAGACCTTCGAGGGCTCCAACGCCGACGCCGTCCGCAACAAGATCAAGACCCTGCTGCAGATGGCCGTGGTGCTGACCTACGCGGGCAGCGTCCCGGTCGTCAAGATCGGCCGGATGGCCGGCCAGTTCGCCAAGCCGCGCTCCAAGCCGACCGAGACCCGCGACGGGGTGACGCTCCCGGCCTACCGCGGCGACATGGTCAACCGCCTCGAGTTCACCCCCGAGGCCCGGCGCAACGACCCGCAGCGCCTGCTGCGCGCCTACTACTCGGCGGCCACCACGCTGAACCTCACCCGCGCCTTCACCAAGGGCGGGTACGCCGACCTGCGCCAGGTGCACGCCTGGAACCAGGACTTCGTCGCCGGCAGCCCGGCGGGCCAGCGCTACGAGCTGCTCGCGGGCGAGATCGACCGGGCGCTGACGTTCATGCGCGCCTGCGGGGCCGACCCCGAGGAGTTCGCCGAGGTCGACTTCTACTCCAGCCACGAGGCGCTGATCCTCGACTACGAGCGGGCCCTCACCCGCATCGACGCCCGCACCGGCCTGCCCTACGACGTGTCGGCGCACTTCCTGTGGATCGGCGAGCGCACCCGCCAGCTCGACGGGGCGCACGTGGAGTTCCTGCGCCACATCCGCAACCCGATCGGCGTCAAGCTCGGCCCGACGACCACGCCGGACGACGCGCTGGCGCTGGTGGACAAGCTCAACCCCGAGGGCGAGCCCGGCCGCCTCACCTTCATCACCCGGATGGGCGCCGGCAAGGTGCGCGACGCGCTGCCGCAGCTGGTGGAGAAGGTCAACGGCTCCGGAGCGCCGGTCGTGTGGCTGTGCGACCCGATGCACGGCAACACCTTCGAGGCCGAGTCCGGGCACAAGACGCGGCGGCTGGACGACGTGGTCGACGAGGTCGCCGGCTTCTTCGAGGTGCACCGCGCGCTGGGCACCCACCCGGGCGGCGTGCACCTGGAGTTCACCGGCGACGACGTGACCGAGTGCATCGGCGGCGGGCACGAGATCGCCGAGAGCGACCTGCACGAGCGGTACGAGACCGCGTGCGACCCGCGCCTGAACCGCCAGCAGTCCCTCGACCTGGCATTCCTGGTCGCGGAGATGTACCGGGGCTGAGACCGGCCGTGACATGTGCGAGGGGCGCGCCGCGGCGCGCCCCTTCTCCCGTTCCCGGTGTCCGGCGGGCCGGCCCTCAGCCGGCGATGGCCGCCCGGGAGGTGACGTCGATCTCGGCCCAGACCATCTTGCCGCCGTCCGGGGCCGGCTCGGCCCCCCAGGACCTGGCGTAGCAGTCGACCAGGAACATGCCGCGGCCGCCGTCGGACAGCGGGTGGAGATCGCGCAGGACGGGCAGCCGGTGGTCGCGGTCGCGCACCTCGACCCGGACGTGTCCCTCCCCGCGCACCAGCCGCAGCTCGAACGGGGTCGCGGCGTGGGTGACGGCGTTGGCGACGAGTTCGGCGACGATCGCCGTCACCGGCTCCTCCCCCGCGCTCATGTTCCAGGCGCGCATGGTCCTGGCCACCAGCCTGCGGGCCTGCTCCACCGCCTCGGTCAGCGGTGCGGCGCGCAACGTGGTCTCGTCGTACATCACAGCTCGCGTATCAGGTATTTGTCCAGACCGGTGGTGCGCAGGACGTTCTCCACCCGCCCCTGGGCCCCCGTCACGACCAGGGCGGCGTCGGTCACCCTGGCGTGCTTGTAGGCCCTCACCAGCACGTTCAGCCCCGAGGAGTCGCAGAAGTCCACCGCGGCCAGGTCGACGACGATCTGGCGATCGCCTTCGTCGAGCAGGCCGATCAGGTGGGTCTGCAGGCTCTCGGAGGAGTGCAGGTCGATGGAGCCGCGGGCGGTCACCAGCGTCCGGTCTTCGTCTCGTCTCGTGTCCAGGGCCAGCCTCACCAGACAAACATAACCCGAGCGTCAATCCAGTGCGCGCAGCACGACGATGGCCATGTCGTCGTGGCCGGGCTCGGCGGAGAAGTCCCGGACGGCCTGGTCGACGGCCGCCGCCACCGCGCCGGCGCTGAGCCCGGCGCAGGCGGCGAGCAGCTCCTCCAGGCCGTGGCCGTCCCCGAGCAGGACGTCACCGTCGCGGCGCTCGGTGACGCCGTCGGTGCAGGAGAAGAGCACGTCGCCCGGCTCCAGCTTGGTGGTGTCGACGGTGAAGTCGATATCGTCCACCACGCCGAGCAGCGGCTGCGGGGAGGCGCACTCGGTCACCTTGCCGTCGGGCGAGAGGATCAGCGGCAGCGGGTGCCCGGCGCACACCAGGGACAGCTCGCCCTGGTCGGTCAGCTCGCCGTGCAGGAGCGTGAGCAGGCGGCCGCGCTCGCCCTCGGCGAGGATCAGCCGGTTCAGGCGCTCCACGACGTCCGGCAGCGGCATGCCCTCGGCGCCGAGGATGCGCAGGGCGTGGCGGGCCAGGCCGGTGACGGCGGCCGCCTCGGGGCCGGTGCCGCAGACGTCGCCGATGGCGAACCGCCAGCGGGTGCGGCCGTCCTCACCCGGCGGGCAGGCGAACACATCGTAGAAGTCACCGCCCACCTCCGCGCCCTCGCCGGCGGGCAGGTAGGTCACCGCCAGATCGAATCCGGGGAGGTCCGGTAGTTCCGGGGGCAGGAGGCTGCGTTGGAGCGCTAGGCTTGTGGACTTCTGTTCCGCATAAAGCCTGGCATTGTCGAGCGCCAGCGCCGACCGCCGGACGAGCTCCTCCGCCAGCTCGAAGTAGTCTGGTGGGAACCGTCCGGCCCGGCCGATGGCGATCGCGCCCAGCTCCCTCCCCCGGGCGACCAGGGGAATCGTGCAGGCCAGGTCGTCGCCCCACGGAACGGGCGGCCCCGACGGTGGCCGCCCCTCCAGCTGCAGGAGGTGTTTCAGGTCATCCGAACAGTCTTCATCGGTGTGCCAGACATAGACCGGCGGCTGATCCTCGTCAGTGTAGGCCGCGCACCAGGTGGCGAGCCGCGGTACGACCAGTTGCGCGGTCAGCGCCAGGATCCCCTGGGGATCCAGGGTTCCGGCGAGCAGCTCGCTCGCCTCCGCGACGAAGGTCATCCACCCTCGCCAGGTCCTCTCGTTGAACTCAGCCGAAGAGGGCATTACTCGGTCCTGTCCGTTCGCTCGACCAGTGACAGACTCCCCACCGGATGTACTAGGAGCACCCTATGCCTAGAACGATAAGCGTGAATTCCAGACTGGACGGAAACCCACGTTACAGCGACGCCGATATGGAACCCCTGCTCCAGGCCCTGTCCAAGTTGCGCGACGGGGACTTTCGCCCCAATTCCCTTGAGGGTCAGGGTGCCGTGGCCACGGCGCTGCTCCTGGTGGACCAGATCAGGGAACGGGCCTCCCACCACCACCAGGAGGCCATCCGGGTGCGCAAGGAGGTCTCCCGCGAGGGGCGGATGGACGAGCGCCTGAACGCCGGGCCCGGCGCGGGCTCCTGGGCGGCGACCATCGACGCGGCCAACGGGCTGATGGACGCCTTCACGGGCCCGACCGTGGCGATGGCCCAGGTGGTGGAGGCGGTGGCGTCCGGCGACCTGTCGCGCAAGGTGGAGCTGCGGGCGGACGGGCGCGCGCTGCGCGGGGACATGTTGCGGATGGCCCGGTCGGTCAACACGATGGTGGACCAGCTGGACACCTTCACCGCCCAGGTCACCCAGGTGGCGCGGGAGGTCGGCACCGAGGGCAGGCTGGGCGGCCAGGCGCCGCTGCGGGGCATGTCTGGCCGGTGGCGGGACGTGACGAGCGCGGTCAACACGATGGCGGGCAGGCTGACCGCGCAGGTCCGGGACATCGCGGTGGTGACGACGGCGGTGGCCAAGGGCGACCTGACCCGCAAGGTCACCGTGGAGGCCACCGGGGAGCTGCAGGAGCTGAAGCAGACCGTCAACACGATGGTGGACCAGCTGTCGGCCTTCGCCGACGAGGTCACCCGGGTGGCCCGCGAAGTCGGCACCGAAGGCAACCTCGGCGGACAAGCCAACGTCCGCGGCGTCAGCGGCGTCTGGAAAGACCTCACCGACAACGTCAACGGCATGGCCACCAACCTGACCTACCAGGTCCGCAACATCGCCCAGGTCACCACCGCCGTCGCCCACGGCGACCTGTCCAAGAAGATCACGGTGAACGCCCAGGGCGAGATCCTGGAGCTCAAGGACACCGTCAACACGATGGTCGACCAGCTGTCGGCCTTCGCCGACGAGGTCACCCGCGTCGCCCGCGAAGTCGGCACCGAAGGCAACCTCGGCGGACAAGCCAACGTCCGCGGCGTCAGCGGCGTCTGGAAAGACCTCACCGACAACGTCAACGGCATGGCCACCAACCTGACCTACCAGGTCCGCAACATCGCCCAGGTCACCACCGCCGTCGCCCACGGCGACCTCACCCTCAAGATCGACGTCGACGCGCGCGGCGAGATCCTCGAGCTGAAGACGACCATCAACACCATGGTCGACACCCTGTCGTCCTTCGCCTCCGAGGTCACCCGGGTGGCCCGCGAGGTGGGCAGCGAGGGCCGTCTGGGCGGCCAGGCCGAGGTCGAGGGCGTCTCGGGCACCTGGAAGAGCCTGACCGAGAGCGTGAACGAGCTCGCCTCCAACCTCACCACCCAGGTGCGGGCGATCGCCGAGGTGGCCTCCGGCGTGGCCAGCGGCGACCTCACCCGCTCCATCACCGTGGAGGCCAGGGGCGAGGTCGCCGAGCTCAAGGACAACGTCAACCTGATGGTGGCCAACCTGCGCGAGACCACGCGGGCCAACCAGGAGCAGGACTGGCTGAAGACCAACCTGGCCCGGATCGGGCAGCTCATGCAGGGCCAGCGCGACCTGGCGCAGGTCTCGCAGCTCATCATGAACGAGCTGACCCCCATGGTCGGCGCCCAGCACGGCGCGCTGTACCTGGAGGCCGACGCGGAGCTGGTGCTGACCGCGGGCTACGGGCTGGCCCGGGACCTGGTGGGGCGGGTGCGGTTCACCACCGGCGAGGGCCTGGTCGGGCAGGCCGCCATGGAGCGCCGCACGATCCACGTCCGCTCGGTGCCCGACGACTACCTGAAGGTCAGGTCGGGGCTCGGCGAGTCCGCGCCGGCGAGCGTGATCATCCTGCCGATCGTCTTCGAGGACCGGGTGCTCGGCGTGGTCGAGCTGGCGGGCTTCGACGACTTCAACCCGGTGCACCTGGCGTTCTTCGACCAGTTCACCGAGACGATGGCCGTCACCATCAACGCGATCATCGCCACGACCCGCACCTCCTCGCTGCTGGAGGAGTCCCAGCGGCTCACCCAGGAGCTGCAGGAACGCTCCGACGAGCTGCAGCGCCAGCAGGCGGAGCTGCGCCGCTCCAACACCGAACTGGAGGACAAGGCGGCGCTGCTGGCCAAGCAGAACCGGGCGATCGAGATCCAGAACTTCCAGATCGAGCAGGCGCGGCGGGCGCTGGAGGAGCGGGCCGAGCAGCTCGCGGTGTCCTCGCGCTACAAGTCGGAGTTCCTGGCGAACATGTCGCACGAGCTGCGCACGCCGCTCAACAGCCTGCTGGTGCTGGCCAAGCTCCTGTCGGAGAACACCGAGGGGAACCTGACCTCCAAGCAGGTGGAGTTCGCCCGGACCATTCACGACTCGGGAACCGACCTTCTCCAGCTCATCAACGACATCCTCGACCTGGAGAAGGTCGAGGCGGGCAAGATGGACGTGCATCCGCAGCCGCTGGAGCTGGCGGCGCTGGTGGACTACGTGGACGCCACGTTCCAGCCGATGGCCGCGGACAAGGGCCTGGACTTCGACGTCCGGATCGAGCCCGGCACCCCCGAGACGCTGTTCACCGACGAGCAGCGGCTCGAGCAGGTGCTGCGCAACCTGCTGTCGAACGCGGTGAAGTTCACCGCCGACGGCAGGGCCGAGCTGGTGATCGCCTCCGCCGACGCCGAGGAGGTCGCCTCCCCCGCGCTGCGGGACGCCGGGCCGCTGGTGGTGTTCCGGGTGATCGACACCGGAATCGGCATCGGCGAGGACAAGCTGCAGCTGATCTTCGAGGCGTTCCAGCAGGCGGACGGCACCACCAGCCGCCGGTACGGCGGCACGGGCCTGGGCCTGTCGATCAGCCGGAACATCGCCCACCTGCTGGGGGGTGAGATCCAGGCCGAGAGCGAGCTGGGCGCGGGCAGCGTCTTCTCGCTCTTCCTGCCGGTGGAGTACCGGGGCACGGGCGCCTCCGAGCCGGCCGCGCCGCCCTTCCCGCAGCCGCCGACGCCGGTCGTGGAGGACCTGTCGCTGATACCGCCGGCGGAGCCGGACGAGCCGCCCGCCGAGTACCTCGACCGTGTCCTGTCGGGGCGCAAGGTGCTGGTCGTCGACGACGACGTGCGCAACGTGTTCGCGCTCACCAGCGTGCTGGAGGGCTACGGCATGGACGTGCTGTACGCCGAGGACGGGCAGGCCGGCATCGACCTGCTGCAGCGCAACCCCGATGTCGCGGTCGTCCTGATGGACGTGATGATGCCGGGCCTGGACGGCTATGCCACCACCGAGGCGATCCGGAACATGCCGCAGTTCGCCGAGCTGCCCATCATCATGATCACGGCCAAGGTGATGCAGGGGGACAGGGAGGCGGGGCTGGAGGCCGGCGCCTCCGACTACGTCGCCAAACCGGTGGACGTCGACCACCTGTTGAGCGTCATGCGCACCTGGCTCCAGCAACCGGAGGTGGACTGACCGATGGACGACAAGGTGAAGATCCTGCTCGTGGACGACCGCGAGGAGAACCTCATCGCGCTCGAGGCCATCCTCAGCTCGCTCGACCAGGAGCTGGTCCGCGCCCGTTCGGGGGAGGAGGCGCTCAAGGCGCTGCTCACCGACGAGTACGCGGTGATCCTGCTGGACGTGGTGATGCCGGGCATGGACGGCTTCGAGACGGCCCGCGACATCAAGCGCCGCAAGAAGACCCGCGGCATCCCGATCATCTTCCTCACGGCGCTCAACAGCGATCCCGACTACGCCTTCCGCGGGTACGCGGCGGGCGCCGTCGACTTCATCGCCAAGCCGTTCGACCCGTGGGTGCTGCGGGCGAAGGTGTCGGTGTTCGTCGACCTGTACAACAAGAACCTGCAGCTGGAGCGGCAGGCGGCGGTGATCAGGGAGCAGACCGCGCTGATCCGGGAGCAGGCCGAACTGCTGCGCGAACACGGGCTGCCCGCCGAGGAGAGAACCTGATTCCTGTGCCACCATCTGGAGATATGTTCGTCGAACGGCAGATTGAGCTAGTTTTCGGCACCCTGAGCCGGGAATCGCAGACGCATACGAACCTCTCGGCGGTGCGCAGGGAGGGCCGCTGCCTGTGGGTGGCCGGTGACGAGACCGCCACCATCGAGCGGCTCACCGAGGTGCACGGCGCCGACGGCGCGCTCACCGGCTACTCCGACGAGGTGACCTACCGGCTCGCCGACTTCGTCGACCTGCCCGCGGGTCCCGACGAGGAGGCCGACCTGGAGGGGCTGGCCAGCGCGGACGGCTGGCTGTGGGCGGTCGGCTCGCACAGCCTGAAGCGCAAGCGGGTCAAGCCCGAGCACTCCGGCCGCAAGTCCCGCCGCCGCCTGGCGACGGTCGTGCGCGAGGAGAACCGCTACATCCTGGTGCGGCTGCCGCTGGAGGAGGGCCCCGACGGGCTCCCCGCACCGGTCCGCAGGGCCGCCGACGGGCGCACCGCCGCGGTCCTGGGCGGGCGCGGCGACTCCCTGGCCGACCTGCTGCGCGACGACCCGCACCTCGCGCCGTTCCTGTCGGTCCCCTCCAAGGACAACGGCGTGGACATCGAGGGTCTGGCCGTGCACGGCGACCGGCTGTACGTGGGGTTCCGCGGGCCCGTGCTGCGCGGCTGGGCCGCGATGGTGGAGATCTGGCCCGAGACCGACCCGGACGACGAGCACCGGCTGCGGCTGCGCGCCCTGAACGGGACGTGCTACCACTCCCACTTCCTGGACCTGCGCGGTCTGGGCGTCCGCGACCTGTGCCCCGACGGGGACGACCTGCTCGTCCTGGCGGGGCCGTCGATGTCGTTGAGCGGGCCGGTGCGCCTGTTCCGCTGGAAGGACGCCGTCACGTGCGCGGCCCCGGAGTTCGTGCACGACCTCGTGCACGTCGGCGACCTGCCGCACGGCGACGGGGAGGACCACGCCGAGGGCATCGCCGTGGTGGACGGCAGGCTGCTGGTCGTCTACGACAGCCCCGCGGCGGCCCGCCACACCCCGGGCGGGGGCATGCTCGCCGACCTGCTCCTCTTCCCGCGGGAGGGATGACCTCACCCTCGGGAACGGGTGATCTCCTGCCCTTCCGGGCACTGACCATGCGTGAGCACGGCGACCTCCTTCGTGACCGGCGCGGGCATGGGCCTGCTCGCCGGCCTCACCACCTGCGCCGCACTGCACACCGGGCTGCTGGCCGGTGCGGCGAGCCGGCCCGGTGCCCGGCCGGCCCGGCTCGTCACTGCCTTCCTCGCCGGGAAGTTCGCCGCCCACACCCTGCTGGGGGCGCTGCTGGGCGCTCTCGGCGCCGCCGTGCAACCGGGCCCGCGGCTGAGGGCCCTGCTTCTGGTGGCCGCGGCGGCCGTCCTGGCCGTCTTCGCACTGCGCCTGGTCCGCGCCCGTCCCGCTCCCGAGAAGTGCGCCCCGCCCTCCCGGGCGGGCCGTCCCCTGCTGATCGGCGCGGCGACCGTCCTCGTCCCCTGCGGGCTCACCCTCTCGGCCGAGCTGCTGGCCGTCGCCTCCCGGTCCCCGCTGACCGGCGCTGCCGTCATGGCGGGCTTCGTCCTGGGCACCGCCCCCATGACGGGGGTGCTGGGCCTGGGCCTCTCCCGCCTGCGCGGCCTGCCCTCCCGCCTGCTGGGCGCGGCCCTGCTGGCCGTCGCCGCCTGGACCGCCCTGAGCGGCCTGCGCCTGGGCGGCTGGCTGCCCGACCACCGCGCCCCGCCTCCGGTCGACGCCCGCTTCGTCACCGTCGACCCCTCCTCGGGCGTGCAGACCGTCACCCTGCACGTCCTGGACCGCGGCTACCGCCCCGCCCTGCTGTCGGCCGACGCCGGCGTCCCGACCGTGCTGGTCCTCAGCACCCGCGGCACCACCGGCTGCACCCTGGCCTTCACCCTCCCCGACCGCGACGTCTCCCTCGCCCTCCCCCGCACCGGCCGGACCCGGATCGGCCTGGGCGTCCCCTCCCCCGGCCGGCTCCGCTTCCTGTGCTCCGCCGGCCACTACTCCGGTTCCCTCACCTTCCGGTGAATCGGGCAGTTCCCGAGGAGGAAGGGGGACGCGGCGTCCTCACAGCGGGACGGGACGCTTGGCCGCGCGACCGTCGCCGGAGGAGCCGCCGCGCAGGCGCCGTCCCAGCCATGGACCCAGGTGCCCGGCCGCCCACCTCCAACCGGACCTGTCGAAGGGCCCGGCAGGCCGTTCCGGCGGCGGTGCCGGCGCCCCGGTCAGCGTGTTCAGCACCCGTGCCGCCACATGCCGGTGGCCCGCGGGGTTCAGGTGGATCCGGTCGTCCAGCCACAGGGCGGGCGAGTCCAGGGCGGGGTCGTCCGACAGGTCCGTGACGAGCGCCCCGTGCCGGGCGGCGAGGTCGGAGATCGCCTCGTTCATGCCGGTGATCCGGCGTCGCAGGACCTGCGGGAAGGGCAACCGCAGGCTCAGGTCGGGAAAGCGGAACAGCAGGACGTCGGCCTCTTCCGCCAGCCGCTCGACCGCCTCCTCGAACCCTTCCATCACGGCGTCGAGGTCGAATCCGGGCCGCAGCGCGTCGTTCCCGCCCGCCGTCAGCGACACCAGGTCGGGGGCGAGCGCCAGCGCGGGCGCCACCTGCCCGGAGGCGATCTCCTTCAGCCTTCTTCCCCGCACCGCGAGGTTGGCGTATCGGGCGCCGAGTCCCGCCGCCACCAGATCGGCCCAGCCGCGCATGCTCCCGTCCGGCAGCGGGTCGCCGACTCCTTCGGTGAAACTGTCGCCGATCGCCACGTAGGTGCCCCACCTCATCGGGGGTCCCGGCCGGTGTGGGCGAGGAAGCGGGCGGCTGCGGAAGAGGTCTCGGGGAGGGGGACTTCGGGGGCGAAGGCCTTGCCCTCGCCGCGCGGGAGGGGGAAGGAGAGGGCGGTGGCGAGAGCGGCTTCGGCCAGGTCGGGGGCGGGGGTCCAGGGGCGGCCGAGGGTGCGGGCGACATCCCAGGAGTGGGCGATGTTGTCGATGAGGTGCATGTGGAGCGCCGTCTCCCGGGAGAAGGCGCCGAACGCTCCGACGGTGATCCTCTCGTCGAGGGGGACGGGGGCGGCGAAGGCCTCGACGACGGCGTCGGCGGTCGTGCGGAAGGTGGTGGCGGGGTCGTGGCCGAGGTCGCCGTCGCTCCAGGTGGGGGCGCCGGCGAAGCCGCGGTTCTCGGCGACGAGGTGGCCGAGGAGGGCGCGCAGGTCCCAGCCGGCGCAGGGGGTGGGGAGGGCGAGGTCGGCGGGTCCGGCCGTCGCGATGTGGGCGTGGAGTTCGTCGAGCGAGCGGCGGTGCAGGTCCCTGATATCCATGATCGTGAGATTAGGAGGGCGATCGGACCTGCGGCAGAGCCGATTCACCCGGGATCCCACTGGGCCGATCTAGGGTGGCGGTGTGGACGTGCACATCGGGCTTTCCGGGCGGCAGGACCTCGCGGGGCAGATCTACCGGCAGGTCAGGGAGGCGATCGTGGCCGGGCGGCTGCCGCCGGGGACCGCCCTGCCCGCCACCCGGCGGCTGGCCGCCGAGCTCGGGGTGGCGCGCAACACCGCGGGGGCGGCGTACGAGCGGCTGGCCGCCGAGGGGTTCCTGCGGACGAGGGTCGGCTCGGGCACCTTCGTGGCGGACGGGTTCGGGGGGCGGGCGCCGGACCCGGCTCCGGGGGTCCTGCGGCCGCTGCCCGTCTGGGAGACGATCCGGGAGCCGGTCTCGCTGGAGGGAAGGCCCCGTTACGACTTCCGGCCGGGGCATCCGGACGTCCGGTTCTTCCCGTGGGCGTCCTGGCGGCGGCTGCTCACCTCGCAGCTGCGGGCCGGAGCCGCCGGGAGCGGGATGTACGGCGATCCGGCCGGGCATCCGGAGCTGCGCGCCGCGATCGCCGAACGGCTGGCCGCGGCCCGGTCGGTGCGGGCCGACCCGCAGGACGTGGTCGTCACGGCGGGCGCGCAGCAGGCGATCGACCTGGTAGCCCGGGTGCTGCTGCCGCCGGGCTCGGCCGTGGCCGTCGAGGAGCCCGGGTACCCGCCGGTCCGGCACGCGCTGGCCGCCGCGGGGATGCGGGTCGTCCGCGTTCCCGTGGACGCCGGCGGCCTCGTCGTCGATGCGCTTCCCGACGACGCCAGGCTGGTCTTCCTCACCCCTTCGCACCAGTTCCCGCTCGGCATGCCGATGGCGCCCGCCCGGCGCGCGGCCGTCCTGGAATGGGCCGACCGGCACGACGCCGTCCTGGTGGAGGACGACTACGACAGCGAGTTCCGGTTCGCCGGACGCCCTCTGGAGCCGCTGCACGCGCTCGACGGCTCCGGCCGCGTCCTGTACGTCGGTTCCTTCTCCAAGACCATGCTGCCCACGTTGCGGCTCGGGTTCCTCCTCGCCCCGCCGTCCCTGCGCCGCGCCCTGCGCACCGCCAAGTACGTCTCGGACTGGCATGTCCCGCTGCCCGAGCAGGCGGCTCTGGCGGGCTTCCTCACCGAGGGCTCCTTCGCCCGCCACGTCCGCCGGATGCGCCGCGTGTACGCGGACCGCCGCGCCCGGCTGCTCGCCGCGCTGCCGCCGGAGCTCGCCCCGGTGCCCGCGGCGGCGGGCCTGCACCTCAGCGCCTGGCTGCCGCCGGGATCGGACGACGCCGCGATCGCCGCCGAGGCCGCCCGGCACGGCGTCGCGGTCTTCCCCCTGTCGATGTTCGGCGCCACCGCTCCGCCCGGCCTGGTCCTGGGTTTCGGCGCCGCCACCGAGATCGAGCCCGGCCTCGCCGCCCTCGCCCGGTCCCTCCGCTAGCCGCCGGTGCGGGGCAGGGCGTCGCGGAGCATCTGGGCCGCCTGCTCGGGCCGGATGTCGTTGATGAAGGCCCCCATCGCCGACTCCGAGCCCGCCAGGTACTTGAGCTTGCCCGGGGCGCGGCGGGTGGTGAAGAGCTGGAGGTGGAGGCGGAAGGTGTCGCGGGCCTGGTGGACGGGCGCCTGGAACCAGCCGGCGATGTAGGGCATGGCGACGTCGAAGAGCGCGTCGAAGCGGTGGAGGACGTCGAGGTACAGGGGTGCGAAGGCGTCGCGTTCCGCGTCGGTGAGGGCGGGGAGGTCGGGGATCTGGCGGTGGGGGTAGAAGTGGACCTCGAACGGCCAGCGGGCGGAGCGGGGGACGAAGGCCGTCCAGTGCTCGTCGGCGGCGACGACGCGTTCGTCTGCCTGCTCGCGGGTCAGGCGGTAGGCGAAGGCGCCGGGGTCGAACTCCAGGGAGTCGAGGATCTGGGCGACGTGCGGGGGGACGAACGGGTAGCCGTAGATCTGGCCGTGGGGATGGGAGAGGGTGACGCCGATCTCCGCGCCCCGGTTCTCGAAGGGGAAGACGTGCTGCACGCCGGGGAAGGCGGACAGCGCCTCGGTGCGGGCGGCCCAGACGTCCAGGACCAGGCGGACGTCCGAGGGGCTCAGCCCGGCGAAGGAGCGGTCGTGGTCGGGTGTGAAGCACACGACCTCGGCGCGGCCCTCGCCGGGGCGGATGCCGGGCATGGTGCGGCTTCCGGCGGTGCGCTCGCTGAAGGACGGGAAGCGGTTCTCGAAGGTCACCACGCGGTAGGGGCCGGGGATCTCCGAGTGGAAGTCCGGGGTGGAGGGGCACAGGGGGCAGCGGTCGCCGGGCGGCTGGAAGGTGCGCTCCTGGCGGTGGGCGGCCACGGCCACCCACTCGCCGCGCAGCTCGTCGAAGCGCAGCTCCGAGGCCGGCGGCGGCTCCGGGAGCTCACGCGCGTCGTGCTCCTGCCGGGGCGGGTCGTCCGGCAGGTCGAAGTAGATGAGCTCCCGGCCGTCCGCCAGCCGGATCGGAGTGGTCCGCATAAGGAGGATCTATCCGTTTATTTCCCAAACGGAACCGCTCAGGAGGTCAAGCGTGCCCGTGCCGCGGCGATACGGGCCAGGGTGCGCTCGCGGCCCAGCACCTCCAGGGACTCGAACAGCGGCAGCCCCACGGTGCGGCCGGTGGCGGCGACCCGCACCGGCGCCTGGGCCTTGCCGAGCTTGAGGCCGAAGCGCGCGCCGACCTCCTCGAGGCGGTTCTTCAGCTCCTCGGCCGTCCAGGGCGCCTGGCGGTAGGCCTCCTCGGCCGCGGCCAGCAGCTCGGCGGCGGGCTCCTTCATGCCCTTGTTCCAGGACTGCTCGTCGAAGACGGGCTCGTCGAGGAAGGCGAAGTCCAGCAGGTCGTGCAGCTCCGACAGGACGGCCACGCGGGTCTGGGCCAGCTCGGCGAGCTGGGCGAAGACCTTGCGGTCCCAGGCCGGGTCGAGGTACGGGTCGCTCTCGGCGATGAACCGCTCCAGCGGCAGCGCGCGGACGTACTCGCCGTTGATGGCGCGCAGCTTCTTGACGTCGAAGAACGCCGGGGACGTGTTGACGTTCGCGAGGCTGAACTCGGCGACCATCTCGTCCCAGGGCACGATCTCGCGGTCGCCCCCGGGCGCCCAGCCCAGCAGCATCAGGTAGTTGACCATGGCCTCGGCCAGGTAGCCCTCGGCCTGGTAGTCCTCCAGCGCCACCTTGTCGCGCCGCTTGGACAGCTTCTGGCGCTTCTCGTTGACGATCACCGGCACGTGCGCCCAGACCGGCGGGGCCGCGCCCAGCGCCTCCCACAGCAGCTGCTGCTTGGGGGTGTTGGACAGGTGCTCGTCGCCGCGCACGACCTGGGTGATGCGCATCTCGATGTCGTCGACGACGTTGGCGAGGATGAACAGCGGAGAGCCGTCGCTGCGGGCGATGGCGAAGTCCTCCATCGCGGCGTTGGGGAACTCCACCCGGCCGCGGATCTCGTCCTGGACCACGGTGGCGCCCTCGTCGGGGGTGCGGAAGCGCACCAGGCCGTCGGACAGGCCGCGGTCGCGGCAGTGGCCGTCGTAGCCGCGGTTGGGGTCGCCGGTGCGGGCGATCACCTGCTGGCGGTCGCAGTCGCAGTGGTAGGCCCTGCCCTCCGCCAGCAGCCCGGCCACCGCGGCGCGCTGCTGGGCGTCCTGGTCGGACTGCATGAGCGGGCCCTCGAAGTGGGAGGACTCCTTGTTGATGCCGATCCAGGCGAGCGCGGAGATGATGCCCTCGGTCCACTCGGGCCGGTTGCGGTTGGCGTCGGTGTCCTCGATCCGCAGGACGAAGGTGCCGCCCGTCTGCTGGGCGATGGCCCAGTTGAACAGGGCGGAACGGGCTCCCCCTACGTGGAACATGCCGGTGGGGGAAGGAGCGAAGCGTACGCGGACCTCGGAAGACGCAGATGACATGGGACAAGCCTAGCGGCGCCCGGGGCAAACAGAAGAACATTTCGAGTGTTAGGCTTTTTGCCATAAATTTTTCACCGATGGAGCGGTCTTTCGGGAGGTTTGCCGTGAAGGGCTTTGCACAGGTGCTGTTCGACGAGGCGCATCGGGAGGCCTGGAGCATCCGGCCCGAACAGGTGCGGGTGATGAACCCCGGCCACCCCGCCGACGCGGGCTACCTCCGCGCGGCCGAACTGCTGCGCGGGGCCGGGCACCGGGTCGACGCCCACACCGCCGGGCCCCTGGACGCCGGAGCCCTGTCCGGGCGGGACGTCCTGGTGATCGCCCATCCCTCGGAGGACCGCTGGGAGCGCACCACCGGCCTGGGCGAGCCGCGGTTCGCCCCGGCCGAACTGGACGCGGTCGAGACGTTCGTGCGCGCCGGGGGCGGGCTCGTCGTCCTGACCGAGTGCGAGCAGGACAAGTACGGGACGAACCTGGACGAGCTGCTGGCCCGGTTCGGGATCGGCGTCTGGAGCGGAACGGTCCAGGACCCCCGGAGCAACCACCGGGACGTCGCCCACTGGGTGATGGCCGAGCCGCAGGAGCCCGGCGGTCCGGAGGACCCGCTGGCCGGGATCCGGGACGTCTGCTTCTACCGGGCGGGCGCCCTGGAGGCGCCCGCCGGAGGCGCGGTGCTGCTGCGCTCCTCGGCGAGCGCCGACCCCGCCGGGGCTCCCCTGGCCGTCACGGCGCAGGCGGGCGAGGGCAGGGTCGCGGTGTTCGCCGACTCCGACCTCTTCGGCGACGACTCCATCGGCGAGCACGACCACGCCGAGCTGTGGCGGAGCGTCGTCACCTGGGCGGCGGGCGCGCCCCGCGAGTCCGCGGGGGCCACCGCCCCCTCCCCCGCCCTGGCCCACCCCGCCTGGGCCGAACTGCGGGAGGCCGTCGAGCAGTTCCGGCCCCTGCAGGCCAAGGACGGCTCCGTCGCCGAAAGCGAGCGCGCCCGGGCCGGCAAGCTCCTCGACCGGGTCGCCGCCTGCGTCGAGGACCTGGCCCCCCTGTTCCCGCACGACGCCGGGTACCTGGCCGCCGTCGTGGCGGACGTGCGCCGCTGGTCGGCCGAGGGCCTGGGCGTCCCGGACTTCCTGGACTCCCTGCGCGCCTTCCAGCCGCAGCTGCGGCGCGAGGACGGCCTGGAGCACCTGGTCGTCTTCCCGATGTACACCCAGAACGGGAACCCCGACCGCAACCTCGAGGCCGTGCTGTGCCGGGTGGTGTGGCCGGACTGGCTGGCGCGGCTGGAGGCGGACCGGTACGACAACCCGATGTTCGTGCCGCTGGCCTTCACCGACTTCACCTCCGGCTACGACACCGACTCGGCGGTGCTGTTCCCCGAGACCGTGGCGGTGCGCGAGACGCCGCCGCGCTTCACCTGGGGCGGGATCTTCTGCGACCGGGAGGCCGCCCGGTTCCGCCGGGTGTGCGGCGCGGCCGTCGAGACCCTGCGGCTGCCGCTGCCCCCGGACGCCGCCCGGCTGCTGGCCTCCCGGCAGCTGGCGCAGGACACGTTCGCCCTGTGGGACCTCGTCCACGACCGCACGCACAGCCACGGCGAGCTGCCGTTCGACCCGTTCATGATCAAGCAGCGGATGCCGTACTGGCTCTACTCCCTGGAGGAGCTGCGCTGCGACCTCACCACCTTCCGCGAGGCCACCCGCCTGACGGACGTGCCGCACGCGCGGCTGCTGCAGTACGCGATCCTCTTCGACCGGTTGTTCCGGTTCCCGATCACCGGTCCCCGGGTGCGCAACTACGATGGCCTGGGCGGTCAGCTCCTGTTCGCCCACCTGCACCGGAACCACGTGGTCCGCTGGTCCGACAACCGGCTGTCCGTCGACTGGGAGCGCCTGCCCGACGCCGTCGTCGCCCTGTGCGAGGAGGTCGAGGCGCTGTACCGCGAGGGCATCGACCGGCCCAAGCTCGCGCACTGGCTGGCGGCGCACGCGCTGGTGGCCCGCTACGTGGAGCCGAACCCGGCCTCCCGCTGGGCGCAGGGGGTGCGGGAGCTGCCGACCGGGGAGCCGCCGAAGGCATGGGTGGACGCCGTGCTGCCGGACGAGTTCCCGCTGAGCATGTTCTACGAGGCCCTGGCCAAGCGGCTGGGGGATGTCATCGAATCGACGAAGGGGATCAGGTGACCGCGGTGAAGCGAGGATCCTCTGATCCCCTCACGGGGCCCGGGGGCCGTTCCCCGGGCGAAGGGACGCGTGCGGCGTGAAGACGATCGTGGTGGCGGGGGCGGGCGGCGCGGCCGGACCCCCCGCGGTGCGGGCGCTGGCCGAGGCCGGGCACAGGGTCATCGCCCTGGACGTGCGGGAGACCGGGTGGGAGCACCCGGACGTCGTCGGCAAGGCGATCGACCTGCTGGACCTCGACGCGGTGCGGGCGCTGGCCGCCGAGCTCGGCCCGGTGGACGGGCTGGTGCACCTGGTCGGCGGCTGGCGCGGCGGCAAGACCTTCGCCGAGACGAAGCTCGCGGACTGGGACTTCCTGAACGACATGCTGATCCGTACCCTCCAGCACACCACCCTGGCCCTGGAGTTCGCCGACGGCGCCCGCGTGGCCATCGTCTCCCAGACGGGGGTGCGCCGCCCCTCCCAGGGCAACGCCGCGTACGCCGCCGCCAAGGCCGCCTCCGAGGCCTGGACGCTCGCGCTCGCCGACTCCTTCGCCGGCACGGAGAGCGCCGCGGTCATCCTGGTGGTCAAGGCCCTGGCCACCGGGGAGCCCCGGCCCGGCTGGACGCCGGTGGACGAACTCGCCTCGAAGATCGCGGGTCTGTGGGACCTGCCCGCCCCCGAACTGAACGGAATCCGCCTTGACCTCACCGTCTGAACCGCCCGTCCTGCACGACGCCTCCAGCCGCGGCTTCGCCAGCGACAACTACGCCGGGATCCACCCCGAGGCCCTGGCCGCGATGGCCGCCGCCAACGGCGGCCACCAGACGTCGTACGGCGACGACGTCTACACCGCCCGGCTCCAGGAGGTCTTCCAGCGCCACTTCGGCCCGGCCGCGCAGGCCTTCCCGGTGTTCAACGGCACCGGCGCCAACGTGGTGGGCCTGTCCGCGATGACCAAACGCTGGTCCGCGGTGATCGCGGCCGAGACCGCGCACATCAACGTCGACGAGTGCGGCGCCCCCGAGAAGGTCGCCGGCATCAAGCTGCTGACCGTGCCGACCCCCGACGGCAGGCTCACGCCCGAGCTGGTGGACCGGCAGGCCTGGGGCTGGGGCGACGAGCACCGCGCCCAGCCGCACGTGGTGTCGCTGACCCAGAGCACCGAGCTGGGCACCGTCTACGCGCCCGAGGAGATCCGGGCGCTGGCCGACCACGCGCACGAGCGCGGCATGCTGGTGCACCTGGACGGCTCCCGGCTGGCCAACGCCGCCGCCGCGCTAGGCGTCCCGATGCGGGAGTTCACCACCGACGCCGGGGTGGACGTGCTGTCGTTCGGCGGCACCAAGAACGGCCTGATGCTCGGCGAGGCCGTGGTCGTGCTGAACCCCGAGCTCGCGCCGTCCATCAAGTACCTGCGCAAGTCGGCCATGCAGCTGGCCTCCAAGATGCGGTTCGTCTCCGCCCAGCTGCTGGCGCTGCTGGAGGGCGACCTGTGGCTGCGCAACGCCCGGCACGCCAACGCCATGGCCGCGCGGCTGGCCGACGGCGTACGGGGCCTGCCGGGGCTGGAGATCACCCGCCCCGTCCAGGCCAACGCGGTCTTCGCGGTGCTGCCGAAGGACGCCACCGAGCGGCTGCAGAAACGCTTCCGCTTCTACACCTGGGACCAGCACACCGGTGAGGTCCGCTGGATGACCGCTTTCGACACCACGGAGGAGGACGTGGACGTCTTCGCGGCGGCCGTCGCGGCGGACCTCACCGGCTGATCCCCGTCAGGTGGCGCGTTCCCACCCCCTGCGGGGAGTCCGGGTGCCCAGCTGCTCGTCCCTGCTGCGGTAGACGATGTAGGGGCGGGTCAGGTAGCCGATCGGCGCGGTGAGCATGTGCACCAGGCGCGTGAACGGCCAGATCATGAACAGGGACAGGGCGCTGAGGGCGTGCAGCTGGAACAGCAGCGGCACGCCCGTCATCAGCTCGGGGTCGGGCTGGAGCAGGAACACCGACCGGAACCAGGGCGAGACGCTCTCCCGGTAGTTGTAGCCGCCGTCGACGACGTTGGCCACGACGGTGGCGGCCAGGCCGAGCACGATCACCGTGGTGAGGAAGACGTACATCATCTTGTCGTTGCGGGTGGTGGCCGAGAACACCGGGCCGACGGTGCGCCGCCGGTAGATGAGGATGGCCAGGCCGCCGAGGGTGCAGAACCCCGCGATGGTGCCGAGCACGACGGCGATGACGTGGTAGGTGTGCTCGCTGATCCCGGCGGCGTCCGTCCAGCTCTCGGGGATGAGCAGCCCGCCGACGTGGCCGAGCAGCACCACCAGGATGCCGAAGTGGAACAGCGGGCTGCCGATGCGCAGCAGGCGGTTCTCGTACAGCTGGGACGAGCGGGTCGTCCAGCCGAACTTGTCGTAGCGGTAGCGCCAGACGTGGCCCAGGACGAACACCGCGATGGTGACGTACGGCAGCGCCACCCACAGCAGGATGTCCCAGACACCCGGTTCGACCGCTTCTGGGGCGGCGAGGTGCGGGATCATGCTTCTCCTCCTCGGGCGGTGCCCGCGGCCGTGCGGACGCGGGGTTCGGGCAGCATGACCGGCCCTCCGTAGGTCTGGACGCCCACCTCCTCCTCGGGAGGCCCTTCGGCGGCCAGGCGGTGGACGGCCTGGCGGTCGTCACCGGACAGCGGCGGCAGCGTCGCCGAGACCGCCTCCAGCACCGCCCCCCACGGGGAGCGGGCCTCGGTCAGCGCCAGGCGCAGCAGCTCCAGCCCGGCCCGGTGGCCGGTCAGCAGCCGGTGCCCCGTCTCGGGATCGGCGGTGGCGGCGAACTCCAGGACCACCGACAGGTGGTCGGGCAGCTCCCCGTCGTCCAGGACGAGCCCGGCCTCCCGGTAGGCGGTCTTGAAGCGCAGCAGCGCCCTGCCGCGTTCGCGGGTGTCGCCGTAGGCGTAGTACGTCAGGTAGAGGCAGCACCGCTTGCGGTGGTCGAAGGTGGCGACGTAGTCGGCGGCCAGCTCGGAGGGCGGTGCGGCGTCGAGGTGGTCGAGGAAGCGGCCCAGCGGTCCGCCCACGGCGCCGGGCAGCCCGGCGACGGCGCGCCGCAGCAGCGGGCGTTGCGCCAGGAGGCGTTCGTCGGGGTAGCCGAGCAGCAGCGAGGCCGCCTGCCAGGCGATGGTGCGCTCCGTCCCGGTGAGCGCGCGTCCGGTCTTCACGGCTTGGGCTCCGTCCTGCCGGCGCCGGAGTCGGCGGGCGGGTTGGCGTCCCCCGGGCCGGGGGCGTCGGTCCGGTCGGGGAAGAGGCCCGGCGGAGTGCCCTTGCCGTCCCAGTTGAGGAGGTTGACGCGGCTGCTCTTGTCGGCCGGGTCGGTGATCTGGTCGGCGGTCTGCCGCTGCTTGAGCATGTGGAAGTTCTCCACCGCGATCGGCTGGGCGCCTCCGGAGGACTCGCCGAACGGCCCCCCGCCGCCCATGCCGGGGCCGCCCTCGTAGTCGAGGCTGCACTCGGTGGCGAGTTCCTCGAGCTTGTGGGCCTGTTCGGCGTGGGCGGGCGGGATGACGTACCGCTCGTCGTACTTGGCGAGCGCCAGCAGGCGGTACATGTCGTACATCTCCTCGCCGGTCATGCCGACCCCGCCGGGGATCGCCTCGTCGGCGTCGCGGCCGAGGTTGATGTCGCGCATGTAGGAGCGCATCGCCGCCAGCCGCCGCAGGACGGCGTCGACGGGGGCTGTGTCACCGGCGGTGAACAGCTCGGCGAGGTACTCCACGGGGATGCGCAGCGCCTCGATCGCGGCGAAGAGGTTGCCCTTGTCCTCGGCGTCGTGGCCGGTGTCGCGCACCACGTCCACGACCGGCGACAGGGGCGGGATGTACCAGACCATGGGCAGCGTCCGGTACTCCGGGTGCAGGGGCAGCGCCACCTTGAACCGGTTGATGAGCGCGTAGACGGGCGAGCGCTGGGCGCCCTCGATCCAGTCCCGCGGGATGCCCGCCCGCTCGGCCGCCGCGGCGACCGCTGGGTCGTTCGGGTCGAGGAAGACCCGGCGCTGCGCCTCGTACAGGTCGGTGTCCTCGGGCGTGCCGGCCGCTTCGAGCACCTTGTCGGCGTCGTAGAGCACCAGGCCGATGTAGCGCAGCCGCCCCACGCAGGTCTCCGAGCAGACCGTCGGGATGCCGACCTCGATCCGGGGGAAGCAGAAGGTGCACTTCTCGGCCTTGCCGGTGCGGTGGTTGAAGTAGACCTTCTTGTACGGGCAGCCCGTGACGCACATCCGCCAGCCGCGGCAGCGGTCCTGGTCGACCAGGACGATGCCGTCCTCGCTGCGCTTGTAGATCGCGCCGGACGGGCAGGAGGCCGCGCAGCTGGGGTTGAGGCAGTGCTCGCAGATGCGCGGCAGGTAGAACATGAAGGTCTTGTCGAACTCCAGCTTCACCTTCTCGGACACCTTGGCGAGCTCAGTCAGTATCGGGTCCTGCGCCCCGTACTGCGGCATCCCGCCCAGGTCGTCGTCCCAGTTGGCCGACCAGGAGATCTTCATGTCCTCGCCGGTGATCAGCGACTTGGGCCGGGCGACGGGCGTGTGCTCCTGCAGCGGCGCGTTGGTGAGCGTCTCGTAGTCGTAGGTCCAGGGCTGGTAGTAGTCGTCCAGGGACGGCAGCTTGGGGTTGGAGAAGATCGTGAGCAGCTTGCGCAGCCGCCCGCCGGCCTTCAGCGCCAGCCTGCCGCGCCGGTTGAGGGTCCACCCGCCGCGCCACGTCTCCTGGTCCTCGTAGCGGCGGGGGTAGCCCTGTCCTGGCCGGGTCTCGACGTTGTTGAACCAGACGTACTCGACGCCGCTGCGGTTGGTCCACGCCTGCTTGCAGGTGACCGAGCAGGTGTGGCAGCCGATGCACTTGTCGAGGTTCATCACCATCGCCATCTGTGCCATGACCCGCATCAGTACGTCACCTCCTGGGAGCGGCGGCGGATCACGGTGACCTCGTCGCGCTGGTTGCCGGTGGGGCCCAGGTAGTTGAAGGCGAACGACAGCTGGGCGTATCCCCCGATGAGGTGGCTCGGCTTGACCAGCAGCCGGGTCAGCGAGTTGTGGATGCCGCCGCGCCGCCCCGTGGTCTCGGTGCGGGGCACGTCGATGAGCCGGTCCTGGGCGTGGTGCATGTAGACGGTGCCCTCGGGCATGCGGTGCGAGACGATCGCGCGGGCCACCACGACGCCGTTGCGGTTGACCGCCTCGATCCAGTCGTTGTCCGACACCCCGATCTTGGCGGCGTCCCTGTCGCTCATCCAGATCGTCGGGCCGCCGCGCGACAGGGACAACATGAACAGGTTGTCCTGGTACTCGGAGTGGATGGACCACTTGTTGTGCGGGGTCAGGTAGCGCACGGAGATGCCCAGCTCGCCGTTCTCGCCGATGCGCGGCTCGCCGAACAGCGCCTGCATGTTCAGCGGCGGCCGGAACACCGGGAGCTGCTCGCCGAGCTCGGTCATCCAGTCGTGGTCGAGGAAGAAGTGCTGCCGCCCGGTGAGGGTGTGCCACGGTTTGAGGCGCTCCACGTTGATGGTGAACGGCGAGTAGCGGCGCCCGCCCGACTCCGACCCGGACCATTCGGGCGAGGTGATGACGGGGACGGGCTGGGTCTGGGTGTCGGTGAAGGTGATCTGCCTGCCCTGGCTCTCGGCCGCCAGGTCCGCCAGCCGCGTGCCCGTGCGCCGCTCCAGCGTGCGGAAGCCCTGGGTGGCCAGGTGGCCGTTGGTGCTGCCGGAGAAGGCGAGGATCATCTCGCAGGCGTGGACGTCCCTGCGCAGCGCGGGCCGCCCGTCGGCGGGGCCGCCCCGGACGGTGCCGTTCTTGCCGCGCAGGTACTCCAGCTCGCGGGTCAGGTCGAACGTGACGCCCTTGGTGGTGGCGCCGAGCTCGTCGGCCAGCGGCCCGATCGAGGACATCTTCGCCGAGACCGCCCCGTAGTCGCGCTCCACCACGACGAGCTTGGGCATCGTCACGCCCGGGACCGGCTCGCACTCGCCCTCGGCCCAGTCGGCGACCTTCCCGTACGGGGTGGCCATCTCGTCGGGGGTGTCGTGCAGCAGCGGCATCGCGACGAGGTCCTTGCGCACCCCGAGGTGGGTGGCGGCGAGCCTGCTGAACGACGCGGCGATGGTCTGGAAGGCGTCCCAGTCGGTGCGGGTCTGCCACGGCGGGGCGATGGCGGGGCTGAAGGCGTGCACGAACGGGTGCATGTCGGTGGTGTTGAGGTCGTGCTTCTCGTACCAGGTGGCGGCGGGCAGCACGACGTCGGAGTAGACGGTGGTGCTGGTCATCCGGAAGTCCAGGTTGAGCAGCAGGTCGAGCTTGCCGGTGGGCGCCTCCTCGTGCCAGACGACCTCCTTGGGGCGCAGGCCGGGCGGGGACTCCTTGGCGCGCAGGTTGGAGTCGGTGCCCAGCAGGTGCTTGAGGAAGTACTCGTTGCCCTTGGCCGAGGAGCCGAGCAGGTTGGCCCGCCAGATCGTCAGCACCCGGGGGAAGTTCTCCGGCGCGTCGGGGTCCTGGCAGGCGAACTTCAGCCGGCCGGCCTTCAGCTCCTCGGGGACGTACGCCCCGGCGGGGCGGCCCGAGGCGGCGATCTCGTCGGCCAGGTCCAGCGGGTTGCGGTCGAAGGTCGGGTAGGAGGGCATCCAGCCGAGCCGCGCCGACTGGGCGATGACGTCGGCGGTGGTGCGGCCCGCCAGCCTCCCGGTGGAGGTGGCGGCCGACAGGGTGTCGGCGGTGAACGGGTCGTAGCGGAACTGGTCGGTGTGCAGGTACCAGTAGGCGGTCTGGATCATCTGGCGGGGCGGGCGCGTCCAGTCCAGCGCGGACGCCAGCTGCGCCCAGCCGGTCACCGGGCGGCACTTCTCCTGGCCGACGTAGTGGGCCCAGCCGCCGCCGTTCACGCCCTGGCAGCCGGTCAGCGTGGTCAGGGCCAGGAAGGCGCGGTAGATGGTGTCGGAGTGGAACCAGTGGTTGGTGCCCGCACCCATGATGATCATGGAGCGGCCGCGGGACTCCTCGGCGTTGGCGGCGAACTCCCGGCCGATGCGGGCCGCGGCCTGCGCCGGGACGCCGGTGAACGTCTCCTGCCAGGCGGGCGTGCAGCCCTCCTCGGCGTCGTCGTAGCCGGTCGGCCAGCGGCCGGGCAGCCCGTCGCGGTGCACCCCGTACTGGGCGAGGGTCAGGTCGTAGACGGTGGTGACCAGGTGCCCGCCGACCCGGCGCACCGGCACGCCGCGCCGCAGCAGGCCCGGGGAGCCGTCGAGGGTGTCGAAGCGCGGGAGGTCGATCTCCACCGGCGCCTCGCCGCCGCCCTCGGCGCTCAGCAGCGGGTCGGCGTCGCCCAGGTCCAGGTTCCAGCGGCCCTCGCCCGATTGGCCGTAGCGGAAGCCCAGCGAGCCGTTGGGGACCAGCGGCCTGCCCGTGGCGGCGTCCAGCAGGACGGTCTTGAAGGCGGCGTTCTCCGCCTGCGCCTCGGCGCCCGGAAGGTCGGCGGCGGTGAGGAACTTGGCGGGGACGTAGGCGTCGCCCGCGGCGTTGGGCTCCAGGCGGACCAGGAACGGCAGGTCGGTGTAGCGCTTGGTGTAGTCGGTGAAGTAGGGGGTCCTCCGGTCGACGAAGAACTCCTTGAGGATCACGTGGCCCATCGCCATGGCGAGCGCGCCGTCGGTGCCGGGACGGGCCGGCAGCCACTCGTCGGCGAACTTGACGTTGTCGGCGTAGTCGGGCGAGACCGCGATGACCTTCTGGCCCCGGTAGCGGGCCTCGGCCATCCAGTGCGCGTCGGGCGTGCGGGTCACCGGCAGGTTGGAGCCCCACATGATCAGGTAGGAGGCGTCCCACCAGTCGCCCGACTCGGGCACGTCGGTCTGGTCGCCGAACACCTGCGGGGAGGCGACCGGCAGGTCGGCGTACCAGTCGTAGAACGACAGCATGGAGCCGCCGATCAGGGACGTGAACCGGGCGCCCGCGGCGTGCGAGACCATCGACATCGCGGGGATCGGGGAGAAGCCGGCGACCCTGTCGGGACCGAACCGCTTGATGGTGTGCACGTGGGCGGCCGCGACCAGCTCCACGGCCTCCTCCCAGGTGGCCCGCACCAGGCCGCCCTTGCCGCGCACCGACTTGTAGCGGCGGGCCTTCTCCGGGTCGGAGACGATCTCCTCCCAGGCCGCCACCGGGTCCCCCGTGCGGGCCTTGGCCTCCCGGTACATCTCCAGCAGCACGCCGCGCACGTACGGGTAGCGCACCCGGGTCGGCGAATAGGTGTACCAGGAGAACGCCGCGCCCCTCGGGCAGCCGCGGGGCTCGTACTCGGGGCGGTCCGCGCCCACCGACGGGTAGTCGGTCTGCTGGGCCTCCCAGGTGATGATGCCGTCCTTGACGTACACCTTCCACGAGCAGGAGCCCGTGCAGTTCACGCCGTGGGTGGAGCGCACCACCTTGTCGTAGGACCAGCGGTCGCGGTAGAAGGTGTCGGCTCCGCGGCCGCCCTTCTTGTACGTCGCCCGCAGGTCCGGGGAGACCTCCGAACGGGTGAAGAACCGGCGGGTGCCCACCAGCGCCTGGACCAGCGGGCCGTCCAGCTCTGGACGCTCCGCCCTCGATCCGGTCTCGGTGCTCATCTGTCGCCTTCCCGGGACGCCCTCGGGGCGTCCTCTCCGTGCTGCTCTCGGTCCTTCCGTTCGCCCGCTCAGACGGGCGCCGACGCGGCGCGCCGCCGCTCCACCTCCCGCCGCACCACCGTGGCGGTGAACACCGCGCCGCTCGCCGCGACGAGGCACAGCAGCACCAGACCGAAGGCGTAACCGCCGTAGGCGCTGTAGATGGCGCCCATCACCAGCGGCGGGACGAAGCCGCCGAGGCCGCCGGCGGCGCCCACCACACCGGTGACCGAGCCGACCCTGTCCTGCGGCGCCAGCAGCGCCACCAGCGCGAACACCGCGCCGCTCCCGGCGCCCAGGGCCGCGGCCATCGACAGGAACGCCAGGGTCCCCAGGGGCATGAGGGGCGGGGTGAAGGCCTGCAGGGCGGCGCCCGCGGTCACCACGGCCAGGCTCGCGACCAGGACGCGCACCGCGCCGAAACGGTCGGACAGCCAGCCGCCCAGCGGGCGCATCAGCACCGCGAGCACCACGAAGCCCGCCATCCTGTTGGCGGCGTCGGCCTGCTCCAGGTCGTACGCCGACTTCAGGTAGGTCGGCAGGTACACCGAGAAGGCGACGTAGCCGCCGAAGGCGATGGCGTACAGCGCGGACGCCTGCCAGGTGACGGGCAGCCGCAGGGTCTCGGTCAGGCGGCTCATGGCCGAGCCGGCGGGGGCCCGCCGGCCGGGTGCCTCCCGCAGCACCAGGTAGGAGACCACGGCGTAGAGCGCCAGCAGTACCGCCGTCAGCACGAACGGCATCGCCATGCCCGACATGTCGACCAGCCGCACCGTGGTGAGCGCGCTGATCGCGGTGCCCCCCATGCCCGCGCCGAACACCCCGATCGCCAGGCCCCGCCGTTCGGGCGGGAACCAGGCGTTGACGAACGGGACGCCGACCGCGAACACCGTGCCGCCCACACCGAGGAAGAACCCGCCGACCAGCAGCGCGGCCAGCGAGTCGTGGCCGAACAGGCCGAGGTAGAGCACCGGGACGACGGTCGCCGCCGAGACCAGGGGGAACATCACCCGGCCGCCGAACCTGTCGGTCAGCGCGCCCACGGGGATCCTGCCCACCGAGCCCACGATCACCGGGACCGCCACCAGGAGCGCCTGCTGCAGCGCGCTCAGCCGCAGCTCCTCCTGGAAGCGGGGACCCAGCGGGCTGAGCAGCGCCCAGGCCCAGAAGTTCACCGCGAACCCGACGGTGGCGACCACCAGCATCACCACGGGACGGCCGGCCGGCCGTCCGTTCTCCGCGCTCATAGCACCACGCCCATCCGACGGCCCCCCTGGTGTAGATCTTGATCCCCGGCCACCGGGCGGGGAAAACCGCGGCTGCGGCTACGCTGGGGCGGGTGGAGCTCCTCCTGCCCTCTCCCCTGGTCGAGATCGCCGACGAGCGGCTCGGGGACGTGCGGCTGTTCCTCAAACGGGACGACCTCATCCACCCGGAGCTGCCGGGCAACAAGTGGCGCAAGCTCAAGTACAACCTCGAGGCCGCCGTCGAGCAGGGGCACGACACCCTGCTGACGTTCGGCGGCGCCTACTCCAACCACATCCGGGCGACGGCCGCCGCCGGCCACCGCTTCGGGTTCCGCACGGTCGGGGTCATCCGGGGCGAGGAGCACCTGCCGCTCAACCCCGTCCTGTCGTTCGCGGTGTCGCGGGGCATGCGGCTGGAGTACGTCTCGCGCACCGCCTACCGCGACAAGCCGGTTCCTCCCGGACGCTTCTACGTCCTGCCGGAGGGCGGCTCCAACGCCCTGGCCGTCCGGGGCTGCGCCGAGCTCGCGGCGGAGATCACCGAGCCCTACGACGTCCTGTGCTGCCCCGTGGGCACCGGCGGCACGCTGGCGGGCCTGGCGCTGGGCCTGCGCGAGGGGGCGCGGGCGCTGGGCTTCTCGGTGCTCAAGGGAAGCGGGTTCCTGCGGGACGAGGTGGTCCGCCTGCAGCGGGAGCACGGACGCGAGAACTCCGCCTGGTCGATCCGGACGGAGTTCCATTTCGGCGGTTACGCCCGCCGCACGGCCGAACTCGACGCCTTCGTGGCGGACTTCGCCGAGCGCCACGGAGTCCGGCTCGATCCGGTCTACACGGGGAAGATGCTCTGCGGCCTCTTCACCCTGGTGCGCCTGGGCGAGTTCCCGCCGGGCGCCCGGATCATCGCGGTGATCACCGGTTAGGCCCGTTCGGGTCTGGAGGGGGAGCGATCGCATGACTCGATGATCGATCCGAGTCGTATGCCGGGCTTAGGGCCGATGGTCCCTTCTCCCGGAGTCCACGGTCCCCGCGATCTTCGTGTTTTCCCCTTTCCGGAAACAGGTAGGAGACAGTCACGGAGAGTGCTCACCGAGCCGGGAGGGGACGTGGTCGAAGGCAACGAGATCCGGAGCCTGCTGCGTCCTTTTCTCCTCCTGCTGCTCTACGAGCGGCCCGGGCACGGTTACGAGCTGATCGAGCGGCTGGGCGAGCTGGGGGTGCCGGGAGTGGAACCGGGCCACGCCTACCGGGTGCTGCGGGACCTGGAGCGGGCGCGCCTGCTCAGGTCGGCCTGGGAGCCGTCGGGGGCCGGACCCGCGCGGCGCCGCTACGAGCTCACGCCCGAGGGCCGGGGAGACCTGGAGGGGTGGGTTCCGCGGCTGGCCGCCTTCTCCCGGATGCTCGACTCCTGCGTCGCGCGCTGGACCGAGGTCTCCCGGACCGGAGAGCTCATGCGCGGTGCCCGGTGAAGGGCGACACCCCGCATCCGGAGGCGAACCGGGTCGTCCGTGCCTGCCACTCCATGGCCGTGCGGTTTCGCCGCGGCGGCACCCTCTTCACCTTCGGCGACGGCGTGGCGGCCGCTGACGCCGCGCACCTCGCGGTCGAGTTCGTGCATCCGGTGATCGTCGGCAAGCCCGCGCTGCCCGCCCTCTCGCTGAGCTGCGACGCCGGGGCGCTGAGTGGAGCCGTCACCGGGGACGGTCTGGCCGAGGTGTACGCGGCCCGTCTGGCGTCCTTGGCGGGACCGCACGACATCGTCCTCGGGCTCTCCTCCGGTGAAGAGAGCACGAGCCTGCCGCGTGCTCTGGCCGCGGCGCGAGAGCGCGGTGCGCTCACCGTCGCGCTGACCGGCCGTGAACGGCCCGAGCCGGTCGCGGACCATGTGCTCGCCGTCGCCTCCGACGACCCCCGCATCGTGCGGGAGACCCACGTGACCGTTTACCACGTGCTCTGGGAGCTGGTTCACGTCTTCCTCGAACACCCTGGACCGCTGGAACAAGAGGTGCCCGCATGACGGGAACGGAACCGCACTGCCCCGACGACGTCTGCGTCACCTGCTCTGACGCCGCCGTCGCGATGCGGGTGCGCGAGGTGCTTCCCGGAGGGCTCGCGCTCGTCGACACCGCGGACGGACCGGCTGAGATCAGCGTGGCTCTGGTCGACGCCGAACCCGGCGACCTCGTGCTGGTGCACGCCAAGGAGGCCATCGCACGGGTGGAGGAGCCGTCATGACCACGGGCGGGGAGTCCGGCCTCGGCCTGGAGGCGCTGTACCCGTTCCTGTACCCCGCACGGGACGATCTCGACGCCCTGCTGGCCGACGCGGAGAGTTCCACGGCCGAGAAGTTCGCCGAGATCGCCGTATTGCGCGCCTCCCTGACCGCCCGTTTCGCCGCCGCCCTCAGTCGGTGCGCGCAGGCCGTCGCGGAGTCCTTCGCCTCCGGAGGTCGGCTGCTGGCGTTCGGCAACGGCGGCAGCGCCACCGACGCCCAGGCCTTCACGACCCTGCTGGCCGCCCCTCCCCCGCCGGACCGGCCGCTGCCGGCCTTCTGCCTGCCCCAGGACACGGCGTCCGTCACGGCGCTGGCCAACGACGTGGGGTTCGAGGTGGTCTTCTCACGGCAGATCGCCGCGCTGGGGCGGCGCGGGGATGTGGCCGCCGGGTTCTCCACCAGCGGCGGCTCGGCCAACCTGCTCCGCGGCCTGGAGGAGGCCGCGGGCCTCGGCATGGTGACGGTCGGGTTCGCCGGATACGACGGCGGCCCGATGGCCGGATCCGGCGCCGTCGACCACCTCTTCGTCGTCCCGTCCGCCTCCGTGCACCGCATCCAGGAGGCGCAGACGACCCTGTACCACGTGCTGGGGGAGCTCGTCATGGCCGACCTGCGGGACCCCCGGTGATGGACGCGCCGCCCCGGTCCAGGATCAGGATCCGGGTCGAGGGCATCGTCCAGGGTGTGGGGTTCCGGCCGTTCGTCCACGAGCTGGCCGGACGCTACGGGCTGGCGGGTTTCGTCGGCAACGACGGCGACGGCGTCTTCGCCGAGGCCGAGGGGGAGGCGTGCGCGCTGGACGCCTTCGTCGCCGACCTGGAGCTGCGGGCGCCGCCCCTGGCCCTCGTCGAGCGGGTCACCACGTGCCCGGCCGAGCCCGCCGGGGAGACCGGGTTCCAGATCGTGCCCAGCATCCCGCTACCGGGGCGTTCGACGCTGGTCTCCCCCGACATGGCGCCCTGTGCCGATTGCCTGGGAGACCTCACCGATCCCGATGACAGACGGTTCGGTTATCCCTTCACCAACTGCACCCATTGCGGGCCCCGGTTCACCATCACGACCGATGTGCCCTACGACCGGCACAACACCACGATGAGCGGCTTCGCGTTGTGCGCCGGTTGCGAGCGGGAATACCGCGATCCGGCGGACCGGCGCTTCCACGCCCAGCCCGTGTGCTGCCCCGGCTGCGGGCCTTCGCTGCGGCTGCTGGACGCGGACGGCGCGCCCGTGCCGGGGGACCCGGTCGCGAACGCCGCCGCGTGGTTGCGGAACGGCAGGATCCTGGCGGTCAAGGGGCTCGGCGGCCATCACCTGGCCGTGCTCGCCGCGCACGAGGACGCCGTCCGCCTGCTGCGCGCCCGCAAGCGCCGGGAGGCCAAGCCGTTCGCCGTGATGGCGCCCGACCTCGCCGTCGCCCACACCCTGGCCGTCCTCGACGAGACGGCCGTCCGCCTGCTCACCGGTCCCCGCCGCCCCATCGTGCTCGCGCCGCGCCGTGCCGCCGCCCCGGTGGCCGAGGCTGTCGCGCCCGGCACCGGGGAGCTGGGCGTGATGCTGCCGTACACGCCCCAGCACCACCTGCTGGCCGTACGGCTCGGCGAGGCGTTCGTCCTGACCAGCGGCAACCTCGCGGACGAGCCGATCGTCCACCGGGACGACGAGGCGCTGGAACTCCTCTCGGGGCTGGCCGACGGATTCCTGACGCACGACCGCCCCGTCCACGTGCGCGTCGATGACTCGGTGGTCCGCGCCTTCCGCGGCCGGGAGCTGCCGCTGCGCCGTTCGCGCGGTTACGTCCCGGCCCCGCTGGCGGTGCACCGCCCCTTCCCCCGTCCCGTCCTGGCCTGCGGCGCCGGGCTGAAGAACACCTTCTGCCTGGCGAAGGGCGTGCGGGCGTTCCCGTCCCAGCACATCGGCGACCTGGAGAGCTACGGGACGCTGCGCGCGTTCACCGAGGGAATCGTCCATTTCCGCCGCCTGTTCGGCATCGATCCCGAGGTCGTCGCCCACGACCTCCACCCGGAGTACCCGTCCACGAAGTACGCGCTGGACCTGGCCGACGCCGAGGGCCTGGCGCTCACCGGCGTCCAGCACCACCACGCCCACCTCGCCGCCTGCCTGGCCGACAACGGAGCCGACGGCCCCGTGATCGGTGTCGCCTTCGACGGGCTGGGCCACGGCCCCGACGGCACCCTGTGGGGCGGTGAGCTGCTCGTCGCCGACCTGGCCTCCTACCGGCGGGCGGGCCACCTGGAGCCCGTTCCGATGCCGGGCGGCACGGCCGCGATCCGCCGGCCCTGGCGCATGGCCGCCGCCCACCTCCAGGCCGCCTACGCCGGCGACCCCCCGGAGCTCGCCCTCTCCCGGCGCCACGCCGACCGCTGGGAGGCGGTGACCGCCCTGGCCCGCACCGGTCCGAACGCCCCGCTCACCTCCAGCGCGGGCCGCCTCTTCGACGCCGTGGCCGCCATCGCCGGCATCCGGGACGAGGTGTTCTACGAAGGCCAGGCCGCCATCGAACTGGAACGGCACGCCGACCCGCACGAACGCGCCGCCTATCCGGCGGCGGTGCGGGACGGCGACCCTCTGGTCATCTCCTGCGCGGACCTGGTGCGCTGCGCCGCCGAGGACGTGCGCGCGGGCGTCTCCGCCGCAACGGTCTCCGCCCGTTTCCACAACGGCCTCGCCGCCGCCGTCGTCCGGGCCGCGGGCGTCCTGCGCGACCGCACGGGCCTGACGACGGCCGCTCTGTCCGGCGGCGTCTTCCAGAACCTCACCCTGCTCACACTGGTCGTGACCGGCCTGGAGGAGACCGGTTTCCGCGTCCTCACCCACACCCGGACCCCGCCCAACGACGGCGGCATCTCCTTCGGCCAGGCCGTGGTGGCCGCGGCCCGCGACCGGTCAGCAGATGCGGGGCAGCGGATCGCCGACGAGTAGGTCGATGATGCGGGTGCCGCCGAAGGCGGTCTTGAGGAGGACGAGCCCGGAGGGCGCGGCCTCCACCCGGCCGATCAGGGCGGCTTCCTGGCCTTGGGGGTGGGAGCGGAGTGCGGCGAGGGCGGTTTCGGCGCGGTCCCCCGCCACGAAGGCGACGAAACGGCCTTCGCACGCCACATAGAGAGGGTCGATGCCCAGGAGTTCGCAGGCCCCGGTGACCGCGGGGCGGACCGGCACGGCGGACTCGTGCACGATCATCGCGACTCCGGCGCCCCGAGCGACCTCGTTGAGGACGGTCGCCGTGCCGCCCCGGGTCGCGTCGCGCAGCATGCGCACCTCACCGGGGAGGGCGTCCAGGAGGGCCGCGGCCAGGGTGTGCAGGGGCGCGGTGTCGGAGACGAGGTCGGCGGCCAGGTCCAGCTCGCCTCTGGCCAGCATGACGGTCACGCCGTGATCGCCGACGGGGCCGGAGACGAGGATCGCGTCGCCGGGGCGAACGTGGGCGGCGCCGAGTACGGCGGGGCGGTCCAGGACGCCGACGCCCGTGGTGGTGACGTAGCAGCCGTCGCCCTTGCCCCGCTGGACGACCTTGGTGTCGCCGGTGACGATCGCGACGCCGGCGCGCAGGGCGGCGGCGGACATGGACGCCGTGACGCGCCGCAGGTCCTCCACCGGGAAGCCCTCCTCCAGGATGAAGCCGGCGGACAGGTACAGCGGGCGGGCCCCGGAGACGGCCAGGTCGTTGACCGTGCCGTTGACGGCGAGGTCTCCGATGTCTCCGCCGGGGAAGAACACCGGGGAGACGACGTAGGAGTCGGTGGTCATGACCATCCGGGACGTTCCCAGCTCCAGGACGGCGCCGTCGTCCAGCGGTTCGAGGGCCGGGTTGCCGAACGCGCCGACGAAGACGTCCTCGACGAGGGTCTGGGTGGCCTTGCCCCCCGCTCCGTGCGCGAGCGTGATGTGCTCCTCGCGCACTCTGGGGGCGCGCCGCCGTGCGCGTTCGATGCGGTCGAGCACCTGCTGTTCGGTCGTCATGCGCGTGTCGCCTCCCGTACCCGTTCCCTGGTGAACCGTCCGTAGTTGTAGTAGGCGGCGCAGGCGCCCTCCGAGGAGACCATGCACGTGCCTATGGGGGTCTCCGGGGTGCAGGCGGTGCCGAACACCTTGCACTCCCACGGTTTGATGGCGCCCTTGAGCACCTCGCCGCACTGGCACGCCTTGGGGTCGGCGACCCGGACTCCCGGCAGGTCGAAGATCCGCTCGGCGTCGTGGGCGGCGTACTCCTCGCGCAGCCGCAGCGCCGAGTGGGAGATGAAGCCGAGCCCGCGCCACTCGAAGTGCGGGCGCGGTTCCATGGTCCGCCCGATGGCCTCCAGCGCCCTGCGGTTGCCCTCCCAGGGGACGACCCGCGCGTACTGGTTCTCCACCTCGCAGCGGCCCTCGGCGAGCTGCCGCAGCAGCATGTGCACCGACTGCAGCACGTCGAGCGGCTCGAAGCCCGCGCACACCAGCGGCCTGCCGTGGTCGCGGGCGATGAACCCGTACGGGCGGCAGCCGATGACGGTGGAGACGTGGCCGGGGCCGAGGAAGCCGTCCAGGCGCAGGTCCGGCGAGTCCAGGATCGCCTTGATCGCCGGGATGATCGTGACGTGGTTGCAGAAGACCGAGAAGTTGGCGACGCCCTCGGCCGCGGCCCGCAGCACGGTCACCGCGGTGGACGGCGCGGTGGTCTCGAAGCCGATCGCCATGAACACCACACGGCGGCCGGGGTTCTCGCGGGCGATCCGGAGCGCGTCCAGGGGCGAGTAGACCATGCGCACGTCGGCGCCCCGCGCCTTGGCGTCCAGGAACGAGCCGGCGCCGCCGGGCACCCGCATCAGGTCACCGAACGACGTCATGATCACGCCGGGCTCGCGGGCGATGGCGACGGCGTCGTCGATCCGGCCCATCGGGATCACGCACACCGGGCAGCCGGGTCCGTGCACCAGCTCCACCTGCCTGGGGAGGAGGTCCTCCAGGCCGTGCCTGTAGATGGTGTGGGTGTGGCCGCCGCACACCTCCATGAACTTGTAGTGCCTGCCGGGCTCGCACAGCGCGGCGATCCGCGCGGCCAGCGCCCTGGCCCTGCCGCCGTCCCGGTACTCGTCGACGAACCGCATGCCGGTCCTTCCTCGTCGTTGTGGCCCGTCAGGTGATGTCGGAGTCGGCGAGCGCCTCGAGCTCGTCGGCGTACGCCCGGCCGAGCCCTTCGAGCAGGGCCAGGGTCGCCGCCGCCTCCGCCTCGTCGATCCGCGACATGGCGAAGCCGACGTGCACCAGCACCCAGTCACCCGGGCGTACGCCCTCCGGTCCGAGCAGGCCGACGCTGATCGGCCGCCGGACGCCGGCGACCTCGACCGTGGCGAGGTCGCCGCGGCCGGGCAGGAGCTCCACGATCTCTCCGGGGATACCGAGGCACATCCCGGTCACATCCGCCGGATGCGCAGGTAGCGCCGGATCGCCGGCAGGTTCTGCCAGAACAGGAACGCGGCGAACGCCCCCGCGGGCACGAGGAGCGTGGACTTCCTCACGTGCGGCATGACTCTCCTTCCGCGAGGCGCGTGAAGAACGCCTCGATCTCCGGCCACACCCGGGTCCCCCCGGACAGGCCCTTCCAGGACCCGCGGATGATCGCCACCAGCCGGTAGCAGTCGTCCACGGGCACCAGCCACCGTTCGTCGGCGTCGCGGACCGCGTTGACCAGCAGCGCTTCGACGCCCGGGGCCAGGGTCTCCAGCGGAGGGCAGGCCGCGACCGCCGCCGCCCAGACCGCCGGTTCGACCGTCCAGCCGGTGGTCCCCATCGGGCTCGGGTAGTGCGCGGTGACGGCGCCCTGCGCGTCGCGGGTGAAGAACGCCAGCCCGACCGGGACGCCCAGGTCGTCGGGACGCACTCCGGTGAGCCGGATCCGGCGGCTGGGCACCCGCCGGTAGCGGCCGTTCTCCTCGGGGAACAGCACGGAGCAGGCCCGGCAGACGCACAGCAGGGCGCCGCCGCGCTCGTCCAGGAGATGGGTGTGCTCCTTCTCCACCGGGATCCCGCACATCCCGCACGGCTCGGCCCTCTCGCGGGCACGGGACTCCGCGCGCCGGATCACCCGGCCGAGCGCCGTCGAGTTCACGGCGCCGCCTTCGGAGCCATGCCGCCCAGCAGCGACTCGACCGGGATGAAGGCGGGCTTCCGGCGCGGCGGGCTCACCCGGACCTCCGTCAGTTCCGGCGCGATCGCCAGCACCGCGTCCCGCACGACGTCCGCGGCCCGGCCCGAGCCGCCGCAACCGCCGCCCGAGAGCACGACGCGGGCGACGGCGCCCTCGACGCCGTCGAACCGCGCCTCGCCGCCGCGCAGGAGCGGGCCGAGCCGTTCCAGCGCCCGTTCGACCCGCCGCTCCAGCGGTTCGGGGTGGAGCTCGTGCAGGACCAGCAGGTGGCCGACGAGCTCGTCGTCGGCCGGCTCGCCGCCCTCGGCCGCCCGCTCCAGGATCCGCGCCAGGGCCTCCCCGTACACCTCGGTGAGCAGGGTGACGGCGTCGAGCGCCTTGGCGGCGGTCGCGCCGGGGATCGACTCCAGTTCGCCGAGGAGGCCCTCGAGCCGGGTCAGCCGGTCGGCGACGGCCGGCGCGTCCAGCCGCTCAGCCATGGGAGGCCCCGAACATCGGCGAGTGCAGCTTCTCCAGGGTGCGCCCCTTGCCGAGGTACATGTGCACCCCGCAGGGCAGGCACGGGTCGAAGCTGCGCACGGCGCGCATGATGTCGACGCCGCGGAAGTCGTCCGGCCCGTTCTCCTCGAAGATCGGCATGTCCTGCACCGCGTCCTCGTACGGGCCCGGCGTGCCGTGGATGTCGCGCGGGCTGGCGTTCCAGGGCGTGGGCGGGTACGGGTGGTAGTTGGCGATCTTCTTGTCCCGGACCACCAGGTGGTGCGACAGCACGCCCCGCACCGCCTCGTGGAAACCGGCGCCGATCGCGTCGTCGGGGACGTCGAACGGCTGGAACACCTCGCAGTCCCCCGATCTGACCAGGCCCAGCGCCTGCTCGACGAAGTGCACCGCCATCGCGGCGGCGTAGGCGATGAAGTAGGTGCGGGCGCGGTTGCGCTCGATCGCGTTGGACCACGGCGGGATGCGCCACTCCAGCGTCGTCTCCGGCAAATCCTCGCCGCGCGGCAGCGAGATCCGGACGCTCGAGCCGGTGGACTTCACGTACGGCGTATCCACGAGGCCGGCCAGGGCGGTGGTGTAGAGCCGGGCGAAGGCGCCGCCCCCCGTGTCCAGGGCGAGGTGCTGCTCGGAGGCCGGGTCGTACCAGCGGGGGCTCATCACCCAGCTGTACTTGTCCTCGAAGTCGCGTTTCTGCGGCACGGGCAGCGTGGTCTGGTTCCACGGGTGGCGCATGTCGACGGGGTTGCCGAGCGGATCGGTGGGGACGAACGGCTCGGTGTTGACCCAGTCGTCGTAGTAGGAGCTGCCCAGCAGGATGCGGATGCCCAGGTTGATGTCGACGAGGTCGGTGGTGAGCAGCCGCCCGTCCACGACGATGCCGGGCGTCACGAACATCGATCTGCCCCAGCCGCTCATCGTCTCGTAGCGGTAGTCGACGACGTTCGGGTCCTGGAAGGCGCCCCAGCAGCCGAGCATGACGCGGCGGCGCCCCACCTCCTCGTAGCCGGGCAGCGCCTCGTAGAAGAAGTCGAAGACGTCGTCGTTCATGGCGACGGCCTTCTTCACGAAGTCCACGACCTTCAGCAACCGGGTCAGGTAGTCGGTGAAGACCGTCGGGGTCGGCACCGTCCCCACGCCGCCCGGGTAGACGGTGGAGGGGTGCACGTGCCGCCCCTCCATCAGGCAGAACATCTCGCGGGTGATGCGGCTGATCCGCAGCGCCTCCTTGTAGACGGTGCCCTCGAACGGGTTGTACGCCTCCATGATGTCGGCGATCGTGCGGTACCCGTGGACGCCGGAGTTCGGCGCGAGGGTCTCGCGGGCGCGCCGCAGGACGCCGGGGTTGGTGTCCTTGACCATGGCCTCGCAGTAGTCGACGAAGACCAGGTTGTCCTGGAAGATCGTGTGGTCGAACAGGTACTCGGCGGCCTCGCCGAGGTTGATGATCCACTCGCCCAGCGGCGGGGTCTTGATCCCGTACGCCATGTTCTGCGCGTACACCGAGCAGGTGGTGTGGTTGTCGCCGCAGATGCCGCAGATGCGGCTGGTGATGAACCCGGCGTCGCGCGGGTCCTTGCCCTTCATGAACACCGAGTAGCCGCGGAACATCGACGATGTCACGTGGCACTCGGCGACCCGCCGGTTCGCGAAGTCGATCTTCGTGTAGACGCCCAGGTTCCCGATGATGCGGGTGATCGGATCCCACGACATCTCGACCAGCTGTCCGGGCGTCCCGGTCTCCGCCGTGCGTGGATCGGTGATGGCCATCGTCCGCGGTCCTCCCCCGCTATCTGCGAGCTCGCTTGTGCGGCCGGTAGCCGCTGGTCAGCACGTCACGGTTGTGGTGCCACCTGGGCTCCTTGTCCACCGTGCCGCTGGTGATGCCGCGCATCCGCCGGATGAACGCCCCGTAGGGCTTGATGAGCGTGGACGACAGCCGCGCCCCCGGCGGCTCGTCCATGAACGGCATGAACTTGTCCGGGAAACCCGGCATCGTGCAGGCGATGCAGATGCCTCCGACGTTCGGGCAGCCGCCGAGACCGCCCATCCAGCCCCGCTTGGGCACGTTGCACTTGACGACCGGGCCCCAGCACCCGATCTTCACCAGGCACTGCTGGGAGTTGTAGGTGTCGGCGAAGACCGCCTGCTCGTAGGAGGCCGCGCGGTCGCATCCGTCGTGCACGGTGTTGCCGAACAGCCACGTCGGGCGCAGCATCTCGTCCAGCGGGGGCGGCGGCGCGGTCCCGGCCGCGTGGTAGAGCAGCCAGGTGAGGGTCTCCATGAAGTTGTCGGGCTGGACGGGGCAGCCGGGGACGTTGACGATGGGCAGCCCGCCCCGGGAGGTGAAGTCCCAGCCCAGGTAGTCGGCGAGCCCCATCGACCCGGTCGGGTTGCCCTCCATGGCGTGGATGCCGCCGTAGGCGGCGCAGGTGCCCGCGGCGACCACGGCCCACGCCCTGGCCGACAGCGCGTCGATCCACGTGTTCAGCGTCAGCGGCTCGCCGGTCGTCAGGTCGTTGCCGAACGACGTCCAGTAGCCCTCGCCGTTGATCTTCTCGTTGGGGACCGAGCCCTCCAGCACGAAGACGAACGGCTCCAGCTCCCCGGCCGCCGCGGCCCGGAAGGGGGCGAGGAACTCCTCCCCGCCCAGTGTCGGCGAGAGCACCTTGTTGTGCAGGTGCACCTTCGGCAGGCCCGGTATCAGGCCGTTGACCACGTCCTCGATGGCGGGCCGGGAGGCGGCCGTGACCGAGACGGTGTCGCCGTCGCAGCTCATCCCCTCGGAGATCCACAGGACGTGGATCTCCTCGAACCCGGTTCCCGCGCCTCCGGCGCGTCCGGTCGTGGAAGTCATCGCCGTTCCCTCCTTCAGCCGCTCGTCTCCGCGGGCTCGTCGACGGTGATGGACTCCAGTACCGCACCGCTCCCCGCCGCGACCTCGACGTCCAGGCCGCCGCAGCGCGGGCAGGCGACCAGGTGCACGGCGTCGTCGGCCGGAGCGCCGCCGCCGCAGGCACGGCAGCGCACCGTGCCCGGTTCCTGCACCACCTCCAGCAGGGCGTCCGCGGCCGGTGTGCCCGCCGCGGCCAGCCGGTACCCCTGGTCGATCACCTCCGGGTCCACGGGATGGCCGCTGATCCGCACCCGTACGCCGCGTACGCGACGGCCGCCGGCCCGCTTCAGCACCGCCTCGGCGATGGCGTCGCACAGTCCCATCTCATGCATCGGCACGCTCCCTCATGTCCGGTTCATCGCCTGGGGCCGCCAGGGCCTCGGCGCGGGCCAGTTCCGTGACCAGGCGGACCGCCTCGGGCACGGCGGCGGCCACCGGCCCCGTCAGCCCCATGCCCTCCTCGACCGAGGCGGGGCGGCAGCCCGCGACCAGCACGCGGCCCGCCTCGCCGCCGAGCCTGCGCAGCAGCAGCAGCACGGCCAGCGGGTGCAGGCCGTGCGCGTCGACGGGGACGGCGCCGCCCGCCGCGTCGAGGTCCCGGCCGCCGACCTCCAGCACGGCCAGCGTCCCCGGCGGGCCCTCCAGCGGGACGGCGTCCACCATGATCAGCGTGTCGGGGGCGCGGTCGAGCAGCTCGTAGGCCAGGTGGACGCCGCGGATGCCGTAGTCGGCGACCCGGACGCCGCCGGGAAGGCTCCCGGTGTCGATCCGGCGGACGACCTCGACGCCGAAGCCGTCGTCGCTCAGGAACACGTTGCCGATCCCCGCCACGAGGACCCGGCGCGGCGCCCCGCTCATCCGGGCTCTCCGGTCAGGGGCTCGACCTCGTCGGCGCCGAAGTAGCGGTAGCGCCCGTACCAGCGGTCCAGCTCCGCGGCGGGGTCGTCCTCGACGGTGACGGCCAGGTGCACCGCGTCGTCGACGTCGACCAGCACCTTCTCCACCAGGGCGGTGCGGCCCGCCAGGAAGCGGTCCTGCGGGTCGGTGCCGCGCGGCCGCGGGCGCAGCCTGACCCGGCTGCCCGGACCCAGCCGCACCCCGGCCACGACGGTCTCCACCGGTCCGCCCGCGCCACCGTCGCCGTCGCCGTCGCCGTCGCCGTCGCCGGGGACGGTCCCGTCCGGCGGGCGCAACACCCCGTGCAGCCGCTCGAACACCTCGGGCGGCATGCCGTCGACCCGGTCCAGGATCGCCGCGGCACGCGCGTCGGTGGCGCGCGCCTCCCGCTTCTCGGCATCGGTCAGGGTGAGGGCGCGCAACGAGAGGATCTCGTCGATCTCGCCGGAGTCGTGCAGGTCGCCGGGGCTCTCGGGTGCCACGCGCGGGTGGTCGTACAGCAGGATCGGCGACGACAGGAGCAGTTCATGGCCGTCCGCTCCGCCCGCGAGGACCGGGAAGGTGTGGACGTTCTCGCAGGAGCGGACCGCGGCGCGCGCCCAGTCGGGCGGGTCGAGCAGCGAGACGAAGGAGGATCCCCGTACGGCCAGCAGGAGGTGGCAGGCCAGCGGGGAGAACCGCAGCGCCTCGTCCCGGCTCGCGCTCGCCGGGACACCGCGGCCGGTGTTCTCCACCTGGACCCGCAGCCTGGTGAGCGGCCCCGCGGGGCCCCTGCCGACGGGCTCCGCCGAGACGCGCACCGTCACCGACAGCGGCCAGCGCTCCCGCATGATCCGTCCGGCGGGCCTGCCGTCCGGGTCCCGGACCACCTCGGCGTCCAGGCCGCTGCCCGCCTCGAGGGGGAGCACCGCGTCCTCGCCGGGGCGCAGGGGCAGCCGGAGGGCGAACTCCCTGGGGACCGCCTCGTCGAAGCCGATCTCCCTGCGGTCGCCGAGGTCGAGGACCTCCACCGGACGGTACCGGCCGCCGTCGTACCGCTCCACGGTCCTGCGCTGGAGCTGGAGGAACCGGACCTCGCACACCGCCGACCCGGCGGTGCCGTGCAGCAGGCACTCGGTCCGCTGCCACCACCCCTCGGCCGAGCCGGCGACCCCCGTGTCCGCCGGTCCGCGGGCGCGCGTCCACTCCGGGGGCGTGAGCACCCCGAACTGCCAGCGCACCCGGTTCTTCGCCGACGAACGCCGGTACGGGTACAGGAGGTAGCCCTCGTACAGGATCGCGTCGGCCACCGCCCGCACCGGGGCGAAGACGTCCTCAGAGCCGGCCGGCCTCGTCCCCATGCGTCCCGCCCTTCACGAAAACGGCGCCGCGCCGCGCTCACGTTGCGCAGCGGACATCTCTCCAGGAGTAACCGTTTTCGTTCTATCAGCAGGCATCGGACCCGGTAAGTGGGCTCGTCACCTACGTGACGCGGGCACCCATCCGGCCGATGGATGCCCGTACGCGACCCGTCGTCGGGTCAGCGGTGGAAATAGGTGTGGTCGGTGATGTGGAAGCCCCCGCCGCCCTGGGCGTACCACTTGGACCTCTCGTCGCGGACCAGCCTGCCGTCCACGTAGACGCGGAGGCGGTGCGGCCTGACGGCGACGGTGTTGATCCACACCCCGTGCCCGCGGCGCACCTTCATCTTCTGCGCGTACCTGGCGACCCTGTGGGTGCCGTCCTTGGCCGAAGGGTCGCAGCGGTTCTTCTTCAGGCAGTACGAGAAGTGGTGCTCCAGGTAGATGCGCTTGCCGCTCAGGCTGGTCGCCACCATCCTGACGGTCTCGGTCGGCGCGGCCAGGACGGGGGAGGCGGTGCCGAGACCGAGGGCGAGGACCGCCGCGAACACGATCGTACGGGAGAGGGGTCGCATGCCCCGATCCTGCGGTCCCGCCCGCCCCGCCCTCCAGGGACCGCGGTCCCGTCCGGGCCGGACCCGCGGGTCCGGCCCGGACCGCGTCACCGGCCGGTCAACCGCAGCAGCCAGCGGCGCGACGTGTCGTCGTCGCAGGTGTACTGGAGGGCCTCGACGTTGTTCTCGGTGCTGCGCCCGCCGGCGATCGTCAGGCACTTGCCCGTCTGGCGGTTGCGGATCTGGTACTGGCCGTTGGACGCCACCTGGCGGATCGTCCAGGTGCGCGACCGGTCGCGGTCGCAGTTGTACTGCACGGCCCGGACGTTGTTCTCGGTGCTGCGCCCGCCGGCGATCGTCAGGCACTTGCGGGTCTGCAGGTTCCTGATCTGGTAGTTCTGGCCGCGGCCCGTCCGGTTCAGCACCCAGCGGCGGGAGCGGTCGGTGTCGCAGTCGAACTGCACGGCCCGGACGTTGTTCTCGGTGCTGCGCCCGCCGGCGATCGTCAGGCACTTGCCGGTCTGGGCGTTGACGAGCATCACCGCGTTGGACGTCGGCACCGCCGCGGCGGACCGCCCGTGCGCCGCGTACGCGGGGGTGAGCGTGGCCAGCAGCGCCGAGCCCGCGAGAAGCGGCAGGACGAGCCGGCGGCCCCGTTTGCGAGTAGCCATGACTCCTCTTTCTCCAGAAGGGACGAAGTCAGTTCTCCCGACCTCCTGCCCGCACCCTCGGCAGATTAATGTCAATCGACATTTCCAAAGAACAAAGCATGCTTGACTATCGCCATCGCAATAAATTCAGATAATTCTCTATTTTCCATCCCAATTCTCTCCGCCGGTCGCGGCGGGACGCACCCGGGCGTCAGTAGCCCGGCCCGCTGAGGAGGCCGCCGTCGACGAGCACCTCGGTGCCGGTGCAGTAGGCGGACTCGTCGGAGGCGAGGTAGACGGCGGCTCCGGCGACGTCCTGGGGCAGGCCCCACCGGCCCAGGGGGATGGCCTTGAAGAACGCCTCGGGGTCGATGCCCGTGGCATCGGCGTTGGACGGGTCCAGGGCGAGCTCGGTGGCGACGCCGCCCGGATGCAGGGAGTTGACGCGGATGCCGTGGGCGCCCAGCTCGCGGGCGGCGGCCTTGGTGATGCCGCGCACCCCGAACTTGGAGGCCGCGTACGCCGACAGGCCCGCCGCCGCGGCGTAGCCCTCCACCGAGGAGGTGTTGATGATGGAGCCGCCGCCCGCCCGCCTCATCGGCTCAATGACGGCCTTCATGCCGAGCCAGGGGCCGATCAGGTTGACGTCGAGGACGCGGCGGAGCTCCTCCTCCGCCATGTCGGCGACCGTGCGGAAGCGGAGGATGCCCGCGTTGTTGACGAGGACGTTCAGTTTCCCGTGGGCCGAGACCGTCGCGTCGACGGCCGCCGCCCAGTCCGCGGAGCTGGTGACGTCCATGCGGACGAAGACCGCGCCGAGTTCGGCGGCCAGCGCCGAGCCCCGGTCGTCGAGGAGGTCGCCGATCACGACCTGGGCGCCCTCGGCGGCGAACGCGCGGGCGTGCGCCTCGCCGATGCCGCGGGCGCCGCCGGTGATCAGGGCGACCTTGCCGTCAAGCCGTGCCATGGGGGTACCTCATTCGGAGTAGGTGATCTTCACATGGCCGGTGAGCGGGAGCGCCTGGCAGGCCAGCACCCAGCCGTCGGCCAGGTCCGCCTCGTCGAGCACCTCGTTGGCGAGCATCTCGACCTCGCCGTCGACGACACGGCAGGCGCAGGCGCTGCACGCGCCCTCCCGGCAGGAGTAGGGCGCGTCGACTCCCCCGGCGAGCAGGACGTCCAGCAGGGGTGTCCCCTCCGGCCAGGTGTGAGAGGTGACGGAGCCGTCGAGGTCCACCTCCACGGTTCCTCCGGTGCCCTCGAGGGGCTCCGGCGCCGCGAACGGATCACCGCTGAGGGAGACGAACCGCTCGACCTTGGGCTTCGCGGCGTCCAGGCTCGCCAGCGCCTCGCAGCAGGCGTCCATGAACCCGCCTGGCCCGCAGACGAACGCCTCGTACGCCCGGTAGGGACGCAGCAGCGACGCGAGCCGCGGCGCCGCGGGGAGGCCCTGCACCGTCTCCAGCCAGTGGACGACGGTCAGCCGGCCGGGGTGGGCGGTCTCCAGCTCACGCAGGGCCGCCGCGAAGATGACGGATTCCTCGTCCCGGTTGGCATAGAGAAGGACGATCTGTCCTTGTCCCCGGGCCAGCGCCGTCTTGAGGATCGACAACACCGGGGTGATCCCGCTGCCGCCCGCCAGCAGGAGGAAGTCCCCGTCCGGGGTGCGCGGGGTGAACACCCCGGACGGCGGCAGCGCCTCCAGGACCGAACCGGCGGTCACGTTGTCGCAGATCCAGTTGGAGGCGTGCCCTCCGGCGACCCGCTTGACGGTGACCATCAGCCGTTCTCCCGGACCGCAGCACAGCGAATAGCACCGCGCTGTGCCGTCGGGCAGCCGCAGCGTCAGGAACTGCCCGGGAGAGAAGGGTGATACGGCGTCGAACACCAGGGTGTGCGCGTCGGCCGTCTCGCGGACGACCTCGGCGACGGTGAGACGTAGGGATTCAGTCATCGGAGGAAACTTTCACGAGGCCTTCGCGCACCGCCTGCTCGATCGACGCGCGCAGCGCACCGCAGTGGGTGACGCATGCCGCGTGTTCACCGCCCGCCACCCGCGAGGAGATCTCCTCGCAGGTGGCGGCGGCGTCGGTCGTCCACTGGACGCTGGTGTGCGGAAGGCTGTTCTTCTTCACCAGGACGCGGGTTCCACACGTCCGGCAGCCGACCTCTTGCATTCCTAGCCCCGCGTCGTCTCGCGCATCGACTTCGGGATCATGGAGAAGGAGACTCCGTTCGCGACGTTCTCCGCGACCTCCTTCTTCCACTCCTCGACGGCCCGCTCGGTGTCGATCTCGAACTCGAACCGGTTGACCATCTCGGGCGTCACGTCCTCGACGTCCACGTAGAACTGCTCGTACCAGCGGCGCAACTGGTAGACGGGGCCGTCCTGGTCGCACAGCAGCGGGTTGTCGATGGCCGCCTTGTTGCGCCAGATCTCGATGTCCTGCATGAACCCGAGCCCGATGCCGTCGCCGACCTGCTTGGCCATGGCGTCGGCCTCCTCGTCGGACATGCCCGGGAACTTCTTGACGAGCACACCCCACTGGAGCATGAAGCTGTCGCTGGAGATCGGGTAGTGGCAGTTGATCAGCACGCTCTCGACCGTGCTGCCCGAGGCCTCGTTCCAGAGGTAGTCGATCATGTAGGAGGGGCCGTGGTAGGCGGCCTCCGACCGCTGCCTGATCTGCTCCGTCTCCGCGCCCGGGACCAGTCCGAGGTTGGCGTCGTCGCGCGAGTACCCGTCGTAGTACTGCGTGGCGATGTGCCCTTCGAAGACGTTCTTGAAGTACGTCGGGAGCGCGAAGTGCACGTAGTAGAAGTGCGCCATGTCCACGACGTTGTCGACGATCTCCCGGCAGTGGGAGCCGTCCACCCGCAGCCGGTTCCAGGTCCACGACGACCACTCGTCGCTGTAGGCGCCCTCGATCCGGGGGATCGTGACCTCCGGCGGCGGCGGGTTGCCCTGCGGGTCGTTGTAGACGAACAGCTGCTGGTTGGTCTCGAGGGTGCGCCACGCCTTGGTGCGCGCGGCGCGGGGGACGCGGGTGGCGTAGGGGATGCCGGCGCACCTGCCGTCGCCTCCCCAGCGCCAGTCGTGGAAGGGGCAGGCGACGGCGTCGCCCTTGACGGTGCCCTGGGTGAGGTCGCCGCCCATGTGGGGGCAGTAGGCGTTGAGCACCTTCAGCTCACCGTCCGCACCCTGGAAGACGACGAGCTTGGTGCCGAACGCCTCCACGGCGTGCGGCTTGCCGTCCTTGAAGGGCTCGGCGAGGCCGAGGCAGTGCCAGCCCCGGGCGAAGCGGGCGGGCGGCGGAGCGGATTCGATGACGCGGTGGTTCATGCGGTGACTCCCTGTGCAGCGATGTGGGTGGCGGCGACATAGCCGAAGGTCATCGCCGGGCCGAGCGTGGCGCCCGGTCCGGGGTAGGTCTCGCCGGTGACGGCGGCCGAGCAGTTGCCGGTGGCGTACAGGCCCTCGATCACCGAGCCGTCGTGCCGCAGCACGCGCGCCTCGGTGTCGGTGACCAGCCCGCCCTTGGTGCCGATGTCTCCGGGAACGACGGGCACCGCGTAGAACGGGCCCTTCATCGGGCGGAGGTTGGGGTTGGGCAGCGTCGGGTCGCCGTAGTAGTTGTCGTAGGCGCTGTCCCCGCGGCCGAAGTCCTCGTCCTTGGCGCCTGCGGCCATGGCGTTGAAGCGCTCGATGGTCGCCTTCAGCCTGTCCGCGGGGACGCCGATCTGCGCCGCCAGCTCCTCGGCGGTCTCACCGCTCTTGAGGAACCCGGTGGACTTCCACTCCTTCGGGAACGGCTGTCCGGGGAACAGCCCGACCCACACGTACTTCCTGTGCGCCCACTCGTCGATGATCATCCACGAGGCCATGGCCTTCTCCCCGTGCTCGTACATCCGGTCGAGGAACTCGTGGTAGGGCAGGGTCTCCCTGACGTACCGCTCGCCCTCGGCGTCGACGATGACCATCGAGGGGACGGCGCGGTCGGCGACGAGGAAGAACAGCCTCCCGTCGGGCGTCGGCACCGAGGGCGCGCCCCACACCTTGTCCATCAGGTCGACCGCGGCGCCCGCGGCCAGGCCCGCCCGCAGCGTGTCGCCGGTCTGGCCCTCGGAGGCATGGGTCCAGGCGGTCTTCGTCGGCTTCGGCAGGTAGCGCTCGCGCAGTTCCTGGTCGTGGGAGAAGCCGCCGGCGGCCAGGACGACTCCCCCGCGCGCCCGGACGGCGGTCTCCCTGCCGTCGCGGAGCACCTTGATGCCGGTGACCCGTCCGTCCTCCACGACGAGGTCCTGGAAGGAGGTGGAAAGCCACAGCTCTCCCCCGGCCTCGCGAAGCGCCAGCCGTAGCCGCGCCACCAGCGCCTCACCGAGCGACAGCGGCTTCTGCCCGGTGAGCAGCGCCTTCACCGCCCGCAGGCCGACGAGCAGGGCGGTCTGCCTGCCCTTCCAGGTCCGCATGACCATGTTGAGCTTGCCGAACTCGCCGGACGTCATCGTCAGGCCGTATGTCGGCAGCCCCGCCCGGCGCAGGTTCCCGAACTCCGGTCCGAGCTTCTTTCCGTCGATGATGCACGGCTCGACTGAGCGCCCCTGCGGCCTCCCGCCCGGAGCCTCCGGGTAGTAGTCGGAGTAGCCGGGCGTGTACATGAAGCGCACATACGAGCTCTCGCGGTCGAAGAACTCGACCATCTCCGGACCGCGCGTCAGGTACGCCTCCTTGCGGTCGGCGGGCACCCGGTCGCCCACGGTCGCGTCCATGTACGTACGGGCGTTCTCCAGGGTGTCGCGCTCGCCCGCGCGCTGCAGGTACACGTTGTTCGGCACCCAGATCGCCCCGCCGGACAGGGCGCTGGACCCGCCGTACTTGTCGGTCTTCTCCACCACCAGAGCGGACAGCCCCCGGCGGCCGGCGGTGGCCGCGGCGGCCAGGCCGCCCGCCCCCGAGCCGACGACGACCACGTCGTACTCGTGATCCCAGGTCGTGCCCATGTCAGTTCTCCCGGAAGGATGCGCGGCGGATCACTGGTGGCCCCAGTAGGCGTCCTCGGTGATCTCCTTGACGGTCCAGGTCGCGTCGTCGACGAGGACCGCGTCGTAGCCGTACTCGACCTGGAACGGGCCCGGGGTGGCGGCGTAGAAGGAGACCATCTTGTCGTTGGTGTGCCTGCCGAGGGACTGCTGGACGGCGTAGCCCGCCTTGTGGAAGCGGTCGAGGCCGCGGCCCACCTCGTCCAGGCTGGAGAGCTCCAGCATGAAGTGGAAGATCATGGCGGGCAGCGGCGCCTCGCACAGTCCCAGGCTGTGGTGGCGCGGGTTGGCGCCGAGGAAGCGCACCCAGTTCATCCGGCCCTCCGGCCCGCCGAACGTGGCGGCGGGGAAGCGCAGGGAGTCGCGGTGGCGGAACCCGAGCAGTTCGGTGTAGAAGGCGAAGGACGCCTCGATGTCCGGCGCCGACAGCACGATGTGGCCGAGTCCGAGGCCTCCCGCCACGAACCTGTTCCCGTACGGGTTCACCTGCGGCGCGTGGTTCATCGCCGGGGAGTGGTAGATCTCCAGGTGGTTGCCGTTGGGGTCGTCGACGTGCACCAGCGCCTCGACGCGGCGGTCGGCCGCCTCCTCGGCGGTGCCGGGGGTGACGGTGCGGCCCGCCTTCTCCAGCCGCTCGACGGTCTCGGCCAGGGCGCGGGCGTTGGCGACCTCCCAGCCCGCGGCCAGCAGCCGGTCCGCCTCGCCCGGGAGGAAGGTGAAGCGGTTGGCGTACTCGTCGTGCCGGAAGTACAGGGCGTTCTCGTCGGGCCCGGTGACGGCCTCCAGGCCGAGGACCTCGGAGCCGAAGGTGCGCCACGCGCCGAGGTCGGCGGTCTCGAAACGCAGGTAGCCGAGGGAAGTGATCATCAGGACTCCAGGAAGCTGAGGGTGACGCGGTTGAACTCGTCGAAGCGCTCGGTCTGCGCCCAGTGGCCGCAGTGCGGGAAGACGTGCAGCCGCGCGTTCGGGATGGTCTTGAGGGCCACGAGCGCGCCGTCGAGGGGGTTGGCGCGGTCCTCGCGGCCCCAGGTCAGCAGGGTCTCGTGGCGGATCCGGTACGCCTCGCGCCAGAGCATGCCGTCCTCGAGCATGGCCGGGTCGGCGAAGGTCGCGGCCATCGCGGCGTTGCCGCGCACGGTCTCGGGGTCGGTAGCCGAGGCGAGGCGATCGGCGATCAGCTCCTCGGTGACCAGCGACGGGTCGTGGGCCAGGGCGGTGAGGAAGGCGACGAGGCGTTCTCGGGAAGGGGCGGCCGAGAACTCGAAGAGCCGCTTGATGCCCTCGGTCGGGTCGGCGGCCAGCACGTTCAGGCTGACGCCGCCCGGACCCATGAGCACCAGCTTCGCGACACGGTCGGGGTGGTCGATGGCCATCCGCGCCGCGGTGCCGCCGCCGAGGGAGTTGCCGAGCACGTGCGCCCGCTCGATGCCCAGGTCGTCCATGAGCCCGACGACCGCGTCGGCGGAGGCGGTGAAGAACTGCTTCTCGAAGCGCTCGGGCTTCACCGACCGCCCGTAGCCGGGCTGGTCGACCAGCAGGGTGCGAAAGCGCTCGGCGAACACCGGCAGGTTGGCGCCGAAGTTGCTCGTCCCCGACGCTCCGGGGCCGCCGCCGTGCAGCATGACCAGCGGGTGCCCGTCGCCGGCCTCGGTGTAGAACAGGCCGTTCTTCGTGGTCCCCTCGATCACATCATCACATCCGTCACCTCGATGCCGAGGGCGCCCTGGCCGTACATGACGAGCGCGCGCTCGGGGTCGTTGGCGGCGTGGACGCGGCCGGCGTGGGCGTCGCGCCAGGCCCGCTGGACGGCGTTGCCCGCGGCCAGCGCGCGCCCGCCGGCGTTCTCGAACAGCAGGTCCACCGCCTTGATCGCGCGCTGGGTCGCCATCACCTGGTCGCGGCGGGTGGCCAGGCGCAGCTTCAGCGACGGGGCCTCGCCCGCCTGCGCGCACCGCATCTGCTCGGAGATGTTGCGGGTGAGCTGGAGCCACGCGGCGTCGATCTCGCCGGCGGCGGTGGCGATGCGGACCTGGGCGTGCGGGTCCTCGGCCACCTTCTGGTTGCCGTAGGAGACGCGGAAGCGCTCACGGGTGACCTTGATGTAGGAGTCCAGGGCGCTCTGGGCGATGCCGACGATCGGGGTGGAGATCGTGGTGGTGAACACGGCGGCGAACGGGAGCCGGTAGAGGGGGGAGGTGTTGACCGCGTTGCCGGGGCAGTCCAGGACGCTCGTGCTCGCGAAGCTCAGCGTGCGGTGGTCGGGGACGAAGGCGTCCTCGACCACGATGTCGTTGCTGCCGGTGCCGCGCAGGCCGACGGTGTCCCAGACGTCGTCGATCCGGTAGTCGGAGCGCGGCAGCAGGAAGGTCCGCATGTCGATCGGCACGCCGTCGGGACCGGGGACCATGCCGCCGAGGAAGACCCACCCGGCGTGGTCGCAGCCGGAGGAGAAGCTCCAGCGGCCGCTGACCCGGAAGCCGCCCTCGACCGGGGTGATCTTCCCGGTGGGCGCGTAGGAGGAGGAGATGCGGGCTTCGGGGTCCTGGCCCCACACCTCGTGCTGCGCCTCGTCGGGGAACAGGGCGAGCTGCCACTGGTGCACGCCCAGGACCGAGGCGACCCAGCCGGTCGAGCCGCAGGCCGCGGCGATCTCCTTGACGGCGGTGTAGAAGAGGACCGGGTCGGCCTCGTACCCGCCGTGGCGCCGGGGCTGCAGCAGCCGGAAGAACCCGGTGCCGGCCAGTTCCCCGATCGTGGCCTCGGGCACGCGCCGTGCCTCCTCGGCCTCGGCTGCCCGTTCGCGGAGGGTCGGGACGAGGGCGCGTACGGCCTCGAGAACCTGCTCGCTCAATTCACGCTCCTTGCTCGTCGTCCTGTGAGCTGGCTCACGGACGGATTGCGTGTACGTTAGGCGAGATGTTCCAATTAGAAATAGTGGTTTTCCCGGTAACCGGGAAAACCGAGGTTCCCTCCCGGAACGATTCAGGAGCTTCCCCATGGCCGTCCCCGTCGCCGCCGCCCACCCCGGACTCGAGTCGTCGATGCTCGCGCGGGCCGCGCGGATCATGTACTGCTTCACCGCCTCCGCGCCCGAGCTGACGCTGACCGACGTGGCGCGCCGCACCGGGCTGCCGCGCTCCTCGGTGCACCGCATCCTCGACCAGCTCGTCCAGCTCAGGGCACTGGAGCGGACGGACTCCCGCTACCGGCTGGGCCTCGGCCTGATCGAGCTGGGGGCGCTGGCGGCCCAGCAGAACCGGCTCCGCGAGACCGCGTTCCCCCACCTGCACCGCCTGCACACCGCCACGCGCGCGCTCGTGCACCTCGCGGTCCCGGACGGCCACGAGATCGTCTACCTGGAGAAGGTCGGCGGCGCGCCGGCCGGGGGCGCCCCCACGCGGATGGGCGGCCGCCAGCCCGCCTACTGCACCGGCGCGGGCAAGGCGATGCTCGCCTTCGCCGACGAGGAGGACGTGGCCAGGGTGCTCGGGGCGGGACTGGCCCCGCGCACGCCCGCCACGATCACCGACCCGCGGGCGTTCCGGCGGGAGCTGGCGGGCATCCGCGAGCGCGGCGTCGCCCTCGACCGCGAGGAGAACCACCGCGGCGTCGTCTGCGTCGCGACGCCGCTGCGGGACGGCCTGGGCCGCCCCGTCGCGGCGATCTCGTTGTGCGGCCCGCCGAGCAGGCTGAACCCGCAGGCGCTGACCCCGTCGCTGCTGATGGCGGCCCGCGAGGTGCGGCGCGCCCTGGCCGCGGACCGCAGGTGAGAACGCGAGAGGACGCGGCGCCGCCGGCACCGCGTCCTCTCGCGCTCCCCCGCCGTCAGCCCGCGGCGAGGCCCTCCCTGAAGTGCGGGATGACCGTCTCGCCCCAGTGCCGGATGGTCTCCATGCACGCCTCCTGGGGGACGGTGCCCATCTGGATGAGGCACATGACCTCGTCCACGCCGATGTCGGCGAGCCGCTGAACGTACTCGATGGCCCGCTGCGGCGTGCCGTAGGCGTGCTCGGCGTTGAACGCGCCGGTGTCCTGGGGGCGGGCGGGGATATCGGCCTCGTTCAGCCTGGCGACGAGGTCCTCCTTGTCCTTGGCGAGGGCGGCGAGGTTGTCGTCGTCCTCGGTGTCCTCCTCGGGCACGGGGCCGTGGCCGTACCAGTGGGCGATGGACTCGGCGAAGAAGCGCTGGCCGCGCGCGCCGATCTTCAGCGCCTTCGCCCCGTCGTCCAGGACGATGGTCGGGCAGAGCGCGACGAACTTGTCGTTGACCTCGGTGGAGACGAGCTTCTCGCCGGTGCGGGACCTGATGGTGGCGTGGTAGAGGTCGTACATCTCCTTGACCTCCTCGGGACCGGCGAAGCCCATCACCAGCGCGCCGACGCCGAGTTCGGCGGCCAGGACCACGGTGTCCCTCTTGCTGCACGCCATGTACAGCGGCGGGTGCGGAGTCTGCACGGGGCGCGGCAGGATCTTGGCGGGGCCGACGTCGAGCAGGTCGGTGTGCCAGTCGACCTGCTCCTTCTGCCAGGCCCCGGCCAGGAACCTCAGCCCCTCGACCAGCTGCGGATAGGTGTCGGAGGGGTTCACGCCGCACATCCCCATCTCCATGCGGGTGGAGCCGCGGCCGCCGCCGACGTCCAGCCGGCCGCCGGACAGCGCGTCGAGCATGCCGACCCGCTCGGCGACGCGCACCGGGTGGTTGTAGTTGAACGGCATGCAGACCACGCCGTGGCCGATGCGGATCGTGGAGGTCTTCGCCGCCACCCAGGTCAGGAAGACCTCGGACGCCGACATGTGCGCGTACCGCTCCAGACCGTGGTGCTCGACCGCCCAGACCCGGTCGAAACCCATCTCCTCGCCGTAGACGGCCTGCTCGACGCAGTCGTGGAGCAACCGCCTCTCGCGCTCGGGCGTCGGGTGGGCGAGCTGGGCCTCGAAGATCATCGAGAACTGCACGGGAACCTCCAGGTATTTCGATTAGGAATATTACTAACAGACATATAGCACGGGGACAACATCGCGGTTCGGATACGCTGCCGGGTGTGACACAGGAGCCGCCGAACCTGCCCCCGACGAGCTGGGCCGTGCTCGGCCTGCTGTCCTTCGGGCAGGAGCTGTCGGGATACGACCTGAAGAAGTGGGCCGACTGGAGCCTGAAGTTCTTCTACTGGAGCCCCTCCTACAGCCAGATCTACGGCGAGTTGAAGCGGCTGGAGAAGGCCGGGTACGCCCTCTCACGGGTGGAGCTGACCGAGAGCACCCGGGGCAAGCGCGTCTACACGATCACCGACGCGGGCCGGGAGGCGGTGCGGCACTGGGCGAGGGACGCCCCCGTCGAGCCCCCCGTCCTCAAGCACGGCGTGATGCTCCGCGTCTGGCTCGGCCACCTGCTGGAGCCCGAGCGGCTGCGCGAGATCATCGCGCAGCACCGCGACTACGCCGAGAAGATGAGCCGGCTCGCCCTGGCCGACGCCGAGGGGGCCTCCGAGATCGCCGCCTGGGCGTATCCCGAGATGGTGCTGCGCTGGTCGCAGCGGTACTACGAGGCCGAACGCGATCTGGCGCAGCAGATGCTGGAGGACCTCGAGGAGCTCGCCGCCCGGCCGCGGCCGAAGCCGGAGCCGGGCGCCTACGCCCGCTTCCGGAAGTAGGCACCGCCCTCAGGCGGTGACCAGGCTCCCGAAGGAGCTGCGGAAGAACAGGAGCGGCGCGGCGTCCCGCTCGGCGGCCAGCGCGGTGACCGCGCCGATGACGATGCTGTGGTCGCCGCCGGGCAGCTCCGCGGACAGGTCCGCCTCGATCCACGCCAGCGCGCCCGGCAGGAGGGGCGCGCCGTTGGCGCCCTCCCGCCAGGCGACGCCCTCGAACTTGCGCGGTCCGGCGAGCGCCATGCAGAGGTCCTCCTGGTCGGCGGCCAGGACGTTGACCGCGAACCCGCCCGCCCGCCGGATCTTCGGCCAGCTCGTCGAGCCGTTCCCGGGGCAGAACGTCACCAGCGGCGGCTCCAGCGACAACGAGGAGAACGACTGGCAGACCATGCCGACCGGTTCTCCGTCCAGGACCGCGGTCACCGCGACGACTCCGCTGGCGAAGGTTCCGAGCACGCGCCGCATCTCGGCGGGGTGCACCTGGGGGGTCGTGGCCGTCATGGGTTTCCTCCGAGTCTCCGATATTTCACTTAGGAATATTCCGATTAGAAGCATCGGTGTGGTTCCATGTCAAGGCAACCGAAAGAGGAGGGACCTTGGACACGATCCCGACGCTCGTCGAGCACGCCGCCGCCACCCACGGTGATCGCGAGGCCCTGGTGGACGGCGAGGTCCGCTGGACCTTCGCCCACCTGGCCGAGCAGGTGCGCGAGGCCGCCCGCGCCGCCGTCGCGCTCGGCATCCGGCCCCGGGACCGCGTCGGGATCTGGGCGCCCAACAGCCGGCACTGGATCGTCCAGGCACTCGGGCTGAGCAGCGCGGGAGCGGTGCTGGTACCGCTGAACACGCGCTACAGGGGGGCCGAGGCCGCCGACATCCTGCGCCGCAGCGGGGCGGTCGCGCTCTACACCGTGGACGGCTTCCTCGGCGTCGACTACCCCGCGATGCTGGAGGGCGAGGACCTCCCCGACCTCGCCCGGACGGTGCTGATCGACCGCGTGCCGCCCGGTCCGGAGACGGACCTGCCGGAGGTCTCCGCGCAGGACGTCTCCGACATCGTCTTCACCTCCGGCACCACCGGCAGACCCAAGGGCGTCCTCACCACGCACGGGCAGAACCTCCGGGTCTTCGCCGAATGGTCGAAGGTCGTGACGCTCCGCCCCGGCGACCGCTACCTGCTGATCAACCCGTTCTTCCACACCTTCGGGTACAAGGCCGGGATCCTCGCCTGCCTGCTCAACGGCGTCACGATGGTCCCGGAGCCGGTCTTCGACGTGCGCCGCACGGCCGAGCGCCTGGCCGACGAGCGCATCAGCGTGCTCATGGGGCCGCCGACCGTCTTCTTCTCCCTGCTGGAGGCGCGGGACCGGCCCGCCCACCGGGTGCGCCTGGCCGGGACGGGCGCGGCCAACGTCCCGGTCGACCTCATCCGGCGGATCCGCGAGGAACTGGGCGTCCCCTCGGTCTTCACCGCCTACGGGCTCAGCGAGTCCTGCGGCGTCGTCTCGATCTGCCCCGTCGACGCCGACGCCGCCACCGTGGCCACCACGACCGGGCCCGCCCTGCCCGGCACCGAGGTCCGCATCGACGAGCGGACCGGCGAGATCCTGGTGCGCGGCCACAACGTCATGCGGGGCTACCTCGACGACCCGCGGGCCACCGCCGAGGCGATCGACGCCGACGGCTGGCTGCACACCGGCGACGTCGGCACCCTGGACGAGCGCGGCTACCTGACGGTCACCGACCGGCTCAAGGACATGTTCGTCGTCGGCGGGTTCAACGCCTATCCCGCCGAGATCGAGAACGTCCTGGTCACCCATCCGGCGGTCGCCGACGCCTCGGTCATCGGCGTGCCCGACGAGCGGCTCGGCGAGGTCGGCGCCGCCTTCCTCGTCCTACGCTCCCCCGCAGGTCCGGACGAGCTCACCGCCTGGCTGCGCGAACGCCTGGCCAACTTCAAGGTGCCGCGCCACTACCACTTCGTCGACTCCCTGCCGCGCAACCCCGGCGGCAAGGTCCTCAAGCACCGGCTCCGGGAGGCGTCATGCTGACTCCTCCCGCTCCCCGCCGTCCGCCGCCTCCGCCAGGTCGGCGAGCATCCGGTCGGCGAGATCGCGCTGCACCGCGTAGTAGCGGGTCGCCCAGCGGATGGTCAGCTCGGGGTACGCCCACTCGGGGAACCGGGCGGCGACCTCCCGCGAGTACTCGGCCTCCGCCAGCTCCCTCTCCGTGTCCGCCCGGTACTCCATGAGCTGCTCGCGCAGCCGCTCGGGCGTCGAGAGGTGGCCGAGCCAGGCGCGCAGCATCGGGCCGTGCTTGAGCACCGGCGGTTCGACGGGGGCGCGCCCGGCCCACTCGGCCAGCGCGGCCTCACCGGACGCGGTGATCGCGTACACCCGCTTGCTGCGGCCGTCGTCGGAGACCGCCGACCGGGAGACCGCGTAGCCGACCTTCTCCAGCCGCTTCAGCTCGGAGTAGATCTGGCTCATCGCCGGGCTCCAGTAGAAGTGCCGGAGCACGTGGTCGGCCCACTGCCTGACCTCGTATCCGGTCAGCTCCTCGCCGAAGGCGAGGATCCCCAGCACCGCCCAGGCGGTCGGGGGCAGCTTCGTCGGATCCGGGCGCTCCATGGAATCAGCTTAGACCGCACCATCACCACCATTGATCGATCAGCAAGGAGACCAGGATGTCCGGATTGCAGGACAAGGTAGTCATCGTCACCGGCGGGGCGCGCGGGATCGGCGCGTCCACCGCCGCCGCGCTGGCCGCGGGCGGCGCGCGGGTCGTGCTCGCCGACCTGCTCGAGGAGGAGGGCCGCAGGACCGCCGCCGAGGTCGGCGGGGTCTTCGTCCGGCACGACGTGACCAGCGAGGCCGGCTGGGCCGAGGTCGTCGACCTGGCCGTCACCTCCTACGGCAGGCTCGACGGCCTGGTCAACAACGCGGGGATCGCCTCGAACCTCCTCATCGAGAAGGAGACCCTTGCGTACTTCGAGAAGGTGCTCCAGGTGAACCTGACCGGGGTGTTCCTCGGCATGAAGGCGGTCCTGGAGCCGATGCGCGCCGCGGGCGGCGGCTCGATCGTCAACATCTCCTCGGCCGCCGGGCTGACCGCCCTTCCGGGGACCTCCGGGTACGGGGCGGCCAAGTGGGGCGTCCGCGGGCTCACCAAGATCGCGGCGGTGGAGTTCGGGCCGTCCGCCATCCGCGTCAACTCCGTCCACCCCGGGATGACGTACACGCCGATGACCGCGCGGCACGGCGCCGTGCCCGGTGCGGGCATGTTCCCCCTGTCGGCGCTCGGCCGCGTCGGCGGCCCCGAGGAGATCGGCGCCGCCGTCGCCTTCCTGATCTCCGACGCCGCCTCCTACGTGACCGGTGCCGAGCTGGCGGTCGACGGCGGCTGGACCGCCGGCGAGGTCGTCATGCTCGACCAGGTCGCGGGTCAGAGCTGATGGACGCGCGCACCCGGCGGATCCGCGACGCGATGAGCGCGGGCTTCCCCGCCGTCGGCGACACCGTCTTCGACGCCGCCGAGGCCCGCGCCGTCCTGGCCGCCGCCCCCGCCCCCGACCTCCCGCGGCCCCCCGTCGGCCGGGTGGAGGACCACGACGCGGACGGCGTCCCCGTCCGCGTCTACCGGCCGCTCGGCACAGGCTCCGGCGGGGCCGCTCCCCCGGTCGTGGTGTTCTTCCACGGCGGCGGGTTCGTGCTCTGCGGGCTCGACAGCCATGACGGGCTCGTACGCGAGCTGTGCGCGGGAAGCGGAGCGATCGTGGTGTCGGTGGACTACCGGCTGGCGCCCGAGCACCGGTATCCCGTGGCCGAGGACGACGCCTACACCGCGCTGGTCTGGGTCCGCGACCACGCCGCCTCGTTCGGCGGGGACCCGGAGCGGATCGCGGTGGCCGGGGACAGCGCCGGGGGGAACCTCGCCGCCCGCGCGGCGCTGCGGGCGCGGGACGCGGGCGGCCCCGCCGTCCGGCACCAGCTGCTGGTCTATCCGGTCACCGACGCGGCGATGGACACCGCGTCCTACGCCGAGCACGCCGAGGACGGGTTCCTGACGGCCAAGGCGATGGCCTGGTACTGGGAGCAGTACCTCGGCGGGGAGCCAGGACGCTCCGCCTCTCCGCTGCGCGCCGCGGACCTGGCGCGGCTGCCCTCCGCCTGCGTGATCACCGCGGAGTACGACCCGCTCCGCGACGAGGGCGAGGCGTACGCCGCCGAGCTGGAGGCGGCCGGCGTCCCGGTCGAGGCGCACCGCTTCGACGGGGCGTTCCACGGCTTCATCACCCTCACGCACGTCCTCCCTGCCGCGCGCGAGGCCGTCGCGCTCGCCTGCTCCGTCCTGAGGAGGGAGCTCTTGCGGTGAGAGGGCACCTGCCGCACGCGGTCAGCCGATGGCGCGGCCTTCGGCCTCCCAGTAGGGGGCGCGCAGGTCGCGCTTCAGCACCTTGCCGCCGGGGTTGCGGGGCAGCTCGTCCCGGAACACCACCGAACGGGGGCGCTTGAACCCGGCGAGGTGGCGCCTGCCGTACTCCAGGACGTCGGCCTCGTCCGGCTCGCCGCGGGGCACCACGACGGCAAGGACGCTCTCGCCCCAGCGCGGGTCGGGCACGCCGATGACCGCCACGTCGGCGATGCCGGGGTGCCGGGCCAGCACCTCCTCGACCTCGACCGGGTACACGTTCTCCCCGCCGGTGACGATCATGTCCTTGATGCGGTCGGTGAGGAAGAGGTGGCCCTCGGGGCCGAGGTGGCCGGCGTCGCCGGTGCGCAGCCAGCCGTCCGGGGTGAGCAGCCGCGCGGTCTCCTCCGGGCGGTTCCAGTAGCCGCGCGTGTTCTGGTCCGAGCGCACCCACACCTCGCCGGTCTCGCCCCGCGGCAGCTCCCGTCCGGTGTCCGGGTCGGCGACCTTCAGCTCCACCCAGGGGAAGGGGCGGCCCGCCGAGCGCAGCAGCTCCTCCCGCTCGTGGTCGGCGGGGTCGAGCTGCACCATCGTGCCGGTCGTCTCGGTCATGCCGTACACCTGGTAGAGCGGGGCGCCGATGACCTCCTTCACCCGCCGCAGCAGGCCGGTGGTGATGGGGGCGGCCCCGTAGCCGATGGCGCGGACCGCCGAGTAGTCGTGCCGCCCCGGCAGGTCGCACAGCGCCTGGAGGACCGCGGGGACGACGAAGCCGTTGGTGATGCGGTGGCGTTCGAACAGCTCCGCCAGCTCGGCGGCGCGCACGTCCCGCACCAGGACGTGGTGGCATCCGGCGTGCAGGCCGGTGAGCGCCCAGCCCGTCCCGCCGACGTGGAAGACCGGCGAGGCCACCAGGTTCACCGAGTGCTCGTCCAGCAGCCAGTGGGAGCCGCGCCGCTCCCCCACGGAGAAGTTCCGGTTGCTCAGCGGCACGCCCTTGGGGACGCCGGTCGTGCCGGACGTGTAGAGCTGGGCCACGATGTCGTCGGGCGCGCCCGTGAAACCGGGGTCGGCGGCCTCGTGCGCGGCCAGCCATGCCTCGAACTCCGGGCCGGTGCGCAGCAGCCGTCCGGGGGCGGGGAAGGGGCCCGCCTCGCGGTCCGCCACGGTGACGGCCGCGCCCGCGTCCTCGAGGATCGCCTCGACCTCCCGGCCGGTCAGCCGCCAGTTCACCGGGACGGCGACCGCGCCGAGCTTGGCCGCGCCGAAGAGGAGGTCGAAGTACTCGGGGGCGTTCTTGCCGACGTAGGCGACCCTGTCTCCGGCCCGGACGCCCTCGGCGAGCAGCGCCTGCGCGACCCGGCTGGAGCGGGCGTCCAGCTCGCCGTAGGAGACCGTCCGTCCGTCGCCCGTCAGCGCGGGCGCCTCCGGACGCTCCCGGCCGTGCCGCCGCACCACCGAGACCACCCTGAACTCCGCCGCGCCTGCCATGCCCTCAGTGACCACGACGGGCATCATGCCGCAGCGGCCGCCGTCCGGGCTCCCGCCGTCCCATCCATCAGGAGATCCGGAAGACGGGGTACCCCGGCGCGACGCGCAGCAGCTCCTCGTCCGAGGAGTTGTGGTCGAGCCCGTCGAAGAACACGCCCACCTCGAACTTCCAGCGCTTGAGGTAGGCGCGCAGGATGTCCGGCTTCGCGGCGTCCGGCAGCTCGACGGCGTTGAACGGCTTGGCCTTCCGGCCCAGGCGCAGTTCCCCGCGGCCGCCGGCGGCGCGCAGGTTGCGCACCCAGTGGGCGTGCCCGCGCGGGGCGACGAGGTAGCGCTCGCCCTCCACGGTGAGGGGGTTGACGGGGTTGGTGCGCCACTCGCCGCTCTTGCGGCCGCGGACGGCCACCAGGTGGGCGCCCCAGAGGCTCACGCCCCTGGCGGTCAGCCAGCCGACGAAACCGTTGAAGAGGGCGGCGGTCCGGCCTGCCTCGACGTAACGCATGCGATGTTCTCCTTTGTGAGCAGTGCTCTCGCTTGAGAACATTGAACACCATGTGCCGGACAGAAGCAAGAGCACTGCTCTCGTTCTGGCTTGGCGCTCTGGCAGACTGGTGGGATGAACGCGATCCGCACCGCCCGCGAGAGGGCCCGCGCCGAACTGACGCACGAGATCAAGCGGGAGGCCGGAAGGCAGCTCAGCGAGGTGGGCGCCGCCCAGCTGTCGCTGCGGTCGGTGGCCCGCGCACTGGGCATGGCGTCCTCGGCCATCTACCGCTACTTCCCCAGCCGGGACGAGCTGCTGACCGCGCTCATCCTGGACGCCTACAACGCGCTGGGAGACGCCGCGACGGGCGCGGACCGGCCGGAGGCCGCGCCGCGGGAGCGCTGGATGCTGGTGTGCTCGGCGGTGCGGGAATGGGCCGTGGCCCACCCGCACGAGTACGCGCTGCTCTACGGCACGCCCGTCCCCGGATACCGGGCGCCGGCCGAGACCCTCGAGGCCGGGACCAGGGTCGTCCTGCGGTGCGCCGAGATCCTCCTTGCCGGGCGGCCGCTGGCCCCGGCCTGCCCCGCTCCGCTGGAGGGCGGGCTCGACGCGCAGATGCGGGCGGTCGCGGACGCCGCGAACCTGGACCTCGCCCCCGAGGAGGTCACCCGGCTGCTCATGGTGTGGTCGCAGCTGTTCGGCCTGATCACCTTCGAGGTGTTCGGCCAGTTCGCGGGCAGCGCCGATCCCGCGGGCCCGTTCTTCCGGCACGCCGTCGCACGGATGGCCGACTTCGCCGGGCTGCGCTGAGGAGCGCCGCTCAGCGCAGGCGGCTGAGCGGGATCACCAGCGGGGTGCCCGCGGACGGGTCGGTGATGATCTGGGCGTCGAGGGAGAAGACCTCGCGGACCAGCTCGGCGGTGAGCACCTCGCCGGGGGCTCCCTGCGCCGCCACCTTCCCGTCGCGCATGGCCACGAGGTGGTCGCAGTAGCGGGCGGCGAGGTTCAGGTCGTGCAGGACCATGACGACGGTGTGGCCGTCGCCGTTGAGCTCGCGCACCAGGTCGAGCACGTCGATCTGGTGGGCGAGGTCCAGGTAGGTGGTGGGCTCGTCGAGCAGCAGGAGGTCGGTGCCCTGCGCCAGCACCATCGCGATCCACGCCCGCTGGCGCTGGCCGCCGGACAGCTCCTCCACCGGGCGGTCGCGCAGCTCCAGCAGGGCGGTGCGGGTGAGGGCGGCGGTGACCGCCGCCTCGTCCTGCTCCGACCAGGGGCGGTACCAGCTCTGGTGGGGGTGGCGGCCCCGCGCCGCCAGCTCGCCGACGGTCAGCCCGCCCGGCGCCACCGGGGACTGCGGGAGCACGCCCAGGGCCCGGGCCACCTCCTTCGTCGGCAGCTTCTCGATCCGCCGCCCGTCCAGCAGCACCGCGCCCTCGCTGGGGCGCAGCAACCGGCCGAGCGCGCGCAGCGTGGTGGACTTGCCGCACCCGTTCGGGCCGATGACCGCGGTGACCTTCCCGTCCGGCACGGACAGGTCGAGACCGTCGACGACGACCCTGCCGTCATAGGCCAGCCGCAGCCCCTCGGCGCTCAACCGGGTGGCGGTCTTCATCATGTGCGGCCTTCCTGGGGGTCGGGTGTGGCTTGACAAGAGCCTGGGCAATAAATTAGGGAAGGCTTACCTAATTTGCAAGCCCGAGGGGGAACCGCATGACCGCCGTCGATCTCCGCCCGCACTCCCCCGCCGACGCGGACTCCAGCCTACTGCCGCTGCTGGCCCTGATCGAGGAGTCGGGGGGCCTGGAGGGCACCGCGCCCGGACTGCGGCTCGCCGAGGGCATGACCGTCGCCGAACTGGCGGAGGCCCCCTACACCTTGCTCGGCGAGATGGTCGAGGAGCACGCCGCCCGCTGGAACGCCCCGCGCCATGTGGCGGCCACCCTGTGGTGGAAGGGCTTCGCGTACTGGTCGACCGTCCCCGTCGCCCTCGGCTGGGCGCTGAACGGACGGGTCCCGGCGCTGACCGCGGACAACACCCTCGTGCAGCGGCTGCCGGACGAGCCGCACATGCGCCTGGGCATGCGCGAACCCGCCACCACCACCGACGTGCGCGCCGTCCTGCTGGACCTGCACACCCCGCTCATCGACGCGCTCGCCAAGCTCGCTCGGGCCGGGCGGCGCAACCTGTGGGGATCGGTCGCCGAGTCCCTCACCCGCCCGCTGTCGGCCTACGCCCCGCTGCTGCCGGGCACGCCCGACGCCGCCGGGCTCCTGGAGCAGGCGGGAGCGCCGGTCTCCGGGCTGATGGAGCTGGATCCGGCGCGCCGCCGCACCTGCTGCCTGTGGGTCACCCTGCCCGGCGCCGAGGCGTGCGCGACCTGCTGCCTCAACTGAACGGGCACGCTTCGGCCCGTTCACGAGGTAGATCTTTTAGCTTGTCCGAAAGACAGTACCCCGGGGGGCTTCCAGGGCTTATCGTCAGGGAAACGTAAAAACCCTGAGGAGTGCCATGACGGTGGTGTTGGTCGTCGCATGCCTGGCGGTCGCCGGGGCCGAGCTCTACCTGGCCTTCGGCCGGACGAGACGCGACGCGGCCGCACTCTCCGATCTGCGCGCCTCCGGGGCCGACCTCGCCGAGCGGCTCGAGGCCGCGCTCTCCGAACTGCACGAGCTGCGCGCCGATCTCGCCGAGCGGCCCGAGGCCGCTGATCTGGCCCGGCTCACCAAGCGCACCGCCGAGCTGGGCCAGGGGCAGGACGAGCTGACCGCCACACTGCGCCGCTACGACGAGCTCGCCGGCTACGTCAGCCGGGTGGAGGAGCGGTCCGGCAGGCTGGAGGGCTCCATCACCGAGCTGCGCCGCTCCCGCGACACCCAGCTCACCCACCTGGAGGCGGCGGTCAGCGCGCTGCGCCGGGAGCGGGAGGAGCAGAGCGGCCGGACCGAGGCGCTCGTCGCCGAACTGCGCGCCGAGCACCGCGAGCAGGCGCTCCGCCACGAGGCGGTGCTGAACGCGCTGGAGGAGCGCAGCGGGCGGCACGAGGACGTCCTGGCCGAGATCCGGCACGACCACCACGAGCAGAACGAGCGCTTCGAACGCGCCCTCGCCGAGCTGCAGCGCTCCCGCGAGGAGCACGAGGCGCTCTTCACCGCCGCCTCCTCCGACCTGCGGCGCGAGCGGGAGGAGCAGGACAGCCGGTTCTCCGAGGCGCTGGCGGAGCTGCGGCAGGGCCGCGAGGAGCACTCCGCGCGGCTGGCCGACGCGTTGGAGGAGCTGCGCCGGGTCAGGGAGGAGCAGACCCAGCGGGTGGACTCGGCGCTGGCCGAGCTGCGCGCCTCCGGGGAGGCCCGCCCCGCGGAGCGGCGCGAGGCGCTGTCCGGGCGGATCGACCAGCTGGGCGACCCCACGGCGCCGGAGCTGATCCGCGCCGAGCTGGTGGCGCTGCGCGCGCAGACCGACCTGGCGCTGGACCGGCTGGACGAGCTGGACGCCGAGCGCGACCGCGACCTGGAGCGCTACCGCGACCTGGCACAGGCGCTCGACGCGGTCGAGGACCAGCTCGCCGGGCAGCGCGCCGCCGACCCCGAGCCCACGACCGTGCGGGGCGGGCTGGTCGGCGCGACCCCGGCCTCGCACGAGGTGCTGAGCAAGGCCTACGAGAACTTCACGGACGCGCTCGACCTGCGGGTGCGCATGCAGGTGCCGGCCGGCTCCTCGCCCTGGCACATCCAGTACTACCTGGCGGGCAAGAACACCGCACGGCTGCGCCGCGACTTCCTCGCCCTGCTCGGCGAGCTGCGGGCGCCCGGGACCGACCCGCGCCGCGACGCCCTGCACGCCCTGGCGGTGGAGCTTCAGGCGTGCGAGCAGGCCTTCGCCCAGATCGGCCCGCTGGTCATGGTGCGGGTGCCCGGCGCCCTGCTGTGCGGGGTCCTCACCATGGCCGAGACCCGCCGCTTCGACACCGAGCGCTTCCTCAGCGACCCGACCGCCGCCGCGACGGGCCTGCGGCTGCTGCCCGAGCCGCGCTTCCGCGACCTCAGCAGCTGGCCTCAGACGGCCTGACGGCGGCGCAGCGCCTCCAGGGCCCGGTCCGCGTGCACGTTCATGCGGATCTCGCTCTTGACGACCTCGAGCACCCGCCGGTCGGTGTCGATCACGTACGTGACGCGCTTGGTGGGGGCGAAGGCGAGCCCGCGCGTGACGCCCAACCGCCTGCGCACGGCGCCGTCGGGGTCGGCCAGCAGCGGGTACCCCAGGGAGTACTTGCCGCTGAACTCGGCCTGCCGCTCCACGGTGTCGCCGCTGATCCCGACGGGCTGAGCGCCCAGCTCGCGGAACTCGCCGACGATGTCGCGGAAGTGGCACGCCTCGGCGGTGCAGCCGGGCGTGAACGCCGCGGGGTAGAAGAACAGCACCACGGGCCCGTCGGCCAGCAGTTCACTCAGCTTGCGCACCGCGCCGGTCTCGTCCGGCAGTGCGAAGTCCTCGACGATGTCTCCAGGTTTCATGGCCCCAACCTAGCCGTTGGACTGCCCGTCCAGTAACGGGCCGGAGGCGCGGATCAGTCCCGCGACCCGAAGACCCGGGCGTACAGCTCCGAGGCGTGGGCGGTGGGCGAGGGGACGCCCGGACGGAGGCGGAAACCGCCCTCCCGCCCGGCAGTGAGGAACAGGCGGCCGTCCGGCGGTTCCGCCCTCGCCCGGCGGGCGAACTCGTGCAGGTGCGTCACGAGGACCACGCGGACGCCGAGTCCGGTCAGCGCTCCGACGATCTCGTCCGCGATGTCCGAACCCTCCCGTTCGTTGGTGGACATGAAGGACTCGTTGCACAACACCAGCGAGCCGGGGCGCAGGCGGTCGACGATGCCGCTCATCCGGGCGAGCTCCTCGTCGAGCTTGCCGCTGGTCATCGAGCGGTCCTCCTCCCGCTTGAAGTGGGTGAAGACGCCTTCGGCGGCCGCCGCCGAGAAGCTCCGCGCCGGGACGAACATGCCGCACTGCGCCATCAGGTGCGCCGCTCCGACACTGCGCAGGAAGGTGGACTTGCCGCCGCGGTTCGCGCCGGTGACCACGATCAGGCCGATGCCGTCGGCGCCGACGTCGTTGCCCGTGACCGGACCGTCCAGGCGCAGCGCCAGGCACGGGTCGTACAGCTCGTGCGCGGTGAAGACGCCCGTGCCGGGCGGGCGGACCTCGGGCAGGCAGAACGGAAGGCCGCGCCGGGAGAGGGTCTCGGCGAGGTTGAGGCAGCCGACGTAGAAACCCAGCTCGGTCCGGAGGGCGCGGAAGAAGTCGCGGATGTGGTCGGCGGATTCCGAGACGGCACCGGCGACGCCGCCCAGGAGACGGCTCCGGAAGGCGTTCAGAGCCCGCCACCCCTCCTCGTACTTGCCGGGGAGGGTGTAGGTGAGGCCCGACTTCTTCAGGCGCCGGTGGAGCGCCGACGGGCGTCCTTTCCCCGGTGGTTCGTGCAGCCGGAAGACGATGCCTTTGTTGCCCTCCCCCAGGCGCGCTCCGGCGATGATGCCGTGCTCGAAGTCGAACCGCCGCAGGAACGTCTCCACCGAGCGGAGGTACTCCTCGTCCAGCTCGGTGCGGATGACGGTGAGCAGGCGGGTGAAGGCGGCCGATCGGAAGCCGTGCGTGTGCGGGGCGACCAGCCGCCCCAGCTCGCGCAGGTGACCGCAGAACAATTCCAGCACGCGCACCGAGCGGTTCAGAAGGCCCTCGGAGCTTCCGGCGGGGCCACGGATGATCTTCTCTTCGGCGGTGGCCGCCGCGTCGGCCACCGCGTGGAGCGCCCGGACGGCCGCGGCGTTGCGCAGGCAGTCGTCCAGCGCCTCCTGCCGGTAGGCGATGGCGGCGGGGTCCCTCAGCGGGGTCAGGGTCGCGGCCCGCGCCAGGGCGAACAGCCTGCCGTCTCCGCGCGCCATGCCCGCCCACAACGTCTCGAGGTGCAGGTCGGCCACCAGGTCGGCGGCGAGGGCGGGCTCGGGCGTCCGGAGGTCGAAGTCGCCGTCGGCGAACATCAGGCGGGGCCTCACCGGCCGATCCGCTCGGTGATGCGGGCCCGGGTCAGGCCGTGCCGTTCGGCGATCGCGAGCGCGTGGGCACGGCCGTCCGGAGGCCGGCGCACCACCTTGTAGGTGCGGGTCGTACCGTCCTCGGCGACCGCGCCGACCATGCTCACCGCCTTGGGGTCCAGGCCGGACAGCTCGTCGAGGAAGCTCACCCACAGGCAGGGCGCGTCGAGCCGGGAGAGCCCGGCGAGGACCGTCGCGCTGAGCTCCCGGGCGTCGTCCCAGGTCGTCGAGGTGAAGATCTCGTTCAGGATGATGACGCTGTCCGGGGTCGCCAGCGCGAGGATGTCGCGCATCCGCAGCAGCTCGTCCTCCAGCTTGCTCGCGAGCGCTTCGGGATGCTCCGCGCGCTCGTAGTGGGTGAGGATCCGGTCGGGCAGGAAGACGCGTGCCCGGCTGCCGGGGACGGGGCAGCCGAGGGCCGCCAGGTGGTGCAGCTGGCCGAAGGTCCGGGAGAGGGTCGTCTTGCCGCCCTGGTTGGGTCCGGAGACCACCAGGACGCGTTCGTCGCCGTCGAGGCTCAGGTCGTTGCCCACCACCCGTTCGCCCCGTTCCGCCAGTACGGCGGCGAGCGCCAGGTCGAAGGCGTCGTGAGCGAGGAGTGTCTTGTCGGTGGCGGAGACGGCCGGATGGCAGAACGGCAGGCCCGCCTCCCGCAGCGGCGCGAGGTAGGCCAGGTAGCCGAGATAGAAGCGCAGTTCGCGCTCTAGACCGATGAGGCCGGCCGGTATGAAGCCGCGATGGGCCTCGGAGAACGCCGCAAGGTCGCGGAACACGTCGGGGAACAGCTCGACCACGAGGTCCAGAACGCCCGCCTCGACCTGGTCCAGCCCCATGTCCCCGGGGCGTTCCGGAGGCCGTCCCCCGGGATCCGGGCGGAACCTCGCGAACATCGCCAGCACCTGCTCGGCGTAGTCGAACCGCTCCGCCGGATCATGGTGCGCCACGGTGATCCTGTCGCCCCGCAGGAGGATGTCGTAGCGGACTTCTCCCAGCCGGTCGTGCAGTGCGCGTGCCTGTTCGCGGAGGCGAAGGAACGACGCCTCCCGTACGTGCTCTGTCATGTCGTCGCGCAGTGCCCGCAGGCCGGGGGCGGTGAGCTCGATCCCCTCCAGGGCTCCGGCGAACGCCGTCACCGCGTCGGCGTGCTCCAGAACGAGATCGAGATGCCAGCGGTGCGCCTGCGGGGGGTGCTTCATCCTCCCGATCAGCTCCAGCCTGCGCCGGGTCCGTGCCATCGCCGCCGCGAACCGCTCCGCGACCTCCCGTACGCCCGGCTCCTCCAGATCCCGGAAGACCTGCTGCCGGAAGGCGACGAGTCGGGTGTCCCTGGTGGGAAGGCGGAACAGGGCCGCCACGCCCGGCTCCTTTCCCGCTTCGGCCACTCCCGCGGCGATCCGGTCGAGGTTCAGGTCGCGGAAGTACTCCGGCTCCGCCACCTCTCCCGGCACGGGAAAGGACTCGCCCGCACCGAAAAGGATGCTCCGTATGGCCATGCTTCCCCTCTCGTCCGGATCACCGGGCTGCTCGGGCGGGGTCGGGGGCCTTGATCAGAACAGGCCGCCGTAGAGGAGGTCGAGGTACTGGTCGGCGACGGTCTCGAGGCTCAGCTGGCCGCCTGGGCGGTACCAGTGGACGGCGGACCAGACGGCGTCGCGGATGAAGAGGTAGGCGACCTTCACGTCCAGGTCGGGGCGTACCACGCCTGCTTCCTGGCCCGCGGTCAGGACGCGGAGCCAGATCTGCTCGCTGCGGGCTCCGTAGTCGCCCACGTAGGCGAACGCCTCCTGGCGTTTCAGGTTCGCGGACTCGTTCTGGTAGACCGCGACGGCGTGCGGCGAATCGTGGATGCAGGAGAAGGAGATGCGGATGAGTTCGCTGAGCGTCTCCTGCGGGTCGGCGTTCTTCCGCTCGGCCGCCGAGAAGCGCTCGTGGAGGTCGACGAGGAAGCCCCGCAGGAACTCGTCGAGCATGGCCTCCTTGGAGCTGAAGTGGTGGTAGATGCTCCCCGCCAGGATTCCCGTCGCGTCCGCGATGTCACGCATCGTCGTCTCGGCGTATCCCTTGGTCGCGAAGAGCCCGGCGGCGACTTCCAGGAGCTGGTCGCGCCTGCCGCGCCTGGCGCCGGGCTCACGTCCCGTAGTCGCCTCACCCGACCTCGCCACCCCCATAAGGGCCTTCCCTTCCTTCGAAATCGCGCCGGGCTGAAGCGTACAGGTCACGAACGCACGTCATGTCCCGATCAGTGGTGGGCGCCTCCGTCGACGCGGATCTCGGTGCCGGTGATGAAGGCGCCGTCATCCGAGGCGACCATCGCCACCACGCCCGCGATGTGCTCGGGAGAGCCCGCGCCCTTGCCGAGGGCGGCGCCGAACTTGCCGAACAGGTTCCAGTCGACGTCCTCGGGGACGAGGCTGAAGACGTTGTCGGTGATGCCGCTGCTGATGCCGCCGGGCATGATGTTCACCGCCCGCAGGCCCTGCTTGGCGTACTCCTGGGCGATGGAGTGGGTGAACGACAGGATGCCGCCCTTGCTGGCGGAGTAGGCCGCCATGTACGGGTGGCCGAACTGCGCGGAGGTGGAGCTGAAGTTCACCACCACTCCCCTGCCGGACTCCAGCAGCGCGGGCAGCGCCGCCCTGGTCATCAGGAACGTCCCGGTCAGGTTGATGCGGATGACCTGCTCCCACAACGCCAGCTCGCACTCGTGGGTGTGCGCGCCGCGCAGCATCCCTGCGGCGTTGACCAGGACCTCCAGCCCGCCCAGTCCGGCGACGGCCGCGGCCACGCCCGCGTTCACCGACTCCTCGCCGGAGATGTCGATCGCCTCGGTGACCAGGCGCTTGCCCGCCCCGGCCTCCTCGGCCAGCCGGGCGGTCTCCGCCAGGCCCTCCTCGGCGACGTCCGCGGCGACGACCCGTCCGCCCTCGGCGAGCAGCCGCAGCACCACGGCCCGCCCGATGCCCGAGGCCGCACCCGTCACCAGTGCCCGCCGGTCGGCATACCGTTCCATGTCTTCCCCTCGTCCGCCTCGATTCAACTGCAGGGGAAGCATAAAACCAAGCGTTTGTTCGTGTTTTCTCGCCCCTCCTCAAGCCGACAGGGCGGCGCAGATCCGCGGAACGGCGGTGCCGATGGGCTCGCGGACCAGCTCGGTGGCGAGCGCGTCGTACGGCGTGGGGTCGCGGTTGACGATGACGAGGCGGGCGCCGTACTCGACGGCGAGCGCGCACAGCCCGGCGGCCGGCTCCACCTGCAGGGACGACCCGACCGCCAGGAACAGCTCGGACGCCGCCGCGATCCGGCGCGCCTGCGACAGGACGTCGGAGTCCAGGTACTCCCCGAACATGACCACGGACGGCTTGAGCAGCCCGCCGCACGCGCAGACCGGCTCGTCGGGCAGCCGGGCGATCGCCTCGTCCGAGGGGATGCGCTCCCCGCAGTCCAGGCAGGTCGCGGTCGCGAGCGACCCGTGCAGCTCCACCACCTTGCGCGGGCTCGAACCCGCCTTCTGGTGCAGCCCGTCCACGTTCTGCGTGATGACCCGCAGCGCCCTGCCGCCCGCCTCGAGTTCCGCGAGCGCCCGGTGCGCGGCGTTCGGTTCCACGTTCCCCCGCCGCCCCGCGAACACCTGCCAGAACCGGAGCCTCACCTCGGCGTCCGCCAGGAAGTTGTCATAGGTGAACAGGTCCGCCAGGGCGGGATCCCTGGTCCAGATGCCCTGCGGCCCCCGGTAGTCCGGCACGCCCGAGTCGGTGGAGATCCCCGCCCCGGTGAAGACCGTCACCCGCCGCACGCCCTCGGCCCACCACAGCTCGTCCATGCCGTCACGGTAGGCGGTGGATCACCGCGCGCACCAGCGGTTATCCGGCCGACCGGAGGGACGGGGGGCCTTCCAGGGCGCGGATGTGGTGTTCGACCAGGGCCAGGGCCTCGGCGTGGCCGGTGGTCACGCCGAGCGCCTCCTCCAGCATGACCACGCGGGAGACGCTCGTCAGGAGGACGACCAGGGCCGCGGGCGAGGGCGCGTCGGCGGAGATCTCGTAGCGGTCCAGGATCTCCGTCAGCGCCTCGATCTGGGCGGCGCGGAACCGCTCCGAGTAGTCGGCGACCTCCGCGCGGATCGTCTCGCTCTGGCCGGCCAGCCCGGTGAACGCCATCGCCATCGCGATGCCCCGCGGGTCGACGCTGAACCGCCACAGGGCCCACAGCGGCTGGTCCGACTCCAGTGCCTTGGCCTGCTGCTCGAGGCCCTCTTCGGCACGCCGCCGGAACACGGCGAGGAACAGGTCCTCCATCGTGCGGAAGTAGTAGTGCACCAGCTGCGGCTTGAGACCGGCCCGCGCCGCCACCCGCCGCGAGCTCACCGCGGTGTGCCCCTCCTCCAGGAGGAGCCGCTCCGCCGCGTCGATGAGGACCGCGCGGTTCTTCGCGTCCGGCGCACCGATCCGGCGCGGCGATGCCATGTCATGACCTCCTGAGCTCTGCAGCCGCATCTTCCGGCGCTGCCCGACATCGTAGCGCCGCCCCTGTTGGATCTTGCCCTCGGGAGAGGAGGTGGCGCCGCCTGGTGAGACCCTCGACACCCATGGTTGAGAACATTATTCTCACCATTGAGATTTCGCTTTCGTCACGGGCGCCGTCACCGGACCCGCCGCTCTCGTCATGACGATCCGCAAGGAGGCGAACGCTTGGTGCTCCACGGCAGGGCCGCCGCGAGCCCGCTGCGGCACGCCCCCCTCCTGGCAGAAGCCCCTCCGCCGCGTCGGCGAGAACCGCACGGCCCTTCACATCCGGCGCACCGGTCCGGCACGGCGACGCCGTGCCGCGGCCTCCAGAGAACCCGCAGACCGCACCAGCCGGAGCCGTCCGGCACCACGACGCCGCCACCCCTGTGACCTTGACCACAACAATTCCTCCATGCTAAGCATGTGCCCAGCAATGCTGAGCATACGCCCAGCAACGCTGGGCGGCCGCCTGGCAGTGCTCAGCGGACGCTCCGCGTCGGAGAGCGGGCGGGTCCCCCGCGGACCCCCACCGCGATCGGGTACGGCAGCGGCTCAACGATCCGAGGAGGCGACCATGAGCGTTTTCTCCAGCCCGTCGTCCCCCTACCGCTCCCTCGCCGGCCGGCTGCCCCTGCGCCGCGCGCACCGCGGCGCCGTCTCCCTCGGCGAGCTGTTCGCCGTCGGCCTGGAGGGCCTGCGCCGCACCTGGGACGTGCGCGCCTGGTTCTGGGAGTTCATCGAGCAGTTCGCCTTCCTGGCGCGGGTGACCACCCTCCCGGTGATCCTGGTGGCGCTGCCGCTGGGCGCCACGGTGGCCCTGCAGGTCGGCGACCTGGCCGGGCAGCTCGGCGCCCAGTCGGCCACCGGCGGCGCGGTCATCGTCGGCCTGGTGCGCGAGGTCGCCCCGATGGCCGCGGCCCTCATCATCGCCGGGGCCGGCGGCTCGGCGATGACCGCCGACATGGGGGCGCGCAACATCCGCGACGAGCTGTCGGCCATGGAGGTGATGGGGGTCAACCCCGTCCACCGCCTGGTCACCCCGCGCATGTGGGCGGCGAGCATCGTGTCCATGATGCTCGCCTCGCTGGTGATCATGTCGGGGGCCGTCGGCGGGTTCGTCTTCAACGTCCTGCTCCAGGGCGTCACGCCCGGCGCCTACTTCGACGGCGCCCTCGGCATGCTGCGGGTGTCCGACCTGTTCGTCACCCTGCTCAAGGCGTGGCTGTTCGGCCTGATCGCCGCGCTGGTCGCCTGCCACAAGGGCATGAACTGCGCGCTGAGCCCGATCGGGGTGGGACGGGCGGTCAACCAGGCGACGGTCGTGGCCTTCATGCTCGTCTTCGCCTTCAACTACATCATCACGACCATCTACTACCTCGCCTACCCGCCGGAGGTCTGATGCTCATCGACGTCCCCCGCAGTACGGCGGTGCGGCTCCTGCGGGTCTCGTCCACGGCCGCGGACCGCACGGCCGCCCTCGCCGAATGGCCGCTGTTCTTCCTCAGGGTGGTCTTCCACTCGCTCCGGGACATCGTCTTTCGGCTCAAGTACGCCAAGACCGTCGCCCTCCAGGTCAGCGACATCGTCATCGGCGTCGGCGCGACCGTCGTCGGCGGCGGAATGATCTTCGTCATCTTCATCATGTCGCTGTTCCTGGGCACCGAGGTCGGCCTGCAGGCCTACACCGGCCTCCAGGTCATCGGCGCCGAGTCGTTCATGGGCCTGATCGGGGCGTTCATGAACGTCCGGGAGACCACCCCGATCATCGCCGCGATCGCCCTCGCCGCCCAGTGCGGCAGCGCGTTCACCGCCGAGCTCGGCGCGATGCGCATCTCCGAGGAGATCGACGCCCTCGAGGTGATGGGCATCAACTCGTTCGTCTACCTCGTGTGCACCCGCGTCGTCGCCGCGCTCATCGCGCTGGTGCCGCTCTACCTCATCGCCCTGTTCGCCAGCTTCTTCGCCACCCGGTTCATCAGCACGTCGTTCTTCACCCTGGCTCCGGGCGTCTACGACTACTACTTCTACATGTACCTTCCTCCCCTCGACCTGTTCTACAGCGCGGTCAAGGTAGGGGTCTTCGCCTTCGCCGTCATCACGATCCACTGCTACTACGGCTACTACGCCAGCGGCGGCCCCGTCGGCGTCGGCCGCGCCGCGGGCCAGGCGATCCGCCTGTCGATCATCACGATCGTGACGCTGAACCTGCTGCTGTCGTACGTGTTCTGGGGCCAGGGCGGAACAGTGAGGCTCGCCGGATGAACCAGAACCTCTCCCGCGGCCGGCGCATCACGCTCGTCGGTGCCACCGCGCTGACCGTCGCCCTGGCCGTGTACCTCATGGTCGCCAAGCCGTTCGCCGCCGAGGGGACCCTGCTGACCGCCGACTTCGGCGGCGCCGGGCAGGGGCTCACCACCTCCTCCCCGGTCAAGGTGCGCGGGGTCACCGTCGGCCGGGTCGACCGGATCGAGCCGGCCCCCGACGGCGGCGCCCGGCTGACGCTGCGCATCGACGAAGGGATCCGGGTCCCGGACACCGCGCTGGCCTCCCTGGAGCCCGAGTCGGTGTTCGGCCCCAAGTTCATCGACCTCGTCCCCGGCGGCCACGAGACCTCCGGGCCGTTCCTGCGCGACGGCGACCGCGTCGCCCGCACCTCCGACAGCCTCGACCTCACCTCGATGCTCGGCGACGCCGACGCCGTCGTGTCCGCCGTCGATCCGCAGGACATGGTGACGATCATGGACGCGCTCGGCCAGGGGCTGCGCGGCACGGGCCCCGACATCGCCGGGGTGCTGCGGAGCACCGCGACCCTGGTGGACGTCGCGCACCGCCGGCGCGAGGAGGCCCGGGTGTTCCTCGCCGACCTCGCCCGGCTCGCCGAGATACGCGGCGTGGGCGAGGACCTGAACACCCTCGTCGCCTCCACCGACCCGCTGGCGGACGCCCTCCTGTCGGGGCAGGACCGCGGGCTGCGCCTCGCCCGGGGCATCACGGAGATGGCCTCCGCGGTCACCCGGGGCCTGGGCGCGCACGAGAACGACCTGAGGCAGCTGTTCCGGTCCATGGAGAGGTCCTCGGCCTTCCTCTCCTCGCTGCTCCACATCGCCGGGGACGGCGTGCGCACGACCATCGAGCTGATGCCCGTCTACAGGGCGCTGGGCTGGACCCCGGGTCCGGGAGACAGGCACCTGATCGGAGCCCAGGTCCTCCTGCCGACCGACCCGTGCGAGCTGATCCTCGGCATCTGCCCCGGCCCCGGGAAAGGCCGCTGACATGCCGAGACCACGTTTCAAGGACGCCAGGACCCGGCAGCGCGGGTCCTCGGTGGTCCAGGTGATCGCGTTCCTGCTCCTCACCGGGCTGCTCACCTTCTTCATCACCGTCCAGATCGCGCGGCTCGGTTTCGGCGACACCTACCGGGTCACCGCGGTCTTCACCGACGCCAGCGGGCTCATGGAGGGCGACAAGGTGAAGATCGCCGGGACGCCGGTCGGCCGGGTCGGCGCGATCCGGATCCGCCAGGGCAAGGCCGAGGTCGAGCTGGAGATCGGGGTCGGGCACCGGGTGCCCGAGGACAGCGAGGCGGCGATCCGCTGGCGCGACGCCATCGGCCAGCGGGTGGTGTACCTGATGCCCGGCACCGGGGCGGCCATGCTGCGCGACGGCGACCGGGTGGCCCGCACCCGGTCGGTCGTCGACCTCAGCGACCTGATCAACCGGCTCGAGCCGCTGGCCCGCGGGCTCGAGCCCGAGCAGCTCAACACCATCCTCCTGGCCATCTACACCGCCATGGACGGCACCGAGGACGACGCCTCGCGGCTGCTGGCCAACGTCGACCGGTTGTCGTCGACCATCGCCGGACGCAAGCAGACGCTGCGGAAGATGCTGGACGACTTCTCCACCGTCACGGGCGTCCTGGCCCGGCGCGACCAGCAGATCGCCCGCACCGCCGACGACCTGGCCACGCTGACCGAGGCGTTCGGCGAGAACCGCGCCCTCGTGGACACCGCCATCGAGCAGTTGTCCGAGACCCTGCGCACCACCGACAGGGTCGCCGGCGACAACGCCGACGACCTGGACGAGATGGTCGAACGGCTCTCGTTCGTGATGGACGGCACCGACCGCAACCTGGGCCTGCTCAAGAAGATGCTGCCCGTCACCTGGCCCAAGTTCCAGCACCTGTTCGAGCTCTCCAGGCGCGGGGGGTTCCTCGTCGGCGCCGCCCCCTGCATCTTCCTGACGCCCAGCCCGTGCCCCGACGACATGCGGCTCACCGAGATCCCCGAGGGCCCCATGACCGCCCGTTCCCTGAGCGAACTCGTCGTGGGGGGCAACTGATGGCGCTCAAGTCCTTCCGCGACCGCGACCCGGCGGTGCTCGGCGTCTCCTCGCTGCTGGTCCTCGTCCTGGGGCTCGTCTCCGTGTTCCTCGTCGGCAGCACCGGCCTGCTCCAGAACCGCTACACCATGACCGGCGTGTTCGCCGGGACGGGCGGCCTGCACTCGGGCAACGAGGTGCGGGTCGCCGGGATCAAGGCCGGCGAGGTGACCGCGGTCGAGCCCGACTTCACCCGCGGCACCGTCCTCGTCACCTGGAAGGTCGACCGGGACGTCGACCTCGGCCGCCAGACCCGCGCCGAGATCAGCACCTCCAACATCCTGGGCGGCCGCTACCTGCGGCTCAGCGGCCCCGTCACCGAGCCCTACCTGGCCGGCCTGCCCGACGAGCAGCGCCGCGTCCCCCTGGAGCGCACCCGCCTTCCCGTCACCGCCAACGACCTGGTCGCCACCGGCACCCGCACGTTCGCGCAGCTGGACACCAAGCTGATCGGCGATGTCATCGACCAGCTCGGCGGGGTCTCCCCCGCGACCCGCGAGCGCCTCACCGAGGCGCTGCACGACCTGGCGCGGCTGGCCGACGCCCTGGAGAAGGCGAGCCCGCAGCTGCGCGAGCTCATCTCCAGCAGCGACCGCCTCCTGGGCATGGTCCGGGCCAAGGACGCCCAGCTCGCCCGGCTCGCCCGCGGCGTCCAGGGGCTGCTCGACCAGCTGCGCGACCGGCAGGCCGAGCTGTCGGTCCTGCTCGGCAGCGGCAGCAGGGCGGTCACCCGGCTCTCCGAGCTCATCGACGACCAGCAGCACAGGCTGATCGACCTGATGGAGGACATGGGCGGCACCGTCGGCGGCCTCCAGCCGGAGCTCGACGACATCAACACCCTGCTGGCCTGGCTCGGTCCCGCCATGTCCGGCTTCGCCACCGCCAACTCCTACGGCTCCTTCCTCGACGCCGCCATCACCCAGCTCGGCCCGATCGCCCCCGAGGACCTGTCCAAGCTCACCGCCCAGTCCGGGAGGAAGCAATGAGACCCCCGCGGATCCTCACCGCCGCCCTGCTCGCCGCCGGGCTGACCGTCACCGCCGGAGGGTGCTCCGTCCTCGGCGGATCCGACGGCTACCGGATCTCCGTGTACTTCACCAAGGCGCCGTCGCTGTACGAGAAGTCGCGCGTGAAGATCATGGGAGCGAACGCCGGCGTCGTGGAGGGAGTCCACATCGACGGGCAGCGGGTCCGGATCGACCTGCGCGTCGACGGCCACGTGCCCGTACCCGCCGACGCGCGCGCCACGATCACCGCGGACAGCGCGATCGGCGAGCGGAGCGTGATCCTGTATCCGGCGTGGAAACCGGGGATGGGGCGGGCAGGGCCCGGCGCGGTGATCCCCGCCGAGCGCACCGACCCGCCGGTCGAGATCGACGAGGCGCTCGGCTCCTTCACCGCCCTGGCCGACTCCCTCGATCCCGACAGGCTGCGCGGGCTGGTGCGCACCGGGGCCGAGCTCCTGGACGGCCGCGGCGAGGGCATGAACGACGCGCTGGGCGACACCGCGGCGCTGGCCCAGACCCTGGCCTCGCAGGACGAGCAGATCGTGTCCGTGGCGACCGGGCTGCGCGACCTGGCCGCCTCGCTGAACCGGCGCGACACCCAGCTGAGGTCGCTCATCGACGCGTTCAGCGCCACCGGCAGGCAGCTCGCCGACGAGCGGACCCGGCTGAAGAACCTGCTCGTCGGCCTCGAGGCCCTCATCCGCAAGGGACAGCTGATCGTCGTCTCCTACCGCGAGACGCTGCCGCCCACCCTCGCGCAGGCCTCGTCCCTGCTGATGACCATGAAGGCCAACAGCGCCGAACTCGGCCGGGCCATGACCGGCATGGCCGGGATGACCGACGCGATCGCCGACGCCTGGGACCGGGACAAGCACGTCTTCGTCATCCGCGCCCAGCTCAGCCCGACCCTGCGCATCTGGCTCCAGCCGATCTTCACCGCCATGGGCTGGGGCCGGGTGCCCTGCCTGGACGGCCCGGTCGGCGACTGCCCCACCGAGATCGAAAGGAAGGGGCGGCCATGAGGCGCGTCCTCGCGCTGCTGGTGGCCCTCTCCTCGGTGGCGGGCTGCTCCCTGCAGACCCTCGGCGCGCCCAAGGGCGACCTCACCCTGTACGCGGTCTTCGACGACGTGCAGAACCTGGTGTCGGGCCACGGCGTGCAGATGTACGACGTGCGGATCGGCTCGGTCGTCGGCATCCGGCTCCAGGGCTACCGCAGCAGGGTGACGCTCTCGCTGGTGGACGGCACGCGGATCCCGGTGGGGACGACCGCGACCATCGCCCAGACCAGCCTGCTCGGCGAGAACTACGTGCGGCTGACCCCGCCCGACGGCGCCGTGCCGCGGGTCGCGCCCGCGATGGCCGACGGAGCCCTGATCGCGAAGACCGCCGTCCAGCCCGACCTGGAGCGGATCACCGACCGGGTCGGGCCGGTGCTGGGCGCGCTCGGCGGGGAGAACCTCGCGGACATCGTCTCCGAGCTCTCCACCGGACTCGACGGCGCCGGGCCGCGGCTGCGGAAGATCATCGAGCGGGCCTCGGACATCTCCGAGAGCTACGCGGACGCGGGCCGCGACCTGCGCACGCTGATCGACGGCCTGGGACGGCTGGGCGACTCCCTCGCCGAGGCCTCCCCTGCCCTGGACCGGCTGCCCGGCTCCCTGCTGGAGATGACCGAGCGGGTCGAGAAGGACCGGACCGAGCTCAAGAGGACGCTGACCGGTCTCACCGACCTCGCCGAGGAGGCCAACAGCGTGATCAAGGAGCGGCACGGCGAGCGGCTGCGGACCACGCTGCTGAGGTTGAACGCCGTCCTTCGCGCGATGACCCGAGGCAAGGACCAGCTCAAGACCGTCCTCGACGACATCACGAACAAGCTCATGCTGGCACCGCGCATCTCGAACGACGGGCAGGTCCTCGCCGTCGCCTGGCTGGCCGGCTTCCTGCCCGGCGAGAAGAAGCCGAAGCCCGGCCTCGACAAGAGCCTCAAGACCCTGCTGGCACCGAAGTGAGAGGACCGCGATGAGACCGCGCATCCTGCTGAACCTCGCCGTCTTCGCCGCGGTCGCCGTCCTCATGTTCGCCTGGGCGGCGCTGACGCTGCTGCCGATCCGGTTCGGTGCCGACCTCATCGAGGTGAAGGCCGAGTTCGCCGCCTCCCCCGGCCTGCGCTCCGGCCTGGAGGTCGACTACCTGGGCGTGCCGATCGGCAGCGTCGAGTCGGTCGAGCTGCGTCCCGGCCGGGTGACGGTCACCCTGCTCATGGAGCGGGGCAAGGAGGTGCCGAACACCGTGACCGCCCAGGTCCTGCGCAAGTCCGCGGTCGGCGAACCCTATGTGGAGCTCTCCCCGCCCCCGTCGGGCGCCACCGCAACGGCGCTGAAGGACGGCGACGTCATCCCCGTGGAGCGCACCGACTCCACGGTCCGGTATCAGAAGCTGTTCGACAGCGCCGGACGGATGCTGCGCTCGATCGACCCCGCCGACCTGAAGACCCTCACGAGTGAACTGGCGGCCGGGCTGGACGGCCGCGGCCAGCAGCTGCACGACACCCTCGCCGACCTCGACCGGCTCACCGGGACCATCGCCGACCAGGCGGGCGTGCTCGACGCCCTCTCGGTGCAGCTGACCTCCCTGGCCGGGACCCTCTCGGACAAGAGGACGCAGCTCGCCTCCGGGATGAACGACCTGGCGCTCTTCACCTCCGCGCTGAGCGGGACCAGCAAGCAGATCGACGGCCTGCTCGACAACGGGCCGAACCTCATGCAGCAGGTGAACGCGCTGCTCGGGGAGGCGCGGCCCGGCCTGCGGTGCGTGCTCACCGCGGCGGGGACCCCCGCCCCCTCGGTGTTCGACGACACGAACAAGAAGGCCGTCCAGCACGCCCTGAAGAACCTCCGCGACGTCTTCCCCGGGATGGTCGCGGACGTCCTGGAGAAGCCTGGGAACGGCGGCTCCTATGTTCGGGCCACCGCCGTCATCAGCGTCGCAGGACCGGTGCCGAACCCGCCGGAGTACCCGCGGATGCTGCCCGTCCCCGAGGAGCCGCCGATCTACCACTGCCGCGACGCGCCCGCCGAAGGCGACGCCGTGGAGGACGCCGGCCGGCGGGAGCAGCAGCCTGAGGAGGCGGCGCGACCCGCGGGGACCGCCCCCGAGGACGTCTTCCGGACCGTCGCGCCCCGGCCCGTCGCCGCGCCCGGGGACGAGAGCCTGACGGACGCCTGGCTGCCGCGGCTCCCGATGGCGGTCGCCGCCCTGGTCCTGCTGGGCACCGCAGCCCACACCGTACGCCGGATACGTTCCGTGTCCGGGCCGAGGAGGAGATCATGACCACGAAGACCACGGAAGAGCTCCCGGCGGACGGAATCCCGGAGGACTCCTCGGAGGTGCCTGCGGCCGAGGAGACCGAAGTCGCGGACACCGAGGCCGCGGTCGAGAAGACGCCGGAGAAGGCCGAGCCGGAGAGCTCCGCCGCGAAACCGAGGCCGCGGCGGACGCCCCGCCTGTCCGCGGGGCTCTCGAGACGGCTGATCGTGGCCGCGCTGGCGCTGGTCTTCCTCACCGCCGTGGTGACCGCCGGCATCCAGTGGCGCGAGGCCGACCGCCTGGCCGACCAGAACGGCACCGAGCAGCAGGTGCGCGACCGTTCCGCGGACTTCGCGCGGGCGCTGCTCGCCTACCGGCACACCGAGCTGGACGCCACGCAGAAGCGCATCCGCGACCTGACGTCCGCGGACTTCGGCAACTCCTACCAGTCGGCCTTCGACGGCCTGTCCGAGGTCATCACCAAGTACAAGGCGGACGCCACCGCCACCGTGCGCGACGTCTACCTCAACGGCCTCGACGGCGGACGGGCCAAGACCCTCGTCACCCTCGACAGCGAGGTGCGCAGCACCATCGGGGTGCGCCAGGTCCTGGGCACGAAGCTCCTGCTGGAGCTGGTCCTGGAGAAGGGGTCCTGGCGCGTCGACGCGATGTCGACGCTTCCGGCCGACGACGAGACGCTCACCAAGCCCGACGGCACCGTCGAGGACCCTTCACAGAAGAAGGACGACACCGCCGAGACGACGGATCCGCAGCAGCCCTGATCGGATCCGCGGCGGGCCCCGCCCTCATCGGGGCCCGCCGCGGAGTCCTCATCCGCCCCCGGCGGCGCGGTCGGGGGCGGCGCCTTGGACGTGGTCGTGGTGGATGGGCCCGCCGGTGCGCGCCAGCGGCAGGGCGGTGCCCCCGCGGCGTACCGCCACGAGCTCCGCGACGATCGCCACCGCGGTCTCCTCGGGGGTGCGCGCGCCCAGGTCCAGCCCGATCGGTGAGCGCAACCGCGCCAGCTCGGCCTCGGTGAGCCCGGCCTCGCGCAGCCGCTCCAGCCGCTCGGCGTGGGTGCGACGCGACCCCATGGCGCCGACGTAGCCCACCGGCAGCCGCAGCGCGACCTCCAGGAGCGGCACGTCGAACTTGGCGTCGTGGGTGAGGACCACCACGGCCGTCCGGGAGTCGACCTGCGCGGCGGCCAGGTAGCGGTGCGGCCAGTCGACGACGACCTCGTCGGCGTCGGGGAACCGCGCCTGGGTGGCGAACACCGGCCGGGCGTCGCAGACCGTCACGTGGTAGCCCAGGAACCGGCCGAGGGACGCCACCGCCCCCGCGTAGTCGATCGCCCCGAAGACCAGCAGCCGCGGCTTCGTCGCGTGGGAGGAGACGAAGACCTCCAGCCCCGGGCGGCAGCGGACCGCAAAGACCCCGGTCACGCCGCTCTCCAGCATGGCCCTGGCCTCCGCCACCACCACCGCGTCCACATCGTCCGTCCCGCTGGTGCCGTGGTGCCCCTGCGGCCAGACGGCCACAGTGGCGCCGGAGGCGTTCAGGACGTGTGCCACGGCCACCGGCGAACCGGCCGAGACCGCCTCGACCACGTGCGGGCAGGGCGAGGGCTGCACGAACACCTCGACGGTTCCGCCGCAGGTCAGGCCGACCGCGAAAGCGGTGTCGCCGGAGTAGCCGAAGCTCTCCCGGACCGCGACACCGCTTTCGAGGACCTGGCGGCACAGCTCGTAGACGGCGCCTTCGACGCACCCGCCGGACACGCTGCCCACCGCCTCGCCGTCCTCGGCCACGGCCATGGCCGCGCCGGGCCGGCGGGGCGCGCTGCCGCCCACCCCGATGACGGTGGCCAGCGCGTACCGGATACCGGCCTGGTGCCAGTCCCGGAGCCTCCCGGCGATCTCACGCATGCGCCCGCTCCCGCCCGGACTCAGCCGAGGACGAGCGGGAGCGTCTCCCAGCCGCGGACCGTCGACGTCTGCGCCAGCTTCGCATGGTCCCAGTCCACCTCCCAGTGCTGGAAGCGCTTCAGGATCTCCTCCATCGCGATCCTTCCCTCCAGCCGGGCCAGCGCTGCGCCCAGGCAGTAATGACCGCCCAAACCGAAGGTCAGCTGCTGGCTGATCTTTCGGTGGATGTCGAACTCCTCGCCGTCGGGGTAGCGGCGGTGGTCGCGGTTGGCGGCGCCCACGATGAAGAGCATGGCGCTGCCGGCCGGCACGGTCGTGCCGTGGAACTCCACGTCCCGGCCCACGTACCGGGCGACGGAGTGGCCGGTCGGCTCGAAGCGCAGGATCTCCTCGATGGCGCCGGGGATCAGGGACGGGTCGTCCACGAGCTCGCGCCGCTGGTCGGGGTACTGGGCCAGCAGGGACCCGATCCAGCCGATGAGCCGTCCCGTCGTCTCGTTCCCGGCGCCCGCGACGACGGTCACGTAGGTCAGGATCTCGTCGCGGGTGAGGGTGCGCGTCCTGCCCTGCTCGTCCTCGAACTCGGCGTTCAGCAGGTCGGTCATGAGGTCGTTCGACGGGTTCTTCATGCGCCAGTCGATGTACTCGCCGAAGGCCTCGTTGCTCAGGACCGCGCCCCCCTCGAAGTCCATCTGCCCGCCGTCCTCGGTGCGCAGGATCTCGTCCGTGCGGTCGCGGATGGCCGGCTGGTCGGCCTCGGGGATGCCCAGGAGCATGCCGATCACGCGCATCGGCATCTCGGTGCCGAGGGCGGCCATGAGGTCGAAGCGGTCGCGGTCGGCGACGGCCTCGAGGGCGTTGGTGCAGAACATGCGCACCTGCGGCTCCAGCATGCTGATCCGCCGGGGGGTGAAGACGCGGGAGAGCAGGCGGCGGTGGATGTCGTGGACGGGCGGGTCCTCGAAGATGAGGGTGCCGGGCGGGATCTCGAGGCCCGACTTGATCAGTTCGAGGATGTTCCCCTTGGAGGAGGGGAACGTCCGCCAGTCCGGCAGGCCGCGCTCGCAGTCGTCGAAGCGGGTGACCGCGTAGAAGTCGTACTTCTCGTTGTGGTAGAGCGGCGCCTCCTCGCGGAGCCGGCGGTAGATCGGGTAGGGGTCGTTCGCGAGCTCGGCGTCGTAGGGGTCCCAGTAGACCTCTCCGTCGGCTGCCACCTCTGCGCCTCCAGAATTCACTTGAGCATGGATCCGGCGTCGATCGGGAGCGTCACACCGGTGATGTAACGCCCCTCGTCGGAGGACAGGAAGAGCACCGCGTTGCTGATGTCCACGGCCTCCACCCACGGGATCGGCAGCGCGTTCATCATCTGGGAGATCGGCGCCATGTCCTCGGCGGTCGGGTTCTCCAGGTCGGGGCGGAACATCCGGTAGGTCATGTCGTTCAGCAGCATCGGCGTGCTCACCTGGGTGGGGTGGACGGAGTTGACGCGGATGCTGTACTGCGCGAGCTCCACCGCCATGGTGCGCATCAGCCCGACCACGCCGTGCTTGGCCGAGACGTAGTTGCCGACGTGCGGGTGGGCCTTCAGGCCGCCCACGGAGCTGGTCAGCACGACGGAGCCGCCGCGCCCGCCCTCGATGAGGTGCGGGACCGAGGCCTTGGCGGTGTGCCAGACGCCGGTCAGGTTGACGTCGATGGAGTCCTGCCAGAGCTCCTTCTCCATCTTGTGGATCTCGTTGCCGGAGGCGGCGAGACCGGCGTTGGCCACGACGATGTCCAGCCTGCCCAGCCGGCTCACCCCGTCGTCGACGGCGGCCTTCAGCCCGTCGAAGTCGCGCACGTCCACCTGGGTGGCGACGATGCGGCGGCCCAGCTTCTCCACCTGGCGGACGGTCTCGTCCAGATCCTCGGGGGTGGACATGGGGATGGGCACCGTGTCGATCTGCTTGCAGACGTCGATCGCGATGATGTCGGCCCCTTCCTCCGCCAGCCGCACGGCGTGGCTGCGGCCCTGACCGCGGGCCGCGCCGGTGATGAAAGCGACCTTGCCTTCGACTCTTCCGGGCATCTCTTGCCTCATTTCTCGGTGTTCGAGGAGCCGCCGCCGGTCTGGCGGCGGCGAAGGAGGGCGAGCAGGAGGACCAGCAGGACCGACGCGACCGCGAGGGGGCCGGCGTACCGGAGGAGTCCCCCGCCGACCGGCCCGAGGAGGTCCACCGGCTCGGCGGGGAGCCCCGGTGCCGGCCGGGCCTCGGGCTCCGCGGCGGGCTCCGCCTGCCCTGCCGTGGCCGCCGCGGGAGCGGCGGGGCCGCCGGCGAGGTCGGCGGCCAGGTTGGCGGCGAACTGGTCGATGAGGGCGGCGGCGACGTCGGCGAGCGTGCTGCGGCCGAACTGCGCGGGCCTGCCGGTGATGGTGAGGTCGGTCTCGACGAGGACTCCGGTGGTGTCCCCGCGGTCGGTGAGCGAGCACGTGATGACCGCCTTGGCGGTCCCGCCGCCGCGGGTCTCCCGGCCGCCGGCCTCCATGACCACGGTCCTGGCCGCCTCGTCGCGGGAGAGGAAGGTGACGGTGCCGCTGTAGGTGAGGCCGATCGGCCCGAGCTTGACCTTGACCTTGCCGCCGAAGCGGTCGCCCTCGTGCGAGGTCAGGGTCGCTCCGGGCACGCAGGGGGCGATCCGCTCGATGTCCAGCAGGACCTTCCACGCCTCCTCGGCTGGGACGGGGATGTCGAGGGTGTTCTGGAGCTTCATCCGGTCTCCTCCGCGGCGGCCGGTCCGCCGGCCGCCGCCCTGACGGCCTTGAGGATGCCCTGGTAGCCGGTGCAGCGGCACAGGTTCCCCGACAGGCAGTCGCGGATCTCCTCGTCGGTGGGGTCGGGGTTGTCGCGCAGGAACGCGGTGGCCGTGACGACCAGCCCGGGTGTGCAGAAACCGCACTGCAGCCCGTGGTGGTCGCGGAAGGCCGACTGCACCGGGGAGAGCTCGCCGTCCGGCGCGGCGACGCCCTCGACGGTGGTGATCTCGGCGCCGTCGGCCTGCACCGCGAACACCAGGCAGGCGCGGACGGCCTCCCCGTCCATCAGGACGGTGCAGGACCCGCACACGCCGTGCTCGCAGCCCACGTGGGTGCCGGTGAGCCGGCAGTGCTCGCGCAGGTAGTCGGCGAGGGTGAGGCGGGGCGGCACGGTCGCGCGCCGCGCCCTGCCGTTGACCTTCATCCGGATCTCGATGTCAGGCATCGCCCGCCTCCTTGACGGCTCGGCGCCAGGCGCGCGCCACCATGACGGCCCCGACGTGTCTGCGGTAGTCGGCGGAGCCGTGCAGGTCGGCGGGCACCGACCGCAGCTCCGCGACGGCGGTGCTCCCGACCTCTTCGGCCGAGACGGAGTCGGTGCCGCGGCCCGCCAGCGCCGCCTCCGCGGCGACGGCGCGCAGCGGCACCGGGCCGAGGCCGAACAGGCCGATGGCGCACCGCCGGATCTGCGCGTCGCCGTCGAGCTCGACGGCGACGGCGGCTCCGGCGAGGGCGAAGTCGCCGCTGCGGCGGGCGAACTCCTCGACGGCGAACCCGCTGCGGGGGGCCCGGACGGGGAAGGTGATCCCGGTCAGCAGCTCGTCCTCGGCCAGGCCGGTGCTCCACATGCCGGTGAAGAACCCGGCGGCGGGGAGGGTGCGGCTGCCGCGCGGCGACAGCGTCTCCAGCCGCGCGTCGAGTGTCAGGGCGATCGCCGGGTATTCGGCGGCGGCGTCGGCGTGCGCGACCGACCCGCCGATGGTGCCGCGGTTGCGGATCTGGAAGTGCCCGATCAGCGGGGTGGCGCGGGACAGCAGGGGCACGTCCCGCGCGACCTGCTCGGAGCGCCCGATCTCGGCCTGGGTGGTGGCGGCGCCGATCCACACGGCGTCGCCCCGCCGTTCGATTCCGCGCAGCCCCGCCACATGGCGCAGGTCGACGAGGTGGTCGAAGACGGCCAGCCGCAGGGCGAGCATGGGCACCAGGCTCTGCCCGCCGGCGATGAGCTTGGCCTCCTCCCCCAGTTCGGCGAGCAGGCCGACGGTCTCGGCCGCGTCCCGGGGCGCGTGGTAGGTGAACGGTGCGGGCTTCATCCGGCGGCCTCCTCACGGACCCGGGCCGCGCGGACCAGGGCGACGATCGACTCCGGGGTCACCGGCAGCCGGGTGATCTTCACGCCGAACGGGGCGAGCGCGTCGGCCACCGCGTTCACGACGGCGGGGGGAGCGCCGATCGCGCCGCCCTCTCCGACGCCCTTGTAGCCGCCGGGGCCCGGCCCCGGGGTCTCGACGTGGCCGTACTCGATGACCGGAACCTCGGTGGCCGTGGGCAGGAGGTAGTCCATGAAGGTGGTGGAGACGGGGTTGCCGTCCTCGTCGTAGGCGAGGTGCTCGTACAGCGCGCCGCCGATCCCCTGCACGGCGCCGCCCGCGATCTGTCCCTCCACCACGCTGGGGTTGATCATCGGGCCGCAGTCCTCGCTGACGATGAAGCGCAGCAGCTTCACCGCGCCCGTCTCGACGTCCACCTCGCAGGTGCACAGGTGCGTCGCGTTGGCCCAGATCACCGGGCTCTGCGCCCGGTAGCGGCCGCTGGCCTCCAGGCCCGGCGGCACCCCCGGCGGCAGTGTCTCCGGCTGGAAGTAGGCGATGGAGGCGATCTCGGCCAGCGGTATGCCGGTCTCGGGCTTGCCGCGGACCGCGGCCTGCCCGCCGGCCACCTCGACGTCGTCCACCGACACCTCCAGGCGGTGCGCGGCGATCTCGGCGATCCGCTCCCGCAGGATGGAGGCGGTCACCTCGACGGCGCCCGCGGTCATCGAGCCCGACCGGCTGCCGCCCGTGCCGCCGCCGAACGGCGTGACCGCCGTGTCGCCCTGGACGGTGTTGACGTCGGCGATGTCCACGCCCAGCGCGTCGGCGGTGAGCTGGACGACGGTGGTCTCGAGGCTGTTGCCGCTCGAACCTCCGCCGACGTACACGTTCACCTTGCCGGAGGGCTCGATCCGGATCGTCGCGCCCTCGGTGGCGTGCAGCGACAACGAGTCCGTGGTCGGCTCGACGTAGGTGCAGGTGCCCACGCCCAGGAAGCGCCCTTCGGTCCTGGCCCGCGCCTGCTCCGCGCGGAAGGCCTCGTAGTCCAGCATCTCCAGGGCCTGCTCGAACGTGTCCAGGGGGGTGACGTCGCTGTAGGGCATGCCGTTGTGGTTGGTGTAGGGGAACTCGTCGCGCCGCAGCAGGTTGCGGCGCCGCAGTTCGGCGGGGTCCATGCCCATCTCGCGCGCCGCGATGTCCAGGAGCACCTCGCGCGCCACCGACTCGAACTGCCACGGCCCGCGGTAGGCGGTGCGGCCCACGGTGTTGGAGAAGACCCCCGTGGTGGCGAACGTGCCCTGCGGGACCCGGTAGGGGCCGGGGAACAGGATGCCGACGACGGCGCAGGTGTTCATCGGCGCGGGGATCGGGTAGGCGCCCACGTCCTGCACGTAGTCGATCGCGGTGGCCAGCATCGTGCCGTCGGCGTCGAAGGCGATCCGCGCGTCGGCGTGCTCGTGGCGGGCCTGTCCGGCCGACAGCAGGTTCTCGCGCCGGTCCTCGATCCACTTCAGCGGGCCGGGCACCTTCAGCGAGGCCAGCATGATGCAGATCTCCTCGCGCATCGGGAGGACCTTCTGCCCGAAGCCCCCGCCGGTGTCGCGCATCACGACCCGCACCCGGTGCTCGTCGATCCCGAGCAGCCGGGCGCAGAACAGGCGCATCTCGTGCGGCGACTGGGTCGACGCCCAGATCGCCATCTCGCCGGTGACCGCCGACCACTCCGCGACGATCCCGCGCGTCTCGATGGGCACCGCCGCGTACGCCTGCTGGCGGATGGTCTCGCGCACCGTGAACGCCGCCTCCTCGAAGACGGGGAAGTCCTCGACGGGCAGACCCGCGAGCTCGCACGCGATGTTCCGCGGGTAGTCGGCGTGGACCAGTTCGCCGGAGTCCCGTGCCGTGGCGTAGTCGACGACCGGGGGCAGCGGCTCGTAGTCGACGACGACGAGCTCCGCGGCGTCCTCGGCGATGTAGCGGTCGTCGGCGACCACCAGCGCCACCGGGTCCCCGACGAAGCGCACCTCGCCTTCGGCCAGCTGCGGCCGCGGCGTGTCCGGTACGTCGCGGCCGATCAGGGTGTACCACTGCTCGTGCACGCCCGGGTTGAGGTCCTCCGCGGTGAACACGGCGTGCACCCCCTCGAGGGCGAGCGCCTCCGAGGCGTCGACGCTCCCGATCGAGGCGCGGGCCAGGGGGCTGCGCACGAAGCACGCGTGGAGCGTGCCGGGCCGCGCCACGTCGTCCACGTAGGTGCCGTGACCGGTCAGCAGCCGCGGGTCCTCCACCCGGGGCACCCGGGTGCCGGCGTAGCGCGCCCCGTTCGTCGTCTCGTCGTTCATGCGGCCACCGGCCTCGCCGGACCGAAGTCACTCACTCAGGGCTCCTCTGACCGTGGGCACGGACCGATGCCGTGCGTCAAGGCGAGCATTCGGGAAGCCGCCTGCGCTCCCCGCACTGTTGAGCAGTTGCCCAGCAGTGCTGAGCACATGACTAGCATCGGGAAAATGCACCGTCAAGACCCCGCGGGATCGCCCCTGTTCAGAAGACCTTTCCCAGGTCCTCGCGCACGATGGCCGCCATGCTGTGCTCGGCGAGCGCCGCGATCGTCATGGCCGGATTGCAGGCGCCGGCGGAACCGGGGATGCGCGCCCCGTCCAGCACGTACAGGCCCTGGTGGCCCAGGACGCGGCCGCGGCGGTCCACCGCCTCCCCCATGGGGACCCCGCCCAGGGCGTGCCACGTGGCGGGCTCCGGAGCTCCGGCGTCGACCACGATCCCGCCGCCGGCCTCCGCGAAGGCGTCCATGCGGCCGTCGAGGACCTCCCGGAGAGCCGCGTCGGCCGACTTCGGCCACATCAGGCGCGCGTCGTCCTCGGCCGCGTCATAGGTCCATCTCCCCGCGGGCTCCACGATCCCGAACCCGGCCATGAGCATCATCCTGGCGGGCCCCGGCAGCAGCAGGGGCGAGCCGGCGTGGATGAGCGTGTAGGGGACCGGGCTCGCGGCGTCCCGGCCCCCCACGCAGGCCGGACCGCCCTGCGTGCGGCCGGGGTCGCCGTCCATCTGGACCCAGGCGTAGACGCGGTCGCCGTTGTTGCCCCACCGGGTGCCGACGGCGTCGGGCAGGTCGGGCACCAGCCCCTTGGCGCGCGCCTTGACCAGCAGCCGCGTGGTGCCGGGCGACCCGGCGTTGAGGAAGACCGCGTCCGCGGTGATCCTCTTGCGCTCCAGCAGGGCGCCTTCGGCGTCGATGCGGTCGACGTGCAGGACCCAGCGCCCGCGGGCGTCCATGGCGAGGTCGCGCACCACGTGCAGGGTCTCGATCCGGACCCTGCCGGTGGCCTCGGCCGCGGCCAGGTACGTGACGTCGACGGAGTGCTTGCCGCCGTTGTTGGCGCCGAAGGTCAGGTCGCCGACGGTGTAGGCCGGCAGGTAGCGGCCCTCCAGCTCGCCCCGCACGAAGCTCCAGTCGATGCTCAGCGGCACCTTGAAGGTCTCCAGGCCCGCCTTGGCGGCGACCTCGAGGAAGAGCCGGGAGGACCTGTAGGGCTCGGCGGCCAGGATGTCGTCGGGGATGGTGGAGAGCCTCAGCATGCGGGCGACCGCGGGGTAGGCCCACCGGTCCAGGTCCCCGTAGTCCCCCGCCATCACCGGCATGGACCGCGCGAAGTGCTCCTCGGCCGGCTGCAGGATCATGCCGTAGTGCACCAGCGACCCGCCGCCCACCCCGGCGCCGCAGTTGATCGTGATGCCCTTCTCCCGAAGGGTCTCCACCAGCCCGGTGTAGGGCTTCCAGCTCTGGCGGACGCCGGGGGTCATGCTCCGGTCGGTCAGCCAGTGCGCGCGGCGGTCGAGGTCGGGCATGCGGGGGAAGGAGGTGGCGTCGGGCCCGGTCGGCCAGCGCAGGCCGCGCTCGAGGACGAGCGCCCGCACGCCCGCCTCCGCCAGCCGCAGGGCCGTCACTCCCCCGCCGAAGCCCGTGCCGACGACGACGGCGCGCTCGTGGTGCTCGGTGACGGGGGCGCGGCGCGTCGGGGAGGGGGCCGCGGCGGGCCGCGAAGAAGCGGGGTCGAGGTCGAACATGCTGGATCCCATGCCGTTCTCTCGGGGGTCTGCCCTGCCGCGACCCGCCCGACATTAGCCGATCGGCTAATTCGCATCCAGCCGATCGGCTGAGAAGAATCCAGCCGAACGGCTGGGTCGCGCCGGGGAGGTTGGTAGGGTTCGCGGGTGGTTCACAGGACGCGGCACCCGGAAGCGGCCCGGGAGCGCCTGCTGGCCGTCGCCCTGGAGCTGTTCGCCCGGCACGGCGTCAGCGGCACCTCGCTGCAGATGATCGCCGACGAGCTCGGGGTGGCCAAGGCCTCGGTCTACTACCGGTTCCAGACCAAGGACGACATCGTCTGGGCGGTGATCACCCCGGCCCTCGAGCGGCTCGCCGGGGTGACCGGCAGGGCCGAGGGCCTGCGGCGCCGCGCCGAACGGGCCGAGGCCCTCCTCTCGGGCCTGGTGGACCTCGTCGTGGAGCACCGCAGCCTGATGTCCGTCCTGCAGTCCGACCCCACCGTCCTGCACCTCGTCCGCGGCCGCCCCGCCATGCAGGAGCTGGAGCGGCGCATCACCGGGCTGCTCGCCGGCCCCGACCCCGACCCCGAGATCCTCGTCGGGACCGTCATGGTCAGCGGCGGCCTGATGACCGTCGGCACCGACCCCCGCCTGGCCGGCCTGGACGACGAGACCCTCCGCCGCCACCTGCTGGGCACGGCGCGCCGCCTCCTCCGCCTCCGGACGCCCTCCCCGCCGGCCTCCTGACCCCGGGCGGACGGCGGAAGGCTCCGCGGCCCGTCAGGCGCCGAACGTGCCGAGCGGCCGGAACGTCTCGGTGCAGCCCGTCTCGCCGGGCTCCAGGGCCAGCGCGCTCAGGGCCTGGACCTTGAACGCCCGCGCCGCCGCGCTCAGCCGGTACCGCACCACGCCCGCCCCGTCGTCCAACACCTCGGACGCGGACCAGAACCTGCAGTCGGACGCGCCGCGGCCGACCGCCGCGCGCACCATGCGCCGGACCCTCGGGTCGGAGTCGTAGAGCTCCAGTTCGACCGCGAGCGCGGCCGGCGGGTGTTCCCGCACCGGCGCCTCCAGCGCGCTCTCCAGGTCCCGGCGGTCCGCCCCGAGGATCCGCATGGGCAGGTCGGCGCCGCCCGCGGTGAGCACCCGCACCTCCCAGCCGGTGAACGCCCGGTCGACCATCCAGCCGCCGGCCCGCCGCACGATGTCGGCGGGATCGCGCGCGACCACCGTCAGCCGGTACCTCATGGCCCGTCCGAGGGTGGCGCGAGCTGCCGGGAGAGCGATGCGATGTACTCCTTGAACACCGCGTTCACCGGTGTCGATGGGTCGATGAGCCATGATGTCTCTATCCCGTTGATGAAGGCGACGATCTCTTCCGCCTTGATGGACGAGTCCAGGTCGGCGCGGTACCTGCCGGTGCGCTGGCCCCGCTGGATCCCCGCGGCGACGGTGTCGACCGCGGCCCGGTGCCTGCCGTACAGCCGGGCGTACAGCGGGGCGCCGGGGTCGAGGTTCTCCATGCGGAGCACGGCGTACATGCCGACCATCTCAGGCGCCTCGGCGATCCGGTCGGCGACGTGTTCGAGCTGTTCGAGAATGTCCTGGGAGCGGTTCGCGTGGGCTTCGTCGTAGGTGTCGCGCGCCTCCAGCACCGCGTCGAGCAGGTGCTGCTTGGACCGGAAGTGGTGCAGCAGGCCCGACGGGCTGATCCCCGCCGCCTGCGCGATCTGGCCCAGCGTCGTCGCGCGCCATCCGTTCCGTGTCAGCAGGCGTTGCGAGACGGCGAGGATCAGCTGCTTCCGGTACTCGCCCTTGGCGAGGAGCGCCGCGTAGGGACGTGGGTCGGACATGGAGGCTCCCATCCGAACTACCGAAGGTACGTTAGGTCGTCCGGCCGGCCGGAGGCCGGACCCGCGGTCCGGCACGGCACCGGTGCTCCCCCCTTCCTCCGCCGACGAGGGCACCAACTTTGCGAGCACTCACTCACTTAGCCGTGAAAGGAAGGTAACCTCTCGCCCGGCCGGAGGCAACGGGGTGGCGGGAGGAATCTCGGCCGATCCGCCGGCCCGGAACGCGGCGGGGCGACACCGCGGACCCGGACCGGCGGACGGCGGCTACTTGAGCTTGGCCTTCATCTCGTCGAGCTTCACCAGGATCGGGTAGCCGCTGACGCTCAGGGCGTTGCCGTGG
>NZ_PVZV01000014.1 GCF_002995495.1 Actinocorallia populi | reverse complement strand
AGCAGCAACGGGAACGCCAGGAACACGTCCATCGCCCGGCTGATCACCGTGTCGACCCAGCCGCCGAAGTAACCGGCCAGCACGCCCATGACGGTGCCGATCAGCACCGACAGCAGCGTCGCCAGGAACGCCACCAGCAGCGAGATGCGGGCGCCGGAGACGATCCGCGAGAGCATGTCGCGGCCGGTGTTGGGCTCCACCCCCAGCAGGTGGTCCCAGCTGATGCCCGAGTGCAGCCAGCCGCTCTTGGGGCGCTGGAACGTCGGGTCGATCAGCTGCTGGTTGTACAGGGTGGGGTCCTGCAGGAAGAACGGGCCGAAGAGCGCGGCCGCGATCAGCAGGACGATGACCACCCCGCCGGCCAGCGCCGCCTTGTCCCGCTTGAGGCGGAGCCAGGCGATCTGCCCCAGGGATCGCCCCTGGACGGCCTTGCCGGGGACCCCCTGCAGGACGTCCTCCGGATGGGCCTCGACCTCGCCCTTCGACACCTCGATGGGCGCGGTCACGCGGCCTCCCTAAGCTCGCTCACGCACGTTCCTCTCCTGCCATCGCCACCCGCCGCCGCAGCGCCGTGGTGTACGTGCCCCTTGTATCCGCGTCGTGGTCGACGACAAGGCGCTCGAAGCAGCCCTCTTAACAGAAAGTTACCGTCTGATGACGTATTCCGAACTCTTCCCCGCCCCACGGAAGAACTTCCGTTACAAAGGCCGAATCCGGACACACCGCAAGAGAGTATCCACGCAGCCGGATAGGGCTTTGTTCCCGGAAGCCATGATCACGGAAAGATTTACATTTTCGAGTCATACGTGTGATCTGATCACCCGACGGGGGGTACGGGCGCTGAAGGATATTCGTACCGACGGGTAGCTCCGTCCGGATGCCGGAACGATCCAACGTGTCCTTAATCACATTGCGGACAGCACGAAGGCCCGCCCCCGTTCGGGGGCGGGCCTTCGTCCGTCCGCTCGGGGGCACCGCCCCCGGACGCTCAGATCCCGCGGCGGCGCAGGATCTCCTCGATCTCCTTCATGTCGTCGTCCATCCCGTCTCCCACGGACTGCCCGCCGCGCGGTGCCGGGGCGGCGGCGGGCCGCCCGCCGGCCTCCACCCGGCGCGGACCCGGCTCCCCGGCCCGCGGACCCCCGGTCCGCGAGCGCAGCTTCACCCCGGAGACCACGTAGAGGACGCCGGCCAGGCCCAGCACCGCCACACCCGCCCAGCGGGCCGGGTTGAGCGCCAGCGAGGCCAGGAACCCGGTCAGCCCGGTCAGGTAGAACCCCAGCGGCACCAGCGACCAGGCCGCGCCGCGCAGCCCCGAGGCCGCACCGCGGCTCCGGGCGAACCGCCAGCTGGCCAGCAGCCCCAGGACGGTGACCGCGAGGCTGGCGGTGAACAACAGGACATCACTCATCTTCACTCCCCAGTGCGCGCTCCTTCCATCGTCACACGCGGGAGCAAGCGGCTCCTCCTCCCCCGGGAGGGTTGTGCCCCCCATCTCTGCGGGGGGCCGCCCCCTACGGAGGTCAGGGGCCGACGATCAGGGAGCGCAGCCGCTCGACGGTCAGCCCCTCCATCGAGGGCAGCACCGTCCGGGTCGGCGCGTGCTCGACCGGCACCACGCACGGGATCGCCACCACCGCGCAGCCCGCGGCCTCCGCGGCCTTCACCCCCGTCAGCGAGTCCTCCAGCGCCACGCACCGCGCCGGGTCGGCGCCCAGCAGCCGCGCCGCCTTCAGATAGGGCTCGGGGTGCGGCTTGGTGTACTCCACCTCGTCCCCGGCGACGGTCAGCGTGAAGTGGTGGCGGCCCAGCGCGTCGATCGCCACGTCGGCCAGCGACCGGACCGTCGAGGTCACCAGCGCGATCGGGACGCCCTCCGCGGCCGCCTCGGTCAGCAGCTCCTTGGCCCCCGGCATGACGGCCAGCTCCGTCGGCAGCCGCTCGGCCATCAGCCCCAGCAGGCGCTCGGCGACCGCCTCGCGCGGCACGCTCGAGCCCGCGAGCGCCAGCATGTAGTCGACGGTCGACCACAGCGCCCCGCCCACGACGGCGTTCTGGTGCTCGACGTCCCACGGGCCGCCGAGCCATTGCATGACCTCGTGCTCCACCGCCAGCCAGACCGGCTCGGAGTTGATGAGGGTGCCGTCGAGGTCGAAGAGGATCGCTTGGAGGGTCACGGGTAGTGAGGATATGGCGGAACCTTGACGGGCGCAGTAGCGTTCCCCGGACAGAGACTACCGACTGGTAAGGAGCACCCCCCATGACGTACCGGTCCATCCTCGTGGGCACCGACGGTTCGGCTTCCTCCTTCCTCGCCGTGGATCGTGCGGCCTCCCTCGCCGGGGCCACCGGCGCGGTGCTGGTGCTGGCCTCGGCCTACCACCCGATGCCCGAGAAGGAGCGGACGACCGCAGCCGACCAGCTGGGTGATCTGGCCTACAAGGTGCAGGGCGCCACCCCCGCCGAGGACGTGCTGCGCGCCGCCCGGGAACGGGCCGTGTCCGCGGGCGCCAAGGAGGTCGAGACGGTCGCGGTGGAAGGAGACGCCGTGGACGCGCTGGCCACGATCGCGCGCCGCCGCCAGGTCGACCTGGTCGTGGTCGGCAACCGGGGTCTGAACAGCCTGGCCGGGCGGCTGCTCGGCTCGGTGCCGGCGAACCTCTCCCACAAGTCGCCGTGCGACGTCCTCATCGTCCACACCACCGACGGCAGGTAGTTTCGGTCCCGCGAAGCCGGGAAAATCCCCGTGAAACAAGCGGGGATCACCCGAAACGTCGACATCCCTCCCCGGCCCGCCCCGGGGCGGGATGCCCGGTCGAAGGGACGGGGACGGGCCGCCAGGACATAGGCTGGAGTCGGCCCCGACGTGTCGTCACCCCCGGTAAGGAGGCCGCGTGCTCGAACTGGAATCCGTGCCGGAGCTCGACCGCCCGGTGCTGGTCGCCGCGTTCGAAGGCTGGAACGACGCGGGCGAGGCGGCCAGCGGGGTGATCGACCACCTCGCGGAGAGCTGGGGCGCGCGCCAGATCGCCGAACTCGACCCCGACGACTACTACGACTTCCAGGTGACCCGCCCCTCGGTCCGGCTGGCCGGGGACGGGGACCGGCGCGAGATCGTCTGGCCCACCACGCGGATCTTCACGGCCCGCCTGGAGTCCGGCCGCGACGTGGTCCTGCTGCACGGCATCGAGCCGAACATGCGCTGGCGCGCGTTCTGCCGCGAGATCACCGACTACCTCGTCCGCCTGGGCGTGCAGAGCGCGGTGCTGCTGGGCGCCCTGCTGGCCGACTCGCCGCACACCCGCCCCGTCCCGGTCAGCGGCAGCGCCGCCGACCTCGGCCTGGGCGAGACGCTGGCCCTGGAGCCCTCCCGCTACGAGGGCCCCACCGGCATACTGGGCGTGCTGCAGGACGGCTGCGACGGGCTGGGCATCACCACCGTCTCGTTGTGGGCGCAGGTGCCCCACTACGTCTCCTCCCCTCCCTCGCCCAAGGCCACCCTGGCGCTGCTGCGCCGGGTGGAGGACATCCTGGACGTGACGGTGCCGCTGGGCGAGCTGCCCGAGCAGTCCCGCGCCTGGGAGGAGGGCGTCAACGAGCTCGCCGAGCAGGACACCGAGGTCGCCGACTACGTGCGCACCCTGGAGGAGCAGAAGGACGCCGCGGAGCTGCCCGAGGCCTCCGGCGAGTCCATCGCCCGGGAGTTCGAGCGCTACCTGCGCCGCCGCGGCATGGAACCCCCCGTCTGAGCCACCCGGGATCACCCGGATCATCAGCCCGTCGGCCACCGGCGGCACGCGCTGATCCATGCGCACCGCCGCACGCGTCAGCGCGCGTCGGCCGCCGGCGGCTGCGCGAGCACACTGCCCTTCGTGCGGACCACCAGCCCGTCGGCCACCGGCGGCACGCACTGATCCGTGCGGGCCGGCGGCGCGCGTCGGCCACCGGGAGCGTGGGCGAGCATGCGTCTATTCGTGTGGATAAGCTGCCTTCATGCGTTCCTGGTCTGCTCCCGAGGTCCCCCGGCTCCCCGCTCTCGGCCTGCCCGGTCCGGGCCCGGCCCTGAAGCTCCACGACAGCGGCACCGGGACGGTGCAGCCGACCGCGCCCGGTCCGGTCGCCCGCATGTACGTGTGCGGCATCACGCCCTACGACGCCACGCATCTGGGGCACGCCAACACCTACCTGGCCTTCGACCTGGTGAACCGGGTGTGGCGGGACGGCGGGCACGAGGTGCACTACGTGCAGAACGCCACCGACGTCGACGACCCGCTGCTGGAACGTGCCGACGCGATCGGCGTGGACTGGCGGGACCTGGCCGAGCGCGAGATCGAGTTGTTCCGCACCGACATGGAGGCGCTGCGGATCCTGCCGCCCGCCCAGTACGTCGGCGCGGTCGAGGCCATCCCGATGATCATCGAGATGATCGCGGAGCTGAAGGCCCGGGGGCTGACCTACGAGGTGGACGGCGACCTGTACTTCCCCGCCGCCGCCGACCCCGGTTTCGGGCAGGTGAGCGGCCTGTCGCGGGCCGAGATGCTGCCGCTGTTCGCCGAGCGCGGCGGCGACCCCGACCGCGCGGGCAAGAAGGACCCGCTGGACGCCCTGCTGTGGCTGGCCGAACGGCCCGGCGAGCCGTCCTGGGACTCCCCGTTCGGCAGGGGCAGGCCCGGCTGGCACATCGAGTGCTCGGCGATCTCGCTGCGCCATCTGGGCATGGGCTTCGACGTGGAGGGCGGCGGCAGCGACCTGACCTTCCCCCACCACGAGTTCAGCGCCTCCCACGCCCAGGCCGCCACCGGGGAGAGCCCGCACGCCCAGGCGTACGTGCACGCCGGGATGGTCGCCCTGGACGGCGCGAAGATGTCCAAGTCCAAGGGCAACCTGATCTTCGTCTCCCGGTTGCGCGCCCAGGGCGCCGACCCGATGGCGGTCCGGCTGGCGCTGCTGGCCCACCACTACCGCTCCGACTGGGAGTGGACCCTGTCCCAGCTCGAGACCGCCCACGAGCGGCTGGACCGCTGGCGCGCCGCGGCCGCCCGCCCGTCCGCCCCGCCGGCCGCCGCACTGCTGGAGCAGGTGCGCGCCGCCCTGGCCGATGACCTCGACGCCCCGGCCGCCCTGGCCGCCGTCGACGCCTGGGCCGCCGCCGACGGCGACGACACCGCCGCCCCCGCGCAGACCGCCGCCATCACCGACGCCCTGCTGGGCGTGGTGCTCTAGCCCAGGACGGTCGTCCAGGCCGACGGGTCGCCCGGGCGGCCGGAGAAGTCGTAGCGCACTCCGGTCGGGCCCAGGGCGACCAGGCTGACCGAGGTGGTGGCGAAGACGCGGCCGGTGTCGGTGAGGTGGCGGTGCAGGAGGGCGCGGGGGTCGGCCGGGTCGAGGCCGTCGCCCTCGGCCAGGGGGAGCCAGTCGCCCCAGGCCTCGGCGGCGGGTCCGTCCTTGGGTTCGGGGCGGGCGGCGGCCTCCAGGCGGGGCCGGAAGTGCGCCAGGCGGGCGCGGATGCCGTCCAGGGCGGTCTGCGGGATGGCCGTGGGCCCGGGGCAGGTGGCGTCCAGGCCGGTGTTCACCACCAGGTGGACGCCCGGTTCCAGGGACCGTTCGGTGAGGTCCTGGCCGGTCCACGTCCACACCCGGACCCGGTCGGGTTCGGCGCACACCAGGTGGAACGGGTCGAGCCGGGACAGTTCGAGCCCGTCCGGCGTGCCGTGCTCGGCGGCGCGCAGCGGGAGGTCGCCGCGGGAGAGCCTGCCCTCGGCGGGCGCGTCGACGCCGCAGCCGTTGAGCACGCACGCCGCCCTCGGCGCGGCGGGGTCGACCGCCAGCCAGGTGCCTCCGGCCTGGCGGTCCCGGCCGCCCAGCAGCCCCGGGCGGTCCGGCCAGTGCGCGGCGGGCGGGTCCCAGAGCCGGTCGGCGTACTCGTCGCGTACTCCGACGAGTAGCACCGGCACCGCGGAGGAGGGGTCAAAGCTCAGCAGGCAAGTACACACTCCGCCATTTCACCAAATAAACAGAAATGCTTTTACATCGGGGGCCAGGGAACGGCAGGCCAGTCCTCCGGCGGGTAGGGGTGCACCCGGTGCTTGAGCATCAGGTCGACCCGGCGCCGGGTGGCCTCGACCTCCTCGGCGGTGATCAGCTCGGCCAGCCGCCCGGCCAGCGCGCCCTCCAGTTCGGCCCGCACCTTGGCCAGCGCCTGCAGCGCCAGCGGCTTGAGCGGCTTGCCGCGCCACTGCCAGAGCACCGTGCGCAGCTTGTACTCGGTGGAGAAGCACACCCCGTGGTCGCAGCCGTGCACGTGGCCGCCCTCCACCGGCAGCAGGTGGCCGATCTTGCGGTCGGCGTTGTTGATCACGGCGTCGAACACCGCGATCCTGCGCACCGCCGCGTCGTTGGCGCGCGACAGGCCCACGACGTCGACCGAGGGGTCGGGCTCGATCCACAACTGCACCATGCCCGGGCCCCACGGCCCGTCGCGGTGCACGGTCGGCGGCACGATCCGCCAGCCCATCGCCTGGGACACCAGGTAGGCCGCGACCTCGCGCCCGGCGAGGGTGCCGTCGGGGAAGTCCCACAGCGGGCGCTCCCCCGCCACCGGTTTGTACACGCACTTGGCCCGCAGACCCTCGAGCTCGATGTCGCAGCGGAGCGTGGCGTTGGAGGCCTGGACCAGCCGCCCTTCGACCGCCATGGCGCCGTGCGTCAGCAGCCGTTCGGCCGCGGCGGTGTCCTCCGCGAGGGACTGCGTCATATCGTCCTGAGGTGTCCGTTCTGGCGGGGGCACACATGCCCGGTGGCGTCCAGGGGGAGCCCGCACAGCGGGCAGGGCGGGCGGCCGGCGGCCACCAGCCGCAGGGCGCGGTCGGCGAACGCCCTGGCCTGGGCCGCGGTGATCGTGACCCGCAGCGTGGAGCCCTCCGGCTCCAGCTCGACGGGCTCGTCGGGGTCCAGCAGCGTGGGGTCGTTCTCGGCGGCCTCGATGATGATGCGCTCGTCCTCGGGGTCCCAGGCCAGCGCCATCGAGCCGACCCGGAACTCCTCCTCCACCGGCTGGTCGAGCGGGGAGTCGTCGTGCAGGGACTCGGGGGCGACCGCGGGGACCGGGGCGGTGCCGCCGCTGCGCCGCAGCACCTCGTCCAGCAGTTCCTCCAGGCGCTCGGCCAGCAGTCCGACCTGGAACTTCTCCAGGCCGACGCTGGTCACCCGGCTCCCGGCGCGGGCCTGCAGGTAGAAGGCGCGCTGCCCGGGGCCGCCGACGGTGCCGACGACGAACCGCTCGGGCAGGTCATAGGAGATGACGGGCATGATCCGACCCTACGCGCCGCCGCCGACCGGCGCGTCACCGTCCCCCTGGTTCACCGGCACCAAACCGCTCAGATCGCTCCCGCTGTCGTTCAGCCGCACCAGGAAGGGCCGCAGTTCGGTGTAGCGGATCACGGTCAGCGAGGCGGGGTCGACCTGGATGCGCTGGAACTGGTCGAGGTGCAGGCCCAGCGCGTCGGCCACGACCGCCTTGATGATGTCGCCGTGGGAGCAGACGGCGTAGACGGCCTCGGGGCCCAGCAGCTCGTTCCAGTCGCGCACCGCGCGCACGGCCCGCAGCTGCGCGGCGGCCAGCGGCTCCCCGTCCGGGCCGGGGAAGACGACCGAGCTGGGGTGGGCCTGCACCACCTTCCACAGCGGCTCCTCGGCGAGCTCCTTGAGCTCCCGGCCCGTCCAGTCGCCGTAGCGGACCTCGCCGAACCGCTCCTCGACGCGGAGCCCGCCGGGCGTGTCACGGGCGTCCAGGAGCGCCTGCGCGGTCTGCACGCACCGTTCCAGGGGGCTGGTGACCACCGCGTCCAGCGGCAGGCCGGCCAGCCTGGCCCCCACGTCCCGTACCTGGGCCGCGCCGCGCTCGTCCAGCGGCACTCCCGGGGTCCAGCCGGTCAGCACCGGCCCTGTCTTGGCGGTCAGGCCATGGCGGATGAACAGAACAGTGGGCACGGTTCACACTTTATGCCGGATACTGGGCGGCATGATTGTCGACTGCGCCCTCTACCGCGGCGGGTTCCGGCAGAAGGCGGACGGCGACATCCGGGAGACGCTGCGGGCGGCCAGGCAGGAGGCGGACGCGTTCCTGTGGATCGGGCTGCACGAGCCTGGCCCCGAGGAGTTCGACACCGTCCGCAAGGACCTGGGGCTGCACCCGCTGGCCATCGACGACGCCGCCTACGGGCACCAGCGCCCCAAGCTCGAGGACTACGGCGACAACATCTTCGTGGTGCTCAAGACCGCCACCTACGCCAAGCCGGCCGAGGTCGTCATCGGCGAGATCATGCTGTTCGTCGGCGCCGGCTTCGTCATCACCGTCCGGCACGGCGCGGCCAACCCGCTCGCCCCGGTGCGCCGCCGCATGGAGAGCGACCCCGACCTGCTGGCGACCGGCCCCACGGCGGTGCTGTACGCGGTGCTGGACGAGGTCGTCGGCAGCTACGACGTGGTCAACCACGACATCGAGGCCGACATCATCGCCCTGGAGAGCCGCATCTTCACCCGCAGCGGCGGTGACGCCACCGAGGACGTCTACACCCTCAAGCGGGAGATCCTGGAGTTCCGCACCGCGCAGGACCCGCTGCTGCCGGTGCTGCAGGAACTCGTCAAGGGCAGGATCCCGCTGTGCGTGCGGCACAAGGAGCGCTTCCGCGACGTGCAGGACACCCTGCTGCGCATCGACCAGCAGATCGACGCGCACAGCGAGATGGTCACCAGCGTGCTGACCGCGCACCTGGCGCTGCAGGGCAGGCAGCAGAACGAGGACATGCGCAAGATCTCCGCGTGGGCGGCCATCCTGGCGGTCCCCACGATGATCGCCGGGATCTACGGCATGAACTTCGAGCACATGCCGGAGACCGGCTGGGTGTTCGGCTACCCGCTGGCCGTGCTCTGCATGGCGGCCGCCTGCACGGTGCTGTACCGCAAGTTCAAGAAGAGCGGCTGGCTGTGAGGCCGCCCGGCCGCGCGGGGCTCTGACGGCCGCGCGGATCCGGGTCGTGAACGCGCCCGCTCAGCCCTTGCCGCGCAGGGCTCTGACGCGGGTCGCCGCCGCCGAGGCGCGGTGCATGAGGCCGACGGCGATCTTGCCGACCTGCATGCCCTCGGGCTTCGTGGGGTGCAGGATCGCGTCGGTGCCGCCGTCGGCGAACAGCACCGAGCCGACCAGGAGCGAGGAGGCGTCCGACAGCAGGAACACGATCGCCTCCGCGACCTCCTCGGGCCTGCCGGGACGGCCCAGCGCGCTGGGGTAGGCGTCGGCGAACACGCCCAGCTTCGGGTCCTTGCGCAGGCCGTCGGTCATCGGGGTGGCGATCATCCCGGGGGCGATGGCGTTGAGCCGGATGCCCGCGCCGATCCACTCCTCCTTCACGCTCTCGCCGCGCGCCCAGTAGGCCAGCGCCGCCTTGGTGGCGGGATAGGCCGCGACGGCGTCGGCGGACTCGGCGGCCCGGCGCGCGCCCTCCTCGTCGTCGCGCAGGCACGCCGCCGCCACGTCGGCGTTCCAGCCGGGCTGGCAGGTCACCGAGTTCGACGACAGCAGCACCACCGAGGAGTTCCCGGCCGCCGCCAGCTCCGCGCGCAGCCCCCGCACCAGGGCCAGCGCGCCGAAGTAGTTCACCGACACCACCAGCGCCGGGTCCACGCCGGTGAGCCCGGCGATCCCCGCGCACGGCACGACGCCGTGCACGGCGGGCGCCTTCTCGCGCACCGCGGCCACCGCCTCGGCCCTGCCCCGCGCGGTGGACAGGTCGGCGGTCACGTCCGCGTCCCGCAGGTCGACCGTGACGACCTCGTGCCCCCGCTCGCGCAGCAGCGCGGTGGTGGCCGCTCCGATGCCCGACGCCGCTCCGCTGACGACAAAGGTTCCCATCCGCCCGCCCGCCTTTTTGTTCCGGTCGCGTCCGGGCGAACTGTAACGAATTTCAGCCTCTGCCGTCAGCCCTTCGCGCCCGCCCGGCGGTAGGGGGCCAGCAGGGACGCCCACAGGCCGCTGCTGACGCCGCCGGCCTCCATCCGCGCCCTTATCCGCTCGATCGTCCCGCGCGTCGGGAGCGCCAGCGCGACCACCAGCGGATAGCCCAGGCAGAAGGACAACGCCATCGGCAGGAAGCTGTCGGCCGCCATCGACAGCGGAAGCCCCAGGAGCACCACGCCCTCGGTGAGCGCGAAGCGCAGGAACAGGGTGGCGCGGAAGGACTCCGACGCGCTCATCCGGGAGCCCGCGGCGTCGCGCGGCAGCGCCGACGGCAGCCTGCGCGCCGTGACCAGCGCGCCCGCGGCGGCGAGCGGGACGACCGCGCACGCCCACAGCGGCTGCGCGTCCACGGTGTGCGTCTCCAGCCGGACGATGTACGGCGAGAGCGCCAGCACCCCGACGGGCACGGCCAGCAGCCCCAGGAACGCCCTGCGCAACTGGGCGAGCAGGGTCGCGGTGCGCAACGACGCGAGGTATCCGGGGTCGCCCTCGGGGCCCGCCCCCGGCGAAGGATCTACGGGAACTACCACGAGCCCGAACCTTAGCCTGACACGCCCGTTTCGGACAGTGCCGGTGCGTGCGCGCACGCCGCGCCCCTCGCCGCTCCCTCCCGGAGTCCGGAAACGCTATAACCTGTGGATCTTATGGAGCAGCGTCAGCTCGGTCGGAGCGGTCTCATGGTGTCCCGGCTGGGACTCGGCACCATGGACTGGGGTGAGGGCACCAGACCCGAGGAGGCCGCGGCGCAGCTCACCGAGTTCGTCGACGCCGGCGGCAACCTCGTCGACACCGCGGACGTCTACGGCGGCGGGCGCAGCGAGCAGATCCTCGGCCAGCTGCTGAACACCGTCGTGGACCGCGACGACATCGTCGTGGCGACGAAGGCGGGGGTGACGCCCCGCGGCTACGACTCCTCGCGCCGGCACCTGCTGGCCGCGCTCGACCGCTCCCTGGACCGCCTCTGCCTGGACCACGTGGACCTGTGGCAGGTCCACGCGCACGACCCGGCCACCCCGTACGAGGAGACGATGGCGGCGCTGGACGAGGCCGTCGCCTCCGGCCGGACCCGCTACGTCGGGGTGTCCAACTACGGCGGCTGGCAGCTGGCGACCGCCGCGACCTGGCAGCGCGCCTGGCCGGGACGGCAGCCGATCGTCTCCGACCAGGTGGAGTACTCGCTGCTGCAGCGCGACCCCGAACGGGAGGCGGTCCCGGCGGCGCTGGACTCGGGCACCTCGATCCTGGCGTGGTCGCCGCTGGGCCGCGGCGTGCTCACCGGCAAGTACCGCACCGCGATCCCCGCGGACTCCCGCGCGGCGCGCGACCGGCTCGAGGACTTCGTGGCACCGTATCTGGGCGAGCAGAGCTCCCGGATCGTGGAGTCGGTCGCCACCGCCGCCGACGGCCTGGGCGTCACCCCGCTGGCCGTCGCCCTGGCCTGGGTGCGCGACCAGCCGGGGGTGGCCGCGCCCCTGGTCGGCGCGCGCACCGCCGCCCAGCTGCGGGCCGCCCTGCAGGCCGAGGAGCTGACCCTGCCCGACGAGATCCGCGACGCACTGGACGACGTATCCGATGTCTGAACCGACCTCCCCCTCCGCGCTGGGACTGCCCGGCGACCTCGCCGCCCGCGCCCGCGCCCACCTCGGCGAGGACGCCGAGACGCTGCTGCGCGCCGACCCGTGGGACCTGCTGCGGGTGCCGGGCGTGACGCCCGCGCAGGCCGACAGGTTCGCGTTGTCGGTGCTCCCGCCGAGCAGTCCCGCCGACCCGCAGGATCCGCGGCGCGGCCGGGCGCTGGTGGAGTTCCTGCTGGCCGAGGCCGCGCGGCGCGGCGACACCGCGCTGCCGGGCGAGGAGGTGGTCGAGGCGCTGCGCGGGCTGCGCATCGCCGACCCGAACGCGGCGGTGAACGCGGCGCTGGACGAGGCGCGGGTCATGCTGTTCGAGGTGGAGCCCGAACTCCCCGACGTCTTCGACGAGTCGATGGAGGACCTGCCCGACGCGCAGCAGTGGCTGGCGCTGGCCCGGTACGGGCTGGCCGAGGAGACCGTCGCCGAGGGCGTGGAGCGGCTGGCCGCCACCGCGCCGCCGCTCGAGGCCGCCCCCGGCGCCCCGGAGCACGGCGAGGCGGCGCGCCAGGCGCTCTTCCACGGCGTGAGCGTCGTGACGGGACCCGCGGGCTCGGAGGACGGCCTGATCGCCGATCTGCGGGCGCTGGAGCCGTCCCTGCCCGTCCCCGTGACGGTGGCCGCGGCCACCGCGACGGCGGCCGCGCGCCACGAGGGCGCGGTGAGCCTGCACCGGCTCCTGGAGGCGCGTGAGGGCCTCGGCGGGCTCGGATACGCCCGGGGCGAGCAGTGGCCGCTGGAGCCCGGCGTGCTGGTGGTGGCGGGCGCGGAGGCGCTCGACGTGGAGCTGGCCGCCGCGCTGGTGGAGGCGTGCCCCGACGGCATGCACCTGGTGCTGGCGGGCGACCCGGACGGACTGGCCTCCTACCGGCCGGGCCGGGTGCTGGCCGACCTCGTCGAGGCGCAGGCGGTGCCCGTCACCCCGGTGCCGCCGAGGGGCGGCCCGCTGGCGGAGCTCGCCGAGGGCGTGCGCGCGGGCGGGCTGCGCCGGGTGGAGGCGCCGGGCAAGGAGGTCGTGGTGGTCACGGCCGCCGACGGGCGCGAGGCCGCCCACCGGGTGGGCCAGCTGCTGGCCGATTCCATCCCGCGGGCGCTGGGCATCGGCGCCGAGGACGTCCAGGTGCTCACCCCGGGCCCGGCGGGGACGGCGGCGCTCAACGCCGCGCTGAAGGCGCGGCTGAACCCCGGTCCGGGCGTGTGCGGCGGTTTCGACGCCGGGGACCGGGTGGTGGTGGCGGTGCCGTTCGCCGAGGCCGCCGCGGGCGAGACGGGGACGGTCACCGAGGCCTCCCCCGAAGGGCTGACGGTCCGGTTCCCCGACGCGGTGGCGCACGTTCCCGCCGCTTCGCTGCCGCGGTTGCGGGCGGGCTGGGCGATCCCGGTCCAGCAGGCGGCCGGCACCCGATGGCCGGCCGTCGTGGCGGTCTTCCCGGCGGCCGCGGGCCTGTCGCGCCCGCTGGTGCTGACCGCGTTCACCCGGGCGCTGGAGCACCTGTCGGTGGTGACGGCGGCGGGGCCGGGACTCGCCGGATCGCTCACTGACTTTGCCCCGGTTAAGAGACAGACGAGACTGATGTCTCTTTTTTCCTAGAACGCCATTCGTTTTTTCTCTTTGTCAAGACGTGACTCCACCGCCATTGATCCGTTAAACAAGGACAGAGCGACACCACCCCCGGGCAAGGAGGAGCATGCTTCCAGGACGATTCCCCGTCCGCCGGCTGGGCGCGGCCTCCCTCGCGCTGTCGGCCGGCGTGCTGATGGTCTTCGCCGCGCCCGCGCCCACCGCGGCCGCCGAACCCCGAAAGTGCGTGAAGGGACACGACCCCCAGTCCTCGATGAAGGACATCGAGTGCCAGTTCCACAACAACGTCGAGGCGATCAAGAACAAGATCGACGAGGCGAACGGCAAGGAGACCGAGAAACCGGCAGACAAGGCCGAGAGCGACAAGAGCGATAAGGGCGACAAGGGTTCCACCGCGGCGAACAAGCCCAAGAAACCCAAGAAGCCCGCGAAACCCTCCGGTCCCCGCAACAGCCCCCCGATCGCCCCCCAGACCAGCGTCCGGGCGCCCTCGGGATTCACGGTCCAGCCGCCGAAGAACCCCGGCGTCCGGCCCCCGGAGTCCGTGGCCGACGCGCTGCCCGAGCAGCCGCAGGTCGCCGACGCCCCGCAGGCCGAGCCGGTGCTCGCCCTGCCCGAGACCCACCTGGTCGCGCCCGTCGCGGCCACCCGGCCCCTCGAAGGCGACTCCGCGCGGGCCATGTGGGCGGCAGGGGCCTCCGCGGCCATCACCGCGGTGGTGATGGGCCAGTTCAGCCTCATCGGCTCGCGGCTGCGCCGCAGGGCCCGCGGGAGCCGCTGAGAAGCGCACGCAGCGCCGAAAGGCCCCGGACGTCGGAGCGTCCGGGGCCTTTCGGTGCGGGGCGAACACGGCGGAACACGGGGCTCCCGCGACCGTCCGCGGTCCGGGGCCGGCCCCGGACCGGCGGGTCAGTCGAACTGGCCGCCCATGGCGTGCACGCCGCCGTCGACGTGGACGATCTCGGCGGTGGTCGCCGGGAACCAGTCCGACAGCAGCGCGACCGTCGCCTTGGCCGTGGGCACCACGTCGGTGATGTCCCAGCCCAGCGGCGCCGACTTGCTCCAGCCCTCGGTGATGCCCTCGAAGCCCGGGATGTTCTTGGCGGCCATCGTCTTGATCGGGCCGGCCGCCACCAGGTTGAAGCGGATGCCCTCCTTGCCCAGGTAGCGGGCGAGGTAGCGGTTGGTGGACTCCAGACCCGCCTTGGCCACGCCCATCCAGTCGTAGACCGGCCAGGCGGCGCGCGCGTCGAAGGTCAGGCCCACGACCGAGCCGCCGTCCTTCATCAGCGGCAGGCACGCCATCGTCAGCGACTTCAGCGAGTACGCCGAGATCTGGACGGCCGTCGCCACGTCCTCCCACTTGGTGTTGAGGAAGTTGCCGCCGAGCGCGTCCTGCGGCGCGAAGCCGATGGAGTGCACCACGCCGTCGACCCGGTCCCAGCCCAGCGCGCGCAGCTGCGCCTCCAGGCCGCCCAGGTGCTCCTCGTTGGTGACGTCCAGCTCGATGACCGCCGGCGGGTCGTCGGGGCCGCTGGGCAGCTTCTTGGCGATGCGCTGGGTCAGCGTCGGCCGGGGGAACGCGGTGAGGACCACGTTCGCGCCCTGCTCCTGCGCGATCCGCGCCACGTGGAAGCCGATCGAGGCGTCGGTCAGGACGCCCGTCACCAGGATGTTCTTGCCCTCGAGGATGCCCATGCTCAGTGCCCCATTCCCAGTCCGCCGTCCACCGGGATCACGGCCCCGGTGATGTAGGCGGCGTCGTCGCTCGCGAGGAACCTGACCACCTTGGCGATCTCCTCGGGCTCCGCCTGCCGCTTCAGCGGGATGTTCTGCTTGATCGTTTCCTGCAGCTTGTCGTCGAGCACCGCGGTCATGTCCGTGTTCACGAAGCCGGGTGCCACGACGTTGGCGGTGATGTTGCGCGAACCCAGCTCGCGGGCGAGGGATCGGGCCATGCCCACCATGCCCGCCTTGGACGCCGCGTAGTTGGCCTGCCCGCCCGAGCCGGAGAGGCCGACCACCGAGGAGATGAAGACCATCCGGCCGCGGCGCATCTTCATCATGCCCTTCACGGCGCGCTTGGCGACCCGGAAGGAGCCGGTGAGGTTGGTGTCCAGGACCGAGGTGAACTTCTCCTCGCTCATCAGCGCCAGCAGCTGGTCCTGGGTGACGCCGGCGTTGGCGACGACGACCTCGACCGGGCCCTGCTCGGCCTCGATCTTGCCGAAGGCGTTGTCGACGTCCTCCCAGCTCGTGACGTCGCACTTCACCGCGAAGAGGCCTTCCGGCGGTTCGCCCGACCGGTAGGTGACGGCCACGGCGTCCCCCGCGGCCTGCAACTCCCGGGCGATCGCGAGTCCGATGCCGCGGTTTCCGCCGGTGACCAGGACTGAGCGCGCCATGCGCTGCACCTCCGTGTGGGTTTGTGGGTAGCGAACGTCACATCGCGGCACGAGGTTACCGGTCCGGGGGCCGCGTGTCGGGTGTCGAGATCCACAAGATTCCGGCGGGTGTTCTTGTGCGCGCGGGGCCGCGGGCCCGGCAAACCCGGTGCCGGGCCGGGGCGGGTGCGGATAGGTTCGAATCCGTGCATGAAATCGATCCGGCTTTCACCGCGCTCCCCCTCCGCGTCCTCGCGGACGCCGCGCTGTCCCGGGCACGGGAGCTGGGGGCCTCCCACGCCGACTTCCGGCTGGAGCGCATCCGCAGCCAGTCCCTGCGCCTGAAGGACGGCGCCCTGGAGACCTCACTGGAAACCGACGACATCGGCCTGTCGGTCCGGGTCGTCAAGGACGGCACCTGGGGGTTCGCCTCGGGCATCGACCTGACCCCCGAGGCCGCCGCCGGGCTGGCCGGGCAGGCGGTCGCCGTCGCCCGGGTGGCGGGCGCCATCAACCGCGAGCCCGTCGAGCTGGCGCCCGAACCGGCGCACGGCGAGCAGACCTGGGTGTCGTCCTACGAGATCGACCCGTTCGCGATCCCGTCCGCCGAGAAGGTCGAGCTGCTGGGCGAGTGGTCGCGGCGGCTGCTGGCGGCGGGCGTGGACCACGTGGACGCCTCCCTGCTGCAGGTGAAGGAGAACAAGTTCTTCGCCTCCCTGGAGGGCACCGTCACCACCCAGCAGCGTGTCCGGGTGCACCCGCAGCTGACCGCCGTGCGGGTCGCCCAGGGCGCGTTCGACACGATGCGCACGCTGGCGCCGCCGGCCGGACGCGGCTGGGAGTACCTCACCGGCACCGGCTGGGACTTCGACGCCGAGCTGGCCGAGATCCCCTCGCTGCTGGCCGAGAAGCTCGCCGCGCCGTCGGTGGAGGCGGGCTCCTACGACGTGGTCGTCGACCCGTCGAACCTGTGGCTGACCATCCACGAGTCGATCGGGCACGCCACCGAGCTGGACCGGGCGCTGGGCTACGAGGCCGCCTACGCCGGGACGTCGTTCGCCACCCCCGACAAGCTCGGGAGGCTCCAGTACGGCTCGCCCGTCCTGAACGTCACCGGCGACCGCACCGCCGAGCACGGCCTGGCCACCATCGGGTTCGACGACGAGGGCGTGGCGACCCAGGAGTGGGACATCGTCACCGGGGGGCTGTTCACCGGCTACCAGACCGACCGGCGCATCGCCCACCTGACGGGCCGGGAGCGCTCGAACGGCTGCGCCTTCGCCGACTCCCCCGCCAGCACCCCCATCCAGCGGATGGCGAACGTGTCGATCAGGCCCGCGCCCGGCGGCCCCTCCACCGAGGAGCTGATCTCCCGGGTCGAGAACGGCGTCTACATCGTCGGCGACAAGAGCTGGTCGATCGACATGCAGCGCCACAACTTCCAGTTCACCGGCCAGCGCTTCTTCCGCATCCGCGGCGGCCGCCTGGACGGCCAGCTGCGCGACGTCGCCTACCAGGCCACCACCACCGACTTCTGGAACTCCATGGAGGCCGTGGGCGGCCCGCAGACGTACGTGCTGGGCGGCGCGTTCAACTGCGGCAAGGGCCAGCCCGGCCAGGTCGCGCCGGTCAGCCACGGCTGCCCGTCCGCCCTGTTCCGGGGCGTCAACATCCTCAACGCGCTCAAGGAGGCCGGCAAGTGAGGCCACAGGAAGCGGTCGAGCGCGCTCTCGACCTGTCGACGACCAGCGACTGCATGGTCATCGCCGAGGAGTCCAGCTCCGCCAACCTGCGCTGGGCGGGCAACACCCTGACCACCAACGGCGTGGGCCGCTCCCGGCGGCTGACGGTGATCGCCGTCCAGGACGGCTCGGTCGGCGTGGTCTCCCGCGCGGGGGCGGGCGCCGATGAGCTGCCCGACCTGGTCAAGGCCGCCGAGGAGCAGGCCCGCGGCGCCGAGCCCGCCGAGGACGCCGCGCCGCTGCCGGCCGGGGCCGTCGCGGGCGACTGGGACGCCGAACCGGCGGTCACCGACATCTCGGTGTTCTCCTCCTTCGCCCCGGCGCTGGGCGAGCAGTTCGCGGCCGCGCAGGCGGCGGGCAGCAGGCTCTACGGCTTCGCCGAGCACCAGCTGACCTCCGCCTACCTGGGCTCCTCCACCGGCCTGCGGCTGCGCCACGACCAGCCGACGGGAAGGCTGGAGCTCAACGCCAAGAACGACGACAGCTCCGCCTGGACGGGGGCCGGCACCCGCGACTTCACCGATCTGGACGTGCCGGGCCTGGGCGCCGAGCTGGAGCGCCGCCTGGGCTGGGGGCGGCGCCGCCTGGACCTGCCCGCCGGGCGCTACGAGACGCTGCTGCCGCCCAGCGCCGTCTCCGACCTGATGATCTACCTGTACTGGACGGCAGGGGCGCGCGACGCGCACGAGGGCCGCACGGTCTTCAGCTCCCACCCCGTCGGCTCGCGGCTCTCGCCGCTGCCGCTGCGGCTGTACAGCGACCCGCACGCGCCCGGCATGGAGTGCGCCCCGTTCGTGCTGGCCCACGCCTCCGGCCGCGACACGTCGGTGTTCGACAACGGCCTGGCGCTGGGCGCCACGGACTGGATCTCCGGCGGGGAGGTCGCCGCGCTGACCCAGACCCGGCACTCGGCGGGGCTCACCGGGCGGCCGGTCACCCCGGCCGTCGACAACCTCATCATGGAGGGCGCCCCCGGCGGCGCCACCCTCGAGGAGATGGTGGCGCGCACCGAGCGCGGGCTGCTGCTGACCTGCCTGTGGTACATCCGCGAGGTGGACCCGCAGAGCCTGCTGCTGACCGGCCTCACCCGCGACGGCGTCTACCTGGTGGAGAACGGCGAGATCACCGGCGAGGTCAACAACTTCCGGTTCAACGAGAGCCCGGTGGACCTGCTGTCCCGGGTGACCGAGACCGGCCGCACCGAGCGGACCCTGCCGCGCGAGTGGTCGGACTACTTCACCCGCGCGGCCATGCCGGCCCTGCGCGTGCCGGACTACAACATGTCCACGGTGAGCCGGGCGTCCTAACCCTCGCCGGGTTCGGGCTCCTCGAGGCGGAAGCCCACTTTCAGGGTGACCTGGAAGTGGGCCACCTCGCCGTTCTCCACCTGGCCGCGCAGTTCGGTGGCCTCGAACCAGTCCAGATTCCGCAGGGTGGCCGCGGCGCGGCCGATGCCGTTCCTGATCGCCTGCTCGACCCCGTCGGGGGAAGTGCCGACGATCTCGGTCACCCGGTAGGTGTGGTTGCTCATCTGCTCCTCCTGAAAGCCGTTGCCCTCCCCCTACCCAGCGGGCCGTCCGGATGTCGCCTAACGTGGAGGGCGTGAGGGCACTTTCCCGTCGGAAGACCACCGTCTACACCGTTACCGATGCCTCCCGGCCCCTGTCGGAGGACGTCGACGAACGCCAGCGCCACTACCTGATCTCCATGGGCGTCCGGATGGCCTGCCTCGTCCTGGCCGTGGTCCTGTGGGGCCGGGTCCACCCGGTGCTGCTGGGGCTGCTGCTGGTCGGCGCCATCCTGCTGCCCTACACCGCCGTCGTCTTCGCCAACGGCGGGCGCAAACCCCCGCCGGGCGGCGGTCCCGCCGAGCTCTTCGAGGGCCGGGCGATCTCCGCGCCCCCGCCGCCTCCCCAGGCGTTCCGGCGGGATTCCCCGGCGGCGGATCCGGCGGATTCCAGCGTCCCTTCAGAAACCAGTCCGTGACTATCTCTTGACTAACCCCGGGGGGGTTCGGTGTACGATTTGTACCTGGCGCTCCGGTCCCCCGTCGGGGCGCCCGTGCCGGTGTTCCGGGCCCCCGTCGGAACACCGATGTGCGGCGCAGGGAGGGTTGCCCCCGTATCCTCCCTGCGCCGCTTTCCTTTTCCCCGCCCTCAGCCCTCGCCGGGCTCGGCGACGACGACCACGGGGCAGGCCGAGTGGTGCAGCACCGCGTGGCCGACCCGGCCCGGCATCGCGCCGAGGCCCGGCCTGCGTCTGCGGGCCCCCAGCACCAGCAGCGCGGCCTCCTCGGACGCCTCGACGAGCGCGCGTGCGGGGGTCGTCTCGGCCAGCACGTATTCCACCGCCACGTCGGGGTGATCGCTCACCCGCCCGGCCAGCGCCTCCGACAGCTCCATCTGCTCGCCGATGCGCTGGCCGGGCGCCCCGAAGCCGCCCACCGCGTGCAGGGCCGCCAGCGGCGCCCCGCGCAGGTCGGCCTCGGCGAAGGCCCAGCCGATCGCCGCGGACTCCCGGTGCCGCTCGTCGACGCCCAGCACGATGCGGTCGCCGCGCTCGCGCTCCCCGCCGCGCGGCACCACCACGACGGGGCAGTGCCCGTGTGCCGCCACGTGCAGCCCCACCGAGCCCAGCAGCAGCCGTTCGAACCCGCCGGCGCCCCGGGTACCGACCACGACCATCAGCGCCGTCCTGCTGAGCTCCGTCAGCACCTGCGCCGGGTCGTCGGCCTCCAGCTTCAGCTCGACCCGCAGTTCCGGCAGGCCCCGCAGGAGTCCCTCGCGGGTCGACTCCAGCAGCCGCCACCGCTCCTCCCGCAGCCGCTCGAGCGCCTCCCTCCCGAGCATGCTCCCGGGTTCCAGCAGCCTGCTGGCGTGCGTCAGCAGCAGCGGCGCCCTGCGGAGGGCGGCCTCGGCCGCCGCCCACTCCAGCGCCGCCGACGCCCCCGAAGAGCCGTCCACGCCCACCACGATCGTTTCGTTCACGATGTCGACGTCCATGCGGGCCGGCCGTCAGACCGGAACGATCACGACGGGGCAGCGGGCGTGGTGGAGCACGGCGTGGCCGACCGAGCCGAGGAGGAGGCTGCCCAGGGAGCCTCTCCCGTGCGTGCCCACCACCAGCAGGTCGGCGTCGGCGGAGGACTCGCTCAGGACCGCGGCGGGGTGCGCGTTGACGATCTCCTCGGCGACCTTGACGTCGGGGTAGCGGACCCGCCAGGACTCCAGCAGCTCGGTGAGGCGGTCCAGGGGGTCGACGAAGGAGGGGTCCTCGGCCGCCTGGCGGGCGAAGGTGTCGGTGACGTCCCAGGCGTGCACGGCCCTCAGCCGCGAGCCGCGGCGGCGGGCGGCCTCGAAGGCGTAGGTGAGGGGGCCGGTCGGGTCGTGGTCGAAGGCCACGCCCACCACGATCTCGCCGCGGCGGGTCGCCGGCTCGCCCCGCACCACCACCACGGGCCGGGCGGCGTGCCCGGCCACCCGCAGGGTGGTGGAGCCCAGCAGCAGCTCGGCGAACCGGCCCCGCCCCCGGCTGCCGAGCACCAGCTCGCCGCCCCGCTCGGCGAGCAGGCGCAGCGCCCGGACGGTCTCGCCCTGGATGTTCTCGGTCTGCACGGTCAGTTCGGGGCGGCCCTTCGCGGCCAGCGCGGCGGCCTCGTCGAGGATCTCCCGGGACTCCACCGCCCGTGCCTCGTCGGCCATCGGCGGCGGGATGTCGGGCAGGCCCAGCGTCCACGGCTCCTGCACGTGGACGATGCGCAGCGGGCGGCCCGTGCGCAGGGCCTCGTCGGCGGCCCAGGCCACCGCGGCGTGCGAGGCGGGCGAACCGTCGGTGCCGACGATCACCGGCTCCGGGGAAATCTCGTTCATACCCCGAGACTGCTCCTCCCCTCCCCCGCACGCGAGGCACGGAGGTCACGGCGGGCAGGGACCTTCGTCCCGCCTCGCCGGTCAGCGCAGGGGTACCCGCCACAGCAGGACGGTGCCGCCGCCCTCGCGGTCCCTCAGCTCCAGGAAGCCGCCCAGGGCCTCGGCGCGCGCGGCCATGTTCTTCAGGCCGCTGCGCCTGCCGCCGGGCGGGATGCCGCAGCCGTCGTCCTCGACCCGCAGGACGAGGTCGTCGCGGACGTCCAGGACGACCTCGACGCGGCCCGCCCCGGCGTGCCTGGCCACGTTGGACAGCGCCTCGGAGACCACCGCGACGAGCTGCTCGCCGATCTGGGGGTCGACGTCGGTGTCGAGGAGCCCGTCGAACCGGACGGAGGGCGCGAAGCCCAGGAGCCCGGTGAAGTCGTCGACGACCGAGTGCAGCCGGCTGCGCAGGCTCTCGGCGTCCGGCTCGACCTGGAGGGCGAAGATCGTGGAGCGGATCTGCCGGATGGTCTCGTCCAGGTCGTCCACCGAACGCTGGATGCGGCGCCGCACGTCGGGCCGGTCGGCGAGCTTCCCGGCGCTCATCAGGGTCATGGCGGTGGCGAACAGCCGCTGGATCACGGTGTCGTGCAGGTCCTTGGCGATGCGGTCGCGGTCCTCCAGCAGCGACAGGCGCTCCAGGTCGCGCCGCCGGTCGGCCAGCTCCATCGCGACCGCGGCCTGCCCCGCGAACGGCTCCAGCAGCCGCTGGGTGACCTCGGTGAAGGCGGCGCCGCCCGCGGCGTTGGCCACCGCGAGCACGCCGCGGGCCGAGCCGCCGCGGCCCAGCGGGACCAGCAGGGCGGGCCCGATCGGCAGCTCCACGCAGATGGCGTCCCCGGGGGCCGCCTCCCGGGCGTCGGCGACCAGCAGGCACCTGTCGTGCTCGTGCACCTCGGCGCCCAGGGCGCCCTCGAACGGCAGCCGCAGGCCGCGGATGCGCTCGGCGCCGCGCCCGGCGGCGGCCGCCACCACGAACTCCCCGGCCACCTCGTCGGCGGTCGCGACGAAGGCCAGGTCGGCGTCGCAGATCTCCCTGGCCCGGTCGGCGACCAGGCCGCCCACCTCGTCGGGGGCGGTGCCCGACAGCAGCGCGGTGGAGATCTCGGTCAGCGCCTGCTGCCAGCGCTCCCGGCGGCGGGTCTCCTCGTACAGGCGGGCGTTCTCGATGGCGACGCCCGCCGCGGTGGCCAGCGCGGTGAGCACCACCTCGTCCTGCTCGTCGAACTCCCCGCCGTCGCGCTTCTCGGCCAGGTAGAGGTTGCCGAACACCTCGTCGCGCACCCGGATGGGCACGCCGAGGAAGCGGTGCATCGGCGGGTGGTTGGCGGGGAAGCCCGCCGATTCCGGGTGGGCGCCCAGGTCGGCCAGGCGCAGCGGGCGCGGCTCCTTGATCAGCAGGCCGAGGATGCCGCCGCCGTGCGGCCAGTGCCCGATGGCGGCGATCTCCTCGTCGGTGACGCCGACGGTGACGAACTCCGCGAGGCTGTCGCCGCCGTCGCCGATCACCCCGAGCGCGCCGTATCTGGCCTCCACCAGGGTGGTGGCGGCCTCGGTGATGCGGCGCAGCACGGTGCCCAGGTCGAGGTCGCTGCCGATGGAGACCACGGCCTCCAGCAGGGAGTGCACCCGGTCGCGGGTGGAGCGCGCGGCCTCCAGGCGGGACTGCAGCTCGCTCAGCAGATCGTCCAGCCGCAGCTGCGGCAGGATCAGCCGGGCCCGGTCCCCGTGCCGGAAATCGCCCTCCACGTTCGCGGCCCCTCCTGGATGAACGCCCTGGTCACACGGTCGGAGCGGCCCGGCCGCGGCGGCGGGCCCGCAGGGACCTTGGTCCCGCGTTCCCGGGCCTTCGGCCGTTGTCACAGGACGGACGCCCCGATACCTTCAGCAGCAACATACCGTCCGAGGAAGAAGGCCATTCCGTGACCCAGGTCACCCACGGCGCCAAGATCCGCGTTTTCCTGCTCGACGACCACGAGGTGGTGCGCAAGGGCGTCGCCGCGCTGCTGGAGGCCGAGGGGGACATCGAGATCGTGGGGGAGGCCTCCTCCGCGGCCCAGGCGCTGGCCCGCATCCCCGCCTCGGCGCCGGACGTGGCGGTGCTGGACGTGCGGCTGCCCGACGGCGACGGGGTGAGCGTGTGCCGGGAGATCCGGGCGCAGCTGCCGCAGGTGGCGTGCCTGATGCTCACCTCCTTCTCGGACGAGGAGGCGTTGTTCGACGCGGTGATGGCGGGGGCGTCCGGGTACGTCCTCAAGCAGATCCACGGCTCGGACCTGGTGGGCGCGGTGCGCACCGTGGCGTCCGGCCAGTCGCTGCTGGACCCGCGCTCCACCAGCCAGATGCTGCAGCGGCTGCGCGAGCGGGAGAGCCGCAAGGACCCGCTGGCCGCGCTGTCGGACCAGGAGCGCCAGATCCTCGAGCTGATCGGCGAGGGCCTGACCAACCGGCAGATCGGCGAGCGCATGTTCCTGGCCGAGAAGACGGTGAAGAACTACGTCTCCAATCTCTTCGCCAAGCTGGACATGCGCCGGCGCACCCAGGCCGCGGCGTTCGCCGCCCAGCTCAAGGCGTCGCGGGCCCCCGCCGACCGGGAACGCCACGGCGAGGGGCAGCCGGGATAGGGACCTTCGCCCCTACGAGCCCGCGGGCGCGGGGAGCAGGATGGCGGCCATGCCCTTGGATGCCGGAGGCCTGGAGATACTCGGGGACGACGAGTGCCTGGCCCTCCTCCAGACCACCCCCGTGGGCCGGATCGTCTTCACCCACCAGGCCCTGCCCGCCGTCCAGCCGGTGAACTACGCCATGGACGGCGCGGACGTCATCATCCGCACCTCGCCGGGTTCGAAGCTGGCGGCCGCCGCGCGCAGCGCGGTGGTGGCCTTCGAGATCGACGACTACGACGCCCGGAGCCGCACCGGCTGGTCGGTGGTGCTGGTGGGGCAGGCGCGGCGGGTGGACGACCCCGCCGAGGCGGCGGCGCTGGCCGGGCTGGACCTGTGGCCGTGGGTGCCCGGCGGCCGGGAGGAGTTCATCCGCATCTCCCCCCGGCTGTGCTCGGGCCGCCGCATCCTCACGTCCCCGGCACCGGCCGGTCCGGCTGATCGGGCCGGTAGTTCCAGCCGCTGACCAGCGGGTCGTCCTCGCCGTGCGCGCGGGTGTAGGCGCGGCAGCGCAGCCGCTCGTCGGCCATCCGCTGGCGCAGCGGCGCGACCTTCCCGCCCAGGCCCGGCACCCGGTCGATGACGTCCATGACCAGGTGGAAGCGGTCGAGGTCGTTGAGCATCACCATGTCGAACGGGGTCGTGGTGGTGCCCCTCTCCTTGTAGCCGCGCACGTGCAGGTTGGCGTGCCCGTGCCTGCGGTAGGTCATCCGGTGCACCAGCCACGGGTAGCCGTGGAAGGCGAAGATGACCGGCTTGTCGGTGGTGAACAGGGCGTCGAACTCCGCGTCGCTCAGCCCGTGCGGGTGCTCCGACGGCGGCTGCAGGCGCAGCAGGTCGACCACGTTGACCACGCGGACGCGCAGTTCGGGCAGGTACTTGGCGAGGAGGCGGGCGGCGGCGAGGGTCTCCAGCGTCGGGATGTCGCCGGCGCAGGCCAGGACGACGTCGGGGTCGGCGCCCCCGCCGGTGCTCGCCCACTCCCAGACGCCGATGCCGCGGGCGCAGTGCACGACGGCATCGTCCATCGGCAGCCACACCGGGGCCTCCTGCTTGCCCGCGACGATGACGTTCACCACGTCCTTCGTGCGCAGGCAGTGGTCCGCCACGGCCAGCAGGGTGTTGGCGTCCGGCGGCAGGTAGACCCCGACGACCTCGGGCCGCTTGTTGAGGACGACGTCCAGGAAGCCCGGGTCCTGGTGGGTGAAGCCGTTGTGGTCCTGGCGCCACACGTGCGAGGACAGCAGGTAGTTCAGCGCGGCGATCGGCCGCCGCCAGGGCAGTTCGCGGGAGGCCTCCAGCCATTTGGCGTGCTGGTTGAACATGGCGTCGACGATGTGCACGAACGCCTCGTAGGTGTTGAACAGGCCGTGCCTCCCGGTCAGCAGGTAGCCCTCCAGCCAGCCCTGGCACAGGTGTTCGCTGAGCACCTCCATGACCTGGCCGTGCTCGGCGAGGTGCTCGTCGGTGGGCAGCAGCTCGCCGCGCCAGACCCGGTCGGTGCGTTCGAAGACCGCCGACAGCCGGTTGGAGGCGGTCTCGTCGGGCCCCATGATGCGGAAGCTCGTGCGGTTGGCCGCGACCACCTCGCGCAGGTAGCCGCCGAGCACCCCGGTGGCCCCGGCCTGGACCATGCCGTGCTCGGGCACGGCCACCGCGTAGTCGCGGAAGTCGGGCAGGTCGAGGGGGCGCAGCAGCAGCCCGCCGTTGGCCCTGGGGTTGGCGCTCATCCTGCGGTCCCCCGCCGGGCTCTGCGCCAGGATCCGCGGCACCGGGGCGCCGCCGGAGTCGAAGAGCTCCTCGGGCCGGTAGGAGCGCAGCCACGCCTCGAGCTGCGCCAGCTGCCCGGGTTCGGTGCGGGGCGCCTTCAACGGGATCTGGTGGGCGCGCCAGGTGCCCTCCACCAGCACGCCGTCCACCTTGCGGGGGCCGGTCCAGCCCTTGGGGGTGCGCAGGACGATCATCGGCCAGGCGGGCCTGCCGTGGTCGCCGCCCGAGCGCGCGGCCTCCTGGATCCCGGCGATGTCGTCCAGGGCGCGGTCCAGGGCGCGGGCCATCAGCCGGTGCATCTCGGCCGGGTCGTCGCCGCTCACCAGGTACGGGCGGTGGCCGTAGCCCTCCATGAGGGCGAGCAGCTCCCCCTCGGGGATGCGGGCCAGCACCGTCGGGTTGGCGATCTTGTAGCCGTTGAGGTGGAGGATCGGCAGCACCGCGCCGTCCCTGACCGGGTCGAGGAACTTGTTGGAGTGCCAGCTCGCCGCCAGCGGCCCCGTCTCGGCCTCGCCGTCGCCGACGACGCAGGCCACCGTCAGGCCGGGGTTGTCGAACGCCGCGCCGTAGGCGTGGGCCAGGGAGTAGCCGAGCTCGCCGCCCTCGTGGATGGAGCCGGGCGTCTCGGGGGCGGCGTGCGACGGGATGCCGCCGGGGAAGGAGAACTGCCGGAAGAGCCGCGCCATGCCCCGCTCGTCCTGGGAGACGTGCGGGTAGATCTCGCTGTAGGTGCCGTCGAGCCAGGCGCTGGCCACCGCGGAGGGCCCGCCGTGGCCGGGGCCCATCACGAACATCATGTCCAGGTCGCGCCGCCGGATCGCCCGGTTCAGGTGGGCGTAGCAGAAGTTCAGGCCCGGGGAGGTCCCCCAGTGCCCGAGCAGGCGCGGCTTGATGTGCTCGGGCCGCAGGGGTTCGCGCAGCAGCGGGTTGTCCAGGAGGTAGATCTGCCCGGCGGAGAGGTAGTTCGCCGCCCGCCACCAGGCGTCCAGGGTGTCCAGTTCGTCCGGTTCGCTCATGCTTCCTCGTCGGTGAGTTCCTCGGGTCTCCTGCGTACCGTTCCCAGAGTCGCGGTGGGCTCACCCAACCGGAGCAGGACCTGGGGGTGTCCTCCGTGACACAGGCGGACGCGGATGAGGGTGCGCAGTTCGGGTATCTCCAGCGGCTGGGTGTGCAGCGCCGCCGCCAGCCCCTCGGCCGAGGCGTGCAGCAGCATGCGCTGCAGGCCCTGGCCGGCGGCCAGCCAGTCGGCGCGCCCGTCGCCGCGGGTGGTGACGATCGCGACCACCCCCGTGATGCCGGATTCGGCCGACGGCTCCTCGGGCGCGCCCCACGGGCGGCCCTGCGCGAAGTCGCGCGCCGCGAAGTGCGGGTCGGTGAACACGTCCTCGGCCGGGTAGGAGCGGTCGACCATGCCCTCGTGGCGGTGGCGGCCCGGCGGCGGCGCCCAGCGCGCCGCCTCCGCCTGGTGCTCGGGGTCCAGGCGCTGGAGCTGCTCGGCCACCTCGGTGAAGGCGGCCAGCGCGCGCCGCTCCCTGGCGTCGGACACCAGGAGCAGCTCCGCGCCCTCCCGGTGGACCTCCTCGCGCAGCGCGGTCAGCGCGCCGGTGGCCACGACGGCCTGCCTGAAGGGGCCGCGGTGGCTGCGCCGCTCCCTCACCTGCCGGTACAGCCGCTCGATCGCCATCAGGGCGCCCGGCTCGACCCGCGCGGCGGGGTCGATGACGAGGTCGGCGAGCAGGCCGGGCCGGTCGGGTTCGGGCAGCGTCCGCACCCGCGGCTCGAACCCCTGCGCCTGGACGGCCAGGCGCAGGGTGAACAGGGCCGCGCCGCAGCTGACGAGCATCTCCCGGCCGTCGGGGTCGGCGATGTCCAGCCGCCGCTCGGAGTCGGAGTGCAGGCTGATGCGCGCGCCGCCGTCCCCGTGGTCGCAGGTGCCGAACCACCACGGCTGGGTGTTGTGCACGGACGGCGCCCACACCGCGGCCTCGATGGCGGCGCGCACGATCCCCTCGACGTCGGTTCTCACCGTCTCAGCACACCATCGCGGGCACGGCCGCGACAGGGACCAAGGTCCGCCGCCGCACCGACCAACGCTCGCCGTCCGGGACCTTCGGCTCTGCACCGGGCGGCGCCGCGCGTCCCACGATGATTCCATGGAAGTCGACGCTCATGGACTCGAAGTGCTGGACCAGCGGGAGTGCCTGCGGCTGCTGTCCTCCGTCCCGGTCGGCAGGGTCGCCTTCACCGACCGGGCGCTGCCGGCGATCCAGCCCGTCAACTTCGTGCTGGACGGCTCGGACGTCATCCTGCGGACGGGTGTCGGCAGCAAGCTCGGCCTGGCCATCCGGCGCGCGGTCGTGGCCTTCGAGGCCGACGACTTCGACCCCGAGGTGCGCAGCGGCTGGTCGGTGACGCTGATCGGCGAGGCCAGGGCCGTCACCGACCCGGCCGAGGCCGAGCGGCTGTCCCGGCTCCCGCTGCCCGCCTGGGCGCCCGGCCCCCGCGACCGCTACATCCGCATCTTTGGCCGGTACGTGTCGGGCCGCAGGATCAACGCCGTGGCCGCCTGAGCCCCCGCCCGCTCACCTGGCGATCGCGACCGGGCAGTGGGCGTGGTGCAGCATCGCCTGGCCGACCGAGCCCAGGAGCAGCCCCGCGAAGCCGCCGCGCCCCCGGCTGCCCACCACCAGCAGGTCCGCGCGGGCGGACGCCCCGGACAGGACGCGGACGGTCCCGCCGCGCACCGTGTCCTCGACGACCTCCACGTCGGGGTGGCGGGACCGCCAGCCCGCCAGCGCCTCCGCCAGGACCCGGGACTCCTCGCCGGCGACCAGTTCGGGGTCGTAGACCGGGGGCTGCATCTCGCCCCAGCCCAGGGAGGCGGGGTCGTGCCAGGCGTGGACGGCCCGCAGCCGCGCCGAGCGCAGCCCTGCCTCCTCGAAGGCGAACGCCAGCGCCTTCTGGGCGCTCGGCGTGTCGTCCACCGCCACCACGATCTCGCCGTACGCCGTCTCCTCGGTGCGCCGGACCACCACGACGGGGCAGTTCGCGTACAGCGCGACCTGGTTGGTGGCCGAGCCGAGCAGCAGCCCGCCGAACTCCCCCAGGCCCCGGCCGCCGACCACCAGCATCGGGGCGTCCTCGGCCTCCTTCAGCAGCGCCTGGGCGGGGCTGCCGGGGACCAGTTCGCTCTCCGTCCGCACCCGCGGCTCCCGCGCCGCGGCACGGGCGGCGGCCTGCCTGAGCACCTCCTGGCCGTTGTCGCGCAGTTCGCGGCGCATCCGGTCGGCGTTGGGCTCGGACAGCGGCTCCAGCAGCCAGGGCGGGAGCACGGAGACGATCCGCAGGCGGAGCCCGCGGCGGACCGCCTCCTGCGCCGCCCACTCGACGGCGGCGTAGCCGGGTCCGGAGCCGTCGGCCCCGACGATGACGGGTCTCTCCGCGCGCTCGTTCATCCTTCGAGCGTAGGAGCGGAGATCTTGGCGCGGAAAGGACCAAGGTCCCGCGGGCTGGTGCTGGACGGCCCTCTCCCGACATTCCCGTCACAGGATGGACTGGACCCCGGGTGACACACGCGTGGGGGTCTCATGTCCTACAGCCGTCCCGCCATGGTGGCCGAGACGCACATAGCCACCGTCTTCTTCTCCGGCGACCGCGCCTACAAGCTGAAGAAGCCGGTGCGCAACGGTTTCCTCGACTTCACCACCCGGGAGGCGCGGGAGCGCGCCTGCCGCCGCGAGGTGGAGCTCAACCGCCGCTTCTCCCCCGACGTGTACCTGGGTGTCTACGACGTGCGGGACGAGCGGGGCGTGGTCTGCGACCACCTGGTGGCGATGCGCCGCATGGACCCCGAGCGCAGGCTCTCGGCGCTCGTGCGCATGGGCGAGCCGGTCGGAGATCCGCTGCGTGAGGTCGCACGGCGGCTGGCGGCCTGGCACGCGGGCGCGCCGCGCGGCCCGGAGATCTCCCGGGAGGGCGGCCGGGACGCGCTGCGCCGCCGCTGGACCGACAACCTCGCCGAGACCGCCGCCTACGGGCTGCCGGAGGCCGCCGAGATCGAGCGGCTGGTGCTGCGGTTCCTGGACGGCCGGGGCCCGCTGTTCGCCCGCCGGGTCGCCGACGACCGGATCGTGGACGGCCACGGCGACCTCATCGCCGACGACGTCTTCTGCCTGCCCGACGGGCCGCGCATCCTGGACTGCCTGGAGTTCGACGACCGGCTCCGGTACGTCGACGGGCTGGACGACGCCGCGTTCCTGGCCATGGACCTGGAGCGGCTGCGCGCCCCCGCCCTGGCCCGCGCCTTCCTCGACCGGTACTCCGAGTTCGGCGGCGACCCCGCGCCCGCCTCGCTGCGCCACCATTACATCGCCTACCGCGCGTTCGTGCGGGCCAAGGTCTCCTGCTTGTCGGAGCGCCCCGCGGTGGCGCGGGAGTACGCCGAGCTGGCGCTGCGGCACCTGCGGGCGGGTTCGGTGGCGCTGGTCCTGGTCGGGGGGCTGCCGGGCACCGGCAAGTCGACCCTGGCGGGCGCCCTGGGCGACCGGCTCGGCTGGAGCGTCCTGAGCAGCGACCGCACCCGCAAGGAACTGGCCGGTCTGGCCGCCGAGCAGCCGGCCCGCGCCCCCTACGGGCAGGGCATCTACGGCCCGCGGGCCACCAAGGAGACCTACGCCGAACTGCTGAGACGGGCGGAGAAGCTGCTCGGCATGGGCGAGCCCGTCGTCCTCGACGCCTCCTGGAGCGACGAGGTGTTCCGGGAGGAGGCCGCGACGGTGGCCAGGCGGGCCCGCGCGGACCTCGTGGCCCTGGAGTGCCGGACGCCCGCCTTGGTCTCCTCCGCCCGGCTGCGCGACCGCCGGGGCGGCCCGTCCGACGCCGACACCGCCGTCGCCGAGGCGATGGCGGCCGAGGCCGCGCCGTGGCCGGGGGCCGTCGCCGTGGACACCGACCAGCCCGTCGAGGTCTGCGTGGACGAGGCGCTGCGGGCCGTCAGGCCGCACGGTTACGGCCATCACTGGCCGCTGCGCCCCCAGATGGCTCCGGACTGACCGGAGGGAGCGGTCAGCTCCGCCGCCAGGGGTGCACCACCACCAGGGTGCGGGGCGTCAGGTCCAGCAACGCGCTGCTGACCGCGCCGAGCCGCAGCGTGGCGGGCGTGTCGTCCCGCCGGTCGCCGAGGACCAGCAGCGCCGCCTCCTCCGCCGCCGCGCGCAGCGCCTCCCGCGGCTCCTCGTGCAGCAGGCGGGTCCGCATCCGCACCTGCGGGTACTTGGTGGCCCAGGGCGCCACCTGCCGCTGCAGGAGGACACCGGCCTCCCGCGCGGCCTCCTCGTGGCGGGCCGGATCGGACGGAGGCGGCGCGGCGTGCACGGCTACCAGTTCCCGGTCGCGCAGCGCGGCCTCCTCGAAGGCGAACGCCAGGGCCGCGTCGGCGGCGTGCGAGCCGTCCACCCCCACCGCCACCGGACCGTCCGCCCCGGGCTCGCGGACGATCACCACCGGGCACGAGGCGTGCCCGGCCACCTGGGTGGCGGTGGATCCGGTGGGCAGCTCGGGGAACCCCTCGCCGCCGCGCGCCCCCAGCACCACCATGGCCGCCCGGCCCGCCTCGTGCAGCAGCGCGGACGCGGCGGGCCCCCGGTGCAGCACCGAGCGGACCTTGACCCGGGGGGCGAGGCCCTCGGCCTCGAAGACCCCCTTGTACAGCAGGTTCTCGGCGAACCTGCGGACGGTCTCCACCGAGGGCAGGTGCACCGGATCCATCGCGTACGGCCAGTGCCAGGCGTGGCAGACCGCCAGCGGCAGGCCCCGCAGGGAGCTCTCGCGCACCGCCCAGCGCAGTGCCTGCTCGGAGGCGGGCGAACCGTCGTAGCCGACGAGGACCTCGGACATGGCTGCTCTCCCTTCAGGCCGCCCGCGTCTGGTCGTCCAGCTGGACCCGCAGTTCCGGCGGCACCATCAGGGACTGGGTGACCGGGCAGTCCCGGATCGCCGTGATCATGGCGTCGGTGTCCTCCTCCCGCAGCCGGGCGGGCGGGCGCACGGTGAGCGTCAGCCGGGAGATGCGCTGCGGGGAGCCCCCGCCCAGCAGGTACCGGGCGCCCATCTCCAGCCCGTTGTAGGGCAGGCCCTCCTTCTTGAGGTGGTGGCAGGCGAAGTGCGCGGCGCAGGCGGCCATCGCGGCGACGAACAGCTCCACCGGGGTCGGCCCGCTCTCCTCCCCCGACCGCGTCGGCTGGTCCACCTGCACGAGGTAGTCCCGTACGAAGATCGCGAACGCGTCCTGGTCGCGATGGATGACCCTGATCTCTTCCACCGGCTCCACCCCCTGGTTCCCCTCCTCCCAGGATCAGTCCTCTAGACCCGGGAGGCAGAGGCCGAAGGGCGGGCATCGGCGGGACCTTCGTCCACCCGCGCGCCCGCCTCCGCCTCCGCCCGTTCGGCGAGGTCGTGCAGCTGCTGGAACTGGCGGAACGACCGCAGGAAGCGCCCGGGGCGGTCGGCGAGGAGGCCGGCGAGCCGCACCAGGGCCCGCGGCCTGCCCTCGCTGCGGGTCCGGACGACCAGCCGGGTGCGCCCTCCGGGGAGCGGCCGCAGGTGGTAGCCCCGCACGGAGGTGGAGTAGACCGGCGGGAGCGGCCCCTCGGGGACCGTCATCCGGCCCTGGGGCAGCCGCAGGTCGGAGCTGAGGACCAGCGTGCGCGGAGCGTCGACGATCTCCACCGTGAGATGGGGGTCGCCGCCGGGCGGCATGGACACCCGCTCCCCCGCCTTGAGGTCCTCGCGCGCCAGCCACGGCCACACCCGCTCCGGCGCGGCCCGCAGGGTGACCCCCATGGTGCTCACCGTCCCGCCGGGGATCATCTCGTCCCCCGGCAGCCGCGCCGACGCCTCCGCCCGGGTCGCCCCGTAGCGGTCCAGCCTGGGCAGCAGCAGCCTCCCGTAGCCGTAGAGGGCCAGGGCGGCCAGCCCCGCGGGCGGCACGAGCCACCTCGTCCCGCGTCTCCCCTTCATGCTCCTTCTCCCTTCTGCCGCGTTCACTCCTCCGGCGGGTGGACCACGGTGACCGAGCAGAGCGCATGGCGGACGGCCGCGTCGCTCACCGAGCCCAGGAGCATGCTCCGGATGCCGCCGACGCCCCGGGAGCCGACGACCAGGAGGACCGCCCCCTCGGACGCGTTGATCAGCTCGGTGACCGGGTCGCCCTCCAGGAAGACCTTCTCGGCCCGCACCTGGGGGTACTTCGCCCGCCAGGAGTCCACGGACCGCTCGAACCGCTCCCGGGACAGCTCGCGCAGGACCCCGTCGTCGACGAACGGGGTGTCGCGCACGCCCGCGTTCTCCGGGCACACGCACAGGACGGTCAGCCCCGTCCGGCGCAGGTGCGCCTCCTCGAACGCCGCGCCCAGCGCGTGGTCGGCGGCGGGCGATCCGTCGACGCCGGCCACGATCCGCCCGGGCCGGCTCCCCTGCCCGAAGGTCGGGCGCACGACCGTCACGGCGCCGGAAGCGTGCGCGGTCACCTGGGCGCTCACCGATCCGAGGAGCGCCTTGCGCACGGTGCCGGCGCCCTCGCTGCCCACCACGGTCAGCCCGGCCTCCCTCGCGTGCTCGATCAGCGCGTAGGCGGGCGATCCGCTCTCCACCAGCCTGCGGACCTCCAGCCCCGGGTGGGCGCCCGAGACGCGTTCCGCGGCGGTCCTGGTGATGCTCTCGGCCGCGTCGCTCAACGTGGTCACCGGCATCACGACGAACCCCGGGTAGACGATCTGCCAGACGTGGCAGACCGTCAGCGGGAGCCCGCGGAGGACTGCCTCCTCCGCGGCCCAGTCCAGGGCGAGGTCGCCGCCCTCGGAGCCGTCGTAGCCGACGAGCACTCCATGGCGCCGGGTCATCGTGTTCTCCTTCGTCTCGATGGGCATCCCCGGATCGGGGGACGCGGTACCGGGTGCGCGGGTAAGCACTCGGTGTGCCCCGCCCCCCGAGTGGATCATGCCGTGCCGGGCGGGGCGGCCGGGCAGAGGCGCACGTCCCCGGCCGGGAGGACCTTCGCCACCGGCGGGACTGCTCCGGGAAAGGGACTTTCGCCCCTACCTGTCCGGGGGGCCGCGCCCGCAGCCTGGTGCGGGTGTCCGGATCGCCGGGCACGGGCGGGACGAGACGCGAGGGGGGCCGTGTGCCGGGCAGGGAGCGGTATCGGGTCTGGAGCACGGCGCCGCGCCCCTACCGGATCGTGGACCGGTACGCCGAGCTCCCGGGCGAGATGACGCTGGTCCTGGTGCCCGACGCGCCCGATGGACAGGAGCGCGAACGGGCCGGGCAGGCTCCCCCGGCGTCCGCCTGCGCGGCGCCGGGCCGGTTCTGGGTGCTGCACACCCGGGCGGGCATGCGCATCCCCGCGGCCGACGTGGGCGGCAGGCCGCTGCTGTCCGACGGGCGGTCCGGGGAGAGTTCGCTGGTGGAGCTCAGGGCCCTGCGGGTGCCGTGCGGGCCGGGCGCCTGCCGGATCGGCGACCGGGTGGGGCTGTCGGGCCCGCGCGGCAACGGCTGGGACCTCGGCCCCGCGGCGGGCGGCGAGCTGCTGGTCCTCGGCTGGGAGCCGGGTCTGGCCCTGCTCCGGCCGGTGGTGGAGCGGGTGCTGGCCGACTCGGCGCGCTACCGGAGCCTGCGGGTGTGGGCGGCGGGGGCCGTCTGGACGGCCGCGCCCGAGGGTTCCGGCGGGCGGCCCGCCCCGTCGGGGAGGGTCGTCCCGGTGGTGGACGGCCCTGCGGCGGACGGCCCGGAGTCCCCGGGCGGTCTGTCCTTCGACCCGGACGCGGCGGTGGCGCTGCTGGCCGGGCCGCTGCGGCCGGCGCTGGCCACCGCGCGGAGGCTGCACGAGCAGGGGGTGGCCGCCGAGCGGATCCAGGTGGCCGCGCACGAACTCGTCCAGTGCGGCAGCGGCCGGTGCGGGCGCTGCCTGCTGGAGACGCCGGACGGACCCGTGCGGGTCTGCCGAGAGGGGCCGGTCCTGAACTACGGGCAGCTGGCCGGATCCTCACGGTGAGCGCGGGCGCCGCCGGGACGCCTCCGCGCGCGGGACGCGGCCGTTCCTCTCGTTCTGGAGGGCGAGCACCGCGATCAGCAGGAAGCCCAGGGCGCTGTAGAAGACGACCATCAGGATCCCCTGGACGCGGGAGTCCTCCGGCAGGCCCGTCCACGGCTCCCCGCTGAAGAAGTAGATGAACGCGGCCAGGACCGTGCCGACGGCGCAGCCCCACAGGGCCGTCCTCTGCCGGGCCCGCCAGAGCACCGGACGGCCCGCCGAGCGCATGCCCCGCACGCCCGACCAGATCAGCAGCATCCCGCCCAGCAGTCCCGCCGACACCACCAGCGGGAAGACGACCAGCGCGGTGGCGGAGCCGAAGTCCTGGCCCGGCGGTGGCGGCGGGCTCTCCGCCACCAGTTGCGGGGTGACGACGAGGGCGTGCCCGCAGAGCACCACGACCAGTGCCCCGGCTCCCAGCACCAGGGCACTCACCATCCTCCGCACCGGGGTCACCGGGAGGGGCGCCCCGCGCCCGCGGGCGGAGTACCGTGCCCCGGCGAGAACCGGCCTCGCATGTTCCCCCTCGATCCAATAACGGAAAGTGACATACAGTATCCCCCACGTGACCGTAACTCCAGACCGCAGGGTGCCCGGAGGGGGCGAGTACTCCTCCGCGGAATAACCAACCAACCTGGTTGACTTAGCATGGAATTCGGGTGACCATCGGTCCCATGGATCACGACCTCACCGACGAGAGCGTCTACGACGCCGTCCGCGCGCGCCAGTGGTCGCGGATGTCGCGCCGCGGCCTGCTGCGCGGCTCGGCCGCGCTGGGCGCCGGGCTGGCCTTCGCCGGCGCCGCGCCCTCCCCCGCGCGGGCCGCGGGTCCCATCGTCAAACCGCTGCCCCCCGAGTGGTTCGTCTCCCACGGGACCAACGCCGAACTGCGCTGGGAGTCGGTGCGCACCCGGGAGTTCCTCACCCCCGCCGAGCGCTTCTTCGTCCGCAACCACACCGCCACCCCCGAGATCGATCCGGACGCCTACCGGCTGCGGCTGTGGGGCGACGGGCTGCGCGGCGCGCCCGGACCCGGCCAGGCCGTCGAGTTCGGATACGGCGACCTGCGCTCCCTGCCGGCCGAGACCGTCACCGCCGCCATCGAGTGCACCGGCAACGCCCGGGGGTTCTTCACCACCCAGCAGGGGCAGGCCGTCAGCGGCACCCCGTGGAGGCTCGGGGCGATCGGCGTCGGGCGGTGGCGGGGCGTGCCGCTGGCGACCGTCCTGCGGCACGCGGGCCTCACCCCCGAGGCGGTGGACGTCCTGCCGTCGGGGCTGGACGCCGAGTACGTCGACAAGGGCGTCGTCCAGGGCCGGGTGCGCCGCCCCCTGCCGGTCTCCAAGGCGCTGGAGGACGTCCTGCTCGCCTACGAGCTGAACGGCCGGCCGCTGCCCCCCGACCACGGGTTCCCCGTGCGCGTGGTGGTGCCGGGCTGGGCGGGGATCGCCTCCATCAAGTGGGTCGGCGACATCCAGGTCGCCGCCGAACCGCTGTTCTCCCCCTGGAACACCCGGTACTACCGGCTGTTCGGCGCGGGCCACCCGCCCGAGGGCAGCGAGCCCGTCACGCGCCAGAACGTCAAGAGCGCCTTCGAGCTGGCCTGGGACGCCGAGATCCCCGCGCGCCGGAGGGTGGTGCTCACCGGGCGCTCCTGGTCGGGCGGCGGGCGGATCCGGCGCGTCGAGGTCAGCGTCGACGAAGGCGCGTCCTGGCGTCCGGCCGTGCTGGAACGCGCCCGCGCGCGGTACGCCTGGCAGCGGTGGCGGTATGTCTGGGAACGTCCGGCGAAGGGCTCCCACGTGCTCCTCGCCCGCGCCGTGGACGAGACCGGCGCCGTCCAGCCCGACACCGAGCCGCACAACACCCTCGGCTACCTGTTCGGCGCGGTCGTCCGGCATCCGGTGACGGTCGTCTGACAGGGCACGGAAAGGGACCCCGGGTGTGAAGCGGGATGAAGCGGGAATGGCGAGAGGAGGACACCGGCGCGAACCGGACGCCGAATGATCAGGGGTGCTCTAAGCTGGCTGACGCCATCCCCCCGCTTGACCGCCCGGAGCCCGACCGATGATCCCGACCTCGCCGAACAGACGCCGCTTCCTGCTGGGAATGGGCGGTCTGGCGGCCGGCGCGGTGGGGGTCGCGGCCTGGCCGGTCTCCCAGGCGCCGGGATCCTCCGACACGCCCCGCAAGCAGAACGTCCGGGCCGCGGGCCGGCGCCCGAACTTCATCGTCGTGCTCGCCGACGACCTCGGCTACGGCCAGCTGGGCTGCTACGGGCAGCAGAAGATCCGCACCCCCCATCTCGACCGGATGGCCGCCGACGGGCTGCGCTTCACCCACGCCTACGCCGCCGCGCCGGTCTGCGCGCCCGCCCGCGCCTCGATGTTCACCGGGCTGCACAGCGGCCACTCGCCGGTCCGCCGCAACCCGCCGCAGGGCCAGGACCTGCCGCTGCAGGGCGTGCCGACCTTCGCCACGATGCTGCGCGAGAGCGGCTACCGCACAGGCCTGTTCGGCAAGTGGGGCTTCGGGCCCGACCAGCCGGGCCCCGACCACCCCAACGCCTACGGGTTCGAGGAGTTCTTCGGCTACCTCACCCACCGCTCGGCGCACTACTACTACCCGCGCGCGCTGTGGCACAACGACGAGTCCGTGTCGGTGCCGGGCAACCAGGGCGAGAGCGGCATGCTGTTCGGGCCCGACCTCATCATGCGGCGGGCGCTGGACTTCCTGCGCGAACCGAGCCGCGAGCCGTTCCTGCTCACGCTCACCCCGCCGCTGCCGCACGCGCCCTCGGCCGCGCCCCGGCTCGGCGAGTACTCGGGTCTGGGCTGGGACCCCGAGGACGCCGCGCACGCCGCGCAGATCACCCTGCTCGACAGGTACGTGGGCACGCTCCTGGAGGAACTGCACACCCAGGGGCTGGCCGACGACACCGTCGTCATCTTCACCAGCGACAACGGCCCCCACCAGGAGCGCGGCGTCCACCCGGACTTCTTCCAGGCCGCGGGGCCCTTCCGCGGGCTCAAGCGCAACCTCTACGAGGGCGGCATCAGGGTCCCGTTCATCGCCTGGTCGCCCCGCCTGTTCCGGCGCACCTCCGGCACGACGGTCGAGCACCCGACGGCGCACTACGACCTGCTCGCCACCCTCGCCGACTTCGCGGACGTCCAGCCGCCCCCCGGCACCGACGGGCTGTCCCTGCGCCCGGTCCTCACCGGCGACGGCGCGGCGGCGGTGCACCCGTACCTGTACTGGCTGCGCCTGCACGTCGGCAGCACCCCCCTGCACCGCGCCGAGGAGGAGGGCCTGGGCAGGAACGTCTCCGCCGCCGTCCGGTTCGGCCGCTGGAAGCTCATCGGCTGGGGCCCCGGCCCCGACTACAGCGTGCCGGGGGCCGACTGGACGTACGAGCTCTACGACCTCTTCGACGACCCGTGGGAGAGCGAGGACATCGCCTCCCGCCACCCCGCCATGGTCCAGGAGGGCATCTCCTACATGCGCGAGTCCTGGACGCCGCAGGCGCAGGACCTCCGCCCCGGCCCGGGCGGCCCCGGCCTCCCCGCCTAGCCCGCCCGGCCCCTGGCGGCCTGCCTGCGGACGAGGTCGCGGCCGAGCCGCTGGAAGGGCGCCTCGACGCAGCGGTACGACGCCCAGCTCACCGCGACGAGCACCAGGGTGAAGACGGCCAGGCCGCCCCAGCGCTGGGGGCCCGCCTCGCCGAGCAGCGCCTCGGCCGCCATGAGCAGCACCGGGTGCACGAGGTAGAGCGAGAAGCTGATGGTGCCGAGGCCGGTCAGCGCCCGCGGGACGCGGCGGTGGCGCAGGCGGCGCCCCGCCCAGAAGCTCAGGGCCGCCAGCACCAGCGAACCCGTCCAGATCAGCCGCAGCCCGGCGGCCTCGGAGCCGCTCAGCCACTGCCCCGCGTTGAGCAGCCCCGACGCGACGGTGCAGCCGAACACCAGCGCCGCGGCCCACGCGGCCGTCCGCCGGGAGATCTGGCCCTGTTCGACGCGGTAGATCGCGGTGCCCAGGAACATGACGGCGAAGATGGACAGGGTCTCCCAGGCTCCGGGCCGCCCGTTGACCAGCAGGAGCACCAGGCCCAGCGCCCCTCCGGCCACCGCGCCCCAGCGGGCGAGGGCGGGGCGGCCGGAGACCGACGCGGCGAGCGCCGCGACGAGGACGGCCGCGACGGCCGCGACGACGGGGCCGGTGCCGAAGGACTCCGACAGCAGGGCCCGGGGCAGCAGGCCGCCGAGCAGCACCGCGGCCACCGCGAAGCCCAGCGCGATCTCCGCCGAGCGCCGGTGCGCCCCGGTCACGAACAGCGCGACGACCAGCAGGTAGAAGACCATCTCGTAGGAGAGCGTCCACAGCACGTTGAGCAGGTTCGGCACGGCGACCAGGTCCTGCAGCATCGTCAGGTGCGCCACGGTGCCCAGCAGCGGGTCCATGCCCTCGACCTCGGCGCGCGGCTCCCACCAGCCGAGGGCGAGCGGGACCAGCAGCAGCGCGCAGACCGTCAGCAGCAGCGGGTAGATGCGCAGGAGGCGCCCGATCCAGAAGCCGCGCACGCTCCCCCGCCGTTCCAGCGAGGCGGGCACGATGTAGCCGCTGATGAGGAAGAACAGCAGGACCCCGTACTTGCCGGGATCGATCCAACGCGACATCTGCGTCCAGGCGGCCGGGGTGTAGTAGTACATCGCGTGCTGCAGCGCCACCATCAGCGCGGCGATCCCGCGGAGGAGGTCGAGCCAGCCCAGGCGGGCCGGTTCTCGGGGGACGGCGGACCCGGAAGGCGCGTCCGAGGGCGGGCGCATCGTCACCTGAGACATCTGGACAGCGTATGCGCCGCCGACCATGGCACGAGGCGCGAACCATGATGAGAAGCCCGCTTCGTCCCATCAGGAACACCGGAGCGCCCCGGCCCCGCGGGAAACCGCAGGTAGGGGCGCTCCGGGAGCGGGCGGCCGATTTTGGACAGATCAGAGAACGGCCTGCCCCAGCATCAGCCGCCTGAGGTACGGCGGCGCGATGAACGTGCAGTAGTGCTGGCCGCGGAAGCTCGCGGGAAGCGCGTTCCACGTCCACGGGACGGACAGCGACCGCGACGGCAGGTGGAGCCTGCCGCGCCGGTCCTCGTACGCCGCGGGGAACTCCCACAGCCAGTCCCAGCCGGTGAAGGCCGGCACGTCGCGGTCGACGACGACCTTCGAGGCCGGGTAGGCCAGCGAGGCGCGTTCCGCCTCGGTGAAGGAGGCGTCGACCTCCTGGAGCGTGGTCTCGTTGACCACCTTGCACTGCTGTTCGGGCCCTGCCGCGTCCTGCCCGTAGACCAGTTGCAGGTGGTCGGACCGCTTGGTCTTGCACCGGACCTGCCGGGGCAGCGTCCCCGCCTCGTCCTCGTAGGTGGTGTAGGAGCCGGTGACGAGGGGCTTCTCCGTCGGTTTGGACTTCTCGAAAGAGGTCTTGTCGGGATATTCGACGTTGCTCAGTTCGCCTCCCGCCGCCTGGAAGGCGGCTTGGTCGATCCCGGCGGTCTGGTGCTGCGCGCGCAGGCACAGGTCACCGGCCGGCGCGGCCGCCGCGGAGGCGGAGGAGGCGCCGGAGAGGACGGCGAGGCAGGTGCCCGCCGTCCCCAGGGCGAGGATTCCCCGCCCGATGGTGTGTCGCATGGACCAACTCCCCAAGTGAGGGAAACGACGTTTCGCTTGAAGATACAGATCCCTATGCTGAACCGGAACGCACAGAGGGGATGCGCAATGAATTTGGAACAAGACTACGAAAAAGCAGGATTCGGAGGGCGGCTGCCGTTCGGGCGGCGGCCCGCCGTCCTGGTCGTGGACATGGTGCGGGCCTACCTGGAGAAGGACTCCCCGCTGTACGCCGGCGTCGAGGACGCGGTCGCCGCCGGGGCCGCGCTGGTGGCCGCCGGACGCGCCGCCGGGGCGCCCGTCGTCTTCACCAGGGTCGAGTACCTGCCCGGCGGCGCCGACGGCGGGCTGTTCTACCGCAAGGTGCCGGCGCTGGCCGCCTTCCAGCGCGGCAACCCCCACGGGGGCTTCGTGCCGGAGCTGACGCCGCGCGAGGGCGACGTGGTGGTGGTCAAGCAGTACGCCAGCGCGTTCTTCGGCACCAGCCTGGCCGCCACCCTCACCGCGATGTCCGTCGACACCCTGCTGATCTGCGGCCTGTCCACCAGCGGCTGCGTGCGCGCCACCGGGGTGGACGCCCTGCAGCACGGGTTCGTCCCCTACGTGGTCGCCGACGCCTGCGGCGACCGCGACCCCCGCCCGCACGAGGCCGCCCTGTTCGACCTGCGCCACAAGTACGCCGAGGTCGTCTGCCTGGAGGAGGCCGCGCAGCTGCTGGCCGCCCCGCCCCGCACGCCTTGACGCGACGCCCTCCGGACACCATGCTATTGCCGATAATGAAACATCGTTTCCTTTAGGGAAACGGATGCGGCAATCCTGGAGGCTCGGTTGCAGCTTTCGATAGCGGGCGGGATCAGGGAGTTCGCGGTCGGCAGCCCCGGCGCGGTGGCCGTCGTCGACGGGCCGCGCCGGCTCACCTTCGCCGAGGTGCACGAGCGGTCCAGCAGACTGGCGGACGGGCTGCTGGCGGCGGGCCTGCGACCCGGAGCCCGGGTCGGCGTCCTGCTGGGCAACCGGCTCGAGTGGCCGGAGGTCGCCGCCGGGCTGGCCAAGGCCGGGCTGGTGCTGGTCCCGCTGGGCACCCGCTCCACCGCGGCCGAGAACGCCTACGTCCTGGAGCACTCCGAGTGCGCCGCCCTCATCGCCGACCGGGCGCTGCTCGGCGGCGTCCCCGCCCCTCCCCCGGTCGTGGTGGAGGTGGACGGCGGGTACGAGGAGTTCCTCGCCGCGGCCTCCCCCGTCGACCCGCGCGTCCCGGTCGCCGAGACCGACCCGTTCACCATCGTCTACACCTCCGGCACCACCGGCCGCCCCAAAGGCGTCCTGATCAGCCACCGCTCGCGCGCGCTCACCTTCTACTGCGCGGCGCTGGAATGGAACCTCGGCCCCGGACGCGTCAGCATCGCGGTCGCGCCGATGTACCACGGGGCGGGGTTCGCCTTCGGCTACGCCCCGGTCTTCACCGGCGGCACCGTGGTGATGCTGCGCGCGTTCGACCCCGAGGCGCTGCTGTCGCTCGTCGCCGAGACCCGGGCGCAGAGCGTCTTCCTGGTGCCCACCCACGCCCATCAGCTGCGCGCCTCCGGGTTGATGGGACGGTACGACGCCTCCAGCCTCGACACGCTGTTCTTCAACGCCGCCGCGCTGCCCGTCACGCTCAAGGAATGGGTGATGTCGGCCTTCCCCGGAGCGGGCGTGCACGAGCTCTACGGCTCGACCGAGGGCGGCATCGTCACCGACTGCCGGCCCGCCGACGCGCTGCGCAAACCGGGTTCGGTCGGCCCCCCGTGGTTCCTCACCGAGGTGAAGGTCGTCGACGACGACGGCGCGGAGGTGCCGCGCGGCGAGCGCGGCGAGCTGTGCTCGCGCTCCCCCTTCCTGATGAACGGCTACCTGAAGAACCCCGAGGCCACCGCCGAGGCCCTCACCGAGGACGGCTTCTACCGCTCCGGCGACATCGCCGTGCAGGACGCCGACGGGTTCCTCACCATCGTGGACCGCAAGAAGGACATGATCATCTCGGGCGGGGTGAACGTGGCGCCCCGCGAGGTGGAGGAGGTCCTCTGCTCCTTCCCCGGCGTGGCGGAGGCGGCCGTCGTGGGCCTGCCGGACGAGCGCTGGGGCGAGCGGGTCACCGCCTTCGTCGTCCCCCTGCCCGGCGGCTCCCCCGATCCGGACGCCCTGGTGGAGCACTGCCGGACGGTCCTGGCGGGCCCCAAGGTGCCCCGCCGGATCGAGTTCCTGACCACCCTGCCGCGCAACGCGGCAGGCAAGATCCTCAAGCGCGAACTGCGGAAGGACTGAGACACCATGCGGCCGCACGTCGAACTGATCCAGGAGAACGACTACGTCTGGCACGGCGCCGAGCTCGTCGGCGGCGAGGGCCGCGCCAGCGAGCGCCGGCTCTCGGTGGACGAGGAGGACGGCTCCTCGTCCCTGCGGATCGACTTCCACACCCGCTGGGGACGCGGACCGGGCGTCCACCACGCCGACACCGAGTTCTACGTCCTCGGCGGCTCCATGACGTACGGGGGCAGGGAGTACGGCAAGGGCGCCTACCTCTACGTTCCCAAGGGCGTTCCCGCCGAGTCGCTGGTGTTCTCCGAGGGCAGCAAGGTGCTGCACTACCGCGAGTACGGCGACGCGGGCTTCGACCCCGGCGCCTCCCGCCGGGACGACGCCCGGGAAGAGGTCATCGTCCTGGACACCGAGGCGATGAAGTGGGACGCGGTGCCCAACCCCGGCCCCATGCCCGGCCTGTTCATCAAATACCTGCACGTCGACCCGGCCACCGGCTTCTACACCCGGCTGGTACACGCCCAGGAGGGGTGGACCGACCACCGCCTGGCCCACCACCCCTGCTACGAAGAGGCCTACACCACCCAGGGCCACATGGAGTACAACTTCGGCACCCTCGACCTCGGCACCTACTTCTTCCGCCCCGCACGGGTCAAGCACGGCCACTTCACCACCCAGGAGGGCGGCGCGACCTGGCTGCTGCGCTCCGACGGCGAGCTGATGAACTGGTACACCCAGAACGAGTGGCTGCGCTGGGGCGGCGAGGCCGTCAACTACGGGCCGGAAGGCGGCCGGATGCGCTGGTCGCAGTCCTCCCACGACCTGGGTCCCGCCGGGCGCTCCGACCGCGACCACGAGGAACTGGTGGCGTCCGTGGCCTACCAGCACTCCCAGGGCGAGATGGACGCCCCGTTCGTCCCGCACGGGACGGGCACCGACAAGAGCCTCATCGCGATCGCCAAGGCGCTGGACGCCGCCACCCTGCAGGGCGGCCACGGACACGACCACGCGCACGACCACGACCACGAGGTGCCCGCCGCCGACTGGGGAGCGGACCCGGCGTCCCTGGAGCACGCCAACGAACGCACCGACCGGCTCAACCACAACTGGGGAGCGGGCCGCCAGTGGAAGCAGGGCGACCCGATCCCCGCCCCGATCCTGTCCACCCTCCCGGTGCGCAGCCGCTCGACCGGCCGCTGGAGCGGCGAGGGCATGTGAGGCTCCGCTGACGTGCGCCCACGGTGAAGGCCCCGGTCCTTGCGGACCGGGGCCTTCCTCTCGTGCGGGGTCAGTTCGTGCGGCGGCGGCGCGGCACCAGGAACAGCGCGGCCGCACCGGTGAGCACCAGGGCCGAGGCCGCCAGGGCGAAGGTGGGCACGCCGTCGGGGCTGCCGGTCTGCGGCAGGGCGTTGTCGGTGTCGTCGTTGTTGGAGCCGGGGGTTCCGGAGTCGTTCGAGTCGTCGTTCGCGTCGTTCGAGTCGTCGTTCGAGTCCGTCGAGGAGCCGCCGAACGTCAGTGACGCCGTGGCGATGACGTCACCGGGGTTGGTGAGGCTGGTGACGCCGATGATGCAGGCGCCGGCCGCGGAGGTGCAGTCGACCCCTCCGATGGTCTTCACCAGCTTGATGGCGGTGCCCTTGGAGGACTTCCACGTGCCGCTCGCGTCGGCGTTGCCCGACAGCGCGCTGCTCAGCTCGCAGTCGGTGGGGCCGGCGACCTTCTTCTTGCACTGGGCGACGTACACCTGGGCCAGGTTGGCCTTCAGGCCGGTGAGCGAGGTGACGTTGACCGTGTCGCCGACCGCGAGACCGCTGGTCTTGCTCAGCGAGAGCTTGGCCGCCGCGGCCGAGGCCGAGGCCGCGGACGGCGCGCAGACGAGCACCGCCGCCGCGCCCAGCGCGGCGGCCTGAGTGAACTTCATGTGATCCTCCTGAGGGACTGTCGCCGGGCGGCGAGGAAGGTGACGAGGACGAGCAGCCCCGCCGTGGCGAACCACAGGGGGGCCGAGGGGCCGCCCACGCCGTCGGGGTCGGCGTCCGCCGCGGCCGGAGCCGCGGACTCGGTCGGCTCGGGCTCGAAGGTCGCGCCCTCGAAACCGAGCCGGGTGGTCACGGAGTTGGCTTTCTGCACGGAGTCGGGCACCGCCCCGGGAAGCGGGCCCGCGCCCACCACGCACTGCTGGGCGAGGCAGTCGTACTCCAGGAACTTCGTGGAGACGGTCAGCGTCAGCGTGGGCAGCTTGCCCTGCCCGTCGGCGGCGACGAAGGCGGCGCCGCTGTCCTGGATGTCGCAGTGCTTCAGGCCGTTGGTGTACCCCTCGATGCACAACCCGACCGCGATCCCCTGCAGGCCCGGCTTGAAGCCGGTCCCGGTGACCGTGATCTCGTCGCCTTCGGCGATGCCCTCGGTCTTGCTGATCTCCAGGGCGGGTCCGCCCTCGGCGAGGGCGGGTGCGGGCGCCAGCGCCGGCGCGGCTGCGAATGCCGACGCGGCGGCGAGCGCCAGGAGCGCGGTTCTTCTCATGGGCGTCCTCGGTCCAGGCTCGCGGTCAGTTCTTCTTCGGTGGGATGCGGGAGCTCGTCGGCCGGCCGGCCGTGGCGCAGCAGGTGGGCGTGGGCGCCCAGGGCCGTGGTCAGCGGCACCGGCGGCTCGGCCAGGACGACCACCGCGCCGCCGGCGGCCAGCCCGTCGAGCACCGGGGCCAGGCCGGGATCGCAGCCTCGGGCGTCGACCAGCACGATCCGGGGGCGCAGCAGCAGCGCCTCGGCCAGGCCCAGCAGCAGCGCGCCGGTCTCGTCGAGGTCGGCGGCCGGCTCTCCGCGGCGCTCCGCCAGCGCGGGGAAGACCTCCAGCACCGCGCGGACCCGCCAGGGATCGCTCACCGTCAGGTCGGCCAGGCGTTCGGCGACCGTCCTGCGGTCGTCCCCCGGCACGGCCGGGACCCGGTGGCTCACCCTGAGCTCGGTACGCCGCGCCGCGGTCGCCTTGGTGAAGTCGACGCCCCGCGACAGGAACCTGCCTCCGTCGGCCCTGGCCTCGCCCGACAGCAGGCGGAGCAGGCTCTGCGAACCCGGCCCGTAGAACGCCATCTTCTCCCCGGCCTCGGCCCGCAGGTCGAGGCGGTCGATGCTCCGCTCGGCGTCGCTCAGCCGCCACAACGCCAGCGGCGGCCCTCCGGCCTCGGCGGCCGGGGTCAGGTACACCGACCACAGGATGAGCAGCGCCATGGGGATCGTGCTGAGCGCCAGGACGGCGCCCGAACCGGCGAACATGCGCAGCAGCGGCTCGGCCCCGTAGGCACCCAGACCTCCCAGTAGCGCGGCGGTCGCGGTCAGCGCCGCGCCCCGGCCCCCGGCGAGCCGGTCCAGCCGGGACAGCGCGGCCATCGCCGCGCCGAACACCACGGCGGCGCCGGCGGAGACCCCGGCCGCCCACGGGGCGGTGGCCACCAGCAGCAGGCCGCCCGCGGCCACGACCAGCAGCAGCTGGACCTCCCCCGCCAGCCTGCCGAGGAGGAACGCCAGCACGCATCCGCCGGCGACCGCGGCGAGCAGGTGGTACATCCGGTCGGCCCCGAACAGCTCGAACCGGAACAGCAGCAGCCGGGCGGCGGGCAGGATCACCGCGCCCAGCGCCCAGCCGACCGCCGCGTAGTCGGGCAGCATCCAGCGCACCTCGCGGAAGGCGCGGCGCGAGTCGGGGACGGGCCCGGGAAAGGCTCCCGCGAACGCCGCGAAGACGCCCGCGACCGCCAGGCCCAGCCTCGGCTCGTCCTGCCACACCGCGGCGACGGCCACCGCCCCCGCCGCGCCCGCCACACCCGCGTAGCCCATGCCGCGGCCGGCGCCGCCCCGGGTCATCGCGAGCAGGGTCGGGATGCACAGGCCGACCACCATGGCCAGGGAGGCGAACACCGGTACGGTCGGCAGCGCGGCCATCACCAGCAGGCTCAGGCCGGGCAGCAGGCACAGCAGGCGGCGGACCACCGGGTGGCCCTCGCCGCGCAGCACCCAGGGCGAGACGCCGATGCCGACCAGCACGCCCATGGCGACCATGTAGCCGACCACCTGGCCGGGGAAGCTGAGCAGGGTGCCCAGCCCGTCGCCCAGCAGGACCAGCGAGCCCAGCGCGAGCGGCGCGACCGCCGCGGAACCGACGATGTGGACGCGTTCACCGTGACGCATCGGGCCCTCCATCGGACAGGAAGCGGTCGAGGGCCTGGGAGTCCAGGAGGGGCGGCCCGTTCAGGTAGGCCACCAGCGAGGGCCGGTCGATGACCAGGGTCTCGCCGTCCTCCCGGCGGGCGTTGCCCTCCAGGTAGGCCAGCAGCGCGGTCTGGTCGAGCCGGCGCGGGGCCGCCTTCGGCGCGGCCGGGAAGGGGACGTCCACGGCGGCCCCGCGCGATCGGGTGCGCCTGCGGCGCAGGGCGGCGCGCACTCCGGCGAGCACCGCCAGGAGGGCGACGAGGTTCACCGCGAACAGCAGGTACGGGTAGGTCGTGAACTTGAGCTGGAACTCGGTCTGGCCGGCGAACCTGCCGCCGACCACGAACGTGCCGTAGGAGGCGGGCGGCAGCTCCACCGGCACCCGGTAGACCGCGGTCGCGCCGGGTTCGATGGTGCCGGTCGGCGGCGCGGTCAGCGGGGAGTCGGCCGTGGCGTCCGCGCCCCAGCCGACGACCAGCGGCGCGTCCGTCACCGGGTCGGGCCCGTTGTTGCGGACGGTCAGCACCAGCGTCCGCCGGGTCCGCCAGCCGAACAGCTCGCTGACGCCGCCGCTGCCGCGCAGTTCGGCGTCGACCACGTCGATGCGCGCCGGGTTCTCCTGCCTGACGACCTCGGCGGTCTCGTGGCCCAGCACGGTGAACGGGACGTTCACCGTCATCCGCTCCGCGCCCGAGGGCGTCGTGATGTGGACGACGCAGGGGCACGGCACGGGCGGGGCGGACACGGTGAGGCCGGCGGTCACGATCCCGTCGGGGCCGACGGGCGCGGCGACCGCGTTGATCTGGTCGCAGTCGACGGACCCGTTGACGGCGTTGCGGCCGCAGACCGAGACCTGCACCGAGACGCCGGCGGGCCAGCCGGCGCCGCGCACCTGGACGACCGTGCCGGGCGCGCCCTCGGCGGGGGAGGCGCTCGCGCCGGGGTCGGCCGCGGCGGGCGCGGGCCACAGGAACAGGGACACCAGCACGAGGGCGGCCAGAGCGCGCGGGCTACGCGTGCCGGTCATGCTTTTCTCCGGGCGGTGAGATGGCGGTGCGTCCGCAGGGCGACGGCGGCCGCGATGACGAGGGCGAGCAGGGCGACGAGCGTCTGCCAGGGCAGGGAGGTGTAGCCGGTGCGGGCGACCGACTGCAGGCCGGCCCGGGTCTTGAGCTCGACGGTGACCTTCACCGCGTCGGCGGGCGGGGCTCCGGGCCATTCCAGCTCGACCTCCACCTCCTCGCCGGGCAGCAGTTCGGGCATCGCCCGTTCGGGGAAGTCGCGCAGGACCCGGCCGAACAGGCCGGTGGCGCGGATCTGCGCCGTGGGCGCGAGCCGGACGTTGCCGACGTTGGCGATCCGATACCTGATCACGGTGCCGACGGGGCCGCCCCAGGGCAGCCGCGGTTCGGTGTTCTCCACCCGCAGGCCCTCGACCTTGGCCCCGGGCACGAGGGGCCCTTCGAGCCGCAGGTAGATCCGGGCGCCGACGGCGCGGCGCAGGCCGAGCGTGGTCCCCCCGGCCTTCTTGACCGCCTCCACCTCTTTACCGGCGACCACGACGCCGCCGATGTGGTCGCCGGGCGTGGCGTTCTTCGGGACGCTCACGATGAAGGGCACGTCCACGGCGCGGCCCGCCGGAACGGAGACGTCCCGGCTGCCGACCCTGGTCCACAGGCCGATGCCCTTCTGCGGCTCCTTCTCGCCGCGCAGGGCGAAGGCGCCGTCCCGCGCGGTGTTGTAGCCGTCGGCTCCGTACACCTCGAACTCCATCTTCTCGCCGGTGAGGTTCCAGATCCGGACGGTGTCGCGGACGACGTCGCCTGCCCGCCCCTCGAGGGTGAAGTGCAGCCGGGGGGTGAGCGTCTTGCTGTTCGTCGCCGGGCCGACGGCCCACGAGCCGTTGCCGGTCGTCCCGGCGGGCTTCCGCGGGACGTCCTTGCTCGCCGGCGGGGAGGTGCCGTCCGCGCGGACCGGGGAGCCGGGGGCCAGCGCGGTCAGCGCCACGACGAGGGCGGTGATCACTCTGATCATGTGGTCACCTCCTTCACGAGGGGGGTGCCCCGCCGGGCGGGCGCGTTCGCCCGGCGGGGGGTACGGGGATTGCCGGAGGGGTCAGGAGAGGGTGAGGGTCAGGACCGCGTCGTACTCCCCGGAGGCGGTGGCCGCGGGGACGTTCAGGGACAGGGCGGCGCCGGCGTCGTAACTGCCGCCGACGGGCCCCGCGGTGCTGTCGGCGGTGGAGCACAGCAGCGCGCCCGCCTCGCCGAGCGGCCCCGGGGTGCCGGTGACGACGGGTGTCGCGCCGGCCCGCGCGGTGCACTGCGGGGTCCAGGTGAGGTTGCCCGCGGCGATGGACGCGCCGGCCGGGCCCTTGAAGTCGCCGAGGGTGCCGATGAGCGACCAGCCGACGGACGAGCCGCGCGCGTCGCTGACCGTCACCCGCCGGAGCATCCCGGTGGTGGTCTGGGCGGCGCCGTTCAGGGTGACGGGGTCGAGGACGACCTCGCCGGGGTCCTGGGCGAGGGTGAGGGGCCCGCCGGTGACGGTCACCGTGACGTCCTGCTGCCCGCACTGGTCGGGTTCCTTGCCGGCGCAGGGGTCGGGTTCGCCCTGCGTGCCGGGGTCCTCGACGCGGATCGACACGAACTTGGCCGCGTCGCCCTGGCTCGCCTTGATCTTGTAGGTGCCGGCGGCGGTGCCCTCCTTCACCCTGGCGCTGCCGGTGAGCTTCCCGCCCGCCACCGAGGTGGCGACGTCGGTGAGCCCCGCGGCGTCGCAGCCGGAGCCGTCCTCCCGGCACAGCGCCAGCTTCACCTCGCCGCTCCCCCAGCCGGAACCGGACACCTCGACCTCGGCGCCGGGCGTGACGGCGGCGGAGTCGGCCAGCAGGGTGACCGGCGAGCTCTCCCCGCGCACCTTCAGCGACAGCAGCTTGGGCGTCCTGCCCTTGGGCCTGCAGGTGATCGGCACCGAGATGCCGAACGAGGTGCCCGTGATGGTGAGCGCGCCGAGGGTGAAGTCGACGGTGCCTCCCGCCGTCAGCGGGACCCGTGCGGCGAGTTCGCCGATCGGCAGCGGTTTCTTCTTCTGGACGGGGCCCTTTCGCCGGGGGCCCGTGAGGTCGTAGGTTTCCGACTGCGCGCCCGACGCGACGAGCTCGGCGGTCGTCCGCCAGGAGTCGACCTTGAGCGGTGCGACGCCGGGCAGGTCGGAGAAGTCCGCTTCGATCCGGGCGGTGTCCCCGACGCCGCCGGGTGAGGGAGGACCGCTCACCCTGACCTCGGCGGTGTAGGTGAAGCTGCTGGCGAAGATCTGGCAGTCGTAGGTGATGCCGCCCGTTCCCGCCCGCGCCGGCTCCCCCGCGACCGCCGTGGCGGCCACGGCGGTCGCCCCGGCCACAAGGCCCCGGAGGGCGGCCTGTCTCTTCATCACGGGTTGAACTCCGTCTGTTCCGCTGGAGGAAACAAAGTTTCACAACTGCGCTTTAGAGAACCGTCCCAGAAGCGCCCCTGTCAAGACCGCCCGGGACGTGAAACACAAACGTTTCCTTCACCGGTCCTTTGTTTCCCTTTCGCGCGAAACTCGGGATACCGTCCCTGGACATGCGCACCGTGGTACGCCTGCTCGCGGAACTCCTCATCACCGCGGGACTGGTCATCGCCCTCTTCGTGGCCCACCTGACGTGGGGCACCGACGACTACGCCCGCCGCGCCCAGGCCGGCCTCAACGACGAGCTGGACGAGCTCTGGCGCAAGCAGACCACGGTCTCGGCCGCCGTCCGCCCGGGCAGGCCCCAGGTGGTGCCCCGGACGGCCGCCCGTCCCGAGCGGGGCAGGGCCTTCGCGGTCGTGCGCATCCCCCGCTTCGGTCCCGCCTGGCGATACGCCGCGGTCGAGGGGGTGAGCAACGCCGACCTCGCCAAGGGCCCCGGCCACTACCCCGGCACGGCGCTGCCCGGCCAGATCGGCAACACCGTCTTCAGCGGGCACCGCACCACCTACGGCGGCCCGTTCAACCGGCTGGGCGAGCTGGTGTCCGGCGACCAGATCCTCGTCGACACCGCCACGGCCACCCACGTCTACCGGGTGACCGGCCACAAGGTGGTGCTGCCCACGGACGTCTCGGTCATCGCCCCGGTGCCCGGCAGGCCCGGCGCGAGGCCGGAGAAGGCGCGGCTGACGCTGACCACCTGCCACCCGAAGTTCTCCGCCGCCTACCGGCTCATCATCTTCGCCGACCTGGCGCGCAGCGAGCCGCGCGCGACGGCCTGACGGCGCGGGGCCCGTCCACCAGGCGGAACACGGGATCATGCCCGACGCCTTCCGCCCACTGTTCCTCACAGTGTAACGTCGTTTCCATAAACCACGACGGGCTCCGCGCAAGAAAGGCATGATCTGACCTTGCTCTGGAATGACCTGGCCGGGGCGGCGGTCCTCGACCTCGCCCAGCCCATGCGGACCGGCATGCCGCAGTCACCGAACCACCCGCCGTTCCGGATGCTGCTCGAGCGGCGGCACGGCGACATGGTCCGGGCCGACGGAGGCTCCGCCGCCAACGAGATCATCATCACCGGCGGGCACGTCGGCACCCATGTCGACGCCCTGGCGCACGTCTCCCACGAGGGGCTGCTGTACGGCGGGAGGCCCGCGGTCTCCGACCACCGCGGCTTCGCCGAGATGGGCATCGACGACTTCCCCCCCTACGTCGGACGGGGCGTGCTGCTGGACGTCGCCGGAGCGCACGGCGTGCCGGTGCTGCCCGCCGGGTACGAGGTGACCGTCGACGACCTGGAGAAGGCCGCCGACGGCCTCGAGATCCACCCGGGCGACGTGGTGCTCATCGGCACCGGCTGGTCGCGGCACTGGGCGGACGGTGAACGGTTCGTCGGCGCCCGGGACGGCGTGCCGGGACCCGGCGCGGCCGCGGGCCGCTGGCTGGCCGGGCTGGGCGTGCGCGCCGCGGGGGGCGAGACGATCGCCTTCGAGCACCTGGCCCCGGGCAAGGGCCACGCGCTGCTCCCGGTCCACCGCATCCTGCTGGTCGAGGCGGGCATCAACATCATCGAGACGATGCGGCTGCTGCCGCTGCTGGAGTCCGGAGTGCGGGAGTTCCTGCTGGTGCTCAACCCCCTGCCGGTCGTCGGCGCCACCGGCTCCCCCGTCCGCCCGCTCGCGGTCATCCCGGCGGTGGCCGGTGAGTGAGCTCACGCAGGTGCAGGCGCTGGCGGGGTTCGCCGCCCGCTGCCGCGACGAGGGGATCCCCCCGGAGGTCTCCCGCGACGTCCGCGAACGCGTCCTGGACGTCGTGGGCAACTGCCTGGCCGGCCGGGCCGAGGAGACCTCCGCGACCGACCCGGGCAACGCGGTGCTGACCACCGTGCGCGGCTGGGGCGAGGGCGGCGCGGCCGAGGTGCTGGGGACCGGGACGGTCCTGCCCGCGCCGAACGCCGCGCTCGTCAACGGCACCTACGCGCACGCGCTGGACTTCGACGACACCCACCTGCCGTCGGTGCTCCACCCCAGCGCCTCGGTGGTCCCGGCGGCGCTGGCCGTCGCGCAGGAACGCGGTTCCTCCGGAGCCGACCTGCTGGCCGCCGTCGCGGCGGGCGTCGAGATCTGCAACCGGCTCGGCATGGCCTCCTACGACCCGAAGCTGCGCAACTCGGTCTTCTTCGAGAAGGGCCAGCACGCCACCTCCATCTGCGGCACGCTCGGCGCCGCCGCGGCGGCCGCGCTGCTGTACGGGCTGGAGGCCGAGGGCGTCGCCTCGGCGATCGGCATCGCCGCCAGCATGGGTTCGGGCGTCCTGGAGGCCAACCGCACCGGCGGCACCGTCAAACGCGTCCACTGCGGATGGGCCGCGCACGGAGGCGTGGCCGCCGCGGGGTTCGCCGCCGCCGGGGTGACCGGCCCGCCGACCGTGCTGGAGGGCCGGTTCGGCTTCTTCCAGGCCTGGCTCGACGGCGTGTACGACTCCTCCGCGCTGATGGAAGGGCTGGGCGAGCGCTGGGAGACCACCCGCACGGTCTACAAGCCCTACCCCACCAACCACTTCACCCACCCGGCCATCGACTGCGCGCTGGCGCTGCGCGAGCACGGCCTCGACCCCGCCGACATCACCGCGATCGAGGCGGGCTTCCCGGCACCGACGCTGCGCACCGTCGGCGAGCCTCCGGAGGAGAAGGCGCGGCCGCGTTCGGCCTACCACGCCAAGTTCTCCGGACCTTTCACCATCGCCACGGCGCTGCTGGGCGGCGGAGGACTCGGCGTCTACCTGGACGACTTCGCCGACGGCGCCCACGAGGACCCCGAGCGGCTCGCGCTGGCCGCGAAGGTGACGTGCTTCGCCGACGAGAAGGCCAGCGACATCTTCCCCAACGCGTTCGCTGCGGTGCTGCGGGTGACCACCCGCGGCGGCTCCGTCCTGGAGCACCGGGTGGACTCCTCGCGCGGCGGTCCGGGACACCCCCTGCCCGCGGCCGACCTGCGCACCAAGTTCCTCCTCAACGCCGCCCGCGCGATCCCGCAGGACCGGGCGGAGGCCCTGGCACAGGCCGTCGCGGCCCTCGCGGACACACCGCGGGTGGGCCCCCTCACGACGGGAGAATGACCGGTGGGAGCTCATCCCTACGGTTGGTGGATCGTCCTCCACCTCGTACTGTTCGTCTTCTGGCTCGGCGGCGACCTCGGCGTCTACTACTCCAGCCGGTTCGTCATCCGGCCGGACCTCACGCCCGCCGCGCGCAGCACCGCGCTGAGCATCATGAACGGCCTGGACCTCGGCCCGAAGATCTGCCTGGTGCTGTTCCTTCCCAGCGGCGTCACGCTGATGGCGATGGACCCGCACGGCGCGACCCTGGCCGGATACGACGTCTTCAGCTGGCCGCTGGTCGTGCTGACGTGGGTGTTCGCGGTCGGCTGGCTGGCGTCCGCCGTCGTCGACCACCGCACGCACGGCCGCTACCCGTGGGTGCGGCGCGCCGACTGGGCGGTCCGGATCGGCCTCATCGCCGTGCTGTTCGGCTCGGCCGCCTACACGTTCGCCGCGGCCGAGCCGTTCGGCGTCACCACCGACCCCGATTGGCTCGCCGGGAAGATCTTCCTCTACGGCCTGGCCATCGCCTGCGGGCTGGGCATCCGGATCAAGCTGAAGCCGTTCGGGCCGGCCTGGGGCGCGCTGATGGCGCAGGGCAGCGGCCCGGAGACCGAGAGCGCCGTCAAGCGCTCGATCGACGGCTGCGTGCCCTATGTGCTGGGTATCTGGATCAGTGTGCTCGTCACCGCGGTGCTGGGCGTCCTCAAGCCCGGCGCGAACCTCTAGCGGTCACCCGGGATGGCCGAGCTGGGCGGAGACGCGCGCCGCCGCGGCGAGCAGGAGCGGGGCGTACTCCTTGATATGCGGTTTGAACCGGCTCAGCGGACCCGAGACGCTCAGCACGGCCAGCACCCGGCCGTCGTGGTCGAAGACCGGGGCGGCGATGGAGGCCGCCCCCTCCTGGCGCTCGCCGAGCGAGGTGGCGTACCCGCGCTTGCGGATCAGCACCAGCTCGGCGCGCAGGGCGTCCTCCTCCACGAGGGTCTTGTCGGTCAGGGCGGTCAGCGGGTGACGGGCCAGGTAGCCGTCGACCTCCGCCTCGTCGAGGAAGGCGAGGAAGGCCTTGGAGGAGCTGCCCGCGTGCAGCGGGTAGGGGATGCCGAGACTGACCTCCATCCGCAGCTCCTGGTTGGGCACCGCCTGGTCGACGTACATGCGGGTGTCGCCGCGGCGCACCGACAGCGTGGCGGTCTCCCCCGTCTGGCGCGACAGCAGCCGCAGCTCGGGGCCGACCATGGCGCGCAGGTCCATCCGCGCCATGTAGGCGCGGCCCAGCGAGATCGCCGCGTGCCCGAGGGAGTAGCGGCGGGTCACCGAGTCGACGGTGATGAGCTCCTTGCTGCGCAGCGCGGTGAGGATGCGGTGCACCGCGGCCTTGGTCAGCCCCAGTTCGGTGGCGATCTCCGTCACGCCGAGGTCGGGGCGCGCGCTGCGCCCGAACAGCAGCAGGACGTCCATGGCCCGCTCCACCGCGGCGATCGATCTGCTCTGACCCTCGGCGGCCTCATCGCCCTTGGTCGACGCTGTCCTCGGCACGTTCCCGCCCTCCTGAAGAGATCTGACATCGCGAGTCTAGGGCAATTCGTTTCTCTACGGGAAACAGGCGGGGAAACACATTGACACCCTGTCCACAGCATTGTTACCTTCTGCGGGACAGTGTTTCCACAAGCGAAACGAGGGGGACTCAGGTGGCGGTCGACACCGAGACCTTCAGATCCGTGCTCGGGCAGTGGCCGACCGGGGTCGTCCTGGTCACCACGACCGCCGGCGACGGCTGGCACGGCATGACGGCCAGCTCGTTCTCCAGCGTCAGCCTCGAGCCGCCGCTGGTGCTGGTCTGCCTGGACACCCGTCTGGCCAGCCACCGGCTGGTCTCCGACAGCGGCGCGTTCGGGATCAGCATCCTCGGCCGCGACCAGGCGGAGCTGGGCCGGCGCTTCGCCGGCCGGCTGCCCCCCGCCGAGAGGTTCCAGGGGCAGGAGTGGCTGACGCCGCGGACGGGCTCGCCCGTGCTGGCCAACGCGCTCGGCTGGCTGGACTGCCGGGTCGTGCACGCCTACCCGGGCGGCGACCACACGATCTTCGTCGGCGAGGTGCTCGCCGCCGACACCCCGCGCGCCACCGGCCCGCTGCTCTTCCACTCCCGCACCTGGGGCCGGCTCGCCGATCCGCTGCCCGACCGCGTCGTCCTGGCCGACACCGGTCTGGCCGCGGCGCTCGAGCGCCGCGGCCTGGCGGACGGGCGGCTGCTGGAGGCCGTGCGGGACGCCGGGGTGCGCACCCGGGTGCGCGGAGGCGGACCGGGCAAGGCCCGGTCCGTGCTGCTGGACTCCCCCGCCGGGCCCGCGCCGGGGCCCGGCGGGGTGATCGAGTTCCCGTACCGGGACCCGGCGGCGGCCGCGGCGATGGTCGCCGCGGCGCGCGCCGCGGACTGCACGGCCGTCGGTCGGGTCTTCGACGCCTTCGCCGCCGACCGGCGCGCGGGAACGCTGGCCGCGGTCGGCGAACTGCTCGCGGCGGGCTGCGACGAGATCGCGCTGGACGAGGGCGGCGAACCGGCCTCCCCCCTGGCCGTGCGCGAGATCCTGGGCGACGCCGTCTCCCAGGCCCGCCAGACCCCGGTGCGGGTCCGGCTGACCGACCGGGCCGGCCTCGGCCTGGCCAACGCGCTGACCGCGATGAAGAGCGGCGTCCGGCACTTCGACGTGACCCTCGGCGGGCTCGACGACGGGCTGTGCTCGGTCGACCTGCTCTTCCTCGCGTCCCGGCTCGGCGTCGAGGGCCCCGCCGACCGGGAGGCGCTGGCCGCCGCGGCGGCCGAACTGGAGACGGCCTGCGGGGAGCCGCTGCCCGGCCGCACCCGCGCACTGGGAAGGACGGCTTCTTGAAACCCTCCCCGCCCCCGGCGGGGACCTTGGCGACCGGCCGCGGGGGCAGCCCGCCGGTCGCCGCACCTGCCTGCTTCCCCTCCCCCGTGGCCGAGCCGGGGGCACCCATCTTCAAGGAGTTGCGATGACACTGATCGCCGAACGGCTGCTGACCAAGCTCACCGACGCCGAGCGCGCCCGGATGGAGAAGGTGGAGTCCGTCCTGCCCGCGCTGCGGGAGGCCGCGGCCAAGGCCGACGAGACCGGGGAGTTCCCCGTCGGCCACATCGCCCTGATGCGCGAGGCCGGGCTCCTCGGCCTCATCATCCCCGAGGAGTTCGGCGGCCTGGGCGGCGGGCTGCGCGACCTGGCCGGGGCGACCTTCACCCTCGGCTCGGCCTGCCCGTCCACCGCGCTGGCCTACTTCTTCCACAACACCAGCGCCTCCCGCGGCCTGCTGCCGCTGGAGGCCATCGAGGCCGGATTGTTCTCCGCGGAGGAGGTCCCGGTCATCGACGCCTTCGCGCGGCGGCTGCTCACCAGGATGGCCGGGGGCACCTGGCTGGCCAACTTCGCCTCCGAGGAGGTCAAGAGCTCCAGCGCCAACATCGCCATCGCCACCGTCGCCACCCCGGCCGAGGGCGGCTGGTCGCTGAGCGGCGTCAAGTCCTTCGGCTGCGCCACCGGCGTCGCCGACTACTACCTGGTCACCGCCAAGGTCGACGGCACCGAGAACGCCGACGGCCTGGCGCTGTTCCTGGTCGGCCGCGACTACGCGGGCATCACCAACCGGCCCAGGTGGAACGGCCTGGGCATGCGCGCCTCGGCCAACGACGGCATCGTCATGGAGAACGTGTTCGTCCCCGCCGAGGACTCCCTCACCGTGCCGGGCTCCTTCGTGAAGATGCTGCAGATGAGCCGCGGCAGCTTCGTCGGCAACCAGCTGGCCATCATGGCCGTCTACCTGGGCGCCGCCCAGAACGTCTACGACTACGCGCTGGAGCGCACCACCGGCAGGACCTTCGCCGACTCCGGCAGGACCATCGCCAGCTCGCCCATGCACCAGGTCATCATCGGCGACATGGCCGAGCGCCTGGAGACCGCCTACCTGTGGATCAGGCGGCAGATCGAGCTGGAGACCTCCGAACCGCCGCTGCTGCCCAAGCCCGAGGTCTACAAGCAGTGGCGCATCGCCAAGGGCGACATCTCCGAGGCCTGCTTCCAGGTCGCGCTCGGCGCGCTCAAGGCGTGCGGCACCTCCGCGGCGACCATGGACGGCGTCATCGGCCGCACCCTGCGCGACCTGGCCATGGCGCTGGTCATGACCTTCCCCGCCGAGCGCGGCAGACTGGAGGCCGCCTCCATGATCACCCAGGACAAGGAGAACGAGCTGTTCGCGAGCGTGAAGTCGTGAAGACGCCCGAACCCCGCGACCTCGTCGCAGGGACGTGGGAGCCCGCCGGCGACGTCCTCGACCTGGTCCTGGAGAACCCCGCCACCGGCGAGCCCCTGGCTCCCGCCGCCGCCAGCTCGCCCGAGCGGGTCGAGCGGGCGCTGGCCGCCGCCGACGCGGCGGCCGGGCCGTGGGCCGCGACCCCGGTGGCCGAACGCGCCCGGATCCTGGAGGCCGTCGCCGCGGCGCTCGAGCCGAGGGTCGCCGAGATCGCCGCGCTGGAGTCGTTCGCGACCGGCGTGCCCATCCGGCAGACCCTGCCGCTCGGCATGATCGTCACCGGTTCGTTCCTGCTCGCCGCCGGCCAGCTGCGCGAGGGGTGGCTGACGCGCACCCTGGAGCGCGAGGACGGCAACACCACCGAGGTGCACCTGCTGCCCTGGGGCCCGGCACTGTGCCTGACCGCCTGGAACGCGCCCGCGCCCACCGGCGCGCACAAGATCGCCAACGCGCTGGCCGCGGGCTGCCCCGCCCTGTTCAAGGCCAGCGAGTACGCGCCCTACGGCAGCCAGCTGATGTCGGAGGTGATCGCCGAGGCGCTGCGCGCCCAGGGCGTCCCCGACGGCGTCTTCCAGTTCCTGCACGGCGGCCCCGGTGTCGGCGGCACCATGGTCAACGACCCGCGGGTGCGCGCGGTCTCCTTCACCGGCGGCGCCAGGGGCGGGCAGGCCATCGCCGCCGCCTGCGCCACCGGGCACAAGCCCGCCCAGCTCGAGCTGGGCGGCAACAACCCGATGGTGGTGCTGCCCGACGCCGGCGTCGAGGCGGCCGCCCGCGGCGTCGTCGACCTGCTGACCACGCTCAACGGCCAGTGGTGCCGGGCGCTCGGCAGGCTCATCGTCCCGGCGGGGCGGGAGGAGGAGCTCGTCGCCGCGGTCGTCGCGCGCCTGGGCGCCCTGCGGGCCGGCGATCCGCTGTCGGAGGACACCGACTACGGGCCGCTGATCCACTCCCGGCACCGGGAGCTCGTCATCTCCCAGCGGGACGCGCTCGGCGGCATCGTGCACACCGGCACGGCGCTGCCCGGGGGCACCAACCACCTGGCTCCGGCACTGGTCACCGGCGTCCCGGCGGAGGAGGCCGTGGAGGAGATCTTCGGCCCCGTCGCGACCGTCCACCCCTACACCTCCCTCGACGAGGCCGTGGCGCTGGCCAACGGCACCGCCTACGGGCTCGAGGCGTACGTTTTCGGCGCCGACGAGGAGCAGGCCCTGTCCGTCGCGCGGCGGATCCGCGCGGGCGAGGTGAAGGTGAACGGCTCGAGCATCATGAGCCTGCACCTGTTCGCCCCGCGCCCCGCCTGGGGCCACTCGGGACTGGGCGAGGAGGGCACCGCCGAGACGCTGCGCTTCTTCACCAACCCCCGGGTCGTCGGCGTCGAGAACGGCTTCGCCCTGCACTCCAGGGAGGCGTGATGCGCGTCCTGGTCGCCGGGGCGGGCCCGGTCGGGCTGGCCGCCGCGGTGGCGCTGGCCCGCCGCGGCTTCGAGGTGCGGGTGCTGGAGGCCGGCGAAGGACTGGCCGCCGAGTCCCGCGCCTCGACCTACCATCCGCCGACGCTGGAGATGCTGGCCGAACTCGGCGCGCTGGACGCGCTGATGGCCAGGGGCCTGGTCTCGCACACCTTCCAGTACCGCGAGCGCAGGGGCGGCGTCGTCGCCGAACTCGACCTGCGGCTGCTGGAGAACGACACGCCGTACCCGTACCGGGTGCAGTGCGAGCAGAGCAAGCTCACGCCGATCCTGCTGGAGCTGCTGCGGGCCGACGGCGGCGAGGTCGTCTTCGGCTCGGCGGTCACCGGCGTCGTCCAGGACGGGGCGGGCGTCTCGGTGACCACCGCGGACGGCACCGTCCACCGGGGCGACCGGCTGATCGGCGCGGACGGCGCGCACTCGCGGGTCCGCAAGGAGCTGGGCGTGCCGTTCGAGGGCATCACCTATCCCGAGCGGTTCCTCGTCGCCTCCACCGAGGAGGAGCTGGAGACGCTGATCCCCGGCATCGCCGCGGTCAACTATGTCTTCGACCCCGAGGAATGGCTGGTCCTGCTGCGCACGCCCGACCACTGGCGGGTGCTGTTCCCGACCCCGGACGGCACCCCCGACGAGGCGGAGACGGCGCGGCTGCCCGAGCGGCTGCGCGGTGTCGTCGACGTCGGGTGGAAGGTCGCGCACTCCACCCTCTACCGGGTGCACCAGCGGGTCGCCGCCCGGTTCCGCGCCGGACGGGTGGTGCTGGTGGGCGACGCCGCCCACGTCAACAACCCGCTCGGCGGCATGGGCCTCAACAGCGGCATCCACGACGCGGTCGCCGTCGCCGCCGCGTTCGGCGACGACGCGGCCCTGGATCTGGCGTGTGAACGCCGCCGGGAGGTCGCCGCCTCGTTCGTGCAGAAGATCACCCACGCCAACTGGGAGCAGCTGCGCGACCCCGAGGCCCACAAGGCCGGACTGCGCGCGCTGGCCGCCGACCCCGTCAAGGCCCGCGCGCACCTGCTGCGGACCTCGATGATCGCCTCGCTGCGCACCCCGGAGCCCGGGAGGGCGGGATGAGCGCCTGGCTCGACCGGGAGAACCCCGCCCGGCTCGGTGAGCTGGTCGGGCGGGTTCCCGTCGCGGACGCCCCCGACGTCGACGAGGCCGTCCGGGCCGCGGACGCGGCGCAGCGCTCCTGGGCGCGGACCCCGCTCGCCGAGCGGGTGCGGGTGCTGCGGGAGGCGTCCGCGACCTTCGACGACGAAGACCTCGCCGTGCTGCTGGCCCGGGAGAGCGGCAAACCGGTCGGCGACTGCCGGGGGGAGCTCCGGTTCTCCGGGGTCTTCCTGAACTGGGTCGCCGACCGCGCCCCCGAGGTGCTGGCCGACGTGGAGACCGACGACGCCGCCGGCCGGCTGCTGCTGCGGCGGCGCCCGTACGGGGCGGTCGCGGCGATCACCCCGTGGAACGCGCCGGTGATCCTGGCGATGCTCAAGGTCGGACCGGCGCTGGCCGCGGGCAACACCGTCGTGGTCAAGCCGTCGCCGCTGGCCCCGCTGGCCGTCTCGGAGCTGCTGGGCCGCTTCGGTGACGGGCTCGTGCGGGTGGTCCACGGGGAGGCCGGGACGGGCGCCGCGCTGGTCGGCCACCCGCTGGTGCGCAAGGTCGCCTTCACCGGGGGCGAGGGCGCGGGCCGGGCGATCGGCGCCCTCGCCGGGCGGATGATCACCCCGGCGGTGCTGGAGCTGGGCGGCAACGACCCCGCGGTGCTCCTGCCGGACGCCGAGTTCACCGACGACGCGATGGACCGGCTGGTGATGGGCTGCTTCCAGACGTCGGGGCAGGTCTGCATGGCCGCCAAACGGCTCTACGTCCCCGCCGGGCGCGAGGCGGAGTTCCGGGACGCCTTCACGGCGGCGGCCCGGCGCGTCGTCGTGCTGGGCGACCCGTTGGACGAGGAGACGACCGTCGGACCCGTGATCACCGCGGGCGCGGCGGAGCGGATCCGGGCGCTGATCGCCTCCGGCGGCGAGCCCGTGCCGCTCGGCCGCGTCGCCTGCGACCTCGAGCGGGGGCACTACGTCCGGCCCACGCTGCTGACCGGCCTGGACGACTCCTCGCCCGTCGTGGCGGACGAGCAGTTCGGCCCGGTGGTGCCGCTGCTGGCCTACTCCACCACCGAGGAGGTCCTGGCCCGCGCCAACGCGGGCGAACTGGGCCTGGGCGCCTCGGTCTGGTCGGCCGACGAGGACCGGGCGTTCGACTTCGCCCGCCGCTTCGAGGCCGGTTTCACCTTCGTCAACACGCACGGCCGCACCGGGATGGCGCTGCGGGCGCCGTTCGGCGGGGTCAAGCGCAGCGGCCACGGCCGCGAGTACGGCGACGAGGGCATCCTGGAGTACGCCCAGACCTGCTCGGTGCACGCTCCCGCGGCCTTCCGCGCCGGAGGCGGCGGCATGGCCGCGGCCGCCTACCCCGGATAGCGGACGAGGCCGCCGCGGGACTCCGCGGCGGCCTCGTCTCATGGCGGTAACCCGGTTTTTACGGCGGCACCCTGTCCCCCCGCCGCCCCAGCGCCTAGGATCGCCACACCTTCGCTGGTCAGCCCGTTCAGCACCTTCTCCAAGGGGTGGGTCCCCTGCCGGTCAGAAGTCGACCGAGGCCCGGGCGGCCAGGCGCTCACGCAGCCAGCCCGCCGCCTTCAGATGCTCGGGGTGCCGCTGGTAGCCGCGCAGCCCGTCGAGGTCCGTGTGCTCGGTGATCAGAGCCAGGTCCCAGGAGACCTCCCCGCGCACCGCGTCCAGGCCCACGGTCATGCCGCGGATCTGCCCGATCAGCGGCACGAGCGCCTCCAGCCTCTCCTTGGCCTCGGGGGCGTCGGCGGGGTCGGTGAACTTCATCAGAACGACGTGGGTCAGCAAGGTGGCTCTCCAGGTGTGAAATCTCTTCCCATCCAGCGGCCCTGATTGTATGTTTTGGAAACAGCGTTTCGCTAGAGGTAACCAGGAGGCCATGAAGATGCGGGTCGCAGCGGTACAGTTCGCGGCGGGCGAGGACCTCGCGGTCAACCTCGCCACCTGCCTGCGGATGATCGACGAGGCAGCCGCCGCCGGTGCCGAGCTGGTCGTCCTGCCGGAGTTCTGCAACCACCTGTCCTGGTACCCCGACCGGGAGACCGCGCACCGGCTGGCCTGCACCCTGGACGGCGGATTCCTCGGCGCCGTCGCCGGGCGTGCCGCCCGGCACGGGGCGTACGTGAAGCTCAACGTCACCGTGGCCCGCGAGGACGGCCGCACCACGATCACCAGCCTGCTGTACGGGCCGGACGGGAGCCTGCTCGGCCAGGCCGACAAGCTCACCCTGATGGGCGCCGAGGGCGACCACATGGACCCCGGCACCGAGCGCGGCCCCGTCATCGACACCCCGCTCGGCCGGATCGGGCTGTACGCGTGCATGGAGGGCGTCACCTCCGACGTCTGCCGGGACCTCACCCTGCGCGGGGCCCAGCTGCTGCTCAACAGCCTGAACTCCTTCGCCACCGACGAGGCGAGCCTGCACATCCCGGTGCGCGCGGCGGAGAACAAGGTGTGGGTGGTCGCCGCCAACAAGGTCGGCCCGCTGCTGCCCGAGGCGCTCACCCCGGCCATCGCCGAACGGCTGGGCGTGCCGCCGGAGCAGGTGCACGGCGCCGGGGAGAGCCAGATCGTCGCCCCGGACGGCACCGTCGTGGCCAAGGGGCCGCGCACCGGCGAGGCCGTGGTCGTCGCCGACATCGACCTCTCCCTGGCCGACGTGAAGACGCGGCCGGACGGCACCGACATCCTCGCCGCGCGCCGCCCCGAGCTCTACCGGCCGATCGCCTCCGTCCCGGTGGAGCGCACCGCGCCCCCCGGAGCCGACGCGTGCCGGGTCGCGGTCGTGGCCGACGCCGACCCGCTGCCCGGGACGGCCGAGGCCGCCGCGGCCGGCGCCGAGCTGATCGTCCTGCCCGAGCTGGCCTTCGGCGCGGCGGACCGCGCCGAGGTCACCGAACTGCTGGCCAAGGCGCTGTCCGGGACCGCCGCGTACGCCGTCACCAGCGTCCGCGACGGCGACGCCCACGCCGGCCTGGTGGTCTCGGCCGGGGGCGAGGCCGGCGTCCAGCTCCAGCTGCACCGCACCGGCCGCCACCCCTGGGCCGTCCGGACGGGCGAGGGGGTGGCCGTCCTCGAACTGCCCTTCGGTCGGCTCGCGGTGGTGGTCGGCGACGACTCGGTGTCGGTGGAGACCTTCCGGCTGGCCGCGATCGCCGACGCCGACGTGGTGGCGGTGCCGCGCAGCGCGGGCGAGTCCTGGGAGACCTCCCTCGGGCTGCCCGAGCGGGCCGCGGAGAACCGGCTGAACATCGTCTCGGCCTGGGCCGAGGGCGGCCTCATCCTCGACCTCACCGGCGACTTCACCCTCTGGACCGCCTGGGAGGGGCCCTTCACCGGCCGGATCAGCCACCCGCTCGTCACCGAGGCGGGCCCCGGGCTCACCACGGGCGCCGTGCACCCCGCCCAGGCCGTCAACCGGTTCGTGTCCAAGAACACCGACCTGGTCAACGGGCGGGCCTGGCGGACCCTGGGCTCGCTGGTGGAGACCGCACCGTGACGGCGTACCCGTTGACAGCCGGACCTCCGGATCGAAAAATGGAAACAGCGTTTCCCCCAGCGAACCAGGACGGAAGATTCGATGACTGAGACCATCCGGAACGTCGAACAGATGCTCGACAGTTCGCCCGTCGTCGACGTGACGGAAGCGTTCGGGAAGTACCAGCGCCTGCTCGAGGAACTGAAGGCGAAGATCGACGCCCGGTTCGAGACCACCCGCGACCCCTCCACGCTCGAGCTGGAGTCCTACGGCACCTACCCGGACGGTCCCGGCGGCAAGGTCGCCGCCTACAGCGGCCCCGAGGTCGACTGGATGGTGCACTCCTGGCTCGGCAACCCCGCCGCCAGCTTCGTCAACCTGCACCTGACCGTCTGGCTCGGCCCGCAGGTGCGCGTCCCCCACCTGGGCATCGCCCTGCTGCTGTGGCCCGAGGGCTGGTTCTACTGCGACTCGGTGCCGCGCACCAGCCTCGTCATCGACGCCGACTACTACGACGACTACTACGCGCCCGTCAACGAGGACTGGCTGAAGTTCCAGGCCGACCACCCGGACTTCGAGTGGTTCACCAGCCCGTCGGCGTTCATCCGCACCAGCCTCTCCCCCACCGCCCAGTGCTACTCCTTCAAGTGGTCGGAGGAGAACTTCCAGGCCGTCAACGACTGGATGCACGCCCACGTCGACCGCTGGCTCGGCTGGGTCGACGAGGCCGAGGCGGTGCCGGAGGCCGAGCGCGAGGCGCAGCGCGACACCGACCTGACCATCCGGCGCAACATCGCCGAACGCGACCCCGCCAACTCCATGGGCGTGCGGTTCTTCGGCGAGGAGCTCACCGGCAAGCTCGTCCGCGCCCTGTGGGGCGGCGACCGGGAACTGCCGCGCCCGTGACGAACCCTCCTTTGATCCGCTCCCTGTGGTGGTCGGCCCGCACGCACGGCGAACCGCCGTTCGACACCGCCCACCTCAAGGTCTACTACCCCGCCCTCGCCGAGGGCACCGACGCCGAGCGCCTCACCGGCGTCTTCCCTCCGGCACCCGGAAAGCACCCCGTCGTGCTCTTCTTCTCCGGCGTCAACGTCGCCCAGGACTCCTACCGGACCCTGGCCGTCGCGATCGCCGAAGCCGGATACGTCGTGGTGACCTTCGACCGGGTGGCCGAACTGTTCGGCGGCCAGTACGGGCTGACCCCCGGGGTCGACCTGGAGGCGGCCAAGCCCGGCGCGTACGGTACCCGGCCGACCTGCCCCACCGTCCCGGCGATCCTCGACGCGCTGCGCGGGATCGACCTGCTGAAGGACGCGCTGGACCTCGACCGCGTCGCCCTCGGCGGCCACTCCGCGGGCGGGACCGTCGTGCTGCAGTCCGCGCGCTTCTTCCCCGGCGTGCGGGCCGCCTTCGGGTTCGGCACCCACACCATGGTCGCCACCATGCTCGGCTGGCCCGCCGGCACCGTGCTGCCCGCCCAGGTCGACTGCCCGGTGTTCCTGGCCGTCGGCACCCGCGACGGGGTCATCCTGGGCAGCAGCGACCGGTACGGCCAGGACGGCTTCACCGATCCCGTCAGCAGGACCTTCGACGAGGCGCTGCCCGGTGAGGGCCACCTGTTCGCCGTCCTCGACGGCGCCAACCACTTCGCGGTCGCGGACCCCGTGGACCCGACCGCCGCGCGGGCCTTCCTGGACCTGGAACCCGAACGCGACCCCGCCGAGAGCCGCGCCGCCTACCTGGAAGTGCTGCTGGCCTTCCTGAGCGCGCGGCTGAACGGCGACCCCGATCCCCTGGAGAACGTGCGGAAGAACCCGCCTCCCTCCGTGTCACTGCGGGAGCACTGATGCTGAAGAACTTCTGGTACGCGGTCGAGACGTCCGACCAGGTCACCGGCAAACCCAAGAAGATCACGTGCCTGGGGCAGGACTTCGTCCTGTACCGGAAACGCGACGGCGCCGTCGTCTGCATGTCGGACCTGTGCCCGCACCGCGGCGCGGCGTTGTCCGGCGGCTGGGTCAAGGACGACAAGATGGTCTGCCCCTACCACGGCTGGGAGTTCGTGCCCGACGGCACCTGCGTGAAGATCCCGGCCAACCTGGAAGGCCGGGGCATGCCGAAGAAGGCACGCGTCGACTCCTACCCGACCACCGAGAAGTACGGCTTCGTGTGGGTCTTCATGGGCGACCTGGCCGAGGAGGACCGTCCCCCGATCCCCCACTGGCCCGAGTTCGACGACCTGAAGAAGAACGGCGGCCGCTGGAAGCCGGTCTACGGCGAGTACCTCTGGAACTCCAACTACGAGCGCATCCTGGAGAACGGCTGCGACATCGCGCACACCCCGTTCGTCCACGGCGGCCGGTTCGGCAACCCCGAGCGGCCCGAGGTGGAGGAGTACGAGGTCGAGACGCCCGACGAGTGGTCGGCGTTCGCGACCGTCAAGCTCTACCCGCCGCAGGCCAAGGGCCTGTGGGGACGGCTGTCGGGCAAGAGCCGGGACCTGAAGGACCGCCCGCCGGTCGAGACCAGCGCGGGCTGGATGCTGCCGAACATGATCAAGCTGCACGTGCGGCTGCCCATGGGCAACATCATCATCTACGACAGCAACGTGCCGATCGACGAGACCACCACGCTGGTGAAGTTCGTGGCGCTGCGCGACTTCTTCACCGGTGACTGGGCCGACAAGAACGCCCTCAAACGCATCTACGGCATCTTCGACCAGGACGTCCCCGTCGTGGACGGCACCCGGCCCGAGCTGCTGCCCGCCGACCTCGCCGCCGAACTGCACGTCAAGTCCGACCTCATCGCGGTGCACTACCGCCGCCGCCGCCAGGAGCTGGCCGACAAGGGCTGGATGCTCGGCGACGAGGACCGCATCATGGGCGACGTCCCGCGCCGCGAGGCCACCGTCATCCCCTCGCCCGCCCGCAGGAACAACCCCGAGCTGGCCCGCGCCTGGGTGCACAAGGCCCGGGGCGAGCACCCCCGGGTCGACGACTCCATCCTCAAGGGCGAGGCCGAGCGCGCCGCCGCCAAGGCCGCCGAGACCGCCGAGACCCCCGCAGCAGACAAGGAAGAGCAGTCATGACCTCACTGCCCAAGGGCCTGTTCGACCGTACCCTCGCCAAGCTCGAGGGCGTGGAGGAGCTCAAGCTCGTCCACGGCGAGGACCTGTTCAGCACGATGGGCCCCGACCCCGTCGGCCGGCTCGAGGTGCGCACCGGCAGCCGGATCGCCAAGGTCGTGACGATCAGCCTGGTCGTGCCGCAGATCGGCATGGACAGCCACATGATCTTCGCGTTCTCCCCGGACGGCTCGGCGATTCCGCACTTCACCCTGGACTCCGTCGAGGCCGGCGGCAACCTCGCCTTCCACCTCGACCTCGTCCCGCGCGCCGAGCTGGCCTCCCACCTGGCCTACGTGAACACCGTCTTCGAGCCGCTCAGCCCGGTCTTCGAGCGCTCCAAGGAGGTCTTCGGCTCGCTGCGCGCCGCGATCGGCCCGCGCCAGTACGCGATGATGTCGCCCTGGATGCTGGTGAACCGCGCCGACGAGGAGCAGTTCAAGGCGTTCGACACGTTCGTGGACGACTACTTCGCGCACTGGTCGGCGCTGCTGGAGTCCGGCCTGCCGCAGGAGGTCCTGGCGACCCTGGCCGACACCGACCTGGCCGCCCGCGACCGCGCCAACCGGGAGAACCTGTTCAGCCCCGAGGTCGACCCGGTCTGGGAGCGGGTCACCCGCCTCGTCGGCCGGGAGACCTCCGACAGGCTGCGCGCCGAGCTGATCTCGAACGAGGTCCAGGCATGAGCGAGCCCAGCGAATGGCAGAGCCGCATCGCCGGCGAGTGGCACGGCCGCCCCTCCCTGTTCGACGCCAGGGGCGTCTGGTGCGGTTACGAGGACATCCGGCGCTCGTCGGTGTTCGAGGACGGCAGGACCACGTACTACATGGACGGCGGCCTGGAGGGCGGCGGCGAGCTGGCCGGGCGGTTCCGGCTCGGCGCCCCGTTCGCGTTCGGGGTCGTCGACTCCGACAGCGACCGCGTCTACACCGGCCCGGACTTCTACGGGACGGGCCAGCCGTACGGCGCGTTCGTCGACGCCCACTACTACGGGCCGGGCTGGCAGGTCGACCTCAACACCTGGAACCACAACCTGCCCGACGGCGAGACCCAGGTGTACTCCTCGGTCCTCTACCAGGGCTGGACGGTCGTCGGCTGCTTCAACGGCGTCTACAAGCGCCGGGAGGAGCCGCCGCTGGACTTCCTGGAGGCCGAGACCCGCAACGGGCCGGTGCCGTTCATCCTGCCGACGAAGAAGGCCGGCGGGTACGAGGGCGTCTGCGAGCTGTGGGGCGCCGACCAGAAGCTGGTCGGCGAGGTCACCGTCACGCTGGAGCTGGAGCCGATCGACCTGCTGCGCACCCGCGCGCACGTCACCTGGTCCGGCGCGCTCGAGCGGTCCTCCACCGTCGAGCAGCGGCGCGACGGGACACGGATGTTCTACGAGGGCCCGGAAGCCTGGGGCAACGCGCAGGCGTTCGGCCGGGCGAACTTCACGAGCGTGCACTTCTCGACCGGCGCCGCCGTCACCAAGATCAAGGGGCGTGAGTTCATGATCGACGCGACGCCGGGCATGAACGCGGGCGAGACCCTCGCCGTCACCTACGAGGTGTTCGACGGCAACACGTTGTCGGGCGTCGTCCACGGGGTGCTCACATGGCGGTGATCGTGGTGACCGGCGGGACCCGCGGCATCGGCCGCGGGCTCGCCAAGGAGCTCGGCGCGCGCGGCGCGCGGGTCGTCATCTGCGGGCGGAGCGGTGTCGACGAGGCCGCCGCCGAGCTCGGCGCGACCGGCGTCGTCTGCGACATGACCGACCGCGCCCAGGTCGAGGCGCTGTGGGAGAAGGCCGCCTCGCTCGGCACGGTCGCCCACTGGGTCAACAACGCCGGTGTCTCCACCGCGCGCAAGCCGCTCACCGAGCTGCCCGCCGAGCAGATCGAGACGGTCGTCGCGGCCAACCTGCTCGGCGTGCTCAACGGCAGCGCCGTCGCGGCCCGGCACATGCTCGAGCAGGGCTCCGGCACGGTCTGGAACATGGAGGGCTTCGGCAGCGACGGGCGCACCATGCCGGGACTCGTCGCCTACGGCGCCACCAAGCGGGGCGTCACCTACGTGACGGACGGGCTGGCCAAGGAGCTGAAGGGCACCCCGGTCAGGGCCGCGCACCTCTCCCCCGGCATGGTCGTCACCGACCTGCTGGTCCAGGAGTACACGCCCGAGGAGCTGGAGAAGGCCAAGAAGATCTTCAACATCCTCGCCGACAAGGTCGAGACGGTCACCCCGTTCCTGGCCGAGGGCATCCTCAAGGGCGTCAAGAACGGCGGGCGCGTCGCCTGGCTGACCGGGCCGAAGATCGCGTTCCGGTTCGCCACGGCGGGCTTCAGCAAGCGGGACCTGTTCTCGTGAGCCCCGAAGAGTACCCCCTCGTCCTGGCCCTGGAGGACTTCGTCCCGGTGGCCTTCACCACCGCCGGGGCGCTCCTCCTGGCCAGGGTCGACGGCGTCGACACCCGGCTGGCCCGGATCGCGGCGCTGCTGCTGGGCATCGGCGGGGTCGCCAAGGCCGGCTGGAAGACCATCATCGCCACCACCCACGTCGACCTGTGGATGGTGCCGCTGGCGCTCTTCCCCTTCCTGGCCGCGGGCTTCCTCGTGCTCCTCAAGGCCATCGAGCCCCGCGTGCCCGTGCCCGCCATCGCCGGATTGTGGATGGCCTGCCTGGGCACCGCCTTCGCGATCGGCGACACCCTGCCGATGCTCATCCTCACCATCGCGGCCAGCACCGCCGCCGCGGTCGTCCTGAGCCGCAGGCACAAGCTGTTCATCGTCTGGATCATCGGCCAGTACGCGCTCGGCCCGCTCAGCTCGGGCGAGCAGACCATCGCCCGCCAGTGGGTCGAGCAGTCCATCAACACCGTCAGCCAGGGGATGTTCCTCCTCGCCGCCTGGCGGCTCGCCACCCTCCGGGACCGACAGAGACGACAGGAGATCCCCTCATGACCGACGCGCTGGGCTGGCGCCGCAAGTTCGGCGTGATCGCCCCCTCCACCAACACCATCGTCGAGCCCGACTTCTACCGCATGACGGTGCCCGGCGTGACCTCGCACTTCTCCCGCATCCACATCCGCGACCAGAACATGGCCGGCGACGCGGGCATGGAGCGCCTGCTGGAGCAGATCCGCGACGAGATCGGCGCGGCCTGCGAGCGGGTCATGACCTGCGAACCCGACTACATGGTCATGGGCATGTCCGCCGAGACGTTCTGGGGCGGCGTCGAGGGCAACCGGGCGTTCGTCAAGCAGATCCACGACCTGACCGGCCTGCAGGTGGCGACCGGCGCCGAGGCGTGCGAGCGGGCCCTGAAGCTGTACGGGGCGCGCCGCATCGGCGTCGTCACCCCCTACCAGCCGGTCGGCGACGCGAACGTGCGCACGTTCTTCAACGAGCTGGGCTTCGAGGTCGACAAGATCATCGGCCTGAAGTGCCCGACCGCGGTCTCCATCGCGCACGTCACCGAGGACGAGCTGCGCGGCGCGCTGCGCGAGCTCGCCGAGGGCGAGGTGGACGCGCTGATCCAGTGCGGCACCAACCTGTCCATGGTCGGCCTGGCCGACGAGGCCGAGCGCTGGCTGGGCCTGCCCACCATCGCCATCAACGCCGCCACCTGGTGGATGGCGCTGCGCGAGAACGGCATCACCGACCGCGTCGAGGGCGCCGGAAGCCTCCTGCGCGACCACTGAACCCTCGATCGCCGTAGGGGCCTGCGGCAAGGACCTCGTCCGGCGGCCTTCCCGCTTCGACGGCGGCGCGTCCTCTCTCCCGCGCCGCCGTCGGACCTTTCCGGGCACGGGCGGGCCCGGACCTCATGCTCCACAGCCCGCCTCCGAAGGAACGCCGCGCATCACCCGCCCCGGCGTTCACCGCGCCCACAGCTCATTGGGAGAGATCCCGAGCTCCCCCAGCAGTTTCCGCAGCACCGGAAGCGAGAGCCCGAGCACGTTTCCCGCGTCCCCTTCGATGCCGTCCATGAACCAGCCGCCCTTCCCGTCGATGGTGAAGCCCCCCGCGGCCCAGAGCGGTTCCCCCGAAGCGGCATAAGCCCGGACCTCCGCATCGGTCGGGTTCCCGAACCGCACCGAGGTCTCCCCCACCGCGCTCACCTGGCGTCCGCTCCCGGTGTCGATGACGCAGTGCCCCGTGTGGAGGGTCCCGCTCCTTCCCCGCCGCCTCTCCCACCACTCCACGGCCTGCTCCGCGCTCTCGGGTTTGCCCAGCCCGCGCCCCTCGAACTCCAGCAGCGAGTCGCACCCGATGACGAGGGCCTCCCCCGCCACGCGCTCCGCGACCGCCCGTGCCTTGCCGACCGCCAGCGCCTCCACCAGCTCCCGCACCGACCCGGCCTCCACCGCGTCCTCGTCCACTCCGCTGACGACCACCTCGGGCTCCACCCCGGCCGCCCGCAGAACCGCGAGCCGCGACTCCGACGCCGACCCCAACACCACCCTGCGCACAACGCCCTCCCACCGGTTCTTCCTCGTGCTCGACCGCCGCCCCGGCGACCGCCGTCCGGGCGGCGCCGCGTCCGGCGGACGACATGATCCCCCAGAACCCCCTGCCGAGGCGCGGGACGGGACCGTCGCCGCGGTGTCAGGAGGCCGGCAGGGCACGCAGGAGGTCGGTGGCGGGACGGTCCACGGAGCGTGCCGTGTCGGAGAGCGCGGCCACCGCGGTGCCGTCGGCGGGGCGCAGGGCGAGGAAGGAGGTGAAGCCGCCGGTGGCGCCGTTGTGCCAGAGCTGGGTGGAGCCGTCCTTGCGGAGCTCCATCCAGCCGAGGCGGACGGTCATGAAGCGGTGGACCCGGTGGCCCTCTGTTCGGGTGAGGCGGACGGCTTCGGCGAGGGCGGTGGAATCCGGGTCGAGCTGGGCCCGGGCGAAGACGAGGAGGTCGGCGGCGGTCGAGCGCAGGCCGCCCGCTCCGGCCAGGTCGGCGAGGTTCCAGGGGGCGACGGGGCGTCGGCGGCGGTCGTGGCCCTGCACGAGGCCCGGGGTGTCCAGGGCGGTGTTCGCCAGGCCGAGGGGCCTGCAGACCTGCTCGGCGACGAGTTCGCCGTAGGAGGTTCCGGCGCGGCGCGCCAAGGCCAGGCCGAGCAGTCCCGCGCCGAGGTTGGAGTAGCGGAAGCGCGTGCCCGGTACGGCACCGAGTCTCGTGCGGGTCAGGCCCTCGAGCAGGAACTCCGCGCTGCAGCCTGCGTACGGGTCGGGCTTGCGCGGGTCGAGCAGGGACGTGAGGAGCATGCCCTTCGGCAGCCGCGGCAGACCCGAGGTGTGGGTGGCCAGATGCCGCAGGGTGATGTGCTCGCCGTCCCGTTCGGGCACCGGCGCGTCGAGGAGTTCGGCGACCGGTTCGTCCAGCCCGGCCTTCCCCGCCACGACCATCCGCGCCAGCGCCAGTGCCGTGAACACCTTCGTCAGCGACCCGATCTCGAACACGGCCTCCGGGGCGGCCCGTCCGGCGGCCGCCGTCTCCGCCTCTCCCCCGGCGATCGCCGCCACCGCCACCCCGGCCCGCCGTCGGGCCAGCTCCCCGGCCGTTCCCCGAACGAGTCCCGCGAAATCCGTCATGCCCCAATGATCAGCCCGCCCACCTCCCCTTTTCCTCCTTCCGCAGGACGATCCACCCTCCTCCCGCGAGGTGCCCCGACCCGGTACCACCGGCGTCCGGGATGGAAAGCTTGCTTTACATTTAGACAAGCATGCTTTACATTCCGGGCATGAACGAGAAGCGGAAGGGCACGGTCGAGCGGGCGCAGGCGCGCCAGGCGTGGCGGGACTGGCTGCCGGGCGTGGCCGTGATGGCGGCGCTGGCCGTCGTGCAGGAGGCGGGGCTCTTCGGCTCCGACGGGTCCGCACGGGTGGCGTGGTCGCTGGCGAACGCGATACCGGCCCTGCTGCTGGGCTGGGCCGTGTGGCGCGGGCTGCGCCGGGCCGACGAGTACCAGCGGGTGCTCCAGCTCGAGGCGATGGCGCTCGGGTTCGGATGCCTGCTGTTCGGGGTCTTCGTGGCCGGGCTGCTGGACGCCTCCTCCGTCGGGGACCTGCGCCGGTCGGTGCAGATCTCCCTCGCCGCGTCGGTCCTGGTCTGGGCGGCGGCGCTGGAGCTGCGGGGCAGGGCCCGGTGAACAACCGGCTGAGACAGATGCGCGCGGCCCGCAGGTGGAGCCAGGCGGATCTCGCCGACCGGCTGCAGGTCTCCCGCCAGACCGTCAACGCCATCGAGACCGGCCGCCACGACCCGAGCCTGCCGCTCGCCTTCAAGATCGCCGAGGTCTTCGAGACCAAGATCGAGGACCTCTTCATCCCCTGACCCCCCGGAGGTGTCCGATGCGTCCGCCCCGCACCCTGACCGCGCTGGCCGTGGCGCTCGCCGCGACCGTGCCGTCCACCGCCCACGCGAACGCCCCCGCCCGGCCCGCCCGGCTGCAGGCGGCCCTGGACGGGATCATCGCCTCCGGCGTGCCCGGAGCCGTCGCGCTCACCCGGAAGAACGGCGACACCGGACTCCAGGCACGAGGTGTCCGGAATCTGAAGACCCGGGCGAAGATCCGGCCGGACGACCGGTTCCGGATCGGCAGCGGCACCAAGACGTTCGTCGCCACCGTCATCCTGCAACTGGTCGGCGAGGGCCGGCTGCGCCTGAAGGACGACGTCGGGCGCCGGCTGCCCGGCGAGATCGTCAGGGGCCGGAAGATCACCGTGCGGCACCTGCTGGACCACACCAGCGGGCTGCCCGACTTCAGCCGGGACCCCCGCCTCCTGGAGCCGTACGACAAGGACCCCGCGTACTACTCGCCGCCGCGCCGGCTCCTCTCCCTCGTCGAGTCCGAGCCCCTGCTGTTCCCGCCGGGCACCGGCTTCGCCTACTCCAACACCAACTACGTCGTGCTCGGCCTCCTCATCGAGAAGATCACCGGCCGCAGCGCGTCCGCCGAGATCCACCGGAGGCTGATCAGGCCGCTCTCCCTGCGCGGCACGAGCCTGCCCGTGCGCGACGCCCGCATCCGCGGCCCGCACACCCGCGGCCACCTCACCAACGTCCCCGGCGAGGGCACGGTGGACGTCACCGAGCTCAGCCCCTCCATCGCCTGGACCTCCGGCGGGATGATCTCCACCGCCAGGGACCTCGCCCGCTTCCAGCGCGCCCTGTTCTCCGGCCGGCTCCTCCGCCCCGCCCAGCAGCGCGCCCTGAAGACCATCGCCGCCGCGTCCGACGGCTACGCCCTGGGCGTCGCCCGCGCCGACACGCCCTGCGGCACCGCCTGGGGCCACGGCGGCGCCTTCCCCGGCTACCACAGCCTGGCGTACACCACCGCCGACGGGCGCCGCCAGGCGGTCATCGCCATCAACACCGACCGCGTCCTCAGCGAGACCACCTACCGCCGCCTCGACGCCGCCTTCGAGGTGGCCCTGTGCGGCAAGGCGTCCCCCGCGTCCCCGTCCGCGAACGGGTACTCGATCCGGGAGAGTGTCGGAGGCGGCTCGTAGGCTGGGTGCATGGCACGGGTCAACGAGGCTGCCGCCGAGGCGCTGCGCGAGTACGCCGACCTCTTCGCGCTGGAGGGCGGCGACCCCTTCCGGGTGCGCAGCTACCAGCGCGCGGCCAAGGCGATCGCGGGGTATCCCGAGGATCTGCGCCCCGGCCACGTCCGGGACGTCCCGGACGTGGGCTCGGCGATCGCGGCGAAGATCGAGGAGTTCCTCGGCCGGGGCGGGTTCCGGCAGCTCGACGAGCTGCGGGCCAAGATCCCGGCCGGGGTGCGGCGGCTGATGGCCGTGCCCTCGCTGGGTCCCAAGACGGCGCTGTTCCTCTACCGGGAGCTGGGCGTCGACTCGGTCGAGGCGCTCGCGCGGGCGATCGACGAGGGGCGGCTGCGCGGGGTGCGCGGCATGGGGCCCAAGACCGTCGAGAACCTGCGGCGCGGGATCGAGCGGCAGCGGCAGGCAGGCGAACGGGTGCACCTCGGTGTCGCGAGCGCGCTGGCCGAGCAGGTCGTCGAGTCCCTGCCGGGCGCCGAGCGCATCGCCGTCGCCGGGTCGCTGCGCCGCATGTGCGAGACCGTCGGCGACATCGACGTCCTCGTGGCGGGTCCCGCCGAGCTGATGAGCGTCTTCACCGCCCAGCCGTACGTGGCCGAGGTGCTGGCCGCGGGCGAGGGCAAGACCTCGGTGCGCACCGAGCAGGGCCTGCAGGTGGACCTGCGCCGGGTTGCGGCCGACTCCTGGGGCTCGGCCCTGCTGTACTTCACCGGCGGCTCCGACCACAACGTCCGGCTGCGCGAGCTGGCCGCCAGGAAGGGCTGGAGGCTCTCCGAGCACGGCCTGTCCGACGGGGACCGGACGCTGGCCTCACGCACCGAGGAGGACGTCTACGCCGCGCTGGGCATGCAGTGGGTGCCGCCGCCGCTGCGCGAGGACCTCGGCGAGGTCGAGGCCGCCCTGCGCCACGAGCTCCCCGTCCTGGTGGAGCAGGCCGACCTCCGCGGCGACCTGCACACCCACACCGACCTCACCGACGGGATCGCCTCCCTGGAGGACATGGTCGCCGCCGCGGCGGCCCGCGGCCTGGCCTACTACGCCGTCACCGACCACGCGCCCGACCTCGCGATGCAGCGCATGACCCTGGACAAGGCGCTGGCCCAGCGGGAGCACCTGGCGCGCCTGCAGGAGCGGTATCCCGGCCTGAGGCTGCTGCACGGCACCGAGCTCAACATCGGCCCCGACGGTTCGGTCGACTGGCCCCTGGATGTCCTGGAGGGCTTCGACGTCCGGATCGCCAGCGTGCACTCGCACTTCACCCAGTCCCGCGCGGAGATGACCCGCCGGCTCATCGCCGCCTGCGAGAACCCGGGCGTGCAGATCATCGGCCACCCCACCACCCGCAAGATAGGCAGGCGCCCCATGGTGGACGCCGACTGGTCCGCGGTCTCGCGGGCCGCCGCCCGCACCGGCACCGTCCTGGAGATCGACTCCTATCCCGACCGCGCCGACCTGCCGTCCGACCTGGTGCGGCTCGCCCGCCACCACGGCGTGCGGTTCTCCATCGACAGCGACGCCCACGCCGTGCCCCACCTCGCGCACACCCGTTTCGGCGTCGGCATCGCCCAGCGCGCCGGCCTCACCCGCGAGGACGTCGTCAACACCTGGCCGCTCGAGCGGCTCCTGGCCTTCCTGAAGGGCGCCGGCGGCCGTTGAGCCCTACAGGGCGGGGGCGTTCTTGCCCAGGTCGCCGGCGCGGTAGTGGCGGCGGCACAGGACCTGGTAGCGGACGGGCGCCTGGCCGGTGTCGGCGATGACGACCTGCTCGCCGGCGCGCACCAGCTCGCCGCCGACGGTGCGGGCGTTGAGCTGGCCGGGGCGGCCGCACCAGCACAGCACCTCCACCTGCAGCCGGCACACCTCGTCCGCCAGCTCGAAGAGGCGGCGCGTGGCGGGGAAGAGCTCGGAGCGGAAGTCCGAGGCCAGCCCGAAGGCGTAGACGTCGACGTCGCAGTCGTCGACGAGGTCGGCGAGCTGCTCTATCTGCTCCACCGAGTAGAACTGCACCTCGTCGCAGATGAGGTAGTCCAGCCGGGGCGCGGTCCGGCGCACCAGGGAGCCGAAGTCGAACGCGTCGTGCACCTCGACGGCCTCGTCGCCCAGCCCGATGCGGCTGGTGACGCGCGGGCCGCCGGAGCGGTCGTGCTTGGTCATGACCAGGCCGTGGCGGCCCTGTCTGCGGTGGTTGTAGTTGATCTGCAGCGCGAGGGTGGACTTGCCGCAGTCCATCGGACCGTAGAAGAACTTGAGCACCGCGTCGCGGTGCAGTCCGCTCACTCCGGCGGGCGGGACAGAGGACAGGGCCGACAGATCACTCACGGAGCGCCAGTCTAGAGTGAACGGCGGGCGAGCAGAACGTGACGAATAACGCGTTCCCCGCCTGCCCCGCCGAAGGAGACGGGAGGCGGCGCGTGATACGCACGACGTGGGACCGGCGCGCGCGGCGGGGGGCACGGGCGCCGGACGCCCGCGCCCCCCGTGGTCCGTGCCCTATTCTTCGGGCCGGACCTCCACGGGCCTGTCCTTGGAGGACCGTTTCTCCTGCTTGGCGGCGCGTGTGGCCTTGAGCGCCGCCTTCTTGGCCTTGCCGGTGGTCTTGGCCGGCTTCTTCCTGGTGTCTCCCATGAGATCCTCCCGAATCGCTTGGGACGCCCGAAATGGGCACAAGACACACGTTGCCGCTCTTCCCGCGGAAACGACATCCACAGCCGCTAAAGAAAGACCAAAACGGTGAAAGATCCCGATCTCATCTGCTCCGCCAAGGACTGCCGCGCCGCCGCCGTCTGGGGCCTGCGCTGGAACAACCCCAAGATCCACACGCCGGAGCGGCGCAAGGTGTGGCTGGCGTGCGACGAGCACCGCGACGGCCTGTCGTCCTTCCTCGACCGCCGCGGCTTCTTCAAGGACGCCGTCCCGGTGGCAGAGCTCTCCCCCACCGACGGCTGACCCTCACCGGCCCGGCTGCTCCGCCTTCCGCGCCAGCGCGCCGAGCCTGTCCGCCAGCGCCTCGGCGTCCCCGCCGCGCCCGACCGCCACGCCCAGCAGGTAGGCGGTCAGCGGCGCGGCCGGGCGCGCCACCCCGTGCGCGACGTCGCGGGCCAGGTCGAGCACCAGGTCGCGGTCCACCGACCCCGGCTCAAGGCCCAGCTCGGCACAGGCGGTCTCGATCCACTCGTTCACTTCAGCATCTCCTCGGCGCGCGCCAGATCCTCAGGGGTGTCGCAGTCGGTCCAATCATCGCCCGCCGGCACCCGGACCGGGTCCAGCGGCCCCAGCACCCCCCGCAGCGACCGCCCCCCGTAACCCTCCAGCGCGGCCCTGAGCGCGTCCGTGCGCCACGCTCCGGTGAGCCACTGGTCATGACCCCCGCCGTCGATCAGTACGGCGTTCGGGTGCGCCAGGAGCGCCGCGACGATCCCCGGGGTGAGGAGGGGGAGGTCGGCGGCGAGCAGGACGAGCCGCGGCGACCGGACCAGCGCCAGACCGGCCCGCAGCGCGGGCACCGGGCCGCCCCCCGGCGGATCCTCCCGGACGAACACCGCCTCCAGCCCCGGCCGCTCGGGTCCCACCACGACGGTGCGCGCGGCGCCCGCCGCCGCCGAGGCCACCCGGACGACCATCGGCACGCCGCCGACCGGCGCGCCGGGCTTGTCGCCGCCGAACCGCCGGGCCGCCCCGCCCGCCAGGATCACCGCGTCGTAGGGCTCCACCGCGCCCTCATCCCCCGATGGCGGACATGGGCCGGTCGGGCTGCAGGAAGGACGGGTCGTCGATGCCGTGCCCGGCCCGCTTGGCGCGGACCGCCGCCGCCCAGCGGTCGGCCAGCTCGTCGTCCCCGGCCCCGGCGCGCATCGCGTCGCGCAGGTTGGACTCCTCGCGGGCGAACAGGCAGTTGCGGATCTGCCCGTCGGCGGTCAGCCGCACCCGGTCGCAGGCGCCGCAGAACGGCCGGGTGACCGAGGCGATGATGCCGACGGTCGAGCCCTCCACCGCGAAGAGCTCGGCGGGCGCGCTGCCCCGCTCGGCCGACGGCAGCGGCTCCAGCGTGAACTCCTCCGCCAGCCGCTCCTGGATCTCGTCCGCGGTGATCATGTTCTCCCGCTGCCAGCCGTGCTGGGCGTCCAGCGGCATCTGCTCGATGAAGCGCAGCCGGTAGCCGTGCTCCAGGCAGAACCGCAGCAGCGGGGCCGCCTCGGCCTCGTTGACCCCGCGCATGAGCACCGCGTTGACCTTCACCGGCGCCAGGCCCGCCGCCTCGGCGGCGGCCAGGCCGGCCAGCACGTCGGGCAGCCGGTCGCGGAAGGCCAGCCTGCGGAACACCTCCGGGTCCAGGGTGTCCAGGGAGACGTTGACCCGGTCGAGCCCGGCCTCGCGCAGCGGCCCGGCCAGCCGGGCCAGCCCGATCCCGTTGGTGGTCAGCGAGATCTCGGGCCGCGGGTCCAGGGCCGCGGTGGCCGCGACCAGACCGGTCAGCCCGCGGCGCAGCAGCGGCTCGCCCCCTGTGTAGCGGACCTCGGTGACGCCCAGGCGCTCCACCCCGATCCGCACCAGCCGCAGGACCTCCTCGTCGGTGAGCAGTTCCGGCTTGGGCAGCCAGTCGAGCCCCTCGGGCGGCATGCAGTAGGAGCAGCGCAGGTTGCAGCGGTCGGTGAGCGACACACGGAGGTCCGTGGCCTGGCGTCCGTACCCGTCGAGCAAGCGCACCTTCACTCCTTTCGGCGCCTTCACCTTACTTACGGTCTTCGGAATACCGAACGGCGCGGGGGCCGCGGGTTCAACCGGTGCGGCGGCGGGCGCGGTAGGCGGCGACGTGCGCGCGGTTGCCGCACGTCCTGCTGTCGCAGAAGCGGCGGCAGCGGTTGCGGGACAGGTCGACCAGGACGCGGTCGCAGTCGTCGGCCGCGCACGCGCGCAGCCTGTCCAGCTCCCCGGCGGCCAGCACGTACGCCAGCGCCATGCCGCACTCGACGGCCAGGTGCTCGCTCACCCGGCTGCCGGGCTCGAAGAAGTGCACGTGCCACTGGTAGCCGTCGTGGTCCGTCAGGTGGGGGGTGACGCGGACCGCGCCGAGCAGCGCGTTGACCAGCGGGACGGCGGCCGCCGGGTCCGGCGCGAGGAAGACCTCCCGGAACCTGGCGCGCAACCGCCGCACCTGCGCCAGGTCCTCCTCCAGCACGGGCGGCACCCCGCTCATCCGCGAGGCCGCCACGAAGGAGCGCAGCGATTCCAGGTCCGGCAGCCGCTCCCCGCCGCCCTCGGCGCTGTTGACCAGATCCACCATGATGCCGAGGGCGTGCTCGGTGTCATGGGCGAAAATCATGCGGAGAGCCTAACGCCTCGCTCATATGGAGTAATGCGGATCCGCGACCACCGGGTAGGCGGCGCCCTCGTGCGGGATGCGCATCACGATCGTGTTGCCTTCCAGCTCGTAGCGCGCCTTGATGGAGCGGAAGAGCGAGTCGCAGGCCCACGGGCTGTAGAAGCGGCCCACCGTGGCGCCGTAGCGGAGGTTGACGACGTCGAAGCCGCCGGACGGCATCGCCTCCAGCGCCAGGCCCTCGGGGAGCGAGACGGAGAAGCGGAACGACGTGGGGGCCTCGGGGCCGTGCACGACCGTCACCAGGCGGATGCCGTCGGAGAGGGTCTGGGCCACGATGTCGGTGTCGACGTCGACGCCGGCGAAGACCCGCAGGCTCGGCCGCAGCACGGTCGCCGCGCGGTCGCCCGCCGCGCAGTCCAGGGACACGTGGATGCGCTGCTTGTCCCGGGTGGGCGTCCACACGCCCTCGCGGGCCCGCATCGCCCACTGGACGTCGGCGTTGTCGAACTCCTGGGGTTCGGCCTTGCCCCGGACGGCGAGCACCTGTGCGGCGGCGTTCATCGCCGCCGTCGCCCCGTCGAGCGCGTGCCTCTTCGGCACCAGCCACCTCCGCCTTTTTCTTTCCGACGGCCAACATCCAGCGGTTGGCGCTCTTTGGTTTATCACGTGGGGGAAGACCACGATGAATTTCAGGGGGTACCGGCATCAGCCCGTGAAAGGCCGTGCACGGAGGGTCGTCGTCCCTCGCTCCGGTGACGGAGCGGCTCCGCGGACACCGCATCATCGCACGGCCGCCCCCGCGCGGGCACCCGGTATGGACCGTGCCGATAATGGTCCTCCCGCGGAAGCCACCGGGGACGGAGAGGAGCGGACCATGAGCGAGTGGACACCGGACGGCGGCACCATCAGGGTCGCGGACCTGCCGGAGGCCGACCAGGAGTTCATCCGGGCGCAGCTGCGCCGCAACACGCCGCTGCACCACCTGCTGGCCCTGGACCTCGTGGAGATCGGCGAGCGGCACTCGGTCGTGGCGATGCCCGTCCGGGAGGAGGCCTTCAACAGCACCGCCAACCTGCACGGCGGGGCGATCGCCACCCTCATCGACGTGGCGGCCGCCAGCGCGGCGGCCCGCGGCAGCGGCTTCAAGCCGGGCGAGCAGAGCCTCGTCACCGCCGACCTGCACGTGCGCTACCTCGGCCGCCCGCACGGCGACGTGGTCCACGCCCGCGCCGAGGTGATCAAGACGGGCCGGCAGCTGGTGATCGTGGAGTGCCGGATCACCGACCTGGAGGACCGCATCGTCGCCACCGCCGACTTCTCCATGATGATCGTCCCGCAGCGCCAGCCGCTGCGGCCGATGGAAGGCGCCCAGCCGCACGACCCCGACCTGTAGCGCGGAATAAAAACAATTTGATCATCTGTTACCGGCTGTGTCTCTATGGTCCCTGAATATCTCACAGGAAACCAAGACAAAGGAGCCGGTGTTGTCCCACCAGGTACTGCCGGGGGGCACCGTCCCGATCCGGATGTGGGCCGATCCCGCCGAGGTCGAGGAACAGGCGCTCGCCCAGCTGGAGAACGTGGCGGGCCTCCCGTGGATCCACGGGCTGGCCGTCATGCCCGACGTGCACTACGGCAAGGGCGCCACGGTCGGGTCGGTCATCGCCATGCGCGACGCGGTCTCCCCCGCGGCGGTGGGCGTGGACATCGGCTGCGGCATGACCGCTGTGCGCAGCGACCTCACCGTGGCCGACCTCCCCGACGACCTGGGACGGCTGCGCTCCAGGGTGGAGCGGGTGCTGCCGGTGGGCCGCGGCGCGCACCGCACCCCGGTGGACCCCTCGGGGGTCCCGGGGCTGCGCGAACGCGGCTGGTACGAATTCTGGAAGGGTTTCGAGGAACTGCACCCGGCCGTCCGCGGGAGGTCCGAGAAATTGGGCAAGGCCAGGTCGCAAATGGGCTCGCTGGGCTCGGGCAACCATTTCTGGGAGCTGTGCTCCGACACTTCCGGAGCGGTCTGGGTCGTCCTCCACTCCGGTTCCCGGGGAATCGGCAACGAACTGGCCCAGCACCACATCGGGGCCGCCGCGAAACTGCCGCACAACCAGGACCTGCCCGACCGGGACCTGGCGGTGTTCCTCACCGGGACCGCGGAGATGGACGCCTACCGGCGCGACCTGTACTGGGCGCAGGAGTATGCCCGGCGCAACCGCGCGGTGATGCTCGCGCTCACCGTCGACGCCGTCACCGCCTGCTTCCCCCGGCACCGGGTGCGGTGGGACCAGCCGATCTCGTGCCACCACAACTACGTGGCGGAGGAGACCTATGGCGGCGTCGACGTCATCGTCACCCGCAAGGGTGCGATCCGGGCAGGACGGGGCGAGCTGGGCATCATCCCCGGCTCCATGGCCACGGGCACGTACATCGTGCGGGGCCTGGGCAACGAGGACGCGTTCAACTCCGCCTCGCACGGGGCGGGCCGCAGGATGAGCCGCACCCAGGCGCGCAAGCGCTTCACCGTGGCCGACCTGGAGGAGCAGACGCGGGGCGTGGAGTGCCGCAAGGACTCCGGTGTCCTGGACGAGATCCCCGGCGCCTACAAGGACCTGGACTCCGTCATCGAGGCCCAGAGCGACCTGGTGAAGGTCGTCGCCCATCTGCGGCAGCTGGTGTGCGTCAAGGGCTGATCCGGGACCGGTAGCGGGCCCTGGCCTGCTCCAGCAGGTCGAACAGGGAGCGGTCGGGGTCCTTGCCGTGCTCCCGGATCAGCGCCTCCAGCCGGTCCAGCCACTCCAGGCACCAGCGCACGTCCTCCGCCCGCGCCACGGAGCGGCCCGACACGTTCAGCTGGACGGGGCTGGTGTGCGCGTAGCGCCCCCGCGGGTCGAGGTCGTCGGGACGCGGCTCCCCGTCTGCCTCGGCCACCAGATAGGTGGGCTCGTCCACCCGGTAGGCGAAGTCCAACCGGCCCTGCCCCTCGGCGACGACACCCGCGGCGTCGTGGACCCTCAGCCGGTCGGCTCCGGTGGCGGTGGCCACGACCCGCACGGTCCGCCCGGGTTCGACGTCCAGCAGGGCGCCCGGCCCCTGCCCCTCGGCCTCCAGGGTCAGCCAGGGCCCGTTGGTGGCGAAGGTGCGTCCGGCCCGGACGGCGTCCTGGAAGGCCGCGACGCTCAGCGGGCCGTCGAGGCGGGCGTAGACGCGGGCCCAGCCCGGCGGGTTGGAGTAGGTGCCCAGGCGGCTGTAGGAGAGCATCACGTCCGTGCCCGCGGTGGCCGCGAGCCGCACGCCCGCGCCCAGCAGCCGCCGGTAGATGCGGGCGGTGCCGGTGCAGGACAGGTGGTTGAGCACGTCCAGCCCGTCGACCAGGCCCAGCGCCGCGTCGACCACCAGCTCACGAGCCTCGCAGGAGCGGCTGCCCCCGCCGAACAGCACGTCCAGCGGGTCCTCGGCGTCCGCGGTCAGGGGGTGCGCCCAGATGATGACGGCACCCCTGCGGCGCAGCTCGGCGCACATGTGGGCGTTGGAGGGCGAGTCGGCTGGCGAGTCCGACTCGGCGTGCCCCGCGTAGTAGCGGGACGGCTCGGACAGCGGCCCGAAGGCCGCGAAGTGGCCGAGCAGGTCGTTGCGGTACTCCGTGCCCATCCGGGCGACCAGATCCGGGGCCGACCACGGCAGGTCGCGGCCGAGCCACTCGACGAACGCCTCCCGGTCGTAGACGAAGGAGGTCGTGGCGTTGGCGGCCAGCGGGTTCATCATGTGCAGCGCCTCCCCCCGCTGCATGAGCGCCGCCTCCACGGGCCCCGCCACCTGGTCCCCGGCGAAGTTGAAGTGCAGGTGCAGGTCCCCTCCGTACCAGCCGTCCGCGGCGGGGTCGCGCGACGGCGCGGGGTCGAGTTCGACCACGGCCTCCCCGCCTGGCTCCAGGACGACCCTGGTCCGCTGCACCTCGTGGTCCATCCCCCGGGCGGCGACGACCTCCAGCTCGCCCGCGGGGACGTCGAGGATCGCCTCCTCAGCGTGGAAGTAGGCGCGGTCCCGGGCGTCCCACTTGCGCAGCGCGTCCTCGGGGAACCAGCCGCGCCCCTGCGGGCTGAGCACCGACCAGCGGCACGTGGCGGGCGAGCGCACCCGCAGGGTGGCGGTCTCGGCCTCCCTGGCGACGGCCGGCATCTCGACCGGTGTCCCGTCGACGACGAGGAAGCCCGGGGCCGCGCCGAGCAGGACCTCCCAGACCGCGCAACCGCCGGGCGGCACCGTGCCGAACGGTTCGACGAGGACCTCGGCGTCCAGCCTCGACTCCACCAGCAGCAGGTGCTCCAGGCTCTCCCCCCGCAGGACCGGCTGGACGTTCCCGGAGGCCTCGACCTGCGGCCCGCCGGGGGTCAGCCGCAGCACGACGACCCCGTCGGGGACCCGGCCGCCCAGCGCGTCCCGGAACGCCGCGGCCAGGTCGCCCTCCGCCGCGCCGTCGATGGCCTCGGTCAGCGAGCGGCCCTCGGCCAGCGCGGCGGTGACCGGCCCGGCCAGCAGCCGGGTGTGCCGCACGAACTTCAGGTAGGGGACGAGCGGCCCGTAGAGCGACCGGGACGACTCCTTCCAGTTGGCGCCGTGCTCGGCGACGACGGCCCGGTAGGCCTCCAGCGTCCGGGCCACCGCCGCGGGCAGTTCATGATCTACGCACATGCCCCCACGCTGCGGGAGCGCTCTCGCGCGGGACAAGCCGCTGGCCGATGCGGGCCAGCGCGGTATCAGGAACCTTCTACCGTCACCAGTGGTCGGGACTGAAAGGTTCCGCCTCGGGGCGGTTGGAGAAGGACAGCAGCGCCAGGTCGGACTCGACCATCATCGCCACCAGTTCCTCGAACGTCACCTCGGGCTCCCAGCCGAGCTGCTCGCGCGCCTTCTTGGGGTCGGCGCACAGCAGGTCGACCTCGGCGGGCCGGGTGTACCTGGAGTCCAGGACGACGTGGTCCTCCCAGTTCAGCCCGACGGTGGCGAAGGCCAGCTCCACCAGCTCGCGCACCGAGCGGGTGACGCCGGTGCCGATGACGTAGTCCTCGGGGGTCTCCTGGGTCAGCATCAGCCGCATCGCCTTGGCGTAGTCGCCGGCGAAGCCCCAGTCGCGGCGCGCGTCGAGGTTGCCCAGCCGCAGCTCCGCGGCGAGCCCCAGCTTGATCCTGGCGGCGCCGAGGCTGACCTTGCGGGTGACGAACTCCGCGCCGCGCCGCGGCGACTCGTGGTTGAACAGGATGCCGCTGACGGCGTACATCCCGTACGACTCGCGGTAGTTCATGGTGATGAAGTGGCCGTAGGTCTTGGCCACCCCGTACGGGCTGCGCGGGTGGAAGGGCGTCAGCTCGTTCTGCGGGGTCTCGCGCACCTGGCCGAACATCTCCGAGGACGAGGCCTGGTAGAAGCGGATCTGGGAGCGCGGGTCGACGGTGCGGGATCCGCCGATCCCGCTGACGACCCGGATGGCCTCCAGGACCCGCAGCGTGCCCATGCCGGTGACCCCGGCGGTCAGCTCCGCCTGCTGCCAGGACATCGGGACGTAGGAGATGGCGCCGAGGTTGTACACCTCGTCGGGCTGTGCCTGCTCGACGGCGGAGATGAGCGAGCCCTGGTCCAGCAGGTCACCCGTGATGATCTTCACATCGCCGATGTGCTTGCGCAGCCTCGCGACATGGGGGTTGGCCTGTCCGCGTACCAGTCCCCAGACCTCATAACCCTGTTCGAGCAGGTGCTCGGCGAGGTAGGAGCCGTCTTGGCCGGTGATACCGGTGATGAGCGCTCGCCTGGTCAGCGGAACCCCCCTCTGATGTACCCGAAGGCACGGCCTATCTGGAAGAAACACAATAAATCGTGTGAAAGACGAGGTTATCCACACATAGATACTTCTGAGTAGACCGGGGTCCTGCTGAGCCGAATGAGATTCATCATCGAGGACACGATTCGCGCACCGGCGGCCGGTTGTGTGACCCTCGGAACCCATCGGAGAAAGACGACTTCGGGAGCAGCTATGGAAGGCGACGGGCGCACCGCGCCGCTCCGCCTCGGCGGGCGTGACCTGGCCGGATACTCGATCATGGCGGTGCTCAACCGCACCCCGGACTCCTTCTACGACCGGGGCGCCACCTACGCCTTCGACGCCGCGCTGGCCGCGGCCGACCGCGCGGTCGCCGAGGGGGCCGACATCATCGACATCGGCGGGGTGAAGGCCGGACCCGGCGACGAGGTGGACGTCGCCGAGGAGCTGCGGCGGGTCGTGGACACCGTGGCCGCCGTGCGCGAGCGCCACCCCGGCGTCGTCATCAGCGTCGACACCTGGCGGGCGGAGGTCGGCGACGCGGTCGCCAGGGCCGGCGCGGACCTGCTGAACGACACCTGGGGCGGGCCCGACCCCGAGCTGGCCGCGGTCGCCGCCGAGCACGGCCTGGGCCTGGTCTGCGCGCACGCCGGGCGCCAGGCGCCCCGCACCCGCCCGCACCGGGTCGGCTACGACGACGTGGTGGCAGCGGTCGTCGCGCACGTCACCGCCGAGGCCGAGCGCGCCCTGGCCCTGGGGGTGCGCCGGGAGTCCCTGCTCATCGACCCCGCCCACGACTTCGGCAAGAACACCCGCCAGTCGCTGGAGATCAGCCGCCGGCTCGGCGAGCTGGTCGCCACCGGCTGGCCGGTGCTGGTGGCGGTGTCGAACAAGGACTTCATCGGCGAGACCCTCGGCCGCCCGGTGGACAAGCGCGGTGTGGGCACGATGGCCGTGCTGGGCGTCTCGGCGTGGCAGGGTGCCCGGGTGTTCCGGGTGCACGACGTGGCCGGGGCGCGCGGGGCACTGGAGCGGGTGGCGGCGCTGCGCGACGGCCGGCGCTGACCGCCGCGCGCCCGCCCCGTCAGCCGGGGTGCTCCTTGGCGTAGGCCAGGAACTCGCGGGCCACCGGGGTGAGCGCGCGGTGGGCGTGCACCAGCCCGATGGTGCGGGTGATCGGCGGCATCAGCGACCGCACCACCAGGCCCTCGGTGTCCTCGATCTGGTTGCGGTACCACAGCAGGGAGCCGCGGCCCGCCCGCACCCAGCCGGGCCAGGAGCCGCGCTCGTCGGACTCCACCGCCACCACCGCGCTCGCGCCGATCCGGGCCAGCATGGCGTCGAGCTCGGCCCGCCGCGCGGTGCCCCGGGTCGGCATGATCAGCCGCAGCCCGTCCAGCGCCGCCAGCGGCACCGGGTCGCGCAGCTTGAGCGCAGGCCCCGAGACCAGCACCACCTCCCGCTGCTCCAGGGGGTGGGCCGCCAGGTCGCCGGGGACGGGCAGGTCCGTCACCGCCAGGTCGGCCCGGCCGGTGCGGACCGCCGCCCCGACCGCCTCCCTGCCCTCGCAGCGCACCACCCTGACCCGCACGGCCGGCTGGTCCCGGGCGAAGCGCGGCAGCAGCCTGCCGGTCAGCTCGGGCTCCAGCGTGGGGGTGGCGGCGATGCGCAGCTCGGCGCCCCTGCCGCCCGCCCGGCTCACCGCCTCGATGGCGTCGACCGCCTCCAGCGCGATCCGGGCCTGGCGCACCACCTGCTCCCCCGCCGTGGTCAGCACCACCCCCCGCCCGGACCGCGCGAACAGCTCCGTGCCCAGTTCGCGTTCCAGCTCCCGCACGGCCCGGGAGAGAGCTGGCTGAGCGACGTAAAGCGCCTGTGCCGCCGACGTCATCGTGCCGTGGTCGGCGGTGGCCACGACGTAGCGCAACTGCCGCAGATTCATGCTCCGACGGTATGGCAACCGCGGCCCCGTAGCTGGTACATGCCGGAAAGTCACCGGTTGTAACTAGTTACGTGGACGATTGACGCGGCGCCCTCCGCGAGGAGGGCGCCTCGGTCACCGGTCGGGCAGGTCGGCGGCGTAGGACTCCTTCACGATGTCCAGCACGTGCCAGGAGTCGAGGTCCTGCACCCCGTCCACCGCCCGCACGGAGTCCAGCGCGTCCACCAGGGCCGCGGGCGAGCCCGCCTCGATCCGCCCGATGAGGTCGAACCTGCCGAAGCCCGAGGACAGGTAGCGCACCGGTTCCAGGCCCCCCAGCTCGCGCGCCACCCGGCGGGCCGCGGAGCCGGCCACCACGCCGAACGTGGCGAGCTCCAGGTTGCCCAGGGCGGCCGGGGCGGCCAGGCCGGTCACCTGGATCACCCCCGAGCGCATCAACCGCACCACCCGGGCTCTCGTGGCCGCCTGGGAGAGCCCGATGATCCCGGCGAGCCTGGTGTAGGGGGCGCGGCCGTCGCGCTGCAGCTCCTGCAGCAGCCGCCAGTCGATGTCGTCGAGCACCACCTCTCCCAGCGGGCGCACCACCGAGTGGGCGTCCTTGACCACGTCGACCGAGCGGAACACCTCCACGGAGGCGACCCCCGGCAACTGTCTTATGTCGTCGACGACGACGGCGAGGGCCTCGTCGTCGCGGGCTCGCGCCTCGGCGACGACGGCATGCGGGCCGGTTGTCAGGCCGGCGAAGCAGACAGCGGGCTGCTTGGCCAGCTCGAGGGCGACGTCTCGTGCGGGCCCGGCACTGACCACGGCCAGATGGCCGACCGCGCCGGCACCGATGACCTGGGCGTGCACGATGCCCACCACACGGACGATGCCGTCTTCGAGCAGTCCTTGCACGCGGGCACGGACGGCTGTGCGAGAGAGCCCGACGCGATCGGCGAGAGCCTGGAACGTCGCCCGGCCGTCCCGCTGGAGCTCGCGGACCAGCACGGAGTCCACTGCATCCAGCACGGGGAGTCCTCCTGTCATGGGGGTTCGAGGCCGGTCGGACCTTGAAGGAAGTGATGCAAGATCCTTACATTTTCCGGCCGTTCGTGGGAAATTTTGATCTTGCTCGTGTTTGCCCCGTTCCACTACCGCCGAAGCGGTGGTCAGGGGCGACTGAATATCCGAAAAAACGGTGAAGGTGGAGTCCGCCGCAACGGAACAGCACCGGCGATCAGCTTCTTTCATCGGTGGTGTTTCCCACTTCTGTCCTGGCGGTCAGTTCACGCGCGAAACACCGGACCAGACCGGGCGGCCGGAAACTCATCCGGCCGCTGTCCTCGCACCTGACCACCTCCAGCAGACGCGCGTCGACCAGCTCCTCCAGCAGGTCGTCCGGCTCGCCCCGGTCGAAGGACCCGTCGGCCAGGCGCGCGAACACCCGCCGCGCCCGCGCCGAGAGCCGCGCGTGGCTGGCGGCCAGCCCCGGCCTGACGTCCAGGTCGCCGTGCGCCAGCTCGCCCAGCCGCCGGTCCTCGTCCGCCAGCCGGAAGACCAGGTCGGCCAGCCGCCAGTGCGGCTTGCCCGCCAGCCGCGCCGCGGCCGCCCGCACCGCCAGCGGGAGCCTGTCGCACAGCTCCACCAGCCGCAGGGCCGCCTCCGGCTCGGCGGCGACCCTGGCGTACCCGGCGACCCGTGCCAGCAGCTCCAGCGCGTCCTCGGGCGGCAGCGGCTCCAGCTCCACGTGGACGGCCCCCGGCAGCGCGCTGAGCCTGCTGCGCCCGGTCACCAGCACCCCCGGCCCGCCGCCGCCCGGCAGCAGCGGCAGCACCTGCCGCTCGGCGGAGGCGTCGTTGAGGATGATCAGGAGGCGCCGACCCCGGGTGCGGGCCCGGTACAGCTCGGCTCGTTCGGCGCGTCCCGGCGGCGGCTCGGCCACCCCCAGCATGCGCAGCAGCCGGCCGAGCACCTCCAGCGGCTCCGCGGTGAAGTGCAGGTCGGTGTAGAGGCAGCCGTCGGGGAAGCGGCGCCGCAGCTGGTGGGCGGCGTGCACGGCCAGGGCGGTGGCCCCCGCCCCGGGCCGGCCGCTGATCACCACGATCGGCAGCGCCGAGGAGGTGACGGCCTCGGTGACCCGCAGCGTCTCGGCGGTCCTGCCGGTGAAGTCCGCCGGGTCGTACGGCAGCGTCGTCTCCGCGGGCTCGGGCCCGGCCAGCACGTCGCGCTGGATGCGGCGCAGCTCGGGGCCCGGCTCCAGGCCCAGCTCGCCGACGAGCGCGTCGCGCAGCCTGCGGTAGGCCTCCAGTGCGGCGGGGCGCCGCCCGGACCGGGCCAGCGCCGTCATGAGCTGGCCGTGGAAGCGTTCGCGCAGCGGGTGCCCGGCGCACAGCGCCGTCAGCTCGGGCACCAGCTCGGCGGCCCCGCCCCTGGCCAGGTCCGCCTCGATCCGCGCCTCCAGGGCGAGCAGCCGCTGCTCCTCCAGCTGCGCGGCCTCGGCGTACAGGCCGGGAACGCCCTCCAGCGCCGGGCCGCGCCAGCCGCCCAGCGCCTGGCGCAGCAGCAGCGCGGCCCGCTCGTCGTCGCCGCGCCGCGCGGCGGTGCGGGCCAGGCCCGCCTTGCGGGCGAAGTCCAGCGCGTCCACCGCGTCGGCGTCCAGCGCCAGCAGGTAGCCGGGGGAGCAGGTCACCAGCAGCTCACGCGCCGGCCCGAACGCCCGGCGCAGCGCCGACACGCACCCCTGGATCTGGGTGACGGCGGTCGCCGGAGGCGTGCGCGGCCAGACGGCGCGCACCAGACGCTGGACGCCGACCGGCCGGCCCGCGTCGAGCGCCAGCGCGGCCAGCACCGCGCGCGCCCGCGGCCCGACCGGCACCGTCCCGTGCTCGCCGCACAGCTCGACCGGGCCGAGGAGCCTCACCCGCATCGTGCGTTCTCCGTGTCCCAAAACCCCGACTCCCCCGTCAGCCGTCCTGTAAGACGGCCATGTAAGAAAAGTGCAATGATCTAACAAAGGATGTCAAGGTCTTCCGGGAGGATTTCCCGGTACCCGCCGTCCGGCCTCGTCGAAACCGGCGCCCGCGGGTAGGAGGATCACAGCAGGAGTGTCCCCGACGGATTGGCAGGGCCTTGCGGTTGCTCAACGCTGAGCGGATAGCTCACGACCTCACCTACAACGACGTCTTCATGGTCCCGGCGCGTTCTTCGGTCGGGTCCCGGCTGGACGTCGACCTCGCCACCCGCGACGGCAGCGGGACGACGATCCCGCTCGTGGTCGCCAACATGACCGCCGTCTCCGGCCGCCGGATGGCCGAGACGCTCGCCCGGCGCGGCGGGATCGCGGTCATCCCCCAGGACATCCCGATCGAGGTGGTCTCCGACGTCGTCCGCTGGGTGAAGTCGCGCCACCTGGTGTTCGACACGCCCCTCACGCTGGGGCCCGGCGACACCGTCGGGGAGGCGCTGGGACTGCTGTCCAAACGCGCCCACAACGCCGTCATCGTCGTGCAGGACGGCGAGCCGGTCGGCATCGTCACCGACGCCGACTGCCAGGGCGTCGACCGCTTCTCCCAGCTGCGCGACGTCATGTCCCGCGACCTGCTGACGCTGTCCGACGCCGTGGAGGCCAAGGAGGCCTTCGAGGTGCTGCACGGGCGCGGGCACCGGCTGGCGCCCGTCGTGGACGGGCGGCGGCGGCTGGTGGGCGTGCTCACCCGCACCGGAGCGCTGCGGGCCACCCTCTACCGGCCCGCCGTGGACGCCTCGGGGCGGTTGCGGATCGCGGTGGCCGTGGGGGTCAACGGCGACGTCGCGGGCAAGGCCAAGGCCCTCCTGGAGGCCGGGGCGGACCTGCTGGTGGTGGACACCGCGCACGGCCACCAGGAGAAGATGATCAGCGCGCTGGAGGCGGTGCGCGGGCTGGACCCGCAGGTGCCGGTGGCGGCCGGGAACGTCGTCACCGCCGAGGGCGTGCGCGACCTGGTCGCCGCGGGCGCCGACATCGTCAAGGTCGGGGTGGGTCCCGGCGCCATGTGCACCACGCGGATGATGACGGGCGTGGGCCGGCCGCAGTTCTCCGCCGTCCTGGAGTGCGCGGCCGAGGCCCGCCGCCTGGGCCGGCACGTCTGGGCCGACGGGGGCGTGCGGCACCCGCGCGACGTGGCGCTGGCGCTGGCCGCGGGCGCGTCCAACGTGATGGTCGGCTCCTGGTTCGCGGGCACCTACGAGTCGCCCGGGGACATGCAGCACGACGCCGGCGGGCGGCTGTACAAGGAGAGCTTCGGCATGGCCTCCGCCCGCGCGGTGCGGTTGCGCACCAGCGAGGACAGCCCGTTCGACCGGGCCCGCAAGGCGTTGTTCGAGGAGGGCATCTCCACCTCGAGGATGTTCCTCGACCCGCAGCGCCCCGGAGTGGAGGACCTCGTCGACTGGATCGTCGCCGGGCTGCGCAGCTCCTGCACCTACGCGGGGGCGGCGACGCTGGAGGAGTTCCACGAGCGGGCCGTCGTCGGGGTGCAGAGCGCCTCGGGCTACGCCGAGGGGATGCCGCTGTCGAGCAGCTGGTGAGCATTCCCTTCGGTGACACGCCGTGACGTGACTGGCACACCGCGCCCGGATGGCTCACGCTGATCCTCCCGGACTTGATCTTGCGGGAGGGGGATCCGCGCATGGCACGTCGGCGACGGCGGGACGGGCTGCCCAGCGCCCTGGCGCTGACCGCGGCGTCCACCCTGCTGTGGGGGGTGGCCCATCTGCGGACGGGACGCGTGCGGACCGGCGCGGCGCTCCTGGTCTGCCACACGGCGATCGCCGGGCTGGCCGCCACCGTGCCCCTCGGCCACCGGCCGCAGCTGCTCAGGCTGGCGTTCAGCCCCGGCTGGCTGGCGGTCACCGCGACCGCCGGCCTCGTGCTTGCCGCGGTGTGGGTGGGCGTCGTCGTCCGCTCCTGGTTCCTGGTGCGGCCCGCGAGGATGCCCGCGCCGAGGCGGGCCGCGGCCTCCGGCGTGGTGCTCCTGCTGTGCCTGGCCGTCTCCACGCCGTTCGTCGTCGTCGCCCACGCCACCTTCCTCTACCGGGGCGCGCTGCTCTCCATCTTCACGTCGTCCGACCACGCCAGGGCCGACGGCCGTTCGGGCCCCTGGGCGGGCCTGCCCCGGCTGAACGTCCTGCTGCTCGGCGGGGACGCCGGCCGCAACCGGTTCGGGGTGCGCACCGACAGCATCACCCTCGCCAGCGTCGACACCCGCACCGGCGACACCGTCCTGATGAGCCTCCCCCGCAACCTCGAACGCGTACCGATGCCGCCCGGACCCGCCCGCGAACGTTTCCCCGACGGGTTCGCCGGCGACGGGCCGATGACACCGGGGATGCTGAACGAGGTCTACCAGTACGCCGAGGACCACCCGGAGGTCGTGCCGGGGGTGCCGCGCGACAGCCGCGGCCCCGCCCTGCTGCGCCCCGTCGTCGAGGCGGTCCTCGGGCAGCCGGTGCACCACCACGTCCTCGTCGACATGCGGGGGTTCGCCATGCTCATCGACGCGATGGGCGGGGTCGAGGTGACGATCCCCGAGGACATCGCCTACGGCAGGCGGGACGAGGGGCTGCTCCCCGCCGGGCGCCACCGGCTGACGGGGACCCAGGCCCTGTGGTACGGGCGGTCCCGGACCGGCAGCGATGACTACGTCCGCATGGCCCGTCAGAAGTGCCTCATGCGCGCCATGGCCCGCCAGGCCGAGCCGCACCGGCTCCTCCCGCGCTTCCAGCAGCTGGTGACGGCCGCGCGGCGCACCGTCTCCACCGACATCCCGCCCTCCCTGCTGCCGGCCTTCCTGGAGCTGGCCGAGAAGGTGAAGAGCCGGGGGCGCATCACCAGCCTCCCGTTCGTGCCTCCCCTGATCGACCCGGCCGGACCGGACTACGACCTCATCCGGGCGCGGGCCGCGCGGGCGGTCGCGAAGCCCGGACGCCAGGCCCCGACAGCCGCGGTGCGGACGGCGGCCCCCGCCACGGCGAGCCCGACGTCCCCCGATCCCGCCCGGCCCGTCTCCCTGGACGAGGCCTGCCCTTCCTGAACCCGCGCCCGCTCAGGGGTGCTGGCTGCTGACGGAGATCACCTCTCCGGTCAGGTAGGACGACTGGTCGCCCGCCAGGAAGATGATCACGTTGGCGACCTCCCACGGCTCGGCGTAGCGGCCGAACGCCTCGCGGGAGGTGAGCTCGTCGAGCAGTTCCTCGCTGGTCACCTTCACCAGGTGCGGGTGCATCGCCAGGGACGGCGCGACCGCGTTGATCCGCACCCCGTGGTCGGCCGCCTCCAGCGCGGCGCAGCGGGTCAGCGCCATCACCCCGGCCTTGGCGGCGGCGTAGTGGGACTGGCCGCGCTGGGCCCGCCAGCCGACGACCGAGGCGTTGTTGACGATCGCGCCTCCGGTTCCCTGCTCGCGCATCAGGCGCAGAGCGGCGCGGGTGCAGCGCATCGTCCCGTTGAGGGTGACGTCCAGGACCCGCTCCCAGCGCTCGTCGGCCATGTCGGCGAGCTCGTCGGTGCCGCCGAGACCCGCGTTGTTGACCGCGACGTCGACGCGCCCGAAGGTCGCCTTGGCGTGCTCGTACAGCGCCAGGACCTGCGCCTCTTCGGTCACGTCGCAGGGCAGCGCCGCCACCCGGTCCGCGCCGAACTCCTTCGCGAGCTCCTCGAGCGACCCGGCGAGCCTGCGCTCGTGGGCGTCGCTGATCACCACCGAGGCGCCCTCCTCCAGGCAGCGGCGGGCGGTGGCGCCGCCGATGCCCGCGCCCGCCGCCGCGGTGATCACGACGACCTTGCCGGTGAGCAGACCTCGGCCCTGCGGATACTGGGGAATCGTCATACGGTCACCCTACCGAGCACTTGTTAGGCTTTCGGGAGGCGGGTGCGGGACATGAGATCATGAAAGGCGAGAGCGCCGGCGACGAGGGACGAAAGGCGGGGACAGTGCCCACCATCGTGGAGTTCCGGGCCTACCGGGTCGCGCTGCACCGCGGCCGCCGTCCCGAGAGCGCCCTGGTGTGCCTCACCGCCGAGGACGGCACCGTCGGCTGGGGCGAGAGCGCCCTCCTGGACGACGGGACGTGGACCGACCTCGCGCAGCGGCTCGGACCGGCCCTGCGCGGCCTGGAATGGGAGCGGCCCGAGGACCTCGGCGGGCTCTGCGCCCTCGGCGGGCCGCGCGCCACCGCCGCCGTCGAGATCGCCGCCTGGGACCTGTGGGGCCGCGTGCACCGCGTCCCCGTCGCCCACGCCCTCGGCGGCACCCGCACGTCCGTCGTCACCGGCGCCCGCATCCCCTGCCAGCCGCACCTCGACGGGCTGCCCTCACTGGTCAACCGGTACGTCGGCGGCGGCCACACCCGCGTCACCCTGGAGATCCGCCCCGGCTGGGACGTCGAACCACTGCGCGTCGTCCGGCAGGCCTACCCCACCCTCGCCCTCCAGGTCGACGGGTCCCGCTCCTACACCGACACCCCCGAACACCTCGCGGCACTGGAGTCCCTCGACGAGTACGGCCTCGTCGCCATCGAGCGCCCCTTCGCCGACCTCGCCACCCACGCGGTGCTGCAACGCTCCGTCCGCGCCGCCGTCGCACCCGACATCGGCGACCTCGACGCCCTCGACGCCGCGATCGCCATGGACGCCGGCCGCGCCCTCAGCCTCCGCGTCAGCCGCCTCGGCGGCCTCACGACCGCCCGCGGCGCCCACGACCGCGCCTACGCCGCCGGCTGGGACGTCTGGTGCGGCGGCTCCGGCGTCTTCGGCATCGGCAAAGCCGCATCCGTCGCCCTCGCCAGTCTGCCCGGCTGCACCCTCCCCAGCGACATCACCGAGTTCGTCGGCGGCCCGGAATACCTCACACCGCCGCTGCGCGCCCACGGCGGCGTCGTCGCCGTCCCCCTCACCCAGCCCGGCCTCGGCCACGACATCGACGGCCCCCGCCTCACCCGCCTCGCCACCGACCAGCTCCACTTCACCGTCCACTGAACCCGGCGCATCCGTGCGGGGCGAAGCCAGGCGACCCACCGAAACGGCAGGGGAAATTCCCCGGAAATGCGGAAAGGCCCCGGACGATGTCCGGGGCCTTTCCTGATGTTGATTGCGGCGGTGACCTACTCTCCCACACAGTCTCCCATGCAGTACCATCGGCGCTGGAGGGCTTAACTTCCGGGTTCGAGATGGGACCGGGTGTCTCCCCTCCGCCATAACCGCCGCAAGTTTCTTCAGCGCTGCCGGTGGCAGGCCGAGCTCTTGAGCACGTAACGTTGCGGACGTGCGGTAAGTATTCAGTTGTACGGTTGCCGGCTGTTTTCCGGGAACCGCACAGGGACGCGAGCACACAGCCAAGACTTGGAGATTTGGTGTGTTGTTGGTCA
>NZ_PVZV01000013.1 GCF_002995495.1 Actinocorallia populi | reverse complement strand
ACTTTTAGCACGCTGTTGAGTTCTCAAGAAACGGACTCGCTCTTTCGTCCACCCTCGCGGGCTTCCTCCGGAGCAACTCGTTCAACTTATCAGGTCTTTCTTCCCTGTCAAATCCGTTCTTTCGACCGGATTTCCCTGGAGTGGGACCCTCGCAGTTCGTTCTGCGCCTTTCGGCGTTTCCCTCGCTGCGATGTTTCTAATTTAGCAGATCCTCGCCGACTGTCAATTCGGTTTGTTTCCGCCTGCCATTCCAAAAAAGGTAATGCAGTAGCATACCTCTGTTTTTCCTGGCTTTTCGCCCACCGGCCGGCCGCCGCGATCTCAGACCGCTCAGGCGTCCCGCGCCCCGGTTGGGCACAAGAGAGAACTCTACGCTCTCCCCCGATGCGAGTCAAACCAAACCGGAAGACCGCTCTCAGACGATCGGCGGGCGCCCGGTACGGGTCATCCGCCAGGCCGTCCGCCAGCTGATGGGCCGACGTGGCCCCGCGTCGTTACGGCAACCTTCAACGAAGCCCTTGAACCAGGGCTTCAGAGCGTCCATCTTACGTTCGCGTAGGACCGTGATGCCCACCCAGTCGGCGAGGTAAACCACCGCGATCGGCCAGGGCAGGTTCCGCTTGGCCAGCCACACCCGGTTGCGCGCGTTGTACCGGTAGAAGGACGCGTGCCTCGTCGCCAGGGTCGGCGGGTGGCACATCACGGACTCCGCGTCGTAGACGATGCGGTAGCCGGCGTTCAGCACCTGCCAGGCGAGGTCGGTCTCCTCATGGGCGAAGAAGAAGTTCTCCGGCAGGCCGCCGCCCGCGTCGAAGGCCGCGCGGCGGACCGCGCTCGCCCCGCCGAGGAACGTCGTGGCGGGCGAGGACCTGCCGGGGTCGCCCGCGCGCAGCCGCGGCACGTGGCGGCGCTGGCCGGGGCCGCCGTCCGGGTCCTTGATCTGGAAGGACACGATGCCGAGCCCCGGGTCCGCCTCGAACATCGACTGGAGCCGCTTGCCCAGTTCCAGCGACGGGTAGTGCCCGTCGTCGTCCAGGAAGATCACGATGTCGCCGGTCGTCTCCTGCACGCCCCGGTTGCGTCCGGCGGGGACGCCGATGTTCTCGGGCAGCAGCAGCGTCCGGATGCGAGCGTCCTCCACCGGCGGAGTCCAGTCGCCGCGCACGCCGTTGCCGACGATGACGACCTCGACGTCCACGTCCTTCTGGTTCAGCGCGCTGCGCAGCGCACGGTCCAGCTCGACCGGGCGGTTCCCCATCGTCAGGACCACGACCGAGAGCTTCACGAAAACCTCTTCTACTTCAGCCGCCGCGAGGCGACGATGCTCACGAAGTGCAGAACCGTCTGCAGAACGGCGACGGCCGCGACGGCCACCAGCAGTCCCCTCGTCACCGACCATTCGACCGGCGACCCGAAGTAACCCCCGAGTCCTGGCTTGAACGCCGCCTCGTCGAGCGGCGAGTAGGAGAACCACCCGAAATTCCCCTCACCCGCGGGAACGGGCAGGTCGAACACGCGGTCCAGCACCGCGGCCGCGAGGATCAGCAGCGACAGTTCGACGGCGCCGATGATGCGGTGGAACTTCAGCAGGGACGCCGCCTGTCGGGCCAGCGCCAGCCAGGTCGAGGTGGGCCGCAGCGCGCGGTCTCCCCCGGGCGGGTCGGCGGGCAGCCCCGACTTGGCGCGGGCCACCACGACGTTGTCGGTCTCGGCCTTGATCAGCGCCACGCCGAGCGCGCCGAGCAGGCCGAGCATGATCCAGCCGCCCTGGCCCCAGGGGAGGTCGAACTGCTTCTCCGCGCGGAAGCCGAGGCCGATGACGACGGCGACCTCGGAGAAGTAGTGGCCGAGCCGGTCCAGGTAGACGCCGGTGATGGAGGTGCGGCCGGTGACCCGGGCGACCTCGCCGTCCGTGCAGTCCAGCACCAGGTAGAGCTGGACGAGGAGCGCGCCGACGATCGCGCTGACCAGGCCGGTGCCCCAGGCGAACACCACGCCGGCGCCGAGCCCGGAGAGGATCATCAGGTAGGTCAGCTGGTTGGGCGAGAGCCCGGCCCGCAGCGAGATCCAGGTCAGGAACGGCGACAACGAGCGGGCGTAGAGCCGTCCGGCCCAGTGCTCCTCGTTGCGGCGGTCCTTCAGGCCGGGGGGCTGGCCCTTCTCCCGGATCTCCTTGAGGCTGTAGTTCCTGGGGGGCATCTCAGCTACCGAACTCCTGTAGGTACTTGCCCACCGCGGTGCGGATCTTCGCCTCGTCCAGGTTGAGGTACTCCAGGACGGTGTAGCGGCCCGGCCGGGTGGAGGGCGCGAAGGCGACGGCCTGGGCGAACTGCTCGGCGTTGAGGCCGACGTCCCCGGGGACGAGCGGCAGCCGGTGCCGGCTCAGGCAGTCCGCGACGATCTGCGCCCGCCGCGGCTCCTCGCCGAGGTACTCCCGGCGCAGGAAGTGGCAGAACAGGGCGCCGAGCCCGGCGAGCTCGCCGTGGTTGCCGGTGCCGGGGAAGAGCCGGTCGATCGCGTGCAGGATCTCGTGGTCGCCGCCGCTGGCCGGCTGGGAGGAGCCCGCGAACGACATCGCCATGCCCGAGAGCACCAGGCCCTCGGCCAGCACGGTCAGGAAGGCGTCGGACTCGATCGAGGCGGGCTGGTGGATCAGCGCCTCGGCGGCGGTGCGCGCGACGGTCAGCGCGAGCCGGTCGATGGGCTCGCCGGTCTCGGCGTGCGCCAGCTCCCAGTCGGCGACCGCCGACAGGTTGCTGACGACGTCGCCGACGCCCGAGCGCACCAGGCCCTCGGGGGCGGCCCGCACGTAGTCCAGGTCGACGATCATGGCGATCGGCATGACGACGCCGAAGGAGCCCTTGCCCTTGTCGTGCTCCAGGGAGGCGACCGGGGAGCAGATGCCGTCGTGCGACAGGTTCGTGGCGACCGACACCATCGGGATGCCCGCGAGGGTCGCGGCGTACTTGGTGGCGTCGATGGTCTTGCCGCCGCCGATCGCGACGACCGCCTCGTAGGAGCCGCCGCGCAGCCGGCCGCCCAGCTCGACGGCGGCGTCGACGGTGCCGCCCGGCACCCGGAAGACCTCGCACTCGGCGAGCGTGGGCCGCACGTGCTCGGCGATGACGTCGCCCTGGCCGGGACCGACCGCGACGGCCACGCGTCCCTCGGTGGCGATCCGCCGGTCGGCCAGCAGCTCGCCGAGGGACGCGATCGCGCCGCGCCGCACGTCGATCGACAGCGGCGCGGTCAGCATCCGCGTCAGTAGCGGCACGCGATCTCCCTGGCCTTCTCGAGGTCGTCGTGGTTGTCCACTTCGACCCAGGAGACCTCGCCGATGGGCGCGACGGCGATGGTGCCGCCCCGGTTGACGTACTCCTGGTAGCCGTCCTCGTAGTAGAGGTCGGGGTCCTTCTCGAAGGTGGCCCGGAGCGCGTCGGCCAGCGCCTCGGCGGCGGCCGGCTCCAGCAGGGTCGCGCCGATGTACTCGCCGGCGGCCTCGGACGGGTCCATGAGCTTGGTGATGCGCTGGAGGGTGCCCTCGGGCGAGAGGATCACCTTCATCTCCTCGTCGGCGAGCTTCTTGACGTCGTCGACCGCCAGGAGGATGGAGGCCTTCTCGGGGTCGCGGGCCGCCAGCAGCGTCTTCTCGACGGAGACCGGGTGGACCGTGTCGCCGTTCACCATGAGGACGCCCTTGGCGAAGTGCTCGCGGGCCAGCCACATGGAGTAGGCGTTGTTCCACTCCTCGGCCTTGTCGTTGTGCACGAGCGTGATGCGCACGCCGTACTTCTCCTCCAGGGCCGCCTTGCGCTCCTCGACGGCGCCCGCGCAGTAGCCCACGACGATGACGACCTCGTCCAGCCCCGCCGCGGCGAGGTTGCGCAGCGAGATGTCCATGATGGTGGTCTCACCATCGACCGGCACCAGCGCCTTGGGCAGGGTGTCGGTGTACGGGCGGAGTCGGCGTCCCGCGCCGGCCGCCAGAATCATGCCGATCATGCGCCGGCCTCCTCTTCAAGATCAACTTCGGCACCTGTGCTGCCGCGCTCCGTCTCCAGCCAGGTGCGGACACTCTCCCACCCGAACAGCACGCCCAGATAAAGCGCGAGGACGGCGTAGGCGGGGGTGGCGAACCCGGCCGCCGCGGCTCCCGCGGCGACCAGCATCCGGCCGTCCCAGCCGAGTCCGGCCCGGTACACCCAGTCGGGCGGCCACAGTCCCTGGCGGGTCCGGTAGACGGTGTCGTAGTGGTGGTAGACCAGCACCGCGAGCAGCGTGTAGACCAGCGGGCGCGAGACCCCCTGGCTGAACCCGAGCACAGCGAGGTAACCATACTCGATGCCCCTGATCGCCGGGGGGACGAGCCAGTCGAGCCTGCCGCCGTGCGGGTGCGCCGAGGTGGGGCCGACCAGCAGGGTCAGCAGGACGGCGGGCGCCAGCAGCGCCGGCAGATCGCCCGTCCGGGCGCCCACGACCAGCATGAGGACCGACAGCGCGCCGACGACCAGGGTCGGCGCCAGCGGTGCCAGGCGCCCGCGGGCCAGGCCGCCGAGGGCTCGGGAGACCGGCCCGTCGTCGCGGTAGGCGAGCTGCTGCGCGGTGCGCGCCGCGGCGCGCGCTTGGGTGTCGACGACGGTCATGCCAGGGACCTCAGAACACGGCCGGAGAGGGTGTAGGCGGCGGCGAGGCCGCCCCAGGCCAGCAGGGCCAGGAACGTGACGCGGGCGTCGAAGAACGCCGCGGTCAGGGCGATGAGGGCGAAGCGCTCGCCGATCGGCAGGATGATGATCTTCTTGGCCCAGCGGGCGCCGGGGACGCGCTCCAGCGCGGCGCTCGCCCGCACGGCCAGCATGCCCAGGCCGCCGCGGCGCGCGGGCTGCCGTGCGGGCGGGTCGAGCAGGCTGTCGTCGGGGACGTCCAGCGGGAGCTCCTTGATCGGCGCCGGCGGCGCCGCGCCCTTGTGGACGGCGAAGCTGAAGTCGACCATGTGGCGGCAGGTCTGCAGGATGATCACGGCGCAGGCCAGGCCCCAGACGTCGCCGAGGCCCGCGGCGCTGTAGCCGACGGCCAGGCCGGCGTAGGCCAGGTACTCCTTGGCCCGGTCGAAGGTGGCGTCCAGCCAGGCGCCCAGCGTGGAGAACTGGCGGGTGTAGCGGGCGACCTGGCCGTCCACGCAGTCGAAGACGAAGGCGAAGTACAGCAGGATCCCGCCGGTGACCAGGCCCGTGCGGGTGCCGTCGGCGAACCACAGGGCGGCGACCGCGGCGATCGCCATGGAGATGCAGGTCACCATGTTGGGGGTGAGCCGCATCCGCGCCGCCCAGCGGGCGAGGTACTTGGAGTAGCTGCTGACGAAGTACGTGGTGAAGAAGCCGTCGTTGGACTTCACCGCCGTGTCCAGCCTGACCCGGTCCTCGTCGACGGCCTCGACGGCCCGGCGGGCGGCCGCGGCCTGCTCGGGGGCGAGGACGCGCTCGCAGACCAGGACGTCGACGTTGCGGGCGGCGACCGGCGTCCCCGCGCGGGCCAGGGCGACCAGCAGGAGGCCCGCGGCGTCGTCGCCGCGCGGGGCGGTGGCGGCCAGCACGGGGTCCTGCGCGACGGCGCGGTCGAACTCGTCGCGCGCCTCGTTGTCGACGAACACCTCGAGCCCGTCGGCGGAGCGGCGGCCGAGCTGGCGGACCGGCACGTCCACCTTCGGCAGCAGGTCCACCAGCATGGTCAGCCGGTCGCACAGCTCGGCGAGCAGGCGGGTGTCGACGACCTTGAGCGCGCCGCGGAACACCCCGCCCGGGTCGGTGACCTGGTGGAAGGGCGAGCCGGCCGAGACCACCCGCCGGCGGGCGATGCGGACGGCCGGCCGGGTGCCGGTCACCGGCTGCTTGGCGGTGACCGCCGTGGTGGTCTTGTCGCGCAGCAGGCGGATCAGCAGCTCTTCGCTGATCACCAGGTCGGCGTGCGCGAGGTAGACCTCCCCCGCCGCGCGCGCCAGTTTCCCGATCTCGAACAGGTCGGTCGCCAGGTCCGGCGACTCGATCACTTTGCGGCCGTTCTTGCGCAGCACCGAGGCCGCCTCGGGCCGGGCGACGACGCGCACGTCCGATACGTTGTGTGCCGCCAGCTGCTCCAGCAGCCGGCCGAGCACGGTCACCCGGTCGTCATACGCGAGCTCGGCTGTCGGGTCGCCTGGCTCGGTGGCCAGCACCACGAACGTCACTCGCGGCCTCCAACACAGCAGGTCAGATCAAAGCCCTCAGCCTAGTGGGTGTACGGACGGGGAACGGAGGAGTACCAGGTGAAAACAGCCGGTGTGATCCTCGCCGGGGGCGTCGGCCTGCGGGTCGGCGCGGGCCGGCCGAAGCAGTTGATCGAGGTCGGCGGGCGTCCGCTGCTGGCCTACCCGGTGGAGACCTTCGCGACATCGCGGCTTCTGGACCGGGTCGTCCTCATCATGGCGCCGGGCCACGTGGCGGCGGCCGAGGAGATCGCCGCCCCGTACGGCGGCCGGGTGGAGGTCGTCGAGGGCGGCGAGACCCGCACCGCCTCCACGCTCCGGGCGATGGAGGCGATGGGCGGCGAGCCGGACGACGCGCGCGTCCTGTTCCACGACGCCGCCCGCGCGTTCGTCGAGCACGACGTGCTGGACCGCTGCCTGGCGGGGCTGCGGACCCACGAGTCCGTCGCGGTGGCGCTGCCCGTCACCGACACCGTGGTGTCCGTCTCGGGGGAGCTGGTCCGCGACATGCCGCCGCGGCCGAGCCTGGCGCGGTTCCAGACCCCCCAGGGGTTCCGGCTCGGCACCCTGCGCGCGGCCTACGAGCTGGCGCTGAAGGACCCGGAGTTCGTCGCCACCGACGACTGCGGCGTGGTGCACCGCTACCTGCCGCAGGTGCCCATCCGGGTGGTGGCGGGCGACGAGCGGCTGCTCAAGGTCACCCACCCCCTCGACCTGGTGCTGGCCGAGCACCTGGCGGCTACCCGCACAGGTTCTGCGTAGCGGTCCTGGTCTCGTAGTCGGGCTCCTTGGCCTCGGCGGCGGTCTCGACCTTCTTCGGCCTGGCCCAGTCGCTGCCCACCACGACCTCGATCCCGCTTCCCAGCGCGTCGACCTTCTGCAGCTCGGCGAACGGGATCGACGCCGCGAGGGTGCGGGCCGAGTCGGCGCGGGACGGGCCGTAGCGGATGAGCGTGGGCTTGATGTCGCGGCGCTGCACGACGCCGGTCACCCAGGGGGCGCGGAAGCCGGCGGCGGTCAGCCCGGCGCTGGCCTTCTTGGCCACGCCGGTGACGCCGGTGCCGTTGCGCACCCGGACGTCGATCTGCTCCGGCGGGACGGTCAGCGGCTTCTCGGTGGCGGCCGGTGCGGGCTTCGGCTCCACCAGCGGCTCGTCCCGGTCGATCTTGCGGAACATGCTGCGGGCCTCGCCCTCGTCCCACAGGACCACGGACTGGTTGATCCCGCCGAGCAGCGCGGTGCCCGCCGGGTCCTTCAGCGGCACCTTCACGAACTTCACGTCGTCCAGCGACAGGTCCTTGAACTGGTCGGCAAGCTCGGTGGAGTGCTTCTTCAGGCCCTCGTCCACCCGGACGGCCCCCAGCATCGCGGACAGCACCCTGGTGCCCCGCACCGGGTCCTTGACCTTGGCCAGCGACTGGCGCAGCAGGGACGAGACGAACGCCTGCTGGCGCTGCATGCGCCCGATGTCCTCGCCGAGGCCGTGCCGGACCCGGGCGTAGGCCAGCGCGGTCGCGCCGTCCACGTGGTGCTTGCCGGGACTGAGCTTCAGGCCGCTGGCGCGGTCGTCGATGGGCTGCTCGGTGCAGACCTCCACCCCGCCGACGGCGTCGACGACCTTGAGGAAGCCCAGGAAGTTGACCTCGACGTAGTGGTCGATGACCAGCCCGGTGTGCGCCTCGACGGTGTCCTTCATCAGCTGGGCGCCGCCGTAGGAGTACGCCCAGGTGAGCTTGCCCTGCTGGGAGGCGACCCGGCGCCCCTGGGTGCTCTTGTGGGCGGGGATGGTCACCAGGGTGTCGCGCGGGAGGCTGACCACCGTCACCTTGTCGCGGTCCTCGGAGACGTGCATCAGCATCATCGTGTCCGAGCGCGCCCCGGCCTCGCGGCCCAGGTGCAGCCGCTTGATGTCCGCCTCGCTCATGCCGTCGCGCTTGTCCACCCCGGCGAGCAGGATGTTCATCGCGCCGCGCGGCCCGGAGCCCTGGGGCAGCTCGATGTCGATGGTCTGGATCTTGTCCTTGAGGAACTCCTGGAAGCCCCAGGCGGTGCCGGAGGCGAACAGCACCACGGCGGAGACGGAGGCGGTCGCCAGCAGGTTGCGGCGGCGGCGCACGGCCTCGCGGGCCGAGCCTGGGCCGCCCGCCCTGCGGCGGCCGCGCGGCGGGTCGAGCTTCACCTTCGGCGCGCGTTCGCTGTCGACGGCGACGGCGTCCCAGCTGCCGCTGTCGTCGGCCACGGGCCCTCCCGGACCCTCCGCCCCCGCAGGTCTGGGGCGGAAGTACTGCTCGATCGGGTCGTCGTCCCCGGCCATGTCCAGCCCCCTTCGCTCCACCCCGACGGACGGAAATCCCTCCGATCGTGGCCTGCGGACCTGGCTGGATACGTTACCGTGGCGCCGTCATGAATCAGTCTCTCCACGCTGACGGCGAGCCGCGCACCACCTGGCCGGCCGTATCCGTCGTCATGCCCGTTCTCAACGAGGAACGCCACCTCGAGGACGCGGTGAACCGCATCATGGCGCAGGACTACCCGGGTGAGCTCGAACTCGTGCTCGCCCTCGGCCCGTCCAAGGACCGGACCGAGCAGATCGCCCGCCGCCTGGCCGAGCGCGATCCGCGGGTCATCCTCGCGCGCAACCCCACGGGGCGCACCCCCAACGGGCTGAACATCGCGATCAAGGCGTCCCAGTACTCCATCATCGTCCGGGTGGACGGGCACTCCCTGCTGCCCGCCGACTACATCCGGGTCGCGGTGCAGACCATGGAGGCCCACGGCGCCGACAACGTGGGCGGGCTGATGGCGGCCGAGGGCGTCACCCCGTTCGAGAAGGCGGTGGCGCGGGCGATGACGTCGAAGTTCGGCGTCGGCAACGCCCGCTTCCACACCGGCGGCGAGGCCGGCGAGGTGGAGACGGTCTACCTGGGCACGTTCCGGCGCAGCGCGCTGGAGCGGGTCGGCGGCTACGACGAGACGTTCGTGCGGGCCCAGGACTGGGAGATGAACCACCGGATCCGCCAGACCGGCGGACGGATCTGGTTCACCCCGGCGATGCGGGTCACCTACCGGCCCCGGCCCGACCTCAAGCAGCTGGCCAAGCAGTTCTTCTACACCGGCCGCTGGCGGCGGGTGGTGGGCCGCGAGCACCAGGGCACGCTGAACCTGCGCTACCTGGCCCCGCCGCTGGCGGTCGCCGGGATCCTGGTGGGCACCGTCGCCGGGCTGGCGGGCTTCTGGCCGGGCTGGATCCTGCCGGTCGGCTACTTCCTGGCGATCCCGGTGGGCGGCACCCTGCTGACCGGCGAGGAGCTGCCCTGGAAGGCCAGGCTCTGCCTGCCGTTCGTCTACGCGACCATGCACATCTCCTGGGGCCTGGGCTTCCTGACCAGCCCGCCCGGCCTGGGTCTCACCAAGGACCGGTGAGCGCCCCGCGTCAGGGGCGGCCCAGCGCCTTGTAGGTCCAGCCGGCGGCGCGCCAGCGTTCGGGGTCCAGGGTGTTCCTGCCGTCCACGATGTTGCGCGTCCGCACCCGGGCGCCCAGCACCCGGGGGTCGAGGTCGCGGAACTCCCGCCACTCGGTGAGCAGCAGGACGACGTCGGCCCGGGCCGCGGCCTCCAGGGCCGACTCCCCGAAGCCGAGGGACGGCTGGGCCTTGCGGGCGTTGTCCAGGGCCTGCGGGTCGTAGACGGTGACGTCGCCGCCCTGGTCGCGGATCCCGACGGCGACGTCGAGGGCGGGCGAGTCGCGCACGTCGTCGGAGTTCGGCTTGAACGCGGCGCCCAGCACGCAGACCCTGCGGCCCTGGAACGATCCGCCGAGCAGGTCGCGGGCCAGGTCGATCATGCGCATCCGCCGGCGGATGTTGATGGCGTCGACCTCGCGCAGGAACGACAGCGCCTGGTCGACGCCGAGCTCGCCGGCGCGGGCCATGAACGCCCGGATGTCCTTGGGCAGGCAGCCGCCGCCGAAGCCGAGGCCGGGGCCGAGGAACCTGCCGCCGATGCGGTCGTCGTGGGCCAGCGCCTGCGAGAGCTTGGTGACGTCGGCGCCGGTGGCCTCGCAGACCTCGGCCATGGCGTTGATGAAGGAGATCTTGGTGGCCAGGAAGGCGTTCGCCGAGACCTTGACCAGCTCCGAGGTGGCGAAGTCGGTGACCACCAGCGGGACGCCGTCGGCGAGCTGGCGGGCGTAGACCTCGCGCAGGACGCGCTCGGCGCGCTCGGACCGCACGCCGATCACCAGCCGGTCGGGGCGCAGGGTGTCCTGGACGGCGTAGCCCTCGCGCAGGAACTCGGGGTTCCAGGCCAGTTCCACCCCGGGTGCGGGGGCCAGCCGCGCCAGCAGGTCCGCGACCCGGGAGGCGGTGCCGACGGGGACCGTGGACTTGCCGACGACCAGGGCCTCCCGGGTCAGCAGCGGGGCGAGCGCGGTGATCGCGGCGTCGACGTGGGAGACGTCGGCGGCGTACTCGCCGGCTTTCTGCGGGGTGCCCACGCACACGAAGTGCACGTCGCCGAACTCGGCGATCTCCTCGTAGGAGGTGGTGAAGCGCAGGCGGCCGTTCTCCAGGTTGCGGCGCAGCACCTCCGGCAGGCCGGGCTCGTAGAAGGGGAGGTCTCCGGCGGACAGCCGTTCGATCCTGTCGGGCAGGACGTCGATGCCGAGGACCTCGAAGCCGAGCTCGGCCATGCATGCCGCGTGGGTAGCGCCCAGGTAGCCGGTCCCGATGACCGTCAGCCGTCTCACCACCGCAAACCTCCCTTTTCCTACTGGCGGGTAGCATGCCTGGCATGAGCTCTGACTTTCCCGCCTACGCTCCGTCACAGGAGCACGAGCTGCTCCGGCGGACGATCCGCGAACTCGCCGACACCAAGATCGCGCCGCATGCCGCCGAGGTCGACGACCAGGCGCGTTTCCCGCAGGAGGCCCTGGACGCGCTCGTGCAGAACGACCTGCACGCCGTCCACATCCCCGAAGCCTACGGAGGCAACGGGGCCGACGCGCTGGCCACCGTGATCGTGATCGAGGAGGTGGCGCGCGCCTGCGCGTCCTCCTCGCTCATCCCCGCGGTGAACAAGCTCGGCACCGTTCCTGTTCTGTTGTCCGGCGGCGAGGAACTCAAGAAGAAGTACCTGGCGCCGGTGGCACGTGGTGAGGCCATGTTCTCCTACGCGCTCTCGGAGCCCGAAGCCGGGTCCGACGCCGCGGGCATGAAGACCCGCGCGGTACGCGACGGCGACCACTGGGTGCTCAACGGCACCAAGATGTGGATCACCAACGCGGGCGTGTCGGAGTACTACACCGTGATGGCCGTGACCGACCCCGACAAGGGCGCCCGCGGCATCTCGGCGTTCGTGGTGGAGAAGTCCGACGCGGGCGTCTCCTTCGGGCCCAAGGAGCGCAAGCTCGGCATCAAGGGCTCCCCCACCCGCCAGGTGATCCTGGAGGACGTGCGCATCCCGGCCGACCGGATCATCGGCGCCGAGGGCACCGGCTTCAAGACCGCCCTGGCCACCCTGGACCACACCCGCATCACCATCGCGGCCCAGGCCCTCGGCATCGCCCAGGGCGCCCTGGACTACGCCATCGGCTACGTCAAGGAGCGCAGGCAGTTCGGCAAGCCGATCAGCGACTTCCAGGGCGTGCAGTTCATGCTCGCCGACATGGCGATGCGCCTGGAGGGCGCCCGCCAGCTGACCTACCACGCGGCGATCAAGTCCGAGCGCGCCTTCCACGGCGAGGAGATCCCGGACCTGACCTTCGTCTCCTCCGCCTGCAAGTGCCTGGCCTCCGACGTGGCGATGGACGTCACCACCGACGCCGTCCAGCTGCTCGGCGGCTACGGCTACACCCAGGACTTCCCGGTCGAGCGCATGATGCGCGACGCCAAGATCTGCCAGATCTACGAGGGCACCAACCAGATCCAGCGCGTCGTCATGGCCCGCCAGATCCTCAAGTAGGCGGCGGTTCAGCCCGTCCCGGCCGCCATCTCCTCCCACGCGGTGAGCGTGGCCGGGACGTCGTCGACGATCACCGCGTCGGCGGCCCGGTACTTCGGCAGGTCACCGGGCTGCGGGCACCAGACCATGACCTCCAGGCCCGCCTTGTGCGCCACCTCCAGGCAGTCGGCGAACGGGCGCTGCTTGGGGCTGGGCTCGCAGGACCCGGTGTGCAGGGCCACCGCCTGCAGGCCCAGTCCCGCGGCGGTGGCCACGGCGTGGCCGATGGGGAACCACAGCCAGGTCAGCAGGCCGCGCGGGACGCCCGTCCCGGCCAGGGCCAGCAGCAGCGCCGGGTCGAACGAGGTGACCACCAGCGGCCTGCGGCGCGCCTCCCTGCGCAGCACCCGCTCCAGCAGGGGGGCGGTGCGCGGGTCCAGCGCGTCCTCCAGCACCGTCTTGACGTCCACGTCGACGCCGACGTGATCGGGCAGCGCCTCGAACACCTCCTCGATCCGCAGCAGGCCCTCGCAGGGCCCGTCGACGAGGAAGGAACCGTCCTCGGAGGTGAAGTCGTGCCGCACCACGAGACCGTCGTCCGCGGCCCGCTGGACATCGACCTCCACCCAGCCCAGCCCCAGGTCCACCGCCCTCAGCAGGGACTCCAGCGTGTTCTCCGCCGGGCCCGATCCGCAACCGCGGTGCCCGATGATCGTAGGTGTGCCGTCAAACATCATGGTGCGCCCCCACTAAGCTGCTCGTTGTGAGAAGTCCTGGTCAGATGCCTGTTGTCGGAATGGTGGGCGGGGGTCAGCTCGCCCGGATGACCCAGCAGGCCGCGATCGCCCTGGGCGTCCGGCTGCGCGTGCTGGCCGGCGCCCCCGACGAGTCCGCGGCGATGGTCTGCGCCGACGTGCGGCTGGGCTCGCACGAGTCCCTGGCGGACCTGCTGGCCTTCGCCGAGGGCTGCGACGTGGTCACCTGGGACCACGAGCACGTGCCGGGCGAGCACATCAGGGCGCTGGAGGAGGCCGGAGTGGTCTGCCACCCCGGATCCGCCGCCCTGCTGCACGCGCAGGACAAGCTGGTGATGCGCGAGCGGTTGTCCGCTCTGGGCGCTCCCTGCCCCGCGTTCGCCCCGGTCCACGGCAAAGACGATGTCACGGCCTTCGCCGGAAATCACGGATGGCCGGTCGTGCTGAAGGCCACCCGCGGCGGCTACGACGGTAAGGGCGTGTGGGTCGTCGGCTCCGAGGACGAGGCGGCCGCCGTGCTCGCCGAGGTGCTCGCGGCGGGCACCCCGCTGATGGCCGAGGAGCGGGTGGACTTCCGGCGGGAGCTCGCGGCGCTGGTCGCCCGCTCCCCGCACGGCCAGGGCGCCGCCTACCCGGTGGTGGAGACCGTCCAGCGGGACGGCATCTGCGTCGAGGTGATCGCCCCCGCCGCCGACCTGGACCCCGAGACCGCCGCGCACGCCCAGGAGCTGGCCCTGCGGCTGGCCGAGGAGCTCGGCGTGGTGGGGCTGCTGGCGGTCGAGCTGTTCCAGACCGCCGACGGCGTGGTGGTCAACGAGCTGGCCATGCGGCCGCACAACTCCGGCCACTGGACCATGGACGGCAGCCGCACCTCCCAGTTCGAGCAGCACCTGCGGGCCGTGCTCGACCTGCCGCTGGGCGACACCGCCGCCAGCGCCGCCTGGACGGTCATGGGCAACCTGCTCGGCGGCGAGGACCCCGACCTCTACCCGCGCTACGAGCACGTGATGGCGCACGACCCCGGCGCGAAGATCCACTTCTACGGCAAGGGCGTACGGCCCGGCCGCAAGATCGGCCATGTGAACGTGACCGGAGAGGACCTGGAGCGCATGCGGGCGCGGGCGGCGCACGCCGTCGACTACCTGCGCGATCCGGGCTCGGTCTACCCCGAGGAGAGGGAGAAGTGATGGCTCCGCAGGTCGGCGTGGTCATGGGCAGCGATTCGGACTGGCCGGTGATGAAGGACGCCGCCGAGGCGCTGGCGGAGTTCGGCGTGGAGTTCGAGGCCGACGTGGTCTCGGCGCACCGCATGCCGCACGAGATGATCGAGTACGGCTCCTCGGCGGCGGGACGCGGGCTCAAGGTGATCATCGCGGGCGCCGGGGGCGCCGCCCACCTGCCCGGGATGCTGGCCAGCGTCACCCCCCTGCCGGTGATCGGCGTCCCGGTCCCGCTCAAGTACCTGGACGGCATGGACTCGTTGTTGTCGATCGTCCAGATGCCCGCCGGGGTACCGGTGGCCACGGTCGCCGTGGGGGCCGCGCGCAACGCCGGCCTGCTGGCCGTGCGTATCCTGGCCGCGGAAAATCCCGAACTCAGCACGAAGATGCTGGAGTTCCAGCAAGATTTGTACCGTCAGGCGAAAGCCAAGGGGGAGAGATTGCGGGAGAGTCTGTGAGCGGCCTCCGCTCCCCCCGAGCTTCCCTCTGACGGGAATGTCCGTGAACCGGGGTGACGTTCTGTTCTCGTCGCACACCGCGTGTGCGGACACTCCGTGACCGAAGGGCTGGTCGTTCTGCTGTGAGCCTCCTGGTGAACCTCCGTACGCGGCTGCGCCGCATGGCCCGCGAACTGGCCAAGTTCGGCAGCGTCGGCGCCATCTCGTTCGTGATCACCTTCGCGGCGTTCAACGTGTTCCACACCGGGCTCGGGCTGGGACCGATGACCTCGACCACCCTGGCCACCGTGATCGCCACCACGTTCGCCTACTTCGCCAACCGGTACTGGACGTTCCGCCACCGCGAGCGCAGCGGCCTGGGCCGGGAGTACATGCTGTTCTTCGCCTTCAACGGCATCGGGCTGGTCATCACCCAGGTCTTCATCGGGTTCGGCTACTACGTGCTGGACCAGCGGACGGCGATCGCCTCCAACCTGGCGCTGATCGTCGGCACGGGCGCCGCCACGGTCTTCCGCTTCTGGTCGTACCGCAAGTGGGTGTTCATGGCGCCCGAGCCCGCCGTCCGGACGGTCCAGGAGGGCCGGCCCCCGGCGGAGCGCCCCGCGCCGGACCCGCCGTTCCCGGCCGGGCAGGCGGTCCCGGACGTGCCCGCCCCCGGACGCCACCGGACCGCGCGGGCGGGCTCCCCGGTCAGACCGGGCCGCTGACCACCCGTTCGGAGGCCAGCTGGGCGTCCTCCTTGCGCCGCATGAGGTAGGCGAACAACGCGGGCTTGGGCTGCACCAGCTCCAGCCTGCCGCCGTCCACGGCCGCCAGCGAACGGGCCAGGTAGAGCCCGAGCCCGGTGCCGCCGCCCCCGCTGACGTTCCGTTCGAAGATCTTCCTGGCCAGTTCCGGCGGGACCCCGGGGCCCTCGTCCCCCACCTCGATGATCACGTTCTGCCGGGTCAGCAGGGTGTGGATGGTGACCGTGCCCTCCCCGTGCATGAGGGAGTTGTCCAGCAGGGTGGCCAGGACCTGCGACAGGCAGCTGGGCGTCACCACCGCCACCAGGTCCGGCTCGCCCTCGATCCTGATCTGCCTGCCGTCCTTGGCGAAGATCGGCCGCCACTCCTCGACCTGCTGCTCGATCACCAGATCGATCGAGGTCGGCACCGCCTGGCCGGTGCGGTCGTGCCGCGCCCTGGCCAGCAGCTGCTCCACCACCGCGACCAGGCGTTCGGCCTGGGCCAGCGCCGCGTGCCCCTCCTCGCGCACCACGTCGGGGTAGTCGGCGGCCTCGATCATCTCCTCCAGGCGCATGGTCAGCGCCGTGAGCGGGGTGCGCAGCTGGTGGCTGGCGTCCGAGGCGAACTCCCGGCTGGCCGCCAGCAGGTCGGCGATCCGGACCGCGCTGTTGTCCAGGACCTCCGCCACGGTGTCGACCTCGGGGATTCCGTAGCGGCGCCGCCGGGGCCTGGCGTTGCCCGTCCCCAGCCCGGCGGCGGTGTCGGCCAGGTCGACCAGCGGCAGGGTCAGCCTGCGGGCCAGCAGGATCGCCATCCCGGTCGCGATCGCCACCCCCAGCAGCACCAGGCTGGCGATCAGCAGCAGCTGCCGGAGCACCTCGTCGCGCACCTCGGAGTACTGCCGGTGGACGGTGACCATGACGTCGCCCCGGCTGCTGACGGCCGACATGACCGGCCCCTCGAGCGGCCGGCCCGCCGTCTCCGTCGTGTTGTCGGGAAGCCTGATCTCGACGTACAGGTTCGGGTAGGCGCCGGAGATCTGCGCCGGGTCGGGCCTGCGGCCCTGACCCAGCGGTACCTCCACCTCCTTGACCAGGCTGGCGGCCGCGGTCTCCAACCCCTGCTTGGCATCGTCGTAGATGAGCTTGCTGACCACGTAGGCCAGCGGGATGCCGAGCAGAAGGATCGCCGTGACCGCCACCCCGAGGGTGGACAGTACGAGTCGGCGTCTCATTCATCCCCCATGGCCGGCGGAGGCGGCCTGAGTCGTCTTCAGTCTCCGCGTTCGAACCGGAAGCCGACGCCCCGCACGGTGGTGATGTACCTGGGGCTGGCGGCGTCGTCTCCCAGCTTGCGTCGCAGCCAGGAGATGTGCATGTCGAGGGTCTTGGTCGACCCCCACCAGTTGGTGTCCCACACCTCGCGCATGATCTGCTCGCGGGTGACCACCTTGCCCGCGTCGCGGACCAGCACGCGCAGGAGGTCGAACTCCTTGGTGGTCAGCTGCAGCTCGTTCTCGCCCATCCACGCCCGGCGCGACTCGGCGTCGATCCTGACCCCCTGCACGATCGGCGTCTCGGTGCTGCCCCTGCGCAGCAGTGCCCGGACCCGCGCCAGCAGTTCGGCCAGCCGGAAGGGTTTGGTGACGTAGTCGTCGGCCCCGGCGTCCAGGCCGACCACCGTGTCGACCTCGTCCGCCCGGGCGGTGAGGATCAGGATGGGCACGCCGTGCCCCTCGGAGCGGACCCGGCGCGCCACCTCCAGTCCGTCGAGCTCGGGCAGCCCGAGGTCCAGCACTATGAGGTCGACGCCGCCACCGAGGGCCCTCTCCAGGGCCTGGGGCCCATCGGGGCTCACTTCGACGTTGTAGCCCTCCCGCCGCAGCGCACGCGCGAGAGGCTCGGAGATGGACGTGTCGTCCTCGGCGAGCAGTACTGAGGTCATGCACCGATCGTAGGACCATTCATGAACGTTTCCTGGGCAAGCACACAGGCTTGACCTGCGGTTTGCCACTCGTAGTACAAACTCAAATACGAATCATCCCACTGTTGTGGAGGAAAACCCCTATGTCCCGGACGCCGGTGCAGCCCCACCCCGAGGTGGCGCGGGCGGTGGGGGCCATGTTGTTCGGCGGCATCCTCTCGACCCAGGTCCTCGGACTGCCCCGCGGTTTCGAGATAGAGGGCTATGTCGGCGTCTTCATGATCTTTTCCTGCCTGCTCGCCTGGGCGGGCGCCGCCTGGCTCCTGGTCGAGGGCGGGAAGCACGTCTGGTGGTACACCCTGGCCGACGCCGCCCTGACGATCCTCGCCTGGCTGCTCACCCTGCTGTTCGGGCTGCCGGTCATCGACGAGCCCCTGAAGGGGCGCTGGCTCGACCGGCACAACCTCCTCCTGCTCTTCTTCTCGGCCAACCTCACCGTGCTGGCCGGCTGGGTGCTGTGGGGGCGCCGCAGGAGCGCGCATGCGCCGGTCTCCTCCGCGCGGGAACGGGCGCGCAGGCAGCGATGAGCGAAATGTGACCTACATCACTCCAGGAGATCAAAGCCCTGGAGTGCCTTGTTTTACGGGCTTTTACCCGCCACCCCGTGCCGGAGACCGGGTGCGGGAGGCGGAAGGGGTCTGGTCAGGCAAGGCAAGCCTCATGTAACTTAGGGATGCCTAACCTAATCACCGCCCCTAAGGATTTCGCGATGTACGTGTGCATCTGTAACGCCGTCACCGAAGACGCCGTGCACGAGTGCCTCGCGGCCGGGGCGAAGACCACGCGCGCGGTGAAGGAGGGCTGCGGCATGCAGCCCGGCTGCGGCACCTGCACCAGGCGCATCCGCACCATGGTGAGCGAGTGGCGGACCGCCTCGGAGCTGATGGACGCCCTCACCGGCGGCCCCGCCTCCCTGCAGCCGGTCGCCGCCGAAGACGACGAGCGGAGCCCGGAGGCCGCGCCGGCGATCGCGGCGGAGGGCGAGGACCCCGCCCCCGCCCGGCCGCAGCGGCAGCACCGCGCCCGCAAGGGGGTGAAGCAGCCCGCCGCCTGACCCCCTCCCTGACAGCGGGCCGCGCTGAGCGGCGCACGAGCCTGACGGCGACACGCCGTCGGGCTTGTCGTCATGCCGTGGAACCGTGCTTGGATGTAGTCATGGAAGGCGATAACGAAATCATCGCGCTGCTCAACGAGCAGCTCACCGCGGAACTGACGGCCATCAACCAGTACTTCCTGCACGCCAAGATGCAGGAGAACTGGGGCCTGGTGAAGCTGGCCAAGCACACCCGGCACGAGTCCATCGACGAGATGAAGCACGCCGAGGTCCTCACCGACCGGCTGCTCTTCCTCGAGGCGCTGCCGAACTACCAGAAGCTCAATCCGCTGCGCATCGGCCAGACGGTCAAGGAGCAGCTCGAGTCCGACCTGGTCATCGAGATGGAGGCGATCGTCCGGTTGCGCCGCGGCATCGAGGTCATGCGCCGCAAGGGCGACGTCACCTCGGCCCGCATCTTCGAGCACATCCTCGCGGACGAGGAGCAGCACGTCGACTATCTGGAGACCGAGCTGGGCCTGCTGGAGAAGCTCGGCGAACCGCTGTACATCCAGCGCTTCACCGACCCCGACCACGTCCACGGCCACAGTTACAACTGACCTGTTCCATCCGTTATCCGCGCGTGACACCCTGGATTCCCCGGTAGTCGGCGGAAGGGATGGTCGGGATGACCGAGCACTTGGAGGTCGAGCTCAAGTTCGACGCGGACAGCGGATTCGTCCTGCCGGACCTGAGCGACCTTGCGGCGGTCGGCGAACCCGTCATCCACGAGCTGGAGGCCGTCTACCACGACACCGACGACCTCAGGCTCGCCGCCCGCAAGCTCACCCTGCGCCGCCGTACCGGGGGCACGGACGCGGGGTGGCATCTGAAGATCCCCGCGGGGCCCGACGCCAAGCGCGAGCATCGGGCCCCTCTCTCCGACTCCCTCCCCGCGGAACTGGCCGGCCTCCTGCACGCCTACGTGCGGGGACGCGAGGTGCGGCCGGTCGCGACGCTCACCACCGTGCGGACCGTGCGCGAGCTGCGCTCCCCGTCCGGCGAGGTGCTCGCCGAGGTCGCCGACGACCTGGTCACCGGGACGATCGCCGGGACCCCCGGCGGCTCGTCCTGGCGCGAGATCGAGGTCGAGCTGGTCTCCGGCGACCCCGCGCTCCTGGCCGAGGTCGGCTCCCGGCTGCACGAGGCCGGAGCGCGGCGCTCCGCGGGCTCCTCCAAGCTGGGCAGGCTGCTGGCGTCCCGGATCGCCGCCCCGCCCGCCTGGGACGGCCCCCGCGCCGGTGACGCGCTGCTGCGGCACCTCGCCGCGCAGGTGGACGACCTGCTCTCCTGGGACCCCCGGGTCCGTCTCGAGCAGTTCGACGCCGTCCACAAGATGCGCGTGGCGGTGCGGCGGCTGCGCAGCGTCCTGGCCAGCGGCCGCCCCCTGCTGGACCGCGCGGTCACCGACCCGCTGCAGCCCGAGCTGCGCTGGCTGGCCGCGGTGCTGGGCGAGGTCAGGGACGCCGAGGTGCTGCACGAGCGGTTCAGCGAGCGGCTCGCCTCGCTGCCGGAGGTCTGCGAGGCCGACCCCGCCTGGCTGCGCCGCATCAAGAAGCGCGAACGCAAGGGTTACGCCGCCGTCCGCGAGGAGCTCTCCGGCGAGCGGTACTTCACCCTCCTCGACGCCCTGGACCGGCTGCTGGCCGCGCCCCCGTTCACCAAGCGCGCCCACCGCGACGCCGAGGAGGAGCTGCGCGCCCTCCTGCGGCGCAGCTGGAGGCGGCTCGAAAACGCCCACGCCGCGATCGGCGAGGCCCCCTCGGCGGAGGAGGCCGACGAGGCCCGCCACGAGACGCGCAAGGCCGCCAAGCGGGTGCGTTACACCGCGGACGCCGTCCAGGAGGTGCTCGGCAAGGACGCCAGGACCGTCTCCAAGGCCGCCAAGTCCCTGCAGGAGGTGCTGGGCAGGTTCCAGGACGGAGTGATAGCCCAGGAGCAGCTCAGGGCCGTGAAACCCGCCTCGGTGCAGGAGGCCTTCGGCCTCGGCGCCCTGTACGGGCTGGAGCACTGCGAGGCCGGGCGCGCGCGCGACGAGGTCGAGGCGGCCTGGGCCGACGCCCGCGCCCTGGCCCTCCCGCGGCTGGGTTAGGCCCCGTACCGGTCGCCGACGGCGTGGCGTTCCGCCGAGACGACCGCGCCGTCCGGGCCGGGCTCCCGGTGGAAGACCCAGAAGGACGCCTTGCGCAGTGACGGGTCCGCCGGGAGCCCGTCCCGCGGGCAGGCCTCCCGCGCCAGCACGGGGACCAGCTCCCCGTGCGTGCACACGACGAGCCCGTCGAGCCCGTCGTCGCGGGAGCCGACCAGCTCGCCGAAGCGGGCGGCGGCCCGCTCCGGCGTGGTGGAGCCCAGGGTGAAGGCCTGCTCGGCCAGGAGCGGGACGTCCAGCGCGGACGCGTAGTCCAGCAGGCTCTCCAGGCACCGGGCGGTGGCCGAGCTGAACACCCGTCGCGGCGCGTAGGCGCGCAGCAGCCGGGACATCTCGGCCGACTCCCGGCGGCCCCTGTCGTCCAGCGGGCGGACGAGGTCGCGGTCCCGCCAGTCGCGCTTCTCCCCCGCCGAGGCGTGCCGCAGGACGACCACCGGGCGGGTGCGCTCCGGCAGCGCCGCGTAGGCCTCCAGCACCGCGGTGTCGGGGGCGTGGCTGAGCCGGCCGAAGGCCTCCTCCAGCGGCACCCACTCCCACCGGTCGACCTCGTCTCCGGCGAGGAACGGTGCCGCCTCGCCGGCCTCGGCCGCCCAGTAGTCGACGCGTTTGAGCCCCTTGGCCGTCTCGTACTCGACCGACGGCAGGCGGGGGCCGAGCCGGGGCGTCACCCCGGTCTCCTCGGCGACCTCGCGCACCGCGGTGCGCAGGGGGTGCTCGCCGGCGTGCGGCTTGCCCTTGGGCAGGCTCCAGTCGCCGTACCGGGGGCGGTGGACGAGCGCCACCTCGCGGACCGCGCCGTCGCGGCGGCCCAGCACGGCCCCGGCGGCCCTGATCGGAGGGTCAGCCGCCATCCACGGTTCTCCAGCGGCGCGAGCGCATCAGGTGGGTCTGGATGTCCAGGGCGGGGGCCTCGGCGTCGCCGTTGTGGCGGGTCCACACCCCGTCGCCGTCCAGCCACCAGGAGGACGTGTCGGTCGCGACGCCCTTGTCGAGCAGCCGGAGCAGCTCGTCGCGGTGGGCCGGGTCGTTGACCCGCACCAGCGCCTCGACCCGCCGGTCGAGGTTGCGGTGCATGAGGTCGGCGCTGCCGAACCACACCTCGGGCTTGCCTCCGCACTCGTAGGCGAAGATGCGGGAGTGCTCCAGGAAGCGCCCCAGGACGCTGCGCACCCGGATGTTCTCCGACAGGCCGGGCACCCCGGGGCGCAGCGCGCAGATGCCGCGCACCCAGACGTCCACCGGCACCCCGGCCTGCGAGGCTCGGTAGAGCGCGTCGATGACGACCTCGTCCACGAGGCTGTTGCACTTGAAGCGGATGTGCGCCGGGCGGCCCGCGCGGTGGTGCCCGATCTCGCGCTCGATGCGCAGGACGAGCCCGCTGCGCAGGGTGTTGGGCGCCACCAGCAGCTGCCGGTAGCTGACCTGGCGGGAGTAGCCGGTCAGGTGGTTGAACAGCTCGGTGACGTCCTCGGCGATCTCGAGGTCGGCGGTCAGCAGGCCGAGGTCCTCGTACAGGCGCGCGGTCTTGGGGTGGTAGTTGCCGGTGCCGATGTGGCAGTAGCGCCGCAGGCTGCCGTCGGCCTCCTGCCGGACGACCAGCAGCAGCTTGCAGTGGGTCTTGAGGCCGACGAAGCCGTACACCACGTGGCAGCCGGCCTGCTCCAGCTTGCGCGCCCACTCGATGTTGGCGCTCTCGTCGAACCGCGCCTTGATCTCGACGACCACCACGACCTGCTTGCCGGCGTCGGCGGCGTCGATGAGCGCGTCCACGATCGGGGAGTCGCCGCTGGTCCGGTAGAGGGTCTGCTTGATCGCCAGCACCTTGGGGTCGGCCGCGGCCTCCTCGACCATGCGCTGCACGCTGGTGGCGAAGGAGTCGTAGGGGTGCTGGACGACCACGTCCCGCTCGCGCAGCGCGGCGAAGACGCTCCCCTCGGTGGGCAGCGCCGCCTTGGACGGCACGAACGGCGGGTACTTCAGCTCGCTGCGGTCCAGGTCGGCGATCTGGTTCAGCCCGCCGAGGTCCAGCGGGCCGGGGACCCGGTAGATCTGGCGCTCCTGCATGCCCAGCTCCTCGGTGAGCAGCTCGAGCACCTCGGTCGAGATGGACTCCTCCACCTCCAGGCGCACCACCGGGCCGAAGCGGCGGCGCAGCAGCTCCTTCTCCAGCGCCTGGAGCAGGTCCTCGGCGATGTCCTCGTCGACCTCCAGGTCCTGGTTGCGGGTGACCCGGAAGGCGTGGTGCTCCAGCACCTCCATCCCGTTGAACAGCTGGGTGAGGTGGGCGGCGATCACGTCCTCGAGCGGTGTGAAGCGGTTGGGCGAGGCCTCCATGAACCGCGGCAGGATCTCGGGGACCTTCACCCTGGCGAACAGGCGGGCCTCGGTGTCGGGGTCGCGCACGACGACGGCGAGGTTGAGCGACCGACCGGAGATGTAGGGGAAGGGGTGGGCGGAGTCGACGACCAGCGGGGTGAGCACCGGGTAGATGCGTTCGCGGAAGAGCCGCCGCAGGTGCTCGCGCTCGGACTCGGCCAGCTCCTCCCAGCGCAGGATCTCGATGTCCTGCTTGGCCAGGGCGGGCAGGACGTCGTCGCGGAAGCAGGCGGCGTGGCGGAGCATCAGCTCGTGCGCGATGACGGCGGTGCGCTCCAGCACCTCGCGGGGCTGGCGCCCGCTGGCGGAGCGGACGGCCAGGCCGGTGGCGATCCGGCGGAGGAGTCCGGCGACCCGGACCATGAAGAACTCGTCCAGGTTGGTGGAGAAGATGGCCAGGAAGCGCACCCGCTCCAGCAGCGGGAGGCTCCCGTCCTCGGCGAGCTCCAGCACCCGCTGGTTAAACTGGAGCCAGCTCTCCTCACGGTCCAGGAAGCGATCTTCGGGAAGGGGCTCGTCTCGGGAGATCTGTCCTGGAGTGGCACTCATGATGGCTGATGGTCCCCCTTGAAGATGAACGAACGGTGGACTCCGTGTTAATGGAATTTTTTCACTGCTGTGCGGAGCGCCGCACGACGTACGGTTGGATGATGCCCAGTCCCCGTACCGGTCTACGCACGATGCGCACGAGTTCGTAGGCGGGATCGCCCTCCAGCTCGGCGGCGAGGGCGGGATCGGCCACGAGGGTGCCCGGCCGGGCGATCGAGGTCAGCCGCGACGCCATGTTCACCGTGGTGCCGAAGATGTCGCCCATCAGGGGCAGGACCGACCCGTAGGCCATGCCCACCCGCACGTCGGGCACCTCGGTCTCGTCCCGGACCGCCTCGGAGATCGCCATCCCGATCTCCACACCGGTCCGTGCGTCGTCGGCGGCGTACAGCACCTCGTCCCCGAGGGTCTTGACCAGCCGGGCCCCGTGCGCCGCCACGATGTCGGAGGCGGTCTCCTCGAAGCGCTCGACCACCCGGCCCAGCTCCAGCTCGCTCAGCTCCCGGCTCATCGCGGTGAAGGAGACCATGTCCGCGAAGCCGACCGCCACCGGGCCGCGGCCCGGCAGGTCGCCGTCGCTGGCCGAGGCCAGCGCCCGCGCCACCGAGGCCGCCAGCTGGCGCCGCCAGGCGTGGACCACCAGCCGCTCCATCTCCGCCAGGTAGCCCTCGCTCAGCAGCTGGGACTCCGAGCCGGAGCCGAGCAGGATGCCGGTCTGCCACTCGGCCAGCCGCGCCATCGTCTGGCCCAGCGCCCTGGCCTGGCGCAGGACGAGCTCCTCGGACGTCCCGCGCTCCATCAGCCCCTGGATCCGCCGCAGCGCGTCCAGGTCGCTGTCGGAGAAGGCCGGCACCTCGTCGGCGGGGCCCGCGAAGCCGAACGAGCGCCACAGCCGCTCGGCGAACTTCCTGGAGACCCCGGTCAGCTCGGCGGCGTCCGCCCTGGTGTAGCTCAGCTCACCGCCCAGGAGGAGCTCTTCCAGCTCCTGGGACCCTCGCACCTGCCCGGACATCCTTCAACTCCCCGATTCCACGACCGATCGCCACAGCCGCGCGACAAAGGTTATGTGATGGTTGTCACTACTGTCCCGCTCGTCTCGGATTCCGGACATGAACGACATCACCGGCAGTGAAAGCCCGCTCCCCCGCCTCCGTCCCGACCACCAGCCTTCCCTCGGCGTCCACGTCAACGGCGGTGCCCGTCGCGGAGTTCCCGCCGGGCAGCTCCATCCTGACCTCCTGGCCCAGGGTGGCCGAGTGCTCGCGGTACGCCGCGCGCAGCCCGCTGCCGTCCGGATCGCCGTCCGCCGCCCGCCACTCGGTGTAGCGCAGCGCCAGCTCCCGCAGCACCGCCCGCAGGACGATCCCCCGGTCGTGGACCGCGGCGTCCTCCAGCACCAGCGAGGTCGCCGTCGGCACGGGCAGCTCGTGCTCGCGCAGCGAGACGTTCAGCCCCACCCCGACGACGACCGCGCCGTCCACGCGCTCGGCCAGGATCCCGGCCAGCTTCCGCTCCCCCACCAGCAGGTCGTTGGGCCACTTCAGCCCCGCCTGCACGACGTGCCCGCCGGGCTCGTCGCCGAAGTCCCCCCGGCCCGCCCGCGCGGTCACCGTCCGGATCGCGGCGGCCGCCGCCACCCCGGTCAGCAGCGGCAGCCAGCCCAGCCGTCCCGGGGGCACGCCGGGGCCCGGACGCAGCAGCACCGAGAACATCAGCCCCGACCGGGGCGGGGCGCTCCAGGCGCGGCCCAGCCGCCCCCGGCCCGCGGTCTGCTCCTCGGCCACCAGGACGGTCCCCTCGGGGACCTCCCTGCCGGCCGCCTCCGCCGCCCTGACCTGCTCGGCCAGATCGGCGTTGGTCGATCCGGTCTCCTGAACCACCCGCACGCCGCGCCAGAACGAGCCCTCCCGCACCAGTACGCGGTTGAGCGCCCGCTCGTTCAACGGGGGCCGGTCGAGGTCGGAATACGCGTCCATGCACCCATCCAATCCCACGGGGTCCCGAGGCCGTCCCCGGAGGGACCGGTCAGCCGGTGTTCTGCAGGCCGGCCGCGACGCCGTTGACCGACAGCAGCAGGAGGTTCTGCACCCTGGCCCGGTCCTCCTCGGGCACGTCGCCCGAGCGCAGCGCCTCGAGCGCGCGCAGCTGGAGGTGGCTGAGCGCGTCCACGTAGGGGTTGCGCAGCTCCACCGCGCGGGAGAGCACCCTGCGGTTCTCCAGCAGGCGGGTGTGCCCGGTGACCGACAGCACCAGCTCCAGCGTCCTGTCGTACTCGGCCATGACCGCGGCGCTCAGGTCGGGCCGGTCGCCCAGCGCCAGGTAGCGCTCGGCGATGTCGCGGTCGGTCTTGGCCAGCGACATCTCCGCGTTGTCGATCATCGCGGCGAACAGCGGCCAGCCCTCGTACGCCTCGCGCAGGTCGGGGTCGTCGGCGACGGCGGCCAGGCCGGAGCCGAGCCCGTACCAGGCCGGCAGGTTGACCCTGGTCTGGGTCCAGGCGAACACCCACGGGATGGCGCGCAGGTCGTCCAGGGTGCTGGCGCCGGTGCGGCGGGACGGGCGCGAGCCGATGCGCAGCTCGCCGATCTCGGCCAGCGGGGAGACCCGGGAGAACCACTCGGCGAAGCCGTCGGCCTCGACCAGGCCGCGGAACGCCCGGTGCGCGGCCTCGCTCAGCCGGTCGGCCAGCGGGCGGAACCGCGCGGCGGCCTCCCGCGCCGTGCGCTCGACCCGCGGGGTGGAGGCCAGCAGCACCGCGTGGGTGACCTGCTCGACGTGGCGGCGCGCGATCTCGGGGTGCCCGTAGCGGGCGAAGATGACCTCGCCCTGCTCGGTGACCTTGAACCGGCCCGCCACCGATCCGGGCGCCTGGGCCAGGATCGCCCGGCCGGCCGGGCCGCCGCCGCGGCCCAGCGAGCCGCCGCGGCCGTGGAAGAGCGTGAGCGTGATGTCGTTGGCCTCGGCCCAGCGGGCCAGCGCCTCCTGGGTGTCGTACAGCAGCAGCGTCGCGCTGGCCGGGCCGAGGATCTTGGCCGAGTCGGAGTAGCCGAGCATGACCTCCAGGCGCCGCCCCGTCTGGGCCAGCCTGCGCCGCACCGGCGGCAGTTCGATCGCCTCCCGCAGCACCTCGACGGCGCGTTCGAGGTCCTCGCCGGTCTCGAACAGCGGCACGACGTCCAGGACCGGGGCCTCCGGGCCCAGGGAGTCCGCCAGCTCGTAGACCGCGGCGATGTCGGCGGCCGAGCGGGAGAAGGAGATGATGTAGCGGCTGCAGGCCTGCTCGCCGAAGCGCTTCTGCGCCCAGGCGACCACCCGCAGGGTGTCGAGGACCTCCTCGGTCTGCGCGGAGAGCGCGCCGCCCGCCCGCACCTCGGCCAGCGCCTTCTCGTGCACCGCCGAGTGCTGGCGGATCTCCAGCTCGGCCAGGTGGAAGCCGAAGGTCTCCACCTGCCAGACCAGGTGCTGCAGCTCGCCGTACGCCTGCCGGGCCGCCCCGGCCGAGGCCAGGGAGTCCTGCAGCAGGACGAGGTCGTCCAGCAGCTCCTCGGGGCCGCCGTAGCCGAGGTCGGCGTTGCGCACCCGGGTCGACCTGATGCGCTCGGCCGCGTACAGGAGGTACTGGCGGTGCGGCTCGCCGGGCGAGCGCGCGGCGATCTCGCCGAGGAGCTCGGGGTGCGCGGTGCGGGCCGCGCCCAGCGCGTTGCGCAGCTCCGGGGACGGCGGGGTGGTGTCCTGGTGGACGGTCAGCTGCCGCCCGATCCGGGTGGCGGCGTTCTCCAGCGCGATCAGCACGTGCTGGGACTGGATCTTGAAGGCCTGGCGGGTGACCTGGGCCGTCACGTGCGGGTTGCCGTCGCGGTCGCCGCCGATCCAGCTGCCGAAGCGCACGTAGGCGGGGGCCAGCGGGGGCCGGGTGGCGCCGCCGTCGTACTCCTCCTCGCCCTTGAGCACAGTGTCCAGCGAGCGGTAGATCCGGGGGATCACCCGGAAGATCGTCTCGTCGAAGGCGGCGAGCGCGACCCGCACCTCGTCCAGCGGGTCCATCTGCTGCTGCCGGCGCTGGGCGGTGCGCCACAGCAGGTCGATCTCCTCGCGCATCCTGCGGCGCAGGTCCGCGCGCTCGCTGTGGGCGCCGGAGGCGTCGTAGGCGTGCAGCAGGTCGCCGACGCGGGTGATGGAGGTGACCACCGCGCGGCGCCGCGCCTCGGTGGGGTGGGCGGTCAGGACCGGCCGGAACTCCAGCCCGGCGACGGCCTCGGCCGCCTCCTCCAGCTCGGCGACGGCCTCGGCGAAGGAGGCGCGCTGCGGCGCGCCGCCCGCCACGTCCCGCTGGCGCAGCGTGCGGACGCGGTGGTGCTCCTCGGCGAGGTTGGTCAGGTGGAAGTAGACGGAGAAGGCGCGCGCGACCAGCTCGGCGCGCTCCAGCGGCCAGCCGGCCACCAGCTCGGCCACCCGGTCCCCCGGCAGCTCGCCCTTGCGGGCGGCGATCACGGAGCGGCGGAGGTTCTCGACGTCGTCCAGCAGGCCCTGGCCGCCGTATTCGACCAGCGCCCGCCCCAGCAGCGAGCCCAGCAGCCGCACGTCCGCGCGCAGCTCTTCGGGCAGGTCAAGACGGATCTGAGTGGCTAGGCTCTTGGTCACGGGGCCATCCTACCTAGGAAATAATTGGTCTATACCAGTCTCCCCGCCCCCCGGTGCGCAGGCTCGGGGAAGCACCCGGTTACTCTTGCGCGCATGGCGATGGAAGCGGTTGAACCCCCTGTCGAAAAGATCGACATTCACACCACGGCGGGAAAAATCGCCGACCTTGAGCGGCGCCGGTACGAAGCCGTGCACGCCGGCTCGGCGGCCGCCGTGGAAAAGCAGCATGCCAAGGGCAAGATGACCGCCCGCGAGCGGGTCGACGCGCTGCTCGACGAGGGCTCCTTCGTGGAGTTCGACGAGTTCGCGCGGCACCGCTCGACCATGTTCGGCCTGGAGAAGAAGCGCCCCTACAGCGACGGCGTCGTGATCGGCCACGGCACGGTCGACGGCCGCCAGGTGTGCGTGTTCTCCCAGGACGTCATGGCCTTCGGCGGCTCCCTGGGCGAGGTCTACGGCGAGAAGATCGTCAAGATGCTCGACATGGCGCTCAAGACCGGCTGCCCCATCATCGGCATCAACGAGGGCGGCGGCGCCCGCATCCAGGAGGGCGTGGTGGCCCTGGGCCTCTACGCCGAGATCTTCAAGCGGAACGTGCACGCCAGCGGCGTCATCCCGCAGATCTCCCTGATCATGGGCGCGAACGCGGGCGGCCACGTGTACTCCCCCGCGCTGACCGACTTCATCGTCATGGTCGACCAGACCTCCCACATGTTCATCACCGGCCCGGACGTCATCAAGACCGTCACCGGCGAGGAGGTGACGTTCGAGGAGCTGGGCGGCGCGCACACCCACAACAGCAAGTCCGGCGTGGCCCACTACATGGCCCCCGACGAGCAGGACGCGCTCGACTACGTCAAGGCGCTGCTGTCCTACCTGCCGTCCAACAACATGTCCGAGGCGCCGGAGTTCGAGCCGGCCGCCGAGCTCGACCTCGTCGACGAGCTGGACACCCTGATCCCGGACTCGGCCAACCAGCCCTACGACATGCACAAGGTCATCGAGGCGGTGCTGGACGAGGGCGACTTCCTGGAGGTCCAGCCGCTGTTCGCGCCGAACATCGTCGTCGGCTTCGGCCGGGTGGACGGGCGCAGCGTCGGCGTGGTGGCCAACCAGCCGATGCAGTTCGCCGGCTGCCTGGACATCGACGCCTCCGAGAAGGCCGCCCGGTTCATCCGGACCTGCGACGCCTTCAACGTGCCGGTCCTGACCTTCGTCGACGTGCCGGGCTTCCTGCCGGGCACCGACCAGGAGTGGGACGGCATCATCCGGCGCGGCGCCAAGCTGCTGTACGCCTACGCCGAGGCGACCGTCCCGCTGGTCACGGTCATCACCCGCAAGGCCTACGGCGGCGCCTACGACGTCATGGGCTCCAAGCACCTGGGCGCCGACGTCAACCTGGCCTGGCCGACCGCGCAGATCGCGGTCATGGGCGCGCAGGGCGCGGTCAACATCCTCTACCGGCGCGAGCTGGCCGCGGCCGAGGACCCGGACGCGCGCCGCGCGGAGCTGGTCACCGAGTACGAGGACACGCTGGCCAACCCCTACATCGCCGCCGAGCGCGGGTACGTCGACGCGGTCATCAAGCCGTCCGAGACCCGCGTCCAGGTGATCAAGTCGCTGCGCGCGCTCAAGGACAAGCGCAAGACCCTGCCGCCCAAGAAGCACGGCAACATCCCGCTGTAGCCCAGCGGCGCCGTGGTCGGTCGGCGCCGCAGTGACCCGCGCCGGCAGGCGCCCCGCCGGAGGTTGAAGCATGAGTGAGCGGCCGTTCCTTCAGGTCGTCAAGGGGGACGCCACCCCCGAGGAGATCGCCGCGCTGATCGCGGTGGTCTCCGCCCGTTCCGCGGGGGCGCCCGCCGCTCCGGCGCGCCGCCCGTCGGCCTGGACCGACCGCTCGCGCCTGGTGCGCCGCCCGCTCCGCCCCGGTCCCGGGGCGTGGCGGGCGAGCGCCCTGCCGGGCTGACGCTCCGGATTCGCGGAAACGCGGGGAGCAAGTACCCGACAGGGAAGCCTTGGTGGACATAGGGTGGTCTTCCCATGGCCACCTCGGAGTTCCTACCGCAACCGGCCCGCTACGCGATCTTCGTCGACGCGGGTTACCTTTACGCCGCCTCGGGAGCCCTGCTGCTGGAGGCCGGTTCCCGGCGCGAGTACCGGGTGTACGCGGAGAAGCTGATCAAGGCGCTGACCGCGCACGCCGACGAGCAGATCAACGGCGAGCTCCTGCGCCTGTACTGGTTCGACGCCGCGCCCCGCAAGCAGCCGACCGTCGAGCAGCGGGTCATCGCCAACCTGCCGCTGGTGAAGCTGCGCCTGGGCAACCTCAACGCCCAGGGCCAGCAGAAGGGCGTGGACGCCCAGCTGCGCGCCGACCTGGAGACCCTGGCCCAGCACCGGGCGATCACCGACGCGGTGCTGCTCGCCGGGGACGAGGACATGCTGCCCGCGGTCGAGGCCGCCCAGGGGTACGGGGTGCGGGTGCACCTGTGGGGCGTGGAGCCCACCCACGGCTCCAACCAGGCCGAGTGGCTGGTCTGGGAGTCCGACACGGTCGAGGTGCTGCTCGCCGACTTCCTGCGCCCCTATTTCGTCAAGGTCGGCGGGATGGCCGTGCCCGCCCCGCCCGCGCCCGCCGTGCTGAACGGGCCCAGGCCCCCGGTGCCCTCCCCCGCCCAGGTCTTCGCGGGCAAGGTCGCGCCGCAGGCGTCCGCGCGGCCGGGCACCGCCCCCGCGGCCGTCGCCGCGGCCGGGGCCCCCGGCGCCGCCGTGGCCAAGGCGCCCGCCCCCGAGAACAAGCTGGGCCCCGACCGCAACCAGATGCTGGAGATCGGCGAGCACGTCGCGCAGAAGTGGGTGTTCGAGCGGGGCCGCGACAACATCCGCGACCTCCTGCCGGGGCCGATCCTGCCCCCGGTCATCGACAAGGAGCTCCTCATCGACGCCGAGAAGGTGCTCGGCCGCTCGCTGCGCCCCTACCAGGAGGCGCGCACCTGGCTGCGCGACGGCTTCTGGGAGCGCATCTACCGGGAGTTCGGCATAGGCGTCGGCAAGTCCGACTCCTGACGTCCGACCTGGAGCTTTTCCCGTTCCCACCGGCACGGAGCGTGCCCGTGCCGCTACATTCTGCCGAATGGAGACTGCGGGTATCGGGCTGGCGGCCGCCGCCGCGTTGAGCGCCGTCGCCCTCACGGCCTGCGAGACGGTGCGGTTCCGCGCTGACGACGTCCCCGCGGCCGCGGCGGTGGGGCTCGGCGCGGCGGTCCCGTACCCGTGGCCGCCCGCGCCGCGCGAAGTCCCCCCGTCCGAAGGCGGCGGCGCCGCCTCCGGGCCCGAGCGGCTCGTCCTTCCCCTCGGCACCGGCCTGAGCGTGCTCGACCCGCGCGAGCTCATCCGGACCGCCCGGGTGCAGGCCCCTTCATCCGTCCAGAGCGTCGTCCCGGCGCCGGACGGGCGTACGTTCTGGGCGGTCGGCCCCCGGATGCTCCTGCCGGTGGACCCGCGCACCCTGCGCGCCGGTGCGCCGGTGCGCGTCCGCGCCGCCCTGCACCTGGTGTTCGCGCGGGACGGGAGCACCGCCCTGCTGCTGACCTCCCGCCGCCTGGAACTGCGCGACCCGGAGACGATGGCGCCGCGCTCCTCCTTCCCCCTGCCGTGCGCCCCCACCGCCCGCCCCGCCCTCACCGCCGACGGCGCCGTCCTCGTCACCGCGTGCGGGCGGACCCTGCTCGGGATCGACTGGGCCGCCCGCACCGCCGAGACGGACGTCAGGCGCCGCGAGCGTGGGCCCGGGGGACCAGCTCCTCGATGAGGGCCTCGGTTTCGGGCTGGAGGAGGTCGAGATCGGCACGGCCGCGGAGCTCGTCCAGGACGGTGTGGACGGCCGTGCGGTCGCCGGTGGCCTCGGTGGCGCGCAGGAGGTCGCGCCACAGCACCTCGTCGTCGGGCGCCAGGCGCAGTCCGGCGCGCGCCGCCTGGACGGCGCCCCGGACGTCGGCCTCGGCGGTCCGCAGCTCGTACAGGCGGTGGGCGGCGTCCACCACGCGGGCGACCGTCTCGTACTCCAGTTCGTCGGTGGCCAGCCAGGAGTAGCGGCCCTTCGGGCGGCCCGCCAGCAACGGGCCGCGGACGAGTTCGAGCGCGTGCGACAGGTACGCCGCCTCCGAGGCGGGTTCGGCCGCCGAACGCCACAGCAGGAAGCGGAAGTGCTGGAGGTCCACCCGCACCTCCGAGCCGAGCCGGAGCCTGCCCCGCTCGTCGGAGTACAGGTTCGGCCTGCCCCGCGAGTCGCGGCCCAGCCAGTCGGCGGCCATCGCGATGGTCGAGTCGCGGACGCCCGCGGTGACGCCGCGCGGCCAGACGGCGCCGCTCAGCACCGTGGGGTGCACCCCGCCGGGATGCGCCGCCAGGTAGACCAGGACCTCGGCGCAGATGTCGCGGCGTGCCTCGTCGATCGTGCCGGGCGCCTCCACCAGGACGCGGCCCAGCATCCTGATGCCGGCGGCGGGGCGCTCCGAGCCCGCAGGGGGCTCCGGCGGCACCGCCGGAAGCGGCACGCCCTCGGCGCGCCCCGCCGTGCGGAACAGGCCCGCGACCGCGTGGTACTCCGACTCCGAGACGCGCTGCGCCTTGACCTGGAAGCCCAGGACCCCGGCGTCCAGCTCGCCCTCCTCGTCGATCCGCCACTGCCAGGTGGCGTCCTCGACATGGCCGGCGACCAGGTAGCCGGCCGACAGCCGCTGGCCCGTCCTGGCCAGCGCCACCAGCCGCGCCGCGTCGGCCTTGGACGGCTGGTCGGCCGTCACCAGGTAGTGCGGCATCCACGCCTCGCCGAACACGCCGCGGCACCGTCCGGTGAGCACCGAGTCGGCGCCCGCCGCGTACAGCGCCTGGCGCACCTCGGCGGTGCGCGCCTCCAGCTCGGGCAGCGCCTCGGCCAGCGACGGCACGCAGCGGATGCGGTCGGGGGCGATCTGCTGCAGCTCGGTGCCGAAGCCGACCAAAGTCAGCCGCATGTGGTCCGACCAGCTGTTGGTGGCCAGCTCCACCGCCATCGCGGCGAGCGCCGCCTTGCGCTGCTCGGGCGGCCCGTCCACGGCGATGAGGCCGTGCGCGGCCTCCAGGTCGGCCAGCACCCGGCCGCTCTCGTTGGTGCCCAGCGAGATCAGGCCGGGGTAGGGGGCGAGCACGTCGGCGAGGTCCCGCTCCTGGAGCACGTCCAGCGCGGAGGTGTGCAGCCGCCACACCTGGCCGCCGTCGTGGGGCTCCCACGGGCTCGGCGGGTCCTCGTCGGCGGGGGCGATCCACAGGTCGAGGCTCCGCGCGCCCAGGTGCACCCCGTAGACGGTCGGCGGGGTGCGCCGCTGGGCGGCCAGCCCCTGCGACAACCGGCGCAGGCCCAGGTTCAGCGCCCGCGCGCCCTCGGCGTCCGCGCCGATCCGCAGCGCCTGCTCGGCCAGCGCGCTCGCGCCCTCCGGACGCGGGATCATGTGGCCGGGCCTGCGGCGCGTCAGCTGGGCGCGGCGGCGCATGCCCAGGCTGGTGAGCAGCCCGGCGGCCAGCAGCGACGTCCCGGCCAGCGCCTCGGGCCAGGGGAAGGTCTGCGCCTGCGGCTGGATCTCCAGGACGGGCGTCGGCGCGGGCGACTGCTGGGGCCGCTGGTCGGCGTGCACCTGGCCGGGCCGGTCCGGGCGGGGCGCCTGCGTGCCGGGCCGGGGGTCGGGCTTCGCGGCGGGCGGGGCCGCCTTCGCCGCGTCGCGCTCGGGCGCGGGCCGGGGCTTCGGCTTGGCCGCCGGCGGGTCGGGATTGCCGTCGCGGAAGTAGTCCTGGAGCTTGGACTTGGGGATGATCTCGGTGTTGCGGGCGTCGGAGGGCATCTCCATCACCCAGCCGGGCCGGATCAGGCTCGCCTGCTGCAGCCGCGAGCCGTCCGGCTGCACATGGCTCTTGTTGAGCTCGAAGATCTCCTTGTAGCGCCGCCCGTCGCCCAGGCACTTCTCGGCGATCTCCCAGAGGCTTTCGTGGTGGCGGCCGTGCGGCGGCTGCACGGTGTAGATCTTGGCGGTGGTGCCGTCCCGCTCCTGCGCGGGCGAACCGGGCCGCTGCTGCTCCGGATGGCCCTGCGCGTGCTGCCCGCGCATCTCCTCGTGGGCGGCCGCCTGCGTCACCCGGTACGGCTGCTGCTGGGCCGGGGACTGCGCGGCGAACGCGGGCATGATGGCCGTCGTCGCGGTGAACAGCAGCAGCACCGCCACCACGAGCTTGTGCACGATCGCCTGGGTCGCCCCGGCCAGCGGCACCCGCGCCGGGACCCCGATGCCGCGCACCCCGGCGTGCAGTTCGACCAGCAGGCAGACGACCAGCTGCAGCCAGGCCAGCCAGACGCCGAGCGTGACGACGTACAGGATCGTCTCGGTGTCGAGCGGCTCGGTGAACACCGAGCCGTCGGGCACGCGCTCGGGGAGCGGCGAGCCGGTGAACCGCAGCAGCGCCGTCGGCACCCCGGCCACGAGCGCGATCAGTGCCAGCAGGGACAGGAGCCCGGCCACGACGTCGCCGGTGCTCCGATGCTCCCTCACCGCCACGGGCTGCCTACGATTCACTCAGTCCGCCCCGTCTTCCGGATGTGCCGAGGCCTCGATCTCGATGGTAAACGCGTTCACTCCGATCAGGCCAAGGAAAATGGTGTCCACCTGCTTGGCGACCTGGACGGTGACCTCGTCCGCGCCGGTCAGCGCGCAGCCGCCGTCGTAGCCGTTCGCGTCGAACGTGGCGACGAACTCCAGAGCCCGGCCGCAGGCACCGTCCTCCAGGACCGGTTCTCCGGTGTCGCGCAGCACCTCGACATCGATCTCGTCGGCGCCCGCGCGGGCGGCCTGCTCGGCGATGTCCAGGGCGCGCTGGCGGGCGTGGATCGCCAGGCCGCCGTCGAACAGCAGGCCGGCGAAGAGCAGCACCATCGGGATGAACAGCACGGTGAACATGCTGAACGTGCCGCGGTCCCCGCGCCGTGCCGCACGTTCCGGCTCCACGGCCCTCACGTTCATTCGGGTACCTCGCAGGGTGCTCCGCCGCAGTCCATGCGCCGGTAGGTGTCGATCGGGGCGGAGGCCGTCCCGGTCTTCTCCGGGTTGCCCGCGAACGGCACCAGGTCCAGGCCGGTCAGGTCGGTCTGGCAGGTGACGGTCACGGTCACCTGGCCGCCGGGCTCCCAGCCGCCGAGGTCGACCTCCGTCTGCGCGGCGTCGCCCAGGCAGAAGCTGGCGCCGCCCAGCGACTGGTCGACGGCCTCGACGGCGAACGCCTGGGCGTCGCCCTCGCTGCGGGCGACCGAGGCGGCCCTGGCGCCGTCGCGCGCGGCTCCGTCGAGCTGGCTCTGCACGTTCACCAGCCGTCCGACCAGCGCGAGGAAGAGGAACAGCAGCACCAGCACGGGCGCAAGGAGCACCAGCTCCAGCGTCATGCCGCCGCGGTCGCCGCGGCGGCGCGTCCGGCGTCTCATCCGGCGTCCTCCTCGCAGACCTTGGCCTCGCCGACGTCCGGGCGGAAGCACTCCACCGGGCCGACGGCGCGCTTGGTGACCGTGAACGTCATCCACGGGATGACGGCCTTGGCGGTCCCGGTCACCTCGAAACCGCGGTCGTAGACGCCGTCCCCGTACGGCGTGACGCCCGTCAGCAGCAGCGCTCCGGGGCCGAGCTGCGCCACCGTGTTGCGGGCCGCCGCGTCGCCGACGCCCTCCCAGCCCCCTCCCGGACCCGCCTCGCGGGCCGCGCGGGAACCCGACTGCGCCGCGGCCAGCGCGATGTGGTTGGCGTGGTACACCATCATGAACTGGATGCACAGCAGGATGACGAGCAGGATGATCGGCGTGAGCAGCGCCCACTCCATCGCCGTGGCGCCCCGGTCCTTCCTGGCGGGGACTGCCATCGGGTTACTGGGTCTGGATGTTGTTGGCGGCACCTTCGATGGCGTTGCGGATGGTGACCGCGATGGCCAGCGTGATCGCCGCGATCAGGCCGGTGATGATGGCCCATTCGATGGCGGACGCGCCGGTGCTGCGGTCCTCCTCCGCACGGAGCCGGTCCATCCGGACCGCGAGCAGCGTTCGCAGGTAGTCGAGCTGATGCATGGAGACCTCCTAGAAACTGATGACCTGCACGGCCGACGGGTAGATCAGGAAGACGAGGAAGCCCAGGCAGAAGGAGAGCTGGGCGATGAGCATGGTCTGCGAGTTCTGTCCGGCCCTGCCTTCGATGGCGGAGATCTCCCGGCTGCGCATCGAGCCCGCCCGCGCCGAGAGCGACTGGCGCACCTTGGCCCCGTCGTCGGCGACCAGCGCGAGCGCGGCGGCCAGGTCGGCCAGCTCCGCGACGTTGATCTCCTCCCCCAGCACACCCAGTGCCTGCCAGGGCGTCATGCCGGCGATGCGCGCGTTGGCCAGCGTCTCGCGGATGCGCAGCATCGGCCAGCCGGAGCCGACCTGCGAGGCCGTCATCAGCGCCTCGGGCACCCCGCGGCCCCCGGCCAGGTTCATCGCCACCAGGTCGAGGAACGCGCCGACCACGTGCCGGAAGTCCTCGCGCGCCTCGGCCGCGGCCTGCCTGAGCTGGAGGTCGGGGAAGAAGAACGCCGCCCCGGCGAAGGCCAGGCCCGCCCACAGCGGGATGCTCAGCGAGATCCCGCCCGCGAACATCACCAGCACCATGAACACCGGGGTGAACGCCAGCGCCACGATCGGCGTGAGCACCTTGCTCGCCAGGTACGTCTCGTAGTCGCGGCCCAGGATCGCCAGGTCGGCGCGGGTGCTGCGCAGCTCCCAGCCGCGCTCCTCGCAGAACCGGGCCAGGGAGCGGCCCAGCTCCGTCTGGATCCGGTCCGTGCGCTTCTCCGTGCCGTCCGCGTCATCAGGTTTCGGAGACTTGATGGGGATCTGGGGACGCAGGGGCGCCTTGCCGGGCTGCGCGCGCCTGGCGACCTCGTCGTACTCCGACAGGCGCGCCCGCAGCCCGCGGCGGGCCGGGAAGAGCGCCCGCAGCAGCGTGAACAGGCCGAGCCCGACGACGGCCCCGGCCAGCATCGCCCCGGTCACCGGCCCACCCCCGCGTCCATCGCGGCCCTGCCGCGCAGCGGCCGCTCCGCCTCGGCGACGGCCGTATCGGTGTCGCCCAGCAGCCGCTGCGGCAGCTGGAACTTGGCCAGGCGGCGCAACCAGAAGAACCCGAGCGCGTACAGGCCGACCACCGCGGTCAGCACGACCTGGCCCATGAACGTGCCGTAGGGCTCCACGTAACCGGGGTTGAGGACGGTCAGCACCAGAGCGAACCCGACCGAGAACGTCACGACGATCTGGACGCTGCGCCGGGTGGACGCGCGGTAGGCCGACACCCTGCGGCGCATCTCCAGCTCGGTGCGGGCCGAGGTGGCCAGCGCGCCGAGCATCTCGCGCAGGCCGGGCCCGCGCAGCCGCGCGTTGAGGATCAGCGCCGCGACGATGAGGTCCGCCGAGGAGTCGTCGAGGTCGTCGGCGAACCGGCGCAGCGCCTCGGGCAGCGGGACCCGGGTGTGCATCCGGTCGACCAGCGCGCGCAGCGGCGGCTGCAGCGCCGGGGCCGCGGCCCGCACCGAGGCGGGGATGGCCTGCTCCAGGCCGACCGCGCCGGCGATGGTGTCGCGCAGCGACTCCGCCCAGGACGCCAGGCCCTCCAGCCGGGCCATGGCGCGGCGCTCCTCGGCCGCGCCGCCCGCCACGCTCTCCCAGCCCAGCACCAGCAGCGCGATGCCGCCCGCGACGACCACCCAGCGGGTGACCACGAGCGCCGTCACCCCGGCGATGATCGCGACGCCCGTCCGGGTGGTGACCGCCCTGATGAGCTCCTCGCGGGAGCGCGGGGTGCGCCGCCCCGGCCGCGCGGGCAGGCCCCGCACCGCCATCACCAGCAGGACCAGCCCGGCCGCGGCGATGCCGCCGGCGAACAGCGCGAGGACGACGTCCAGGTCGAGGATCACTGCCACCTCACCGTCCCCGCCTGGTCGTAGCCGAACTCGGCGAGCTCGTCGGCGCAGGCGATGGGCGCGTGGACCCTGGCCAGGCCGCCGGAGTCGGGCGCGAAGATCTCCGACGACAGGACCCGCCCGTCGCAGCCGGTCACCTCGCGGACGCTGGAGACGAACCGGCGCAGCCGGCCGCCCCGGTGGTAGTCGTTGCGCTTGTCGATGAAGACGACGAAGTCGATGGCGCCCGCGATGAGCATGTGGGTGGCCTCGATCGGCAGCCGCTCCTCCGACTGGATCGCGTAGGTGGCGATGCGGTTGAAGACCTCCATCGAGGAGTTGGCGTGGATCGTCGACAGGGAGCCGTCGTTGCCCTGGGTCATCGCGTTGAGCATGGTGACGATCTCGTCGCCCAGCACCTCGCCGACGATGACGCGGGAGGGGTTCATGCGCAGCGAGCGGCGCACCAGCTCGGCCATCGAGATCGCGCCCTGGCCCTCGGAGTTGGGCAGCCGCTGCTCGAAGGCGACCACGTTGGGGTGCAGCTCGGGGAACTGCTCCAGGCCCAGCTCCAGCGCGCGCTCGACGGTGATGAGCCGCTCGTGCGGCTGGATCTCGTTGGCGACCGCGCGCAGCAGCGTCGTCTTGCCGGCGTTGGTGGCCCCGGAGATCATGATGTTCTTGCGGGCGGCGACCGCGGCGCGGAAGAACGCCGCCAGCTCCGTGGAGACCGTGCCGTTGCCGACCAGGTCGTCCAGGAACACCTTGCCCAGGCGGGCGCGCCGGATCGACAGCGCGGGCCGCTGCGTGACGTCCATGACGGCCGAGAGCCGGGAGCCGTCCGGCAGCCGCAGGTCCAGCTGCGGGTTGGCGGTGTCGAACGGGCGCGACGACAGGCCCGAGTAGGCGGCCAGGATCTGGATGAGCTCGACCAGCTCCTCGTCGGAGTCGGCGACCGGCTCGGCCATCACCTCGCGGCCGTCGGAGTAGGACAGGAACACCCGGTCGCAGCCGTTGATGTCGATGTTCTCGATCTCATGGTCCTCCAGGAGCGGCTGGAGGCGGCCGACGCCGAACAGCGCGGCGTGGATGCCCGCGGCGTACTCCTCCTCCTCCTCGGCGGTCGGCGGGCGGCGCCCGTAGCCGATCTCCGAGCGGGCGTGCTCCTCCAGCACCTGGGCGATGAGCGCGCGGGCGAACTGCCGCTCGTCCTCGGTGGACATGGGCGGCAGGCCCGAGGCGGCGTCGAGCCGGCGCTGGTGGGCCAGCCGGTCGCCGACCTCCTGGCGCAGCCGCTTGACCAGGACGTGGTCCATCTAGATCCCCCTCCGGTCGCCCAGGATCTGGTGCGATCCCGACTGCCGGGGACCGGGCTGCGTGAAGCCCTGCGGGCCGGTGGAGTACCGCGGGTCGGCCACCACCGCGGGGTTGGCGGCGGACGGCGCCGGGCGTTCCAGCACGGGGCGCTGCATGAGGTTGCCGGCCAGCTCGCGCGCCGAGCGGATGAGCAGCGACTTGTCGAGCCTGCCGCCCCACTCGCCGCGCAGCATCTGCGCGCCCTTGGGGTCGTAGGCCAGCCCGCCGAGCACCGCGGCGGGCAGTTTCGACTGCGCCAGCACCCGCTCGACCTCGGTCAGCGAGCCGCGGTAGCCGCGCGGGTCGGCGACCACCACCACGCCGATCTGGGCGCGCTGCTGCGGCAGGTCCGCCGACAGCTGGGAGACGCGTTCGCGCAGGTGCGCGACGTGCTCGAGGGTGGCGTGCGTGACCAGGACGACCAGGTCGGCCTCGCGCAGCAGGTCCAGCGGCGACGAGCCGGGGCCGAGCCTGCCGCAGTCGGCCAGCACGTCCACGCCCGGCAGGATCGCGAACGAGCGGCCCAGCGGACTCCACAGCCAGTCCAGGCCCTTGGACTGCTCGGCGTTGGTCAGCCCGACCAGCACGTCCAGACCGCCGACCAGCCGCTGGGTGTGCGGGGCGATCTGCTCGGGGCGCAGGCCGCGGCGGGCCTCGGTGGCCAGCGAGAGCATGCCCCTGGCCGGGTCGAGCATGCCGTGCTCGCCGGGCAGGCGGTAGACGAGGTCGCCGCCCGCCGGGTCGCACTCGGCGACCATGACGGGGCGCGGCCAGACGGCGCCGAGGGCCACCGCGGCGGTGGTCACCCCGGGCGCGCCCTTGTCGGCGGCCAGCGCGATGAGTGCCACCGGCTCACCCGCCCGGCTTGGTCGTGGGCTTGGTCTGGGGCTTGGCGGGGGCCGGGGTCTGCGGCACCGCGGTGCCCGGCGGGACGATCGCGACCGCGACGTCACCGGCCGAGGCGGCCTGGGTGACGGCGGGCGCCTGCTCGGGCAGCACCTCGACCGAGACCCTGACCTCGGTGGACGACTTCATGCGGGCCGACAGCTCCGAGTCGTCCGACGACGAACCCGGCACCTCGCGCACCACGGCGTCGGCCGCCAGGAGCGTGCCGGGCTTGACGCCCGACTCGCGCCCGCCGACCGCGTAGAGGGCGAGCGTCTGGCCCATCTCCAGGCCCTGGCTGGGCACCTGGCCCGCCTTCAGCGACAGGCCGACGATGACCCGGCCCTTGGTGGTGTCCGGCACCTGGCTCGTCATCTCGCTGACGAGCAGCGCCCCGGGGGTCAGCGGCACCTTGGCGTAGGTCTGGGTCACCTTGTCGAGCTCGCTCCAGCGCACGTACTCGATGCCGGTGTCACCGATGGACACCTCCTTGAGGGCGGTCGCCGGGATCCGCTCGCCGGCGGCGACCGGCGCGTTGACGGCGATCGCCGAGACGCGGTCGCCGCTCTGGATGACGAGGTAGGCGCTGACCAGCGCTCCGCCGAGGATGAGCAGCACCGCCAGGGCCGCCAGCGCGGGCTTGCGCTCCCGGGGCGGCACCGGCAGCCGCTGCCCGGCGGAGGCGGCGAGGCCCGTGCCGAGCCCGCGGGGGCCGGTGTTGTTGGTGCCGGTCGGCTGACTTGGCTGACTGGTCCTCATCGCTCTGGCCACTCCGGGGGGTATCCGAGCACTCTGCAAAACGGCCGGAGCGACCATGCTTGCGGTCTTGACAACCTCACGTCAATGGATTCCAGTACCTGACGCACTCTCGTAACCGAGTGTAGGAAATTGACCGGTTTTCTACGCTTCCGGAGATGGTACCCCGGGCATTCGCGCGAAGTGCGTGATCAAGAGGCATGGGGACCGGGGCTACCCTTTTCCCGGAAGATCAAACACCGTTCCCGGAGCGGAAAGCCACCGCCGATCCGCTGGATCTGACTGGTGCATGACCGCAGATTCGTCATGAGTGCTGAAGACGGCCATCCGGAAGCCGCTTCATCCACAGCCCGGCGTTCGACGCCCCCCGCTCGCACGGCTCCTGTGGGACTCTTGATCCGGCCTTCCGTCCCCCGGCGAAGCGGAGTGGTGCGTGCGGATCTCGTTGACGGCGCTGGACGGCGCCGGCCCTCGTGACGTCCTGGTCAGCGGCGACGCGGACGCCTCCGTGGCGGCCGTCGCGCGGACGCTGGCGGGACTGCTCGCCCGGCCGGGGCAGCGGGCCCCGGAGGCGGGCCAGAAGGTCGTCTCCCTGCAGCAGGCGATCTACGCGGACGGGCGCATGCTCGACCCCACGGCCCCTGCCGCGCGGGAGCTGCGCGACGGCGCGATCGTCACGCTCGACCCCGCCACCGTCCCGGCCACGCTGACGTCCGAGCCCGACGGGCTGGTGGAGGTGCGCGTCGTCGGCGGGCCCGACGCGGGCCGCGTGCACCGGCTGGGACCGGGCGCCGCCGGCCTCCCGCAGGGGGTGACGGTGACGGTGGGGCGCGCGGGCACGACGGTGCGGGCGGCCCCCGGCGCGACCCTCGACGGCGAGGAGCTGGACGGGGAGCGGGAATGGCCCGAGGGGGCGCTGCTCGCCTGCGGGAACACCGTTCTCACCCTCATGCCCACCACTTCTCCGGACACCCATCTGGAGCCGCTTCCGCAGGGAATGGCGTTCAACCGGCCGCCCCGGATAGCGCCGCGGAACTCGTCGAAACGCATGAAAGTCCCCCACCTTCCGGAAAAGCAGGGAAAGGAAAGGCTGCGGCTTTTCGGAGCGCTGCTCTTCTCGGTGTTCGGGCTGGTCATGGCCTGGGTGCTGGGCCAGTGGTACTGGGCCCTCTTCGCGCTGGCCTGGCCGCTGATGATGGTCGCCGAATGGGTCGGCGACCGCATGTACGGAAGGAAGTCCTACAAAAAGGCCTACCAGGAATACCAACTCAAGTCCGCCTACTTCTCCAGGGACCTGGAGGAACTGCGGCGGGCCGACGAGCGGGACCGGCGGGCCGCCCACCCCGACCCCGCCGAGGTCCTCCTCACCGCCACCGGGCCGCGGCGGCGGTTGTGGGAGCGCCGCCCGGCCGACCCCGACACCCTGCACCTGCGCCTCGGGCTCGCCGACCTGCCCGCCGCCGTCGAGCTGGAGGGCTCCGAGGAGGACGTCCGCGAGGCGCTCGCCCGCGGCGAGCAGCAGATGCCCCCCGTCGCGCGCCACGTCCCGGTGCCGCTGCCGCTGCCCGAGTACGGCGTGCTCGGGCTCACCGGGCCGCGCGACCGCTCCCGCGAGACCGCGCGCTGGCTGGTCGGGCAGGCCGCGGCCCTGCACAGCCCGCGCGACCTCGCGATCGTGGTGCTGGCCGCGGACGCGTCGGCCGAGGAGCACTGGAACTGGGTGCGCTGGCTGCCGCACTGCGCGCCGCGCGAGGGCGAGGAGTGCGTGGCGCTGGTCGGCGCGGACCCCGCGGGCGTCGCGGGGCGGATCACCGAGCTCGCCATCAAGATCACCGAACGGCGGCGGGGGCGGCAGCAGAGCGTCTTCGACGCCGCGTCCCGCCCGAAGGCCGAGGTCCCCTACAACATCCTGCTCGTCCTGGACGGCGCGCGCACCCTGCGGCGCGCGCCCGGCATGCCGCAGGTGCTCAAGCACGGGCCCGAGTACGGCGTCCACGTCCTCTGCCTGGACGACGAGGAGCGGCTGCTGCCCGAGGAGTGCACCGTCGTCGCCTCCTGGGCCGGCGCCGACCACCTGCGGCTGCGCGGCCACGGCCTGGAGTCGCTCGGCCCCGTGCTGGCCGACCGGGTGAGCGTGCAGTGGGCGACGCGGCTCGCCCGGGCGCTGGCGCCGGTCAAGGACGTCTCCCGCGAGGACACCGCCGAGGCGCTGCCCGCCTCCGCCCGGCTGCTGGACCTCCTCGGCCTGCCCGACCCCACCGCCGCGCACATCCTGGACGGCTGGCGGCGCGGCGGCCGCGGCACCCGGGCCCCCGTCGGCGTGGGCTCCGGCGGCCCGTTCGAGATCGACCTCAGCGCCGACGGGCCGCACGGGCTCGTCGCCGGCACCACCGGCGCGGGCAAGTCCGAACTGCTGCAGACGCTCATCGCCTCGCTGGCGGTGCGCAACCGGCCGGACGAGATGACGTTCGTGCTCATCGACTACAAGGGCGGCGCCGCCTTCAAGGACTGCGCCGCGCTCCCCCACACCGTCGGGATGGTCACCGACCTCGACGGGCACCTCACCGAGCGGGCGCTGGAGTCGCTCGCCGCCGAGCTGCGCCGCCGCGAGCACCTGCTGCTGCGCGCCGGCGCCAAGGACATCGAGGACTACCAGGCGGCGCGAACCGCCCAGGCGCCCCGTGCCGCCCCACCCGGGCCGGAGCCGTCCGGGCGTGCGGCCCCGGGGGGCGGAGCCCTGCGGACCGGACCTGGGAACGGGGCCGGGCAGGCCGGGCCGGGAGGAGGGGTCGTGCAGGACCCGCCGGAGGGCGGGTTGCCGGCGTTGCCGCGGCTGGTGCTGGTGATCGACGAGTTCGCGGCGATGGCGGCCGAGCTGCCGGGGTTCGTCGACGGGCTGGTGGACATCGGGCGCAGGGGCCGCTCGCTGGGCGTGCACCTCATCCTGGCCACCCAGCGGCCCGCCGGGGTGGTGACCGCCGAGATCCGCGCCAACACCAACCTGCGGATCGCGTTGCGGGTCACCGACCCCGAGGACTCCTCCGACGTGCTGGACGTCCCCGACGCCGCCCGCATCGCCAAGGCGACGCCGGGCCGCTGCTACGTGAAGTCGGGCGCGGGCTCCCCCTCGGCGGTGCAGTCGGCGCGGATCGGCGGGCGGCGCGGCGGCTCCGGCCGGCCCACCGAGGCGCGGGCGCTGGGCTGGGCGCAGCTCGGCCACCCGCTACCCGTCCCCGCCGACGAGCAGGACGAGCAGGTCACCGACCTCGCGGTGCTGGTGCGGGCGGTCGCCGAGGCCGCGCGCAGGGCCGGCGTCCCGCCCCAGCCGAGCCCGTGGCTGACGCCGCTGCCCGACGCGGTCGTGTTGTCCCCCCGGCCCGCCGCCGGGGGCTCGGTGGTGCGGGTGCCGCCAGTGGAGTTCGGCGTCACCGACCTGCCCGCCGCGCAGAGCCGCGCGCCGCTCGCCCTGGACCTGGAGCAGGACGGCCACCTCTACCTCGCCGGGTCCGCCCAGTCGGGCCGCACCACGGCGCTGCGCTCGCTCGCGGGCGCGCTGGCCGCCTCCTGCACCCCCTACGACGTGCACCTGTACGCGATCGACTGCGGCGGCGGCGGCCTCGCCCCGCTGACCGCGCTGCCGCACTGCGGGGCCGTCGTCCCGCGCGACTCCTACGACCGGGTCGAGCGGCTGCTGAACGCGCTGAACGCCGAGGTCGGGCGCCGCCGGCAGCTGCTCGCCGAGGCCGGGTTCGCCTCGCTGCCCGAGCAGCGCGCCACCGTCTCGGCGGGTGAGCGGCTGCCCTGGATGGTGCTCCTCCTGGACCGCTGGGAGGGTTTCACCGCCTCCTTCGAGCACTACGACTACGGGCGCCTGGTCACCGCGCTGCTGCGGCTGCTCCAGGAGGGCGGCGCGGTCGGGCTGCGCGCGGTCTTCACCGGCGACCGGACGGGCCTGATGGGCCAGGCCGCGATGGCCTTCGACCGGCGGCTGATCATGCGCATGGCCGACCCCTCCGACTACGGCTACGCGGGCCTGCCCGACGCGCAGATCCCGGGGCACCTGCCGCCGGGGCGCGCGCTGCGCGTCACCCCGAACGCACCGACCCTGGAGTCCCAGATCGGGCTCCTCGGCCAGGACCCGTCGGGCACCGCCCAGGTCGCCGCCCTCCAGGCGATCGCCGCCGCGGCCGCGGCCCGCTACGGCCGGGTGCTGCCGGGCCCGCTGCGGGTGGACGAGCTGCCCGCCCGCATCACCGCCGGGGAGGTCCTCGCCCTCCGGCCGGACTTCCGCCCGCCGTCGCCGCTGTGGTGCCTGGTCGGCGCGGGCGGCGACACCCTCTCCCCGATGGGCGTCGACCTGCTGGAGGAGGGCCCGTCCTTCATCGTGGCGGGCCCGCCGCGCTCCGGCCGCTCCACGACCCTGATGACGATGGCCCGCACCCTCCTGGAGCGGGACGTGCCGCTGCTGGTCGTCACGCCCCGCCGCTCCCCCCTGCGGGAGCTGCGCGGCGTCCCCGGCGTACTGGCGGTGCTGGACTCCACGGCGGAGGAGGCCGAGGTCGAGGCGCTCACCGCCCCCGAGCACCGCTTCGCCGTCCTCGTGGACGACGCCGAGCTCATCGACGAGACCGAACTCGGCGACGCCGTCCAGTCCCTGCTGCGCAGCGCCCGCGACGGCGAGCACGCCGTCGTCCTCGCCGGCACCACCGAGGACCTCAGCCGCGGCTACCGCGGCTTCATCGCCGACGCCCGCAAGACCCGTACCGGCCTCCTCCTGGGCATCCAGTCCCCCGACGACGGCGAGCTCTTCGGCCTCCGCCTCCCCCGCAACGCCACCTACACCGGCCCCGTCGGCCGCGGCCTCCTCATCCTCGCCGGCACCTCCACCCCCGTCCAGGCCGCCCTCCCCCCGCCCCCCGCCGAAGACTGACCACCCCGAAGGCCCGGCCCCGGGGAGACCGGATCCGGGAGCCGAGCCGGAGGACCGAGTCCGGAAGAGCAAGCCCGGAGGACTGCGTCCAGCGAACCGGCCCTGGAGGCCGAGCCCGGAGGATCGGACCCCGGGAACCGGACCCCGAAAGCCGAACTTGAAGGACCGGGCCTTGAGGACCGGGCTCACAGGGCCGAGCGGGGTCGGGGAAACGGGCGCTTGCGTCCTGTGCTTGCGTCGTGGCTCGTGGATCCGCCGCGCCGGGCGGTCCGTGACCGTGGGTGTCGCAAAAACCACGCATGGCGACGGTCAATCGTGCCACCATCTGGCCATGACACTCGCCTTCGGCTTCGGTGAGCCCCCGGGAGACCTGTTCGACGCGGCCTACACTCGGGTCATGGCGCAGCTCGAAGCCCGGGAGCCGGGGTTCTCCATCGACGAGGACCTGCAACGGCACCTCGCGGCCCTCGCCCGGCAGCGGGGAGTCTCGCTCCGGGAGCTGCTGATCGGCGCGTTCGGCGAGCCGGCGCGCCGTCCCGATCCCCGGGACAGGCAGGCGCAGGCCCTCAGGTTCCGCGCGGCGCTCGCCAGGATCAACGCGGAGCTCGGCGAGGAGGAGTTCGAGCGGCGGTTCGAGGAGTACTGGCCGGAGCGCGCGGCCGAGGCGCGAGGGGAAGGCCCGGGGAGCACGGCGTGAGCGCACTGATCCTCGACCACACGGCCGTCGATCTCCTCGCCCGCTGGCAGCGCCGGCTGGTGGAGCAGGTCGCCGCCGCGGAACACGATCCCGCCCGGCGGGTCTTCATACCCGCGCTCAGCCTGGCCGCCGCCGAGGAGTTCCGCCCCGGGCTCAGCGAGGTGGTCTGCGCCACTCCGCAGATCACCATCATCCCGCTCGGCACCTCGGGCGCCTACTGCATGGGCAAGCTGATCTCCTCGGGCACCGACTGGCGGTACGCACAGGCGATCTACGAGGGCCGCCCCACCCCGGAGTTCCCCAAGGGGAGGGCCGTCGCGACCGCCGCCCCCGAGCACTACGCCGGCACCGGCGTCACCGTCGTCCCCGTCAGCCTCTGACCGCACGCCCCTCTCCGACGGCGCGGACCGCGCCCCCACCGGGAGCCGAGAGCGACCGCGCCCCTCCCCGGACACGGAGAGCCGACCGTGCCCCCGGAAGCCGAGAGCAGACCATGCCCCTCCCCAGAGACGTGGAGCAGACCGTACTCCCCGCCGGAGGCCGAGAGCGGACCGTGCTCCCCGCTGACCGTTCCCCTTGCCGGAGGCGGAGGGGCGGGAGGCGGGTGTCCGGGGACCGGGACCGGGACCGGCCCCGGGCGGGGGTCAGCGGGTGGCGGCCTCGATGTTCTGCTGGGAGCGGCGGACGTCGGTGGCGCCTTCTTCGAGGGCGACGGCCATCTTGTCGAAGGCGCTCTTGGCCTCGGCCCAGGCGGCGCGGAAGCGGTCGGCGCCGGGGCCCCACCAGATCTCGGTGGAGCTGACGGTGCGGCCGTTGAGGTCCTTGATGAGGGCGTCGAGGTTCTTGGAGTGTCGGGAGAACAGGCGGGCGAGTTCTTCCATCTGGCCGATGTTGCCGCCTCTGCGGTCCGCACCCATGGGTCGTCCTCTCGCTCGTCGAGCCGGATTTCCTGCGTACCTTCCACAGCTCACACCACTTCAGCCGCGCAGGGGCCGATCAAGGGCGTCCGCATCCGGCCAAAACGGCTCACACCCCCGGAACGAGCTGCGGAAGCGCCCAAATAAGGAGGCGATTACGCAGCGGAAATCTCGATTCCCTAAACTCGCGTGTCGACGGGTCAGGTCAGGGGTGATCCCTCTCGACGGTTCTCAGGGACGGAGACGTACGTTGCGGAAAGTTCTCATCGCCAACCGGGGCGAGATCGCGGTGCGGATCGCGCGCGCATGCCGGGACGCGGGGCTGGGCAGCGTGGCGGTCTACAGCGAGCAGGATCTCGACGCCCTGCACGTACGCGTGGCCGACGAGGCCTACGCGCTGGGCGGGCAGAGCGCGGCCGAGTCCTATCTGAGCGTGGACAAGCTGCTGAAGATCGCTGCTGACAGCGGGGCCGACGCGGTGCATCCGGGTTACGGGTTCCTGGCGGAGAACGCCGACTTCGCCCAGGCCGTGATCGACGCCGGCCTGATCTGGATCGGCCCGCCGCCCGCCGCGATCACCGCGCTGGGCGACAAGGTCCAGGCCCGCCACATCGCACAGAAGGTCGGCGCCCCGCTGGTGGCCGGCACCGCCGACCCGGTCTCGGGCGCCGAGGAGGTCGTGGAGTTCGCCAAGGCCAACGGCCTGCCGATCGCGATCAAGGCGGCGTTCGGCGGCGGCGGCCGCGGCCTGAAGGTCGCCCGCACGCTGGAGGAGGTGCCCGAGCTGTACGAGTCGGCGGTGCGCGAGGCCGTCGGCGCGTTCGGGCGCGGCGAGTGCTTCGTGGAGCGCTACCTCGACAGGCCCCGGCACGTGGAGACCCAGTGCCTGGCCGACCGGCACGGCAACGTGGTCGTGGTCTCCACCCGCGACTGCTCGCTGCAGCGCCGCCACCAGAAGCTGGTGGAGGAGGCCCCTGCCCCGTTCCTGAGCGAGCAGCAGCTGGAGCTGCTGTACACCTCCTCCAAGGCCATCCTCAAGGAGGCCGGCTACGTCGGCGCGGGCACCTGCGAGTTCCTCGTCGGCCAGGACGGCACGATCTCCTTCCTGGAGGTCAACACCCGCCTGCAGGTCGAGCACCCGGTCACCGAGGAGGTCACCGGCATCGACCTGGTCCGCGAGATGTTCCGCGTCGCCGACGGCGAGGAGCTGGGTTACGGCGACCCGGAGGTGCGCGGCCACTCCATCGAGTTCCGCATCAACGCCGAGGACGCCGGACGCGGCTTCCTCCCGGCGCCGGGCACCATCACCGCCATGCAGACCCCGACCGGTCCCGGCGTGCGCCTGGACTCGGGCTACGTGGCCGGCCAGACGGTGCCGCAGTCGTTCGACTCCCTGGTCGCCAAGCTGATCGTCACCGGCGCCACCCGCGAGCAGGCCATCGAGCGCTCCCGCCGCGCCCTGGAGGAGTACGTCATCGAGGGCATGCCCACGGTGATCCCCTTCCACCGCGACATCCTCACCCAGGACGCCTACACCGGCGCGCCGTTCTCGGTGCACACCCGGTGGATCGAGACCGAGTACGACAACACCATCGAGCCGTACGCCGGTCCGGTCGGCGAGGCCGAGGAGGCCGGCGAGCGCGAGAAGGTCGTCGTCGAGGTCGGCGGCAAGCGCCTGGAGGTCGTGCTGCCCTCCGGTCTCGGCGCGAGCGCCGCTCCGGCCGCCGCCGGCAAGGCCGCTCCCAAGCGCGGCAAGAAGAAGGGCGCCGCCGCCGCGGCGAGCGGCGACTCCCTGGTCTCCCCGATGCAGGGCACCATCGTCAAGATCCTCGTGGAGGACGGCGCGACCGTCGCCGCCGGCGACACCGTCGTCGTGCTGGAGGCCATGAAGATGGAGCAGCCCCTGACCGCCCACAAGGCCGGGACCGTCACCGGCCTGTCCGCCGAGGTCGGCCAGACCGTCACCAGCGGCGCCGCCATCTGCGAGATCAAGGACTGACGGCCGCCCGTCCGTCCCCGCCCGAAGGCCGGTGGCCCGTGCTCCCCGCACGGACCGCCGGCCTTCGGCCGTCCGGCGGCAGGCGTGAAAAAAGATCGAAGAGAATCCGCGGCGGATGTCGAGGCGGGCCGGACGGCTCCGACTCGGGGATGAGAGCGCGCCGGGAGGGCGCGCGGACGGAGGGACCACCACGATGAAGTACCTGCTGATGATCTACGGGAACCAGGAGAAGTGGGACTCGATCCCGGCGGACGAGTGGCCGGAAGCGGTCGCCCGGCAGGACGCGTTCAACCGGAGGTACCGCGAGACCGGTGAGCTGGTGGGCGCCTACGGGCTGGCGGACGCCGTGAACGCCCGGCTGGTGCGCCGGGAGAACGGCGCCCCCGCCGTCACCGACGGCCCCTACCTGGAGACCAAGGAGTACATGGCCAGCTTCTACCTGCTGGACTGCGAGAGCGAGGAGCGGGCGCTGCAGATCGCGGCGGACATGCCCTTCGCCGACCGGGACCCGGTGGAGCTCTGGCCGGTCCTGCACGAGGCGCCGGCGGACGCGTGAGCGGCTCCCCCGCGCCCGAGGGCCTGCTGCGCGAGCTGGCGCCGCAGGTCCTCGGGGCGCTCGTCCGGCGGTACGGCGGGTTCGACCTGTGCGAGGACGCGGTCCAGGAGGCGCTGCTGGCGGCCGCGCTGAGCTGGCCCGCCGAGGGCGTCCCGGACAACCCGCGAGGCTGGCTGGTCACCGTCGCCTCCCGCAGGCTGGTGGACCAGGTGCGGGCCGAACGTTCCCGCAGGCTCCGCGAGGACCGCGTCGCGCTGGCCACGCCGCAGTCGGAGCTGCTCGCGCGGCCCGCCGACGCCGATCCGGAGTCCGACCGGGACGACTCCCTGACGCTGCTCTTCCTGTGCTGCCACCCGGCGCTGTCCGCGCCGAGCCGGATCGCCCTGACGCTGCGCGCGGTGGGCGGCCTGAGCACCGCGCAGATCGCCGCCGCCTTCCTGGTCCCCGAGGCGACGATGGCCCAGCGGATCAGCCGCGCCAAGCAGGGCATCAAGGCCTCGGGGCTGCCCTTCCGGCCTCCGGAGGCGGCCGAGCGGGCGGCGCGGCTCGCGGAGGTGCTGCACGTCCTCTATCTGGTCTTCAACGAGGGCTACACGGCTTCGGGCGGCGACTCCCTGACCGCGCCCGCGCTGTCCGGGGAGGCGATCCGGCTCACGCGGCTGCTGCATCGCGCGCTGCCCGAGGACCCGGAGGTCCTGGGCCTGCTGGCGCTGATGCTCTTCACCGACGCCCGCCGTCCGGCCCGCACCGCTCCCGACGGGTCGCCGGTGCCGCTGGCCGGGCAGGACCGCTCCCGGTGGGACCGCGCCCTGGTCGAGGAGGGCTCCGCTCTCCTGGCCCGCGCCCTGGGCGGCGCCTCCCCGCTGGGCCCCTACCAGCTCCAGGCCGCCATCGCCGCGGTGCACACCGAGGCCGAGGACGCGGCCGCCACCGACTGGCCGCAGATCCTGGGCCTGTACGACCTGCTGGAGAAGATCGCCCCCAACCCGGTGACCTCGCTCAACCGCGCCGTCGCCGTCGCCATGGTCCACGGTCCGGATCCCGCCCTGGAGCTGCTCGCGTCCCTGGGGGCCGACTCCCGCATGGCCCGCAACCACCGCTTCCCCGCCACCCGCGCCCACCTTCTGGAGCTGCGTGGCGATCTCCCCGAGGCGGCCGACGCCTACCGCGCCGCCGCTCACCGCGCCCTCAGTGCCCCGGAGCGCCGGTACCTCCTGGCGCGTGCCGCCCGCCTGGCCCCGGAGGGCTCCTGAGCGGACAGGGATGGTGCGAGAACGGCGGTTCATGCCACACTGGACGCATGATCGTTGAGAGGGGCGAAGCCCTCACCGCGTGGTGAGGTCCGCCGATTCCGAGCGGTGGCGGGAAGCCGCCGCGATCCGTGACGAATGGCTCGAGTGGGCGCTCTGCAGCCTGCCGGCCGACAGGGCGGCCGCCGAGGCCGCCATCTCCGAGCTGTACCGGCTGGTCGGGCACGCCCCGCCCGAGTTCGTGTGGGTGGGCTCCCCCGCCGAGGCCCTCTCCCTGGTCCCGCCCTGGCCGCCGCTGCACCTGATCAACTCCGCCCCGCGCAGGGACGGGCAGCCGGTGGCGGGGCGGCTCGCGGCCCTGGTGTACGAGACGCGGTTCGCCCTGGACGCGCAGATCTCCCCGCAGGCGGATCTGGCCGCGAACGTGGGATGGCGAGGGCTCCCCACACGAAGGATCTCCGACGACCCGGTCTTCCGGGAGGTCTCCGAGCCGCTGCGCACCGTGGTCCGCGACGGGATCGTGTCTCCGCTGCGCGCCGAGGCCGGAGCGCCGCGGCCGGACCTGGCCTGGCGCGGGCAGCACGACGCCTACTGGGTCGCCCACTACGACGCCTGGCTGCGGATCGGCGACGTGTCCTGCCTTCCCGGGGAGCGGCTGCCGTTCGACCTGTTCGCGGTGCTGGCCCGCTCGTGCGGGTGGTGGTGGCCGCTGGACGGGCGGTGCGTCGTGGCCGAGCGCACGAGCGTGGTCCGGGTCGAGAAGGCCCCGGGCGGGGGCTCCGCGGTGCGGCCGCACGCCGAGGACGGGCCCGCCCTCGCCTTCCCCGACGGCTGGGGCCTGCACTCCTGGCACGGGACCCGGGTCCCCGCCTGGGTGGTCAACGGTCCCACCGGGGAGCTGATCTCCCGCGAGGCGAACGTCGAGGTCCGGCGGTGCGCCATCGAGCGCATCGGCTGGGACGCCTATCTCGAACAGGTGGCCCCCCTCCTGCTCGCGAAGGCCTCCGATCCGGGAAATCCGGGTTGTGAGCTGCATCTCTACGACCAGCCGGGCGACCTCCCGCGGCTGCTGGTCGTCGTCAGCGGATCGGTGGAGCGGGACGGGACGCGCCGCAGGTACGGGCTCAGCGTCCCCCGCCATCACGATGACCCGCTCACCGCCGCGGCCTGGACCTGCGGCCTGTCCGCCGAGTGCCACTCCCGGCTCGTCACCGACTGAACGCCCCCTTGAAAGCCCCTTTACCGACGAATAGCCATAAACCACGCAGTATGGACTTATGGGATCACTGCGTGTGTTCTTTCTGCTCTTCGCCCTCCTCGTGGCGGTACTGCCGACCGGGGGCGCACAGGCACACGCGGGAAAGGCGCCCGACCCCGAGGTGATCTCCGCGCTGCGCAGCGAACGGTTCTACGCCTCGCCCGACCAGACGACGCTGGACGCGGCGGGCATCGCACGGGTGAAGCAGGCGGTCCGGGAGTCCGAGACCCCGGTGTACCTGGTGGTCACCGGGGACATGGGCAGCGCGCAGACGTCGAACCGCTATCTGGTCGACATCGCCAACGCCGTGGGCAGCACCGGGGTCTACGGGCTGCTGTCCGGAAGGCACTTCGCCGCGGGGGCGCTCGGGCAGACCGGGCTGAGCCGGGGCGAGGCGGGGCGTCTCGCCGCGGAGGCGGCCAGCGAGAACCAGGGCCGGCCCGCCGACGGGCTGGTCTCCTTCGTGGACTCGGTGAACGTCGCCTCCGGCCGGCAGCCCTCCACCGCCAGCAGCGCGTTCACCTACGGGTTCCTCGGGGTGCTGCTGCTCCTGGTCGTCGGCGGGTTCTTCTACGTCAGGGCGGGCAGGCGCCGCCGGGCCCGGGACGAGCAGCGGCAGCTGCAGGAGCTCAAGCGGGGGGTGGAGGAGGACGTCACCCGGCTCGGCGAGGACATCACGGCACTCGACCTCGACCTGAAGAACCCGAAGGTCGACCCGGCCGCCAAGGACGACTACGTCCGTGCCCTGGACTCCTACGACCGCGCCAAGGCCGCCACCGAGTCCGCCCGCACGTCCGAGGACATGGAGCAGGTCACCCATGCGCTGGAGGACGGGCGCTACTACATGGTCGCCGTCCGGGCCCGGCAGGCGGGCGAACCCGTGCCCGAACGCCGCGCGCCCTGCTTCTTCAACCCCCAGCACGGCCCGTCCGTCCGGGACGTGCTGTGGGCCCCGATGGGCGGCCAGGCCCGCGAGGTCCCGGCCTGCGCCGCGGACGCCGAGCGGGTGGAGCACGGGGCCGATCCCGAGGCCCGCATGGTCGAGGTCGCCGGGCAGCGCCGCCCGTACTGGGAGGCGGGCCCGCAGTGGGCGCCCTACGCGGGCGGCTACTACGCCGGTTACGGCGGATTCGGCATGCTCAACTCGATCCTCATCGGCACCGCGATCGGCTCGATGTGGGGGGGCGGGTTCGGCGGCATGGGCTACGGCACCGTCGACCACGGCGGAGGATTCGGGGACTTCGGCGGCGGGGGCGGGTTCGGCGACTTCGGCGGAGGCGGCGGGTTCGGGGACTTCGGCGGGGGCGGCGACTTCTGAAGCCTCCCCTTGCAAAGTTAGTTATCAGTCACTAACCTTGCTGCCATGAGCCCGAGAATGAGCGCGGAGGAGCGCCGCCGCAGCGTGGCCGCCGTGGCGATGAGCGAGTTCGCCCGCGGCGGCTACGAGGGCACCTCCACCGAGTCCATCGCCCGCCGGGCCGAGGTCTCCCAGCCCTACCTGTTCCGCCTCTTCCCCAACAAGCGGGCCATCTTCCTGGCCGCGGCGCGGCTCTGCCTCGTCCGGACCCGCGACACCTTCGCCGCGGCCGCCGAGGGGGTGCCGCCGGACCGGGTCTACGGCGCCCTGGCCGGGGCCTACCTGGAGCTGATCGCCGACTCCGACCTGCTGATGATGCAGATGCAGGTCCAGGTCGCGACCTTCCAGGCCCAGCAGCGCGGGGACGAGGAGTTCGGGCGGATCATCCGGCGCGACTGGGACGAGCTCTACGACACCGTCCACCTGCTGCTCGGCGGGGATCCCGAGGTCACCACCGGGTTCCTGGCCTCCGGCATGATGATCAACACCTGGGTGGCCCTGGGCTACCCGTCCGAGGACCGCGTCTGGACCGGCCTGCGCCTCTCCCCCGACTGATCGTCCGGGGGCTCCCGCCCCCCTTTTTTCATCCCGAAAGTTATTGGTCAATCACTACCTAAGGGGCCGGCCACCGCCCGCCCCCTGGGAGGAGCCCCATGTTCACCACACTGCTGCTGTTCGCGATCCCCGCGCTGGGCTTCGGCCTCCTCGGCGTGCTCGGGGTCCGCAGGTTCACCGACCCGCGGGTCTGCGCCGCCCACGGCATGGCCGTCATGCTCCTGTTCACCGGCCTCGCCCACTTCCTTCCGGAGAGCGTCACGGCGATGCCCGGACACGACGACATGGCGGCGATGGTCCCGTCCTACGTCCCGTTCCCCCGCTTCATGGTCTACGCGACCGGGGTGCTGGAGTTCCTCGGCGCGCTCGGCCTCGTCCTGGCGCGGACCCGCCCGGCCGCCGGCGCCTGCCTCGCCCTCCTGTTCGTCCTGATGTTCCCGGCCAACGTCCACGCCGCCGCCGAAGGGATCCCGCTGAACGGCGACCCGGCCACACCGCTCTGGTTCCGCCTCCCCGAGCAGCTCCTGTTCATCGCCGTCGCCCTCTGGGCGTCCGGGATCGCCCGCCGGTCCCGCTCCACCGCGCCCGCACCCGTCTCCTGACGCCTGAGACCCGACGCCCGTCGCCCGCCGCCTGAGGCACGACAGCGGGAGGCCCGGTTCCGGACGGTGATCCGGAACCGGGCCTCCTGGGCGGTCTAGGCGGGCAGGCGGGCGGCCATCGCCGCCCGCAGGGACTCCAGTTCGGCGGCCGCCGCCTCCCGCGCGGCCGCGACGTCGTCGCCCTCCACCCGCACGACGACCTCGAGGTAGCACTTGAGCTTGGGTTCGGTGCCCGAGGGCCGGACCACCACCCGGGCGCCGCCCTCCAGCCGGAACCGCAGGCCCTCGGTGGGCGGCAGGTTGTCGACGCCCAGCGCCAGGTCGTCCGTCCGCAGCACCGCCCGGCCGCCCAGGACGGCGGGCGGAGCCTGGCGCAGCGCCGCCATCGCCTCGTCGATCAGGGCCTTGTCGGCCACCCGGACCGACAGCTGGCCGGTGGCGTGCACGCCGAACCGCCGCGCCTGGTCGTCCAGCAGGTCCAGCAGCGTCCGGCCGTCGCGCCTGGCCTCCGCGGCCAGCGCCGCCACGGCCAGGGCCGCGCCGATGCCGTCCTTGTCGCGCACCGGCAGCCCCTGGTCGCCGCCGAGGCTGTAGCCCAGGGCCTCCTCGTAGCCGAAGACGAGCCGGTGGGTGGGCGAACCCGCCCGCATGATCCACTTGAAGCCGGTGAGCGTCTCGGCGTAGTGCACCCCGTACGCCTCGGCGATCCTGCCCAGCAGCGACGACGAGACGATCGTGGTGGCCACCAGCCGGTCGTCGCCCTCGGTGTGGCGCAGCACGTGCTCGGCCAGCAGGCCGCCGACCTCGTCGCCGGTGAGCATGCGCCTGCCGCCGCCGGGCAGCGGGACGGCCACCGCGCACCGGTCGGCGTCAGGGTCGTTGGCCAGCGCCAGGTCCGCGCCGACCCGCTCGGCCAGCTCCAGCACCAGGTCCATCGCCCCCGGCTCCTCCGGGTTGGGGAAGGCGACCGTGGGGAAGGCCGGGTCGGGCAGGCACTGCTCGGGCACCACCAGCGGGGCGGCGAACCCGAACTCCATGAACGCCCGCAGCGCCGTGCCCGCGCCCACCCCGTGCAGCGGCGTGTAGGCGACCCGCACGTCCCGCGCGTCGCCCAGCGGGATCCGGCGCAACGCCTCCAGATAGGCCTGGACGATCTCGTCCCCGAGCACCTTCCAGGACGGCTCCTCCGGGCCGCGGACCCGGCCGGGCGCGACCCCCAGCGGCAGCTCGTTCACCGGGCCCACCGCCTCGATCGCGGCGGAGATCTCCCCGTCCACCGGCGGGACGATCTGCGAGCCGTCGCCCCAGTAGACCTTGTAGCCGTTGTCGCCGGGCGGGTTGTGGCTCGCGGTGACCATGACCCCGGCGTCCGCCGACACGTGCCGCACCGCGTAGGCCAGCACGGGCGTGGGCAGCGGCCCCGGCAGCAGCCAGGCGCGCACGCCCATGCCCGACAGCACCGCCGCGGTGTCCAGCGCGAACCGGCGGGAGCCGTGGCGCGCGTCGTAGCCGATCATGACGGCCTGGCCCCGGGCCCCCTGCCCGGCCAGCAGCCTGCGGCCCAGCCCGGCCGCGGCCCGCATGACCGTCACCCGGTTCATCCGGTTGGGCCCCGCGCCCAGCTCGCCGCGCAGCCCGGCGGTGCCGAACTCCAGCGAGGAGCCGAACCTGTCGGCCAGCGCCGCCTCGTCCCCGCTCTCCAGGATCAGGCTGAGCTCGGCCTGGGTGACCGGGTCCGGGTCCTGCGCGAGCCACTCCTCGGCGCGTTCCCGCAGGTTCACAGCCGCTCCACCACCGTCGCCAGCAGGCGTCCCATGCGCTCGGCGGCCGAGAGCCCGGCCGCCAGCACCTCCTCGTGGTCCAGCAGGGCGTCGGACAGGCCCGCCGCGATGTTCGTCACCAGGGAGATGCCCAGGACCTCCGCGCCGCCCTCGCGCGCCGCGATCGCCTCCAGGACCGTGGACATGCCGATGAGGTCGGCGCCCAGCGTCTGCAGCATGCGGATCTCGGCGGGCGTCTCGTACGTGGGGCCGCGGAAGGCCGCGTAGACGCCCTCGTCCAGCTCCGGCTCGACGCTCCTGGCCAGCGCCCGCAGCCGCTTGGAGTAGACCTCGGTGAGGTCGAGGAAGGACGTCCCGGTCAGCGGGTTGGACCCGCTGAGGTTCAGGTGGTCGGCGATCAGCACCGGGTCGCCCACGCGCTGCTTCTCCGGGCGCAGGCCGCCCGCCGCGTTCGTCAGGACGACCGTCTCGACCCCCGCGGCCAGCGCCGTGCGGATCCCGTGCACCACCGGGTCCACGCCCCGGCCCTCGTACAGGTGGGTGCGGCCGAGGAAGACCAGCGCGTTCCGCCCGCCGACCCGCACCGCGCGGACCTTGCCGCCGTGCCCCTGGACGGCCGGGGCCGCGAACCCCGGAAGGTCGGTGAACGGCAGCTCGAACTCCGGCTCGCCGATGACGTCCGCGGCCGGGACCCATCCGGATCCCATGACGAGGGCCACATCGAATTTCTCGAACGTTCGCTCGGTCAGCGCTGCTGCGGCCTCTCGGGCCAGCTCATACGGGTTGTTCTGCACTCCACCAGGCTAGGGGTCCCCGGCAGCGCGCACGCTGCCGATCCGCGCCAAACCCGCCCGCTGTTTCCCGGGAGGAATTGGAGGGTCCTCCAGGTCAGGTGTCGGTGCCGAGGGTGTCGCAGGGGCGGGAGCGCAGCTCCTTGACGTAGGGCTCGGGGGCGCCGGCCTTCTCGGCGGCGTCGGCGATGATGCCGAGGAACCGGGCCGAGGGAAGGCCGCCCTCGTAGGCGTCGAGCACGTAGATCCAGGCGAGCTCCTCGCCGAAGAGCGTCTGCACCCGGACCCTGATCTTGGTGTAGAGGCCGAGTTCGTGGCCCTCCCAGGCGTCCAGGGCCTGCTCGTCCCATTCGGGCACGTCGTAGAGCGCGACGAAGACCTCACCGTCGGGATCCTCGACCAGGGTGGCCAGCGCGCCGTCCCAGCCGATCTCCTCACCCCCGAAGGTCAGCCGCCAGCCCTTGAGCCAGCCGGTGTCGCGCAGGGGCGAGTGGGGAGCCCGCTCAGCCATCTGCTCGGGGTCCATGTTGGAGGCGTACGCCGCATACAGAGCCACGCTGACCTAGCGTACCGGCCCATCCATCGACCTTCGTAAGAAAGAATGGGCGTTGTGAGCACGCGTATCGTAATTCTGGGTGGAGGACCGGGCGGGTATGAGGCCGCCCTCGTCGCGGCACGGCTGGGTGCGGACGTGACCGTCGTGGAGCGGGACGGGCCCGGCGGAGCGAGCGTCCTCTACGACTGCGTCCCGTCCAAGACCCTGATCGCGACCTCCGTCCGCATGTCGGTGCTCAGCGAGTCGGCCCAGCTGGGCGTGCGGTTCGACGGCGGCCCCGACGGCGAGGTGGGCGGCGTCGCCGCGGACCTGCCGCTGATCAACAGGCGGGTCAAGGACCTGGCCCGCGCCCAGTCCTTCGACGTGGCCGACCGGCTCGGCTACGAGGAGGTCAAGATCGTCCGCGGCGAGGGGCGGCTGGACGGCCCGCGCGCCGTGGTCGTCGGCGACCGCCGCATCGAGGCCGACATGGTCATCATCGCCACCGGCGCGACCCCGCGGGTGCTGCCCGGCGCCGAGCCGGACGGCGAGCGCATCCTCACCTGGCGCCAGCTGTACGACCTCGACGAGCTGCCCGAGGAGCTGATCGTGGTCGGGTCCGGCGTCACCGGCGCCGAGTTCGCCGGCGCCTACCTGAGCCTGGGCTCGAAGGTGACGCTGGTCTCCTCCCGCGACCGCATCCTGCCGTCCCAGGACGCCGAGGCCGCCTCCGTGCTCGAGGAGGTCTACCGGAGGCGCGGCATGAACCTGCTGAGCCGCTCCCGCGCGGGCGCCGTGGAGCGGTCGGGGGACGGCGTCGTGGTGACCCTGGAGGACGGCCGCAAGGTGCGCGGCTCGCACTGCCTGATGACCGTCGGCATGGTCCCCAACACCCGCGGCATCGGGCTGGAGAAGGCCGGCGTGAAGCTGGGCCCCGGCGGCTACGTCGAGACCGACAAGGTCTCCCGCACCTCGGTGCCCAACATCTACGCCGCCGGCGACTGCACCGGCATCCTCGCGCTGGCCTCGGTGGCGGCCATGCAGGGCCGGATCGCGGTCTGGCACGCGCTCGGCGAGGCCGTCCAGCCGCTGAAGCTCGGCTGGGTCAGCTCCAACATCTTCACCGACCCCGAGGTCGCCTCGGTCGGCGTCACCCAGCAGATGGTCGACAACTGCGAGGTCGACGCCCGCACGGTCATGCTGCCGCTGAACACCAACGCGCGGGCCAAGATGCAGGGCTCCGAGGACGGCTTCATCAAGCTGTTCTGCCGCCGCTCCACCGGCATCGTGCTGGGCGGCGTGATCGTCTCGCCGCGCGCCAGCGAACTGATCATGACCCTGGCCGTGGCGGTGCAGCAGCACCTGACCGTCGACCAGCTCGCACACACCTTCACCGTCTACCCGTCGCTCTCGGGCAGCATCCAGGAGGCCGCCAACCGGCTCACGGTCGACTCCGCCTACTGAGGGGGGCTCACCCCACCAGCAGGGCCGCCAGCGCGCCCAGCGGCGCGAGCACGGCCAGCAGGGCGGGCCAGGACCAGGTGACGGCGACCTCGCCGTCGCCCTCGGACCGGGCGCGCACCTCCTCCAGTTGCTCGGCCGCGAAGTCGACGGGAGTGCGCCCGGCCGCCTGCTCCGCCAGCCTGCCCGGCAGCCGCGGGTCCGGCTCGGCCCGCCTCGCCCGCGCGGCGGCGCGCGCCGAGGACTGCACCGCCCACGCCTCGACCCGTCCGCCGTCCCAGGTGACGCTCAGCACGCGGCCCGGCCGGATCTCCTCGATCCGCTTCCAGGGCAGCCGCGTGGTGCGGAACGGGTTGTGGACCGCCAGCGCGGACTTCTCCGCGACCACCCTGGGCCGCAACCCCAGCGCGTAGGCCAGGCCGCAGCCGAGCAGCAGCACCGCGGCGGCGATCGCCGACGCCCGGTCCCTGCCCCGTATCGCCACGTCCACCAGGGCGACCGCGGCGACGGCCAGCCACACCCAGCTCACGATGGACCCTGCGGCGGAACGGAACGGCTTCATCCTTCCAAGATAGTGCGGCCTTCCTCCCGCGCCTCATCCATGGACCTGGGGCGGGCAAAAGTGATCGAATGGCGGTTACTGCCCCCTCCCGAGGGAGACCGCGATGCGCGTGCTTCCGATCGCCGCCCTGCTCGTCCTGGCCGTCGGCTGCAGCAGTACCGAGGACCCGCCGGCCGCCCCGCCGCCGCGGGACGGCGCGCCTCCCGCCTCGTCCGGGCCGTCCGGCCCGGCGGGCCCGCGGGCGCTGGCCTCGGTGGACGTCGACACCAGGGTCAAGGCCCGCCTGGAGGTCGTCGGGCTCAACCGCCACGGCGGCGACCACGTCCTCGCGCAGATCCGGGTGACGAACAACGACACCGTGGACTTCGACCCGCTGAACCACCTGGCGGACGACACCGACGCGACCCCCGACATGGACCGCGCGGGCGGCATCTTCCTCCTGGACGCCGCGGCCCGCCGCGTGGTGAAGCCCCTGCAGGGCGAGGACGGCTGCGTGTGCAGCGTCGCGGAGAGCTCGCTGAGCTCCTTCCTGAAGCCGGGCGAGCACGAGACGTTCTTCGCGGTCCTGCCCGCCCCGTCCGGCGGCGCGAGGACGGCCACCCTGCTGACCCCGATGTCGCCGCCGCTGCCGAACATCCCGATCAGCGACGCCCCGCCGTCGGGCCAGGGCTTCCCCGAGCCGGTCGGCGAGGTCGTCTCCTACCCCGTGGACGCCCACTCGGAGGACGACGACAGCGAGCTGCGCGACGACGGCGAGGAGGTCGAGGTCAGCCTGTCGGCGGACGTGCTGTTCGCCACCGGCTCCCACGCCCTGACCGCCGCCGCCGGTGATCTCATCGAGCGGACCGCCGGCCGGATCCCGGGCGGCGCCGTCAAGGTCGAGGGCCACGCCGACTCCACCGGCACCGCCGCGGTCAACACCCCGCTGTCCCGCCGCCGCGCCGACGCCGTCGCCGCGCGCCTGAAGTCCCTGCTCCCCGGGGCCGCCTTCACGACCGAGGGCTTCGGCTCGTCCCGGCCCCTGTACCCCAACACCACCCCGGAGGGCCGCCGCCGCAACCGCCGGGTGACCATCACCTTCACCCGGGCCGAGAAACCCGAGCCGCGCCCCGCCACGACCGCCCCGGCCGCTCCCGCCGCCCCGCGGGACGGCTTCACCCTGACCGTGGACCCCCTGGTCCAGGTGGGCGGCGGGCTGTCCCTGCTCACCTACGCCCTGACCAACACGGGCCAGAGCCAGGTCTCCCTGCGCCGCCTCACCGACGACACCGAGCGCACCTGGCTGAAGTTCCGCTTCTGGGCCGCCGCGAACGCCAAGCTCGTCGACGGCGACCGCCGCATCCCCCCGGCCCGCTACCTCCTGGGCACCCCCACCCAGGGCTGGGCCCAGCTCTGCCTGTGCACCAAGACCTCCGGCATCGCCCTGGGCGCCGACCGGTTCGCCCCCGCCCAGACCAAGCACTTCTGGGCCCTGGTCCAGACCCCCTCGGGCCCCGTCACCGCCGAGATAGCCGACCTCCCCGCCGCCCCCGTGCCGCAGTGACCCGGACCGCGTTCATCCCCAGAGCGCCCACTTGTGCGTGGGGATCCTCAGCCTGAAGGGGTCGGGGAGCACGACGTCCTCTCCGAAGGACCACACCTGCTTGTCCAGGTAGGCTCCGGCGGCCGCGTCGGGGATCGTGTAGAGCACCACCTGTGCGACCTTCGGATCCCGGTCGACCAGTAGGTAGTAAGGGACCTCCGCTCGTGCGTATCCGTTCCACTTGGTGGCACGGCCGTCGCGCGGCGGACGGTCATGGCAGGCGTTGCTCGGCGAGGTCACCTCCATCACCAGCTCGACCTCATCCGAGACCAGACAGCTCACCTCGGGCTGGAGGGACAGTTCGGCCTCCGGTGCCTCCCCCACCACCAGATCGGGTATGGCGCCGTACTTCTTCTCCGCCTCGACCAGGTCGAGGTTCGGCCCTGACAGGCATTCCCACTCGTGGTCGGCGCCCTCCTGCCTGGCGAAGGCCTGGGCGACGTACCAGACGATCTTCGCGTGCCCGACCGACGGTGCTGGTGACACGATGACCTCTCCCCCGACGACCTCGACACGGGCCCCTTCGGGCGCACCGACCGCATCGGCCAGCTCCCCCCGCACGAACAGGGCATGCGGAGTGTCCGGGAGGTCGATGGAGGTGTTTTCGCGGACGACAGCGTTGATCACTGTAGGTGTCCCCTCGTTCACGTCCTGACCTCCAGATCGTAGGGAAGGGTCACCGCCCAGCGTACGTAGTTCACCGCTTTCCGCCAGGTAGATCTTTTGCGTTTCCGCCGGTCAGCCCTTGGTGTAGGGCTGGCCGTCGGCGGCGGGTGCTCGGACGTGGCCGACGAGGCCGGCGACGGCGAAGATCGTGGCGAGGTAGGGGAGCATGGTCAGGAAGGAGGTGGGGACGGGGGTCTGCAGCGGCTGGACGGCGGTGGAGAGGCCGCCGGCGAAGCCGAAGAGGAGTGCCGCCCACAGGGCGCCGACGGGTGACCAGCGGCCGAAGATGACGGCGGCGAGGGCGATGAAGCCCTGTCCCGCGGCCATGTTCTTGTTGAAGCTGATGTTCAGGCCGATGGTGAGCCAGACGCCGCCGAGTCCGGCGATGAGGCCGGCGGCGAACATGTTGAGGTAGCGGGTGCGGATCACGTTGATGCCCACGGTGTCGGCGGCGGTGGGGTGCTCGCCGACCGCGCGGGTGCGCAGGCCCCAGCGGGTGCGGAACAGGGCGACGTGCACGAGCGCGATGAGCGCCATCGCCAGGTAGACGATGATGTTCTGGTCGAACAGCACCGGGCCGATCAGCGGGAGCTTCGACAGCAGCGGGATCTCGAGGTCGGGGAAGGACAGCGCCTGGTTGTAGGTGATGCTGTCGCGCTGCATGACGCTCTCGTAGAAGAAGCCCGTCAGGCCGGTGGCCAGCATGGTCAGGACGACGCCCAGGACGACCTGCTCCACCAGGTAGCGCTGGGCGAAGACGGCCAGCAGCAGCCCGAACAGGCCGCCCGCGAGGCAGCCCGCGGCCATGCCGGCCCACAGGGAGCCCGTCAGGGACGCGGTGAAGGCCGCGGTGCAGGCGCCCAGCAGGAACTGGCCCTCGATGCCGACGTTGATGACGCCGGAGCGCTCGCCCATCACGCCGGCCAGCGCGCCGAGGACGAGCGGGACGGCGGCCAGGACCGTCGCCTCCAGGACGGCCGCGAGGTTCAGGCTCTGCCCCGCCGCGGCCCAGACCAGGAAGGCCAGCACGTAGCTGAGCAGGAACACGCCCATCACCGCGGCGTTGCGCCGGCCGGACAGCGGGAGCGCCAGCTTCGCCGCTCCGCACAGCGCGGCCAGGACCGCCAGCACCAGCGCGACGGGCCCGGCGGGGAACGTCAGGTCCGGCAGCGTCAGGCCGGTGGCGTTGCTGAGGTTCAGCACGAACCGGGTGTCGACGCCGGAGGTGCGGCTGCCCAGGCCGAACGCCCAGACCCCGTACAGACCGACGACGATCATCGCGATGCCGCCGTAGAGGCGGCCCCGCTGCACGCCCGCCCCGGTCGGGGCGAGGTTCTCCGGAGGCAGCACCGTGGCCGTCATCCGTTCCATCCCTTCGAAGCGAGTGCGGCCTTCGACCCTCCGGCGCCCTTGAGGCGGAAGAGGCCGCGGACCAGCGGCGGCGCGGCCACGAACAGCACGATGAGCGCCTGGATGACCGTCACGATCTCGATGGAGACCCCGGACGAGGCCTGCATGGCGCGGCCGCCGGCCTGCAGCGCGCCGAACAGGATCGCGGCGAACACCGTCCCGACCGGCGAGGCGCGGCCCAGCAGCGCCACGGTGATGGCGGTGAAGCCCAGCCCCGCGTCGATGGAGGGGGTGAGCGCGTTGTTGGCGTTGGCGGTGCCCAGCACCTGGGTGGCGCCGACGATGCCCATCAGCCCGCCGGAGATGAGCATCGCCATGATCTGGCTCCTGCCCACGCTCATGCCGGCGGTGCGGGCGGCGGTCGGGTTGGCGCCGACGGCGCGCAGCTCGAAGCCGAGGGTCGAGCGGTTGAGCAGCCACCAGCAGAAGAACACCGCGGCGGCCGCGATCAGCAGGCCGGCGTGCAGCCGCAGGCTCCCGCCGCCCTCGGGCAGCCAGGACAGCAGCCGCGGCAGCTCGGCCGCCTCCGACACCGACTTCGACAGCGGCTCGTTGCGCTCGTGGTTCTTGACGGCGTCGGTGGTGATCAGCCAGACCAGGAAGGAGACGGCCACGTAGTTGAGCATGATCGTGACGATCACCTCGTGCGCGCCCGTCCTGGCCTTGAGGAGGCCGACCAGCGCGCCGTACAGGGCGCCGCCGGCGATGCCGGCCAGCACCGCGAGCACGGCCGCGACGACGACCGGGCCCTGCACCGTGAAACCGACGAGGGTCGCGCAGATCGCGCCCATGATCAGCTGGCCCTGGCCGCCGATGTTGAACAGCCCGGAGCGGAACGCCAGGCCGATGGCCAGGCCGCCGAGCAGCAGCGGGGTGGCCTCGGTGAGGGTCTCGCTGAACGGGGCGATCGCGGTGGCCACGTTCCAGGAGCTCTCGGGGTTCCAGACCGCGCCGCGGAACAACGCCCCGTAGGCCTCGCTGACCGCGGTCCAGGACGCCGAGAGCGCGTCGCCCGGCGCGGCGAAGAAGTACGAGAAGGTGCCGCGCACCTCCTCGTCCGAGACGATGATCATGATCGCGCCGAAGAACAGCGCCAGGACGACGGCCAGCGCGGTGACCAGCCACGAGCCCTGGAGGATCTCGTCCAGCACCCGCCTCAGGCCGCCGGGCGGCGCCTTCTCGCCCGCGGGCGCTGCCTTCTTCTCGGTCGGCTGTTCACTCATCGACGACGTCCTCGGGGTTCGCTCCGGCCATGAGCAGGCCGATCTTCTCCGTGGAGGTGTCCGCCGGCACGACGGCCACGATCTTTCCTCCGTACATCACCGCGACGCGGTCGGACAGCGCCATGACCTCGTCCAGTTCGGTGGAGACCAGCAGGACCGGCCGCCCCTGGTCCCGCTCCCTGATGATCCGCTGGTGGATGAACTCCATCGCGCCGACGTCCACGCCGCGGGTCGGCTGGGAGATCACCAGCATGCGCAGCGGCCGGGACATCTCCCGTGCCACCACGACCTTCTGCTGGTTGCCGCCGGAGAGCTCCCCGACGGGCTGCTCGATGGAGGTGGTGCGGATGTCGAACTCCTCGACCCGCTGCGCGGCGTTGCGCCGGACCTCCCGGACGTCCATCGTGCCGCGCCGCCCGAACGGCGGCCGGTCGTACAGGTCCAGGATGAGGTTCTCGGCGACGCTCGCGGTGCCGACGAGCCCGTCGTGGCCGCGGTCCTCGGGCACGAAGCCGAGCCCGGCGCGCAGCCGCTCCCGCGGGCTCCTCCCGGTCAGCTCGGCGCCGTCCAGCACGATCGAGCCGCTCTCGGGCTCGATGAGCCCGAGGACCGCCTGGGTCAGCTCGGTCTGCCCGTTGCCCTGGACCCCGGCGACGCCCAGGACCTCGCCCGGCCGGATGTCGAGGCTGACGCCGTCCACGACGGCCTGCCCGGCGAGGTTGCGCACCGTCAGGTCGCGGACGGAGAAGGCGGGCGCCGCGCCGGTGTCCCGCGCGGGCTCCTTCTCCACCTTCAGCCGGACCTGGCGGCCGACCATCAGGGCGGCCAGCTCGGACTCGGACGCCGACGGGTCGGCGGTCCCGACGACCTTCCCGCGCCGGATCACGGTGATCCGGTCGGCGATCGCCTTGACCTCCTTGAGCTTGTGGGTGATGAAGACGATGGCCGTCCCCGCCTCGCGCAGGCGGCCCATGACGGTGAACAGCTCGCGGGTCTCCTGCGGGGTGAGGACCGCGGTGGGCTCGTCCAGGATGAGGATCTTGGCGTTCCGGGTGAGCGCCTTGACGATCTCGACGCGCTGCTGCACGCCGACGGGCAGGTCGCCGACGGTCGCGTCGGGGTCGACGGCCAGGCCGTAGCGCTCGGAGACCTCCCTGACGTGCCGGCGGGCCGCGCCCTGGTCGAGGAGGGGGCCCTTGACCCGCTCGTCGCCGAGCATGACGTTCTCGGCGACGGTGAAGACCGGGACGAGCATGAAGTGCTGGTGGACCATCCCGATCCCGGCGTTGATCGCCGAGCGGGGGCCGTCCAGCCGCAGCGGGCTGCCGCCCACCCTGATCTCGCCCTCGTCGGGCTGGTAGAGCCCGTAGAGGATGTTCATCAGCGTCGACTTGCCGGCGCCGTTCTCACCGAGCAGGCAGTGGATCTCCCCCGGCCTGACTTCCAGGTCGATCGCGTCGTTGGCCACCAGCGAGCCGAAACGCTTGGTGATGCCCCGAAGTTCAAGTGCCACCCTGGATCCTCTCCGGAAATCCGTGGGATGAAATGGCCTGCCCGGTGGTCCGGCGTGCCATGCCCGTCTCCTCTTCACGGAACGGGGCGGGAGCCGTGCTCCCGCCCCGTTCCGTCACCCCGCCTCTCAGCCCTTGGGCTGCGAGGGCGAGGTGATCTCGATCTTGCCGTCGACGATGTCGGTCTTGATCTTCTCCAGCTCGGTCTTCAGCTCGGCCGGCACCTTGCTGTCGAACTGGTGGAACGGGGCCAGGCCGGTGCCGTCGTTCTCCAGGTCGCCCAGGTAGCCGCCGGTCAGCTCGCCCTTGGAGCCGTTGACGACGGCGTTCTCGACCGCGCCCTTCACGTCCTTGAGCACCGAGGTGAGGAAGACGTCGCAGTACTGCGAGGCGAACTCACAGCCGTCGGTGTCGACCCAGATCACGCTGGCCTTGCCGTTCGTCTCCTTGGCCGCGGCCGCGGCGCCCAGGCCGGTGCCGCCCGCGACCGGGAAGATGATGTCGGCGCCCTGCTGGATGAAGTTCTGGGTGATGCTCTTGCCCTTGGCCTGGTTGTTGAAGTGGTCGGCCATCGAACCGCTCTTGGGCTTGGTCTCGTCCCAGCCGAGGACCTGGACGTCCTTGCCCTTGGTCTTGTTGTAGTGCTGGACGCCCTCCCAGAAGCCGTCCATGAAGATGGTGACCGGCGGGATCGCCATGCCGCCGAAGGTCGCCACCTTGCCGGTCTTGCTCATGCCCGCGGCGAGGTAGCCGGCGAGGAAGGAGCTCTCGGCGGTGTTGAACTGCATGCCGTAGATCTTCTGGCCCTCGACCGTGGGGGAGTCGACGATCGCGAACTGCTGGTTCGGGTTCTGCCCGGCCGCCTCGGTGGTGGCCTCGCCCATCAGGCCGCCGACCGTGACGACGAGCGTGCAGTTCTCCTTGACCAGCCCGGTGATGTTGGGCACGTAGTCGTTCTCGCTGCTGGAGGCGATGAACTTCTCCTCGCCGCCGACCTGCTTGATGCCCGCCTGGATGCCCGCCCAGGAGGCCGCGTTGAAGGAACGGTCGTCGATGCCGCCGGTGTCGGTGACCATGCACGCCTTGTAGTCGGAGTTCGCGGTGGTGCCGCTGGTCTCCTCCTTCGGCTTCTCCCCGCACGCGGCGACCAGCAACGCCAGGCCGGCCATACCGGCAGCGAGCCGGATCCCCTTGGACACTTTGCCTCCATGTGTGACGAGCTACGGCAACCCTTGCCCAGCCAGTGCGGTATTCAGGTTCACCGTCCGTGGCCGCAGTCGTCGATATGTCCCATCAAGTTGTGGGCATACCGTTACGGAATAGCTGTGTCCGGGCGGACGATACCGTCATACGCGTGACGGTAACTTTACGCCCTGTTCGCCAGGATTGGCGAGCCCCTCTGACCTGGGAGACCGTATTACGCTCACCACATGGAAGAGATCGACTGGGTTTCCCTCCGCGCCGCCGCCCAGGCCGCCATGGAGCGCGCCTACGTGCCCTACTCCCACTTCCCGGTGGGCGCCGCGGCCCTGGCCTCCGACGGCAGGATCATCACCGGCTGTAACGTCGAGAACGCCTCCTTCGGCCTCACCCTGTGTGCCGAATGCAGCCTCGTCAGCGCGCTTCACGGCGCCGGAACGCCCGGAGAGCTCACCGTCGGTGAGACTCCGCCGCGCCTGGTGGCCGTCGCGGTGGTCGACCGCCACGGCTCCCCCCTCACCCCCTGTGGCCGGTGCCGCCAGCTGCTCCACGAGCACGGCGGGCCCGAGCTGCTCCTCGAGACGTCCGGCGGAGTGAAGCGGCTCCGCGACTACCTGCCCGACGCGTTCGGGCCCGAGTACCTCTAGGAAGGTTTCCATGGACGCCATCGAGGTGATCGTCGCCAAGCGCGACGGCGCCGAGCTGAGCACTCCCCAGATCGACTGGGTGATCGAGCACTACACCTCCGGTGTGGTGGCTCACGAGCAGATGGCCGCACTGAACATGGCCATCCTGCTCAACGGCATGTCCCGGCGCGAGATCGCCGACTGGACGCGGGCGATGATCCGCAGCGGCGAGCGCATGGACTGGTCGGCGCTGGACCGGCCGACCACCGACAAGCACTCCACCGGCGGCGTCGGCGACAAGATCACTCTTCCGCTGGCACCCCTCGTCGCCGCCTGCGGCGGCGCGGTGCCCCAGCTGTCCGGGCGGGGGCTGGGCCACACCGGGGGCACCCTCGACAAGCTGGAGTCGATCCCCGGATGGCGGGCCCGCCTCACCAACGAGGAGATGCTGGGGGTGCTGCGCGAGACCGGTGCGGTGATCTGCGCCGCCGGCGACGGGCTCGCCCCGGCCGACCGCAAGCTGTACGCGCTGCGCGACGTCACCGGGACCGTGGAGGCCATCCCGCTCATCGCCTCGTCGATCATGTCGAAGAAGATCGCCGAGGGGACGTCCGCGCTGGTCCTGGACGTCAAGGTCGGCCCCGGCGCGTTCATGAAGACCGTCGAGCACGCCCACGAGCTGGCCCGCACCATGGTCGAGCTCGGCCTGGACGCCGGGGTGAGGACCGTGGCGCTGCTCACCGCGATGGACCGCCCGCTCGGCAACACCGCGGGCAACGCGCTGGAGGTCGCCGAGTCGGTGGAGGTGCTGGCCGGCGGCGGGCCCGCCGACGTGGTGGAGCTGACCGTGGAGCTCGCCAGGGAGATGCTCGACGCCGCGGGCCTGAGCGGCAAGGACCCGGCCGACGCGCTGCGGGACGGCTCGGCGATGGACGTCTGGCGCCGGATGATCCGCGCCCAGGGCGGCGACCCCGACGCCCCCCTGCCGACGGCCCGCGAGACCCACACCATCACCGCCTCGGCCTCCGGGGTGCTCACCCGGCTCGACGCCTACGCCGTCGGCCTCGCCGCCTGGCGGCTGGGCGCCGGACGCGCCCGCAAGGAGGACCCGGTGAGCGCCGGCGCGGGCGTCGTCTGGCACGCCAGGCCCGGCGAGCACGTCGCCTTCGGCCAGCCGCTGTTCACGCTGCACGCCGACGAGCCCGAGCGGTTCGAGCGCGCTCTGGCCGCCCTGGACGGCTCCTTCGACCTGGTGGAGCACGGCACACCCGACCTGCTGCCCCTCATCATCGAGAGGATCGACGCGTGATGAGCCGCAAGCCCACGAGAGAAGAGATCCGGCGCGCGCCCAAGGTCCTGCTCCACGACCACCTGGACGGCGGCCTGCGGCCCGCCACGGTCGCCGAACTCGCCGACGCGCACGGTTACACCGCACTGCCCGAGAACGAGCCCGAGGCGCTGGGCCGCTGGTTCCGCGACGCCTCCGACAGCGGCTCGCTGGAGCGCTACCTGGAGACGTTCACCCACACGGTGGCCGTCATGCAGACCGCCGACGCGCTCTACCGCGTGGCCCGCGAGTGCGCCGAGGACCTCGCCGCCGACGGGATCGTCTACGCCGAGGTCCGCTACGCGCCCGAGCAGCACCTGGTCGAGGGCCTGTCCCTGGAGGCCGTCGTCGAGGCCGTCAACGCCGGCTTCCTCGACGGCGGGCGCGAGCACGGCGTCCAGGTCCGCTCCCTGCTGACGGCCATGCGCCACCAGGCGCGCAGCCGCGAGATCGCCGAGCTGGCCGTGCGCTACCGCGACCACGGCGTGGCCGGTTTCGACATCGCCGGAGCCGAGGCGGGCAACCCGCCCACCCGCCACCTGGACGCCTTCGAGTACCTCCAGCGGGAGAACGCGCACTTCACCATCCACGCGGGCGAGGCGTTCGGGCTGCCGTCCATCTGGCAGGCCATCCAGTGGTGCGGGGCCGACCGGCTCGGCCACGGCGTCCGCATCATCGACGACATCAGCGAGGACGGCGCGAAGCTCGGCCGGCTCGCCGAGTACGTCAGGGACAAGCGCATCCCGCTGGAGATGTGCCCGACGTCCAACGTGCAGACGGGCGCGGCACGCTCCATCGCGGCGCACCCGATCGGGCTGCTCACCCGGCTGCGGTTCCGGGTGACGGTCAACACCGACAACCGGCTGATGAGCGGCACCACCCTGTCGGAGGAGTTCACCCGGCTCGTCGAGGCCTTCGGCTACGGCTGGGCCGACCTGCGCTGGTTCACCATCAACGCCATGAAGTCGTCGTTCCTGCACTTCGACGAGCGGTTGGCGCTCATCGACGACGTGCTCAAGCCCGGATTCGCCGCCCTGGAGGACCGGCAGAGCACGGTGTGAGCCCGGGTGGGGCGCGGGCGAGGACACCACCGGCACGCCGGACCGCGGGAACCGCCTCCCGCGCCCGCCCCGTGGCCATGTCCGGTCAACCCGCCGCCGCCCGGATCGGTGGACGGGGTCCGGGTGCATATGCAGAAGGAAGAGGCTGCAATTCCATAACGTCCGGTTCTGTCCTCCCATACTTGCGGGGATCGCTAGCATTACGCCGCAGCAGGTTACGCGCATCGTGTTCCCGCATCCCCCCGAGGTGACTCCCTATGCGACCCTTCGAACCCGGCGATCCCGGACTCGTCGGCGGGCTCTGGCTCAGCGGACGGCTCGGAGAGGGTCCGCTCGGCGTGGTCTTCCTCGGGCAGCAGGCCGACGGGACCAGGGTCGCGGTCAAGCTGCTGCACGCCCACCTGACGGAGGATCCCGCGGTCTGGGAGGCCTACCAGCGGGCGATGGAGGAGCTGACCGGGCTCTCGGTCCCGCACACCGCCCGCGCCATGTCCACCGGGCTGGTCGGCGCGCGGCCCTTCCTGATGTCGGAGTACGTCGAGGGCATCCCCCTGCCCGACATCCCCGAGCCCTTCTCCGCCGCCGAGCTGGAGCGGCTCGCGGTGCGCACGGCCACCGCGCTGGCCGGGCTGCACGCCGCCGGGGTCCCGCACGGGGCGCTGCGCCCGTCCAACGTCATCATGAGCGCGCAGGGCGCCGTCCTCACCGACTTCGGGCTCACCCCCGACCGGGAGGCGGCGCTCGCCGCCGACCCGGCGGACTGGGCGCGGCTCGTCCAGGCCGCCGCGGGCGACCAGGAACTGCCGCCCCGCCTGCGCACCCTCACCGAGGCGTGCCTGTCGGCGGTGCCGCCGTCCGCCGCCGAGCTGCTGCGCCAGCTCACCGCCCCCACCTCCGACCCCGGCGTGACCGTCGCCGAACTCGCCGCGCCGCCCGCCGCCTTCGGCCGTCCGGCCACCGAGCCCGAGTCCCCGGCAGCGGAGCCCGCACCCGGCGCCGCCACGGGCTCCTGGGAGGTCCCTCCCCCGCAGCCCGCACCCGGCACCTCCTGGGAGGTCCCGGCCGCATTCTCCGGCCCGGCCGGGGAGACACCCCCCGCATCCGACGCCTCCTGGCAGGTACCGCCCGCCCCGAACGGCTCCGGAGAGATCCCGACCACGGCGTCCAGCGCGTCCTGGGAGATCCAGGCCGCCGGGAACAACCCCGAAGGGGTCTCACCCACCGCGTCCAGCGCATCCTGGGACGTGCCGCTCACCTCGAACGGCTCCGGGGCGATCCCGTCCACCGCGTCCAGCGCGTCCTGGGACGTACCGCTCTCCCCGAACGGCTCCGAAGGGGTCCCGCCCGGCGCGTCCTGGGAGATCCCGGCCGCCGGGAACGACTCCGGGGCGGTCCCGACCGCGGCGTCCAGCGCGTCCTGGGATGTGCAGCCCGCGGCGTCGGGGGGCGGGTGGGAGGTGCCGCCCGTCGAGTTGCAGGCGCCGCCGTACGCCTCTTCGGGCGAGGGGGTCCCGGGGCAGCCGCCCGCGCCTCAGAACGAGCTGATGGCCACCGCCTTCGACGCTCCGCTGGGCGCTCCGACGGGCAATGGCACGGCGCCCTCCCCCGCGGTCGACCAGACCATGATCGATTCCGCCTCGGGTGCTCCGGTGCCGGGCTGGGGCATGGAGACACGGGTCGAGCCCCTGCCGATGCCCGGCGTCCCGGCCGGGCCGGTGAACGGGCAGGCGCCGCCGGTTCCCGCGGGGCCGCCCGTTCCGGCGTTCGACGCTCCCCCGCCGTGGGCGGGAGAACGTTCGGGCGGCCGCGGGGCCAAGCGCCCGCTGCTGGTGGTCGCCGCCTCGGTGACCGTGGCGCTGCTGCTGATCGGGGTCTTCGCGATGACCCGGGGCGGCGGGGAGGGTCCCCCGCGGCCCGTCGCCGCCAAGACGGGGGTGCCGTCCACGGACCAGCCCACCGGAACGCCGACGGAGCAGCCCACCGCCTCCCCCTCGGCTCCGGTGAAGTCGCAGAAGAACGCGGGTTCGCCCACGCCGAAGCCCTCGAAGACCGCCGACCCGACCCCCGAGACGCCCGCGAAGCCGCGCAAGCCGCCGCGGAACCTCCTGGCCAACGGCGGATTCGAGGGCGGGTTCGGCAAGTGGCAGCCCCGTTCGGTGACCTTCCTGGGGGCCAAGGCCGCCCACTCGGGCGGGCGCGCCGTGCTGCTGACGGCCGGTAACGGCTACGACTCGGCGGTCGAGTACGTGGTGACCGGGCTCAAGCCGAACACCTCCTACCAGGTCGTCGGCTGGGTGACCTCCAACGCCGGCGCCACCTTCATCGGCGCCAAGGACTTCGGGCCGACGTCCAGCTACGTCAGCTCCACCTCCAAGAAGTGGACACGGCTGGCCGTGAACTTCAAGACCGGCAAGGGCACCACCGCCCGGATCTACTGCTGGCGGGAGGCGCCCGGCACCGGCGGCTGCGACGACATGGCCCTGCACCGCCGCTGACACGGAACGCCAGGGCCCCTCACCCGCGGGGTGAGGGGCCCTGGCATCTCCCGCGTCAGGCGCGGGAGCCCTCCAGGTCGGTGGGCAGCTGCGCCCCGGGCAGATCGCACAGGGCGGTCAGCACGGTCGCGGCGAGGATCTTGACGCCGACCGGGATGCAGGACTCGTCCACGTCGAAGTCTCCGCGGTGCAGGTCGTACTCGCGGCCGCCGGGCGTGCGCACGCCGAGCCGCCCGTAGGCGCCGGGGATCGACTCCAGGTAGTAGCCGAAGTCGTCGCCGCCCAGGCTCTGCGGCGCGGTCACCACCTTCTCGGGCTCCAGCACCAGGCCTCCGGCGTCCCGGAACATCTGGACGCTCACCTGGTCGTTGACGGTCGGCGGCACGCCCCGGACGTACTCCAGGGAGGCCTCCACGTCGTAGGCGCCCGCGACGGAGTGCAGCAGCGCGCGCATCAGCTCGGGGGCGCGGTGCCAGGCCTCGTCGTCCAGGCAGCGCACGGTGCCCTCGGCCAGCCCCTGGTCGGGGATGGCGTTGGCGACCGAGCCGGCGTTCATCCGGCCCCAGACCAGGCTGAGGCTGGAGCGGGGGTCGACCCGGCGGGACAGCGCCGCGGGCAGCTCGGTGACGATCTTCGCCAGCGCGTAGACGAGGTCGGCGGTCAGGTGCGGCCGGGCGGTGTGCCCGCCGGGCCCGTTGACCTTGACGTAGACCTTGTCGCAGGCGGCGGTGATCGGGCCGGTGCGCACGCCGAGCTGGCCCACCTCGAACTTGGGCTCGCAGTGCAGGCCGAAGATCCGGCTCACCCCGACCAGGCCGCCCGCGGCCAGGATGTCCAGCGCCCCGCCGGGGTTCTCCTCGGCGGGCTGGAACAGCAGGCGCACCCGGCCCGGCAGCAGGCCCAGGGCCGCCTGGCGGGCCAGGAACAGGCCGGCGCCCAGCACCACCGTGGTGTGCACGTCGTGCCCGCAGGCGTGGCTCAGGCCGGGGATGGTCGAGGCGTACGGGACGTCCTTCTCGTCCGGCAGGGGCAGCGCGTCGATGTCGGCGCGCAGCGCCACCGTCGGCCCGTTCTCGGGCCCGATGTCGCAGATGACGCCGGTCCCCTTGGGCAGCACCCGCGGCTGCAGCCCGGCCTCCTTCAGCCGCTCCACCAGCCGCGCGGTGGTGCGGAACTCGGTGAAGCCGAGCTCCGGGTGCATGTGCAGATCACGGCGGAACCCGACCAGCTCCTCGTTGTGCCGGTCGAGGAAGGACGCCAGCTGCGTGCCCAGGTCCGGGTCCCCGTCCGCGGCCGGCTCCAGGGACGGCATCACCCCTGGATGTGTCTGCGTCATGTGCGCCCCCTCAGGCGTGCCACTTCTCGTCGTATCGGTCTGTTCGGGGGGCTCCTCAGGTCGTCCCTGCATGGACCACCTCCCGTGGGCCGACGAACCTGTTCTCGGCGAACTCCATGATCGTCGCGGAGACGACGTCCTCCAGGCTGCCGCCCTCGGCGCGGATCGCGCGCTGGCGCTCGTACGGGGCGCCGTGTTCCAGGACCTCACCGATCACCTTCAGCTCTTCGGCACACCCCAGGCGGTCGGCCACGGGTGCGAGCTCGGAGGCGAGTTCGTACAGCTCGTCACGGAGCGGCGCGGTACGTCCGGAGTCATCGGTGATGATGATGGCGTCGAGCCCGTATCGGGTCGCTCGCCATTTATTATCGCGGACAACCCACGTCGCCGGGCGCGGAAGCGCATATCCGCGATCGATTTGCTGCTCGAAAAGCGTGACGAGGGACTGACACAACGCAGTAACCATCCCGACCTCCCGCATTGTCGGGATCCCGTCGAACATGCGCACTTCGACGGTTCCGAAGTCCGGGTGGGGGCGGATGTCCCACCAGACCTCCTTGATCGAGCGGATCGTCCCGGCCCGCAGCAGGGTGTCCATGTAGCCCTCGAACTCGGTCCAGTCCTCCAGCGAGTGCGGGGGCCCGGCGGTGGGCAGCGAGCCGAACACGATCGAGCGGCTGGACGCCAGCCCGGTGTCGTGGCCCTTCCAGAACGGGCTGGAGGCCGTCAGCGCCAGGAAGTGCGGCAGGTAGGCCGAGAGCGCGTTGATGATCGGGATCGCCTTGTCCTGGTGGGTGATCCCCACATGGACGTGCACGCCGTAGGTCTGGATCCGGCGGGCCAGCCACTGCATCTCCTCGATCAGCTCGGCGTACCGCTGGATCGGCGCCATCACCGCGTCCCGCCAGTCGCTGATCGGGTGGGTGCCGGTGCAGGCCAGCCGCATGCCGCGCAGCGCGGCCGCCTCGCGCAGCCGCGCGACCGAACCCGACAGGTCGGCGACGATCTCCGACACGGTGAAGCAAGGATCGGTGACCACCTCGATGGTCGACTCCATCAGCTCGTGCCGCAACTTGGTGAACTCGCCCTCGCTGAGCGAGGGAAGGTCCGCGAGCACCCGCCCGGCGTCCTGCCGGAGCAGCCCGCTCTCCTCGTCGATGAGCTGGAGTTCCCACTCCACGCCCAGGGTCGCGCCGCGAGACGGGTTGAAACGAATGGTCACGGCAACCTCCGTAGACAATCCTTGCAGGTCGATGCGGAGCCCGTGGCGCAATCCGGTCAGTCCGCCCCCGGTCGCGGACGAATCCAGACCGTACCCGACCGGCCCGCCCCGGCACCGTCGCCAGACTGTCTGCCCGATCTAGGAGGTTTCTACTCGGTCGCCGTCCGCAGCAGGACGGAGATCACTTCGCGCCGTCGTCCCCGTGTCCGGCCCCGGTCCCGTCTCCAGGCTATCGGCCGCCCCTGCCACGGAAATCGCGACCTACTCCCGCCGGTGGCCAAAGTTCCCGCAAGATACCTGTATAAGCGCCGGTCAAGCCGGATTATTTCCGGCTCGGCTCCGGCTCGGCCTCCGGTCGGCCGGTGTACAGGCGGCCGGCGTCCAGCGTGTAGACCCGGTCGGCGCGGCGGGCCAGGACGTGGTCGTGGGTGACCAGGATGAGCGCCCTGCCGTCCTCCCGCGCGGTGGCGAACAGCAGGTCCATCACCTGGGCGGCGGTCACCGGGTCCAGGGCGCCGGTGGGCTCGTCGGCGAGGATGAGGCGCGGGTCGCGGATCAGCGCGCGGGCGATGGCCACCCGCTGCTGCTCGCCGCCGGACAGCTCCGAGACCTTGGAGTGCAGGCGCTCGGCCAGGCCGACCCGGCGCAGCGCCTCGTCGGCCAGCTCGTTGCGGCGCCGCAGGGACCGGCCGCCCTCGTACAGCAGCGGGACGGCCACCTGCTGGCGCGCGGAGCGGCCGGACAGCAGGTTGAGCTGCTGGAACACGAAGCCGATCGTCTTGCCGCGCAACGAGGCGCGCTCCCGTTCCGGGAGTGCCGTCGTGTCCTTCCCGAAGAGGGTGATCGTCCCCTCGTCCGGGCGGTCCAGCAGGCCCAGGATGTTGAGCAGCGTGGACTTGCCGGCGCCCGACAGGCCGACGATCGCGATCGAACCGCCGCCGGGGACGACCATGGAGATGTCGTCGAGGACGGTCAGCGGGTCTTTTCTGCCCCTGAGCTTGAAGCGCCTGGTGACGCCGCTCAGCTCCACGGCGACCGTCACGGGTGCCCCTTCGGCTTCTCGGGCCCGGCGAAGGCGGCGTCCTCGGGGGCGAGGTCGAGGATCTTCTCCCCCACCTCCAGACCGGACTTGATCTCGATCCTCTTCCCGTCGTTCAGGCCCAGTTCGACCTCGCGGCGGGTCCGCTCGCCGGACTCCCCGACGACCGTCACCCAGCCGGTCTCGGCCTTGCCGAGCACCGCCGCGAGCGGGACGACCGGGACGTTCTTCGCCTGGTCCGTGAGGACCGACATCTCGGCGGGCAGCCCGGGGAAGACCTTGCGGGACTCGGGGATCCGGCAGGAGATCTCGACCTTGCCCTCCTCGCCGCCGCCCGCCCCGTAGGAGATCAGCGGGCAGGCGAACGGCGCCGGACCGTGGTCGATCTGCAGTCTGACGCTGCGGGGCTTGTTGTAGAGGCGGTAGATGTCCTTGGTCTCGACCTCGGCCACCGCGCGGAAACGTCCGCGGTCCACCGAGAACGCCACCTCTCCCGGAGAGACCGAGGAGCCGACGTGCGCCTGGATCTCCTGGACCCTCCCCGTCGCCGGGGCCGCCAGGTACAGCGTCACGGGCTTGACCGGCTTGGGCTCGGTGCCCGGCTTGGCGGGCGCCTTCGGCTCGGGGGTGTGCTCGAACGCCACGACGGCCTCGCCCTTGTTCACCCGCTGGCCCTTCTTCACCAGTACCCGGGTGACCGTCCCCGCCTTCTCGGGCCGGGCGGGCGCGGCCGGGTCGGCGTTCACCGTCGCCTTGAGCACGAGCCGCGCGACGATCGTGCCCTCGGCCACCTTGATCGTCTTGGGTGCGAGGTCGGGCACCGGCACCTTCTCGGCGACCGGCTCGGGCGCGGCGGCGCCGTTGTTGGCCAGGTAGCCGGTGCCGAAGATCACCGCGCCGACCGCCAGCAGGATGCCCGCCTTGCCCGCGCGGTTGCCCCAGATTCCCAGTGCCATCAGTTCTCCTTAAGCCCGGATCGCCCGGATGACGGATCGCTGCATCGCCCGCCAGGCGGGGATCAGTCCCGTGAAGACGCCCACGCAGACCGCCACGCCCAGCCCGAGCAGCGCAGCCTCCCAGGGGAAGGAGGTGTCGATGCCCTGCTCCGGTATCCCGAAGTACCGGGACATCAGGATCCCCATCGCCGGCCCCTGCACGAGGTAGCCGGCCGACACTCCGGCGATCCCGGCCGCGAAGCAGACGATCAGCCCTTCGAGCAGCACGGTGAGGAAGAGGTCGGATCCGGTCGCCCCGAAGCAGCGGTGCACGCCGAACTCGCTGCGCCGCTGGCGGACCGCGAAGATCCCGAGCGCGATCACCGGCAGCGAGCCGAGCATCAGCATGGCGGCCGTGACTCCGAACAGCAGCAGGCGGAGCTTGCCGCCGATCGCCAGGAAGTCCCCGAAGTTCTTCTGGACGTGGACCTGGTGCGCGCCCCACTTCGACGACTCCGCCTTGAGCCGCGTGATGGTCGCCGCGCTGTGCTCGGGCGCGACCCGCAGCTTGAAGGTCGGCTGCTGGGTGGAGATCCCCATCTGCAGCATCGACGCGAAGGGCAGGTAGACCATCGGGATCTGCCCGGAGGGGCCCATCATCCCCCCGGTCCCCGCTTCGGCGACCCCCACGATCCGGACCTTCTGCCAGATCTCTCCGGCGGCGAACTCGATGCGGGCGCCGACCGCCTCCCGCGGGTCCAGCCCGACCAGCCGCGCGAACCCCTCGGTGGCCACGATCGACGGCTCCAGCCGCTCGTCGTCGGTGGCGTTGAACCACCGCCCCGTCACCATCGGCACATGCTGGATCTCCAGCAGCCGGTGGTCGGTCACGGTCAGCGAGAAGTTCGGCGGCCCGTTCATCGGCTGCGTCTCGAGCACCCGGCGGTCGGCTGTGCGAATCTGCGCGCTGCCGAACTCGAAATACGGCGTGTGCACGATCCCGAACCGCTGCAGCGACTCCTTCATCGCCTGCACCGACTCCACGGGCACCCCGGACGCGTTCATCTGCCGGAACTCGGGATAGAGCATCATCGTTCCGGGTCGCCCCGTCTGCTGCTCGAACAGATCCCGCGCCACCTGCTGGGTCACCCCGCCCACCGCCGCGACCACCGTCACCGTCGCCACCAGGCAGGCCACGCAGAAAGCGGAGAGAAGAACCCTGACCTTCCCGACCCTGATCTCCGCGAGCGCGGAAAGGAACATCCCCCTGATCGGCACAGCGCCTCCTCAGGCCGAAGTGCCAACGATCTTGCGCCCGCTTCCCCGCTTACCGCAAGCAAAACCTTACGTGACAGAACTCACAAAACCATCAGGAAATACATGCAACCACGAAATGGAACGCTCCGGCCGGAATGCACCGCCGATTCATGCGGAACCCGTCACGCCGCACGGAGATAAACCGTGGCCGAACGGGTGCGCAGGAGCAGGATCGTCGCCCCTCCCAGGAAAAGCACCGAAGGAAGGAGCACCGCTTCAAGCGGGACGAACGCCGCATTGCTCAGGGCGCGCCCTCCGGCCGAGCACAGGCCGGGGAGCTCGTCGTACAGGAACGCGCCGAGACACAGCAGTTCCAGCCCCGCCGCCGTCGCGGTGCCCGCCAGCCCGTTCCTGCGCGCCTTGGCCGCACCGGGCCCGAGGGACAACGCCGAAATGTACATCCAGTGGGCCACGAGCACCGCGAGCGCCGAAACCGGGTACACGAGCGGGCCCCCATGGACGCCGATCGCGCCCAGGACCCCGAACACCAGGAGCAGCACGTGGACGACCGTCGCGACCACAGCGGCGACCACCGTCCACGGACGCCGGATGACAGGCCGCCCCATCTCGGCCTCCCGCCGAAATCACTTCTTTTCCCGCGGCTCTACGAGAGACGGCCCTGATTCACCGTCGATGGCCGGGGTGTCGGGAGAGGTGCCTTCGCTTTACAGTTCCCGGATTTCGCCATGTCCGCCGCACAGACGACCACCGCCTTTTCGGATTCTTCTACGAAGCGCCGGATCTGTCGCCGGATGCATGCTTGCGCGATCCCGATCCGAGGAGCCCCATGCGCAACTTCCTGACCGCCGCCGCCATGGCGGTCGCCGCCTTCTGCGCGGCTGCCGTCCTGGCCGTCCTGCCCACCGCGCCCGCCCATGCCCTGGGCAAGTGCTGGACCATGCGGCTGGGCCCCGAGATGGCCCGCGTCGTCCCCCACTACACGCTCGAGAACCTCACCGATCCCCGCTGCTGGATCAAGTGGATCACCGACGACCGGTCCTGACCGCGCGGCGGGCGCCCTTCCCGGGTGCCCGCCGCATCGCCCTCACCCGGGAGTCCGACGAGCAGGACCCGTAGGCCCAGGCGGGACCGGGCCGTCGCTCACCGCCGGGCCGTGACGAGCGCCTGGACGAGCCGCGCCACCAGGCCCCTCGTCTCCTCGAAGGAGGCCTCCCCCAGGACGGGGGACCTCACCACCGAGCGCATCACCCCCATGCCCAGCAGCAGCGCCCCGACCAGTTCGGCGCGCAGCTCCGCGTCCTCGCCTTCGAGCCGGTCGGCGAAACCCGCGAGATGCTCCTCGCACAGTTGCCCGCGCAGCTGCTCCCGCACCTCGGGCCGGTGCGCGGACCGGAGCATCACCAGCAGCGGGTGCTCCCCGTCGAATTCGGGCCAGTCCCCGAAGACGACGTCGTGGAGCAGCCCGTCGGCGAGGTGGACGAGCGGCCGGTGCGGATCCGCGGCCCCCGGGGGGATCTCGACGCGCATCGCCTCGGCGTACAGCTTGTCCTTCGACCCGAAGTAGCGGAACACCAGCGCCGGGTCGACGCCCGCGTCCCCGGCGATCTCGCGGACTCCCGTGCCGTCGAAGCCCTGCCGGGAGAACCGCAGCCGTGCCGCGTCGAGCAGGGCCGCACGGGTGGCCGCGCGGTCACGGCGGCGCGGAGGGGAAGCCGGGGAATCGGTCACCGGGTCATCGTAAGTCATCAAATGTTGACTTAGGCGGGACCACGTCTCCAGACTTCTGGTCATCAACCGATGACTTAGTGGGGAAGGCACGTTCATGCGCACCTATGTGATCACCGGCGGCACCGACGGCATGGGCAGAGGGCTGGGCCTGCACCTCCTCGGCCGGGGGGACCGGGTGGTCGCGGTGGCCAGCGGCGAGGAGAAGGGCCGCGCGTTCCTGCGTGAAGCGGAGCAGAGGGGCGCCGCGGACCGCGCCGTCTTCCTCCGCTCCGACCTCAGCACGGTCGCCGGAATGCACGCGGTCCTGCGCGAGGTCGCGGCCACGACCGAGGCGGTGGACGCGGTGGTGTTCGGAGCGCAGCGCTTCCGCCCCCGCCGGGAGGAGACCGAAGACGGCCTCGAATTCACCTTCGCCCTGGCCTACCTCAGCCGCCACGTGCTGGGCCACGGACTCCTTCCCCTGCTGGAACGGGCCGAGAGCCCCGTCATCATGAACCTCGCCGGCCCCGGCGGCCTCCCCGGCACCGTTCACTGGCACGACCTGCAACTTTGCGACGGCTACACCGGCACGCGCGCCGCCATGCAGTCCTCCCGCTGCAACGACCTGCTGGGCGTGCACTTCCCCGCCCGTCACCCCACCGCCCGGACCCGCTACGTCCTGTACAACCCGGGCTTCGTCCGCACCGCCATGGCCGACCCCCTCCCGGCCCCCCTGCGCGTCCTCACCAAGACCCTCGCCCTCCTGTTCGCCCAGCCCGCGGACAAGGCCGTCGTCCCCATCGCCCGCCTGCTGGACCACCCGCCCGCCGAGCCCGTCTCGGCCTTCAAACGCCGCGCCCGCCTCCCCCTGGAAGGCGAGGACTTCGACCCCGTCCGCGCCGAACGCCTGGACCGGATCACCGCGGAGCTCCTGGCGCCGCTCCCGTAGCCCGGCGACGTGCCGCGAGAGCCGCGCCGCCGAGCAGGACGAGGCCCGGAACGGCGGGCCGGCCATCGGACGCACCCGGAGACGAGACCCCGGACGACGGCCTCCAAGGCGGGATGCCGCCGGAATCGAGGGCCCTGCTCAGAATGGAGGGCCGGCGGTGCCCGAGACGTCCTGCCGGATGCCGTGGACGGCGTCGCGGTAGAGGGCGAAGGCGGGTTTGGGGCGGTAGGTGTCGGTGACGAGACCCAGGGTCCCGGTGGGTTCGGTGGAGCCGCTGTCGGCGTCCCGGAGGCTGAACAGCTCGTAGTGGGTGATGTTCCGGGATTCCTGGAGGGCGAGGATCGTGTCGAGCATGTCGGACAACGAGTCGCATTGCGCCTGCTCAGTGCGCGGCGAGCCGCTCGGGGTCCCGTTCTCCACGATGTGGACGGGAGTGCCGAGCGGGATGCGGGCGCGGGGCAGTGAGTGCTCCCGCAGGTGCCGCAGGGCGTGGGCGGTCAGGGAGGCGACGTCTCCCGGCGTGCCGCGCGGGGCGACCGGGGAGAAGGCGTCGGGGTACAGGGCCAGGCCGACGTAGTCGACGTGGTCGGCGAAGTCCCGGGCCGGCACGGTGGACAGGTACTGCCAGAACCCGTCGTCGCCGCCCAGCCATTCGGGTGGTTCGGCGACGGAGAAGCCGACCCGCACGTCGTGCAGGCCCCTTCTGTCCAGTGCGGCGCGGGCGTGCGGTACGCCGAGGGTCAGTGCTCGCAGGACGCCGGGGGCGCTTCCGTCGATGAGCGGAATCGGGAAGTTGGGCTCAAGGGTCACCTGGAGGTAGCGCATCAGGTGCCCGTAGCGGTCGATGACGGTGTCGAGGAAGGCCAGCCATCCGGGAACGTCGGCTTCCCGGGGGATGTAACTCGCCACGAGGTCCAGTTCGCGGCCGTCCTCGACGTACCACTCATCGGGCATCGTGAGGCGGGCGAGGTCCTGCTCCGCCCCGAGCGAGGTGACGACGTCCGGCGGTGTCGCGTCACCGAAGAAGTGCACGTACTCGCGGATGACGAAGGGACGCCCGCCCGCGACCTCGTCGACGAGGTCGCCGATCGCGGCGGGATCGGGCGGATACGAGCAGACGGTGCTCACACGCCCGCCCGGATAGATGCCGAACCTCATCTTCGGTCCTCCCCCTGCCCGCCGGGACCCGCTCCCGGCCAGTCGATGTCGTGCGAGCGGATCCGCGAGGCCAGCGTCCTGACCCAGTCGGCCTCGGCGGTGACGATGGTGCGCCAGTAGGCCGCTTCGAGCATGTGCGCCTCCGCCACGCCGTCGGGCCGGTCCCGCAGCCCGGCCAGCTCCCGGTCGAGCCGTTCGGCACGGGACTCCAGGAGGGACGCGGCATGGTCGGCGGAGAGCACTCCCGCATAGGCGACGGCCATGACGAAGTCCACGGAGGCGGCCCGCCCCTCGCCCAGCCCCGCCTCGACCTTCCTCCGGAAGTCGGCCATCCCGGCCTCGGTCAGCTCGTAGACCGTGCGCGGCGGCCGCTTCCCCACCCGCTCCGGCTGCTGCGAAGCGACCGACCCTGCCCTCTCCAACGATTTCAGCAGCGACGTGACCGTGCTGCGCGTCGCCGTCGGATGCCCGTACCGCTCCCGCAGCTGCGAGGCGAGTCCATAGGCGTGCGACGGCCGTTCGACCAGAAGTCCGAGCAACGGCAGCACCAGGCTGTTCTGAGACGCGTCCAAAGGCACCCGCACAACATATAGGCGTATACGCCTATTCGCCAAGCCGCCCGGAACGGGCGGGGCCGGACGGGAGGCGAGCTCGCGAAGACCGTCTCGCTCAGTCCAGGAGAAGGGAGAGCATGGCGGAGATCTCGGGGGCCACGGGAGAGATGCCGGTGAGAAGGCTCTTGTCGGCTTCGCAAGGCTTGCGAGCGATGTAGAGGTGAGCGCTGCGACCGGTGACGTCGGTCAGATGGAGGGTGTCCACAGAGGTGCTCTTGCGGCCGCCGTAACCGCCGCAGAGTGGACGGAGCCTCTTGGGCTTCACGGCGTTCACGGCGGCCCGGAGGGATTCCAGACCGGTGCGGGTGGCCTTGTGCTCGCGCAGGATCAACCGGCCGCCGCCATCTGCGGTGTAGCGGCAGGCGTTGACCACCGCGAGGGGTGACGGCAGCCTGGGTTCGTCCGAGGTGAAGTAGCCGCCCTCTCGGACGATCTCCGGAGCGGGGTGGACGGACCGCAGTCCTGACCGACCGGGCACGCTCGGAAGGCAGGCCGCAGGTTCGATCCTGGACGGATCGGACGTGGCGTGCTCAGCGCGCCACAGGCGGGCGAACTCGTAGGTGAGGCGCGATCCTCCCCCACGGATCGTGTTGTGCGTGCCCACCTCGTCACGGTTGCACTCGAACGACATGACGGTGCGTTTTCCGTCCGGGTAGTGCAGCACCAGGTTGACGGGCGGGCATCCCATCGAGGTGGAGAACCCGCCTTCCCTCGCCCGGGGAAGCGCGACCATCACCCGCTGCAGTTCCTTCACGCCTCGTGTGATCCGCAGCGGCTCGAGCCAGGAGGGCTTCCCGAAACCCATCCCCCGGCAGAGCAGCGCGTAGTCGGCGCCACCGCGAACGAACTCACGCGCGTAGGCCGACGCCGGAGCTTGGCCACTGAATCCGCTGAGCCCTTCGTACGGCTTCACCGGACACCCGGACGCCTCATATTCGAGCTTCGGCTCGGGACCCCGCACCGGAGTGGCCGCCCCCAGGGACCCCAGCACCAGCACACCCGCGGCAGCCGCCCACTTGATCCGCACAAGCCCTCTTCCGCCGCTGACGTACGCCCTTCGCAGGCCGCACAGTAGCGCGAAAGCCCTTGACCCGACCTTTCACCAGAGGAACGCTGCGGACTGATGAGAGCACGTGAGTACGCCGGTCAGAATTCGCGGGTCGGCAGGACTCCTTCGAGGGGAGCGGGAATCGGCAGTTCCTCTCCCAAGGTGACCGAAGCACTGTGGGCGTAGTCGGCTCCCCGGGGTTCGGAGAAGATCGTCGCTTTTCCCTCCAGCCTGTCGATCAGGAGGTACAGCGGAATGTCGGCGGCGGCGTAGCCGCGCCGCTTGGGACCCCTGTCCCGCTCGGCTCCCTTGCGGTCCCGAGCCCGTCCCGAGGTCACCTCCAGCACCATCGCCACGCCGTCGGGCTTGCTGTGCCATTCCCGGCCCGCGAACGCGCCTTTGGGAGCCGCGATCCCGTCCGGCACGTACTCCCCCTCCGGACTGATCAACGTCAGGTTCCGGTGCAGCCTCAGGCCGTGGACCTCCCGCACCCAGTCGTCGACCGCCACGACGATGGTCTCGTGCTGCCCGTCGGGGGTAGGTGACACGATGATCTCTCCATCCACCAGCTCCGCACGGAAACCCGGCATCACCTCGAGAGCTGCGAACGCCGCACGCAGATCGTCACGGACGACAGGTGACTCGTCCGGCATCGCCGTCATCGAAGCTCACCTCGCGGTCTCGGCAGTGGTGGCACCTGGACCCAACCTACATGTTCACGGTGGGCATGCCCGGATAACGGGGCCGTCCCGACGACCCGGCGACGTCTCGCGACTGACGCACCCGGCCGGGCCTGCGCGGCTCGTGCGCCTTGCGGTGCGTCAGTCGCCGGAGAAGGCCTTGAGGATCTGCTCCGCGGCGATGGCCGGGGGGAGTTCGCCTTCGGCGACGCGGCGTTCCAGGTCGGGGGCGAGGGACTGGACGGCGGGGTCCGTGCGCAGGGCGTGCAGGAGGCGGTCCTCGACCATGGCCCAGGTCCAGCGGATCTGCTGGTCGCGGCGGCGGCGTTCCAGTTCGCCGGACTCGCGGAGGGCGTCCTGGTGGGCGATGATCTGGTCCCAGACGTCGGCGAGTCCGGTGCCTTCCAGGGCGCTGCAGGTCAGGACGGGGACGACGCGCTCGGAGCGGCCGCGCAGGAGGCGGAGGGCTCCGGCGAGCTCGCGGGCCGCCCTCCTGGCCTCCATGGCGTGGTCGCCGTCGGCCTTGTTGACCGCGATGACGTCCGCGAGCTCCAGGACGCCCTTCTTGATGCCCTGAAGCTGGTCGCCGGTGCGGGCGATCGTCAGGAACAGGAAGGAGTCCGTCATCTCGGCGACCGTGGTCTCCGACTGGCCCACGCCGACGGTCTCCACGAGGATCACGTCGTAGCCCGCGGCCTCCATGACGACCATGGCCTCGCGGGTGGCCTTGGCGACGCCGCCGAGCGTGCCGGCCGTCGGCGAGGGGCGGATGAACGCGTTCGGGTCGGCCGACAGGCGGGCCATGCGGGTCTTGTCGCCCAGGATCGAGCCGCCGGTCCGGGTGGACGACGGGTCGACGGCCAGGACGGCGACCCGGTGGCCCAGGCCCGTCAGGTGCGAGCCCAGGGCGTCGATCGTGGTGGACTTGCCGACGCCGGGGACGCCGGTGATGCCGACGCGGCGGGCGTTCCCGGCGTACGGGGCGAGCTCGGCCAGCACGGACTGGGCGAGCCGCCGGTGGTCGGGCCGGGTGGACTCCACGAGCGTGATCGTGCGGGCGATCCACGCTCGGGAGCCCTCCCGGACACCGGCCGCGTATTCCCTGACGTCAGGCGTGGCCAAGGCTGGCGGACAACTCCTTCAGCAGGTCGAGCGCGGCCTCGGACAGGACCGTGCCGGGCGGGAAGATGGCCGAGGCCCCGGCGGCGCGCAGCTCGTCGAAGTCCTGCGGCGGGATGACGCCGCCGACGACGATCATGATGTCCTCGCGGCCGAGCCCGGCCAGCGCGGACTTCAGGGCGGGCACCAGGGTGAGGTGTCCGGCGGCCAGGGAGTTGACGCCGACGATGTGCACGTCGGCCTCGACGGCCTGGCGGGCCACCTCCTCCGGGGTCTGGAACAGCGGGCCGACGTCGACGTCGAAGCCAAGGTCGGCGAAGCCGGAGGCGATCACCTTCTGGCCCCGGTCGTGGCCGTCCTGGCCCATCTTCGCCACCAGGATGCGGGGGCGGCGGCCCTCGGCCTCGGCGAACTCGTCGGTCGCCCTGCGGGCGTTCTCGATCGCGGACACGGCTCCGGCCTCCTCCCGGTACACACCGGAGATGGTACGGATCGTGGCGGAGTGCCGTCCGTACGCCTTCTCCAGGGCGTCGGAGATCTCCCCGACGGTCGCCTTGGCGCGGGCGGCGTCGATGGCGAGCTTGAGCAGGTTGTGCTCCAGGTCGCCGACCTGGTCGGCCCCGGCGGCGGCCGTCAGCGCGTCGAGCGCGCGGGAGACGGCCTGCGGGTCGCGCTCGGCGCGCAGCCGCTCCAGCTTGGCGATCTGCTGGGCCCGCACGGAGGCGTTGTCGACCTTGAGGACGTCGATCATCTCGTCGACGTCCGGCCGGTACTTGTTGACGCCGATGACCGGCTGGCGGCCGGCGTCGATACGGGCCTGGGTGCGGGCCGCGGCCTCCTCGATGCGGAGCTTGGGCAGCCCCTCGTCGATGGCCTTGGCCATGCCGCCGTACTTCTCGACCTCCTGGATGTGCTCCCAGGCGCGGGCGGCGAGGTCGTGGGTGAGCTTCTCCATGTAGTAGGAGCCGCCCCACGGGTCGATGACCCGGGTGGTGCCGGACTCCTGCTGGAGCAGCAGCTGGGTGTTGCGGGCGATGCGGGCGGAGAAGTCCGTCGGCAGCGCCAGCGCCTCGTCGAGGGCGTTGGTGTGCAGCGACTGGGTGTGGCCCTGGGTGGCCGCCATCGCCTCGATGCAGGTGCGCGCCACGTTGTTGTAGACGTCCTGGGCGGTCAGCGACCAGCCGGAGGTCTGGGAGTGGGTGCGCAGCGACAACGACTTGTCGCTCTTGGGGTCGAACTGCTTGACCAGCTTGGCCCACAGCAGGCGTCCGGCCCGGAGCTTGGCGACCTCCATGAAGAAGTTCATACCGATCGCCCAGAAGAACGACAACCGCGGCGCGAACGCGTCGATGTCCAGGCCCGCCGCCCGGCCCGCCCGGATGTACTCCACGCCGTCGGCGAGGGTGTACGCCAGCTCCAGGTCGGCCGTGGCCCCGGCCTCCTGAATGTGATAACCGGAGATGGAGATCGAGTTGTACTTCGGCATCTTCTGCGAGGTGTACTCGAAGATGTCGGAGATGATCCGCATCGAGGGGGCGGGCGGGTAGATGTAGGTGTTGCGGACCATGAACTCCTTGAGGATGTCGTTCTGGATGGTCCCGGCCAGCTGCTCCGGCGCCACCCCCTGCTCCTCCGCGGCCACCACGTACAGGGCCAGGATGGGCAGGACCGCCCCGTTCATGGTCATCGACACCGACATCTTGTCCAGCGGGATCCCGTCGAACAGCTGCCGCATGTCGTAGATCGAGTCGATCGCCACGCCCGCCATGCCGACGTCGCCGGCCACGCGCGGGTGGTCGGAGTCGTAACCGCGGTGGGTGGCGAGGTCGAACGCGACCGACAGGCCCTTCTGCCCGGCCGCGAGGTTGCGGCGGTAGAAGGCGTTGGACTCCTCGGCGGTGGAGAACCCGGCGTACTGCCGGATCGTCCACGGCTGGGTCGCGTACATCGGCGCGTACGGGCCGCGCAGGAACGGCTTGATGCCCGGGAACGTGTGCAGGAAGTCCAGACCCGCCAGGTCCTCGGCGCCGTACAGCGGCTTGACGTCGATGCCTTCGGGCGTGTCCCAGGACGGCCGCTCGCCGGCCGCCTCACGCCACTGCTTTTCGAGGACGTCCGGCGCTACGGGCTCGCCGAGCGGGACGTCGGAGAAGTCGGGGATGCTCATGCCGTCACTCCCAGGTCCCGAAGGGTCCCCTCCAGGATCTCGATCGCGTTGCACCCGGCGAAGACGTTGCCGTCCACCCCGGTGTACTCGCCCTTACCGGCCAGCCAGACCTTGACCGCGCCGCGCTCCTTCAGCGTCCTGGCGGCGGCCTCGGCCTGCTCGGCGTACAGCTTGTCGCTGGAGCAGATGACCGCCACGCCGCCGTCGAACTCCTCGGGCGCGCCGCTGACGGTCTCGATGCCGCCCGCCTGGAACAGGTTGGCGGCGAACGAGGCGCGCGCCGTGTGCGCGGCGACGGGTCCGAGGACGGCCAGGAAGACCTTCGGCCGCTCGGCCTGGGCGTCGGCCAGGTCGCGCAGCGCCTCGTAGTCCTGCGCGTAGGTGTGCCGGGGCAGCCCGCCGCTCAGCGGAGCCGGGGCCTCCTCCCGCACGGGGAGCTCCTCGGCCAGGTTGGGGAACTCGCTGACGCCGGTCAGCGGGGCCTTGCGCCGGGCGAGGTCCTTGCGGCGCCGCTCCCAGGTGGCCGCGAGCTCGCGCTCGACGAGGCCGGACTCCAGCGCGGCGGCCAGGCCGCCGGCCTTCTCGATCTCGGTGAACCACTTCCAGGCGGCCTGGGCGAGCCGCTCGGTGAGCTGCTCGACGTACCAGGAGCCGCCCGCCGGGTCCACGACGCGGGCCAGGGAGGACTCCTCCAGCAGCAGCGTCTGGGTGTTGCGGGCGATGCGGCGCGAGAAGGCGTCGGGCAGGCCGAGGCGGGCGTCGAACGGCTGGACGGTCACCGAGTCCGCGCCGCCGACCCCGGCGGCGAAGCACGCGACGGTCGTGCGCAGCATGTTCACCCACGGGTCGCGCCGGGTCATCATCGCGTCGGACGTCACCGCGTGGATCCTCGCGGTGGTGTCGGACACGCCGGACAGCGAGGCGACCCGCGTCCACAGGCGGCGCGCGGCGCGCAGCTTGGCGATGGTGAGGAACTGGCCGGCGTGCGCGGCGTAGCGGAACTCCAGCTGCCCGGCGGCGTCGTCGACGCTCAGCCCGGCCTCCGTCAGCTCCCGCAGGTAGGCCACGGCGGCGGCGAGGACCGCGCCGAGCTCCTGGGCGTCGGAGCCGCCGGCGTCGTGGTAGGCGGTGCCGTCCACGGTGAAGGTGCGGATGCCGGGGAATCCGGCGGCGACGCGCCGCGCCAGGTCGGCCGGGACCGGGGTCCGCACGCCGGTGCGGGCCTCCAGGCCGAGCGGGTCGGCGCCGAGGTTGCCCAGGGACGCGGGCCCGGCCAGCGCGAGGAACGCCTCGGCCGCCTGCTCGGTCCGCGGCCCGGCGTCCAGGACGACCGCCGCCAGGTCGGTGTGCACGCCCTTGAGCACCTCGCCCAGGGCGGCGACCGGGACGCCCGCGTCGCCGACGGTCAGCCACACCGAGGTGGCGCCGTTCTCCAGGTCGGCGAGGATCGCCTCCCTGGTGCGCTCCGGATGCGGGTCGGCGTGCCGTTGCCGCACGTCCCAGCCCGCCGGGTTCTCGTCTCCGTCACGCGGGGCGGTGGCGAACGGCCGTGAGGCGACCGCCTCATCCGCGGTGTACAGGGGTGCGATCGGGACGCCGTCGTAGGACTGCCTCGTGAGCAGTTCCTCGACGGCGTCGAGAGGGGTGTCTTCGGTGGCGGCTCCGGACTTGCGGAGTACGCCCTTCAATAGCTCCCGCCAACGCTCGCGCTCAGCTTGGGGGAAGGCAGCAGCCAACTCCATGGAAGGGATGGTAGGCGAACCCTTATTAGACGACTGCGAGCGGGGTGTCACGATGACCTCTTCCACGCCTTCCACCCGATCCTCGCGAGGATCGCGGCGAAGACCACGTTCGCTGCGGCCAGGACGTAGTGCACGACGTAGAACGCCGTCGCCCGCCGGGGGCCGCTGCCCAGGTTCTTGGCGAGCATGATCCATTCAAAGGCCATGAAGGCGGCCAGTGCCAGCAGGAACACGGCCGAACGTCGAGAAGTCACCCTTGCAGGGTAGGCGGCGGCACGACCCGGCCGGTTAGGCTCTCGTCTTCATGGGAGCACCGCACAGAGCCGCCGCCGCGGCTGCCGCCGCCATGCTGACCGTCGCGCTGGCCCCCGTGCCCGCCGCCGCCGCGCCGGACACGCCGTTGAAGAAGATCAAGGCGGGGTCGTGGATCATCGCGGACGCCGACACCGGCGAGGTGCTGGCGGCGCACAACCCGCACAAGCGGTTCCTGCCGGCCAGCACCCAGAAGGTGCTCACCGCGGTCACCCTCATCCCGCGGCTCGGCGGGGACACCATGATCACCCCGACCAGGGAGAGCGTGGAGCCCGAGGGCACCAAGGTCGGCATGACGCCGAAGCTGAGCTACAGCTCCGCCGACCTGTTCCGGGCGCTGCTCATGGCGTCGGCGAACGACGCGGCGATGACCCTGACCCAGCCGCAGGGCGGGATGCGGCCGACCCTGGACCTGATGAACGCCGAGGCCGGGCGGATCGGCGCGGTGAACACCCTGGCGGGCTCCCCCAACGGTCTCGACGTCGACCTGGGGCTGAGCGTCAAGACGCAGTACACCACCTCCTACGACCTGGCGCTGATCCTGCGGGCGGGGCTGGCGATCCCCGAGTTCGTCGAGTACGCCTCGACGGTGCACTCGACCTTCCCCGCGCTGCGCCCGGCGAAGGTCGACAAGAAGACCAAGAAGAAGACCCCCGCCAAGCGCTACATGATGCCGATCTACTCCCACATACGGATGCTCCCGGGCGAGTCACGGCATTACCGGGGCTTCATCGCGGGCAAGAACGGCTACACCAACGCCGCGCGGCAGACGTTCGTGGGCGCGGCCGAACGCGACGGGCGGCGGATCGTCATCGCGCTGATGAAGGCCGAGAGCCTGTGGGACAACGCCAAGGTCCTCCTCGACTGGGGCTTCGCCAACGCCGGGAAGGTCGAGCCGGTCGCCTCGCTGGCCGACCCCTCCCCCTCTCCGTCGGCGGACCCGTCGGACCCCGCCGGGCGCGAGGCCCGGAAGGGCGGCGGCACGAAGGACTCCGGGTCCTCCGACAACCTGCTGCTCGGCGCGATCGGCGGCGGCTTCATCCTGGCGGGCGTCGGGGTGCTGCTGATCCGCCGCCGTCCCGCCCCCTCGGACTGACCGCGCCTATCCGGCGGGGCGGACCCCGGGCCCCCGCGACGGCAGCAGCAGCGGCACCTCGTTGTCGTCCGGACTGCGGTCGGGGACGGTGGTGTGCACCTCGGCGCTCCCCCTGCCCTCCCCCCGCACCCTGATCTCCACGCTCCCGCCGGAGGGCAGGTCCGGCCAGGCGCAGCCCGTCCGGACGCAGGAGGCCCGCAGGCGCCCTTCCAGGCGGTGCAGGTCGAGGGTGACGGGGCCGGTGCCCTGCGGCCCCCGGTTGTGGATGCGCAGCGTCCGCCCGTCGAGCGTCACGGACACGTCCGCGGCCGGAGGGGGCGTCCCCGGCGGGACGCTTCCGGCGGACCGGGACGAGCCGGAGTTCACCGCCTCGCGGCGCGGGTCCGGCAGGGACGCGACCAGCGCGCACACCACCGTCGCCACCGCCGCGCCGGCTCCGAACAGTACGAGCGCCTGCCTCTTCGTCTTCGGCCTCTTCGGCGGTGTCGTCACGGTGCGCACTCCCACGGATTCGCTACGTCACGACGTTAGCGTGTTCCGTGCGCGTGCGCGGCCCATCGCCGGTACAGCCGCGCGGCCAGCAGGACGGCCGCCGCCGCGCACGAGAGCGCCAGCGCCGCCTCCACCCGCACCAGCGCGGGCAGCGGGACCAGGCAGACCGCCAGGAAGACACCGAAGGCTGCGCTCCAGCAGAGCGCGTTGTCGCGGTGCCGCTCCAGGGCGACCAGCCCGGCCTGGAAGACCTGGGCCAGCATGTAGCAGCCGGTCGCGGCGGCCAGCACCACCAGGTGGCCGCGGTCCAGCGCGAACCCGTCGCCGAAGGCCAGCCGCACCAGCCAGGGCCCGGCGACCGCGGCGCCCAGCACCCCGGCGAGCGCGACCGCGCCGGTCGCGGCCAGCACCCCGCGCAGCTTGCCGCGGAAGGCCCGGCGGTCGCCCGCGGCGAGCGCGCCCGCCAGGCCCGGCAGCAGCACCGCCTGCACTCCCTGGAACAGGAACAGCGGCACCCGCGCGATGACGAAGGCGGCGAGCAGCCGTCCGGCGGTGCCGTCCCGTCCGGAGAGGAACTGGAGGGCGACGAGCGCCGCGTTGGCCACCGCCTGGGCCGCCACCCCGGCCAGCAGCAGCCAGCCGAGGTTGGCCGACAGCTCCGACCAGGGGGCGGGCGGGCCCGGCCGCAGGGCTCCGCGCAGCCCCGGCAGGGTCAGCGGCAGGGCCGCCAGCGGGGCCAGCGCCAGCAGCCACAGGTAGGGGGCGGCGGCGTGGACGCCCAGGCCGAGCAGCGCGCCGCAGACCGCGATGCGCACGAAGCCCTCCACGCCCAGCTGCGCCGAGTACCAGCCGAACCGCGACGAGCCCGCGTAGATCCCGCGCATCACGTACCCGGCGGCCATCACGGCCATGGACAGGGCGAACACCCCCGGCGGCGTCCACCCGCCGGAGAAGAGCCCGGAGACCAGCGGCGGCGACAGCACGAGCCCTGCCGCCAGGAGCACGGCCAGCAGCACCGCGGAGACCAGGGCGACCTTGCGGACCAGCGGCCCCGTGCCGGCCCCCCGGGCGGCGCGTGCCGCGAAGGCCCGCCCCAGCTCCTGTTCGAACGGCATGAACACGCCGATCCCGAACGTGTAGACCAGCGTCCAGAGCGTGGAGAGCGAGGCGAAGGCGACGGGTCCGACGGCGCGGGCGGAGACGGCGAGGTAGACGGCTCCGGACAGGCCCAGCAGGATCAGGCCCGCGGCCATCGTCGCGGTGCCGGCGCGGACGTGGACGGGCGCCGCGGGCGCCGGGGGCGCCGCGGAGGCCACCGCTGCGGGCGCCGACGCCATGCACCACCGCCCTTTCCCGCCGCCCGTGTCCGATCCGATCCCGGAACGCCGCCGGACGGGCCGGTCCGGTGGGTACAGTCCCCTGGTGACCCGGCTGATCGCACCGGTGGTGCAGCGCTACGGCGTCCTCCGGCAGAAGACCGCCACCAGACTACGGAGCCTACGCACCGAACGCCCCTGGTTCGGGCATCTTGTCCGGGCTGTCCGGAGGTACGACCGGGAGAACGGCGAGCAGCTCGCCGCGGCCCTGACCTTCTACTCGTTCCTCGCCTTCTTCCCGTCCCTCGCCCTGGCGTACGCGCTCCTGGGCTACGTCGTGTACTTCAGCGAGACCTTCCGCGAGTACCTGATCCAGTCCATCGACGACTACCTGCCGGGACTGGCCACCCAGCTGGACGTCGCGCAGATCGCCCAGGCCAGGGTCGGTGCGAGCATCATCGCCCTGATCGGCCTGAGCTGGGCGGGCCTGGGCTGGGCGGCCCAGCTGCGCGAGTCCATCCGGATCCTGTGGGGGCGCGCCCCGCGCAGCGCGGGGAACTTCTTCCTGCTGAAGCTGCGCGACCTGGCCGTCATCGCCCTGCTCGGCGCCATCCTGATCTGCTCGGTCGCCGCCACGACCGTCGCCGTGCGGATGACGACCTTCACCGTCGAGCAGCTCGGGCTGGCCGACTCCTTCTGGGCCTGGCTCAGCCTGCGGATCGCCTCCGTGGCGGTGGCGCTGGTGTTCAACACCCTGCTGTTCCTGGTGCTGTTCACCCGCATGTCGGGCACCAACGCCCCGCACCGGCACGTCGGCAAGGGCGCCCTCGTCGCCGCGGTCGGCTTCGAGGTCCTCAAGACCGCCGGCGCCTACCTGTCGGGGTACATCACGGGCAACCCCGTCTACGCCTCGTTCGCGGTCCTCGTCGGCGTGCTCATCTGGATGAACCTGCTGTCCCGGATGACCTTCCTCGTCGTGGCCTGGACCGCCACGCTCGACACCGTCGAACGCACCGACACGCCCCTCAACCCCGAACCCGACGCCGCCTGAGCGGGCCGGCTCAGGACAGGCGGGCGGCGCCCCGCGACGGCACGGCCTCCAGGTAGGACGGCGCGCTCCAGCCGTGCGCGGCGTAGGCGGCGTCGATCGACTCCCGGACGGCGGGCAGCGCGTCCCGGTGGGCCAGCACGATCACCGAGCCGCCGAAACCGCCGCCGACCATCCGGCCGCCGCGCGCCCTGCCCTTGACCGCGGCCTCCACCGCCACGTCCGCCTGCGGCCACGAGACCTGGTAGAGGTCGCGCAGCGACAGGTGGGAGGCGGTGAGCATGGCGCCCACGTCGGCGGCGGCGCCCGCCCTGAGCAGGCCGACCGTGGCCTCCACCCGGTGGTTCTCGGTGACCACGTGCTGGACGCGCCTGCGCAGCACCGGGTCGGTCAGCAGGGACAGCGACGCCGCCAGGTCCTTGACGTCCCGCAGGGCCGGCACGCCCAGCCGCCGCGCCGCCTCCTCGCACTCCGCGCGGCGGTCGGCGTAGCGGCCGTCCTCCAGGGCGTGCCGGACCCCGGTGTCGACGATCAGGACGCGGTGGTCGCCCAGGTTCAGCGGGACGCGGGAGGACATGCCGGTCCGGCAGTCCAGCAGGAGGGCGTGGTCGGCCTCGCACAGCAGGGACGCCGACTGGTCGAGGATGCCCGAGGGCACCCCGGCGTAGGCGTTCTCCGCGCGCTGGGCGACCCGCACCAGGTCCCGGCGGTCGGCCTTCACCCCGTACAGGTCGGTCAGGGCCAGGGCCGTCGCGCACTCCAGCGCGGCCGAGGACGACAGGCCCGAGCCCGAGGGCAGGTCGGAGGTGAAGCGCAGGGTCGCGCCCCCGACGAGGTAGCCGGCCTCGGTCAGCGCCCCGGCGACCCCCGCCGGGTAGGCGGCCCAGCCGCGCACCTTCCCGGGCGCCAGCCCCGCCAGCTCCACGACCTCCCGGAGGCCGCCCGAATGCAGCTCCAGCAGTCCGTCGTCCCGCTGCTCGCCCTCCACCGTGATGCCCTGCGGCAGCGCGAAGGGCAGGACGAGGCCCTCGTTGTAGTCGGTGTGCTCCCCGATCAGGTTGACCCTGCCGGGCGCGTGCCAGACCCCGTTCATCGCGTGCGCGCTCCCTGTGCTCGTGGCCGTCGCGGCGGCCCGTGCGCCCGCCCTCCGCGATCTCCCCAGGACATGAAGCCTAGCCACATCGCGGCAGGGCACCCGGTCCCGGCCTCGCCGAAAAACTCTCCCCATGGTGATATCCGTGACGAATACGATGTGAAGGACACCCCGGGCGCCGAACGTCTTATGGCGTGATCGTGGGTTTCCTGTCGGCGGCGCTCGGGCATGTGCCGTCCGTCGGGCCCGTGGTCCCGCGCACCTGTCGCGATCATGGGAGAATCGAAACGATGGCGGCCCCGGCGAAGGCGGAGGAAGAAGACAGTTGACTGAGCAGCATCGCCCCCGGGTCCTGTCCGGCATCCAGCCGACGGCCGACTCCTTCCACCTGGGCAACTACCTGGGCGCCGTCCGCCAGTGGATCCCGCTGCAGGACACCCACGAGGCCTTCTACTTCCTGGCGAACCTGCACGCCATGACCGCCGAGTACGACCCCGAGGTGCTGCTCCGGCGCACCCGGGTCTCGGCCGCCCAGCTCCTGGCGGCCGGCCTCGACCCCGACCGCTGCACGCTCTTCGTGCAGAGCCAGGTCTTCGAGCACGCCGAGCTGCAGTGGGTGCTCAGCTGCCTGACCGGCTACGGCGAGGCGTCCCGCATGACGCAGTTCAAGGACAAGTCCGCCAAGCAGGGCGCGGCCGCGGCCAGCGTCGGCCTGTTCACCTACCCGATCCTGCAGGCCGCCGACATCCTGCTGTACACCCCGCAGGTCGGCGAGAAGGACTTCCAGGTCCCGGTCGGCGAGGACCAGCGCCAGCACCTGGAGCTCACCCGCACCCTGGCGGGCCGGTTCAACCACCGCTTCGGGCCCACCTTCGTCGAGCCCAACGCGCACATCCTCAAGTCGGTCGCCAAGATCACCGACCTGCAGGAGCCGGAGAAGAAGATGTCCAAGTCCGCCTCCTCCCCGCAGGGCATCATCAACGTGCTGGACGAGCCGGGGCCGCTGCGCAAGAAGATCATGCGCGCGGTCACCGACACCGGCACCGAGATCAAGTACGACCCGGAGACCAAGCCGGGCGTCTCCAACCTCCTGACCATCCTGTCCGCGCTGAACGGCACCCCCGTCCCCGACCTGGAGGCGCACTTCGCGGGCGCCGGCTACGGGCAGCTGAAGAAGGAGCTGGCCGAGGTCGCGCTGGAGACCTTCGGCCCGATCAGGGAACGCACCCTGGAGCTGATGGACGACCCCGCCGAACTCGACCGGATCCTGGCCAGGGGCGCCGACCGGGCGACCGAGGTCGCGGCGGCGACCATGGCCGCCGTCCGCGAGCGCGCCGGGCTGCTCAGCCGCGGTGGCTGATCTGGTCATCGGGGTCTCGGTCGCCATCCCCGAGCCCCACGCGGGAGCCCTCCAGCGCGCACGCGAGGTCTACGGGGACCCGCTGGCGGCCAAGGTCCCCCCGCACATCACCCTGGTGCCGCCCACCCCGATGACCGACGAGGAGATACCGGTCATCGAGAACCACCTGACCCGGGTCGGCGCGACGACCGCGCCGTTCCGGGTCCGGCTGCGCGGCACCGGGACCTTCCGCCCCGTCACCCCCGTGGTGTTCGTCACCCTCGCCGAGGGCATCGGCCCATGCGGGCTGCTGCAGGAGAAGCTGCGCAGGCCCCCGCTGGACCGGGAGCTCATGTTCCCCTACCACCCGCACGTGACGATCGGCCACCACCTCGACGAGGAGCGGCTCGACCGCATGTTCGACGAGTACTACGACTTCCACGCGCTCTTCGAGGTGCGGGAGTTCTGGCTCTCCGAGCACGGACGGGACGAGGTGTGGCGCCCCGTCCGCGCCTTCCCGCTCCTGGGCGCTACCTGGTGACGGTGGCCTTCACCTTCGCGGTGTTGTTCTTCTTGTAGGGGTCGAGCGCGCCCGGTGCGCTGATCGACAGCCGCAGCACGGGCTTGGCCCCGGCCTTGAGGCCGTTGGTGACCTTGACGCGGTAGGTGAACTTGACCAGCTGGTCGTCCTTGAGGTTCGACCACGTGCACTTGAGCCCGTAGGACGTGCGCTTGCACGCCTTCGTCCCGGCCTTCTGGTGCTTCACGCCCTTGGGCAGGCGGACGTTCACCGTCACCTTGCCGCTGTCGTCGGGACCGCCGTTGCCGACCTGGATCGTGTAGGTGGCGCTCTTGCCGCGGCGGAACTTCTTGTTCGCCTTGCCCTTCACCCCGACGTACGCGACGGGCTTGTCCGCCTTCCTGGCGAAGGCGAGGAGCTGCTTGTAGGTGCCGGGGAAGAGGTTCTGGTCACCGGGGAACAGCGGCTTGTCGTTGCCGTTCCAGAACTGCCAGAAGGTGTACTTCTCGAACCCGCCGGGCATGGCGGGCACCGTCACCTTCTCCTTGTAGTTCGCCACCCACAGCGGGTTGGTGAGGTTGAAGGCCGCGGTGCCGTTCGGCTCCGCCTCCGAGGACGTGCAGTTCTTCCACCACGACTGGTTGGTGTAGATCATCGGGTAGCGGCCGGTGCGGACGAAGTACTGGCGGCTGAAGTCCCGGATCCAGTTGATCATCTGGTCGGGCTTCAGGTTGTAGCAGTCCTGGCGCACGCCCTTGACCTTGGGCAGGTCGGCGTACGGGTCGCGCTCCATGTCGAGCGCGCCCGGCAGGCTCTTGCCGTCCCGGGTCCAGCCGCCGCCGTTGTCGACGAAGAAGTCCGCCTGGGGGGCGCCGCCGGAGCGGTGCGGCGAGGCGAAGTGGTAGGCGCCCTGCAGGATGCCGTTGGCGCGCGCGCCCGCCTGGTTGACCGCGAAGTACTTGTCGACGTAGGCGTTCGGGTCGCCGTCGACGGGGCTGACGCCGCGCGTCGCGCGGATGATGGCGAACCTGGCGCCGTCGTCGGCGATCTCCTTCCAGTCGACGTTCGGCCCCTGCCATTCGCTGACGTCCAGGCCGGGCACCGTCCCCTTGGGCGCGACCGGCGCCGCGTGCGCGGCCGACCCCGGAACTACCGCCCCCAGTACCAGTCCGGTGACGAGCAAAACCCTTCCGGCGGTACGCAACACACCAAACTCCTCAGTCAGCCTTAGGAAGGTGCAAAACAGTAACGCAAGATCACTTCCCGTAAGCCGCCTTGGCCGGAATCACCGGCGAATGATCCGAATCGTAGTAATCGCCGAGTTGTTCGCGGGAAGGACGTCACCCGTGCGGTCCGCTCCGGCCGTCGCGTAGACCTCGGCGCTGCGCCTCGCGTCCGCCGGCACCCGCAGCGTGAAGCTCCGCCACGCCGACTCCCCCGGCATGAGCGTCCCGATCCGCCGCTCACCCCGGCGTGCCTCGCTCCCCGCCGCCAGCCACACGCCCCGCGCCGTCCGCGGCCCCCGGTTGACGACCTGCGCCCGCAGGACGAAGTCCCGCCCGGCCACCACCTCCCGGGGAGGCCGCACCCGCACCGCCAGGTCGGTGCCGGGCCGCACCCGCACCACCGACCTCGCACTGGCCCCGCCCGCCCGCGCGACCAGCAGCTGCCGCCCCCGCGCGTCGGCGTCCACGATCCCCCAGATGGGGACGTCACGGCGGGCGTGCGGCGGCAGCGCGCCCAGCTCGCACACCACCCGTCCCGCGTCCTCCCGGCAGCCCCGCCCCAGCCCGATGACCGACACGCCCTCCGGCTTGCGCACGGTCATCCGCGCCCGCGGCAACCGCGACTCCCCCGGATTGCGCACCTCGATCCGGTAGTCCACGAGCCCTCCCGGCCGCACCGCGCCCCGCGGCCGCGCCTCCACCGAGAGACGCACGCCCGACCGCGCGCTGCCCGCGGCCGAACGCGAGCCGTCACGCGCCGCACGATCCGCTGAGAGACCCACGCCTGACGGCGCGCTGCCCGCGGCCGAACGCGAGCCATGCGCCGCGTGGTCGGCCCGCGCCGATCCCGACAGGATCCCTCCCAGCACCACCGCCGCCAGTCCCGCCCCGACCCGCCCGCCCCACCGCATCCGACACCCTCCACTCCGCGATCACGGCGGGCAGGCTACCGATCACGGCGGGTACCGGCGGGCACGACACTCCGTCTCTTGTCCTTCGTTGGCCCGGCACCGCACAAGAACGGCGAGAATGCTTCCGTGCAGGAAATCGACCCGATGATCCCTTGGCTCTCCCTCGCCCCTGGCGGGCCTTGCGTCCCCGGCCCCCTCGCCGGGCTGAGTTTCGCGGCCAAGGACGTCATCGACGTGGCGGGCCTCCCCACCGGCGCGGGCCACCCCCTCTGGCTCGAAACCCACCCCGTGCCCGACCGGGACGCCGCCGTCGTCACCCGCCTCCGCGAAGCGGGCGCCACCTTCGCCGGCAAGACCCACACCGACGAACTCGCCTACAGCCTCGCCGGCACCAACCACCACTACGGATCGCCCCGCAACCCCGCCGCCCCCGGCCACCTGACCGGCGGCTCCTCCAGCGGCTCCGCCTCCGCCGTCGCCTCCGGCCTGGCCGACATCGGCCTCGGCACCGACACCGCCGGATCCTGCCGCGTCCCCGCCGCCTTCACCGGCCTCTACGGCCTGCGCCCCACCCACTCCCGCGTCCCTCGCACCGGCTGCGTCCCCCTCGCCCCCTCCTTCGACGTCCCGGGCGCGATCACCCGCACCCCCGACGTCCTCCGCCGGGCCGCGGAGGCCCTCCTGGACCCCCGTCCCGAGCACCCCGCCCCGACCTGGCTCCTGCTCCCGGACGACCTGTGGCATCCCGTCCCGGCCCAGCTCAGGGCCGCCCTGCGCCCCTCCCTGGACGCCCTGCGCCGGCTCCTCAGGACCGACCGCACCCCGCTGTTCCGCGGCCCCGACGCCTGGCGCGCCGCCGTCGCCGCCCACACCACCGTCCAGGGCAGCGAGGCCTGGGCCGCACACGGCGACTGGATCACCCGCGAGTCCCCGGAGTTCGGTCCCGGCGTGGCGGCCCGCCTCGACCGCGCCTCGAAGATCACCTCCGCCGAGGCGGCCCGCGCCCGCGCCGCGCTGGCCGATACCGCGGCCCTGCTGCGCGCCCGACTCCGCGACACCGTCCTGGTCGTCCCGACCGCCCCCATGACGCCCCCGCCCCTGACCGCCCCGGGCGACCGCAGCCGCCTCCTGCCCTACGCCTGCCTGGCGCCCATCGCCGGAGCCCCCGCCCTGAGCCTGCCCGCGGGCACCCTGGACGGCCTGCCCGTCGCCCTCTCCCTCATCGGCCCGCCCGACTCCGACGAGCGCCTCCTGGCCCTCGCCGAGGCCCTGCGGGACGCCGCCTGACCCGGGACCGCGCCCCTGACATGGGAAAAGCCCCGGAACACCGTTCCGGGGCCCTGCTGCCGAAGCCGGCTCAGATGAGGCCGAGCTGCTTGACGGCGTCGCGCTCCTCGACGAGCTCGGCGACCGTGGCGTCGATGCGGGCGCGGGAGAACTCGTTGACCTCCAGGCCCTGGACGATCTCCCACTTGCCGTTCTTCGACACGACGGGGAAGGAGGAGATGATGCCCTCGGCCACGCCGTAGGAGCCGTCCGACGGGATGGCGGCCGAGGTCCAGTCGCCCTCGGGGGTGCCGTTGACCCAGTCGTACACGTGGTCGATGGCGGCGTTGGCGGCCGAGGCGGCCGAGGAGGCGCCGCGGGCCTCGATGATGGCGGCGCCGCGCTTGGCCACCGTCGGGATGAAGGTGTCGGCCAGCCATGCCTCGTCGTTCACGACCTCGGCGGCGTTCTTGCCGGCGACCTCGGCGTGGAAGATGTCCGGGTACTGGGTGGCGGAGTGGTTGCCCCAGATCGTCAGCTTCTTGATGTCGGCGACCGTGGTGCCGGTCTTGGCGGCCAGCTGGGACAGCGCCCGGTTGTGGTCGAGGCGGGTCATCGCGGTGAACCGCTCGGCCGGGACGTCCGGGGCCGCGGCCGACGCGATGAGCGCGTTGGTGTTGGCCGGGTTGCCGACGACCAGGACGCGGATGTCGTCGGCCGCGCCGTCGTTGATCGCCTTGCCCTGCGGGCCGAAGATGCCGCCGTTGGCCTCCAGCAGGTCGCCGCGCTCCATGCCCTTGGTGCGCGGGCGGGCGCCCACCAGCAGGGCGACGTTCGCGCCGGCGAACCCGTCGGCGGGGTTGTCGAAGATGTCGATCCCGGCCAGCAGCGGGAACGCGCAGTCGTCCAGCTCCATCGCGGTGCCCTCGGCGGCCTTGACCGCCTGGGGAATCTCCAGCAGCCGCAGCTTCACCGGTACGTCGGCGCCGAGCAGCTGGCCGGACGCGATGCGGAACAGCAGGGCGTAGCCGATCTGGCCGGCCGCGCCGGTGACGGTGACGTTGACAGGGGTGCGTGCCATTTTCGCGTTCACTCCAAGAAGGGCGGGATCTCTCGGTATCGAGATACTGCGCCTCTCAGGCTATCGTCCCGGCACATGCGAGGAGCCGCGCACCCCTGACGAGGTGCGCGGCTCCGGTGACGCCTGGAAGACGGACGCTACTGGCCGATCTTCTTCTGCAGGTTGACGTCGAGGGCGTGGAGGAACTCCTCGGTGGTCAGCCACGGCGTGTCGTTCCCGACGAGCAGGGCCAGGTCCTTGGTCATCTGGCCGGCCTCGACGGTCTCGATGCAGACCTGCTCGAGCTTGTCGGCGAACTCGGTGACCGCGGGGGTGCCGTCCAGCTTGCCGCGGTGGGCCAGGCCGCGGGTCCACGCGAAGATCGAGGCGATCGGGTTGGTGGAGGTGGGCTTGCCCTGCTGGTGCTGGCGGTAGTGCCGGGTCACGGTGCCGTGCGCGGCCTCGGCCTCGACGGTCCTGCCGTCGGGGGTCATCAGCACGGAGGTCATCAGGCCCAGGGAGCCGAAGCCCTGCGCGACGATGTCGGACTGCACGTCGCCGTCGTAGTTCTTGCAGGCCCAGACGAACCCGCCCTCCCACTTGAGCGCCGCGGCGACCATGTCGTCGATCAGGCGGTGCTCGTAGGTCAGGCCGGCCGCGTCGAACTCGGCCTTGAACTCCGCGTCGAAGATCTCCTGGAAGATGTCCTTGAAGCGGCCGTCGTAGGCCTTCAGGATCGTGTTCTTCGTGGACATGTACAGCGGGAACCTGCGGTCCAGGGCGTAGCGCATGGTGGCGCGCGCGAAGTCCCGGATCGAGTCGTCGAAGTTGTACATGCCCATGGCGATGCCGCCGCCGGGGAACTTGGCGACCTCGAACTCCATCGGCTCCGAGCCGTCCTCGGGCACGTAGGAGATCGTCACGGTGCCCGGGCCGGGGACCACGAAGTCGGTGGCGCGGTACTGGTCGCCGTGGGCGTGGCGGCCGATGATGATCGGCTGGGTCCAGCCGGGGACGAGGCGCGGGATCGTCTGCATGACGATCGGCTCGCGGAACACGACGCCACCGAGGATGTTGCGGATCGTTCCATTGGGGGAACGCCACATCTTCTTCAGCCCGAACTCCTCGACGCGCGCTTCGTCGGGAGTGATGGTCGCGCACTTGACGCCGACGCCGTACTGCTTGATGGCGTTGGCGGAGTCGACGGTGACCTGGTCGTCCGTGGCATCGCGGTTCTCGATGCTCAGGTCGTAGTACTTCAGGTCGACGTCGAGGTACGGCAGGATCAGCTGGTCCTTGATGAACTGCCAGATGATCCGGGTCATCTCGTCGCCGTCGAGCTCGACGACCGGTCCCTCTACTTTGATCTTGGGCATGGCTGGTGGCTTCCCTTTCCTCGCCCCTGCGGTCCCTTGTAAGGCTCTTGGGGAGGGTATCGAAGGGGGTGCACAGGTCTAGACCTGCACCCCGGGTTTTCGATAGTTGACAAAGTTCTCACTTACCCGCCAGGGGCGGTCCAGGCAAAAAGCGCCAGACCCAGTCCCAACAAGGCCATGACCGTGATGTCCGTCACCCTTTTGCGGGTGACGAGGAATCCCAGTCTCTCCTCGGGCAGGAAAGCTCGGAAGGCCGCGGCGCACAACATCGACGCGGCCATGATGTAGGCACCCAAGCGGAAGTTCTGCCAGGAGGCGAAAAGCCCTCCCAGTACTCCGACGAGAACGATCGCGTAGGGAACGTGCCCGGCAAGCCGTCCCTTGGCGCGTTCTCCCTGCTCGGTTGTCATCACTCCGTGAGTTTAGCCCTCGCCATGGCAAACCCCGGACCGTTGAAAGTTCTACCCACCAGTAGGTGGGTGTGACCGTGTCAACGCCGGGTAACCCGCACGACAGGGGTCGCTAACTGAGTGGGAGGAACCACAGTGGAGGGGCCGTTCATACGGATCGAGGACAGTGGCGCGGTCATCCCGCTACGTCCCGACGTCACGACGGTCGGCAGAGGAAAGGGGGTGGACATCCGCCTGGAGGACCCGAGCGTCTCCCGGCTGCACGCGGAACTGGTGCGGCGGGGACCCTACGTCTATGTCGTGGACATGGGCCTGTCGCGCAACGGCACCAGGGTCAACGGACGTCCGATCGCCCGCAGGGTCCTCGAAGACGGCGACGTGATCAGCTTCGGGTCCGCCCGGGGCAGGCTGGGGGGCATCCCCCGTGAGGAGGTGGATCCGGAGGTCGAACTGCGCCGGGCCGTGGCGCCCGAGCTCACCCGCCGTGAGATCGACGTGCTGACGGCGCTGTGCCGTCCGGCCCTGTCGGACGCGGCGTTCGTCGCCCCCGCGACGGCCAGGGACATCGCGGCCGAACTGGTCGTGACCGAGGCGGCGGTGAAGCAGCACCTGCTTCGCCTGTACCAGAAGTTCCGTGTCCCGGAGGGCATCAACCGCCGTACCCGTCTGGCCAACGAGGTCATCGCCATGGGCCTGGTCCGCCCCCTGCCGACGGTCAAGGTACCGCCGCAGGCTCAGCGCACCATGCCCCTCACCCAGGAGCCGCGCCGTCCGGGCATCGCCGCGCGGACCCCCGTCACCCGCCGGGCCAGCTGAGGAGGACCCGCACGGGGCAGTGCGGGACAGCAGGGTCCGACGAAGAGCAGTACCGGTCCGGGGGACGGCCCCCGGACCCTCGAAAGCCGGTCAGACGATCCCCGCCTCACCGCGGCCGTCTGACCGGGGCCCAGCCGGCAGAGGGGCCGGCTGGGCGAGCGGCATCCGGCCGGGGGGCGACCCCCGGATCCCCGAAAGGCGACAGCCGGTCCTCGTCCCGACGCGGCCGACTGTCGCCGGATGGAGCACGTCCTAGCGCGCGGAGGCCTCCGCGGACTCCACGACGTTCGACAGGAGCATCGCACGCGTCATGGGCCCCACCCCGCCGGGGTTGGGCGCGACCCAGCCCGCCACCTCCGAGACGGCGAAGGAGACGTCTCCGGCGAGCTTCCCGTCGACCCGGGAGACCCCGACGTCGAGCACGGCCGCACCGGGCTTGACCATGTCGGCGGTGATCAGCCCCGGGACGCCGGCGGCGGCCACGATGATGTCGGCCCGCCGGGTGTGGCGGACGAGGTCGCGGGTGCCGGTGTGGCACAGCGTCACCGTGGAGTTCTCGCTGCGGCGGGTGAGCAGCAGGCCGAGCGGGCGGCCGACGGTCAGGCCGCGGCCGATGACCACGACCTCCGCGCCGTCCAGCGGCACCTCGTAGCGCCGCAGCAGCGCGACGATGCCCTTGGGCGTGCAGGGGAGCGGCGCGTCCTTCATCATCACCAGCCGGCCGAGGTTGACCGGGTGCAGCCCGTCCGCGTCCTTGGCCGGGTCGATGAGCTCCAGCACCCGCTGCTCGTCCAGACCCCTGGGCAGCGGGAGCTGGACGATGTACCCGGTGCAGGCGGGGTCGGCGTTGAGCTCGGCGACCGCCTGCTCGACCTGCTCCTGGGCGGCGTCGGCCGGCAGGTCCCGGCGGATGGAGGTGATGCCGACCTCGGCGCAGTCCCGGTGCTTCATCCCCACGTAGGCCTGGCTGCCCGGGTCGTCGCCGACCAGGACGGTTCCCAGCCCCACCGCGACCCCCCGGTCCCCCAGCGCGGCGACCCGCCGCTGGAGGTCCTTCTTGATCTCGGCCGCCGTGGCCTTGCCGTCCAGAATCCGTGCGCTCATCGACACCGCTCTCTCTCCGCCACTGTCGCCCCCATTGTTCCAGGGCGGGCGGGGAGCGCGGTGCCGGGTGCTCTATACGAGCGCGTGCGGGCGCACGCTGTCGGGGGCGGTGCCGCGCACGTCGGCGAGTTCGTCCCTGATGAACGTCTCGGCCCGTTCCACCGCCTCGTACAGGGCGTCGTCGGGGCGGGTCCAGGTGGTCCAGGCGATGGTGCCGTCGTCGGCGTCGAAGTTCCAGAAGCCGACGACCCTGCCCCGGTCGAAGACGGGCTGGGCGGGCAGGCCGCGCAGGCCGGCGTGCTCGGGGTCGAGCACGGCACCCAGGTCGTGCCGCAGCCGGTGGAGGCCGTCCAGGGCGCTGACCAGGGCGTAGGACGGGGTGCGCGGCGGGGTGTAGTCGCCGAACTCGTCCACGTCCCGGATGAGCAGGTCCCCGTCGACCTGCCGGTGCAGGCCGAGGGGTTCGACGGCGCTTCGCGCGGCGGCCTCGGACAGGCCGCTGAAGCGGCGGAAGTGCTCGAGGGAGGCCGCGCCGATCCAGGCCCAGTACCGCTCGGCCAGGGCCAGCCTGGCGTCCTCGCCCTCGGGTTCGGGGGGCGGGTCCGCCCAGCGCGTGTAGCCGTGCTCGGGCCGGTCGAGCCTGCCCTCCAGCGGGACGCGTCTGATCGCTCCGGCCGTCTGGAGCAGGGCCAGCGCGGCGAGGCGGGTGTGCTCGCCGGCCTCGCCCTCGGGCAGCAGGCCGGCCAGGTCGAGGTCGGACAGGTCGGTCGGGGTGTCGCCGATCGCCTCGTAGAGCACCTCGACGACCTTGTCGAGCAGCCGGTGGTCGACCCCGTGCCGTTCGCTGGCCCGCACCTCGGCGCGGGCGGCCGGTTCACTGGTCCGCAGGCCGAGCCCGTAGTCCTCCTCGGGCAGCACGTAGGCCTGGCCGCGGACGGTGGGGATCTCCCCGATCCTGCCGCCGGCCATCTCCTCGTCGGCCGCCCTGCGGCCGGTTCCGGCACGGCTGAAGAGGGTCAGGTACGGATTGAACCCGCCGGCGGAGCGGGCCCAGCCCGTCCTGGCGAGCACCTCGGCGGGGTCGGCGGCGCCGAGCGAGCCGTCCAGGCCCTGGCGTGCGGCCCAGAAGGCGCGGAGCTTGTCGGAATCCATATCGCCAGTCTCACCGCGCACGGCCGGACCATGAGCGATATGTCCGATTCAGTAGAGGGCTTTGACGCCCCCTGAAGGTGGTGCTCCCGGTTACCGGGCGCCCTCGCGGCGCGCCATCACCCAGTCGGTGAGCTTCCAGCCGCCGTTGGCGGCCAGCATGGCGGCGAACGCCCCCGCGGCCAGGCCGATCAGCTGGCGGCCTTCGGCCAGGGTGCCGGAATTCTCCAGCACGGCACTCATCAGGAACTCCACGGGGACTCCAAGGTAAAAGGCGCTTGGGGCAGAAATCACCGGGAGCCTACCAGTACCTCTCCACAAAAGAGCTCATGATCAGCGGAAACGCCCCCGGACTGACCGGAGGCGCTCCCTACTCGACCACACTAACGGACCGCCCGGCACACGCTCAGCCACCGAGCAACGCGCCGCCGGACGGGCGTGCCCCAGCGGAACGTCCAGCACGCGTCAGCGCGTCCGGTCATGGGGCGGCACGCCGCCAGGCGGGCGTATCTCAACGGAACGTCCAGCACGCCAGCGCACGCCCAGCCACGGGCGGCACGCCGCCAGGCGGGCGTGCCTCAGTGGAAGAAGTGGCGGTTTCCCGTGAAATAGAGGGTGATCCCGGCCTTCTCGCAGGCGGCGATGACCTCGTCGTCGCGGATCGAGCCGCCCGGCTCCACGATCGCCTTCACGCCGCCGGCGATGAGCACCTCGGGGCCGTCGGCGAAGGGGAAGAAGGCGTCCGAGGCCGCCACCGAGCCCGCCGCCCGCTCGCCCGCGCGGTTCACCGCCAGGTGGCAGGAGTCGACGCGGTTGACCTGGCCCATGCCCACTCCGACGGACGCGCCGCCGGAGGCGAGCAGGATCGCGTTGGACTTGACCGAGCGGCAGGCCTTCCAGGCGAACTCCAGGTCGGCCAGGACCTCGGCGGAGGCGGCGGGGCCGGCCTTGAGCTCCCAGTTCGCGGCGCTGTCGCCGGCCTCGGCCACCAGGTCGGCGCCCTGCATCAGCAGGCCGCCGCTGATGGCGCGCAGCTCGGTGCGCGGCTCGCGCGCCAGGTCCTCGGCGACCAGCAGCCGGATGTTCTTCTTGGCCCGCAGGATCTCCAGCGCCCCGTCCTCGAAGCCGGGGGCCACGACGACCTCGGTGAAGACGTCGGCGATCTGCCGTGCCATCTGCACGGTGACCGGGCGGTTGGCCGCGATCACGCCGCCGTACGCCGAGACGGGGTCGCACTCGTGCGCCCTGCGGTGGGCCTCGGCGATGTCGGCGCCGACGGCGATGCCGCACGGGTTGGCGTGCTTGATGATCGCGACGGCGGGCTCGGCGAAGTCGTAGGCGCTGCGGCGCGCGGCGTCGGTGTCGACGTAGTTGTTGTACGACATCTCCTTGCCGTGCAGCTGCTCGGCGGCCGCCAGGCCGCCGGTGCCGTCGGTGTAGAGCGCGGCCCGCTGGTGGGGGTTCTCGCCGTAGCGCAGCACCGCCTGGCGGGTGTGGGTGGAGCCGGTGAACTCCGGCCAGCCGGTCTCGGCGGCGGTCTCGTCCGGGGCGTAGGCGCCGGCGAACCAGGAGGCGACGGCCACGTCGTAGGCGGCGGTGTGCGCGAAGGCCTCACCGGCCAGGCGCCTGCGCTGCTCCAGCGTGAAGCCGCCCTCCGCGGCGGCGGCGAGGACCGCGCCGTAGGCGTCCGGGGAGGTGACGACCGCCACGGACGGGTGGTTCTTGGCAGCGGCGCGCACCATCGTGGGGCCGCCGATGTCGATCTGCTCGACGCACTCGTCCGGCCCGGCGCCGGAGGCGACCGTGGCGGTGAACGGGTAGAGGTTGACGACCACCAGGTCGAACGGCTCGACGTCCAGCTCCGCCAGCTGCCGGACGTGGTCGGGCAGACGCCTGTCGGCCAGGACGCCCGCGTGGACCTTGGGGTGCAGGGTCTTGACCCGCCCGTCCAGGCACTCGGGGAAGCCGGTCAGCTCCTCGACCTTGACCACCGGCACGCCGGCCGCGGCGATGCGCCCCGCGGTCGAGCCGGTCGAGACGATCTCGACGCCGGCCGCGTGCAGGCCCTTCGCCAGTTCCTCCAGCCCCGTCTTGTCGTAGACGCTGACCAGGGCGCGCTTGATTGCGATCCGGCTCACCGGACAGATCCCTTCTCTTCTTCGCCGACCGCCGAGAGGTCAGGCCTCTTCGGGCTCGTCGGTCTTGCAGACCTTGCACTTCAGGGAGACGTGGCGGTCGTCGCGGACGGTCCAGCCGTCGCGGACGAGGCGGCCGACGACGTCGATGAACAACCGGCGCTCGACCTCCTTGATCCGCTCGTGCAGCGAGTCCTCGTCGTCGTGCCAGCGGACGGGAACCGCCTCCTGGGCGATGATCGGCCCGGTGTCCACCCCCGCGTCCACGAAGTGCACGGTGCACCCGGTGACCTTCACCCCGTAGGCGAGGGCGTCGCGGACGGCGTGCGCGCCGGGGAAGGCGGGCAGCAGCGCCGGGTGGGTGTTGACCACGGTGAACCGGTCGAGGAACCGGGGGCCGAGGATCTTCATGAATCCGGCGGAGACCACCAGGTCGGGCCGGTGGGCGGCGACGGCCTCGGTGAGCGCCGCGTCCCAGGAATCCCGGTCCGGATGGTCCACCACTCTTTCCAGGAAAGTGGGTACTCCTGCGGCTTCTGCCCGGACCAATCCCGCTATGTCAGGACGGTCGGCGCCCACAGCAACGACCTGGGCACCATAAGCTGGATCCGCGCATGCCTCGAGCAGCGCCTGGAGATTCGTCCCCGCACCGGAGACGAGAACGACAAGCCGGGCGGTCACCGGAACTCTCCTGAAGGAAGATAATGACGACCCAGGGGCACGCCCTGGAACCTTCGGCGGATGTGTCCGCCGGTCGCAGCCTATCGGCAGAGCCGTTCGCGGTTCACAGCGACCGGCGCCGTGGACCGGCACCGCCGAGAACACCTGGAGGAAATCGGTGAAAGAGCAGAGCCCGGCGGCCACCCTCGACCGGTCCGGACTTCGCGCTCTGTGGCTCGGCCTCGGCGCCCTGCTGTTGACGCCCTTCTTCGCCCCCGCCGGCCTGGTCGCCGGGATCGCCGCCGTGGTGGTGGCGGTCAAGGTGCGCCGCAAGGCCACCGGGCCCACCCCCGGCGCGATCGCGGGCCTGGTCATGGGCCTGGCGGGCGCGCTGTTCTCCGGCCTGATCCTGTCCATGACGGTGTTCCTGTGGAGCGAGCTGAACGGCTACCAGGAGTGCCTGCGCACCGCCAACACCAACACCGACGAGCAGGCGTGCAAGGACTCCTGGCTGCCCAAGATGGAGGACCGGCTCAACATGCCCAAGGGCAGCCTGAGCGAGTACGGCGACCTGCTCTGAGGCGCTGAACCGGGATCGGTCCCGGCGCCTTCAGTCCCGGCGCCGCAGGACGGGTTCGGGATCCACGAACGCGACGGGGTCCGCCGTCCTCGGCGCGGACCCGTCGGGACGGGTCCCGGGTGCCTCCCGCGCGGGCTCGTCCCCCTCGGTCTCGTAGTCGTAGGCGTACTCCTCCCGCCGCTGCTCCCCGCCGTGGGCGTCGGCGTCCTCGACGTCCTCGCGGTCCTTGCGGCGGGTCCGGCGCGAGCGGCGCTCCCGGAACATCCACCAGTTGACCAGCCAGGCCGAGCAGGCCGCGGCCAGGCCCACCTCCAGGGTCGCCAGCAGCCCGATCTGCCACGCCGAGGGCCCCATGGTCGCCATGCGGTGACCGCCCAGCGGCCCGCCGGACAGCGCCGCCAGGACCATCACCGCCCCGCCGGTCAGCACGCCCGACAAGAAGCCCCACAGCGGCGCGGCCTCGTAGACGGCGCTGGGGAAGGAGCGCACGGTCAGCGCGCCGCCGACCGCCCCGGCCAGGAACGGCGCGGCCAGCGCCAGGAGCGAGACCAGCGGAGCGGGGCCGGGTTCGGGCAGCGCGGCCAGCAGCGGGAAGGACGGCAGCGCGCCCAGGAACACCCCGGTCGGCGAGACGCTGGTGCCCGCGCCCACCGAGAAGCCCGGACCGATCGCGAAGGACATGCCCCAGATCACCGCGTTCGGCAGGTAGGCGATCTCCACGAGCACCAGCAGCCCGCCGCCGACGAGGTCGGGGGCGAGCATCCGGTAGACGTCGGCGGCCTCGGCGTGGTGGTAGGCCAGCGAGCCGCCGACCAGGACCGCGCCCGCCGCGGTCAGCACCGCCAGCGCGCCGAGCACGCCGGTCACCACGGACCTGGGGCGGTCGGGCAGCAGCCGCAGCAGCGCGCCCACGCCCGAGCGCACCCGGCCGCGGGACGCCGCGATCGCGCGGGCCGCGCCCAGGCCGCCCGCGGCGAACGCCAGCGAGAAGCACGCCACGAAGGCCTGCCAGGGCGAGGGCTGCAGGCTGGGCGTCCCGGCGATCAGCGCCAGCATCACCGCGAACGTGGCGTAGGGCGCGGCCAGCAGCAGGGCGACCTGGACCACGCCGATCCGCCGCCGGTACCGGTGCTCGGCGGCCCGGATGATCCAGCCGCCGCCCCGGTAGAGCAGCCCGGCGGGCAGCAGGATCAGGCCCAGCGGCAACATCCCCACCCGCCCGACGGACGTGGTGAAGCCCGCGTGGTGGGCCACCAGCCAGAAGTTCACCGCGGTGCGGAACACCCCGGGAAGGCCGGGCCCCAGCGCGGTGCGGGGGGCGGCGATCCAGCCGACGAGCGTGATCGTCATGAGGACGACGAGCCCGAGCCCCACGCACCAGGCCGCGGCGACCATGCCGGTGACGGCCAGCGGGCGGGCGGGCCCGCCGCTGCCCCGCCCGGGGCGTTCGGCGGCCTCCTCGCCGGGCCCGTCCTCCGCGCCCGGCCCCTCCGGCCGGTCCTCCTGCGGGGCGGCGTCGGGTCCGGCGGCCGCCCGCTCCTCGGCCTCCAGGGTCTCCGGCGAGTCGGTGTCCCGGACGATCCGGAGCCTGCGCTTCCCGGAGGGCTGCTCGACTTTGCTCATGCCCGTCATGCTGGCACTCCCGCGCCGCGACCCGCCCCTGCCCGCCCGGCGTGTCGCCGTCGCAACCGGCGAACTCCGATAAACCGGACGAACAACGACCCCGTCGGCTCCGGAAGAGAGAAAGACCGCCTCCCCCGCGAAGGGGGAGGCGGCCCGGGGAAGAGACTCGGGATCAGACGGCCGCAGGGAAGCGAGGATCGGCTGATCCCTCTCGCGGGGGCCTGGGGTCGCCCCCCAGAAAAACACCCGGCCGCGGCGAGGCGCGGACCGGTCGGCCCCGGCGGGGTCCGGGGGTCGCCCCCCGGCCTGCCGCTACAGGTTCTTCATGATCTCGCGCATGAGGCGGGCGGTCTCGCTCGGGGTCTTGCCGACCCGGACGCCGACCTTCTCCAGCGCTTCCTTCTTGGCCTGGGCGGTGCCGGACGAGCCGGAGACGATGGCGCCGGCGTGGCCCATGGTCTTGCCCTCGGGGGCGGTGAAGCCCGCGACGTAGCCCACCACCGGCTTGGTGATGTTCTTCTCGATGTAGGCCGCGGCCCGTTCCTCCGCGTCGCCGCCGATCTCGCCGATCATGACGATCGCGTCGGTCTCGGGGTCGTCCTGGAAGGCCTGCAGGGCGTCGATGTGGGTGGTGCCGATGATCGGGTCACCGCCGATGCCGACGCAGGTCGAGAAGCCGAAGTCGCGCAGCTCGAACATCATCTGGTAGGTCAGGGTGCCGGACTTGGACACCAGGCCGATGCGCCCGCCGGGGGTGATGTCGGCGGGGATGATGCCGGCGTTGGACTTGCCCGGCGAGGCGATGCCGGGGCAGTTCGGGCCGATGATGCGGGTCTTGTTGCCCTTGGCGATGGCGTGGGCCCAGAACTCGGCGGAGTCCTGCACCGGCACGCCCTCGGTGATCACCACGGCGAGCGGGATCTCGGCGTCGATCGCCTCGACCACGGCGTCCTTGGTGAACTTCGGCGGCACGAAGACCACGGACACGTCAGCGCCGGTGGCCTCCATCGCCTCGGCGACGGTGCCGAAGACCTGAAGGTCCTGGCCCTCGAGGGTGATGGTGGTGCCGGCCTTGCGGGCGTTGACGCCGCCGACGACCTTCGCGCCCGAGCGCAGCATGCGGGCGGCGTGCTTGGAGCCCTCGCCGCCGGTGATGCCCTGGACGATGATCTTGCTGTTCTCAGTGAGCCAGATGGCCATTACGCACCTACCGCGGCGAGTTCGGCGGCGCGGCGAGCCGCGTCGTCCATGGTTTCGACCTGCTCGACGCCCTTGAGCGCGGCGTCGTTGAGGATCTGACGGCCAAGCTCGGCGTTGTTGCCGTCGAGCCGGACGACCAGCGGGCGGTCGACGGACTCGCCGCGCGAGGCCAGCAGCTCGTAGGCGGCGACGATGCCGTTGGCGACCGCGTCACAGGCGGTGATGCCGCCGAAGACGTTGACGAAGATCGACTTCACCGCCGGGTCGGAGAGGATGATCTCCAGGCCCGCGGCCATGACCTCGGCCGAGGCGCCGCCGCCGATGTCGAGGAAGTTGGCGGGCTTGGGAGAGCCCGGGAACTCCTCTCCGGCGTAGGCGACGACGTCGAGGGTCGACATGACCAGACCCGCGCCGTTGCCGATGATGCCGACGCTGCCGTCGAGCTTGACGTAGTTGAGGTCCTTGGCCTTGGCCTTGGCCTCCAGGGGGTCGGCCGCGGCCTTGTCCTCGAGGTCGGCCTGGCGCGGCTGGCGGAAGGAGGCGTTCTCGTCCAGCGAGACCTTGCCGTCCAGTGCCCGCACCTGGTCGTCGGCGGTGAGGATCAGCGGGTTGACCTCGACCAGCGTGGCGTCCTCCTTGACGAAGACCTGCCACAGCTTGGCGATGATGTCGGCGGCGCCGTCCACGGCGACCTCGGGCAGCCGGCCCGCGACGGCGATCTCGCGCGCCTTGGCGGCGTCCACGCCGGTCAGCGGGTCGATGGCGATGAGGGCCAGCTTGTCGTGCGGCACGTCCTCGATCTCCACACCGCCTTCGACGGTGCAGATGCTGAGGTAGGTCCGGTTCGCCCGGTCCAGCAGGAAGGAGAAGTAGAACTCCTGCGCGATCGCGCTGCCTTCCTCGACCAGGACCTTGTGGACCGTGTGGCCCTTGATGTCCATGCCGAGGATCTGGTCGGCCAGGGCCTCCGCCTCGTCGGCGGTGTCGGCCAGCTTCACGCCGCCTGCCTTGCCGCGGCCGCCGGTCTTGACCTGGGCCTTGATGACGACCTTCTTGCTGCCGGCCGCGAAGAGCGCTTCGGCGTGGGTCCGGGCCTCGGCCGCGGTCTTGGCGACCTTGCCGGTGGGCACCGGTACGCCGTACTCGGCGAAGAGTTCCTTCGCCTGATGTTCGAACAGGTCCACGAGGAGAAGTCCTTCTGAGGGATCGACGGGTGATGACCGCACGTGCGGTAATCACGGCGGTCCGCTCCGGCAGGCAAGCCTAGCCAACCGGTCTCCGCCGCCGGGCCGGTGGGTGCGATTACTAGCCGGTAGTCAAGGGAACACCGGTCATGACCCAACCTTCTGGCAATGTTTGATGTACTTGTCGTGATATTTGTGCATTCCTGTGAAGTTTGGGGGTCAGCGGGTGCGGAGACGGATACGGCGGACCGCCGCCGTCCTCACCCTCCTGGCCATCGTCGCGACCTGCGGCGCCCAGGATCCCGACGGCAGCGCCGCCCGGTGGGACAGCCCGGGACTCGTCGGCGGCGGGGGCTGGCCCTTCCTCAGCAGCCCGCTCGGCGCCGACGACGGCGAAGGCGCCTCCTACCTGCCGGAGAGCTCGGTGGTGCGGCTCGCCGACGGACTGATCCGGCTGATCCCGCACGGCGCGACGGAGCCCGTCACCGTCTCCCCCGCCGACCCGCGGGTCGCCGCCGCCGTCAAGGGCGACCGGGAATGGCTGGAGCGGGGGAAGATCCCCGGCGCCGCGTCGGGGCACCGGGACATGGCCGCCCGCGCCCTGCTCGACCTGCGGCTGCTCACCGCGCCGTCGGGCGCGTCCACCGCCTCCTGGTACGGCATGTGGAACTACGTCTGGCCGCGTGACGCCGCCTTCCACGCGGCGGCCTTCGCCGCCACCGGGCATCTGGACGAGGCCCGCCAGGTGCTGTCGTTCCTGGCCCGGGTGCAGAGCGACGACGGGCGCTGGGCCACCCGCTACCGCGCCAACGGCAGCGCGGTGACCGACGGGCGCTCCATCCAGCTGGACGAGATCGGCTGGGTGTTGTGGGCGTCCTGGTTCACCGGGCGGTACTCCGACCGGGACGGCGAGGTCCGCAGGGGCCGCGGGCACGCCGCGGACGACGGGATCGGCGGGCTCTGGACCATGGTCGAGCGCGCCGCCGACTGGATCACCGACCACCTGGGGGCCGACGGGCTTCCGCCCGCGTCGTCGGACTACTTCGAGCGCCACCCGTCCACCGAGCAGCTCGGCGACCGCCCCACGCTGGGCGTCTCGGCGCCCCTGCTGGCAGGGCTGCGCGGCGCCGCCGCGATCGCCGGGGACCGCCACCCCCGGCAGGCCGAGCGCTGGGGGGCCGCCGCCGAGCGCCTGGACGAGGCCATCCGGCGCGAGTACGGCGTCCACGGCTACCCGCGCTCGCCCCTGAGGGGCGGCAACATGGACGCCTCTGTGACTTTTCTCGCACCTCCTTTCGCGGCCCCCGACCCCGGTGTCACCAGCGCGCTGGCCGTCGCCGCGGACAGGCTGCGCATCCCCGAGAACGGCGGCCTGCTGCCCGGGGAGAACTGGGCGGGCAGCAAGACCCAGGCGTGGACGCCCGAAGTGGCGATGTTCGCGCTGGCCGAGACCGCCTCGGGGCGGGAGACCGGCTGGCTGGACTGGCTCTCGGAGCACCGCACGCCGCTGGGCGTCCTTCCCGAGCGGGTGGACGCCGAGGGCGAGCCGCACTCCGTGGCACCGCTGGGCTGGACGGCCTCCCTGGTGCTGCTGGCGCTGACCGCGCAGGAGGAGCCGCTGCCGGTCCCGCCCGCCTGAGCCCGGGGCGGGTCAGCCGGTGAGGGCCAGCCGGATGTCGAGGTCGTCGGGGTCGAGCTCCAGCGCGCGGGTGAGATCGGCCACGGCCTCGCGTTCGCGTCCGGCGGCGCGCAGCGCCATCGCCCGATTGAACAGCAGCCCCGGCTCCTCCGACAACCCGACGGCCCGGTCCAGGTCCGCGATGGCCTCTTCGATCTTGCCCAGCTCGTAGGCGAGCATGCCGCGTCCCGCCCAGGCCGCCGCGAGCGACGGCTCGCGCCGCAGCGCCTCCTCGAACGCCGCCCAGGCCCGTGCCACGTCGCCGTCGTCGCTCTCCACCTGGCCCAGCGCGCACAGCAGGTACGGGTTGCCCGGGTCGGCCGCCAGGCCCGCCTCCGCGTCGGCGCGGGCCCGCCCGTACTCGCCCCTGGCCGCCAGCAGCCCGGCCCTGTTGACCAGCGCGTCGACGAAACCGGGGTCGAGCTCCAGCGCGTAGTCCAGGTCGGCCAGCGCGCCCTCGTGGTCGCCCCGGGTGAAGCGCACCTCGGCCCGGTTGTAGTAGGCCTCGGGGAACGGCGGCCCCACTCTCATCGCGGTCTCGTAGTCGGCGAGCGCGTCCTCCTCGCGGCCCAGCCGGACCAGGAGGTTGCCGCGGTCGATGTAGTAGTCCGGGTAACCGGGGTCGGCCCCGATCGCCGCGTCCAGGTCGGCCAGCGCGGCGGCGTGCCGGCCGCGCGCGGCCAGCAGCTGGGCGCGGTTGGCGCGCAGCACCATGCGGTGGACCGGCTGGGCGCCCTCGGGCAGGTCGCGGTCGGCGAGCTCGATCGCCTCCTCCACCAGGGCGAGCGCCTCGCCGGGCAGGCCGCGCCGCGCCTGGATGAGCGCCTTGCCGTTGAGGTCGAAGCCGAGCTTGACCGCGCGGTTCTCCCGGTCGGGCAGCAGCCCGCACAACGCGATCCCGATGTTGACCAGGCCGAGCGCCGCCTCCAGGTCGCGCCGCCCGGGGTCGTGGTGGCGGGTCAGGAGCATCGCGTCGGTGTAGGCGATGGTGGACTGCCGCAGCGGGTCGGTGGTGCGGGCCCGCGCGTACGCCAGCAGCTCGGCGGCCTCCTCCTCCCGTTTCAGCGAACCCAGGCCGATGGCCGTCGCGTGGACGATCGCCCACCAGTCGTCGGTGTCCGGCTCGGCGACCTCCTCGTCGAACAGCGCGCGGCGCCCGAGCTCGACCGCGGCCTCGTGGCAGCCCCGCTCCTGGCACCACTCCACGGCCTCGCGGTGGCGCGCCGCGTCCCCGTCCTCCCACAGGCCGGCCCAGAACTCCGCGCGCCCCCCGGTGCCCGGCGCGTCGCAGGTGACGACCGTGAGCCGCGGCACCCGCCGGACCAGCACGTCGATCACCTCGCGGTCGGCGGGGTCGGCCTCGGCGTAGGAGGTGACGAAGAACGTGCACGGCTCGGTGATCGCGTCGCGCACGAACTCGGCGAAGCCGTTCGCGATCCGCAGCGTGCGCTGCGGCGCGGGGACGAGGATGCGCTCGTCGCGGGACAGCGACTCCGAGAGCGTCGTGCGCAGCACCGGGACGGCCAGGTCGGGGGCGATGGCGCGCAGCTCGATGTCGTGCGCGGCCACCACCGGCAGCGGGGCGCGGGGCACCAGCACCCGCGCCAGCGCGGAGGCCGCCGCGTAGGGGCCGCCCAGCCTCCGGTCCGCTCCCGCCGAGGCGAGGACGGGCGGGATGTCCACGGGCACACGCGGTTCGCCTATCTGCAGGTGTGGCACGGCTCCTCCTCCGGGGCATCCCGGTCCGCCCGACCGCCCGGCCCGGGGCTGACCCCGGGTCGACTGGGCGTGGAGCAGCCGGTCATCGACACGTTGAGCAGCCACTATTCCGGCTTCCGAAGTTTTCCACCGAACTTTTGTCCACAGTCGGACATAAGTCACACAGGCCCGTGACAGGCAACCTTCGGGCCGTCTCGGCTGTCGCCCGGACGCCGCGCGGCGCGGGACCCGGCGGTCAGCGCACCGGGCACTTCCCGCCGCAGGCCGAGGCGTGCTCGGCCAGGGAGCCGGACAGCCACCGGGTGAGGAGGCCGAGCGTGCGGCCGACCAGGGCGCCGGTGCCGGGGACGACGGCGCCGCCCCTGGCCTCCCAGTCGATACGGGTGCCGCCCCCGTCGAGCGGGGTGAGCCGGACGTCCGCCCGGTAGTCCCTGATCGGCATGGGGGTCTCCATCACGTAGGCGTAGTGGGCCGGCGGCTCGTAGGCCACCACCCGCTCGCGCATGGGGAAGATCGCGCGGACCGCGCCCACGCCGTCGGGATCGGGGGCGCCGGACCGGGCCCGGCGCGAGCGCGTCGGGACGCGCATCCAGACGGGCCAGGCCCCGGCCTCGGCCAGATGACGGAACACCTGTTCAGGGGAGGCCGTGGTGACTGCGGAGGCGGACGCGGTACGGGTCATGCGCCGACTGTAAGGTGCCGCTTACTCCCGCGACAAGGGGGCTTGTGTCGGCGCGCCCCCGTAGACTCGATGGACGATGTCGACTGCAACCTCACACCCTCTCCTGGACGGCCTCAACCCGCAGCAGCGCGCCGCCGTGACCCACTCCGGCGGGCCGCTGCTCATCGTGGCCGGAGCCGGGTCCGGCAAGACCAGGGTGCTCACCCACCGGATCGCCTACCTGCTGTCGGAGCGGGGCGTGCATCCCGGCGAGATCCTCGCGATCACCTTCACCAACAAGGCCGCCGGGGAGATGAAGGAACGCGTCGACTCCCTGGTCGGGCCGCGTTCGCGCGCCATGTGGGTGATGACCTTCCACTCCGCCTGCGTGCGCATCCTGCGCCGCGAGGCGCACCGGCTGGGCTTCCCCTCCTCCTTCTCGATCTACGACCAGGCCGACTCCCAGCGGCTGATGGCGCTGGTCTGCCGCGAGCTGGACCTCGACCCCAAGCGCTACCCGCCCAAGTCGTTCTCCGCCCAGGTCTCCAACCTCAAGAACGAGCTCATCGACTACGAGACGTTCAAGACCCGCGCCACCACCCACCTGGACCAGGTGCTCGCCGAGGCCTACGAGATGTACCAGGCCCGGCTCCAGCAGGCCGGCGCGATGGACTTCGACGACCTGATCATGACCACGGTCCACGTCCTGCAGATGTTCCCGGACGTCGCCGAGCACTACCGGCGGCGCTTCCGGCACGTCATGGTCGACGAGTACCAGGACACCAACCACGCGCAGTACGAGCTGGTCCGCGAGCTGACCATGCCGGTGGAGGGCCTGGGCGCGGCCGAGCTGTGCGTGGTCGGCGACGCCGACCAGTCGATCTACGCCTTCCGGGGCGCCACGATCCGCAACATCCTGGAGTTCGAGCGGGACTACCCCGAGGCCGTCACGATCCTGCTGGAGCAGAACTACCGCTCCACCCAGACGATCCTGTCGGCGGCCAACGCGGTGATCGAGCGCAACGGCGACCGCAAGCCCAAGCGCCTGTGGTCCGACCAGGGCGAGGGCGCCAAGATCACCGGCTATGTGGCCGACAACGAGCACGACGAGGCGGCCTTCGTGGCCGCCGAGATCGACAGGCTCGCCGACTCCGCCCAGGTCAGGCCCGGTGACGTCGCGGTCTTCTACCGCACCAACGCCCAGTCCCGGGTCTTCGAGGAGGTCTTCATCCGCGTCGGCCTGCCCTACCGGGTCGTCGGCGGCGTGCGCTTCTACGAGCGCAAGGAGATCCGCGACCTGCTGGCCTACCTGCGGGTGCTGGCCAACCCCGAGGACACCGTCTCGCTGCGCCGCGTCCTGAACGTGCCCAAACGCGGCATCGGCGACCGCGCCGAGGCCTGCGTGGAGGCCCACGCCGCCCGCGAGCGGATCTCGTTCTGGCAGGCGCTGCGCGCGGCGCCGGCGGTGCCGGGCCTGGCCGCCCGGTCGCTCAAGTCGATCAACGACTTCGTCGCCCTGCTGGACGAGCTGCGCGCCATGGTGCCCGCCCACGGGCCCGCGGAGATCGTCCAGGCGGTGCTGGAGCGGTCGGGGTACCTGGCCGAGCTCCAGGCCTCCAAGGACCCGCAGGACGAGACGCGGGTCGAGAACCTCCAGGAGCTGGAGAACGTCGCCCGCGAGTTCGAGGACCTCGCCGCGGCCCGCGCCGAGGAGGAGCCCGAGCCCGGCGACGCCGTCCCGCCCGACCAGCTGACCGCCTTCCTGGAGCGGGTGTCCCTGGTCGCCGACGCCGACCAGATCCCCGACGACGGCGAGGGCCTGGTCACCCTGATGACCCTGCACACCGCCAAGGGCCTGGAGTTCCCCGTCGTCTTCCTCACCGGCCTGGAGGACGGGGTGTTCCCGCACCTGCGCGCCCTGGGCAACCCCAAGGAGCTGGAGGAGGAGCGCCGCCTGGCCTACGTGGGCATCACCCGCGCCCGCGAACGCCTGCACGTCTCCCGTGCCGTGATGCGCAGCTCCTGGGGCGCGCCCCAGATGAACCCGCCGTCCCGCTTCCTGGCGGAGATCCCCGACCCGCTGGTCGTCTGGGAGCGGGTGGCCGCCCCGCGCGGCGCGGCCCCCTCGCTGTCCCCGTCGGCGGGCCGCGCGGCGCGCCCGGCGGGCGGCCGTCCCGCGCCGTCCCTGGCCCCCGGCGACCGCGTCACCCACGACTCGTTCGGGCTCGGCACCGTGGTGGCCGTCGACGGCACCGCGGACAAGGCGGCCGCCTCCATCGACTTCGGCGGCGACTACGGCGTCAAGCGGCTGGTCCTGCGCTACGCCCCCGTCGAGAAGTTGTGAGCCGCTGAGGCCCGCTCCGCGCGGGCCTCAGCCGCAGGTCTCGGCCAGCGAGTCCGGCTGCTCGTCCGCGGGCACCGTGCCCGGCGAGGCGGTGGGCGTGGCGGTGGCCGCGGCCTGCCGCGTCTCCGGGGCCCTCACGGGCTCCGTCGCGGGGGTGGTCACCGGGGCCGGCTTCGCCCTGGCCGGGCGGGCGAGCGCGGCGACGACACGCTCCTTGATCAGGTTCCAGTCCGGGTCGGCGGTGCTGATCAGCGGCGGGACGAACTGGATGCTCTTGATGTCCGAGCCCTTGATCCGCCGCGAGAGGTCCATCACCTCGGGCAGCACGTTCTGCGGCAGGTCGGTGGAGACCGCCCGCTTCGTCGCGCTGGCGATCTTGTGGAAGCGGGTCAGCAGGGTGGTCGGCTCGGCCTGCTGGGACAGGGCGTACAGCAGGCACTTCTGCCGCGACATGCGGTGGTAGTCGTCGCTGTTGGTGCGGGTGCGCCCGAACCACAGCGCCTGCTCGCCGCTGAGGTCCTGCACTCCGGCCGGGATCCGTCCCTCGCTGTTCCTGCCGTAGACCAGTTCCTCGGGCACGTTCATCCGGATGCCGCCGACGGCGTCGACGAGCTCGGCGAAGCCCTTCATGTCGACCATGATGTAGTAGTCGACGCGCAGGCCGAGGACACCGCCCACGGTCTGCTTCAGCAGGAGCGGCCCGCGCTGGCCGTCACGCACCCCGGGCACGATCTCGGGGTGGTCCTCGGCCCACTGGAACACCTCGTTGAGCAGGCCCGGCGTGGTGGCGTCGCCCGCACCGGTGAACCCGTCGGGGAAGGCCAGGCGGGACGCCGCGGTGGGCATGGGGACGTGCTCCAGGTTGCGGGGCAGGCTGAAGAGCGTCGTCGCGCCGCGGCGGACGTCGATGCTGGCCACCGTCATGCTGTCGGTGCGCACCCCGAACCGGTTGGGGCCGGCGTCCGCGCCCAGCAGCAGCACGTTCACCCTGTCCCGGCCGCCGAAGGGCTCGTCGCCGTCCTCGCCGTTCTCGGCGAACACGTCGGTCACGAGGTTCTTGGAGACCCGCACCAGCTCCACGCCGTAGGCCAGCGGCGCGACCACCAGCGCGCACAGCACGACGACCCCGGCGACGGCCCAGCGCCCGCCCTCGGCGACCAGCTGGTAGGAGCGGATGATCACGGCGCACCAGACCATGCCCGCCAGGATCAGGGCGGCGGTCAGCGCGTCCAGCCAGACCGGCTGCACCAGCCAGGAGGCGAGCTCCTCGCGCAGCGGCCAGGCCAGCAGCACCGCGCCCGTCAGCAGCGCCAGTTCGAGGGTCAGCAGAAGCGCGCCCGTCACGCGGCGGCCGGTGCGCCAGTGCGCTGTTCCCCACACCGCCGCGGCGGCCAGCGTGATCAGGAGTGTGCGCTTCATCCTCGAGAACTTACCGTTGACAACAAATCCATAACCATTGAACGAGGCAGTTTTACATATGATGCCGATCTTCCCGGAAATGTTCGCTGAAAGTTCAAGTTTCAGACCAATCGCCGCGCCGCCGCCCACCGGCTCAGCTCGTGCCGGTTGGACAGCTGGAGCTTGCGCAGGACGCTGCTCACATGCGTCTCGACCGTCTTCACCGAGATGAACAGCTCCTTGGCGATCTCCTTGTAGGCGTACCCGCGGGCGATGAGCCGCAACACCTCCCGCTCCCGGGCGGTGAGCTGGTCGAGCTCCGGATCGGCCACCGGCGCGGCCGTCGCGCTGAACGCGTCCAGCACGAAACCGGCCAGCCGCGGCGAGAACACCGCGTCGCCCTCGGCCACCCGGCCGATCGCGTCCGTCAGCTCCGGGCCCGAGATCGTCTTGGTGACGTAGCCGCGGGCCCCGCCCCGCACCACCCCGATCACGTCCTCGGCGGCGTCCGACACCGACAGCGCCAGGAACCGGGTCGGCGAGGGCAGCACCCGCCGCAGCACCTCCACTCCCCCGCCGCCCGGCAGGTGCACGTCCAGCAGCACCACCTCGGGCCGGGTCTCGCCGATCACCGCGACCGCCTCGTCGACGTCGGCGGCCTCCCCCACCACCTCGATCTGCGGCCCCAGCTCGGCCTTGACCCCGGTGCGGAACATCTGGTGGTCATCGACCAGCACGACCCGTGTCACTTCTTCAGCTCCAGCCTGATCTCGGTGCCCTCGCCCGGTGCGCTGCGCACCCGCGCGGTGCCGCCGTGCCGTTCCATACGTCCAATGATCGACCCTCGCACACCCATCCGGTCGGCCGGGATCCCGTCCAGATCGAAACCCTTGCCGCGGTCCCGCACGAAGACCTCCAGCCCCTCCTGCGTGACCTCGGCGTACACCGAGATGGCCGGGGCCTCGGAGTACTTCGCCGCGTTCACCAGCGCCTCCCGCGCCGCCTGGACCATCGCGCTGACCCGTTCGTCCAGCGGGCAGTCGCCGACGCAGACCACCTCGACCGGCACGCCGTGGGTGTCCTCCACCTCCGCCGAGACCTCCTTGACCGCCGCGGCGAACAACTGCGAGGAGTCCGACTTGGGCTGGTACAGCCAGGCCCGCAGCTCCCGCTCCTGGGACCGGGCCAGCCGCGCCACCTCCTTGGGATCGTGCGCGCGGCGCTGGATCAGCGTGAGGGTGTGCAGCACCGAGTCGTGGATGTGGGCGGCCACCTCGGCCCGCTCCTGCGACCTGACCCGCTCGGCCCGCTCGGCGTCCAGCTCCTGCCAGAGCTTCACCAGCCACGGGGTGAGGATCACCGTCACCCCGGTGAGGATGATCGCGGTGGCCAGCAGCACCTGCGGGATCTGCTGCGGGCTGACCTTCTGCACGAAGAACCCGCCGATCCCGCTGACCACCAGCAGCATGCCCAGCAGGCCGCGCCACCACATGCCCCGCGTCAGGGTGCTCCAGCGCTCCCGCTGGCGGCGGTCGGTCTGCTGCCACAGCAGCGCCGCGCCCACCCCGATCACCAGCGCCGGCCACAGGGCCAGCTGGGCCACCCCCGACACCCCGGTCACCACGCTCAGCCCGGCCGCCAGCAGGGCGTACACCACCAGCTGCAGCAGGTCGCGGCGGCCCTTCGGCTCGTCGCGCTCGGGGAGCAGCAGCCAGAAGGCGATATAGGCCGCGTAGCCGTAGGGTCCGGCGGCCAGCAGCGCCACGAACGCCAGCCGCACCGCCAGGGGCTCCAGCCCCAGGTGCCCGGCCAGCCCGGCGCAGACTCCGGCCACCAGCCGGCCGTCCTTGGCCCGGTCGAGCCTGGCGATGCCGTTGGAGGTCATGCTCAGATCGTCACATCCCTCGCGTGTACCCGCATCCGGGACCGCCCCCGATCCCGCTCTCAGGGTCGCCTCAGGGTGACCCCGGATACCGCGGAGGCCCGGCATGCGTGAGCATGGACGCATGACCCCCGACAGGTTGTCCCGAGCCCGGGAAGGACGCATCCTCGGCGGAGTGTGCGCCGGGCTCGGCCGCTACACCGGGATCGACCCGCTGGTCTTCCGGGTCGGCTTCGCGCTGCTGGTGTTCGCGTCCTGGTTCGCCCTGCCACTGTACGGCGTGGCGCTGCTGCTCATGCCCGCGGAGGGCGACGAGCCCGCCCCGCTGGAACGCATGACGGGAAGGCTGTTCACCGGAGCGACCGCGCTGACCCTGCTCGGGGTCCTGCTCTGCGCGGGAGTCCTGCTCAGCCTCACCGGCCGCGGCCTGATCAACGGCCTCGGCGGGGACGCCCTGGCCTCCCTGGCGATCGTCCTGCTGATCGCGTTGACCGCCCAGGCCCGGGGCGTCGACCTCGTCGCGGCGGTCCGCACCCTGCCCGACCGGCTGCGGGGGGAGCCGCTGCCCGCCGTGCAGGCCCGGCAGGCGCCCCCTGCCGCCGTCCCGCCGCAGGACCTCCAGGCCGGATGGATCGACCTGGCCACGCTCCGGCCGTTCCAGCCGGGCCCCGCCGCGAAGGAGGCCCGCGTGCCCTCCGCTCCCGCGGAGCCCTCGGGCGCCACCGACCTGCTCGGCCCCGCGGACAAGACGCGGCCCGCGCCCGCCGGAGGGTGCGTCGAACGCACCGGGAAGCGGCCCCCGGTGCTCGCCGGGGTCACCCTGCTCGCGGCCTCGGCGGCGGGGGCGTCCTCGCTCGCCTTCACCTCCGGCCTGCCCGAGATCGCGTCCATGCAGGTGGCGCTCGCCACCGCGCTGGCCGTCGTGGCGCTCGGCCTCGTCGCCGGGACCTGGGCCGGCGGGACCGGCGGGCTGGTCGCGGTCGGGGCGCTGCTGTCGGTGGCGCTGATCGGCAGCGGCACCGCCGCCGACGTGCGGGACGGCGCCCGCTTCGGCGACGTGTCCTGGCGTCCCGTGGACCCCAACGCCACCCAGCCCTACCGGATCGTCGCGGGCCTGGGCGTGCTCGACCTCACCGCGCTGCCGCTGCAGGACGGCGGGCGCTACCGCGTCTTTGCCGAGGTCGGCATCGGCGGCCTGCGCGTGGTGCTGCCCGCCCTCGCCCAGGTGGAGCTGCGCGTCTCGACGGGGCTCGGCGACGTCACCGTCGACAAGCGGATCACCAGCGGGCCCAGGGCCAGGGTCGAGCGCACGCTCCCCGGCGTCGGCGCCAACCCCCCGGTGCTGGAGCTGCACGTCAAGGGCCGGCTCGGCGACCTGGAGGTGGTCCGTGGCCAGGCGTAGGACCGACCTGGGCTCCCTGGCGGCGGGCGCCCTGTTCCTCGCCGTCGCCGCGTTGTTCCTGTTCACCGCGGTCAGCGGGACCGAGGTCCTGCCGTTCGCCTACCAGGCCGTCGCGTTCGTGGCCGCCTTCGCCCTGGTGCTGCTGCTGCGGCGGCGCTCCCACCGGTCTACACGTACAGGTGCAGGGTGACGGCGTAGGCGCTGCCGGGGTTGACGACCTCGTGCATGCTGTCCCCGGCCTGGATGCGGACCCGGTTGGCGCGCAGCGGGCGGGCCACCGCGCCGTCGCCGCCCACGGCCACCTCGGCCAGCTCGCCCGCGATCACGCTCATGATCTGCGCGGCGCCGCCGTGGCCGTGCGCGGGCAGCCGGTATCCGGGCGGCCAGGTGATCAGCCACAGCCCGTCCTCCAGCTCGACCCGCACCCGCTCGGCGGGGTCGAACCGCACCAGGTGCCACCAGCGGCCGGGCCGCGCGGCGGCCTCCTGGAGGCGGGCGGCGAGCTGCCCGACGGTGGGCGGGGCGCCGGTCTCGCGGACCTGGTCGCGCATGGTGATCTCGGGAAAAGTCTCGGTCTTCAAGACGGAGGATCCTTCGGCTGGTCTCCGGGGCTGCGGCCCGCACGGAGGTGAACGGCTGACTGGCGGAGGCGGTCAGCGGCGACAACACGAAGACAGCGCGCCACCGGCGTGGCTGAGGCTCAGTGCGCGCGCGAACATGCTGAGCACTCTACCTGCTCCCTCTCCGTGCCCGCACGGTTTCCCCCCGTCCCGTTGGCACGGGTGTCCCCACGGGACATAAGGTCACCTTCAGTGTCATTCCTGGAGGTCCCCATGGAGCTCGACCACGAGTTCACCGTCGCGACGGACGCGGACACCGCATGGCCGGTGCTCCTGGACGTGGAGCGCATGCACCCGCTGATGCCGGGCGTCACCTACGAGTCCGGGGCGGACGGGGAGTACCGCGGCAGGCTGAAACTCAAGTTCGGCCCCACCACCATCACCTACCGGGGCACCGTCCGCCTCGCCGTCGTCGACGACCTGACCCGCACCGCCATCCTCGAGGTCTCCGCCCGCGAGGCCCGCGGCCAGGGCACCGTCACCGGCTCCTTCCAGGCCGTCGTCCTGCCCGGCGAGGCCGCCGCCGCCCGCGTCGCCCTCCACACCCGCCTCACCTTCACCGGCGGCCGCGCCGCCTCCCTGGGCGACCACCTCGTCCACGACACCGGCGCCCGGCTCCTCACCCGCTTCGCCGCCAACCTCAACACCCTCCTCACCACCCCGACCCCCGAACCCGCACCCACGAAACCCACCGACCCCCCCATCCCGGCAGAGGCGAAGGCCGCACAGACAGAACTCGCCGAACCCGACACCCTTGCGGAAGCCGTGTCCTCGCCGACGGAGGCCGTCGAGACCGCCGCGCCGGCGGAGGCGAAGGCCGCCGAAGCCACCGCGCTCGCCATGCCGCCGGAACCCGGCGCCGCTGTGGAAACCGTGGCCTCGCCGACGAAAATCACCGAAACCGCCACACCGGTGGAGGCAGAGGCCGCCCCGAGCGCCGAAGCCGCACAGATGGAGCACGCCGAGGCCGCCGCATCCACCATGCCGATGGAACCCGACACCCTTGCGGAAGCCGTGTCCTCGCTGGTGGAGGCCGTCGAGACCGCCGCGCAGGCGGAGGTCGCTTCGGGCGTCGAAGCCGCACAGACAGAACATGCCGAAACCGCCGCATCCGCCATGCCGATGGAACCCGACGCCCTTGCCGAAACCGGGACCTTGCCGGTGGAGGTCGCTTCGGGCGTCGAAGCGGGGCGGGCTGGGCTTGCCGGGGGTGTTGCGCTCGGTGTGCCGGTGGAGGCCGCGGGTCGGGGTGAGGGTGATGCGCTGGAGTTGTACGAGCTGACGGAGCGGGCCGGGCGGCTCAGGCGGGTGTTGCCGCTGGCCGGGGTGCTGGTGCTGGTGGTGCTGGTGGTGCGGCGGCTGGTGCGGCGGCGCTGAGCCCGGGGGTCATCTCAGGTCCAGGTGGTCCAGGACCCGGGCGGCCGCCCGGCCGTCGTCGTGGGGGCAGTACCGCTCGACGAAGGCGCGGTGGCGGTCGCCGGGCGGCTGCGGGCGGGTGAGCGCCTCGATCAACTCCTCGGTATCCGCCGCGACGGGGCCGGGGGCCGGCGCCTCGGGGTCGGCGGACAGCAGGACCGCCGGGCGGCCGGTGCCCGCGAAGTCGACCAGGGCCGGGAAGTGGCCGGTCACCAGCACGTCGGCGGCCAGGCACAGCTCGGTGAGGTCGGGCCAGGCCGACACGTCGCGCGCGGAGGCCGACCGCGGCCGGTCGCCGAAGGGGTGGGGCGCCCGCGACAGCAGCACGTGGTCGCCGCCGAGGGCCGCGGCGACCCGGTCCAGGTCGAGGACGGGCTGGAGCGCCGCCCGCCCGCGTGCGCCGCTCGGGCTCCCGGGCACGTACAGCACGACCCGCGCGTCCTGCGGGACGTCCAGGGCGCGGCGCAGCCGCGCGGCGGCCTCGGGAGCCTCCGGCCGGTGCAGCGGGTCGGTGCGGGGGCGGCCGGTGGTGAGGATCTCGCCCCGGTAGCCGAGCGCCTCCCGCAGCCCGGGTTCGAAACAGGCGCTCTGGGCCAGCAGCAGGTCCCACTGCGCGACGTCGTGCTCGCGCCACGACGGGCCCGCCTCCCGGCGCAGCGCCGCTTCCAGCACGCCGCCTCCAGGCGTCCCGAAGGGCGCTCCGTACCAGCCCTGCACGTACGTCTGGCCCGGGGTCCGGGAGTACCAGGGCTCCTGGACGAAGTTCCCGAAGACGTACCGGGCGCCGGCCAGCGCCTCGAGGTGTTCGCGGCCGCCCGCCTGGACGAGCCGCGCGCCCTCGGGCGCGGGGAAGGAGCCGTCCGCCGACACCCACACGCACTCGACGCCCAGCGAGCGGCTCCGCAGCTCCTCGAAGAGGGCGCGCGGGTCGCCGGAGCACTCCCGCCCCCGGTAGGAGTCGAAGAGCGCGAGGTCGCGGACGGGCTGGGCGCGCCGCTCCCGGTAGACCGTGCGCAGCAGCACGCCGCGGGCGTACCGGCCGCGCTCGTCGCCGTGCGGCCCGGCCTTGGCCCGCAGCTCCAGCGCGTCCATGCGGTAGACCTCGGGCGCGTACTCGTGCGTGCCGCACACGCGCGGCCCGGGCAGCGCGCGCAGGACGTCGCGGGCGACCAGCACCGCGGCCCCGCCCAGGTGGAGCGTCCACCTCCCGCCGCCCAGCGCCGTCTCGCCGAACGGGCGGGGCATGCGCTGCGGCCGCAGCACCGCGGTGAAGTCGCCGTCCCGCCACTCCAGGGGAACCCGGTGCTCCTCGCCGGTCCGCCGGTGCCGCAGCACCAGCTCCGGCGGCCGGTCCTCGCCGCGGTAGGAGCCGGTGAGCTCCAGCCGCCCGTCCCCGGCCCAGGCCACCTGGCGCACCACCGGCCTGGGGCGGCGCACCAGCAGGCGCAGCACCCCGTGCCTGGTCCGGCTCACCGCCAGCTCGCCGCCGGGCACCGGGTGGGTGCCGTCGGGGCAGTCGGACTGGACCCGGAACCCGCCCAGCCGCACCTCCCACGCCCCGGCGGACAGCCCGCCCGCGGCCCGTCCGGCGACCGGCACCTCGACCCGGAAGCGCAGCCCGTTCACCTCGGCCGCCAGGCGCACCCTGGCGTCCTTGCGGGCGAGCACCAGCTGCAGCGGCCCCAGCGGGGTGCGCGTCAGCGTGCCCTCCAGGATCAGCCGCTCGCCTTCGAGCCGGTGCGCGACGAGTGTGGCCTCCTGCGGGCGCACCCGCAGCACGTACTCGCCCCCGTCCTCGCCGGCCTCCACGCGCAGGACGGCGTTCATCCGCTCCAGCCGCACGGCCGTGGGCCACTTCTGCACCGTCGAGCGCGGCGCGGCCGGCGTGCTGCGCAGCCGCACCCCCTGGTTGGTCACCTCCACCTGGAGCCGCCAGTCCGACGGGCGCAGCCGCCCCAGGACCCGCAGCGACGAGGCGGGCACGCGGGCGCGGAAGCCGGAGCGGTCGTAGCACAGGAGGTCCTGCCCGGAGTCGGCGGTGACGTCCGGCCGGTCCACCCGCTCCAGCGGCACCCTGATCCGCCCGAACCTGTCGACCGGCCGCAGCCACAACCGGATCCGCGACTCCTCGGCCTCCAGGTGCCGGATGTAGGCGTGCCCCTCCAGCTCCAGGGTGTCGTCCACCCAGGCGGCGCGGTCGATCCTGGCCACCGCCTCCAGCTCGCGCGTCACGTCGCACAGGCCGTGCGGCACGCTGTCGGCGAAGGGGTAGCGCGCGTGCCAGTGCCTGCCGTCGCGCACCACGGGCACCGTGCGGTGGCCGCCGGCCTTCTGCGCCAGCAGCAGCTCCCGCAGGTCCGCCAGGCGCTCCTGGCGCAGCAGGTGCAGGCGCAGCCGCTGGTAGGCCGTCATCCACCCGGCCGCCTCGGGGCCCAGCTCACCGGCCAGCCGGACGGCCAGCTCCGTCGCCTCGGCCAGCGCCGCGGCGTCCGCGCCGGCCTCCGGCGGGCCCGGCTCGACGGTCAGCGCGCTGAAGAACACCCGCAGCTCGATCTCGAGCAGCACGTGCCGGTCGTAGGCGGGCACCAGCCCCGGCGCCCGCACCCCCAGCTCGTGCCGCACGCACTCGGCGGACCGCAGCCGCTGCAGGAGGTTCGCCGGGTCGTGGCGCTCCTCGGTGATGGAGCCCGGCCGCCTGCGCCAGTGGTAGACGGTGCGGTTCAGCACGTCCACGGCACGGGCGACGGCGTGCGCGGTGAGCACGACCGGCGGGTCCTCGTACAGCCCGGTCGGAAAGGTGAAGCCGTGCTCGTCCCAGAAGGAGCGCCGGTACACCTTGTTCCACGGGGTGCGGTCGCGCACCAGCAGCGGGTGGTCGCCGGCGCGGGTGCGCTCCCTGTGCTCGGTGAAGATGTCGCGGTGCAGCGACGACTGCCACGTCCTGCCCTCCGACATGCGCAGGACGTTGCCCGCGGCGAAGTCCGAGCCGGTGCGCTCCAGGGAGCGCACCAGCAGCCGGTAGGCGTCGGGCGGCACCACGTCGTCCCCGTCGGCGAACGCCAGGTACCTGCCGGTCGCGTGGGCGACGCCGGTGTTGCGGGCGGGTCCCGGCCCGGCGTTCTCCTGCTGGACGAGCCGGAACCGGGGGTCGCGCTCGGCCATCGCCTTGGCGGCGACCGCGCCGTCGTCGGCGGAGCCGTCGTCCACCATGACGACCTCGAGCTCCGGGTAGGTCTGCCCGGCCAGCGAGGCCAGGCAGTCCGGGAGGTAGCCGGCGAGGTCGTGGAACGGGACGATCACGCTGAGCAGAGGCGACGGGGAGCCGCTCCGGAGATGCAACACAGCCTCCTGGGACCTGGAAAACGTGGCCGGTGACCCGCGGTCGGTCAGGAGCGGCTCAGCAGGCGGCGGACCCGCATCGGCCGGGCCAGCAGCCACTCGTCGTCGAGGTCGGCGGGATCCGCTCCCGCGTGCAGGAGGTCCTCGGCCATCACCAGCTCGGCTTCGGTACGCCTGCCGCGCGCGGAGAGGTCCATAGGAGTCTTTGCCATGAACATGCCCTCCAGAATCATCACGTTGGGCAACCATTCTGTACCTCAAAGTGACGACCAGGCGGCACGTTGACGAATTTTCTCGCGGGCCGGGGTTTCAGCCCGCGACCCGGACCCGCCACCCCCGGGCCCGGACGGCCTCCCGCACCACTTTGGCGAGCAGCGCGAACTCCGACGCCCGGGGCGAGGTCGCCCGGTGCGCCAGGCCGATCACCCGCCGGGGCGCCGGCTCGTCGAACCGCCGGACGGTCATCCCCACTCGTGCGGTTTCTGCCGGAACCGCCGACTCTGGAAGCAAAGTCACTCCGAGTCCGCCCGCGACCAGGTGCACCAGCGTGGTGAGGCTGGTGGCGTACGTCGCCGCGGCCGCCCGCGCGCCGACCTCGCGGCAGACCTCCAGCGCCTGGTCGCGCAGGCAGTGCCCCTCGTTCAGCAGCAGCACGTCGAAGTCGCCGAGCGCGTCGCGGGCCACCGGCTCGTCGACCTCGTAGCCGCCGGGCGCGGCCAGCAGGAAGTCCTCCTCGTACAGCGGCAGCTCCGTCAGCCCCGGCGCGGTGACCGGCAGCGCCAGCACCACCACGTCGAGCCGGCCCGCCATCAGCTCGGCCACGCAGTAGGCGGTCTGCTCCTCGCGCACCGCCAGCTCCATCCGGGGGAACTCCTCCCGCAGCGCGGGCAGGACCGTGGGCAGCAGGTACGGCGCCACGGTCGGGATGGCGCCCAGCCGCAGCGGGCCGCCGAGCGGGCCGCTGTCGGCGGCGGCCTCCTCGGACAGCCGGTCGAGCTCGGCCATGACGGTGGCGGCGCGGCGCGCCACCCGCTCGCCGGCCGGGGTGAGCAGCACCTTGCGGGTGGTACGTTCCAGCAGCCGCGTGCCCAGGGAGTCCTCCAGCGCCGCGACGGCGCCGGAGAGGGCCGGCTGGCTCATGCGCAGCGCCGAGGCCGCCTCGCGGAAGTGCAGGTGCTCGGCCACGGCGAGGAAGGCTCTCAGCTGGGCCACGGTCGGGCGGCTGATAAGGAACTCCTATCACGGACATCCCGGGGGGCTGATTTCTCACATGACGATACCTGCGAGATCCTGGATACCGTCCACCCGTCTCAGTTCCTGAGGGAGTGCCCTGTGCTTACGATCGGTGACCAGTTCCCGGCCTACTCGCTGACCGCCTGCGTCTCGCTCGACGCCGACAACGCGTTCGAGACCATCGACGAGAAGTCCTACGAGGGCAAGTGGCGGGTCGTGTTCTTCTGGCCCAAGGACTTCACCTTCGTGTGTCCGACCGAGATCGCCGAGTTCGGCCGCCTCAACGAGGACTTCGCCGACCGCGACGCCCAGGTCCTGGGCGTCTCCACCGACAACGAGTTCGTGCACTACAACTGGCGCAAGAACCACGAGGACCTGCGCGACCTGCCCTTCCCGATGCTCTCGGACCTCAACCGGGACCTGTGCACCGAGCTGGGCATCCTGACCAAGGACGGCGTCGCGCAGCGCGCCACCTTCATCGTCGACCCCGACAACGAGATCCAGTTCGTCATGGTCACCGCCGGTTCCGTGGGCCGCAACGTCAAGGAGGTCCTGCGGGTCCTCGACGCCCTGCAGTCGGACGAGCTGTGCCCCTGCAACTGGAACAAGGGCGAGAACACCCTGGACGCCGGCAAGCTGCTCGCGGACGCCTGATCATGAGCATCGACAGCCTGAAGAGCGCCCTTCCGTCCTACGCCAAGGACATCAAGCTCAACCTGGGCTCGGTGACCGGCACCTCGCAGCTGAGCGAGCAGCAGCTGTGGGGCACGGTGCTCGCCACCGCGCTGGCCACCCGGAGCGCCCAGGTGATCGCGGCCGCCTCCGCCGAGGCCGGCGACTACCTCAGCGCCGAGGCGTTCGAGGCCGCCAAGTCCGCCGCCGCGATCATGGCGATGAACAACGTGTACTACCGCTCGACCCACCTCATCGGTGACGAGACCTACTCCACCCTCCCGGCGAAGCTGCGCATGAGCGTCATCGCCAAGCCAGGTGTGGAGAAGGTCGACTTCGAGCTGTGGTGCCTGGCGGTCTCTGCCGTCAACGGCTGCGGCCGCTGCCTGGAGTCCCACGAGAAGGTCCTCCGCGAGGCGGGCATGTCGCGGGAGCTGGTCCAGGAGGCGCTGCGCATCGCCGCCGTCGTCAACGCCACCGCCGCCGTCCTCGAGGCGGAGAAGGCACTCACGACCGTCTGATCGGTCGATATCCGAAAGGCCCCCGCGGAAGCCTCTTTCCGCGGGGGCCTTCCGCGTGCCCGGCCGGTACGGTTGGCCGATGGACGATCTGCCGGCCCGGCTGTGGCGCGGAATCCGCGGCTCCTACCAGTGGCGGTTGTTGTGGCTGGCGCACGCGAAGTTCAACTGCGGGATCACCGGCGTCGTCCGCGCCCCGGACGGGCGGGTCCTGCTGCTGCGCCACCGGTTGTGGCCCCTCGGCCGGCAGTGGGGGTTCCCCACCGGTTACGCCCGCGCGGGCGAGCGCCACGAGGACACGATCGCCCGCGAGCTGCGGGAGGAGACGGGCCTGTCGGCGGAGGTCGGCCGGCTGCTGAAGGTGACCAGCGGGTACCGGCTGCGGATCGAGGTCGCCTACGACGCCGTCCTGACCGGCGGCCTGGAGGGGCTGCGCCTGGAGCGGCGCGAGATCCTCGAGGCCCGGCTGTTCCCGCCGGACGGGCTGCCCGAGGGCCTGCTCCCGGCCCACCGCGAGCTGCTGGCCCTGGCTCAGGGGCGGTAGCGCTCCCAGGCGTTGCGCATCCGCTCGACCTGCCCCTCGGTGAACTCCGTCATGCACCTGTCGTACCCGTAGTCCATGAAGTTGTGGATCGGGTCGCGCCCCCAGGCGGGGCAGCTGTCGGGCGCGTTCTCCGGGCAGCCGTTGGTGGGCTCCTTCTGGGAGGGGGTGTCGCCGACGAGGTCGCCGGCCGCGCACCCGTCCCGTTCGGGGTAGTCGCGTCCGAAGGTGTGGTAGAGGCCGAGCCAGTGCCCGACCTCGTGCACCGCGGTGTACCCCAGGTCGTAGTCCTTGATCTTCCCGCCGGGCAGGCTGGCGTGGTGGACGACCACCCCGTCCTGCTTGGGGCTCTTCCGGTAGTCCCACGGCATGCTCGCCCAGCCGAGCAGCTCGGTCCCCAGCTCGGCGGTGTAGATGTTGAGCGTGCTGTCGCCGCCCTTGCGCAACTTCTTCTTGAAGGCCGTCTCGTACCGGCGCGGCTGCTTGAACCAGCCCTTGTTCTTCGTCCAGGTGATCTTCTTCAGATAGAAGTTGATCCCGGCGTCGGCCCCGCCCGCGGCGCCCCGGTAGGCGGCGTCCAGGACCTTGATCTGCTCGTTCACCGCCTTCTTGGTGATCTTGCCCTTCCTGCCGTCGTGCAGCACGTGGAAGTGGACCGGGACGTGGATCCGCTTCCTGTCGCCGGTGCCGCGCAGCAGCCTCCCGGTGATCTCCTGCCGGTCCAGCTCCCGCTCGACCTGCTCGGCGACCCGCGGGCTCACCCGGGAGCCCGGCTCGGCCACCCGCGAGCCCGCCCGCACCCGCGCCTGCGAGTGGTCGGCGTGGTCGGCGTGCCCGGCGTGGGCGTGGGGGTCCTGCCCGGTGACGCAGATCTCCGTCCGGTCCGGGGGGAGGGCGACGACCGGCTCGGGCGCCTGCGCGATCCGGGGGACGGAGACGGCCGCCGCGGCCGCCAGTCCGAGCACGGCGTACTTCCCTGCGCGCTTCACGGGGCTCCTCGGGGGATCGGGCGTTCGGGGGAGGCGGGGGGCTCAGGTTCCTACCGGGGGGGAGGTTGATGACGAATGTACAAGAAAGTACCTGGAGAAAACCGGCGGACCTTTAACGTTCCGGGCACCTGGGGAGCAGCGTTCACGCACGGTGGGAGCCCGTAGACTGGGGCCACTCCCTGTCTTCGCCGCGAAAGGCTCTCCCGTGCCCGTGACCGAACAGTCGTTCGACACTGTTCTCGTCGTTGACTTCGGCGCGCAGTATGCGCAGCTGATCGCCCGGCGTGTCCGGGAATGCCACGTGTTCAGCGAGATCGTGCCGTCCACCATGCCCGTCAGCGAGATGCTGGCCAAGAGGCCCAAGGCGATCATCCTGTCCGGCGGGCCCTCCTCGGTGTACGAGCCGGGCGCCCCCGCGGTGCCCGAGGACATGTTCACCTCGGGCGTCCCGGTCCTGGGCATCTGCTACGGCTTCCAGGCGATGGCCCAGACCCTGGGCGGCGTGGTCGAGCGCACCGACGTCGCCGAGTACGGCCGCACCGACCTGGACGTGCTGGGCGGCTCGCTGTTCGAGGGCCTGCCCGTGGCGCAGAAGGTGTGGATGTCGCACGGCACCTACGCCAGCCGCGCCCCCGAGGGCTTCACGGTCACCGCGACCACGGCCGTCACCCCCATCGCCGCCTTCGAGAACCCCGAGGCCGGCCTGTACGGCGTGCAGTTCCACCCCGAGGTGATGCACACCGAGCACGGCAGGACGGTGATGAAGCGCTTCCTGGAGCTGGCGGGGGTCCGCCCCACCTGGACGATGGTCAACATCGCCGAGGAGTCGATCGAGCGGATCCGCCGCCAGGTCGGCGACAAGCACGCCATCTGCGGCCTGTCGGGCGGCGTGGACTCCGCGGTGGCCGCCGCGCTGGTCCAGCGCGCCATCGGCGACCAGCTGACCTGCGTGTACGTCGACCACGGCCTGATGCGCAAGAACGAGTCCGAGCAGGTCGAGAAGGACTTCGTCGCGTCCACCGGCGTGAAGCTGCACGTGGTGGACGCCGAGGAGCGCTTCCTGTCCGCGCTGGCCGGGGTGACCGACCCCGAGGAGAAGCGCAAGATCATCGGCCGGGAGTTCATCCGGGTCTTCGAGGCGGCGGCCCGCGAGATCTCCGCCGCCGAGGACGTGGAGTTCCTGGTCCAGGGCACCCTGTACCCCGACGTGGTGGAGTCCGGCGGCGGCACCGGCGCCGCCAACATCAAGTCCCACCACAACGTCGGCGGCCTGCCCGAGGACCTGAGGTTCTCCCTGATCGAGCCGCTGCGCACGTTGTTCAAGGACGAGGTGCGGGCGCTGGGCGAGCAGCTCGGCCTGCCGCCGGAGATCGTCTGGCGCCAGCCCTTCCCCGGCCCCGGCCTGGGCATCCGCATCATCGGCGAGGTCACCAGGGAGCGGCTGGACCTGCTGCGCGAGGCCGACGCGATCGCCCGCGAGGAGCTGACCCGCGCCGGGCTCGACCGCGACGTGTGGCAGTTCCCGGTCGTGCTGCTGGCCGACGTGCGCTCGGTGGGCGTGCAGGGCGACGGCCGCACCTACGGCCACCCGGTGGTGCTGCGCCCGGTCAGCAGCGAGGACGCGATGACCGCCGACTGGTCGCGCCTGCCCTACGACCTGCTGGAGCGCATCTCCACCCGGATCACCAACGAGGTGCGCGAGGTCAACCGCGTGGTGCTGGACGTCACCAGCAAGCCCCCGGGCACTATCGAGTGGGAGTAGGCGCCTGGCCCAGCACCAGCCGCATCGCCCTGTCGTAGACCCCGGCCGGCATCCGGTCGGGGTCCAGCAGGTGCTGCAGGGCCAGTCCGAGCTCCATCGCCATGGCGAGGATCGCGCGCTCCTGCGCCGGCAGGCCGGGCCCGCCGGCCGGCTCCCCGCCCGGCTCCACGCCGTCCGGTTCCGTTCCGGGCGGCGTGTCGCGTTCCAGCCGCTCGGCCAGCTCGGCGCGCTGGCACTGGTACCAGTCGGCGATCCGCCAGCCCGCCGAGTAGTCGCGCATGCCGTACAGCCAGAACTCCACCAGGAGCTGGCCCAGCAGCCGGTCCTCGTCGTCGTCGCCGTCCCAGCGCCGGCCCAGGCCCTCGCCGTGGGTGGTGCAGCGCTCCAGGAGGGCGAAGAGCAGGTCGGCCTTGCCGGTGAAGTTGGAGTACACCGCGCCCTTGGTGAGTCCGGCCGCGCCGGCGATGTCGTCCAGGGACGCCCCGTGGATGCCGCGTTCGGCCCACAACCGCTGCGCGGCGTCCAGGAGCGCGTTGCGGGTCCGTGTCCGCTTCTCCTGGCGGCCGGCTTTCCCGTTCCGTCGTGTGGAAGCAGCCATGCGTACCCCTCCCTGAGATTCTCCTCTTCCAGATACACCGGACGGCACCGGTCTTTCTCGTCTTTCCGGATGTGGACCGGTCCAAAATAGTGAGCCGTTCCACAATGACCGGGTGGCCATTTTGGGTTACCTGCGGGTATCCAAATCTGGCCGCTCGGTCATATGCTGACCGGCATGGCAACCCAGACGGCTTCCTCCCGCCCCCTGCCCGACGCTGTCATCGCCAGGGTCACCGGCCTGGTGAACTCCTCCGGAGCCGCCACCGTGATCAACGCGCCGTTCACCGGCGACCCCCTGGCCACCCTGCCGCTCTCCACCGCCCAGGACGTGGAGAATGCCTACGCCAAGGCCCGCGCCGCCCAGCGCGAGTGGGCCCGGCGCTCCCCCGCGGCGCGCTCCGAGACCGTCCTGCGCTTCGTCGACGCGTTCATCGCCCGCCGCGACGAGATCCTGGACATCCTGCAGTGGGAGACGGGGAAGGCCCGCCGCCACGCCTTCGAGGAGTTCCTGGACGTCACCCTCGGCCCGCTGTACTACGCCCGCCGCGCCGCCGGGCTGCTGGCGCCCAAGCGCCGCCAGGGCGCCTTCCCGCTGGCCGTGAAGACCTACGAGTACCGCCAGCCCAAGGGCGTGGTCGGCATGATCACCCCGTGGAACTACCCCATCAGCATGGGCGTCGGCGACACCATCCCGGCGCTGCTGGCCGGCAACGCCGTCGTGCACAAGCCCGACACCCAGACCGCGCTGAGCGTGCTGTGGTGCGTCGACCTGATGATCGAGTGCGGGCTGCCCCGCGACCTGTGGCAGGTCGTCCTCGGCGAGCCCGGCGAGATCGGCGACGCCCTCATCGAGGGCGCCGACTACATCGCCTTCACCGGCTCCACCCGCGCCGGACGGCTCATCGCCGAGAAGGCCGCGCCCCGGCTCATCGGCTACTCGCTGGAGCTCGGCGGCAAGAACCCGATGATCGTCCTGGAGGACGCCGACCTGGACAAGGCCGCCCGCGGCGCCGTCCGGGCGTGCTTCAGCAACGCCGGGCAGCTGTGCATCTCCATCGAGCGGCTGCTGGTCCACGAGAAGGTCCACGACGCCTTCCTCGCGAAGTTCGCCGCCGAGACCAAGGCGATGAAGCTCGGCTCGTCCCTGGACTTCGAGCCGCAGATGGGCTCGCTGACCCACCGGCGCCAGCTCGAGGCCGTCACCGCGCACGTCGAGCAGGCCGTCGCGGCCGGGGCGACGGTCGTCGCGGGCGGCAGGGCCCGGCCCGACCTCGGCCCGCTGTTCTACGAGCCGACCATCCTCACCGGGGTCACCACCGAGATGGACCTGTGCGCCGACGAGACGTTCGGGCCCGTCGTCAGCGTCTACCGGTTCGCCACCGAGGAGGAGGCGATCGAGCGGGCCAACGACACCCGCTACGGCCTGAACGCCTCGGTCTGGACGCGCGACCACGCCCGCGGCCGCCGCGTCGGCTCCCGGATCCAGGCCGGCACGGTCAACGTCAACGAGGGCTACGGCGCGGCCATGGCCTCCCACGACGCCCCCATGGGCGGCATGAAGCAGTCCGGTGTCGGCCGCCGCCACGGCGCCGAGGGACTGCTGAAGTACACCGAGGTGCAGACGCTCGCCGCCAGCCGGTTCATGGAGCTGGACGCCCCTCCCGGCGTCCCGTACGCCAGGTACGCCGACCTGCTCACCGCCTCCCTCAAGACGCTCAAGCGCCTTCGGCTCAAGTGAGGGCGGCCCCCATGAACTACGACGTTCTCGTCATCGGCTCGGGGTTCGGCGGCAGCGTCACCGCGCTGCGCCTCACCGAGAAGGGCTACAAGGTCGGCGTCATCGAGGCGGGCCGCCGCTTCGACACCCGCGGCGAGGACACCGTCCACCGGCCGCTGCCCAAGACCAGCTGGCGCCTGTCCTCCTACGTGTGGGCGCCCGCGCTGGGGCTCACCGGCATCCAGCGCCTCCACCTGGTGCGCGGCAGGAAGGGCGGCATGGTCACCGTGCTGGCCGGCGCCGGGGTGGGCGGCGGCTCGCTGGTGTACGCCAACACGCTGTACGTCCCGCCGAAGCCGTTCTTCCAGGACCGGCAGTGGGCGCACATCACCGACTGGGAGGCCGAGCTCTCCCCCTACTACGACCAGGCCAAGCGCATGCTGGGCGTCGTGCAGAACCCGGCGATGACGCCCGCCGACAGGGTCATCAAGCGGGTCGCCGAGCGCATGGGCAAGGCCGACACCTTCCGGCTGACGCCCGTGGGCGTCTTCTTCGGCAAGCACGGCGGAGCCGAGCACGAGGACCCGTACTTCGGCGGCCAGGGCCCCGGGCGCAAGGGCTGCACGCAGTGCGGCGAGTGCATGACGGGCTGCCGCCACGGCGCCAAGAACATGCTCACCGAGAACTACCTCTACCTGGCGGAGAAGGCCGGGGCGCGCATCATGCCGCTGTCCCGGGTCACGGACGTGCGGCCGGTCGAGGGCGGGTACGCCGTCGACATCGTCCGCACCGGGTCCTTCGGACGCAATCGCAGGACGCTCACCGCCGAGCAGGTCGTCTTCTCCGCCGGCACGTACGGCACGCAGAAGCTGCTGCACAAGCTCAAGGCGAAGAAGTCGCTCCCGCACATCTCCGACAACCTCGGGGTGCTGACCCGCACCAACTCCGAGGCGATCCTGGGTGCGGAGCGGTTCTCGGCCGAGGGCGAGGACTACTCCAAGGGCGTGGCCATCACCTCGTCGTTCCACCCGGACGAGCAGACCCACATCGAACCCGTCCGGTACGGCCACGGCTCCAACCTGATGGGCATGGTGCGCTCCCTGCTCATCGACGGCGGCGGCAGGCCCCGCTGGCTGAAGTTCCTCGGCGAGGTCGCCGCCCGCCCGTGGGACCTGGCCCGGCTGCCCAACCTGCGCCGCTGGTCGCAGCGCACGGTCATCGCCCTGGTCATGCAGACCCGCGACAACTCCCTCACCGTCGAGGGCAAGAAGGGCCTGTTCGGCTGGGACCTCCGGGCCCGGCCCGGCCACGGCGAGCCCAACCCGACCTGGATCCCCGTCGGCCACGAGGCCGTGCGGATGATGGCCGAGGAGACCGGCGGCATGCCCGGCGGCAGCTGGGGCGACCTGTTCGACATCCCGCTGACCGCGCACTTCATCGGCGGCTGCGTGATCGGCGACTCCCCGCAGACCGGCGTCATCGACCCCTACCACCGCCTGTACGGCCACCGCGGCCTGCACGTGGTGGACGGCTCGACGATCTCGGCGAACCTGGGCGTCAACCCGTCCCTGACCATCACCGCCCAGGCCGAGCGCGCCATGGCCTTGTGGCCCAACCGCGGCGAGCCCGACGCCCGCCCGGCCCAGCACGAGCCCTACCGCAGGCTCTCCCCCGTCGTCCCGAAGAACCCCGTGGTCCCCGCCACGGCCCCGGCCGCCTACCGGCTGCCGATCGTCGACGTCACCTGACCGGCTCGCCCGCCGCGCCGGTGGTGGGCACGAGGTCCGGGACGCCGCGGCGCAGCGCGTCGGCCTCCTGGTCGTTCTCCGACGTCTGGGAGGCCCGCTCGGCGTGCACCCGCTGGGCGTAGTGCTCCAGCTCCCGTTCGGTCTCCTCCTTGGTCCAGCCGAGGATCGGGGCGACCAGGGCCGCGGCCTCCTCGGCGGCGCCCAGGCCGCGGTCCCAGGTCTCGAAGGAGATCCGGGTGCGCCGCGACAGGATGTCGTTGAGATGCCGCGCGCCCTCGTGGGTGGCGGCGTAGACGACCTCGGCGCGCAGGTAGTCGTCGGCCCCGGCCAGCGGGGCGGCCAGGTCGGGGCGTTCGGCGACCAGCTCCAGCAGGTCCTCGATGAGGGTGCCGTACCGGTGCAGGAGGTGCTCGATGCGCGCCACGTGCAGGCCGGAAGAGGCGGCCAGCCGACGCCGGGAGTTCCACAGCGCCTGGTAGCCCGATCCCCCCACCAGCGTGACGCGGTCGGTGCAGGAGGGCGCGACGCGGCCGTCCAGCCCGTGCGCGACGGCGTCCACGGCGTCCTTGGCCATCACCCGGTACGTCGTGTACTTGCCTCCGGCGATCATCACCAGGCCGGGCACGGGGTGGGCCACGACGTGCTCGCGGGAGAGCTTGGACGTCTCCTCCGACTCCCCCGACAGCAGCGGGCGCAGCCCCGCGTAGACGCCCTCCACGTCGTCGGGGGTGAGCGGGACGTTGAGGAAGGCGTTCACGTGTTCGAGCAGGTAGTCGATGTCGGCCTTGGACGCGGCGGGGTGCGCCTTGTCGAACGTCCAGGTGGTGTCGGTCGTCCCGACGATCCAGTGCCGGCCCCACGGGATGACGAACAGGACGGACTTCTCGGTGCGGATGATGATCCCCGAGGCGCTGTGGATCCTGTCCCGCGGCACCACCAGGTGGATGCCCTTGGACGCCTTGACGTGGATCCGGCCGCGGCCGCCGACGAGGTGCTGGATGTCGTCGGTCCACACCCCGGTGGCGTTGACCACCTGCCGCGCCCTGACCTCGAGCTCCCGGCCGCCCTCCAGGTCGCGGACGCGCACCCCGGTGACCCGCTCGCCCTCGCGGAGGAAGCCCACGCACTCGGTGCGGGAGGCGATCTCCGTCCCGTACGCGGCGGCGGTCCGCAGCGCCGTCATCACGTAGCGCGCGTCGTCGACCTGCGCGTCCCAGTACTGCACCGCCCCGGTGAACGACGTCCTGCGCAGGGAGGGCGCCACCTTCAGCGCCTGGCGGCGGCTCAGGTGCCGGTGCGCGGGCACGCCCCGCGCCGCCCGCATCGAGAACGAGAGCGTGTCGTACAGCGCCACGCCGGCCCCGATGTAGAAGCGCTCCCAGGCCCGGTGGGTCAGCGGGAAGAGGAACGGCACGGGCCGCACCAGGTGCGGCGCGATCACCTGGAGCAGCAGGCCCCGTTCGGTGAGCGCCTCGCGCACCAGGTCGAAGTTGTACTGCTCCAGGTAGCGCAGCCCGCCGTGGATCAGTTTGGAGGAGCGCGAGGAGGTGCCCGAGGCGAAGTCCCTGGCCTCCACGAGCGCGACCTTCAGGCCGCGGGTGGCGGCGTCGAGGGCCACCCCGGCGCCGGTGATGCCGCCGCCGACCACGACGACGTCGAACTCCTCGGCGGCCATCCGCTCCAGCGCGGTCTCGCGCTCCTGCGGCCCCAGCCTCGAGCTGCCCAGTCCGATCATGCCGTTCCCCCGCTCAGGTTCCCGCGGTCTGTCCCTTCCCATGCCGGAAGGGCGCGCAACCCCGCCACTGCCCATCATTACCGATCGGTAACCAAAAGTCCCGCAACGTGCGGGGAACAGGTGCGGTCGGACCGCCCGGCACGTGCCTGCGGGCGTCCGTCCGCCGGCGGCGGGCCTCGGGCGGGGCGGCGTCCGGGACGCCCCCGCCCGCGGGCCGTGCTACCTGTCCTCGACGACCACCTGGACGCGCTGGAAGTCCTTCACCTCGGTGTAGCCGGAGGTCGCCATCGCCCGCCGCAGGGCGCCGATGAGGTTCATCGAGCCGTCCGCCACGTGCGAGGGGCCGAACAGGATCTGCTCCAGGGTGCCGATCGTGCCCAGCGACAACCGCGTGCCGCGCGGCACGTCGCCGTGGTGGGCCTCGCTGCCCCAGTGGTGGCCGCGGCCCGGCGCCTCGGCCGCCCGTGCGATCGGCGAGCCGATCATCACCGCGTCCGCGCCGCAGGCGATGGCCGTGGCGATGTGGCCGGACGAGCGCATGCCGCCGTCGGCGATCACGTGCACGTACCGGCCGCCGGACTCGTCCATGTAGTCGCGGCGGGCCGCCGCGACGTCCGCCACCGCGGTCGCCATGGGGACCGCCACGCCCAGCACGTCGCGGGTGGTGTGGGCCGAGCCGCCGCCGAAGCCGACCAGCACGCCCGCCGCGCCGGTGCGCATCAGGTGCAGGGCCGCCTGGTAGGTGGCGCAGCCGCCGACGATCACCGGCACGTCCAGCTCGTAGATGAACTGCTTGAGGTTCAGCGGCTCGGCGCGGCCCGAGACGTGCTCGGCCGAGACCGTGGTGCCGCGGATGACGAAGAGATCGACCCCGGCGTCCACGACCGCCTTGGAGTAGCGGGCGGTGCGCTGCGGCGACAGGGAGGCCGCCACGGTGACCCCTGCCTCCCGGATCTCCGCGATCCGCCGCCCGATCAGCTCCTCCTTGATCGGCTCCTGGTAGACCTCCTGGAGCCGCCGGGTGGCCTGCTCGTCGGGCAGGTCCGCGATCTCGGCCAGCAGCGGCTCGGGGTCGTCGTAGCGGGTCCACAGGCCCTCGAGGTCGAGCACCCCCAGACCGCCCAGCCGGCCGACCGCGATCGCCGTGGCCGGGCTGACCACGCTGTCCATCGGCGCGACCAGCAGCGGGATCTCGAACCGGTAGGCGTCGATCTGCCAGGCGACGCTGACCTCCTCGGGGTCGCGCGTCCGGCGCGAGGGGACGATGCCGATCTCGTCGAAGGCATACGCCCGGCGCCCGCTCTTGCCGCGTCCGATCTCAACCTCAGCTGCCACCATCAGACCCTTCTGCAACCCTGTGGGTAACGAACCAAGAGAGTCTATCGACCCTGGTAGTTCGGGGCCTCCACGGTCATCTGGATGTCGTGCGGGTGGCTCTCCTTCAGGCCCGCCGAGGTGATCTGCATCATGCGGCCGCCCTCCTGGAGCTCGCCGATGGTGCGGCTGCCGGTGTACCACATGGCCTGCTGCAGGCCGCCGACCAGCTGGTGGGCCACCGCGGCCAGCGGGCCGCGGTAGGGCACCTGCCCCTCGACGCCCTCGGGGATCAGCTTCTCCTCGCTGTTCACGTCGCCCTGGGCGTAGCGGTCCTTGGAGTAGGAGCGGCCGCGCTCGCGGTTGCGCATCGCGCCCAGCGAGCCCATGCCGCGGTAGGTCTTGTACTGCTTGCCGTGCACGAAGACCAGGTCGCCGGGCGACTCCTCGACGCCGGCCAGCAGGGAGCCCAGCATCACGGTCGAGGCGCCGGCCGCGATGGCCTTGCCGATGTCGCCGGAGTACTGCAGGCCGCCGTCGCCGATCACCGGCACGCCGGCGGGGGTGCACGCGCGGGCGGCCTCGTGGATCGCGGTGATCTGCGGCACGCCGACGCCCGCGACCACCCGGGTGGTGCAGATGGAGCCGGGGCCGACGCCGACCTTGACCGCGTCCGCGCCGGCGTCCACCAGCGCCTTGGCACCGGCGTAGGTGGCCACGTTGCCGCCGATCACCTGCACCCGGGAGTTGGCCTTGACCTTGGCGACGGTGTCGACGACGCCCTTGGAGTGGCCGTGCGCGGTGTCCACGATGATTGCGTCCACCCCGGCCTCGATCAGCGCCTGGGCCCGCCGCACCGCGTCCTCGCCGACGCCCACCGCGGCGGCCACGATCAGGCGGCCCTCGGCGTCCTTGGTGGCGTTGGGGTAGCGCTCGGTCTTGGCGAAGTCCTTGACGGTGATCAGGCCGCGCAGCCTGCCCTCGTCGTCGATCAGCGGCAGCTTCTCGATCTTGTTCTTGGCCAGCAGCGCGAACGCCTCCTCGCGGGAGACGTCCTCAGGCGCGGTGACCAGCGGCATCGGGGTCATGACCTCGCGCACCGGTCGGGACATGTCGGTCTCGAAGCGGGTGTCGCGGTTGGTCACGATGCCCAGCAGCACCCCGCGCTCGTCGGTGACCGGCACGCCGGAGATGCGGTACCTCGCGCACAGCTCCTCGACGTCGGCGAGGGTGGCGAACGGCGTGCAGGTCACCGGGTTGGTGATCATGCCGGCCTCGGAGCGCTTGACCGTGTCGACGTACTGGGCCTGGTCCTCGATGGACAGGTTGCGGTGCAGTACTCCGATGCCGCCCTGGCGGGCCATGGCGATGGCCATGCGGTCCTCGGTGACGGTGTCCATCGCCGCCGAGACCAGGGGTATCCGCAGGGTGATACCTCTGGACAGCCGGGTCGTGGTGTCCGCCTCACCCGGCTGGAGGTCGGAGTACCCCGGCAGGAGGAGCACGTCGTCGAAGGTCAGGCCCACGGGGGCGAACTTTCCGGTCTCCGCTGCGGAGTTCATCGCTGGGCCTTCCTCCAGGGGTTGCGGGCTTTGCACACCATGGTAGGGGTAACACCCGGAAGGACCTGCGACTTCCCGCCATCACGCCCGGCGCAGTAGTTTGGAGTCGTGCACGACGAAACTCCGCTCGACCCGTTCGCAGGCGACCCGGACGACCCGGCCGCCGCCCTCGGCGAGCTCGAAGAGATCGCTCCGCTGAGCCCGGCGGAGCGCGAGGACGTGCTCGCCGACCTCACCGACCTGGAGGTCTTCCGCACCCTGCTGGAGCCGCTCGGTGTGCGCGGTCTCACAGTGGAGTGCGAGGACTGCGGCAAGACCCACTACATCGACTGGGAGCTGCTGAGAGGCAACCTGCGCCACCTCCTGGAGGAGGGGCAGCCCCGGGTGCACGAGCCGGCCCTCAACCCCGACCCGGTCGACTACGTCACCTGGGAGTACGCCAGGGGCTACGTCGACGGGGTGATCGACAGCGAGGAGGGCCGGGAGTCCGGCGGGCGCTCCTGACCCCGCTCCGGCGGGGCGGGGCCGCCCTTGACCCCGGCGCCGGCGCTGTGGCCCGACTGGGGACCGCCGTCCGGCTTCCAGCCGGCCGCGACCCCGCCCGTCGCCAGCACCGCCGAGGCCACGCCGACGGCGACCGCCGCCCGCACGCCCAGGGAGCCTCCGCTGCGCCGGGACGCGCCCGGCGCGCACAGGGGCTCCCACGCCTCCGGCGCCACGCGGGGCGCCTCCTCCGCGGCGTCCACGTCCTCCAGCAGGCTCAGCAGCAGCCGCACGGCGGCGTCCTGCTCGCCCGCGGGGTCGGACCTGCGCTCGGCGAGCCGGTCGAACAGGGCGTCGACGGCGCGCAGGGACCGGAGATCAACGGGCTCGCCGTCCCCGGATCCCGTGGTCACCGACTCGACTCCTCCATCGCCACCGCCATCGCACGCAGGCGCGCCAGCGCCCGGTGCTGCGCCACCCGGACGGCGCCCGCGGTCATGCCGAGCACATTACCCGTCTCCTCCGCCGACAGCCCCGCGACCACCCGCAGCAGCACCAGCTCGCGCTGCTGGCCGGGCAGCCGGTGCAGCAGGTCCCTGGCCTGTTCGGCCTCCAGGTACCGCACGACGGTCTCCTCCGGGCCGGGCCGCTCGTCCGGCCCGTCGGGCAGGTCCTCGGTCGGCACCGCGGTGCGGACGGCGCTGCGCAGCGCGTCCGCGATCTTGTGCGCCGCGATGCCGAACACGAACGAGGCGAACGGGCGCCCCATGTCGCGATATCTCGGCAACGCCGAGAGAACCGCGATGCACACTTCCTGCGCCACATCGTCCGCGGCGTGATATTGCCCCGAAACCCGGCCGAGCCGGGCCCGGCAATAACGCACCACCATCGGCCGCACCCGCCCGATGAGCACCTCGGTGGCCCCGGCATCCCCCTGTACCGCGAGACTCGCCAGTTCCCGCAGGTCAGGCTCGCTTTCCCCACTTCGGGACTGGCGCGGCACCAGAAGGTGAGCGCTCTCGGTCCCGGCGATCGCAGCCTCCGTCACATAGAGCACTATGCCCAGGGAAATGATTCATGTCTTCACCGGTGACGACAACAGAATGGTCACATTGCCGGGCCGTGTCCGTTGAAACCATGTTTTGAATACAGAAAACCCCCATGGAAACCGGGTTCCATGGGGGTCCTCCGTCAGCGGGTCAGTGCCCGTGGCCGTGCCCGTGGCCGTGGCCGCCCGCGGCGGGGGCCTCCTCCTCGGGCTTCTCCACGACCAGCGCCTCGGTGGTCAGCAGCATGCCGGCGATCGACGCGGCGTTGGTGACGGCCGAACGGGTCACCTTGACCGGGTCGATGACGCCCTGCGCCTTGAGGTCGCCGTACTCGCCGGTCGCGGCGTTGTAGCCGTGGCCGGTCGGCAGCGCCTGGATCTTGGAGACGACGACGTAGCCCTCCTGGCCGGCGTTCTCGGCGATCCAGCGGGCCGGCTCGACCAGCGAGCGGCGCAGCGCCTCGGCGCCGGTGGCCTCGTCGCCGGTCAGGCCCAGGCCCTCGAACTCCTCCTTGGCCACGTGGGCCAGGGCCGAGCCGCCGCCGGAGACGATGCCCTCCTCGATCGCGGCGCGGGTGGCCGAGATCGCGTCCTCCAGGCGGTGCTTCTTCTCCTTGAGCTCCACCTCGGTGGCCGCGCCGACGCGCAGCACGCAGACGCCGCCGGCCAGCTTGGCCAGCCGCTCCTGCAGCTTCTCGCGGTCCCAGTCGGAGTCGCTGTTGTCGATCTCGACCTTGATCTGGCGGACCCGGTCGGAGATCGCCTGCGCGTCGCCCAGGCCGTCCACGATGGTGGTGGCGTCCTTGGTGACGGTGATGCGGCGGGCGGAGCCCAGCACCTCCAGGCCGACGCTGTCGAGCTTGAGGCCGATGGCCTCGGAGACGACCTGGCCGCCGGTCAGCGTGGCGATGTCGCCCAGCATGGCCTTGCGGCGGTCGCCGAAGCCCGGCGCCTTGACCGCGACGGACAGGAAGGTGCCGCGGATCTTGTTGGCGACCAGCAGGGCCAGCGCCTCGCCCTCGACGTCCTCGGCGATGACCAGCAGCGCCTTCTTGCTCTGCGCGACCTTCTCGGCCAGCGGCAGGAACTCGTTGACGCTGGAGATCTTGCCCTCGACGACGAGCACGTAGGCGTCGTCCAGGACGGCCTCCATGCGCTCGGGGTCGGTCACCATGTGCGGCGACAGGTAGCCCTTGTCGAACTGCAGGCCCTCGGTGAACTCCAGCTCCAGGCCGAAGGTGTTGCTCTCCTCGACGGTGATGACGCCGTCCTTGCCCACCTTGTCGAACGCCTCGGCGATCAGCTCGCCGATCTTGGCGTCCTGGGCGGAGATGGTGCCCACGTGCGCGATGGAGGCCTTGTCGTCCACCTCGGTGGCCGACTTCAGCAGCAGGTCGGAGACGTGCTTGGCGGCCACGTCGATGCCGCGCTTGAGGCTCAGCGGCGAGGCGCCGGCGGCCACGTTGCGCAGGCCCTCGCGGACCAGCGCCTGGGCCAGCACGGTCGCGGTGGTGGTGCCGTCGCCGGCGATGTCGTTGGTCTTGGTGGCGACCTCCTTGACGAGCTGGGCGCCCAGGTTCTCGTAGGGGTCCTCCAGCTCGACCTCACGGGCGATGGTCACGCCGTCGTTCGTGATGGTGGGGGCGCCGAACTTCTTGTCGATGACGACGTTGCGGCCACGCGGGCCGATCGTCACCTTGACGGCGTTGGCGAGCGCGTTGACGCCGCGCTCGAGGGCGCGGCGGGCGCCCTCGTCGAATTCCAGGATCTTGGCCATGGCGACTGTTCCTCGTCATTCCTCGGGTCGGAAGACTCCGCCCCGGCCGCCCAGGGGGCCGCCGGGGCGGAGCGAAAACCGATCGGCGCGCCCGCCGCGCTCAGTGCGGCGGGGCGCCGCCGTGACTACTTCTCGACGACCGCGAGGACGTCGCGGGCGGAGAGCACGAGGTACTCCTCGCCGCTGTACTTCACCTCGGTGCCGCCGTACTTGGAGTACAGGACGACGTCGCCGACGGCCACGTCCATGGGGACGCGGGCGCCCTTGTCGTCGACCCGGCCGGGGCCCACGGCCACGACGGTGCCCTCCTGGGGCTTCTCCTTGGCGGTGTCCGGGATGACCAGGCCGGAGGCGGTGGTGGTCTCTGCCTCGAGGGGCTGGACCACGATGCGGTCCTCGAGCGGCTTGAGAACAACCTTGGTGGCGGTCGACATGTCGAACCTCCCCTTCGATTGTGAAGTGTGCGTGTCTGCTTTAAGGAGGCGACCTCGACCGGCCTGTCGTCGCGGGTGCCAGACCGGGCTCGTCGCATTGGCACTCTCACCAGGAGAGTGCCAGTCGTGAGATTATTCCGTGCCTCCCGGACAGTCAACCGGACTCCCCTCAAGCCTCTACCTTGGGTTTATGGAGATCGCCGATTTCGAGGCCCTGCTCACGCCCGCCGGGCGGGAGGCGCTGGACGCCGCGGCGGCGTCGGACGTCTCGGAGCGGGCCCTGCTGGCGACCGCCTCGCGCCTGCGCTCCCGGTACCCGGCGGAGCTGGTCGGCGCGGCCCTCGGCCAGGTGCGGCTGCGCGCCAGGGCCGCCGCCAAGTTCGGCCCGGACGCGGCGCGCATGTACTTCACGCCGCAGGGCCTGGAGCAGTCCACCAGGGCCTCGGTCGCCGCCCACCGGGCCGCCCGGTTCGCCGAGTTCACCGGGGGCGCGGGGGCGGTGCTGGAGCTGTGCTGCGGCGTCGGCGCCGATCTCGTCTTCCGCGCCCGCGCCGGGGTCGAGGGGACGGGCGTGGACCGCGACCCGCTGACCGTCGCGGTCGCCTCGGCCAACCTGGCGGCCTTCGGCGTCGACGGGCTCGCCCGCGCCCGGGTCGGCGACGCGCTCGACCAGGACCCCGCGGGCTTCGCGGCGGTCTTCGCCGACCCCGGGCGGCGGACGGCGCGCGGCCGCGTGTTCGACCCCAGGGCCTACGAGCCGCCGCTGGACGCGCTGCTCGAAATCGCCTCCCGCGCCCCGGCGGGCTGCGTCAAGGTCGCGCCCGGCATCCCCCACGAGGCCGTCCCCGAGGGCGCGTGCGCCGAGTGGATCTCCGACGAGGGCGAGGTCAAGGAGGCCGCGATCTGGCTGGGCGGCCTCGCGCGGGGGCCCGCGCGCAGGGCCACCCTGCTCCGGGGCGGCCTGACGCACACCCTGGACCCCGATCCCGCGCCGTCCACGCCCCCCGTGCGCCCCTGGGGCCGCTACCTGTACGAGCCGGACGGCGCCGTCATCCGCGCCCACCTCGTCGGCGAGGCCGCGGCGCTGGTCGAGGGCGGCCTGGCCGACCCCCGGATCGCCTACATCACCTCGGACGTGCTGAAGGAGACGCCCTTCACCGCCGCCTACGAGGTCCACGAGGTGATCCCGTTCTCGGTCAAGCGCCTCAAGGCCGCGCTGCGCGCCCACGGCGTCGGTGTGCTGACGCTCAAGAAACGCGGGTTCGCCGCCGACCTCGACCGGCTGCACCGCGACCTCCGCCCGGCCTGCGCGTCCGGTTCGGCCGCCGGCACCGTGGTCCTCACCCGCGTGGGCGACTCCCCCGTCGCCCTTCTGTGCGCCAAACCCAAACGCTGACGCCGAGCTCACCAGGATCGGGCAAACAATGCAGCCATTCCGGCATTGCCGTTACTAGTGTGGGTGAAACAGCAGCCTGACGGGGGGTCGGCGTTGACCGAGGCGATCTTGTTCTGCCCGAAATGCCGTGCTGAAATGACGAGCTACCAGCACGGTGAAATCACCATTGCCCAGTGCGGGTTCTGCAGAGGGGTGTTCGTCACCGAGCAGAGCCTCTTCCGGCTGCTCGACACCAGCGTTTTCGATCTTGAATATCCGCTGGTCGCGCCGCAGTACAACGGGCATTTCTCGGCTCCGTACGAGGGCCGCCACCGCCGGGACTGATCGGACCATCGCCCCAGGGCGCGCAATTTCCATGATTCTCTGAAACTCTCTGCGTTAACCGGCGCGACTCAGCATTTCCATGATCAAGCACTAAAGTATGGTCTTCCAAATCACTGCGCGCCCCGGCGGAATTTCCCGGGGCGGGCACAAGAAGGGGCAACCGGTGGAAACGAATCACAACTTCCTGCAGACGGGGGGTCAGCCGGTCTCGGACCGGATGCGGGAGTTGCTCGCCAGGGCGGCGCAGGACCATGTGTACGAGTCGCGTTCACAAGGTCAGGTCCTGGACGAGATCCGCCAGCGGCTCGAGGGCATGGAGTGGCTGCTGCGGGAGGTGCGGGAACGCGAGCTCGGCGGCCTGGCCGGCCAGCTCGACGGCGTACGGGGCAGGATGGACGAGCTCACCGGCCGGGCGCCGGAATGGGCCGAGGGGCTCGCCGAGCACATCGAGGCGGTCGGCGAGCGGGTCAAGCCGGTGGGCGAGCTGCCCGCCCTGTGGGCGGACGTCGGCGCCGTCGCCGAGAACGTGGACGAGAGCCTCTCCCGGCTCCAGGCCCTCATGGACACCACCCAGCACGCCTCCCAGCGCATGTCCGACATGACCAAGTGGCTGGACAAACTGCAGGGCAGCATGGAGGCGGCGTCCATCCGCTTCAACCGGCTCGACAAGTCCCTCGCCGAGCTCGGCCACCGCTCGGAGAAGCTCGAGCACACCATCACCGGCATCACCGGCCGGGTCGAGCGCTCCCTCGGCGATCTGGCCGAGCGCACCGACCAGGGGCTGTCCGCGCTCGGCGGCCGCGTCGAGGGCCTGACCGGCCGGCTGGACGGGATCGACGGGCGCCTCGAAGGCCTCTCCGGCAAGATCGACGGCTTCGACAGCCGGTTCGACGCGCTCGGCGAGCGGGTGGGCCAGCTCCCCGCCGCGCTGGAGATCAAGGAGGTCCACCGCAGGCTGGCCGAGCTGGCCCAGCGCCCCGCCCCCGACTACGAGGAGCGCTTCGACGAGCTGGAGCGCCAGATCAGCACGGTCACCGACCCGCTCATCGTGGAGCTGCGCTCCCGCCCCGACCGGGGCGAGGTCGAGGACACCATCACCAAGATCGTCGACGCCGCCCACCACGACCTGGCCCGCCGCCTGGACGACACCACCCGTACCGTCCAGGAGGAGGTCAAGCGCCGGGTCGACGGCATACAGGACGACCTGATGCGCCGGGTCGACGACGCCATGCAAGGCGTCGGCAAGCAGGTCGGAAGCGTCCGTGAGGACTTCAACAAACGTTTCGACGGCGCCCACGACGACGTCGCACGCCGCTTCGAGAGCGTCCGCGACGACATCTCCAAGCGTTTCGACGACATCCACGACGACGTCGCCAAACGTGTCGAGAACGTCTTCGACGAGGTCATCAAGCGCTCCGACGCCGTGCACGACGAGGTCTCCAAGCGTTCCGACGCGGTGCACGAAGAGGTCGCCAAGCGCTCGGAGTACGTGCAGACGGAACTCGGAAAGCGCGTCGACAGCGTCCAGGAGGACGTCAGCAAGAAGGTGTCGGCCGTGCACCAGGACGTCCTCAAGCGCCTCGCCACCCTCGAAGAGACGATGCTCGCCCTCGCCGAGGCCCTCCTCCGCCCCCGCCGGGACGGCAAGGAGTAACGGAACCCACCGGACGTGGCCTTGCGGCGGCTGTGCGCACTCAGCGCGCCGTAAGGCCACGTGCGCGACCGGTGAAGTGTTACGTTCGGTCTTCGCAAAATCACTCCTCTGCCCGTTCTCCATCCGTTTACATGGACCCGTGACCACCGCCAACGCCTCTCTGGACGCTCAGATCCCCAGGGCACTTCCCCTTGGCAGGCCGCCCGGCGACGCGACGCTGCGCTGGGTCTGCGAGTGCCTGGGCCCCGGCAGCGCGGTGCAGTCCATCCGGCCCATCACCGGCGGGACGAGCCACACCAACCACGCCCTGCTCGTCGAGACCCGCTCCGGCACCGTGCACCGGCTGGTGCTGCGCCGCTGGACCGACTGGGACTCCGACTTCCCGCCCGAACGCGAGATAGCCGCCCTGGCCCTGCTGGCCGGCTGCGAGATCCCCACCCCCCAGCTCATCGCCGCCGACCCCTCCGGAGGCCGCTGTGACGCCCCTGCGCTGCTCATCACCCGGCTGCCGGGTCACCAGCCGCGGCCCATGCCCGAGGACCTCTCCGAGTACCTCATCCAGCTCGCCGCGGCGCTGGTGACCCTGCACGACGTCAAGGGCGGCACCACGATGCCGCCCTACACGCCCCACAACCGGCTGCAGATCCGCCAGCCGCCCTTCCACGCCCGCAACCCCGGGATCTGGGACAAGGCCCTGGAGGTCGCCACAGACCCCCAGCCGGAGTTCACCCCGCACTTCATCCACCGCGACTACCACCCCGACAACTCGTTGTGGGCCTGCGGGAGGCTGTGCGGGATCGTCGACTGGGACCGTGCCTCCTACGGGCCCATCGGCGTCGACGTCGCCCACATGCGCTGCAGCCTCCTGCTGCGGTACGGACACGAGGCCGCCGACGCGTTCGGCGCCGCCTTCGAGCAGGTGCGCGGCAACTACGACCACCACCCGTACTGGGACCTGCGGTGCGTGGTCGACCTGCTGCCCGCGGAGGAACACGGACGGCTCCTGGCGCCGGCCGGGATCGAACGCCTCGAAAGCCTCCTCGAGAAGTGCCTGACCGAACTGGGCGTCCTGCACTGACGTCCCCGCGGCCCGGAGGACACCGCTCCTCCGGGCCGCTCCCAGCAGCCGCACCCGGCCCGGGAAACGACGAGAAAACACTCCTGGAAATGCGGAAAGGCCCCGGACGATGTCCGGGGCCTTTCCTGATGTTGATTGCGGCGGTGACCTACTCTCCCACACAGTCTCCCGTGCAGTACCATCGGCGC
>NZ_PVZV01000012.1 GCF_002995495.1 Actinocorallia populi | reverse complement strand
CCGTTCGGACCCAGCAAGGCCAGCACCGTCCCCTGCGGAACGGAGAAGCTCAACCCGTCCAGGGCATTCCTCTCGCCATATCTCTTGACCAGCCCTTCGGCCGTGATCGCATCACTCATGGGGGGACTCCTTACGGGTGTTCGGGAGGTCAGGAACGGTGGACGGTGATGTCGCCCCAGTTGGTCTGCGCACGTACCTCGACGACCGCGTCGGCGGTCTCGGGACCGTCGGCGGCGGTCAGGGTGTTGCGCACCACGCCGTTCTTGGTGTGCAGGTCCAGGCGGGCGGCCGTGCCCTCGGGGATGCCGATGCCGACCTTGCCGTGGCCGCCTTCCACGTGGACGGTGCCGCTCACCGCCGCTTCGATCCGGATCCGGCCGTGCGCGGACCTGGCGGTCAGGCCGCCCAGCGCGCGGCCGACGGTGATCTCGCCGACGCCGGTCTTCAGCTGCAGGTCGCCGGTCACCTCGCCCAGGATGATGGCGCCGGTGGAGTTCTTCACCGTGCCGGAACCGTCGACGGCCCCGATCCGGATCGGCCCGACCGAGCCGGTCACCTCGACGGGTCCGCTCACCCGACCCACCCAGATCTCGCCGTTGGACGCCCTGACCTCCAGCGGGCCGACCTCCTCCAGGCGCAGGTCGCCGTTCATGCTGTGCAGGAAGGTCCGGCCGAGCGAGCCGGTGGCGACGAAGTCCGTGATGCCGCCCGCGGCGCATCTGCCCTCGACGCGGGAGCCGGCCGGCAGGGCGACGGTCACCTCGACGGAGCCGCGCCAGCTCCGCAGGTACGCCAGGGCCTTGGGCCTGGGGCCCTTGACCAGCAGGCGCCCGCCGGAGAACTCGACGGCCGTCTGCTCTGCGGCCTGCACGCTCGCCTCGTTGGACGGGTCGCTGGGGCGTACCTCGACCACGGTGTCGGCGCGGTCGCCTGCGTGGACGAGGACCTGGCCGAAGTAGACCTCGATCTCGGCGGTGATCGGTTCGGGAGTGTCGAAAACAGGCATGGCGGAGCCCTCCTCATGGGTCCGGTGGAGCATCCCGGCCTCGGGGCCGGGCGAAGAATGGTGACGGGTGACGGGCGGGCTAGCGCACCCAGCCGGTGTAGCTGCGGCCGCTGTGCGCCTGCTGCGGCCGGTCGGCGGGACGGGGCCCGGCGCCGGGCTCGAACGCCGCGGAGACGGCGCGGACCAGCCAGGCGTTGACCGAGATCCCCTGCCTGCCGGCCGCCTCCTCCACCCGCAGCTTGAGGTGCTCGGGCAACCGCAGGGTCATCCGCGCGGTGCCGCCCTCCTCCACTGTCGGCGGCGCGGCGGGCGGCACGGCGGGCGGCGCGGTCTCCTGCCCGCCGCCCGCGGCCTCGTAGGACGGACCCGACTGCGGCGGCGTCACCACGAACGCCGGGTCGCCGCCGCGCAGCCGCACGTCGACCGAGCCCGGCGCGAGCTCACGGGTGATCTCGTCCGCCGCGGCCGACAGCGCCTCCAGCAGGGCGAGCCTGGTGGCTGCTTCGAGAACGCCGGTGAGGCGCTCGGCCAGCGCGCGGGCTTCCGGGCCGCCCGCCTCGGCGGCGACGACGAGCTCGCGACGAAGGTTCTCCACGTACGGCATCAGGTCCATGCCACAACTATGACGCCGCTACGACGTCACGTCAAGCAGATAGTGACGTCACTTGATGCCGGATTGACGTCACTCAGCCGCGCGGCTGTCCGGAGACTCCTTACCGGTGGACTCTTCTCGCAGGTCCAGGCCACCTGGTCCCTCACCCGACGATGACGTCTGCGGCGCTCAAAGGCGGGTGAGATCGGCGACGATATCGGCCGCTGGGGCCTGGCGGATGTGCCTCCAGGACTGCCCGGCCCAGAGGTGGACGGTGTCGACGTCGCCTCGGGCGGCCGCCTCCTTGCGCAGCGGCGCGGTCAGGTGGTGGACATGGGGGTAGGCTGCCGGTGCCTGCGCCGAATGCTCGGTCAGGAAGCGGTTGACCAGGCCGCGCGCGGGACGTCCGGTGAACGCCCTGGTCATGGCGGTCCGGGTGAGGCGAGGGTCGGTGAGCGCGGCTCGGTGAACGGCGCTGGTGCCGCTTTCGGGGCAGCGCAGGAACGCCGTGCCCGCCATGCCCGCGACCGCGCCCAGGGCGAGCACGTCGCCGAGGTCGACGGGCGATGCGATGCCTCCGGCGGCGATCAGCGGCTGCCGGGTGCGGGGCCGCAGATCGCTCAGCAGCCTGTGCAGCCCGACGCCCTCCAGCTCGTCGTTGGTGAACGAGCCCCGATGCCCGCCCGCCTCCGCTCCCTGGACGCACAGGCCGTCGGCCGCCGCCGCCGACCGCGCCTCCTCGACCGTGGTGACGGTGACCAGGACCGCCGTCCCGCGCCGTTGGAAGGCTCGGATCAGGGAGTCGTCGGGGCAGCCGAAGGTGAAGCTCACCACCGGGGGCGGGGCGGCCAGCAGATCCTCGATCTTGGCGTCGAAGCCGTCGTCACCGCCGTGCGGCGTCCCCAGGGCGACGCCCAGCCGCCGCGCCTCGCCCGCCAGGTCCCGCCGGTAGCGATCCAGTTCGCCGGGCTCGGGCGTGTCGGCGGTGGGCATGAACACGTTCACCCCGAACGGCTCGCCGGTCAGGGCGCGGGTCCGGTCGATCTCGGCGCGCATGTCCGCGGCGGACTTGTATCCGGCCGCCAGGAATCCCAGGCCGCCGGACCCGCAGACCGCCGCGACGAGTTCGGGCGTGGAGGGCCCGCCGGCCATCGGAGCCTGCACGATCGGACGGCCGGGAAGCCAGCTCGGTTCGCTCACTCGCTCTCCTCACTCATGGCCCGACCCTGCCGCCGCGGCGGGTCGGCGGCGCGGATCCGGAGCGTACCGCGGGCGGCGGGCCGTGGTGATGATCCCGACCGCCGCCGGGCGGTGTCCTCAGGCGAAGATGTCCTGCAGGTAGCGGCCCTCGGTCTCCAGGTCGCGCAGCCATGCCTCGCCGTCGCCGCCGGTTCGTTCCGCGCAGATCCGCGCCAGTGCCCGCCGTACGGCGGGCGCCATGCGCAGGCCGTCTCCGCAGACGTAGACGTGCGCTCCGCGCTCGAGCAGCTCCCACACCCGGTCGGCCTCGGCGGCCACGGCCTGCTGGACGTACCGGATCGGATGGCCGGGCAGCGCGGAGAAGGCGGTGTGCACCCGGACGAGTCCGGCCTTCTCCCAGGTGTCGAGTTCGGTGCCGTAGAGCCGGTCGTGATCGGGGTGGCGGCAGCCGGTGAACAGCTCGGCCGGACCGGTGGCGCCGGTGCGGGCCCGTTCCTCCAGGAATCCCCGCAGGGGGGCGATACCGGTGCCGGGGCCGATGAGGATCACCGGAACGGCCGGGTCGGCGGGCAGCCGGAACGGGGGCGCCGGCGTGCGGGGGTGACCGTAGAACACCTCGCCGGGCGCCAGGCCCGCCAGGTAGGCCGAACAGGTGCCGCGGTACCGGCCCGCGCCCGACCAGGCGGGGCCCTCCACCAGGCCGACGGTGAGCCTGACCCGGCCGGGGTCGGCCAGCGGCGACGACGAGATCGAGTAGTAGCGCGGCCGGATCGGCCCGGCCGTCTCCAGGAAGACGGGGAGCGGCAGCGCGACCTCGGGGAAGCGTTCCAGCAGGTCCAGCACACAGACGCGCTTGGCGAGGATCTCATCGGCGTAGGCGTCGCCGAGCAGGGCGAGCTGCCTGCGGGTGTGCGGGCAGGGCGTGTGCGCGGTGAGCGTCTCCAGGTCGGACCGGGTGGCCGGCTCCTGGAGCTCGGCGAACTCCGTCAGCAGCAGCCCTGCGGTCACCGGGGCGTCCACCGGCAGGTGCGTCGTCCCCCGGGCGCGCAGCCGGACGACCTGGTCGCGGGGAACGCCCAGCAGACGCAACGCCCGTTCCACCTGCTCGGGGTCGTTCTTGGCGAAGACGGCCAGATGGTCGCCCGCCGTGTAGGACACCCCTTCGGGAAGGGCGGCGGTGATCGAGCGCACGCCGGGGCGGGGCGCCTCCAGCGTGAAGTCCCACAACCCCGCCGGGTCGCCGGTCAGCTCCTCGTTCTCGACCACGGTCAGCGGGACGGCCGCCGCGGAGATCACCGCGGGCCGTACGTCGGCCTCGGTGAGCACCTCCATCTCGTAGCGGGGAGCGCTCGCCGCGGCGGTCGTGCCGTACTCGGCGGCGAGCGCCGACCACAGCGCAGTGGTCCACGCGGTGACGCCGCCGTCGAAGTCGCCGGCCGCGTCGGCCTCTCCGCGCTCCACGAGCGGTACGGCCCCCGCACCGGTGAGCTTGGCGAAGGCCCGCCGGGGGAATGCCTGGTAGGTCGGCCACTGGGTGTCGCCGCAGCCGAGCAGCGCCAGCCGCACCCCTTCCAGCGGCGGGAGTTCGTCGAGGGCGTCGAAGGCTTGGGCGTTGTCGGGCGCCCTGCCGTTGTAGCTGGCGGCGATCACCACGAGCACTCCCCGCCGGGGCGGATCGGCGGCCAGGTCGTCGAGGGCGGCCAGGGTGACGGCGAAGCCGGACCGGCCCGCGCGTTCGGCCAGCCGTTCGGCGATGGCGGCGCAGGTGCCGAGGTTGGAGCCGTAGGCGACGGTGAGGGGGGTTCCGGCGGCGACCGGCTCGATCCGCTCCTCTTCGGCGGTCCGGAGCGTGACCGGTTCCGCGGTCGCGGCGCGCTCGTGGGGGCGGCGTTCGCGGACCCGGACGGTGAAGCCTTCCGGTTTGAGGGTGAGCGTCTGCTTGACCTGCATCCGGTAGGCGTGCGGGTCGCTGATCGCGAACCTCCGCAGGACGAGGGCGAGGGCCAGCCGCGCCTCGGTGAGGGCGAACTGGCGTCCGATGCAGGCGCGTTCGCCGTTGCCGAACGGCTTGTATCCGGCGGGGTGGTGGTCCTTCCTGTTCTCGGGGAGCCACCGGTCGATGTCGAACTCCTCCGGACGGTCCCAGGCCTTCGGGTGCCGGTGCAGCGCCGGCAGCAGGGCGAAGGTCTGCTGGCCCTTGCGCACCGGGTAGCCGCCGATCTCGGTGTCGGCGAAGGGCTTGACGATGAAGCCCGGAATGGGGGACCAGATCCGCAGCGTCTCGTCCAGGACGCGGGGGATCACGTCCAGCCTCATCACCGTCTCGTAGGTCGGCGCCGCGCCGTCCGGGAGCAGCCGGTCGACCTCGGCGTAGGCGCGGGCCAGGACGTGCGGGTTGCGCAGCAGGTTGTACAGGGCGAAGGAGAGCAGCCCGCTGGTCGTCTCATGCCCGGCGATCAGGAAGGTCAGCACCTGGTTGCGGATGTTCTCGTCGGACAGCCGCTCCCCGGTGCGCGGGTCCGCGGCCTCCATCATCAGGCCGAGCAGGTCCGTGCCGCCGCTTCGGCCTCCGTCGCGGTCACCGGTGCGGCGCCGCCGGATGACGTCGTCGACCAGCTCCTGCATGGCGCGGATGTCGGCCTGGTAGGTCTCCTCGCGCCTCCTGCGCGCCCTGGTGACGAAGGGGGGCTGCCGGGCGCGGACCATGGCCTCGGTCAGGGCGCGGCCCATCGCCTGCAGGAACGGGTGCAGCTCAGGGGTGGAGAAGGAGCCGAACCGGTAGTCGAAGCCGGTGAGCGCGATCGTGTCCAGGGTGAGCCGCGTCATGTCGTCGGAGACGCTCAGGTCCTCGCCCTGCCGCCCGCTCCAGGAGGCGACGAGCTCCTGCGCGACCTCGAGCATCTGGGGGAAGTACGCCTTCATGGACCGCTGGCCGAAGGCGGGCATCAGGATGCGGTGCGCGTGCCCCCAGACCTCCTCGTCGCCGCGGGCGGTGAACAGGCCGTCGCCGGCGAAGTCGCGCACGAGGGACAGCGGCGGGGCGACGCTCTTGTAGAACCGCGTCTCGTCGCAGATCTCGGCGACCAGGTCGGGATCGTAGACGAACAGGGGGCTCCGGCCGAGGACGTCCAGCCGGTAGAGCCCCTCGGGGTGCTCCCCCGCGGTCTCCACGAGGAAGTCCGTGGGCACGTCGGCCGCCAGCCGCAAAGCGTTGCCGAGGACGGGCATCCCGCGCAGGACGGGGACGGACCGGGTCGCGGACATGGGGAGCTCCTTCCATACACTGTATGGCGGACGTTACCATACGGCGTATGGCTGTGAACGCGCGCCGAGGCGCGCCCCTGACGCCCGAGGAGATCTACGCGACGGCACTGCGCCTGATCGACGCGGGCGGGGTCGAGGGGTTGTCCATGCGCAAGCTGGCGGTGGAGCTCGACGTCAACCCGATGTCGCTCTACCACCACGTGGACGGCAGGACGGCGCTGCTGCAGCGGGTCTGCGCCATGGTCGGCGCCCGGCTGGACCTGCCCGCCGCCGACGGCGCCTGGCCCGAGCAGCTGCGGGCCCTCGGCCACGCCTGCCGCTCCCTCGCCCGCCGCCACCCCTCCCTGTGGCTGTACGCGCAGTCGCACCCGGAGGTGACCGGCCACGACCACCTGATCTGGCAGGCGCTCGACCCGATCCTCGCCGCGGCCGGCGTCGACGAGAAGAGACTGGTCCACGCCCGCAAGACGCTGTTCTCCCTCCTGTCGGGCTTCGTCCTCGGCGAGACGACCGGGGCGCTGAACGAGCAGGGCGGAACCGCGGACCTCGACGAGGCCTTCGAGGCCGCCCTCGACTTCGCCGTCGCGGGCCTGGCGTCCTTCCGCTCCTGAACGACCGGGCGGCGGTTCCAGGGCCTGCCAGGCGCGAACACCTCCGGCCTGCGCGGTCGTGACGCCTGTGAACCGTCGGAGCCTCGGAATCCCTCGCGCGACCGAGGTGAACCACCCCGCACGGGCCGATACTGAGGGGATGTCGGATCGATACCGCGGTTTGAGTCCCTCCGCGCGGTGGCATCGGCGTCCGCGGCCGTGGTCGCGTACGGGTGACGGCCGTCTGGTGGACGTGCTGATCGCCGCGGCGGTCGCCGTCCCGGTGCTCGTGCCGTTCGCCACGGCGCCGGAGGCGACGCCGCTCGGCCTGGTGTTCAACCTCGGCACGGTCGTGCCGCTCGTGTGGCGGCGGCGGGCGCCGTTCGCGATCGCGCTGGTCGTGGCGGGCTTCGCCATGGCGGTGTCGCTGTACGACCGGCCGGGCCTGATGCTGCAGTACGGCGCGCTGGTGGCCATCTACACCCTCGCCGACCTGGGACGGCACCGCTGGCAGCGCTGGGGCTTCATCGGCGCGCTCGTGGTGTCGACCCCGTTCGGCGCGCTGCTCGTCAAGAAGAACGACGCGGACGAGTTCATGTTCACGCTGCTCCTGCCCATGACGGCGTTCCTTCTCGGCACGCTGGCGCGGACCGCACGGGAACGGTCGAACGCGCTGGCGGAACGCTCCGCGCAACTCGAACGCGAACGCGAGGCCGAGGCGGCGCGGGCGGCTGCGGAGGAACGGACCCGCATCGCCCGGGACATGCACGACGTGCTCGCCCACGCCGTCAGCATCATGGTCGTGCAGGCCGAGGCCGGCCCGGTGGTGGTCCGCTCCGATCCCGACCAGGCCGAACGGGTCTTCGACGCGATCGCCGACGCGGGCCGCGACGCGATGGTCCAGTTGCGCCGCACGCTGGGCGTCCTCAAGGAGGAGCGGGACCACGGCGTACGCGCGCCCCAGCCGACCGTCGACGCGCTGCCCGGCCTGATCGAGCACGTCGACCGCACCCAGGTCAGGGTGCGGCTCACGGTCGAGGGGGACAGCCGCGGCCTCCCCTCCGACGTCGACCTGGCGGCCTACCGCATCGTGCAGGAGGCGCTCACCAACACGGTGAAGCACGCCAACGCGCGGACGGCCGAGGTCCGGCTCCGCTGGACCCCTCACGAACTGGAGATCACGGTGACCGACGACGGACAGGGCCACGACGAGAACGACCCGGGCTGGCGGCGGGGCGGCGACGGCCTCATCGGCATCCGGGAACGCGTCACCGCCTGCGGCGGCACGGCCGAGGCCGGTCCGCTGCCGGGCGGCGGCTTCCGGGTCCTCGCCCGCCTGCCCTACGCGGCGACGGTGGCCGCGTGATCCGGGTGGTGCTCGCCGACGACCAGGAACTCGTCCGCAGCGGCTTCGCGATGATCCTGAACGCGCAGCCCGACATCGAGGTGGTGGGCGAGGCGGGCGACGGAGCCGCCGCGATCGCCGCCGTGGGCGAACACGACCCCGACGTCGTGCTGCTCGACATCCGCATGCCGGGCATGGACGGCATCGAGGCCGCGAAGGCCGTGTGCGCCCGGACCCGGACCCGCGTCATCATGCTCACCACCTTCGACCAGGACGACTACGTCTACGACGCGCTCTACGCCGGCGCGAGCGGGTTCCTGGTCAAGGACGTGCGCCGCGACGACCTCGTGCACGCGGTCCGGGTGGTGGCGGCGGGGGAGTCGCTGCTCGCGCCCGCCGTCACCCGCCGCCTCATCTCCGACATCACGCGCAACCGCCCGCGCGCCGGCACGGCCCCCTCCGACCGCCTGTCGGTCCTGACCGAGCGGGAGCGCGAGACCCTGCGCCTCCTCGGCCGCGGCCTGTCGAACGCCGAGATCGCGGCGGCCATGGTCGTCAGCGAGCACACCGTGAAGACCCACGTGAGCAACGTCCTGGCCAAGCTCGGCATCCGCGACCGCGTCCAGGCCGTGATCGCCGCGTACGAGTCCCGGCTGATCACGCCCTCCTGACTCCGTCGCGCGGGGGAGCCGCACCCCCTTCCTCCCCCGCGTCACCGATGCCCGGAGATCGCTCGCGGCGGCGATCCGCCCGGCCGCCGGTTCCCCCGAGGATCGGGAGCGTGAGAACGCAGGTCTCGAACTCCAGGAGAACCGTCCATGACCAGGATCGCCTTCCATCTGGCCCCCGCCCTCATGCTCGCGTACGGCGTCGTCCGGCTCGTCGACGGCCGTGACGGGCAGTACGGGCCGGGCCCCGCCTGGACGGTGGGGCACCTGCTCTTCCTCGGCTCCCTCCTGCTGTACGCAGGAGTGATCGCGGGCCTGTACGCGAGGGCCGCGGGCGGCGGCCCCGCACGACGGATCACGGCAGGCAGCGTGACCGCGGTCGCCGCCTTCGGTCTCGTGGCGTTCGTCCGCGTCGCGATCGTCGACATCATCGTCGGCCTCCAGGCCGCAGACGCAGCCGAGAAAAGCATGCTCGCCGACCGTTACGCGGACGTCCCCTCCGTGCTCCCCCAAGCGCTGTACGACATCGGTCCGATGTTCTTCATGCTCGGGCTGATCGCGCTACTCGTCCAGGTCGCGTTCCTCCCCCCGTACCGCAGGACGGCGGCCGCCCTGAGCCCCGTCCTGGCCGTCCTCGGCTTCGTCGTCATCACACTCGATCTGAACCTGCTCCCGGCGGGTGCGGCACTGATCTGGCTCGCCCTCCTCCCGTTCGCCCGCGAATCGATTTCTCGATGAACTCTCCGCATTGGCTGCACATGGTTCCCTCAGGAGGCAACAGCCCGTGCCGCCCCTTTCCATGCACACGACACCTGTCACATTCCGGCCATACATAAAACTTCTGCGAATATTGACCGATCCCCTTTCATCAATTACCTTCACCACGACATTCCCGATATTCAAGGAGAGGCCGCTCGCGCCTTTCGCCAGATGTTTCGACTCGACAGCCCAGAAATGTACGGGGCCGTCACATCCAACGGCACCGGCCCGTCGGCCGCCTTCGCCTGGAAATCCTGCGATCCGACTCGGCATCAGCCGAGCCTCGGGCATCCGTTCCCCGAAGGAGGGTCCATGTCCCGCGTCAAGATCCTGATGGCCGCCGCCGTCACCGCGGTGACCGCCGTCTCCGTCACCGCTTCCCCCGCCTCGGCCTGGCCGGCGGGCGACCTCACCGCCACGCTGGAAGAGGACCTGTCGTTCACCTGGGCCCTGGGCACCGACACCTGCACCTCCTCCGCCCTGGAGGGGAGCATCACCAGCGGCGGTGCCATCACCATCGACACGGCCGTCTTCGGCGGCTGCACCGGCACCATTTCCTCGATCGAGGCGTTGCCGGTCTCCTCCCCTTCCGCGAGGACCGCTTGGCCGAACTTGTTCTGGAGCTGGAATCTCACGCCCACCAGCGGCTACAACTACGACGGACTTCTCTCCGTCACCGGTTTCCGGGTCGCCATCCGGCTGAACGTCCTCGGCGGTATCACCTGCGTCTACACGAGTCCCTTCAGCGGCTACTACTACCACGGCACCAACCCCAAGCGACCGTTGTCCTACTACCCCTATCTCCAGTTCCGCTTCCCCGGCGTCCCCGTCCCCAAAGCCGCCTCGGGAAGCCACTGGTTCTGCCCCAACACCGTCACGACCACCGGCGTCTGGGTGGTCCCCGGCATCGTCTAATTTGTTCCTCCCGTTCAACACAACTCGTGATGCGCCTCCGATCAGGGAGAGCACTCACGCGTGGTGGCGGATCGGTCAAGGCATGCGATGACGCGGCCGAAATCCCGGGCTTCCCAAGCGGCGAGGAAGCCGACGCCGTGCGGTTTCAGGGGGCGGTGCGGAGTTCGTTCTCGGGGGCGAGGATGCCCAGGCCGAAGAGGTCGATGACGTCGTTGATGAGGGTGTCGGCGCGGGCGGGGTCGAGGTAGTCGTCGACGAACATCTGGGAGAGGCCGTAGACCAGGGCCTGGGCGGCGATGCGGACGAGGTCGGGGTCGGCCCGGCGGAGCTCGCCGCGCCGCTGGCCGGCGGTGATCACCTCGGTGATGGCCGCGACGAAGAGGCGGTGGCCCTCGTCCAGGGCGGGGGTACGGGCGGGGGTGAAGACCGTGTCGCGCAGGAGGGCGAAGCGGTGCGGATGGGCCAGGGCGTAGCGGACGAAGGCGGTGCCCAGGGCGCGGAAGGGGAGGGATTCGGCGGCCTCGACCGCGGCCAGCTGGATCGCGCCGAAGTCCACCGCGACGGCCTCGGCGACGGCCGACAGGAGGGCGGCGCGGTCGGGGAAGTGCCGGAACGGGGCGGACGGGGAGACGCCCGCGCGGCGTGCCACCTCGCGGACGACGACCGCGTCGGCGCCCGCCTCGTCCAGCAGCTCGACGGCGTGCGCGACCAGCGCCTCCGGGAGGGAGCCGTGGTGGTAGGGCCGGCCGGCCGTCCGGGTGGTCATGCAGCCAGTCCTACCACACCTTGACACCCGCCCCCGCCGCCTATGTAATCAGTGCTCACATTAATGTGTTCACCGATCACATGGGAGCGCTCATGGACATGCGGCACGGCGGCCGGGCCCGAGAGGTCGACGCCGAACTCCGTCCGAGTCAGGGAAGCGTCCCCGAGGGGCTGGCCGGGACCCTCTACCGCAACGGGGCGGGCAACCACCTGTCCGACTACGCCATCGACGGGGACGGCCTCGTCAGCTCGGTGACGTTCGCCCCGGGCGCTCCGGTGCGGGTGCGTTCGCGGTACGTCCGGACGCGGTCCTACCGGGCGTCGCTCGAGGCCGGGCCCGGACCGACCGTCCGGCTGGCCGGTTCCAACGCCGTGGGCGGGCGGCTGCGCAACCTGCGGTTGCCGCCGGCCGAATCCCAGGCCAACACCTCGGTCGCCCTGTTCGACGACCGGCTGCTGGCGCTCTGGGAGGGCGACCTCCCCTGGGAACTGGACCCCGGCACGCTCGAGACCCTCGGCCGCTGCGACCTCGACCGGGCGCTCGCGCCGGCCGGGCCGCTCGCCCGCCGCCTGGGCACCCCGTATTCGGCGCACCCGTGCTGGGACCCGGAAGCCGCCGAGCTGTGGAACTTCGGCTGCGTCTACGGCCCGCGGCCGCGCCTGGAGATCTACCGCTCGCGGCGGGGGCGGTGGTCGGAGCACCTGCGGTCGATCCGGCTGCCCCGCCGCTACATGGTCCACGACTTCGCGATGACCGCCACCCACCTGGTGTTCTGCCTCGGCCCCGTCATCCTCGACCTGGCCGCCGTGGTGTCCGGCCGGATCCCGGCGTTCCAGGCGATGCGCTGGCACGCCGACGAACCCACCCGCATCCTGCTCGTCCCCCGCGCGGGCGGCCCGTTCCGCGTCGTCGAGGCCGACCCGTGGTTCCAGTGGCACTTCGCCGGCGCCTGGGACGACGGCACGGACATCGTGTTCGACCTGGTGCGCTTCCGCTCCTGGACCGTCATGCACGAGGCCATCTCCAGCATGAGCCATCTCACCGACCCGTCCTGTCTGCCCGTCGGCCGGTTGTGGCGCTACCGGGTCAGCGCGTCCGGCAGGCTCGAGTCCCATCAGATCCACGCGCAGCCGCTCGAGTGGCCCACCATCGACCCGAGGCGCGCCACCACGCGCCACCGCCACGTCTACGGAGCCTCGTCGGGCGGCGCCACCGGCGGCATGGCGCTGTCGGCGGTCGCCCGCTACGACACCGAACATGGCGAGACCGACATGTACGACTACGGCCCAGGCCATCTCGTCAGCGAGCCGCTGTTCGTCCCCCGCGACGCGGGCGTCCTCGACGACGAGGGCTGGCTGATCGCCTACGAGAACGACCTCGCCGGGGAGTCCACCGACATCGTCGTCTTCGACGCCCGCGCCGTCGCCGACGGCCCCGTCTGCACGATCCCCGTCCCGGAGAGCCTCGGCTACACCTTCCACGGCCAGTGGGTCCGGCCCCCGAACGGCCACCCGCCGCACCGCACGGCGGCACGCGCGTGACCGCCGCCCGGATCACCGCCTTCACCCGCGACGGCCTGGTCTTCGACGTCACCGACCAGGGCCCCCTCGACGGCGAGATCGTCGTCCTCCTGCACGGCTTCCCGCAGACGTCCCGCTCCTGGGAGCTACTGGCCCCCCACCTGCACGCCGCTGGCTACCGCACTCTGGCCCCCGACCAGCGCGGCTACTCCCCCCGAGCCCGCCCGCGCGGCCGCTACGCCTACCGGATGACCGCCCTCACCGAGGACGTCGTCGCCCTCATCGGCACGGCCGCCCCGGACGGCCGCCGCGTCCACGTCGTCGGCCACGACTGGGGCGCCTCGATCGCCTGGATCCTGGCGGCCGCCCGGCCCGACCTGGTCGCCACGGTGACCGCGCTCTCGGTCCCGCACCCGGTCGCCTTCCTCCGCGCCCTCTTCACCAGCCGCCAGTTCCTCATGTCCTGGTACATGTTCTTCTTCCAGCTCCCCTGGCTCCCCGAGCTCCTCCTCCCCCGCCTCACCACGTCCATGGCCGCGCGATCACGGCTCGGCGAGGGCATGAACCCCCGGGACGCCGACTTCCTCCTCGCCCCCGGAAACCTGACCCCGGCCGTCAACTGGTACCGGGGCATGCCCTTCAACCCCCCGTCGCGCCTCACCGGCAGCGACGTCACCGTCCCCGCCCTCTACATCTTCAGCGACGACGATCCCGCCCTCGGCCCCAAGGCCGCCGCGCTCACCCGCGACCACGTCAAGGGCCCCTACACCTTCCACACCCTCGAAGGCGTCGGCCACTGGATCCCCGAGCAGGCCGCCCCCGAGGTGGCCGCCCTCCTCCTGCCCCACCTCACCCGCTGACCCGTCCGGGCGTCGCGGCTTCGACGACGGCGTACGACACGCCGTCGCCTTCGCCCGACCGCCGCGGGCGGCCGGGCATTTGACTTCCAGAAGTGTGAGTGGTTTATTACTCACATGACGACCAACCGAACACGGCAGCTGTCCACCGCGGACGAGCGCCGGGAGACGGTGCTCACCACCGCGATCGGCGCCTTCGCCGCCCGCGGCTACTGGGGCACCACCACGACGGAGGTGGCCAAGGCCGCCGGGATCTCCCAGGCCTATGTCTACCGGCTGTTCCCGAGCAAGGAGTCGCTGTTCGTGGCGGTCGTCGAGCGGTGCTTCGTCCAGGTGCGCGGCGCGCTGGAGCAGGCCGTCGCCGCGGCGCCGGGCAGCTCGGCCGAGACGGTCCTGCGCGCGATGGGCGACGCCTACGCGCGGCTGATCAGCGACAACGACCTCATGCTGATCCAGCTGCACGCCCAGGCGGCGGCCGTGTCGGAACCCGCCGTGCGCGAGGCCGTCCGGCAGGGCTACGCCCGGCTGGTGGAGTACGTGCGCGGCGCGTCGGGCGGCAGCGAGGCCCAGGTCCAGGACTTCTTCGCCCGGGGCATGCTCTGCCACCTGCTGGTGTCGATGCGCGCCGACGAGGTCGAGGCGCCCTGGACGCGGACCCTGGCGGCGGGCATCACACACTACTGATCCCCTCCCGGGCGGTCCGCCCGGGACATTCCGGCGGGGCATTCCGGCGGGGCACAGGCCCCGCCTTCTTTCCCGCACAAGAGTGAGTGGTCAACCACACACATCCATGGAGTCGATGATGCGTAAGACAGCCACGGGCCCCGCGCTCGCGGCCCTGGCCGCGGCGCAGTTCCTCGTCGTGCTCGGCAACTCGATCGTGAACGTGGCGCTCCCGCAGATCCGGGAGGGCGCCGGGCTGACGGACGGCGGCACGACCTGGGTCGTCAACGCCTACGGACTGGTCTTCGGCGCGCTGCTGCTGGCCGGCGGGCGGGCTGCGGACCTGCTGGGGCACCGCCGTGTGCTGCTCGGCGGCCTGGCGGTGTCCGGAGCGGCCTCGGCGGTGGCCGGGCTGGCTTCGTCGGCGGGCCTGCTGATCGCCGCGCGGGCCGTGCAGGGCATGGGAGCGGCGGCCGTCGCACCGGCTGCGCTGGCGGTGGTGATGGGGCTGTTCCCGCCGGGTCCCGGGCGCGGCAAGGCGCTGGGGGTGTGGGGCGCGGTCTCGGGTGCCGGGGGCGCCGCCGGAGTCCTGCTGGGAGGCCTCCTGGCCCAGGTGTGGGGCTGGCGGGCACTGTTCTTCGCCGTCGCCGCGGGGACCTTCACCGTGCTGGCGGCCGTCGCGGCGTCGGTACCGCGGTCCGCCGAACGCGGCAGCGGCCGGTTCGACCTGCTCGGCACCGTCACGGTCACCTTGTCCCTGACGGGTCTGGTGTGGGGGCTGGCCACGGCCCGCGAGCAGGGCTGGACCGACCCGCGTGTCCTGGGCGCGCTCGCCGGTGCCCTGGTCTTCGGCGTGCTGTTCGTCCTCGCCGAACGCCGCCACCCCGATCCGCTGGTCCCGCCGCGGCTGTTCCAGGGCGGCCGGGTGGCCGCGGCCAACACGCTGATGGCCCTGTTCGGATCGGTGTGGATCGCCCTGTTCTTCTTCCTGCCGCTCTACCAGCAGGAGGTCCTGGGCGAAGGACCGCTGCTCACCGGGCTCGGGCAGCTCCCGCTCGCCGGAGCGATCATGCTCGGCTCCGCCCTGTCGCCCCGGATCACCACCCGGATCGGCGCTTCCCGCGCCCTGCCCGCCGCACTGCTCGTCGAGGCCGCCGGACTGCTGTGGCTGTCGCGGATCAGCGCCGACGGCTCCTACCTCGCCGACGTGCTCGGCCCGAGCGTCCTGATCGGGCTCGGCCTGAGCGTCGCGTTCGTCCGGCTCACCGACCTGTCCATGGACCGTGTCGCCAAGGCCGACTCCGGCACGGCGGGCGGTCTCGTCAACACCACCCGGCAGGTGGGCGGGGCCGTGGGCCTGGCCGTCCTGGCCACCCTCGCCGGATCGCTCACCACCCGCTCCTCCCTTCCCCACCTCCAAGCCCTCACCGACGGCTACCGCGCGGCCTTCGCCGTCTCGGCCGCCGTCCTGCTCACCACGGCCGCGCTGGCCGCCCACCTGACCCGCACCACCCGCACCCCCGAAAGGAACCACGAGATGCGCACCATCGACGAGACCGCCCCGGTGATCGTCCGCCTGTCCACCACCATCGACGCCCCGCTGGAGCGGGTCTGGGCCCTGCACACCGGCATCGAGGCCTGGCCGACCTGGAACGGCGACATCGACAGCGCCGTCCTGGACGGCCCGGTCGAGCCCGGCGGCTCCTTCCGCTGGAGCACGCACGGCCTGGACATCACCTCGACGGTCTACGAGGTCGTGCCCGGCGAGCGCATCGTGTGGGGCGGCCCGGCCAGCGGCATCGACGGCGTCCACGTCTGGACGTTCACCGCCGACGGCGACCGCGTCACCGTCCGCACCGAGGAGTCCTGGGCCGGCGCGCCCGTCGACGCCGCCGCCGAACACCTCGGCCAGGCCCTCCGGCAGTCGCTCGAATCCTGGCTCGCGGCCCTCAAGGACCGCGCCGAGCAGCCCGCCTGATGACGCCCCCTCACCCCACGAACCGTACGAACCACATCGAAGAACAGGAATTCGCCATGACCGCCAAGCCCTACCTGACCGGCCACTACGCCCCCGCCGTCGACGAGATCACCGCGACCGGCCTGACCGTCGAGGGCCACCTGCCGCCGGAGCTGAACGGCCGGCTCATCCGCAACAGCCACAACCCCAAGCCGGGCGTCACCCCGACCCACTGGTTCAAGGGCAGCGGCATGGTCCACGGCATCCGGCTCCGCGACGGCCGCGCCGAGTGGTACCGCAACCGCTGGGTCCGCACGCCCGCCCTCGAGGGCGCCCCCTACATGACCGAGCGCGGGGTGGACCTGACCGCGAGCACCGCCGGCACCCACGTCATCGAACACGCGGGCCGCCTGCTGGCGCTGTGCGAGGCGAACTTCCCGTTCGAGCTCGACGCCGAGCTGGAGACCGTGGGCGCCTACGACTTCGACGGCAGGCTCCGCTCCGCCATGACCGCCCACCCCAAGACCGACCCCGTCACCGGCGAGCTGCACTTCTTCGGCTCCTCGCCGTTCCCGCCCTACCTCATCTACTACATCGCCGACGCCGAGGGCCGGATCGTCCACAGCGCCGAGATCCCCGGCGCGACCGCCTCCCTCAAGCACGACTTCGCCATCACCCGCCAGCACATCGTCTTCATCGAAGGGGCCGTCACCTTCGACCCCGCCGAGCACTCCGGCATCCCCTACGGCTGGAGCGACGCGCAGCCCTCCCGCATCGGCGTCATGCCCCGCACCGCCGACGGCGCCACGAAGATCCGCTGGTTCGACATCGAGCCCGGCAACATGCTCCACGCCGCCAACGCCTACGAGGACCCCAGCGGCGGCATCGTCCTGGAAGGCCCCACCGTCGACCGCGAAGGCTTCCAGCTGTCCTGGAACTGGTGGGTCGGCGCGCCCGGCCGCGGCACCGAGCCCAACACCCGCTCCTACACCCGCCGCTGGCGCATCGACCTGGAGCGCGGCTCGGTCGACGAGCAGGTCATCGACGACCTCGCCGTGGAGTTCCCCACCCTCAACGAGGACTACCTCGGCGCCGAGAACCGCTACACCTACGCCATCTCCTTCCCCGACCAGGACGGCAACGGCGGCTACGGCGTCGTCAAGTACGACCGCACCACCGGCGCCCGCCGCGTCCACCAGGTCGGCGACGCCCGCCTGCCCAGCGAGGCCGTCTTCGTCCCCGCCGCAGGCGCCGCGAACGAGGACGACGGCTACCTGCTCACCGTCATCTCCGACCTCGAGCAGGACTCCTCCCGCCTGCTGGTCCTGGACGCCTCCGACCTCGACCAGATCGCCGCGGTCCAGCTCCCGCGCCGCGTCACCGGCGGCATCCACGGCTCCTGGATTCCTGACACCGCCCTGTAAGCGGCCTTCGGGGCGGCCCCGTTCCGGGGCCGCCCCGCGCCCGCCTGCGGGCCGCACCCCACCTCCCCTTCTGCGCGAGAAAGGTCCTCCCTTGTCCCCCGACGGGATCCTCCTGGCCGCCCGTATGTCGGCCGCCCTCACCACCCGCCGCCCCCTGCACGAGAGCGGAGCCCGCTGATGCTCATCGCCCTGCGCGTCACCGCCGTCGTCCACGCCCTCGCCTACGCGCTCCAGCCGGTCCTCGCCGGGATGTTCCTGTCCGGTCGAGACAACGCCATCGGCAGCCACGGCGACAACGCCGCCATCGTCTCCACCATCGCGCTCGTCCTCACCGCCATGGCCGCCGTCGCCCGCCGCAAGCGCCTCGTCGGGCCTCGTGCCGTGCCGCTCATGGCCGCGATCTTCGTCCTGGAGATCGTCCAGCTGACCGCCGGCATGGACCACCGCATGTGGCTCCACGTCCCCCTCGGCGTCGGCCTGTTCGCCGCCGTCATCGCCACGCTGCCGCTGCTCTTCGCCGCCCCGCCCGCCCAGGAGAACCCCGCATGACCGGCCCCACCCGCCGCGACCTGTTCAAGCTCGCCGGCCTCGCCCTGGCCCCCGCCGCGCTCACCGCATGCGCGGGCGGCGGCACGGTCGGGCCCGGCACCCTCACCAGCGCCGCACGACTCCCCCAGCCCTACACGCTGCCCCTGCCGATCCCCGTCCCCGCCAAGCCCGCCCGCTCCGGACCCGACGGCGACCACTACGACATGGCCCTCAGGGAAGGCACCGCCGAGATCCTGCCCGGCTACTCCACGAAGATCTGGGGCTATGACGGCGCCTTCCCCGGCACCTATCTGGAGGCCCGGTCCGGCACTCCGATGATCCTGCGCCAGACCAACCTGCTGCCCGTCCCCATCGCCACCCACCTGCACGGCGGGATCGCCCCGCCGTCACAGGACGGCTTCCCCACCGACCTGCTCTACCCCCGGAGCCTCGCCCGCCTCGCCGACGGCCACGCCTCCCACGGCAGCCACGGCAGCCACGGCGGGCACGGCGGGCACGGCGGGCACGGCGGGCACGGCATGATGCACGATCCGCACGCCCAGGTGAGCACCCACCAGCGCACCTACGCCTTCCCCATGCGGCAGCGCGCCGCCACCCTCTGGTACCACGACCACCGCATGGACTTCACCGGAGCCCAGGTCTGGAAAGGCCTCGTCGGCATGTGCGTCGTCCGCGACGACGAAGACGACGCGCTTCCGCTGCCGCGCGGCGACCGCGAGATCCCCCTGCTCATCTGCGACCGGGCCTTCGACACCGACGGCCAGCTCGCCTACCCCGCCACCGACCCCAGCCTGCTCGGCGCCCCGGGCATGGACGAGTCCATCATGGGCGGCGCCCAGGGCGACGTCATCCTCGTCAACGGCACACCCTGGCCCTACCTGGAAGTCGACGCCGCCCGCTACCGGCTCCGCCTCGTCAACGGCTCGAACGCCCGCAGATACGAACTCCGCCTCGACGGCCCGGCCGTCAGCGAGTTCACGCAGATCGGAGGGGACGGGGGCCTTCTGGCAGCGCCCGTCCGCCACACCACCCTGCGCATGTCACCGGCCGAACGCTTCGACGTCGTCGTCGACTTCTCCCGCTACCCCGTCGGCTCCACCGCCACCCTCGTCAACCTCGCCGACACCGGCGGGGCCGGACAGATCATGCGTTTCCACATCACCCGCAAAGCGGCCGACGACACGAAAATCCCCGATCGGCTGTCCGACATCCCCGCGCTCACCCCCGACGGCGCCCACCGGCAACTCGTCTTCTCCCGCAACGGCTCCCAATGGCAGATCAACGGCAAGCCCTTCAACCCGGCCGTCCCCCACCTGCGCCCCGCCTTCGGCGTCACCGAACGCTGGACCGTCCTCAGCGTCGAACGACACCCCTTCCACCTGCACGGAGCGTTCTTCCAGGTACTCGGCCGCGGCTCAGCCGGCCCAGGCCCCTACGACGCCGGATGGAAGGACACCGTCGAGCTCCCTCCAGGCGCCGAAATCCACCTCGCCGTCCGCTTCGACGCCTACCGCGGCCGGTACCTCGCCCACTGCCACAACCTCGAACACGAGGACATGGCCATGATGGCCACCCTCCAGGTCGGCTGACTCCGCACGACGGACACCAGCCGTCCCGAAGGTTCCGGACGTATGGATGGTCCTTCGCGTGGGTGTCAGCCCTCCAGGAGGCCCTTGAGAACGGCGCGGGCTGTGGAGACGCTGGACTGGGGGTTCTGTCCGGTGACGAGGTTGCCGTCGCGCACGACGGTGTCGCTCCAGGCCGCGCCGGTCTGGAGCACGGCTCCCCTCTCGCGCAGCAGGCTCTCCACGAAGTAGGGCGAGTCGTCGCCGAGTCCGCCCTGACGTTCTTCCTCGTCGGTGAAAGACGTCACCGTGCGGCCGGCGAAGGTGAAGGCCCCATCCTGACCGGTGGCGCTCAGCAGCGCCGCGACCCCGTGGCACAGCGCCGCCACGGTCTTGCCCTCGGCCTGCGCGGCGTTCAGCAGTCGGCCGAGATCGGCATCACCGACGAGGTCGGCCATCGGTCCGTGCCCGCCGGGCAGGTAGATCGCGTCGTAGTCGTCGCCGTTCAGCTGCGCCAGGGGCAGCGGGTGCGCGAGCCCGTCGGCGAGGCCGTCGAGGTAGGCGCGAAACGTCTGCGCGTCCTCGGAGGAGACCCCGCCGCGCTCGTCCAGGCTGAGTGCGTCGACGGTCGGCCGGACGCCGCCCGGCGTCGCGAGGACCACCTCGACCCCGGCCTCGGTGAAGACCCGGTGGGAGGCGGCGACCTCTTCGGCCCAATACCCGGTCGGGTGGACGGAACCGTCGGCCAGCGTCAGGCTGTCCGCGCCCGAGATGACCATCAAGACCTTCGACATGAGTGCTCTCCTCACAAGGGAAACTGCGGCGCCTGGCGCCCGGGTCGCGCGGCAGTCCTGCCGCGCTGCCCGTGACAACTTCCGGAGCTATGAGAAAAGTTCGCCACCATCCCGACCCGCCATAATTTTCCTTATGGCCAGGCGGTGGACACGCGGGACAGACCGGTGCGGGACGGCAGGAGAGGAAGGGCTGGGGACGATCGGCGTGGTGTACCGCCTGCACGTCGGCATCGGGAAAGCCAGCGGTGAAACCGTTACAGGCTGCCCCAGTCGCGCGCCGCCTGCTGGAGGTGGTCACGCAGAACGGTGACGGCACGGTTCGCCGGGGCGCCACGCCGTACGGCCAGGTAGAGGGTGTTCAGCGGCGCCGCTTCCGGCCGGTGCAGCTCGACCGCCGAGCCGGAGCGAAGCGAGGGCGCCGCAACGTAGCGGGGAAGGACCGAGATCCCGGCGCCCGCCACGACCGCCTCCAGGATCGCCCGGAGGTCGGCCACGACCATCATCACCCGATTCGGGGGCCGCCGACCGAATTCGCTGCGCCAGTAACGGCGCACGATCGACAGTTGTGCGTCGTAGGCGACCAGCGGCAGGTGCGCCAGCGCGGCCACCGGTTCGGCCGCGAGCCGTCCGGAGTCGATGGTGTGGGCCAGCGAGGGAGGGGCGATGAGGACGAACTCCTCGTCGATGAACGGCTCCGCCAGTACAGCGGCTTGCGTGGGGCGGACCGCCGAGACGACCAGGTCCAGCCGGTCCTCGGCCAGCGCGGACAGCAGGTCCCCGGCCAGACCGTGGGTGGCGTGCACGCGCACGCCCCTCCTGGCCAGGTCGGCCAGCACCGGGGCGAGGCGCAGGGCCGTGAGCTCGGCCGCGGCGCCGACCCGCACCGTGCCTCCCAGCGCAGGCCCGTCCGCGGAAAGGGCCGCCCGCAGCCCGTCGACGTGCGCCCCGACGTGGGAGGCCAGGACCACCGCGCGCTGCGTCGGCGTCACCCCTTGGGGCGTGCGCACGAACAGCGGCTCGCCGATCTGCTCCTCCAGGCGTGCGATCTGCCCGCTCACCGCGGGCTGCGTCACCTTCAGCCTCTGCGCCGCGGCCGACAGCGACCCGGCCCGGTAGATCTCCAGGAAGGTCACCAGGAGATCGAGGCTCGGCACCCCGCCACGTCTGTCATGCGCCACCGGCACAGCAAAGCATGCCCGGCACCCGCGTCGCACCCGGCGGACCGGGCCCCGGCCCCGTAAGGATCGGCATCGGGGCGGGTGGACGAGCCGGCACTTTTGCGAGGGGGGCCGAAGGCGTGCGGCCGACCGAGCCGGACCGCACGCCTTCCCGAGAGGGTCCGCTCTCCGAGATGGCCTCCGAAAACTACAGCGTCACGGAGTCAGGGTGTTGAGCGTGCCTCCCTCGACCTTGAGCGCCGCGCCGGTGGTGGCCGAAGCCAGGTCGGAGCTGGTGAACAGGATGAGATCGGCGACCTCGGACGGCCGGATGAGCCGCTGGATCAGCGAGGTGGGGCGGAAGCGGGCGATGAACTCTCGCTGTGCCGCGTCGAAGGACTCCGCCTCGGGGATGAGAGCGGTCACGTACTCCTCGATGCCCTCGGTGTGCGTCGGGCCGGGCAGGACGGAGTTGACCGTGACGCCGGTGCCGGCCGCGGCCTTGGCCAGGCCGCTGGCCACTGCCAGCAGGGCGGTCTTGGTGACCCCGTAGTGGACCATGTCCAGGGGCGTGTCGATCGCCGTCTCGCTGGAGACGAACACGACCCGGCCGAAGCCGCGCTCCATCATGCCGGGCAGGTACTGGCGGGCCAGCCGCACCCCGCTCAGCACGTTGACCTCGAAGAAGCGGCGCCACTCCTCGTCCTCGATCTCCAGGACCGGCGCGGAGGCGAAGACACCGGTGTTGTTGACCAGGACGTCCACCTCCGGCACCGCCTCCAGCAGCGCCTGCGCGCCCTCGGCGGTGGAGACGTCCGCGGCGACGGTCACGACGTCGGCTCCGGGCACCCGCTCCCGGATGCCCTCGGCCGCCGCCTTGAGCCGTGTCTCGTCACGGCCGTTGAGGACCGTGCGCGCCCCGGCGCGGGCGAACCCCTCGGCCGTGGCCAGGCCGATGCCCAGGGTCGAGCCGGTGACCAGGGCGGTACGCCCGGTGAAATCGATCTGCATGATCATCCTTGATGCCTGGAAGGGCGTCCGCCTGATGTGACGGAACGTTCTCGCACATGTTGTGACGGAACGTTCTCTCTGTCAAATTTGCAGAAGAGAACGTTCCGTCACATAATGGGGAGGGCGGGAAGTGACCGCGCAAGGAGGGGAGGCGCCGTGGCCAGGCGCTCGGCCGAGGAGACCCGACGGCACATCCTGGACGTCGCGGGAGACCTGTTCTACTCCCGGGGCGTACGCGCCGTCGGCATGGACCTGGTCATCAACACCGCCCAGGTGGCCAACGCCACGCTCTACCGCCAGTTCTCCACCAAGGACGAACTGGTCGCCGCCTACCTGGTGGACCGCAACACGGCATGGTGGGAACGCCTGAACCAGGCGACGTCGGCGCTTCCCGGTGCCCGCGAGCGCATCCTCGCCCTGTTCGACATGACCGTCACCGCCATGGGCCAGCCGGGCTATCGCGGCTGCGCGACGCTCAACGTCACCAACGAGTTCCCCGACGAGACCCACCCCGCCCACCGAGCGGCGTCGGCCCACAAGCGGGAAGTGCTCCACTGGCTGCGCGAACAGGCCGGCCAGGCCGGGTCCGCGGATCCCGACGCCCTGGCCGACCAGCTGTTGATCATTCTGGACGGCGCGCAGGTCCTCGCGGCGGCCATGGGCCCGGAAGGCCCCTCCCGCCGGATGATGCTGCTCGTCGAAAGCCTGCTGCCCGGCAACGGGAACGCGAGCCCCGAAACGGATGCGGCACGCCTCGAAGCACACACGCGCTGAGGGCAGCCACCCCTGTGCGTCCGGTGACGTCAAGGCAGGCCCGCCAGGCTCCTCGACGTCACCGGCCGTTCGGTCGACGCTCAACGGCTACGCGCCGGAGGAGGGGACTTCCTTGAGCTCGTCGACGGCCTGGCGGAGGGTGACGGCCTCGGTGTGGAGGACGGTGCCGGGCTCGATGAGGCCGGAGTCGCCTCCGTTGGGGCGGACCTGGATGGTGCGCTCGCCGAGGTAGGTGTAGGTCTCGGCGTCGAAGATCCATTCTGTGCGGGCGCCGGAGGTCTCGTCCAGGCGGGCGACGGCCACGCCGTGGCGGCCGGCGGCGTCGACGGCGTCCTTGACCTTGACGACTCCGGGGATCTCAGCGGCCGCTGAGTACAGAGCGGTGTACAGCTCGGCGGGCGGCAGGGATTCGTTCAGCAGGTCGCCGATGGTGGTGAAGGCCTGCTGGTCGCGGTTGTTCCCCATGCCCTCGGTCTCCCTGTAGATCTTCGCCAGGAGGGCGTCGGGGTCGGTCGGCAGGGTGGCGAGGTAGTCGTAGGTGGGCGCGTTGAGGTAGGCCGGTTCGCTCTCGCCCTTTTCGTTGGTCCGGTCGAGCCTCTCACCGCCGGGCGGGGAGACCGCCGGGTCGATCAGCCATCCCTCGGCGCCGTCGGGGGAGCTCCACACCTGGCGACGGTGGATCCCATCGCTGACCAGGGTGGTCTTGTCGTCGACCGTCTTCTCGTAGGTGGTGCCGACCTTGCTCTCGATGTACACGTACTGGTCCGCGCCGACGTGCACGCGGGGGCTCTTGGCCGAGGCGAGGGAGATCCGCTCCAGGAGCTGCGGAACGCCCGCGGGGGTGCTCGCACCGACCGGAGCGGTGAGCGCCGGTCCGGCGGCCGCCTCCTTGACGGTGTCGCCTCCGGTGACGGCGAGGAAGCCCGCGGCTGCAAGGGCCAGCGAGCACACGGCGGCGGGCAGGATGATCAGGGCGCGCGGAAGCCTGCGGCGCCCCGGCGGCGCGGCCGGAGAGGCGGCGGTCTGGGTGTCCTGCTGGATGCGGGTCATGAGTGCGTCCTTGTGGAAGGCATGGCGGCCTGCGGGAAGGTCGGCTTCCTCGACGGCGAGCAGGTGCTCGCCCTCGGGCCATTCATCAGGCGTGAGGCTGTGGTCGCTGAGCGGACGGGGCTGACGCATGTTCACCGGATTCCTTCCTGTGCGGGCCGGGCCGCGGTCGCGCGGTCCCCTCTTACCTGCTGGTTCGCCGGTCGGGGTTCCCGAAATGAGGCGGGAGTTTCTGCGTCGGCGAGTTTTGCCAGCTTCTTGCGGGCGCGGGAGAGCCGGGAGCGCACCGTGCCCACCGGGATCTCGAGGACCTGTGCGGCCGCCGCGTAGTCCAGGCCCTGCCACAGGCACAGGCTGAGCACTTCCCGTTCGGTGCGGCGCAGTCCTGCGAGCGCTCTCACGGTGGCGGCCAGGCGATGGCGGTCGTCCAGGCGGCCGACGACCTCATCGGCGTGATCGGTCACCGTCGCCTCTCCCCTGGCGCTCGCAGCGCGGGCGGCCGCCTTGTAGCGCCGGTTGCTGCGCGACTGGGCGCGTACGAGGTTGGTGGCGATGCCCAGCAGCCACGGGCGTACGCTCCCGCCTTCCGCCTCCAGGCGCCCTCGGCTTCGCCACGCTTCCAGAAAAGTCGCCGCAACGATGTCCTCTGCGGCCGACCAGTCGGCGGTCAGCCGGTAGGCATGGTTGTAGATGGTTTTCGCGTACTGGTCGAAGAGCTCCGCGAAGGCCTGCGGATCCCCCGCTCGAATACGCGCACGCAAGGTTGTCGTCACCTCAGTCAGCTGTCGATCCATGGACCGGGGTTCCCGAGACGTGCGTCACACCGTGCAACAGGCCGGTTGTCTCGGCGGCGTCACGCATACCGCTCCAAGGCGGCGTTCCCTCCCCCGCGTGTGTGAGTCGAGGGAGGGAGTCGCGTCCGCAAAGCGTCAGATCGCAGGCCGCCAGGCGCCCGGTGCACCGGGAGCCTCCGTTGGGGCGGCAGGAGTCTCGTCCGGCACTGGAGGACTCGGTGCCGGTATCCGTCTACTTCAGCTTGTCGTCGTACTCCGTCAGCCCGGCGTCGAGGAGCGGGGGCTGGTGGGTGCCGGCGGCCTTGGAGAGCCAGTGGAGGCAGTGGTAGCCGGTGAGCACCAGGAGGGTGCCGAGGGCGATGCCGTTGAGCTCGAAGTCGTCGGTGATCTTCAGGCTCACGCCGCCGATGCCGACGATGACGCCGGCGGCGGCCGGGATCAGGTTGATCGGGCGGCCGAAGTCGACATCGTTGCGGATCCAGATCTGGGCGCCGAGCAGGCCGATCATGCCGTAGAGGATGACGGTGATGCCGCCGAGGACACCGCCCGGGATCGCGACGACGAACGCGCCGACCTTCGGGCAGAGTCCGAAGAGCAGGGCGAAGAACGCGGCGCACATGTAGGCGGCGGTCGAGTAGACGCGGGTGGCGGCCATGACGCCGATGTTCTCGGCGTACGTGGTGGTGGCCGGGCCGCCGACCGCCGTCGAGACCATGGTGGCCGCGCCGTCCGCCGCGATGGCGACGCCCAGCTCGTCGTCCAGCGGGTCGCCGGTCATCTCGCCGACCGCCTTGATGTGCCCGGTGTTCTCGGCGACCAGGGCGATCAGGACCGGAAGGGCCACGATGATCGCCGACGCGTTGAACGAGGGGGCGTGCATGTCGGGAAGGCCGATCCAGGCGGCCTCCCTGACCGAGGTCAGGTCCAGGCGCCAGTGGTCGACGACGGCGCCGCTGCCGTCGGCGGAGTGGATCTTCCCCGTGGTGATGTCGAGGATCCAGGAGAGCGCGTAGCCGAAGACCAGGCCGAGGAAGATGGCGATGCGGGACCAGAAGCCGCGCAGGACGACCAGTGCCAGGCCGGTGAACAACATCGTGGCGAGCGCGGTCCACTGGTCCTGCGGCCAGTAGGTGCCCGCGGCCACCGGGGCGAGGTTGAAGCCGATCAGCATGACGACGGCGCCCGTGACCACCGGCGGGAGCACGGCGTGGATGAGCCTGGCGCCCATGAGCTTCACCACGACGCCGACGACGGCGAGGGCGAGGCCCACGACGAACAGCGCACCGGTCACCTCCGCCGGCCCGCCGCCCTGGCTGCCGATGACCGCCGCGACGCCGACGAAGGACAGCGACGAGCCCAGGTAGCTGGGCACCCGGCCACGTGTGATCACCAGGAACAGCAGGGTCGCGACGCCCGAGGCCATGAGGCCGAGGCTCGGATCCAGGCCCATCAGCACGGGGGCGACGAAACAGGCGCCGATCATCGAGACGACGTGCTGGGCGCCGAGCCCCATCGTCCGCACCCAGGTGAGCCGTTCGTCCGGCCGGACGACCTCGCCCGGCTCCAGATGCCGCCCGTCTCCGTGCAGCTTCCACCCAAAACCTGACATATCACACTCTCTATGAGGGAGATTCCCAACCGGGGGCGCAGAACGCCGGACCCCTGACGGCAAGGGTCGGCCGCCCCGCCCGACCGGCCGGACGGGACACACCGATGGTCGAGGAACCCGGACCTCCGGCAGAAGCGGTCTTGCCGGGACCGGCTTCGCGGCCGGAGACCCGTGCGCCCGCCGGTGCCGCCCGTACGGCACAGGGCGGAAGCGTAGCCCACCCGCCGCCACCACCACGGACGCGCTTCGCGCGGACACCTCGGTCGAGGCGCGTCCCCCGATCCTGCGCGGGGCGTGACGTGAAGAATCCGAGGGCCCGGCCGCCGACCGATCGATCGATCGAGGCGACCGTGCCCCTCATGGCGATCTCGCGCCACTCGAAACGCAGGGCCGCCGCCGGGCGTCCGGGCGCTTCGACTCGGTCGAAGCGGCGAAAAACCCGGCCGGTGGAGAGCTCGCCCGAAGGCGAAAAAGACCGGCGGCTCTCCACCGCGGAAAACGCCGTTCCAGGTGACAGAAATCCTTCTTCAGGCCACGGGTTCGAAACCGTTCGGCATCGTTCGACGCGGTTCGATGCCGTGCGTTCGCGCTGCTCGTGACGGATTTTCGAACCGTCCCGAACCCGGTCGAACTGCGCCGGACTTTTCCGGACGACCCCTGACAGGCAGCGCCTTCTTTCCAGATCATCACCGGTGCGACAATGAGGAACCCGTTCCGGCCGGTCCCTCCGGACCCCCTTGGAAAGCCCGTTTGATATGACTGATGAGTCACCCATGAATCCGCTGGAGTCGTTCGCGGCCGAATTGCGCGATTTTCGGGTGGTATGTGGTCGTCCGAGCACCCAGGCGTTGAACCTGATCATCAGGGACGTGCTGCCGGGCAGGCACCGCGACGCCCGGTACCGGTGGACGGCGCTGCCCAAGTCGAGCGTGTCGGAGATGCTCAACTGCAAGCGGAAGAAGACTCCGCCGCTGGACCGGCTGCGGACCTTCGTGCTGGCCTGCGAGTGGTACGCATGGCGCAACGGCGTACTGCAGCAGTACGCGACCACCGAACTGCGCAGCGGCCCCCCGGTCCTGGACCAGGTGATGGACTACTGGTTGCGGCGCAGGACCGAGGTCGACCGCGCGCTGCAGGCGCGGAAGAAGAACGGCGCCCATGACACCGGCGCTGCTCCCGCGACACGGATTCCCCCGGGCCCCGCCCCGGCGATTACGGGCGACGGGGCGGGTTCGTCTCCGGACCCCGCGCGGCCGAAGCCGTACCATCTGGAGCCGAAGCCTCCCCCGGCTCAGACGATGTCCCCCGAGTCGGTGTTCGCGCTGATCCCGGATGTGGTGCCCTCGCCCGGGTCGGGCGGCCCCGTTCTTCCCACCCTGGAGGAACTGGCCAAGATCGCCCGGCAGGACGCCGACCTGAAACTCGACAGCCCCGGGCCCGCCGCGATCAGGCTCACCACGGCCAGGACCACGGTCCCGCGGCCCGCGATCGGGGCGGGGTGGTCCACCTCCCAGGCGCGCATGTACGGCATCTTCGGCCTGGCCGGAGTGGAGCTGTACAACCGCGCGGAGAACGACGACTTCGACGCGGCCTACCGGCTGGGCGTGCTGCTGTGCACCGACGGCCGGCTGGCGGAAGCCGAGTACTACCTGGACAAGGCGTCCCAGAACCGCAACGGGGACGCCACGTCCCTGCTGAAGACCGCTCCCCACAAACGGCGACACCAGGCCATGACCTATGCCCGCGTCCTGGGTCAGGAGGCCGCTTCCGAGGCCGACCTCCCCAACGCCATCATGTACCTGACCGCCGCCGCGCGTTGCGACGACAGCCTTGCCGCCCTGCAGCTGGCCACCCTCCTGCGCCCCGGCCAGTCCGACAAGGCCGACCACTGGCTCCACGAGGCCACCGACGCCCACAACATCCGCGCCATCGCCCCCTTCGCCGCCTCCGGAAGACGCAGGGCGGCCCCCGAGGAGAACGACCAGGCCTGTACCGCCACCCAGCCCATCGACATGTGTCAGCTCATGCGGGCCCAGGACGGAATCGACGGCATGCAGGACGCCGGATAGCAGCCCGCGGCAAGGAGACCTCCGCGGCGGTCGCCGGTGCCGGCCGTTCCTTTTTATCTATAAATCCTACGGGTCCAGTGTGGGATATTTCACTTCAGGCGTTTTACAGCAGCCTGTCTGATTCAACCGCCTGGCTCCTGGTGCACGGAACGGTACGGAACAGCACCTCAACTGCCTATACGTCCATAGATCCCTAGATGAGTGCGATCATGTACTACGTGGTGTTGGGGCAACGTTGCCGCAGTTACGGGTATTTCTTGGGATTTGTATGAGTAGGCGTTCACATTTCGATCCGGTAAGGCTGCACGCTCTTATCACGGACCTCAATCAGTTGCGCATTGATTGCAATAACCCCTCGTACGGGGATCTGGAGCGCATCTCCCGGGAAATCCGTTCGGAGGTGGAAAGGAAGCAGGGCAAGGAGGCGGCCAAGGCCATCCGGGGCCTTCCCAAGGGGACCCTGCAGCCGGTGCTGACCCACCAGCGCCGGGTGCCCCCGAAATGGGACCTGGTGTCGAGCTTCGTGCGGGCGTGCCGGAGGTACTGCCTCCAGTCCCCCGATGCGCAGCTCACGGGACTCGGTGAGCGCACGATCGCCGAGTGGGCTCAGTTGTGGAAGGAGGTCTTCCGGGTCACCGAGGAGACCTTGGAGGGCACCGCGGAGCCTTGGGGTGAGGTCGGTGAAGACGTCTCGGCCTTCGAGGAGACCATGGTGCTCTCGGCACCGGACTCCGAGGAGACCTCTCCGCCGGAGCCCTCCGGCCCGTCCTGGGAGGGAGGGCTGTCGCTCTCCGAGGAGCGGTTCTCGATGCTGTACGGGGAACCGGGCCTCAGACTGTTCCGCAAGGCGGAGGGAGGCGACGGGGAGGAGTGCCGACGGCTGGGCGTCCTGCTGATCGTGGACGAGTACCTGGTGGAAGGCAGGGAGTGGGTCCGCAAGGCCCGGCTCCTGGGAGACGAACACGCACGCGTTCTCCTCGAGCAGGAGGATCTGCACGGAGCCGCCGTCGAGCTGGCGGTCAGGCTGGGGAGGGCGGAGTGCGGCCTGGCCATCACCGCGGCGGAGGAGTTCAAGCCGCTGAGCGCCCGCCATCACGGGGAACGGGCCGAGCTGTATCTGCAGCCTGCCGCGTACCGCGGGAGGGCTGACGCCGCATGGTTGATGGCCCACAACGCGCTGGGACGCGACGACTACCACAGCGCCCACTGGTGGTTCCTGAAAGCGATGCACCTGGACTACGGCGGAGACGGCAGGCTCGCCGAGGAATGGGTGCACAGAACCCACCAGGTCCTGCTCAGCAACGCTCCGGCCGACCCTCAGAACACTTCGCGGCCTCTTCTGCCCTCCCTGGAAGAACTGTGCGAAAAGGCATCAAAAGACATATACAACATTGAAGACGACGTCTAGGCATTCGGGATCGTTCGGAGTCCGGCGTAAGCGCAGATCGGCGCGGCTCCATAGGTCATCGTTGCAGTCTGCTCCCCGCGGGCAGACCGAACCGACTCCCCCCACCTCTGGAAACCGCGCCATGAAGAACCTTCGTTTCCTGACCGTCTGCGCAGTCGCCCTCGGGCTGGTGTCCCTGACGGTACTGCTGCTGCGATCCCCCCATCTGGCCCCCATCATCGGAGCGCTGGGAGCCATCACCGGAGCCGTGGCGGCCGTAGTGGCCGTGCTGCTCTCCCTGCGCTCCCAGCCGCAGACCGACACCCGGTCGGCCGGCGACCGGGAGGCCCCGCCCACGGCGACTCTCGCGCACACCGGCGAGCCCGGCGACCACGGCGAGGAGGGTGATGTACGTGAGGCAGGCGGCGGCCCCGGCGAAGGACCCCGGTAGCAGCCGCGCGGGGAGGCCGGCAGGGATTCCTCTCCGCGTGGCACGTCCGGGAATTCCGCCGCCCCCAAGATCGTTTGATCGGCATGCCACAGCGACAGAACGCCGGTTCCGTGCGTCCCATCACCGACGCCGACGTCCCCCTCGCCGTCGACACCCTCACCCGGGCCTTCGCCGACTACCCCTACATGCGGCACGTGATCGCCGAAGACGACCATGAGGGCCGGATCCGGCGCTTCCAGGAGGTGTGCCTGACCCGCATCGCCATGGTGTACGGCCGTGTGTGGGTCGCCGACGCGGGCCTCGCCGTCGCCGCCTGGGCCACTCCCGACCAGGACCCCTCACCCGCCTTCGCCGAGATCGGACCGCTGCTCGGCGACCTCGCCGGTGATCGGGCGTTCGCCTACGAGTCCGCGGACCAGGCCGTCGCCCCTCACCGGCCGAAGGAACCCGCCTGGTTCCTCAACACGGTGGCTGTCGCCCCCGAAGCCCAGGGGCGGGGTCTCGGCAGCGCGGTGCTCGCCCCCGGCATCGAGGCGGCGGCCCGCGCCGGGCACCCGGCGTTCCTCGAGACCTCCGGCGAACGGAACGTGGCCTTCTACGAGCGCCTGGGCTTCAAGGTCGTGGCCGACGTCCGGCTCCCCCACGACGGTCCCCGCACATGGTCTATGCGCAGGGATCCTCATTAGGACCCCGCGACACGAGCGCCGCCATCGCGGCGAGCGGCAGTGAGGCGTTGGCGGCCGCCGCTTCCGCCGTCCGCCAGTCGTCGTCGGTGAGCAGTTCGGTCATCGCGGAGATCGGCAGGGCCGGATGGCCGGCGGCGATGGGTCTTGCCTGTCGGTCGGACAGACACGCGAGCAGCGCCGCGCCGGTGGCGTTCGGATGGCGGGCGATCTCGCGGAAGGACTTCCGCACCGGCGGCCGGTGGCGGGCCAGGTCCTCCAGCAACTCCGGTGTGGCATCGGGATTCGTCGCCACTTTGGCAATGACCTGCGCTCCGTGCCGGTCGACCATGGACCGCAGCCCGGCTTCGGACAGACCCGGATGCGGGGCGATGGACTTGGCCACCTTCGCGTCGGCGTCGGCGGCGAGCGCGTCACGTACTTCGGGCGGCAGATCCCGCCGTCGGGCCACGAGCATGCGCAGGAGCGGCTCCGGCGACTCGGCGAGTTCCCGGACCTCGGTGGGAGAGGCGGCGACGATCCGCGGCAGGAGCGGTGAACCGAGCCTGGTGCCGCGCGCCAGCTCGGCGAGTACGTCAAGCGGCACGTCGGGATGGTGGGCGAGCGCGCGCCGCACGTCACGGTCCTGGTCCGCGGCCAGAGTGAGGAGCAAGGCGACGTCGACCGCCGGGTTCGCGGCGAGTTCGGATCGTACGCCGGGAATCGGATCATCGGCGAGGCGCTGGTACGCCCACGGCGGCAGATCCTCACGGGCGGCGAGTTGCCGACGCAGCGGCATGGACGGATGGCTGACGAACCCGACAGCGGTTTCGGCGGGCAGGGCCGGGTTGCGCAGCGCCCTCAGGCGCATCTCGTGAACAGTGGACTCGTGGGAGCCGTCGCAGGCGGCACCAGGCAGAAGATCACAGCCGATTCGCGAACAGTGCGGATCGTGGACGAACGGGATCTTCTCTCGGTCGCAGACCCGGCACCGCCGTGCCGGAGGGAGGCCCTCCCCGGAGACCAGCGCCGCCAGTACGGCCGGGGGCGTCGCCTCGTTGGCCGCCACCGCGCTTCGCACATCGGCGTGCGGATGCCCTGCGAGCCGGGCCGCCGTATCCGGAGTCGCCCACAACGCGAGCTCCTCGACGACTCGGACGTCGGGGTCCGCGGCGAGTGTCTCCGCCACGTCCTCGGGAAGGCCGTGGCAGGCGGCCAGCTTCTCCCTGCGTTCGACGGAGGGGTCCTTCGCGAGGATCCGCCCCCACTCCGGCCGTCATGCCGTCTCGGCGGGTGGTGGCCGGATGAGCCCGCCGGGTGCGGCTCGGCGGGCTCTTGGAGGGGTCGGCGGACGGCGGCCTCGGGCTCTGGTGAAGGCCGGGGCCGGGTCCGTCAGGGGCTGGTGATGGTCTGGGCGGGGCTCAGGACGTAGCCGGCGGTGTAGGAGACGGGGTCGCCGGAGCGCAGGAGGCCGAAGCAGCCGGAGACGTTCCAGACGTGGAGGTTGCCTCCGGTGACGGACAGGGTGTGCGTGGCGTTGTCGTAGGTGCCGTTCACCGAGCCGGGGCTGGAGGCGGTGGCGCCGCCGACGGAGGCGGTGCAGAACGGGCCGCTGAGGGTGGCGCTGATGTTGTCGAGCGTACCGGTGGTGACGCCCGCGCTGTGGGAGACGGCGTTGAGCTGGTACGCCACGTCGGTGGCGGCGACGTCGAACTTCAGGCCGAGCGGGCCGGAGCACTTGGTGAACGACGCCGACGTCACGGTCGCGATGGCCGTGCCGGACAGCCCGCTGCCGCCTTGGACGGTCGCGGCGGTGGTGGACGACGCGCAGGTCAGGGTCGCGCCGCTGCGGGTGTCCTTGAGGGTCGTGGTGCCGGCCGTGCCGGTGACGGCGCCGCCGGGTGTGACCGTCCAGGTGGCCGCGAGGGCGGGGGCCTCCAGGCCGACGACGAGGGATGCCGCGGTGGCGGCGAGACAGATGGCGGAACGCTTGCGCATGGTGTTCTCCTCCTCGAGGAGCGGTACGGGACCGCGCACCGCCGTATGGCCGGTGCGTCGGGAAAAGATGTGCGCGCGCGCTGATCGGGCCCTTGCCTTGCTATCGGCAGATTAAAGACGGAACGCGTTCGGCACAAGAAGCGGAAAGTCCGCCGCAGCCTTCTTGGAACGTTTTCGGATCAAGGATTCTCCAGGTGGGGGCGAGCACCGAAGAAATACCTATAATTCTCCGAGAAACTGTCCGAGGTCAATCATGTCGAAAGCGTCAATTTGTGAGTTGAATCGATAAACGAATCACTTGGAACGGGCCCGGACGGGGATTTGGTGTGCCCGGCTCCAGGGCGGCGTGCCCCGCCGGGCGCCGGCCTCGACCGGCGGCGGGATCACAACCAGTCGTGTTCGCGGGCGTAACGGGCCGCTTCGTGGCGGGTGCGGGTCTGGGTCTTCTGCATGGCGCTGGAGAGGTAGTTGCGGACGGTGCCTTCGGCGAGGTGGAGGCGGGCGGCGATGTCGGCGGCGGAGTAGCCGTCGCGGGTGGCGCGCAGGACGTCGAGCTCGCGGTCGGTGAGCGGGCAGTCGTCGATGACGGCGAGGGCGGAGACGTCGGGATCGATCCACCGCTTGCCCGCGTGCAGGGTCTGGATGACCGAGGTGATGTGGGCGGGTTCAGCGGATTTGCTGACGAAGCCCTGGACACCGAGTTTGAGCGCCCTGCGGAGCACGCCGGGTCTGGCGTGGCGGGTCAGCATGAGGATCACCTGGTCGGGGCGTGTCCGGCGGATCTCCGCCACGGCGCCGAGCCCGTCCGTCCCGGGCATCTCCAGGTCGATGACGAGCACGTCGGGCCCGTGCCGCAGCGTGGCCTGGACGGCCGCTTCACCGTCCTCGGCCTCGGCGAGCACGGTGATGTCGCCTTCGAGCGGCAGCAGCGCCGCGAGGGCCTTGCGCAGGAGGGCCTCGTCGTCGGCGAGCACCACGGTCGTCATGGTCTTCCCTTCCTGTTCCGCGGGCGGTGTACGGATGATCGTGCGGAGGCCCACGCGGCGTCGGCGTCCCAGTATTCTCGGCGTTCCCCCGAAGCCACCAGTGACGCTGCGTCATGGATTCCCCCACGGAAACGTCACGGTGAAGTGATGACGCAGCGGCACTGACCGGCGGGCGCGGAGCCGGATGGAATCGACGGCATGTCCACCACACCAGTGCTCGACGTCGACCGCCTCAACGTCGCCTACGACGGCTTCCACGCCGTGCAGAACCTGTCCTTTCAGGTGCGGCGCGGAGAGCTCTACGCGCTGCTCGGCACGAACGGGGCGGGGAAGACCTCCGCCCTGGAGGTCATCGAGGGCCACCGCAAGGCCGCCTCGGGCACCGTCCGGATCTTCGGACGCAGCCCGCGTGACCGGAGAGCCGTCCGGCCCCGGATGGGGATCATGCTCCAGGAGAGCGGTTTCGTCCCCGACATGACGGTGCAGGAGACCGTCCGGCTCATCGGGAGGCTCTCCGGACGCGCGGACACCGCCGAACGCGTCCTGGGCGTCGTCGGCCTCACCCGCAAGGCCGGGACCAGGGTGTCCCAGCTGTCCGGCGGTGAGAAGCGGCGCCTGGACTTCGCCACCGCGGCATACGGGACCCCCGAGCTGATGATCCTCGACGAGCCGACCACCGGCCTGGACGTCCGGTCCCGGGACGACCTGTGGGCGACCGTGGACCGGCTGCGCGAGGACGGGGTCACCATCGTCCTCACCACGCACTACCTCGAGGAGGCCCAGGAGCGCGCCGACCGGATCGGGCTCATGCACCGGGGCTCCCTCCACAGGGAGGGCACCGTCGCCGAGCTGACGCGGGCCCTTCCGGCCGAGATCCGCTTCCGCCTCCCCGCCCTCTCCCCCGCCCCGCCGCCCCCGGCGGCGCGGGACGGCGACGGGCGCTTCCTCATCGAGACCTTCGACCTGCCGCAGGACCTCTACTCCCTGCTCCGGTGGGCGCGGACCGCCGGAGTCGAGCCGCTCGACCTGGAGGCCGGGCCGACCCGGCTCGACGACGTCTTCCGCTCCCTCACCGGCCGCTAGAACACGGAAAGGCCCTCCACCATGTCGCCCATCGCCCGCGGCGAGCTGACCCAGATCCTCCGGAACCGGCTCGTGCTGGTCACCGGCTTCCTTCTGCCGTCCGTCTCCGCCGCCTTCCTCATCCACCAGCGCGAGCTCTTCGCCGGGATCGGCGGCGCCGGATACATCGCCGCGGTCCTGGTGTTCACCGTGGGAGCGCTCGGGCTCTACTCTTCAGCCGTGGTCACCCTGGCGTCCCGCAGGCAGAACCTCTTCCTCAAGCGGCTGCGCTCCACCGCGACGAGCGACGCCGGCATCCTGACGGGGCTGCTGCTGCCGATCACCGCCGTCTCGCTGATCCAGATCTCCGTCCTGCTCGCCGTCCTGGCCGTCGTCGCCGACGCTCCGGCCCACCTTCCGCTGCTGGCGGCGGCGGTCCTGGCCGTGATGGCCATGATGCTCGGCCTCGGCCTGGCGACGGCCGGGCTCACCGACTCCCCGGAGCACGCCCAGATCACCACCCTGCCCGTCGTCCTCGGCACCATCGCCGTGGCCGTCTGGGTCGGGACCACCGGCACCGGGGAGCTCACCGCGCTCAAGCTGCTGCTCCCCGGCGGAGCGGCCGCCGACCTGGCCGTCCGCGCCTGGAGCGGCGAGGCGGCCGCGGCCGACGTCCTGGTCCGGCTGGCGCCGACGCTGGCCTGGATCGCCCTCGCCCTCACGCTGGCCGTCCGGCTCTTCCGCTGGGAACCGCGCCGCTGACCGAACGGGGAAAAGGGTTACGCGCGGCGAACGCGGACACGAGCCCGGAAGGAGGCAGGGATGACATCCGAGTACACCGCGGAGGCGCAGAGCCGGTTGCGCCTCCTCAACCACGGCATCGTGTCCGGCACGATCGCGGCCGTCGGCGCGCTGCTGGTGGCGACCGACGCCGGCTCCTGGAAGGACGCCCTCCTGACGGGCGTGGGTCTGGTCGCGACCCTCGTGGTCGTCAACCGGTGGAACGCGAGCCGGTTCTCCCGCGCCGACCTCATCGGCCTCGCCGTCACCGGGGCGGTCTGGGTCTGCGGTGTGCTGGTCGCGGACTCCGTGACCGCGTCCTACGGCTTCGCCGTCATGGCGACCATCACCTTCTTCGAGCTGCCGCGTCACCGGCGGGCCGTGATCGCGGGGATCGCCGCGTTCGTCATCGCCGTGTTCGCGGTGAAGCTCATGACGTCGCCCGAGGGCACGGTCGACGTCCTGGTCCGGTACGTCCTGGTCTCCCTGTGCGTCGGCACGGGAGGCGCGGTCCTCATGATCCTGGCCTACGCGGTCCACGACCTCATCGGGGATCTGGAGAAGGCACGGGAGCGGGAAGCGGAGATGGCCGTCATGCGCGAGCGGGTGCGTTTCGCCGGCGACCTGCACGACATCCAGGGCCACACCCTCCACGTGGTGAAGCTCAAGGTCGCGCTGGCGAAACGGCTGCTGCACGCCGACATCGCACGCGCCGAACACGAACTCGACGAGGTGCACGACCTCGTCGGCGCGACCATCGCCCAGACCAAGGATCTCGCCTACGCCCAACGGCGGCTGAACCTGTCCGCCGAGCTGGAGAACGCCAAGAACCTCTTCGAGGCCGCGGGCATCCGCGTGCGCGTCGAACGGCAGGGCGAGGTCGACCCCCGGGTGAGCGAACCGCTGGGTCAGGTCCTCCGCGAGACGACGACCAACATCCTGCGCCACGCCGACGCCGCACAGGTGTGGATCACCCTGACCGAGACGGGCATCTCCGTCGCCAACGACGGCGTCCGCGCCGACCGCGCCCCCGAGCTCAGCGGCCTCGCCGTCCTCCACGACCGCCTCGCCGCCCAGGGCGGCGAACTGACGGTGGAACAGAACAACGGGATCTTCCGCACGAGTGCCGCCTTCCCCCGCTGACGCCGCAGCGGTACGGGCGTCCCGCCGAGGCCCTGCGGGGCTCGGAAGATCCGCGGTTCGACCCCGGTCCGTCAGCCGGAGGGCCAGTACATAAAGCCGTGCGATTCACGGTGGTCTGTGTTTGCATGAGGCCCATGGTGTCTGCTGACCGTCTCCTTGCCTTCGCTGCCATGTCGTTCCTCCTGATCGTGGTTCCGGGCCCCAGCGTGCTGTTCGTGATCGGGAGGGCGCTGGCACACGGGCGCCGTGCCGCGCTGACCACGGTCCTGGGGAACACGCTCGGCGCGTACGCGCTGGTCGTGGCTGTGGCCCTGGGGGTCGGGTCCATCGTGGAACGTTCTGTGCTCGTCTTCACGGTGCTCAAGTTCGCGGGCGCCGCCTACCTGGTGTACCTCGGTGTCAAGGCGTGGCGGGGACGTGGTTCGCTGCACGCCTCGGTCGCCGATGGCACGGCGGCGCAGGGAGGTCTCCGCACGTTCTGGGAGGGGTTCGTCGTCGGCGTGTCGAACCCCAAGACCATCGTGTTCTTCGCCGCCGTGCTGCCGCAGTTCGTCGACCGCGCCCAGGGCCACGTCGTGGTGCAGATGCTCGTGCTCGGCCTGGTCTTCAACGCCATCGCGATCGCCTCGGACGGCGTATGGGGTTTCGCCGCCGCCACCGCACGGAACTGGTTCACCCGCTCGCCCCGGCGCCTCTCCCTGGTCGGCGGGATCGGCGGCGTCACCATGATCGGCCTCGGCGTCACGGTGGCCGCCACCGGCCGCAAGGACTGATACCGCGACGCGAGGGTCTCGGCTACCGGCGTCCGCCGCTCCCTTCCTCCTCGAGGACCGGGACGAAGGCTCCGGCGAGGGCCGCGGCGAGGGCGACGCGGGCGGCCTGGTCGGCGGTGGCCTCGTCGACCGGATCGCCGGTGAGGAGGAGGCGCAGGTAGACGGGGGCGGCCAGCGTCTGCAGGAGGGCGACCGGATCGGTGCCGACGGGCAGTTCACCGCGTTCGACGGCTCGGGTGATCACGGGCGCGGCACGGGCGAAGCGGTCCTGGAAGACGTGGTGCCGGGCGGCGGCGAGCTCGGGGAGCCGGGCCGCGCCGGTGGACATGGCGGCCAGGATCGCCTGACCGGTGGGGCTGGTGAGCGACTTGACCAGCGCGCGGGCGAGGGCGCGCAGGTCCGTCTCGACGGCTCCGGTGTCCGGGGAGGGGATGTCCAGCGCCATGTGTCCGGCGAGGGCGTCGCCGATCAGGGCGTCGCGGTCCCCCCAGCGGCGGTACACGGTCGTCTTGTGCACGCCGGCGCGCTGCGCGACGGCCTCGACGGTGAGGGCGGCGTAGCCCTTGTCGACGAGTTCGGCGAGCGCGGCCGCGTGCACCGCGGCGCGTACTTTCGCGCCCCGGCCGACCGGGCGGGCGGGGGAACGTTCCGACTCCATTGCAACTCCAAGTTGCGATATCGCGGGGCGGGTGGCACGATCATCATATCGCAACTTGGAGTTGCGATATTTCTGCACGCGTCCCCCGAGGCGGTACACATGCGCGACCCATCCCCCTGGACCCTCGACACGATCCCGGACCAGTCCGGACGCCTGGCCGTGGTGACCGGCGCCAACAGCGGCATCGGCTTCATCACCGCCCGGGAGCTCGCCCGCCGCGGCGCGCACGTCGTCCTGGCCTGCCGGGACCCCGAACGCGGCCGCGCCGCCGTCACCCGGCTCCGCAGCGAGGTGCCCGCCGCACGGCTGGAACTGCGCCGCGTCGACCTCTCCAGCCTCGCTTCCATCCGGGAGTTCGCCGCCCGTTGGGACCACGACCGGCTCGATCTGCTCGTCAACAACGCGGGCATCGCGATGGTCCCCTTCGCCCGCACCCGGGACGGCTTCGAATCGCAGTTCGGGGTCAACCATCTGGGCACCTTCGCCCTCACCGGCCTGCTCCTGCCCGCTCTGCTGGCCGCGCCCGACCCGCGCGTCGTCACCGTCAGCAGCGAGGGTCAGCGCTTCGCCCGCTTCGACCTCGGCAACCTCAACGCCGAACGCTCCTACCGCACCGCCTTCGCCTACGTGCAGTCCAAGCGCGCCAACCTCTACTTCGCCGTCGAGCTCCAACGCCGGGCCGATGCCGCCGGTGTCCGCCTGGGCAGCATGGCCGTCGCTCCCGGCCTCACCCGCACCAACGTCCTCACCGGCGGCGCCAACGGCTCCCGAGGCGCCCTCTACGCCAAGGCCGTCGACCTCCTCGTCCGGGCCGCCTTCCGTCCCGCCCCCGAAGGCGCCAAGACCTCCCTCTACGCCGCGACCGTCCCCGACCTCCCGGGAGGCTCCTTCGTGGTCCCCGACGGCCCCTTCCAACTCCGCGGCGAACCCGTCCTCCGTCCCCGTGACCGAGCCCTCCACGACCTGCACACCCCCGCCCGCCTCTGGCGCCTCTCCGAGCAGCTCACCGGCGTCACCTACGCCCTCCCCGCTTCGCCCCCTCCCGCGGCGGCTCCGGACGACGCCGCGGGCAGAACACCGTGCAGGCCTTCGTAGCCGCGGGACGGGCGACGCGTCGGCTCCTGTTTCCGAAAGCGACCGGCTGACGACGCGCGCGGAGGCCGGAGGGCTCGAGCGGGCCGTCTGCCTCAGGCGGACGCGGTCTGCCACACGAACCCGTCGGGGTCGGTGAAGGGTCCGGCGTCGCCGCTGATCATGATCCGGTGGGATCCGGTGCCCTCCTGGGGGACGCCGGTGTCCTTGGCGAGGGCGCGGCGCGGGTAGAGCGCCAGCGTGACGGCCGACGACGGGGTGTCGAACTCGACGTACTTGCCGCCGAAGCTCTTCGCCACGGCCAGGCCGCGGTCGACGTAGAACCGCTTGCTCGCCTTGACGTCCGCCACGCCCAGCAGGAGCGCGACCTGGTCGAAGCGCGGGGCGGCGGGGCCGGTGTCCTTCTTCTTCGAGGACGCGATCTTGCAGATCGTCCCGTCCGGGGCGCGTACGACGCCGCCGTACCCCCAGAAGCTCTTCGTGGCCGGCTTCAGCGTCTCGGCGCCGGCGTCGAGGGCCGCGCCGATGACGGCGTCGACGTCGCCCGGCTGCGACGCCACGAGGGACAGCGCGAATCCGCGGAAGCCGCTCGTCGGCGCGTCCGAGGCGCGCACGTCCAGGTGGGCGTCCAGGCCGAAGGCCTTGTAGAAGGCCTCCGCGGCCGCGGTGTCGGGAACTTCCAGGGTGATGGACGTGAAGGGGGTCATGGCGGATCCTTTGGGTGAGATGGTTCGGCGGGTGGGGCGGGTCAGCGGTCCTGCAGGAGCCCGAGGACGTTGCCGTCGGGGTCGGTCACGGTGGCCACCACGCGGCCGCCGCCGACCTCGTGCGCGGCCTCCTTCACCGTGGCGCCCGCGGCGGTCAGCTCGGCGAGCTTGGCCTCGATGTCCGTGACGTGCCAGTAGGCCACCGGCGAGGTCATGCCCTGCGGCCCGCCGTCCGGCACCAGCCCGATGTGCTGGTCACCGGCCACGAAGCCGACGTAGTAGGCGGTGTCGGTCTGCGGCGGGACGCCGAGCAGGGCCGCGTACACCGCCTTGGCCCTGGCCAGGTCGGACACGGGGTGCAGCACGGTCTTGATCCCCGCGGGGGGAGAACCGGTCATGGTCGCTCCTGGAGTCGTGGGTCGCATCGACCCGCTGTGTTCGTGCCCTCAGCCTTCCGTCCGGCCCGTCCGTCCCACATCCGTGGTGACCACGGAACGGCGACACGGACCGGCGATACGGACCGTGCACGGGGCCGCTGCGCAGGGGATACGGCAAACTGGGACAGTGGTGACAGGAGTTGACATCTCACCTCGGGAAGCCGAGGTGCTGGAACTGGTCGGTGCCCATCTCAGCAACGCCGAGATCGCGGCCCGGCTGTTCATCTCGGTGCGCACCGTGGAGAGCCACGTCTCCTCGCTGCTGCGCAAGCTGGAGGTGCCCGACCGGCGGACGCTCGCCCGGCGCGCGCCCGCGCCGGGCGGCGCGGGCCCGTCCCGTCCGGCGCCGGTCCTGCCGGCCCCGCTGACCTCGTTCGTCGGCCGGGCGCGGGAGCGCGCCGAGCTGACCGGGATGATCGGGCGGCACCGGCAGGTGACCGCGGTGGGCCCCGGCGGGGTGGGCAAGACCCGGCTCGCGCTGGCGGTGGCCGCGGACGCGGCAGGCGAGTACTCCGACGGGGTGTGGTTCGTCGACCTCGTCCCGGTCACCGACGCGGCCCTGGTCGCGGCCGCGGTCGCCGGGGCGCTCGGCCTCGGTGAGCAGCCCGGCCGCGACATGACCGAGTCCGTGACCGCCGCGCTGGCCGACCGCCACGCGCTGCTGGTCCTGGACAACTGCGAGCAGGCGGTGGACGGGGTGGCGCTGTTCCTGGAGCGGCTGCTCGCCGCGTGCCCCCGGGTGACGGTGCTGGCGACCAGCAGGGCCCGGCTGATGGTGCCGTTCGAACGGGTGTATCCCGTCCCGCCGCTGTCGCTGGCCGCCGATGCCGGGTCGGACGCGGTCGCCCTGTTCATGGAACGGGCGGCGGCGGTCGGCTGGCCGCTGGATCCCCCGCTGTTCGCCCAGGTCTCCGCGATCTGCGAGCGGCTGGACGGAATGGCGCTGGCCATCGAGCTGGCCGCCGCCCGGTATCCCACGCTCGGGCTCGACGGCATCACCGCCGCCCTGTCCCACCCGCTCCGCATGCTCACCGGCGGCTCCCGTGCCGACGACCGGCACCGCTCGGTGCGGGCGGCGCTGGACTGGAGCCACGCCCTGCTGGAGCCGGCCGACCAGGCGCTGCTGCGCCAGGTGTCGGTGTTCGCGGCGCCGTTCACCGCCGCCGCGGCGGCGGAGGTGGCCGGGGCCGAGGAGGGCGTCGTCGTCGAGGGGTTGGCCCGCCTCGCCGAACAGAGCCTGCTGGTCGTGACGGCGTCTCCTCGCGGCACGGAATACCGGGCGCTGGAGACCATCCGCCAGTACGCGACGGAGCGGCTCGCCGAAGCCGGTGAGCTGACCGCCGTCCGGTCCCGGCACCTTCGCTGGTGCCTGGAGCAGGCCGCCGGTCTGGCGGTGGTGGGCCAGGACTGGCGGGCCCGGTTCGACGTGGTGGCCGACGACCTCCGCGCGGCGCTGGGGTGGGCGGCCGAACGGCCGGAGCAGCGCGCGGACGCGTACCACCTCGCCCGGCACCTGGCGGAGCTGGCCTTCACCCGCAATCTGATCGGCGAGTCCCAGCAGCGTTACGAGCAGGCGGCCGCGCTCGCCGAGGATCCGCGCTCCGCCGCGTCGGCGCTCGCACACGCCGCGGCCGTGGCGGGCTGCCGGATGCGCGGTGACGACATGTACCGCCTCCACCTCGCGGCCGCCGAAGCGGCCCGGCGTGCCGGGGACACCGCCGACGCCGCCCGCATCCTGGCGGCCGTCGCCACCAACGCGTACCGGTTCCTGGGCAAGTTCGCGCGGCGGCTGCCGCCGGAGGAGATCGCCGCGCTCATCACCCAGGCGCGGGAACTGGCCGGTGGTGACCCGGCGGCGCAGGCCGCGGTGGCGTCGGCGGAGGCCGGGCGGGCGCTCGGCGACGCGGTCGGCGCCGCCCAGGGCCAGCCCGACGGCTCCGTGCCGGAGACGATCGCGCGCGCTGAAAAGGCCGTCGAGCTGACCCGCCGCACGGGTGACCCCCTCGCCGAGTCCGCCGCGCTCGACGTGCTGACCGGCACCCTGAGCTGGGCCGGTGACGCCTTCGCCGCCGCCGCGACGACCCGGCGCCGGATCACGCTGCTGTCGTCCGCGCCGAGCACTCCGGCCGCCACCCACGAGTTGATCGAGGCGCTCGGCGAGGGCGCCGAGGCCGGTCTCGGCACCGGTGACCTGCCGGGGGCCCGCCGGTGGGCGCGGCGCCTCGCGGATCACCCGCTGCTGGCCGAGGTCGGGCACCGCGCCGTGAACTGGCTGCTGGTCGCCGACGCGTTGGCGGGTGACGTCGACCAGGTGCTCACCGGCGGCGTCCGGTTCCTCGACGCGTGGCGGCGGGCCGGCAGCCCCGTCAGCTCGGCCCTCGGCCCGGCGGTGGCCGCGGTGGCGATGGTCCACGGCCTCCGCGACGACCACGATGCCCGGCGCGAATGGGAAGCGGTCCTGGACCGGTTCGGCACCCCGCCGGAGCGCACCTACGGCTACGGGGCGGTCTTCGACACGATGCTTCTGCTGCACCGCGGGCAGGCGGCGGAGGCGTTGGAGCGGACGGCTCCCGAGCCCGGCGAGGTGTGGAAGTGGGTCACCTGGATCTGGCTCCACTGGTACGTGGCGCTACGCGCGGAGGCCGGTGTGCTCGCCGGGAGCCCCGACGCCCGCGACCGCCTGGCCGAGGCCCGGACCGTCACGGCCGGGAACCCGGTCGCCGGCGCCATCGTGGAGCGGGCCGAAGCCCTGCTCGACGGCGACCGGGAGCGGTTGCTCGCCACGGTGGACGCCTTCGACGCGGCGGGCTGCCGCTACCAGTCGGCGCGCACGCTGGTGCTCGCCGGGGGAGGTCACGCCGCCGCGGGCGCGGCCGCCCTCGCCGATCTCGGCCTCGCGCCCGTCCGGTAGCCGGGCGGGGCCGGCTCCGGCCCCGCCGTCCCGGCGTGCGCCTCAGCTCACCGCCTGCTTCACCAGCGCGGCGATCTTCGCCTCGACCTCGGCCGTCACCTCGGTCAGCGCGAAAGCGGTCGCCCACATCGTGCCGCCGTCCAGCTTCGCCGGGTCGTTGAACCCGAGCGTCGCGTAGCGCGCCTTGAACTTCGCCGCGCTCTGGAAGAAGCAGACGACCTTGCCGTCCAGCGCGTAGGCCGGCATTCCGTACCAGAGCTTCGGCTCGAGGACCGGGGCGCCGGCCCTGATGACGGCGTGGACGCGCTCGGCCATGATCCGGTCGGAGTCCTGCATCTCGGCGATCTTCGCGAGCACGTCCCGCTCCGCCGCGGCGGCCTTGTCCGCGCGCGAGCCGCGGCGCGCCGCCTTCTTCTGCTCCTGGGCGTGCTCCTTCATCGCGGCCCGCTCCTCGGCCGAGAATCCCTTGTACGTGGTGTCGGCGGTGCCGGTCATGGTCGCTCCTCAAGTCCTGGGTCATGATCACCCGGTGTGTGCCTCCGGGCCGATCGCCGTGGTCACAGCCTCTCCCGGCAGGGGTGCGGGCCGCCTCCGTGCTCACCACGGAACCCGCCACGGACCGCGGGTCGGTGCCGGCACCCGTACGGCCGCGTCGCTCGGCGGCTTGACCTTGACACAGTGACAAGGCCTTCACTGGAGCCCAGGAGGTGATCCTGATGGCCATACCGGACCAGGACACGAAGACGGACCAGGTGATCCAGGGGCTGGCGGGGAGCAGTTCGTCAGTGCGGCTGAAGGCGGCGCTGGCGGCCGGCACGGACCCCGACCCCCGGTTCGTCGACGAGATCATCGAACGGTGCGCGGTCGAACCCGACTTCTACGTGCGCGACATGCTCACGTGGGCGCTCACCCGCCACTCACCGTCGATGACGGTCCCGAGGCTCCTCGACGAGGTGCGCTCGGAACGCGCGCAGGCACGAAGCCAGGCGCTGCACACGCTGTCCAAGATCGGGGACCGGCGGGCGTGGCCGGCGATCACACGGGAGCTGCTGACCGACGCCGACGACGAGGTGGCGCGGAGCGCCTGGCGGGCGGCGGTCGTGCTCGTGCCCGAAGGCGAAGAGCCCGGGTTGGCCGCGGTGCTGGCGACACAGCTCGGACGCGGCGGGCGTGAGATGCAACTGAGCCTCAGCCGTGCTCTGATCGAGCTGGGTGAGATGATCGTTCCGGCCCTGCGCGCCGCGATGACCGATCCCGACCCCGGCGTACGCCGGCACGCGATCGCCACGGAACGACTGCTGCAGGACCCGGAAGCCGGCTTCGAGTTCGCGGTCGAGGAGGCGAAGCGCATCATGGTCCTCGGCACGAGCGGCCAGGAGGAGTGACGGACGGTGTTGATCGGTGATGTGGCGCGGCGGTCCGGGGTCAGCGCCCGCATGCTCAGGCATTACGACGCGCTCGGCCTGGTGCGGCCGACGGGCCGCACCGCCGCGGGCTACCGGGAGTACTCCGGCGAGGACATCCGGCGGATCTTCCACATCGAGAGCCTGCGGTCCCTGGGGTTGTCGCTGCGCGAGGTGGGGCGCGCGCTCGACGACCCCGGCTTCAGGCCCTCGGAGCTCGTCGACGACCTCATCCGCCGGACGCGGGAACGCATCGTGAGCGAGACGGAGCTGCTCACCAGGCTCCGCCGTATCGACGCCGCCGAACCCGCCGACTGGGAGGACGTCCTCCAGATCGTCGCGCTCCTGCACGCCCTGGGGTCGCAGAGCGCCGGCAAGCGCCAGCGGGCCGCGCTGTCCTCGGTCGAAGAGGACCCGGTGCCGGTGGAGGCGCTGGTCAAGGCGGCGTTGAGCGAGACCGACACGAACGTCGCCGGAGCCCTTCGATGGGCTCTGGCGCAGTCGGGCGGGGGCGCGCTGGCGCTGCTGGCGGAGGGCCTCGGCTCACCGGCGGCCGAGGTGCGCGAACGTGCCGTCCGGTCCATCGCCGAGATCCCGGACGGCGAGGCGACCGCCCTGCTGCGGGACGCCCTCGCCGACCCCGACGCCGCGGTCCGCAGGCGCGCGGCGCTGGCACTCGGGGCACGCGGAGTGCCCGACGCCGTCCCGGCGCTCATCGACATGATCGTCGAGGGGGCGAACGACGTCGACGCGGCCGACGCGCTGAGCGCGCTGGCGAACGATCCCGCGCTGGGAGACCGGATCGCCACCGGGCTCGTCGACCACCTGGCCCGCGGCGTCACCGCGGCGTCCGCACGGCGGCGGCTGGCACAGGCGCTCGCGGACATCCCTGGGACCACGGCGTCACGTGCCCTCGCGGACCTGTCACAGGACGAAGACCGCGCCGTCGCACTCACCGCGGCCTACATCCTCAAGCTGCGCGACGCGCGCTAGCGGAAATCCGGCGGCGGCCCTCCGCGGCCTCAGTCCGTGGACGGCTCCACGGTCATCCCGTCGGCGAGAAGCCTGCGGTGGGCCTGCACGGCCTTCTCGGCCTCGTTCTGAGCACGGTGCCAGGACGCCCCGACCTCCAGGGACCACTTCTCGACGTCCTCGGGACGGGTCAGCAGGCGGGCCGCTTGCGAACCGGAACGCGTGATGACCTCGACGAACAGCCGCGGGGACAGGCTCATCGACAACACGGCGGGCTGCGCGGCGACGACCTGTTCCGCGTACTCCTGCTCCAGATCGCGGTACCGGCGGGGCCTGACTCCCGACTGCGCGTCGCCGTCCATCCGGCCGAGCGCGTCGACGATGGAGCAGAACTCCGCCAGGTCCGCCAACCGTGCCGCGACGTGGTCCAGGCGCAGGAACTTCCATTCGCTCTCGGGGTCCACCCGATGGAACACGCAGTGCAGCACGGTGCTGTCGACCGGTCGCTTCGTCGTCATGAAATCGAACGTATCCCCCCTTGTCCTCGGCGGTGAAGGGTCGTCCGCGCGGTCTGGCGATCAGCGCGGGCGGCTGAGGGCGGCCTCGGCCAGGTCCGTCCATTCCCCGGCCGAGGAGTGGGGCACGACCACCCAGTCCTTGATCTCCCTGCCCCGCCCCGAGGGGTCGAACAGGGACGCCCCGGGCAGCTCGAGCGCGGCCGTGTGCTCGGGAGTGCCCTCGACCAGCCGGAACACCATCGCGTGGTCGCGCTGCAGGCTCGCGAACACCCTGCCCTCGCGATCTTTGAGCGCGGGCCTCCCCATCATGCCGGAGACCCATACGCCCAGGTCGGCCAGCTCGGCGCCGACCTGCTTGAAATCCTCTTCCGCGCCCAACGTCAGTCCCCCTTCCGTGGCGGCGTGGTCGAGCAGCTCGTCGCAACCCGGACACCGGCCGCAAAACGATCAGGCTAGCCATTCCGACGGCACCGATCAAAGCCGGATACGGAGGCGCCGACCATGCCGGATCCCCCGCCGTTCCTCAGTCCTGCGCGTCAGCCCCCCCGCACCGGCATCCGGGGCCACCGGCGCCGCGCCGGACGCGGCGAGCGAGTGGCCGGGGTCTTCGGCGGAGGATCCGGCCCCAATGGCCGACCAAGCGGTTGCTTGCGTAAGGTGGCGGCATGGGACTTCTGGACGGCCTGCGGGTGCTGGATCTGACGATGTGGCGGCCGGGGCCGTACGCGACGCAGCTGCTCGGACGGTTCGGTGCGGACATCGTCAAGGTCGAGCCGCCCGGCGGGGAGCCGATGCGCGTCTTCCGCGACCACTTCGACGTGCTGAACCGGCACAAGCGCAGCGTCGAACTCGACCTGAAGACGGAGGCGGGGCTCGCACGCTGCCTGGAACTGGCGGCGGACGCCGAGGTGTTCGTCGAGGGCTTCCGGCCGGGCGTCGCCGACCGGCTCGGCGTCGGGTACGCCCGGCTCCGGGAGGCCGCGCCCGCGCTCGTCTACTGCTCGATCTCCGGCTACGGCGCCGAGGGGCCGCTGGCCGACGTGCCGGGGCACGACGTGAACTACCGCGCCTACGCGGGCGCCCTCCCCCAGGACACCACGGCGGCGGGCGCAGAGCTGGCCGTCGCCGACATGGCGGCGGCGACGATGGCGGCGTTCGCGATCACGGCCGCCGTGCTGAAGGCCCGGGAGACCGGCGTCGGCGAGCGGATCGACCTCGGCATGGCGGACGTCCTGGCCGACTGGGTCGAGACGTCGCCCGTCATGACCGATGCCGACGCGCCCGTCCCGGGATACGGCATCTACCCGACGAAGGACGGCCGCACGCTCACCCTCGGCGTCGTCTCCGAGCAGGCGCTGTGGGCCGCGACCTGCCGGGCGCTCGGACTCGAACGCCACGCGGACGTCCCGTTCCTGCAGCGGTTCGAGCGGCTGAAGGAGCTCGACGGGGAGATCGCCGACGCGATCGCGGCCCTCCCCCGGGACGAGGCGGTCGCGCGCCTGTCACGGGAGGGCGCGCCCGTGGCGCCCGTCCTGACGCGGGAGGAGATGCTCGAGCACGAGCACTTCCGCGCGAGGGGCATCGGGACAGGACCGGTGCGGATGACGAACCGGCCGAACCCCACACGGGGAACGGCTCCCGAGCTGGACGAGCACCGGGGCGAGGACTGGCGCCGCGCGGACTGAAATCCGGACGCCCGGCCCCTGCGGCACACGTTCAAACCGGACCGTCGGCGACGACGGTGATGCGGTGGTCGGGCCGGTCGAGAACGACACGCCCCCCGAGGCAGTCGTCCGGGGTACCGGCGGGATGGGCTTCGATGCGCGGCCGGGGCCGGAAGCGGGGACCGTCGTTCCAGCGGCGCACCAGGGCTACGAGCCGGTCGGCGAGCTCCCCGCTTTCGGACCCGTGGGCGATGAAGGCGAGTTCCAACGGGGAACCGGCCGTGGCGTCGGAGGCGGCGGCACGGTTGGTGAGGTAGGCGAAGGAACCTCCGCAGTGGACGGCGAGCCCGCCCCACTCCATCGGGACTCGTGCTGCTCTCTCCTCCTGGCCGCGTGGGGTGAGGTTGAACTTGCACAGTCCCTGGTCGCCGATCTCGGCCATCAGCCACAGGTACAGGTGGTTCCAGCCGGGTTCGTCCTCGACCACGACCTCCGTCCAGCGCAGGACGGGCGGGTACTCCAGAGCGTCCCTCAGCGCGGCACCGTCGGCTTTCGCATCGTGCAGGCGAAGCAGCGGCTCCTCAAGGCCGATGCATGCGGTGCCGCCGGTCGGCGCACCCGCTCCCGCCAGCGGGATGAACCCCGCGGTGGCCGTGTCCACGCTCCGCAGCACCCCGTCGTCTTCCCGTTCGAAAGCGACCGTCATGTGCCAGGGCAGACATTGCAACGGCACCACGATCCGCCCGCCGGGCGCCAGCTGCTCCACCCACGCGCGGTGCACGTCATAAGCCCCTGCCGTCACGGTGATCATGTCGTAGGGAGCATGCGGGGCGTACCCGTACGCTCCGTCCCCGTGGACCACGGCGACCCGGCCGTGACCCGCCAGTGCCCGCCTGGCGCGGTCGACGACCTCGGGGTCGTGGTCGATCGTGGTCACCGAGCCGGTCGGACCGACGAGTTCGGCCAGCAGTGCCGCGTTGTAACCCGTCCCTGCACCCACCTCGAGGACACGGGCGCCGGGGGCGGGCAGAGCCTGGTGGAGCATGCGTGCGACGACCCAGGGAGCCGAGGCCGAGCTGAGTGCGGCGCCCTCGGCGGAGCGTTTGATGACGACCGCCTCGAACGGAGCGTAGGCGGCGGCCGGTTCCACTTCGGGCACGTAGGCGTGGCGCGGGACTTCGAGCATCGCCGTAGCGACCCGCTCGGAGAGGAACCCGCTCCCGCGGAGCCGTTCGACCATCGCGGTACGGAGATCTTCAGCGGAGGCGGAGCGGGCCCCGCCGGTAGTGGCGTCCATCCCGCCAGCCTTTCAAGGAGAGACGAGGCTCTCAGCCCGCTCCCGTGCGCGCCACGGTGAGATTCCCCTAACGGGCCGCCCGTCCTGAGGGAAAGCGCCGCCCTGTGACCCCGCAGGTGGGCTTGGTCGTCCAGGAGATCTGCGCCTCCTGGGCGTCCCCTGCGCGAACACGATCGCGCCGCCGCCCCGGGCATGACCCCCTTCTTCGCCACAGCGTTTCCGTCGTTCCGGATGCCGGGGCGCACCGGGGGTTCTCGGCCGGTACGGCATCGTTCCGGGGATCTACGATCCAGCGCATGGGGAAGGTGATCGAGTTCTGCGGAAGTCTGGACACCGGTGAAGAGGAGCCGGTGGCGGAGGTGCTAGGCGTCTGGCTGGGGGTGGGGCTGCGACTGCGACTGCGGATCCGGCTGCTGGGGTGGGAGGTCCACCACGAGGACAGGACGGTCGAGGTGTACGCGCAGGAGGCGCTGGGCCTCTCCCGTCCTTGCGCGCTGGTGTCGGGGACGGCGGCGGTCGGGCCGGAGGAGGCGCACGCCCTCTTCGGCGCGCTGCACGCGCTCTGCGTCGAACGGGGTCTCGGGCACACCCTGGAGTACCAGTGGACGGACGAGCGCGGGGCGCCGCTCGACGACGAGGTCCACGTCCTGACGCACCCCTGACGGGCGGAAGGGGTCCGCGCCCGGGGCCGGGATCGCGGTCGCGCGCCGTGCGGAGAGGAAGGACGCCGCACGCGCCGGGGCGACCAGACCAGAACGCTATTCTAGAATAATCCCGGCAAAGCGTATGTCGTCCCCCCTCACGGCGCGACCGTCACCAGGAGGTTCCGCTGGTCTCCGCACGCGACAACACCGCCGCGCCGACGGCCTCCGGCACCTGGCAGATCGTGGCGACGGTGAGCCTGGGGACGACGATGCTCGTGCTCAGCGGCACCGTCCTCAACATCGCTCTTCCGCTCATCGCCGGGCACTACGAGGCCGGGCCGCTGGCGGCGACCTGGGTCGTGCTGGGGTTCATGCTGGTCCAGACGTCCCTGCTGGTCGTGTGCGGCAGGCTCGCCGACCGCTTCGACCGGCGCAAGGTGTACCTGTCGGGGATCGCCCTGTTCACCCTGGCGAGCCTGGCGGCGGCCTCGGCGCCGACCATCGAGGTGCTCATCGCCCTGCGGACGCTGCAGGGGATCGCCGCGGCCATGGCCATGGCCAACGGCACGGCTCTCATCGCCGCCGCCGTGCCGAGGGAGCGCCTGAGCCAGAGCATGGGCGTGTACCTGGGCGCGCTGGCGGTGGCCCCGCTCCTCGGCCCGTCCCTGGGCGGCTACCTCGCCGACACGTTCGGCTGGCAGTGGGTGTTCCTCCTGGACGTCCCGGTCGGCGTCGCGGCCCTCGCGTGGGGCGCGTACTGCCTGCCCCGCGCCGCGGCCTCCTCCCGCGACCCGATCGACACGGCCGGCGCAGCGCTGCTGACCGGCTGGCTCGCCCTCCTCGTCCTGGTCGTCTCGCAGGCCGGTTCCGGGAGCTGGCTCGACGCGCCGCGGCTGGTGCCGCTGGTGCTCTGCCCGCTGCTGTTCGTCGTCTTCGCCGCGCACCAGCGGCGGTCCCGGTCCCCGCTGATCGACCCGGGCCTGTTCTCGACGCGCGCGTTCGTGCTCGGCAACCTCGCCGCGCCGCTGAGCGCCGTCGGCTCGGTCGGCATGGCGTTCCTCCTGGCGCTGTACCTGCAGAACGTGCAGGGCATGTCCACCGTCCAGGCGGGGCTCGCCGTCCTCGCCGGACCCCTGGCCGGGATGATCGCCCCGCCCGTCAGCGGCAGGCTGGGGTCGCGCTTCCCTCCCCACCGCATCGCGGTGTGGGGCACCGCCGCGGCCGCGGCGGGCCTGGCCCTCCTGGCGGTCTCCCTGGCCGAGGACACGCCCTACTGGCTGATCGCCACCGCGATGGTGCTGGTGTCCGCAGGCGGCGGCGTCTTCTACACCGCCAACACCACGATGCTCATCATGGGCGTCCCCGCCGAAAGGCTCGGCGTGGTCAACGGCGTGCGCCTCACCGTCCACTTCCTCGGAGTCTCGCTCAGCCCCGCCATCTGCCTCGCCGTCGTCTCCTCCCGCCTGGCCCCGGGCGACGGGCACGTCCTCTACGCGAGCGCGGATGACCGGCCATCGGCGGCGGTCCGCGACGCCCTCCTGTCGGGCTACCGGCTCAGCTTCTGGATCTTCGCCCTCGCCGCCCTGGCCTGCGCGTTCCTCGTGGCCCGCATCCCCGGCCGGACGGACCGGCGCCCGGCACCGGACGTGCCGGGCGTCGACGGCCCCTAGAACGTGGCGGAGCGTCCGGGGTTGACTTCAACCTTGCTTGAAGTTGCAGACTCGGAGGCGACGACGGAGGGAGAACGACATGGCGGTACTGCTCGACCACATCATCATCCCCGCGCGGGACAAGAAGAGCTCCGCGGAGTTCCTCGCCCGCATGCTCGGCGTGGAGGCGGGCGCACAGACGGGGCCGTTCGTGCCGGTCACGACCGGCAACGGCGTCACGCTCGACTACATGGACTCCCAGGACTTCCGGTGGCACCACTGCGCGTTCCTGGTGTCGGAGGAGGAGTTCGACGCCATCTTCGCCCGGATCAGGCAGGAGGCGGTCGCGTACCATGCCAACCCCGACGGCAGCGGAGCCGGTGAGATCAACCGCCGCGACGGCGGCCGGGGTCTGTACTTCAACGACCCCAACGGTCACAGCATGGAGATCCTCACCGTCCCCTATGGAGGATGGAGGTAGCGGACGGCGTCAGAGGGTGCGCAGGACCGACACGACGACGCCCAGCACGGCCGCCCGATCGCCGTCGATCACCTCATAGGCGGGGTTGCGGGGCTCGAGCAGGACGTGGCCGTCGCGGCGCCGGTACACCTTGACCGTGGCCTCCCCGTCGATCATCGCGGCCACGATCTGCCCCGAGTGGGCCTCCTGCTGCCGGCGCACCACGACGGTGTCGCCGTCGCAGATCGCCGCGTCGATCATCGAGTCCCCGCGCACCCGCAGCCCGAACACCGTTCCGCGGCCGGTCAGCCCGCGGGGCAGCCTCAGCAGGTCGTCGACGTGCTCGTCCGCCGCGATCGGGACGCCCGCGGCGATGTCGCCGACCATCGGCACGACCACCGAGTCGCCGTCCGGCTCCGACGGCCGGGCGGCCGGCAGGAACGCCCGCACGTCGATCGGCCGCGACACGCTCGCGCCGCGCCGCAGGAAGCCCCGCTCCTCCAGGCTCGCCAGATGCCGCGACACCGAGGACGACGACCGCAGCCCCACCGCGTCGCCGATCTGCCGCAGGCTCGGCGCGTACCCGTGCCGGGCGGCCCAGTCCCGGATCACGACCAGGATCTGCTGCTGCCGCACCGGCAGACCCGCCGCGTCCAGGTGTTCGAACAGGTCGGACTCGTCGTAGGCGCTCACCGGCCGATCATAGGCCCTGACCCGCGGGACGACCCGGAAGAACAGCAGGCGCCGGCGACCCTGACCCCGGGACCGGGATCCCGCATGTCCTGTCCCGGCCTCGGGCGGGCCGTGCTCTTACGTGCCTCCTGAGGCTACGTTGTACTCCCCCCAACGGAGGTAGTGACATGTCTGTTGCGTCGAAGGTCATCCTGGCGGGAACCCTCGCATCCGCGTCGGTCGTGGCGGCCTCCCCCGCCGAGGCCGCGAAGTCCTGCGTACTCGGCAAGTGGAAGAGCACCTCCTACACCATGCTCATCCAGGGAGCGGGCGCGGAGACCCACGGGAGCGGGTTGAAGGGGGTGCGGCTGACGGTCAGCCGAACGTCGCTCGCTTACGACTTCAACAAGTCCACGAAGGAAGAGCTCATCGGTTACAACCTCGGTGACCCCAGCTTCAGGAGCCAGGTGAAGTACGCCAAGAAGCTCAGCGTCAAGGCGACGGTGCGGGGAGCCAAGAAGGGTTCCGTCGTCCTGAAGCCCAGGACCGCGACCGGCGACGCCACCGGCGCCAACACCCGGACGTGGCCGGAACACGAGAACCTGAGCAAGTGGAAACTGGCCAAGAGCCTGCGCACCGGCACGCCGGAGTCCTTCGTCCCGGTGAAGTCCTCCTTCAGCTGCTCCGGCAAGACCCTCAAGTTCTTCTCGTCCTACAAGCACCGGGGCTACACCGTCTCCATCGGCCGTGTCTTCACCCGCGCCTGAAGCCGGGCCGCGCCGGCGGCTCGAGGGCTTCGCCTAAGCGGATGTGCGGTTCGTCAGGGTGCGGGCGAGGAGGGCGGTGGTGACGCCGGCCAGGACGACGGACAGCAGGCCGATGCGCAGGCTGGTGAGGTCGGAGACGAATCCGACGAGGGGCGGGGAGAGCAGGAAACCTCCGCGCAGCAGCCAGCTGACGATGGTCAGGCCGGTGCCCGGGGGTAGTCCGGGCAGCTCGTCGGCGGCGTGCATGGCCGCGGGGACGAGGGTGGCGACGCCGAGACCCGCCAGGGCGAACCCGGCCAGCGCGGTCCCCACGGACGGCACGGCCAGGGCGGCGCCCATGCCGAGAGCGGCGAGGAGCCCGCCGGCGCGGGTGACGGCGCGCGGGCCGAAGCGGTCCACGACGCGGTCGCCGGTGAGGCGTCCGACGGTCATGGCGGTCTGGAGCGCCACGACGGCCAGGCCCGCGGTGGCGGCGTCGGCGTGCAGGTCGTCGCTGAGGTAGATGGCGCCCCAGGACGCTCCTGCGTCCTCGACGAGCGCGCCGCAGGCGGCCAGCACGCCGAGCGCCGCGAGCATCCGCACCGCCGCGCCGGTGAAGGCGCGACGGCCTTCGCCGCGGGCGGGCGGGGCCGCCGCGTGTCCGTCGGCGGCGGCGAGGTTCTGGGCTTCGGCGGGGCGTTCGGCGTCTTCGGGGCCGGGCAGCAGGAACCGGTAGGCGACGAGGGCGATGAGGCTGAACAGGGCCGCGGAGACGCCCAGGTGGACCGCGAGGGGAATGCGCAGACCGGCGGCGGCCGCGCCCATCAGGCCGCCCAGGACCGCGCCGATGCTCCACACGCCGTGCAGCGAGTTGAGGATGGAGCGCCCGTAGAGGCGCTGCACCCGCAGGCCGTGCGCGTTCTGGGCGACGTCGATGATCGAGTCGAGGGCGCCCACGACGAACAGCACGGCGGCGAACACGATCCAGTTCGGCGCGACGGGGATGGCCAGTGTCGTGGCGGCGAGCAGCACGATCCCGAGCGCCGCCACGCGCGAGGAGCGGAACCGGCGGATCGCGGCGGCCGCGAGGAGCCCGGCCAGCAGCGCGCCGAGCGGGAACGCGGCGAGCGCGACACCCAGGGTGGCGTTGCTCAGGTCGAGGTCCGCCTTGATCTGCGGGTAACGCGGGACCACGTTGAAGAACACGGCGCCGTTGGTGAGGAACAGCGCGGCCACGGCGGCGCGGGCCAGGCGCGCCTGGCGGGTGGGCGCGTTGAGGGGGACGTCGACGGGCATCGGCTTCCGATCACGTGGTGCGGGAGGGGTCAGCGCAGGTGGCGGTGGATGGCGTGGCGGATCTGCTCGGGCGTCATCGGGTCGGTCGACAGGGCGCTGTGCAGGACGAGGCCTTCGATGAGCGCGTCCAGCTCGCGGGCGGTGGTGGCGTCGAAGTGGCGTTCCAGCGCCTGGCGGCTGCGCGCCATCCACGCCTGCGTGACGGCTCGCAGAGCCGGCTCGCGCGCCGCGGCCACGTACAGCTCCACGGTGAGGACGAGGTCGTGCCGGGAGCCGAGCAGGTCGTCGGCCACCAGCGCGATGACGGCCTCCGCGGCCGCCTCACGGTCCTTCGCGGCGCTCAGGCGCTCGTCGAAGACGCGGGCCACCGACTCGGCGTGCCGGGTGAACGCCTCGGTGAGGACCTCCTCCAGGGAGGTGAAGTGGTAGGTCATCGACCCCAGCGGCACGTCCGCGGCGCGGGCGATCTCCCGGTGCGTCGTCGCGGCGACGCCGCGCTCGGCGATGACGGTGAGCGCGGCGTCGATCAGCCGGTCCCGCCTTCCGGGGTCGTGCCGGCGGGGCCTTCGGGAGGCGGGCGGCGGGGCCGAGCCGCTCATGCCGTGTCCGGCCCGATCGTGCGGATCACACGGGCGGGGCTCCCGACCGCGACGACGTTCGCCGGCAGGTCGCGGGTGACCACCGCGCCTGCGCCGACGACGGTGTTCTCCCCGATCGTGACCCCGGCCAGGACGATCACCCCTCCGCCCAGCCACACGTTGTCGGCGATGGTGATCGGCCGGGCCGCCTCCCACTTGTCACGGCGGGGTCCGGGTTCGATCGGGTGCGTGGGGGTGAGCAGCTGGACGTTCGGCCCGATCTGCACGTCGTCGCCGATGGTGATCGGCGCGACGTCCAGGGCGGTGAGGCCGAAGTTGGCGAACGACCGGGCGCCGATGCGGATGTTGCCGCCGTAGTCGACGCGCAGCGGCGGCCGGATCTCCGTGCCCTCGCCGATCGCGCCGAGCAGCTCGGTGAGCAGCCTGCGCCGTTCCCGCCGGTCGCGGGCCGGCGTCGTGTTGAAGGCGTCCGCCAGGTCCATGGCCCGCAGGCAGTGCTCGGTCAGCTCCGGGTCGTCGGCGAGGTACAGGTCACCGGCGAGCATCCGCTCGCGCATCGAGCGGTCGTCCACGTCAGCCATACGTACAAGTGTACATACCGGGCGTACGCTTGTACGTAACGAAAGCGGAGGTCATCCGGCGGGGCCGGAGCGGCCGGTGGCGATGCGCCAGGCGTCCACGGTCAGCGGCCACCACCGGGCGGGACCGGTCAGGTCCGCGGCGGGCGCCCGGTCGGCGGAGACGTAGGCCCTCCACGTAGACCAGGCCACCCCGGCGCGCCGTGCCGCCTCGGGTCCGGCCAGCGCGCTCTGGCCGACGTTGACGTGCTGCTCGTCGATGGCCCGGGTGATTTCGGACCGCGAATTCAGATAGGCCTGGGCGACCTCTCTCCAGGAGCCCAACCGGCGAGACTGGACGTAGCCGAAGCGCGGCTGGTGCGGGTCGCCCTCCAGCAGCCAGGTGTACTCCTCCCACAACCGGCGCGTGACGTTCGGGGAGAAGTTGCGGGGCAGGACGGCGGCGTCCTTGAGCAGGCGTCCGGCCGCCTGCACGAGGGTCTCCTCGCTGGCCCACTCCATTCCGTGGCCGAGCTGGAGCGCCAGCGCCATGGCGGCGACCGGCTCCAGTTCCCGTACCGCCTCCTGCCGTCCGCGCAGGCCCCCGAGAAAGTTGTAGGCCCCGAAGAGCAGGTGCCGGAACACGGGAGTGGGATCATCCCCGTCGGCCACGACGAGGCAGTCCTCCTGCGCCGCCGAGGCAGCGTGCTCTTCCAGGAGGCCGACGCGCCGCCAGGGATGGACCACACCCGCTCTGACGACCTCATAGACGGCCTGGCCGTCGACCACGTTCTCCCGGAAGTCGGCCAGAACGGCCTCGGCCACCGGCCGAACCTGCTCGATGAGCACTTCCAGCGTCTTCTGCTCCTTGTGGACCTGCTTGTCCAGCTCATGAAGCGGCCCGGTGAGTTTCTCCATACCACCAAATTACAGCACATCTGCTGCAAGTACAGCAGATGTGCTGCATGCGATGAAGTCCGCCACCGGCCAGCGCACTTCGCCGCTAACCGAGGGCTCCGGCGGGCCGGGCAACCTTTTCCCGGTGCTCGGCTGTCTTAGTCGCGGAACCTTGAGGAAGGCGGCTGACAGATGCGGGAACCCCCCGAATACGCGACCTACGTACGGGAGCGCTCACCACGGCTGCTGCACACCGCCTACCTGCTCTGCCGGGACCGGGCGATGGCCGAGGACCTGCTCCAGACCGCGTTGGCGAAGGCCTGGACGGCCTGGCGGCGGATCGAGAAGGACCCCGACCCGATGGGCGCATGGACCCTCAAGGTCTACGAATGACCCGGCCCCCGGCGCCGTCCGGCTCCTGGGTCAGCATGCCGTCCATGGTCAGTGCCACGAGCCGTTCCGCCTGCTCGGGGGACATGTGCTCGCGGACCCAGGCGGCGGCGTTCATCAGGGCGAAGATGTCGGCACCGGTCACGTCCCGGCGGAGGGCTCCGGCCGTTCGGGCGTCGGCGAGCAGCCGGTCGCTGATGTCGGTCATGCGCGTGCAGGAGGCGTGGAGTTCGGAATCCCGATCGCCCAGGCCGTCGGCCAGCACGGCGGCCAGCCCCTGGTAGGCGGCGGCGTGCTCGACCACCAGCCGCACCCACCGGGTGAGCGCCCGCGCGGGCTCGGAGCCGGCGAGCAGTTCCCGCCCCTGCTCGAAAAGGGCCTCGTTGCGTTCGCTCAGCAGCGCACCGATGAGGGCGCGGCGGTTGGGGAAATGTCCGTACAGCGTGCCGATCGCGACACCCGCCCGCCGGGCGACGCTCTCCAGGGACGCGTCGGTGCCCTCTCGGCGGAAGACCGCGTCGGCCTCCGCCAGCAGGCGTTCGCGGTTGCGCCGCGCGTCGGCACGCGGTCTGCGCCGCGGGGTTTCTGCCATCTTCACTCCGCTCGGCAATAAGTCGAGGTACCCTCAGATTGAATTACCCGAGGGCCCCTCAGGTTATCCCCTCGAGGCCCATGACACCGAAGGATGAACATGATCTTGGTGACGGGTGCCACCGGCTCCATCGGCAGGTCTCTGGTGCACCGGTTGCGCCGGGACGGCGCGGCGTTCCGGGCGCTGGTCCGCGACGAGGCGAAGGGACAGGCGCTCGGCTGCGACTTCGCCGTCGGCGACTTCGACGACCCGGACTCGATCGCCGCGGCTCTCCACGGCGTGGACCGCCTGTTCCTCAACGGCTCCGGCGCCCAGCCGCTGGACGGGGAGCAGCCGATGATCCGCCGGCAGAAGACCGTGATCGACGCGGCGCGCAGGGCCGGTGTCGCACACGTGGTGAAGGTGTCGGTCTGGCACGCCCGCCGGGAGTCGAGGCTCTCCCAGAGCGCGCACTGGGAGATCGACGAACACCTCAGAGCCTCCGGCCTCGCCTGGTCCCTGCTGCAGCCCGCCGGCTTCATGCAGAACTTCATCGCGCCCGGAGCGTTCACCCCCGACGGAGACCTGGTCAGCTCCTATGGCGACACCCCCGTCGCCCACATCGACTGCCACGACATCGCCGCCTGCGCGGCCACCCTGCTGGCAGGCCCCCAGGACAGGAAGGACGCCTTCGTCCTCACCGGCCCCGAGGCGCTCACCGACGCCGAGATAGCCGACAAGATCTCATCCGCGCTGGGACGGACGGTGCACCGCGCCGAACTTCCCCCCGACGCCCTGGCCGCCGCCATGACGTCCCAGGGCCTCCCGCGCCGGTTCGCCGAAGACCTCGCCTACCTGGTCAAAGAGGTCGCCGCCGGTTCCCAGACCGCGACCACGACCACGGTCCGCGACATCACCGGCCGACCACCCCGCACATTCGACGCCTTCCTCACCGCCAACCTCCAGCCCCTACGTGCCGCCGCCACCCCACCGACACCCTGAACACCCCGGATCAGACTCCGAACCCCGAAGACAGGAGTCCCCCTTCTGCCGCCCGGGTGCCCGCCACCGCTGATTCCTGTACCGGTCTCCTCGCGAAACCGCCCGCCCGATCTCACCGCCGCTAATCACAGAAGTCGACGTCGATCCTGCTGTCGGAGAGGATGTCGAGCAGGTCCTGCAGGGTGTTGGCCGGACCCCAGCTGCGTAGTGCGGAGGAGGGACGGTCATAGCCCGGTACGAGGTGGTGGCGTGCGACGTCGGCGTGGTGCCATAGGAGCCGGAAGGGCGGCGTGGCACCCCACCTGCCGCGCAGGCAGTCGTCGAGCGCGTCGAGGTTCCAGCCGAAGTATCCGCCGGGGCCGTTGATGGCCTCGCCCAGAGCACAGTAGAAGCCTTCGATGTCGGTGATGAACCGGCCGTCGAGGTGGTAGACGCGTCCGGGCGGCCGGTCAGGGCGTTCGTGAGGGTGGTGGGCCAGGGCCGCGCCGGACCATTCGTGACGTAGCGCCCGGTCGTAGTCGGCCCACAGGCCGGGGCGGGCCGGCCGACCTGTGTGCCATAGCCGCCAGATCGCCCGGGCGTCGGCGGGCAAGGGGTCGTCGACGCCGGCGTCGAGGGTGACGTCGACCAGTCCGGCGCCCAGCAGGGAAGGGCGTGTTCCGGTCACGGTGGCCGACACCGCTCGACCCGTGTTCACGGCGTGCCCGCTGTCGTCGATGGCGTGGATCGTCGCCTGCAGGGCACGCCTCCGGGCCGAGCGCCGCTCCAGCAGCGCCAGCAGTGGTGCTTGGGGCCGACAACCGACGAGCGTCACCGGCTGCACCGGTGGTCGCGGACGCTCGCGGAAGATTCCGGTGGTGCGGCGGCATCTGCCCAGAGCCTCCCCATCGCTGCCGGTCAGCAGGAATGCCTGCGCGGCGGGCGGCCGTGCCGGTGGCCATCGGGTCTCCGGGAGGATGCGCAGATACCCGCGCAGGTCGATGTCGACCAGTCCGGTTCCATCCTGCGACGAGCGCCGGTTGAGGACCGTGACGTCACACAATTCCTCCATGCAGGAGCACCCGAAGTCATAACGCTGGCAGCCGTCCGGCGACGGCTTTCGGGGATCGTGCACCGGATCCAACACGATCCCCGCCAGCCAGGCCCGATCGCTGTCGGCCCGCAGCAGCGCCTCGCGCAGGGACCCGGCCGGCTCGCAGCCGATCAGGGTGTAGTGCTCCGGAACCGGTGGAGGCTCGGGCTCGACGAACAGTCCATCGATCTCGGCGCAGAGCGCCACGGGAACGTCGGAATCATCCGCGCCGCCCTCATCGACCAGCAGCCAACGCAGCGGCACCTTCTGGTCCCAGGCCCGCACCTTATCCATACGGCCTCCGCGGGAAAGACGTCGTCACCGCGGACGACCCTACCGTCCTGCCTTATGAAGCCCGTCCGGCATCGAGCAACGCCCGCACCCGACTCAGCCGAAACGGTCACCGCCCATATCGATCACCGAACCGCCTCAGTGTTCCCACAGCTCAGACCGCTTTCCCTGGGAAATCTCCTACCGGGCCTTCAAAGCCCGAGCTCATGCCGGACCTTGGCGTAATACCGCCCGGGCAACGTCGAGGCGACGCTCCAGGGCAAGGTCTTCGGCAAACTGTCACCCGCGCGGGAGAGATGGAAACCAGCACGCTCAAGGTCGCCGCCGAAGTAGTGAACGGCACCGAGCAGGTGATGGGCTTCTCGGCCATGTGGGTGCGGGCGGGATTGCCGCGCCCACAGGTCGGATGCTTCGCGCATGAGAATGGCCACCGAGGGCGCACGGAAATATTCACGCAGGACCTGGGAGGAAGACGCCTCGGTGTCGTCCATCCGACGCCAGGCGATCTCCAGATGGGCTACGGCCGCAATCGCGACGACTTCCTCGAGTGCGGCGACGGCTTCAGCAGAAGCGAGCGGCGGCGCGCTTCTCCCTGCGAGCCGGCCTCGGATCCTGCCGATGATCTCATCGTCGGTCATGGTGCTCCATCGGCATCAGCGATGCTCTCCATCGCGTGTTCTCCAGCGCTATGAAGGAGATCCTGCCAGCTTGGTCGTGCAGGCTCATCCACCGCCTCGAACAAGGCGCCGAGGCCGAAATGCACCCCGCCCTCGCGTATGCCACCCTGCCTCGAACTCAGCATGGACGTGTCGCCGACCTGGGCGGCCTGGGCGGAAAACCGTCCGTCGGCGAGGGCATTCGATCCTCGTCCGCGAGGCTCGCCTAAGCTGCCGCAATGCCCCAGAAAGCGGAGTCCGTGCGGTCGCTCAATGTCTGGCGGAGCCTGTTGTTCCTGGCGTTGCTGCCCGGCCTGTACGTCCAGTACCTTCAGGTCTCCGCCGCCATCGAGTGGTTGCGCAGCGACAGGCCCGAAGATATTTACATCGGGCTTGCCAGCTTTCTCGAGCTCAACCGGGGATTCAATCTCCTCAGCCTGGCACCGGTGTTCTGCGTTCTGCCGGTCTGGGTGTTCCAGGCCCGGCGGAATGCCGAGGTCGGCGGTTTCATCCGGCATCGCTACAAACGGCGCTGGCTGCTTCTCGGCTGGATCGTGCCTGTCCTCAATCTCTGGGTCCCCCGTCGGATCCTCCTCGACATCAGTGACACCTCTCCCGGCCACCGCCGCCCCGGGATCCGCGTGGTCATCAACTTCTGGTGGCCCGCCTGCCTGGCCGCGCTCCTCGTAGGCCGGCTCGTCGACCGGCTTCCCGTCACGTCCGGATCGCAACTGACCGTGCAGGCCTGCGGATCCCTCGTCGAGGGCGCGATCATGATCACCGCGATGGCGCTGACCGTCTGGATGGTCCAGTGCATCACCCTGGCACAACGCGACGACCACGGACTGCGCTCGGAAACCTTCGCCCTCACCGGTCAGGCGGTGCAGTTGAACAGCCATCCCGGCAAGTAGGAGTCCGCGCCCCCGGCGCCCACGGTCATGCGGCGTTCCGAGCAGCCGGGCGTGGCCGGATGGTCGGGCGTCGCTGATCCAGCGGGTGCCGGGGGCGTGGCGGGGCCCGGAAGGGCCGGGTGGCGGGCTCTTATTGCGCGCCGGTTCTGAAGGCCGCGTCGAAGGCGGCCGCCGGGGCGTCGAAGAGCTTGCCGCGTACGAACCGCAGTGCGTCGGGGGCGCCGACGAGACGGTCCATGCCGGCGTCCTCCCACTCGATCGAGATGGGGCCCTTGTAGCCGATCGAGTTCAGTGCGCGGAAGCAGCGCTCCCAGGGGACGTCGCCGTGGCCGGTCGAGACGAAGTCCCAGCCGCGGTTCAGGTCGGCCCAGGCCAGATGGGAGCCGAGGCGGCCGTTGCGGCCGTTGCCGACGGCGAGCTTCACGTCCTTGCAGTCGACGTGGTAGATGCGTTCGGCGAAGTCGAGGATGAAGCCGGCCGGGTCCAGGTCCTGCCACATCATGTGGCTGGGGTCCCAGTTCAGGCCGAACGCCTCGCGGTGGCCGATCGCCTCCAGTGCGCGCCGGGTCGTCCAGTGGTCGTAGGCGATCTCTGAGGGGTGGACCTCGTGCGCGAAGCGGACGCCGACCTCGTCGAAGACGTCGAGGATCGGGTTCCACCGGTCGGCGAAGTCCCGGTAGCCGGCGTCGATGACCTCCTGGGTGACCGGGGGGAACATCGCCACGTACTTCCAGATGGCCGAACCGGTGAAGCCGACGACGGTGTCCACGCCGAGCCGGGCGGCGGTGCGGGCGGTGTTCTTCATCTCCTCCGCGGCCCGCCGCCGCACCCCTTCGGGGTCGCCGTCGCCCCAGACCGAGTCCGGCAGCATGGCGCGGTGCCGGCCGTCGATCGGGTCGTCGCAGACCGCCTGGCCCTTGAGGTGGTTGGAGATCGCGAAGACCTTCAGCCCGTACCTGTCCAGTACGGCGCGCTTCCCGTCGAGGTAGGCGTCGTCCACGGCGCCGCGGTCGGGGTCGAGGTGGTCGCCCCAGCAGGCGATCTCGAGCCCGTCGTATCCCCAGGACGAGGCGAGGCGGGCGACCTCCTCGAACGGCAGGTCTGCCCACTGGCCGGTGAAGAGCGTGATCGGGCGCGTCATCGGGCGCTCACCGCCCCGCGCAGAGCGTGCGCAGCAGGGCGTGCTGGCGGCGGACCTGGTCGCGGCCGCGGCCGGGCGCGCGCACGCCCTCGTACTCGCTGGACAGCCAGCCCGACCAGCCCGCGGTCCGCAGGGTCGTGATGATCTCGTCCCAGGGGACGTGCCGGTCGTGGAGCCGGTCGTCGATGTCGAAGAACTTGGCCTGGATGAAGTGCACGTGCGGCAGCACCTCGACCAGGTCGGCCATCGGCACGGCGAGCGGCCGCAGGTGCGCCGGCACCTCCTCGCCCTCCTCCACGTCGATCTCCTCGGCGTAGTCGCGGACCGGCTCGGTCTGGAAGATGCCGGTGTCGATCAGCAGCTTGAAGTGCTCGCTGCCGGTGCGCTCGATGAACTCGAGGTACCCCTGGGTGACGGGGTGCTTGATCGGCGTGGGGGCGTGGATCTCCGGGCAGATGACGACGTCGAGCTCCGCCGCGAGGTCCAGGGAGCGCTCGACGGCCTCCTCCCAGATCGGGTGGGGGTCCAGGTCCCAGGAGGTGACGCCGAACTTCGGCCGCACCGAGGTGAAGCCCAGCCGCGCGGCGAGCCGGAGGTCGAGCTGGATCTGCGCCGCTCCCTCCTCGACGGTGAGGTCGCGGTCCCGCCATCTCGTGGTGTCGACCCAGGAGCCGTAGTTGGTGGCCGTCAGCCCGTACTTCTCCAGCAGTCCGTGCCACCCGTCGATCCAGGCGGAATCGGGCGACGGGTAGCCCGGGATGTTGCCCTCGCCGAGGATCTCGATGCCGTCGGCGCCGAGGTCGGCGATGTCGGCGAAGACGTCCTCGAGGGTCATCGAGGTGTGGACGTCGCCGGAGTAGCTGTAGGTGGACACGCCGAAGCGCAGCCCGCCGGCGGGCGCCGGGGGGACGATCACGGCCTTGGCCGACGCGGTGAACGGCGTGCGCGCGACGAGCGGCGGGAAGTACGACCGGCGCAGCTGGACGACGGCCTCGAGCTCGTGGACCCCGGCCGAGAGGCCGCCCGGCCTGGGCACGGTGATCGTCGCCGGCTCGTCCAGCTGCCACCGCACGTCGGTGGAGGCCCGCAGCTCCTCGAGGGTGAAGGTGCGCCCCTGCAGCGTCCACAGCGGCACGTGGTCGGGGATGCGTTCTCCGTCGACGAGCACCTCGACGCCGTCGAGCAGGCTGGCCGCGAACCCGCGGTAGTTCGGGTTGCGCAGCTGGAAGGCGAAGCCGGTCACCCGGCCGCCCTCGACGACGTTGCGGAAGCCCCTGCCTTGGATGATGGGGAAGTCGAGCATGTCGTCAGTTCCTCTCGGTGGTGAGCTTGGCGGCGATGTGGCGGGCACCGCCGACGGCGAGGCCGACCGCGGTGAGGGTGGGGTTGCAGGCGGTGGCGGTCGGGATGACTCCGTTGCCGGCGACGTAGAGCCCGTCGACGCCCCAGACCTGCGAGTCGGGCGAGCACACCGACGTGCCGTCGTCGGCCGCCCCCATCCGGACGGTGCCCTGGTAGTGCAGTGAAGCGCCGGGCGGGAACGTCAGCGGCTCGTCGTCCAGGGGGTCGCCGAGCGCCTCGGCGGCCCGGCGGACGGCGGCCCGGGAGGCCTCGATCGATGTGCGGTCGCGCTCGGTCAGGCGGTAGTGGATGCGCATGGCCGGCATGCCGTACGGGTCGGTCTCGTCGTCGAACTCGACGCGGTCGGATTCCTGGAGGTCCTTGGCGCAGAACCAGCCCAGGCCGACGATGGACCCCGGTACCGGCACGTCGTCGGCGGCCAACGGCACCGGGCTCGCGTCGAGCTGCATGACCTGCCCGTGGAACGGCTCCTCGTCGGTGTAGGGCACCCAGTTCACACCGCTGTGCCGCACGATCTCCGGCCGGTCGCGCGGGACGGCCTGCTCGTCGGGCCCCGGCTCGACGTCGCGCAGCCGGACGGCGAAGACCGTCTGGGGCTGGTCGTTGAGGTACCTGCCGAGGGCGCGGGGGCGGACGCCGGAGGCCCACAGCAACTGGGGGGTGCGCAGGGAGTCGGCCGCGACGACGACGAACCTGGCGCGGACGGTGTGCTCGCCGCCGCTGCCCATGTCGCGGACCCGCACGCCCGCGGCCCGGCCGTCCGTGATGACGACCTCGGTGACGAGCGCCTCCGGGATGAGAGTGAAGTTCGGGTTGGCGCGCGTGACGTCACCGAAGACGACATCGGACCCGGACCAGGTGACCCTGCCGTCGTCGTGCCGGACGACCGCCAGCGGCATCGGCGCGACCCTGCGGTCCTCCTCGCGCCCCGCGTCGAGCGCGGTGCTCAGCCGCTTGCGCACCTCGTCGGCGAAGGGAGCGTCGTCGAAGGCGTGCGTGTCGACGGACAGCAGCCGCTCCCCCTCGGCGAGGAGTTCGTCGAGGTCGGGCAGGAAGGCGATGCGCTCGCTGTCGCCGGGACGCGGGCAGGCGCCGGTCCAGTGCGCTCCCATCCCCCCGACGTTGCTGGACATCGCGGCGCCGGGGAGCCCGTCCTCCCCCGGCTGCCGGTATCCGGTGGCGAGCAGGAAGGTCCCGGGACGGACCAGCCGGAACGACTCGTCGGCGTACCCGTCCATCGTGTCGGTGGAGGTGTCCGCGGCGAGCGGTGCCGGGCCCTCCGAGCGGCGCTGTGCGAGCGCCCGCTCGTCGGGGTCTGCGATGTTCTTCACGTGCACGCCGGGCGGGTCGGCCAGCAGCGGCCCGACCTCGAAGGCCGCCACGGTCGCGTCCGGGCAGCGCTCGCTGAGGATGCGTGCGTACGCCGCGCCGCAGGGTCCGCTGCCGACGATGGCCACGTCGACGGTGTCGGGGAACGTCCGGGTCATGGGGGTGGTAGTCCTTGTCTGGTGGGAACGGCCGGCCGGGGTCACGCGGGCACCTCGACCCAGCCAGAAGTACGGGAGGAGTCGAGGACGGCTCGGGTGATGCGCGCGGCGCGCAGGCCGTCGGCGAAGGTGGGCAGTCCGTCGGGGGCCTCGCCTGCGATGGCGGCGTAGGTGTCGGCGACGAAGGCGTCGAAGCTGTCCTGGTAGCCCTGCGGATGTCCGGACGGCACGACCGCGTAGCGGGCGGCGGACGGGTGCTCGCCGGTGCCGCGCATCAGCTGCCGGTTGACGTCGCGGCCGCCGATCCACAGCGAATCGGGGTTCTCCTGGTCGAAGCACAGGCTCTCGTCGGCGCCGTCGACGGACAACCACAGCCGGTTCTTCCGCCCGGGGCTGATCTGGCTGACGGTCACCGTGCCGAACGCGCCCCGGTCGGTCTCGAACAGCACGGCCGCGACGTCTTCGGTCGTCACCGGGCGTCCGCCGCGCTCCGGGACGGCGACGACGGTCCGCGCCGTCAGCCGGGTGATGCGGTGGCCCGAGACGAACTCCACCAGGTCGCACCAGTGCACGCCGATGTCGGCGAACGCCCGTGAGGCACCACCGGTCGCGGCGTCGACCCGCCAGTTGTCGTCGGTGTCTCCGGCCAGCCAGTCCTGCAGGTACGAGCCGTGCAGCAACCGCACCGGCCCGGTGCTGCCGTCGGCCACCCGGGCCCGCGCCTCCCGGACGGTGGGGTAGAAGCGGTAGACGAACGGCACCGTCGCCGTCACCCCGGCCTCGGCCGCCAGATTCACCAGCTCCTCGGCCTCGGCGGGGTCGACCGCGAGCGGCTTCTCGCACACCACGTGCTTGCCGTGCCGGATGGCCTCCCGGACCAGGGATCCGTGGGTGGTATTCGGTGTGCAGACGTGGACGACGTCGATGGCGGAGTCCTGGAGCAGCTCGTCGAGGGTCTCGGTGACCCGCTCGGCGTCGACGAGACGCGCACCGGCCCGCGAGGACTGCGGTGTGGAGCCGACGATCCGGGCGACGGTGCCGCCGGAGCGCCGGATCGCCCGGGCGTGGACGGTTCCCATGAATCCCGTGCCGATGATGCCGGCTTGTCGACGATCGGCCATGGCCTTCTCGCTTTCGTGTGTTGGGGCATGCGATTCCCGGGCCGTGGCGGATCGGCGACGGCCTGGTGCGCTGTTCTCGTTCCGGATCAGCCCGGTCGGGTCGGCCGGCGTCCCTCGCCTAGACGGCCTGCTCGGCGAGGAACCGGTGGCGCTCGGCGCGGCGCTGTGCCTGGCGGGCGGGGTCGGGGACCGGCGCCGCGAGGAGCAGTCGCTGGGTGTAAGGGTGCGCGGGGGCCGAGGTGACGACGCCGGCGTCACCGTCCTCGACGATCTCCCCGCGGTACATGACGGCGACCCGGTGGCTGATGTGGCGGACCACCGACAGGTCGTGCGTCACGAACAGGTAGGCGACGCCGGTGCGCTCCTGGATTTCGATGAACAGGTCGAGGACCCGCGCCTGGGTGGACAGGTCGAGCGCGCTGACCGGTTCGTCGCAGACGATGAGCTTGGGGTCGCGGGACAGCGCGCGGGCGATGGCCAGGCGTTGCCGCTGCCCGCCGGAGAACTCCCGCGGCAGCCGATGCGCCGTGTCGGCGGGAAGGTGCACCTCGTCGAGGAGGCCGCGAACCCGCCGCTCGGCGTCCGCCCTGCTGGTTCCGGCGACGAGCAGGGGCTCGGTGAGGATGTCCCCGACCGTCATCGCGGGGTTCAGCGAGGTGTAGGGGTCCTGGAAGACGACCTGGATGTCCTTGCTCAGCGCGCGCCGTTCGCGTTTGCCCAGCCCGGAGACGGTCCGGCCCGCGAAGCGGATGTCGCCGCCGGTGACGGGAGCGAGCCCGAGGATGGCCCGGCCCAGCGTCGTCTTGCCCGAGCCCGACTCTCCGACGAGGCCGAGGGTCTCTCCGGGGTCGATGGTGAGCGACACTCCCTTGAGCGCCCGGAACGGCGGCCGCCGCCAGCCTTTGACGGGGAATTCCACGATGACGTCGCGGGCCTCGAGAAGCGGATTCATGCCGGTCATCGGGTCCCTCCGAGGTTCTGGACGGGGTGCGAGCGGGCGGCCCGGGGTTCGCAGTCGTCGAGGGTCGACGCGAGGAGCATCCGGGTGTACTCGTGCTGCGGCTCGGCGAACAGCCGCGCCGCCGGCGCCGTCTCGACGATGCGGCCGGTCTGCATGACGGCGACCGTGTCGCACAGGTCGGCCACGACCCCGAAGTCGTGGGTCACGAGGATGACGCCCATGCCCCGCTCGGCCTGGAGCTCGCGGATGAGGTCGAGGACCTCCGCCTGGACGGTCACGTCGAGCGCCGTCGTGGGCTCGTCCGCGATGAGCAGTTCCGGGTCGCATGACATGGCGCCCGCGATGAGCACGCGCTGCGCCATGCCGCCGGAGATCTGGTGCGGGTAGGAGGCGAAGACGCGCTCCGGATCGGCGACGCCGACCCGCTCGAGCAGGTCGAGCGCCCGGGTGCGCGCCGCGTTGCGGGACAGGCCCAGGTGGTGCCGCATCGGCTCGACGAGCTGGTTGCCCACCCGGAACGACGGGTCGAGGTTGGACATCGGCTCCTGCGGGATGTAGCCGATCCGCTTGCCGCGCAACCGGTTCATCGCCGCCGGGGACAGGCCGCGCAGGTCCCGGCCGCCGAACTCCATGCGGGCGGCGGAGGTCCTGGCCAGGGGCGGGAGCAGGCCCAGCACCGAGAACGCGGTCTGGGACTTGCCCGAACCGGACTCCCCTACGAGGCCGAGGATCTCGCCCTTGCGCACGGACAGCGAGGCCCCCTTCACGACGACGGCCTGGGAGCCGTCCGGCCGCGGATAGGCGACGTGCAGGTCCTCGACGGCGAGGAGGACGTCCGCCTCATCGCTCTCGTCCGCTTCACCGGCCGGGGACGGCGAAGCCGCCACGACGGGACCGGACGGCGCGGCCTCCGCCCGCGAACGCACGTGGACGGCGGTCCCGCCGACCCCGAGCGCGTCCCGCAGGGCGTTGCCGATGAGGCTGAAGGCGGTGACGGTGAGCACGATCGCCAGGCTCGGCCAGAGCAGCAGTCGCGGCGCGCTGTAGATGTTGGCGAAGGCGTCGTTGAGCATGCCTCCCCAGCTGGCCTGGTTCTCCGAGCCGAGCCCGAGGAACTCCAGCCCCGCCTGGAGGACGATCGCGATGCCCAGCAGCTGCGACACCTGGATCACCGTCGGCGCCACGACGACGGGCAGGATGTGCCGGCGCATGATGCGGGCGTCTCCCAGGCCGGACACGCGGGCGGCGTCGACGTAGAGCTCCTCGCGGACCGCGACGACGGACGCCCTGATGAGCCGGAAGATGCCGGGCGCGATGAGCAGGCCGAAGACGGCCATCGCGAGGCCGGTGCTGCGGCCCCACTGCGCCAGGACGACGAGCAGCACGATGATGGCGGGCAGCGCCATGACGAGGTTGCTCAGCCAGCCGGCCACGCCGTCGAACCAGCCCCGGTAGTACCCGGCCGCGATGCCGGCCGGCAGGCCCACGGCCAGCGACACGGCGACGACGATGAGCGCCCCGGTGAGGCTGGTGCGCCCGCCGTGGAGGAGCTGGGCGAGCACGTCGCGTCCGACTCCGTCGGTGCCGAGCGGGTGGCCGTCCCCCATGGGCAGCAGCGCGTCGGCGATCTTGGACGCCGTGGGGCTCTGCGACGTCAGAAGCGGTGCGAGCACGCTCGCCACGACGACGATCGCAACGTAGGCGAGGGCCGCCACGGCGAGCGGGTCGCGCAGAAGGCGGCGCAGGACACCCGCTCGCGGCGCGACGGGCTCCGAGGGCCCGTGGGCGGGGTTCGGTTCGTTGGGGACGCTCATGACATGCGCACTTTCGGGTTGAGCCAACCGAGGAGGACGTCGGCCAAAAGGTTGACGATGACGACCAGGACGACCGTCACGACGACGACGCCGAGGACGAGCGGCACGTCGCCCTGGCTCGCGGCGGACGTGGCGCGCTCCCCGATCCCGGTGAGGCCGAAGACCTGCTCGATGACGACGGCGCCGCCGATGAGCGCGATGAACTGCAGCGAGAGGACCGTCAGGGAGGCGGGGGCGGCGTTGCGCAGGGCGTGCTTGAGCAGCACGCTGCGGGCGGGCAGTCCGCGGCTGCGCAGGGTCCGGATGTAGTCCTGCCGCAGGACGTCGATCATGGAGCCGCGGGTCTGGGCGGCGACGGTGGCGATGGCGCCGATCGCCAGGGCCAGTGCGGGCAGGGTGATGGAGGCCAGCCAACCGGCGGGGTCCACGCTCGGCTTCACGTACCCGATGGCCGGGAACAGGCCGAGCTGGACGGCGAAGACGAGCGCGAGGATCATCCCCACGAGGAAGTTCGGGACGGCGAACGCGACGACGGACACCACCTGCAGCACCCGGTCGGCCCAGCCGCCGCGGACGGCGGCGGCCACGCCGAGCACGATACTCACGGCGGCGGTGAGCAGGATCGCGGCCAGCACGAGGGACAGGGAGACCGGCAGTGCCTCGCCCACGACGCGCGAGACGGGCTGGTTGGTGAACCATGAGGTTCCGAGGTCGCCTCGGACGGCGTGGCCGAGCCAGTCCGCGTACCGCTCGACCAGCGGACGGTCCAGCCCGAGTTCGTGCCGCTTGGCGGCGACCTGGGCGGCGCCGGCCTGGGTTCCGGCGATCCGCTGCGCGGGGTCGGAACCGGTCAGGCCGGTGAGGAAGAAGGTGGCCGTCGCGATGACGAAGACCAGGACGACGCCGGCGGCGAGCCGGCGGAGCAGGAAAGTGATCATGGTTCGGCTCCGTGGCGGATGGTCGGCCGTGCCGTGCCCCGCGGCCCGTGGGCCGCGGGGCACGGGCGAAGGTCAGGCTGCGGGTGCGAAGCCGGACAGCGGCGGGACGCTGACGCCGGGGACCGTGGTCACCTCGACGCTCTTGCCGAGGGCGTAGGCCCCCTGCTGGAAGGCCCACGGCGCGAACCACGCCTGGTCGACGATGTGGGCGTTGAGCCGCTTGTAGGCGGCGTCCTGTTCTGCGGAGTCCGAGGTGCGGATCGTCTCGAGCAGCTCGGTGACCTTCGGGTCGGTCACGTGGAAGGGGTTGAAGGCCGCCTTCGGGTCGAGTGTGAGCTGGGCGAACGCCCACGGGTTGCTCGACGTGAGGTTGAAGTAGTTGATCGGCCACCTGCCGCCGATGATGCTGCCGACCGCCTGGTCGGCCGTGATGGGGGTGTACTTCACCTTGATGCCGATGGCGGCGAGCGACTCGGTCATCGCGGCCTGCTCGTCGGGGTAGACCGGCGAGAAGTCGGCCACGGTCAGGGTGAAGCCCGAGGCGTAGCCCGCTTCGGCCATGAGCCGCTTGGCCTTGGCGACGTCGTAGGGGTAGGCGTCGTCCAGGGCCTTGTCGTAGCCGCTCGTGGTCGGCGCGAAGATCTGCGCGCTGGGGGTGGCGAGGCCGCCCTTGACGTTCTCGACGATCGTCTCCCGGTCCAGCGCGTGGTTGATGGCCCGCCGGACGCGGAGGTCGCCGAGCGCCTTGGTGTTCTCACCGGCCCGGTCCCACAGGAAGATGCCCTCGATGGTCCCGTTGTCGTACGTCGCGACGGTCAGGCCCGCCTGCTTCGCCCCCTGGACGATGTCCTTGCTGATGGCGGAGACACCGAGGATCTGGCCCGAGCGCAGACCGTTGATCGCCGCCGTCGTGTTGTCGAGGTGCTTGATGTCCACCTGGTCGTACGGGTAGGCGGACTTGTTCCAGTAGGACTCGTTGCGGGTGAAGACGTAGGCGTCTCCGGAGGTGCTGCGGCTCTTGTCGAGTCGGTAGGGGCCGCTGCCGACCGGGGCGGTCTTGATCTCCGGGCTGCCGAGGGCCTTCGGGCTGGCCAGGTAGCCGGCGCTGCGGGCGAGGCTGGGGACCAGCGAGGGGTCCGGGGCGCTGAGCACGATCTCGGCGTGGGCGGCATCGGTGACGTTCACCTCGTCGACGGCGCGCAGGGCGCTCGCCGCCTCTCCGGTGCCCTTCTTGGCGTGCTCGAGGTTGGCCTTGACCGCGGCCGCGTCGAGCTTCGTGCCGTCCGTGAAGGTCACGTCTTCGCGCAGGGTGAGGCTCAGCCTGGTGTTCGAGGGGTCGTAGCTCCATGCCGTCGCGACGTTGGCGGCCGGCTTGCCGGCGGCGTCGAGCGCCAGCAGCGTGTCGTAGACCGCCTGGTAGTAGTGGTCCTCCGGACCGCCCATGGCCATCGCGCCCGGCTCGAACGAGGTGGGCGGCGTGACGATGGCCAGGGTGAGCGTCTGGCTCCCTTCCGCCGACGACGAGCCGCCGCCGCAGGCGGAGAGGCCGAAGAGGAAGGCCGCGGCCGAGGCCGCGACGATTGACCTGCGCATATGCACTCCAGGGGGACTGAGGACCGTGGTCGGCCCGGGCGCCGTGCGGGCGCCGGTCGGAGATGAGGCGGGGCAGGGCCGTTCCGGTCAGGAGTACCCGGAGAGCTCCGCGGGGCGGGCCCGCCTGCGCCGACTTTAGTCCCAATGGAACATATGTCAAGGGTCACAGCAGAGACAGGCGCTGCAAAGGCGCCGCGTGGCCGACCGGCGAGCCGTTCTCGATCCAGAGCCCGACCGAGGAGGGGCCGAACAGGTGCTCGATCGCCAGGATCGCCGCTCCCGTCACCCCCTCCCTGAAGTCCAGCGAGGCCGGCCGCACCGCGAGCCTCCCCCCGGCGAGCCGGCCGACGCCGGCGCGGACGGTGTCCTCGAACGTCTCGAGCACCCAGTCCCCGACGCGCAGCGCGCCGCCGCCCAGCACCACCGTGCCGGGGTTGACGAAGTTCACCAGGTTGGCCGTGGTCCGCCCCAGCAGGCGCGTCGCCCGGAGCACCACCTCGACGGCCAGCGGGTCGTCCGCGGCGGCGGCCAGGCCGACGTCCTGGGCGGTGAGCCTGCCCTCCTGCGCGAGCCGCGCCGCCAGCCGGGGGCTCTCCCCCGTCCGCTCGGTGACCTGCCGGATGATCCCCCAGCCCCCCGCGAGGGCCTCGAGGCAGCCGGTGCGGCCGCACCGGCAGACGACGTCCGAGGAATGGCTGACCTGGATGTGCCCGATGTCGCCCGCGGCGCCGGTGTCGCCGCGGAAGACGAGCCCGCGGGACACCAGGCCCGCTCCGATGCCCTGGTCCGCCAGCACGTACAGCAGGTCGCGGCCGTCATGGGGAATCCCCTTGTGCCACTCGCCCAGGGCCATGAGGTTCACGTCGTTGTCGACCCAGACCGCCGCGTCGTAGCGGTCGCGCAGCCAGGAGCGGACGCTGTAGCCGTCCCAGCCCGGCATGATCGGCGGGTCGACGAGGCGGCCCGTCGCGAAGTCCACCGGTCCGGCGACGCCGATCCCGAAGGCCCACGGCAGGGTGCGGGTCCTGCGGGCGAGCCGGGCGAACAGCCCGTTCAGCAGCTCCATGGTCTCGTCGGGGCGGTCCGCGGCGTCCCAGTCCTCGTGCAGCGAGGCGACCAGCGTGCCGTCGAGCGTGGCGACCGCCGCGGTCATCTCCGTCGCCCCGACGACGCCGGCGTAGACGTGCCCGGCCTCGGCGCGAAAGCGCAGCTGCCGGGACGGGCGGCCCCCGCCGGACGGGACGAGGGCGGCGTCCTCGAGCAGCCCGGCGTCGATCGCCTGCTGGACCCGCTGGGCGACGATCTTGCGGCCCAGGCCCGTCTCCTGCTCCAGCGCGGGCCGGGTCAGCGCCCGGCCGGTCCGCACCAAGTTGATCAGCCGCCCGTGGATGAAAGCCTCCTGGGGCGAGGGAGTCGAACCGCTCATCGCGACCTCCGGGGGTATGGGAATGACATAAGTTCTAATGGAACATTAGGCTAGGTCTTCGCCGCGGCAGGCGACAGCGGACGCGCCGCACCGGCGGGCATCATCCTGCCGCCGAAACGCCTGTGCCGCGCATCGCTCCCCGGAGGTGTCCCCTTGTCCCATGCCGTGGTCTCGGACCTGCGCGCCGGCCGCCGACGCGACGGCGCGTCCTGGACGGACGGCGCGGCGCCCGCCGTGTCGTGGCGCACGGACACCCCGGCTCCCGGCTGGCGGCAGGCGTCCGCCCGGCTCACCCTGACCCGGCCGGATGACGGCGGTCGCACGGAGACCGTCGATCTGGACGGCGGCGACTCGGTGTGCGTCCCGTGGCCGTTCCGTCCACTGCGCTCCCGCGAACGCGTCCTCCTCCAGGTGTCGACCACGGGTTCCGACGGAGTCCGTTCCGAGCCGGCGGAGATCGACGTCGAGGCGCCGCTCCTGGAGGCGTCCGACTGGTCGGCGTGCTGGGTGGCGCTGCCCGCCGGGACACCGGACGACAGGCCCGGACAGTTCCGGCACACCGTCGACCTGGGGCCGGGCGTGGTCCGCGCCCGCCTGCACGTGACCGCGCTCGGGGTCTACGAGGCCGAGCTGAACGGGGCGCGCGTCGGATCCGACGTCCTGGCTCCCGGCTGGACGAGCTACCGGGACCGGGTGCTCTTCCAGACCCACGACATCACGGGGCTCGTGCGCCCCTGCCGCAACACGCTCGGCATCTGGCTGGCGGGTGGCTGGTTCACCGAGCGCTACGGCTTCTTCGGCCGCGCCCGGCGCGCCTACGAGGGCCCGGCCGCCGTCCTGGCCCAGGTGGAAGTGACCTACGAGGACGGGCGTCATGCCGTCGTCGGGACCTCTCCCGACTGGCGTTGCAGGCCTTCGGACGCTCTGCTCTCCAGCGGTGTCTACGCCGGTGAGCGGTTCGACGCCAGGGGCCACGATCCCGCGTGGTCCACGCCGGGCGGCGGCGGGGAGGGCTGGCTGCCGGTCGCCGTCCGGGACGTCCCCCATGAGCTGCTGCGTCCGGCGGGCGCCGAACCCGTCCGCCGGGTCGGGGAGGTCGCACCGGTCGCGGTGCTGAGCTCGCCGTCGGGCAAGACCCTCGTGGACTTCGGGCAGAACCTCGTGGGCCGGGTGCGGATCCGGGTGGACGGCCCGCGAGGGCACACGGTCACGCTGCGACACGCGGAGGTCCTGGAGAACGGCGAGCTCGCCACCCGCCAGCTCCGCCAGGCCCACTCGGTGGACGCCTACACGCTGCGCGGCGGCGGCGTCGAGGAGTGGGAGCCACGCTTCACCTTCCACGGCTTCCGCTACCTCCAGATCGACGACTGGCCCGGCGCTTTCGACCCGTCGTCCGTCACGGCCGTCGTCTGCTCCTCGGACCTGCGCCGCACCGGCCGGTTCTCCAGCTCCGAGCCGCTGCTGGACCGGTTCCACGAGAACGTCGTGTGGAGCATGCGCGGGAACTTCCTGTCGATCCCGACGGACTGCCCGCAACGCGACGAGCGGCTGGGCTGGACCGGCGACCTCCAGGTCTTCGCGGGCACGGCCGCCACGCTGCACGACTGCGGCGCCTTCCTGGCGTCCTGGCTCTCCGACCTCGCCCTGGAGCAGGCGCGCCACGGCGGGGTCACCCCGCTCGTCGTGCCGAGCGCCATGCCCGAGGACACCGACGGCGTCGTGGCCGCCTGGGGGGACGCCGCCACCGTCGTCCCGTGGACGCTCTACGAGCGCCTCGGCGACATCGACCTCCTGTCCCGCCAGTTCCCGAGCATGCGCGCCTGGGCGGAGGCCGAACTGGCCTGCGCCGACCCCGACGGCCTGTGGACGCGCGGCTACCAGCTCGGCGACTGGCTCGACCCCAAGGCCCCCGCGGACCGGCCGAGGGAAGGGCGGACGCACCCGTCCCTCGTCGCGTCCGCCTACCTGTTCCGGTCCCTGGACATCGTCGCCCGCACGGCGCGGATCCTCGGGGACACCGCACTGGCCCGCCACTACGGTGGGCTCGCGGAACGGACACGGCTGGCGTTCCTCCAGACGTACGTGACACCGGCCGGCCGGATGGTCTCGGAAGGGCCGACGACGTACGCCCTGGCCCTCGTGTTCGGCATCGCCCGCGAACCGGACCTCCGAGCGGCCCTGGGACGGCGCCTCGCGGAGATCGTCCGGGAGGACGGCTACCGCATCGGCACGGGTTTCGTCGGGACTCCCCTGATCATGGACGCCCTCTGCGCCACAGGACGGCTGGACGCCGCGGCGCGCCTGCTCCTGCAGACCGAGGAGCCGTCCTGGCTGTACCCGGTGACCGTCGGGGCGACGACGGTCTGGGAGCGCTGGGACGCGCTGCTTCCCGACGGCTCGGTCAACCCCCACGAGATGACCTCGTTCAACCACTACGCCCTCGGCGCCGTCGCGGACTGGCTCCACCGGGGCCTGGCCGGCCTGGCTCCCGCCGAGCCGGGCTACCGGCGCCTCCGCGTCTCCCCCACGGTGCTCACCGGCCTGTCGCACGCCCGCAGCGAGCAGACCACACCGTACGGGAGGGCGAGCGTCGAGTGGACCGTCGCGGACGGCGCGCTCACCGTCTCGGCCCTCGTGCCGCCGAACACGACCGCCGAAGTCGTCCTGCCCGACGGTCCGCGACCGGACGCGGGCCCGGGCCGGCACCGCTGGGTCCTGCCCTGGACCCCCGCGGCACGGCCCGTCGTCGAGCACGGCCTCGACACCGATCTGGCCGACCTCGTCGACGACCCCGAGGCTCTCCGCCTCGTCCGGTCGATACTGGCCGAGCACGATCCGGGACGGGCCCGCGCCTTCGGCGGTGCGATCCGCTACGAGGCGGGCTCGACACTGCGGACGGCGCTGCTCTTCACCGATCCGGCGGCGCTCACCGCGATCGAGCGGGCGCTGGCCGATCTGCACCGCCGCCGGGACGGATCCCGGCGTACGCCGCCGTCCGGCGGTTCCAGGGCGTCCGGTTCTCCGTGACCGCCGAGCCGGCTATGGCCAAGGAGAGGCGCCCGTCTGGTCTCCGAGCAGGTAGCGGATGGCGGTCTGGGCGAGGTGGTCGGTGAAGGCCTGGTCGGTGGTCGCGGGAATGGCGAAGCCGGGGCCGTAGGCGGTGCGCAGCACGAGGGCGGAGAAGAGGGTCTCGTAACAGGCCAGGGCTGCGGCGCGGGGGTCGGGGTGGGTGATGTGCCGCTCGGCGCGCAGGAGGACGGCGGTGAACGCCTCACCGATGCGGCGGGCGTGGTGGGAGCCGCGGCGTTTGATCTCCGGGTGGGCCCCGGAGATCAGCACCACGGCGCCGAGGAAGCGGGCATGGCGCTGGAACATCCCGGCGAGCTCGGCGACGACCGCTCCGACGAGCCGTGCCGGTTCCAGGTCCGTCCAGCGCCCGTGGTCGGCGAAGACGGCCTCATCGACCCGGGCGCGGGCGATGCCGTGCTCGTAGACGGCCAGGAACAGGGCGTCCTTGGTGTCGACGCGGGCGTAGACGGTCGGCGGCGCCACTTCGGCGCGCTCGCACACCGCGGCGATGGTGAACGCCTCGTACCCGCCCTCTTCGACGATCTCCACTCCGGCGTCCAGGATCCTCGTCCACACCCGGCGGCTGCGCTCCTGCAGCGGCGGCCGGATCTGCAGATCAGCGCTGGTCGGAGGCTGGCTTTCGCTCATGGTGAGCATTGTTCCGCACCGCCGCCCCTTTCGTTCCCGCTCCCTTGACAACCGTGTGACGCGTGCTCCATCATCCTTCAAACATTAGCACGCACTAAAGTTTTCTCGGACGAGACGGCCGTCTACGACGCCCGCCCTGCGAACTGAGACCTCTCCCGCTCCCCGCCCCACCTGAGGAGGACGTCCCCATGGCATCCACCCCACGCGGCCGCGTCGCCGTCATCGGCGCCGGCCCCGCCGGCATGGCCACCGCCCTGTCGGTCCACCAGGCCGGCCATGAGGTCGTGCTCCTGGAGCGCTACCCCCGGGCCCGCGCGGCCGGCAACATCCTCAACCTGTGGCCGCCGCCCATCAAGGCCCTCGGCCTCATGGGCGTCGACACCGACGACCTCGGCTCCCCCTGCCACACCGAGTTCCGCAACACCGCCGGGCGCCGCCGCGTCTCGGTCGAGCTGCCCGACGACATCGTGCGCGACTACGGCGGCGGGTTCATCGGCCTGCTCCGCCCGGCCCTGTACGAGCGGCTCCTGGCGGCGCTGCCGCCCGGCGTCCTCCAGGTCGACCGCGCCGTCGAGCGGCTGGAGCAGGACGAGACCGGGGTGCGCCTGCACATGGCCGGCGGCGACGTCCACGAATGCGACGTCGTCGTGGGCGCCGACGGCATCGACTCCCTCGTCCGCCGCACCCTGTGGGGCGAGGCGCCCAAACGCGAGCACAACCTGCACATCTTCGGCGGCTTCACCCTCGCCGAGGACATCGACGCCCCCCGCAACCAGTGCGTCCTCACCCACAGCCGCACCGTCCAGGGCGCCTGGACCTCCATCCGCCACCAGGGCCGCGACGGCTACCAGTGGTGGGTGCTGAGCGCCCACGACGCCCGCGAGGAGTTCACCGGCGACCTGCACGCCGCCGCCACGGCCCTCGCCCGCGAGTTCCCCTCACCGCTCCCGCAGCTCATCGCCGCCACCGACCCCGCCAGCGTGCAGCGCTGGCTCCTGCGCGACCGCAAACCCCTCAAGCAGTGGTCCAAAGGCCGCGCCACCCTCGCCGGAGACGCCGCCCACCCCACCTCCCCGTACGCCGCCTACGGAGCCGGCATGGCCACCGAGGACGGCTACTTCATCGGCCGCCGCCTCGCAGGCGTCGACCTGCGCGACCACGCCGCCGTCCGCACCGCCCTCCAGGCCTACGAAGACCCCCGCAAACCCCACACCGCCCGCCAGTCCCAGCAGGCCTTCGTCCTCGGCAAGGTCTTCCACCACGCCCCCAAGCCCCTCCAGGTCGTCCGCGACCTGATCCTCGACCACACCCCGCTGCTCCAGAAGGCCGTAGGCGAGTCCTCCCCCGGCGAGATCATCAAGCAGATCACCGAGATCGACACCGCCGAACGCGCCTTCCGCACCGCCCTCGGCCGCACCGACGGCTGACCGGCCGTGAGCCGCTCACCGGTTCTTGGCGGGTTGGAGGATATCGAGCAGTAGTTCGTCGGCCTCGCCTACCTTCTCCTCCGTCCGATAAGGCCGCCAGGAGGCGTGGATGTCCTTCAGGTGGTTGCGGATCCGGCCGGAGGAGACTCCCACCAGGTTCTCGCGCAGGTCCAGCAGCGTTCGGGCGGCTTGTTCGGGGCGGCGCTGTCGGAGCTGGGCGTGGGCGAGCCGAACCCCTACGAGGGTGAGGGAGCGGCGTTCGGCCGGGTCCCTGGTGTCCATCGAGGCCTGGAAGTGTTTCTCGGCTCGGGACCAGTTGCCGAGTTCGCCCAGGGTCAGGCCGATCTGGTGCTCGTAGCTGCTGCGTTGGTAGTCGCCCGTCCATTCGTCCCGGGGCCGGGAGTCGGCCCTCTCCAGGTGGCTTTCGGCCTCGGCCAAGAGGCGGCGGGCACGGCCGTGGTCCTGGTCGGCGGCCGCGACGGCCTCCGCCCGCATGCCGGTCACCCACGCCCGGGTGCGCAGCGGCGCCCGGGTGCCGAGCATGCTCCCGGCGGCCTCGGCGAGCTCCAGGCCCTGGCGGCCGCGGCCCAGTTCGACGGCCTGCACGGACAAGGACCGCAGGACCGTGGCGCACTTCACCGGATCGTCGGCCTCCTCGGCGAGCCGGAAGGCCTGGATGTAGTAGCGCTGGGACAGGCCGGTCCGCAGGTCGTCGGAGGCCATCCAGCCCAGCAGGTAGGCGAGCTCGGCCGCGGCGGTGAACAGGTCGGGGCGGGCGGCGCCGGTGGTGCCGCGCAGGAGCGGCGCGACCTCCTGGGTGAGGTAGGCGGCGACGACGTTGCGGGCGTGACCGCCGCCGTGGCGGTCGTCCATCTGCTGGAAGAGGCCGGTCATCTGGCGGATGCGGGCGACGTCGCCGGCTCCGGCACGGGCGGCGGGGCCGGTCCGGTGCAGGACGGCGGACCTGGAGGCGGGTGAGAGGGCGGCGGCGGTCAGTGAGCAGGTTCCGGCGGTGAGCAGCGTGCGCCGATCGAGCATGTCGTCACGTCCCAGGACAGCGATCCGGGCGACCGGGTCACCGATCCGGGACCGCGGGGTCCCGGCGGGGTCTGGCCGGTCCGGCCCGGGTCGGCGGCGGTCAGGTGGGGGCGGTCCAGCAGCCGCAGGGAGTCGGCTGCCGTTGTTCCTGGTCTAGGTGTTCCCCCGTTGAGCCGTTCCCCCACCGACAAGGCGTCACAGGACAGATCGTCCTTCGCCATCCGGCAGATGTCCGGTCGGAGCCGTGCCTCCGGGCACCGCGGCGGCTCGTGCGCGGTGTTCTCCTTCGAGTGGTCCCGTGGAGAAGGCGGGGTCCGGGGGCGGCGACGCCCCGGACGCGGTTCAGCGCTCGCGGTACAGGACGAGGTGCTCGTGGTAGAGGACGCCGTCGCGGACGTCGCCGGTGGCGGTGAAGCCGAGGTCGTCGTAGTAGTCGATGTGGTCGCCGGTGACGGTGTAGCGGCCGGTGTAGGCGCGTTCGCGGCCGTCGCGGGCTTCCTCGTAGCGGCCGGTGGGCAGGAGTTCCTGGCGGATGCGGCCGTCGGCGGTGACCCACATGCCCACGTGCGGGTGGGGGCCGGTGGTGATGGTCTGAGCGGTCATGGGAGCCTCCCGGGCGGTGGTCGTGGTGTTCGTGGCGGTGGGGTCGGGGTGGTGGCAGGCGGCGGTGGCGAGGGCCGCGAGCAGGCCGGTGGCGAGCAGCGCGGAGCGGACCATGGCGGCGGCTTTCACTGAGCCGGGCGGGCCGGTCAGGCGCGGCCGGCGGCGTGCAGGACGCTGTCGCGGGAGGCGCGGACATCGTCGCCGAGGGCGGCCACGTCGACGTCCAGGACGGTGCCGGCCCATTTGCGGACGTGTCCGGCGACGAACACGGCGTCGATGTTGCGGGGGTCGGCTCCCAGGACGAGGGTGCCGATCGGGTCGTTGAGCGGCATGGTGTTGACGTCTTCCGCTCCGACGAGCAGGAGGTCGGCCTGCTTGCCCGGCGTGAGGGAGCCGGTGGTAGCGCCGAGCCCGATGCTGCGGGCGCCCGACAAAGTGGCGAAGTCCAGGACATCGGCGACGCCGACGCGCGAAGGCCGGGTGCCGGTGCCGTAGGCGGCGTTGACGGCGCGCATCCGCTGGATGGCGAGCAGGGCGCGCATCTGGGTGAACATGTCGCTGGACAGCGCGACTTCGACATCGATGCTGAGGCCGGGCCGGATTCCGGCGGCCAGTGCCTCGTCGATCGCGGGGATCGCGGTCTCCAGCCCGATCTGGGCGTCGGAGGTGGGGGCCAGAGCGACGTTGGCGCCGGTGGCTCCCATGGCCCGCCAGGCGTCGGCGGTCAGGCCGGTGCAGTGGATGAGGGAGACGTCGGGGCCGAGCAGCCCGGCCTTCTCCCACTGCATGACCGCGGCGGAGGACGGGGTGCCGAAGACGGCGTCGACGCTGACTCCGATGCCCAGTTCCCGGGCGGTCCGGGCGAGCCGGGGACCGTAGGCGAGGTCGGGGCCGGCGATCTCGTCGGTGGCCAGGGCGGCCAGGCGCAGGGTCAGGAGCCCGTCGTCGGTGGAGAAGTACTCGTCCTTCAGGCGGGCGAGGTCGCCCGGCCACTGGCCGTCCCAGTCGCCGAAGTGAGGGCGCATGGAGGCGTGCACGCCACGGATGCCGGTGTCGATGAGGGCCTGGATCGCGCTGTCGGAGTGGGCGGCGGTGCGCGAGTTGTGGGAGAAGTCGAGCAGGGTGGTGATGCCGCAGTCCAGGGCGGTGATGGCCGCCAGGCGGGTGCCGACGTACACGTCGTGCGGGGTGTAGGCGGGGGCGAGGCCGGCCAGGGTCGACATGACGTATTCGCCGAGGTCGTTGACGTCGGGCATGATCCGGCGCAGCTGGGCCTCCCAGGCGTGCCGGTGGGTGTCGACGAAGCCGGGGGCGAGGATGAAGCCGCGCGCGTCGATGACCACGGCGCCGTCGGCGGCGCCCTGCGCGGTCAGGTCGGGGGCGACGGCGGCGATGGTCTCGCCCTGGACGAGCAGGTCCGCCTGCGGCAGGGTGCCGAGCCGCGGGTCCATGGTGACCACGGCGGCGCCGGTGAGCAGGATGCGGCGGCCGGGGTCGGCGGCCTGGCGGCGCAGCGCGTCGAGGATCCGGGTACGGGCGGCGCTGGTGTTCATGGAGGTGTTCTTTCGTGGAAGGTTCCGGCGGGCTGTTCCCGCCGGTGGTGATGAGTCTGCGAGAAGCGGCCCGGGGCAGGAAGGCCGCCGGTTTCCTGGGAGTGCGGCACCTAGGCTTCGGCGCCGGGCGTGATGCCGGTCCGGGCGGCGAGCGTGCCGAGGAGGACCAGGGCGTCGGCGGAGGCGGAGCCGGGCTCGGCCTGGTAGGTGACGAGCCGCTGGCCCGCCGCGCGGGCGATGGCGAAGACCTCGGTGGTGAGGTGGAGTTCCCCGACCTCGGGATGGAACAGGCGCAGACGGCGGCGGGCGATCGTGGTCGTCTCCCGGGCCGCCCACAGACGGCGGAACGGGGCGCTGTGGATCGACAGCTCGCCCACCAGGGTGGTCAGGCGGGGGTCGTCGGGCGCCTCGCGTACCGCCCGGCGCAGGTCGGCCACCACGTCGGCGGCCGTCCTGTTCCAGTCGCCGAAGTGCTCGGCCGCGGCCGGGTCGAGGAAGACCATGTGCGGCACGTTGCCGTCGCGGGTGAAGCGCCCGTGCAGGACGGAGGCCGGCGCGTTGCGGGCCAGCACGTCCTGGGCGGTGTCGACGACGATCGCGGCGACGCCGTTCCAGCCGTCCATGAGCCGCCGGACCTCCGGCGAGACCCGTTCCCGGCGGGCGGGGCGGCTGCGGTGGGCGGCCGGGCGGGCCAGGCGGTACAGCTGCGCGGTGGCCTCGTCGTCCAGATGCAGGGCACGGGCCAGCGCCGCGACGGTCTGCCAGGACGGCCGCGCGGCGCGGTCCTGCTCCAGGCGGGCGTAGTGGCCGGTGCTGATGCCCGCCGCCCTGGCGATCTCGTCGCGGCGCGCGCCGGGCACCCGGCGCCGCGCGTCCGGCCGCCGGTCGGGCCGGAGCAGGTCCCGGTGCCGGCGCAGGAAGCCTCCGAGGGAGAAGTCGCCGCTGTCCACGTCTGGAGGCTAAAGCGGTGAGGGCCGCCGCCAGGGCGTCCAGGGTGGGTGTATTACCCCCTGGATGAATTGCCCGTTTTGAACTTCCCTATTTAATAATGAGGCAGATGAGTAGCAGTACGCCGCTGGGGGAGTTCCTCAGAGCACGCCGTGAGGGCCTGAAGCCACCGGACGTCGGCCTGCCGGAACACGGGCGCCGCCGGGTGAAGGGGCTGCGGCGGGAAGAGGTCGCGATGCTGGCGGGGATGAGCAGCGACTACTACATCCGCCTGGAGCAGGGCCGGGAGTCCAGCCCGTCGCCTCAGGTGATCGAGGCGGTGGCGCGGGCGCTGCTGCTGGACGAAGCAGCCGCCGACCACCTGCGCCGCCTGGCCCGGTCAGAACCGCGCCTCGGACGGCCCGCCCGGGACCGGGTCGGCCCGCAGCTGCTGCAGCTGATGGACGGATTCACCCACTCCCCGGCCTTCGTACTGGGGCCCGCGCTGGACATCCTGGCGGGCAACGCGATGGCCGACGCCCTGCACGAGCCCTTCTCCCCCGCCGACAACCTCGTGCGCATGGTGTTCTGCGATCCGGCGGGCCGTGAGTTCTACCGGGAATGGGAGCGCACCGCGCACTCGTGCGTGGCGGAGCTGCGCGCCGCCTACGGCCATGATCCGGAAAGCACGCGGATCGCCGAAGTGGTGGCCGACCTGTCCTCACGGAGCCCCGAGTTCGCCGACCTGTGGAGCCGCCACGACGTGAAGCCCAAGACCCACGAGGTCAAGCACCTGCGGCACCCGCACGTGGGCGACCTGCACATCCAGTTCTCGGCCCTCACCGTCAACGGCGCACCCCACCAGCAACTCATCGTCTACCAGGCCGAGCCCGCCGGCCCGACCGCCGCCGCCTTCCAACGCCTGGCCGAACGCATCGGCACGTCCCGAACGAAGAGGAACGTTCGCGAAGGCGTCCAGGAAGCCACGTACCACTGAGGCGAACCCGTCCGGGTCGCCGTGGACCCGGTGCCCACAACCGGTGTGAAGTCGCCGCCGCCCTCACCGCGATGGAGATCATGGTGGGGCCTGCGGGAGTTTAAATTTTTGCAGACACCGCATTTTTGCATACGATGCAACGCGTGATGGAGAAGGATGCCGCCGAGGGCGGTCTGCGGGAACGCAAGAAGCGGGCCACGCGTGCCGCTCTCGTGGACGCCGCGGTGCGGCTGGCGGCGGAGCATGGTGCGGAGAACGTCACCGTCGAAGCGATCAGCGAGGCGGCGGGCGTCTCCCCTCGCACCTTCTTCAACTACTTCGACACCCGTGACGACGCCTTCGTCATGATCGGTGCGGAGTCGGGCACCAGGATCCGGAGGGCCGTGCTCGAAGCGCCGTCCGGGCTCTCCCCCCTGGAGGCCCTGCGCGAGGCCCTGGCCGCGGAGCTGGCGGAGGTCGAGCAGCAGCACGAACTGTGGAGCCTCCACGCCGAGGTGCTGCGCAGGTCTCCGCACCTGCTCGTACGCGGTCTCTGCGTCCACATCGCCGACGAGATCGAGCTGGCCGATACGCTCGCCGAACGCATCGGCCCGCGTCCCGGCGGCCGTGCGGAGACCTCCGGGGAAGAGGACGGGCGGCGGTTCCCGGCGCTCGACCTGTATCCGCGGTTGCTGGCGGCCGTCGGGGCGACGGCCGTCCGGGTCGCCGTCGAGTACTGGTGCGCGCGGCAGCACGAACTCGTCTTCACGGACGTCTTCCGTGAAGTGTTCGCGCAGCTGGCCGCCGGGCTGCCCGTGCCGTCCGAAGACGTCGGGCGGCGCTGAAAGAAGCACCGCCCATCCCGCACGCCGTCGTGTGTCACGCTCCAAGGCGCCCGCGCGTGCCTGAAAACCCCTAGAACCCTTGAGAGATATGCAGTGAACACATCAACGGCGCCCGAGCAGGCGTCACCCGCCCCCATGTCCGAACGACAGATACTCCAGGCCATGTCCGGGCTGATGGCGGGCATGTTCGTCGCCATCCTGGCCGGTACCGTGGTCGCCAACGCGCTGCCCCGGATCATCGCCGACCTGGGGGCCGGGCAGTCCTCCTACACCTGGGTCGTCACCGCCGAACTGCTGGCCATGACGGCGACGGTGCCGCTGTGGGGCAAGCTGGCGGACCTGTACAACCAGAAGCTGCTGCTCCAGCTCTCCCTGGGCATGTTCGTGATCGGCTCGCTGCTGGCGGGCTTCTCCCACGAGGTGGGGCTGCTCATCTTCAGCCGGGTGGTGCAGGGCATCGGCGCCGGCGGTCTCACCGCCCTCGCCCAGGTCGTGATGGCGGCGATCATCCCGCCTCGCCGGCTGGGCAAGTACGCCGGCATCTTCGGCGCCGTCTTCGCCGTCGGCACCGTGGCCGGGCCGCTGATCGGCGGCCTCATGGTGGACACCTCGTGGCTCGGCTGGCGCTGGTGCTTCTTCATCGGCGTCCCGTTCGCGCTGCTGGCCATCGTGCTGCTGCAGCGCACGCTGAAGCTGCCCACCGTCCGCCGCGAAGTGAAGATCGACTACCTGGGCGCCTTCCTGATCGTCGCGGGTGTCTGCGCGCTGCTCATCTGGGTGTCGCTGGCCGGCAACCAGTTCGACTGGCTCTCCTGGCAGACCGCGGCCCTGACCGGCGGTGGCGTCGTGCTGCTGGCCGCCGCCGTGTACGTCGAGTCGCGGGTCGCCGAGCCGATCATCCCGCTGGACATCTTCCGCAACCGCACCGTGACGCTGACGACCATCGCGAGCCTGCTGGTCGGTGTGGCCATGTTCGGCGGCACCGTCTTCCTCTCGCAGTACTTCCAGATCTCGCTGGGCAAGTCCGCGACGGTCGCGGGCCTGATGAGCCTGCCGATGATCATGGGCCTGCTGGTCTCCTCCACGGTCGCCGGGCAGCTCATCAGCAAGACCGGCAAGTGGAAGATCTACCTCGTGGCGGGAGCCGCCCTCATGACCGTGGGCCTCGGCCTGCTGTCCACGATCGGTGCCGACACGCACTTCTGGGTGCTCAGCGTCTACATGGCGGTGCTCGGCGTCGGCGTCGGCCTGCTGATGCAGAACCTGGTACTGGCCGCGCAGAACGACGTCCCCGCTGCCGAACTGGGCGCCGCGACCTCCGTGCTGTCCTTCTTCCGCAGCATGGGCGGCACCATCGGCACCAGCGTGCTCGGCGCGATCCTGGCCAACCGCGTCGCGGCCGAGATCACCAAGAGCCTGGAGGAGTCGGGCGTCCCGGCGGGCACCGGCCAGGCCGCAGGCCACGGCGTCCCGGACATGACGACGCTGCCCGAGCCGATGCGGGTCATCGTGGAGCACGCCTACGGGGTGGCCACCGCCGACCTCTTCCTCGTCGCCACGCCTTTCGCGCTGCTCGCCCTGATCGTCGTCCCGTTCATCAAGGAGAAGCCGCTGAAGACCACCAGCGGCATGGAGCGGCTCGCCGAGGAGAGCGGCGGCACGGCCGGCGCCCCTGCTCCGCTCGCCGGTGCCGTCACGAAGACCGGCACCGAGACGCCGGCGACCCGAGACAGCTAGAACGCGAAGGCGGGTCCTCCGTCCCGAAGCACGCGGCTCGGGACGGAGGACCCGCGAGACCGCGTAGGAAACCAGTCGCCACCGCTCTTCCCTCGTCGGTTCGGCAACGGTTCCTCGGCAAGACGTGCAATGTGACCAAATGACCGATCAATCGTCTTAAGTTGGGGTTTCAGTACCTCGCCGCTCAGCGGGGTTTTCCATCGATCCGAGAGAATGAGACCCATGACTCAGCGGAACGTCGCGGTGTTCGGCGCCGGGTACATCGGACTGGTGACCGGCGCGTGCCTGGCCGATCTGGGCCACCGCGTGGTGGTGAGGGACATCCAGCCCGAGCGGATCGCCCGTCTGGAGGCCGGCGAGATCCCCATCTACGAGCCCGGCCTGGCCGAGCTCATCGCCCGCAACCGGCCGCGCCTGACCTTCACCCTGGACGCGGACGAGGCCGTGCGCGACGCCCAGGTGGCGATCATCGCCGTCGACACGCCGCCCACCGCTTCCGGGGACGCCGACCTCTCACGGGTCTGGGCGGTCGTGGAGTCCCTGAAGGACGCGGCCCATCTGAAGGCGCTGGTGGTCAAGAGCACGGTGCCGGTCGGCACGGGCGCGCGGATCCGGTACGCGCTGGACGAGGCCGGCCTGGAGCAGGTCGGTTATGCCTCCAACCCGGAGTTCACCGCCGAAGGCCGCGCGGTCTCCGACTTCCTCAACCCCGACCGGGTGGTGGTGGGCGCGTGGGAGGAGGCCACCGCCGACCTGGTGGCCGAACTGCACGAGGGCGTCAACGGGCCGGTCGTGCGGATGGACGTGGAGTCCGCGGAGATGGTGAAACTCGCCGCGAACGCCCTGCTCGCCACGAAGATCAGTTTCGCGAACGAGATCGCCAACCTGTGCGGGGAGGTCGGCGCGGACGTCGTCGACGTGATGCGCGCGGTCGGGCTCGACCACCGGCTCGGCACGCACTTCCTGGGCGCCGGCATCGGCTACGGCGGCAGCTGCTTCCCCAAGGACACCCGGGCGCTGAAGGCGATGGCGGACGGCAGCGGCTACCACTTCCAGCTGCTGTCCTCGGTGATCGAGGTGAACGCCCTGCAGCAGAGGATGCCGGTCGTCCGCCTCAAGGACCTGCTCGGCGACCTGCGCGGCCGCACCGTCGCGCTGCTGGGGCTGACGTTCAAACCGGGCACCGATGACATGCGCGAGGCCCCCAGCATCGTGGTGGCCTCCCGGCTGCTGGCCGAAGGTGCCCGCATCCGCTGCTGGGACCCGCTCGCCCCCGACCTCTCCTCAGTCGAACCCTGGACGGCAGCGACCCGGTGCGACAGCCCCCTCCAGGCCATGGAAGGAGCCGACGCGGCGATCGTGGTGACCGAATGGCCCCAGCTCCAGGACGTCGACTGGGACGGCGCCCTGCGGGTGATGGCCCGCCCCGTCGTCTTCGACGGCCGCAACGCCCTGGACCGCGAGAAGCTCACCGGGTCGGGATTCACCTACCTGGCCGTCGGACGCTGATCTCCGCCTCGCCGCCCGGCCCGGACGTCCGGACCGACGCCGGGCGGCCCGGAGCGGCTCAGCGCCGCCGGTGCCTGGGGGCGGGGCGCTTCTTCGCGGCTGGTCTGGGGGTGCGCCGCTCAGGGGCTCGGCCGCGGGAGCTGTTGGGGGTGCGGCCGCGGACGATGCCGATCAGTTCCTCCATGAGATCGGTCGTCGCGTCCTCGAGCCAGGCCAGGCCGATCTGGGACTGCGGGGCGTCCGTCACGGGCCGGTAGGTGAGGTCCTTGCGGTGGTGGAGGCGGGCCAGTGACTGCGGGAGCAGCAGTACGCCGGCCTCCGATGCCACCAGTTCGATCGCGTCCGCTGTGCTCTCGGGGCGGGTGAAGGCGGGCCGTCCGGGGCGGTCGGCCCACTCCAGGACGTCGTCGAGCGGTTCGAAGACGTCCTCGTCGGCGAGATCGGCGAGCTCCAGCTCGTCGACCGCGGCCACCGCGTGCTCCTTCGGCACCACGACGACGGTCGTCTCCACATAGAGCGGGATCACGTGCAGGGACTCGCGGTCGACGGGCAGGCGCACGAACGCCGCTTCCGCGCCGCCGTCCCGCAGGAGGGGGGCGGCCTCGGCGGCGGGCACCTGGATCAGCCGGAGAGGCACCTCACGCACCCGCTCGGCCCAGACTCCCGCCCATTTCGCGGGCGTCACCCCCGGCGCGTAGGCCAGCCGGAACTCGGTCACCTCCCCAGCCTAGCGGCGGTCGGACGGCCCTTTCACACTGGCTACCCTTGACCTCATGAGCACGTCCAAGTCGAAGACCCCGCAGACCATGAAGCCCGCGACCGCGGCCAAGAAGCTGGGGATCCTGCTGTCGGCAGCACCCGCCGAGTTCCAGGAGGGCACCGTGTCCCGGGACGAGCTGAACGCGCTCCAGGCCGATCCGCCCGCCTGGCTCGCCGACCTGCGCCGCGAGGGCCCCCACCCCAAGCAGGTCGTCGCGGCCAGGCTCCGCGTCTCCGTCTCGGGCCTGGCCCGCGGCGGTGTCACGGGCCCCCTCACCACCGCCGAGATCGAGGCCCTGCGGGCCGCGAAGCCCGAGTGGCTGAAGCGCGAGCAGGCGACCCAGGCCGAGGTCCGCGACGAGGCCCAGCGGCTCAAGCAGCAGCGCGCCGGGTCCTGATCCGAGGGGCGAGGCCCCGCGCGGTTTCGCGTCCCGCCACGGGGACGCGGCTTTACGTTGTAGATCAGTAAGAGGGATCGGGCGGCGGAAGGCCCCGGGCCCCTCCGCCTTCGCCGGGGCGGGCGTTCGCATCAGCCGACGAGGACGTCCGGTGTGCAGGATCTCGAACATCCGCCGCGGCCGCGAACGTCGAGCTTCTGCCCTCTTCAGAGCGATCCCGGGTCAGGCATAGATGTTCATGCCCGGGTCCGCTCCGAAGACGACGGGATCGGCTCGGCCGGTCGCGGCCAGGACGAAGTCGAGGGGGTCTCCGCGCAGTTCGGGGCCGCCTTCGCCGATCGAGAAGGCGTCCAGGCCGTCCAGCACCAGCCGGGCAGGCCCCCAGCCGCGCCGCTCGAGGACGATACGAAGCCAGCTCACCGTCGCCGCCAGGGCGGGGCCGCGTTCGGACGGGACGCCGAGCACGGCGCGGATGTCGTCGGCGTGCATGTACGTGTCGTGCCAGAGGTTGAGGACGCTCTCGCCAATGGCGTACCCGGGCACCGGGCCGGGACTCGACCATGCCTTCTCGTCCAGAGACTCCAGCAGCGCACGCAGCTTCGCCGCGGCCTCCCGCAACCGGAGCGCCACGGTTTCGGGGGCGAGATCGCGGCATGCCGCCGCCTGCTCGTCGGCGGTGCGGGTACCGACGCGGCCGGCCAGGACGTCCTCGGCGCCGCCGAGCACATGCCCGGCGACGTCGCGGACCTGCCAGCCTTCGCAGCGTGTGGCGGCCTCCCACTGGTGGGGCGGCAGCGCGCCGACCAGTTCGGCGAAGGCCGTGTACTCGGCGATCGTTCCGTCGATGGTGGAGGTACGGGGTGGCATGTTCACGCTTCTTTCGTCAAGGCCGCCGTCAATTCGGCGACCGGTTCCAGATGGCTGGTGAGATCCAGCGCGCCGACGGGCAGCGCGAGGTGCTGCGCATCCGCGTCGGCGTGTTCACCGAGTCGGGCGAGGTACTGCTCGGGAAGCTCCAGTAACGTCCGGTGAACGAGCCGGGCGGCTCCTCCCCCGCAACGCCCAGGTGTCGAGCAAGGCGAGAGAGGCCGCGCGTTCGGGCATCCGGTCGGCGGCCTCCCGGACGACGAAGCCCGCGCAGCCGTGGCCGACCGGTGTGATCGGCCGGGTCGGTGACGGTGCGGACGACCTTGCCGGTGGTGCGGCCGGTCGCGACGAGGTCGTACGGTGCCCCGGTCTCCACCAGGTGCGTCGTCTCGGTTCCGCCCGTATGTCCGGCCGTATCGCGTGCATCTCCCCCGCTTTCCGTCGAGTCGTTGATCTCAGGGAGATTTACATACATGCTGTATGCATGTCAATGATCGCATTGGCGCGAGGAGATGGTGAAGCCGTTGTCCATGAGGGCCCGCGCCGGTTTGCGGGAAGCGCACGACCGGCGGGCTCGCGACCCGCCTTCGACGTGCCCGGGGCCGGTCACCCGCGCGGGCGGGCCCCGGTCAGCTGTGGGCGCAGCCTGGCCCGACGCGGCCCGCGAGGCCCGTCAGCAGCGCTTCGAGCTGGACGGTGGTGTCCTCCAGCACCGCGCGGGGGTCCTCGGCGCCGGCGATGTCCAGCGCGCTCTCGCACAACGCCCCGTACAGCAGGGAGGTCATGGGATCCAGCGGGCGGGCGGGGAGGCAGCCCGCCTCGACGGACAGGGCCAGCCCGATGCGCAACTGCTCCTTGCAACCGGCCTGGATGCCGCGCATCACCGTCCAGCCGAGCGCGCCCGGCGCCTCGACCAGGGTGATCCGGCGCACCGCGGGCTCGAGGGACGCCTCCAGCATCGCGCGGCTGCCTGCGACCAGCCCGTCCCAGGGGTCGCGCTCGGCGAGGAAGGCCCGCCGCACCACGACGCCGAGCTCCTTCTGCTCGGCCGCGTACACCTCGCGGAAGATCTGCTCCTTGTTCTCGAAGTGGTGGTAGAACGCCCCTCGCGTCACCCCGACCCGATCGCAGATCGCACCCAGCGAGGTGCCCGCGAAGCCCTCCGCGACGAACAACTCGCGTGCCGCGGCCACCAGAGCCGCCGTGGTCGCCCTCGTCCGCTCCTGCTGGTTGCGACGCGAGCCCGTCCTCGTCCCCACCTGTCCGTCCCTTCCCCGCCTGCAACGAGAGTAAGGGAACCCCGAAGAACATGCCCGACGGCCTGTGGATACAACGGCCCGCACCGGAACCGAATGAGCGGCGGCTTCGCCCGCCTTGGCGACCTCTACAAGTCGCCAGACCGAACCGGATGACCGGCGGCATCCGCCGAGCGGCAAATGCACCTCATCCAGTCCGTCGTCCTGGAGGATCAGCACGCATCGGGGCAGTTCAGGGCTGCTCCCCGCATGAAAGGGCCTTCCTTCGACGGGCGCGGGCCAGGCGTGGTGCCGGTGGGGACGGCGCTGTCCGATCACCTGGCGGGGCATGAGCCGCCTTCGGCGGTGGCCCTCCGGGCGGCGGCATGCGAGGACGCGCCGTGCAGACCAGGCTTGTAGATCACGACATAGCATTGTCTGGTGGATATTTCCCGGCTCTCTGCGGATGCGCGGCAGCGGCGCAGTTCCGAGATGCGTGCGTTCCTCCGGTCGCGGCGAGCGCGGGTGACGCCCGCCGACGTGGGCATGCCGGCGGGCGGAGGCCGCCGTACGCCCGGACTGCGGCGGGAGGAGGTGGCGGTGCTCGCCGGCGTGGGGGTGTCCTGGTACACCTGGCTCGAACAGGGACGCGACATCAACGTCTCCGCCGACGTCCTGGACGCCGTCGCCAGGGTGCTGCGCCTGGAGCCCGCCGAACGCGAGCACCTGTACCTTCTCGCCGGTCTCAACCCGCCGCGGGCGGTGCCTGCCGAAGACCGGGTCCCCGATGCCGTGCGGCGGCTGCTGGAGGGCTGGCTGCCGCGGCCCGCGTACGTCATCGACCGGCACTGGAACGTCCTCGCGCTCAACCGCGCGGCCGAGATCGTGTTCCAGTGCAACGAGTACGACCACAACTGCCTGGTCAGCTTCTTCACCAACGCCCGCTACCGTGCGACGGTCGTGGACTGGCACGACGCGGCGCGAGCGATGGTCGGCCTGTTCCGAGCGGACGCCGCCCGCTACCCGGACGATCCCGAGTTCGGCCGCCTGGCCGCGGACATGTGCGCCGCGAGCCCCGCCTTCGCCGAGATCTGGGCGGAGCTCCCCGTCGGCGGTCCCACCCATGGCACCAAGGCCCTGGAGGTTCCCGGCCTGGGGACGCTGACCTTCGAGGCCACCGTCCTGCCGCTGCCCGAGCTGCCCGGCCACCGCCTGTCGCTGCACGTCCCCGCACCCGGGACGGGAACGGAGGCCATGCTGGAGCGCTTGGTGGTGGTGCCGGACCCAGGTTCAGCCGACACTGCCGCATAGGCTCGCACCGCCCGAGGATCGTCGTCATGAAGCGATTCACGAACAAAACGGTTCTGATCACCGGCGGCACGAGCGGCATCGGTTTCGCGACCGCGCGCAGGCTCCTCGACGAGGGCGCGTACGTCGTCATCACCGGCCGCGACCGGGCCCGCCTCGACACCGCGGCAGAACGCCTGGGCTCCGAGCGGGTCCTGTCCGTCCGCGCGGACGTCGGCGTCGACGCCGACCTCGATCTCCTCGTGCGACGCGTCGAGACCTGGCGCGGCACTCTCGACGCGGTATTCGCCAACGCCGGTATTGCGGACTTCAAGCCAAATTTCACCCCGAAGGACTTCGACCATACCGTCGGAACCAACTTCAAGGGGGTGTTCTTCACGATCCAGAAGGCGCTGCCGCTGATGGGCGACGGAGGAGCCGTCGTCATCAACGCCTCCTGGACCCTGCACCGCGGCCTCCCGGTGGCCTCGGTCTACGCCGCCAGCAAGGCGGCCGTGCACAATCTCGCCCGCACGCTCGGCACCGACCTCGCGCCCCGCGGCATCCGCGTCAACTCCGTCAGCCCCGGCTACATCGAGACCGAGATGTACCGGTCCGCCATCGACCCCGACGCGGAGAGCCGCATCCTGGCGGAAATACCGCTCGGCTCGCTCGGCCACCCGGACGACGTCGCCGCCGCCGTCGCCTTCCTCGCCTCGGACGACGCGTCGTACATCACCGGCCAGGACCTCGTCATCGACGGCGGCCTCGTGGGAGCCGCGCCCTTCGGGCTGCGCCTTTGACGGCCTCACCACGGCCACGGCAGACGAGTACACGGCCGGGTCGCGCCCACCGGCGCGACCCGGCCGGCACCCGCCATGCCGGTCAGGCGATGTGGTCCTCCGGTGGCAGGTAGGGGCTGAAGTGGTCGGCGACGATGTCGGCGACGGCCGCGGCGTCGCGGGATCCGTCGACCTCGATCACGCGGATGCCGAGGCGCCGGGCGGAGCGGACGGCGTCGTCGGCGACGAGGCGGTCCCGCTCCAGCCGGTTGCGCTGGGCTCGTTCGGGGTCGCTGACGTCATGGTCGATGGCGGCGGCTCGCGGGAGTCCGTGGAGCTGGTGGTCGCGGAAAGCCTGGGTGGGCACCATGACGACCATCTGCCGGGAAGAGCCGATGATCGGGGCGACCAGCTCGGGACGGAGCCCCCAGCCCTCGGCGATGACGGGACGCCCGGAGACCAGGCAGCGCAGATCGTCCAAGGCCCATGCGAACCGGATCGGAAAACCGGCCAGCGTTTCGGCGGCCATCTCCTCAGGGGTGGTGTTCACCCAGGTCCGTTCAGGGTCCGGGCCTTCGGGAGGCAGGCCGAGCCTGACGCGGCGAGCGATCCGGCGGTCATTGTGGCCGCGGGCATCGTGATGGTCGTAGTGGTAGACGGTCATCCCGTATCGGAGGGCCAGCAACCGGGCGACGGTGGACTTGCCGGCCCATTGCCCGCCGCCGATCCAGAGGGTCCGACGAAGCGTGCCGAAAGGATCCCATACCTGTTCTTCGGTGTCGTTCCCGGTCACAGGTCTCCTCAGGTACGGCGGCCGCCATCCGCTACACAGGTCATCCCGTCTCCGGAGGATACGCGTTGTCCTTGGAATGCGCCGTCGATGTGATCTCGTGCGAAATCCGATCCGGCTCGTCCTCGGGGAAGCCGATCGGGAGCTGGCAGGCATGGCCTGATACCGCAACGCCCGTCGGCTTCCCGACGTCCGCGCTCGGCTCGAACGTCAAAGGACTTCACCGATCCTGGACAGCTCACGTCTTCGGCCGCCGAGGCGCAGCGCGTAACAGCGTCAGAGCATGCCCACTCCGCCCAGGCCGGTGGCGGCGGTCGGGCGGGTGTCGTCGCCGCGCCGGGGGTGCCAGTCGGCGATGGGCACCACACCCGGGGGCAGCAGGGTCGTGCCGTCGAACAACCGGGTCACCTGCTCGGCGGTGCGCAGATGCACTCCAGGCGGGGTCGCGGCGGAGTAGATGTCGACCGCCTGGTCCAGCCGCTCGGAATCGGCGCCGCCCGGGGAGATGTGCGAGATCGCCATGGCCGAACCCGGAGCCAGACGCGCCAGGTAGGCGCGCAGGAGGCCCTCGACGTCCTCCTCGTCGGAGACGAAGTGCAGCACCGCGACGAGCATCAGCCCCACCGGGCGGGAGAGGTCCAGCAGCCCGCTCTCCTCGACCGCGGACAGCAGCTCGTCCACCTGGCGCAGGTCCGCGGTGATCACCTTGGTGTTGCCGTTCTTCGCCAGCAGCGCCTGGCCGTGCACCAGGACGAGCGGGTCGTTGTCGATGTAGAGGACCTTCGCCTCGGGGTTGAGCTCCTGGGCGACCTCGTGGACGTTGCCTTCGGCCGGGAGCCCCGAGCCGATGTCCAGGAACTGGTCGATGCCCGCCTCCTGCACCATGTACCGCACGACCCGGTGCAGGAACTCCCTGTTCTGCCGGGCCATCACCGGGATATCGGGGAAGAGGGCGAGCGTCTGCTCGGCGATCTGGCGGTCGACGGCGAAATTGTCCTTGCCGCCCAGGAACGCGTTGTAGATCCGCGCCGGATGCGGAACAGAGGTATCGATGGAAGAGGGAACGGCACCATCACCCATGGCGACTCCTTGAATCCGAGGGGAAGAAACATGATCGTTTCGGGATTTCCCGACCCTACCGACTGACGCACGCAAAAAGACGAAGTATGCGCCGAAGTCGCTCGGCGCGGCATGGCCGACCCGGTGGGCGGCCGTCGTGACGGGCACGGCACGAAGCCCGGCGGCCCCGTGTTCGGGAGTGACCGTGTTCCCGGGCGGTCAGCGTTCGATGTCGTGGCGCATGGCGACGAAAGTGCGGATGATCTTCTCCAGGTCCTTCTCGGAGGTGCCGCCGCTGGGGAAGGTGATGACGCCCGCGGTGTCCTCGTCGGACCAGGCGCAGGCCATGCCGCCGTCCTCGGGAGTGGCGGTCCAGCCGCAGAAGGACGTGCCGCCGAGGGGGCCGGGGGTGTCCTGGCCGGTCTGGCCGTAGAGGCCGAAGGAGTCCTCGCCCAGGACCTCTTTCAGGAAGTGGTCGCGGCGCGACTCCGCGAGGTCGGAGCCGGTCTCCGCGGCGATGACCAGGGAGAACCTGCCGGGGCCGTCCTCGACGTCCACCGAGGGCAGCCGGTAGTAGCCCGCGAGCGTCCTGCCGGCGAGCCGGGCAGGGCCCAGGTCGATGTGGTCGGGGAGGCCGAGCTCCGGGACCTTGATCAGGCCGCCCGCCTTCTCCGGTTCGAGGATGCGGCGCTCACCGGGCGCGGAGGCGGGGCGGTGGGGCTCGGGCGGCTCCGGGTAGGTGATGACGCCGCATCCGGTGAGCGCCGTGAGCGCGAGCGCCGCGCACAGCGGTCCGGCCGGCGTACGTGCGAGTCCCATCCCACCTCCTGCCTCGGGTTCCTGCGGGCCATCCCACCGGAGTCCCGGGCACGGGGACCAGGGACCGCTGTCCCGCCTCCCCGGGGACGGCTCGAAGCGCGCTGCGCGGGTCCAGCCCGCAACGGGACACCGGCCCCTGGCCGGTGGGATGCCGCGCTCCTACCGTCGGCCGCATGGAAGGAATGCTGTTGAACGTCGTGGACGTCGAGGCCACCTGCTGGCCGGACAGGATCGCGCCGCCGGGCGAGGTGGCCGAGATCATCGAGATCGGCGTCTGCGTGGTGGACCTCGCCTCCGGCACGCGAGCGGCCCGCGACCGTCTTCTGGTCCGTCCCGCCCGCTCCCGGGTGTCGCCGTTCTGCACCGCGCTGACCGGCCTCACCGAAGACGAGGTGGCGACTGCTCCGACGTTCGCGCAGGCATGCGACCGGCTCCGGCAGGTCCACGGGTCGGACTCCCGGCCCTGGGCGAGCTGGGGCACCTTCGACCTCGGGCTCTTCACGGTCCAATGCGCCCGCGACGGCGTCACCTACCCGTTCTCGGACGACCACATCGACGCCAAAGCCGTGTTCGCCGCCGCTCACGGCCTCACCCGCCGTCCGTCGAGGCCCGAGGCCCTTCGCCTCGCCGGTCTCTCCGGCGAGGGCACGGAGCACAGGGGCGCCGACGACGCCTGGAACGGCGCGGCCCTGGTCCTCCACCTGGCCGCGCTCGGCCGCTGGCCCGGCTGAGCCGCGGCTCTTCGTTCGAGGCCCGGCCCGTCCGAAAGGCACGAGCGAGCTCACCCGTCCGACGGCCACCTCGGTTCAGGCGAGCGCTGGGATCGCGGATGGCAGGGCCGACGGTCAGGGCGGGGTTGCTGCCAGGGCGTTGATGAGGGAGCGGACGGCCTGGCGGAAGTGGTCTCGGGCGGCGGGGTCCTCCCAGTGGGTGGTGGAACCGTCGGGGTGGACGATGCCGATGGTGAGGAAACCGTAGAAGGACCAGCCGAGGGCGTTGTGGAGCGTGAAACGGGCCCGGGGGTGCACGCCCGAGCGGGCGATCAGGTCGTTGATGCCCTGGACGACCGGGGCGGCGTAATCGCGTTCGATGCCGGCGAGGTCGGCGGCGTCCGACAGGCCGCGATGCTGCCACAGCGTGATCGCCTCGGGATGCACCTGGTAGAAGTCGAGGAACATGTCGACCATGCCGTGCAGGCCGGAGACGTCCGGGGGAAGGGTCCGGTGCATCTCCTCCACCAGCGCGACCTGCGCCTCAAGCACGCGGCGCATCACCGCTTCGTAGACGCCCCGCTTGCCGCCGAGCGCCGCCACGTCGCCCTCGGTGGCCCCGGCGGCCTCCGCGATCATCGCGGTGGTGACCCCGTCGTACCCGAGAGCGGAGAACAGCCTGGTGGCCGCCTCGACTACCTCGTCACCGCCCATTCCTCCAACCTAAGGTCTGTTTCAAAGTCGCTGAAACAGTCCGGTGCCCGATGGCGTCTGTCCGGCGGGGTCCCTTACGGGCCCCTGTCCGGGGTCGGCGCCACTGGCGTTCCGGAATCGGCCGGGCAGAGGCCGCTCACAGGTGAGAGCGGCTGCCTTCCTTCCCTTCCCCCCGTCAGTGCGGGATGGGGTCGATGAAGGTTGACCCGGCCGGGGCTCTTTGCAGCCCCACCACGAACCTTACACAGAGTGCTCACTTGGTCACAAGAAGTCGCCAAAGTTCTTCCGCAGAGAACTTGAAAATCGGCGCGGCTGCGGCCTCATGCCTCCAGGAACGCCGCGATGTCCCGCATGAGGGCTTGCGGAGGCCGCATCGTGCGGGCCAGCTCGCAACCGTCCTCCCGCCTGCTGTAGGGACGGCCGAGGAACCTGCGCCAGAGTTCGCCGAGCAGGTCCGTTCCCGGGATCAGTTCGGTCCAGCGTTCCGCCCACTCCTCGTCGGGGACGTGCGCGGCGCCGCCCGTCGCCCGCCACTCGTCCGCGAACGCGCGCGCCTCGGCCTCCAGCCGGTCCGGCGGTGTCACGATCGGCGGGCCGGGGAAGGCCGCGTCGAGGAGACCGGCGAGCGCACCGAAGTCGAGCAGCAGGTTGTCGAGGCTCCGCGCGCCGAGGAGGTGAACGCCGGAGGCGGCGGCCTTCGCCCGTAGGGCCGGGGTCAGACCGTCCGCCGCCCCCGCGTACAGCAGAGTCCAGGACGCCAGGAGCCCGCCGGCGTCGAGCCAGGCCTCGAGCAGCCCCGGGGCGTCCGGTTCCAGCACCACGCCGACGTCCGGGTCGTGCAGCACCTCGGGAATCCAGGCGCTCAGGATCCGCTCGTCCTCGGCGCTCTCCAGGACGATGATCCGCCCGCATCCGGCGACGTCGCTCAGCCGCAGCCCGGTTCTTCGGACGGCGTCCGCCGTGCTCGCGTCCAGTTCGGCGACCGTGGAGATCCCCTGGCGCCGCCGCACCGACAGGACGCGGGAGCCCTGCCCCGTCAGGGCGCGGTCGATCAGGACGGGGGCGTGGGTGGTGACGACGAAGGTCCGCTCGCGGCCGTGCTCACGCAGCAGTTCCAGCACCGCGCGCTGCGCCGCCGGATGCAGCCCCTCCTCGGGCTCCTCCAGGACGACGACGCGCTCCGGCCGCGTCAGCAGGCAGGCGAGCAGGGCCAGGACGCGTTCGGCCCCGCGCCCCGCCTCGTCCAGGCCGATGCGCACGTCCGCGCCGTCCCAGCCTTCGTCGAGCAGACCGTCCTGGGAGAACGCCACGGTGAACGTCTCCCCCGTCACGGGCGTCACCGGCGAGCCGGTCTCCGGCAGTATCTCCGCGGCCCGGCGCCGCAGCTCGGCCCAAAGCCGCGGCTCTCCGGTGCTCAGCCCGAGCAGCACGGTTCCGAGATTCCCGCCGTCCTCGGCGAGCCTGCCACCGACGTCCCGCACGGGCAGTTCACCGGCCGCCGTGCCCGCACCGAAGCGGAAGTGCGCGTACCCCTCCCGAAAGCGCCGCAGCGGCTCAGCGACGCCATGCAGCCGACTCTCCGCGACCGCCTTCTCCAGTGCTCCGGGCGGCGCAGTGCCCTCCCCGCCGCAGACCCGCTCGAGGACTCCCGGCTCCCCGTCCGCCAGCTCGACGTGCCAGGCGCCGTCCGTCTCGACGAGCCTTCCCACCACGTCTCCACGTCCGTCGCCATGCCCCACCGCCACGGCCTGCGCGCGCATGCCGTCCCGGCTTCCTTCGGCGAAGGTCCACTCGGCCCAGGCGCCCACCGGGTCGACCGAGATCTCCCACGCCGTCCTCACCACGAGCCCGAACCTGCCGCGCACCAGACCGCTACCGGACCCCAGATGCCCCGTCCGGCCTTCCGCGCGACGGCCCGCGACCACGTCCAACGCCGACACCAGCGCCCCTTTGCCGGTCCCGTTCCCGCCCACGACCAGCACCACCCCGTCCGCGCGCACCTCCAGCGCCCCCTCGACGAACCCCCGGAAGTCCTCGACCTCGACCCTCATACCCCCTCCTTTCCACTCATTCTCCTCAACCCGTGCCGGGAGCGGCTTCGTTCTGCTCGGGCGGGCGAAGCCCGAGCCGTGTCCGCGTCGCGGGGCGGCGGGGCCGCCTCGGGATGTTCTCGCCCGGGTGGAGCGGAGCGGTAAAGCCCGGCGGGGTTCACCGGTCGGGGTCGGCCAGGTGGTGCAGGAGTTTGCGGGCCAGGCCGTCCAGGGTGGCCAGTTCCCCGGGGGTGAGGCCGGACAGCAGGCCGGTGACGTTGGCGGTGTGCCGGGTCATGGCGGCGTCGACGGTGGCGTGGCCCTGGTCGGTGAGCCGGATCTGGAAGCTGCGGCGGTCGGCCCGGTCCAGGGTGCGTTCGACCATTCCGGCGGCTTCCAGCCGGTCCAGCCGGTTGGTCATCCCGGCTCGCGAGAGCATCAGCAGGGCGGACAGCCGCGAGGGGCTGAGGACGTAGGGGGCGCCTGAGCGGCGCAGGGCCGCCAGGACGTCGAACTCGCCGCGCTGCAGGCCGAATTCGGTGAACACCCGCTCCTGGGCGGGACCCAGGAGCAGGCCCACCCGGCCCAGCCGGCCGACCACCGCGATCGCGGCGAGGTCCAGGTCGGGGCGCTCCCGCTGCCAGGCGGCGACCACCGCGTCCACCGCGTCCGGGGCGGCGGGGTCGTAGGGGGTGCCGGCGGGAGCCGGGACGTCGTCACGGGTGCGCGGAGTGCTCATGCCCCCAGTGTAGTTCGAGGTCAAGGATATTCACCTCCTTATAGTTTGACGCCGTACTATCAATCGTGAAATCATCTCGGCATGAGCGAGACGCACACACCGGAGTTCGAGCCCCTCGTGGTACGCCGCCAGGACACCGAGCTGCTCGGCGCCGGACCCGACACCATCGCGCTGCTGGCCGACGCGTCGGCCACCAACGGCCGGCTGGGCGTCATCCGCACCTCCCTCGGACGGGGGAAGGACGGCGCGACCCCGCACTACCACCGCGGCTCGGCCGAGATGTTCTTCGTCCTGGACGGTCGGCTGCAGGTGCTGGCGGGCGAGGAGGTGGTGACCGCCGAGGCCGGCGACACCCTCGTGGTCCCCCCGCGCACCGTCCACGCCTTCGCGGCGGCTCCCGGATCGGGCGCCGACGTACTGATCGTGATCACCCCGGGCGTGGAGCGGTTCGACTACTTCCGCCTGCTCGACCGCGTCCGCCGCGGCCAGGCCGATCCCCGCGACCTGCTGGCCGTCCAGGAGCGCTTCGACACCCACTTCGTCGGCAGCGACCCCTGGCAGCGGACCCGCGCCGCCGTCTGACCGCACCGACACATCCGCTACGCACACACCCTCCGGGAGACACCATGCGCAAGATCATCGCCTCCACGTACACCACGCTCGACGGCTTCATCGACGACCCGCACGAGTGGTCCCTGAGCCACAACAGCCAGGACGCCATGGCCTACGCCTTCGCCCTGACCACCGGCTGCGACGCCCTGCTGCTGGGCCGCGTCACCTACGAGGGCATGGCCCAGGCCTGGCCGAACATGGGCGGCAACCCCTACGCCGACCACGTCAACGCCATGACCAAGTACGTCGTGGCCTCCCGGCCGGTCGACACCACCGCCTGGAACCCCACCGTCGTCATCCCCGGCGACGATCTGGCCGCCCGGACCGCCGAACTCAAGAAGCAGGACGGCGGCGACATCCTCATCTGGGGCAACGGCCGCCTCACCGACGACCTCGCCCGGCACGGCCTGCTCGACGAGTACCGGATCTGGATCTATCCCGTCCTCAAGGGCCGGGGCGAGCCGCTGTTCCGCCCCGAGAGCGTCACCGGCATCGAGCTCGCCGACAGCACCACCTTCGCCTCCGGCGTCACGGTCCTGACCTACAGGCCGACCACCGCCTGAACGCCCTCACCCGGCGCTCCCGGGACACCCGGCGAGGGCACGGACTCCTCTCCGCCGTGGCGGGCGATCCGGCTCGGCGGGAGGCCGTGCGCCTCGCCCCGTAGGACGAAGAGGCTCACTGGTCCTTACGCATCGCAGCCATCTGGGTGTTTTCGTCCCGGCATGCCCAGCGGTTGACCGCTTCCAGGGGGACCCCTCCTATTTGAGCGGCCCGCTGGGCCGAGACGCCTTCGGCGCAGGCGGCCTGGACGGCACGGCGGACCCTCTCGGCCGTCGCCTCCAGGCGGAACTCCGCGTCCTGGTGTTCGAAACCCGCCTCGGCCAACTCGTTCAGCACGGCGGCCTGATGCACCTGCTGCCGGTTTTCAGAGCCCGCCCGCGCCCGTTCTCGCGCCTCTGCCGCGGCATGCTCCTTCTCGGTGCGATCGGCGACCCCGGCCATCCCCTCTATCACCTCCAACGCGTCGCTCAACGCCGCTGCGGCGTCCAGCGAGGCCCTGTAATCGGCGTCTACCTCCCACAAGGGATCGGTCGGTCCCAGCCCATGACGGCGCTCACCCGACTGGCGCACCCGGTCCGACCACATCCCCACAGCCATCTGAGCCGCCTTCACCGCCTGCACGACCTTCTCGTAATCGCCCATCCCGACCTCTCCACCCGATACATCAACGAAGTACATCCTGTACGGCATCAGCGCACCTCTACAGCCTCCCCTTCCCCTGCAGGGAAGCACCACGTCACCGCTTCCGGTTCGAAGCGATCGCCACCGGGTCACGGACGAGCGCGGGTGTTCGGGATGCGGACGGTGTGGATACCGGATGGCCAGACGGCACCCCGGGCCATCCGGGCAGGGGCACGATCTGGGCCTTCGAGAGGCCTGGTACTGCAACGACAGGTTGTGATCATTACCTGTCGTTGCAGTACCAGGCCCGGAGGTCAGGTGACGGGGACGATCTCGGCGGAGAGCAGCCGTCCGGCCTCGATCGTGAGGAGCCCGAGGGTTCCGTGCGGCTGGCGGCGACGGTCGGTGGGCGAGCCGGGATTGAAGACGCGCAGATGGCCGTCGGTCTCGTTCCACGGAATGTGCGAGTGGCCGAAGACGACCAGGTCCGCGTGGGGAAAGGTGCCGCGCAGACGGGCGAGACGCCCCTTGGAGGCGCCGCTGTCGTGGATCATCGCGACGCGCAGGCCGTCCAGGTCCAGCTCGAGCCGTTCGGGCGCGCCCCAGGCGGCCACGTCGGGACCGTCGTTGTTGCCGAGAACGGCGTGGACCGGCGCATAGGCGGACAGCTCGTCGAGGACCTCGGCGGTGCAGACGTCCCCGGCGTGCAGGATCACGTCGGCCGTGTGCAGATGCTCGGCGACCGCAGGCGGACAGGACCGCCAGCGCCGCGGCGCGTGCGTGTCGGAGATCGCGACCACCCTCACCCCGCCATCCTCTCTCACCGTCGCCCCGTCGCGCGATCGGGAGGCCCCGAACGGCCAGATCGGCTTCCGGCCGGCCTCCATGGTCCTTCTGCTGATCGGGCTCGGCACGCTCCTGCTCCGGCTCTAGATCCCCCGGTCGCGCTCCCCGGTGCGCGGTCCGGTCGAGGCCGGACCGCGCGGGCTGCTGCACGCACCGGTCACCGATCTCCCCTGCGCGTGGTGGGAGGTCGTCTCCCACGAGACCAAGGAGGGTGAAACCGGCTGCCCTGACATGGACTCCACTCTGTGGTCGAGCGGTCTGGGCGATGAGCCACGCTGCCGACGACGCGGCCTGAACGCACCGGCCAGGTGCGGTGAAGAGCTGTGAGCTCGGCCCTTCAGGGCCGAGAAGCTGACGGGTAGAGGTCTGCGATTCCCAGAAGGATCGGTGTTTCCGGGGAATCGGCGAGGTCACCGGTGAAGCTGGCACCGCTGTAGCAGACGAGTCTGGTATCCGTGGTGTCGTAGCCGCGTTCGGTGAGGAGCTCGCGGGCTCGAGCCAGCCGTGCGACGTCGGACGGCCCCATCGTCTTGCCCCACTTCGCCTCCCCGATGGACAGGACCCGGCGCCGCTCCCCCGGGTCTGCCTGGGCGAGGACGACGACGTCGAGCTCGAGTTTCGCCCGCATCTTGTGGTCGGTGAGGACGCCCGAGCCCACTTCGGCCGGCAGGTCTCCCCACAGTTCGGTGGCTTGGTCGGTGACGGCGAACCGCCGGCAGAGCTCTTCGAAGTGCGGGCCGGCCACCTGCGAGGCGAAGCGGGCCTTGGCCGCATTCCAGACGAGGGCGGCGCGACCGCTCTCCAGCAGGCCCCACTGCGGGCGCATGACGACCTGGTAGAAGGTGATCAACGGCTCGGCGATGCGGTAGTGCGATTTCCCGGAGTGGAAGAGGTCAGGGTCGCGGCGCAGCAGCCCGCAGTCCTCCAGCACGGTGAGCGGGTGGCCGATGTCGGTGCTCTTGCGCCCGATGTAGTCCGCGATCCCGCCCCGAGACGAGCGGCCGTGGGCGACGGCGGACAGCACCGAGTGGAACAGGCCGGGATCGCGTGCCTCGGTCTCCTCGTCCAAGAGATAACGGGCCTCACGGAACAAAGGAGTTCCGGGATCCAGGACGGTGCGCAGCACCCAGTCGTCGAAATCGGCGAGATCCGTGGGCGCGTCGTCGTTGACGAAGCGCCGGTAGGCCGGGGTTCCACCAACGACGGCATGCAGCCGAACCGCCAGGGCCGGGTCATCGGCTCCCCAGAATCCAGCGGCCATCTGGTAGTCGAACGGCCGGACGACCAGCTCCAGATTCGCGCGCCCCCGCAGCGGTGCGGTCCCCGCCAGCAGCCGGCCCATCACCGACATGGCCGAACCGCACAGCAGAAGCCTGATCGGATTCCGGCGCGACACCCCCCGATCGATCTCCCGCTGCAAGATGGACGGCAGAGCAGGCGCCACCTTGCTCAAGTACGGAAACTCATCGATCACGATCGGTCCGGGTCTCTCGGCACCCACCGAGAACAGATGCACGATGGCCTCGTCCCAGCTCGCGAACCGCAGAGGGGTGGGCGCGCCCACGTACTCCGTCAGCGCCTCGGCGAACAGCAGCAACGACTCGGTCTCCGTCGCCTCGGTCGCCCCGAAATAGAACCCGCCCGCCTCCCGGGCCAGCGCCTCCAACAGGAACGTCTTGCCCATCCGCCGCCTTCCGCTCACGACCGCGAGCTGAGGACGATCACTCCTGCGCTCCACGAAGGCCGCCAGGTGCCGCCACTCGAAGTCCCGATCGAACACCTGCCCGGGTTTGATCACACTGCCTCCAGTATGAGAACTGTAGTCCTTATAACCATACCTCTAATGCCGGAGCCGCAGTTGGCGATACCCGGCCCGGTCCTTGCCGGCCCCGGGCATGGCGATGACGCGCAAGGTCTGCGTCTCCTCGTCAAGGAGGAAGGTCCGCCTCCTCTGGCCCGTCTCAGCGCCTCGGGGATCGCAGCCGGGCCGTCACAGGACGCCGCCCGCCTCGTCGTGGAAGACCTCCGGCCAGTACCGGTAGTCGTCCGGGCCTTCGGCCGGGCGGCAGGCCACCGGGTCGACCGAGGCCAGCACCTCGACCATGGTGTCGGCGAGCTGGTGGTAGAAGTCCTGCGTGAAGTCGTGCTCCTCGTCGAGCTCGCGTTCCCGCCGGTGCAGCCAGAGGGTGAAGACGAGTGTGGAGATGTCGGCGTTGACCGGGACGATCTGGCCGGAGCCGAGGCTTGTGTGGAACAGTGCGCCGGTCCTGCCGTCGATCAGGACGGTGAAGTCGTGGACGAGACCGCCGAGCACCACCAGATGCTCCGCCTCCAAAGGCAGCCGCTCGTCACCGCGCCACAGGTGGGCGTGCTCGGGCCTGCTCTGCGAATCGGCCCAGTCCTCCGGGAGCGTGGGAAGCGGTCCGGGGTCGGGTCCGTAGAACATGAACCCGTCCTCGGGCAGGCCCACTTCGGTTAGGAAACGGCGAGTCTGCGGGTGGACGAGGACCGGAGGCAGCCGATCGTCCGTGAGCCGCACCTTCTCCTCGGCGTCGAACAGCTCGTCCGGCAGGTCCAGGGCCAGCCCGCGCCCGGGTCCGGCGATCAGGCCGAGCGGTCGTATCACCGCCGCGATCCGCCACAACGCCGGCAGCGGGTGCTCCCAGCCGGACCGCGGACCGGCCGGGCCCCAGCCGTCCTCGCCCCACTCCTCCTCGGTGAAGGCCTCGGTCAGCAGCCGCTCCGCCTCGCGTACGGCCTCGGGGCCCGTCCGCCCGGCCAGCGCGGCGAACCTGCCGCGCAGGCGGCGGAAGTCGTCCACCGCGGCGAGGAACCCGAGCAGCGCCCCGACCGACGGGGCCAGCGGGAACAGCTCCGCCCCGTCCGGCGACTTCGCGTAGAGCCACATGCTGAACACCCGGCCGGTCCCGCCGTCGAGGACGACCTCCTCGCCCTCCTCGTCCCCCTCGACGATCAGGTGGCCGATCAGCAGCAGTTCGGCGAGGTCCTCATCGAGTTCCGACGGATCGCCGTCCAGCGCCGCCACCCGTTCACGGACCGTCGACAACGACGGCCCGCCGAGCGGGTGGAAGCTCACCAGGCCGCGGCCGTCCAGCCGCTCCCCCGGCGCCAGGGCGCGGCGGGTCGGCTCATGGACGATCAGCGGATGCGGTGCGCACCCGGACACGACGGCTCCGGTCTCCGACATGGCTCTCCCATGCAGTACGAATGCGGATATCTCCCCCAACCCTAGATCGAAGTGCTCCGGGTTCGGCGGAGACGCCGGCCCGCCCCGGGCGGCCGGGGCTCAGTCGTGTCCGAGGCCTGCCTCGCGGGCGCGGAGGATGGCTTCGGCGCGGTCGTGCACCTGGAGCTTGGCGAAGATGGAGCCCGCGTGGTTGCGGATGGTCTTGTCCGCGATCACGAGTCGCCTGGCGATCTGGCGGTAGGTGAGCCCCCGGGCGAGCAGGTCGAGGATCTCCCGTTCCCGGGTGGTGAGGGCGGGGAACGCCTGCCGGGCGGAGCCGGTGTGGCGGGCGGTGAGCAGTGTGGTGATGCTCCGGGTCATGCCCGGGCTGAAGACCGCTCCTCCCTCGGCCACCGTGTGCAGGGCGCGGAGGGTCTCCTGGCGCGGTGCTCCTTTGAGGATGTATCCGTGCGCCCCCGCCCGTACGGCCGCCAGCAGGCTGTCGGTGTCCTCGGACATCGTCATGACCAGGATCCGCAGGCCGGGGCGGTCGGACAGCAGCGCGCGCGTCGCCTCGATTCCCGACAGGCCGGGCAGGCCGAGGTCCATGACGACGACGTGGGGCCGGGTGCGCCGGGCTTCGGCGAGGGCTTGGTCGGCGGTCGCGGCTTCGGCGACGACGGTGAAGGCGTCGTCGGCGTCGATGGCGGCGGCCAGGCCCTCTCGGAACAGAGGGTGGTCATCGACGAGCAGGACGCGCCGCGGGAGCTCGGCCGCGGACGGCACGTCTTCTTCGTTCAGAGGGGCCGTCGGGGGTGTCGGCATCGTCACCTTCCATCGGTGATTCTTCTGCTTCTGTGATGGCGGGATGCTGTACGCGGACAGCCCTCCTCGCGTTGGGTCAAGGCTACAGAGCGGAGCGCGATCGCCGCTGGTGATGGCGTCGAAGGACACGCGTGATGTCTTTTCCAGGACTCGCCGGACCAGTGGTGCTCTGCATCCTCAGATCGTGATGGGCAGGACGGCGCGGACGCGGACTCCGTCGGAGTCGCTGCTGATCTCGCAGGAGCCGCCGATCTCTTCGGCCCGTTCGGTGAGGGAGCCGAGACCCGTACCGGGCACCAGGTCCTCGGAGAAGCCGCTCCCGTCGTCGCTGATGGTGACCGCCAACTCTGCCGCAGAGGCCTCGATGGTGACGCGGACGTTCGCGGCCTGGGCATGTCGGACGGCGTTGGTCAGCGCTTCGGAGACGATCCGGTAGGCCGCGGTCTCCACGCCGGGAGACAGGGCGGGAAGCGGTCGTGCGGGGACGCCGACGGTGATGGCGGTGTGCGGAGTGTTCAGGCGGTGGGCCAGGTCGTTGACCGCGCCGGTCAGGCCGCGGTCGACCAGGGCGGTCGGAGCAAGACCGGCGGTGATGCGCCGCACCTCGGTCAGGGCCTCGCCCAGCTGGTCGGCGGCGGTCTGCAGTTGCCGATCGGCGGCCGCCGGGAGTGAGCGGTGGTCCTGCGCGATGCCGATCCTGAGCTGGACGGCGGCGAGCTGGGGGCCGAGTCCGTCGTGGATCTCGCGGCGCAGGCGCCGGCGCTCCTCCTCGCGAGCCAGGACCAGGCGTTCCCGGGCGGCTTGTGCCTGTTCGGCCAGGCGGAGGGCGGCGAGGGCCGGGGCGGCCTGGTCGGCGAGCAGGGCCAGCAGGTCGCCGTCGCGGTCGGCGGGGGTGCTGGCGGCGTCGCGGGCGACGGTCAGGCGGCCCACCAGCAGCCCGTGGTGGTGCAACGGGAACTGCTGCTCCCAACCGGTCAGCGGCGCTCCGGCGGTGGCGAGCAACCGGGGACCGGCCATGGTGTCGACGCTGATCGCCGCTCCCGACAGGCCCAGGTCCTCGACCACGGTGCGGCAGATCTGCTCGGGCACCTCGGCGGGCCCGGGCGCCTGCCGCAGTCGTGTCGCCAGAGCGTGCACGGCCTCGCGCGGACGGGCTCTGGGGCCGTACAGGACCCGCTCCACCCGCAGAGTCGTCCACCGCAGAAACGGGCGGGCCAGCCACCCCGTCACCAGCGCGCAGCCTGCCACCACCGGAACGAGTGTCTCCTGCGGGGCGAACGCCCGGAACAACACGGTGGCGCCGAGAAGTGCCGCGGTCATCCCCGTCGCCACGAAGCCCACTGCCAACCGGTGCCCGGTGACGCGGTCCAGGCGCCACAGCCCGGCGCGCACCACGGTCACGCAGATCACCGCGGCCCACAGCACGACACCCGTCAACCGGGCCGCCATGACGACCTCGTCCTCGCTCCAGGACCTCGTCATCAGCAGGTACACCACGAGGGGGTACACCACGGCCAGCAGCCCCCGCCCGTACCGTTCCCGCGGGCTGCCCGCCGCGTACGCGGCCGCCGACAGCCCTGCTGTCACCGCCACGGTCACCCCGCCCCACACCCACGGCTCCCACGCATCGGCCACGTCCAGCAGGACGCGGGCGCGATCACTCAGCCCGGAGTTGCCCCACGGGCTGGGGAACGGGGCGGCGCCCGGAGTCCCGACGGCCCACACCACCGCGTACGCCCCGTACCAGACGGTGGCGACCGCTGCCACGCCGCGGCGCCACGGCCGGGAAAACCCGCCGGCCAGCACCAAGGGGAAGAGCAGCACGCTCAAGGAGCGTCCGGCGATGCCGACGGCCCTGAGCACGACCGCCGTCCCGGCCGCGACCGTCCCTCCTCCTACCGCGGAGAACACCTCCGGCACCGCTGCGGGAACCAGCCACAGACCTCCGGCGGCCAGCACCACCCCGCCCAGCCGATGGGCGAACCGGTCGGCCAGCAGCATCACGCCCAGGACGCAGATCGGTACCCCGACCGCGATGCGGGTCGTCTCGGCGAACCACCTCGGCCGGGAACTCAGCGTGTCCGTCCACGGGCCGTCGACGCGCAGCAGGACCGCCAGCCACAGGACCAGGACGCCCACGACTCCGGCCGCCGCCCCGCCGGCGATCCGCGCCGCCCGATCGTGAGAGCGGACCGTCGCGAACCCGGCCGCCCCGCTCATCTCACCCAAAGCGTGACGTACCTTGAGCTCCAGGAGTCGCAGCGCGCCTCCTTGAACCGGTGGCGCAGCACGTCCTCGCGCACGTCCTCGCACTCCTTCTTCGTGTGGTACTCGCCGTAGACCTTCCACTTGCCCCCGGCGGACTCGGCCGCGAGAGCCGCCGACGGCCACAGCACCCCGGCGGCGGCCACGATCACCGCACCCGCTCGGGCAGCACGCGTCTTCTGCGACACGGAACCCATGTTCATCCCCCCTGGGCGGTTCAGAGGCGTACGACCATGGATCACGCGCCCATGGCCGTACACCTGTCGTCCAGCGTGACGGCCGGCGGGAGGAACCCGCCGGACCGCCACGCCGCGAGCGGGTCGCTAGACGAGGCTCACGATGACCTCGGCGATGGTCCGGGCGGGACCGGCCGGGACCCCCATCCGCTGCAGGAACCCGGCGATCTCGTTCACCGCCCAGTGCTCGGCCGCGTCCAGGAAGTCCCCCAGCGCCGTGGCGTGCCTGAGGACGTAGCCGGCGGCCTCCTCGCTGAAGTACCGCAGCAGCCAGGCCAGGGCCTTGCCTCCGTAACGCAGGGCGTAGACGATGGCCGTCCTGGTGAACCCGGCGCGCTGCTCGGCCCGGATCTGCCGGCCCCCGCTCAGGACGGTCTTGAACTCCTCGATCTCCCGGGGGTCCTGACCGGCCTCCCGCATCCGACCGATGAGGTCGTCGAGCTCGGAAACCGTGATGTCCCTCTGCGCGTCCACCATGAGAATTCTCCTTCTGGTCGTCCCCGCCGCCCCTTTGGCCGGCGGGCATGAGAACACCATCGGCCGCCCGGCAGCCCAGGCACATGAGTCATCCGCCTCACTCCCGCCCGCCCGGACCACCGGGACCTCCTGGACCCGTGCCTGGAATGCTGCGGCATGGCCGAATTCACGCAGGTTCTCTGGCGCTGGAGTGAAGCCGCCGACCTCGCGGTCGCGGAGGTCTTCAACGTCCTCCTGCACCTCGCCGAAGCCGTACCGCGCTGAGCGCGTTCCACGGCTGCTTTTCGGGGGACGGCCGAGGGTGCGTCGCCGCGGCGACGGGTTGGAGATCAACCATTCACACGATGCGGAGGCACGGCCGGTCTCAGGAGGATGACATCGATGCCACGAGAGAACCTGGAGACGTCGGATGCCATGCGTACGCGATGAGAAGACGGTGGAAGCCAGCGAGCTCAACGGACCCGAGGAACGGGTCCTCATCGGCACCTCCCTGTTGAAGGTGACGGCCTTCAACAGGGTTTCCGGCCTGCGGTTCCACGGTGACGTCGACATCTGCACCATCGACCACGTCTCGGCGGCCGTCGCCGAGGCGGTGAGCGGGGACGAGCGGGAGGTCTATCTCGATCTCGCCGGACTCGACTTCTGCGGTATCGAGGGGCTCCGGCTCTTCGTGGACACCGCGCAGCGACTCGGCAGGCAGGGCCGCGGGCTGGTGTTGTGCTCTGTCGCACCGCATCTGGTGCGCCTCCTGCAGCTCATCGGCTGGGACCGTGTGCCGGGATTGTTCGTCGTGCCGCGCCGTCCCGCCGCCCCGCCGACCCGCGATGGCAGACCGGGCGGCGTGAGGCCGCAGGATGTGCGGCCTCCCCGCCGGAGGCCCGAAGGCGCCCTCCGCTTCCGCTGACGGGTGCCGGGCGGCCGCGTCCCGGCCGGACGAGTCCCCGCAGGCGGCCGCCCGACCGGACGGCGACTTCGGAACCGGCCTCAGGAGGTGAGGCTGATCGTGGTCGGGATCCCCTGGCCGGTCATCTTCGCGTAGGGGCAGAGCGCCGCCGCTCTCGCGAGCAGCCGGTCCGCGGTCGCCCGCGAGACCCCCGGCCAGTCCACCACCAGGTCGGCCTGGAGCCGGTAGCCGCCGGCGGACGGGTCGCGGCCGACGGCCACGGTCGCCTCGACCGTGATCGGGGCGGGATCGAGCATGTGCTGCCGTGCCACCAGGCTGAGCTCCCCGTGCAGGGACGCGGCGAATCCGGCCGCGAAGAGCTGTTCGGGGTTCGGGCCGGCGGAGTCGCCCCCCAGTTCCCCGGGCATGCGCAGGTCCAGCCGCAGGATCCCGTCGGAGGAACGGGCCGTGCCGGTCGCGCGGCCGTGGGCGAGGCCGCCGCCGCCCATGGAGACGCGCGCGGTGTAGAGCGGTTTGAAAGTCGCGCCGCCGTCGCGGCCGCCGTCCATGGACCGTGCGGGGACCGGGTCGTTCACGGTTCCGCCTTTCGTTCCGGGGCCGCGGGGGGCCGGTGGGGGGTGCGCGGTCCGGGGACGCCGCCGGCGCCGGGCTGCCAGCGCCGCAGTTTGTCAGGGTTCAGCACGATCCACAGGGCGGTGGCCCTGCCGTCGGCGACGCTCATGTCGACCACCGCCGCGACCTGGTCCTCCGAGCGCAGGAGCAGGCCCGCCCGGCCGTTGACCGGTTCGACGGTCAGGGCGGGTGCCTGCTCGCCGGCGAGCAGGTCCGTGACGAAACGGGCGACCGCGTCCGCCCCTTCGGTGGGCTCCGTCGCGGCGCGCACCTTGCCGCCGCCGTCGCTGACCACGATCGCGGCCGGGGCCAGGACCGCCTTCAGGGCGGCCGGGTCCCCGGTGCGGCAGGCCGCCGCGAACCGGTGGACCACGTGGTCGTGCCGCGCCAGCAGCGCCGGGTCGGCGTGGTCAGGACGGGGATCGTTCTCGAGCCAGGCGGCGACGGGATCGGGTTCCCGCCGGGGACGCGGCTCGCGGGCCGGTCCGGTGCGCCGGGCCGGGGAGCCCGGCTCCTTCGCGCCGGCCGCGGTGGTCGAGGCGAGCAGCTCCAGGCAGATGCCGCCCGCGACCCGGGTCAGCCAGGCCCGGGGCACCGCGATGTCCGCACGTTCCGCCTCGTCGAGGGCATACCACCGGCGGTAGGTCTCGTGCACGATCCCGTCGGCGGTGGCCTCGCTGAACATCCACGTGGCGATCTCCAGCAGGTGCCGCCGCTCGTCGAGCATCTCCGCCAGCGAGGCGGCCGCGCTCGTGCCGGTCACGGCCGGCCGTCCCGACCGCGCGGCGGGGAGGCCGGGCGGGCGGGACCGCCCCTCATCCGTCTCCGGCGTTCGGCGTGGCCGCAGGCTGTCGAGATCGTCCGCACGTTGTCCTCACTTCGTTTGGTTCGTCACTTTGACCGGACAGGTCACCCTTCTGTGACCTCCGCAGTATCACCGAAGAGGACGCGGGGCACACGGCGCGGACACCGCGGCGATCTTGTCAGGGTCCATCATCCCCATGACCTGGTCGATGCGCCCGCCCGTGGGCGAGAGCCGCTCCGGGAGGAGCAGGACCGCGAGACCGAGGGCCTCGCCGCGTTCGGCGCCGAGGTACGGGTCGGCACCGGTGGTGACGGGTTCCGGCAGCCATTGGCCGACGTAGGCCTCCCGGCGGACCCGTGCGGACTGCAGGAGGTTGATCGCGAGCCGCGTGGTCGCCGTCGTCAGGAAGGCGGCCGAGGCGGCCACGGATCCGCGGTCGTACGCCTGCCAGCGCAGCCACACGTCCTGGAGCAGGTCTTCGGCTTCGGTGACGCTGCCCGGCATGCGGTAGGCGATACCGAACAGGCGCGGCCGGATCTCGGCGAAGGCCCTTGCCGCCTCGCCGGGATCCCCCGTCCCGTCCGCAGGGTCCGCCGGTCCGGCGTCCGCCATGGTGATCGCTCCTGTTCCGCCGGTCACCGCGTTCTTCAGGCCATCGCCTGGCCTCGGACAGCATTGACCGGACAGCAGGGTGATCTGTGACAGCCCCCCGCCATCAGATTTTCGCGAGGTTCCGGGAACGCGACCACTCGAACGCGTCGAGCTTGGCGGGGCTGACGATCCACATGAGGTGGTGGATGCCCTCCGGCGAGGCCTCGAGGGTGAGGAGCGTGAAACCCGAGGGGCGTGGAAGGATCACGCCGGGCCGCCCGTTCACGTCGACCCAGGCGACGTCGGCCGGCGATATGTGCCTCGAGCCGTACGCCGCGACGAAGCGCGCCACGCGGTTGGCGCCGGTCAGAGGGAATCTCGCGGCTCCGCGGATGCCGTTGCCGTCGGAGGAGCTGACCACGTCCGCGGCGAAGAGGTCCTCGAGGGCCGCGACGTTGCCCGCCTGCGCGGCGTCGAGGAAGGCCGAGAGGAGGTGCCGGTGCTCGGCCGCGTCGATGGACTCGCGCCGCTCGTCGTTCAGGTGCCTGCGGGCGCGGCTCACCAGCTGGCGGACGTTGGCCTGGCCGAGCTGGAGGACCTCGGCGATCTGCTCGTAGGGGTAGTCGAAGGCCTCGCGGAGGACGTAGGCGGCCCGCTGGGCGGGAGTGAGCTTCTCGAGCAGCAGCAGCAGGGCGAATTCGAGCGCTTCACCCCGTTCGGCGCCGAGGGCGGGGTCGGCGCTGGTGTCGACGGGTTCGGGGAGCCAGGGACCGACGTAGGTCTCGCGGCGGGACCGGGCGGACTGCGCGGAGTTGATGGACAGCCGCGTGGTGATCAAGGACAGGAAGGCCGCCGGGTTGACGACGACCGAACGTTCGGTGTTCTGCCAGCGCAACCAGGTCTCCTGGACCACGTCTTCGGCCTCCACCGCGCTGCCGAGCATCCGGTAGGCGATGCCGAAGAGGCGCGGACGCACCTCGATGAAGGTGGAAGCGGCCTGTTCTAGGGAGTTCTCCGGTTCTTGGCCGTCTAGATGCATGTTCATCCAAGCCTTCGCTCTGTTGATGTCATTCCGCCAACCTGTTCGCGGTCGTCCAGCCGCCTTCACCGGGACGATCCGCCGATGACCCGGTGGGCGCGACGCCCACCGGGTCATCGGAGCCGTCGCGCGATCCCCCGAACACCGCGCGACGTGGCCGTCACCTGTCAGACGGCCTTCCCCGCGGCCTCCAGGACGGCGGCGGCCACGGCGTCCGGCCGGGACGCCGCGATCGCGTGCGAGGCGCCCGCGATCTCGCGGGTCCCGCGCGAGGAGGCGCGCTCGGCCATGAACCGCAGCACCTCGGCCGGGATGTTGCGGTCCCGATCACCGAAGACGAACCAGGACGGGATGGTGCGCCATCCCGGCTCGCCCGCACCGTCGGTCAGCGCCTCCGCGGTCACCGGGCGCTGGGTCGCCGCCATCAGGGCGGCCTCGTCGGCTTCCAGGTCCGCGCAGAACTGGTGGTGGAACCTGTCCTCGGCGATCCGGAACTCGTTGCCGCCCGCGGAGAGCGGATAGGCGACCAGCGCCTCCTCCAGGGTGCTGCCCGGGAACTTGCCGGACAGCAGCAGCGCGCTCTCGCCGAGCTCGGGAGCGAAGGCCGCGACGTAGACCAGGGAGCGGACCGCCTCGTTGCCCGCCGCCGCCTGGCTGATCACCAGACCGGCGTAGGAATGGCCGACGAGGACGACCGGACGGCCCAGACCGCTGATCACGTCGCGCAGGTAGGCGGCGTCGTTCTCCAGGCCGCGCAGCGGGTTGGCCACGGCGAGGGCCCGGAGGCCGCGGTCGTTCAGTCGCGAGATGACGCGGTTCCAGCTGGCCGATTCGGCGAAGGCGCCGTGGACGAGGACGGCGACGGGCTGCTCAGTGGTGCTCACGAGTTGTCCTTCCCGGTGTCGAAGGCGTGCTTGAGGGCGGCGATCGCCTGCGCGGTGGCGGCCCGGACCGCCCGGGTGCCGCACAGGGGGTTGAGCATCATGAAGTCGTGGAGGGTGCCGTTGTAGCGGACGCTGGTGGTGGGGACGCCCGCCTCGGTGAGGCGGCGGGCGTAGGCCTCGCCCTCGTCGCGGAGCACGTCGTTCTCGTCGACGATGACGAGCGCGGGCGGCAGGCCGGCCAGGTCCTCGAGGGTCGCGCGCAGCGGCGAGGCGGTGATCTCGGCGCGCTGGGCGGGGTCGGTGGTGTAGGCGTCCCAGAACCAGGCCATGGCCTTGGCGGTCAGGTAGGGGCCGTCGGCGAACTCGCGGTAGCTGTCGGTGTCCTGGGCCGCGTCGGTGACCGGGTAGTACAGCGACTGGTGGACGAACGTCACGTCGCCGCGCCGCTTGGCCATGATCGTCAGGGCCGCGGTCATGTTGCCGCCGACCGAGTCACCGGCGACCGCCATCCGGGAGACGTCCAGGTTGCCCTTCGCGCCGTTGGCCGTCAGGAACCGGGCGGCGGCGTACGCCTGCTCGATCGCGACCGGGTACCTGGCCTCGGGCGAGCGGTCGTACTCCACGAACGCGACGGCGGCGTGCGCGCCGACGGCCAGCTCGCGGACCAGCCGGTCGTGGGTGGCGGCGTTGCCGATCACCCACCCGCCGCCGTGCACGTACAGCACGACCGGCAGGATCTCCTCGGCCGCCCCGGCGGGCTTGACGATCCGCACCCGCACGTCGCCCACCTCGGCCGGCACCGTGAGCCACTTCTCGGTCACCTCCGGCAGCGGGACCGGGGCCGCCTGAAGGTCGTCCAGGACCTTGCGGGCGCCCTCGGGGCCGAGCTGGTACAGAAACGGAGGCTTGGACGTGGCGTCGGCGAGTTCCTGCGCCGCGGGTTCGAGCACATGCCTGTTCATGAGCGGTTCTCCTTCTCTTCGTGCCTCTCGGCGGCCGTCCCCCGTTGGTCCGGCCGCTCGTGCGGCCCCGCGATCACTCGCGGAAGCCGGTCTCTCGGTGGGTTCCGTCGCACAGCGGTTTGCGGCCGGAACGGCCGCAGCGGCACAACGTCACCCTGTTGCGGGTCTCCAGAAGCCGGCCGTCGGCGTGCAGGACCGGCACTCCGCCGGTGACCCACAGCGCGCTGGCCAGGCCGTGCTCCTCCTCGAGGACCGAGACGGCCTGGGGCAGGTCGGCCTCGACGGTCTCGCCGCCGCGCTCCAGGGCGTAGCTGTAGGACCCGGAGGGGCAGTGGTCGATGCGGCCCATGATGGTGGAGCGCATGTCGGGGTCGTCGGTGTCGTCGAGCATCTTGGCGATCGGCCTGGTGCTGCCGATGCAGAAGGCGGCGTGCATGCACAGCTCGCCGACCCGCTGGGCGGAGATGCCGACCCCGTCGTGGACGTGCTGCATCTCCTTGTAGGGCCGGAGATCGGCGGCCTCGGCACCGTCGAATCCGACGACGGCATGCGTGCCGTCGCAGAACGGCTTGCTGCCCGACCGGCCGCAGCGGCACAGCGCGTAGGTGTCCTCGGTCTCCAGGTCCTCGCCGGTCCTCCAGGTCAGCGAGTCGTCGTTCTCCGGGCTGACGATCTTGAGCTTGCGCCGGAGCGGGAGCCCGCCGTACACCAGGTAGGGCCCGTCGGCGAGCACCACGATCCGCCTCCGGTCGCCGACGCTCCACCGGCGCAGCTCCGGCGCGACGTAGTCGAAGGTGGGACCGGCCGTCACGCCCTCCCCGTCGGGCATCTCCATCAGGGCCTGCGCCTGGGCCTTCAGCCCGTACATGGTGCCGGTGGCGACCGCGAGCAGCCTCGGGCTGCCGTTGAACGCCCGATCCAGCAGGTGCAGCACCGCGCAGTAGGTGTGGTTGAACTCGTCCTGGGCCACGCGGATCGGGTGGCTCGGCTCGTGGTCGGAGAGCCGCGGGTCATGCCGCATCGGGTGGACGCCGGAGAAGTCCACGCTGATCGGGTCGCCGGTCGGGCCCGACTGCGGGGTGTCACCGCGCCGGTAGCGCCGGCCGGACCGCAGCTCCTGGAAGCGGTAGTAGTGCGCGACCTCCTCCCGCTCGGGGTCGTGGACGTCCTGGTCGCCGTCCCAGACCTCGCCTCCGGCCAGGCCCTCGCCCTGCTCGACGATCTCGGCCAGCGCGGTCAGCGCGGAGGCCAGATCGCGCACCTCGACCAGCCGGCCGCCGGTGTGCCGGAAGTGGCCGTCGCGGACCTGGCGGGCCGGGTCGCCGCTGAAGACCGCCCGCTCGCCGAGCCGGTCGCACAGGTCGCGCAGCCCCGCCTCGATGGCGGCGTAGAACTGCCCGATCGTCTCGTAGCGGTCGCCCTCCGGCGGAGCGCCCGCCGGGGCCGGCCGCTCGAGCCGGAGGAACAGGTCGAGCGCCTCCGGGCCGAACGGGAGCAGTGACAGCTCCAGGGACGGGTCGCCGTGCGGCAGCCGCCGCGGATGCGGCGGCAGCATCCGCGGCGTGTCCAGGCACGGCCGGCCGCCGACGGCGTTCAGCAGGTTCGCGGCCAGGGCCAGGTGGAGCATCTCCTCGACGAAGACGCTCGCCACCAGCTCGGCGGCCTCGGCGTTGCGCTCCCGGTCCAGCGAGTAGAGCGCGCACAGGTACGGCGGCAGGGTCGCGTGCTCCAGCTCGATCGCCCACTGCAGGTGCTCGCGCAGGTCGTCGAGCGTGGTGATCCCCGCCGCCGCGGCGGAAGCGGCATGACGCCGCTGCTGTACCGGCTGATTCACTGGTCTCCCGTTCCTACGTTCGGAATGCGGTGGCTCTCGGGCGCCCGACGGTCGTGCCGGGCGTCGCCGTTCAGTTCCCGGACCGCCCCGAGGAGGCCGCGAAGGCCCACCTCGTACTCCTGCTCCTCAGCCGGGTCGAACAACCATTCCGAGGCCGGCAGGTCGGCGGGCTCCTTCACGCTCCCGGACCCGGCCAGCCCCTCGCCGGTGAGCGTGTCGACGCCGGTGTCCGGTGCGGCCGGCACCGCCACGTGGCCGTGCTCGCCCGGCCTCGTCACGAGCTTCGAGCCGATCAGGCCGGTTCCTCCGACAAGCACGATCTTCATGAGGAGCCCTCCTGTTCGCCGGGGCCTGGTCGCCGCCCGGTCGCCAGCTAAGACCGGGCACCCCTTTCTCCTGTGACAGATCCGGCGAAAGGTCTTCAAAGTCTTTGATTCCGGCGCCTGCTGTCACAAGCGGAGGAGCCGCCCTGTCTCGTCAGCGGAACGGACCGACAGGAGGGCGCTCGCGGCGCCCTGGCGGGCGCCCACCACCTGGCATCCGCACCACATCGCCGAGCGCTATGGCCTGTCCATCATCATCCTCTTCGGCGAGAGCGGCCTCACGAACGCCGCCACCGCGCATACCTGAAGCAGAACGAGAGCACCGGCTGACGACGGGAAATGAAGGCCGGGACCGTTCCTCGGGGATGGACCGGATTTCGCATGCCCGCCGAACCTTGCGCAAATCCCTTGACCGATAAGGCGAAAGACCGGCCTTCCCTTCCTTTCTGCAAACCTCATTCATTCGTGTCATGTCCTGTCCGGGCCGATGCGGGATGGTGAAGAAAGAGGCCCGGTGGTTCCGGGTGAAACGCCTGACCCCGAGGAGGCGGCATGTCGTACCTGAAAGTCGGCGAAGAGAACGGAAAGGCGATCCGCATTTACTACGAGGACCACGGAACGGGAACGCCCGTGGTGCTCATCCACGGTTTCGCGCTGAACGGGGCGTCCTGGGAGAAGCAGGCGGCGGCGCTGCTGGGGGCGGGATACCGCGTCATCACCTACGACCGGCGCGGGTTCGGCAGGTCCGACCGGCCGTCGATCGGATACCACTACGACACGTTCACCGCCGACCTCAGCGCTCTCATGGAGAAGCTGGACCTGCGGGAGACCGTCCTCGTCGGGACCTGCATGGGCACCGGTGAGGCGGTCCGCTACGTGGGCTCCTACAGCTCGGCACGGGTGGCCAAGGTCGTGCTGATCGCCCCCATCCCGCCCTGCCTCGGCTGGGACGACGACAACCCCGAGGGCATCGACTGGTCCGTCTTCGACGCCATCCGGCGGGAGATCCGCGCCGACCGGTTCGCCTACCTGAAGACCTTCCTCGAGGACTCCCACAACGCCGACATCCTGGGCGGGACCCGGATCGGTTTCGACGCGCTGCGTGCGTCGTTCGCGGTCGCCACCGCGGCCGGCCCGATCGCCACGCACAACAGCGTCGCCAGCTGGACCGCCGACTTCCGGGACGACCTCGCGAAGTTCGACGTCCCCGTCCTCGCCGTCCAGGGCGACAACGACCGCATCATGCCCATCGCCGTCACGGGAGACCGGCTGAAGGAGCACCTGCACGACCTGCGCTACGAGGTCATCGAAGGCGGTCCCCACGCCATCCACTGGACCCATGCGGAGGAGGTCAACGCCGCGCTCCTCGACTTCCTCCGGTGACCTTCTCACCGCCCTCATCGAGAAGGCCGCCCGCTGATCCGCGACCGCCTTCGACGACACCGACGAAAGGACGACCATGACCGGCACGAACGACCGGCCGCAGTCGGACGCCTGGAAGACGGCGCTCACCGTGCTCCAGGAGGCGCGGCCGCCGGCCGTCCCCGACGGCGTCCAGGTGATGACCGTCGTCATCGAGTACCCGCCCGGCGATCCGGGCACGCCCCCGCACCGCCACCCCGGCCCGGCCTTCGGCTACGTGCTGGAGGGCGAGATGCGCCTCGAGCTGGAGGGAGAGCCGGAGCGGACGGTCCGCGCCGGGGAGGCGTTCTGGGAGCCCGGCGGTGACGTCATCCACTACCAGGACGGCAACGCCCGCGCCGACGTGCCCCTCCGCTTCCTGGTCACCATGCTGTGCGCCCCCGGCGAGCCGATGCTCACACTCGTCGAGGAGGCCGAACTGGCCGAGCGGGCGCGCCTGCGCGCACCGCGGCCGCCGGGCCCTCCCCCGCGGGAACGAAACCCCGTCGGCGAAGGAAGATGAGCGGTCCGAGCGGCGGATCTCCGCCCCGGTCCTGGTGATCGGCATTGGAGAGGACGCAGCTCCGTAGTGCTGAACATGCCGCGCATCGCCATGACCTCGCGAAGGTGCCACCCGTGGTCCAGATCCTCCATCGTCCTTCGGTCCCCTTTCGTCTTCGGTTCACATGGAAGGTGCTCGGAGACCGGATACGGGCTCATGCAGCCCGGGAACCGTCCCGCATCCGTATCCGTGATGTCCCTGGTGCGGGATCAAAGACCGCCCCAGAGGGCGAGGTCGGTGACGTCGTGCAGGCGTTCCTGCGTGGGCTGGTCGCATGCCTGCGGGTTGGCCGCCGCCGGGGTCCGCTCGTCGTAGTAGGCGCCGTTGTCGCCGCGCAGCGAGGCGACATGGCGGATATTGGCCGCCGCGTGCTCGGGCCGGTCCCCGGCGGCCCGGTACATGGCGTGCAGGAGCGGTGTCGAGATCACTCCGGGATGCATGCTGACGACGTCGAGGCCGCGCCTGGGCCGGTGGCTCGACAGCCACCGGGAGTAGGTGACGAGCGCGAGTTTGGAATGCGCGTACGCCGCCGGCGCCGAGTACCGGTGCCGCACCAGGCAGAGATCGTCCGTGTGCAGTGTCGCCGTGAGATGCGTGGCCGAGGCGACGTTGACGATCCGCCCGTGCGAGCGGTCGCCCATCAGGTCGATGAGACCGGCCGTCAGCTGGACGGGGGCCAGGTAGTTGGCCCGGAGGGTCATCTCGGTGCCGGCCTCGTTCACGGTACGGGTGGGCGCCCCGGGGCGTCCGGCGTTGTTGACGAGCAGGTCGATCCGGTCGGTCACGTCGTGCACCCGCCGGACCAGCCGCGCCACGTCGACGGGGTTCCCGTAGTCGGCGGAGAAGTAGTCGAGCCGGGTTCCGGGGCGCATCTCCGCGCTCACGGCGCGCAGGAGGCCGGTGACCTCGTCCTCCCGCTCCAGCCCGTGCAGGATGAGGTGGGCCGCCCTGCCGGCGAGCGCTGACGCGGTAGCCCTGCCGATGCCGGCCGTCGCGCCGGTCAGCACGATGGTCATGGCGCCTTCGGCGCCGTGTTCCCTTTCGGATGTCTGCTCCATGCCGGATCCGTTCGTCATCGCAGTCCTGAGAGGCGGTCCCCCTGAGGACCGCCCGGCGACCACCATCCCCGGGAACGGGCGCCGTTCGCATCCGGCATGACCCTGGTCCGCCCGCCTGGGGATCCCCCGGTGCCTGACCGTGCTTCATGATCCTCAAGGGGCGTCTCCCGCATCGCCGACGTCCCCTATAGGATCCTGCGCACATGGAGAGTCACTACGCGTCGGCACTTCCAGCGAAGGTGGCATCGTGGCAGAGACCGCACCGCTGCGGGGACGGCATCGCGAGCTGGCGGAGCTGAACGCGCTGGTGGACCGCGCGAGGGCCGGCCACAGCGGTGCGCTCGTCGTCTCCGGCGAGGCCGGCGTCGGCAAGACCGCGCTCTTGGACCACATGGCGGCGCGCGCCGCGACCGACGTCCGGATCGAGCGGATCGTCGCCTCGGAGTCGGAGATGGAGCTGGCCTACGCCGGTCTCCAGCAGCTGTGCGGGCACCTGATGGGCTCGGCCGGGAGCCTGCCCGCCCCGCAGCGCGAGGCGATCGAGGCGGCGTTCGGCCTGCGTGAGGCATCCGCGCCCAGCCCGTTCCTCGTGGGACTGGCCCTGCTCGGGCTGCTCACCGAGGTCGCGGGCGGTGGAGCGCTGCTGTGCGTCGTCGATGACGCGCAGTGGCTCGACGAGGCGTCGGCACGTGCGGTGGCGTTCGTCGCCAGGCGTCTCGACGCCGAAGGGGTCGTCATCGTGCTCGCCATGCGCACCGTCGACGAGAGGTTCGCCGGGCTTCCGCGGATGGCCGTCGAAGGGGTGGGCCACGAGGACGCGCGCGAACTCCTGCGCCTCGCGGCCCCCGGCGGCCTCGACCGGCGGGTGCACGACCAGCTGATCGTGGAGGCGCGCGGCAACCCGCTCGCGCTGCGGGAGCTGCCCCGGGCGCTGAGCCCGGTCGAGATCGCCGGCGGGTTCGCGCTCACCGGCGCGATGCCGCTGGAGAACCGCATCGAGCAGAGCCTGGTCGTGCAGCTCGAGTCCCTGCCCGGGTCGGCGCGCCTTCTTCTGCTGCTGGCGGCCGCGGACCCGACCGGGGATCCCGGCCTGCTGTGGCGCGCGAGTGAGGCGCTGGGCCTGGACTCGGCGGACATCGACGCCGCCGAGGACGCCGACGCGCTCGTCGTCGACACACGCGTCAGCTTCCGGCATCCGCTCGTGCGATCGGCGGTCTACCAGGCCGCCTCGCCGGAGGACCTGCGGAGCGTGCACGCCGCGCTGGCCGACGCCACCAGCGCCGACTTCGATCCCGATCGCCGGGCGTGGCACCGAGCCAACGCGACGCTGCGCCCGGACGAGGGCGTCGCCGCCGACCTGGAACGGTCCGCGGTGCGGGCGCGCACCCGTGGCGGCGCGGCCGCCGCGGGCGCGTTCCTCGAACGGGCCGCCGACCTGACGCCCACGTCGGCCCTGCGCGCGCAGCGGCTGATCGCAGCCGCCGAGGCCAAGCACGACGCGGGCGCGCCCGCGTCGGCCCTGCGCCTGCTCGACACCACCCGCGGCCATCCCCTCACCCCGCTGCAGGAGGCGCTCGTCGCCCGGCTGCGAGCCCGCGCCGAATACGCGCTGCGGCGCGACGGTACCGGGGCAGGGCTCCTCCTCACCGCGGCGCGCGGACTCCAGGAGTTCGACCCGGTGCTCGCTCGCGACACCTACATCGAGGCGCTGGCAGCCGCGCTCTACGGCGGTCGGCTCGGTGACGCCGAACAGGTGACCGCGGTCTCGAACGCGATCCTGGAGGCGACCGAAGGCGAGGAGTCCGGCCGCGCGCGGGACCTGATCCTGCGAGGTCAGGCGTTGCTCGCCGCCAAAGGCCAGAAGGCCGCCCTCGATACGCTGCGCCGGGCGCAGCGCGCGTTCCTCGAGCAGGCCCCGGACTCCCTCGAACTGCACTGGATGTGGTTCGCCTCACGCGCGGCGCAGGACCTCTGGGACGCCCGCGGGCTCCGCGCCCTCGCCGACCGGCAGGTCGAGCTCGCCCGTGCCGAAGGCGTCGTGACGGTACTGCCGATCGCCCTGAGCCTGCTGATGGTGGCGCAGACGGTCGACGGCGAGCTGGACGCGGCGGAAGCCTCCTGCGACGAGATCGACGCCATCAAGGACGTCACCGGCCACCCGCTACCGCAGTACGGACGGCTCTTCCTCGCCGCCTACCGAGGGCAGGCCGACGAAGCAGAGCGCTGGGCGGAGCAGATCCGAGCCGACGCGCAGGCGCGGGGCGAAGGGTACGGGCTGAGCGCGGTCAACTTCGGTGAGGCCATCCTCTACAACGGCGTGGGCCGCTTCGCCGAGGCGGTGGCCTCCGGCCGCCGTGAGCTGCCCTACACCCACGAGCTGAGCCACGCGATGCGCACGCTGCTCGAGCTCGTGGAAGCGGCGACCCACACCGGCGAGCGCGATCTCGCCGTGCAGGCCTTCGAGCAGCTGGCGGACGTCACGCGGCCGGTGGGGACCAACTGGGCGCAGGCCGTGCTGGCGATGGCGGAGGCGCAACTACGTGAAGGCGACGAGGCCCGCGCCCTGTTCCAGGACGCGATCGAGCGCTTCGAGCGCGAGCGGATCTGGATCATGGTGGGGCGGTGCCGTTTGCTGTACGGGGAGCAGCTGAGCCGCGCAGGCCGGCGCGCCGATGCGCGCGAGCAGCTCCGGACCGCGTACGAGGTGTTGTCGGGCATCGGTTTGAACGGCTTCGCCGGACGCGCCGGACGCGCGTTGAGCGCGCTCGGCGAGACCCCGCAGGTGCGCGCCCAAGGGTCTGCGGCGCAGCTCACCGCCCAGGAGCTCAATGTGGCGCGCCTCGCGCGTGAGGGACTCACCAACCGGGAGATCGGCGGGCGGTTGTTCATCAGCGCGCGCACCGTCGAGTACCACCTGCGGAAGGTCTTCATGAAGCTCGGCGTCAAAAGGCGCTCCGACCTGATGGCCTCGCTCTCCGAACTCGACCAGGCGGCGTCGGGCAAGGCAGAGGCCGTGTCCTGACCGCCCCCGGGGATCCTGACGGGCGCCGGCCGTATCCAGGCGGCTCTGACGGCGCCTTCGAGCGCCTCGCGTCTCCGCGCGGACGGGACGCCCCGCTCACCATGATCGACGCGTGGAGGAGCCGGTCGCGATCAGCACGCCGGGGATCCGGGCGGCCGCGAGGTGCGGCCGCCCGGTCGCAGGAGACCGCTGTCAGCGGTCGGCGCAGGTGAAGTTCCCGGCTTGGTCGATGTCGCCGCGGCCCTTGTACTTCGGCCACAGCGGGTATTCGCACAGCGGGAGGGTGCGGCCGTGCGTGGCGGGGTTGGCGTCGGTGGCGACCGGGTCGGCCGGCGGTGTGTTCCGGGTCGTCCAGGCGTCCAGGGCGGTGAGGGAGTCCCACGCCGGGTCGAAGCGCCCGGTCCCGTGGCCGAAGCCGGGCTGCACGTAGTAGCGCACGGAGCGGCGGATCGACGGCCCGTAGCGGTCGGCCATCCGCTCGTAGTAGGCGTCGGTCAGCGTCTCCGGGACGAGCATGTCGGTGGTGCCCTGGAGGATGATGAGCTTGCCGCCGCGGCGTACGAAGCGGTCCATGTCGGGATCCGTGGTGTCGATGAGCCGTGACAGCTCCCTGATGCGCTTCCTGTACTTCAGATAGTCGAAGTTCGCCGTGGACCCGTCGGCGTTCTGCTCTATGAAGTAGCGGATCTCCGGGTCGATCAGGTTGTAGTAGACGGCGGCTTCGGCCTTTCCCGCGCCATCGAGCAGCAGCGGGGCGAGCTCCGCGCCTCGCAGCACAGGGAAGGGTCCGATGCCGGTGACTCCGTTGGCCATCGGGAAGGCGAATGTGAAGCGGGAGGCCGCCGTCCGGAGGGTCTGTATCTGGGCCGGGGAGAGGCAGGCGTCCGAGCCGTCGATCACGTCGGGGCAGCGTAGCGCATCGACGGAGAAGGCGCCGTCGCAGCCCCGGACATGGGAGATCACTCCGTCGGCGGCGCCGTCGAGGCCGTCGCACGTGCTGTGGACCGCGTCACTGACCAGCCGCTGTTCGGCGGGGTTCAGGTAACCGCCGGGACTGCCATAGGCCTGCTGCCACATGCGGTGATATCCGAGCACCATCGCCTGGTTCGCGATGGCCGGGTAGTAGGCGATGATCCCGTCGTAGTCGTCGCCGTAACGCTGGGCGGCGACGAGTCCCTCGTGTCCTCCCTTGGAGGCTCCCACGTGGTACTGCTCGTCGGGTCGTCCGCCGTAGTACCTCTTCAAGACGGTGATGGCGGCGTCACGGGTTCGCTTGACGCTCTGCCCGGACCAATTGGCGAGCGCCTCCTCGTTCGAAGCGAACGAGCCTACGGCTCCGGCACCCACGGATGTGCCTCCGTCACTTCCGAACGTCGCGTAGCCGCGGTCGATCGGCGGCTGTCCCTGCGCGGGATCCGTGTTGCCGAATCCGGGAGCGACGCCGAGCCCGGTGATGACGGTGCCGTTGAAACCGGCACCGCCGAACTGCACCGACTTCCTGTTCCATGAGGTCGGAAGATTGATCTGGAAGTTGATGTCGGGTGCCTTGGTGTCGAAGCTGTGTACCTTTCCACGGACCAGGCAGAACTCGGGCCGCCCGCTCGCCGGATCGGCGCGGTTGAGCGTCGCGGAGTCGATCCGGCCGCCGCGGGTGGGCAGGCCGATGTCCGCGGCGGCCATGCGGAACTCCGCAAGTGACGCGCACCTTTTCGCGGCATGGGCCACGACCGTCCGGTCCGGGCCCAGGGCTGCGGCGGCCGGAGGAAACCCTTGGAGCATGCCGAGGCCCGCCGCGGTCAGCGCGGTGAAGGCGGTCACCGAGATATGTCTTTTCATATGTTCTCCGGGGGGATTCGTATCTTCCTGCCTGGGGCGGCAGGGCGGGTTCCGCCGCCTTACAGGGTCTGGTCGGTCGGGCGGATGAGGATCTCGTTGACCGCGACGTGTTCGGGCTGGGTGACGGCGTACACGACGGCGTTGGCGATGTCTTCGGGCCGCAGGGTCCGCATGGACGCGGCGATGCTCTGGGCGGCGGCCTGCATCGCGGGGTCGGTGATGTGCCCCACCAGCTCGGTGGCGACGAAGCCGGGCTCGACGACCACGACCCGCACCCCCTGGGCCGTCACCTCCTGCCGCAACGCCTCGGAGAACGCGGTGACACCGAACTTCGTCGCCGCGTAGACCCCGCTGTTCGCCGAAGCCACCCGTCCCGAGGTCGAGGACACCTGCACGACGCAGCCCTTCCGTTCCAGCAGGTGCGGCAGCGCCGCATGGACGGCGTACATCGACCCCAGCAGGTTCGTCTCGACCATCCGCGTCCACTCCGTGGTGTCCGCTCCCGAGATCGGCCCGCTGAGCATCACCCCGGCGTTGTTCACCAGCACGTCCAGCCCGCCGAACCGCTCCACGGCCCCCGCCACCGCCGCCCGCACCGACGCCTGATCCGTCACGTCCAGCTCGACCGCCGCCACCTCACCGGCCGCCCGGTCCACCAGATCCTTCAGCCGTCCGACCCGCCTCGCCCCGGCGACGACCCGGGCCCCCTCCGCCGCGAGCGCCAGCGCGGTGGCCTCACCGATCCCCGACGACGCCCCCGTGACCAGGACGACCTTCCCCTTCAGAATGCCGCTCATCTTCATCCTTTCCCAGGACTTCCGCGGGCCCCGCCACTCCTCGGTGCCTCAGCCTCCAGTCAAGACCGGACAACCCCCGGATTTGTGACAGCAGGCCACCCGCGACTCCGAAGACCGTGCACCGCCGCCGGGACCGCGGGACGGGAGCCGCCTGCCTGACCTCGCGGAGGACGGTCGGGGCGGTCAGCAATAGCGCCACGGCCGGGTGCAGGACGCGCAGGGGGCGATACCGCGTGGGATCCCGTTCTCTCGGTGAGATCGCGGGTCCTTTCCTCTCTCCCGGGGCCAGATTCCTGATGTGGATTCGGGGAGGATGTCTTTCTCCGCGTCGGTGATTCGTCATCACCATGGAGGCCGCGATCCGCGCCTCCGCCCCGTGAGGAAGGACCATGATGCGTTACTGCCTGCTGTTGCACAGCCCGGAGCCGGCGGAGGGTGAGATCCCTGCAGAGGAGATCGCCGCGTTCCAGCACGCCTACCAGGCGTACGCCCGGGACCTGGAGACCGCGGGAGTGCTGCTGTCCGCGGACGTCCTGCATCCGAGCACCGCGACCAGGACCGTCACCCTGCGCACGGGAGCCCTGCAGGTGCAGGACGGGCCGTTCGCCGACACCAAGGAGGCCCTCGCCGGCGTCTTCGTCATCGACGTCGACGGGCCCGACGCCGCGCTGGCCTGGGCCGAACGCTGCCCCGGCGCGCAGTACGGCACCGTCGAGGTGCGTCCGACGGCCACCGCGGTCCTGGACGGGCAGTGGTCGAGCTAGCCACCGCGTGGGTACGGGCGGAGTCCGCCGCCCGTACCTCCTACGGCAGGCTGCTGGCCCTGCTGGCGGCACAGGACGGCGACATCGCCGCGGCCGAGGACGCCCTGGCGGAGGCGTTCGAGCAGGCACTGCGGCGGTGGCCGGACGCCGGGGCGCCGGACAACCCGGAGGCGTGGCTGCTGACCGTGGCCCGCAACCGCCGGCGCGACCGGTACCGTTCGGCCGCCCACCGCACCGGCGTCCCGCTCGAGGAGGCCGCGCACCTGGCCGTCGGCGACGACACCGATCCGGAATCCATCCCCGACCACCGGCTGGCGCTGCTGTTCGTGTGCGCACACCCGGCCGTCGAGGCCACGGTCCGGACCCCGCTGATGCTGCAGACCGTGCTCGGCGTTCCCGCACAGGACATCGCCGAGGCCTTCGCCGTGCCGGCGACCACCATGCGGCAACGTCTGGTCCGCGCCAAACGGCGTGTCCGCGACGCCGGTGTCCCGTTCGCGCTTCCCGACCGGGACGCCATGCCCGGCCGGCTGGCCGGGGTGCTGGAAGCCGTCTACGGCGCGTACACGATCGACTGGCAGGGCATCGCCGGGCCCGCCGAGCGCGGTCACCTGGCCGGTGAGGCGCTGCACCTGGCCCGGATCCTGGCCGGTCTGCTCCCCGACGAGCCCGAGGCGCTGGGCCTGGCGGCCCTGGTCTGCCTGTCGGCCGCGCGCAGCACCGCACGGACCGGCCCCGACGGCGGGTTCCTGGCCCCCGACGAGCAGGACACGGCCGACTGGGACGGCGGGCTGATCGAGGAAGGCGAACGCCTGCTGCGCTCCGCGTACCGCCTGGGCCGACCCGGGCGGTTCCAGCTGGAGGCCGCCATCCAGTCCGTGCACTGCGCCCGGCGCGTCACCGGTTGCACCGACTGGCCCGCCCTGCGCGCCCTGCACCAGGCCCTGCTGTCCGCCGCGCCCACCCTCGGCGCCACGGTCTCGCTCGCCGCGGTCCTCGCCCGCACCGACGGCCCCGCCGCCGGCCTGGCCCTGCTCGACACCCTCACCGGCCCCGCCGCCCAGCGCTTCCAGCCCGCCTGGGCCACCCGCGCCCACCTCCTGGCCCGGACCGGCGACCGCGCCGCCGCCCGCGCCGCCTTCACCCAGGCCATCGCCCTGACCACCCATCCGGCCCCTCGCCGCCACCTCCTCGCCCTGCGCGACCGCCTCACCTCCCTCTGACCGGGTGCCGCTCCGGAGGGGGTTCCCGACCCGTGATCGATCGTCGAAGGCCTGCCACCACCCGGCGTTGTTGCGATTAACTTGCAACAGTGGCCCACGGCCACGTACTCGCTGCCGGACTCTTGGCTTGGAGAAGCGCGTGCCCGCTCCGCATCGGCTGGACGCCACCGCCGTCCGCGACCTGACCGACGACATCACCGCCCTCCGCCGGGCCTGCTACAGCGGGCCGCCCTGGTACGAAACACCTGAGCAGATCGCCGGTTACCCCGCCAAACTCCATGCCGCCACCGCCCGCCCCGGGTTCGTCGCCCACGCCGTCCACGGCCCCGCCGGCGACCTGGTCGGCATCTGCTACGGCTGGCCCAGCCCACTCGACCTGTCAGGCGACCGCATCTACGACGCCCTTCAGCGCGCCCTCGGTCCCGATGGGGCCGTCGCCCTCACCCGCGGCGCCTTCGAAGTCGTCCAACTGTTCGTCCACCCCGACGCCCAGCACCGAGGACACGGACGGCGCCTGCTCACCGCCGCCACCTCGGGATGGCCGAGCGCCTGGCTCATCACCCACCCCGAAGCCCCCGCAGCCGCCCTCTACAGACGCCTCGGCTGGCGCGAGCACGCCGCCCTTCCCCACGACCTCCACCCCCGGCTGACCCTGGCCGTCTTCAGCCGCACCATCACCGGAGAGCACGGCCGCGAGCGCAAACGATGTTTCTCCGCTCCGTGACCGGACGTTCCCGTTCCCGCCGAGCGGGGCCGAGCCATCGCGGTGAGCGGCAGCCGGGGCGGCCCGCCGAACCGACCGACCGGGACACCGCCGGAGCCCCCGCCCAACCGGATCGACGACCGCAGGTGCTCGACGAACCGACCGATCTCGTCGTCCGGGACGCCCAAGGCGAGCGCGGCCCGGCGAAACCGCCCTTGGTGATCCGTGGCCCGGCATGATGCCACGAACGCAACGGCGAAAGGGCGAGCCCGGCATTCGGTCCCTGCGCGAGACGGCGGCACAGGTCCTCGTCGACGCATGGACGGGCACGGGGTCATGGCGGGCGGCGGCTCGTCGGCCCGCCGCCCGCCGTGGAGAGCGCGTCAGGTCAGTCCTTGGCCGGCGCGGCCGGACGGGCCTCGGGCCGACCATGGTCGGCGGCCGGCGGCCGCGGGGAGGCCGCCGGTCCTGCCCTTTCACCGGCCGCCAGGAAGATCACGGCGAGCAGCAGCAGGACCGTGCCGATGAGGACGCTCGCGTTGAGCCGCTCGTCGAAGACCAGGACGCCGATGGCCGCTGCGGTGAGCGGCTCGACCAGGGCGACCACGGAAGCCGTGGTCGCCCGTACCGCTCCGAGGCCGGCGAAGAACAGCGTGTACGCCAGCGCGGTCGGCACCGCTCCGAGATAGAGGATCAGGCCCGCGGTCCAGGCCGCCCGCTCCAGGTCGGGCAGCAGGCCCTCCATCAGGGCCATCGGCAGAAGGCACACCGTTCCCACCGCGAAGCCGGTGACCGTGGACTCGAACGCGCCACCGGCCCCGCTTCGACCGGAAGAACGGCCCAACAGCGTCACGCCCGCATAGCCGACGGCGGAGAGCAACGCGTATCCGATGCCCGGAAGAGGGGCCGGGCCGATGCTCCCGTCCGCTCCTCCCACGAGCAGCGCCAGGCCGACGACACCGCTCGCCACCGCGGCGGCTCCGGCCGCCCCGGTCCGCTCGCCCAGCGCGAGTCGCGCTCCGACGGTGACCAGCACCGGACCCGAGCCCAGGGTCACCACCGTGGCCACGGTCAGCCCGGCCTGCTGCACGGAGACGAAGTAGGCCGTCTGGTACACGGCCAGCCCGGCACCTGTGACGAGTACTCGACACGGGTTCGCCGCGCAGGCGGCGCGAAGCGAGACCGCTGTCGCCGTTCGCCGGCGTCGCCGGACCGAATGGGCTGCCAGGAGCAGCCCGAGGCCGGTCAGGAACCGCCAGAAGGAAACGGAGACGGGGCCGATCCCGCCGACGTCGTACAGTTCGGCGGCCACGGCACCGCCGGTGCCCCACGCCGTGGCCGCGATCGCGACGTAGAGAACGCCCTGCCCGACGGGCAAGGCGGAAGAGGACTGCAACTGAGGTCTCCTCGAATGGTCGCCGACACGATGTCTTCCGTGGGCGAACCGCACGGTCATCCCGGCGACTCCGGAATGACCGTGTACGACCGCCCGCCTAGACGGCGGGCGGCGGAGGCGTCAGAAACAGCTGCATGTGCTCAAGCTATCCGAAAGCACTCCGGCTTTCGAGCGAGGCGGGCACGGTTCGCAGAGACCGCCCCTGCGAACCGTGCCGACGGCGGCGCGGCTCAGCCGCACCGCAGGAGGAACTCCCGCCTACCGCCCCGATCCGTGGCCGCGACGCGGTGCGACGAGCCGAAGCCCGTCCGGCTCCGGACGCCTTCCGGTGTGCTCACCGTGAGCGTTCCGGTTCCGGCCCGGAGACCGGCGTGCCGTCCTCCGGGGTGTTCACCGCGGAGGCGGGCAGGCCGAAGATCCGGTCGAAGGCCCAGTTGTAGGCGAAGGTGTAGAACGGCACGTAGACGATGAACACCAGGTCGAGCAGGAACGCCTGGAGCAGGGTGATCTCCAGCCACCAGGCGATGAGCGGGATCAGGATGCAGACCAGGGTCGCCTGGAATCCGACCGCGTGCAGGACGCGCCGGAACACGGTGCGCGTGCGGTCGCGGCGGCGCCGCTCCCATGCCTCGAACAGGGTGGTGAAGACGAAATTCCACACGGTGGCGATGAGCGTGATCGTGAGGGTCAGCGGGCCCGTGGTGGTGGGGGGTGTGCCCGTCAGGAGGGTCATCACCGCGGTTCCCACGACCCATCCGAGCCCTTCGTACCCGCCGACGTAGACCAGTTTGCGTTTGACGCCCTGCACCTCGTTCTCCCCTTCCCTCGGTGACGGGGAGAAGCTATATTCAGCTGCACTGATGGTAAAAGTCGGATTCTTTCAGGAAAATTGATAGATGGCTCTGTCCAGCGACGGCATCGAGCTCTTCCTCGCCGTGGTCGACCACGGCTCCTTCTCCGGAGCGGCCCGCGCGCTGCGCCGGGTCCCGTCGGCGGTGAGCATGGGGATCGCGGGCATCGAGGCCGAACTCGGCTACCGGCTGTTCGACCGGTCACGGCGCGAGGCGGTGCCCACGCCCCGTGCGCTGGCGCTCGTGCCGCACGCCCGCTCGGTCGCCAGCAGGCTGCAGCTGCTCCAGGTCCACGCCCAGGAGCTGGGTGAGGATCTGGAGAGCGCGCTCACGGTCGCCGTCGCCGCCGGGACCGACGACCGCCGCCTGCTGGACGCCGTGGCCGAGACGGGCGGCCGGCACCCTCTGCTGCGGGTGAACCTCGTGCGGGCGCCGCACGACGAGGTGCGGGCCATGCTCCACGACGGGCGCGCCGACCTGGCCCTTCTGACCTGCTCTGAGCGGCTGGACCGCGAGGAGGCGCTGGCCACGGTGGCCCAGGAGGTGTGGGTGGCGGTCGCCTCGGCCACCGCCGACACCTACGGGCTCCCGCCCGGCCTGCGGCGGCTGGAGGATCTGGCCGCGAGCCGCCAGATCGTGGTGGCCGGTCCCGGGGACGAGATCACCGAGCAGCGGCTGCTGGTGTCGGACGCCCGCTGGCACGTGGACACCGTGGAGACGGCGCTCGGGCTGGTCGAGCGCGGCGCGGGCTGGGCGAACCTCCCGCTCGGCGCCGTCCGCACCCGCGTGGCCGCCGGAACCATCCGCATCCTGGAGTTCGACAACCTCGACAACGGCGTCCCCATGTCCGTCCAGCTGGTCTGGCTGCGCAGGAACCCGCTGCGCCGGGCGGCCGCCGAACTCATCGCCTTCATGCGCCCCGCACCTGGTACCCGGACACCGAGATCAGTCCGATCCGGCTGAGGCGTTGACCGATCGCCGGCCGGTCGGCCGCCACAGCGGTACCGGGCCGCCTCCGGTTTCGGTCGCCGCCGCGAGCGGCGGCGACCGTGTCTCCGGCGGGAGGGCTTCGACGCGGCGCCGGTAGGACCCCGGATCGGAACGCCGACGCCTGCCGCGGGCTCCGCCGCTATGAGCGCCATGGCCGTCCTCCACGATCGGAACCTGAGGGGGAAGATACTGTTCTGCGGCGGATTCTCCGCAAGGGTCGGATCTTCCGAGGAGGTGGAGATGGCCTGGTGGCGTGCGCGGGCGCGGTACTGGTTCGACAACACGATGGCGCGGGGCACTCCGGCGCTGATCGGCTGGCTGGGGCTGGCGTCCGCGCTGCTGGTCCTGGCCGTCGCGTCGCTGGCGGTGCTCATCGCCCCCCGTGACGCGGCGGAGCAGGGCAGCTGGAGCGGAGTGGTGTGGCGCAGCCTGCTGCGCACCCTGGACCCGGGCGTCATGGGCGACGACGAGGGGACCGCTTCCTACCTGGCGCTGATGCTGGCCTCGACCGTCGGCGGGATCTTCATCGTCAGCTCGCTGATCAGCGTGCTGACCACCGGCCTGAACAACAGGCTCACGCGGTTGCGCAAAGGCCGCTCCCGGATCGTCGAACACGGCCACACCGTGCTGCTGGGCTGGTCGGACCAGGTCTTCACCGTGCTGGAGGAGCTGATCGAGGCCGACCACAGCGGGCGGCGCTCCTGCATCGCCATCCTGGCCGACCTGGACAAGGGCGACATGGACGAGGCCATCCGCATCAAGATCGGCAGAACCGGCAGGATCCGGATCGTGTGCCGCCGGGGCAACCCGCTGAAGGTGGCCGACCTCGCCCTGGTCAGCCCCGCCACGGCCCGCTCCGTCATCGTGCTGGCACCGCAGACGGACGAGCCCGACATCGACGTCATCAAGGTGCTGCTGTCGCTGAACGCCCAGCCCTGGCGAGAGACGCGGCCGCCGATCGTGGCGCCCGTCCGCACCGCGGCGAACATGCCCGCCGCGCTGCTGGCCGGCGGGGAGCACGCCCGGATCGTCGACGCCGACGACATCGCCGTGCGGCTGATCGTGCAGTCGCACCGCCAGTGCGGCCTCTCCGCGGTCTGCGCCGAGCTCCTGGACTTCCAGGGCCATGAGCTCTATCTGCATCCGGAGCCCTCTCTGGCCGGGAGCACCTTCGCCGACGCCCTGCACGCCTTCGAGCGGGGAGTACCGGTCGGGCTCTGGCACCCCGACGGTTCCCTCACGCTCAACCCCGCCTCCCGCACGGTCGTCGGTCACGACGACGAGCTGATCATGCTGGCCGAGGACGACGAGCTCATCGGCCTGGCCGACCGGCGGCCGCACATCGCCGAAGAGGCGATCAGCGGCCTGCCCGTCACCCTCCCCGAGCCCGGATCCACCCTCATCCTCGGCTGGAACCCGCGCGCACCCAAGATCATCGAGAGGCTGGACGGCTGCGCGCGGCCGGGCTCGCAGCTGCTCGTCGCGGCGCTGCGAGACGACGACCCGCGCGAGCGGCTGCCCCGCCTGGCCAACACGACCGTCTCCTTCACCCGCTGCGACGACACCGCGCGCACCGACCTGGAGGCCCTGGACGTCCGCTCCCACCACAGCGTCATCGTGCTGGCCGACGAGAGCCACGACCCCCAGCGCGCGGACGCGCGCACCCTCGTCACCCTGCTGCACCTGCGCGATCTGGCCCCCTACGGCGACCGGCCGTTCTCCGTCATCGTGGAGCTGCGCGACGACGCCAACCGCGAGATCGCCCAGATCACCCAGGCCGAGGACCTCATCGTCAGCGACAAGCTGATCACCCAGGTCATGACCCAGCTCAGCGAAAGCCCGCGCCTCCATCAGGTCTTCACCGCCCTCCTGCACCCCGAGGGACCCGAGATCTACCTCAAGCCCGCCACCGGCTACCTCCGTCCGGGCGCCCCCGCGACCTTCGCCACGCTCCTGGAAGCCGCCCGCCGCCGCGGCGAGACCGCCCTGGGCTACCGCCGCCGCTCCCGCTTCCACGAACCTCCCGGCTACGGCATCGTCCTCAACCCCGACCGCCGCGCTCCCCTCACCCTGACCGAGGACGACCTGGTCATCGTGCTGGCCGGCCGCTGACCCCGCCGCCGCTCCGGCGGCGCGGTGGCCGGGAGAAGGGACGGACCGCTAGGATGCGCGCTGGTGCGCCGGGAAGTCTGGTCGGCAAGGTCCGATTCAGGCGATCCCGAAAGGTGCCCGATGGCGCTGCTGCTGGCGTTCTCCGCCGTCCTCCTCCTCGCCGTGCTCCTGTCGGGCCTGGCCCATCGCACGGTCCTGTCCACGGCCGTGGTGTTCCTGGCCGCCGGATTCCTGCTCGGGGACGGTGTCCTCGGCTGGGTGCCGGTCGCACCCGGGGACGAGGTCGTCTCGACCCTGGCCGAACTGGCGTTGTTCGCGGTGCTGTTCAGCGACGGGATGCGGGTCGGCTGGAACGACGTGCGCACCGCGTGGCGGCTGCCCGGCCGGGCGCTGGGCTGGGGACTGCCGCTGACGCTGCTCATCACCGCGGCCGCGGCCCACTGGCTGGTGGGTCTGGGATGGGCCGAGTCCCTGCTGATCGGCGCGGTCCTGGCTCCGACCGACCCGGTGTTCGCCGCCGCCCTCGTCGGCAACGACAAGGTCCCGCCCCGGCTGCGGCAGCTGCTGAACGTCGAGTCCGGCGTCAACGACGGGCTCGCGCTGCCGTTCGTCGTGGTGTTCCTGGCGGTCGCGGCCGGCAGCTCCGACCTGCACCTGGGTGAGCTCGGCACGGAACTGCTGCTGGGCATCGTCATCGGCGTCGCCGTCCCATGGGCGGCGATCATGCTGGAGCGCGCCCGCTTCTTCGCCGCCTCCACCGCCTACGAGCCGCTCAACGCCATGGCGATCGGCCTGCTGGTCCTGGCCTTGGGCAAGGCCACCCACGGCAACCTGTTCCTCGCCGCGTTCGCCGCCGGCATCACGGTCGCCACCTTCGGCGAGCGCCAGCGCGAGTCGTTCGAGCACTTCGGCGAACTGGTCGCCGAGCTGTTCAAGCTCGCCGCGCTCCTGCTCTTCGGCGCCCTCATCACCCCGCAGCTGCTCGGCTCGATCGGCTGGACCGGCTGGATGTTCGCGATCGTCGCCCTCGTGGTGGCCAGGCCCGTGGCGATCTGGGTGTCGTTCCTGCGTTCGGGGCTCTCCGGCCGGGAGCAGGCCGCCGTCATGTGGTTCGGCCCCAAGGGCTTCGCCTCCGTCGTCTACGGCCTGCTCGTCCTGGAGTCCGGCATCGTCGAAGCCCAGCCGATCTTCGCGCTCGTCGCCGTCACCATCGCCCTGTCGATCCTGGCGCACTCCTCCACCGACATCGTGGTGGCCCGCTGGTTCGACGACGAACACGAGACCCCCGTCTGGTACGGCAAGGTCCGCGGCCAGCTCACCCGTCCGGACACCACCGGCAAGGACCACCGGTGATGCCGGTGCCCGGCGCCTCCTGAACATCGCCGTGCCCGGTCGGCCGGATCCGCGCGGTGTTCGTCTGCGGCCGGGCTCATCGGCTCCTGTGCGGTGCCGATGAGCCCGGCCGCTCCTCCACGGGCTGCGGTTTCTCAGCCCAGCGCCAGGTCTCGGCGCCGGAAGCCGGCCAGGCCGAGAGCCGCCAGCGCGGCGGCTGTGACCAGCAGGGCGATCAGCGGTGCCGGGGTGAAGTCCGCGGAGCCGATCTGGGGGACGTGGGTGAACGGGGAGAGGTTGCGGACCGGTTGGCTCAGGTCGAGCCCGGCGCCGAACGCCATGACGAGCCCCGCCGCGGCCACCGCCGACCAGGACAAGGTGGTGAGCTGCGGCAGCAGGCCGAACAGTGCCACGCAGATCGCGGCGATGAGCCAGACGGCCGGCAGCTGGGCCATCGCGGCTCCCAGCACCTTCGGCAGGTCCGCGCGGAGCCGGTCGGTGGCGAGTCCGTGTACCAGAGCGGTCGCCAGGCCTCCGGCGGCCAGCAGGGCCGCCGAGCCCGCCGCGGCCACCGTCAGGTGGCTCGCCGCCCAGCGCAGGCGGCCCGCGGGCGTGGCCAGCAGCGGCTCGATGTGCAGGGCGGCCTCTTCCGAGCGCAGCCGCAGGGCGGCTGAGACGGCGTAGGCGGCGGCGATGAGGCCCATGATCCCCATCACCGAGGCGAAGTAGGCGTCCAGGAGCCCGCTCGCGCCGCCCAGGCGGGTGAAGACCTCCCGCAGGCCGGGGTTGTCCCCGATCATGTCCTGCACACCGCCGGCGAGGCCGCCGTAGACGGCGCCCAGCGCGGTGAATCCGGCGAGCCAGCCGTACAGCGTGCGGCGGTGCAGCCGCCAGGCCAGCGAGAACGGCCCGGCCAGCCGGGGTGCGGCGTCGGCGGGGCCGAGCCGCTCGGGCAGCATCCCCGCACCCAGGTCGCGGCGTGCGGCCAGGCGTCCGGCGGCCCAGGTCAGCGCCACGACGGCGGCGACGGCCAGTGCGAGCGGCCACCAGCGCTCCCCCGCGTAGGGACGCAGCCGCTGCGCCCAGGCCAGCGGGGACGCCCAGCCCAGCCACGACAGGCCGTCGACGGCGTCGGCGGCCATCCTGATCAGGAAGGCGGCGCCGAGCACGGTGAGGCTCAGCCCGCGCGCCGCCGCGGAGCCGACGGTGAGCTGGGCGGCCAGGCCCGCGACCGCGGCGAAGGCCCATCCGCCGATGACCAGTTGCAGGCCGAACGCGACCGATCCCGCCGCGGGCATCCCCTGGCCGATCATGCCCGCGGCCACCAGCACGCCGCTGACCAGGCAGGCGGACATCGCCACGAGCAGAGCCGCGGCCAGAGGGGCGGCCCTGCCCGTCCCGGTGGCGCCGAGCAGCTCACGCCGCCCGGCCTCCTCCTCGGTACGGGTGTGCCGGATCACGGTGAGGGCGCTGATCAGCGCGATGACCACGGACAACAATCCGGCGCGCTGCACCACGATGCCTCCCAGCCCCGGGTCGTGCATCGGGCCGTACAGGGCGAGGAAGGTGGGGCTGTTCCCGGTGGTGCGGGCGTACTGCAGCTGCTCGGCGGCGGTCGGGTAGAGCCGTTCGGTGGCCGAGACGAAGCTCGGCGGGATCAGCCCGAGCCACAGCACCCACAGCGGCAGCCGCACGCGGTCGCGGCGCAGGGCCAGCCTGACCAGGCCTCGGGTTCCGGTGAGCGCGCTCATCGCGTCGCCTCCGGCTGGTAGTGGCGCAGGAACAGCTCGTCCAGCGTGGGCGGCCTGCTGGTCAGGGTGCGCACCCCGGCCGCGGACAGGCCTGCCAGCACCTCGCCCAGGCGGGCGGTGTCGACCTCGCAACGCACCCGGTTCCCCTCCACCCGCAGGTCGTGGACGCCCGGCAGCGCGGCCAGCCCGTCCGGCAGGGCGTCCAGCACCGCGTCGACCGAGGTGCGGGTGAGGTGGCGCAGCTCGTCCAGGGTGCCGCTCTCCACCGTGCGGCCGCCGCGGATGATGGTCACCCGGTCGCACAGGGCCTCGACCTCGCTGAGGATGTGGCTGGACAGCAGGACGGTGCGCCCGTCGCGCCGTGCCCGGCGGACGCAGTCCTGGAAGACCTCTTCCATCAGGGGGTCCAGGCCGGAGGTCGGCTCGTCCAGGATGAGCAGCTCGGCGTCGGAGGCCAGCGCGGTGACCAGCCCCACCTTCTGCCGGTTGCCCTTGGAGTAGGTGCGGCTCTTCTTGCGCGGGTCGAGTTCGAAGCGCTCGAGCAGCTCGGCCTTGCGGCGCGGGTCGATGCCGCCCCGCATCCGGCCGATCAGGTCGATGACCTCGCCTCCGGTCAGCTCGGGCCACAGGGTGACGTCGCCGGGGACGTAGGCCAGGCGCCTGTGCAGGTCGGTCGCGTCCCGCCAGGGGTCGCCGCCGAGCAGCTCGGCGGTGCCGCCGTCGGCGCGCAGCATGCCGAGCAGGACGCGGATCGTGGTGGACTTTCCGGCGCCGTTCGGGCCGAGGAAGCCGTGCACCTCGCCCGCTTGGACGGTCAGGTCCAGGCCGTCCAGGGCCCGGGTGCGGCCGAAGGACTTGGTCAGGCCGGACACCGAGATCGGGGTCGTCACCGGTGTGTTCATGTCAGCACCTCTTGAAGGCTGAAGGGGGTGGTGGGCGCACGGCCACCGGCCCCTCCGGTGCCTAGTGCGTGAACCGGCCGGACGGGGTGAGGAACCGTGCGTGAAGAACAGAGGGCGGCGGCGGGTGGCCCGCACGCCCTCGAGGCGGATCGGAGTCGGCCTTGCGGGCGGCGGCGACCGAGGTCGAGAGCCTGCCGGGTGCCCGGACGCTCTTTCGGGCGGAGCCCCGGGGGACCGCGGAGCATCTCACACGTGCGGGGCCGCCCGCGGGTCGGAAGTGGAGGCTAGTCGGCATCGCGGCTCCGTTCGGTGCCGGTGGCCGGCAGTTGCCGCAGTGCCGCACGGGCGTGGTCGATGATCTCCGGGCTCAGCAGCCTGTCGTCGTTGATGTCCAGCATCGCCAGCGCCAGCCGCCGGTACCCCTCCCTGCCGAGGGTGTCGGCACCCAGGGCCCGCGACATGTGCTCGTGCAGCACCATCAGCCCGAAGGTCATCCCCGTCATCACCGCCGCGTAGGCGTGCAGGTCGGAGGTGTTCGGCGCGTTCATCCCCGGGACGTCGCGTCCGAGCATCTCCTCGCTGAAGGCCACCGCGTCGTCGAACAGCTGGGCGGCGGCCGGCGATCCGTCCACCAGCGCCCGCGCCATGTACCGCTGGATGGGCAGCGCGACCTCCACCGCCATCGCCAGGAACCCCGGATCGCCCATCCCCTCGTCGAACGCCCGCTGCTTGGTCGCGCGGATGGTCTCCAGCACGTAGGCGTCACATGCCGCCCGCAGCTCCTCCTTCGTCCCGAAGTGGTGCTGCACCAATCCCACCGACACCCCGGCGGACCCGGCGATCCCCCGGATCGTCGCCCCTCTGACACCGTGCCTGGCGAACTCCAGCAACGCCGCGTCCCTGATCCGGGCCCGCGCGGTCAGATCCTCGGCCGCCCCCCGACCACTCACCACGACTGCCTCCAATACAAGCGTTCAACCAACAATACACATGTATGCCATACGTTTGTCCAGCCCTCGTACCCGGGTATCGAAGGCCGGGTCTCCCGCGGCGCGATCAGGCCGTCGGACGATGTCCGGAATCTTTGAGGCATCCCCTTTCCCGGCCCGACCACGCACTCACCGAGACCACCTCAGTGAGGCGCCTGCGGTGTCACGAGCAGCCGCCCCAGCTCCTGGGTGCATCGGGTGAGCGCGACATAGAGCCCGTTCCAGCCCCGCGGTTCGGCGATGATGCCGGGAGCGTCGATGAGCAGGGTGGCGTCCCATTCCAGGCCCTTGGCCTCGGTCGCGGACAGGACCGGCAGGTCGGGCAGCGCCGTGCGCAGAGCCGGCACACGCTCGAGGGGCGCGACGACGCCGACCGTCCCTCCCGCCCACCGGTCCGACAGCTCCTTGGCGACACGTGCCGCCTCGGCCGCGAGGTCGCCCTCCTCCACGGCGCGCTCCCAGGGCTCGATGCCGGAGGCCCGGACGGCGCGAGGCGGTTCGTTCCGGCTGCCCGCGTTCTGGAGTACCGGCCCGGTGAGGGCCATGACCTCGAGCGGGGTGCGGTAGCAGATGGTCAACCGGGCCTCCGTCCATCTCGTGCCGAAGGCCGCGCTGACCGCTTCCTCCCAGGTGGTGTGCCGGTGCGGTGCCTCGGCCTGGTCGATGTCGCCGACGGCGGTGATCGATCGGGAAGGGCAGCGGCGCATCACCATTTGCCATTGCATCTCCGAGAGCTCCTGCGCTTCGTCTATGACGACGTGTCCGTAGACCCAGTCTCTGCGTGCCGCGGCACGAGCGGTCAGGAACTCGCCCTGCTCGCCGTTCGGCCGCGTATCGCCCAGCAGGTCGTCCAGGGCGTCGAACAGGGGTATGTCGCTGCTCGCCCACGTCTGCGGCTCGCCGACGACCATCCTCCTTTCGGCGTCGGTGAGCTCCGGCGCCCACCGGCGCAGCAGCGCTTCGTCACCGAGCAGCCGGCGCAGTTCCGTCTTCGTGTCGCGGGTCGGCCACCACCTCTGCAGCGTCGCGGCCACGCCGGAGTCGGCGGCGATCCTGTCGCGCAGCAGCTCCAGGTCCTCCTCCGTGAGCTCCCCGTCGACGTCGGTGCCGGTCGTGCCGTTGTCCACGGCGCGGTTGTCTGAGGCGGCGAGACCGGCATCGAGTTTGCCGAGGATGTCCTCGAAGCCCTCCTCCATCTGCGCCAGCAGTTCTTCGTGGCGTTCGGCTATCGCATTGGTCAGCAGATCGTGGATCTGTTCGCTGAAGATGGTGCGCGCCGCATGATAGGTGTGCCCCGAGGTCGCCGAGGCGAGGGCCCTGGAAATCCGCCGTTCACCAATCGTGTACCGTTCGCCTTCCCATACCAGCTCGAGGTCGGCGGGCTGCGGGATAAGCGCTGCACAGTACCGGGAGAGCGTTTGCTGCCAGAGCGCCCGGCCTTTGACCTCCGCGATCTCGCGCGATTCGATGCGCTCCACGCCGATTCCCGGTACGAGGGTGTCGCAGGTCGCCGACACGATGGCGGTCTCCCCGAGCGCCGGCAGCACCTGGGTGATGTAATCCAGGAAGCGCAGCGACGGCCCGAGCACCAATACGCCCTGCGCGGCGAGCTGCGGATAGGTGAAGAGCAGGTACGCCACCCGGTGGAGTGCCACCACGGTCTTGCCGGTGCCCGGTCCGCCCTGCACGACCAGCGGGCCTCGGGAGTCGGCGCGGACCACATCGTCCTGCTCGCGCTGCAGGGTGGCCGCCGCGGTGCTCATCCTGCCGGTGCGCCGCTCTCCGAGGGCGGCGAGCAGGGCGCCTTCGCCGACCAGCTCACTCGCCCTCGACCCGTCGAGCGGCTCGTCGTCGACACCGATCACCTCGCGCCCGTCGACGCGTATGTGGCGACGTCGACGCTGGCCCTGGGGGTCGACCGGCGTCGCGGTGTAGAAGGCCCGTGCGGCCGGTGCGCGCCAGTCGATCACCAGGGGGTCGCTGTCCTCTCCGGGGCCGGGTATGCCGACGCGCCCCAGATGCAGGACCGTCCGGTCGAGCGCGTCGAGCCGGCCGAAGATCAGGCCCTGGTCCGCGCGCCGCAGCTCCTCGCGGCGGCTGATCAGCATCCGCATCCGGGCCTCCCCCGCCGCGTCGTCCACCGGGATCGCGAGCTCGGCGTCGAGGTACCGGAGTATCCCGTCGCGGCGGGTGAAGGCCTCATCGAGGACGAGCTGCTCCTCGGCCAGGGACGCCGCGTGCGCGGCAGGGTCTTCATTCAGTGGCGCGGTGACGTTGCGTGAAGACATTCGCACTCTATTCTATGCATTTTACGGCGACCACGAAGAGTGTAACGTCACGACGCTGCGGAATTTTCGAATCCGCCGTGCGGGACAGTCGGTCACATGGGTCCAGACCGCCTGTTACGCGTTCTCGAACCCGCTCCCCCGGTATCACCGGCAAGTCCGTGCCACCATATCCAGGGACCGCCGAATTCGATCAGACCGCCGGCGGGCTCCAGCAATCAGGTAATCCTTTTCCCTATTTCTCGGGCCATTTCTCGCAACCCACACCCGTCCTGTGCCACGGAGGAGCCCGAGGGGCGAGGCCGCCGCCTGGACCATCTGACGAGATCCCTATTCTCGATAGAGGATAATAAGGATCTCTGGTGGGCCGCCGTAGCGGGCGCCCCGGAGGACGCGAGAAGGACGGCACCATGATCGACTCGGTCACCGGCGGGAACCGCCACAACATCCTGCAGGAGCTGGGATTCTCCGTACGCCTCGCAGCCGGGCGGATCCACGGCGACGGCCGGATCACACCCCACATGCACGTCCCGGGGACCGGCCGGCTGCGCACCTCGATCCTCGCGGCGTGGGCCGACCACCTCGCCGGACGCCTCGCCGTCGAGGTCATGACCCCCCGCGTCCCGGTCACCCTCGACCTCGACGTCCACCTCTACCGGCCGGCGCCCGGCACCGGAACCGTCCACGGCACCGGCCGCACCATCAAGGCCGGCCGGTCGGTCTACATCGCCGGCATCGACTTCACCACCGGCGACGGACGCCCCGTCGCCACCGCCACCGGAGCGTTCATGTCCGCCCCCGACCCCTCCGTCGTGATGCCCGACCTCACCGCTCCCCCGAGCCCGGCACCAGAACGCCTCCTGTCCGTCCCCTTCGCCGAGCGGGCCGGCTGCCGTCGCCGTGAACCCGGCACCGCCGTCCTGCCGCGATCCGACGAGGGACTCAACGCCGCCGGCACCATGAGCGGCGGCCTCACCGCCCTCGTCGCGGAAGAGGCCGTCCTCGCGCACGCGCCCGGCCAGACCCTGTCCTCACTCGCACTGCGCTACCTCCACGCCATCCGCACCGGCCCCGCCCTCGCCACGGCCTCCCTCCACCACGGACTCGCCACCGCCCGGATCCACGACACCGGCAACAACGACAGGCTCGCCATCACCGCCACCGCCCGCACCTTCCCCCACGCCCCTTGACAGGACCCCGCCAAGGGCAGCCGATACACAGCGACCCGCGTCGGCCGGCTCATTCGCCGATCGACCGTCTTGGAACATCAGTGAAGGAGCGCCGTGCCGTGAGCCTGACGGCATGGCTGCTGCGTGAACGTTGTCGGCGTACACCTCCCGTGACGGAGGCGAGTGCGCGTAGACGTGCCCGCGACCGGAGAACCGAGGCGACTTCGCCACCATGCGGGCAAGCGTCGACGGCTGTCCGCAGGTTCCTCGGCCCCGGAGTGGTGCGCTGGGTTCGCCGGGACCGGTGGGCGGTCGGGGGCTGCGGGCACTGGCTCGTGTGAGTTCGCCGACGCGGCCGACGTCCTCCTGTCCGGGTCACAGCTCAGGATCGCCCGGGTGGGACGGGACGCGGATCCCGTCCGGCGGGGACGGGAGGGAGTGGACCATGGACCGGGTCACCACGGGAGGGAACCCGATGCCGTTCGTCACTGTGATGCTCTTCGGGCTGGTCTCGCTGCCCCTGTTCGCCGTCGCCGGGTATCTGGTGCGGATTCTGCTGAATGCCCGGCCATGGAAAGAGTCGGAATGCCGTGACGCGGTCTCCGCGCCGGGACGTCTGCGGATCACCGGGCGGGCGGCGGCGGGGCCGGAGGGCCTGCTCGTGTCGCCGCTGAGCGGGACGGAGTGCGTCTGGTGGGCGGTGGAGACGGTCATCGAACACGAAACCGGCAAGGAGGAGCGGGGCAACGGCACGGTCTCGCGCGGGGAGCTGGAGGCGTCCGGCGTCCCGTTCCTCGTCGAGGACCGCAGCGGCACGGTCGGCCTGCCCGGCTCGGTGTCCTGGGTGGCGGGCGCGGAGCCTGCGGAGGAGCGTCGCGAGCCCCATCCCGCACGGCCCGGCCGCACCCTGCTGCGCCGTGAACACGTGCTGCGGGCCGGAACCTATGTGACGGTCCGGGGCACCGTCGCGCCGGACCGCGAAGGCCGCGCCGCCTTCTCCGCCACCGCCCTTGACGTCGCGGAGCACTCCGCGGCCCCTCCCCTCTTCCGAATCGCCCGTTACGCCGCGCTCCTCGCCTTCCTCGGCGCCGCGCCCATCTTCTTCGGCATCTGGGCGGACCTCAGCTGACTCCGGGAGGAGGCGGGCTGCGGTTCCTTCGGGGCGTTCGGCACCGGCGCGGGTCGCCGCTGAGGTCGTCGTGTCATGGGCGACGCAGGCCGAGCGCTTCCGGCGACGCCGCCCATGGCCTACCTGGCCGAGGAGCGTCGTGGTTCCGTGCGGCCGACTTGACAGGCGGGCTCCCCGTGGTGGTAATTTATCTGCATGCACATGCAGACATCTGGTTCGGGAGCCTCGCTCGGTGACGGCGCCGGCGCCGCGTGGTCGAAGGTCGCGGCCTTCGCCTCCGCGGTGGACTCCGGTCTCGACAAGTGGCTGGCCGATGCCCACCGGGTCGGGTTGACGGAGTTCCGCGCCCTGGTCTTCGTGAGCCAGGCGCCGGACAAGGAACTGCGGGTGAACGACCTCGCGCAGCGGGTCGGACTGAACCAGAGCTCGGCGACGCGCCTGGTGAGCCGCCTGGAGGCGAAGGGCCTCGCGTACCGGGACGTGTGCCCGGACGACGGCCGCGGCGTCTACGCGGTCATCACCGAGGCGGGGGAAGCCCTGCTCGGCGAGGCGCGCGAACCCTACGAGGCGCGGGTGCGGGAACTCCTGGGCAAGGCGTCCGCGCACTTCCCCCAGTTCGACGCCCGTCAGCTCGGTCGCGCACTGAACGAGATCGGCTCCATCGTCGCCCCCTGACGTCCATCGCGCCGCGATGGGCGCCGCGCCTCGCCCAAATACATGCATGTACAGACATCTATAGAGAGGATTCATCATGAGCTGGTTCTACCTGGCCGTCGCCGTCGTCTTCGAGGTCACCGTCGGCATCGCCGCGGGCAAGGCGCAGGGCTTCACCCGTCTCTGGTGGACGATCGGCACCCTGGTCAGCGGGGCGATCGCCACCTTCTTCCTCAGCCTCGCCCTGCTCACCTTCGACGTCGGCGTCGGCTACGCCCTGTGGACCTCGCTCGCCGGCGTCGGGATCGCCGTCGTCGGAGCGCTCTTCCTCGCCCAGCGCCTGACCTGGCAGAAGTTCCTCGGCATCGCCATCGTCATCGCCGGAGTCGTCGGCCTCAACCTCGCCGGCGCCTGACCTCCTCGCTCCTCCCCCTGAAAGGACGCACCACCATGACCGCGACGACCACCACCACGGCGACCACCCGGCCGGCGCAGACGAAGAAGGCGGGGCCGTGGCTGGCGCTGCTGGCCGCAGGAGGATTCGAGGTCGGCTACGCCCTCAGCGTCAACGGCAGCCAGGGGTTCACCGACCCCGCCTGGTCGGCCGTCGCCATCGTCTTCTTCCTGTTCACCCTGTTCTTCCTCAGCGTCGCGCTGAAGCGGATCGACGTCAGCATCGGCTACGCCGTCTGGGCCGGGATCGGAGCCGTCGGCGCCGCCCTGCTCGGCCCGGTCTTCTTCGACGAGACCCTGACCCCCGCCAAGGGCTTCTGGCTGGCGGTGATCATCGGCGGGGTCGTCTGGCTCAAGCTCGCCGACAGCCCCAAGATCTCCCGGACCCGGCCGGCGAACTGACCCGAGTGGCCCCCGATCCGGTCCGCCGGCCTCGTCCTTCGTCTCAGAAGGGCGAGGCCGGCTTGTTCTGGAGGCATCCCTGCACAGGCCCCCATCTGAGGCGTTCCAGCCGGCGTCCAGGAACCAGGAGGCGGACGGTTCGGTGACGGTAGGACACCGCGCGGCTTCCGTCGGCCGGTGAATCCCGCAGGCGTGTCCGTAGCATCCGCGTTCCTGTTCGTCGTTATGCGGTGCCTGCAAAGCGGCCAGGATGAAAGAATTCGGCGGCCAGAGCCGCATCCGCAGGCCCGGCCGTTTCACGCTCCCTCCAGAACGGGCCTCCTGATGTCTGCCGAGCTGTGTGAACTGACCGTCCACATCGACACGGACCGCTGGAACGAAACGGTTCTGGACGCGGTCGATCTCGTCGTACCGGACGGGAAGATCACCGCTCTGCTCGGCGAGTCCGGATGCGGCAAGTCCATGGCCGCCGCAGCGCTCACCGGTTCGCTCCCCGACTCCGCCCACAGCATGGGAGAGGTGCGCATCGACGGCGAGCCCGTGCGTGGGCGACGCGAGTGGCGACGCCTTCGCGGCGGAACCGTCGGGCTGCTGCCCCAGGCCGGTGTCACGGCCTTCCGCGCCGAGGACACCGTGGGCGCGCAGTTGCGCGCCCTGGAAGACCGGTACGGGCGATGGAGCTTCGACCGCGCCTGCACGGCCGCCCGGTACCCGGCCGAGTTGGCCGGTCTCCATCCGGATCAGCATTCGGGCGGCCAGATCCAGCGCGCCGCGCTCGCCGCCTCGCTCCTGCCCGAACCCCGCGTCCTCATCGCGGACGAACCGACGGCCTCCCTTGACACCTGGACCGCCTACGGCGTGTGGACCGCCCTCCGCCGGTACGCCGACGCCGGAGCCGCGGTCCTGGTGATCACCCACGACGTGCCGATGCTCACCTCCGCCGAGATCGCCGACCACGTCGTGCTCATGCGCGGCGGAAAGGTCGTCGCCACGGGCGGCCTCGCCGACCTGGCCGCCCTCGATGACCCGTATGTGCGCGGCTTCTTCCAGCCGACCGGTCACTGACCGCGCGGCAGCGGCGGTCCTTCGCCAACGACCTGCCCCGTCCGCGGCTGCGGGCGACGGCCCACAACGTCGACCAGGCCAAGGACGGCGAGGACCCTGCGGCCTGGAAGCCGTCGCCGACCGGCTACTGCGCACCCGCCACGCCCAAGCCCTCCTCGACAGCCGACCGTCCGGCGACCCTGGACAAGCTCAACGTCCACTGGTCATCGTGCGGGTGCCTTCGAGATCGACGGCGCCTGGCGCTGATGTCCGGACGGATGGCTCCCGTGATCACATCCCTTGACATGCAGCCTTTTGGCTGCCTAAATTAGGCAGCCAAAAGGCTGCGCATCTACAGACGGCAGCCCGGATGTGAAGGCGGACATGGACGAGGTGTTCAAGGCGCTGGCCGATCCGAGCCGGCGCGCGCTGCTCGACTCGCTCAACGCCCGCAACGGGCAGACGCTGCGCGAGCTGTGCGCCGGACTCGACATGGCCAGGCAGTCCGTCAGCAAGCACCTCGCGGTGCTGGAGGAGGCCGGGCTCGTCGCCACCGTGCGGCGGGGCCGGGAGAAGCTGCACTACCTCAACGCCGCACCCGTGCACGAGATCGCCCACCGCTGGATCAGCCGCTACGACCGGGCCAGGGTCCAAGCCCTGGCAGACCTGAAACTCGCCCTGGAGGAGCCCCCCATGGACGCACCGACCTTCGTCTACACCACCTACATCCGCACCACCCCCCAGAAGCTCTGGCAGGCACTGACCGACCCCGCCTTCACCCGCCGCTACTGGGCCACGGAGTTCACCACGGACTGGTCCCCCGGCTCCCCGATGACCTGGGACAACCACGGCGTGCTGATCGACGACCCGCAGCAGGTCGTGCTGGAGGCCGAGCCCTACAGCCGGCTCTCCTACACCTGGCACGCCATCACCCCGGAGCTCGCCAAGCGCTTCGGCTGGGACGAGGAACTGCTCACCCGGCTGTCCGGCGAAGCCCGCTCGAAGGTCACCTTCACGATCGAGGAGACCGCGCAGGTCGTGAAACTCACCGTCGTACACGACGGCTTCGAGCCCGGATCGAGCCTGGCCGAAATGGTCAGCCACGGCTGGCCGAACGTGATAGCGAGCCTCAAGACGCTGCTGGAGACCGGCGAACCCCTGCCGGACGACGCGTGACCTCCCCGATCAGGTCCCGTGCCGGGGCACGCCGGATGCGCGGGAAGAGCAAAGCCCCAGCCTGACGGTATGACGGTCCGATGGCGGCGGTCCGTCTGCCCATGACCGTCGATGAGCAGGCATCGCGCGGTCGGAGGGATTGCTCTGGACGATGTCCGCCGTCAAGAGGGTGCAGCGGGACGCTCACGCCAGGGTGAACGCGTTTTGGAAGGGAGCCTGCCGCCGCCGGGCGGCGAGCCGGGCCAGGGTCTCCTGGTGGGAGGACCTGCCGGAACACGGCGGATTCGGGCCGCCACCCGGACTGAGCTGCGGATCGACCGGTCCGCCGACCGAGTGCGCAAGAACGCGACCTCTCCGCGGAAATTCGCTGGCGTGCCTCTTTCCCCCTGTTTAAGGTGCACGCATGCGGATCCGCTTTGTTCGGCCGGACGTCGACTTGTGCGAAATCGTCGTGACCGGCCGCAAAGGTCCCGATGTGCGCCTGCCAGCGGCTCCCGTCCGCGGTGGTCTGCCCCACGACCTCGTACACGCCGCCGTCGAGAAGTCGCTGCGCATCACCGACGGATTCTGGGGCGCCGTCGCCGCGGGCGCCACCTTCGACGGCTTCGAACCCCTCGAACCACGCCGCCATCGCAACTCGGGCGCCAAGGTGCTGCGCCGCCGCGGCGATCGCGTCATGGCAGGCGAACTCAAGGTCAACTACGTCTACCGCCTCTGGCGGGGGCTCCCCCTCACCGGCACCGGCCCAAGCCCGCTTTCTCCCGAGGACATCCTCACCGCGAGCGCCGCCATCGACGCTGCCGAGGCCCGCTGGCGGAACACCCCGAAAGGTTCCGCCCTGGAGTGGACCTGGCATCTGTGACGGGCGGTATCGCACCCCACGATCAGCCTGACGAAGAGATCCGCCCGTTCCGGCGATGATCGGTGCTCTGGCCGCCTTGGCCAGGGCTTCGGGCAGAACGTCCAGTCGTGGGGTGGTCCGGGGGATGTCTCCGTGCCGTCCGCTGAACTCCGCCCGGGAACAGGACTCGGCGCTCCCCCGACCATGCCGCCCGGCCGTCACCCGTGGAGAAAGCGCACCGCACCGCGATGGACAAAGCCGACTACACCACCGCGAAAACCTTGTTCACCACCGGGAACGACGGATACAACTGACCCGTCCCCGAAAACCTCCACCCCGCTCCCACCCCCGGCCGGTGGCCGACCGATACGAAGCCGACGGCCGCGACCGACGACGACCACGTGGTGCGCAGCCGAAAGCGCGACACCGATGACGACGCCCCCCGTCGAAAGACCTTCCGTCGCCGGAAGCACTCACCGTGAAGGAATACCGTGAACGACTCGGCACTGATCGCCGTCGGACTCCCGGTGGCACTGGCCATCATCATGTTCGGGCTCGGACTCTCCCTGACCCCCGGCGACTTCCGCCGCGTCGCCCGCAGCCCCAAAGCGGTCATCGTCGCCCTCACCCTGCAGGTGCTCGTGCTGCCGCTGGTGGCCTTCGGCCTCGTCCAGGCCTTCGACGTCGACCCGTTGATCGCCGTCGGCGTGATGCTCCTGGCCGCTTCACCGGGCGGCACGACGGCCAACCTCTACAGCCACCTGTTCCGCGGCGACGTCGCACTGAACGTCACACTCACCGCGATCAACTCCGTGCTCGCCGCGGTCAGCATCCCGCTGATCACCAACCTGGCGATCGACTACTTCGACGCCGATGGCACACTCGGCCTCCAGTTCGGCAAAGTCATCCAGGTCATCGCCATCGTCCTCGTGCCGGTCGCCATCGGCATGCTGGTACGCAGCCGGTCGGACGCCTTCGCCGCGCGCGCCGACCGGCCGGTCCGGATCTTCTCGATCGTGGTGCTGGTCGCGGTCTCCCTGGGCGCCATCCTCGGCGAACGAGAGAACTTCGTGGACTACGCCCGCGAGGTCGGACTCCTGGTCACCCTGTTCTGCCTGGCCAGCCTCACCCTCGGCTACACCGGAGCACGCCTGTTCCGGCTCCAGCGAGAGCAGGCGATCGCGACCTCCATGGAAGTCGGCATCCACAACACGACCGTGGCGCTGACCATCGCCCTGAGCGTCCTGGACAGCACGACGGTCGCCATCCCCGCCGCGGTGTACAGCATCGTCATGTACCTGCTCGCCACCGCCTTCGGGTTCTCCATCACCCGCATCGACAAGACCAACCGAACGGAGACGGAACCTCAGGCCGCCTCCTGAGCCGTTCCCACGCCAGACGCATCAACGTCAGCAACCTGTTCGTTGCTCGCGCAAGACCTCGGGTGGACCACCCTGCGCCCCCAGCATGCTGTGAACTTCCCCTTGATCAGGGGACATTCGACCTGGATCGATCGCCCGTCGGCCGAGAAGAAAGAGGTCCATGCCTGCTGATCGCCCGCCTGAATTCCGCGAGCGTGCCGTCGTGCTGGCCCGACCGGACGATGAACCGACCGGCAACCTGGCCAAAGAACTCGACATCCGTTCCTGCCTGCAGAACTGGATCAGGCAGACAGATCCCTCGTGCGGGCGATGAGGAAGCGGGACGGCGGCAGTGTCGGCGCCGTCCCGGTCTCCCGGTGTGAACTCCTCGGCACCCTCGAATATCGGCGTTTAGAGTGACGGAATGCGTACTGGGCGGCAGCGTGCGCCGCAGCGAAGGGCCGTACGGAATCCGCCGCCCATGCCCGGCCTTCGGGAGACCATCGAAGGTCGTGAGGTCCTGATCGCGGGTCTGTTCTCCGCCAGGCAGAAGGATCATCTCGAGTGCATGGGCGTCCTGGCAGCACAGGTCGCAGCCCTGGGCGGACGGGTCGCCGGGTGTTTCGTTCAGCGCCGGGGGATCTCCGGCGGCAAGAAAGGAAGCGCGCCCGGAGGCAAAGGCAACATGAGCCGGCCCTACTCGTCCAGGACGCTCATGAGCACAGGGAAGATCCGCGAGATCGCGCAGGAACGCGCCTCGGCCGACGCCGTGGCCGTGGTGTTCTTCAACCCGCTGACCGGCAGGCAGCGCAAGGCCCTCACCGAACTCCTCGAATGCCCGGTGTTCAGCCGCACAGACCTCCAGCCGACAGCGGCGTACGATCCGGTTTCTGGGCCGTGGACACGATGTGCCGGATGAGGGACCTTGATCACATACGTGAGGGTCCGGTCGGTGATGAGGGATCGGGGGCGTTCGGGTGACCTATCAGCTCGGCTTCTTCTGCAGGGCGGGAGAGCAGACCGGTCAGGCGGCGCTGGAACGCCTCCTCGACGAGGTGCTCAGCACCGGCGGTCCCTTGCCGGGCGAACGGCTCGGGCCGCTCGCCCAGGAGGTGGCGGCGTACCGGCTCGCGACGAAAGCGCACAGCGGACAAGAGGTGCCCGGACGGCTGGGCCTTGAGATCCGCGTCGGTGTCGCCACCATCGCCGAGTCGGTCTTGCAGGCCGACCCGGACGGTGAACGCGGGATCTGGGGTAGTGATCTCCTGGCGACGATCACGCTCAGTGGCGGCGACCCCGACTGGGCGCTGGTCCACCGGTTCTGGGCGGCGCTGGCCGAGCTGTGGTCGGCGGTCGCATGGGACGAGATGTCGGGCTTCGCGATCGCGGAAGGCGGGCCGCAGGCGTGAGCACGCTGGAGTTCGCGATCGACGTCGTCGTCCGGGGCTCGGTCCTCGGCGCCGACCACACCGGCAGCCCCGAAGACGTCACCCGGATCCTCGGCGCCACCCCCGCGGAGAACCGGGGCAGGAACCAGATGTGGCGAGATCACGGTCTGGTCGACTTCTTCTGGGAGCGCGGCCCTGGCAGGCCGGAATGGCGGGGCACCCATTTCACCGTGCAGCTGCACCGGCTGAGCTCAGCCGGAGCCGGCATCGCGGCCGGTCCGATCAGGGAGAGTTACGGCTCCCTGCAGGCCTCGCTCCGCTTCGCCGATCTGCAGGCCGCGTTGGCGGACCTGGGCGTCGACCTGGTCGAGCTTCCGAGCAGGAACGAGGGATACCGGGAGTACTGGCAGCCGGACTCCACCGTCCACATCCTCGCCGCCGACGGCGAGGTCGACCGCATCGTCGCTCCCTTGCGCGCCGAAGCCGTCGCACGCATGTTCACGGACGCCCCCGTCGGCCGGCAGCGCGTCAGGCATCTGCTGCAGGCCTCCGATCAGCAGCGCCTGGCCTGGATCGACCGCCACCGGCCGAACGCCCGCGACGCGGCCAACTGGTGGTTGTGCCTGTTCCTCGATATCGAGCACATGGTCCACCGCAACGCCGATCAACGTGTCCCCGCCGCCCGCCTCTACCTGTGGGCCGTTCGTCGGTCTCACGAGGACGGCGTCTTCGAGGCCGGCGAGACGGCCATCCGGGTCGCCACCTTCGGCTTCCCTGGCTCCGCCGCAGATCTCACCGACGTGCTGCCGACCGCGGACCAGATCGTGCGCGACTGCCTCGACGCCCTCCCGATCACCCTGGACCAGGCACAGGTTCCCTGCCCCCCGCATGCCCGCGACCTCCCGGCGATGCGTGCCTCACGCCAGGCCAAGAACCTGATCAACGCGGCCGCCCGCCATCTGCCCGACCTCCACGACCCCGCCCTCGCCGAACAGCTGCGCGCCTGGATCGAAGCGAGACCCGGTCTCGTCTGAAGGCCGGAGCACGCGGCCGCGGTCCAGGCCGTCGAGAGGCGCAGTGCGGCAGTGGCGTCCAAGACGGCTTGGGCCAGGTGGGCCGGACCTGGAAAGGTGACGCCGGGTTCGTCACCCCGCAGGGGCGCGGTCGCGGGCATCGGTCGGCCGGTGGTTCAGCCCTGCGTGGAGATGCAGAACGGGTGACCTGCGGGGTCCAGCAGGACCCTCCGCTGATCGGGGTGCGGTTGGACCGGGGGCTCCACGGCGCCCAGCGCCAGCATCCGTGCCTGGGCGGCTTCCAGGTCCTCGACGCCCAGTTCGATGTGTGCCTGCTTGCCCTGGGAGGGGTCCGGCCAGGTCGGAGGCCGGTAGTCGGCCACCCGGATGAAGCCCAGCCCAGGCTCGCCCTCCCGGCCCAGCAGGACGAAGTCCTCACTGGAGTAGACGACGGGAAGCTCGAGAGCGTCGCCGTAGAAGCGGGCCAGTTCGGCGGGGTCCGGGCAGTCGAAGTCGACGGACAGCAGGCGGATGGCGGGTGCGGATGGGGATTCGGTCTTCATGGGCGAGACGCTATGACGGGACCAGGACAGTTCCGGTCCTGGTCATAGGGGACACTTCGGGATGTGATCAGCACCTCCGCCCGCCTGCTGCGACTGGTCTCGTTGTTGTCCGCACGGCCGACGTGGACCTGTCGCGAGCTGGCCGAACGGATGGCGGTCACCGACCGCACGGTCCGGCGGGACATCGCCCGGCTGCGGGAGCTCGGCTACGGCGTCGAGTCCGACCCCGGCCCGTGGGGCGGCTACCGCCTTGGCGGCGGCACCCGGGTGCCGCCGCTGATCCTCGACGACGAAGAGGTGTTCGCCGTGGCCGTCGCGCTGCGTGAGGCCGCGCTCAGCGGCGTCCTGGGCGGCGACCAGGCCGCGTTGTCGGCGCTGTTGAAACTACGGGCGGTCCTACCGCCTCGGATCGCCGACCGGCTGGGCGAGATGGACGCCGTCTTCGTGCACACCCCCAGGCCCGAGGGCCGTCAGATCATGCCCGGCATGCTGCTGGAACTGGCCTCCGTCTGCCGCCGTGCCGAGCGCATCCGCCTGGCCTACCGGGACCATGCGGGCAAGGCCACCGTCCGGGACGTCGACCCCTACCGCCTGGTGTTCACAGGTCTCCGCTGGTACTTCGTCGCCCGGGACGTGGCCCGGGACCAGTGGCGGACGTTCCGGGCCGACCGGGTGGCCCGCGTGGAGCCGACCGGGCACACGGTCGAACTCCGCGACCCGCCCGACCCGGCACTCCTGGTTTCCCGGAGCATCGCGGGCGTCGTGTACCCGCTCTACGTGACGGTCCGGCTCCCGCACCCCATGGACCAGGCGCTGCGGCTGGTCCCGCCGACGATCGGCACCCACCGCCCGGACGGCCCCGATGCCACCATCGTCGACATCGGCGGCAACGACGCCGACCAACTCGCCGACTACCTCCTCGGGCTCGGAACCACGCTGCGGGTCCTGTCACCGGACCCGGTACGGGAGGCGCTGCTGCACCGCATCCGAGATCTGTTCGAGGACAACAGGGGCGGCCGGCTCCGGTAGGAGACGTCGCGCCGGGCAATGGAGGTGGCCAGCGAACGGCACCGGCACGGCGGCGCCCCTTCAAAGAACCTCGCCGCCTGCGACGGCGGCCTCGGCGCTCCTCGATTCCTCAACGGCTCTGCGGCGTGCCCGGTAGGCGTACACCGCGGCTCCCAGCAACGGACCCCACACCGGGCACGGGAACATCAGGACGAACAGGGCGCCGTCCACCCACGAGCCCATCTGGACGGCTCCGGCCAGGACACCGGGAGCCGAGACGCACAATGCCACCGCGCCGAACGCGCCCGGCCCGACGGCCAGCATCACCGGGACGGGCCGCCCGCCCAGCCAGGGCACCCATCGCGGCGCGACCTCGCCCCAGCGGCTGATCAGGCCGAGCGTCAGCACGACGGCCAGGACCGCGCTCAGGCCGATCAGGAATCCCTGGATCCGGGTGGCCGCGTCGCCGCCGTCCGCGGCGAACAGCGTGATGTGGCCGGTCCGCGGGTCGAAGCCGCCGAGCGGCCACGGCGTCACCCACGTCAGCCGCACCAGCGCGTACGGCACGGGACAGAGGGCGGCCGCGATCGTGACGGCCCTCCCCCACCGCGGGACCGTCCTCCTGCGTTCACGCGCGAACGATCCGTACGCGAGCCACGCCCACCCGACCGCGGCGATCGCCATCGCCCACGACCAGGCGATCCGCCCGCCGTACACGCCGAACCCGGAGGCCACATTGACCAGGTAGCGGGAGACCGCGTCGGTCATGGTCAGCGACGCGATCAATCCGGCCGGAAGCAGGACCGCCAGCACGTACGCGACGGGCCGCCGCCGTACGCACCCCACCGCGACCGACCCGGCGACCCCCAGCAGGACGGCGGGGATCAGCGCGTACCCGAGGGACGACAGCACGGACGCGTCGGACATCACCAGCAGGAAGAAGGCGCTCTCGGCCAAGGCGATCACGCCGGCGACCCACGACCGGACGCCGAGCGCCGCCAGCACCCCCAGCACGCCGGAGGCCACCATCAACCCCGCGCCCGGCCCGCGCTCGATCCAGTGGTTGACACCCACCGTGACCTCGGCGGCCGCGCCGTACGGGTAGCTGTCGGGGACGAACCACCACAGGGCGGCCACCGCCAGCGTCGCCACGGAGATCGTCGATGCCGTCAGACGGCACATGCTCGCTTCCCCCCGATCCCGGATCCACCGGCCGAACCTCGGGGGATCCGTCCGGTCGCCGGTACGGCGCCGGTGGTGGTGCACGGTCGTGGTGGCGGTTGCTCTGTTCATGGTCGTGAGACTCACAGCCCGGACGCGGGCGAACCTCCCCCAGGTGGGGGAAGGGACGGCCCGGCGTTCCGGGCTAGCATCGCCGACGTGAGCCGACATGTCGGACGTGCCGTACGGGCGGTCCTCTACCAGGTGCTGGGCGCGGCACTGCTGACCCCGGCCGCCGTGGTGCTCGGCCTGGCCGTCCTGAGCGAGCCGACGCCGACGCGCGTCCTGGTGCTGTGGGCGGCGTGCCTGCCCGCCTCGGTGCTGCTCGCCCTGGCGCCGCTGGTTCGGCGCATCGAGACCGCCGCGCTGGCCGAACTGCTCGACGTTCAGGTCTCCGACCGGGCCGACCGGGTCTACCTGGTGGCGCTGACGAGCCTGCACCTGTACGGCGGCGCCACGCTGGCTGCGGGCGTGCTCCTGCTGTCACCGGGGCTGGTCCGGCTGGGCGACCCGGCGCTGTGGCGCGACAGCCCCGCCGTCCAGGCCGAACCGCTGGCCGCCGCGCTCGTGCTGGCGGCCGCCATGGTCGCGGCCGGGTTCGGGCAGCGGTGGGCGGCGCGCCGCCTGCTCCGCGCCGAACCGTCCCGCATGCTGGAGGAGCTCGGCCGCCGCCAGACCCTCGCACTGGAACTGCACGACGCGGTCGGGCACGCGCTCAGCGTCGTCCTGGTGCAGGGCATGGCCGCGCAGGCCGCGCTCCAGCACCCCGCCCTCCGTCCCGAGCACGCCACGCGCTCGCTGGACCACCTGCTCGACACCGCCCGCGCCGCCCAGGAGGACCTCGACGTGCTGCTCGGCGTCCTCGACGACGGCGAGGCGGCACGCACGCCCACGCTCGACTCGCTCCACACCCTCACCCGCGGGCTCGACGTCCGCGTGAACGCCGGCCCTCTCGACCGCGTCCCCTCGGCCACCTCCCGCACCGCCTACGCCATCGCCCGCGAGGCGCTCACCAACGCCCTGCGCCACGGGTCCGGCCCCGTCACGCTCGACGTCGGCACGGACGCCTCCGGCGAGCTGGTGCTGACCGTCGAGAACGCCACCACCGGCTCCCCCGCCCCGCCGGCAGGACACCGGCGAGGCCTGACGGGCATGCGCATGCGAGCCCGCCTCGCCGGCGGAACGTGCACCGCCCGGCAGGCCGGGACGACCTGGCGCGTCGAAGCGAGGCTGCCGCTGTGATCCGCGTCGTCCTGGCCGACGACGAGCCGCTGATCCGCGAGGGATGGGGCGCCATGCTCTCCCTCCACGACGACCTCGCGGTCGTCGGCCAGGCCGCCGACGGCAGGGAGGCCGTCGAGGCCGGAGCGGGCGCCGACGTCGTGCTGATGGACGTCCGCATGCCCCGCATGGACGGCCTCGCCGCGACCGTCGAACTGACCCGCCGCTCCCCGTCCACCCGCGTCGTCGTCGTCACCACCTTCGAGAACGACCAGCTGGTGTGGGCCGCTCTGCGCGCCGGAGCCGCCGGGTACGTGCTCAAACGCGCCCCGGCCGGCGAGCTGGTGGAAGCCGTCCGGCTGGTGCACTCCCGCCGCGCGGTGCTCTTCCCCGACGCGCTGCGCCGCATCGCCTCCCCGCACCACGGCAGCGCCCGCCCGCGCCGCCCGGTCGCGCTCACGCCCCGCGAACTCGAGGTGCTGCGGCACATCACGCTCGGACAGGCCAACCCGGAGATCGCCGCGGCCCTGCACGTGTCCCGGGAGACGATCAAGACACACGTGACCAACGTCCTGGACAAACTCGGCGCCCGCGACCGCACCCACGCCGCCGTCCTGGCCTACGAACTCGGCCTGATCCTCCACGGCGTCGAACCCGACCGGCCCCGTCCCCACCAGACCGACCGCTGACCTCCGGGTCGCGCCCCCGACCGAGGAGATCCTCCACATGCCCCTGCGGATCGACAGGATCATCGGCGACCGGCCCTTCGCCGAGATCGAGCAGCCGGCGCTCGCCGTCGCCGACGAGCACCGCGGCCTGCTGGGCGTCGCCGGGACCCCCACCTGGCGCCGGCCGTTCCCGGTCGGCGTCTACAGCACCGGGGACCTGGTCTGCCGGGCCCTGCTGCGCGCGCGCCACCCGGTCCGCGCGATGGCCTTCCACCCGGTCCTTCCGCTGCTCGCGGTCGGCACCGGCCGCTACGACGGCGGCTACTTCTTCGAGGGCGAGCTGCTGCTCCTCTCCTGGGAGAGCGGTCGCGTGGTCTCCCTCATCGATGAGGGTCTGGGCCGCATGGTCCTGGGGCTGGAGTGGCTCGACGAGCACGCGTTGCGGGTGCTGACGGCGCCGCTGGACGACTGGGAGGACGAGGCGGCGCACGAGGAGGGGCACGTCGCCGTCGTCCGTCGGCCGGACTGGTCCACTGTGGACGCGTCGTCCCTCTGGGCGGAGTTGGAGGGCCCGCGGGTACCCGCGCCGCGCTCCGACGGCACCGCGGCCGCCCGTGCCGTGCTCACGCAAGCGAGCTCCCTGTGGGAGCCGCGACGCACCGTGCGCGCGGTCGAGCGGTTGCACGATGGCCGGATCCTCGCGGCGCTGGACGGGGTGGCGTTGGAGTCGTGGCGCGCCTCCGGCGAGCGGGAGTGGTCGGCGCCCGGTACCGAGGGCGGGGGGCGCGAGATCGTCGTCGAGGAGGACCGGGAGACGGCCTGGGTCTCACTGGTCTCCAGCGACTGGGAAGGGTCCAAGGCGGTGGCCGGGTTCTCCCTCACCGACGGCTCCCTCCTCGACCAGGTCGTGCCGTCCGTCCCCGTCTCGCTCGTACGCTGCGCGAACGGCCGTCCCGCCCTGGCGCCCAGCGGCGGGCACCGCCCCAGGTCCGCCTTGCCGATCCGCAACGGCAGCCGCGTGTACTTCCGCACCTTCGACCATCCGGCGCGGATGAGCGCCGTCCCGCCCGCCGGCGGCGAGGAACCGTGGATCGAGGCCGCGCCCATGCCCGAGCCCGGCGCACGGCGGCCCGCCGAGCCTGCGGCCACCGCCGTGCGCCGGCTCTTCCCCCACTCCTGGACGCCAGGCGAAATACACTTCGGCGGTCCCGGCGTGGAGACGCGCGAAGGCGACCTGGTGCACACCGGCACCGTCCACCACGGGCACGGTCTCCAGCCGGGCGGCTCGTTCGTGGTCCGCCGGTCGGCGCAGACCGGGACACCCCTGTGGGCCTTTCGCACCGACCGCCCCGCCACCGCGATGGACGCGGACGCCGACCGCGTCTACATCGGCTACGACGACGGGGAGATCGTCGTCCTCGACCTGCGCGACGGCTCGGTCCGCCACCGCGCGCCCCTGACCGTCGGCGCGGTGATCGCCGTTCCCACGGCCCTCACCGTCACCGCCCCCGCGCAGCTGCTCGTAGGCACGAGCGACGGACGCATCCTGGACTGCTCACTGCACTGACCCTCGGCCAGGCGGCTCCCCGAGAACCTGACGACCTCCCGGCGACGAGCGCCGTACCGGGAGCAGGAGATGCATTCGTCAGCCGGGGAAGCCTTCTTCGGAAATCAGTGCAGCGGACTTGCGGGCCGCCATGGCGGCGCCGGCTCGTCGCGATGGATCACGGTCCGTGCGGGAACCGCGCAACGGCGTCATCGAGCAGGGCATCGAGTCGCCCGGCCGGGACGACGCCGCAGTTGACGAGACCGGCGAGGCCCTGGAGCGTGGCGAGGAAGATCAGCCCGATCCGCTCGGGGTCGTCGTGCGCGAGCATTCCCTCGGCCTGGCCTCGGCGGAACATCTGCAGCATCGGCGTGAACGCCGCCACGGCGCTCTCGCCCACGGCACGCCCGCCCGCACCGCGTTTGTGGGCGAACATCAGCTCGACCAGGTTCGCCTCGGAGATCGTGAACTCGAGGTAGGCACGGGCGACCGAGCGGATCTGCTTCCGGTAGTCGGGCGACGCCTCGACGGCTTCCCGCAACCGGGCGCCGAGCCGGGCGAAGCCCTCGACGGCCACGGCGTCGAGAAGGTCCTGACGGCCCGGGAAGTACCGGCGCGGCGCGGCGTGAGTGACACCGATGGTGGCGGCCAGCTCGCGCAATGACAGCTCGGAGGCGCCCCTGTCGCGAACCACCGTCGCGGCTTCGTCCAGCACGGCCTGACGCAGGTTGCCGTGATGGTAGGGGCGGTCAGGCGACATGCGCGCAGTCTACCAACGCCGGCAGCAATGTATCCATTGACTAGTTTGTTTCCACTGGATACATTGGCGCCATGCTCACACTCGCCTCGCCTTCGCAGATACCGGATCAGACCGGCCGCACCATCGTCATCACCGGCGCCAACAGCGGGATCGGCCGCGCCGCGGCAGCCGCGCTGGCCGCCAAGGGGGCGCGGGTCGTCCTCGCCGCCAGGGATCAGGAGAAGGGCCGCGCGGCGGCAGCGGCGATGAACGGCGAGGTCGAGGTCCGGCCGCTGGACCTCGCTTCACTGGCTTCGATCCGGGACTTCGCCGCCGCCATGAACGGAGCGGTGGACGTCCTCATCAACAACGCCGGCACGATGACCGACTCGCTGCAGCACACCGCAGACGGCTTCGAGATCCAGTTCGGGGTCAACCACCTCGGGCACTTCGCGCTGACGAACCTGCTGCTGGACCGGGTCACGAGCCGGGTCGTGACCGTCTCATCGACCACGCACCGCTCTGCGCGAATCGACTTCGACGACCTGCAGTGGGAAAAGCGGGCGTACAAGGCGTTCGGCGCCTATGGGCAGTCCAAGCTGGCGAACCTGCTGTTCACCGCTGAGCTGCAGCGCCGCCTGACCGCTGCCGGCTCGCCGGTGATCGCCACCTCCGCCCATCCCGGCTGGGCGTCCACCGGCTTCCGGATCACGAGCGGCAACCGGATCATCGACGCCCTGGCAGCGATCAGCACGCCCCTGCTCGCCCACGGCCCCGACGGCGGCGCGCTTCCCACCCTGCTGGCGGCGGTCGGCGACGTCCCCGGCGGCGCCTTCGCCGGCCCAAGCCGCTTCGGCGGAGTCCGCGGGCCTGCCGCGGTGGGTCAGCCGTCCGCCGAAGCGATGAACCCCGACACGGCCACGCGGCTCTGGGAGATCTCCGAGCGCCTCACCGAAACCCGCTTCCCGCTCGCTCCCGGGTCGGTGAGCCCTGATCCGGCAACCGGCGTCTCAGGGGTGTGACGACGATGCAGCGCATCCAATACCACCGGTACGGGGGGCCCGAAGTGTTGCGGCTGGAAGACTTCGAGCCGCGTCGGCCGGAGATGCGCGAGGTGCTCGTCCGTGTCCATGCCGCCTCGGCCAACCCGATGGACTGGAAGGTCCGCGACGGAATGCTGCAGGCGGTGACCGGCCGAACGTTTCCTCGCGGATTCGGCACGGACTTCGCGGGCGTGGTCGAAGCGGTCGGAGCGGAGGTCACCCGGCTGCGAGTCGGGGACGAGGTGCTGGGCGGCACGAGTCCCCAAGGGGCCGGGTCCTTCGCCGAGGCGGTCGTCACCGAGGAGAAAGGGGTGGTGAAGAAGCCCTCGTCCCTCTCGTTCGAGGAGGCCGCCGCGATCCCCACCGTCGGCATCACCGCCTTCCAGGCGATAGTCGGCGAAAGCAACGTGCAACCGGGCCAGACCGTCTTCATCCACGGCTGTCTCGGCGGTGTCGGGCGTGCCGCGACCCAATTCGCACTGTCACGGGGAGCGTCGGTCGGCGGTAGTTGCCGTCCCACCGACATCGAGGAGGCCCGCACATGGGGAATCGACCCGATCGTGGATTTCCCTTTCGACCCCGAGCGCCTGGCAGGACGATTCGACCTCGTCCTCGACACCGCGGGCACGCTCTCGGCGGAAGCGGCGGGAACCCTCGTGAAACGCAAGGGCCACATCATCGATATCAACCCCGACCCGGCGAAGTTCGCCCGGAGCGCGATGCCGGGCCCGTACCGGGTGATGATCGCCCAGGCCGTCACCGCCGACCTCGAAGCGGTCGCAAAGGCAGCCGGACAAAGGACGCTCCAGGTGCCGATAGCCCGCACGATTCCCCTGTCAGAAGCGATCCCGGCACTCACAGAGCTCGAAGTCGACCACTTCCCCAGAGGCGGCAAGCTCATCGCCGTCTCCCACTGAGCAAGCCGGTCGCGAGCAGGGCCGGACACCGGACATGGGTGGCCGGATACAACGACCGGCGAAAGTGGGGCCGGTGGCCGGAGAAGGGCGGCGGCTATCGCATCCGTGATCCCGTCAAGATAAGAGAAGCAACCACCGCTCTAGCACTGCAACGACAGGTTGCGATCATTGCCTGTCGTTGCAGTGCTAGGCATCTCTCGCCTCGGCCGCCTCATGGAAGGAGACGATCGCCTCGCCGTTGGCTCTCGCCCATTCGGTCAGCCTTGCGATGAACTCCTCAAGGGTGCGTCCGAGCTCGGTCAAGCCGTATTCCACGCGGGGTGGCGCTTCGGCGTACGCGCGCCGCTCGACGAGCCCGTTGTGAGGTTTCCCCGTAGCACGGCCACCTACGGTGAGATGGGTCAACCGACGTCACATGGTGCGTACGCGCCGTCGCCGTCTCTCATCGAGGCCATCTCCTCGCAGGCTCCCCGACCGGTGGTAGCGGTCCTCGGGATCGCAGCGAGGCAGCGGTCGCGGAGCTCTGCAGCACCTGCCATGAGCGGCACCGCGTCCACGACAGGGATCAGACGTCGGCCTCGAGGGCGAAGGTGTTACCGTCCGGGTCCTGGAACCACGCGATACGTCCACCGCCGGCGCGAGCAGTGATCCCCTTGGCATCGTGTTCGAACTGGTCGTAGCGGGTGAACTCGACGCCGGACGAGGTGAGCTCGTCAACGATCCGGTCGATGTCGTCGACGTACCACGTCGCCAATGTCGCCTGGGTCTTCCCGGCGGTGGCCGACTGGTACACGTTCAGTGCCGGTCCGCCGCCGGAACCATAGACGCGGCTACCGTCGGCGATGTGGGCGCTGGGACCGGACTCCAGCACCGGTAGGCCCAGTTTGCCTTCGTAGAAGGCGATCGCCTTCTGTATGTCGGACACGGCGATCGAAGTCCTGAGTTGATACGCGCTCAAGGGCATGAAGCCACTCTCTCACAGAGAGTGATGGAGAGGCCCTCGGTGACCTCTTCGAAGACGCCAGGAAGTCCGTGGGACCATCCGGACTCGAACATGAGCGGATGCGCGAGGCCCTGTAGCGGCCGCGCTTCGGGGCCGCGAGTTGTCCATGGATTTCGCCAACGACCTGGCCCGCCCGCAGCTGTGGTCGGTGACCAACTTTTCCTACCACCCCTGAGCGTATGCCACGTCTTTGAAACGGGCTGCGAACGACCTTTCACCATATGAGGTTCCCCCGCGCTGCGGGGGAACCTCGAAGCCGAGAGCCTTGCGCTAAGGCTCTGCCCCTGACGGACACAAATGGGAATCAGGGGTCAGGGATCTCCACACAACCCGGCCAATAGGTCGACGTGCGCAACAGCGCCTCGGTGATCCGAACCCCGGTGAGCCGCTCGGCCAGAGCAAACGCTGCAGCCGTATGACCCTCATGGCCAGGCTGATCGCTGAGGTTGAATCCCGCTCCGCGCATCTCTTCGACCAACGCATCGGGATCGCTTCCCACGCGGTCGGTGGGGAACAGCGGTTCAAAATGAGTTCGCAGCTCTCCGTCTTCATACCAGCGGAAGAGGTCCACGGCGTTGACGTTGCGGCCATGGGTGATCACCCTGCAGCCGGCCGACAGCGGCACCATCAGCTCGTCGAAAACACCGATGCAGCTATCGGTCGCCAAGCCCATCGCCCAGGCCCCGCCCATGCCCTCAACAGCAGCGACGCCGACCAGTAGCTCATCGTAGTATCTGCCGGAATCGAAAAATGCCTCTTCCCAGTCCCGGAGGCCTTGAATACCGTCAGCCCGGTCCTGCAGCTCGGACCCGATCCGAGCCAGGAACTCCTGCGGCGAGATCCCCTCAGCCAAGGTCAGGTAATACCCCTCGGCAAGACCGAGTGAGCTATGCCGGATCCACGCATAGTCGTCACGCGTTGCAACACTCATCCACCGCATACTTCCAGAGAGCACCGACATTCCAGGCCACGTCACACACGCGTCCTCGACGTCATAGCCCAGCCCACAAACCTCTTCGATCAATAGCGTTCGGTAAACCGGCAACGTCAACCAGGCCAAGGGCGACAAGGGCTTCGCTGCCTGGAAGCCATAGTGGAGCCGTTGCCGGCGAAGGCCGATGGGCGTGGGGGCCGTGACGGGATCGTCGGCAGGTGGTGAACGGGTGCTCCGTGGCAGGGCGTCCCGGAGCGGTTGGGCCCTGGCGGAACAGGGGACTCTGCGGGGGACGGGGAGGCAGCCGTCATCGCACCGACGCCGAGATCGGTCCGCTGATTCCTCTGCCGGTCCCGGACGGGCCGTCATACCGTCAATGCGTTGATCACGGCGTCGCTGAGGTGCTGTTCGGCTTCGGCGGGTGGTCTGCCGCAGTCGACGGTGAGCTGCTCCCAGACCGGTACGGAGGTCATCGCCCAGGCGATCTCGGATGCTGCGGAGACGTTCAGGCCGGGGCGCAGACGGCCTGCGGAGGCGACGGCGGACACCGCGGCCAGGAAACCGGCGCGCAGTTCGGCCATGCGGTCGTTCCATGCGGCCGAGGCATCCGGGTCCTCGTGCCGTGATGACGACAGGGCCATGGCCACGGGTCGGATCCCGGCCGCGTACCGGAGCCAGGTGAGGGTGAAGGCGCGCAGGGCCTCGACCGGATCCGCCGCGCGCAGGGCCTCCTGGCAGCGCGCCTGGATGCCGTCCTCTTCGTCCATGTACCGGACGACCGCCATGAACAGGCTCGCCCGGGAGCTGAAGTGGAGGTAGACGGCCTGGCGTGAGACGCCCGCCGCCTTGGCCACCTCGGCCATGGTGATCGCGGCGCCCCGCTCGGCGATCAGTCGGCGCGCGCTCTGCAGGATCCCGATCCGTGAACTTGACACGTGACAAGCCTAGTCCTAGCTTGACACGTGTCAAGCTCGTATGCCCGGTAGGAGGACCCCATGGACACCGTCCCAGACGCGCCCGGCACGATGCCGTCACCCGCCCTCACCGCGGCGGCCGCGGCGATGAACGCGGTCGGGGCGGGCGACCGCGCGCAGTGGCTGGCCTGTTTCGCGCCCGACGCGGTGGTCCACGACCCGGTCGGCGGCTCCCCGCTGGACCCGGAGGGCAAGGGGCTGCACGGCCGTCCGGCGCTGGCGCTGTTCTGGGACGTGGCAGTCGCCCCCCACAAGGTGGCATTCGAGATCGGCGCCATGCATCCGGCGGGCGACGAGGCGGCCGTCGTCGCCTCGGTCACCACACGCCTGAACACCGGGATCGAGGTGCGCTACGACGGTGTTTTCACCTACCGGGTGAACGAAGCCGGCCTGATCAGCTCGCTGAAGGCCTACTGGGACCTCCAGCCGATGCTCGCAGCGCTCAACGGCCTGGGTTCCGTCTGATCATTTTCGGTTCCGGAGGATGAGGCCGACCAGCAGCACGCCGGCTTGGTGGCGGTCGGCCCGTTTGTCGCAACGGTTGACGACGGCGAGGGCGGCCTCCTCCCCTGCCTTCGCGCGAGTGGTGAGCTCGTTGATCACGAAGCTGCGGGATGCAGGCCGACCCCGCTCACCGTAGGCCGTGCCAGGGAAACTCGTCGGCGGGTGTTCAGACTGTGTGCGGGTGGTCGCTGCGGCGTTCCAGGAGGATGACGTCGCGCCAGCGGCCGTGGTGCCTGGCGATGCGTTCGCGGGTGCCGACGGTGCGGAAGCCGGCCTTGTGGTGGAGGGCGAGGCTGGCGGTGTTGTCGGGGAAGACGCCGGATTGGATGGTCCAGATCCCGGCGGCCTCGGTGGAGGCGATGAGGGCCTGCAGCAGGGCGGTGCCGATGCCGTGGCCGCGGGCGTCGGGGTGGATGTAGAGGGAGTGCTCGACGACGCCGGCGTAGACCGGCCGGGTGGAGACGGCGCTGACGGCGATCCAGCCGAGGACCTTCCCGTCGGGTGCGGCGGCGACGTGGCGGTGGGCGGGAAGCCGACCGGCGTCGAAGTCCTCCCAGGCGGGGGCCTCGGTTTCGAAACTGGCCTGCCCGGTGTCCAGTCCGGCCTGGTAGACGGCCAGGACCTGGTCGGCGTCCCGTGGATCCATGGGGCGGAGAGTGAAGGCGAAGCTGCTCATCGCTTCTCAAGGATAGAGGAGGGTTGCGGGCGGTGGTGGCGGCCTGCGGCCAGGGCGGCCGCGGCGCTGACCGTGAGGAGGACGGCCGCGGTGATCATGACCTGGGTGTAGGAGCCGGTGGCGGCCAGCAGGGCGGCCGCGGCGAGGGGGCCGAGGGCCTTGGCGAGGGTCATGGGGACGATCATGGCGCCGGACAGGGTGGCGAAGGCGGCGGTGCCGTACTGGGCGGCCAGGAGGGCGGGTTTGACGATGTTGACGATGCCGAAGCCCAGTCCGATGCCCAGCACGCAGCCGACCGCGCCCCAGGCGGTGCCGCCCAGGAGGGGCAGGGCGAGGGTGGCCGCGGCTTGGAGGGTGAAGATGGCGGCGGTGATGGCGGTGAGGGTGAAACGCCTGGCGGCGGCGGTGGTCAGGAGCCGTCCGGTGACCGACAGGACGCCGAGCAGGCCCGTGGCGGTGGCGGCGAACGCGCCGGTGTGGCCGAGGTCGACGAGGTAGGCCACGAGGTGGACGCCGAGCATGGTCAGGGTGAGGGAGTGGGCGACCAGGGACAGGCCGAGTGTCCAGGAGAAGGGATCGCGCGCAGCCGCGCGCAGGACGCTCGCCCGGTCGGCCAGGGGGCCGTCTGCCGCGGGCGGGGGCCGGTCGGCGCCGTCGGGGTGCTGGCCGAGGTCGGAGGGCCGGCGGATGAGCAGGTGCAGGGGGATGGTGATGGCCCCGTGGATGACGGCGAGGGCGAGCAGGGCGGTGCGCCAGTCGTATCGCTGGGTGAGCAGGCCGGTGAGCGGCATGAAGATGGTGCTGGCGAACCCGGCCACGATGGTGATGGCCAGCAGCGCGGTGGTGCGTCCGGCGTGGAACCAGGGGATGACGACGGCGAACGCGGCCTCGTACAGCACCATCGCCGAGACCAGGCCGATCCCGGCGAGCACGAGGTAGAGCTGGAGGGCGTTGTCGACCTGGGACCAGGCGGCGACCAGGACGGTCCCGGCGACGGATCCGCTGATCAGGAGCGCGCGTCCGCCATGGCGGTCCAGCCACCGCCCGACGGGTACCGAGACCGCGGCGCACACCAGGAGCGCGACGGTCAGCGATCCGGACGCCGTCGTGGCCGGCAGGCCGAGGTCCTGGCTCATGGGGCCCAGGACGACGGCGAAGGAGTAGAACAGCACGCCGTAGCCGACGGTCTGGGTGACGGCCAGCGCGCCCACGATCCGCCAGCCCCGGAAAGGCCGGTCCCGGCCGGTGACGGCCGGGACGTGGGCCTCAGCCACAGCAGCTGCCGGAGGCGCCGGAGGTGACCAGGGGCAGGGACAGCAGCCCGCCGCTGATGCCGGTGCCCAGGCCGACGGCGTTGGCCGAGGAGCACACGCCGGTCTCGGGCAGCTCCAGCCGCATGTCGCGGGCGGCCTCCCAGTCGCCGGCCAGGGCGGCGGTGACGGAGCGGGCCTGCTCGTAGCCGGTGGCCAGCAGGAAGGTCGGGGCGCGGCCGTAGGACTTCACCCCGATGGCGTGGTAGCCGCTCTCGGGGTGGGTGAGCTCGTCGACGCCGTGGGGCGGGACGGTGCCGCAGGAATGGAGGTTGGGGTCGATGAGCGGGGCGAGCTCGGGGGTGGTGCCCATGAGGGCGTCCAGCTTCAGGCGCAGCTCGCCGGTCAGGGAGTGGTCGGGCCGGTAGCCGGTCGCGGCGACGATCCGGTCCGCCGTCACGCTCTGCTCGACGCCGTCGGGCGCACGGCTGATCACCCGGATGCCGCCGTGCTCCGGCCCGTCGGCCAGGGGGCGCAGTTCGTCGGTGAAGAAACCGGTGAGCAGGGTGATCTTCCCGGTGGTGACCAGGTGGTGCAGCAGGGTGCCGAGGCGGCCGCGGGCAGGGAGCTGGTCGGCGTCGCCTCCGCCGTAGGTGCGGGAGGCGTCGGCTCCGCGGATCGCCCAGGTGATGGCCGTGCCCGGTGCGGTCTGGGCGAGTTCGGCCAGGGCGATGAGGGTGGTCGCGGCCGAGTGCCCGGCTCCGGCGACCAGGGTGTGCCTGCCGGCGAAGACGTGGCGGTCGGCGCCCAGCACGTCGGGCAGGGCGTGGCCGATCCAGGCGGCGGCCTCGGCCTCACCGAGAGCGGGCAGGCCGTTCGCGCCCAGGACGTTGGGGGTCCGCCAGGTACCGGAGGCGTCGATGACCGCGCGGGCCCGTATCTGCTCGACGGATCCGTCGGCGGTGCGCACGCGCAGGACGAACGGGGCGTCTTCGCGTCCCACGCTGCGCAGCCGGTCGTAGCCCGCACGGCTGATCGCCTCGACGCGCGCTCCGGTGCGCAGGCGCGGCGCGATCTGCGGGAGGGCCGCCAGCGGGGTGAGGTAGTCGTCGACGAGTTGGGAGCCGGTCGGCAGCGTCTCGGGGTCGGGGGCCTGCCATCCGGCGGCCTCCAGCAGGCGGCGGGCGGCGGCGTCGGTGTTGTAGCGCCACGGGCTGAACAACCCGACGTGCCCCCACTGCCGGACCGAAGCCCCTACCTGGTCTCCGGCTTCCAGGACCGTGAAGTCCAGGCCGCGTTCGGCCAGCTGGGCGGCGGCGGCCAGCCCGACGGGACCGGCGCCGATCACCGCGATGGGCGGCTCGGTGCTCCCGGCGGGAACGGTGGTCCGCGGGGCGGCCGCGGTGTGCGGGCGGGTGGCGGCGGGGCCGCAGCATCCGGTCTGCGTGGTGTCGCTCATCATGATCTCCTTGGAGGCGCGAAGGGTGAACGGGTCTCAGAAGCGGGGGCCGAACGTGAGGGGCACGCTGCGGGCGCGTTCGCGCACGGCGGCGGCGCGGCAGGCGCTGTCGCACACGTTCGCACAGGACTCGCAGTACTCGGCGGCGACCCGGCGCCGGAACAGGCGGTTGATCAGCGTTCTCATCCCACGCTCCTGATTAGAAACTTGTCGAATCAGATCCAGCTTGAACCTTTGAATCGATGTATGTCAAATTAGAGGTGTGTCTAAACAAGAAGCGGTTCTCGTCTGCTGCGCACCGCCGGTCCAGCAGCTCGCGGGGGTGTGAGCACCACGCGCCCACACCCCCGGATGCTGCTACCGGCAGCCGCAGGACGACGGAGCGGCCTGCACGGCCTCGGAGGCCGAAGCGGCGCCGCAGCAGTCGGACTTGGCCGAGTCCTGGCAGCAGGTCGCGAGCTCGCCGGGCTCACAGCAGGTGGTTGCGGCCTGAGCGGCGGCCGGCCGGGGTTCGGAAACGGGAGTGGTCATGAGTTCCTCCTTGGAGGTCGCGGGTGAACTGGCATTCCCACAGACGCACCACCACGGAAAAGGACGCACCATGACTCCTGCCGAACTGCTCTGGCGCGCTCACGCCGCCGACCTGCGCCGCTTCCTGGCCCGCCGCACCGCCTGCCCGCAGGACGCCGAGGACCTGCTGCAGGAGGTGTTCCTGCGCGCGGTGCGCACCCCGCCCGCCGAAGCGGGGGCCGCCTGGCTGTTCACCGTCGCCCGCAGCGTGCTGGCCGACCACTACCGCCGTACCTCGCGCCGCCGCGAGACCACCGTCGCCGACCTTCCCGAGGCCCAGTCGCCGCAGGCGCCGTCCTCCGGCGGGACGAGCCCGGAGGTGGAGCGGGCGGCCCGCTGCACCGCGGGAATGCTGGAACGCCTTCCCGAAGGCCAGCGTGAAGCCCTGCGCACCGTCGACATGGGCGGCCTCGCCCAGAACACCGCCGCCCAGCACAGCGGGATGTCGGTCTCGGGCATGAAGTCGCGCGTGCAGCGCGGCCGCGCCGCCTTGCGCGCCCTGGTCGAGGCATGCTGCCCGACCCTGCGCGATGCCGGCGGAAGGGTGGTGGGCATGGGGCCGTGCAACGGCCCGTGCGGCTGCTGACCTCACCGGCGCAGGCCGGGCAGCGAGCCGTAGCGGGCCGGCTGTCGTAGTAGCGCGGCCGCTGTCATGATGTGCGGTCGCGTACCGGCAAGGAGCCCTTATCGCGTGCATCGGCAGCCGCTACGGCGTGAGCGTCACCGCGGCCGTTGGGGATCCGGAGGCGGAGGGGCGAGGATGGACAGTGCCGTCGCGGTGACGATGCCGGCGGCATCCTCGGTTCCCAGGCGTTGGGCGCGGTTCTCCTCCGCGGCGCCTTTCAGGACGTAGTGCACGACGCTGACCAGCCATGCCATCGGCAGGTCGGTGCGGAAGACGCCCTGGTCCTGGCCGCGGCGGATGAGGTCCTCGACCCGCTGGGCGGGGGCGGCGTGCAGTTCGAGGATGCGCTCGGCGGGAAGCGCCTCCCGGGCCGCGGCCAGCAGCACCGCCGACTCCGCCACCAGCGACCAGCTGGAGTGCAGCAGACGCATCAGGGCCTGTCGCGCGTCTCCGGTGAGGTCGACGGCCGCCAGCGCCTCCTCCCCGGCGCGCAGTGCGTCGGCCAGGGCGGCCTCGACCAGGGCGGCGCGGTTGCCGAAATGGCCGTAGAGCGTCATCCGGCCCACCCCGGCGGCCTTGGCGATGTCGTCGAGACCGGCGTTCGGGTCACTGCTCAGGCATGCGCGTGCCGCGGTGACGATGCGGGCGATGCTGCGTTCGGCGTCTGCGCGGCGGCGGGGACGGTCGGCGGTCGGCATGCCCACACCCTAACTCGTATGAGGAAGTACGTGTTACTCTCCCCGCAACCGCAAAGTCGTATGCATGAGTACGAGTTAAGGGAGGCGTTCGCCATGACCCGACAGTCCGATCCGCCCGCACGTGGAGATCAGGCCTCCGCCGCGCCGCAGGACGCGGCGCATCCGCTGCGGTGGCGTCTCCTGGGCTTCCTCGGGGTGGCCCAGCTGATGCTGATCCTCGACGTCACCGTCGTGGCCATCGCGCTGCCGCACATCGAGGTCGACCTGGGGCTGGGCCGCCAGGCCGTGGCCTGGACGGTCACCGCCTACACCCTGGCCTTCGGCGGCCTGATGCTGCTGGGCGGGAGGATCGCCGACCTGGTCGGGGCCAAGCCGGTGGTGGTCGCGGGACTGGCGGTCTTCGTCGCGGGCTCACTGGCGACCGGAGCGGCCGGCTCCGCCGAGATGCTGCTGGGCGGGCGCGTCGCCCAGGGCGTGGGCGCGGCGCTGCTGTCCCCGGCGGCCCTGTCGCTGGTGGTGGGCCTGTTCGACGGCGAGGAGCGCAACCGGGCACTGGGAGTGTGGTCGGCGCTCGGCGGCGGCGGCGCGGCTCTGGGCGTCCTGCTGGGCGGGCTGATCACCGCGGGTCCGGGCTGGCCGTGGGTCTTCTACGTCAACGTGCCCATCGGGCTGGTGATCGCGGTGGCGCTGGCGAGGATGCTGCCGCGCACCGGCGCGGCCGGTCCGCGTCCCCGGCTGGACGTGCTCGGCGCGCTGCTGGTCACCGCCTCCTCCGGCACACTGATCTTCGCGCTGATCCGCGCCGGAGACCACGGCTGGCTCGCCGCCGCCACCGGCCTGCTCCTGCTGGCGGCCGCCGCCGGCTACGCGGTGTTCGCGCTCTGGCAGAAGAAGGCGCGCTCGCCGCTGATGGACGTGGCGATGCTGGTCCGCCGCCCCGTGGCCGCGGGTGCGTTCCTCATCCTGATGGCCACCGCCTTGAGCATCGCGGCGTTCTTCCTCGGCACCTTCTACTTCCAGCACGCCCGCGGCTACGGCGCCCTGCACACCGGCCTGCTGTTCCTGCCCGTCGCCCTGGCGACGATGGCCGGAGCCGACCTCACCGGCCGGGCCCTGGGCGCCGCCGGAGCACGCCGCATGGCCGTGGCCGGCCTGCTCGTCGCAGCGGTCGGGATGGCCGTGCCGGTGCTGTCGCTCGGCCCGGTGACGGTCGTGGCCGGGATGGCGGTCGCGGGAGCGGGGGCCGGAGCGCTGTTCGTGGTCGCCTCGGCCACGGCGCTGGGCCGGGTCGCCCCGCACGAATCCGGCATCGCCTCCGGGATCGTCAGCACCTTCCACGAACTCGGCGCCTCCCTCGGCGCCGCCGTCATCTCGAGCGTCGCCGCCGCCGCCATCGCCGGCCGCACCCTGACCGGATTCACCGACGGCTTCCTCCTGGCCGCTGCCGCAGCGGCCGTCGCCGCGGCGGCCGCGGCCGCGCTGACCCCCGGCCGCTCCTGATCCCGAAACAGCCCGAGCCTCCCCCGACCCGCGAACCGCCTGACGGGCACCGCACAGCACGCGCGGTGCCCGCACACCCTCCCGCTTCCGTCCGGGTCATCACGCGGGTGGAGTCCGCGACCCGGCGCCGGTTCACGGGGCGTTGGTGAGCCAGTCGTGGAATCCGGAGGGCCGGTGGACGCCGATGACGCCGTGTTCGTACAGGCCCCAGCCTTCGAGCGGCGGCTTGTCCCCTTCGCGCCAGACCGCTCGGCCGACGCTGTCGGTCAGGCCGAAGGGGACGCGTCCGATGATCTGCGGGTCGGTCATGTCGTAGGTGACGCGTTCGCTCCATCCTTCGCCCCTCCACTGGCCGTGCGCCCAGTCGGAGTCGCCGCCGTATCCGCCGCCGACGTGGATGGCCAGGGGAAGGAGCGATGCGAGTTCGACGAGGACGTCGGTTCCGTCGGGGGTGCGAAAGCTCATGGTGCCCGTCAGGGGCGTGCGGGTGCCGGGCCGGTAGTTCGTGGTGATGAGCGGCCAGCCGAGCTGCTCGGTTCGCCCGTCCGGCCAGACGCGGTGGCAGTCGTTGAGGATGCGGTGCCCGTCGGGCTCCTCCTGGATGATGACGATCATCGCGAAGTCGTCGAAGGCGATGGGGACGTAGAGCCACCACATTCCCTCGAACGGCGGCTGCCCGGGAGCGCCCGCGGGCTCGCTCTCGCCGACCGGCCGGATGCCCCAGGAGCGGTCGCGGGTGCCGCGCCAGATGTCCGGGGTGATGTCGTACTCCTGGCCGTCGATGGTCAGGCTGCCCTCCCAGGAGCCGACCTGGGCGAAGCGCTGGGCGTCGAGCGTCGCGCGATGGCCGCCGGTGCGCATGATGTGGCGCTGCTCGGGGATCGCGGGGAAGAGGCCGCGCCAGGTGATGTCGAGCGAGATGCCCTCGGTCTCCTCGACGATCAGCCGTGACGTCTTGAGCGGCTCGATGACCTCGATCCGGTAGTTGCCGCAGTGCTGGTTGAGCCGGTCGCCGTCGAGCCTGTCGCCGAAGTGCAGCGCCGTCTGCTCGTCACCGCGCCGGACGAGCAGGAACGCGTCCTTGGTGCCGAGGTTCGGGTAGTAGCCGATCCCGGTGATCAGCATGATGTCGCCGGTGCGGTCGTGGGCGTTCCAGTAGGACCGGTCGTAGAAGTTCCGGTCGCTGCTGCCGACCCATTCGATGGGAGCGGGGATCTGGTGGATCGGGTACTCGTCGAGCGGGAAGACGCCAGGTACCTCGGGCACGGTGAGACCTCCGGGTCGCTTTACGCGGGGGTGGGGGAATGGTCCAGCAGGGTCACGGTGCCGCGGTCGCCGTCGACCCGGACCCGGTCTCCGGTGCGGAGCACGCGGGTGGCGCCCTGGGTGTTGACCACGCAGGGCAGGCCGTACTCGCGGGCGACGACGGCGCCGTGGGAGACCGAGCTGCCGATGTCGGTGACGAGCGCGGCGATCAGGGTGAAGTACGGCGTCCAGCCGACGTCCGTCACGGGCGCGACCAGGACCTCTCCGGGTCGCAGTTCCCGGGCCTGCGCGATCGTGGTCGCGACGCGGACGGTTCCCTCGACGACGCCGCCGCACGCGGGACGTCCGACGATCACGCCGTCCTCGGTCTCCTGGGCAGGACGCGGCCGGATCGGGACGGGCTTGCCGACGGAGACGTCGGGGAACTCGAGCCGGGCCTGGAACGCGAGCGCCGCTCGGCGCGCCCGGGCGCGGTCGACCAGGTCCCCGACGTCGTCGGCGCCCACGAGCTCCGGCAGTTCCGACCGGTCGAAGAAGAACACCAGGTCGGCGTCGGGCAGCCGTCCCGTCGCGGCCAGCCGCTCCCCCAGCAGGCGGTAGCCGTGGCTGAGCCGGTGGGCGACCAGGACCATCCGGGACTTCGTCGCCTCACGTCCGCGTGCCCCCGCCCGCGCCAGGCGGGCCATCACCCGCGCCACCGGGGAGACGTCCTCCTGCGGCGCCGCGTGGGCAGGTCGGGTGGCGCCTCCGGCGAGAAGGCGGGCACGGAGCATGGCCTGCATGATCGTGCCGAGGCCTTCGGGATCGTCCGCCCAGGACGGGTCGCGCACGCACAGCTCCCGGTAGCCCCGGTGGCCGTGGCGCCGCAGGAACTCGTTGAACGTACGGCTGGTCGGACCGCCGCCCGCGACCAGCCGGGTCACGGCCTCGGCGGGGTCCGGATCGAGGAACGCCTCGGCTTCCGCCTTGTCAGCGGCCAGCCGTCCTACGACGTCGTCCAGGTGCTCCAGCATGACGGCGCTCTCGACGTTGGTGGCACCGGCCATCAGCGCGGCGGCCTGAGAGCGGCCTTCGTCCTCGCTGCGGCCCGCGCGGACCGCTTCGCGCGTGACCGTCTGCTCGAGCATGTTCGCGGCGACGGCGGAGCGCGAAGAGGACCGGACGTGGGTGAGCGTGGCCTCGTTGTAGAGCGTGATCGCCGCGTCGAGCTCGGCGAGCAGGGCCGACGGCTCCGTCGCGGACGGCGCGGTGAAGCGGGCCAGGTCGCGGTCCAGGCGCCGGATCGCCCGGCCCGCCGAGAGCGCGAACGTGGTCAGCCGGACGGTGTTGACCAGGCGGCGGGCGAACGGCTTCGGCGGCTTGGGCACCAGCTCGGGGACGATCCTGCCCGCGATCGACAACGAGTACTGCTCGAGCGAGTTGCCCAGGATCCCCGCGCTCAGGGCCGTGCCCTCGGTCATGTTGAGGAACAGGTGGCCGGAGAAGTAGCCGAGCTGCAGCCAGCGGTCCGCGCGGTAGGAGTCCTGGAACCCGCCGGCGACCTGGACCATCTGCATCGCGTACTCGATCGCCTGCCCACTGACGGACGCCGTGAGCGGGCAGAAGGCGCCGGGCATCATCTCGCCGATGTTGCACCGGGTGTAGACGTGGTCCTCGCCCGCGACAGCGCTGTCCATCTCGTTCAGGTCCCCGGGCAGGGTGGTGATCGGCCGCGCCTGGAGCCAGCGGATCCCACCGGCCTGGTCGATCGCCCATTCGAGGTCCAGGGGCGTTCCCCACAGCGCCTCCGCGCGCCGGGCTCCGGCCGCGACGGCCGTGACCTCGTCGTCGGTGAGCGCCGGACTCTCCGTGGTCTGGCGGTTCGTGATCCGTCCGGTGGGGTCGACCTCGTAGTGGTCCGAGCTCGCGGAGCCGTCGACCAGCGACTCGCCGAGGCCGGGAACCGCGTCGACCACGCAGAGGTCGCGCCGGCCGCTCGCCGGGTCCGCGGTGAACACGACGCCTGCGGCGCGCGCGTCGACCATCTCCTGGACCACGAGATGCATGGCGCCGGAGATCCCGGCGTCCGACCGGTAGGCGGTCGCGCGGTCGGAGGACGCGGAGGCCGCACAATGCCGGATCGCGGCGAGGAGGTGGTCGTATTCGGTCACCCCCAAGACCGACTCGTACTGGCCGGCGAAGGAACTCACGGCGCCGTCCTCGCCCGCGGCCGAGGAACGCACCGCGACCGCCTTCTGCGAGACGGACATCCGGGTGTAGCGGTCTTCGAGTTCGGCGGGGAGTTCCATGGCGTCGGCGTTCGCGATGACGAACGCGGCGGGCACCGGGAAACCGGCGGCGGCGAGCTTCGCGAGGCCCAGGGCCTTGCCGCCATACCTCGCATCGATGACGTCCGACAACTCGACGAGCTCGCTCCGAGGCTGCTTCACGGCAGCTACGTTACACTGTGCTCGGAAATGAACAACCCCCTTGGAAGACCTCGTAACGCCCGCATCGACGACGCCGTCCTGACCGCAGCCGCCGAGCTGCTGAAAGAGGTCGGCTACGCCGAGGTGACCGTGGCCGCCATCGCCGACCGCGCCGGCACGTCCCGGCCCGCGGTCTACCGGCGCTGGCCCAGCAAGGCCCACCTCGTCCACGAGGCGACCTTCCGCGACAGCGTCACCGTCGGCGCGCCCCAGACGGGCTCCTTCGCCGAAGACCTGCGCGAGCTGGTGCGACGGACCGCGGAGCTCCTGACCACGCCCCTGGCCCGCATCTCCGTACCCGGCCTGATCGCCGAGGCCGCGACCGATCCGGTCATCCACCGGCGCCTCCTCGAACGGTTCTCCGCCCAGGGGTGGCGCGGGCTCGACGACAACCTCGCCGCGGCCGTCGAAAGCGGGGAGCTCGACGCCGAGGTCGACGCGCTCGTGATGCTGGAGATGGTCATCGGCTCCGCCCTGGCCGCCATCCTGACCAGAGGACCCGACGGCCTCACCCCGGACTGGATCGACAGGACGGTCCGCATCCTCCTCTACGGCGTGCGGCCCGCGAACCGCGAGACGCCCCGCCCCTTACGGCCGGGGAGCAGGACCAGACCGTCCACCGCCGTGCGGAGCCCGCGCTCGAAGACCGAGTGCGGGCTCGCGCTCATCCGGATCCCGTCGTCCTGAGTTCCGCCGCGAGAGCGGCGATCGTCTCCGGCGGGTGTGTCGACCCGGGGAAGTAGGCGCAGATCCGCTCGGCGACGTCGCCGAACCGGCTCCTGATCTCGGCCGCGCACTCGGCCGGTGTCCCGACGACCGCCAGGGTCCGCATCATCCGGTCGTCGATCAGCCCGATCATCGTCATGATGTCGCCGGTCTTCGACAGCGCGTTCAGCTCCGGTTGCAGGTCACCCCATCCCTCGATGTCCAGGACCGGCCGGTACGCCGGAGTCGAGCCGTAGAACGCCAGCAGCGCCTTCACCCCGAAGGACGCGGCCTCGATCTCCTCGGGGGTGTCGCCCATGGCGACGATCGCCTGCGGGTACAGGTCGATCCGCTCGCGGCCCGCCAGCTTCAGGCCCTCGGCCACGGCCGGAAGGGTGCGCTCGCGGAAATGCCGGTGGCTGTGGAACGGCATCACCAGCAGCCCGTCGGCGACCTCGGCCGCGGTCCGGGTCATCACCGGGCCCAGCGCGCCGAGCAGGACCGGCGGCACGCCGTGGGGGTTGGGTCCGGGGACGAACGTCGCGGGCATCAGGGTGTGCTTGGTGAACTCGCCGCGGAAGTCGAGCCGGGTACCGTCCTGCCAGGAGTTCAGGATCGCCTTCACCGCGAGCACCGTCTCGCGCATCCGGGCGGCCGGCCTGCTCCAGGTCGAGCCGTACCGGTTCTCGATGTGCGGCCTGATCTGCGAGCCCAGCCCGAGCCGGAACCTGCCCTTGCTCAGCAGCTGCAGGTCGTAGGCCATGTGGGCCAGGTGCATCGGGCTGCGCGGGATCGCGATCGCGACGTTGGTCATCAGGTCGGTCGGCGGGACGTCCGACGATCCGGCCGCGACGATCAGCGGCAGGAACACATCGTGCGGGCCCTCGAAGGTGAACAGGCCGTCCACCCCGGCGGCGATCAGCGTGCGCGCGCGCTGCACCGCCTCGTCCGGCCGGCCGTCCAGCTGCACGTCGAGCTTCATCGACCGCTCTCCGTTCCGCTCGATGCCACGCGCTCGCCGGCCACGGGCCGGGGCTCCTCGAACGAACCCTGCATCTTCTCGATCCAGACCGCGGAGACCGGCTCGGAGGGCAGCCCGAGCCCCGCGAGTTCGGCGGCGACCGGATGGTCGCCCAGGAGCAGGCTGACGCCCTCGCCTCCGACCTGGAGCCGGGCGCCGGTGCCGCCCTGGGTGAAGACCGTGGCGTGGGGGCGGCCGCGGAGCATCGTGTAGGAGGTCATCTCCATGACGGGGATCTCGTCGGTCCCGCCGCGGGGGACGGTGATGTCCAGGACGAGCGCGCCGTCCATCGTGAGGGTCCAGCGGGAGGTGGTCGGCGTCTGGGTGAGTTCGATGTGCTCGACCGTCTTGGGATATCCCCAGATCTGGTTGCCGGCCACGCAGGTGAACTCCTGGTCGACGGGCAGGCGGGTGATGAAGGTGCCCTCGGGACCGCTGCCGTCCGGCCGGACGAACAGGATCGTCCCGATCTCGAGGTAGGAGCCCAGGTCGTTGTCCCGGTAGTCGATCAGTGCGAGGACGAACTGCGCACGGCCGGGCTGGGACTCGACCACCTCGAACCCCTCGGGCGCCAGGCGCCGGGCTGCCGCCAGGTCGACGTCGTAGATGACCGTCGCGGCGGAGGCGTCGCGGACCGCGACGGGCATGGTGATGGTCTGGTCGAGGACACGATGGGCGGTCATGCTGCCTCCGGATCGGGGTGGTGAGACGGACGGGCGTGTGCTGGCTCCCCGCCGCGCAGGACGAGGGGTCGCGGTTCGGCGCCGGACGCGCCCCCCGCGGTTCCCTCCGCTCGGGGAGCAGGGTGAAGGCACGCGGAACATCAGCGGTTCCCGGCCGGCACCGGCGGCGGGTCGTCGACGGGGGACATCGATGGGCTCCATCCAGAACAGGAGGCGCATCACACACCACCAGCGTCATACAACATACAGAAACTGGATGATGGATAACAGAAGTGAAGGCCCGCCTGCCGAAACGAGCCCCTGACGGGCCGAACCGCGCTCCCTCGTCTGGCGCAGGGTCAGCCGCCGCCCGTCAGTGTCGTGGCACTCCCCGCCGATGCCCGCTCCGGCGCGGAACCCTGGTGGCCGGGGACCCCAGGGCGATCCCGCCCACCTCGACTGTCGCGAGGTCGAGGCGGGTCCGGGACAACAAGTCCAGGCTTGCCATCCATCCCTGGGCGCGATGCCGGCATTGCTCTTGCTGAGGTGTGCATGACAGGGCGAGTCTTATCGGTGTGGGGCGATGGATCTGCCACGGTGCTCGGATGACGGGACTTCTGGGCGACAAGCGGCGATTTGCCGTAGACGTCGGCGACCGGGACGGTCTTGCGCTGCGCCGTGTGGACCTGTGGGCCGCCGGTCAGTGGTTGACGTGCGACGACAACATGGCCTACGTCGATCAGTTCCGCCACGCTGTGGCGCGCACCGCAACCTGGGTGCGCTCCGGACCTGTTCCCGTCCGGCCCTTCGACATGTCTCCGGCTGCCGTCCATCGGCGACTCCTGGCCGAGATCATGGACGGCGAACAAGAATACGAGCGATTCGGATTCTTCGGCCGCTGGGGCTGGGGACCCACGACCGACAACGTGACGTCGTTCCTCTGGCGCGAGGAGGACGGCCTGGTGATCACGTTGGAGTTCTGGCGGGAGGCGCACCTGCTCAAGCATCCCGAGCAGGCGGGAACGGTCTTCGTGGCCGAACTCCAGGCTGTGGAGCTCACCGGAATCCTGGAGGAGACCGCCACCGCTCTCGGCCATGGCCAAGGCCTGCCCGTGGCCGGTGAACTGAGTGCCGGGCCGGATGCGGATGCCTGACGAGCAATGGTCAAGACCTGTGGATCAAGTCAGGCCGGTTCTTCCAGTTGCCAGTGCTCGACGGGATAATCATAGAAGGCGAGCAGCTCGTCCAGATCATCGACGACCTTCGCGACGGCTTTGGGATGCTCGGAAGGCGTGGCCGCCAGTGGTGGCTTGACGTATCGAGAGTCGTTGGTATCGGATATCGGTCCCCCCATCGAATCTCGATATGTCAGGACCTCGCATGAGTCGCGCTTCGCGCAACCCCCTGCAGCCTTTCTCTTTCGCTGTCCGGTTCATACTCGCCCTGCTGGTGATCTCCACGGTCTCCGGGGTCCTGTACACGGCCTTCAACGACCGCACCAGCTTCCTGGGCGTGGGCGACACCGCGGTATGCACAACGCCCGAGCTGCGCTTCGCCGGCAACGAATACGACAAGGGCCTGACCGGTTACCGCAAGCTGGTCCAGCCGGACACCATGCTCTTGGTGAAGAACCTGCAGATGTGCGATGACACACCGAGCATGACGCAGCGCGTCCTGTACTCGATGACGCAGGCGCCGGGATTCCTGCTGTACTTCACGGTGTTCTTCCTGTTCTTCAGGTTGTTGCGCACGGCCGAGACCGACAGTCCGTTCAGCCCGCTGGTCGCCGTCCGGCTCCGTGTCATCGGCTGGACGCTGATCGCCGGCGGCTACCTCGCCCACGCGATCCAGGACGGCATGGACGCCGCACTGGTCGACACCTTCGCCGTGTCCGACGACATCCTGCACAACGGCATCGGGATCATCCTGCTCGAAGGCGTGCTCACCCTCCCGCTGACCGACCTGCTGACCGGGCTGGGCCTGCTCACCATCGCCCGCGTCATGCAGGTCGGCACCCGGATGCGCGAAGACCTGGCCGGGGTCGTCTGATGCCCGCCGAAGACGACCACCGGGTCCGGCTCCACCTCGACCGCCTGCTCGCCGAACGCGGCATGACGCTGGCCGAACTCGCCCACCGGGTCGGCATCACCACCGTCAACCTGTCGATCCTCAAGAACGAACGCGCCAAAGCGATCCGCTTCAGCACCCTCACCCGCATCTGCCACGCCCTGAATTGCCAGCCCGGAGACCTCCTCACCGTCGACCCGCCGGATGAGGCGCGCTCCTGATGCGGCCCGAACCCCTACGGCCACGGCGAGCCGCCCTTCAGGGATCGGCCTGCCAGGCGGACCGGTCGGGCAGTAGGCCGACGAGCGCGGTTCGCACGGCGTCGCGGCTCACTCCGTGGGTGCAGGCGACCACGGTAGCGGCCTTCAGCAGTGAAGTCGTTTCGAAGGCCGCGCTGGAACTGCCCGACGGCGATGATGGCGTTGGTGATCAGCGCCGTGGTCGCACCGTTTGATCCCTTTTTGGGGATGTCAGCGGCAGATCCTGATCGTTTTTGCGGTTCGGGTGTTGGCTACTCAACATGATGATCATCGAGTGGCGGCCACCGCTGAGCACAACCGTCCGAAGCGCAAAGTCTCGGGTATTCAGGTTCTGATCGCCACCGCCCCGCTGGAAACTCTCCCTCGGTGACCGCTATTCGGCCAAGCCGGGCTCGGTCCCCGGCCCCGGCACCCGCAACAACGAGATCCCCGTCTCGATCGGCACGAGCCTCACCCCGTCCGGCGCCAGGATCGCCCTGGCGAGCGCCACCCCCGGTGTCGAGGTCGGACCGCCCGGGGTGTCCGGCGGCGTCGTCCCGGTCACCGTGAGCGGCTCCGTGCCGATCGACACCGAGGTCCAGATCACCGCGACCTGGCTCGGCCGACCCGTCACCGGCAAGTTCTTCATCCATGGCTGGCCCCTCCCCCACCCGGCCGCCCGTGCCGGATGGGGGACCTCAAGCGGGCAGTTTCATGTCGATGATGAAGCTGATCTCGATGACCTGGCCGGGCAAGGTCAGCTCGGTGACGCCCAGGACCGTGCTGGCCGGGCGGTGGTCGCCGAAGTACCCCAGGTTGCCCTCCGCCACCGCCGCGGCGTTCTGCCGCAGGTCCACCAGGTACAGGGTCTGCGAGACGATCTGGTTCCGGGTGGCGCCGTAGTGGTCCAGGACCCTGTCCATGTTGGCGTGGGTCTGCTCGAGCTGGGCGGCGAAGTCGTCCGCGTGGAGGAACTCGCCCGCCTCATCGAACGCGAGCTGTCCGGAGACGTGGACCAGCTCGCCGGACTTGATCGCCTGTGAGTAGCCGAAATCGCTCTCGGCCGGCACGTTGTAGGTGAAGACATCGATGGTGGCCATGGTGCTCGTCCTTCCGGTTCACTCTCTTGTGGTTACTTGGGAACTGTAGGAGAGTGAAGGTTGATCTGGAAGAACGCACTTTTCGGTAACCGAGGAACCTGATGGTGACCAAGCAACTGCTCAAGGGCCTGCCCGAAGACGCCGACCTGCGGCGCGCCGACTCCCTGGCGCGGGAGATCTTCTCGGACGTCGCCAACAAGTGGGCGTTCCTGATCATCGAGGCGCTCGGCGAGCGCACCCTGCGCTTCAACGAGCTGCGGAACGAGGTCGAGGGCGTCAGCCACAAGATGCTCACCCAGAACCTGCGCATGCTGGAGCGCAACGGCCTGGTCGACCGGAAGGTGTACCCCACCGTGCCGCCGCGGGTCGAGTACACCCTCACCGAACCGGGCCGGGGCCTGCGCACCGCGGTCGACGCCATATGCGGCTGGACCCACCAGCACCTCGGCCACATCGAGAGCGCGCGCGACCGTTTCGACGCCTGACGGAGTCAGGGTGACCGGCCCTACGGGCTCGCGAAGACGTTCTGCGCCGCAAGCGACCCGCACCGGCTTGCGGTCACGGCGACGTTCGGATGCGTTCCTCGATCAAAGCCACGCGTTCTTCGACAGGGCCTGGCGGCACGTCGATCAGGCCGTAGCCGTGCTCCCGGTACACCTGCTCATGAACGCGTGCGAACACCAGTGACTCCTCGAAGGAGATCCGACGCGCCGCGGTGGCGACGATGAAACCGATCGGATGGACGAAGAAGACCTGCGGATCGTAGACGTTCTCGCGCGTCATGCGGTCGATTTCCGCGCTCAGTGCCGCGGGCACCGGACGGTCCAGGTACCGGGCCAGGGCCAGCGTGCACAGCGGGGAGCGGTCATAGATCTGCACGACCGTCCCGGCGTCGGCAGATGCCCGCTGGCGCCGCCGCTGCACCCGGACGATCTCTTCGATGAAACCGGGGCCGTTCCAGGGTTCCTCCTCACCGCGGGACTGCCGGCAGGCGATGACATCGGTGGCCGCCTCGTCGATCACCGCATGCCCGCGCTTCCTCATCCGGTGAGCGATCGCGGTCTTGCCCGCGCCAGGAGCCCCGGTCAGCACATACCGGCGAAGACCCGCATGCGGCCCGCCGCCGCCCGGGTTCGTCGGTTCTTCCTCTCCGCCGCTCACAGGCCTACGTCCACCTCACGCTCAGAACCGTAACCGCCATGTCGATCACCCGCCAAGCCCGCGTCGCTCACTTGCAAAACCGCGTTCCAGAGGCGTAGTCAGCCAAATTTCTTCATTGCCACCGGGACTCCTGGACCTTCGGCTCCGGTCCGTAGGGCCGCACGGACATCGGCCCGGCCCGTGTGCAGGTAACGCGCACGGCCCTCGCCGTCGTCTCCCAGAAACGCGACGGGCCCGCGGCCGGGCTCGGCGGGCAGCAGGGAGTCGCCCCGCCAGCCGAGCAGCTCCGTCCGGTACGGCTCGTCGCCGGCCTGCGCCGCGAGGCCGAGCGGGACCTGCTCGAGCCACAGCCGTCCCCGATCGTCCCCGCTCACCGTGGTCCGACTCGTGCTCGACAGGTAGACGCCCGCGCAGCGCCCTGCGTCCGGGCGCGCCGCGGGATCCGGGACGGGCTCGGCGGGCGACTCGACGACCCTGCCGAGGATCTCCTTCATCAACGGCTTGCGATCGCCGCCGTTGGTGAGGATCGCCACGGACACGTCGCGGCCGGGGTCGACCCGCAGGACGGCCGACTGCCCGATCGTGTTGCCGTCGTGGCCGAACACCGGACCGCCCGGCAGGTCGTAAAGCGCCCAACCCAGGCCCCAGGCCGTCCCCCAGCCGATGTCCGGCAGGGCGACCTGCGGCTCGCGCATGGCCCGCAGCTTCTCCTCGGCCAGATGCGCCCGAGCGAAGGTCAGCAGGTCGCGCGCCGTCATGGCGAGCATCGACCCGGCGGGCGCGTTCGAGCGCGCCATCGCCCAGACCGGGACGGGCCGCCCGCCCAGGTGCCCCACCGCCGCGCGATGCAAGATCGCCTCGTACGGGTCGTTCGCCGCGTGCGTCATGCCCAGGGGCGTGAACAGGTAGTCCCGCATGCACCGGTCGAACGGCTCGCCCCGTACGACCTCGACGATCCGCCCGAGCACGCTGTAACCGGCGTTGTTGTAGGAGAACATCTGTCCGGGCTCGAAGGTCTGCGACACGTCGGCCAGCAGTTCCACGTACCTCTCCAGGCAGTCGTCCCCCTTGCCCGTGTCGGTGAACACATCCCCCTCGAACCCGGCCGTGTGGCACAGCAACTGCCGGACGGTCGCCTCCCGGAACCCGGGAAGGTACCTGGCCACCGGCGCGTCGAGCTCCACCAGCCCGTCGGCGACGAGCCCCATCACCAGCGTCGCCGTCAGCACCTTGGTGACCGACCCGATCTGGAACACCGAGTCGACCGTCGCCTCCACCCCCGTCGCCGTGCTCAGCACTCCCGCCGCCGCCTCGACCACCCGCCCCCCGGTTCCGACGGCGACCGCCGCCCCCGGCACCCCGTGCTCCTCCGCCAACCCCGGCAGCCGCTCCCGCAGCCACCCCTCGAGCTCGTCGATCTCCATCCTCATCCGCCCCAACGTAGACGGCTGAGTGCGGTTTGCGGCCTTCCGGCCAAGTGCGCCGATCCTGGACTACGAACGCGGCGATCAGACCGCGAGCTGCGGACGATCGCTCCGGCGCTCCACGAAGGCCACCAGGTGCCGCCACGCGAAGTCCCGGTCGAACACCCGCCCAGGCTTGACCACGCCGCCCTCAGAGCAATGACCACAGTCCTTATAACCGCATATCCAACAAACAGGACCACCGTTGGCGACGCCCGACTCGATCTTCGCGGCCTGGAGCGGCGGCATCACCGCTCCCCCGTACGGCGCCACCATCGATGCCGAGCGTTTCCACGGCCTGGACGGTGGTGGTCCCGAACCCCGCGTAGTCCACGATCAGCTGGAGGCCCTCGCCGACGAACCCGGTGATCGGCTCGGCCATGCCCACCGGCCCGATCTCGGCGGGCATGGCCGCCACCCGCTCCGCACTTGATCTCGCGGCGTTCGGATGTGCTCGAAAGGATGCCGCCGACGGCACCCGCGCGTGTTCGTCGTGCGGGCGTGGTGGCCCGGGTGTCAGCGGTGGGCGGCGCGGTTCATCTCGACGACGTCCTCCAGCGAGGGGGCGTCACCGAGGGCGGCGAAGCGCTCCATCATGCTGTCGCGGACGCGCACGTCTTTGTCCCGGTCGGCGGCGGCCAGCGCCAGCCCCATCTCCTCCAAGGTCAACTCGGTGCAGTAGGCCGGGCTCATGGGCTGCTGGCGCCAGGAGTCGGCGAGCACACCGGCATCGAAGGGGTCGAAGCCCGTATCGTCCACCAGCTGCATGGCCACTCGCCGCGCCCGCGGCGAATCGGCTGCGACGGGGATGGCGATGCGCCCCGGGGTTCCCGCCGGGACGCCCTTGGTCCGCTGTGTTTCGGCCAGGGCGGCGTTCCATGCCTTGACCAGCGGCCTGCCCAGCAGCTCGGCGTTCCGCACGCTCTCCACCTGCCCGTTGTCCACCGCCTCGATACGGCCGCCGAGATGGGGGTAGTAGTTGGAGGTGTCGATGACCACCGTCTCATCAGAAACCGAGGACAGCGGTGCGGCCAGCTCCGGGACCCGGTCGAACGGAATCGACAGGATGATCACGTCCCTGTCCCGCGCGGCATCGTCCAGGGCCACAGCGCGGGCGCCGGAGTCCAGCACGTCGGCCGGGACGCTCTCCGGCCCCCGGGCGTCGGCGATCTGCACGTCGTGACCGACCGCGCTGAGCTTGCGGGCCAGATTCCCCCCGATCGCCCCCGCACCGATGACCGTGATCTTCATGTTGTTCCCTTTCTGAGTCGTGCCGGCGGGCCCGTCCTTCTTGGCAGCCCGTTCCTCGATGCCCGCCGAGCTCGGGCGTCCCGGGTCGGTTGCGGCGGTTGCTCGGCCTGCCGCGCGTCGCGGTCCTCCTTGACCGTGCAGCGCGGCGATCGGGATGCTGCGTCATCGTGGGTCTTGTGCTCACATGAACAGGGCACGACTCAGGCGGACGCCGTATTCCGCATCCGGATTCGTTGTGGCGTCCCCGACTCTTTCCTGGATCGCAGCGACCGCCAGATCCCGTCGCTTCGGCGATCGCGTCGCGTCCGCCGCCGCCAGTGCGCCCGGCAGCTCCTCGCGAGTGAGGTCTGTGCCGTAGCAGGGTGTGCCGGGTTGCTGCCGCCACGATTCCGCGAGCGTCCCGGCGTCGAATGCGTCGAACCCGGTGTCCTCGACGAGCGCCATCGCCAGGTCGCGATCTCTTGGGCTGTCGGCTGCAACGGGCAGAGCGATGCGATCCGTGCTTCCCGCGGGTTTGCCTTTGTTCGCGAGCGAGTCGGAACCGATGGTGTTCCATGCCTTGGCGACAGGCCGGCCCAGCTGTTCGGCGACCCACAGGCTCTCGACCTGGCCGGCGTCGACGGCCTCGTTCCTGCTGTCTCGCATCGGATAGTAGTTCGACGTGTCGATGACGACTGTGTCGGCCGGCACGCCGGTGATCAGCGGCGCGACCTGCGGGAGATTACTGAAGGGGATCGAGAGGATCACGGCGTCGACGTCCGCCACGACCTCAGCCGCCGTGACCGCTCGTCCGCCCGAGGCCAGCACATCGGCCCCGATCGTCTCCGGGCCGCGCGAGTTGGCCACCTTCACCTCATGTCCGGCCGCGCTCAACCGCTGAGCCAAGGTTTTGCCGATATGCCCGACACCCAGAATGCCGATCTTCATTGGAGTCTCCTTGTACTGGTAAGGGCGCACTCGACTGCAGGGTGCGCGCGTGCGACGGAGGCCGTCCGGATCCTGATCTACAGCCGGTATTCGAACTTGATCTTGTCGGTGATGTCCCGGTTCTCGGATTCGAGAGCGCAGCCACGAGGTGTCAGGTCCGCCAGCGCCCATCGCTCGTCCGCAGGATCAAGGTCCGCGTGGCCATCCGGCGCGTCCAGCCGCTTGAAAGCTGCGTGATCGTACTTGGATCCATGCCCAGGCGTGCATCGAGGCATGCCGACCGCCGACGCCACGGCCGTGACCAGCTCCATCATCCGACCGTGGCGGGCGGCGGGGAACAGGCGCATGGCCGCGGTCATCAGCAGAGGTGTGAAGACGGCGGTCCGTTGGCGATCTGGATGGCCAGGAGCATTTGTGGGGTGGTCACGACACGTCCTTCGACTGATGGGGACCTGGACGCCGCTTTCCCGACTGCGGGACGGCAGTGCGGCGGGTAGCCGCGCGACTGAATCCGGAGGTAGCATCCGTTTAGGCATCGCCAATATACGGAGGCTGCCTCCGTTTTGTCAAAGAGGGGTGGTCGGACGTGCCCGAGACGACAGGCGCCCGCGCGCGCAGGCCGCGGACGGACGCGCAGCGGAACCGGACGCACATCCTCGGCGTCGCCGAGCAGTACTTCTCCGAGCACGGCATCACCGGTTCCCTGGAAGCCATCGCCAAACGGGCCGGCGTCGGTCCCGGCACCCTCTACCGGCACTTCCCGAACCGGGAGGCGCTGCTCGCCGCACTGCTCAAGGCGCGCGAGGACGAGCTGGTGTCCCGTCGCGACGCCATCCGAAAGGAGGCGCGCGACTCCACCGAAGCGCTGGCCCAGTGGCTGGACGCGCTGGAATGGTGGGCCACGGCCTTCGACGGACTGCCCGAGCCCTTGCGGATGGCGCTCACCGAGGACACATCCCCGCTGGCCCTGACATGCCAGGGCTACATCACCACCACCGATGAGTTCCTCCACGCGGCCCAACGTGACGGCGGCGCCCGCCCCGAGGTGCGCGGCCGGGACCTGTTCCTGAGCGTGCTCGCCACAAGCTGGGTGCGCGGAGCCGCCATGGCCGACGAATCCTCGCCCCCGGCGCTCAACGCCCTGATGCGAAACGGCTGGGCGACCCCGGGGATCGTGCCTCCCGACCGGTGAGCCGCCCCGCTGCCACGCACTCCTTCGCCGTGGTGACGTCCACGCGATCCGGCTCATCGCCCGTGCCACGGCGACCACGGACAACGACGAGAGACTCGGCCATGTCCACGCCGCGCTGAGCGGAGAGCTCCTCCCCGACGGCCCCGTCGACCGCATCCTGGATGCCTGTCGCCGACCCGATCGGGATTCTCAACCCGCCGTTCGCGAGGGCGCTCGGACGCCGCCCGCCCGGATCACGCCGTGGACCGGACTCCGATCAGGAATCGGTCTCCTCCCGTTTCGGCTCGGCTACCGGCCCCGGCCGTCGGACAGGCCTGAAGGGCGACGATGCAGCGCGGCGTGCCATTGGTGTGCCAGGACGTCGAGGAGCGCGGCGTCCGCGGGGGCGACGCGTTGCACCGTTGTGAAGTACATGGTCCTGTCGAGCTGGGCCATCAAGGTGATGATACGGAGCCGTTCGGCGTCGCGTTCGGCGGAGGAGAAGGCCGAGAGGTGGCGCGTCATGCTCTCGGCGGCGCGGACGAAGCTGGAGTACCAGCGTTCGGCGACCCTGGGTTCGACGGCGAGCGCCTGCTCGAACGCCTCGAAGCGGAGCCTGTCGCGTTCCCACCAGGCGACGGTGTCGGCCACCCAGTCGCGGACGTCCTGAAGGGACGGGTGCTCCAACTCGTCCAGCCGCTCGTAGATCTCCAGGACCGAGGGCTCGATCCGTTCCAGCAGTTCGATGACGATCTCGGCCTTGCTGGAGAAATGCAGGTAGAAGGTGGCGCGGCTGGCGCCTGCGGCTTTGGCTATGACGCTCGCGTTGGTCGCCTGATAGCCGTGCCGGTGGAATGCCTCGAATGCAGCGTCGATGAGCCGCTCTCGGGTCAGGCACTTCTGCGCGTCGCGCAACGACTCGGCGGGCGGAGCCTCCTCGACCGCACGGCGCCGCCCTGGACCAGGGCGGCGCCCGCGTAAGGAAGCCGTCCACCGGCCATTGGCGAGCCCGGGCGGCCCGTGGCCTCACCGGTCAGTCGTCGCGGTCGGAGGCGGTCTGGTCCGGTACCGGGATCACGTGCGGGCGGCGGGTGGTACCGGGCCGGTTATCGGCGGTGAGCCGGTAGACGGTGCGTTCCAGCAGGGGAAGGATCTCGGTGATCGGGATCTCGCCGGCGGCGAAGCGGGCGACGACGCCGTGGGCGATGTGGGTGAGGATGAGCGCGAGGTCGGCCACGTAGGCGGGCTCGTAGTCGTCGAGCATGGCCCAGGCGGTGGGTTCGATCACCTGGTAGGCCTGCTTGATCAGCCGCTCCGCCCCCGCGCCGGCCTGGGCGGCCCGATAGTAGACCTCCAGCATCCGCGGGTTGCGTTCCCACGGCTCGAACACATGCCGCAGCAGCCGCATGAGGCAGCCGTACAGGCTCTCTCCGGGAGGGGGCGGTCCCGGTTGGGCGCAGCCGTTGACGGCCATCCACTGCTCCACCGCCGTCGCGATGAGTTCGTCGCGGGTGGGGAACAGCTTGTAGACCGTGGTCAGTGACACCTGGGCCTGCCGGGCGACCTCGCGCAGATGGACGGCGTCGTAGCCGCCCTCCTCCAGCAGCCCGATCACCGTGCGCACGATGACGTCGGCCGGCTGCGGCTCGGACATCTCCACCTCCGGCCCCGCAGAAGTCGCCCTACTCTTCAACCCCTTGAGAGAGTAACCTCATTACTCGAATAACGCGGTTACTCGGCGAGGGAATCCGGCGGGTGCGTCCCACCGCGCCGTTCTGCTGGTAGGGAGAGACTTTGGCACTCCGCACCGACCGCGGCGGCCGCCTTGGGCGCCGCTGCTCCCCGTGGCGGCCTTCGGGTCCGGACATGGAGGGCCGATGAGGGATCAGGGACGTCTGTGGGTGGGCGGAGCGTGGACCGCGCCAAGCGACGGCGGGACGATCGAGGTGGTGTCCCCGCACACCGAGCAGGTCGTGGCCAGGGTCGCCGCGGCGGGTCCCGAGGACGTCGACCGGGCCGTGGACGTCGCCCGTGAGGCGTTCGAGGACGGACCGTGGCCGCGCCTGGAACCAGCGGAACGCGCCGCGGTGATCCGCGCAGCGGCACATCGGTACGGGCTGCTCCGCGAGGACATCGCCCAGACGGTCACTGCGCAGATGGGCGCTCCCATCACCTTCGCCCGCTCCGGCCACACCGACCTGCCGTGGGCGATGATGCGCTCTCTCGCCGACGTCGCCGAGGGATACCAGTGGGAGGAGAGCAGCCGCGGCCTACACGGCGAAGACCTCATCCTGCGGCACGAACCCCTGGGGGTCGTCGCCGCGATCATCCCGTGGAACATGCCGATGCTCGTGGCGGTCTCCCGGCTTGTGCCGGCCCTGCTGGCGGGCTGCCCGGTCATCCTCAAGCCCTCCCCGCGCACCCCGCTGGACGCCTACCTGCTCGCGGAGGCCCTGGACCAGGCGGGCCTGCCGCCCGGCCTGGTCAGCGTCCTGCCCGCAGGTCCCGAGACCGGCGAGTACCTGGTGTCCCACCTCGGCGTCGACAAGGTGTTCTTCACCGGCTCCTCTGAATCCTGCTGGAAGGTCGCCGCGATCAGTGGCGCCGCCGACAAGCAGATCAGTCTCGGGCTCGGCGGCCGTTCCGCCGCCATCGTGCTCGACGACGCCGATCCCGCCGCGGTCGCCGCCGGGATCAAGACCGCAGGCCTGATGAACAACGGGCAGATCCGCATCGCCCAGACCCGGATCCTCCTGCCCCGCAGCCGCTACGCACACCACCTCGACGCCCTCGCCTCGATGGTCGGCGGCCTCGCCGTCGGGGACCCCGCCGAGCCCTCGACCGACATCGGCCCCCTGGCCACCCGCCGCCAGCAGCAGCGGGTCCACGACCACATCGAACGCGCCCTGCGGCGGGGGGCCCGCGCCCTCGTCGGCGGCACCGGGCTCCCCAGCGGGATCGACCGCGGCTGGTACGTGCGCCCCACCCTCCTGGCCGATACCGACCCCGGCTTCCGCCCCTCCCACGAACAGGCCTTCGGACCCGTTCTCACCGTGATCCCCTACGACGACGAGGAGGAAGCCGTCCGTCTCGCCGAGGACGCCCACGACGGCCTGTCGGGCTCGGTCTGGACTCCCGACATCGACCGCGGCCTGGCCCTCGCCCGCCGCGTCCACAGCGACACCTTCGGCATCAACCAGGCCCACAGCATGCACCCCGACCACCTCATCAGTACGACCCGCGACGCGAACGGCATCGGCAGCTGCCTCACCACCAGATCGATCACCATCACACCCGCGTGACCCCTCCGGCAGGCCGCCCGAGCCGGCGCCTCCTTGCTTGGAGTCCGATCCCGAGGCGGCCCGAAGGGATCCCGGTGGCAGCACAGGAGGCGCAGATCGTCTACAACGCCGCGGCGGGGAACACGTGGTACCGCATACGCGTGCTTCCCGCCATCGTCGCGCACCTCCTATCGCTCATGGAGGTGATCTCCGGCCGGCACGGTCGGTCGGGCGGACGAGCAGTCCACATATCGTTGTTCGAGGAAGAGGCTCACCGTGTGTGCGGGCCGAGATAAGCGTTGGTCATGGAAGTGAACGGATGGCATCCTATGGCGGTGATCCGACCGGAAATACAGCTCAGTTTCGCCCCCGAACTGCACATTTTCGTGGACGCCCGTCGCCGGACCGGACGTACCGCCGTGGTCACCGACGGCGTCTCCACGCTCGGTCATGTCGTCGAATCCCTCGGTGTTCCCCTCACCGAGGTGGGCGGGCTCGTGGTGGACGGTCGGACGGTGTCGACCGCTCATGTTCCGGCGGCCGGTGAGAGCGTGGAAGTCCGCCCGGTTTCCCGCCCGCAGCGGATCGAAGGCGCCCCCCTGCGCTTCCTGCTCGACGTCCATCTGGGCACCCTGGCCCGGCGGATGCGGCTGCTGGGCATCGACACCGCATACGAGAGCACGGACATCGGCGACCCCGCGCTGGCGGCCCGTTCGGCCGCCGAGCGTCGCGTCCTGCTCTCCCGAGACCGCGGGCTCCTGCGCCGACGCGAACTCTGGGCCGGCGCCTACGTCTACAGCACCCGCCCCGAGCAGCAGCTGCGCGAGACACTCGAACGCTTCGCGCCGGAACTCGCCCCCTGGGAACGCTGTGTCTCCTGCAACGGCGACCTCGTCAAAACGACCAAGGACTCGATCCGCGCCGAGCTCAAGGACGGCACGGAACACGCCTACGACGCCTTCGCCAAGTGCGCCGACTGCGGCCAGGTCTACTGGCAGGGCGCCCACCATGCCCGCCTGGAACTGATCGTCGAGCAGGCCCAGCAGATCACCGCGGCGGCGAACGTCCGGCGCTGAGGCCGCGCGACCGCATCACCGGAATGCACTGCGCACCGAGATGGGCCGACCCGACTCACGAATGGTCGGCGGCAGTTCCTCCGCGATCACTGCGGAAATCCCGCCTGACGATTCCTGAAGCGGTCTTCATGGCTCGGATGCGTCCCTTCCTCCGCGTTTCATCAGACAGCGGCGCATTCTTGTGCGTCGACGGGCGGGCCTCCTTACCCGAAGGGCGGTACCAGGAGGCTATGCGGTGGTTGATCACTGCTGGGTCAGCGAGTCCAGGAGTTCACGGCCGTGCCGCCACGGGCCCAGGCCGCTGGCGGAGTTGATGTGTCCGTACGCGCCCGCCAGGTGCCATCGCGCATCCCACCGCGCCGCGAAGCCTGCGGCCGTCTCGGGGGTGCAGTACGGGTCGTTGGCGCTGCCCACCACCAGGGCCGGGCACGGCAACGGTTGTGCCGACGCCTCCATGAACGTCGCAGCCGCCTGGCGTGGGAAGGCCGGCCCGTGCGGGTCGGGCGGCGCGACCAGGAATGCGCCGCCTGCCGGGTCGGCGGGATTCCGGTTCAGCCAGGTGGACGCGGCCCAGCAGCCCAGGCTGTGGGCCACCAGCACAACGCGGTTGTCCCGCCGGGAAGCGTCGTCGTACGCCGCCTGGACGGCTCCGACCCAGTCGTCCAGATCGGGGGCGGACCACGAGGCTGGGGAGATCCTCACCGCTGAGGTGCCCCACTGGTGCTCCCACAAGGTCTGCCAGTGCTGCCCGTCCGAGCCGTCGATACCCGGGACGATGACATACGCGACCACTGCCCACCACCGTTTCACTCGCCGCTCCCTACGATCCTGGGGGCGCCTGGCGCAGATTCTGCTGGATGCATCAGGGCAATGGCGGTGCCGCAAGTGATCTCAAAGAAAGTGGTGCGGACAACGATGGAACCACTCGACCGGATAGACCGGGACATCCTCGCCCTGCTCCAGACCGACGGCCGGTTGACCGGCGCGGAGGTAGGGCGCCGCGTCGGACTCTCGCAGCCCGCGGCCAGCGCGCGCATCCAACGGCTGGAGAAGAACGGCGTCATCACCGGCTACCGAGCCGTGGTCGCCCCGGCGGCCCTCGGCCTGAACATTCACGCGGTCATCCGGCTGCGCACCACGCACGCCCAGCTCTCACGCGCTCTGGACTTCGCCTCCCGGACCCCCGAGATCGCCTCCACGCTCAGAGTCACCGGGGAGGACTGCCTCATCTTCGAGGTTCACTGCCCGCAGGCAGGACGACTCGAAGAAGTCGTCGACGCGCTCGCCCGTTACGGCCCCGTCACCACATCCCTCGTGCTCCGCGCCTACCCCCCGAAGCCTCTGACCGACGCCACGTCAACAACGTCATGACCCACGACAGCCAGAGATCTGTGCGGCTGAACACCAGGCGGCCGAGAAGGGCCTTGCACTGCCTGTCGTCAAAGGATTGAAGCGCACCACGGCTACGGACGTACCCCGCGGCGGGCGTCACTCCTTGCGGGCGACGCCTCCGACGATGAGCGACTCGATGGGGCCGACCTCCGTCTCGTGGCCGGAACGCGTGGTGATGTCGGGGAAGAGCGCGCGGTCGTAGGCGGGGTCAGGCCGCCACAGGGTGGCCGGAACGACGCCGGGCTCCAGAAGCCGGAGGTCGCCGAAGTACGCGGTGATCTCTTCGGCGGTGCGGAACCAGCCGCTGCCGAGGCTCGCGACGAACTTGCGCTCCAGTTCCGCGGCCTCGGGCACGCCCCGGTGGAAGTGGCTGATCAGCAGATGGCTTCCGGACGCGGCCGGTGCCAGGTAGGCGGCGGCGATTCCGGCAGGGTCGTCGGACGCGGGAAAATGGTGGAGGATCCCGCTCATCAGAACGCCCAGCGGCTCATCGAAGTCGAGGAGCCGCACGACGTCCGGATGCGCCAGGACCGCCTCGGTGTCACGCAGGTCGGCGGTGACCACCGCCGTCCGGCCGTCCTCCGACAGCAGCGCGGCGGCGTGCGCCCGGACCGCCGGGTCGTCGTCGACGTAGACGACCCGGACGTCCGGCGCCTCCCGTCCCGCCACCTGGTGGGTGTTGTCCCGCGTGGGAAGCCCCGAGCCGAGGTCGAGGAACTGCCGGACGCCGGCCTCGCCCGCCAGGTACCGGACGGCCCGCCGCAGCAGCGCCCGGTTCAGCACCGCGACCTTCCGCGTCTCCGGCATCACCGTGCCGACCCGGTCGCTGATCTCCCGGTCCACGGGGTGGTTGTCGGTCCCGCCCAGCCCGTAGTCGTAGATCCGCGCCATGCTCGGCACCGTCGGATCCACGCCTTCCAGTGCCTTCTCCGCCATGCGGCCCCTCGTCTCCGGTTCATCCCGCCGACAGGCCCCGGGGGCCGTCCTCACCGTCCCGGTGCCGCGCCCCCGCGCGGGATCACGCCGTGGACGTCCGCGTGCGGCCGCCGCTTCGCCGCCGAGGAGATGTCGGTCGCGGGTCGGTCTCCGTCGTTCACTATATATACATGATTGTCTTAATGGCCAGGAGAAGCCGATCCGCCGAGGAGGCCCGGCGCCGTGCACGTCCATGAGGGTGCAGGCCTCGATCGCGCCCTGCGGTCGGACGGTTCAGATCGGTCTTCAGCACCTGGCGTGCGGCCGATGCCAGGGCCGCCACGTGCTCATGATCCGGATGGCCGCGGCCTCCGCCGCCTGCGCGCCCGATGGGGATTTCCACCCCTCGCCGCCGGCATCATCCGCCCGGGAGAAACTGCGATCACATTGCATATCGCCAGACTCTGGACATTCCCCCACCGATTGGCGATACGCTCCACCGGATCGGCTGACGGCGGGAGACGGAATGCTCGGTGACTTCGCAGGAGCGACGGCGGAGAAACTGGAGGAACTGCGACGGCGCAGAGCCCGTCTCGCCGAGCCGCAGGACCCCCGCGCGGTCGAACGCCAGCACGCGAAGGGCAAGCTGACGGCCCGCGAGCGGATCGAGGGCCTGCTCGATCCGGGATCCTTCCATGAGCTCGACGCGCTGGCCCGCCACCGCAGCCCCGCCCTCGGCCTGGACGAGGACCGCCCCTTCGGCGACGGCGTGATCACCGGCTACGGCACCATCGACGGCCGGCGGGTCTGCGTGTTCTCCCAGGACTTCACCGTCTTCGGGGGTTCGCTGGGCGAGGTGTACGGCGAGAAGGTCGTCAAGGTGATGGACCTGGCCCTGCGCACCGGATGCCCGATCATCAGCATCAACGACTCCGGCGGCGCCCGCATCCAGGAGGGAGTGGTCTCCCTCGCCTACTACGCGGAGCTGGTCAAGCGGCACGTCCGGGCGTCCGGGGTGATCCCGCAGATCTCTCTCATGGCCGGGCCCTGCGCCGGCGGCGCCGTGTACGCCCCGGCGATCACCGACTTCATCGTGATGGTCGACGGCCTCTCGCACATGTTCGTCACCGGGCCCGAGGTCCTCAAGACGGTCACCGGGCACGAGGTAGACCGCGAGGAGCTCGGCGGCGCGCACAGCCACAGCACGGTCTCCGGCGTCGCCCACCATCTGGCGCCCGACGAGAAGTCGGCCTTCGAGTACGTGCGTCTGCTCCTGGGCTACCTGCCGTCGAACAACCTGGACGAGCCGCCCGTCTACGCCGCCACCGAGCCGCGCGAGTTCACCGAGGAGGACCTGGCCCTCGACTCGCTGATCCCCGACAGGCGCAACCAGCCCTACGACATGCGCAAGGTCGTCCACACCATCCTGGACGAGGGCGAGCTGCTCGAGGTCCAGCCCCTCTTCGCGCCCAACATGATCTGCGGCTTCGGGCGGATCGACGGCCGCAGCGTGGGCGTGGTGGCCAACCAGCCCATGCACATGGCCGGCGCCCTCGACATCGACGCCAGCGAGAAGGCCGCCCGCTTCATCCGCACCTGCGACGCCTTCAACATCCCCATCCTCAGCGTCGTGGACGTGCCGGGCTTCCTCCCGAGCCTCGACCAGGAGCGCGAGGGCATCATCCGCCGCGGAGCCAAGCTGATCTACGCCTACGCCGACGCCACCGTCCCGATGGTCACCGTCGTCACCCGCAAGGCCTACGGGGGCGGCTACGGGGTGATGGGCTCCAAGCACCTGGGCACCGACATCAACTTCGCCTGGCCGACGGCCGAGATCGCCGTCATGGGCGCCGAGAGCGCCGTCACCGTCCTGCACCACCGGACCGTGAAGGCCGCCGCGGACCCGGCGGCCGAGCGCAGCCGCCTCCTGGCCGAGTACACCCGGGACTTCTGCAACCCCTACGTCTCCGCCGAACGCGGCTACATCGACGAAGTGATCCTCCCCCACGAGACCCGCACGGTGGTCGCCGAAGCCTTCGCCGCCCTCCAGAACAAGCGCCTGGACACTCCCCCGCGCAAACACGGCAACATCCCCCTCTGAGCCTCCCGAGCACCCACCACCGACGACACGCTCGGAAACGGCTGGCCGAGGCCCGGATCCCCTGCTCGACGTGCCGCATACGGACGGTTCGCGGCCGTCCGGCAGCATCAGGTGCTCGCGACCGGTTTCGGTGGCGGCCGACTTCTCCTTACGGGCTCTGCGGATCTCCCGCCGTCCGTTCGATGCCGGGGGTGTCGGCGCCCGCGTGGACGATGCACGTGTTGCCGTCCACCGGGTCCGCCTGCACCGCGGACACCTTGATCGAGTCGGCCGGGGCGTGCACGGTCACCTGGGCCCGGTAGCGCAGGAGCGCCGTGTCCACACTGGCCAGAGCAACCTGATCCTGCGACGGCGAGGAAAAGACCGCCTTGGCGACCGAGGCGAGCAGGATCAGCACATCGACACACTCACCCGGGGCCTGACCGGGGTCGCTGACGGCGGCGGCCACCAGCTCACCGACCTCCTCGCCGAGCTTCAAACACTGCGACTCCAGACCCAACCCCGTCAGACCGCGCTCGACCTCCATGTCGAAGGAGCGGCACCGCCTGAGCATGGTGGCTCTTGGCTGGGTGTGGTGGCTTGTTCGGCGTACGATCGAGGGCGTCATGCCCGAATGATCACCTCTTTCCCCTAGGGGAATTCATGCGTGCTGTGATGTCCCTGCCGTTGGCGACCGGGCGGATGTATCTGGAGTTCCGGCCCGGCACCAGCGGCCCGTGGAAGAGGGTCCGGCGTTTCCCCGTCCACGCCTACGCCCCGGACTTCGGCGCCTTCCGCCATGACGAGCCCGGTTACTGGCGGCTGCACTATCCGGGAGACGAGTACTGGGGCGACAGTTCCAGCCCCGTCTACCACCGGTACAAGAGCAGCCGGTTCACCGGCATGAAGGTGTCGAAGAAGAGGGCTGGGACAGGCGAGCGGCTGACGTTCAGCGGCCGTCTGCTGCAGGTGGGCGCCACCGGCGGCAAAAGCCCCTACAAGCGGGTGCGCGTCCTGCTCGGATACACCTGCGACAGGAACAAGAAGCTGAAGATCTACCCGATCGCCTATGTGCGGACCGACCGCAAGGGCCGCTTCAAGCGCAAGGTGGCCTTCCAGTGCGCCGGGACGTTCGCCGCCGCCCGCTTCGGCACCGCGTATGAGGCGTATTCGCCCTTCATCAAGGTCAAACGGCGCTGAGCGGCTGATCGGTCCCATCCCGTGACGGGCGGATTCCAAGGAGGCGGTGTGGAGGGTCTGCGCCCGGAGGACCCTCGCCGGGTCGGGGTGTACCAGCTGGTGGGGCGGCTGGGTGGCGGCGGGATGGGGCAGGTGTTCCTGGGGCGTTCGCCGGGAGGACGCCCGGTCGCGGTGAAGGTGGTCAGGCCCGAGTACGGGCGGAACAGCGAGTTCCGGCGGCGGTTCGCGGTCGAGGTGGAGGCGGCTCGGCGGGTGGGCGGCTTCCACACCGCCCCGGTGGTCGACGCCGACCCGCAGGCGCTGACGCCGTGGCTGGTCACGGCCTATGTCCCCGGCCCCTCGCTGCGGGAGGCGGTGGAGGCGCACGGGCCGCTGCCGGAGCCGTCGGTCCAGGTCCTGGGCGCCGGGCTCGCCGAGGGGCTGGCCGCGATCCACGCCTGCGACCTGGTGCACCGCGACCTCAAGCCGGGCAACGTGCTCTTGGCCGAGGACGGCCCGCGGGTCATCGACTTCGGCATCGCCCGCGCTCTGGAGGCCACCAGCGAGACGGCGACCGGCCTCACGCCCGGCACACCGGCGTTCATGGCGCCGGAACAGGCCCGCGGCGACCGGACGATCACCCTGCGGCCGACGTCTTCGCTCTGGGCGCCGTCCTGGCTTTCGCCGCCGCCGGCGAGCCTCCCTTCGGCCGCGGCCCTGCGCCTGCGTTGCTGTACCGCGTCCTGCGCGAGGAACCCGACCTGACCGCGCTGCCCGCCGGGCCGAGGCCGTTGCGGCGGGACCGGGCAGAATGCGGCTGCTGGCCGGAGCAGCCGCGACGACCGTGGCCGTCCTGGCAGCGGCAGTCGTGCTCTGGACGCAGACGGACCGCTCGCAGCCACAGACTCCGCAGACCGCCGCGAGTTCGAGCACGACCCCGACCGCCTCCGCCGAAACGGCCACCTCCACCGCACTCGGCCTGATCGAAGACGTGAGAGCCGACCTGGTCTACCCGCGCCTTGCCGCTCCCTGGACACCGATCGGCCAGGAGTGGAAGCAGTCGTTCACCGCGGGCCAGATCGCAGCCGTCCAAGCCCCGACCAACGGGGCCAGCTTCAACGCCCTGTGCGTCTCCGGCGTCCCCAGAACGAACGAAACCCAGGGCTACACCCGGCAGGACGGCCTGCGAACCGTCGCGGCCAGAGTCAAGACCCGCATCCTGAACGAACTGTTCACCGTCCTCCATACCCAGACCGCTCTCGCCTCAGGCCCGTCCTCCCGCCCCCGAGCCGCAGCCGCATGGACAGAACGCTTCCGGCTGGACTTCCCCGACGCCCGCGCCAACGGCTGGCAGGTCACCTCCATCACCGCCGCCCTGCTCCTGACCGACCCCGGCACCGGCCGTCTCGGCCTGCTCCTGGTGGCCATCCCGAACTCCTTCACCACCCCGGGAGACCTCGACACCCTCCTGTCCTCGACCCGCTCCATCTGACCGGAGCGCGGAGCCAGGACGGTCAAAAAAATCGGCATTGCTGAAGAGGGGCGGAAGAGAGACCTTTCCCTCAAACCTGCGTCCTGGCAGGCGGAGTCCTCCTGCTGGGCCTGCGGGACGCGCTGGTCACAAGCGAACGCCCGCCGCCCCTCCGTGCACAAAGGGTCATTCCTGTTTGGCGTCTTCCAGGTTCTCGCGCACGGTGCGTGTGAGGGGGTGGTCTTCGCCCAGTACCCGTATACAGGTGGCAAGGGTCTGCTCGTACAAGGAGATGGCCTGATCCAGGTTCCCCATCGACTCGTGGGCGGCCGCCAGGTTGTTGCAGGAGGTCAGTGTGTCGGGGTGGTCTTCGCCCAGTATCCGCAGCCGGTCGGCGAGGTTCTGCTCCAACAAGGGAAGGGCCTTGTCCAGGTCCTCTGCTGCCCAGTAGGCGTAGGCGAGGTTGCCGCGGTAGGTCAGAGTCTCAGGGTGGTCTTCGCCCAGCAGGCGCATGCAGGCGTCGAGGTTCTGCTCGTACAGAGGCAGGGCCCGGTTCAGATCCCCGGCGTCTTGGTAGGCGCTGGCGAGGTTGTTGCGGGAGGCCAGGGTGTCGGGATGGTCTTCACCCAGTATCCGCAGCCGGTCGGCGAGGGTCTGCTCGTGCAAGAAGATGGCCCTGTCCGGATCTCCGGCTTCCCGGTAGGCGCTGGCGAGATTGTTGCGAGAGGCCAGGGTCTCGGGGTGGTCTTCACCCAGCAGGCGCAGGGAGTCGGAAAGGTTCTGCTCGTACAGGGAGATGGCCTGATCCAGGTTCCCCATCGACTCGTGAGCGTAGGCGAGGTTGTTGCGATAGGCCAGAGTGCTGGGATGGTCGTGGCCCAGCACTTGCAGTGAGTCGGTGAGGATCTGTTCCAGCAAGGAGATCGCCTGGTCCGGCCTCCCTGCCTTCTCATAGGCGAGGGCGAGGTTGCTGCGGCAGGCCAGGGTGTCGGGATGGTCTTCACCCAACAGGTGCAGGGAGTCGGCCAAGGCCTGCTCGTACAGAGGCAGAGCCCGGTCCAGGTCTCCGGCGTCCTGGTAGGCGCTGGCGAGGTTGTTGCGGGAGACCATGACATCGGGGTGACCATCGCCCAGCACCCGCAGCCGGTCCGCGAGGGTCTGCTCGTACAGGGAGATGGCTCGGTTCAGGTCTCCGGCGTTCTTGCAGGTGAGGGCGAGGTTGTTGCGGGAGGCCAGGGTGTCGGGATGGTCTTCGCCCAGCACCCGCAGGCAGACCGCGAGGGTCTGCTCGTACAGGGAGACGGCCTGATCCAGGTCTCCCGCCGACTCGCGGGCGTAGGCGAGGTCGCTGCGGCAGGCCAGGGTGTCGGGATGGTCTTCGCCCAGCACCCGCAGGGAGTCGGAAAGGTTCTGCTCCAGCAGGGGGATGGCCCGCTCCAGGCTCCCGACCGTTCGATAAGCGTTGGCGAGGCCGGTGCGGGCGGCCAGGGTCTCAGGATCGAGCGGGCCGCAGAGCCGCTGGATGGTCGCAAGGCTGCGTTCGTAGTAGGGGATGGCGCGGTGGACGGCGCCTTGGTTTTCCAGGAACGCTGCGGCCCCGCTGAGGAGGGAGGCCGTGGTCAGGGTGTCGGTGGCCACCGTGGTGCGGCTCGCCAAGGCGTCGAGGTGAGGAGCCAGAGCCCGCCAGGCCGGCCAGTCGGCGGGATCGCTGATGGTGGAGGGGAAGGTTTGGCGCAGCAGTTGAGTGGCGTGGTCGCGGGCTGCGGTGACGGCCTCGGGGAGGCGGTGGGGATCGCCTGCGTCGGGAGTGCGCGCGACGGCCTGGACGAGGCGGTGCACAGTGATCGTGTCCTGGGTGAGGGTGATCATGTTGTAGGCGGCCAGCAGGCCCAGGGCTTCGGTCAGGTTCGCGGTGTCGGTGAACGGCCGGGAAGGCGACCAGCCTGCGGCATCGGCGGTGCGGCCGCGCCGACGCCACCGTCGGCGGGGAGCACCGATGGTGAGGAGAGGGCGGGTCAGCTCTTCCAGCAGGGAGCGGGGGACGTCTTCAGGAGCCAGCCAGGCCAGGATGCGCAGCAGATCGGCGGCCAGCGGACTTGCGGCGCTCAAGGAGTCGAGGGTGATCCGCCAGATGCGGGCGATCGTGCGTTCGGCGGGCGCTCCTCGGGCTGCCCGGTCGTACATCACCTGGGGTTGCTCGGTCAGCAGGGCCAGGTAAGCGGCCGGAGTCAGGCGGGTCTGGGCCAGGTAGGCGCCGGCCTGGTCGATGGCCAGCGGCAGATGGCCCAGCTCTTCGACGAGGTCCGCGGCACCGGGCCAATCTGCCGAATCCCTTGGCCGGGCCAGGCGGGTGAGCAGGTCGACCGCCTCGGCCTCGTCCAGCACGTCCACATGCAGCACCCAGGCGTCCAGGCGATGCCAGCCCTGGGCCAGGCGGCTGGTCACCACCACGCGGCCGGATCTCAGACGGGCCAGCAGCGGGGCGATGTCGGCCGGGTCCGCGACGTTGTCCAGCACCAGCAACCAGCCTGTGTGGGAAGCCAGCCACACCACCGCCTGCTCGGCCAGTGCCTCCAACTCCTGTCCGGCGGCGGCTTCGCTCTGCAGTGCGCTCGCCAGGTCGGCCAGGCCGGCCTGCAGCGCGGCGGAGGCGTCAGCGGTGATCCACCAGATGGGGTGGAAGCGGTCGGCGTGGTCGGCGGCGTAGCGGGCGACCAGCGTGGACTTGCCGATCCCACCCATCCCGTGCACCGCGGCCACCACCACCTGGCCGGAGCCGCTCAACGCCGCTTCCAGCCGGGCGAGCTCATCACCACGGCCCACGAACACCCCCGAGGCAGCGGGCAGGTGCACCAGCCCCGGGGCCGCCTCCACTTGCGCCGGAGGCCTGAGCACAGGCGGCTGAACGCCTTGGATGATCGTGGCGCCATCACCGGTGGCGATAACCCCCGACACCGATCCGCTCACGTTCACCGACCGGGACTCCAACGGCACCGGCACCTGCGCCGAAGGCTGCGGCTCAGACCTGATCACATCCCGGCGGGCCAGCCACTGGTTCACCGCCTCAGCCGCAACCGCGATCGTCGCAGCCACCCCCAGCGCCCACCAGTTCCACTCACCTCCGTTCAGCACCTGGTTGATCGCCACCCCGACCGCCACCGTGCCCGCAGCCACCACCACGACCCGCGCCACGACCTGTCCTGCACGTCTGAGCGACACCCGGCCTCCGCCTCTCAGCTCTCCCCCGGGACCGACACCTAAGACCGATCAAACCGCCCAGGCCCATGCCTGTCAGCCCCACCCGGCCAACCGTTGCGTGCTCTGAACCGACCCGGCTCGGGACCACGGGGCGTCTCTCCTGTGAGCCCGTTCTCTTTGTTCGTTCAGTGGCGCGCGTAGGCGGTTCCTGCTGCGGCGAAGCCTGCGGCCAGGAGGAGCCAGCCGAGGGCGTTGATGAGGGTGGAGGCGTATCCGCCGATCATGATCACGGGGAAGGAGGCGAGCATTGCGGCCGATGCCCAGCGGGGGATGGTGCGGCCTCGCCAGAAGGCGATTCCCATGAGGATCACACCGAGGGCCATCAGCGGGACGAACACGGTTCCGGCGAGCATCGGCGCGCTGAAAGCCTCCATCTCGTCGAGGATCTTCTCGGTGGCGGTGATGTCGTTGACGGTCTTGTAGGAGGCGACTGCGGCGGCGTCGTAGCCGGATGCGCCGAAGGACACCGCGCTGAACCCGAGGAAGGTCAGGATGAAGCCGGTGGTGCCGAGCTTCTTTGAAGCCTCGCGAGCCATAAGGCCGGTGACGAGGGCGCCGGCGAGGGAGGTGAGCGCGAACAGCAGCAGCATGGCCATGGTGAGCTGAAGCCTGCCGGTGGCGGCTGCGGCCTTGGGGATCCAGGCTTCGGGCTCGTCGGCCGGCTGGTAGGGGAGGGCGAGGGCCCAGCCCGCCATGGCGAGCGGTCCGAGCGGAGCGAGGCGGCCCAGGATGCGCGGGGGCGCGGCCGCGTGTGTCGTGGTCATGCCTGTGACGGTAGGTTCCCGCCGCCTGGGGGCACATCGGTGCTGGCACCGGTCCCGCGGAGCCAGAGCAGGGCGGCGCGGACCCTGCGGTTGTGGTCGGCGTCCTGCGGCAGTCCGATTTTGACGAAGATCGATGCGAGATGGGAGTCCACGGTGCGCTCGGAGACGACCAGGCTGCGGGCGATCGCCAGGTTGCTGAGGCCTTGGGCCAGCAGGCCGAGCACTTCGCGTTCGCGTGGGCTGAGCCCGCTCCCGACGAGGTAGTGGTCGATGACCTGCCGGTCGACGGCCGTGCCGCCGGCCGCGACGCGCCGTACGACGGCCACGAAGTCGTCCAGGTCCAGGACACGGTCCTTCAGCAGGTAGCCGAACCTGGCGGGACGGTCGGCGGCCAGCCGCATGGCCAGGGCCGGTTCGACGATGTGCGAGAGCATCACCACCGCGATCGCGGGAAACCGGTCGCGGAGCAGGAGGGCTGCTTTGGCCCCTTCGTCGGTGAAGGTGGGCGGCATACGGACGTCGGCTATCACCAGGTCGGGCCGGTGCGCGACGACCGCGTCGATGAGTCCGGCGGCATCGCCCGTCTCGGCGACCACCTCCATACCGTTCTGGGTGAGCAGGCGGGCGATGCTCTGGCGCAACAGAACGAGATCCTCGGCGATCGCTACCCGCATGGGAGGATCACCTCGAGCACGGTGCCGTGCGGTCTGGCGTCACTGACGACCATGCTGCCGCCGGCCGTCCTGACTCGTTCGGACAGGCCGCGCAGGCCCGTGCCCGCTCGCAGGTCCGTGCCGCCCCGGCCGTCGTCACGGACGGTGAGGGCCGCTCGGCCGTCGCTGACGGTCAGCGCAATGGCGATCTGCTCGGCCTCGGCGTGTTTGAGGACGTTGGTGACGGCCTCGCACACCACCAGGTAGGCGACGGTCTCGACCGGCGCCGGAAGGCGCTGCTCGGGGATCTCCAGGTGGATGCGGGTGGGCATGCGTCCGGTGAGGTCGGTCAGGGCGGCTTTGAGCCCGCGGCGGCTCAGCAGGTCGGGCGTGGTCCCGCCGGCCAGTGCCCGCAGCTCGTCGATCGCGGTGGCGAGGCCTTCGGCGGCGTCGGTGAGCACGAGCTGCGCCTGCGCGTCCAGCTCTCGCTGGGCCATCTTCAGGTCGAGCGCGAGGGCCAGGAGCCGGCCCTGGACGCCGTCGTGAAGGTCGCGTTCCAAGCGTTTGCGTTCTTCGGAGACCGCCTCCTCGACGCGTGCCGCCTGGTCTCGTACGGCCATCTCCAGGACGGCCCGCTCGATCAGTGGCCCCACTTCGGGCAGGCAACCGTCCACGTCAGCGGCGTCTTGGAGCCCTACCAGCCGGGCCGACGGACCGGTCTCCACACCTTCCTCCGGCACGGGAACCCCCTCGGCCGTGACCCATCCGCGCTCGTCGGGAAGGCGTAGCAGCAGCAGCAGATCAGGCGCGTCCAGTGCGGTCCTCAAGATCTCTTGGACGGTTTCAGCCGGACGCGTCCCCGCTTCCGCCACCCGGACGAGCCGCGCCGTGCGCGCCCTGACCGGATCGGTGCGCAGGCTCAGAAACCGGACCGACCTGCGGCGCAGCGGAGCCAGGACCGCGGCGACGGCCAGTGTCCCGAGCACCACGGGCAGCACTCCGCTCAGCCCGCTGCCGAGGATCGTGCTCACCGCCACCACGACGATCGAGAACAGAGCGGTGACCAGCACCGACAACACCCTGGTGACGTCCCCCGGCGGAGGCTTCGGCCCGAGCGCCCGGCGCAGCCCGGCCGTGCAGACCAGGAACGGCGCGCAGAACGCCACGGCGAGCACGGCCTCTCCCAACCCGACAGACATCACATCAAACGCGAAAGCCATGAAACCGGCCAGAACGCAGACAAGGATCGTCGCGACAGGCGTCAGCGCGAGCACCGCGATCATCAGCGCCCTGGGCCGAGCCCCCCGGCGCGCCCGGGACAGCGCTCGCCACGCCACCGCCGGTCCGGCGAAGACCCCGGCCATCCACGGCAGCGGCAGCACCATCGCAGCGCCCTCGGGCACCTCGAGCACCGGCTGAATGTGCGCGAAAGGCGGGCCGACCGGCAGAGCCAGCATCCCGGCGACGGCGAAAGCCAGTCCGTAGCCTCCCACCGCGGCGGCCAGCCTCCGGCCTGCCGCCCCTACCAGCCCAAGCCGCACTCCCGCGATGACGAAGCAGACCTGGAGCAGCGCCACCGGCACGATATAGCCGGCGGCGTGCAGCACCACCACGAAGGAGGCGGCCGGATCGTCGTTCCACCGGCCGTACCCGACCGCGGCGGCCGTGGACACCAGGTAGACGACCAGCGAACCGCAAACGGCGAGCACCCACCGCCCGACCATCCGCTCCCCCGACCGGACCAGCCCGAGCCCCGCCTCCAGGCTCACCAGCGCCGAAACCGCCAAGAGCACGACGAACACCGGAGCACTACCGCCATAGCGGAATCCCGAGGCCCAAGCGGCCATCACCACACCGGCGGTGCCCACGACGATGCCGCCTACAGCCGCCCGGGCCCACCGGTTCATGCTCTGATGATGGCAGCGCGACCGTTCCACGGGAATAGGTGCCAGCACCTACTCAGGACTCTGGGCCTGGGACGACGATTCCCGATTCGTAGGCGTGGACGACCAGGTGGATTCTGCTGGGGGGTGGGCCGCTTCGACGCAGACGTGCACCGGCGTGCCGGGGGCGTGCTTGCGGGCGTCTGTCGGAGCCTCTTGGACCAGCCGGTAGACCGTCAGGTGCAGGCTCTCGGGGGCAGTCGAAATGTCCGGGTCGATCTCGAGCGGGACGGGGGAGCAACGGGGACCTGCCGGAGTGCTCCGGATCGGCTCCTGCCTGCGGTGGGTCGGACCAGCACTCCGAGCATCCGCCGCAGGGCCTTCGGTACGCTCGGCCTCGATCGCCCGGGCGAGGGCCGCGGCCTGACCGCGCCGCCAGCGGCGGACGTTGACGCCGAGCACCCGTACGACGGCGTAGAGGGCGAGCATGCAGAGCAGCGACGTCTGCCGGGACCTCCATACGGCGACGGTGTACAAGAATGCAGACCCCGATGAGGTCCGGGGCCCAGCCGCGCCATTCGACCGCGGTGCTGATCGCCATCGCCTGGGCCGCCCGCACCGCCCGCTGACATCCCGTCCCTGGCGCCCGGAACACCGGGCTCAGGACGTTCGCAGGACACGGACCAGTGCCGGCACCGATGCCCCGCCCACGAGCGCGGACCTAGCGTGCGGACGAAGACCGTGAGCGACACACCGAAGGAGGCGGCCGTGGCCGTCCGCGTGATGATCCGACAGCCGGGCCGTCTCCGGCCGACTGCGGGCACAGTGCTGACCGTGCCGGTGGCGCTGTCGGTCGCGGCGTGCGGACTGGTCGGCGTTGACGGCCCGAAACGGGCCGAGGAGGGGGCGCCGGCGGCACAGGTGCGGGCCGGCGCGTTCGGGGACCGGCAGGTGGAGTCGGTGGCAGAGCTGCTCGAACGGGCAGGTGCCGGTGTGGTCGACGGTTTCGGTGAGCGAGGGTCGCGACCGGTGCGGTTGACGAGATGGCAGGTGCGCGGGCTCCTGGCCGAGGCCGTCTCGTACCATCAGCCCCAAGACGAAGGAGCGCCCTTGGCCTCGCGACCCATCGGCCCCGACACGGATGAGCACGAAGTCATCAGGAAGCCGCGGCTTCCTGATCTCTCCGCCGCCCGCGATCTCGGCTCTGCGGAGACCGTGCGGGCTCGCTGGCGGCAGCTGCTGCTCGTCTGGCGGTGGCATCATGAGCGGCACGAGGCCTCGTACCCGGGTAGCGCCTACCCGGACATCGTTTCTCTGATCGAGGCCGCCGAAGCGGAACCCGAACTCCGGCAGCTCTACCCCTTCACCAGCCATTTCAGCCTGAACTTCAGCAGCTGTACGACTTACCCGTGGTCGGTCCAGGCACCGTCGATCACTCCCTTTCATGACGGTCGGTTCCGCGTCCGCCGTCCTCGAAGTTCTGATGTCATCGGGTTCGCCCAGACCGCGGACGCCGCGGCGGCCCTCGCCGTCGACGGTCTCCCTGCCGGGCTCGGCCCAGCCGTCGGCTCTGAAGGAGAGGGCGCTCGTGATCGGTGAAGAGGATACGGCGAAGCAGCGGTTCCTGATCTTGCATGACTACGGCATGGGCGGTTCGTGGTGGTGGGTCCGCGCACGTTCGGCCCGCGAAGTGCTGGAGACGTTCGCGGAAGTCGAGGTGATCGAAGCCCCGGAAGTGATCGGGCGGGCTGCGGGATGGAACCTGGAAGAATCCGATGTCGATGCGCCGACGATGCCTGCGGGCTTGGACGACCTGCGTGCAAAGCGGCAAGCGCACCGGCATCTGCCCGGTTTCGGGGCGCTGGCCGATCGAACCGTCGTCTACCTTCGGCGCCGCTGGGACGGAGACGACGGAGTCGACCCGGCCGACTACCTGATGGAGATCGGGTCCGACGGACGCCGGCTGAGGCAGGTGGAGCTGACCGAGAACGGAGACGTCCTCAAGAGCGGTCCAGACGATTGGCCGTTCAACCCGCCCGTCGTGGACCTCTTCGACCCAGAGCTGAAGGACCTGGAGATCAGCAGGGAAGAATTCGAGGCGGCCTGGCACCGCGCCCGCAAGGACGACCGTGACCTCTGATCACCTGCCCGGCCCCTCAGAAGCGCAGAGGTACAGCGCGGCCGATATCACCGTGCTCGAGTTCGACGCCTCCGTCCTGAAATGCCCCGGCATGTACTTCGGTGGAGGACTGGAAAACCCCAGGCTGCCGGCCTTGCTGCTGTCGGCCGCGGCTCGGCACGCACTACACCCGGCTGCGCGAGTCGCAGAAGATCACTCGCTGGCCGCAGAGATCGCCGTCCTCGGCGACCTCTGCTTCAACATGACCATCAGCCAGCAGCACGTTTGGCCAGACTCCCCTTCCCGCGGCTACTTCGACTCCCTTCTCGGCCCCGAGTGGTGGCTCCTGGCGGCGATCGCGACGCTCTGCACGACGACGACCGTCGAAATGTGGAGCGACGGCCGAGGCTTCAGCCAAGAACTCGCCGGCCTTCGCCCCCTCGGCACCGTGCAGAGCTTCGATCCGCAGGCCAGAAGCGGGACTTCCATCACTTTCACCATCGACGGCCGCAACCTCCCGTCCAGCGCCGCCTTTCCCGCAGACCTCGGCACCATCGACGCCCACGGCCCGGACTGCACCGCAGCGGACGGACCCGGCTACGTCGTCATCCGCGACCACAGGCCGGGCGGCCAGAGCAGCATCCGCCTGGCCTAGGTGTCCCCTCTTCGCCCCTGATGCGTCGATCCGAGTCCTTGATTCCAAGACCGCGCCTTACGTGGCTTTTGGGTGGTCTGAGTGCGAGCTCCCGGTGAGCCGGTTCTGCCTGACGACGTGGCTTCTCCATGCTCAGGCGTCGGGTTCTCGACGTGTGGCGGACAGGTCTGCTGGGTCGTCCGTCAGCCGGAGGAGGGCCCCAGGTGGGTGCGTTCGCCGTCGTGGTCGAGGATGCACAGGATCTCGGCGGCCTCGCCGTGCGCGCCGAACGCGTGCGGCACCATCGTGGAGAACTCCGCGGCCTCGCCGGCCTCGACCAGGATCGTGCGCTCGCCGAGCCGCAGCACCACGGTCCCGGACAGCACGGTGAACCAGTCCCGGCCGGGGTGCACCCGCAGCTCGTCCGGCACCGGCCGGGTGACCCTGATCTTGGCGACCGTCACGCCGTGCGCCGCGCCCTCCCGGGTCAGCAGCCAGGTGGTGGTGCCGCGCTCCTCGTCGCGGTGCGGCCGGATCACCACGTCGTCGTCGGAGCCCGACTCGACCAGCTGGTCGAGCGTGGTGCCCAGCGCCCGGGCCAGCGGCGCGAGCTGGTCGAGGGCGATCCGCCGGTGGCCGGTCTCGATCCGGCTGAGCGTGGACGGGCTCAGGTAGCTGCGGGCCGCCAGTTCGTCGAGCGACCAGCCGCGGGCCAGCCGCAGGCCGCGCAGGCGTTGCCGGACCAGGGTGTCCAACTCACTGTCTTGCGTCATACGCAAGATGGTATGCCAGTGGCGCAAGCCGCGGGTAGGGTCGGGGCATGGCACATCTGACCGAGATGCTCGACCTCGACGCCGAGGTCCTGCACGAATACCACCGCGAAGTCATCAGCTGGGTCGGCTCGCTGACCCCCGGCCGGCCCCACGTCGTCGACATCGGCGCGGGCACCGGCACCGGCAGCCTCGCGCTGGCTGGGCAGCTGCCGGACGCCCGGATCACCGCGGTGGACGTGGACGAGACGCTGCTCGAGCACCTGCGGAGCCGGGCCGCCGAGCGCGGCGTCGCCGACCGGATCCGCACCGTCCGGGCCGACCTCGACCACGCCTGGCCCGAGCTCGACCCGGCCGACCTGGTGTGGGCGTCCGCCTCGATGCACCACATGGCCGACCCCGGGCAGATCGTGGCCCGGGTGCGCGAGACGCTCCGGCCGGGCGGCCTGTTCGCGATCACCGAACTCGACTCGTTCCCGCGCTTCCTGCCCGACCCGGCCGGAGCCGCGCTGGAGGAGCGCTGCCACGCCGCGCTCGCCGCACACCGCGCCGAGGCCGGCCTGCACATGCACGAGGACTGGGGCACGCTTCTGGCGAAAACGGGCTTCACCGTCGAGGCGGAACGCCACTTCGACATCGACCTGCGGCCGCCGCTGCCGCCCGCCGCCGCCCGGTACGCGCAGATCTCGCTGCAACGCGCCCGGCACGGCCTGGCCGGTGCCCTCAGCCCCGAGGACCTGGCCGCGCTCGACGAGATCACCGCCGCGATCCCCGAGCGCACCGACCTCACCGTCCGCGCGGCCCGGTCGGTCTGGCTGGCCCGCCGCCCGGTCTGACGCCGCCGGGACGATCCCCGTGATCGCGGAGCCCGCCCCGGCTCGTCGACGTTCGCAGGCCTTCAAGATCGCATACTGGCTCTCGATTTCAGTCCAGCCGGAACCCGGTGGGCCTGGAGGCCGACGGCGACCGTGAACATTGCGGGCGGGCCGCTCGAGCTCGTCACGGTGAACCGGCATGAGCAGCAGCCGAACGATCAGCCACGATAGGAGGCCCGGCGAGTGCCTCTTATCGTGGCTGACTGTTCTGATGGCGGACCGCGGGCCGGCTCGCTCTGGTTTTGAGAGGGGCACGGATGGTGCGGTGGGAGAACGATCCGGCCTATCAGGCGATCGCGCAGGCGTTCATGGACGGAGACCTGGAGGCGCACGCGGGCGGCCCGCTTGACGTCCGCGCCGTGATGGCGTCGATCTCCCAGGAGACCAAGGACGCTTTCGACTACGACCATCTCCCGTGGGACCGCTTCCCCCGCGGCCCCGAGACCCGGGACGATGTGGCGCGCCTGCGCTCCGACGACGCCGAAATGGTGCACCAGGCGCTGCGCGGCGTGAACGGGGAGCTGGCCAACGGCGCCTGTTCGGTGGCGGCGCTGGCCGTGCCGTTCCTCCTGCGCGTCGCGGCCAACCCGCGCGGCCATTGCCGTGCCTATGCGTTGGAGTTGGTGGCGGGCATCGTGCAGTGGGCGCCGGGACCCGGCCGATGCACCCGCGAGAGCGCCGGTGACGGTCCGACGAAGGCGTCGGGCACGCCCCCGCCGTCGCAGTGGTCGCGGACTCCGGTGAAGGTCGGCGCGCCCCTGACCGGGCACCGCGATGCCGTCACCGGCGTGTCCTTCAGCCCGGACGGGCGGATGCTGGCCACCGGAAGCCTCGATCGCAGCGTGATCCTGTGGGACGTCGCCACGGGCAGGCCGAAGGGCGATCCTCTGCGTATGGACGAGCGCGTCGACGCCGTCGCGTTCAGCCCGGACGGGCAGGCGCTGGCCGTGGGGACGGCCGCCGGTGTCGTCGTCTTCGACGAGCCCCTGAACGGCCCGAGCGCGAGACCGCTTCCCGGAGCCGACTCGTCCGTGAGGTCCGTCGCGTTCGCCCCGGACGGCGGACTCCTGGCGGCCACGGGCCTGGACGGCAAGCTGTGGCTTTGGGATGCCGTTGCCGGCGGGCTGAGCGGCGATCCCCTCGACGCCATGAAATCCCCCTCCGAGGTGCGGTTCAGCCCGGACGGCTCGGTTCTGGCGATCGCGGGCGGTGAACTGTTCCGGCTGGTGGACACCGCCTCCCGGCGCGACCTCCTGCGGCTCGACACCGGCGTCCTGTCCATGTCCGTCGCGTTCGGCCCGGACGGGCGGACGCTGGCCTTGCCCGGTGCGGACAAGGTCCGGATCCTGAACGTCCCCGACGGCCGCGAGCTGCGCTCCCTCGAGTCCGACGGCCCCAGCGCGCTGGCCTTCAGCCCCGGCGGGAGGACGCTTGCGGTCACCGGCATCAACGGGTACCTGAGCCTCTGGGACACGGCGACCGGATCGCCCGTCGCGGACCCGGCCGATGTGGGCTTCGGACTCCTGCTCGACGTGGCGTTCAGCCCGGACGGGAACCGCCTGGCGGTCGCCGGCACCGGCGGCCGCGTGCAGCTGTGGCAGCCCTGACCCGACGACTCTCGAAGTGGCGTGCTGTTTCGTTCCGGTCGCCGTGAGCCTGCCCGAGCCCCCGCCGAAGGACCGATGCACCGCCCCGGGCTGGTGCTACCGCGACTGAAGCAACCCCGGGGACGGCTCTCCGTTCCCGGGAGTGTTCCCAGCCGTCAGGCAATTGACCAAGGACTATCCAGTGGAGGGCTTGTCGCGTGGCAGGGCCTCTTCACGTCAGTGTCTGCGACCGGCCGAGGCTTTTCGGGGATGGACGCCGACGGGCGGTAGGCCGCCTCGCTTGATCTTTTCGGAGGCGCTGATGTTCGCTCGTGTGCTGCTCTGGCTGGGACTCTGCTCGGTCTCTTCGTCGGCCTCGCCATGATGGCGAATTCCGTCGCTGGTGGGAGTGGGATGTCGGCGCCGGTCCGGGTCGGACAAGGCTTGATCGGCATCCGCGCCGGGAGGCCGATGACGGTGGCCTCTCCTCGCTGCCGCTGTCGCATCGGCTTGGAGATCGCCGGAATGCGCTTGCTCACGTTAGCGAGAACCGGCATCGTCTCGTGCCGGATGGGTTCATGGCGCAGCACGAAGTCGTTTCTGCGCAGAAGCGGCCTTTCGCAGGCACTCGTCGGCCCCGCTCCTTTCCTGAGCGGGGCCGCAATGCAGGAGCCGGGTCAGGAGACGGCGGCGTCCGCGCTGTACTGGCTTGCCTGCAGTGTCCACAGTTCCGCGTACTCCCCGCCCAGGGTGAGGAGTTCGGAGTGGGTGCCGCTCTCGGTGACGGCTCCGTCCTGAAGGACGAAGATCCGATCGGCGTGCTGGACGGAGTTGAGGCGGTGGGTGATGAGCAGAACGGTGCGGCCACCGGCGATTGCCCGTACGCCCGCGAAGGTCTCGGCTTCGGCCCGGGGGTCCAGTGCGGCGGTGGGTTCGTCCAGCACCAGCACGGGTGCGTCGCGGAAGTAGGCGCGGGTGAGCGCGATGCGCTGCCACTGCCCGCCGGACAAATCGACGCCTCCCTGGTATTCCGGTGCCAGCAGCGTGTTCCAGCCGTCCTTCAGCGAGGTGATGAGCTCGCCTGCTCCTGAGGCTGCGGCGGCGCGGGCGAGGGCTTCGCTGGTGGGTTCGGTCTCGTGGCGGCCGACGGCGACGTTGGCGCGCAGGGTGAACGGCCACCTCTCGAAGCCCTGGGACAGCAGTGCCACCTGGGAGAAGAGCTGGGCCCGGTCGATGTCGGCCGTGTCGGTGCCGTCCCAGGCGACCGTCCCGGAATCGGGCAGGTAGAGGCCGGTGAGGAGTTTGGCCAGGGTGGTCTTGCCTGATCCGTTGTGGCCGACGAGGGCGACGACCTCGCCGCGGCGGATGGTGAGGTCGACGCCGTTGAGGGCGGGCTTGTCGGCGTTGGGGTAGGCGAAGCGCAGATCCCGTGCCTCGATCACCTCGGGGCCGTCGGAGTGGGAGAGGCCGGTGCCGCTCAGGGGGATGGCCATCTGTTCGGCTTGGCGGCAGGCGTCCCGCCAGTCGGCGGTGTAGAGGCCGTACTCGAACATGTAGTTGATGGAGTTGATCAGGTTGTTGAGCTGTCCGGTGCCGGTCCGGATGGCCAGGACGGCGGTGCCGGCGGCGGCCAGTTCCATATGGCCGGTGGCCAGGAGCCAGCCGAGCAGGACGTAGGTCGCTGCGGTGGTCAGGCCGCTGAGCGCCCTGGCAAGCAGGCCCGCGACGGCGTCGGCGCGGGCGAGCCGTGCCTGTTCGGCTGCGGAGTGGGAGGCGAGCCGGTCGTAGTGGCCGAGCAGGAAGGCTCCGGCGGCGTGCGCGCGGATCTCCTCGGCGGGGGCCTTGCTGGTCAGCAGGGAGGTGAGGCTGCTCTGCTGGCGCATGTGCGTCAGCCAGGTGAGGCGGGAGATGTTGTGGCGGCGGGTGGAGCGGACCATCGCCCAGCCCTGCGGGAGCACGATCAGAGGCAGCAGCGGAAGCAGCAGCGGATGCAGCACCCCCAGCACCCCCGCGGCGGCGGCGATGCTCATCATCGCGGTCAGGGTCTTGATGAGCTGCTCGATCACCACGTCGATCCAGCCCGCCCCGAACTGCGCGGCTTCCATCAGGTCGTGGAAGTCCGCCCGCTGGAAATGCAGGAGTTCGACCTTGGCGGACCGGTCCAGCAGCTCCGAGTAGGCCAGGCGCTCCACTTTGGGTTTGAGCCGGCCGGACACTGCGTTGGACCAGGCCGTCATCAGCGCGACGCTGATGCCTGCGGCCGCCACGAGCAGCAGCGCGGGCAGGGCGTTGCGGACCCGCTCGGGAGTGGGTCCGGCGGCCAGGAGCTGCTGTAGGACCTGGTTGGTGGCCAGCAGCCCGAAGGCCGTCGCCCCGCCGACGATGAGCTGGCAGCCGACGACGATCACCAGCGCCCGCGGGTCGGCGCGCCAGGAGAGCTTGAGGCAGATGCCGATGAGCTCGGGCAGCTTGCGCATGATCTGCAGGAACCCGGCGGCGGTCTCCTGTTCATGACGGGCCCAGCCCATGTTGTATCTGATCCCGGATCCGAACAGCGGATCCGGGGATGCCTCCTGGGCGGCACCGGGGGCGGGAGGATCGGACTTGGCACTCACTGGCGAAACTCCGTTCCGTGGGGGCGGGGCGGCGTGGGAGATCGGCTTCGGGTGAGGCGGGAGAGGGCTACGTCGCAGGCGGCCAGGTGATCACAACACGGCTGTGCCGCTTGTCGAGCACTCGCCCTTCGGGAAGGTCCGCGTCGAGGGTGCCGGCCGGGTGGGGTCGGCCGGTCGGGACCGTCGGGATACCGAAGCCGACGGGAGCTCAGGAGCCTCGCGCCGGCCACCCGCCGGGTGAGTGCAGGCAGTCAGCCTCCCCGATGCACCTGCCGCTGACAGATGGCGGCTCGCCAACGCCGAGCCACGGCAGGAGCCGTTCTCTCCAACGAGAGTGAAGGCGAAGACGGCCCGGCTGCCGCAATGCGTGTTCACGGACTTGGCGAGCGGTTCTCCGTTGGCGACCTCACCGGACGCGAGGGGGTCGGCTGAAGCCCGCGAATCATGAGTGCCACAGGTGTCCTCCAGCGTCGTCGGCCTGGGCTCGCTTGGACCGTATCGAGCTGAGCCGCCGGGACATCAGCGTGATTGATATCGCGGTGATTGGCCGGATCCCGCCACAGCGCGGGTCGTCGTCGGCCTCGGCGGGGACGGATCAGCGCAACCGTCGGCTGACACGATCCAAAGCCCTCTCCCAGGGGAAGGTTTGCGAGGTGACGGCCGCGTCCGGGAGCAGGAGTTCGACCCCCGCGTCTTCAAGAGCGGCCAGGCTCCGGCGATAGGCCGGGTGGGCCTGCAGCGCCCCCTTGGAGTGGGGAACGGCGAGGACGGGGATCTCCAGGCCGATCGCTTCGTTGATGAGGCCGAGCGCAAGGGTGTCGCTGATTCCGGCGGCCCACTTGTTGATCGTGTTGAACGACGCGGGCGCCACCAGGACCGCATGGGCCTGGGGAAGCACGTCCGGATCGGCAGGACGCTTGTAGGCGGACCGTACGGGGTGTCCGGTGAGCTCTTCGAGTTCCGCACGGCTGTCGGCGAGCCAGTCCGCGGCGGTCGGCGTCAGGATCACGCACACGTCGAAGTCCCGGGCGTGCGCGGCACTGACCAGGCGGCGGACGTGGTGAACGGGCGGCGCGGCGCACATCACCGCATACAGGACATGCCTCATGCGCTGATCCTCTCAGCCGCCCTCGGTTGCGAGGATCTCCCCGGTCTCGACCGGGGTTCCCACCTCGTCGCTCCGGTAGGCGCGGGCGGCGTCCAGGTCGACGCCGCGCATCCCGGTGATCGACATCCGGTCGGTGAACCTTGTCAGGCTGCGCGCGGGGACCTCGAACGTCTCCGCCGACTCAGCGCCATCCGCCCGGCAGGTCACAGAGCGTTCATGCGCACGGCGAGCCGCCGCAGCCGGTCCTTGTACGTGCGGTGTTCGGCGTTCAGCAGGGCCCGGACGGTCTTGTGCGCGAGCGGATGGTTGCGGACCAGGGCAGGAGTCGTCCTCTCGGCCTTCTCCAGGACGGCGAGGGAGCGGGCCCGGTCGCCGCACCACAGCCAGCCGCGCGCCATGTCGAGGTAGTGGTGCCCCACACGAGAGCGCGGAAGATCCGCGGAGAGCCGCAGGCCGGCTCCCCGCATGACGGCCTCAGCACCGTCGCCGAGCTCGACCGCGACGGACACTTCATGGATGGCGACGTTCCCCGAGGTGAACACGAGTTTGTCGGGGTCGGCCGCCCGGTCGGCGGCGGACAGCCGACCGAGCGCCTCGTGAGCCAGCCCCAGCCTGGCGTAGGCCTCGTCTGCGTCGAGGTCGCGGGCGGCGGTGATCGCCGCCCGCAGCTGGATCGCGCCGCATACGGCGACGGCTCTGGGTTCACCGCGGCGGTAGGCCTCGCCCAGGCTGGTGGCGGTCTGGTCCAGAACGCAGAGGGCGTCGCTCCAGGACGCTGACATCCATAGTTGCCGTACCCGTAGATAGTCGCCCACCGCGACGAGGTACGGATCCCCGGAGCAGGACGCCGTCCAGCGGGCCTTGTCGACGAGCAGCACCGACAGGTCACCGTAGCCGAGCCGGTAAGCCACGGCGTCGGACGCGCGGTAGACGATCGACAGCAACCCGAAGCAACGCTCGCGGGCAGCGCCGGTGGTGGTGTGGACGGCGGCATGGAGTTCGGCGAGAACGGCGGGAATCATCTCGGCGAGCTTCAGATACGCGGCCTTCTGCCGCAGCACGGTCATCGCCGCGACCACAGCGGTGAGTTCCCCGACGCTCCGGATCGGGGCATCCCAGTCCGGAGCGAGGTCCAGGCGCATGGCTTGGCGGCGGATCTCGCCGATCGAGGCGTGCCCGCGGTCTTCGACGGGGTTGCGGCCCAGCCTGACGGGGCGGGTGAGCAGTTCGTTCGGATCGACCTTGAGCGCCTTGGCGAGGGTGGTGACGAGGCTGATGGAGTCCAGGACGACCTGGTCGTTCTCCAGCATCGACACCCAGCCCTGAGTGCGGCCGATCCGCTGGCCGAGCTGAGTCTGGTTCAACCCGGCCCGGTGCCGGAACCGGCGGATGCGCTGACCGTCGCTCTCCCGCTGCAGATCCCCCATCCGGCCATCGTCGTCCAGGCCTGTAAGGCTACGGAAGAGAAGCCGAGCTTAGCCGCGGGAGCTGTGACGCCGGAGGGAGCCGATTGTCGCGGACAGGCTCCTTGCACAGGCCGTCGAGCTCGTAGTCGAAACAGCACGACGCCCTCCCAGCAGACCACCCGAAAAGCCACGTAAGACGTGGTCTTAGGCGGTGGGTCCGTACAGTGCGGCGGGGCTGCCGGTGGCCAGCGCCCAGTACCGGTCGCCATAGGACCAGTGCCACCACTCGGTCGGGTAGTTCACCAGCCCGGCCTCCCGCAGGGCCGTCGATAGGACTTTCCGGTTGGCGCGCGCTTCGGCCGACAGGCCGTCGGCGTCGGTGTAGCAGCGGCCCGAACTCTCCTCCGGGCTGGCGTTGACGGGCGTGCCCATGTCCAGTTCCCGGCCGTCGGTCGTGACCAGGGTGAGATCGACCGCGGCGCCGGCGCTGTGGGGGGCGATGTCCGGGGGAGAGACATACCGGCTGGCCGCCCGGTGCAGTTGCTCGGCGAACCAATCAGGGTGGGCGGCGGCCAACGAATCCCGGTACTCCTCGAAGTACCGGGACTGCAGCGCCGGTGGCCGGTACCCCTCCACCACCAGTAGCAGCAACCCCTCAGGCAGCGCCTGCTGGGCATGCAGCAACCGCTCCAGCACACCCGAGCGCAGACGGGCATAGGAGCCATCGGTGTCGGCACGGCTGTCATCCAGCCGCAACACCGACTCCGGTCGCAGATCGGCGAGCGGCTCCCCGCACTCCACCACGGGAACTGCGGCCACAGCGGGGTCGGACATCAACACGATCGAACTCATCCCGCGACCCTACCCACCCTCCCGAACACCCCGAATCCCTCCAGCCACGCAGCAGGGCCGCCGGGCGGGATGGGTCGTGACCCTTGGCGTCCGCCGCTGAAAGACGGGCCAGACAGCCTAGGGGGAAGTGCAGAAGAAACACGTCCGAGCACGAGACGGTCGCCGAAGAACATCGCCTCCCTCCGGACGTCGACCGGGGAGGAGCGATGAACTGCAAGTAGCTGTGGGTGGTGATGCTGACGGGTCTGACCGCTGCTGCCCGGTCCACCACCGTATGGATTCCCTAAAGCCCAGGCGGCGATAAAGACGCCGCGGCCACACTGCCCGAGGGCGACTTCGGCGGTGCGTCGGTCGGCAGAGACGGCCCCGGTCTGGAACGGGCCGGTCGCCTCGGCGACCTGCGGCGCCGCAACCACCTCCCGTACCGCTTTCTGGATGCGGGTCCGGTGGGCCGGGTCGTCGACGGTCTCGCCGGACGGGGCGGCGAACACCAGCTGCGCCGTCACCCCGGTCGCCTCCGGCAGGGACCGTTCCAGCAGGTCGATGCCCTGCTGGGATTGCGAGCCCGGGATGGTGGCCTCGCCGTCCAGGTGGGAGCCGAAGGCGGCGAAGCCGCCCCGACCAGGAACAGCAGCACCAACCAACCGGACCGACAGCGGAGCGATCACCGTGACAGGCGATTGACCCGAGCCCTGAACGGCCCCGGCGCTTTCGCGTCGGGGCCAGGAACCCGGCGGGTCAGGATCAGCCGAGCAGGGCGTGCAGGAGGACTCGGTTGACCTCCACGCCATGGCCGAGCCGGATCGGCCGGCAGGGCAGTGCATCGAGCAGCTCCGGCATCGGCTGATCAGCGGCAGTGGTCGACGGGGCGAGACCGAACACGTCGGGGTAGCGGTCCTCGAATGCGGCACTGAACAGGTCACCCGGCCTCGCGGCCCGCCGTTCGTCCCTCAGCCCGGGGCCGTGCCGGGGGTGGTGCGGGTGGCCTGGCCTCCGGTGGCCAGGGGCAGGCCGAGCCGGTCACGCATCTGGTCGAGCCTGAACTGGGGTTTGAGCTCATGGCCGTTGGGCTTGCGCAGCGGGGGTCGGCAGGGCATCGGTCACCCCCTCTGGTGTTGGGCGGGTGTATCTGCCGGCCGTCGGTGTCGGTGACGGAGCAGCCCGCGGTGGCGATACGGGTGGCGTGCCTCACGCGATGGCTCCTCCGGTCGGGCGGGGATGTGCAAGCCACATGTCGGGGGATGCGCACGAGCTTCGGAAGACCCGTGCTCCGGGCGGGCTTCAAGTGGCGGTTACCGGGAGGCCGTCCGTCCGTGATGGAGCCAGTCGAGCATGTCCTCCGGTGCCAGGGACCGCACGAGCGCGTCGTAACGCTCCAGGTCGGTCGCGGTGAGCACCGTGTCGGGGGTGCGGGTGGGGCCGTGAGCGAAGAACAGCCGGTGGTCTTTGAAGAGGCCGAGGCCTTCGTCCGGAACGAACGAGGCGTCGATGACGGCCGCATACGGCACGCTCGGCTTCGGCGGCCGAGTGCCCTTCTGATCGGGACGCGGCCGATGCCGCCGCCGAGCCTGCGACAAGTGATGTAGAAGAACGGACCGACCCCGGCCAGCGCTGTCGGGAGCAACACCGACACCCATCCTGTGATCCGCCATGGACGTGAGGTGATGCGGGTGAGTGGCTCTCCCATGGGTTCCGGCCGTGGTTCGTCCGGAAGTCGGCCACCGGGAGGCATCCGAGCTATTACTCTTGTAGTTTTATGGGATGGACTCCGCCTGCCAAGCCTCGACACGCGGATGCGAAGCACCCATGGCGGTCGGCGCGGGCGGAGTCCGGCCCCGCGGCGCTCGTCGACCGACAGGCGGCCGGGCCACTGATCCGCGACCCGGACCCCAGGGCCCGCGCCGACCGCCCGGTGCAGAGGCGGCGGCCGAACGCCGGGGAGGCCGCCCCGTTCGGCCACTTGGCGGCTTTTGCCCTTTCCTTCAGGTAGGACGCAAATGATTCACAACACGCCCCCTCTCCCCTTATGCTTCTACACGCGTGTAGAAGATGCGACGGCGAGGCGGATGCTTCCGGCCGCTCTCGCGTCTGGCATCCGGCTGAAAGGCAGGGACGGGGCGATGGACGGGATTCGCCGGACCACTCCCCTCGCTGCCTGCTCCAGGGTGTCGTGCCCGGCTGCTCCCAGCCCGCCGGGCACCGCACACGCAGGCACGGCCGGCTCGGCCGTGCGCATCGTCAGCGACTCACATCGTCCGGGAGGACACGTGGCTTCGATCGATCTGGAAAAGGTGCTGGACAAGGCGTGGGCGGACAAGGGCCTGCCGGAGATCCTGGCCGCCCCCGTCTCCGCACTGAAGGGCGTCTCCGACCGTGACGGCGAACTGCTCAAGGAGGCGTTCGGCATCACCACGGTCGCGGAACTGGGTGAGCTGAAGTACGCCCGCTGGGCTCAGGCACTGGCCGCTCTGGGCGCTGCCAGGTAACCCGCTGCGCATGTGTGGTGTGGTCGCTTCACCGGCCGCACCACACGTGGGAGGCGACCATGCCGTGACCGAAGAATCGAACGCCGGAGAGATATTCCGGGCGGCTGCCCGCCGCTACTCCTCCGCCGCCTCCGCCTGATCCAACAACTCGCGCAACACCCGCTCGTCCCGTGGCGGCAGCCCGGTCACGAAACGGGCCAGCACCGCCTTGCGGTCGCTCTCCGCGTCCAGGACCCTGCGCATCCTCAGGGCCGCCAGGTCGGCCTCGTCGGCCGTCGGGGTCCACACGAAGAACCGGCCGGACTTCTCACGCGTCACCGCGCCCTTGGCCAGCAGCCGCGTCAGGATGGTGATCACCGTGGTGTAGGCGAGGGAGCCGCCGAGCCGCTCCTGCACCCATGCCGTGCTCACCGGTCGCGGCGCCTCGTGCAGGGCGGCCAGCACCTCCACCTCCAGCTGCCCCTGGCCGCGCCGTCGGCCGCGCTCCTGGTCCCTCACCTCGTCCCCCTTCCGCCGCGTGCCCGACCCCTCCGGGGTAAACGGTTCATCGTAGCCAGCGGACGAGGCGCTTCGCCCCGTACTTTTCCGCTCGTGTTCACCGGACGGCATCGCGCCGGCATCCGCGCGTACGTTCCGGCGGAGACGGTCGCCCCGCCGAAGGACTCGCCGCGGCGAGATCAGCGTGCGGCCGGACGGGTGCGGCCCGGCTCGCACAGGACCCCGAACCCGGGATGAACATGACAGGCTTCCACGCTACGGACTACTACAAAAGTAGTCGAAGCGATGGGCGATCCCGCGCTACCGGTGGCACCGCAGCCGTAGAGGGGCCACCACTGCACCCCGGCGCGTCAGGCCTGGTGGGGCGGGCCGATGGCCGGTAGCCGAAACAGAGGGTCAAGGGACCATCGCGGGTGCGCGGCCCACGGCGCGCCGGACGGCCTGGATCCGTGGACCGGTGCGGTCACGGTGCGCCCGCAAGGCGGTGCGGTGATCGTGGACCTGCGTGGGTGCGGTGGCGATCCGGGATGTGCGGGCGTGAAGCAGCTGCGCTTCGCCGTCGGCGACGTGGTGGTGCTCTCAGGGCTGCCCGGCAGCGGCAAGAGCACGCTGATCACACAGTCGGTGGCGGCCTTGGACGAGGCGGGCCGGACAGTGAAGCGGGTGGATTCGCACGAGGTCCGCCGGCGATGGGAGCAGCGGCTGCCGGCCTGGGTGCCGTACGCGGTATACCGGCCGGGAGTCCGGATCGCTCACTATCTGCGGTTGGGACGTGCGCTGCGCTCGGGCGGCAGCGTGGTGGTGCATGACTGCGGCAGTCACGGCTGGGTACGGCGGTGGGCGGCATGGACAAGACGCAACGGCTCGGGACGGGTGCACCTGGTGGTGCTGGACGTGGCTCCCGAGCATGCGGCAGAAGGACAGGTATCGCGCGGGCGCACCGTCTCCCGGCGCGCCTTCGTGCGGCACCGTCACGCGATCGAGCAGCTGCTCTCCCGGCTGGAAAGCGGCCGGCTACCGGAAGGCTGCGCTTCGATAGTGCTCCTGGACCGCCGTTCGGCCAGCGGACTGCACGCAATCGATTTCGACTGACCCCACGGTGTTGCTTCGGGACGAGAGGGGCACCTCCATCGCGGCCCTCGCCCGCGGAGTGAGCCGGGCCGTGCTTGCGATCGACGGTGGATCCATGACGCGCAGAGCGGTATGCAACGAAAGGCGGACCCCGGATGTGCTTCGGGGTCCGCCTTCGGCTGCGATCAGATCGCGGTGGCCACCTTCCACGCCGAGTGCATCGCGCCCTCGATGTAGTCGACCTCGGCGGCGTCGCCGACGATGTGGACGTCGACGCCGGCCTTGGCCAGTTCGTCGGCGAGCGGCGCCGATGCCGAGACGCCCGACGCCACGACGACCATTCTCGCCGGCACGGACTGCGGCTTGCCGTCGACGGTGAACTCGACGGTCTTGCGGGTGATGCGCTCGACGGTCGCGTTGCGCTGGATGTTCACGCCCAGCTCCTTGGCGTGCTTGACGGCGGTCCAGCGGCGGGGCATCGCCATCGGCACACCGAGCTGCCGGCCTTCCTCGATCAGGGTCACCCGGCTGCCGCGCTCGGCGAGGAACTCCGCGAGCTCGAGTCCCACGAGCGATCCGCCGATGACGACGACGTACTTGCTCATCGGCAGGAACCTGAGGTACTTGCGGCTCAGGTCGCGAATCCTGGCGGGGGTCTTCGTGACACCGACGAGACCGCCGAGCCTGGCGGCGACCCGCAGGAACGGCGCCTGGTCCGAGACGTCGCCGGTGCCGGTCATCAGGCCGCGCAGGCTGTCACCGGTGTGCACGTGGGGCAGGTCGCCGCCCGGAACGCTCGGACGCGCACGCACGGCTCCCGTGGCGATGACGACGGCGTCGGGCGCGAGGTCCTTGATCGTCGCGGCGGTGGCCTCGGTCTTCAGCCGGACGTCGACACCGGCCCGCCGCACCTCCTGGCTGAGCCAGTTCAGCAGGCGCTCGTTGTCGGGGGTGGTCAGCGTCGAGAACCACAACGTTCCGCCGAGACGGTCGGTCTTGTCCAGCAGGGTGACGCGGTGGCCGCGTTCGGTGGCGACGCGGGCGGCCTCCATGCCGCCCGGTCCGGCACCGACGACGACGACGTGCTTGCGGGTCGCGGTGCGCGGGAACGGCAGCAGCTTCTCGTTGCCCAGTGCGGGGTTGACCGCGCACAGCGGGGTGGCGTCCCAGAAGTTCTCCTGCACGCACACGTAGCAGTTGATGCACGGGCGGACCTGCTCGCTGCGGCCGGCCTTCAGCTTGTTGACCAGGTCGGGGTCGGCCAGCAGCTGGCGGCCCATCGCGACGAAGTCGGTGCGGCCCTCGGCGATCATCTCTTCGCCGACCTCGGGCAGCATGCGGCCGACGGTGATGACCGGAATCGACACCGCGCGCTTCACGACCGCGGCGTTGTCGGTGTAGAAGCCGACCTTGTCGGGCAGCGGGCCGTCGGTGAAGTTCGCGAACGCGTTCAGCGCGGTGCCGGTGACGTGGATGGCGTCGGCGCCGGCCTGCTCGAACAGGGCGGCGGCGCGGGCGGCCTCGTCGGGCGTCAGCCCCTCGGACTCGCCGTACTCCTGGCCTGCCAGACGCACGATGACGGCGAGGCTGTCACCGACCTCTTCCTTGACCGCGCGGATCACCTCGCACGACAGCCGCGCCCGGTTCTCGAGCGACCCGCCGTACTCGTCGGTGCGCTGGTTCGAGTAGCGGCTCAGGAAGCCGCCGAGCACGTAGTTGTGGGCGCAGTGGATCTCGACGGCGTCGCCGCCGGCGGCCTTCACGCGGCCTGCCGCCTCCGCGAACATCCGGACCAGCCACTGGAGGTCCTCGTGGGTGGCCTCACGGTGGGTGGGCCTCTTGCCCTCCTGGATGGCGGCCATCTTCCCGAGTTCCTCGGGGGTGCAGTCGATCATCGCGCTCATGTCGCCGGGAGGCTTCGGGACGGACGGCACCAGCTGCGGGCGGCCGTCGAGCGTGTCGATCCGGGCGACCTTGCCGTGGTGCACCATCTGCACGCACAGCTTGCTGCCCGCCTCGTGGACCGCGTCGGCCAGCGCCTTGAGGCCGGGGATGAACCGGTCCTCCGACAGGCCCGGCTCCTTGCGGCTGGTGCAGCCGGCCGGGTACGCGACCGCGCAGCAGCCCGTAATGATCATTCCGGTGCCGCCCTCGGCGCGGGCCACGAAGTGATCTATATCGCCCTGCTCGATCTCGCCGTCCTCGCAGAGGTTCATGTCCATCGCGGGGAGAACCACTCGGTTGGCCAACGTGATCGGCCCGATCTTGCCGGGCGAGAGAAGGTTCGGGAACGTCTGCTGTCGGTTTACCACCAGCCGAAACTATTTCGCGACGCAGATCGCTTGTGACGCCTTCCCGCTCAGCGGGACCCCCCGGGGCAGGGTCCGGGTGTCACGACGAGGTGATCCACCGCGGAGGCAGGGGCTGCGGATCAGGCGTGTTCGTTCGAGGTTCGCGGGGCGGTGTGTATCGGCCTGCTCCGAGATACGTGGAGGACAGGCCATCCGGCCCACCGACCTGGTCTACAGATCAGCGGCTCAGGAGACGACTCGCCCGTACCAACGCATGACATCGCTATGCCGGGGAACCCCAGGCCGCTTCAGGGAAATGTCCGATGGGGCATGCATCATAGCGGTACGGCCATCCCTCGCCGAAGGAGCATCATGGACTCCACCCGCGCGGCCCTCGCCACCATCGCCCAGACCGCTCGCGACGCCTACGGCCCCCACGACCACATGCAGGTCCGCTCATCCGGCGTCGTCCACAACGTGGTCCTCACCCGCTGGCTCGCCGGCGAACTCCTCCCCGGACCCGCCTGCATGGTCGGCGTGTCCGGATGGGACCCCTACGCCGCCCACCCGGTCCAGGGCGCCGTCACCTGCCTGCGGTGCCTGCGACTCGCAGCACCCGCCCCACCCGGTATCGAACAGCTCGAACTGTTCGACGTCGCCTGAGTCTCGGATTCGTATCTCGTCCGGCACGGGGACCTTGATCAGGGTAGATCAAGGTCCATCCACCACCAGTCCTGCTGCGGCTGATGCGTCAAGACGACCTCCGTCTCCCCGTGACCGCCTCCAGGAAGCGGGCCCACGATCGTCGCGGCCGTTCCTCTCGGGAAGTCCTTGTGACCGTGCTGGAACCTGATGACCTTCCAGACCTTGTCGTCATCAAGGCTGCGGATACCGGTGAAATGCCACCCGTCATCGTCCGCCCCGTCGATCCAGACCCTCCGGCCCCGCTCACGCAACGGCACCGGGAAGTCCTCGTGACCGTCCATCCAGCGGACGAGCCGCTCGGCCAAAGTGAACTTCTCGGGATAGACGTAACCCTCGTCCTCACCCCACAAACGGCCCTCAGGGGTCCGCCAGTCCACATGCGTCCACACCGAGCAGCCCCAGAACCGCAGCGGCACCACACCGGCCGGACCTTGAACACAGGCATCGGGGACCTCGTCCGGCAGATCCTTCCAGTCCGCGGCCCCATGGCTGCGGATAACGGCGCCACGCAACGACAGAGCACTGGCCCGGTCATCGAACCGGCCGTCGGCGACCTCCAGATAGATCCGCTTCAACAGCATGGGCATCGGATATCCCACCAGCACCTCCGCCGAGGCGACGGCCTCCATCGTCGCCGGTGGTGGGAGCCGCCTGCCCCCGTGGTAGCCCCGGATACGCGCGATGACCTCGTCATCGGACGGCACAACCGAAAGACGTGACGCGTCACCCGGCCCGTGCGGCAACGCGCCATCGCATCCTGCTTGCAAAGAGGCAGAAGGATCCTGCGCGTCCCACTCGAGATCGTCGCCCTGGTCCAGGGCGAACTCGTGCTCCGGCCCGGGAGGGCCTCATCGCTGTCCACGGACCCTTGGTACCAGTCGCCGCAGACGAAACAACCAGAGCATCCATGCATCGGACGGCCGCAAGTACTACACGGTTGTACCGGCCCCGCCGCGCTGTTGTGCCGCTCGACCGCGTGAGAGGCGACCGGGCCACGGGCGCCCTCGTGTCAGGGTGCTGTTCGGCTCACCGGCGCAGGTGGATCAGCCGGACTCGGCGAGCAGGTGCACGATGCCGGCCGGGTTCTTGATCCAGTGGGTTCTGGCGTCGAGGTCCTCCAAGGGCTCGACCTCGTCGCACGGGTGAATGCCGATGGCGGCCAGTCTGCTCGTTGCCGCGTCCAGGTCGTCGGTGTGGAGCTGCAGCCACAGGTCGGGACGGCTGTAGTTGTCGACACGATCGAGCCAAAGCGTGTTGGGGCCGAATCGGACCGCATGGGTTCTCGAGACGGTCGGAGCGTAGGAGACGTCCTCCTCCCTGACGTCGAAGCCCAAGGTGTCGCGGTAGAAGGCCACGGTGGCCTCGTACTGCGCCTTGGGGATCTTCATGGCGATGTTCAGGCCGGCGACGAATTCGGGCTTGCTCATTGTTCCGTGGCTCCTTGGTCCGGGTCGGTGGCGTCCAGTGCGAGCTCGAGCGCGGCCAGCCGGTCGTCCCATCTGTTGGCGAGCATGGCCAGCCACACCTGGGCCGTGCGGATGGCAGCCGGTTCCAACCGGTACGGATGGCGGCGGCCGGCCGGTTCACCGGAGCTGATCAGGCCTGCCTCGGCGAGCTGCCCGAGGTGCTTGGCCACCGCTTGACGGCTGACCGGCAACTGCCGCGCCAGGTCGGTGACGGTCGCGGGCCCGGAGCGGGCGAGCGCCTCCAGCAGCGCCCGCCGCGTCGGATCGGTGAGCGCCGCGAACACCGCGACGGCCTGCTCCTCCGCATCAGGCGGCCGCATCGAGGTAGGTCTCTAGGTCATCGAGCTCCGCGTCCCATCCCTGGCTGTTGGCCCGGTGGGCGGACCGGGCCACGTCGATGGCGGCCTGGGCGAAGCCGCTCTCCACGAGCCGTAGCCGAGTGCCCTCCGGTGTCCGCTCCAGAGTGAAGTCCACGAGCGTCTGCGGGGCGTCTTCCTTTGGCAGGCCCTCGATTCCCCATCTGAAGGAGAACCGGCGCGGCGGGTCGACCACCACGATCGTGGCGACGGATTCGATCTCGAGGTCGTCCCAACGGAAGAACGCCCGCCCGCCGGGCCGCAGATCTATCTCCGCCTTCGAACCGAACCACCGCGAGAGTCCTTCCGCGGTGGTCAGCGCCGCCCACACCCGCTCGACCGGGTGGGGCAGGACCACCACACGCTCGATCACGTCCGCGACCATCGCCGCCCCCTTCACGAAGCTCGATCAATGGCAACCTATAGGTTGCCATACACGAACGGCAAGCCCGTCGACGACGGACGGCCCCCAACGCACCCGCAGAGCACAACGCTTGAAAGTACAGGATTCCCTGAATTCAGGATTACATGTACTTTGTGGGTATGTTGACGATCGCTTCCGAGGTCGAGGTTCTCGTCCGGTTCGGCCGGGCCTTGGCCGACCCGATCCGCTGCCGGATCCTGCTCGCGCTGCGCGAGGCGCCGGCGCATCCGGCCGAGCTGGCCGAGGCGTTGGGCGTCTCCCGCACCCGGCTGTCCAACCATCTGGCCTGCCTGCGTGACTGCGGCCTGGTGGTGACCGTGCCCGTGGGCCGGCGTGTCCGCTACGAGCTGGCCGATGAGCGGCTGGCCCACGCGCTGGACGATCTGCGCACGGCGGTGGTCGCCGTGGCGGCCGAGCGCACGTGCGTCGAGGCGGAAGAGAAGGGCTGCTGCTGATGGGCCTGCTTTCTCTGGGGCCTTCGCCCGCGCGCCGCGCGGTGCTGGCCCGCCGGGTGCGGTGGCTGGTGGCCGCCACCATCGCCTACAACGTCGTCGAGGCCGCCGTCGCCCTGACCGCGGGCACCCTGGCGTCCTCGACCGCGTTGATCGGTTTCGGTCTGGACTCCATCGTGGAGGTCGCCTCAGCCACCGCGGTCGCCTGGCAGTTCTCCGCCGCCGACCACGAGAAGCGGGAGAAGACCGCGCTGCGCGTCATCGCGGTCTCGTTCTTCGCCCTGGCCGCCTACGTCGGCTTCGACGCCGTGCGCGCGCTGACCGGCGCCGGTGAGGCCGAGCACTCCACCGTCGGCCTCGTTCTGGCCGCCCTGTCGCTGATGATCATGCCGGGGCTGTCGTACGCCCAGCGCCGCGCCGGCCGGGAGCTGGGGTCGGCCTCGGCGGTGGCCGACTCCAAGCAGACCCTGCTGTGCACCTACCTGTCGGCCGTGCTGCTGGTGGGCTTGGCGCTCAACAGCCTCTTCGGCTGGTCCTGGGCCGATCCGATCGCCGCGCTGGTCATCGCCGCCGTCGCGGTCAAGGAAGGCCGCGAGGCCTGGCGCGGGGACGCCTGCTGCGCCCTGCCCGCCGCCGCTCCCCCTGCGGGCTGCGCCGACTGCGGCTCCGGTTGCTCCTGCTGCTCCTGAGCCCTACGGCTTCGAGGAGGGGATCCCTTGACGGTCGTGGCGATCGAGCTGCAGGTCTGCGCGGTCGAGGAGCCTTGTCTCCAGTGCGTTCACGGCCCCGGATACGCCCGCCACCGTGGACCGCTTCCCGCCCGGCGTCAGCTGCACTCCCGAGCCTGCCGAAGGACGGCTTCCATGATGATCGGCCGGCTCCACGGGCGAGTTCGCCCAGAGCCTCAGGTGAGCGAACCCGGCGGCGGAATCAGAGGTCTCGAGGCTTCATGTCAGGTCATGCACGGGATCAGCACGGCGAGGGGCCCGGCGGGCAGGGCGAGCGCCGCGCCGTAGACCAGGGCGCGCTGCCAGGGCGCGATCGGGGACGCCTGCCGGGTCAGCCGCCTCACCCGCGCCGTCAGTGCCCCTTCCGCGGCTCCCAGCACCGAGGTCGGAAGCGGTCCTGCCTGCGCGCGCCCTTCGGCCACGCGCACCAGGGCGCGGGCCACTGCCGCTCCGCCGTGGCGTTCGCGCGCGGCGTCATCGGCGAGCATCTCCACCAGCCGGGCCGCGCCGGTGTGGGCCGCCCGAGCGGCGGGCAGGTGCGGCAGGGCTGAGGCGAGCGCGCTGAAGGGCAGAAGGAGAAGGTGGTGGCGGCCGCGGGCGTGGGCGCGCTCGTGGTCGATGACGGCGGCCAGTTCCCGGGTGTCGAGCAGGCCGACCAGACCCGAGGTGATCACGATGCGGGGCCGCAGGCCGGGCAGGCAGTAGGCGGCGGGCACGGCATGGTCGATGAGGTGCACGCCGTCCTCGTTGCGAGTGGCCAGCAGGTCGACCTGGCGGCGGTGGCCGCGGCGTCGGCGCGCCTGGCGGACGAAGGCGCAGGCGGTGATCGAGGCCGACCACCCCACCACGGCGATCGCCCCCGCCAGACAGGCGAGCTGGACGCCGCCCAGATCGCGCAGCGGCTCACCGGCCAGCACCTGGCGCGTGAACACATGAAGACCATGGGGAACGGGGCTGGCCAAGGGGGCCACGGCCAGCGTGAGCAGGGCCGCCACCAGGCAGGAGAAGGCGGCGGCCAGGAGCGTCTGCCACAGCACGAGCGCCGTGCGGGGGCTGCGCTCGACCCAGCGGGCCTGCGACAGCCGTCCCGCGGCCGGGCCCAGCAGGACGACGGTCACCGCCACCAGGCAGACGGCGGCGGCCAGCGCGGCCGACGGCATCAGTCCTCGCCCTCGATGCCCTGCAGGAGCCGGCGCAGCGCGGCGACGTCCTCCGGATCGACCACGTCCAGGAAATGCGTCAGCGCCAGTTCGCGGTCACCGGCCTGGCCGAGCGCCAGACGCATCGCGTCGGCGGCGTGGGCTTCCTTGCTGTGCACGGCGAAGTAGCGGTGGGCCCGGCCCGTCCGTTCCCTCCGCACCAGCTCCTTGCGGGCCAACCGGTCCAGGATGGTCAGCACCGTGGTCACCGCCGGCTGCGAGGGCAGCGCTTCGGCGAGCTCGCGGGCCAGCGCCCCCTGCGGGCGGGTCCACAGCTCGTTCATGACCGCCCGCTCCAGCTCGCCCAGCCGCACCGTCCGCCACCTTCCTCCGTCGCTGCCCGCAGCGTAGTGCGCTGCGGGCACCACCCCCGAACCCGGAAGGCGCCCCTGGGCCTTCGCGCCGATGCGTCAGCTGCCGCGACAGCCGGACCGGCACCCCGCCGTACACACTCCGCGAACGCGGCATGCCTGCCGGGCTGATCACATTTCGGCTTCCACGCCGCATCGTGTGGCCGTCCACCAGCGAAGACGGATATTTTACGCGGCGTAGAAGAAACGTCCCGGGATCCGCCGGCTGCCCGGGACACGCCCCCCTCGTTCGGCTGCCGCCGGCGCGCCTGGAAGACCATGACCTCTGATACCGAGCTGACGCTCGTGCAGTTCCTGCGCCAGGGATTCGACCCCGTGGCCGACCTCGCCCGCATCCGCGACCGGCAGCCGGTCTTCCCCCTGCCGCTGCCCGGCGACCAGACCGCCTGGCTGGTCACCCGCTACGAGGACGTGCGCGCCGTCCTGGGGGACACCGAGCGCTTCAGTAACGACTTCGGCAACGTGATCGGGCTCGGCTCCGCCCAGGAGGACCCCGGCGGGCTCGGCTTCCGCGACCCGCCCGAGCACACCCGGCTGCGCCGCCTGCTCACGCCGGAGTTCACCGCCCGCAGGCTGCAGCGGCTGGAGGTGCGCATCCGGCAGATCACCGATGAGCTGCTGGACGATCTGGAGCAGGCCGGGCCCGGCGCCGACCTCCTGGAGCACTTCGCCTTCCCCCTGCCCGCCCTGGTGGTGTGCGAGCTGCTGGGAGTGCCCTACGCCCAGCGGGAGGAGTTCCTGAAGCTCAGCACCGACCGGTTCGACCTGTCGGCCGGGCCGGAGGCCTCCATCCAGGCGATCAACGAGTCCATGGCCTTCCTCACCGACCTCGTCGCCCGCCAGCGCGAGGACCCGGGAGAGGGGCTGCTGGGACGGCTGCTGCGCGAGCACGGCCAGGAGGTCACCGACCGGGAGCTGGCGAGCCTGGCCGACGGGATCCTCACCGGCGGCCACGACACCAGCACCAGCATGCTCGCCCTGGGCGCCCTGTGGCTCACCCAGCACCCCGACCAGGCCGCCGCCGTGCGCGAGGACGCCGACGGTACGCACACCGCGCGCCTGGTCGAGGAGCTTCTGCGCTACCTGAGCGTTGTCCAGGCCGCCTTCCCCCGCTTCGCCCGCCACGACCTCACCCTGGCCGGACAGCCCATCGGCAAGGGCCAGATGGTCCTGTGCTCCCTGACCGCCGCCAACCGCGACCCGGCCCGCGGCCCCGGCCTTGACGAGGTCCATCCCGGCCGCGCCTTCTCCCATCTGGCCTTCGGTCACGGCATCCACCGCTGCGTCGGAGCACCCCTGGCCCAGCTGGAGCTGTGCGTCGCCCTGCCCGCCCTGCTGCGCCGCCTGCCCCGCCTGCGGCCCGCGATCCCCCTGGCCGAGCTGCCCTTCCGCAGGCTGGCCATCGTCTACGGCCTGGACGCCCTGCCCGTCACCTGGTGAACCGCACCGACGCCGCCCCCGGTCCGCGATCGCGGACCGGGGGGCGATCCGGCCCATCTTCTACGACTTGTAGAATCTGCTGGCCGAGGACGCTACGGGAGGAGAGCCGGTGTCGAAGACCCGAGAGCAGGGCGACCGCAGAGAGCGGCTGCAGGTCCAGCGCGAGCAGGAGCGCCGCCAGGCCGCCCGCCGCAGGAACATCACGCTCTCCCTGTCGGTGATCGCGGTGTTCGTGGTGATCGCCGCCGGGTTCTTCGCGTTCGACAAGTGGGGCAAGGACACCCCGAAGGTCGCCGCGGGCGAGTCCCTCCACGTTCGCTCGGACAGCCACCGGCTCTCGACCGCGGCCGACGGCAAGGTGACCCTGGTGGAGTTCCTGGACTTCGAGTGCGAGGCCTGCCGTGCCTACTTCCCGGCCGTGGAGGAGCTGCGCGAGGAGTACGACGGCAAGGTGACCTTCGTCGCCCGGTACTTCCCGCTGCCGGGGCACTTCAACGCCGAACGCGCCGCGCGCGCCGTCGAGGCCTCCGCCCAGCAGGGAAAGTTCGAGGCGATGTACAAGAAGATGTACGAGACCCAGATGTCCTGGGGAGAGCAGCGGGTTCCCGCCGATGAGGTGTTCCGCGGCTTCGCCCAGGGGCTCGGCCTGGACATGGCCGCCTGGGAGAAGGCCTACAACGCCCCCGAGACCCTGGAGCGGATCAAGAAGGACATCGCCGACGGCCGCGCCCTGGGCGTCCAGGGCACCCCCTCCTTCTTCCTCAACGGCGAGAAGATCCAGCCCCGGTCCGTCGAGGAGTTCAGGAAGGCCATCGATGCGGCTCTCACCAGCTGACCTCCCGGAGCAGGACGAGGAGACGGCCGGAGCGGCGCAAGCCGCACCGTTCGCCCGGATGCTCCCGTGGCTGCTGCTGGTCGCAGGCTCCATCGGCCTGCTGGCGGCGTTCACCCTGGCCGTCGAGAAGATCGCCCTGCTCAAGGACCCCGCCTACGTTCCCGGCTGCAGCCTGAACCCGGTCCTGTCCTGCGGCTCGGTGATGAGCACCGGGCAGGCCGAGGCGTTCGGCTTCCCCAACCCGCTGCTGGGCATCGCCGCCTTCGCCATGGTCGCCGCCGCCGGCGCGGCCCTGCTCGCCGGCACGGTCACCGCCCGCTGGTTCTGGCTCGCCCTCCAGACCGGCGTCACCTTCGGCGTCGTCTTCGTCCACTGGCTGATCTACCAGAGCCTGTACGTCATCGGTGCGCTCTGCCCGTACTGCATGATCGTCTGGGCGGTCACCATCCCCCTCTTCTGGTACGTCACCCTCCGCAACCTCCACCACGGGCACCTGCCCGGACCACGCCGGGCCGTCCAGGCCGTCACCGGCCTGCACACCCTTCCGCTCGTCCTGTGGTTCCTGACCATCACCACCCTGATCGGCATCGAGTTCTGGTCCTACTGGAGCACCCTGCTGTAGGACGAACGTCCTGACGTCAGCGGCTTCACCGATCAGAAAACCTCCGCCACGTCGTCAGTTCTGGTAGCCCCTCGCCACCCGCGGAAGGATTGACGACCATGACCGACGTCAGACTGCCAGGCGCCGACAAGGCCGCGTTCATCGCGGCGGCCCGCTCGAATGACGCAACACAGCTCGCGCTCATCACGGAGCGCTACCGGCGTGAGCTACAGGTGCACTGCTACCGGATGCTCGCGAACTACGAGGACGCCCAGGACATGACGCAGGAGACGTTCCTGCGGGCGTGGAACAAGCGGGAGTCGTTCAAGGGCCACGCCGCGCTGCGGACCTGGCTGTACCGGATCGCGACGAACGCCTGCCTCGACTTCCTGGACAAGCGCAACGACCGCACACCCGTGCCTGCCGAGCTGCCGGACGCGGGCTCGGAAGTGCACTACCTGCAGCCCTACCCGGACCGGATGCTCCCGGAGGACCCGCAGGAATCGGTGGTGGCGCGGGAGACGATCGAGCTGGCGTTCATCGTCGCCGTCCAGCACCTGCCGCCCCGGCAGCGGGCGGTGTTCATCCTGCGCGACGTCCTCGGCTGGCCGGCGTCGAAGGCCGCCGACGCCCTCGAGCTGACCGTCGCATCGGTGACCAGCGCACTGCAGCGGGCGCGCGTGACGATACGCAGGCAGCTGCCCGACCGCCGCCTCGACTGGCGGAGCCCCGCCACGCACGAGCTGTCGAAGGACGAGCGCGGCGTGGTGAAGTCGTATATCGACGCCCATGAGCGCAACGACCTCGACAAGCTGACGGCCCTGCTGCGCGACGACCTGCGCTTCACGATGCTGCCCGATCCGGGCACCTTGGTCGTCACGGCCGAGGACGCGGTGGACGGCTGGGTCTCCAGCGGGCTCTTCCAACGCGGCTACGACGACTGGCGCTGCATCACCACGACGGTCAACCGCATGCCTACCGCCGTGCTGTACCTCCGCGCCCCCGACGACCCGGAATACCGTCTGTTCACCATCGCGGTCCTGCACATCGTCAATGGGAAGATCGCCGAGCTCACCGGATTCGACGCCACCGACAAACCATGGCTGGGCCTGCCCGCGACGTTGTGATCGGACAAGTCACCGTGGAATGAGCACTCCGACCAGCTGAACACCCATGCGGCGACGCCGACACCACCGCCCCGCCGGCGTCACCGGCGGGGCGTCTTCATGCCCGAAGAACATCGACTCGCTGAAGACGAGGACGACGGCCTCGTCTTCAGCGAGTCGGTCAACAGCTCACTCGGAACGCGAGGAGGGGCCCGGGGAAGGGCTCCCTCATCGCCTCGTCTCGTACCGGGTCAGCACCACACCGCCGGGAAACGTCCGCGTCTCGACCAGGTTCAGGTTCACCCAGCTGTCCAGCGCGGTGAAGAACGGCGTGCCGCCGCCCACCAGGACCGGCGCGGTGACCAGCACGTACTCGTCGATCAGCCCGGCCCGCATGGCCGACCCGGCGAGCGTCGCGCCGACCATGTCCATCGGGCCGCCCTCCTCGGCCCTGAGCCGGGCGATCTCGGCGACCGCGTCGCCGGTGACCAGGCGGGCGTTCCAGTCGACCGCGCTGATCGTCGAGGAGAACACCACCTTCGGCATGTCCCGCCATCGGCGGGCGAACTCGATCTCCGCCGGGGTGGCGCCGGGCTGCCGGTCGGCGGTCGGCCAGTGGGAGCTCATCGACTCCCACAGCCTGCGCCCGTACAGCGCCAGGTCCGTCTCCCCCACCCGGTCGGACCACCACTGGAACAGCTCGTCGCTCTGCGACGAGTCCGGTCCCTCCCCTCCACTCCAGCCGAGGTCGCCGCCGGGCGCGGCGATGTAGCCGTCCAGGGTCACGTTCATGGCGAAGATCAGTTTCCGCATCGTGCCAGCCTCTCTTGAGTCGATCTCGCACATACAGACGGGCGCGGAGTGGAAACCTCATCGGTGCGCGATCTGCGTCCGCAGGCAGTCCTCGCGTTCCGGCGTCCTGCTCCCGAACGCGGCCCCACCCGAAGTAGATCGGTTCCCGCCGTTCAGGGCTCGGCCACCGGACCCGGTTTCAGCGGTCGTCGCCGGTCCGCAGACAAGGACCGGATCGGTGACTCGCCGAGCTCCGGATGCGCTGACCTGCGAAGGCCGTAAGAAGCCCCAGGTAATGGAGACTCCGACCGGCGGGCGGCCGAAGCCCGATCCTTTGAATCTCAACGACGATGGAGCGTAAAGGCGGAGGGCTTGGAAGTATTTCCAGGCCCCCCGCCTTTACGTAGCAAAGTAAGGACTCTTACCGCCTACTACGCGACCACTCCCGTCAACGGCTCACGGTGGCCAGCCCACGCCCGGACGGTCGCTGCATGCGGCATGCCAGCCGATTGAGCACTGGCGGCACCGGTGGTCGTAGAGGACTCGGCCGGTGCCGTCGGCTCCGGTGAACCGGTCGGTGTACTCCTCGATCGCCTCCCCTCCCGGCATCGGTGGCGTCTCCGGATACCAGCGTCCTCGCTGCACCTGGGATGCCGGGGTTGGGCAGCGGCCGAGCGGCCAGCCACGTCAAGGAGCCCGGCGGGATGCTGGAAGCGCTACACGACGGCGTTCCAGCGGTCCAGGGCGGCGTAGGCGGGCTGCCACTGGGCGGTGTAGGCGGCGCGGGCGGGTTCGGGCAGCGGGGCGAGCATGGTCGTCACGGTCTGCTCGGTGGCGCCCTCCAGTAGCCACGGGATGAGCCTTGGGGCGTCGGGGCCGATGCGCTGCCCGTGGACCTGGCCGAAGTGCGCCCACTGCTGCGGGGTGGCGACCGCCTGGATCAGCGGCAGCGCCTGGTCCTCCTCGTGCTTGAGATGGCCGGTCAGGCCGGTGACCAGCGAGTCGGTCAGGTCCCCGAGACGGTCGAGCGGAGCGCCGGGGTCGGCCAGCACCGCGTCGATGGCCGTGATCACCTCGTCGATGGCGGCGTGCTCGGCCTCCATCGCCTCCAGCAGTGCCAGATCGTCCGGCCGGTCGGCCAGCGCGGCGCTCAGCACGGGCCACAACGCGTCGTCCTCGGCGGTGTGGTGGACGTGCAGGGACTTGGTGAACAGCTCCCAGCCCACGGCGGTACGCAGCACGGTCCGGGGGTCGTCGTCGAGGCGGGCGGTGACCTTGGCCAGGTGCTCCAGTTCCCGCTGCAGCGCGTGGTGCATGGCGTACATCGGCGTCATGTCGAGCGTGTCGCTCACGGCGTGCTCCTTTCGGCTTGGTTGAGTTCGGCCCCGGTCAGGTCCAGCTGGCGCCGGCGGGTTCCTTGATGGAGGCGTTGAGGCGGTTGAACATGTTGGTGACGCCGATCAGCATGATCAGTGCGGCGATCTGCTTCTCGTCGAAGTGGTCGGTGACCTGGTCCCACAGCTGGTCGTCCACCGCCTCGTCGGAGCGATCGGCCAGCCGGGTGACCGCCTCGGCCAGCGCCAGTGCGGCCCGTTCGGAGTCGTCGAAGAACGGCGCCTCCCGCCACGCGGCGACCGTCGCGATCCGCTCGCCGCTCTGGTCGGCCTTGACCAGGTTGGCGTGGTGGGCGTGCACGCACGCCGAGCAGCCGTTGATCTGGCTGATGCGCAGCCCCACGATCTCCTGCAGCTCATGCGAGATGCCGCCGGCATTGACGGCCTTGAAGATCGCTCCGATGCCCTTCATCCCGTCGGGCAGCACGAAGGCGGGATTGGTCATACGCGCTTGCATCATCGTTTCCTTTCGCAGTGCGGGTGTCACATCGGGGTGTTCGGACCCGTCGATGCCGTGACGGCCGCCGGTGTGACCAGCACCAACCTTCGCCCCGGCCCGCATCTGGATCAACGTAAACTTCGCGCACGTAGTGATAACGCACGGCTTATGACCGCAGATGGGAGCGCCGGTGGAGCTGCGGGACATCGAGATCTTCCTGACGCTGGCCGAGGAGCTGCACTTCGCCCGGACCGCCGCCCGGCTGCGCGTCTCGCAGGCGCGGGTCAGTCAGGCGATCAGCCAGCAGGAACGCCGCCTCGGCGGCCTGTTGTTCGACCGCTCCAACCGCCGGCAGGTCCGCCTCACCCCGCTCGGCCGCCAGCTCCGCGACGACCTCGGCCCGGTCTACGTGGGGCTGCGCGACAGCCTGGAACGCGCCCGCCAGGCCGCCCAGGGCATCACCGCCACCTTGCGCGTCGGCATGCTGCCGTTCAACATCGCCGACCTGCACCCCTACTGGAAGACCTTCCGTTCACGGCACCCGCAGTGGCACTTGCAGATCCGCCGCGCCCCGTTCATCGACCCGTTCGCCGGACTCCGCAACGGCGGGCTCGACGTTCTGGTCGTATGGCTTCCCGTGGAAGAACCCGACCTCACCACGGGACCGGTCCTGTTCACCGACCCGCGCCTGCTCGCAGTGTCCGTAGAGGACGAGTTGGCCGGACGGACCTCGGTATCACTGGAAGTGCTCGCCCACCGCCCGCATGCCATGGCCCCTGGAATGCCGGACTACTGGGAGGACCGGTACCTGCCCTTCAGGACCCCGCGAGGCCACGCCATCGAACGCAGCCAGACCATCAGCAACGGCGACGACCTCATCAACCTTGTAGGCACGGGGGAGATCGTCCACAGCTTTCCCGCCCACGTCACCCAGTACTGGGCGATGCCGCACATCCGATGGCTGCCCATCCGCGACATGGCACCCCTGGCCTACGCCTTGGTGTGGCGCACGGAAAACGAGAACGATCCCATCCGAGCACTCGCTCGCATCGTGAAGGACCTCGGACCAATGCACCCGCACGACATGGGATCTTGGGACTATCCGGCGGGAATTGAACGCTGAGACCACGTCTTACACAGCTTTGGGTGGTCTGCTGGCTTGATGTCGCCCGTGTGCACGCCGAGCGGGCGACTCATGCGCGAGGCCGATATCCAGGGCATCTACCGGCATCGCGGCCGCAAGCAGGCGGTCTCCGGCCCGGCCACGGAGAACGACCTGGTCCACCGCGGCTTCGACATCGACGCGCCCGGCATCCCGATCACGGCTCTAAATTCACATCTTGGCCATTCGGTCGTCGACCGTGCGATGCTGGCCTTCGATGAAACCGGCCCTTCTGAACCATCGCGCAGCCCCCCGCCGGCAGAGACGCGTGGTCATACAGGTGTTGGATCCATGGGGGTCAGCTGTCCGTAAGAGCGGTGCCATGGAGTGCACCCGTAACCCGATGCGCCGAACAAGGGGCCGTTATCGCGCGCATGACGCCCGGCGGCTGGTGCTGACCTGCGGTGGATGCAGCAGCACCCCCGCACCGAACCCCGGCCCGCGTCCCCAGGGACGGCCATTTCGGCCAGCCTCTCTGTGCCCAGGTGTGGGCGCGCTCCGGAGCAGCCGGCGCAGGCCGGTTCCAACACCGCGGCGGTCTGCAACGCGGCTGCTGCGGAGCAGGACGTCGAGCGCCACCGGCAGGCCGTCGAGCCTGCCCACCGGCAGTGGCGGCGGGCGGCGGCTCGGTCGGGGCCCTCTCCCGTCATTCCGCGGCGACGACCTCCAAGGTGCCGTCCAAGGCCGCCTGCTGGATCGTCATGCGCAGATCCGGGCAGGTCTCGTACCGGTCGGTGCGCAGGTTGGGGCAGTCGGCCATGGCCTGCTCGCTCCACTGGATGGAGGTCTGCTCCCAGCTGGACTTGCGCACCAGGACGGCGCCGTCGCACCGGGCGCACCGCAGGGACCGCATGGGGCAGTCGGTCAGGCGCTCGTCGGGGCGGACGCTCATGACGGCCGCCCCTCGGCGACGCGCCGGGCAAGATTCTCCTCGCACTCCCTGACCCAGGACTCGACCGGGCGGGTGGTGTCGATCTCGAACTCGAACCGGTCGACCATCTCCGGCTTGACGTCCGCGGCGTCGACGTAGAACTGCTCGTACCAGCGGCGCAGCTGGTAGACGGGCCCGTCCTCCTCGCACAGCAGCGGGTTGTCGATACGGCCCTTGCTACGCCAGATGGCGACGTCCTGCTCGAAGCCGTAGAGGACGAATTTCGACATCTTCCGGGCCATGAGTTCGACCGAGTCCGCGGGGATGTCGGGGTTGTACTTGGTGAGGACGCCTGACTGCAGGACGAAGGAGTTCTCGTCGATCGGGTAGTGGCAGTTGATGAGCACCGACTCCAGGTCGAAACCGTCATAGTGGTAGGTCAGCTCGTCGATCATGAAGGACGGGCCGTGGTAGGTCGCCACCGAGGTGTTGCCGATCATCTTGTT
>NZ_PVZV01000011.1 GCF_002995495.1 Actinocorallia populi | reverse complement strand
TCTTCCAGGGCGATGCCGCGGCAGGTGCGTTGAGCCTCGGTCACCAGCTGCTTGGCGATGCGATGGTTGGTGTCGGCCGCGAACCGCGCCTCCCGGCCCGACAGCTTGCGCAGCAGCCGTTTGGCGGACCTGGTGCCCTTCTTCTGCAGCCTTTGGCGCAGCCGCCGGTTGCGGTGCCGGACCTGGTTGAGATGCTTGCCCGCATAACGGGTGCCGTCGCTGGTGGTGGCGATGTTCACAATGCCCAGATCCACACCCAGGAAGGCAGCCGGATCGAACTGCTCGGGCTCGGGAACCTCGCAGACCGCGTACAGATACCAGTTCCCGCCCCGCAGCACCAGATCGGACTCCCCTTGCCCGCGCTCGGTGAGCATCGTCAACTGAGCGGGCGAGCACTGGAACGGAATGCCCTTCACGCGGCCGCAGACGGTCCAGATCGAGACGGTGCGCGCCTCGGTCTGCCAGGACAGGCACCGGTCGTCGAACGGCTGGGCGGCGTCCTTACGGAAGCGGACCGGCTTGGACTCCACCGCCCGGCGCCGCCGGGAGCCCTCACGGCCGTAGTTCCCGACCTTCAGGTTCGCCTTTAAGGTGGCGTAGGCACCGGCGGTCTTGCGGACGGCGTGCAGGGCGGGTTGGGCGGACAGGCCCATCGCCTTCACCTCTGCGTACACCAGCCGCTGAAGCGCCCGACCGCCCGTCACCCCGGCCTCGAACGCGCGGCGGGAGGCGTGGTTGGCGGCCCGGTTGCAGGCGTGCAGCGTCTCCCGGAGAACCACCTGGGTGGCCTCGTCCGGGAGCAGCTTCACCTGCACCACGAGCTTCACCCGCACAACGTAGCGTCTCCTTTCCGGCACCGAGAGTGTTTCTCGTTTCCGGCATGCATAAATCGGGGTGAGGCTTCGTCTATGACCTGCATGTTCGTTGTGTCTCGGGCAGCGGGAACGCCCCGTCTGACCGTTGCGCGGCGCTCGACCCCGCTCCGCGGGGAGCCATTCTTCCCGGCCGTGAACGGCCGGGATTCCTTGCTAGATCCTGTTGACGTTCCTGACACCCCATCACGGACATCGCGCATCCCGTCAGAAGGGATGTCCGAAATTCGGTCGCACCCCGGCGTACCCGCCGATCCACTGATCCCGATGAAACGTCGATAACTCTTACGGTGCAGGGGTTACAAGAGATCTGACGCCTCTGTAGGCTCCGGTCGTGCAATATCCCGCCACGCCGGATTGAGCAGACACCATGGAGAAAGCCCGGTACAGCCTCCCCGCGGTGGCCCTGCTGTGCACGCTCCCGCTCTCCGGCTGCGCCTCGTCCTCCCCCGAAGGCGGCACATTCGCCCCCTCGGACGCCCCCACCGCGGGCCTCCCCAGCGCCCCCGCCTCCACGACGCCGGTCGCCCCGTCCATGTCCCGCGCCCAGGCGGACGACAACGTGCTGGAGCGCTACCGCGCCTACCAGCGCGCGTACGAGAAGGCCTACGCCACCGGCGATCCGGAGCCCCTGGCCGAGGTCGCGACGGAACCGCTACTCGGCATCATCACCAAGGACGTCAACGCCACCTTCAAGGACCGCAAGGGCGTCATCTGGCGCTTTCGCAACGTCCTCAACCCCAAGGTCCACTCCCGCTCGAAGGACCTCTCCTCGATCCTCGTCGTGGACTGCGTGCGCACCCTCGGCGCCTACAAGTTCTCCGCGAAGACCGGAAAACGCATCGGCGGCACCGACAAGAGCAGCACGTACGTCTACCAAGCCCGTTTCCAGTACGACGGCACCACCTGGAAGGCCGCCGAAGCGCGAAAGGGAAAGCGATGCTGACCCCCCTCCGAGCAATCTCTTTCCGTCCGTCACTCCTTGCCTTGTCCCTGGCGGCGGCCTCTCTCGTCGCGTTCCCGGCCCCGGCCTACGCGGGGCCCTGCGACGCGGCTCCCGCCGGAGGTCTTGGGTGTGTCGCTGAGGGAGAGAATCCGGGTAACCCGGGAAACCCCGGCGGTCCCAATAACAACAATGGCCCGAACGACGATGGTGGTGGTGCGATCGGCAACTCCGACCCTGGTGACGGCCTGAGTGACAGCGGAGACCCTGGTCTGGTGACAGAAGTCGAAGACCCTCCGGAGGCACCGCTGCCCGATACCGCGGATACGATCGCCAAAGCGTTCAACCAGATCGAATTCCCTGTTCCAACCATCGAGACGTCTCCGGAAGCGAAGACGTATGTGCGCATGAAGACATCCTTCTGGATACCCGAGGACGAGGCCGATGACATCACGGTCCAGGCTTCGGTCGGCGCGGCAGAGGGAGTTCAGCCCCAGACCATCACCGCTACGGCGGAACTCAAGTACGTGCTGTGGGATCTCGTCGAGGACGAGATGATCTGCGAAGGCCCCGGACGCCCTAATGGAGAGGGACCGGGAGAAGAGTGCGACTATTACTTCAAGACCTCTTCGGCCTACCACGGAATGGAAGAGTTCGAGATCACCGCGACCCCGTACTGGCACATCGCCTGGACCTGTGCGGGTGTCTGCCCGGATGGGGCCGCCGGAATCGTCGACGCGGAGTACGCATCGCCCGCCGGTGAAGTCGAACTGCTGGTCGACGAGATCCAGACCGAAGCCAAGGACAACTAGAGCGAAAGGTGGACCTTGCTCGCCCCCAGTTCACGTGCGGCCTTGGTTCTCGCCCTCGTCATGCTGACCGGCTGCAGCTCAGAGGGGAACCGCCCAAGCCCACCGGCCTCTTCTCCCACCCCGACGCCCACGCCTACGCCCGTGCGCACGTACACGACCGACCAAACCAAGTCCGATCTCCTCGATTTGGCTGATCTCGGCAAGGGCTGGACAAAAAATGAGTTGCGCGTCAGCTCTTTCCAGGACGGCGATCTGCGCGGATGCTCCCTCTCCGACATCAGGCTCCCCGGAAGCCCGGAAAAGACGACCCGGAAGTACGGAGCCCCAGACTATAAGCTGAGGGGGGCCAACTACGCTCAATTCATAGCCGTTTACCCGACTTCCGATCAAGCAGCGGACGCCATATCGAAGGTGCAGCAGGAGATATCAAAGTGCCCCGGCAAGAAGAAGGTCCCAGCCGAGCGGCTTCCGGGAAACAAACTTCGCTACCAGCACGAGGACACCTGGAAGCTCACCGAATCCGAGATTGAAGGATGGCGGCATCTCCGCGGATTCGAGAAGACCGTTTATCCTCCTTCGATCTCCAATATCAACGTCTACTACACCGTGATCGACTATGCCCAGAGCGGAAATGCGGTGTTCAGCTCGCTCTACTGGCAGCGGGTAACCCCCAAGGACTCGGGCGAGCCTATCGCCGAGAAGGCCACTGAACTGTTGACGGAGCAACTGAAAAGGTTCGGGTGAACGCAGCGGGTCTATTGCCCCGGTACACCGAGATCCAGGAACTGGGGCAGGGGGCACAGGGGCGTGTGGTGCTGGCCAGGCACACCGGATCGTCGGAGCTGGTGGCCATCAAGTTCCTGGCATCCGATCTCCTGAGTGACGAGCGGCAGATCAATGGATTCCGCCGGGAGGCGGAACTTCTGGCTCGGGTACGCCACCCCCATGTGGCACAAGTACGGGAGTACCTGCAAAGCGGAGCCCAGGCCGCGATCGTGATGGAGGCCGTCCACGGAGTCTCGCTCCAGAAGGTACTCGAGCAGCACGGGCGGCTGACGGCCGAAGCCTCGCTGACCGTGTTGAAGGGTTCCCTGCTGGGGCTCGATGCGGCGCACCGGCTCGGGATCGTCCACCGGGACTACAAGCCCGCGAACGTGATGGTGCAAGAAGACGGACAGAGCAAGCTCATCGACTTCGGTGTCGCCGCGTTGGCCGGTGAACGCTCGATGAGCGGCACTCCCTCCTACATGGCTCCGGAACAATGGAAACGCGAAGAAGCCGTCCCCGCCACCGATGTATACGCCGCGACCTGTGTGTTCTACGAGTGTGTGGCCGGGCGTCGACCGTTTCAGGCGAAGACTCTGGCAGAGATGGCCGCACGCCACCTGCAAACGCCTGTGCCGCTGGAGGGGTTCCCGGCGGAACTACGCGAAATCATCACTGCGGGCATGGCCAAAGAGCCGGCAGGCCGCCCCTCACACGCACTGGCATTTGTCGATCGGTTGGAACAGGTCGCTGCAGAGGCTTACGGACAGGACTGGGAGTCGCGAGGGTTGGCGGCCCTCGCCGCAGGAGCCGCCGCGCTCGCCACGCTGTTCCCCTTGGCTCTTCTGGCCGCAGGCTCAGGAACCGTACAGACCGGAACGAGTATCGCAACGACGGTACTGGGCGGAGGAACAGGAAAAACCGGCTGGTTGACAAAGATCGGTACCGGGAAGGCCGCTGCCGTCGGATCGGGCACCCTCGCCGTAGGCGCCACCTGCTGGCTGTTGCTGAGCGGCCCCGACGTCGGTGGAACCTCGACCTCCTCCTACGAAGAGTGGTTCTACAACGCCGCGGTGGTCACCGGCAACCAGAGCATCCCGCCGGGCAGTAAGGCCGGTCCTGGAACACGCTACCGCTTGTCGATAAGCCCGTCCCGGGTCGCACCCGGCACCCGAGTCACCCTGCGTCTTCGTTTCGAGGCCCGTGCCACCTGGGGATTGGAGTACCTGTCGGAGAACAACTACAGGTGCCATGATCCCGACGCCAACGGTCCAGGCGCCTACCATCAGGCCTACAACGTCAAAATGGGAGGCACGTTCACGCTCGAAGAGTTCGAAAACGCCGAAAAAGAGATCTGGCTCTACCCCGGAGGGAGAACGAGCCGGATACCTGCGTCCGCTCCTGCGAACAAGCTTCCAGCAAAACTCACGTCCGATCGAGGCGAAGAGCATTACCGCACGTCAGAGTGCGCATGGATATTTCCCATCCAGGGAGTCTTCACCTTCCGCATCCCCGATGATGCCAGGCCCGGCGAGTACCTGGTCTCCGCGTTCAACCCGCCCGGCCTGATCAGCACCGCAGAACGCAATTCGTCTACGGTCTCCCTGAAAGAATCCGGACTTCGCGTCGAAGGTGAACTGCCGCGCCTCACCGTCTCGAGCTGAAACGATCTTGATCGACAGTGGTGCCCAAGGCGGGCGGTCCGGCTGGAGCGGCCCATCTGACACCGGGTGTTTCCTCATTCAAAACCGCCTGGGTTGAGGGCCTCGGGATTGTGGACCCTGTGGCGGCCATCATCCGCATCCTCCCTGTCGTCCGGGAAAGGCGACCTCCTGCAGCGCGGGACCTCCTCCCTCGGCGGGATTCCGAACGTCTCATTGCTTGCTCCGTTCAGAGCCATCGGTCGATGGTCTGCCGACAGTCACAGGGAGCCGGCGTTGTCCTGTTCTCGGGCTCCCTGGTCTGTGTTCGCTGAGGTTGGTCGTGTTCGCGAGCGGCTCGCTGAAGGTGCGCCGCGGAGATCGTGACACAGTACAGGCATCTCATCGCGTCTGGTCCGGGCCGGGCAGTTGCCTCGCTGAGAGCGGTCCCGGCCTGAGGTCTTCGTAGCGTTCTCTCCTGAAGGGCCGGTTGCTGGTTCGGCAACAGGGTTTGGGCATGGCTTCCTTGCTCGCTGAGGATGGCGGGACGCGGAACGAGGAGGTCGGCGTGAGGGTCGAGCATCGGATGGTGGCGACGGATGCCGGGCGGGTCCATGTGGTGGAGCAGGGCAGCGGACCGCTGGTGCTGCTCGTGCACGGGTTTCCCGAGTCGTGGTACTCCTGGCGGCGGCAGCTGCCGGTGCTCGCGGAGGCGGGTTACCGGGTGGCGGCGATGGATGTGCGGGGTTACGGACGCTCCTCCAAGCCGCGGGATCCCGCCGGCTACCGGATGCTGGACCTGGTCGCCGACAACGTCGCCGTGGTCCGTGCGCTGGGCGAGGAGCAGGCGGTCGTCATCGGCCACGACTGGGGTGCGACGATCGCCGCGCACTCCGCGCTGGTCGCGCCGGAGGTGTTCCGTGCGGTCGGCCTCCTGAGCGTTCCCTTCACGCCGCCGGGCGGTCCCCGTCCGAGCGAGGTGTTCGCCGGGATGGGCGGCGACCAGGAGTTCTACGTCTCCTACTTCCAGGAGCCCGGACGGGCCGAGGCCGAGATCGAACCCGACGTCCGCGGCTGGCTGGCGGGTTTCTACCGTGCTCTGTCGGCCGACACGATGCCCGGTCCCGGCGAGCCCGACCCGCACTTCGTCTCCCGCGACGGCGGCACGCTGCGCGAGCGGTTCCCCACCGGGGCGCTGCCGTCCTGGCTGTCGCCTGAGGACCTCGACTTCTACGCCGCTGAGTTCGAGCGCACCGGCCTGACCGGCGGCCTCAACCGGTACCGGAACATGGACCGCGACTGGGAGGACCTCGCCCCCTACGCCGGGGCCCCGATCACCCAGCCGTCGTTGTTCCTGGGCGGCACCCGTGACGCCTCCACCATGTGGCTGGCCGACGCGATCGAGGCCTATCCCCAGACGCTCCCCCGCCTCACCGCAAGCCACCTGCTCGACGGCTGCGGCCACTGGATCCAGCAGGAACGCCCCGACGAGGTCAACCGGCTGCTGATCGAGTTCCTCCACGCGCTCTGACGCGACCGCCCGTACGGCGGCGCCGGTCCGTTCCCGGCACGCCGCCCGCGACGCACCGCCTCAGACCACCTCCAGCGGGACGAGCAGCGGCCGCTGTCGCCGGGCCGCGTGTCACTCGCCCGACACCCGCCGGGACCGGATTCACCGGAACGCTGCTCGGCATCCGCGAACTGGATCCGGTGGGGCGGCTTCCCGAGTACGCACCGATCCCCCGGGGCGTGGAGCCGAGCTCGGATCGCCTTCAGGCGAGCCGGACGGAGAACGGCGGCCCTGTCTGGAAGGCATACACGGGCCGCACACCCGAGGGCCAACGGCACCGAAGGCAGGCCGTCCGGGGCTGCTCGTCTGGCACCGGGTGTTTTCCAGCCGGCGACCGAGACGTGCCCGCCCCGGGCGCGGAAGCATGCGGAGTCGTCTGGACTGAGGCCCTCAGGGCTGCGGCCCCTGTGGCGGTCGACGCCCGGATCCACCAGGGTGTCCGAGAAAGGCGACTTCATGCAGGGCAAGGACCCATCCTCGGCAGGATGCCGGACGCCTCACCACTCGTTCCCGTTCGGGCCCGCGGCTTCTCCCCGACTCCGGAAACCAGAACCCTATGGCCGGGTCAGCGTCGCCAAAGCCCACCGACGCCACCGGCCAGGCCCCAGAGGGTCGCTCACCGGGCAGCCTCTGGCCGGACGGTCGGAGGCTGCCCGCTGAGCGGGACGTCAGAGGTCGTGACGGCCCGCACGGATCTGGTGGGTGAGCCGGGCGAAAGCGGTGCGGGTGAAGGCGAGCTGGGGACCGGCGGGGTTCTTGGAGTCGCGTACCGCGATCACCTCGGAAAGACCGGCGACCTCCACGCAGGCCCCTCCGTCGGAGTCGCTGTAGGTGCTTTTACGCCAGAGAGCGGATGACGGGTGGGATGTACTCACGTGTCCTCCATGATCTTGCTGATCAGGTTCTCGGATTCCTCTGCGGACATCGCGGTGGATCTGATCACGTTGAACAGCACGGTAAGCGCGCGAACAGCATCTGGTTCAGTCAGAGTCTGACCGTTACTACCGGCTCCGTCCACATAGGCGATGTCCGCTGCGGAATCGAAGTTGAGCACCTGGAAACCGCTCGGCTGGAAGACCGGCGCATCCGTGGGGATGACCTGGATGGAGATCCTCTCCTCCTGCATCAGGTCCAGCAGCCGTTTGCACTGCTCGATGCGGAACTCCCGCCGCACGTCCCGGATGACCGGCTCTCGGAGCAGGACGAACAGCCAGGGGGGATCCTCTTTGGTGAGGACTCTTTGCCGCTCCAGCCGAATCGCCAACCGTTCTTCGGCTTTCCTCGGATACTGCCCGGAGCTCAGCACCAGGCGCGCGTATTCCTCTGTTTGGAGCAGCCCGGTCATCAGCAGAGGCTCGTAGATGCTGATCTGTGAGGCTTCCTTCTCTGCTTCCATGAGCGGGCGAAACCTGCTGGGGACGAGTCCGCGCTTCCGTGCGTCGATGATCTCTTCCCAGAGCCGGTGGAAGGCGCCTCCGGCCTTGAAGTAGGTGTCGAGATCGTCGGCGAGTGCTTCGGACGGCGTCTTGTCGTAGGTCTCGACCTTCGCCAGCCACTGGGGCGTGCAGCCGAGGGCCTCGGCGAGCCTGTTGCGGGACAGGCCCGCGGCCTCGCGCCGGGCGCGCATCTCGAGGGCGAACATCTTCTGGGGCCAGAGCGGCTCGTCCTTGCGTTGAGGTGCCATCGGGGTTCTCCCGTGGACGGGTCCGCCGGGATTCCGGGTGTCGGCCACGGAAAGCGGGTGCGGACAGAGGAGTACGCGGTTCGTAGCCGAGAGTAATCGCTTCCTGTGAGGGTGGTCACAAGAACGCACTCGAAACCCCAAGGAAACTCATCCATGAACGAGCAGGAATGCACACCACTCCAGCGGAAGCACCCGGACTGGAACATCCGCCCCTTCGGTGACCAAGGCTGCTACATCGCCACCCGCCTCGGCTGCCCCTTCCTCACCGACGAGGAACTCGTGGCCGGCCTCTACATGACCCTCGTGGAGGACACCCTCGAAGACCTCGGCGAAGCCCTAGCCATCCAGGTCGAGATCGAGGACTCCCTGTGACCCCGGGCATCGCGTGACGCAGGATCCTCACGGCGGCGGCGTCCATGGCAACGCCCGCGTCGAACTCGCCGTTCTCCGGCCGTCGCGGCCGTCCGGGACTTCGAGAATCCTCAGCGCGAGCACCTGACGCCTTCCGGGCGCCGGTCTACCGGTCTACCGGTCTACCGGTCTACCGGTCTACCGGTCTGGACGAACGCATCAAGCGTCCCGGCCTGTCCGTCTGAATCCCGCCTGGCCCGTTTCGAGCCGTAAGCCCGCCCTTCGGTGTGAGCGCGGCCGGGCGGGCCGGAGGAAGAAGACGTCCTCGTATGCCGCCGCGCCGTGTTACTCGAAATCGTCGGGGCTGAAGTCCTCCGGGTTGTGGGCTCTGCGGCGGCCGTCGTCCAGGTCCGTGGTGTCGTCCGGAGGGGTCGCCGTGGGACGGCGTGCGGTCTTCCCCTCGGCAGGGGCCCGGCGCGCGTCGGGCTTCTCGCCGCTCGTGCGCCGTTCGGCGTCCCCCGCCTCTTCTCGCCTTCGGTCCGCCATGTCGAGCCTCCCGGAACAGAGATCTGGTCGTGTACGCCCTTCCTTCATATCCCCACCCGCGACCGAGCGGTTGGTCACTCATCCATACTTTGGAATGGATTTGCCCATTTCTCCGGGCCCCGGCGAGGCCAGTCCTGAAAGATCTCCTCAGCACGGTCGACATGCACGGCACGTTGGATCCAGAGTCCCAACCGCGCGGGCTCCGTGCACTCCCGAATACGCGCGCGGACAGACGAAGGCACCGGGATGCCGCGTGATCCGAGGACGATGAGGATGCCCTCGGCCCTGCCTTCGATCCTGCCCTCGGCCCTGCCTTCAGCCTGGCCCAGGAACCTGACTTGGCAGGCGCAACCGCTCGTGAGATCGCAGTTCTCGGTCTCCATGAAGTACTCCACTCGAACATCGGACATGGACGGTTCGCCTCTTCGTTCAGGACTGCGCAGAGGCGGAGTCGCGGAGAGAAGCCGCGGCGCTCGAGCCAGCCCCGTCTCGACGCCATGACGGAGGCGACTCCGGCGCCCGGCCGACGAACACGGTGTACGGACGCCCTCGCTCACGTCCGCGGGCCGCTACTGGAACAGCTCGTCAATGTGCTCGATCCGCGCGGCACGCTCAAGCCAACGCTCAAGCTGCGCCGTGTCCGCACAGGCGCGGATACGGTCCCGGGCGTGCTGGGTGACCGGAACGCCACGCGCCTTGAGGACGATCAGGATGCTCTTGGCCTCTCCTTCGGCGCGGAGGCGGCAGGCGTAGTCGCTGGTGAACTCGAAGTCGTTCTTCATCAGGTGCTCCATGTGGAGTTTGCCGGGTCCCGTGAGGGATCTGAGGAGTAGTTCGGCGTACTGGCGGGCCTTTTCCAGGTCTATTTCGTTCAAGGCTTCCACGAAGGTGTCGAGGATCACCAGGCCTTGCGGCGTGTCGCCATGGGTGAGCGCGGACATGAAGGCCAATTCCAGGTTTTCTCGGGCCTCCTCCAGATCGGTGATGCGGTCGGTCTCCTCGGGGCCGATGCAGAGCGGGGCGAGGATGAAGCCGGGGTGGCCGGTGTCGAAGCCCCGAGCGCACCAGCGGGCCACGGCGGGATCGGGTGTGATGACGATGAGCACGACGGGGCATTTGAGGTCGAGGCGCAGCTTGGTCTGGTAGACGGGCCAGACCCATTCCCGGCTGGGGTCGACGCGGAGCTGGATCTCGCAGCAGACCGCGAGCCGCGAGAGCCCGTCACCGGACCGGTAGACGAAGGTGCTGTCGCGGGTGAGCTCCACCGGGGTGGTGGTGCAGTCCTCGGAGCCCGTGGCCAAAGTGCAGTCTTCAGGGGTTTTGACGCCGAGGCGGGATACGAAATGAGTTGGTCAATGAATGACCGATAATTTCTTTTCTTCCCGTGCATCTAATATCCGGTGAAAGGGATTTCAGTCGAGACGGGGCGAGGCGCCGGTGAGGAGGCGGCCGGCCCATGCCTTGTCGGGGTCGGCCTCCAGGAGGAGGGCGCGGACCATGAGGGTGAGGGGGACGGCCAGGAGGGCGCCGAGGGGGCCCAGGACGGAGGTCCACAGGATCAGGGAGAGCATCGTCAGGGTGACGGACAGGCCGACGGCGCCGCCCAGGAACTTGGGCAGGAGGAGGGACTGGGTGACGAAGTTGATGACGATGTAGGTGATGACCACGGCGACTGCCTTGGCTGGGCCATCGATGAGGAGGGCCAGGAGGGCGGGCGGGATCAGGGCCAGGAGGAAGCCAAAGGTGGGGATGTAGTTGGCGATGAAGGCCAGCAGGCCCCACAACAGCGGCAGGGGGACGTCGAGGATGTACAGGGCGATGACGTCCAGGACGGCCATGAGGAAGCCGAAGATGGTGCTGACCTTCAGGTAGCTGTAGGTGTCGCGGACGATGCCGCGGAGGGCGCGGACCAGGTCGGGTTTCTCGGACTCCAGGGCCGCGATCTGGTGGCCGAGGGCGGTGGCGTCCAGGCACATCGCCACCAGCAGGGTGACCAGCAGGACGCCGGTGGAGGAGAGGCTGACCACGCCGTTGAGGAAGGTCTGCAGGAAGGGGACCAGGTTCGCCGGGTTCAGGTCGCTCACCTGGGCGGCGATGCGGCTGGTGTCGATGTCGGCGCGGGCCAGCAGCCTGCTCGCGTCGTCGACGATGTCGGTGAACCGGCCGGAGTAGCGGGGCAGCAGCGAGATCAGCTCGCTGATGGAGATCGCCAGGGCCAGGCCCATGGCCGCGAGGAACACCAGGATCACCAGCAGCGGCACGAGGAAGCGCAGCCACTCGGGGGCGCCCAGCCGGGCCAGCCAGGCGCGGACGGGATGGACCCCGATGGTCAGCATCAGCGCCAGGATGGCCGGCGCCGCCCAGCCCGACGCCGAGTGCAGGAAGGTGAGCACCAGGGCGGCCGACGCGGTTCCGAGCAGCACCAGGAGGCCCGGCGCGAGCTGTACTGGACGTTCCGTACGGGGCATACGGGCGAGCGTCACCCTCCGTGCGGAGGGTGTCAACGGTCCGTGCCGCGACGGCGGCCCCTCTTGGAACTCCCGTTGCCGGGCCCTGCGGCGGGGCCTCGGCCAGATGGGCGGGACCGGGGAATCGGCGAACCGTTCTTTTCACGGCGGAGGAGAAGGCGGGAAAAGGAAAGGGGAGCGCCGCGCGAAGGGTCCGCCGTCTATCGTCCCACCCCCGAACACCCGTTTTCATGATGGTTCGTGAAAAAGTTTCACTTGGTGGCGGCCACCCGTAAAAACACCATCGACGGGGCCACGGCGCGAAGGGTGCGGGGAAAGCGGCGGCGGGCCGCTCGCCCGAGCGGCCCGCCGCCGTCCTGCCTGGTGGCACGGGGGCCGCCCCCAGCCCGCCGCGCCGTGAATCAGCTCTTCTTGGAACGGTTGTTTCCACCTCGGCCGCGGAGTTCCACGCCCGCCTCGCCCAGCAGTTTGTGCACGAAGCCGTACGAGCGGCCCAGTTCCGCGGCGAGTGCCCGGATGCTGCGCCCCGCCGCGTACTGTTCGGCCGCGGTCCGTGCCAGTTCTGCCCGCTGGTCTCCGGACACTCTGCGGCCCCTGTTGTTTTCCTCCGCCATTGTGCCACCCTTTCTTATTCTCCGGTGATCGCACGATAACCGGCGGTTGATCACGTCCAGGCCACAAGATCGATGCAGTTACCGCACCACCAAGGTCACGGCTGGAGCACGGGGGCCGTGAGCCGCGGGAGCGGGGAGGGCGTCTGCGGGACCGCCGTGTAGGGCACGGGGGCCGGATCGGAAGAACCGCCGTCGCAGGCCGCGACCAGTGGCAGAACACAGCAGAGCATGAGAAGACGCATCATGGGCACATTGTGCGACCAGGCGGGCACTCTTGGCAGCAGTACTGATCAGTCGGGTATCGGGGTCTTCAGCACGGGACCGTCGGGCAGCTGGAGGGGTTCGCCGAGGGGCGCCGTGACGCGCTGCTGGTAGTCGCCGTCGCACGGGATGTCGAACAGGGTGGCCTGGCGCAGCGGCAGGTCGACCAGCAGGTAGCAGGACGCGCCCGCCGTCGCGTAGAAGGCGCGCTTGAGCCCGCGGTCGTCGGCGGCGTCGGGGTCGGCGGCGACCTCCACGGCCAGGGCGAGGTCGGAGCCGAGCAGCACCTCCCCCGGCCAGGCCGGGCCCGCGCGGGCGTACGCCAGGTCGCAGCGCACGTAGGCGGGGCCGCGCGGCATCAGGACGGTCGGCCCGCGCCGCACGGCCCACTGCCGGGAGAGGGCGAAGGGCGCGAGCTGCTCCGCCAGGTCGCGCACCGCCGTCTCGTGGGCCGGGGAGGGCTCGCCCGCGATGACGATCCCCTCGTCGTAGAGCTCCACGCGGACCTCGTCGGGCAGCTCCCAGGCGAGCCGCGCGGCGAGCGCTCGGGCGTCCTCGCCGCCGTCGATGCGCACGCGCCCCTCGGTCAGGCTCATCGAACGCCCGCGGGGCAGGGCCAGCGAGCGGCGGAGGCCCTGCGCGGTGACCGGAGAGGCGAGGGGCTGCCGGAGCAACGTCCGTCTCCTCAGGAGAACCATGGAGGTCACTCTAGGACACGACGCCGACACGTACCGTGGATAACGGCCGATGGCATGAGAACATCAGAGCGTTCTCCTGAATTCAACCCACATCGAGTGATCAGACGGATACTCTCAGCAATTCCCGTCTCGATCACTCGGAGTCGCCGTGTTCCGCCCCCTCTGCGCCGGGTTCTCCGGCCTGGCCGCATTCTCCCTCGCCGTCGCCCCCACGCCGCCCGCCGCGGCCGAGGAGCCCCTGCTGCGCCTGGTCGCCGCCACCGGGAACGTGGTCGCCGAGCGCTACCCCGGCGATCCCGGAGTGGCGCTCGACCTGGGCCTCCACCTCGCCGCCCGGGAGCGCTTCGAGTTGCGGGTGCGGCGCCCCTCCTACGGCCGGGCCCCGGAGGTCCACCGGTGGGCCGGCGGCCGGTACGAGAGGCTCCCCGACGGCCTGGTGAAGGACTTCTCGGGCCTGCCGGGCTTCCTCGAGGTCAAGGTGATCGACAAACGCGGCAGGACGGTCGCACGGCTCGCCCAGAAGTTCTGCCCGGCGGGCGTGGCGCACCGGGTCCAGCGGGACGCCGCGCCGGTCAGCCCCTACCCGGAGTCCTGCCCGACCCACCCGTTCACGCTCGGCACGGTCTGGGGCGTCCAGCGGGGCTGGGCGCTGCCCTTCACGCCCGTCGGCGAGAACCTCGTCGACCTCAAGCCCGGGAAGTACCGGCTCGAGGCGTCCGTCGCGCGGAAGTACCGGCGGCTGCTGGACGTCTCCGGCGAGGTCCGCACGATCGGGCTGACCGTCCGCGCCGCCGCGGACCAGGAGCACGGAGGAGGCCACACGGGGCGGCGCCTCGCGCTCGCCGCGCGGGACGGCGCGCAGCGGCCCGGCCGCCGCCCGTCCACCGTCCCGCCGGTCCCGCAGGGCCCGAAACCCGACCTGCGGGCGCTCCCCGCCTGGGACATCACGGTCTCGCACACGAACGACACGGGCCGCGTCGTCAAGAAGCGCGACTACCTGCGCTTCTCCACGACGGTGTGGAACGCGGGCCCGTCGCGGCTCGTCGTCGACGGGTTCCGCCGCGAGGGGAGCGACGTCATGGACGCCTACCAGTACTTCTACGACGCGGACGGGACGCAGACCGGCCACACCAGGACGGGAACGTTCGAGTGGGAGCCCAAGAGCGGCCACGAGCACTGGCACTTCCGGGACTTCGCCGCCTACCGCCTCCTGTCCGCGGACGGCGAGCGCGTCGTCCGGGGCCGCAAGGAGGCGTTCTGCCTGGCCAACACCGACCAGATCGACCTGACGGTCGAGGGCGCCAACCCGCGTCCGGAGAACACCGACCTGTCCAGCTCGTGCGGCCAGAGCACCTCGGTGTCGCTGCGCCAGGCGCTGGAGGCCGGGTCCGGCGACACCTACGAGCACTCGCTGCCCGGCCAGTCCTTCGACGTCACGAAGATCCCGAACGGCGTCTACCGGCTGGAGGTCACCGCGAACCCGGCACGCCGCCTCGTCGAGACGGACCTGGACAACAACGTCGCGCTCCGGAGGATCACCCTGGGCGGCAGGCCCGGCGCCCGGACCGTCGAAGTCGAACGCGTCGGGATGATCAAGGGCCACTAACGATACGGTGCATCGCGTGAGCAATGAGTACAAGGCGACTTTCGACCTCATCGACGTCGACGGTGACGGGTACATCGACATGGACGAACTGCGCAACCTGATGCGGGCGCTCGGCCAGGAGGCCAGCACCGCACGGGTCGTGGAGATCATGTTGACCGCCGACCTCACCCTCGACGGCAAGCTGACCCTGGCGGAGTTCTCCACCCTGATGAGCCGGATCCAGCCCGGCGCGGGCAGGTAGGCCGCGGCCGGTCAGTCCTCCGGCGCGGCCAGCACGTCCCGCCCGGCGACGACGATGCCGTCGTAGTCGCTGTAGAGCCAGTCGCCGGGCCGGAACTCCACGCCGCCGAACGTGACGGGCACGTCCGTCTCGCCGGCGGCGTCCTTGGCGCTCTTGCGCGGGTTGGAGCCCAGGGCCTTGATGCCGATCGGCAGCGTGGCCAGGGTGACGGTGTCGCGGACGGCGCCGTGGATGACCACGCCCGCCCAGCCGTTGTCGACGGCGGCCTTGGCGATGAGGTCGCCGCACAGCGCGGAGGCCAGGGAGCCGCCGCCGTCGACGACGAGGACGCGGCCCAGGCCAGGTCCGTTCAGCGTGCGCTTCACCAGGCCGTTGTCGCGGAAGCAGCGGATCGTGGTGACGGGCCCGCTGAAGACGGGGTTGCCGCCGTACTGGCGGAACTGCGTCTCGCAGCTGAGCAGTTCGGCGTCGAAGTCGTCGATGAGGTCTGCGGTCGCGAAGGTCATGACCCGAAATCCTACCGATCAGTAGTGTTCAGTCCCCGGCCAGCGCCGTCTCCAGCCGCTCCAGCGCCCAGTCCAGCTCCTCCCTGGTGATCACCAGGGGCGGCGCCAGGCGCAGCACGGTCTCGTGCGTCTCCTTGGCCAGCACCCCCAGCTCCAGCAGCCGCTCCGACACCGGCCGGGCCGCGCGGCCCAGGTGCAGCCCGGCCCACAGGCCCCGCCCGGAGACGCGCTCGACGCCCGGCGACCCGGCCAGCCGCTCGTGCAGGTACGCGCCCAGCTCCGCGGAGTGGCGCTGGTGGGTGCCCTCCTTGAGCATCGCGACGACCTCCCGGCCGATCGCGCACGCCAGCGGGTTGCCGCCGAACGTCGAGCCGTGCTGGCCCGGCTTGAACACCCCCAGCACGTCGCGGTCCGCCACCACCGCCGACACCGGCATGATCCCGCCGCCCAGCGCCTTGCCGAGGATGTAGACGTCGGGGACGACGTCCTCGTGGTCGGCCGCGAACGTGCGGCCCGTGCGGCCGAGGCCCGCCTGGATCTCGTCGTCGATCATCAGCACGTTCGCCTCGGTGCACAGCTCCCGCACCGCCCGCAGGAAGCCCGGCGGCGGCACGTTGACCCCCGACTCCCCCTGGACCGGCTCGATCAGGACCCCCACCGTCGCGTCGTCGACCGCCGCGCGCAGCGCCTCGACGTCCCCGTAGGGCACGAGCCGGAACCCCGGCGTGTAGGGGCCGTAGGAGTCGTGCGCGTCCGGGTCGTCGGAGAAGGAGATGATCGTCGTCGTCCGGCCGTGGAAGTTGCCGTGGAAGGTCACGATGTTGGCCTGCCCCGGCGGCACGCCCTTGACCTCGTAGCCCCACTTGCGCGCGGTCTTCAGCGCGGTCTCGACGCCTTCTGCCCCGGAGTTCATCGGCAGCACCATGTCCTTGCCGCACAGCTCCGCCAGCTCGGACACGAACGGTCCGAACTGGTCGTGCTCGAAGGCCCGGCTGACCAGCGTGACCCGCTCGAGCTGCTCCTTCGCCCGCGCCAGCAGCCGGGGGTTGCCGTGCCCGAAGTTGATCGCCGAGTAGGCGGCGAGCATGTCGAGGTAGCGCCTGCCCGCCACGTCGGTCACCCAAACGCCCTCCGCCCGGGAGATCACGACGGGCAGCGGATGGTAGGTGTGCGCCGAATGCGCGTCGGACAGCTCCAGCAGCCGGGCGGAAGACGTCGTCATGCCTTCAGGCTAGGTCCGCGCGCCGTTTTCGGAACCGCGCGCGGCGGCCGCGTCCCGGGTTTTTACCCGCGGTGCGCCGGCCGGGCGGATCAATCGTCCCTGAGCCACCGGTAGGCGCCCTGGTAGTACAGCAGGGGCGCGCGGTCGGCGGGGGCGTCGACCGACAGCACCTCGCCGATCACCACCGTGTGGTCGCCCGCGTCGTGGGCGGCGTGGGTGCGGCACTCCAGGGCGCCGATCGCCTCGGCCAGGATGGGCGCGCCGGTGAGCTCGCCCCTGCGGGTCGCCCAGCCCTCCATCTGGCTGTCCCACGGGCGGCCCCGGGTGGCGAACCAGGACGAGGCGGCCTCGGAGTCCTCGCCCAGGATCGACACCGCCCAGGTCTCCTGCTCCAGCACGACCTTGTGGAAGCGCGCCTTCTTCTCCACGCAGAAGAGGACCAGCAGCGGGTCGAGCGAGACGGACGTGAAGGCGTTCATGGTCATCGCGTGGTCGACGCCGTCCGCGACGGTCGTCACCACCGTGATGCCGGTGGCGAAGCGCCCGATCACACGGCGGAACTCAGCGGGATCGGGCGGGGGCGTCATGCGGCAGTCCAGTCAGCCAGGAGCGGGTGGCGGGGGTCAGGGCGGCGGCCAGCAGCGCGGCGGCGGAGCCGCCGAACAGGAAGAGCATGCCTCCCGCGCCGCTGGTGATGATCACGTCGCCCTCGGAGCGGGGCATCGAGAGCACCCCGGCGGTGGTGAGCCAGGCCGCGGCGGGGACGAGCGCCCCGGTGCGGCCGCCGGCCGCCCAGCCCGCGGCCCGGAAGGCCGCCAGGTTGAGCACGCACAGCGCCGCGGCGATCATGAGGGAGTACCCGAAGCTGAACGAGCCGACCAGCGCGAGAAGGGCGCCGCCCAGCGCGAGAAGTCCGTAAAGCGCGCCCCTGAGGACACTGTCCGACCTGTTCACGAGAGTTCAGGTTAGCCCGCCGAACAGGTCGTGCTCACGCCCGTCCGGTCCCAGCGGCCCCTCCGGCCCCGCCAACCGGGTGTAGTACTCCACGCCGAAGGCCTGCTGGCCGACCTTGTTGGACAGCGCGAAATGGCTGCCCTCGACGGTGATCTGGGTGTGGTGCGCGGCCAGCGCGGCGAGCTTGCGCGGCAGGTAGGCGCGGCAGTCGATGGCCGTCGTCACCTGGTCGTCGGGCACCCCGTAGGGCAGTTCGTCCACGCTGCCGGGGCTGCGGAAGGGGCTGCTGGCCTTCAGCACCGCCACCGAGCGGGCCAGGACCGAGCGCGGCATGGCGATGGCGTAGAACCTGTCGATCTGCCAGTCGGTACCCTGGGACTTCTCGAACACCCGCCACGACACCCGGTGCGCCTGGATGTGGTCGGGGTGCCCGTAATAGCCGTCGTCGTCGTAGGTGACGATCACCTGCGGCCGCACCTCGCGGACGATCTCCTCCAGCAGCGCGGCGGCCTCGTCCACGTCGGCGTGCCAGAACGCGCCGGGCCGGTCGTTGGAGGAGACCCCGGCCATGCCCGAGTCCCGCCAGCGGCCCGCGCCGCCCAGGAACCGGTGGTCGGTGACGCCCAGCGCCGCGCACGCGTCGGCCAGCTCCGAGACGCGGTGCTCGCCCAGCCTGTCCTGCCGGTCGGAGGCCAGGTCGGCGTACTCCGGCGGGATGATCTCGCCCTCCTCGCCGAGGGTGCAGGTCACCAGCGTGACGTGGGCGCCCTCCGCCGCATACCGGGCCATGGTCGCACCCGTGTTGATCGATTCGTCGTCGGGGTGGGCGTGCATGAACAGGATGCGGCGATCGCTCATGTGCAGCAGCGTAGTCAGCGGTACGGACCACTCCGGTTACCAGGGTCCCCGACACGGTGTCCGATATCGCCCCTACCGGGCGCGACCTTGAGCGGGCGCGGAAAAAACCGTTGGCATCGTCAGCAGTTTGTTACTTACCGTCAGAGAATGCGCCCACTGCCGGTCTCCGATCCCGGAACCCCCGACTGCCGCGGACCCTGGCGATTCCTGGGCTGGACGGTGCGGGCGCAGTCCCGCCTGCTCGTGCCCGCAGCCGCGCTGAACGTCCTGGCCATGGTCTGCCAGGCGCTGATGCCCGCGGCCATCGGCAGGGCGATCGACCTGGGCCTGATCGGCCGCGACGGGTCCGAGCTGCTGCGGTGGTCGCTGATCCTGCTGCTGCTCGGCCTCGTCCAGGCCGCCGTCGGCACGCCCCAGCACCGCATGGCGGTCGCCGTCTGGCTCGACGCGGCGTACCGCGTCGTCCAGCTCGTCACCCGGCAGTCCGTCCGGCTGGGCGCGACGCTCTCCCGGCGGCTGAGCGCCGGCGAGGTGGTCGCGGTCGGCGTCGCGGACGTCTCCAAGATCGCCAACGCGACGGAGATCCTCATCCGCGCCGCCGGTTCGGCGGTGGCGGTCGTGACGGCGACCGCCGTCCTGCTGGCCGCCACGCCGCGGCTGGGCCTGGTGGTGCTGCTCGGCGTCCCGCTGATCATGGTGCTCAGCGCCCCGCTGATGCGCCCGGTGCACCGGCGGCGCACCCGCCAGCGCGAGCTGGAGAGCGAGCTGACCGACCAGGCCGCCGACCTCGTCTCCGGGCTGCGGGTCCTGCGCGGCCTGGGCGGCGAGAAGCCGTTCGGGCGCGGCTTCAACGCCCGGTCCCAGCGGCTGCGGCGGGCCGGGGCGCACACCGCGTCCGCCGAGGCCACCCTCAAGGGCGCGGGGGCGCTGCTGCCCGGCCTGCTCGTCGTGGCCGTCACCTGGCTGGGCGCCCGCCAGCTGGCCGCGGGGGCGATCGGCCCCGGGGAGCTCGTCGCCGCCTACGGCTACACCGCCTTCCTGGTGGGGCCGCTGTGGACGCTCGCCGACACCGCCGAGGCCGTCATCAAGGGCCATGTCGCGGCGGCGCGCACCGTCCGCGTCCTGTCGCTCGACCCCGAGCAGCCCGGCACGGGGACCCGCGAACCGGACGGGCCGCAGGCGGCGGTCCTGGCCGACCCCGGCTCCGGGCTGCGCGTCCTGCCCGGCCTGCTCACCGCCGTCGTCGCGGGCGGGCAGGCGTCCGCGCTCGCCGACCGGCTGGGCGGCTACACCGACGAGGACGTCCGCTACGGCGGGGTGCCGCTCGCCGAACTGGCCGGCCTGCGCCGCCGGATCCTGGTCGCCCGCAACGAGGACAGGCTGTTCACCGGCCCCCTGGCCGCCGAGCTGTCCCCCGGCGGCGCCGGGCTGGAACAGGCGGTCCGCACCGCCTGCGCCGAGGACATCGTGGAGACGACCGGGCTGGACGGGTACGTCGCCGAGGGCGGCAGGGAGTTCTCCGGCGGGCAGCAGCAGCGGCTCAAACTGGCGCGCGCCCTGGCCGCCGACCCCGAGGTGCTCGTCCTGGTCGAGCCCACCAGCGCCGTCGACGCCCACACCGAGGCGCGGATCGCCGAACGGCTGGGCGCGCACCGGGCGGGGCGCACCACCGTCGTGTTCACCGCCAGCCCCCTGGTGCTGGACCGCGCCGACCGGGTCGTCTGGATCTGCGACGGCATGGTCGCCGCCGAGGGCCGCCACCGCGAACTGCTCGACCGGGAGCCCGCCTACCGCGCCGCCGTCACCCGTACCGGCCTCGTCACCGAACCCAAGGAGTGAACATGCGTCTGCCGGTGGCCTCCGCGGCGGAGGTGAAGGCCTACGCCCGGCGGCTGGTGCTGCGGCACCCGCGGGACCTGGGCAGGGCGCTGGGCCTGCACGCGCTGGCCACCGCCAGCGGGCTGACCGTGCCCTGGCTGCTGAGCCGGCTGGTGGAGGACCCCGGCCGGCGGATCGACCTGATCGCGGCGGGCATCGCCCTCTTCGTCGTCCTGCAGGGGGTGCTGACCCGGCAGGCGTTCGCCGCCTCCTCCCGGCTCGGCGAACAGGTGCTGGCCGAACTGCGCGAGGAGTTCGTCGAGCAGGTGCTGCGGCTGCCGCTGGCGACCGTGGAGCGCGCCGGGACGGGCGACCTGCTCTCCCGCACCACCCGCGACATCGACACCCTCACCCGGTCGGTGCGCCACGGGCTGCTCCAGGTCGTGATCGCGCTGGTCACCTGCCTGTGCACGCTCGGCGCGGTGCTGCTGACCGGCCCGCTGATGCTGCTCCCCACCCTGGTGATCATGCCGGTGGTGTGGTTCAGCACCCGCTGGTACCTCAAGCGCGCCCGCGACGCCTACCTGCGGGAGAACGCCGCCTGGGCGGAGGTCATCGACGGGCTCGCCGAGACGGTCAACGGCGCCAGGACCGTCGCCGCGCTCGGCCGGGAGCGGCTGCGGCGGGAGCACGCCGACGCGCAGATGGCCGGCAGCTACAAGGCCGAACGCGTCTCCCTGCGGCTGCGCACCATCTGGTACCCGGTCCTGGAGCTGTCCTACGTCTTCCCCGTCACGCTGACCCTGCTGTTCGGCGGCTGGCTCTACCTGGAGGGGCACGCCTCCCTCGCCCAGGTGACGGCGGCGACGCTGTACGTCCAGCAGCTCGCCCACCCGCTGGACATGCTGCTGGCCGAACTCGACGAACTCCAGATCGGCGGGGCCTCGCTGGCCCGGCTGCTGGGCGTCGCCGGCCTCACCGAGGAGCGCGGGCAGGGCGGGCGGCTCCCGGACGGGGCGGAGGTGTCCGCGCGGGACGTCCGGTACTCCTACGACACCCGCGACGTGCTGCACGGGGTCAGCCTCGACCTGCGGCCGGGCGAGCGGCTCGCGGTCGTCGGGCCGTCCGGGGCGGGCAAGTCCACGCTCGGGCGGCTGCTCGCCGGGATCGACGCGCCCCGCGCCGGCTCGGTGACGCTGGACTCGGTGCCGCTGAGCGAGCTGCCGCTGGAGGAGCTGCGCCACCGGATCGCGCTGGTCACCCAGGAGCACCACGTCTTCCGCGGCACCCTGCGCGAGAACCTCGTCCTGGTCCGCCCGGCCTCCGACGACGAGCTGCTGGACGCGCTGGCCGCCGTCGGCTGGGAGGGGCCGGCCCTGGACGCCGTCGTGGGCTCCGGCGGCGCCGACCTCTCCCCCGCCCAGGCCCAGCAGCTGGCGCTGGCCCGCCTCGTGCTCGCCGACCCGCACACCCTCATCCTGGACGAGGCGACCTCGCTGATCGACCCGCGCGCCGCCCGCGAGCTCGAACGCTCCCTCGGCGCCGTCCTGGAGGGCCGCACGGTCGTCGCGATCGCGCACCGCCTGCACACCGCCCACGACGCCGACCGCGTCGCCGTCGTCGAAGGCGGCCGCATCACCGAGCTCGGCACCCACGAGGAGCTCCTCGCGCTCTCCGGCTCCTACGCCGCCCTCTGGCGCACCTGGAACGGCGGCTGATCGGGCGACCGCGGCGAGGACCGGCCGCCGGGCCTCCAAGGCCCGGGAGCCGCCCCGGACCGGCAGGTCAGGACAGGTACTGCACGCCCGGGGGGAGGGTCTCCTCCCGGGCGGCCTCGGCGACGAACTCCTCGAGGGTCGTGCGGAAGGCGCGGGCCGCGTGGGTGGGGGCGACGTCCTTGCGGTGGGCGATCGCGATGGTGCGCTGCAGGCCCGGCGGGGGCGGGAGCTCGCGGCGGGTCACCGAGGCGGAGTTGTTCTCCAGGGTGAGGGGGACGCCGCGCAGCCTCGGGCGTCCGGCCAGCACCATGCTCGGCACCACCGCGATGCCCAGGCCCACCTCGACGAAGCGCAGGACGGCGTCCATCTCGCCGCCCTCGACCGCGAAGCGCGGCTCGAAACCGGCCTGGCGGCAGGCCGCGATGGTGGAGTCGCGCAGGTCGTAGCCGGAGCGGAACATCACGAGGTCGCGGTCGCGCAGGTCGGAGATGGCCATCGGGGAGCGGCGCGAGCGCTGGTCCGAGGGCATCGCCACCACCAGGTGCTCGCGCAGGATCGGGGTGGTCACCAGCGGGGTGTCCTCGGCCAGCGGCAGGATGACCAGCGCCAGGTCCAGGGAGCCGCGCGTCAGCTCGCGCACGAGGTCGCGGGAGCCGCCCTCCTCCACGGTGAGGCTGATGCCGGGATAGGAGTCGTGGAAGCGGCGCAGCACGTCCGCCAGCAGGCCCCCGCACAGCGACGGGGTCGCGCCGAGGCGGACCCGGCCGCGCACCAGCCCCGCCAGCTCCCGCACCTCCAGCCGCGCGGTGTCGACGTCGGCGAGGATGCGCTTGGCCAGCGGAAGCAGGATCTCCCCCGCCGGCGTGAGGGTGATGTTGCCGCGCGCCCTGCTGAACAGCGACGCGCCCAGTTCCTTCTCGAGCGTGCGGATCTGCTTGGACAGCGAGGGCTGTGCGATGCCGAGCGACTCGGCCGCCTGCGTGAAGTGACGGATCTCCGCCACCGCGACGAAGTAGGCCAGTTGCTGGAGCTGCACACCGGCCATTGTCGCCTACCGTTCCGCCACGGAGCGCAACCGGTTCCTCGGCGGCGGGGCTCCGGCGGCCCGTGCCGCCCGGGTTCCCGGTGGCGGAGGACCCGCGGCACGCCCCACAGGTGCCGCGGATCCTCTCCGGCCGGTGTCCCGTCCCGCGAGGAAGGCCGAGCGCCAGTTTCCTCTGGTTCGGAGAAATAAGGCAGGAGACGATGTGGTGGACCGGGGGTGAGGAAGAGCGCACGGCCAGGCCACCCCGGGGGCGCGCTCGTCCACAGGAGGGGCGGGGGCCTGTCCGGATGTCACGCCCCGGTCTTAGGCTGGGGTCATGACGATCAGCTTCCCTCGGCAGAGTGCCAGGACCCGCCGGTTCACGCTGGGCGCGCCCCGCGGCATCACCGTCGCTCCCGACGGCTCGTCCGTGGTCTTCCTGCGCAGCCGGGGGGGCACCGATCCGGTCACCTGCCTGTGGCGGCTCGACCCGGCCACCGGCGAGGAGACGCTGGTGGCCGATCCGGCGCGTCTGGACGTGGACGAGAGCGACCTGCCGGCCGAGGAGCGGGCACGCCGGGAGCGGGCCAGGGAGGCCGCGGGCGGCATCGTCTCCTACACCGCCGACGAGGCCGTCCGCAGGGCGGTGTTCGCCCTGGCGGGGCAGCTGTTCCTGGTCGACCTGGCGGACGGGTCGGTGCAGCGGCTGCCCGCGGCGACGCCCGCCTTCGACCCGCGGCTCGACCCGCGCGGCCGGCGTGTCGCCTACGTCGCCGAGCGGTCCCTGCACGTGGTCGAGCTGGCCTCGGGCACCGACACCGTGGTGGCGCGCCCGGAGAGCCCGCAGATCTCCTACGGCCTCGCGGAGTTCATCGCCGCCGAGGAGATGGGCCGGATGCGCGGCTACTGGTGGTCGCCCGACGGGCAGCAGCTGCTGGTCGCCCGGGTGGACGAGACACCGGTGCAGCGCTGGCACATCGCCGACCCGGCCAACCCGGGGCGGCCCGCGCAGGAGGTCGCCTACCCCGCGGCCGGCACCGCCAACGCCATCGTCTCGCTGTTCCTGGTGAACGCCGAGGGCGAGGGCAAGACCGCCATCGCCTGGGACCGCGGCATGTACCCGTACGTGGTCACCGCCTCCTGGGGCGAGCGCGGCCCGCTGGTCGTGGTGCAGACCCGCGACCAGCGCACCCTGCGCATCCTGCGGGCGGACGTGCTCGACGGCGAGACCTCCGTCGAGCACGCCGACCACGACTCCGTCTGGCTGGAGATCGTCCCGGGCGTGCCGGCCCGCACCCGCACGGGCGCGCTGGTCTGGACGCGGGACGACGGCGACACGCGGCGGCTGACCGTCGGCGGCGAGCCGGTCACCCCCGTCGGGCTGCAGGTCCGCGCGGTCCTGGGCGTGCAGGGCGAGTCGGTGCTGTTCACCGCCTCCGAGGAGCCGACCGAGGTGCACGTGTGGCGCCGCTCCCCCGACGAGGGCCTCACCCGGCTGACCGAGGAGCCCGGCGTGTACGCGGCGGTCCGCGGCGGGGACGTCACGGTGCTGACGGGCACCTCCCTCGGCTCCACCCGCTCCCGCACCTGGATCCACGGCTCGGACGTGGAGATCGCCAACCTCGCCGAGCAGCCGGTCATCACCCCGAAGGCCGAGCTGTTCTCCGCCGGGGAGCGGGAGATCCGCACGGCCGTCCTGCTGCCGAGCGGCTACGACCCGGCCTCCGGCGAGCGGCTGCCCGTCCTGATGGACCCGTACGGCGGCCCGCACGCCCAGCGCGTCCTGGCGGTGGGCCGCATGTACTGCGAGGCCCAGTGGCTGGCCGACCAGGGCTTCGCCGTGGTCATCGCCGACGGCCGGGGCAGCCCGGGCCGCGGCCCCGCCTGGGAGCGCGCGGTCTCGGGCGACCTCTGCGAGGTCGTCCTGGACGACCAGGTCGCCGCCCTGCACGCCGCGGCCGAGCGCCACCCGCTGGACCTGGAGCGCGTGGCGATCCGCGGCTGGTCCTTCGGCGGCTTCCTGGCCGCCCTGGCCGTCCTGCGCCGCCCCGGCGTCTTCCACGCCGCCGTCGCCGGCGCCCCCGTCACCGACTGGCTCCTGTACGACACCCACTACACCGAGCGCTACCTGGGCCACCCCGACGAGGAGCCCGAGGCCTACACCGCCAACTCCCTGATCGAGGACGCCCCCAAGCTCGAGCGCCCCCTGATGATCATCCACGGCCTCGCCGACGACAACGTCGTCGCCGCCCACACCCTGCGCCTCTCCAGTGCCCTCCTGGCCGCCGGCCGCCCGCACACCGTCCTCCCCCTCTCCGGCGTCACCCACATGACCCCCCAGGAGGTCGTCGCCGAGAACCTCCTGCACCTCCAGGTCTCCTTCCTCAAGGACGCCCTCGCCCCCCGCTAGCCGGCGCCACCCGTCCCGGGCGCCCGTCTCCCTCCCGTCCGGAAGGGAGACGGGGCCCGCCCGCCGAGGGCCGGTCCCGCCTTCCGGGGACCCCGGGAACGGGTCGGGAGAACGGCCGGTACGGTGAGCAGCAGGCGCCCGGGACGGCAGGGCCCGAAGGGGCGTCCGGGCTGCTCACCGGCCTCCGGGGTTCCCGGTGAGTGTGTGAAGTCCATCACCGGAGTGGTCTGGACCACGAGGCGGATTCGCCTGCTCGGCAGGTCACATAGCTTTTGGCTATGGAAGCCAGAGGGTTCATGACTTGGACCTAATAGTCGCCGGATTTGTACGGTTCGGCGCGTGGCTATAGCGACGATCCCCGCCCTCTACCGGTCCACGGTGGGCAAAAAAGCGATCATGGCCGTGACCGGCGGCCTGATGGTCCTCTTCATTCTCGGGCACATGGTCGGGAACCTGAAGATCTTCTTCGGTCTGGAAGAGTTCAACGGCTACGCGGCCTGGTTGCGCACCCTCGGCGAGCCCGCCCTCCACGAGGGCTGGTTCCTGTGGATCCAGCGGGTGGGCCTGCTGGTCGTCATCTTCCTGCACTTCAGCACCGCCGCCGAGCTGACCGCGCGGGCCAGGCGGGCCCGGCCGGTGAAGTACCAGCACCGCGCGAAGGTCAACGGCTCCTACGCGGCGCGCACCATGCGCTGGGGCGGTGTGATCATCCTGCTGTTCCTGGTGTGGCACATCCTCGACCTGACGGTCGGCACCGTGAACCCGCACGGCGTGCACGGCGAGGCCTACCAGAACGTGGTCGCCGGCTTCGCCCCCGACCGCTGGTGGGTGACCCTCTTCTACGCGGCCGCCGTCATCGCGCTCGGTTTCCACCTGCGCCACGGCCTGGTCAGCGCGGTGCAGACGCTCGGTTTGAAGAACCCCCGGCACGAGGCCCCCCTGAACCTCATCGCCACCGGCTTCTCCCTGCTGATCGTCGTCGGATTCCTGGTTGTTCCCTTCTCCGTGACCGTGGGGTTGATCGACTAATGAGCGAGACCGAATACTTCAGCGTCGGCGAGCCCATCGCCGACACCAAGGCCCCTGCGGCCACCCCCGTCGAGAACCGCTGGACCCAGCGCAAGTTCGACGTGAAGCTGGTCAACCCGGCGAACAAGCGCAAGAAGACGGTCATCATCGTCGGCACCGGCCTGGCCGGCGGTTCGGCGGGCGCCACCCTGGGCGAGCTGGGCTACAAGGTCATCCAGTTCTGCTTCCAGGACTCCCCGCGCCGCGCCCACTCCATCGCCGCGCAGGGCGGGATCAACGCCGCCAAGAACTACCGCAACGACGGCGACTCGGTCTACCGGCTGTTCTACGACACGGTCAAGGGCGGCGACTTCCGCGCCCGCGAGTCCAACGTGCACCGCCTGGCGGAGATCTCCACCCAGATCATCGACCAGTGCGTCGCTCAGGGCGTCCCGTTCGCCCGCGAGTACGGCGGCCTGCTGGACAACCGCTCCTTCGGCGGCGCGCAGGTCTCCCGCACCTTCTACGCCCGCGGCCAGACGGGCCAGCAGCTGCTGCTCGGCGCCTACCAGGCGCTGATGCGCCAGGTCGACCTCGGCAACGTCGAGCTGCACGCCCGGCACGAGATGCTCGACCTGATCATGCACGAGGGCAAGGCGCGCGGCGTCGTCGTGCGCAACCTGATCACCGGCGAGATCAAGTCCTACACCGCCGACGCGGTCGTGCTGGCCACCGGCGGCTACGGCAACGTGTACTTCCTGTCCACCAACGCCATGGGCTCCAACGTCACGGCGGCCTGGCGGGCGCACAAGAAGGGCGCGCTGTTCGCCAACCCCTGCTACACGCAGATCCACCCGACCTGCATCCCGGTCTCCGGCGACCACCAGTCGAAGCTGACCCTGATGTCGGAGTCGCTGCGCAACGACGGCCGCGTGTGGGTGCCGAAGAAGGGCGGCGACACCCGCAAGGCCGCCGACATCCCCGAGGACGAGCGCGACTACTACCTGGAGCGCATCTACCCGGCGTTCGGCAACCTGGTGCCGCGTGACATCGCCTCCCGCGCCGCCAAGAACGTCTGCGACGAGGGCCGCGGCGTCGGCCCCGGCGGCCTGGGCGTCTACCTGGACTTCGCCGACGCCATCAAGCGCCTGGGCCGCAAGGCCGTCGAGGCCAAGTACGACAACCTCTTCCAGATGTACGAGCGCATCACGGGCGAGAACCCGTACGAGCAGCCGATGCGCATCTACCCCGCCGTGCACTACACGATGGGCGGCCTGTGGGTGGACTACGACCTCGAGTCGACCATCCCCGGCATGTTCGTGCTCGGCGAGGCCAACTTCTCCGACCACGGCGCCAACCGCCTCGGCGCGTCCGCGCTGATGCAGGGCCTGGCGGACGGCTACTTCGTCATCCCGCAGACCATCGGCGACTACCTGGCGAAGAACCCGGCCACCCCGGTGCCGGACGAGACCGTCCAGGAGGTCGAGGACGGCGTCAAGGCGCAGGTCGAGAAGTTCCTCTCGATCAAGGGCGAGCGGACCGTGGACTCCTACCACCGCGAGCTCGGCCAGATCATGTGGGAGTACTGCGGCATGGAGCGGACCGACGAGGGCCTGCGCAAGGCCATCGACATGATCCGCGAGCTGCGCGAGGACTTCTGGAAGAACGTGACCGTGCCGGGTTCCGGCGACGACCTGAACCAGTCGCTGGAGAAGGCCGGGCGGGTCGCGGACTTCCTGGAGCTCGGTGAGCTCATGTGCATCGACGCGCTGCACCGCACCGAGTCCTGCGGCGGCCACTTCCGCGCCGAGTCCCAGGACGAGGAGGGCGAGGCCAAGCGCGACGACGACGCCTTCTCCTACGCCGCGGCCTGGGAGTGGACCGGCGGCGACAAGCCGGTGCTCCACAAGGAGGACCTCCTCTTCGAGTACGTCAAGCCCAGCACCCGCTCTTACAAGTAAGAGGCGCAGAACCCATGAAGCTGAAGCTCCGCATCTGGCGTCAGAAGAACGCGGCCGACAAGGGCCAGATGGTGACCTACGACGTCGACGGCATCTCCGAGGACGCCTCGTTCCTGGAAATGCTCGACGTGCTCAACGAGCGCCTCATCCTGGAGGGCGAGGAGCCGATCGCGTTCGACCACGACTGCCGTGAAGGCATCTGCGGCATGTGCTCGCTGGTCATCAACGGCCAGCCGCACGGCCCCGAGCGCAACACCACCACGTGCCAGCTGCACATGCGCAAGTTCCGCGACGGCGAGACGATCGACGTCGAGCCGTGGCGGGCCAAGGCCTTCCCGGTCGTCAAGGACCTGGTGGTCGACCGCGGCGCGTTCGACAAGATCATCGAGGCGGGCGGCTACATCTCCGCCCCGACCGGCACCGCGCCGGACGCGCACGCCACCCCCGTGCCCAAGGCCGACGCCGACAAGGCGTTCGTCGCCGCCGAGTGCATCGGCTGCGGCGCGTGCGTGGCGGCCTGCCCGAACGGCTCGGGGTCGTTGTTCATGTCCGCCAAGATCTCGCACCTGGGCCTGCTCCCGCAGGGCCAGCCCGAGCGGGACAGCCGGGTCCTCAACATGGTCAAGACCCATGACGAACTGGACTTCGGCGGCTGCACGAACACCGGCGAGTGCACCGTGGCGTGCCCGAAGGGCATCCCGCTGGAGTTCATCGGCCGGATGAACAAGGACTGGCTGAAGGCCTCCGGCAAGTAGCCTCCTTGGCACCGCAGACGCTCCAGGGCCCACGCCCTGGAGCGTCTTCTTCTTTGGTTTCGTCACATCTGGACCAGAAGGGGACAGATCTTGAAAAGTATTCATTTACGTCACTAGTCTTAGCGGGCTCAACGCGAGGGGTGCCGAACCCCCTCCTCGCCATTCCCCCCGTTCCGCGCACGAGGAGCCCCCTTGAAGTTCCGCAAGCCGGCGCTGGCCGCAGCGACACTGGCCCTGGCCATCACCCCGGCGCTCACCGCCGTCACCCCCGCGCAGGCCGCCCCCTCCCGGGCCACGATCGTGGGCGCCGCCCTCGCCGAAGAGCTCAGCCTGGTCGAGCAGATCCTCTCCGCCTTCCCGACGGGCATGGCCGACGCCGCCCGCCTGGTCCTGGCCGGCGACCTCAGCCAGGTCTTCGTCCTGTTCGGCGAGGCGACCAAGCTGACGCCGACCCAGATCAACACCATCTTCGCCAAACTGCAGGAGATCCTGGGCCAGTTCGGCGGCGGCGTCGTGCCCACGCCCGCCCCGACCGAGCCCGCGCCCGTCCCGCCCGCCGACCCGGCCCCCACCCAGCCGGCGCCGGACCCCGCGCCGGTCGTCACGCCCGCCTCCGCCACCGGCGGCCCCGTCTTCGTGCAGGTCGGCGCCCCCGGGGACGCCGGCGAGCAGAAGGCCGCCTGGATCCTGGACGCCCTGCTGAAGGACGCCGGCAAGAAGCGGTCCGCCCCGCTCCTGGCCAACATCCTGGTCAACGTGGTCCTGGCCGCCCAGTAGGCGCCGCACCGCCCGACACCGCGCGAGCCCCCGTCCCCGCAGGGACGGGGGCTCGCGCCTCTTTCGGACGGGACTCCGGTCCCATGCGCGGGGACACCGCCGCCCGGCATCCTGGGGAGCGTGACCACGGACCGGGAGAAGACCGACGCCGCGGAGCCGCCCGACGGCGCGCTCCGGCCGGCCTCCGGCGGGCCGGGCACCCCGCCCGCTTCATGAACCACCCGTACCCGGCGCAGGACGAGCCGGTCCTCCGCCGCCCGCGCGGCACCCTGACCGCCGCGCCCCCGGGCTGAGACGCCGTGAGGCCCCCGCACGGGGGCGGGGGCCTCACGCCGCACCTCGGGCCGGTCCGCGCCTCGGACGGGCCGGACCTGGGGCAAGCCGCGCCACGGGCGAACCGCACCTTGGGCGGGCCGGACCGCGCCACGGACAAGCCGCGCCACAGGCGAGCCAGACCTCAGGCAGACCGCGCCACAGGCGGGCCGCGCCTTAGACGGGCCGGACCGCGCCACGGACAAGCCGCACCTCAGGCAGACCGCGCCTCGGACGGGCCACGCCTCGGACGGGCCGCGCCTCGGACGGGCCGGGCCTCAGGCGCTGGGGGTGTCCTGGCCCTTGCGGACGATGCCGAGCTTGGAGCCCAGCCAGACCAGGGGGTCGTACTTCTTGCCCGCCACCCGCTCCTTCATCGGGATCAGCGCGTTGTCGGTGATCTTGATGTGCTCGGGGCAGACCTCGGTGCAGCACTTGGTGATGTTGCACAGGCCGAGGCCGTGGTCGTTCTGGGCGATCTCACGGCGGTCCTGGACGTCCGCGGGGTGCATCTCCAGCTCGGCGATGCGCATGAGGAAGCGCGGGCCCGCGAACTGCGGCTCGTTCTCCTCGTGGTCGCGGATGACGTGGCAGACGTTGTTGCACAGGAAGCACTCGATGCACTTGCGGAACTCCTGCGAGCGCTCCACGTCGATCTGCTGCATCCGGAACTCGCCGGGCTTGACGTCGCCGCCGTCGAACGCCGGGATCTGCCGTGCCTTCTCGTAGTTGAACGACACGTCCGTGACGAGGTCGCGGATCACCGGGAACGTGCGGACGGGGGTGACCGTGATGGTCTCGTCCTCGGTGAACGTCGACATGCGGGTCATGCACAGCAGCCGCGGCTTGCCGTTGATCTCGGCCGAGCAGGAGCCGCACTTGCCGGCCTTGCAGTTCCAGCGCACCGCCAGGTCCGGCGTCTGGGTGGCCTGCAGCCGGTGGATGACGTCGAGGACGACCTCGCCCTCGTTCACCTCGACCTCGAAGTCCTGCAGCGAGCCTTCGCCGCTGTCTCCGCGCCAGACGCGGAACCTGGCCAGATAGCTCATGAGGGGATCTCCTCGTCGGTGAGGTACTTCTTCAGCTCTGCGGTCTCGAAGAGGGCGAGGAGGTCCTCGCGCATCGGGTCCATCGGCTGGCGGCGCAGCGTCACCCTGCCCTGCTCGTCGCACTGGCAGACGAGGTTGACCTTGCGCCACTCGGAGGACATCGACGGGTGGTCCTCACGGGTGTGGCCGCCGCGCGACTCCTGGCGCTCCAGCGCGGCCTTGGCCACGCACTCGGAGACGATCAGCATGTTGCGCAGGTCCAGGGCCAGGTGCCAGCCCGGGTGGTAGCCGCGGCCGCCGGGCCCGGCCTCGGCCACGCCGACGGCGGCGACCCGCTCGCGCAGCTTGTCCAGCGACTCCAGGGCCGCCTGCAGCTCGCTCTCGGTGCGGATGATGCCCACCAGCTCGTTCATGGTCTGCTGGAGCTCGGCGTGCACCGCGTACGGGTTCTCGCCGCCGGGGCGGCTGAACGGCTCCATCGCCTCGGAGGCCGCGGCGTGGACCACCTCGTCGGGCACCTCGACCGGGGCCTCCAGCGCCTCCAGGTAGTCGACGGCCCCGCCGCCGGCGCGGCGGCCGAACACCAGGAGGTCGGTCAGCGAGTTGCCGCCCAGCCGGTTGGAGCCGTGCATGCCGCCCGAGCACTCCCCCGCCGCGAACAGGCCCGGCACCAGCGCCGCGCCGGTGTCGGGGTCGACCTCGACACCGCCCATGACGTAGTGGCACGTCGGGCCGACCTGCATCGGCTCCTTGGTGATGTCGACGTCGGCCAGCTCCTTGAACTGGTGGTACATCGACGGGAGCCGCCGGATGATCTCCTCGGCGGGCATCCGGGAGGAGACGTCGAGGAAGACGCCGCCCTGCGGGGATCCCCGGCCCGCCTTCACCTCGGAGTTGATCGCGCGGGCCACCTCGTCGCGCGGCAGCAGCTCCGGCGGGCGCCGGTTGTTGTCCGCGTCGGTGTACCAGCGGTCGCCCTCCTCCTCGGTGGTGGCGTACTGCTCCTTGAAGACGTCCGGGATGTAGTCGAACATGAAGCGCTTGCCCTCGGAGTTCGTCAGGACCCCGCCGTCACCGCGCACGGACTCGGTGACGAGGATGCCCTTGACCGACGGCGGCCAGACCATGCCGGTGGGGTGGAACTGGATGAACTCCATGTTGATGAGCGTCGCCCCGGCCAGCATCGCCAGCGCGTGCCCGTCGCCGGTGTACTCCCAGGAGTTGGACGTCACCTTGAACGCCTTGCCGATGCCGCCGGTCGCCAGGACGACGGCCGGGGCCTCGAAGACGACGAACTTCCCCGTCTCGCGGACGTAGGCGAACGCGCCGCAGATGCGGTCGCCGTTCTTCAGCAGCCTGGTGACCGTCGTCTCGGCCCACACCTTGATGCGCGCCTCGTAGTCGCCGAACTCGGCGTGGTCCTCCTGCTGGAGGGAGACGATCTTCTGCTGGGTGGTGCGGATCAGCTCCAGGCCGGTGCGGTCGCCGACGTGCGCCAGGCGGGGGTAGGTGTGGCCGCCGAAGTTGCGCTGGGAGATCTTGCCGTCCTTGGTGCGGTCGAACAGCGCGCCCCAGGCCTCCAGCTCCCAGACCCGCTCGGGCGCCTCCTTGGCGTGGAGTTCGGCCATCCGCCAGCTGTTGAGGAACTTGCCTCCGCGCATGGTGTCGCGGAAGTGCACCTGCCAGTCGTCGTTGCTGTTGACGTTGCCCATCGCGGCGGCGGCGCCGCCCTCGGCCATGACCGTGTGCGCCTTGCCGAACAGCGACTTGGAGATGACCGCGACCTTCTTGCCGCGCAGCCGGGCCTCGATCGCCGCCCGCAGACCCGCGCCGCCCGCGCCGATGACGACGACGTCGTAGGAGTGTCGTTCGATTTCTGTCATGAGGGCCTTCAGTTGAAGAAGCGGAAGTCGTTGATGGTGTCGCTGGCCACGAGCATCACGTAGAAGTCGGCGACCACCAGGGAGCCGAGCGTGATGAGGGCGTACATGCCGTGCTGGGCGTTGATCTTCGACACCCAGGTCCACAGGCGGTAGCGGACGGGGTGCTTGGAGAAGCTCTTCAGCCTGCCGCCCATGACGTGCCGGCAGGAGTGGCACGAGAGCGTGTACAGCCACAGGAGGATGACGTTGGCCAGCAGGATGAGGCTGCCCAGGCCGATGCCGAACCCGCCGTCCTTGCCCTTGAAGGCGAGGATCGCGTCATAGGTGTTGATGAGCGAGATGAGGCCCGCGGCGATCCAGAAGTACCGGTGCAGGTTCTGCCCGATCAGCGGGAAGCGCGTCTCACCCGTGTACTTGGCGTGCGGCTCGCGGACCGCGCAGGCCTGCGGGGACGCCCAGAAGGACCGGTAGTAGGCCTTGCGGTAGTAGTAGCAGGTCAACCGGAACAGCAGCAGGAACGGCAGGGAGAGCAGGGCGTAGGGAATGAAAAAAGGCACGTTCGCGGGTACGAACGTGCCGAAGTGCGCGGCGTCTCCCGTCACCCCGTCCAACGTGATGTTCCGGCAGGCATCGTTCACGCAGGGCGAGTAGAACGGCGTCAGATAGTTGTACTCGGGGACGTAGAACGCCCCGCCCCACATCGCGCGGACCGTCGCGTAGGCGACCCAGGCGGTGAAGAAAATGAAGGTGACATACGGATACTTGCGCCAGTTGTCGGTACGGAAGGTCTTTGCCGAGATCCGCGCCCGCGTCTTCGCGGGCGCATCGACCGTAGCCATCGCAGCCTCCTCAGGGCTCTGAGGAAGGCGACCTTACGCTCTTCCTCAGCTGATGTGACACAGCTAACACCGAGTCATCTAGCTGTGATGCTCATCACATATGCTCTCCCCCTCTTTGATAGCCGTAGGCTATGGACAGGACATCTGCAGGGAATTGGTTTAGGACAGACGCTTTGCCGGTTATGCCCTTTCCCTCTTCTCGCCCGGAAGAACCTCGTCCGTGTCCGGCCGTCCCGCGCGGGCCGTGCGTTCTAAGGTGGACGCAGGTCCCCGATGACAGGAGCAGGTGGATGACGACCCCGTCCGAACAGCCGAGGTTCAACCCCCAGCAGTACGGATACGGCCCCACCCCGCCCGAGCAGCCGGGACCCCCCGGAGCGCAGAACCCGCCCGGCCAGCAGGGCCAGCAGCCCGCCCAGCAGGGGCAACCCGGTCAGCAGGGCCAGCCGCCGAGCGCGCCGCGCCAGTGGCAGCCCGGCCCCCAGCACACCGGACCGCAGCAGCAGGTGCCGCCCGGCCACACCGGCCCGCAGCCCGCCCTGCCGCAGCAGGGGCACACCGGCCCGCAGCAGGCGTTCCCGCCGCAGAACCGACCGCCGGGCCAGCCGGGTCCCGGCCAGTCGCAGGGGCACCCCGTCGTGCGCAAGAAGGGCTTCTTCGGCGCGCTGCTGGACACCCGGTTCGACGCGATGGTCACCCCGATGCTCATCCGCGGCTTCTACCTGCTGTCCCTGGCGGTCATCACGCTGATCAGCCTGTTCCTGTTCCTGGGCATCTGGGGGCTGGGCGGTTCCAGTCCCTACGACGACGGAGCCGACTGGCCCTTCTACGCGGCCATCGTCATCGCCCCGCTGTTCTGGCTGTTCCAGGTGCTGCTGGTGCGGATGGCGCTGGAGTTCGTCATCAACCAGTTCAAGATCACCGAGGAGCTGCAGAAGATCCGCCGCAACACCTCGGGCCCCGGCCGCTGATCCCGCCGCGGACGGCCGGAAGAGGCCGCGGGCGAACTTCCGGGCGGAAGCCGGTCTCTACTCCTGGGCGATCCCCCTCATCCCAGGAGCCTCCCTTGTCCACCCGCGTCACACTGTGCACGATCGCCGGCGTCCTGCTGCTCACCGGCTGCCAGGACGATCGGTCCGCGAGCACGCCGCCCGCGTCGAAGGCCCCGGCGTCCGCTTCCCCGCCCGCCGGGCAGCCCCCGGCCCAGGGGCAGGTGCTGCGATCCCGCGGCCTCACCGTCACCGTCCCCGCCGGATGGAGCCGGGTCGACCCCGCCACGGACACCTCCGAGCTCGTCCAGGTCTCCTGGGGCGTCAAGGACAACCCCTTCGGCGGCCTGATCACCGACCTCCAAGCCGAACTCAAGGACAAGGGCGCGGTCTGGGCGCTCGACCCGGCCTCGGCCACCGGCTCCTTCGCCCACCACCTGAGCGCCGCCTGCGACTCCGGCGGCCTCACCGGCAGCGACCTGGAGTCCCTGCGCAAGAAGGCGCAGGCCAAGGAGGGCGCCCAGGCGGAGGACACCCAGGTCGGCGGCAGGCCCGCGCTCCGCATCACCCAGACGGGCACCCGCAACCACGACCAGGTCGCCTACAAGAGCGTGGAAGTCCGCGTCCCCGTCTCCGCCGACGAGTACTGCTACGTCTCCCTCGAAGGCTCCCCGCAGACCCTCACCCCGACGGTCACCGACCCGGTCCTCGCCTCCTTCACCCTGGGCTGAGACGGCACGGACCGGGCGCGGGTCAGTACATCGAGATGTGCACGTGGTTCTGGGTGATGCTGCCGCGGTCCTCCACGGGGCGCCGGCCCTCTCCGGCGCGGTCGATGTTCCAGACGTGCTGCTTCCAGATGACGTAGTGGATGCCCCGTTCCTCGGCGTTCCCGGCCTGCTCCAGCGGCCGGCAGTCCTCGGCCTTCGCACCTGTCGCGCGAATCAGAACGGGAGGGAGGCGGATCCCCGAGGGCCGATGGGGAGAGGCGGTCTGGGAAGAAGCGCGTTGGCGGGTGTACGGCTTCTGGAGACCGCTCCCCTCCTCATGAGAGGGGCTGAGCCCGCGTCGAACTCCAGAAGCCCGCGGCAGACCGTGCGGCGGCTTCGGAGAGTCCACCGCCGTTGACGGGACAACCGTGTTTATGATCAGGAGGACCTGGCCGCAGACCTCTCCCCCTCGGAGGCCTCATCCATGTTGCGAGCCCAAGACCTCTTCCACGGCACCGCCGAGCCCGAGACCGCCCCCCTGCCCGAGCGGGACCCGCTGCGCGAACCCGACGTCCTCCTCGACGCCCAGCTGCTGGACACCCGCGTCGAGACCCTCGTCTCCCGCGCCGGTCTGCTCCTGGAACTGCGCACCACCATGGAGTTCACCAAGGGCGACGCGGCCCTCCTCGTCGCCCACGGCGTCCGCGAGTTCACCTGGACCGCCGCTTCCCGCCCCGTCCCCCCGAGCGCCTGGACCGTGGCGTCCTCCGTCCCCGGCGCCTCCGACGGCCTGTTCACCCTCGACCTCGTCTTCCTCCCCGAGGCCCGCCTCCGCCTCACCGCCGAACGCGCCGAGTTCTACGTCGCCGACGTCCCCCGCCTCGCCCCCCGCGTCCCCGACTACGAGACCGACGACCCCGCCGCCATCCGCAACAACCTCCCCGCCTGGACCTCCCCGTTCTCCCTGAGAGGCGCCTGCGCCCTCCCCTGATCCCGGCGGAACGGGCCCCGGTCAGGTCCCGGGACCCTTCGCCCTCCGATTCCCTTGGTACGGCCTTTCGCCGGCTTCCGGGGAGGGCGTCCGTTGCGCCGCAGACGACGTTCCGGCCTACGCCTCCATCGGAGCCATGTGCCGGCTCGCGGAGGCCGGCGTCCGGGAGGCGCTCGATCTGGTCGGGCTCAGGCCCATCGCCGCCTTCTGTTCAACGGCGACTGACGGCGTGCGGACCGCCGGGTCCCGCACCGTGCGCCGTTCACCGCTGGAAGAGGCCGCGCAGGTGGGCGTCGAGCCACTCGGTGGCGGAGTCGGCGGTGAGGCCGGCGTAGGAGAAGGGGTGGGGGCCGCTGGTGCCGGTGATCAGGTCGAGGGAGTCGGACCTGGCGATCAGCAGGGTCTCCAGCTGGGAGCCGGGCGCGAGGCCGTAGTCGGCGGGGAACCAGAACTCCAGTTCCTGGCAGTAGGGGAGGGTCTGGTTGTCGCCGCCCTGGCAGCGGTAGTGCTTCACCTCCGCTTCGTCGAAGCGGAAGCCGAGGTCCCGGTATGCCGCGAAGAAGGCGTCCTGGGCGGGGAGCGCGTGCACGTCGATCTCGTCGAAGTCACCCTTGTCGAGGGCGTTGTCGATCTCGACGGTGGTGCGGATGGCGGCGCGTGCCCCCTTGAGCGGCAGGCCCAGGGCGTGGGTGAGGGGCATCTCCCAGGGCACTTCGAGGGCCAGCGGGAAGTCGAGGGTCTTCCCCTCGGGCAGGTCGAAGGCGTCGATCTCGTAGGAGTGCACGACTCCCGGGGCGTGCCAGCCGGTCGCGTCCGGCTCGTTCGCCTCCACCCGGACCACCAGTTCGACCCTCAGGCGTTCGATCCGGACATCCGCCCCGCCGCCCCGCACCCTGATCGAGCCCCGCAACGTGCCGCCCGGCGTGACCACCGGGGTGTCCAGCACCGTGTCGACACCGGGCGCGTTGATGCCGAGCGAGCTAAGGAACTTCCGGAATGCCACGTTCTTCTCCTTCTGAAAGGCGAATCTCGTCCAGCTTCTTCCCGATCGTCTGAACAGACGCGTCACCGCGACCCCGGGTTCCCCGTTCCGCGCCCTCGATCCGGCAGACCTCACGGAACTCCACGATGGCCGGACGACAGGGTGAAGCTCCACGGGAAGGCGAACGGACTGACGATCGAGATATGAGTGAACGAGAAAATCCGCCGGATGGAAGCCGCTTCCAGTCTGAAATTGAATGATGGAACTCCAACTGCGTTGCGACACGGCGTCGCTCGAACCGGCCGGATCGGGCGTCATCTGGGGAGGCGTCTGGGTGGAACTCGCGGGCGTGCCGTTCCCCGAGCGGAACTGGAACGACCTCCCGGTCGCCTTCGTCGCCGAACTGATCGAAGCCGCCGGGGACGCCCGCGCGAAGCCGGGTCGGCGCAGGAGGGTGAGTTTCTTCGACGGCCCCTTCTGGCTCAACCTGACCGCTCTCGAAGACGGATCCGTCTCCGTCACCGCCAACGCGCACGGGAGCGGCCGCACGGTGGTGCTCGCCGCGGACGAGTTCGTCCGCTCCCTGACACCGGCCTGCGACGCCCTGCTTCGGTCCTGCCGGGAACGCGGATGGGACGACCATCCCGACGTGCAGCGGCTACGAGGGCTTCGCCTCCGCTGACGCCGCCATCCGCGACGACCTCCCCGCTCTCCGAAAAGGCTTCCTCTTGCCTTGGCTTCCGTGGAACGGGCCTCCGGTCGGGTCCCAGGGCCCTTTTCCCTTGGTACGGCATTTCACGTCCCGCTCGCGGAGTTGAGGGCCGCGGACCCCAGGGTGAGCGGATGCCCCGGCACCGCCGAGCCGGGCGAACGGTCGGCCCTCGGCCGCGTCCGGATACGGCCATCGGCCGTTCTTTCTTCAGGCCCGGGGATGCCGGATGAGAAGTGCCGCCTGCACTTCTTCGTCCGTTTCGGTCGCGTAGAGGTGCGGGACGTCCGAACGCCACGAGGCGTGCGCCCCGGCGGGGATGGTCAGGGGCGCGTCGAGGGGGCCCACCCGGGCGGTGCCGGTGAAGACCGTCAGGTGTTCGGTGACGCCTTCGGGGTGGGCCGGGGAGACCTGCCGCCGGCCGGGGCGGATGCGCAGCCGGTAGAGCTCGGTGGTGCGGCCACCGTCGTCGAACGTCTCCAGCAGCTCGGCGGTGACGGCCTCGCCGTGGACGGCCTCGGCGGCGGGGACGCCCGGGTCGGTGAGCACGGAGGCGAGCGGGACGTTCAGCTGGGCCGTGATCGCGTACAGCGTCTCGACCGTGGGGTTGCGGGTGCCGGACTCCAGCGCGGACAGCGTCGCCTTGCCGACGGACGCGCGGTGCGCCAGCTCCGACAGGGAGATCCCGCGGGTCCGGCGGAGGTCGCGGATGCGCCGCCCTATCTCGGCGGCGAAGCCCTGTCCGTCGGTCATGGTGCCCAAGCATGCCGGACGGCCGCACCGTTCCGTTTACGGAACACTCCGGGTATGCTCGCTGTTCCGTAAACGGAACGGCGCTGTGAGGGGGAACGGGTGAGGCTGCAACCGGTGCTCGCCGGGATCGTGATGGCGATCGTCGGCTTCGCCAGCTCGTTCGCCGTCGTGCTCGCCGGGCTGCGCGCGATCGGCGCGGACGGGCGGCAGGCCGCGTCCGGGCTGCTCGTCCTGTCGGTGACGATGGGCCTGAGCGCCGTCTACCTGGGGCTGCGCCACCGGATGCCGATCAGCATCGCCTGGTCGACGCCCGGAGCGGCCCTGCTGGCGACCGGGGTGAGCCGGGACATCACCTACCGGGAGGCGCTGGGCGCCTTCGCCGTCACCGGGGTGCTCCTGGTGCTCACCGGACTGTCGGCGCGGCTCGCCCGGCTGCTCGCGGCGATCCCCGTCCCGCTGGCGTCGGCGATGCTCGCGGGCGTCCTGCTCCCGCTGTGCCTCGCGCCGGTGAAGGCCGTCGCCGAGCTCCCGCGCGCCGCGATCCCCGTCGTCCTGACCTGGCTGGTGCTCGGCCGTTTCGCCCGCACGAAGGTCTGGGCCGTGCCCGCCGCGCTGGCTGTCGCCATCGCCGCCATCTGGTTCACCCGCTCCCCCGGCGCGCCGCCCATGGCGGGCGTCCTGCCCGTCCTGTCCTTCGAGTGGCCCGCCCTGTCGCCCGACGCGCTCATCGGCATCGCCCTCCCCCTGTACATCGTGACGATGGCGTCCCAGAACGTCCCCGGCATGAGCGTCATGGCGGCGAACGGCTACCGGCCCGACCTGCGCCCCGTCCTCACCACCACCGGGGCCGGCACGCTCCTGGGCGCCCCGTTCGGCGGCCACGCCATCAACCTCGCCGCCATCACCGCCCAGCTCGCCGCCGGACCCGACGCCCACCCCGATCCCGACCGCCGCTGGATCGCCTCCGTCACCGGCGGCGTCGTCTACCTGCTCCTCGGCCTCATGTCGGGCCTGGCCGTCTCCTTCGCCTCCACCGCGCCGCCGCTGCTCATCGAGTCCGTCGCGGGCCTCGCCCTCTTCGCCGCCCTCGCCGCCTCCCTGCACGCGGCCGTCCAGGACCCGGACGCCCGCGAGGCCGCCGTCATCGCCCTCGTCGTCTCCGCCTCCGGCATCACCGTCCTGGGCGTCGGCGCTCCCTTCTGGGGCCTCGTCACCGGCCTCGCCTACCACCGGCTCACCTCGCGTTCCCCGCGACGGCCCGTGCCCGCCGACCGCATCCAGCGGATTGACGAAAGCGGGGAAGTGTCCAGAGAACAGAAAATCTCCGAGGCTGATTGACGTTCCCCGAACAAGAAAAACAGCGGACGGGAGAACAGCATGACCGCCATGAGAAGAACACTCATCGTCGCGGCGGCCGCCTTGGCCGTCGGAATGCTCGCTCCGGCCGCGTACGCCGAAGAAAGACCGTGGCGTGTCACCAGAGCACCGCAGATGGTGCCCGACTCGGGGCTCTCCCACGTCGCCGCCCTGGGACCCGAGGAAGTGTGGGTCGGAGGTTACGCGGGGCAGACCTGCTACGACTGGTCGATTCCTTTCCTCGGCGCCGGGACGACATGCAACTCCAACACGACCCTCAAGCGCTGGAACGGAACCTTCTGGGAGACGAAGAACCCTCCCGTCACGTGGAATTACGAACTGGCGGACCTCGACGCGTCCGCCTCGGGCAACGTGTGGGTCTCTGGAATGAAGAACGGCCAGGCCCGCATCTTCCGGTGGGACGGGAAGAAGTGGAACGAGATCGCTCTGCCCGCGGGGGACTGCCCGAGTACCGCTTCGCGCGCGAAGCTCCAGCTGACCGCCGCGGGAACCGACGAAGCCTGGGCCTCCTGGGGCGGCAGGTGCGTGTTCCACTGGAAGGCTGGCGAATGGGCCGTCCACGCCGTGCCCGACGACTTCGTCCATGACGTCCATGTGACCGCCTCGAACGAGGTCTACCTGGTGGGCCACAAGCCGCTCCGCCGGGACGGCAACGGCTGGGTCGAGGCGGAAGGAGCCTCCGAGGGCCACCTCCTGGCCGTCGACGATGACGCCCTGTACTACTACTCCTCCCCCGACCGGACCGTGAAACGCGTGTCCGACGGCGGCACCACCGCCCTTCCGCCGGCTCCCGAAATCCCCACGAGCGTCCTGGCGACCAGGTACCTGCTCGACGCCGAAGGCGCCCTGTGGCGCGTCGACGAGAACACCGTCCACCGCTTCGACGGCACCGCGTGGCGGTCCGCGTCCCTGCCCGTCGACACGATCAACGCCGTCGACCCCCTGCCCGGCGCCCTGTGGGCGGTCGGCACCGCTCCCGGCGACAAGGCGGCGGTCTCCCTGACCAACGGCTGATCCCGATGTCACACTCCGGCGGCCCGTCTCGTGCTCGGGGTATGAACGATCTCGTGACCGGCTTCGACGCGTTGCGGCCCCGGCTCGTCCGGGTGGCCTACGGGGTGCTCGGCGACCTGGCCGAGGCCGAGGACGTCGTCCAGGAGGCGTGGCTGCGGATGTGGCGGGCCGGGGTGGACGGGGACGTCGAGGGCTGGCTGGTGGTGACGGTGTCGCGGCTCGCCCTCGACGTGCTGAAGTCGGCGCGGCACCGCAGGGAGCGATACGTCGGTCCCTGGTTGCCGGAACCCGACGTAGCCGTCCCCGATCCGGCCGACCGGGTGACGCTGGACGAGTCGATGAGCCTGGCGCTGCACGTCGTCCTGGAGTCGCTGAGCCCGGCCGAACGCACCGTGTTCGTGCTGCACGACGTGTTCGGGCTGGCCTTCACCGAGGTGGCGAAGGCCGTCGGGCGCACGCCCGAGGCCTGCCGCCAGCTGGCCTCGCGGGCGCGGCGGCACGTCCGCGCCCGCGCTCCCCGGTTCGACGTGGACGAGGCGGAGCACCGGCGGGCGGTCGCGCTGTTCGCCGAGGCCGCCTCGGGCGCCGACCTGGGGAGGCTGCTCGGCCTCCTCGACCCGGACGTCGTCCTGCGCACCGACGGCGGCGGGCGGGTGCGCGCGGCGCGCAACCCCGTGGTCGGGGCCGGACGGGTCGCCCGGTTCCTCGTCGGGGTGCGGACGAAGTTCGCCTCGGCGGCGGTGTTCGTCCCGGCGGCCGTCAACGGGGCTCCCGGGCTGCTGCGCGTGCAGGACGGCACGGTCACCGGCGTCTTCGGCTTCACCGTCCTCGACGGCCGGATCCGCGAGATCGACATCCAGTTGAATCCTGAGAAGCTGAGGAAACTCCCATGAGGATCGATCTGCGGAGCACCGCCCCCGACGTCTACCGGGCGTTCGGCTCGCTCGAGAAGTACATCCGCTCGTCCGGGCTGCCCGACGCCACCGTCGACCTGCTGTACCTGCGCATCAGCCAGCTCAACGGCTGCGCCTACTGCGTGGACTCCCACAGCGCCGACCTGAAGAAGCTCGGCGAGGACGACCGGCGCGTCTGGGGCGTCGCCGCCTGGCGCGAGTCGCCCTTCTACACCCCGGCCGAACGCGCCGCCCTGGCCCTCGCCGAGGAAGGCACCCTCCTGCCCGGAGGCCACGGCGTCTCCGACGCCGTCTGGGAGGAGGCCGCCGCGCACTACCCGGAGGAACTGCTCGCCGCACTGATCGCGACCATCGCCCAGATGAACGCCATGAACCGCCTGGGCGTCATCAACCGGCTCTCTCCCCAGCCGTGACCACCGGCCCCGCCGCCCGCCTGCACGGCGGGCGGCGGGGCGGACGCCGCAGGACCGGCCGCGGACGGACGTCGCCGAAGCCCTGGGGCCGAGGCTCCTGACCCGCTCAGACGGGCCCGGAACGGCTCAGGGCGGACTCTGCAGGTTCGAGGAGACCAGGTGCCGGGCGGCGGCCCCGGCGCCGTCGTCGCTCATCTCGGCGGCGACGGCCCGGGCACGGGCCGCCGTACCGGGGCGGAGGGCGCGGTCGAGGGCCGCGGCCAGCGATTCCGCGGTCGGCTCGGCGGACGGGTGCGCGGTTCCGATGCCGAGGTCCTGGACCCGCTGCGCCCAGTAGTACTGGTCGTAGACCTGGGGGAGGACGACCTGCGGCGTCCCGGCGAGGGCGGCCGTCGTCGTGGTGCCGGCCCCGCCGTGGTGGACGACGGCGGCGACCCGCCCGAAGAGCGCCCGGTGGTCGACGTCGCCGACGGACATGCAGTCGGGGGCGTCGTCCACCGGGGACAGGCCGGCCCAGCCTCGGGAGACGATCGCGCGGCGTCCGAGCGTGCGGGCCGACTCGACCATCTCTCGGACGAGGCCCTGCGGGGCGTGCATGCGGCTGCCGAGACCGAAGTAGACGGGCGGCTCACCGGACCGGAGGAACTCCACCAGCTCCGGAGGCAGCGGGCGCCGGTCCCGCAGGATCCAGGCGCCGGTCTGCACGACGCCCGCGTCGGCGGGCCCGGGCCAGGGCGCCAGCACCGGGTCGGCCGCCAGCAGGGGCCGCTCGGTGAGGATGTGGCCGCGCACGTCCTCGACCGGAGCCAGGCCGAGTGACGCGCGGTGGGAGTCGAGCGCGTCACCGAACATCTCGTTGAAGCGTGCTGCGTCCCGGTCCCACGGCCCGCGGTCGCCGGTCTCCGCGGGCGGCGGTCCCGGAAGGACCGGCGGCGCGTGGTGCGGCGACGGCAGGACCGCCGGGCAGTAGGCGGCGAAGACGTAGGGGATGCCCTTCAGTTCCGCCACCGAGCGGGCCGCCACCTGCAGGGCCGTCGCGGCGACGATGACGTCGCAGCCCTCGGCCGCCTCCGCGACCGTCGCGAACTGGGCGGCGACCGAGTCCCTCGCCAGCAGGCGCAGCCGCTCCGGCGAGGGCGGGGCCGACGGCGCCGACGGGACGGCCGCGGCCTTGCGCAACTCGGGCCCGATGGCGGTGGCGGGAATCGCAAAACCGTCGATCCAGTCGCGGAAGTCCGGAGGCACGCACAGGTGGACCTCCTGCCCCAGTCCCCTCAGTTCCATGGCCAGCGCCACCAGCGGCTGGACGTCACCGCGCGTCCCTATCGTGGACAGCAGAAAACGCACGTGGATTCTCCCTGATTTCCGATCACGGCCTGAATGACCGCATGGTGAATGAGAGCCCGCATCTGCATGCGACCGGCGCTTTCCGTGCCGGCCCGGCTCAAGGACCCCGATTCTGCGACGGCACCGGGGTCTTGCCGCAAGCCCCCGGTGCCGCTATACCTTGAAAGTGGCGACGAGAACGGCGCGTTTCCGAACGAGTCGGCCACCGCCATGGCGGACGGATTTCGGGGATCCGTACGTCGAACGGGAACCGCGAAATGCGGCACTTGTGTCGGTCGACGCGAGCCGTTCACACGGAGCGTTCCCGAACCGGCCTTCCCCGAGTCGCCGAGATCACTGAGGGGCCCGTCATCGCCCCGGGCGGCGGGGCGGCCCCGGGCGGGCGAAGGAGCACGGAGCCAGCCGTCCCGCTCCCGGCCCGGCAGGGCGGGCCGGGCGGCGGTTCAGCCGGGAGGGCCGGGCAGGGTCAGGCCCAGTGCCGCCGCCAGGGCGATGGTCCTGGCGGGCGTCGGGCAGCGCCGGGCCAGGGCGGTGGTGTCGAGGCGGCCGTCGCGGGCCTGGAACAGCACCGGCGCCGCGGGGTGCCGGCGCAGCTCGTCCGCGGTGAGCCCGCCGGCGGTGCGCCGCGCCGCGGAGACCAGGGCGGGGAAGCCCGACCGCAGGTCCGCGGCCCATGCTTCGAGCGCCTCCAGCCAGCGGCGGGTGTCGGCGTCGGCGGACGGGGAGTGCCGCCCGAGCGCCTGATCCAGTTCCTGCCAGGTGTGGTCGCGCCACGGCCTGCTCTTCAGGACGGGCAGCTGCCACCGGCGTTTGGCGGCCGCCCAGTGGTCGGCGCGCGCCGGGACCGCGTGGACCGTGAATCCCGGGACGCACAGGGCGGTCAGGTTCCAGCCGTGGCAGGCGCCGGTGTCGAGGCCGAAGACCCGTCCGTCGCGGATCAGCGGTTCCCGCCCGGTGACGTGGTGGCCGAACACGACCGGTGCGGCGTCGGTGTAGTGGTCGTGCCAGTGCCCGCCGGGGAACAGCGCCGCCAGCTCCCGCTCCCCTCGCGTCGAGCCGCAGAGGACCTCCTCCCGCTGGGACGCCAGTGGGACTCCGGGCACCATCGCGGCGTGGACGACGCGGACCTGCTCGTTCTCGAAGTAGTAGGGCAGCGTCCGCATCCAGTCGACCGTCTCGGCGTAGCGGTCGCCGAGCTGCAGGCGCGTGATCTCCTGCGCGTAGGAGAAGACGCCCCGCACGTGCTTGCGCTCGTGGTTGCCCATCAGCACGACGGAGTTCGGGCGTTCCCGGAAGTACTCGACCACCCCGCCGGGATCCGGGCCGCGGTCGACCAGGTCGCCGACGCTGATCAGCAGATCGTCCGGGCGGAGATCGACCTTCTCCAGCAGTTCGATCAGTTCCTCGAAACAGCCGTGAATGTCACCCACGATGACGATGCGCCCCATCGGGGGATCTTAAGGAGACGCCGATCCACCGCACAAAACATTTTGAAGGCGCTCGCACCCCTCGAAGTCCCGCTCATCCTCCCGTCTCACCGACGCTCGCCTTCGGCTGCGTCGACCGGCCCTCCTCGGCCGCGGCGGGCAGAGTGAGGCGGCCCAGGAGGGCGTTCAGGGACGGCGTGCGGGCCGCCAGACGGTAGGCCAGATAGCCGAGCGCGCCGCCGAGGGTGTTGGCGATCAGGTCGTTGACGTCGACGGAGCGGCCGTTGTTGAACAGCAGATAGCACAGGAGCTGCGCCGCCTCGATGGTGAGCGAGGCGAGGAAGGCCAGGCCCGTGGCCCGTTTCAAGGAGACGGGTCCGGCCGCCGTGAGCGGGAGGAGGAAGCCCAGCGGCAGCAGCATGACCACGTTGGGCACGAACGTCAGGTCGGCGACGAGCAGCGGAATGAAGTTGACGAGTTCGTACCAGGGTGTCTGGTTGGCGTACTCGCCATAGGTGATGGCGATCGGGAAGATCGTGAGGTCGAGGACGGCCGCCGCGTAGCAGGCCGCCACGAGGCGGACGGCGGCGTGCCCGCCCGTCCAGCCGGGGCGCCTCCGGACGGCGCGCACGACCGTGAGGACGCAGAAGGCGACCAGGAGCGGCCCCAGAACGAATGTGGAATCGAGCTCGAAATCGAAGTTCTTCATCGTGTGAACCTTGGTTCGGGAACCTTGTCGCCGATGAGTCTCGGCCGGTGGCCTCTCGCTCCGGATCTCCCGAAAGAGCGAGCTCTCTCACCTGCGCTACGACTTTCGGCAGAGCCGCTGACCTGCGGAATGCGGTTAGCCTCACCGGCATGAGATCTGGAGGACGGCTCACCGCGGTGCTGACGGTGGTCCTGGCGGGTTCCGGAGCACTGATCGACCTCCGGTTCGACCTGTTCCGGGGCTTCGCGGGCGAGATCAAGCTGGGGCTCGCAGCGGCGTCCGCCGTGATCCTCCTCATCTCCTGGCCTCGGGAAGGCCGCGGCCTGTCGGTGGCTTCTTGTGCGGCCGGGCTGGTGTCGTTGGCCGGGACGGCTGTCCTTCGTTCCGTTTCGGGGCCCGGATCCGAGGCATCGGACGCGTTCGGGTTCACCGAGCCGGCCGTTCTGCTCGTCCTGCTGGCACTCGTCGCGTGGCGTGGTGCTCCGGCGGGCACCGTCCTGGCCGTTCCGGTGCTGGTCGCGGCGATCGTGCTGCGGCCGATGGCGGTCGGGGTACAGGAGACCGGGGTGGTCCTCGCATTGTTCCTCGCGCTGGTCGCGATGATGGCGCTGGGTGCGGGGCTCGCCGGGCGGCTGTTCGCGGCGGACAGGCGGCGGCGGGAGGAGACCGTGCGGCTGGAGCAGCGCGCCGAGTTCGCCCGGGACCTGCACGACTTCGTCGCCCACCATGTGACGGGCATCGTCGTACAGGCGCAGGGGGCGCGTACCATCGCGGCGAAGAGGCCGGAACTCGTCCTGCCCGCGCTGGAGGAGATCGAACGGGCCGGGGCCCAGACCCTGACGTCGATGCGCCGCATGGTGGGAATGCTGCGGGAGTCCGGCGAAGGCCTCTCGCGTACGGCGTCGCCGGATATGGCCTCGGTGCGTTCCCTCGTCGGGGGTTTCTCCCTGCCCGGCGGGGTGAAGGCGCATTTCACCGCACGGGGAGGGAGCGGGGAGCTCCCTCCGGAGGTGGCCGGGACCGTGCACCGGGTGGTCATGGAGGCGCTGACGAACGTGCGCAAGCACGGGCTCGACTGCACGGCCGTCGAGGTCCTGGTGGACCGCGCCCCGGACCGGGTGGCCGTGCGGGTGCACGACGACGGCCGGCGGCGGCACGGCACGGGCGGAGGGTTCGGGCTCAAAGGACTGGAGGAGAGGGTGTCCATGGTCGGCGGCACGTTGCGGGCGGGGCCCGGACCGGACGGCGGCTGGGCCGTCGAGGCGTCCCTTCCGGTGGAGGGCGCCCCGTGACGGTCCGGGTGATGATCGCCGACGACCAGGCCATGGTCCGCACCGGCTTCGGGATGATCCTCGCCGCCGAGGACGGCATCGAGGTCGTCGCGGAGGCCGAGGACGGCGTGCAGGCGGTGGAGCTGGCCGCCCGGCACCGCCCCGACGTGGTGCTCATGGACATCCGCATGCCCCGCCTGGACGGCCTGGAGGCGCTGCGCCTGCTCAACCGGCCCGGTGCCGTCGCCCCGCCGAGGGTCGTCATGGTGACGACCTTCGACGACGACGAGTACGTCCACCGCGCGCTGCACGGCGGAGCGCACGGCTTCATCCTCAAGGACGCCGGGCCCGCCCTGCTGGTGGAGGCCGTCCGCGCCGCCGCGTCGGGCGATGCGCTCATCAGCCCGTCCATCACCCTGCGGCTGCTGCGCAGATTCCAGCGCACGAAGCCCGTGCCGCGGAAGCCGCAGGTGGAGCTGTCGTCCCGGGAGACGGAGGTCGTGCGGCTCGTGGCCAGGGGGCTCACCAACGCGGAGATCGCCGCCGCGCTCTCCGTCACGGCCGGCACGGTGAAGACGCACCTGGGGAACGTGCAGGCCAAGCTCCCCGCCCGCAACCGCGTGGAGATCGCCGCCTGGGCCTGGGAGTCCGGCCTCCTCGAGAGCTGAACGCCCTCTCTCTCCGCGTCCCGGTGCCCGCAGCCGTTCAGCAGAGGTTCCACGCGGCGTAGACGCGTTTACCGCCGGTGGTCGGATACCAGCCCCACTGGTCGGCGTACTCCGCGACGAGGAACAGGCCCCTGCCATCCTCGGCGTCCTCCCCCGCCCTTCTGGTGACGGGCGGCGCGGGAGAGGCGTCGTCGATCTCGGCGAAGAGCTGCGTGGGGGTGAGCCTGAGCCGGACGACGACGAACGCGGACTCACCGTCGCCCTCCGTGGCGCGGACGCTGTTCGTGGCGCATTCGCTGACCACGAGCGCGCAGGCGTCCACGAGATCCTCCAGCCCCCACGACGGCAGCCGCGCCCGCACCAGCCGCCGCGCCGACCCCACCGAAGCGGGCGAGGCGGCGAAACGCACGCAGTCGGTCTCCCTGTCGGCACCACCCTGCCCTGGACAGGACATCGCCCCCGGCTTCCTTCGTCACACGATCCCGTATCAGCGAACTGCCCTCGAGTATGAGCCGCCCGGAACATCCCGACAAGGAACGCCGAGAGAACACGTGGGTGAACTCGAACGGACGCCGATCCGGACTTTCTCGAAAGGAAGTCGGAAACAGGAGACCGACCAGAGAACCGGACATCCGACCCTGCCGCGTGCGGGCCTCCGGATCCCGGAGCGACTCGGGGAACCGGGTCGGCGGACGGAGTTCCCGTGGACAAATTGCGGGATTCTGTCAAACAAGCCAGGAAATCGAAATTGACCTATTTGCGTCAACCAGCACAGGTCGTTCATCCGGAACGCTCCAGAATCGGCCTGCTCAGACGTTGACATTGACCGTGGTCTGGAGAGTTCCGATGAAGAAGTCCCTTGCCGTCTTGGCCGCCGCGCTCGTGCTGGGTTCGTCCGGATGCGCCGCCTCCGAAGTGACGACCAGTCCGGACGGGACCGATAACGGATCGCAGCACAAGAAGCAGGAGGCCGCGAAGGTGGGCGACAAGATCACGCTGAAGGGCACCGACGAGAATCTGAAGATCGCGGTCACCGTGCTCAAGGCCCCCAAGGCCGTCAAGGCCACCGACGGGTCCAAGCCCACCAAGAAGGGGCAGCGTTTCGTCGGCGTGCGGCTCGCGTTGGAGAACGTCGGCACCGTGGTCTACGACGACGCCCTCACCAACGGGTCGGTCCTCCTGGACGCCGAGGGGCAGGAGTACAACACGATCCTCGTCACCGAGATCGCGGCGGGGCCGCTCGTGGACCTGGTGAAGATGGCGCCCGGGAAGAGCCGCAAGGGCTACCTCGTCTTCGAGATGCCCAAGAACGTCAAGCCCGCGGCCCTGCAGATCACGCTGGACAGCGGCATGGCCCCCCAGACCGGGGAGTGGGCGCTGAGCTGACCGGCCGCGCCGGCCGTCCCGGCGTCAGGTGGCCGTACAGCGCGGTGCGGCCGCCGGCCGGGCCGTGGTGACACAACACAGTCCGGCTGGGAGCGGTCGTGCCGGGTGCGTCCGGGTTCGGGGGCGGTAGGCTCGCGGCGTGGACGACCCGCAGTGGACGCGACGGGATCCGGGAGTCACCAGCCGGGATGCGCCGGGGGCGCAGCAGGCGGGAGGAGACTCCCTGGTGCGGTTGCCGGGGGCGCTCGGATCACGGTTCGCCGTCGAGGGGGAGCTGCCCGTCCAGGGAGCGGAGTCCGACCTGCTGCTGGTGCGGGAGCACGGCGGAGAGGCCGGGCGGTACGTCGTCAAGATCTACCGGCGGGGGTACTCGGCCGACCGGGAAGTATGGGAGATGCTGCCGCGGCTCTCGTCGCGGAATGTGGTCAGGGTGCTGGAGACCGGGCACGCGGACGGCCGGGACTACGAGATCCTCGAGTACCTGCCCGAGGGGAGCCTGCGGGGGCTGGCGCGGGCCAGGCGGGTGGACCCGACCGCGGCCGTGGCGCAGCTCGCCGAAGGGCTGAAGGCGCTGCACGACGCGGGCATCGTGCACCGTGACCTCAAGCCCGAGAACGTGCTGGTGCGCGGGAGCGAGCTCGTCATCACCGACTTCGGGCTCAGCCGGGTGCTGGAGCAGAGCGTGGTGTTCGCCTCCTCCTCCCGGACGCTCGCCTACGCGGCGCCGGAGTCGTTGTCGGGGCAGGTGTCGCCGGCGCGGGACTGGTGGTCGCTCGGGATGATCGCGCGTGAGCTCATCACCGGGCGGAGGCCGTTCGACGGGCTGAGCGAGACCGTGGTCGTGGACCACTTGGCCACGCGGGCCATCGAGAACGACGACGTGCAGGACCCGCACCTGCGGCTGCTCTGCCAGGGGCTGCTCACGCGGGACCCGCGCCGGCGGTGGGGGTACGCGCAGATCGCGGAATGGCTGCGGGGCGGGACCCCCGCCGTCCAGGAGGAGGCCGCGGAGCCGTACGTGCCGCCGCAGGCCCCGCCGGCCCCCGCGCGGCTGCCCGCCGACGTGGACGCGGCCGCGGACGCCTACCGGGCCGAGGGCAGGGCAGCGCTGTGGGAGCAGCAGGAGGGCAAGAGGAAGGCCGGACGGAACGCGGCACGGGTCAGGGCGGTCCTGTGGTCGCTGGCCTTCCTGGCGCTGTGGAGCGCCGGGAGCTTCGCCGTCTCGGCGATGGCCGGGCAGGCCCAGCCGGGTGAGACGGCCGGTGTCGGAGGCGTGCAGCGGGCCTCGGCCGTGCCGCTCGGGCTGATGCTGCTCGTGGGGGCGGGCGCCTGGCTCGTCTCGGCCGCCGTGGAGCTCGCGCTCGCCCAGCAGCAGGGTGCCGACTACCTCGCGGGGGGGCCGTGGGCGGCGCTGGCCAAGGGCGGCAGGGTCCTCAGCGGCGGGCTGTCCAAGACGTCGCAGGCGGTGTCGAACACGGCACGGCGGACGGGTGCGCGCGGATGCGGGGTCGCGTTGCTGGCGGCGATGATCCCCGTGCTGATGCTGCTCGTGCTGGTCTCGATCCTCAGCTCGCTGGCCTGGTTGTTGTGGTTGCTGCTGGTCGCGGTGGCGACCGTCGGGCACGCGCTCGGCGGGGGTATGCGAAGCCATCGGTGGCGTGAGGCGAACTCCGCGCGCCGCAGGGAAGTCATAGAAGGCTGACTCCGCACGCATGCGGGGCGCACCGGGAAGGGGCACTAGTTGAGCAGTGGCGTGGAGGCGGAGATCGTCCTGGACGCCGCGGTGATCGCCAGCCTGGGGATGAACCGGCTGCTCGGCGCGGGCGCCGGAGCCGGGGCGAAGACGGCCGAGGTGCTGGCCGCGCTCGCCGAGAAGAAGGCGGGCGGGCGGGCCGAGGCGCTCGCCGAGGTCGAACGGTACGAGCGTGCGCTGCGCGAGGTCATCGACCGCAACGCCCGGATCCGTGCGCTCGGCGACGTCCGGCGCCGGGAGCACGCCGCCGTTCCCCTCCCCGCCGAGCTGGAGTTCACCGGTGAGGAGGAGTACGAAGCGCTCGTCTCCTGGTGCGCCGCCGCCGACGAGGCGCTCGCCCGTGCCGAGAGCGCCCTCGCCGAGGAGCTCGGGCGCCGCACCGCCCGCGAGCTCAAGACCCCTGCGAACCGCGGTGAAGACCTCGCCCGCGTCCTCTCCCGGCTCCCCCACGACACCGCCGAAGCCGACCGCCTCCATGTTCGGGAGGCCGCCGAGCGCGTCGCCCAGGCCACCACGGACGCCGAGGCCGAGGCCATGCTCACCGAGGTGCGCCTGCGCGTCCAGGAGGCGGGCCGGAACGTCAGGGCCGAGCGGGAGCGCCTCAAGGCCTGGGCGCTGGAGCAGGACAGGCTCGCCCAGGCCGAGGCCGAGCGCCAGTACATCCTGTCGACCATCACGCGGACCTTCGAAGAACTCGGCTACCAGGTCGACACCGGCTTCTCCACCTTCGTCCCCGTGGAGGGATCGCTGCTGCTGACCCGCTCCGCCTGGCCCGACCAGGCCGTCCGGATGCAGCTGGACGACTCCACCCTGCGCGCCAAGATGATGCGCACCCGGCCGGCGCTGAGCGAGGACGACCGCCGCCGCGACGCCGAGCGCGAACGGGAGTGGTGCGACGCCTTCGAGGCCGCCAAGGAGCGGCTGCGCGAGGACGGGCTGGACATGGAGCTCACCTGGCGGCTGGAGCCCGGCGCCGAGGAACTCCCGTTGGGTGCACAATCGACGTCGACCACCACGCAGCAGAAGAACAAGCCGAGGGAACGCCGACGTGAGCACTGACCAGCCCACCCTCGGCGGCCGCCTCATGGGCTGGCCGCCGTTCGTCCGGGAGCTCGACGCGACCCTGTCGGTGCACTCGCAGTATGTACTGTCGGGCAACCTCTACGACAGTTTCCTCTTCCCCAACGGCGGCGAGATCGCGCTGCTGCCGCTGCGCGAACTGCTGTGGGAGGCGCTGCAGTCCAGCGGGGTGTCCTGCATGCTCGTCTACGACGTGGTCGACGGGCTGCGCGTCTTCCCCGAGGACGACGACGCGCACGCCGCCGCCGAGAAGCTGCTCGGCAAGTGGGACGCCAAGCCGTCCCTGGAGGGGCTCACCAAGCACCTGGCGGCGCTGGCCCGGCCCTCCGAGCAGATCCGCGCGGCCTTCCTCATCGAGGGCGCGTCCCGGATCGGCACCTCCCCCACCGAGCTCCAGCCGCCCGAGCGCGACTTCTTCCGCTTCTGCGAGAAGCTCTCGCGCACGGCCCGGCCCGTCCGGGTGCCGGGAGTGCGGCCCAAGCCGTTCTACAACCCGATCCTGTGGCTGGTGGAGCGCCCCGGCGACCTCCCGGCCTGGCTGGCGGCCGAGAACGACGCCATCCGCGAGCTGACGCTGCCCCGCCCGCACCTGGGCGACCGGCAGGTGACCGCACGGCTGCTGGCCCGCGCGTTCGCCGCCGACCCCGAGGCCGACCAGGGGGCCGCCGAGGCCTGCGACGCCTTCGCCGAGCAGGCCGACGGGCTGACCCTCCAGTCGATGATCGAGGTCACCCGGCTGGCCAAGGAGCGCAACATCGACCTGGCCGACCTGCCCGACGCGGTGCGCACCTACAAGCTGGGCGTCCTGGACAACCCGTGGTCGCGCGGCCACCTGCGCCGCCGGGTGCTGGACGGCGAGCGGCGGGTGCCCGAACGGGTCCTGGGCCAGCCCCAGGCCGTCACCAAGACCCTGGACATCCTCAAGCGGGCGGTGCTGGGCCTGTCGGGCGCGCAGGCCACCAAGTCCGCCTCCCGGCCGCGCGGCGTGCTGTTCTTCGCCGGCCCGACCGGCACCGGCAAGACCGAGCTGGCCAAGTCGATCACCGAGCTGGTCTTCGGCGACGACTCGGCCTACCTGCGCTTCGACATGTCGGAGTTCTCCGCCGAGGGCGCCGGGGACCGGCTGATCGGCGCCCCGCCCGGCTACATCGGCCACGAGGCGGGCGGCGAGCTGACCAACGCGGTGCGCGAGGACCCGTTCCGGGTGATCCTCTTCGACGAGATCGAGAAGGCGCACCCGCGGATCCTCGACAAGTTCCTGCAGATCCTGGAGGACGGGCGGCTGACCGACGGGCGCGGCCACACCGTGCACTTCTCCGAGTCGATCCTGATCTTCACCTCGAACCTGGGCTCGGCCACGGTCACGCCGGGGCTGGGGTACGCCGAGATCGAGCACCGGATCAAGAGCGCGATCTCCGACCACTTCACCTCGACGCTCAACCGCCCCGAGCTGCTCAACCGGCTCGGCGACAACGTGATCGTCTTCAACTTCATCGGGGCCGAGGCCGCGTCGCGGATCTTCGACATGCAGCTGGCGAACATCTGCCGCCGGGTCACCGAGGAGCACCGGCTCAGCCTGGCGGTCAAGTCCGAGGTGATGGGCACGCTGCGCGAGTGGTGCACCGGCGAGCTCGACAAGGGCGGCCGCGGCATCGGCATGGCCCTGGAGTCGCATTTCGTCAACCCGCTGGCCCGCGCCCTGTTCGAGCTCGACCTGCCCGCCGGGACGCGGGTCACGGTGCGGGGCATCCGGCGCGAGGGCAGCATCGTCGAGCTGGAGCTGGACTCCACGCCTCCCGACTCCGCCGACGAGGAGACGTGAGCGGCGGCGGCTCGGTCCTGCTGGCCAAGCTGCACCATCCGGTGACCGCGCTGGGGCCGGGCGTGCGGGCCGGGATCTGGTTCCAGGGCTGCACGCTGGCCTGCCCCGGCTGCCTGTCCCGGGACACCTGGGAGGCCGACGAGAGCCACCGGGTGCCGGTGGCCTCGGTCCTGGAGTGGCTGGCGGGCCTGCCGGACCTGGACGGGGTCACGATCTCCGGCGGGGAGCCGTTCCAGCAGGTCCGCGCGCTACGGGAGCTGCTGGAGGGGCTGCAGGAGTGGCGCAGGTCACGTCCATTGGACATCCTGGTCTATTCCGGATATGTAATCTCGAGGCTCTCCCGGGATCCGGAGTCGCGGGACATCCTTAAACTGTGCGACGCTGTGGTGACCGGTCCGTACGTGGAGCGGCTCAACGACGGATCCCCGCTCCGGGGATCGGCGAACCAGCGACTCATACCGCTGTCCCCCCTGGGACGCAGGCGGTACGGGACTGACGAGATGGACGGGCGGCGCATGCAGGTGTGCGTCGAGGACGGTGCGGAAGGACGGCGGGTGTACTACATCGGCATCCCGCGCCGAGGCGACATGGATCGTCTGAGCGCGGTGCTGGACGGGGCGGGAGTACGAGCCGGGGAGGCCTCATGGAGACTCTGACCTGCGAGGTCTGTCAGACCCCGCACAATCCTGGCGACCTGATCTGCATGACCTGCGGGAACAACCTCACCCGCGGGCGTCGTCGGCGTCCCGCCCCCGCGGAACAGCCCTACGCGTCGCAGCCTGGTCCGGCGGGCGGCTACGGCCAGCCCGCGCAGGACCCGTACGGGCAGCCCGCCCAGTACGGCCAGCAGGGCCAGGACCCGTACGCCCAGCCCCAGCAGCCCGGCTACGGCCAGCCCCAGGGCCAGGACCCGTACGCCCAGCCGCAGCAGCCCGGCTACGGCCAGCAGCCCCAGCAGCCCGGCTACGGCCAGCCGCAGGGCCAGGACCCGTACGCCCAGCCCGGCGGCCAGGACCCGTACGCCCAGCCGCAGCAACCCGGCTACGGCCAGCCGCAGGGCCAGGACCCGTACGCCCAGCCGCAGCAACCCGGCTACGGCCAGCAGCCCGGCCCCCAGGACCCCTACGCCCAGCAGAGCCAGCCCAACCAGCTCGGCCAACAGGGCCAGGGCGGCTACGGCGGCCAGCCCCAGGGCCAGGACCCGTACGGCCAGCCGCTCGGCCAGCCCCAGCAGGGCTACGGCCAGCCGCAGGGCCAGGACCCGTACGCCCAGCCCGGCGGCCAGGACCCGTACGGCCAGCCCAACCAGCTCGGCCAGCAGGGCCAGGACCCCTACGGCCAGCCCCAGCAGGGCTACGGCCAGCCCGGCGCCCCGGACCCGTACGGCCAGCCGCAGCAGCCCGGCTACGGCCAGCAGCCCGGCCCTCAGGACCCGTACGGCCAGCCCCAGCAGCCCGGCTACGGCCAGCAGCCCGGCCCCCAGGACCCCTACGGCCAGCCCCAGCAGGGCTACGGGCAGCCCGGACCCCAGGGCTACGGGCAGCAGCCCCAGCCGGGCTACGGCCAGCCCCAGGACCCGTACGGACGCCGTCCGGGCCACCTGGATCCGCCGCCCGCCCGCGACGGCACGCTGATGCCGCCGCAGGACAGCACCGCCGCGATGTGCCCGCACTGCGAGAGCGTGCTGGCCAACCCGGCCGCGGCCCAGTGCAACGTCTGCCTCAAGCCGCTGCGGCCCGGCGGTCTGGGCCCGACGCTGCGGCTGAGCTTCCCCACCGGGGAGCTGAAGGTCACGGCCGGCCAGCAGCTGATCCTCGGCCGCGACGCGGGCCAGTCCCCCGCCGCGTCCACCTTCACCCAGTACGACAACGTCTCGCGCAAGCACGCGACCGTCTGGGTCGACCAGGGGGGCGTGGCCAAGGTCCGCGACGAGCGCTCCACCAACGGCACGTTCGTCAACGGCGAGCGCCTCTCCCCCGGCGTGGAGGCCTTCCTCCAGGACGGCGACTCCCTCCGCCTCGCCGCCGACGTCACCGGCACGGTGCACCTCAACTGACGCCGGAGGTCCGGGGGTCCCCAAGACCCCCGGACCCGCGGAATCGCCGTGATCTTCCTCTGCGGCGGTATCCGGCGCCTCGCGGCCACCGGCCGCACCGGCGCCGGGGCCGTTTCAAGTTCAAGTCCGGCACCGGGTGCGACGCCGGGTATCGGGTCGTCTTCGACGGCACCGCCAAGGGCGACACGCCTCTTCCAGGGCCGTCAGGACCGACGCCACCGGCAGGCCCACCCCGGGCTGACGGCCGTCCGGCGCTCCCGGTGCGGAAGCGCCCGGAACCTCAGGCGAGATCCCAGGGCAGCCACTCGTCGGTGGGGATCTCCACGCCCAGGTGCTCGGGCAGCACGACCGTCTCCCCGAACTTCCACGACTCCTCCTGCAGATACGCCCCCGTGGCGGCATCGGGAATCGAGTACAGGGTGATGACCTTGGCCTTCGGGTCACGGTCGACCAGCAGGTAATAGGGAATTCCCACCTGCGCGTAGTCGCGCCACTTGCTGAACTTGGTGTTCGCCTTGGCGGGACGTCGGTCGTTCCCGGCGTTCGACGGCGACGTGACCTCGACGACCATCTCGATCTGGTCGGAGACCAGCCTGTGTTCACGCGACGCCTCCTGGTACAGCCGGGCGTCCAGGATCATCAGATCCGGCAGGAAGCCCTGCTCGATCCCGACCATGTCGAGCCCGGTGCACTGCGAACAGCGCCAGGGGAATGAGGAGTCGTTGAACAGCCTTCCGCGAAACGGAAGCCCGATGGACTCGATGATCTGATTGTGGCCATGGGCCGGTGCACGTGACACCACGATCTCCCCGTCGATGATCTCCGTGTAGAAGAGTTCGGGGAGATGGAGATAGTCCTCGAGTTCACCGCGCAGCCACATGCCGTACGGCGTGTCCTCCTCCGGCAGGGACACGGAGAACTCCGGCGGGACCGAGACGATTACCATCTGCGCTCTTCTCCTCACGCTCAGCTCCCGTCATCGTAGGATCCGCCGTCTCCCAGCGTAGCCAGAACGCGAAGAAAAAACCCGGCTCCCCGAAGGGAACCGGGCTCGTATCGCCGCAGGTCAGGCGCGCTTGGCGCGGGCGGCCGTGCGCTCGCGGTCCTTGGTGTCGAGGATGACCTTGCGCAGGCGGACGGCGGTGGGGGTGACCTCGACGCACTCGTCGTCGCGGATGAACTCCAGGGCGGCTTCCATGGAGAGCTTCTTCGGCGGGGTGAGGCGGTCGAACTCCTCGGCCGTGGAGGAGCGGATGTTGGTCTTCTGCTTCTCCTTGGTGATGTTGATGCTCATGTCGTCGGCGCGGGAGTTCTCGCCGACGATCATGCCCTCGTAGACCTCGGTGGACGGGTCCACGAACAGGGTGCCGCGCTCCTGCAGGTTGAACATCGCGTAGGTGGTGGCCGTGCCCGCGCGGTCGGAGACCAGCGAGCCGGTGGGGCGGGTGCGCAGCTCGCCGAACCACGGCTCGTACTTCTCGAAGACCTGGTGGGCGATGCCGGTGCCGCGGGTCTCGGTGAGGAACTCGGTGCGGAAGCCGATCAGGCCGCGGGCCGGGACCAGGAACTCCATGCGGATCCAGCCGGTGCCGTGGTTGGTCATGTGCTCCATGCGGCCCTTGCGGACGGCCAGCAGCTGGGTGACGGCGCCGAGGTACTCCTCGGGGATGTCGACGGTCAGCCGCTCGACGGGCTCGTGCAGCTTGCCGTCGACCTGCTTGGTGACCACGCGGGGCTTGCCGAGGGTCAGCTCGTAGCCCTCGCGGCGCATGTTCTCCACCAGGATGGCCAGCGCCAGCTCGCCGCGGCCCTGCACCTCCCAGGCGTCGGGGCGCTCGGTCGGCAGGACCCGCAGCGAGACGTTGCCGACGAGCTCGCGGTCGAGGCGGTCCTTGACGAGGCGGGCGGTGACCTTGGTGCCCTTCTCGCGGCCCGCGAGCGGGCCGGTGTTGGTGCCCAGCAGCATGGAGATCGCGGGCTCGTCCACCGTGATCAGCGGCAGCGGGCGCGGGTCCTCGGGGTCGGCCAGGGTCTCGCCGATCATGATCTCGGAGATGCCGGCGATGGCGATGATGTCGCCGGGACCCGCGGACTCGGCCGGCTTGCGCTCCAGCGCGTCGGTCATCAGCAGCTCGGAGATCTTGACCCGCTCGACGCTGCCGTCGGCCTTGCACCAGGCGACCTGCTGGCCCTTTTTGATCGTGCCGTTGTACACCCGGCACAGCGCGATGCGGCCCAGGTAGCTGGAGGAGTCCAGGTTGGTGACCTGCGCCTGGAACGGGGCGGCCGGGTCGTACGCCGGCGCCGGGATCGTCTCCTTGATCACCTGGAACAGCGGCTCCAGGTCCTCGTTGTCGGGCATCTCGCCGTTGGCGGGCTGGTTGAGGCTGGCCCGCCCGGCGCGGCCCGAGGCGTAGACGATCGGGAAGTCGATCTGCTCCTCGGTGGCGTCGAGGTCCATGAACAGCTCGTAGACCTCGTCGATGACCTCGGCGATCCGGGCGTCGGGCCGGTCCACCTTGTTGATCACCAGGATGACCGGCATCTTGGCGCCCAGCGCCTTGCGCAGCACGAAGCGGGTCTGCGGCAGGGGGCCCTCGGAGGCGTCGACCAGCAGCACCACGCCGTCGACCATGGAAAGGCCGCGCTCGACCTCGCCGCCGAAGTCGGCGTGGCCGGGGGTGTCGATGATGTTCAGCAGCAGATCGCTGTGGCGGACCGCGGTGTTCTTGGCGAGAATGGTGATGCCCTTCTCGCGCTCCAGGTCGTTGGAGTCCATGACGCGGTCGTCGACGGACTGGTTGTCGCGGAAGGCTCCGGACTGCCAGAGCATGGCGTCCACGAGGGTGGTCTTGCCGTGGTCGACGTGGGCCACGATGGCCACGTTTCGCAGGTCGTCACGGGTGGCGATGGGCATGAGAGTACGCTCGGTTTCGTGTCGGGATTCGCCGCATCCGAAGGTCTGAATCGGGTCTGAATCCGGAACCGGGCGGCGCAGATCAGCGGTCTACCCCAGAATTCTAGTGCGTCCCGGCTTGTCGACCCGCCGTCACACGGTGTTCCACGTCACTCCCGGGCCCTTAACCGCAGGTCTAGGACGGTCCGGAAGACCTCAGGTGGGAGCGCACCGCCTCGACGGCCGGGAGGTCGCCGGGCAGCCAGGCGACGTCGCCGAGCTCGTCGCGGCCCAGCCAGCGCAGCGCCGTGTGCTCCAGCGCCTCGGGCTCGCCCTCCGCGAGCCGGGCCGTCCAGACCCGCAGCACCTTGCCCTCGCCCAGCGGCCAGTCGCCCCCGACCCGGACGAGCGGCTCGACGAGGACGCCGAGCTCCTCCTTGCACTCCCGGACCAGCGCTGCCTCGTCGGTCTCGCCCGGATCGACCTTGCCGCCGGGCAGCTCCCAGCCGCCCGCCAGCGAGGCCGGAGCCGCCCGCTGGGCGGCCAGCAGCCTGCCTTCGGAGATGATGGCGGCGCCCACCACGATGACCATGAGTCCTCCCGAGAGTTCCCCGCAACCTACCCGAGCGCGGAGTTCACAGCGTGGGACGCCCGCAGCACTTCTTGTACTTGGCGCCCGATCCGCACCAGCACGGGTCGTTGCGCTCCGGGGGCCAGGGGACCAGCTCGCCCTCGGGGGTGATGATCCGCGCGGACAGGTCGGCGCGCATCCGGCGTTCGATCTCCAGCCGGTCGGTGCCCGGATGGGTGAAGCGGGGCCCGGTCGGCAGCCGCTTGGTGCCGCGCTGCTCCACGGGCGGCAGGTAGTCGGCGACCAGCGCCTCCAGCCGGGCGTCGGAGCCGCCCAGGCGGCGGAAGTGGCCGCGGTGGATCAGCACGAGGTCGGGGTCCCAGCCTTCGGAGACGCCGCGCCGCAGGTCCTCGGCGAGCCACTCGACGGCCGTCTCGTGGTCGTCCAGCTCTCCCGCGAGCACCAGGGTGTTCATCAGCGCGTCCAGCGGCTCGGCCTTCCCGCGCAGCTCCTCCAGCAGCTCGCGCGCCTGGATCCTGTCGCCGTTCATCGCGTGCAGGTGGGCGATCGCGCCGAGCTCCTCCAGCCGCGCGGACTCGTCCACCTCGATCAGCCGGTAGGTCGCCTCGATCGCCTCGGGGTAGCGCTTCAACTCGGTCAGCTGGTCGATCAGCTCGTCCAGGTACTCCGGCAGCGCCTCGTCGCCCTCGGCCCGGGGATCGTCCAGCACCCGCTGCAGCAGCTCGACGGCCGCCGCGCGCCCCCCGGCCTGCTCGGCCTCCTCCAGGGCGTCGTCCAGGTCCAGCGGGTGAAACAACTCGTCAGGCAGCATCCGTCAAGTCTGCCAGAGGCCCCGCCCTGACCGGCCGCGGCGAGTCGGGGCCGGTCAGGGCGGGCGCCGCACGCTCAGCCGAGCTTCTCCAGCTGGTCCGCCACCTGGGGGTTCTCCATGGGGCGGGTGAAGCCGATCAGGGTGCCGATGCGGTAGGGCATGACGGCGATGGCCGGACGGCAGAAGGTGCAGCGGGCGACGATCATCTTGTTCTCGCCGATGACCATGCCGACGTGGCCGGGCCGGCCGGGGGCGGTGCCCGGACCGGAGTTGAAGAAGACGAGGTCGCCGGGCTGCTCCGAGCCGTCGTCGACCTTGGCGCCGAACGGCCACTGGTCGAAGGTGACGCGGGGGATGTCCAGGCCGGCGTGCTTGTAGGCCATCTGCATGAGCCCGGAGCAGTCGTAGCCGTCGGGGCCGACGCCGCCCCAGATGTAGGGCTTGCCGCGCTGGGCCAGCGCGAAGTCGATGATGCGGGCGACGACGCCGTCGGCGTAGGCGGGCAGGCCCTCGGTGTCCTTGCAGTCGGGCAGCCCGGCCGCCTGGATCACCCGGAACTCGCCGGCCGCGTACTTGGTCGCCCAGTCCAGCACGTCGTCGACGTAGTCCCAGGAGTGGTTGTACTGGAACAGCGCCGTGCGGATCTTCTCCGGCGCCTTGTTGTGCTTGAGGTAGCGGGCCGCGGCGGGGATCGCGTCGGCCGGGTCGTAGCGGTTCTTCGCGCCGTCCCCGTCGCCGTCGACGGCGAAGGCCTTCCACGTCGGCTCCAGGAACTGCATCGGGCCGCCCGCGCCGGCGTAGTTCTCGCCGCTGAGGACGCCCTCGGCCTCCAGGGTGCCGTGGATCGTCTCGACCCGGCCGACCCCGGCCAGGACGTTCCACGGGATGCCGTACTCCTCGCCCGCCTTCTTGTAGAGGGCGAGGTAGTTCTCGGGGATGCCCTTGGCGGCCTCGGCCTCGCTGGGCTGCTCGGCGGCATCGGAGGTGTCGACGCAGTTGCCGCGGCCGCCTCCCCCGCCGAAGAGGAACTGGGAGGCGCCGAAGAACGTGGGGACGACCAGGAGGGCGAAGAAGAGCGCGGCGAACACGCTGACCGCGGCCACCGCCAGCAGGCGCCGCCTCATCCGGACTCACCGTCCTGCCCGACGTCGGCCGGGCCGAAGGAGTACACCTTCCAGGAACCTCCGGTGTTCTGCACCGTCACCGCCCACTGCTCGCTGTCCTGGCCGGTGGTGCCGGCCTCGGTGACCTGCTGGATGCCGGTGACCACGAAGGTGATCGAGGTGCCGCCGATCGTGCGGATGGAGTTCAGCGAGGCGCTGCCCTCCGCGACGGTCCGGTCGGCCTTGCGCTGCTCCAGGATGCCCGGGGAGGACGCGGCGGCCAGCAGGTCGTCATGGACCTGATCGTTCACCAGCGGGCGGAGCCTGTCCAGATAGGTCTGCGGGGTCTCGTCGTACCGGTACGTCCCGTAACGGGAGACGAACTGCTGGGCGGTGGTGGCCGCCGTCGCGAAGTCCTCCCTGCCGAAGGGCAGCAGCCGGTAGACGTCGAAGCTCTCCGGGTCGACGAGCTCGTCGATGCCCGGCGGCGGGGTGGCGGGAGCGGCGGGCGGGGCGCTCGCCACCGGGGCGCCGTCCCGCTCCACCGGCTCGGTGTCGGGCCTGGGCCACCACAACCACAGGCCCAGCAGGACCAGCACCGCGGCCATCCCCGCGAAGAGCACGCGGCGCTGGCGGTCGTCGTTCAGGTTCATGGCCTCAGTCGTCTGAGTCGGCCGGCCTCAGCCAGAACGGGGTGGGGGGCTCGGCGTCGGCGACCCGCTTGGCCCACAGCGGCGGCGCCTGGTCGCGCGCGGCGGGCGCCGGGGTCTCCCGCTGGCGGGGCACCGACGCGCCCGTGACGCCTCCGCCGCTCCTGCCGCCGCCCCCGCTGCCCTCGGCCTTCGGCCGGGAGACCGCGGGCCTGGACACGGGGCGCTCGCCCGCCGGGGCGGGCTTCGTGCCGCCCGTGCCCTTGCGGGCCAGCGGCCGGGGGCCGGACGCCGGACGGCCGCCGGCGCCCGCGGAGGTGCGGCCGCGGCCCGTGGAGGCGGTGCCCCCGCCGGCGGAGGCACCGGGGCTTCCGCCGCCGTTCCGGCGGCTGGGCAGGTTCAGCGGGGGCACGGTGTCGGCGACGCGGGTGGAGCCGGCCGAGTCGCCCGCGCGTGCCTTGGTGCCCAGCACGCCCGAGGCGGACTTGGCGGAGGGGTCGTCGGAGCCGACGGCCGACAGGGCGGGCACGCCGTCCTCGCGGCGGACCAGCCGGGACAGCGCGGCGCCCGGGGCGGCGGCCTGCGCGACGCCGAGGGTGCTCTTGCGCATCGTCGCGATGGACTTCTCCAGCTCGCTCTCCGAGCGGGAGCGGGAGACCGCCGAGTAGCCCACGGAGGCGAACAGGTGCTGGAACGGTTTGCGGTAGATGAACGCCGCGCCCGTCACCAGCGCGATGAGCATGATCTGCAGGCCCCAGGGCAGCCCCTCCCCGAGGATCACCCCGTAGGCCCACAACAACAGGGCGAGCACGCCTATCAGCGCCGCCTGTTTGAGCAGCATCGACAGCAGGAGCTCCAGCCATCTGACCGCGATCACCCGGCCTATCCCCGGGTGGATGCCGATGCCCAGGAAGATCGGTCCGGCCACCAGCAGCAGCAGGAACGCGATCTTCACGATGATCAGGGTCACCGAGATGACCAGGATGAGCAGACCCGCGACCAGCGCGGCGAACAGCGCGCCGAACGCGACGGCCAGCCGCGACGTCCACTGCTTGCCCTGGAAGAGCGGGTAGACGCCCGGGTAGTCCTCCTTGATGCTCTTGGCGACCTGCTGGTAGGCGTCGGCCTTGGCGCCCATGTCGGGCTTCTCCGCGCCGTACGTCTCGGTGAGGTCGACGCCCTGGGCGTACAGCAGCCGGTCGGCGTGCTCCTTGACGATCTCGGCCTCGGGGTCGGTGGTGCCGAACTCGCCCATCAGCCACGGCTTGCACACCAGCGCCACCCACAGGCCGTTGGCGTTGCGGGTGGTGGCGTCCAGCTCGGAGTCGTCCAGCGTCGGCCTGCCCTCGGGCGTGGGGACGCACGTGGTGCCCCCGCCGCTCTGCGGCAGCGCCGCGTTGAACGCCGCACTGGTGGCGTTGGAGACCGTGGTGCCCAGCGTGGTGAAGTCGCCGGGGCGGGCGATCAGCCAGATCAGGCCGACCATCGCCGCGACCATCCAGATGGTGCCCTCGGCGACCTTGGACGTGCGCTTGCGGACCAGGCCCCACCAGGCCAGGGTGATCGCGCCCAGGATGACGACCGGCGTCCAGTAGCGGGCGTTGAACGTCTCGCCGATGCCGGTGATGACCTCGTCGACCGTCTCCTTCAGCCAGCCCAGCAGCGACTCCGACGCCGCCGCCTGGTAGACGCTGATCGTGGTGCGGTCGATGGCGCGGACGAGGGTGAACAGGGTGTTGGAGACGGAGTTGCCGATCATGGCCATGGCGTCGCCGCAGCCCATGTCGACGGCGTACCAGGTCTGGCCCGCGGTGCCGTAGCGGTCGTAGTAGGTGAGCTGGTCCGCGGCGGTGGTCTTCAGCTGCTCGCTCGGGTAGTCCGGCGGCTTGATCAGGCCGTCGGTGCCCGAGCCGTACGCCTCGGGGGCGGGGGCGGCGGCGGGCGCGCAGGCGTCGTTGGGGTTGGTGCTCCACGGCGGGTCCGGCGCGGCCGCGGCGGCCGGCGTCATGAGCAGGAACACCGCCATGCACAGGAGCAGCACGACAGATCGCCGGCGTCCCCCTCCACTGCGGACACGGCCGACGGCACGTCGGAGTCTCATCCGGCGCTCTCCTCTGGGTCAGCCCCCGTCTTGGACAGAACCGGCTTCTGGCGCGTCGGGTTGGTGTCCAGCCAGCGCAGGAGCTCCTCGGAGACGAGGTCCACGCCGATCCGGCCAGCCCGGCCGTCCAGATCCCGGAAGATGCACTCGCCGTTGCCGAGGTTGCGCAGCACGCCCTTGTGCTCCTCCGAGGACTCGACACCGAGCAACGCCATGACGTTGCCGACCTCCCCGCGCTCGCTGGAGCGGAAGGAGAACACCGACGAGAGACAGTTCGTCACCTGCTCATTCAACAGGTCTCCCGCATTTTGCGAAACCAAGATCAACGCAGTGTTGCGGGAGCGGCCCATCCGCGATACTTCCGGCACCAGTTTGGCGCCCTCGGGTGTCGAAGTGATGGCCCACGCCTCGTCCAGGAAGATGGCCTTGGGCAGCCTGCGGTCCAGCCCGTGCATGAGCCGGCGCGCGAACTGCGAGACCAGGTACATCAGGGCGACCGACAGGCGCTGCTCGTAGGAGTAGTCCTCGCGGTTGACCGTCACGTCCGGCAGGGTCAGGCCGCCGAGGGTGAAGACGGTCGTCCAGCCCTCGGTGTCGATGCGCTCGCCGCCGTAGGGGTCGAAGCACAGCGACGCCAGACGCATCTCCGACATCGAGCGCAGCACCGCGCCGAGGTTCCTGGAGGCAGCGTCCTCGGCCGCCTCCAGGTGGTCCACGACCTTGCCCAGCGACGGGCGGTCGGCGTTGGCGACGGCGCCCACCGCCTGGATCATCGCCGACTCGCGCTCCTCGGACATGCGCGGCAGCAGCAGCCGCAGCGTCTCGGTCGCCATCGTCTTCTTGACCGCGAGGTCGTCGTCGAAGCCGAACGGGTCGAGCAGGCCCGGCGCCGCCGAACCGAGCGGCAGGATGCGGGCACGGCGCCCGCGTGCCTTCAGCAACTCCACGAGCGCCTCTGCGTCACCTTTGGGATCGATCGCCGCGATCGTAACCCCGCGCAGTGCCATCTGGTAGATGAGCAGGAGGGCCAGAGTCGTCTTACCGCCGCCGGGCTCTCCGGTGATCGCGACGGCCGTCGGGCGGTTGCGCGCGGCCGCGACCAGCGGGTCGAAGTGCACGATGCTGCGCGCCCGGCCCAGCGTCTCGCCGATGTAGGGGCCGGTCCAGCCGCCGCCCGTGTCGTCCCTGCGGTCGCCGAGGTCGACGGTCGCCACCGGCATGCCGCCCGCGATCGTGCGCAGCGGCTGGCGCTGGGCGTAGGCGTTCAGGCGGAGGCGGTCGCCCGGCAGGGACTCGCTGAACAACGAGAACTGGTCGCCGGTGGAGTTGACGACGTCGATGCCGATGTCGCGGTAGTGCTCGACGACGGCGTCGACGCGCTGGACGAGCAGCTCCTCGGTGTGCGCCGTCACGATGAGGCGGTGCCAGCCGTAGACGAACGGGAGGCGCTCCTTGGTGATGCCGTGCTCCAGCATCCGGGCCGCGTCGATCTGCTCGGCCAGCGCGATCGGCGCCTCCGCGCCCGCCTCGCGGATGTGGGCGTCCATGTCGCGGGCGTGCGCGAGCTTGCGGGAGACGTCCTTGGAGGCCAGCGCGGGCGGGATGAGGCGCATGCGCGAGCTGATCTCGACGGGGAAGGACAACGAGTCGGCATAGTGCAGCCACGGCTCGCCGTCCGGGAACGGCATCAGGTCGGGGAAGCGCGCGAACGACAGGTACGCGGTGTAGGACTCGCCGCCGGGCTGCTCCATGCGCAGGTTGGAGCGGCCGTTGTGGATCGCCCCCTCGATCAGCGCCTCGATCTCGCCCGCGCCCCAGCGGCGCTTGGCGACCGCCGACGGCGGCGGGTCGGCGAGCGCGCCCGTCACGGCGTGCTGGAACAGCCACGCGACCTCCACGGACGTGGCGTGGCGGGCGCGCAGGGCGCCGCCGGACAGGGCTCTGCCGAGACGCTCGGCCTGCTCCGTCCAGCGCTTGATCTCGCGCTCGTCGATCGCGTCGTCCTGCAGGCCCAGGCCGCGCTCGGACCTGCGGTAGAAGCCCAGCAGCGTGCCGAGCGAACCCTGCAGCTGCACGCCGCGCCTGCCGAGCCGGACGCCGAGGTAGACCTCCTTGGACCAGAAGTCCTTCACCCAGACGTGCGAGTACATCTCCTCCAGGTACGCGCGCCAGCCGGGGCCGTTGTCGCTCGTCCTGTCCAGCGCCAGCGCCCAGTCCGCCGCCGGGTACGTCCGGTGCGCGATCCGCAGGTGGACCTCGGCGTCCTGCATGCGGATCGCGGCCAGCGCGATGGTGAGGTTGGTCGCGAGCGCCTCGCGCTCCTCGGCGGTGGTGAACTCGTAGCTGAACGTCGGCAGCCGGAAGTACGCCCAGGCCGCGTGCTCGCCGAGCAGGATGCGGTCGTCGAAGTACCGGACGGCCAGCCGACTCGTCTTCGTCCGACTCACTGCGTGCGCTCCTGGTGGTAGGGGGACGGGTCCTGGTACCTCTCGGGCAGGACCGAGAAGCCGCCCGCGACGACCGCGCTCAGGGCCAGGTAGGCCCGTCGCGTCGGCGGCCGCAGGGCCTTGAGCTCGTTGCGGGGCGATCGGTCGAGGCTGAGGTGGTCGTCCCAGGGGATGCGGACCAGCGCGCGGCACTGGCCGCGCGCCACCTGCTCGGCCTGCTCCACGTCGCCGTGGCTGCGGCGGCTCACCCCGTTGATGACGGTGACGGCCCGCTGCCTCAGGTCGTGGTAGCCGTGGCTGTCGAGCCACTCGAACGTCATCGCCACCGCGCGCGGGGCGTCCGCGCTGGCCGGGGCGACCAGGACGATCTGGTCGGCGTGCGGCAGCACCCGGCTGACGACGCTCGCGGCGGCGTCCAGCAGGGTGACGCTGTAGAAGCGGTCGAGCGTGCGGACCGCCTGCGCGTAGTCCCGGTCGTCCAGCGCGTGCAGCGGGGTCTTGCCGGCCGCGACCACGTCCAGGCCCGACTTGGACCGGCTGGTGTAGCGGCGGATGCCCGACAGGCTGCCGATGTGCTCGGCGTTGGCGATGAGCGACGTGAGCGTCTCGTGCGTGTCGATCTTGGTGCGGCGGGCCAGCGCGCCGTGCCCGGGGTTGACGTCGAGCGCGACGGTCGGCTCCCCGCAGAACTGCGCGAAGGTGTGGCCCATCATCAGCGCGGTGACGGTCTGCCCGGCGCCGCCGGTGCAGCCGAGCACCACGATGTGGCGGGTGCCCTGGAAGGGCCGCTGCAGCCGCTCGATGTAGTCCTGGTCGACGGGGTTGCCGCGGCTGAGCAGCCTGCGCAGCCCGCCCGGCTCCTCCACCGGCTGGTCCGGCGGCGTGATCGCCTGCACCCGCTCCACCGGCGGCGTCGGCACCGGCATCGGCCGCGGCCGCACCGGAGAGGCGGGCCCCGAACGCACCTCGCGCGGCGGCGGGGGCAGCTCGTCCCGCCGCTGCGGCGGCGGAGGCACGATCCGCGGCGGCTCCGGCTTCACCGGCTGCCCCCGCACCGGCTCCGGCAGCCGGTCCCGGCTCGGCGCCCCCGGCCACACCGACCGTTCCGGCGCCCGCCCGAACCCCTGCTCACCTTCCACCGCGCTGATCCGCGGCCGCTGCTCCCGCTGCCCGAAGCTCCCGGGAGGCGCTCCCGGCCCTCCCTCGGCCCCCACGACCGGCTGCGGCCCGCTCCGCGTGCTCTCAGACCCCGGCCCCTGCGCGGCGAACGGCTCCTCCTCCCGCCCGCCCCGAGGCGCGAACGGCCTGACCTGCCCTGCCGACCCCTGCCGACCTCCCCGCGGAGCCTGCGCCCCGCCTTCCACGGACTCCCGCCCGAAAGCAGCAGGCCGCTGCGCCCCCGCCCGCGGCCCCCCGGCCGCCGCAGGCCGCTGCGGCACCTCCCGCGAATCCCGAACCGGCACCCGCGGCCCACCCTGCGAGCCCTCGGACTCCGCGGACCTCTGCGAGACCGAACGCGCATCATCCCGAACCGGCACCTGCGGCCCCGTCCTCGTCTCCTCGGACTCCGCAGGGCTCTGCGGCACGGCACGCGCGACCTCCCGGTCGGGCACCTGCGAACCCGCCCGCGGCCCCGCAGCCGCCGCAGGCCGCTGCGGCACCTCCCGCGAATCCCGAACCGGCACCCGCGGCCCACCCTGCGAACCCTCGGAAGCCGCAGGGCTCTGCGGGACCGCTCGCGGGTCACCGGTCGCCGCGGGCCGCTGCGGCACCGCACGCGGAGCCTGAACAGGCACCTGCGGAACCGTCCGCGAACCCTCAGAAGCCGCAGGGCTCTGCGGCACGGCACGCGGCCCTTCCCGGCCGGGCACCTGCGGGGCCGTCCGCGGGCTCTCGGGTGCCGCAGGGCTCTGCGGGACCGCTCGCGGGTCATCGGGCGCCGGGGGCCTTTGCGGTACGGCTCGCGGAGCCTGAACAGGCACCTGCGGACCCGTCCGCGAACCCCCAGAGGCCGCAGGGCTCTGCGGCACGGCACGCGGAGTTTCCCGGCCGGGCGTCCGCGGGTCCTCGGAGGCCGCAGGGCTCTGCGGGACCGGCCGCGCATCGTCCTGGGCGGGGGTCTGCGGGGTCTCGGGCGCTGCGGGGGGCTGGGGTCCGGACGGGGTGCGCGGGGGCTGCTGGGCGGCGGCCCGGGGTGCGACGGCGGGGATGTCCGGGGCGGTCGCCGGGGGCGGCGACACGCGGGCGGGGGGGAGTTCGCCGGGGGCCGGGACGGGGGGCCAGATCTGCTGGTCCGTGCGGTTGGCCACCGAGTCGGGCGGGCTCACCTGCGCGGCGGGCCTCTCCGGCTCCTGCCGGGGCTCGGCCTCGTGTTCGCGGCGCGGCGCGGCGGCCGCTCCGAACGATCCCGGGATCTGCGGGATGTCGGGGACGGTCGCGGGCGGTCGTCCCGTCGCAGGCCGTTCCGCGTTCTCCTCTTCGGCCATGGCAGGCGCGCGCTCCTCGTGCACAACGGCCTCGTCCCCCTCCGGAACGGGCGCGGACGACCTGGGAGGAACGCCCGGTGCCTGCTCGTCCGCGTGCGTCATGTCCCCTTCCTCCGAAGGCGACCGCACGTCCTCGGACCGTACGGCGGTGCCCTCCGGCCGGCCGGCCGCGCGGTCGTGCGCGTCCCGCGCGGGCACGGCTTCACCGGACCGGTCGGCGTCCCCGACGCGCGCGGCCTCCTCGGCGCGCACGACGTCCTCGATCCGGGCGGCGTCCCTCAGCCGCCCGGCCTCCTCGGCCCGTACCTCTGCCTCGGCGCGCGCCGCCTCTTCGGCCCGTGCGGCCTCCCGCAGCCCGGCGCGGACGTCCTCCTCGGCCCGTGCGGCCTCTTCAGCGCGCACGACCTCCTCGACACGGGCGGCCTCCCGCAAACCAGCGCGGGCGTCCTCCTCCGTCCGTGCGGCCTCTTCAGCGCGCACGGCATCCTCCACGCGGGCGCTCTCCCGCAGCCCGACGCGAATGTCTTCCTCCGCCTGTGCGGCCTCCTCGGCGCGCACGGCATCCTCGACGCGGGCGGCCTCCTGCAGCCGGGTCGGCTCGTCCGCTCCGGCGACCGGCATGACCTCCCAGGCGTCCTCGTCCGCCGAACGGCGTCCGGACGCCACGTCGCCGACCCGGGCCTCCTCGTCCCGGGCCTCGTGCCCGGCGTGCTCGGCCTCCTCCACGCGCACGACGTCCTGCGTCCGCGCGGTGTCCGGCTCTTCAGCGGCCTCCGCGGCGCGCGGCGCCTCCTGAGCGCGAACGTCGTCCTCCGCGAAGACGGCCTCCCGCGACCGCGTGGCCTCCTCCGCTCCACCGCTCTCCACGGCACGCGCCGCTTCCCGGGCACGACCAGCATCCATCACGGACGCATCCTCGCCCACCGGAGCGCCATCCTCGCCCCGAACTGCATCTTCTGTTCCCGCGTCCTCCACGGCGAGGGCCGGCTCATCGGCGGAAACAGTGTCCTTGACGGACATGTCCTCGCCCTGGACGCCTTCCGTTCCGGTGCTCTCCACGACGGTCCCCGCCTCAGCGGATTCCGCCATCGCGGGTTCCACCACGGCGGGTTCCGCCGCGGGGGCCGGCTCGTCGCGGCGGGGCGTGTTCCGGGCGGCGTCCCAGGCGTGTTCGGCCTGGTGTTCGTGGAGCGCGTCCTGGATGCGCGCGGTGTCCTCGGCTCGGGTGGCCTCGCGCGCGGGGAGGGAGTCGCGGAGGCGGGCGGACTGCTCGGCCGGAGGGAGGCTCTCCGCGGGAGTCGGGGCCTGCGGGCGGGGACGGCGGCGGGCCGCTTCCCGTGCGCGGGCCGCCGCCTGCGTGCGGGCGGCCTCCTCGGCGCGGGCCGCCGCGGCGGCCTGGCGGATGGCGGCGGCGTCGAAGGTGGTGCGGACCGCGTGGGTGGGGGGGCCGCCGGCCGTCTCGTCGACGTCGGCGGGACGCCAGTACTCGACCTCCTCGCCGGGACGGCGGATGCCGGAGATGAGGGCGCGGCGCGCGGGAGCCTCGGGCGGAGGCGGCGGGGCGGGCGTCTGGTCCGTCCCGGTCTCGGCGGCCCCGGTGCCGACGGGCTCGGCCTCCGCCACGGGAATCGGCTCGTCCAGCGGGACGGCGTCGGGGGCCACGGACTCGGTGCGCAGCGGCTCGGACGGCGTGTCGAGGGCGGTGGAGTCCGGGGCGGGCATGCGTTCGGCCGGTTCGGGGGCGGGCACGTGCTGGGCGTTCATCTGGGCCTGCATGCGGGCGACGGCGCCCTGGTGGGCGGCCGCGTACTCGGCGGCGTACTCCGACAGCGGCTGCGGGGCGGCAGCGGTGGCGGGGGTCGGCGCGGCCGTCGCCTGCTGCGCGCGTGCGGGCAGCGGCACCTCGGTGAGCGCGTCGAGCGAGGGGGTCAGCTGGCGGGGCGAGCGCCACACGCGGGCGACGACCACGACGTCGCGGGGTTCGCGGATCGGCGTCAGGCGGCACCAGGTGCGCGGCTCGCTGAGGTAGCGCGCCTGCGACTGCAGCAGCTCGTTGAGCCGCTTGCCCTCGATGACGGGACGGGTCGCCAGCCAGGCGACGACCCCGGGCGGCACGAGGTAGAGCACGTGCCACGGCGCGCCGAACGGCACGCCGAAGAACTGCAGGAGAACGATCCAAGGCAGGAAGGAACCCGCGTACACACCGATGGTGACCAGCGGAAGCGGCATCGGCAGCCGCAGGTCGTACAGCTTGTACAGCCGTTTCTCGATGCGCCAGACATTGGTGTACGTAGGCAGATCCATGCGCCGCTCCCCTCGCCGTCGACCTCAGTCCAGGTCAATGCCCAGCGCTCTGGCAATGGACGTGGCCGTCACCTCGATGATGTCGGGTACGTAGAAGATGATCCCGATGCCGATGGCGAGCAGGACGAACTGTGCGAACCGGGTGATCTCCCGGGTGAAGAGGAAGAACAGCGCGACGATCGAGACGATGACCAGGAACAGCGGACCGAAGAGGTTCCGCAGCCAGGCCGCCAGGTCCTCGGTGTTCAGGTCGCCGGGCGCCGCCAGCGTCTCCATCGGAAGAACCGCCGCCAGATGGTGGAACAGCACTACAACCTCATTTCTAGGACCCGGCCCGCACAGCGCCGCGGATCGAGCGAACATTCCACTGGTCGCTCTTCTTCACCACGACGAGTTCGTAGGTCTGCTCGAGCTGACCTTCCGTCCCGCGAGGCTGGGTCGGGGGGACCTTCCACATCACGGTCGCGGTGACCGTGCGTTCGTCGGAGTCACCTGGAGGGGCGTTCACCTCGCGGATCTCGCCGAAGTTCACCGCGGCCCCGAGGCCGGTGATCCCGCCACCTTCGGTGAAGCGTTGCAGATTCACCGCGTCGCTGTTGCCGTACGCCTGGAAGAAGCCGGCCAGGTCGGTCTGCAGCCGGGCCTCCAGCTCCTGGTCGCGCTCCCCGCCGGCCTCCTGCGGCAGCTGCGCCTTCTTCGGCGCCTCGAGCAGTGCGGGCCGGCCCGCGATGACGAGCGCGCCGTCCCTGGTGTAGACGGGCACCGCCAGCGTGACCCAGCGCGAACCGGCCTTGGCCGCGATGTTGACGAGCGCGTTGTTGGCATCCTTCACGTCGACCGACAGCACCTCGATGTGCTGCGCCGACAGCTGCCCCAGACCGTTCCAGCCGAGCTGCGCGTTGGCGCCTTCGGGCAGGAAGCGGGCCAGCTCCTCCTGGCGCCCGCCGGCGGAGTTCTCGTCGTAGTTGAGGTACACGTGCGCGAACTGCAGCGCGTACGCCGACGCCTGCGTCTGCGGGAACCGCGGCTCTCTGTCGTCGCTCTGGCCGCTGGTCGCGGGCGGCTGCTCGGTGAAGCGCTCGAACGGCGCGCGGATCCCGTTCACCACGACGACCAGCACGAACGCCCACAGCAGCACCCGGCCGACCCAGATCCACCAGCGGCCGCCGCCTCCGCTCCACCGCTTCTTGGGAGCCTTCGGCTCCTCGTCCCACGGCTCGTCGAGCGCATCAGGACCTTCGTCCACAGCCGTCCTGCGAGCCATCAACGCCTCCGCCTATGCGCCTCACCCTCGCCGGCGCGCCCGTTCCGTCATGTGGCATCAAGCGTAGCCACGAGAGGCAATTGTTCCAGTGACTCACCAAGATGCCCAGTCTCGGCGCGCGGGTGTGCATGTCGCACTACCCACACGCACTCCCCCATTCCTCACCAGACACACCAGAACACCAACGCCTTCCCCCATGCCCGCCGATTCCTCGGACACACCCCCCGAATCCAGCGTTTTCCACACGCCTCCGGAGAGACCCCGCGACAGCGACCCATGACGGATCCGTCATGGGTCCCCGCGGCCGTCGTGGACGCCCCGTACGGACGAAGCGGAACGGCACCGCTCCACGACGTGCGGAGCGGTGCCGTTCCGCCGGCGGTCAGAAAGCCGTTCCGCCGGCGGTCAGAAAGCCGTGCCGTCCAAGGCCACGAGGGCGGCGGAGACGGCCGCGTAGGCCAGGAGCGACGTGCCCATCAGCGGACCCGCGTGGCGGCTCGTCGTCACGTCGCCGCGGCGCAGGGAACCGACGAGCAGGAGGAGCCCCGCGCACTGCAGCACGCCGAAGACGGCGATGCTCGCATCGTCGAGCAGGGCCGCCAGGGGGAGGAAGTGCAGCGCCACGACGAGCGCGACCCACCAGGCCGTCCAGCGCCCGGCGTTCCGGCGGGCCAGGACCGCACTGCCCGCTCCGGCGGCCGCCACCTCGACGGCCACCAGCACGCCGAACCAGTGGTAGCGGCCGTCCAGGGCCGTTCCGTCGGACCAGTGCCGCGCGGTCAGGAAACCGAAACCCAGCGCCAGGGCCACGCCGAGCGCGGAGCCCAGGCCGAGCCACTTGCGCCACGAGGGGGGCGGGTCCTCCTGCGACCACCCCAGCCACACGAAGGCCATCAGGCCGAACCAGGCGACGGTGAAGGTCTGGTCCCGTACGAATTCCGTCAACATCAGGTGTTCGAGCCGCCGTTTCCCGCCCCGTCACCGGGGTCATCGTCCCAACGCCGAAGCGGAACTCGACCGCGTTCCACGACCGGCGAACCTCTGACGCGAGGTCAGTGCGCCATTCGTCCCGTTCGCCGCTCAGAGCGTACAGTTCACCGCGCCAATGATCGGGTGTTTCGGTCGCCTATGTCGGCTTATGCCGGTGACGAGAACGCGCTCGCGCCTCCGTGTTCACCGCCGGGCTCCCCTGCCGTGCCCCTGCCGGTCGAGCTCGTGGCGAGGAGGGCTGCGGCCAGCCACTGCCCGAAGGCGCGGAGATCGAGCCCGCTGCCGTCGGCCGGGTCCCGGCGCGCGGCGTCGGAGAGGGCGGAATCGTGATGCGGTTCATCGTTGATGATCGCGACCAGTTCGAGGTAGCGGCCCTGGGTCGCGGTGTAGTCCGCGTCCTGCAGCGCTTCGAGGAGGAGGGAGTCGAGCGTGCGGTAGCCGGCCGCCATCCGCCGCCGGAGGCCGTCATCGGCCGCCACGCCGACGGCATCGGCGCTCTCCTCGACCAGCCGTGCGGCGAGCCCGACGACGTGCGGGTCCTCGGGTGCCAGCCCCGACCTGTGCGCGGCGATCAGTATCGGTGACAAATCCGCGCCGGCCGAGTCGATGAACTCCTGCACCCGCGGGGCCGAGATCTCCGCGCCAGGCCCGGTCGCGTAGGTGTCGTGCAGGTAGGCGCGCGTGGCGCTGCGGAACCGCTCCTCACCGAGGAGCTCCGCCAAGGTGACCCAGGCGTCGAGCTGTTCCGGCGTGGGATCCGCCGGCAGCTTCGGCCGCGTCCCACGGATGCGCTCACGCACCTCAACGGGGAGTCCTGCGGCCACGTCGTTCCAGAAGTCGTCGATCAATCGCCGGCGGTCGGCGTCGGACATCGTCACCAGCCTGCGCAGAAGGTCCGCGCGTTCCGTCGTGCTCTCCTCCCGCACGAGCGCGCGGAGTACGGCCCGCTTGGTCTGGAGGTCCGTCGCCCGCTTCTCGACGACCTCGAGATGCTCGGCCAGGAGCTCGCGCAGGGAGGTCGCGCCGGTGAGCAGGCGGCGCACCTGCTCCAGACCGGCTTCGAGGTCGCGCAGGGTACGGATGAACTCGAGACGCGCGATCGCGTCCACGTCGTAGAGGCGATGACCGCCCGCTGTCACGTCGGTGGGGCGGACGAGGCCTTCGTCGGAGTAGTAGCGGATGGCGCTCACGCTGAGGCCCGTGCGCTGCGCGACCTCGCCGATGAGGCAGAGGGTGGGTTCCGTGCGGCTCATGGCCCCACTATGGGATCTCGAGCGGCTTGAGGTGCAAGCCCCCGCCCCATGACGTCTCGCGTCGACGGCGCTAGACGTTGAAGCGGAACTCCACGACGTCGCCGTCCTGCATGACGTAGTCCTTGCCCTCCATGCGGGCCTTGCCGGCGGCGCGGGCGGCGGGGATGGAGCCCTCGGCGACGAGGTCGTCGAAGGAGACGATCTCGGCCTTGATGAAGCCGCGCTGGAAGTCGGTGTGGATGACGCCGGCGGCCTCGGGGGCGGTGGCGCCCTTCTTGATGGTCCAGGCGCGGGCCTCCTTGGGGCCCGCCGTCAGGTAGGTCTGCAGGCCGAGGGTGTCGAAGCCGACGCGCACGAGCTGGGCGAGGCCGGACTCCTCCTGGCCCATGGACTGCAGCAGCTCCAGCGCCTCGTCGTCGGGGAGCTCGATCAGCTCGGACTCGATCTTGGCGGAGAGGAACACCGCCTTGGCGGGGGCGACCAGGTCGGCGAGCCTGCCGCGCAGCGCCTCGTCGAGCAGTTCGTCCTCGTCCAGGTTGAAGACGTAGATGAACGGCTTGGCGGTCAGCAGGTGCAGCTCGCGCAGCAGGGCGAGGTCCGCGCCGGACGCGTACGCCGTCACGCCCTCGTTCAGCTTCGCCTGGACGGCCCTGACCGCCTCGAGCACGAGCGGGGCATCCTTGTCCTTCTTGAGCTTGACCTCCTTCTCCAGCCGGGGCAGGGCCCGCTCGACGGTCTGGAGGTCGGCGAGGATCAGCTCGGTGTTGATCGTCTCGATGTCGCGCAGCGGGTCGGTCTCACCGTCGACGTGGGTGACGTCGGGGTCGTTGAACGCCCGGATCACCTGGCAGATCGCGTCGGTGTCGCGGATGTTGGCCAGGAACTTGTTGCCGAGCCCCTGCCCCTCGGACGCGCCCTTGACGATGCCGGCGATGTCCACGAACTCGATGGTCGCGGGCAGGATCCGGGCCGAGCCGAACACCTCCGCCAGCTTCCCCAGCCGGGGATCGGGCACGCCGACCACCCCGACATTCGGCTCGATGGTGGCGAACGGGTAGTTCGCGGCCAGCGCGTCGTTCTTGGTCAGGGCGTTGAACATCGTGGACTTGCCGACGTTCGGCAGGCCGACGATCCCGATCGAAAGGCTCACGTTCCAGGAGTTTAGTGCTCACCGGGGAGTGAGGAACTCGCCGATCCGCCGCAGCGCGGCTTTGGCCTCGGGGACGAAGTCGGCGAAGACGGGGAAGACGTGGACCTGGCCGATCCACTCGTGGTGCTCCACTTCCGCGCCGGCGGCGGCCGCCAGCTTCGCGACCAGGCGGGCGTCGTCGCGGAGGATCTCGGTACTGCTGGAGATCAGCAGCAGCGGCGGGAACCCGGTGTAGTCGCCGCGGACCGGGTCGAAGAGCGGGTCGTCGTCGGGGGCTCCGGCGCAGAAGTGCCCGCCCAGCCAGGCGAGTTTCGCCGCCGGGAGCAGGTCGTCGCTCAGCTCGTTGGAGCGGTGGGAGTCGGCCGTGCAGCGCAGGTCCGCCCAGGGCGAGAGGGCCACGACCGCGGCCGGGAGCGGCGTGCCGCGCCGTTTGAGGGCGTGGACCAGGCCGAGCGCCAGGTGGCCGCCCGCCGAGTCCCCGGCGACGGTGATGTCCTGCGGCCGGTGCCCGCGGGCCAGCAGGGCGTCGTAGGCGAGCAGCGCGTCGGTGAGCGCGTCGGCGGGGGTGTGCTCGGGCGCGAGCCGGTAGTCGGCCATGAGGACGGGACGGCGGGTGGCCGCAGACAACCGCCAGGAGAAGCCCCGGTAGAGCGCGGGCCCGCCGAAGAAGTAGGCGCCCCCGTGCAGGTAGAGGATCACCTTCTTCTCGTCGGGGCGGCCGGCCCTGACCCATTCGCCGGAGAAGAGCCCGAAGTCCTCCCGGTCGACCCGCACGCCGGGCGGCGTCCGCATGGCGCGGCCCGCCAGCTCCACCCGCCGGCGCAGCCTCCGCAGCCCGTCCGGCGTGTCGGGGGTCGCGGCCCAGGCCCGCCTGCCGCCCAGCCGCACGGCCAGGCCGGTCAGCCGGGCCCTGCGGGACGGCGGGGTGTCGGGGCGCAGCGCCAGCGCCTCGCGGAAGGCACGTTCGAAGGCTTCGCTCATGACCGGAAGTCTCGCCCCAAGGGACGGATCACACAACCGCCCGGCCGCGTCGTGAAAGGGCTGCGGGCCCTTTCCGTGCGACGATCAGGGGCATGAGCGCGGCGCTGCTGACCGGACTGGTGATCGGGGTGGTCCTGGGGTTCGCCCTGGCCATGGCCCGCCAGTCCTCGCTCATCGCCCGTGCCAAGGCCGCCGAGGACAAGCTCGACTACGCCGAGCAGCGGATGAGCGAGCAGTTCGCGGCCCTGTCGGCGCAGGCGCTCGACGCCTCCAACCAGCGCTTCCTGGAGCTGGCCGACGCCCGGCTGCGGGCGGCCGGAGCCGAGGCCGCGGGCGAGCTGGAGCAGCGCAAGCAGGCCGTCGAGCACCTCGTCGAGCCGCTGAAGGAGACCCTGGGCCGCGTCTCGGAGCAGCTGCGCGAGCTGGAGACCTCCCGCAGGGAGTCGCACGCGATGCTGGCCAAGCAGGTCGAGTTCGTCCGGCAGAGCTCCGAGCAGCTGCGCGAGCAGACCCACGGCCTGGTGCGGGCGCTGCAACGGCCGGAGGCGCGCGGCCGCTGGGGCGAGCTGCAGCTGCGCCGGGTGGTGGAGCTGGCCGGGATGGCGCCCCACTGCGACTTCTCCGAGCAGGCCGGCGCACGCACCGCCGACGGCACCGTCCGGCCCGACCTGGTGGTCCGCCTCACCGAGGGACGCACGATCGTGGTGGACTCCAAGGTCTCCCTCGCCGCCTACCTGGAGGCCGCCGAGGGCAAGGAGAAGCGGATGGAGGCGCACGCCAGGCACCTGCGCGAGCACGTGGACAGGCTGGCGGCCAAGTCGTACTGGCAGGCCTTCAGCCCCGCCCCGGAGTTCGTCGTCCTGTTCGTGCCCGGCGAGGCCTTCCTCGCCCCCGCCCTGGACCACGACCCGGGGCTGCTGGAGTACGCGATGGGCCGCAAGGTGCACATCGCCACCCCCACCACGCTGATCAGCATGCTGCGCACCGCCGCCTACACCTGGCAGCAGGCGTCGCTGTCGCGCAACGCCCGGCAGGTCTTCGACTCGGGCCGGGAGCTGTACGAGCGGCTGGGCGTGCTGGGCGGGCACCTGGACGATCTGGGCCGCGCCCTGTCGGGCGCGGTGCGCGGCTACAACCGCACGGTCGGCTCCCTGGAGAGCCGGGTCCTGGTCAGTGCCCGCAGGCTCAACGAGCTGGGCGTCACGGACGCCGTGCTGGAGGCGCCCCGGCCCGTCGAGGAGGCGCCGCGCGCGTTGTCCGCGGCAGAACTTCTCGGATCCGATATATCCCACCCCACGGACATCGACAAGGTAGGTTTCGCTGCGCGGCCCGTCTCCGGCCGGCCGAGCCCGGAGGACGACTAGATGACCACTCGAACCGGTGAACCGAAGGCCGCGCGGACGGAGGAAGACGTGCAGCGGCGGCGGCAGCGGAGACGGCAGAAGCGGCCCGCGGCGGCCCTGTCCCTGACCGCACGCGGCGGGATCGCCGCGGTCTTCGTGCTGAGCCTGGCCGGCGCGCTGCTGGACTTCTCCTTCCTGCCCGGCCTGGTCTTCGTCGCGGCCTGCGTGCTGGCCGCGATGTTCACCAAGCCCGCCGACCTGCCGACGCTGGTGGTGGCCCCGCCGGTGGTGTACTTCCTGGCCACGCTGACCGCCGAGCTGGCGGCGACGCTGAGCGGCGGTTCGGTGCTGCGGAGCCTGTTCATCGCGGTGCCCCTGGAACTGGGCGCCCGCGCGCCGTGGCTGCTGGCCGGCACCGCGCTGGCCTTCGCCATCGCGTGGCGGCGCGGGCTGCCGGAGGTGTGGCGGGAGATCAGCCTGAAGGCCTCGGGCTTCCGCCTCACCCAGGAGCGGCAGACCGAGGAGGACCCGGTCCGCTGGGACGACTGAGCCGCCGGGCCCCTCGGGGGCTCCGGCGGCCCGGTGCCGCGGGGGTCAGGCGGGGCGGGGCGCCCGCAGGTCCTGGCGCAGTTCGCGCGGCAGCCCGAAGATCATGTGCTCCTTGACCGACTCGACCTCCTCGACGTCCGCGAAGCCGCGGGCGGCCAGGTGGTCCAGGACGCCGCGCACCAGGATGTCCGGGACGGAGGCGCCGCTGCTGATCCCGACGGTCCGCACGCCCTCCAGCCAGGCGTCGTCGATCTCCTCGGCGTAGTCGACCAGGTGGGCGTCCTTGGCCCCGTAGTCCTTGGCGACCTCGACCAGCCGCACCGAGTTGGAGGAGTTGCGCGAGCCGACGACCAGCACCAGGTCGGACTCGGCCGCGATCTCCTTGATCGCGGTCTGCCGGTTCTGGGTGGCGTAGCAGATGTCGTCGGACGGCGGGCTCTGCAGGGAGGGGAAGCGCTCCTTCAGCGCGTCGACCGTTTCGTTGGTCTCGTCCACCGAAAGGGTCGTCTGGGAGAGCCATACGATCTTTTCGGGGTCACGCACGGTAACGTTGGCGACGTCCTTGGGGCCGTCGACCAGCTGAATGTGCGCGGGGGCCTCACCGGTGGTGCCGATCACTTCGGGGTGGCCCTGGTGCCCGATGAGCAGAATGTCGTAGTCGTCGTTGGCGAAGCGCACCGCCTCCCGGTGCACCTTGGTCACCAGGGGGCAGGTCGCGTCGATCGTGCGGAGGTTCAGCCGCGCGGCCTCCTCGTGCACGATCGGGGCGACGCCGTGCGCGGAGAAGACGACGATGGCACCCTCCGGGACCTCGTCGTTCTCGTTCACGAAGATCGCGCCGAGTCCCTCCAGGGTCTTGACCACGTGGACGTTGTGGACGATCTGCTTGCGGACGTAGACGGGCGCGCCGTACTGCTCCAGCGCCTTCTCCACCGTCTGCACCGCGCGGTCCACGCCCGCGCAGTAACCACGTGGCTTGGCGAGCAGTACCCGGCGAGTGCTTGAAGAGGCCATGGTCACATTTTACGTTCCGTCACGCCGGTCTCGATACGGCCACCGGAATGTGACCCAATCCACCATTGGGCATCCCATATTTCCGTTCACTGGGGGTGACCATCCCCGAACCCGTGCGGCACAGTGTTACTTACGCTTATTCCTACTTGCCGTACGAGCCAGACACGGTGCGTTGTCGCACGAAACAGGAGCTGAACGATGCCGCGTACCCCGCGAGAAGTGGGCAAGCAGGTCCAGGAAGCGGTGAACGAGCAGGTCAGGGATCTGCCCCTTCACGCGGCGCGCCTGGCCATGTTCGGCGTGGGCCGGACGCTGCTGCTCACCGACCGAGTCACCAAGGACTACAAGGACCTCCGCGGCGGCGAGCTGCGGCCGGTTCTGGACAGGCTGCTGGGCGACGCCGAGCGGATCACCCACAGGGTGGGCGCCCGGCTGGAGGGCACCCCGGTCGGCCGGGTGATCGAGCTGGTCGCGCCCAAGCCCGCGCCCGCCCCGAAGGAGACACCGGTGGCCCGGCCGCCGCGTGCCGCCGAGAGCAACGGCACGGGCGAGATCTCCGTGGGCAAGCCCGCCAGGCCCGCCACCGTGCCGCCGCCCGCCCCGCAGCCGGAGGCCGACCGGCTGGAGCCCGTCGCGGCGCCCGAGCCGGCGCCGGCCGAGCCCGAGGAGATCCCGGCCGAGACGCTGGAGCTCATCGACGCGGTCGTCGAGGAGATCATCGAGCCGGAGCCCGTCCCGGCCGCCACCGCGCTCACCGAGGCCGACCTGCCCGTCCCGAACTACGGCGAGCTCACCCACGCCTCGATCCGCGCCCGGCTGCGCAAGCTCACCGCCGGGCAGGTGGAGATGCTGCGCGAGTACGAGGCGGCGCACGCCGCACGTGCCGCGCTCATCACGATGTACGACAACCGGCTGGCCAAGCTCGCCCAGCAGGGCTGACCGGCCGAAGGCCCCGTGCCGTCCCGGGTGATCCGAGACGGCACGGGGCCTTTCGCGTGCGATGACGGCACGGGCGCATTATCGTCGAGACGTGGATTCCGACCGGCCCGTGCCCGTACGCGACATGCGGGCGTCCGACGCCGACCGCGAACGCGTCGCCGAACTCCTCCATGAGGCCGTCACCGACGGCAGGCTCACCCTCGAGGAGCACTCCGAACGGATCGAGGCGGTCTACCGGGCGCGGACGCTCGGCGAGCTGACCGCCTTCACCCGTGACCTGCTGCCCGCCGAGCAGCAGCCGTTCAAGGTCGACGCCCAGAGCCTCGTGGCGCTGTTCGGCTCCCAGCGGCGGGAGGGCCGGTGGGTGGTGCCGGCCAAGCTGCCGGTGGCCGCCCTGTTCGGCACCGTCGAACTCGACCTGCGCCAGGCGATCCTGCAGCGCAGGCACATCACCGTGGACGTGAGCGCGCTGTGCGGGCGGCTGCGGCTGATCGTCCCGGACGGGGTGGAGGTCCGGGTGACCGGGCGGGCGGTGCTCAGCACCGCCCGCGACGGCAGGCGCTACGACCTCCCGGAGGAGGGGCCGCTCGTGGAGGTGACCGGCACCCTCCTGCTGGGCTCGGTGAAGGTGGTCAGGCCCAAGCGGCCCTGGTTGACCTCGCTCAGACGGGGCCGTCGAAGTTGATCGCCGAGTAGGCGCGCAGCTTGGCCAGCCGGTGCTCGCCGTCGACCTGGCGGATGGTGCCGCTGCGGCCGCGCATGACCAGCGAGTGGGTGGTGGCCAGGCCCTTGACGTAGCGCACGCCCTTGACCAGCTCGCCGTCGGTGATGCCGGTCGCGGCGAAGAACACGTCGTCGGAGCTGACGAGGTCGTCGGTGGTCAGCACCCGGTCGAGGTCGTGGCCGGCGTCGATGGCCTTCTGCCGCTCGGCGGCGTCCTGCGGCCACAGCTTGGCCTGGATCACGCCGCCCAGGCACCGCATGGCGCAGGCGGCGATGATGCCCTCGGGCGTGCCGCCGATGCCCAGCAGCAGGTCCACGCCGGTGCCCTCGCGGGCCGCCATGATCGCGCCCGCCACGTCGCCGTCGCGGATGAACTTGATGCGGGCACCCGACTCGCGGATCTCCTTGACGATGCCCTCGTGCCGGGGGCGGTCGAGGATCATCACGGTGACGTCCTGGACGGAGGAGCCCTTGGCCTTGGCCACGGCGCGGATGTTGTCGCCGATCGGGCGCTCGATGTCCACGGCGTCGGCGGCCTCGGCCCCGGTGACCAGCTTCTCCATGTAGAACACCGCGGACGGGTCGTACATCGAGTGCCGGGGCGCGACCGCGAGCACGGCGATGGCGTTGGGCATGCCCATGGCGTTGAGGGTGGTGCCGTCGATCGGGTCGACCGCCACGTCGCACTCGGCGCCGGTGCCGTCGCCGACCTGCTCGCCGTTGTAGAGCATCGGGGCGTTGTCCTTCTCGCCCTCGCCGATCACCACCACGCCCTGCATGGAGACGGTGTTGATCAGTTGGCGCATCGCGTTGACGGCGGCACCGTCGGCGCCTATCTTGTCCCCGCGGCCGACCCAGCGGGCCGCGGCGAGCGCGGCCGCCTCGGTCACCCGGACGAGTTCCATCGCGAGGTTGCGGTCAGGCGCCTCCGGCGCAGTGGTCAACGGCGAGTTCTCAGACATAACGCACCCTTCAGTCGAGGCGGGTTCTCCCGGATTCTCTGCTCCTGGAAGGTCATCTCACAAATTGGACCAGACCAGAGAGGCGGGCCGGGAGCCGGGCTCCCCTGTGGTGGCGTAATCTCGACATCCATGAGCAGCGAGATGGAGGAGACCTCCACCAGGGTCTCCGAGCGTGGCCAGGCCACCCGGGGCGCCCTGTTGCGGGCGGCCAGGGAAGTGTTCTGCGAACAGGGCTTCGCCCAGGCCGCCGTGACCGACATCGTGGCCCGTGCCGGGGCCAGCGTCGGCAGTCTTTACCACCATTTCAACGGCAAGGCCGACCTGTATCTGACGCTGTTCGAGGAATTCCAGGTGCGCCAGCAGGAACGCACCCGTGAGGCGATCCACCGGATCCGGGAAAACGGCGACGACGACCCCAAGAGCCAGTTCCTGGCCGGGGCCGCCGCCTATCTGGAGGGCTCGGTCTCCGAACGGGAGCTGTCCCGCCTGTTCATCTCCGGCGACGGTCCGCCCGGTTTCGACCGCATCATGCGCGAGCGGCTGAACAAATGGGCACGCCGCAACGCCGCGCTGTTCCACTCCAGTGCGGGCGGCTTCAACGAGCCGCTGGTCATCGTGCTCACCGGGGCGATGATCAGCGCGGTCGACGTGGTCTCCGCCGGCGAGGACATCGAGCGCTCCCGCAGGCTCGCCGCCAACATCATCAAGGTGCTCGCCACCATCCAGCCCGTCGAATGACCGATTCCATGGCAACCGCTCCCGACACCCAGACCCCCGCCGCCAAGGGGCCCAAGCGCGAGACCCGCGTGGTCAGCGAGGGCTTCGTCAAGCGCTACACCTCCGGCCCCGGCCAGTTCGTGCTGGCCATCGGCGCCTGCCTCGCGCTGGTCCTGGCGATCTTCCTCGTCACCCCGAGCGAGGACGACCCCCCGCTCCCGCGCACCATCGACTACACCTGGGACGCCAAGGAGTTCGCCCGCAAGGCCCCCTACCAGGTCTACTCGCCCACCGGGCTCCCCCCGACGTGGGCCGCCACCGCCAGCCGCCTCACCGGCACCACCGCGAAGAAGGCCAAGAAGCACGTCGCCTGGCATCTCGTCCTGGTCGCCCCGTCCCAGCGCTACGCCGCCCTGGAGCAGAGCAACGAGACACCCGACGGCCCCGGGAACTTCGTCGCCCGGATGACCAACGTGCCCAAGTCGACACCCGACCAGGCGGCCGGGCGGCGGACCGTCGACGGCGTGGTCTGGGACCAGTACTACCAGCGCGACAAGAGGCAGTACTCCCTGGTCCGGCGGCTCCCCGGCAACACGATCGTGCTCACCGGCACCGCCGACTACGACGAGCTGGCCGTCCTGGCGGCGGCCCTGACCCCCGAGCCGAAGGGCTCCTTAGAACGGCGCGGCCTCGTCGCCCGGCCGGGGCTCCATCGCGGCGGCCAGCCGGGCGCGCGCGCCCTCCAGCCACTCCTCGCAGACCCCCGCGAGCCGCTCGCCCCTCTCCCACAGCGCCAGGGACTCCTCCAGCGTGAGCCCGCCGGTCTCCAGCCGCTTCACCACCTCCGCGAGCTCGTCGCGGGCCTTCTCGTACGAGAGCGTCTCCTCGGCCATGAGGCCAGGGTAGTGGCCGGGCGATAGCCTCGCGGTATGGCTTTGCAGACCTCGGCGGAAGCGCCCGTGCCGGTCAGGACCGTGCTCCAGCTGGTGGGCGGGTGGATCGGGCGGCTCGGGCGGATCTGGGTCGAGGGCCAGATCACCGAGCTGAACCGGCGCGGCTCCACCGTCTACCTGACGCTGCGGGACCCGGCGGCCAACATGTCGGTGCGGGTCGTGGGGCCGCGGGGGGTGTTCGACAACCCCGCCGTCGTCGACGGGGCGCGGGTGGTGGTGCACGCCAAGCCCGACTTCTACATCAACCGCGGGTCGTTCTCGCTGACCGCCGTCGAGGTGCGGGCCGTCGGGATCGGCGAGCTGCTGGCCCGGCTGGAGCAGCTCAAGCGCACGCTGGCGGCGGAGGGCCTGTTCCGGCCGGAGCGCAAGCGGCCGCTGCCGTTCCTGCCGGGGACGGTGGGGCTGATCTGCGGGCGGGACTCCGCGGCCGAACGCGACGTGCTGGAGAACGCGCGGCGGCGCTGGCCGGCGGTGTCGTTCAAGGTGGAGACGGTGGCCGTCCAGGGCTCGTACGCGGTCGGCGAGGTGGTCGGGGCGCTGCGGAAGCTGGACGCCGACCCGGAGGTCGAGGTCATCGTCATCACCCGGGGCGGCGGTTCGCTGGAGGACCTGCTGCCGTTCTCCGACGAGACCATGGTCAGGGCGGTGGCCGCCGCGCGCACCCCGGTGGTCTCGGCGATCGGGCACGAGCAGGACAGCCCGCTGCTCGACCTGGTGGCCGACCACCGCGCCTCGACCCCGACGGACGCCGCCAAGCGCGTCGTCCCGGACGTGCGCGAGCAGCTCGCGCACGTCCACCAGCTGCGGGACCGGGGGCGCCGCGCGATCACCGGGCGGGTGGAGCGGGAGGCCGCGTGGCTGGCGGCCGTGCGGTCCCGTCCGGCGCTGGCCGACCCGGTGCGCGAGGTGGAGCGCCAGCACGAGCGGGTGCTCGCGGTGCGGGACCGGGCGCGGCGGGCGCTGGGCGCGGCGCTGGACCGGGCCGGGGACCGGCTCGACCACACCAGGGCCCGGCTGACCGCGCTGTCCCCCGCGGCGACGCTGGAGCGCGGGTACGCGATCGTCCAGCGGCCGGACGGCGCGGTCGTGCGCAGCGCCGCGGAGCTGGAGCCGGGGGACGGGCTGCTGGTCAGGCTGCCCGACGGCAGGCGCGCCGTGACGGTCGAGAAATGAACCCTTGACCTGGATCATCCAGGTCCATAGCCTTCCGTGAACCTTTCTCACCTTTTGGAGTGAGCATGCGGGATCGGCAGGCCAGGCTCGCCACCTACGCGGCCTTCGGCATCCAGGGACTGTGCTTCGCCTCCCTGGTCACCAGGGTCCCCCAGATCCAGGAGGCGCACCGCCTCGGCGACGCCGACCTGGCGATCGTGCTGCTGCTCGTCCCGGTCATCGCGGGCGTCGGCAGCGTGCTGTCCGGCCTGGTCTTCCAGCGGTTCGGCAGCTCCCCCGTCCTGCGGATCAGCCAGCCCGCGGTCGCCGCGGCCATCACCCTCGTCGGCCTGACCGGCGGCGAGCTGCTCCCGCTGTACGCCACCGTCGCCCTGTTCGGCCTGTCCGTCGGCGCGGTGGACGCCTCGATGAACGCCCAGGCCGTCGCCGTCGAACGCCACGAGGGCAAGAGCGTCACCTCCGGCTTCTACGCGGTGTGGAGCGTCGCGGGCATCCTCGGCGCCCTGTGGACCTCCCTGGCCAACGAGCTCGGCCTCTCGCTCTTCGTCGGGTTCGGCATCCCCGCGCTCGTCGGCGTCGCCGGCTCCCTGCTCCTCGGCCCCCGGCTCTACCGCAAGGACGAGGAGGGCTCGGGCCCCTCGGCCGCCGAACTGAAGTCCGCGGGCAGGCTCGTCCCCTGGAAGCCGGTCGTCCTGGTCGGCATCGCGATGGGCTGCTTCTACATCGCCGACGCGGCCATCTCCAACTACAGCGCCAAGTACCTCCAGGACGAGCTGGACGCGAGCGACGCCGTCGCGCCCCTGGCCTACGGCGCCTACCAGGTCGCCATGGTCCTCAGCCGCGGCGTCGCCGACCTCGGCGTCCGCCGGTACGGGCCGGTGAACGTCATCAGGCTGGGCGCCGTCGTCGGCTTCCTCGGCATGGCGGGCGTCGTCGCCGCGCCCAACGCGCTCCTGGCCATCGCCGCCGTCACGGTCATGGGCCTGGGCGTGTGCGTGGTCGCCCCGATCGCCTTCTCCGCCGCCGACCGCGTCGACGCCACCGGCCTGGGCATCGCCGTCTCCCGCCTCAACCTCTTCAACTACGTCGGCTTCGTCCTGGGCGCCGGCATCATCGGCGCCTTCGCCCCCGCGGAGGGCGAGAGCGACCTGCGCGTCGCCTTCATGATCCCCACGGCCCTCATCCTGGTGATCCTCCTGCTGGCCCCCTCCTTCGCCCCCAGGCCCGTCAAGGCCGCGACGGCCCCCGCCTGACCGCCTCCGCGAGCAGGCGGACCGCCGCGCGCAACCGGGCCTCGGTCAGTCCCGCGTAGCCGACGATGACCGCGGACGGCCCCGAGGCGTGCACGAGCACGCCCCTGGAAGCGGCGGCCTCGGCCAGGTCCGGGACCGGCCGGGTCAGGCGCAGGTACAGGTGCAGCCCGGCCGAGATGCCGCTGATCTCGGCCTCGGGCAGATGGACGGCCAGCGCGTCCACCAGCGCGTCGCGGCGGGCGCGGTAGCGGCGGCGCATCTGGCGCAGGTGCCGGTCGTAGGCGCCGGAGGCCAGGAAGTGGGCCAGGGCGTGCTGGCCGACCACCGGGGATCCCAGGTCGGTGTCCATCCGGTGGCCCGCGACCCGGGCGGCCAGCGGCGCGGGAGCCACCATCCAGCCCAGGCGCATCCCGGGCGCCAGGGTCTTGCTCACCGAGCCCAGCAGGACCGTGCGGCCGGGCGCCAGCGCCTGGACGCAGCCGACGGGGTCGCGGTCGTAGCGGAACTCGGCGTCGTAGTCGTCCTCGATGATGAGCGCGCCGGTCGCCTCGGCCCAGGCGACCAGGGCGGCGCGGCGGCGTGAGGACAGCACGACGCCGGTCGGGAACTGGTGGGCGGGCGTGAGCAGGACCGCCCTCGCCGCCGAGCGGGCCAGCGCCGCGACGTCCATGCCCTCCCCGTCCACCGGGACCGGGATGAGGGGCACCCCGGTGGCGCGCAGCATCGGGATCTGCCGGTCGGAGGTGGGGTCCTCGACGGCGAGCGGCGCCCCGGTCAGCCGGACCACGGCGGACAGCCCGTGCGCGACGCCGGCGGTGACCACCACCTGTTCGGGCGTCGCGGCCGCGGCCCGCACCCGTCCCAGGTATCCGGCCAGCTCCCGGCGCAGGGCCGGGACCCCCGCCGGATCCGGGTAGGCGAAGTCGGTGCGGGCCATCGTGTCCAGCGCCTGCTTGAGGGCCGCCGCCCACCTCACCCGGGGGAAGGAGGCCAGGTCGGGAGTGCCGGGGCGCAGGTCGTACTCGGCGGTGGGGGCGGCCCCGGGCGCCGCGGGGCCCTCCGCCGCCGGGGCCGCGGGCAGCCGGGCGACCCGGGTGCCGTCGCCGGGCCGGGAGACCAGGAAGCCCTCGGCGGTCAGCTGCTCGTAGGCGGTGACCACCACGCCCCGGGAGACGCCCAGGTCCTGGGCGAGCGTGCGGGTGGACGGCAGGCGGGCGGCGGGCGCGAGCCGTCCGGAGCGGATCGCGTCCCGGAGCCGGACGGCGAGCTGGACGCCCAGCCGCCCCGCCGCGCGGTCGAGGTCGAGGTGCAGGTCGAACACGCGAATGGTCCTTGATCTCAGCACGGGAATGGACCTGTTTCCAGGACCAATGGCTTTCTACCTTTTCATCCATGGACCTGGCGACACGACCCGCGCACCCCGCGACGACCACGAGCACGACGAGCACCGCCGGCACCCCGGTCCCGGCGTCCCGAGGAGTCTTCTACGCCGCCTGCGCCACCACGCTGCTCGGCACGCTGATGGCGGTCTCCGCCGTGATCGCGGACTACCCGGTCTTCACCGGGCAGGCCGTCCGCTACGCCCTGGCCGCCCTCGTCCTGCTGCCGTTCGCCCTGCGCGTCCCGCTCCTGCCGCGGGGCCCCGCCGAGTGGGGGCTGCTCGTCCTGCTGTCCCTCACGGGGCTCGCGGGCTTCAACTACTGCCTCGTGGAGGCCACCCGGTCCACCGACCCCGCCACCATCGGGGCCGTCATCGGGTCGGTGCCCGTGGTGATGGCGGTCGTCGCGCCCCTGGTGACCGGGAGGCGGCCGACCCGCCGGGTCGTCCTGGCCGCCCTCGTGGTGGCGGCCGGGGCCGCGCTGGTCAACGGGATGGGCGACGGCGACCTGCGGGGCCTGCTGTTCTCGCTGGGCGCCCTCACCGGCGAGGTGCTCTTCTCCCTGCTGGCCGTGCCGCTGCTCCCCCGGCTCGGGGCGCTGCGCGTGTCGGCCTACAGCAGCGCCCTGGCCGTGCCGCTGCTGCTGCTCACCGGGCTGGTCGCGGGCGAGTCCCTCCGGCTCCCCACCCCGGCCGAGGGCCTGGCGTTCGGCTACATCGGCGTGGTGATCACCGCGGGCGCGTTCCTGATGTGGTTCGGCGCCCTGGACAGCCTCGGGCCCGACCGCGCCGCGCTGTTCGGCGGTCTGATCCCCGTCTCGGCCGCCGCGACCGGCGCCGCGCTCGGGCTCGGCGCCCCCTCCCCCGGCCAGCTGCTCGGCTGCCTGCTGGTCGGCCTCGGCGTGACCTGCGGCGCATTGCCCGCAGGCCGAAGGTTTACCCTGGGGGCGGCCACAAGCCGGGACCTCTGAAATTTTCACAGTGCGAGGGATGGAATGCCTGAGTTCGCCTACACCGACCTGCTGCCGCTCGGCAAGGACACCGAGACCGAGTACCGGCTGCTCACCACCGAAGGGGTCTCCACGGTGAAGGCGGCGGGACGCACCTTCCTCCAGGTGGAGCCCGAGGCGCTGCGCCTGCTCACCGAGACCGCCATCCGCGACATCTCGCACCTGCTGCGCCCGGCGCACCTCGCCCAGCTCCGCAAGATCCTCGACGACCCCGAGGCCTCCCCCAACGACCGGTTCGTCGCCCTGGACCTGCTGAAGAACGCGGGCATCGCCTCCAGCGGCATCCTGCCGATGTGCCAGGACACCGGCACCGCCATCGTCATGGGCAAGCGCGGCCAGCACGTCCTGACCGACGGGAACGACGAGGCCCACCTCTCCCGGGGCGTCTACGACGCCTACACGAGGCTGAACCTGCGCTACTCCCAGATGGCGCCGCTGACCATGTGGGAGGAGAAGAACACCGGCACCAACCTCCCCGCCCAGATCGAGCTGTACGCCACCGGCGGCGACGAGTACAAGTTCCTGTTCATGGCCAAGGGCGGCGGCAGCGCCAACAAGTCCTTCCTCTACCAGGAGACCAAGGCCGTCCTGAACCCCAAGCGCATGCTCTCCTTCCTGGAGGAGAAGATCCGCAGCCTGGGCACCGCGGCCTGCCCGCCCTACCACCTGGCGATCGTCGTCGGCGGCACGTCCGCCGAGTACGCGCTGAAGACCGCCAAGTACGCCTCCGCGCACTATCTCGACTTCATGCCCACCGAGGGCTCCATCGGCGGGCACGGCTTCCGCGACCTGGAGCTGGAGCAGCAGGTCTTCGAGCTCACCCAGAAGCTCGGCATCGGCGCCCAGTTCGGCGGCAAGTACTTCTGCCACGACGTGCGCGTCATCCGCCTGCCCCGGCACGGCGCGTCCTGCCCGGTGGCCGTCTCCGTCTCCTGCTCGGCCGACCGCCAGGCCGTGGCCAAGATCACCGCGGAGGGCGTCTTCCTGGAGAGGCTGGAGACCGACCCGGCCCGCTTCCTGCCCGACACCACCGCCGAGCAGCTCGACGACCAGGTCGTCAAGATCGACCTCAACCGCCCGATGGCCGAGATCCGCGCCGAGCTCTCGCGCTACCCGGTCAAGACCCGCCTGTCCCTGACCGGCCCGCTGGTGGTGGCCCGCGACATCGCCCACGCCAAGATCAAGGAGCGCCTGGACGCGGGCGAGGGCATGCCGCAGTACCTCAAGGACCACGCCGTCTACTACGCCGGCCCGGCCAAGACCCCCGAGGGCTACGCCTCCGGCTCCTTCGGCCCCACGACCGCCGGGCGCATGGACTCCTACGTCGAGGAGTTCCAGGCCGCGGGCGGCTCGATGGTCATGCTCGCCAAGGGCAACCGCTCCCAGCAGGTCACCGACGCCTGCAAGGCGCACGGCGGCTTCTACCTCGGCTCCATCGGCGGCCCCGCCGCCCGCCTCGCCCAGGACTGCATCAAGAAGGTCGACGTCCTGGAGTACGCCGAGCTCGGCATGGAGGCCGTCTGGAAGATCGAGGTCGAGGACTTCCCCGCCTTCATCGTCGTCGACGACAAGGGCAACGACTTCTTCAACGAGGGCAAGGCCGTGACCTTCATGCCCGGTGTCCCGGCCCGGAAGTGAGCGGAAGGCCTTCGCGGCGGCGCGGCTTCCACCGGCGGAGAAGACCGACTTCTCCGCCGCTACGCCCGCCGTACTCGACGTCGGCTTTGCGCAACACACAAGCAGAAAAGCCTTATATCTAGAGATTGCATCTAGTGTCTGACAAGCCTCTTGCTCCTGTATCTTTGCCCGCATGACTCAGACGGAGCACTTCGTTCTGGCGAAGCGTTACCGCCTGCTCCATGCACTCGGACACGGGGCGATGGGCACGGTGTGGCGCGCCCACGACGAGCTGCTGGAACGCGATGTCGCGATCAAGGAGATCCGGTTCCCCGCCGAACTGGACGAGAACGACCGCGTCGTGTTCTACCGCCGCACGTTGCGTGAGGCCCGCGCACCCGCCCGCGTCCGGCACAAGTCGATCATCGAGGTCTACGACGTCGTCCAGGAGCACGCACGGCCCTGGATCGTGATGGAGCTCATCGAGGCGCCGACCCTCGAGCAGCACATCAAGGAGCAGGGGCCGCTGCGTCCGGAGGACGCGGCGGCTCTCGGCCGCCAGCTGGTGGACGCCCTCGAGGAGGCGCACACGGCCGGGGTCCTGCACCGCGACATCAAGCCGAGCAACGTGCTGCTGGCCCCCGGGCGGGTGGTGCTGACCGACTTCGGGCTCGCCGTCACCAACGGCTCGTCCACCATCACCAAGGTCGGCACGTTCGTGGGCTCGCCCGCCTACGTCGCGCCCGAGGTGGCGCGCGGGGAGAAGGCGACGCCCGAATCCGACCTGTGGTCGCTCGGCGCGACGCTCTACTGCGCGGTCGAGGGCCGCCCCCCGTTCGACCACGAGAACGTGATGGCGACGTTGTCGGCGGTCCTCACCGAGGACCCGGCGACCTCGCAGCGGGCCGGGGACCTCGGCCCCATCATCAACGGGCTGCTGCAGCGCAACCCCAAGCGGCGGCTCAGCCACTCCAGGCTGGCCGAGCGCCTGGAGCGCGCCGCGATGCCCAAGCGCAGCGCGGCCTCCTCCACCCCTCCGGAGGGCGCCAGCGTGCTGTCCTCCTCGGGCCTGCCCAGCCGGCGCAGCGGAGCGCACCGCGCCCGGCAGAGCTCGACGCACCGGCTGCGCCCGTACCTGGTGATCGGGCTTCCGGTCGTCGGGGTCCTGGCTGTGCTCGCGGTGCTGTTCGTGCTGCTGGGCGGAGGCGAAGGCGAGCAGCCCGCCGCCTCCCCCTCGTCCGAGGGCTCCACCCCGCTCAGCGCGGCCACGGACGTGGTGGTGGTCAAGGCCGAGGGCGGCGAGTGCGAGCTCACCACGGTGATCGGCCAGAAGGGCGGCGCGGCCGGCACCGTCAACCACGTGCGGGTCGGCGACGGCCAGATCGCCCGGTACAACTCCGTCCCGATGGACCTGACGGTCAGCGACGGGCAGATCTGCCAGGTGGTCATCAACGGCGAGGTCCAGCCGGCCAAGCCCGGCGAGCAGACCTACCGCGACATCGACCGCGAGTGAACGGCGGCCCGGTCACCGCGGATCGGGAATAAACCGCCCTGCCCGGGACATCACCCTGAATATGGATGACTCTCGGGCAGGCGGTTTCCGTGTCGAACACGACTCCATGGGCGAGGTGCGCGTCCCGGCCGAGGCCAGATGGCGCGCCCAGACCCAGCGGGCCGTGGAGAACTTCCCCATCTCCGGGCTGCGGCTCTCCCGCGCGCACATCCGCGCGCTGGCGCTGATCAAGGCGGCGGCCGCCGAGGTCAACGCGGAGCTGGGCGTGCTCGACCGCGAGCTGGCCGGGGCGATCTCCTGGGCGGCCGGCCAGGTCGCCGACGGCGCGTGGGACGAGCACTTCCCCGTCGACGTCTTCCAGACGGGCTCGGGCACCTCCTCGAACATGAACGCCAACGAGGTGATAGCCGGCCTGGCCGAGGAGAGGCTGGGCCGGCCGGTCCACCCGAACGACCACGTGAACGCCTCACAGTCCTCCAACGACGTCTTCCCCTCCTCCATCCACCTGGCCGCCACCGAGGCCGTGGTGACCTCGCTCATCCCCTCGCTGGCCCATCTGGCGGTCGCGCTGGAGCGCAAGTCCGCGGAGTTCGCCACGGTGGTCAAGGCGGGCCGCACCCATCTCATGGACGCCACCCCCGTGACGCTCGGGCAGGAGTTCGGCGGTTACGCCGCGCAGGTCCGGTACGGGATCGAGCGGCTGGAGTCGGTGCTGCCCCGGCTGGGCGAGCTGGCGCTGGGCGGCACGGCCGTCGGCACCGGGATCAACACCCCGCCCGGCTTCGGGGGCCGGGTGGCCGCGCTGCTGGCCGAGCGGACGGCGCTGCCGGTGCGCGAGGCCAGGAACCACTTCGAGGCGCAGAGCGCGCAGGACTCCCTGGTGGAGGCGAGCGGGGCGCTGCGCACCCTCGCCGTCGGCCTGAACAAGATCGCCAACGACCTGCGCTGGATGGGGTCGGGGCCGCGGGCGGGCCTGGCCGAACTGCGGTTGCCGGACCTGCAGCCGGGGTCGTCCATCATGCCGGGCAAGGTGAACCCGGTGCTGCCCGAGGCGGTCGCGATGGTCGCCTCCCAGGTGGTGGGCAACGACGCGGCGATCGCTTTCGGCGGGGCGTCCGGCTCGTTCGAGCTGAACGTCCAGCTGCCGGTGCTCGCGCGCAACCTGCTGGAGTCCATCTCGCTGCTGGCCAACGTCACCCGGCTGCTGGCCGACCGCTGCATCGACGGGCTGGAGGCGGACGTGGAGCGCTGCCTGGAGTACGCCGAGGGCTCCCCCTCGATCGTGACGCCGCTCAACCGGCACGTGGGCTACGAGGAGGCCGCCGTCATCGCCAAGCAGGCGCTGGCGCAGCGCAGGACGATCCGCGACGTCGTGCTGGAGCGGGGACACGTCGAGAGCGGCGCCCTTTCTCTGGCGGAGCTGGACGCCGCCCTCGACGTGTTGCGGATGACCGGACACCGGAGTGCGGACGCGGCCGGGGAGCCGGACGCGACCGGCCGCTGACCGCCGTCAGTACCAGCCGGAGGCTCCGAAGTGGGCCCAGGCGGCACACGGCGTGCCGTAGCGCCCCTTGATGTAGCGCAGGCCCCACTTGATCTGGGTCTCGGGGTTGGTGCGCCAGTCCGCGCCGACCCCGCCCATCTTGGATCCGGGCAGCGCCTGCGGGATGCCGTGCGCGCCGGAGGAGGGGTTGCGGGCCAGGTGGTTCCAGCCGCTCTCCCTGGTCCACAACCGCTCCAGGCAGCGCCACTGCCGCTTCTCCTCCCAGCCGAAGCGGGCGGCGAGTTCCAGGCCGACGAGCTTGTTGCGATCGGCGCGGGAGAGGGAGCGCTTCTGCTGCTGCTGCTTGCGGGCGGCCTTCTTCTGCCGGCGCGAGGCCTGGACGGCCTTCTGCTCGAGTGAGGCGCGCGCCGCCTTCTTCAGCGCCTGCGCCTTCTGCACCTTCTGGATCACCTGAGCCCCGGGGACCCGGTGCACCCGGTGCACCTGGGGGTTGATCCGGAGCGCCTGGCGGGCGGCGGCGCCTTCGGACGGCAGGCTCACGTTCGTCTCCGCCGCCGCGGGGGCGGACCACAGGCCGGTCGCGGCCACGACGGCGGTGGCGGCGACCGGCAGGCGGCGGCTGATCCAAAGCGGGCGTGTTCCGATCAAGATGTTTCCTTCGTCGATCGCGGCACCGGCCGTGCCGCGTGCGGTCCCCGCCCCGTCGACGTCACCCGCGCGGCGCGAGGCCGCGCGGGTGGCCGGACGTCCGGTCTGCGAGAGGCCCGCGCGGACGCGGGTCTCCGGGGCGCTGGTGGAGCGCGGGACGTCCCGGGCTCCGCTCACCGTGCGAGGTGACACGGCAGGTACCGTCACCGGGAAACAAACGAATCGATCATGGAAACCGTGCATCTTGACCGGGATTTGCAGGGTTCCCGGGCACGTCCTGGACGGAGCGCGCCCGGCTTGACCCCGGGATCAGCGCAAGATCAGTACCAGTTGCGCGACTGGAAGTGCGCCCAGGCCCCGCAAGGCGTCCCGTAACGTCCCTTGATGTAGCGCAAGCCCCATTTGATCTGCGTCTTCGGATTAGTCCGCCAGTCGCTGCCCGCGGAGCCCATCTTCGACGCGGGCAGCGCCTGCGGGATGCCCCCCGCGCCCGACGAGGGGTTGTAGGCGCGGTGGTTCCAGTTGCTCTCCTTGGTCCACAACCTCGACAGGCACCGGTACTGCCGGTCGGACCAGCCCCGCTTCTTCACCATCGCCCGGCCGTGCGCCTTGTTGCGCTGCTTGACGGTGAGCTTGCGCTTCGTCGCCTTCCTGCTCGCCGGCTGCGAGACCCGCAGCGCCGCGGTGGCCGACGAGGCGTTCGTCGTTCCGGTCGCGGCATGGGCGGTCGTGCCCGTCGACGCCGTTCCGAGACCGATGGCCAGACCCGTCACCGCTGTAACGACCGCCGCCTTTACTCCGATAGAGGCAGTAAGTCGGTTGTAGCGGTTATGGGGGGCCTGGGGGTTGGTGTATCCGGACACAGGGGGTTCCTTTGCTCGGCCCGACGCCGATCACGTCCTGGGCAGGGGCCACCCCGGGCAGAGACGTCGCTGGGAGAACGACGATCGGGCTCCGGGAGGGGCGCGCGAAGACGCGCGGGCGCGGGCGGGTGCCCGCTCATCCGGGGTGGGCGCGGCGAGAGAGGCGGGCGCCTCGGGGATGCTCGCCGCTTATGGGGTTGTGAGCCCGCTCCGATGCGGGCGAAACGTGCCGCCAGAGGACGGCGGAGGCGACTTCTGCGTCACCTCACCCGGACACGCGGTCCGGAGGCTTCAAAGGGGTACCGGCGTCCTCGCCTAGTACCAGTGGTTGGCCTGGAAGTGCGCCCAGGCCCCGCACGGGCTGCCGTAGCGGCCCTTGACGTAGCCCAGCCCCCAGCGGATCTGGGTGGCCGCGTCCGTCTGCCACTTCGGCCCGGCGCTGGACATCTTCGTGCCGGGGTTGGCCTGGGGGATGCCGTAGGGCCCGTCGACGCGCCCCGCGGTGGTGCGCCAGCCGCTCTCGCGGTTCCACAGCTGGTAGAGGCAGTCGTACTGCCCGTCCGCCTTCCAGCCGTACTTGGGGAGCATGGCCTTGGCGATCGACTGCGCCGTGCCGGGCGCCACCGGCGGCCCGGCGGGCACCGGGGGCAGGGACGGCTCGGCGGGCTCGGGGGTGGGCCCCTTCTTCACGGTGTGCGAGGGGACCTTGTCCTTGCGGGCGGCGTCGTCGGCGCGCTCGCGCACCTCCTTGCGCTCCTGCGCGGCGTCGATCTTCGGGTCGGCCGTCTCGGTCGGCGGGGTGTCCGCCGGTGCCTCCACGGTCGGCTCGACGACGCTGGCGGTGAGCGGCTGCTCCCCGGCGTCCTTCCCGCCGGAGACCAGGACGAGCACCGAGACCCCCACCACCGCGACCAGCGCGGTGACGGCCCCTGCCACGTAGAGCCGGGTCGGCTTCGGCGCGGCGCCCCTTCCCGTCTCCAGGCGTTCGGCCCGGCCGTCCCCGGCGACCTTGACGTCGGGGTGCGGGCCGTCCGGCCCCGCTGGTTCCCAAGCCCTGGGCGGTGCTTCGATCGGCACGCTCCGGCTCCTTCCAGCGGCTCGACGGGTTCTGTCACTTCCGTGGGAAACCATGCCGCAGAGCCGGGGGTGTCCCGCAACCCGAACCGGGTGTTTGCTTGACCCCGACGCGTGATCGGCTTACCCGAAACTTTAAGAAAGGCCCGCCGGAGCTGGGGTTTCAGGTGTTGCCGATAAGTTCTGTGACTCTCGTCACATATAACGGTAACGAACAGATCACGTCACCGGGAGTCATAGCGAAACTCACCGCCCGCACCGGAGTGCGGACGGTGAGTCAGGGGTATCTCAGGCGCCGATGTCGTTCAGGAGGTCGGTCACCAGAGCCGCGATCGGGGACCGCTCGGACCGGTTGAGGGTCACGTGCGCGAAGAGCGGGTGGCCCTTGAGACGTTCCACGACCGCCGCGACGCCGTCGTGCCGGCCGACCCGCAGGTTGTCCCGCTGCGCCACGTCGTGGGTGAGCACCACCCGCGAGTTCTGGCCGATCCGGGACAGGACGGTGAGAAGTACGCCGCGTTCCAGCGACTGCGCCTCGTCCACGATCACGAACGAGTCGTGCAGGGAGCGGCCGCGGATGTGGGTGAGGGGCAGGACCTCGAGCATGCCGCGGTCCTGGACCTCCTCGATGACCTCGGGCGTGGTCACCGCCGAGAGGGTGTCGTAGACGGCCTGCGCCCACGGCGACATCTTCTCGTTCTCCGAGCCGGGCAGGTAGCCCAGCTCCTGCCCGCCGACCGCGTACAGCGGGCGGAAGACCACCACCTTGCGGTGCTGGCGGCGCTCCAGGACGGCCTCCAGGCCCGCGCACAGGGCCAGGGCGGACTTGCCGGTGCCGGCCCGGCCGCCCAGGGAGACGATGCCGATCTCGTCGTCCAGGAGCAGGTCGAGCGCGATGCGCTGCTCGGCCGAGCGGCCGCGCAGCCCGAAGGCCTCCCTCTCGCCGCGCACCAGCCGCACCGACTTGTCGGGCAGCACCCTGCCGAGCGCGGAGCCGCGCTCGGACAGCAGCCGCAGGCCGGTGTGGCAGGGCAGGTCGCGCGCCGCCTCGATCTCCAGCCGCTGGCTCTCGTAGAGCTCCTCCACGTCCGCGGCGGTCACCTCGAGTTCGCGGATGCCGGTCCAGCCGGACTCCACGACCATCTCGGCGCGGTACTCCTCGGCGGGCAGCCCCACCGCGGAGGCCTTGACCCGCAGCGGCAGGTCCTTGGAGACCAGGACGACGTCCTTGCCCTCCACGGCCAGCCAGCGGGCCACCGACAGGATGCGGGTGTCGTTGTCCCCGAGCCGGAACCCGTCCGGCAGGACGCTGGGATCGGAGTGGTTGAGCTCCACCCGCAGCGTGCCGCCGAGGTCGCCGACCGGCAGCGGATCGTCGAGCCTGCCGTGCTCCAACCGCAGGTCGTCCAGCGCGCGCAGCGCCTGCCGGGCGAAGTAGCCCAGTTCGGGGTGATCGCGCTTGGCCTCCAGCTCGGTGATCACGACGATCGGGATGACGATCTCATGCTCGGCGAACCTGGTGATGGCCGCGGGGTCCGCGATGAGAACGCTGGTGTCGAGGACGTAGGTGCGTCCGGCGGGTGCCTGACGCGTGGAGGGTGTGCCCACTCGCTCTCCTTCGGGCGCGGACGAGCGCCCTTACCTGGGAAATTGCTGCCTCGGCCACTGAAAGCGAACAGCCCCGCCATGACAGCTGCATGACGGGGCCGTGAACTCGGGGTCCGTATCGCCGGTCAGGTGCCGAAGCGACGGTTCCGCGCGGCGTAGGAGCGGAGCGCCCGGAGGAAGTCCACCCTGCGGAAGTCCGGCCAGTGGACCTCGCAGAAGTGGAACTCCGAGTGGGCGCTCTGCCAGAGCATGAAGCCGGAGAGGCGCTGCTCTCCCGAGGTCCGGATGACCAGATCCGGGTCGGGCTGACCGCGGGTGTAGAGATGCTCGGCGATGTGCTCCACATCGAGGGCCTCGGCAAGCTCCTCGATGCCGGTGCCTTTGGCCGCCTGCTCCAGGAGCAGGGAGCGAACCGCATCAGCGATCTCACGTCTACCTCCATACCCAACGGCGACGTTCACAATCAGCCCGTCGGCATGAGATGTGGATTCCCCGGCATTTTTAAGGACACGGGCGGTCTTGTCGGGCAGGAGATCGAGGGCGCCGACCGCCTGGACCCGCCAGCCGGCGGCGACGAGCTGCTGCACGGTGGTCTCGATGATCCGCAGCAGGGGCTCCAGCTCCCCCGCGGGCCGGGAGAGGTTGTCGGTGGACAGCAGCCAGAGGGTGACCACCTCGACGCCCGCCTCGGTGGACCAGCGCAGCAGGTCCGAGATCTTGTCCGCGCCCGCCTGGTGGCCGGAGTTGACGTCTGACAGGCCCATCTCCCTGGCCCAGCGGCGGTTGCCGTCCAGGATCACGCCCACGTGCCGGGGCACCTGGTCCTTGGGCAGGTACTTCTCGACGCGGCCCTCGTACAGCCGGTAGGCCAGGTCGCGGATCGCCCCGTAGGGGCTGCTTCGCTTGATCCGATCCTTGATGGTGCGTTTGACCTCCACTACGACAGTCCTCCTCGGTTCGGCCCTTCCAATTATCGCCGCCGAAGTCCGTTTGTCTCGCCGGATCACGGATCTGTGTCGGGGCCGGTCAGGGCCGCGTCCTCAGCCGGCCAGCCGCGCCGCCGCCCGCCGGTCGATCCGCACCGCGCCCCGGAAGCCCCGGAAGTACACCTTCTGGATCTTGATGACGTCGCCGGTGCGCGGCGCCACCAGCATCCTGTCCCCGCCCAGGTAGAGGGCGATGTGGGAGATCCGGCCCGGAGCGGTGGGATCGTTGGCCCAGATGAGCATGTCCCCCGCCCTGGCCTGCTCGAACGGCACGATCCGGCCGGTGCGGGCCTGGTCCTCGGCCACCCGCGGCAGCCGCACGCCCGCCTGGGCGAAGGCCCACTGCATCAGGCCGGAGCAGTCGTAGCCGCCCTCGGCGTCGGACTCCCCGCCCCACACGTACGGCATGCCGAGCTTGGTCATACCCGCGTTGACCGCCGTCCGCACCTCCAGGGCGCTCAGGTGGGCGCCGCCGCCCCCGGAGGAGCGGAAGTCGAAACCCGGGTCGAGCGTGCGCAGCGTCCCGGCCTTCTCGGGCACCAGCCCCGCGACGGCCTTCCTGACCCGCTCCACGTCGCGGTCGCCCGAGGCGATCAGCAGGACGTTGTCCTCGGCCATGCCCAGCCGCCGGGCGGTCGCCTCGGAGACCACCGCGTCGATGTCGCCGATGCCCATCGTCGCGTGGGCCCCGACCCTGATCTCGCTCCGCCGGGCGCCCCCGCTGACCGGCACCCGGCTGTCCAGCCGCACGCCGCCGTCGCTGCCGAGCACGAACGACACCGCCACGTCCCCGGCCGCGACGTTGCGCCACAGGCCGTCGTGCTTCGCGGTGGGCTCCGGCGTGAAGTTGCGGAAGGAGGACGGATCGACACCGAAGATCCCGACCTCCTTCCCGGCGAGCTCCACGCGGGCCCCGTCGACCCGTTCGGCGCCGGTGACGCCCCTGATCCGGCGGACCTTCGCCAGCAGGGAGTCCGGGATCGCCTCATGGCCCGCGGCGACGAACATGAGCTGGGGCTCCACCCGCCGGCCCGCGGGGGCCACCTCCCGGCCGAGCCGGTCCTTGTCGGCGACGGCGACCAGCTGCTCGGTGACGGGCTCCGCCGCGGCCTCCCCGGGCGTGCGCTCGGCCAGGACGGCGAGGTCCACCGCGAGCACGGTCGCGACGGCCGCCCCGATGACCGCCGGCACGGCACGGCGGCCCGGCTTGCGCACCCGCACTCCCTCGATCCCCCGGTCCTTCGGAAAGACGTTCTTCACAGCGGGCGCGACAGCGCCCGGAACGTGAGTTCCCTCACTGTAAAGGCTGACAGTCCATCCAATAAAGGCCGGGACACCGCTAGTTCCGGGTCAGTTCCTCGCTGAGCGCGGCCGGAGTGGTCACCGGCATACGGCAGGCGAAGTCCCGGCAGACATAGGCGGCAGGCCGCCCGTCGACCTGTTCCCGCCCGGCCAGCAGCGGCACCCCGTCGCCCTCGCCGACCGTGATGACCGCGCCCGGGGAGGTGCACATCAGGGCCGTGCGGTGCAGCGCCCGCGTCGCCGGGTCGTCCGGGGCGCCCACGATGGCGATCTCCAGCGGCCCGTGCAGGGCGGCCGACGCGACGGCCAGCCCCCAGCCGACGAAACGGGCGTGACCCGCCGCCAGAGGGGCGACGGTGCCCAGGGCCGCCAGCGCCGCCTCCCGGTGCTCGTGGGAGCCCGTCAGCGCCGCGTAGGCGAGCAGGGCCCCTGCCGCGCCGGACTGGCCGGACGGCGTCACGTTGTCCGTGGGGTCCTTGGGCCGCCGGAAGAGCGCCTCGGCGTCGTCGGCCGTGTCGTAGAAGCCGCCCTCGCCGTCGCCGAAGTGCGCGAGCACGGCGTCGAGGAGAACTCCGGCGCGCCGCACGTACTCCGGCTCTCCGGTGACCCCGTGCAGTGCGATCAGGCCCTCGGCGACGTCCGCGTAGTCCTCCAGGACGCCCGCGTTGGTGCCCGCGACGCCGTCTCTGGACGTGCGCAGCAGCCTGCCGTCCACCATGTGCACGTCTTCGAGGAGCGCCGCGATCCGCTCGGCCGCCTCGATGAGGTCGGGGCGGTCGAACAGGGCGCCGCACTCGGCCAGCGCCGCCATGGCCAGCCCGTTCCAGGCCGCGACGACCTTGTCGTCACGGGCGGGCCGCACGCGCGAGGCGCGTGCCTCCAGCAGCCGCGTCCGCAGGTCCTCCGGCATGTCCCCTTCCAGCTGGAGCGTGGACGATCCGTGCTCGAACGTCCCCTCCGGGGTGACCTTGAAGGCCTGCGCGGCGCGGGCGGCGTCCTCCTCGCCCAGCACCTCGGCGAGCTGCTCGGGCGTCCAGACGTAGAACTTGCCCTCCACGCCCTCGCTGTCGGCGTCGAGCGCCGACGCCAGGCCGCCTTCGGCCGTTCCCAGCTCCCGCAGCATCCAGTCGCAGGTCTCCAGCGCGATCCGCCGGGCCAGCGGCGCCCCGTCCTTGCGCCACCAGTGCGCGTAGACCCGCGCGAGCTGCGCGTTGTCGTACAACATCTTCTCGAAGTGCGGGACGATCCAGCGCTCGTCCACGCTGTAGCGGGCGAACCCGCCGCCGAGCTGGTCGTAGATCCCGCCCCTGGCCATGGCCTCCAGGGTCCGCGCGGCCATCCGCTCCGCGTCGCCCTGCCGCAGCAGGAACTCCATCACCATGGACGGCGGGAACTTCGGCGCCCCGCCGAACCCGCCGTACCGCTCGTCGAACGAGCGCCCCAGCACCTGGACCGCCTGCACGAGCACCGCCTCGGACAGCGCGGCCCCCTGGGGCCCTGTCTGCTCCCCGAGCGCCGCCACGATCTGCTGACCCTGCTCGACCAGCTTCTCCCGCTGGTTGCCCCACGCCCCCGAGATCGCGTTCAGCAGCCCCTGGAACCGCGTGCGCGGGAAGTAGGTGCCGCAGTAGAACGGATGCCCGTCAGGCGTCATGAAGACCGTCATCGGCCAGCCGCCCTGCCCGGTCAGCGCCTGCGTGGCCTCCATGTAGACGGCGTCGACGTCCGGCCGCTCCTCGCGGTCGACCTTCACGTTGACGAACCGCTCGTTCATGAGCTCCGCCGTCCGGACGTCCTCGAAGCTCTCGTGGGCCATGACGTGGCACCAGTGGCACGCCGCGTAACCGACGCTCAGCAGAACCGGCACGTCCCGCCGGCGCGCCTCCGCGAACGCCTCCTCGCCCCACGGATACCAGTCGACCGGGTTCTCCGCGTGCTGGAGCAGGTAGGGGCTGGTGGCATCCTTCAGACGGTTCATAGCATTCACCCTAGACGCGGGATGTTACGGAGACAGTGGGTGGATTCGTACCCAGTCGACGTGCATCGTCACCCGTTCCGGGGTCTGGGCGCCGTGGCACTGCTCCTGGGAGTAGCAGACGATGTCGTTCTGCAGGGCCAGGTGCATGTCCGCCTTCTGCGGGATGTTCGCGCCGGTGTGCTCCCAGACGATCTTCCCGTCGATGAAGAAGGTCATCCGGTCGGGCAGCCACTCCAGGGCGAAGACGTGCCAGCGGGTGAAGTCGCCGTCCACGGACTTGGAGGAGGTCTTGTCGTCCTCGCCCTGGTGGACGAACAGGCCGACGGTCCTGCGGTCGGGATCGGGGATCTCGGCGAAGTTGATCTCGGCCCATTCGGGATCGCCCTGGCGGGTGGGCCACAGCAGCATGACCGCCGAGTAGCCGGCGCCGGGGTCGGCCCGCATCCTGGCCTCGAAGCGGCCGAAGGTCTGGGGGTAGTGCGCGGCGATGCCGCCGGACAGGAGCCTGCCGCCGTACCGGGCCCCGGTCAGCCGCAGGACGCCGTCCTTCACCGAGACGGCCCGGCGGGAGCGGGGGTGGGTGCCGCCGGGGTCGTGGTAGACCGCCCACCGGGAGAGGTCGACCCGGTCGCCCTCGAAGTCCTCGTCCAGGGCGGGCGGACCCCAGCCCACCGGTGGCCGCGGCACCTCGGTCGGGTGGACCCGCACCGCCGCGGCGCGGGGCGCGGGGCGCTGCTCCGGGGCCCGCGCGGAGGGCGCCGAGACGGTGCCCCCGGTGGCCAGATGGGAGCCCACGGGAATGAGCAGGAGTGCCGCCGCCAAGCCGTACCCGAGCCGCTTCATGCGGTTCATGCAAGCAAGGAATGCCGCGGGGGCGACCCGCGCCCGCCGCCGTTCACCCGAACATGGCCTTTTCCTGACCGGAAGCCGACCCGGGCCGTCCGGTCGTGGCGCCGCCCGCTACGGGGTGCTGTCCTCCTGGGCGCGCGTCGCCTCGGCCGCCTCCCAGGCCTCCTGGTCCAGGTCGGCCTGGCGCGGCGCGTTCACGTTGGAGATGCGCTTGTTCATCGACTTGATCAGGAACACCAGGGCGATGCCCATGCACACCACGACCAGCGTGCCCAGCGCGCCCGGGGAGACCGTCTCGTCGTTCAGCTCCTGCGCCAGGATCCACATCATGCGCCCACTTTCTCCCTGATGCCGGCGAAAAGGTCATCTTCCGGCAGCTCGGTGTCGACCAGGGACCTGGCCAAATGGTAGTCCTCGGTCGGCCATGCCTTGCGTTGGAGGTCGGGCGGGCAGGCGAACCACCAGCCGTCGGGGTCGATCTGGGTGGCGTGCGCGATCAGCGCGGCGTCCCTGACCTCGAAGAAGTCGCCGCAGGGCACCTTGGTGGTGGTCGGCCAGGGCGTCGGCCGGTCCTCCCAGTTGGCGATCCAGTCCAGGTAGGGGGACTCCTTGCCCGCCTCCACCAGCGCCCCGTGCAGGGCCAGCAGGCGCTCCTTGTGGAAGGTGAGGAAGTAGTACATCTTCAGCGGCTGCCAGGGCTCGCCCAGGCCCGGGTAGCGCTCGGGGTCGCCCGCGGCGTCGAAGGCCACCGCGGAGATCTCGTGGGTCCTGATGTGGTCGGGGTGCGGGTAGCCGCCGTTCTCGTCGTAGGTGAGGATCACGTGCGGCCGGAAGTCGCGCACCTGGCGCACCAGCGGGGCGGCGGCCTCCTCCAGCGGGACCGTCGCGAAGCAGCCCTCGGGCAGCGGGGGCAGCGGGTCGCCCTCGGGCAGCCCCGAGTCGACGAAGCCCAGCCACTCCTGGCGCACGCCGAGGATCTCGCGGGCGGCGTCCATCTCGGCCTGCCGCACCGCGGCCAGGTTCTCCTTGATCTCCGGCCGGTCCATCGCCGGGTTGAGGATGTCGCCGCGCTCGCCCCCGGTGCAGGTGACCACCAGGACCTCGACGCCTTCGGCGACGTAGCGGGCCATCGTGGCCGCTCCCTTGCTCGACTCGTCGTCGGGATGAGCGTGTACGGCCATCAGCCGCAGGGTCTCAGCCACCGGGGGCGCTCCCTATGCTTAAGTGGGGTTTGTTTCCGAGATTGTTGCAGTCAACGCCGACAGAACCGCGAGGATTCCATGTCCGTCCGCACCGAGTCCGAACGACACGGGGAATCCCCTTCGGAGCAGCCGCGCAAGAAGTCGGCCGGCACGTGGATCGGCTACGGCGTCATCGGTGTCTTCGTCACCCTGTGCATGGTGGGCTGGTCCGTCGTCATGGGCAACTCGGGGCCCAGCCGCAGCGGGATCAACGGCATCTCCGGACGGACGATCACCTATGAGGTGCAGAGCGACACCTCGGTGCGGATGACCTTCCAGATCCTCAAGCCCGAGGACGCCCGGGTGTCGTGCACCGCCCGCGCCCAGGCCGTGGACGGGCTCGTGGTGGGCGAGCAGAAGGTCGTCGCCGAGCCCGGCAAGGGCACCTCCACCCAGTTGATCTACCTTGCCACCAGCTCGAAGGCCAACACCGCCGAACTGCGGGACTGCGAACGTTCCTGACCGTCGGATGGCAGGTTCCAGATCGCCGTCGGTGGGAACCTTTACTCTGATCGACCGGATAGGCTTGAGGTTTCGCGTACGGTCCCGCACCGGGAACCGCGTCGAGACACCGGCCACATCTCGTGGAAACTAGGAGTACTCCGTGACCGAGACCCGCACTGACAACGTCACCTGGCTCACCCAGGAGGCGTACGACCGCCTCAAGGGTGAGCTCGAGTACCTTTCGGGTCCTGGCCGCAAAGAGATCGCCGCGAAGATCGAGGCCGCTCGCGAGGAGGGCGACCTGAAGGAGAACGGCGGCTACCACGCGGCCAAGGAGGAGCAGGGCAAGATGGAGGGCCGCATCCTCCAGCTCCGTCAGATCGTCGACAACGCCCGTGTGGGCGAGGCACCGGTCAGCGCCGACGGCAAGGTCACCCCGGGCATGACCGTGACCATCTCCTTCGAGGGCGACGACGAGGAGGTCACTTTCCTGCTCGCCTCCCGCGAGGAGCAGGGCTCCCCCATCGACGTCTACTCCCCCAAGTCTCCGCTGGGCGCGGCCATCAACGGCAAGAAGGTCGGCGACAAGGCCTCCTACACGCTGCCCAACGGGCGCGCGATGACCGTCGAGATCATCGACGCGGTGCCCTACGCGGGCGCCTGACCTCCGCTCCTCCCGTTCGTTCCCGCAGCGCCCACGGCCCCCGTGGGCGCTGTTTCGTCTTCTTTTCCAGCTCTTTGCTCGCTTTCCGCCTTCTCCCTACCCGCCAGACCCACCAAGACACCTCCAATAGAGCATCAAATCGGACAATCGACTGGTTTGAGCGCGCGATTCCCGGTGATCTTGCGACTATGACACAACCGCCGCAGAACCCGCAGCAGGACCCCTGGGACCGGCCGGGCGGCGGGCAGCCACCGGGAGGGCCGCCCTTCTCCGCCGACCGGCCCGGCCCCTACCAGGGCCACGGCTCCTCCGACCCGTACGGCCAGAACCCGCCGTACGGCGGCGGGCAACCCCCCTACGGAGGGGGATACGGCGGCGGAGGCGGCTACGGGGGCGAGGGCGGGGGCTTCGGCGGCGGCCCCGGCGGTTACGGGGGCTACGGAGCCGCCCCGCCGATGATCGCGAGCAAGGGCAAACGGTTCCTCGGCATCCTCATCGACTGGATCATCTACGGCCTGGTCTCCTGCTGCGTCGCGCTGCCCTTCGGCAGCGACCGCGGCGACTTCGTGGTCAACCGCCCGGACGGCGGCGTGTCCTACGAGTTCGACCGCCTCTACTCCGGCGGCCAGATCCTGGCCAGCCTGCTGGTGGCGGTCCTGGCCTTCCTCTACTTCTGGCTGCTGACCCACCGCTGGAACGGGCAGACCCTGGGCAAGAAGGCCGTGGGCACCCGGGTCGTGCGCGAGCAGGACGGCGGGCCCGTCGACGCGGGCACCGCGGCGATCCGCTCCGCGGTCTTCGTGGTGCTGGCCTACGTCTGCTGCGTGGGTTTCCTGCTCGACGCGATCTGGATCTTCACCAATCCCAAGAACCAGACCCTGCACGACAAGGCCGCCAAGACGGTCGTCGTCGATGCCACCGGCGTCAACCCCTACCAGGCGGGCACCCCCGCAAAGCCCTACTGATCTCCCGTGCCGGTTGCCCATCTCCTTGCTTAAGCGGCAATCTGGGCAGCGTGCATATCCGACGTCCCGCCGCGGCGGCCCTCTCCCTCTCCCTGGTGGCCGCGCTGAGCATCGGCTGCCAGGGCGGGGAGCCCGCCCCTGCCCCCGCAGGCCCGCTCCCCACGGCCGGTACTCCCGCGCCCTCCTCCTCCGCGCCCCTGGTGCCCGGCCAGGACTCGGCCGGCGACCCGTACGTGCCCGGCGACGGCAACGGCGGCTACGACGTCCGGCACTACTCCCTCCAGCTGAAGATCGTCCCTTCGGACGCCCGGAAGGCCCTGGACGCCGTCGCCACGATCACGGCGCACGCCCAGCGGGAGATGACCGCGTTCAACCTCGACCTCGCCGGCCTGGAGGTCTCCCGGGTCGAGGTCGACGGCCGCAAGGCCGACTTCTCGCACGAGGGCGAGGAACTCGTCGTCCAGCCGTCCGCCACCATCGCCGGAGGCGGCGACTTCACCGTCACCGTCGCCTACTCCGGCACCCCGCAGCCGGTCAACGACCCGATCCTCGGCCGGTACGGCTGGATCAGGACCGCCGACGGCGTCGCCGTGGCCTGCCAGCCCAGCGGGGCGCACACCTGGTTCCCCGGCAACGACCACCCGAGCGACAAGGCCACCTTCGACCTCGCCCTGACCGTCCCGCAGCACCTCACCGCCGTCACCAACGGGGAGAGCGGCCGCAAGACCACCCGGAACGGGCTGACCACCACCCGGTGGAAGGTCGAGCAGCCGATGGCCCCCTACCTGGCCATGCTCGCCGTCGGGGACTTCGAGGTGAAGGAGGGCGTGACGCCCGGCGGCATCCCCATCCTGGTGGCCGTGGACTCCTCCGTCCGCTCCCCCTCGGTCGAGGACTTCTACCGGGTCAAGGCGCAGATCACCGACGAGTGGGTGAAGCTGTTCGGCCCCTACCCGTTCGGATCCACCGGCGGCGTCGTCGACAACGCCGACGTGAGCTTCGCGCTGGAGACCCAGTCCCGCTCCATCTACGGCGACTTCGACCCCACCCAGACGATCATCGCGCACGAGCTGGCCCACCAGTGGTTCGGCGACAGCGTGAGCGTCACCCAGTGGAAGGACATCTGGCTCAACGAGGGCTTCGCCAGCTACGCCGAGTGGATCTGGGGCGAGCGCATGGGCGGCCAGGGCGTGCAGTCCCGCTTCGACGACCTCTACCAGGGCACGCCCCCCACCGCCTGGCAGGTCCGCACCGGCGACCCCGGGCGCGACGAGCTGTTCAACGGCTTCGCCGTCTACGACCGGGGCGCGATGACCCTGCACGCGCTGCGCACGAAGATCGGCGACGACGTCTTCTTCTCCCTGCTGCGCAGGTGGGCGAAGGACCATGAATACGGCAACGCCACCACCGCCCAGTTCGTCGCCCTCGCCGAGGGCGTCTCGGGCCAGGAGCTGTCCGCCTTCTTCGACGCCTGGCTGTACCAGCCCTCCCGCCCCCCGCGCTGAGTAGATCGGCGGTCAGCACTCCGTCAAGTGCCGTGTGCGGTCGCGACACCGCCCACCGCCCACCGCAAGGTGGTCCCGTGCATGGGTTTCGAACAGTGGCGGCAGGGACCGCGGCGGCGCTTCTGATGGGTCTTTCCCAGGGAGCGGGCGCCGGAGCGACGGGCGGAGCGGCCGAACCCGGTGATTCCGGGCTCGGTGACGGCTACTTCCCCACGAGCGGCAACGGAGGCTACGACGTCAGCAACTACGAGGTCGACCTGAAGTTCACCCCCGAGGGCCACCGGGTGGACGCCACCGTGGAGATCAAGGCGAAGGCGGAGCGGGAGCTGACCTCCTTCAACCTCGACTACCGGGGGCCGAAGATCACCGGGGTCACCGTGGACGGGCGGCCCGCCGAGCACGAGCGCAAGGGCAGGGAGCTGGTCGTCACCCCGGCCGCGGCGATCGGGAAGGACGCCGTCTTCGAGACCGTCGTGAGCTACACGGGCACCCCGCCCACGCTCACCAACCCCGGGCTCGGCTCATACGGCTGGAACAAGACCAAGGACGGCGCGCTGGTCACCGCGCAGCCCGACGGCGCCGCGGCCTGGCTGCCGTCCAACGACCACCCCAGCGACAAGGCGACCTTCGACTTCGCCATCACCGTGCCGTCCCGGCTGCGGGCCTACGCCAACGGGGAGCCGGACAAGCCCGTCACCGAGGACGGGCTGACCACCTACCGCTGGCACGAGCGCTCGCCCATGGCCACCTACCTGGCGACCGTCGCCATCGGCCGGTTCGTCGAGCGGCGCAGCAGGGCGGGGCGCATCCAGGTCATCACCGCGGTGGACCCCAAGTACCGCAAGTCCCTCAAGCGGGTGCACGACACCACGGTCAAGGCGCTGCGCTGGCAGCAGAGGCTCTTCGGCCCCTACCCCTTCAGCAGCTCCGGCGCCATCGTGGACGACCCGCAGCTCGGCTACGCGCTGGAGACCCAGACCCGCCCGGTCTACGGCGGCTTCGTACCGGACGAGGCGTTCATCGTGCACGAGATCGCCCACCAGTGGTTCGGCAACAGCGTGAGCCTGCGCCGCTGGGAGGACATCTGGCTCAACGAGGGCTTCGCCACCTACGCCGAGTGGCTCTGGAAGGAGCGCCACAACCGGCACGAGAGCACCCGCAAGATCTTCAACCGGTACTACCGGCAGTCCGGGAGCTCGCCCGCCCTCAACCCCGTGCCGGGGCGGCCGGGCCGCACGGAGATGTTCGGCTTCTCGGTCTACATCCGGGGCGCGATGACCCTGGAGGCGCTGCGCCGCAAGGTCGGCGACCGCGCCTTCTTCCGCACCCTGCGCCTGTGGGCGACGGAGAACAAGGACGGCCACGGCGACACCGAGGAGTTCATCGCCCTCGCCGAGAAGACCTCCGGCAAGCAGCTGGACCGGCTCTTCAAGGTCTGGCTCTACCAGAAGGGCAAGCCGGCCAAGGGCAGCTGGTGATCGAGGAGGCGGCGGGCGGTCGCCGAAGCGGTCGGTGATCTTCGGCGGGTCGGCGGGGAACGTGTCGTTACCGCCGATACGGTGTCACTCGGGTCAAGATGGAACCACCCCCGTGACAGGAGACACCGCAGATGACCGTCCCCCGCCTCCTGGCCGCCGCCGCGGTCACGGCCTCACTGGTCCTGGTCCCGGTGTCCGCGGGTGCCGCGGTGGACTTCCGCCCCGGCTCCGCGGGCGCCGGCGACCCGTACTTCCCCAAGATGGGCAACGGCGGCTACGACGTCCGCCACTACGGGCTCCGCCTCGCCTACGAGCCGGCGACCGGGCACCTGACCGGCACGGCGACCATCACCGCCACGGCGGTGCAGCACCTCTCGCGCTTCAACCTCGACCTGCACGGCCTGACCGTCCAGAGCGTCAGGGTGAACGGCAAGGCCGCCCAGTGGCGGCGGTCCGGCGCCCAGGAGCTGACCGTGACCCCGGCCAAGGGCCTGCGGCTGGGCAAGAGGTTCACCGTCACGGTGCGCTACAGCGGGCGGCCGCAGAAGATCTCCGACAAGCCGCTCGGCTCGTCCGGCTGGATCGCCACCGCCGACGGCGCGGTCGCGCTCAACCAGCCGTTCGGCGCCGCCAGCTGGTTCCCCGTCAACGACACCCCCAAAGACAAGGCGACCTACACCTTCGCCATCACCGTGCCGCGCAAGCTGACGGCGCTGGCCAACGGCGACTTCGTCAGCCGCAAGGTCAAGGGCGACAAGTCGGTCCACCGCTGGCGGATGCGCCAGCCCATGTCCAGCGAGCTGTCGATGGTCGCGATCGGCGACTACGAGACGCTGCGCACGAAGGCGGGCGGGCTGCAGAGCGTCGTGGCGTTCGACTCCGGGCTGGCCTCCTCCCGCAAGCAGCTCAGGTCCTACGACAAGAAGACCCGGACCGTGCTGAAGTGGCAGTCCAAGCTCTTCGGCCCCTACCCGTTCACCTCGACCGGCGGCATCGTCGACGAGCTGGACGTCGGCTACTCCCTGGAGACCCAGGCCCGGCCGGTGCACGACTGGAACACCCCGGGCAAGAACCCGCCGGACGACCTCATCGTGCACGAGCTGGCCCACCAGTGGTTCGGTGACAGCGTCACCCCCGCCCGCTGGAAGGACATCTGGCTCAACGAGGGCTTCGCCACCTACGCCGAGTGGATGTGGCGGGAGCGCAGCGGCGGGGCCACCGCCGAGCAGATCTTCCGCAACGCCTACGCCGCGGGTCCCGAGGCCGACGTGTGGAAGGGCGTGCTGAGCGACCCGGGCCGCGACCACATCTTCGACAGCCTCGTCTACCAGCGGGGCGCGATGACCGTGCACGCGCTGCGCAAGGAGCTCGGCGACGACGTCTTCTTCCGGCTCGTCCGCGGCTGGCTCGCCGCCAACAAGGGCGGGACCGTGAGCACCGCGCAGTTCCACGCCTTCGCCGAGAAGTTCAGCGGCAGGCAGCTGGACGCCCTGTTCGACAAGTGGGTGCACAAGGCGGGCAAGCCCAAGCTGTGACGGCTCCCCCGCTCAGCTGAACTTGACCGTGTAACCCTGCCTGCGCAGCCGCCCCATGACCTCTTCGCTGTGCTCGGGGCCGCGGGTCTCCAGGTGCAGCACCACCTCGGCGTCCTCCAGGTGGAGCCGGGCGGCGACCCGCTCGTGCATGACGTCCAGCACGTTGACGCCGAGCTCGGCCAGCTGCGACAACAACCGCACCAGCGCGCCCGGCCGGTCGGTGATGCGCACCCGCACCACCATGTAGCGCCCGGCGGTGGCCAGGCCGTGCCGCAGCACCTTGGACAGCAGCAGCGGGTCGATGTTGCCGCCGGACAGCACCGCCACGACCGGCGGGCGCATCGCGTAGGTGTGCTCCAGCAGCGCGGCGACGGAGGCGGCGCCGGCCGGCTCCACCACCTGCTTGGCCCGCTCCAGAGTGAGCAGCATCGCCCGGGAGATCGACTCCTCGGAGACCGTCACCACCGAGTCGACGTACCGCGAGACCAGCTCGAAGGTGAGCTCGCCGGGCCGCCCCACCGCGATGCCGTCGGCCATCGTCGGGCTCGGCGTGACGCCCACCGGGCGGCCCGCCGCCAGGGACGGCGGGAAGGCCGCGGCGCGCTTGGCCTGGACGCCCAGCAGGCTCCCGGTGAACCCGTCGCCCTTGAGCGCGACGCCCAGCCCGGACGCCAGGCCGCCGCCGCCCACCGCGGTGACGACCGTCCGCACGTCCGGGCACTCCTGGAGGATCTCCAGCCCGAGCGTCCCCTGTCCGGCGACGATGTCGGGGTGGTCGAACGGGTGGATGAACACCGCGCCCCGCTCCTTGGCGTACTCCTGCGCGGCGGGCAGGCACGCGTCCACGGTGTCGCCCGGGTAGATGATCTCGGCCCCGTAGGCGCGGGTGGCCTCCACCTTGGGCAGCGGCGCGCCCGCCGGCATGAAGATGGTCGCCTTGCAGCCCAGCAGCGAGGCGGCCAGCGCCACCCCCTGCGCGTGGTTGCCCGCGCTGGCCGCCACCACTCCCCTGGCCCGCTCCTCCTCGCTCAGCCGCGAGATCCGGGTGTAGGCGCCGCGGATCTTGTAGGAGCCGGTGCGCTGCACGTTCTCGCACTTGAGGTAGACGGGCCCGCCCACCAGTTCCGAAAGGTGCCGGGAGCGCAGCAGCGGGGTGCGGACGAGCACGCCGCCCAGCGCCTCCTGCGCCCGGCGGATCGCGTCCAGGGTGACGGTGTGGCTCATGTCCTCATCCTGGCAGCTCAGGAGAGGGCGGCGTCCGTCAGGAGAGCGCCTTGAACAGGGCCTTGCTCAGGGACGCCCGGTCGTCGTCGCCGTCCAGGGACCAGAACATGCCGCCGCGGAGCTTCTTCTTCTTGATGTAGGCGGCCTTCATGGTCACCAGCTCCGGATCGTCGTAGGACCACCAGGTCTCGCCGTCGTACTTCCAGACGGCGCCCGCCTCGTCGTCCCGGTGGACGGTGCCCTCGCGCCCGACGAGGACCTTGTAGTCCTCCAGGCCCTCTTCGTGCGCGCCCTCGGCCGGGCCCGTCCCGGCCTGCCAGAGCCCCTTGTTCTTACCGGGGACGCCCTTCCAGCCGCGGCCGTACATCGGGATGCCGAGGGTCATCTTGGAGGCGGGCCACCCGGCCTCGAGGTAGGCGCCGAGCGAGGCGTCCACGCTGAACCTCCCGGGCGTGCCGGGGTCGTCGGCGACGTCGTAGAGGTTGCTCTGGTGGTTGGTGCGCTCCTCCCACTGGCCGTGCAGGTCGTAACCCTGGAGGCTGCCGTAGTCGAGGTAGCGGTGGATCTTCTCGACCTCGAGGTGCTTGACGTCGCCCGGCGCGGCCGGCATGAACATCGTCAGCCCGTACCGCCTGCCGTCGGCCCTGCCCTGCGCGTCGAGCTGGCGGCGGAACTCGGCCAGCAGGAGGGTGAGGTTGCGCTTGTCCTCGGGCCGGTGCACGTTGTCGTTGTAGCCGGGCGAGCCGGGCCACTCCCAGTCGATGTCGATGCCGTCGAACAGGCCCTTGGCCGCGCCGTCGCCGCCCGCGCCCTCGACCTCGGGCAGGTCGCCCCGGATGAACAGGTCGAGGCAGGACTCGACCATCGCCTTGCGCGAGGCCGCGGTGAGCGCCCCGTTGGAGAAGTACTTCGAGCCGGTCCAGCCGCCGATCGCGAGGTTGATCTTCAGGTCCGGGTACTTCCGCTTGAGCCGCTGCAGCTGCCCGAAGTGCCCGCGCAGGCGGTCGCCCGCCTCGTCGCCGACCCCGTCGACGCTGTCCTCGGCCTTGTAGGAGCGCACGTAGTCGTCGTGGGCACTGGCGCCCGACCCGCCCTTGGCCGTCACCGAGCAGCGGCCCTTGGGGTCCGGCTCGGCGAAGGCGTACTGGATCGTGGTGAGGTTGTCGGCCGCCCCGCTGGTCACCAGGTTCTTCACCCGGAAGTCGCGCTGGTAGGCCGCCCAGCGCGGGAAGTAGCCGATCAGCTCGTACTCCCGCTTCGCGGCGGGCTCGCGCTGCGAGGTGCCCGGGTCCTTCGCGGCGGTCTCCTCCCTGATCACCCCCACGGCGAAGGGGAGAACCGCGACCAGGACCGCCGACAGGACGGCGGCCGCGGTCCAGTACGCGGTTCGGCTCACTGCGGGATCTCCCGTGTCTTCGGCTCAGTCGCACTGCTGGTCAGAGGGGACGTTACCCTGCACGTACCGGATCTTGCGAGACGGAGGGGGTCGAAGGGGCTTCGGACGACTGTCCCGGTCTTTCCCCTATGAGAGGTTCACACCCACTAGGCTGCTGCTCCATGCGCGTGCTTCTGGTCACTTCCGCGATTCTGGTGGCGTCCGTGGGCTGGGCCGGACCGGCCCAGGCCGCCCCGACGGTCAAGATGAAGACCGTCTCGTTCGGTGCCCTGAAATCGCAGCGCATGGACGTCTACGCAGCGCCCGCCAAGAACAAGAAGAAGCGGCCCGCCATCCTGCTCATCCACGGCGGCTACTGGTGGGGCGGCGACAAGTCGCACTGGAAGTCCTTCGCCAAGGACCTCGCCGGGCGCGGCTACGTGGTGTTCTCCGCCAACTACCGGCTGAGCCAGCAGGCCGTCTGGCCCGCGCAGCGCGAGGACTCCGAGGCCGCGGTGAAGTACATCCGCAAGAAGGCCGGGAAGCTGGGCGTCAACCCCAAGCGCATCATCGCGATGGGCACCTCGGCGGGCGGGCAGCTCGCCTCCATGCTCGCCGTCCACGGGACGGGCGGCAGCCGGGTGCGGGCCGTGGTGGCGCTGTCGCCCGTGAACTCCCCGATGGACGGCTACGAGGCCGGCGGGCGGGACGGCGCGGACTACCACACCCGCAGGCTGCGCCAGGCGGTGATCCAGCTGCTGGGCTGCACGCCGGTCTTCCAGGACCCCGACTGCTGGCCCCTGCTCACCGACGCCACCCCCGACGAGCACGTCACCGAGGGCGACGCGCCCGCCCTGATCGTGCATTCGGCCAAGGAGTTCGTGACCGCCGAGCAGAGCCAGGCGCTGCGCGCCGAGATGCGCGCGGCGGACGTCCCGGTGACCCTGCGGGAGCTGCCCGGCGACCGGCACGGCGCCGAGATCCTCAAGAACAAGAAGAACTACAACCAGGTGCTCAAGTGGATCGCCAAATGGGCCAGGTGAGCACGCGGCGCCCTGGCGTCAGTGCCAGATCATCAGCACCAGGATCACGATCCACAGCAGCGCGGTGATGCCCGCCAGGGCGGCGATGCGGCTCTGCTCGGCCCCGGTGTCCGGGGCCGCCGCGCCGCCGTGCCCCGGCTCCTGCCCCGTCCCGCCCGACGGCGCCGCGCCGGAGAGCTTGGAGATCACCTTGCCCTGGTCGCGCTCGATGAGCAGCAGCAGCACGAAGGCGACGATGAACAGCGTCATCGACGCCGACAGCCACATCTGGTCGAACCTGCCCTTGGCCAGGAACAGGCCGAACAGGAAGATGCCCAGGGTGCCCAGCCCGTAGATCCGGGTCGTCAGCCGCAGGTGGCGCAGGACCTGGACGTCGCGCGCCCGGATGTAGCGGGGCGTGGACATGGTGGCGGCGGTCAGCGGTCCCAGCGTGAAGATGGCGAACGCGACGTGCAGGATGAGCAGGATGCGATCAGCTGTCGACATACCACGACCTTAACCCTCCGGTCAGCCTCTCGCTCGCAGATAGTCGCTGACCACGTACTCTCCGAGACGTCCGGAGTCGGGGGAGAACACCCGCCCGCCGTTGCGCCTGGCCAGCTCCTCCACGAACGCCACCAGCCTGCGGTCCTCGGCCAGCATGAACACGTTGAGGGTGGCGCCCCGCCGGGTCATCTTGTCGATCTCGGCGAAGGTGAGCGCCAGGGTCTCGGGCGCCGGAGGGTAGTCGAACACCGGTATCCCGTCGGACCGCAGGTGCGCGGTCGGCTCGCCGTCGGTCACCACCAGCACGATCGGGTCGAAGCCCGGATGGGCGTCCAGGTGCCGGCCGGCCAGCAGCAGCGCGTGGTGCAGGTTGGTGCCCTGGACCCAGTCGGACTCCAGGACGGCCATCTGCTCGGGGTGCAGCACCCGCGCGTGGCGGGAGAACCCGATGATCTGGATGGCGTCCTGCGGGTACTGGGTGCTGACCAGGGAGTGCAGCGCCAGGGCGGTCTGCTTGGCGTCGGCCCAGGAGCCGCGCGTGACCATCGAGTACGACAGGTCCACCAGCAGGCAGACCGCGGCCGAGCTGCGCCGCTCGGTCTCCTTGACCTCGAAGTCCTCCGGCAGCAGCCGCACGTCCGACGGGTCGCGCAGGAGGGCGTTGGAGACCGTCCGGACCACGTCCAGCGGCTGCTCGTCCCCGAACCGCCACTGCCGCGACGTGCCGGTGAACTCCCCCGCCTGGCCGGCGTCGCGCTGGTCGTGCTGCCCGTTCCGGCCGCCCCTGAGCCGGGAGAAGACCTTGCGCAGCGCGGTCTGCCCCAGCCGCCGGACGGCCTTGGGCGTCAGTTCGAGCCGGCCGCCCTCCCTGTCGAGGTAGCCCTGGCGCTCCAGCTCCGCCTCGATCCGGCGCAGCTCGGCCAGGTCGTCCGCGGCGCTCCGCCCCAGCGCGCGCCGGACGGCCTCCTCGTCCACGTCGGTGAGGCTCGCGCCCGGGTAGTCCTGGCGCAGCGCCGACTCCAGTTCCTCCAGGTCGGCCAGGTCGGACAGCGCGCTGGTGGCGTCGGCCAGGCTCAGGGGGTCCTGGCCGTCCATGCTCTCGCCGCCCGTCCAGTCCAGGTCGGGGCGGCGGCGGCGCAGCGACTCGCCGAGCCGCGACATCTCCAGGTCCAGCCCGGCGTCCTGCAGCGCCTCGGACATCAGCCCGGCCAGCTCGGCGCGCTGCTCGGGGCTGAGGGAGTTCATCAGCCGGTTCAGCGCGGCCGAGCGGCGGGCCAGGGAGTCCACCAGCTCCTCGAGGGTCTGCGGGGCGTCGGGGAAGAACTCCCCGTACTCCGCCATGAAGGCGTCGAAGTCCTCCTGGCGGTGCTCCCCCCTGGCGTCGGCCTCCAGCATCGCGTTGAGCGCGGCCATCATGTGCTTGACCCGCTCCGCCTGAGCCGGGTCGCCGCCCTGGAGCGCCTGCTTGAGCCCCTCGAACTGGGCGTCCAGCACGTCGTCGCGCAGCATGCCCTTCAGCCGCTCGAACGTCTGCCGGGCCGCCTCGGAACGCCACTGGTAGTCCCGCAGCGCCCGGACGGCACGGGCGGTGTCGGACGGCAGCTGGTCCAGCTCGGCCTCGCGCAGCCGCGCCTCGTCCGACGGGTCGGGGAACAGCTCGGCCCGCTCCTGGCCGATCGCGGTGTCCAGGAGCGCCCTGGCCTCCTGGAGGATCCCGTCCATGCGGCCGCGCTCGCGCAGCTCGCGGCGGCGCTCGCGGACCTGCCGCAGCAGGTCGTCCAGGCCGCGGCGGCCGTTCTCGCCCGTCAGGCCCCGCCGCAGCAGGTCGCGCAGCGCGTCGGCGACGCGGCCGCCGTTCAGCACCTCTTCGCCGACGGCGTCGAGCGCTTCGCGGACGTCGTACGGAGGGGCCAGCGGGTCGGGCCCCTCCCGGTACGGTCCGTACCGGTATTTCATGGTTCCCCTTCTGCTGCCTCAGGTGCGGTAGGTCGAGCCCTCGCCCGAGACGTCCTTGGACAGGCGCCGGGTGAGGTACAGGCCCTCCAGCGCGAACTCCAGTGCCGCCGCGGCCTGGCCGGGCGAGTCCCCGTCCAGCTCCAGCAGCTCCATCAGCTTGGCGAGGCCGCGCACCGGGCCGAGCCTGCGCAGCAGCTCCGCCGAGGGCACCAGCTCGCCGGTGTCCACGCTCTCGCCCGCATCGAACCGCTCCAGCAGCCCCGACAGGTCCGCGCCGCCCAGGCTGCGCCGGAAGGTCTCGGCGACGGCGCGGCGCAGCAGGTGCTCCAGCACCTCCTGCTCGCGGCCCTCCTCACTGACCTCGAACTCGACCTTGCCCATCAGGCTCGGCACCACGGAGGGAAGGTCGCAGACCCGGGCCACCGCCCGTTCCTCGCCGGCCAGCGCGGCGCGGCGCAGCGCCCCCGCCGCGACCGTCTCGGCCCCCGCCACGGAGAACCGCGCCGACACGCCGGAGCGGGCGTCCACGGCCTTGGACTCGCGGACCAGCCGGGTGAACCGGGCGACCACCTCCAGCAGGTGCCGGGGCACCTCGGCGACGAGGTCGGCCTCCTGGACGATCAGGTCCAGCTCGGTGGTGAGCTCCAGCGGGTAGTGGGTGCGGATCTCCGCGCCGAAGCGATCCTTGAGCGGGGTGATGATCCGGCCGCGGTTGGTGTAGTCCTCGGGGTTGGCCGAGGCGATGAGCAGCAGGTCCAGCGGCAGCCGCAGCGAGTAGCCGCGGATCTGCACGTCCCGCTCCTCCAGCACGTTCAGCAGCGCCACCTGGATGCGCTCGGCCAGGTCGGGCAGCTCGTTGACGGCGAAGATCCCCCGGTTGGTGCGGGGCACCAGCCCGTAGTGCACCGTCTCCGGGTCGCCCAGGGTGCGGCCCTCGGCGACCTTGATCGGGTCGACGTCGCCGATGAGGTCGCCGACGGAGGTGTCGGGTGTGGCGAGCTTCTCGCCGTACCGCTCCTCCCGGTGCCGCCAGGTGACCGGCAGCTCTCCGCCGGCCTTTTCGGCCAGCTTCTTACACCGGATACAGACAGGCCGGAAAGGATGGTCGTTGATCTCGCAGCCCTCGATCACCGGCGTCCACTCGTCGAGCAGGCCGACCAGGGTGCGGATCAGACGGGTCTTTCCCTGGCCCCGCTCCCCCAGCAGGACCAGATCGTGGCCCGCGAGCAGTGCCCGTTCCACATGGGGGAGCACTGTCTCATCGAAACCGACGATCCCGGGAAATCTCTTTTCCCCTGTTTTCAAACGTGACAGGAGATTTTCTCGCAGCTCGGTCTTCACCGGCCGGTGAACATGACCGGAGTCGAGCAACTCGGCAAGCGTGGTCTCACGCGGTTGGGAAGGCACCTGAGAGAGATTACGTCCCTCATGTCCCGACCGCACTGTTTACACGGGAGTGGTTTCGGATCTGGGTCAAGACCGGTTGAATCAAAACATGACTCGTTTCGGGGACGGACTGGCAATGGGGCCCGATCTCGTCCGCGCGGCCGAGGAGGCCGTACGGCAGGCGACACGGACTCTGGACACAAGAGCCGACCTCCTGTGCGTGTTCGTCAACGGGACGGACCCGCAGGAGGTCGAACGGGCCGCGCGGCACGCCATGGCCTTCAGCGACGCCCGCACGGTGCTGGGCTGCAGCGCCGACGGGGTGATCGCGGCGGGCAGGGGCATCGAGGAGGCCTCGGCGGTCAGCGCCTGGGCGGCGATCCTGCCGGGGGCGCGCCTGGAGCCCTTCCGGCTGGAGACCCTCCAGGCCGACGAGCGCCTGGTGGTGGTCGGCATGCCGGAGAACTCACCGGAGGACGTGGCGGGGATCCTGCTCGCCGACCCGTACTCCTTCCCCGTGGACGCCTTCGTCGAGCGCTCCGAGGAGGTCCTGCCCGGTCTCCCGCTGGTCGGCGGCCTCGCGGGCGGCGGCCAGGGCGAGACCCGGCTCTTCGTGGACGACCAGATCGTCGAGGCGGGCGCGGTCGGCGTGGTCATCGGCGGCCCGGTGCACGCGGTGACCCTGCTCAGCCAGGGCGCCCGGCCCATCGGCCCCCCGATGACGGTGACCAGCGCCGAGCAGAACGTGCTGTTCGAGCTGGCCGGGGCGCCCGCCCTGGACAAGCTGGAGGAGATCATCTCGGACCTGACCGAACCCGAGCGCGAGCTGGCCACCCAGGGCCTGCTCATCGGGATCGCCATGGACGAGTACGCCGAGGAGCACGAGCAGGGCGACTTCCTGGTGCGCGGGGTCGTCGGCGTCGACGCCGACACCGGGGCGCTGGCCGTCGGCGACGTGGTCACCACCGGCCAGACCGTCAGGTTCCAGGTGCGCGACGCCGGGGCCGCCGACAGCAACCTCGCCAGGCTGGTACGGGGCTTCGACATCGGCCCCGTCGAAGGCGCCCTGCTGTTCTCCTGCAACGGCCGGGGACGCGCGATGTTCGGCGCCTCGGACCACGACGTGCGGGCCCTGGACCGGTTCGGCTCCGTCGGCGGCTTCTTCGCCGACGGGGAGATCGGTCCGGTCGCCGGCCGCAACCATATTCACGGTTTCACCGCCTCCATTCTCGCCTTCGCAGAATCCGACCACAGGAAGGACAGCGCCATATGAAAGAAGAGCGCGTTCTAGCCGTAGACATCGGTGGCACCAAGATGGCCGTGGGCATCGTCGAACCGAACGGGAGGATCGAGTCCTACGAGCGGACCGAGACGCCCCGGGTGGACGCCGAGGGCCTCTGGCGGACCCTGGAGGCCCTGCTCGACAAGCTGCACACCGACGGCGAGCTGATCGGCGTCGGCGTGGGCTGCGGCGGGCCCATGCAGTGGCCCTCGGGCGAGGTCTCCCCGCTCAACATCCCCGGCTGGCGCCGCTTCCCCCTGCGCGACCGGCTGCGCGAACGCCACCCGGGCCTTCCCGTCCGGGTGCACAACGACGCCGTGGCCGTCGCGGTCGGCGAGCACTGGCGCGGCGCGGGCAAGGGCGCCGGCAACGTGCTGGGCATGGTCGTCTCGACCGGTGTGGGCGGCGGCCTGATCCTGGGCGGCCGCCTCATCGACGGGGCCAGCGGCAACGCCGGGCACATCGGCCACATCGTCGTCGACCCCGGCGGCCTGCCCTGCACCTGCGGCGGGCGCGGCTGCCTGGAGGCCATCGCCCGCGGCCCGGCCCTGGCCGCCTGGGCGCAGGCCGAGGGCTGGCGCTCGGAGCAGATGGTGGCCACCGCCAAGGACCTGGCCGCCGACGCCGGCCGCGGCCACCCCATCGCCGTCGCCGCCATGCGCCGCGCGGGCCGCGCCCTGGGCATCGGCATCGCCTCGGCCACCCACCTGTGCGACCTGGACGTCGTCGCCATCGGCGGCGGCCTCGCCCAGGCCGGACCGCTGCTGTTCGCCCCCCTGGAGGAGACCTTCCGCGCCCACGCGCGCATGGAGTTCGCCCGCAACGTACGCGTCGTGCCCGCCGCCCTCGGCCAAACGGCCGGCCTGGTCGGCGCCGCCGCCCTCATCTTCGAGGGCGGCAGCTACTGGAACGCCGACTGACCCCTGTCCCTCCGGGGGCGGCCCCAGGCCCCCGGTTCCCTCCCCGTCACGCCTTCTCCAGGGCCTGCTCCAGGTCGGCGAGCAGGTCCCCCGCCTCCTCGATGCCGACCGACAGGCGCACCAGGTCCGCCGGGACCTCCAGCGGGGACCCGGCGGCCGAGGCGTGGGTCATCCGCGCCGGATGCTCGATCAGGGACTCCACGCCGCCCAGGGACTCGCCCAGGATGAACAGCTCCGTGGCCTCGCAGACGCGCACCGCCGCCTCCTCCGAGGCCATGCGGAAGGAGACCATGCCGCCGAAGCCGCGCATCTGCTTGGCGGCGGTCTCGTGGCCCGGGTGGTCGGGCAGGCCCGGGTAGAGCACGCCGGTGACCTTCGGGTGCCGGGTGAGCAGGTCCACGACCCGGGCGGCGTTGGCGCCGTGCCGGTCCATCCGGACGGCCAGGGTCTTGATCCCGCGCAGGGTCAGCCAGGAGTCGAACGGCCCGGCGACCGCCCCCATCGCGTTCTGGTGGTAGGCCAGGCGCTCGCCCACCTCGTCCGAGGCGGTGACCACGGCCCCGCCGACCACGTCGGAGTGCCCGCCGATGTACTTGGTGGTGGAGTGCAGCACCACGTCGGCGCCCAGCGCCAGCGGCTGCTGCAGGTAGGGGCTGGCGAAGGTGTTGTCGACCACCAGCAGCGCCCCGGCCTCGTGGGCGATCCCCGCCATGGCCTGGATGTCGGCGATGCCCAGCAGCGGGTTGGTGGGCGTCTCCAGCCACACCAGGGACGTCTCGGGCCGGACCGCCGCCCGCACGGCCGCCGGGTCCGCCAGCGGCACGGGCGAGAACGTCACGCCCCAGCGCTCGTACACCTTGGCGAACAACCGGTACGTGCCCCCGTAGGCGTCGTTCGGGATCACCACGTGCGAGCCGGGCCCGCACAGCGCCCGCAGCACCGCGTCCTCCGCCGCCAGCCCCGACGCGAAGGCCAGCCCCCGCCTCCCGCCCTCCAGCGCCGCCAGGCACTCCTCCAGGGCCGTGCGGGACGGGTTGGCGCTGCGGCTGTACTCGTACCCGCCGCGCAGCCTGCCGATCGCGTCCTGCTGGTAGGTGGACACCTGGTAGATCGGCGGCACCACCGCCCCCGTCACCGGATCGGGTTCCTGCCCCGCGTGGATCGCCAGTGTCTCGAAGCTCCGGTCGTTCATCCCCCCAGGGTAGGCGCCCGCTTTCTCATCCTGAGGGAGGTCGGCCTCCCCCGCAGGTATCAGGCGGTTTCTCGGCATGGGGGTGGATCACAGAGCACCAAGCCCACCTCTAGATTCTGTAAAGACTGCATAAACCCCCCACAGCAGAGAGGCTCCGCAATGTTCGGACGGCTCGGCAACGCCGTCGTCAAGCATCCCTGGTGGACCATCGCGGCGTGGCTTGTAGTGGCGGTGCTCGTCATCGCCCTCTCGCCCAAACTGGAGACCGAGTCCGACCAGAGCAACTTCCTCCCTTCCAAGTACGAGTCGCTGCAGGCCGCCGAGATCTCCGCGCAGGCCTTCCCGCAGACCGAGACGGTCTCCGCGATGATCGTGGTCACCCGCGCCGACGGCAAGCCGCTCGGCGAGCAGGACGTGGCCAAGGTCACCCAGGTGGCCCAGGCCCTGCCCAAGCCCGAGATGGTCTCCGCGATCGTCACCGGGCCCCAGGCGGTCTCGCCCAACAAGCAGGTCCAGGTCATCAACGTGCCGATGACCGGCGAGAGCCTGGAGGACCAGCAGAAGCAGCTCGACGCCGTCCGGGACCTGCGCAAGGCGCTGCCCGGCCAGCTCGAGGGCAGCGGCCTGCAGGCCAAGATCGGCGGCGACATCGCCAGCTGGGTCGACAACGAGGAGTCCTTCAACCGGGCCTTCGCCATCGTCGGCATCGCGACCTTCGTGCTGATCATCGGCCTGATCCTGCTGATCTTCCGCGCCCCGCTGGCCGCGATCATCCCGATCATCGTGATCTCGGTGGTCATGGAGGTGGCGATGGGGCTGATCGGCGTCGCCTCCAAGATCATGGACTTCTCCGGCGACGACCAGCTGCAGACGATCATCCTGATCGTGTTGTTCGGCATCGGCGCCGACTACTACCTGTTCCTCATGTTCCGGTTCCGGGAGCGGCTGCGCGCCGGGGACGACAAGCGGACCGCGATGATCCTGGCGGTGGAGCGGGTGGGCGAGGTCATCTCCTCGGCCGCGGCCGCCGTCGCGGCGGCGTTCCTGGTGCTGCTGCTGGCCGCCTTCGGGGTGTTCAGCGCCTGGGGCCCGTCCCTGGCCATCGCGGTGATCGTCATGGCGATCACCTCGCTGACCCTGATCCCGGCGATCATCGTCCTGCTCGGCACCAAGGTCTTCTGGCCCTCCAAGTCATGGCAGAAGGAGCCGAAGGCGAGCACCGCCCGCAAGGTCGGCGCGTTCGTCGGCGCCAAGCCCCTGGTGGTGGCGCTGGTGTCCGGCGGGATCCTGGCCGCGCTGGCCTCGGGCGTGCTGATGTTCAAGGCCGACTACGACTTCCAGGCCGGATTCCCGCAGGACACCGAGTCCGCCGAGGCGGTCAAGGACCTGGAGAAGGGCTTCCCGGTCGGCCTGAGCACCCCCGTCCAGGTCTACCTCAAGAGCGAGAGCGGCGCCGACCTCACCCAGGAGCAGCTCGCCTCCTTCGCCGAGGCGGCCAAGTCCGCGCCCGGCGTGGGCGCCGTCCAGCCGCCCGTCCCGGGCGAGAAGACCAAGACGATCGCCCGGATCGACCTGGTACTCAAGGAGAACCCGCTCGCCAACGACGCGATCACCCTGGTCAAGGACGACCTGCGGCCCGCCGTGCACGACATGGCGCCCGACGGCACCCGCGCGTACGTCGGCGGCACGACAGCGCTCTTCGCCGACATCAATGAGGTGAACAACCGCGATCTTTCGGTCATCCTGCCGGTGGCGGCACTGCTCATCGCGCTGATCCTGGCGTTGCAGCTGCGCAGCCTCGTGGCACCGCTCTACCTGGTGCCCGCGGTGCTGCTGGGCTTCGCGGCCACCATCGGCGCCACGGTGTACGTCTTCCAGGGCCTGATGGACAAGCCGGGCGTAACCTTCCAGCTGCCGATCATCATGTACCTGTTCGTGCTGGCGATCGGCACCGACTACAACATCCTCATGACCGCGCGGCTCCGCGAGGAGGCGCGCGAGGGCCACGAGCCGCGCAAGGCGGCGGCCCTGGCCGTCGAGCACGGCGGCCCGACGGTCATGGCGGCCGGAATCATCCTGGCGGGCACCTTCGCCGTCATGATGCTGGCACCGGTCGCGATGATGCAGCAGATGGGCTTCGGCGTGGCCGTCGGCATCATGCTCGCCGCGTTCGTCATGTCGATGTTCCTGGTCCCGGCCATCACCGCGATGCTCGGCCGCCTCGCCTGGTGGCCCGGACACGGCGACCGGACGAAGGCCGACTCCGAGCCCCAGCCGGAGCTCGCCAAGCAGTAGCCGGCGCTCCGTGAAACACCCGAAGGGGCGGTCTCCGCGAGGAGGCCGCCCCTTCACCCGTCACAGGCCTCAGGAGGAGGCCAGGAACCCCAGGAGGTCCTGGCGGCTGAGCATCCCGGCGGGCTTGCCGTCCACCAGGACGACCGCCGCGCCGTGCTTCTCCAGCACCTCCACCGCACGGGAGACCGGGTCGCCCGAGCCGAGCGTGGGCAGCGGCGCCGACATGTGCTGCGAGAGCGGGTCGTCCACGTGCGCCTTGCCCGCCACCAGCAGGCCGAGCAGCTCGCGTTCGCCGATCGAGCCGACGACCTCGGCCGCCATGACGGGCGGCTCCTCCTTGAGGACCGGCACCTGGGAGACGTCGAACTCGCGCATCAACTCGATCACCGAGCCGACGCGTTCCTGCGGGTGGGCGTGCACGAACTCCGGCAGCCGCCCGTCCTTGCCGGACAGGATGTCGCCGACCTTGGCCTCGTCGCCGGCCGCCGACAGGAAGCCGTAGTTCTGCATCCACTCGTCGTTGAAGATCTTCGACAGGTAGCCGCGTCCGCCGTCGGGCAGCAGCACCACCACGACCGCGTCGGGCCCGGCCCGTTCGGCCACCCGCAGCGCCGCGACCACCGCCATGCCGCAGGAGCCGCCGACCAGCAGGCCCTCCTCGCGGGCCAGCCGCCGCGTCATGGTGAAGGAGTCCTTGTCGGAGACCGCGATGATCTCGTCGCAGATCTCCTGGTCGTAGGTGGCGGGCCAGATGTCCTCGCCCACGCCCTCCACCAGGTACGGCCTGCCGGTGCCGCCGGAGTAGACCGAGCCCTCCGGGTCGGCCCCGACGACCTTCACCCGGCCGCCGGAGACCTCCTTGAGGTAGCGTCCGGCGCCGCTGATGGTGCCGCCGGTGCCCACTCCGGCCACGAAGTGGGTGATCCGCCCCTCGGTCTGCTCCCAGATCTCCGGTCCGGTGCTCAGGTAGTGGGAGCGGGGGTTCTCCGGGTTGGAGTACTGGTCGGGCTTCCAGGCGCCGGAGATCTCGCGGACCAGCCGGTCGGAGACCGAGTAGTAGGAGTCCGGGTGGTCGGGGGCGACCGCGGTCGGGCAGACGACCACCTCGGCGCCGTAGGCGCGCATGACGTTGACCTTGTCCGCGGCGACCTTGTCCGGGACGGTGAAGACGCACCGGTAGCCCCGTTCCTGTGCGACGATGGCCAGGCCGACGCCGGTGTTGCCGGAGGTCGGCTCGACGATGGTCCCGCCGGGCCGCAGCGCCCCGGAGGCCTCCGCCGCGTCGACCATCCGGACCGCGATGCGGTCCTTCACCGAGCCGCCGGGATTGAAGTACTCCACCTTGGCGATCACCTGGCCGGGCACACCGGCGGTCACCCTGCGCAACCGCACGAGTGGAGTGTTCCCCATCAGGGGGATGAGCGAGTCGTGAACCTGCACGGGACGTCCTTGTCTTGCGCGCTGGAGAGAACGGGAATACTCGAGATGTTTCCTATCCGTTTCGGCCGGTGTTTCCGGCAACGAGCACTCGGCCGCTCGGATAGATTCCGTTTGACACTAGCCCAGCCTGCCGGGGGTGAGCGAGCCCATGCTGAGAGCTCTGACCACGCGCCGGATCGTGACGGCGGCGGCCTTCGGCGGGGGCGGCCTGACCGTCCTGGGCGGGCTGACCTTCGCCCTCCTGGTGGCCGAGGCCAGGCTCGCCCGGCGGATCATCCAGGGTTCGGCCAGCCTGCCGCCGCCGGTCACCGACGGTCTCCACGGGCGGTGGCTGCCCGGCGAGCCGATCTCCTTCGCCATGCTGGGCGACTCCACCGCCGCCGGGATCGGCGTGGACGAGCCCGAGGAGACCGCCGCCTGCCTGATCGCCGCGGGGCTGGCCGCCAGCGCCGGGCGCCCGGTGCGGCTGACCAACGTGGCGGTCTCCGGGTCCCGCTCCGAGGCGCTGGCCGAGCAGGTCGACCGGGCGCTGGAGGCCGCGCCGCAGGTGGCGGCGATCATGGTCGGCGCCAACGACGTGACCGCCCGGATCCCCGCGGCCGAGTCCGTCCGGCACCTGGAGAACGCGGTGCGCCGGCTGCGCGAGAGCGGGTGCGAGGTCGTCGTGGGCACCTGCCCCGACCTCGGCTCGGTCGAACCCCTCATGCAGCCGCTGCGCTGGATCGCCCGGCGCACCAGCCGCCAGCTCGCCGCCGCGCAGACCGTGGTGGCGGTGCGGGCGGGGGGCCGCACGGTGTCCCTGGGCGACCTGCTGGGCCGCGACTTCGCCATCGAGCCGGGCGAGTTCTTCTCCGCGGATCGTTACCATCCGTCTGCGCGAGGTTACGGTGCGGCAGCGGCCGCCCTGCTACCTTCGGTCTCAGCCGCACTGGGACTCGAGCCCGAGGCCCCGTTCGGCGAGGGAGTCCTGCCCATCTACCTCGCGGCCGCCTCGGCCGCGGAGAAGCCCGGCACCGAGGTGGCGGCGCGGGGCGGCGACGGCATGTCCCGCTGGGCCACGCTGCTGCGCCGCACGGGCGGCACGGCTCCCGCCCGTCCCGCGTCTGACGGCTCGGCCCTGCCGGAGGTGGCACCCGGCGCGATCTGAGCCCGAGGCGCCTTCCCCTTCCTGGAGTCCCGCCCATGCCCTCGGCCGCCCTCAAGCGACTACTTTGCGCCTCCGTCTCGCTACTCACGGCTGCGGGCTGCTCCGGCAGCACGGGCCGCGACGTGGCCCACGCCTCGGCGGGCTGGACCGACAGCGGGGTCAACGCGGTCAGCAGGGCCGTCCTGGGCTCGGGCGTCGTGGCCGTCACCGGCCTGCGCCACGACGGCACGCTGGAGACGGTCGTCGACGACCTGGCCACCGGCCGGCGGTTGTGGACGAAGCCGGCCACGATGGTCGGCCGGCTGCCCGGCATGGGGGTGCAGCCCCCTGCCGTCACCGGACCGGTGGTGGTGGCGCTGGAGCCGAGGTCCGGCGGCCCGTGGAAGGCCATGGTCGTCGCCCGCGACGCCCGCACCGGCGAGCACCGGTGGGCGCGGGGCGTGCACTCCACGTTCGGTCCGGTGGCCTGCGGCGTGAACGTGTGCCTGGCGGAGTCGACCGCCCAGCGCGACCCGCGGTTCGTGGTGCTGGAGGGCGCCACCGGCCGGGCCCTGTGGCGGCTGCGCGGGCTGGCCGAGGTCCAGCACGCCGACCGCGACCGCGTCGTCGTCTTCCGCATGGCCGAGCGGCCGGTCCTGGCCGCGCACTCCGCGGACTCGGGGCGCCCGCTGTGGGAGTTCCCGGTCGAGAAGGCCGTGGGCGAGGGGGTGGACCTGTCGGGCGGCTGGTCGTTCGGCACCGCGGGCGACCTGCTGCTCGGCCACATCGCGCCGGCCCGGCGGGGCAGGTCCCTGTCGGCCTACGGCTTCTTCGCGCTGCGGCTGTCCGACGGCTCGCAGGTGTGGTCGCATCCGCGCCAGCTGCGGGTCTACCCGAGCCCGAACCCCGCGGTCGGCCTGGTCACCCGCGAGGTGGGCGCCTCCGGCGCCTTCGAGGGCTTCGCCCGCATCGACACCCGCACCGGCCGCAAGCTGGCCGCGATCCCGGCGTCGGCGGTGCCCCGCGGCTCGGCGTGGTGGCTGTCCTTCTCCTCCGACCTGTCGGTGCTCGGCTTCTGGCTCCCCGGCCGCAAGGGCAGCGCGTTCGACCTGTACCGGGCCGCCGCCGTCCCGACCGAGACCCTGCGGACCTGGTCCTTCTGCACCACCGAGCCCGAGCCCCTGCGCCTGGCCGGCGGCGCCCCCGGCTTCTTCCCCGTCGCCTCCCTGTGCGCCTACGACCTGGCCACCGGCGCCAAGGCGGCCGATCCCGGCCCGCCCCCCTCCTGGTACACCGGCTCCTCCGGCGGCCACCGCGTCTGGCGGGACGAGCAGGGCGCCCTGCACTCCACGCACGACACCACGGGCACCACTCCGGGTATGTACGGCTAAAGAAGACCCCGGCACCGGGCACCGATCAAAGGGATTTCTAGAATCTGGTCCTAGAACAGGATTAGAGTACTCACTGGTAACTTAACGGCCCGCAGTCCCGGCCCGAGAGAATGAGGAATCCCATGCCCGAGGCAGTGATCGTCGCCACCGCCCGCTCCCCCATCGGCCGCGCCTTCAAGGGCTCCCTCAAGGACCTGCGCGCCGACGACCTGGCCGCCAGCATGGTCTCCGCGGCCCTGGCCAAGGTCCCCCAGCTCGACCCGAACACCATCGACGACCTGCTGCTGGGCTGCGGCCTGCCCGGCGGCAACCAGGGCTACAACATGGCCCGCGTGGTGTCGGTGCTGCTCGGCCTGGACACCGTCCCCGGCGCCACCGTCACCCGCTACTGCTCCTCCTCGCTGCAGACCACCCGGATGGCCTTCCACGCCATCAAGGCCGGCGAGGCCGACGTCATCGTCTCCGCGGGCGTGGAGCACGTCTCCGGCTTCGCCCTGGGCAACTCCGACAGCCTGCCGAACACCAAGAACGACAAGTTCCTGCCCGGCAAGGAGCGCACCGACGTCCTCGCCCAGGGCGGCAGGGACTGGACCGACCCGCGCGAGGAGGGCGTCCTGCCCGACGTCTACATCGCGATGGGCCAGACCGCCGAGAACGTCGCCCGGCTCAAGGGCGTCTCCCGCCAGCGCCAGGACGAGTTCGGCGTCCGCTCCCAGAACCTCGCCGAGAAGGCCATCGCCAACGGCTTCTGGGCCACCGACATCACCCCGGTCACGCTGCCCGACGGCACCGTGGCCAGCAAGGACGACGGCCCCCGCGCCGGCACCACCTACGAGGCCGTCTCCCAGCTCAAGCCGGTCTTCCGCCCCGACGGCACGGTCACCGCGGGCAACTGCTGCCCGCTGAACGACGGCGCCGCCGCCGTGGTCGTCATGAGCGACACCAAGGCCGCCGAGCTGGGCATCACCCCGCTGGCCCGCATCGTCAGCACCGGCGTGTCCGGCCTCTCCCCCGAGATCATGGGCCTGGGCCCGGTCGAGGCCAGCCGCAAGGCCCTCGCCCTGGCCGGCCTGACCGTCGACGACCTCGACCTGGTGGAGATCAACGAGGCCTTCGCCGCCCAGGTCCTGCCCTCGGCGGACGACCTCGGCATCGACATCGACAAGCTGAACGTCAACGGCGGCGCCATCGCCGTCGGCCACCCCTTCGGCATGACGGGCGCCCGCATCACCAGCACCCTCATCAACAGCCTGAAGTTCCACGACAAGCAGTTCGGCCTGGAGACCATGTGCGTCGGCGGCGGCCAGGGCATGGCGATGATCTTGGAGAGGCTTAGCTGACAGTATTAGCCTCAGGCCGTCGCTGTGGCAGCAAGCTGACACCAGCCCGTCATACCGGGATGGTGGGTGCCGTGGTACTGCGGAGAGGCGCGTTCGCGCTCTCCGCAGTGCTTTCATCGCCTCAGCGAGAGAGGCCCCCGGGATTCCCCGGGGGCCTCTCTCGTCGGTTCTTACCGCTCGCTCACTCAGTCACTGCTATTGAGGATCGCCAGGAGGCGCAGGACCTCCAGGTAGATCCAGACCAGGGTGCTGGTGAGGGCGAAGGCGCAGGCCCAGGAGTACTTCTCCGGGAGGCCGGCCTGGACGCCCTTCTCGACCATGTCGAAGTCGAGCATCAGGAAGAAGCAGCCCACCAGGATGGCCACGACGCTGAAGACGATGCCCAGGGCGCCGTTCTCGCGGATGCCGATGCCGGTGTCGTTGAACATGCCGGCGACCAGGTTGACCAGCATGAGGCCGATCATGGCCAGGCCCGCCGCCAGGACGAACTTCGTGAACTTCGGCGTCACCCGGATGATCCGCAGCGAGTAGACGGCCAGCATGGCGCCGAACGCCAGAGCCGTGCCGATCACCGCCTGGAAGACGATGCCGTTGTAGAAGTCGTTGAACATGTGGCTGATCGTGCCGACCGCGACGCCGTAGAAGGCGGCGTAGGTCAGGGTCAGCGCGGCGCTGGCCTTGCCCGAGAAGCTCAGGTACAGGCCGATGCCCAGCCCGATCAGGGCGGAGACCAGCGCGACGCCCATGCCCAGGTTCAGGACCCAGGCGGCGGCGCCGGTGAGGGCCAGGGTGCCGAGGCTGAGGAAGCTCTTGACGACGACGTCGTCGACCGTCATGGTCCGCACGCCCGGCACGGGCGGCGCGTATGCCGGCTGGTTGTACATGTCCTGGAGCTGCTGCGGGGAAGGCGTGTACTCGCGCCCCGCCTGCTCGCCCATCTTGCGGAACGCGGGGTTCCTGCTCTCCATCATTTCCTCCGGCAACTGAGAACCGTCACATCGTTAAGACGGTCCTTACCGGTAAATCGTTCCGGTACGCAAGTTGTGTTACTCATCTCAACACCGCGTCGAGCTCGTACAGGCCGATCCGGCCGGCCTCGGCGGCCAGCGCGGTGGTCGCCAGGTGCAGCAGCCAGGTGCGGGTGAGGCCGTCCTCCAGGGGGCCGCGCTGCAGGGCCGCCGCCCAGGACCGCAGGGTGCGGGCGTAGTCCTCGCGCAGCGCCGCGACCTGGCGCACCTCCAGGCCCACCGCGTCCAGCGCCTCGATGAACGAGCCGAGCGTGGGCAGCTCCTCGTCGGAGCCCAGGACGTAGTCGCTGGTGAACGGGCGCTGGACCGCGTCCTGGCGGTGCACGGGCTGGCGGACCAGCAGCCGCCCGCCCGGCCGGAGCAGCCCGGCGACCCTGTCGATCACACCGTGCAGGGGCAGCATCCCGGCGAGGGCCACGACCGCGTCGTACTCCCCCGCGGCGGGCACGTCCGGGACGACCCGCACGCCTTCGGCCGGGGTGGTGCCGAAGGAGGTCACCGCGGTCACCTGCGCCCCCTGCTCCCGGGCGAGCCGGCCGGCGAAGGAGGCCCAGCCGGCGTTGAGCTCCAGCACCGAGTCGCCCGGCTTCACCGCGAGCCGGGCGGCGAGGCGCTCCTCGTCGGCGCGTTGCGCCTCCGCAGGATCCGTCGTGCCGGCCCAGTACCCCGTGCCCATCATCCCCACGCCGTCGGCCATCCGGGCGTAGAGCTCCTCGGGGGTCTCCTCCAGCAGGCCGCGGCCGCCCTCCTCGGGCGGGGCCTTGGGTTCGGGCCCGACCGCGCCCAGCATCACCGCCGTCCGGACGATCTCCCGCTTGTCGTCGCCGCTCAGCCGGATCGCCTCGTCGCCCTGGCGCAGCACCTGCTGCAACGCGCCGAGCGCGGTGCAGACATCGCCCTCGATGTCCAGTTCGCCGGTGACGTAGGCGCGGACGAGGCCGATCTCGCCGGGCTTCCACAACAACCGCCGCAACGCCCGCCGGTCGCGGATCACGAAGACCGGGGTTGCGGACGAACCGATTCGGCTGCCGTCCCAGGCGCGCACCTGGACCGGCAGCGGATCGCCCAGCATCCGGGTCAGCAGCGGCTCCAGCCGTGCCGCGGCCCCGTCCACCATGCTGTTCTCCCTTGTCGCGACGCTTTGACGATCTTAGGCACGTCCGCCCTTATCCCGTCCGCTCCGCGCGGCGTGTGGCACACGCCACGGAGTCCGGGGCCGCTCGGGGCCGAGATTTTTCTCCCCGGATTCCGAACCTTCCGCTGGTTTGCGTCATCCCATATTCCGTAACCGCCCTCGTGACACGAGGGACCAGCGGGGTCACGACCTCCGGCGGGGGCCGGAGGCAGGGGACGGGTCAGGGCCTGACGGGGGCGTTCAGCGGCGAGTCCGCTGAGCCCGGCCCTGTCCCTCTCCCCGGACCCGCGCCCGCTCAGAGTTTCGCGGCTTCCTTCGCCCGGGTGAAGACCTCGTCGAGCATCGTCTCGCTCACCCGGCCGGTGAAGGTGTTCTGCTGGGACGGGTGATAGCAGCCGAGCAGCAGCAGCTCCCCCACCGTCGCCTCGGCGCCGTGGCCGAACCTCGGCCGTGGCCGCGGCACCGGCAGCCCCGCCTCGGCCAGCACGGGCCACAACGCCTGCCAGGCGAAACCGCCGAGCGCGACGACGACCTTCGGCCGGGTGAGGGCCAGTTCCCTGGACAGCCAGGGGCGGCACGCGTCGCGTTCGGACGGCAGCGGCTTGTTGTCGGGCGGCGCGCAGCGGACGGTGGCGACCATCCGGGTGTGCAGCAGCCGCTGGCCGTCCCCGGCGTGCACGCTCTCGGGCTGGACGGCCAGCCCCACCCGGTACAGGGACGCGAACAGCCAGTCCCCCGAGCGGTCTCCGGTGAAGATGCGGCCGGTGCGGTTGCCGCCGTGCGCGGCCGGGGCGAGCCCGACGATGAGGATCTCCGGGTCCGGGGCGCCCCAGCCGGCGATCGGACGCCCCCAGTACTCCTCGTCCCGGAAGGCGCGGCGCCGCTCCACCGCGACCCGCTCCCGCCACTCCACCAGCCTGTCGCACGCCCGGCAGACCGACTGCCGCGCGCACAGCTCGGCCAGGCCGGGCGCCTGCGCCGCCAGCCCGGCCACCTCGGCGGCGTCGTGCGCGACCGGGGTGTCCGGCGCCGCGGGATCGCCGGGCCAGCCGGTGCCGGGCGGGACGAACGGGCGGTTCGGGCGGTCGGCGCGCGGCGCCGGCCGGCCGGGCCCCGCCGCGGGGGCCCGGGCACCGTCCCCCGGAGCGGCGCGGTTCAGGCCAGGCTCCACGCGATGCCGTCGAGGATGTCGTGTTCGCTGACGACCACCGCGCCGAACCCGTACTCGCGCATGATCCGGTCGAGGATCAGCGCGCCCGCGCCGATCACGTCCACCCGTCCGGGGTGCATGAACCCCAGGGCGGCCCGCTCCTCGTGCGTCATGTGCAGCAGCCTGCGGGTGGTCTCGTGGACCTGGGCGGCGGTGATGCGCGACAGGTGGATGCGCTCGGAGTCGTAGGTCTCCAGGCCCATGCTCATCGCGGCGACCGTGGTGACCGATCCGGCCAGGCCGACCAGGGTGCGGGCGTCGGCGACCGGGACGCTCCGGCGGACCTCGCGCAGCGCGGCGTCGATGTCGGCGACCGCGTTGGAGATCAGTTCCGGGGAGGGCGGGTTGGCGCCCTTGAAGTGCCGCTCGGTCATCCGCACGCAGCCGATGTCCATCGAGCGGGCCGCCTCGACGCCGGAGCCGCCCACCACGAACTCGGTGGAGCCGCCGCCGATGTCGACGACCAGGTACGGGCGGAGCGGGCGCAGCGCGACCAGGTCCTTGGTCGCCCCGGTGAAGGACAGCTGCGCCTCCTCCTCGCCGGTGACGACCTCGGGCTTCACCCCGAAGATCTCGTCGACGCCCGCCACGAAGTCGGCGCGGTTGCGGGCGTCGCGGGTGGCGCTGGTGGCCACGACCCGCACCCGCTCGGCGCCGTGCCGCTCGATGAGCTCGGCGTAGGCGCGCATCTCCTTGAAGGTGCGCTCCAGCGCCTCGGGGGCCAGCTCGCCCGTCTCGTCCACCCCCTGTCCGAGGCGGACGATGCGCATCTCGCGCTCGACGTCCCGCAGCTCCTCGCCGATGTCGGCGATGAGCAGCCGGACCGAGTTGGTCCCGCAGTCGATCGCGGCTACCCGCGTCATGTCCCCTCCCAGAGGCAGCTGAACACAGCCGTGCCTAGTCGGCCATCATCGCATCGACGCAGCATCCCGAACGCCACCATTCAGGCAGTTCATCCAGCGCCTCGCGGCCGAAGGGGTTGCTGCCGGGCGCGGCCAGCTCGTGGGCGACCAGCGCGTGCAGGCATTTGACCCGGTCGGGCATGCCGCCGGCGGTCTGCATGCCCTCGGGCAGCGAGGGCATGCCCTCCTTCGCCGCGGCCCGGTCGCGGCGCTCCCGGTAGTCGCGGTGCGCGGCGCGGTACCGCTCGGCCAGTTCCGGGTCCTCGGCCAGCGCCGCCTGCATCTCCCGCATCCGGCCGCGCTCCTCCAGCCGCCCGATGGCCGAGGCCGCGCGCGGGCAGGTGAGGTAGTACAGCGTGGGGAAGGGCGAGCCGTCCGGCAGGTACGGGGCGGTCTCGATCACGTCGGGCAGCCCGCACGGACAGCGGTGGGCCACCTCGGCGGCACCCCGGATCGGCCGTCCCAGCTGGGCCTGGACGGCCTCTACGTCACGCTCGTCCATCGGCGCGGGCACTCCCTGTGGTCGGTCACCGGCAAAGACGCCAACGAGTCTATTGCGCCGCGGCCGTCCGGGGGACGGACCTCGGGCCATGGGGCCGCGCCGGCCCGGAGGACGGCCCTCCCGGCCCTCCCGGCCCCCCCCTAAAGGGACCCGGCCGATCCTCGCTCCGCCGCGGCCGTCCGGTCCCTCAGCCCTGCCGGTCGGCGGCCTCCACGGACCGCCACAGGGTCTCGTACCACGGCGGGACGCGGGTGGGACCGGTCTCCTCCTCCTGCTCGGACGTGCCGCCCTGGCCGTCCAGGACCACGTAGCACTGCTCGCCGGGATCGCAGAAGTGCAGCCTGCGCCGGGCCTCGCGCTTGACGTAGTCGGGGTCGCCCAGGCTGGCCTTCTTCTCGGTGAGCTCCCGCACGTCCTTGCGCACCGCGGCCTCCCGCTTCTGCAGCCGGGAGATCTCGCTGCGCTGCGCCACGTACTCGCGCACCGGGTAGGCCAGGCTCAGCGCGATGGCGCACATGACGACGGCGAGGATCGCCGCGCGTGAAGTCAGGTGGAACCTGCCCCCCGCGTTCTCACGGGGGGCGGGTCCGCGCTGACCGGAGATGTCAGCCCTCCCAGGCGAACCGGGGGAAGGCCGCGGCGCCGGCGTAGCGGGCGGCGTCGTCCAGCAGCTCCTCGATGCGCAGGAGCTGGTTGTACTTGGCGACGCGGTCGCTGCGGGCCGGGGCGCCGGTCTTGATCTGGCCGCAGTTGGTGGCGACGGCCAGGTCGGCGATGGTGGTGTCCTCGGTCTCGCCGGAGCGGTGGCTCATCATGCACTTGAAGCCGTTGTTGTGGGCCAGCGCGACGGCGTCGAGGGTCTCGGTGAGGGAGCCGATCTGGTTGACCTTCACCAGCAGCGCGTTGGCGGTGGCGGTCTTGACGCCGCGGGCCAGGCGCTCGGGGTTGGTGACGAAGAGGTCGTCGCCCACCAGCTGCACCTTGCCGCCGATGGCGTCGGTGAGGGCCTTCCAGCCGTCCCAGTCGTTCTCGTCCAGCGGGTCCTCGATGGAGACCAGCGGGTAGTCGGCGACGAGGGAGGCGTAGTAGGCGGCCATCTCCTCGGCGCTCTTGGCCACGCCCTCGAAGGTGTAGGCGCCCTCGCCGTGGAACTCGGTGGCGGCCACGTCCAGCGCCAGGGCGATGTCGCGGCCCGGGGTGTAGCCGGCCTTCTCGATCGCGACCAGGATGAGGTCGAGCGCCTCGCGGTTGGAGGGCAGGTCGGGGGCGAAGCCGCCCTCGTCGCCCAGGCCGGTGCTCAGGCCCTTGCCCTTGAGCACGGACTTGAGGGAGTGGTAGACCTCCACGCCCTGGCGCAGCGCCTCGGAGAAGGTCGGCGCGCCCAGCGGCGCGATCATGAACTCCTGGATGTCGACGTTCGTGTCGGCGTGCGCGCCGCCGTTGAGGATGTTCATCATCGGCACGGGCAGCACGTGCGCGTTCGGACCGCCGATGTAGCGGAACAGCGGCAGGTCGGCGGCCTCGGCCGCGGCCTTGGCCACCGCGAGGCTGACGCCGAGGACGGCGTTGGCGCCCAGGTTCGCCTTGTTGGGGGTGCCGTCCAGGTCGATCATGACCTGGTCGATGATGCGCTGGTCGTCGGCGTCGTAGCCGACGAGCTCCTTGGCGATGGTGCCGTTGACGGCCTCGACCGCCTTCTGCACGCCCTTGCCGCCGTAACGCTGGTCGCCGTCGCGCAGCTCGACCGCCTCGAACTGCCCGGTGGAGGCACCGCTGGGCACGGCCGCCTGGGCCTGAGAGCCGTCTTCGAGCAGGACCTCGACCTCGACGGTGGGGTTACCGCGAGAGTCGAGGATCTCCCGGGCGTGTACGGCCTCGATCGCAGACACTGTGCGCTCCTTGTTCAGCATCACGGGGGTTACATCCCGAGCCTACCGAAGCGCCGTCCCGGCACTTCGGACGGCTCGCCGTCCAGGCCCGTTACCCGATCGTGCCCTACTATCCCTACCGATCCGGTTGACTTGGTATTCCATCCTTGCTCTACTTTTCACACCGAATCAGTCGAAAATATCCACCGGGAGCGGAGAACGATGAAGCTCAGCAGGAGAAAAGCCGTGGCGGCGCTGGCGGCACTGGTGATCGGGGCACCGGTGCTCGCCGCCTGCGGCGACGACTCCTCCAGCGGCGGCGAAGGCGGCACGACCACCGTCAACCTCGGGTTCTTCCCGAACATCACGCACGCCACCGCCCTGGTCGGCCTGGAGAAGGGCATCTTCGCCGAGAAGCTCGGCTCGAACGTCGAGATCGCGCCCAAGTCCTTCAACGCCGGCCCCGCCGCGATCGAGGCGCTCTTCGCCAAGGGCGTCGACGCCACCTTCATCGGCCCCAACCCGGCCATCAACGCCTGGGCGCAGTCCAAGGGCCAGGCCATCAAGATCGTGAGCGGCGCGGCCTCCGGCGGCGTGTCCCTGGTGGTCGACCCCGACAAGATCAAGAGCCTGGACGACCTCAGGGGCAAGAAGATCGCCACCCCGCAGCTGGGCAACACCCAGGACGTCGCGCTGCGCTCCTACCTCAAGACCAAGGGCCTGACCGCCAACAAGGACGGCTCGGGCGACGTCTCCGTGGTGCCGCAGGAGAACTCCCAGACCATCGACACCTTCAAGCAGGGCGCGATCGACGGGGCCTGGGTGCCCGAGCCCTTCGCCTCCCGGCTGATCCTCGAGTCCGGCGGCGAGAAGCTGCTGAACGAGAAGGAGTTGTGGCCCGACGGCAAGTTCGTCATCACCCACCTCATCGTCCGGCAGGAGTTCGCCGAGGAGCACCCGGACATCGTGAAGAAGCTCGTCGAGGGCACCGTCGCCGCCAACGACTACATCAACGGCAACCTCGAAGAGGCCAAGACCGCGGCCAACGGCCAGCTGGAGAAGCTGAGCGGCAAGCCGCTGTCCAAGGAGGTCCTCGACTCGGCGTTCAAGGAGATCGAGTTCCTCAGCGACCCGATCCCCGCCTCCCTGGTCACCGGCGCCGAGAACGCCGAGGCCGTCGGCCTGCTCGAGCCGGTCGACCTCAAGGGCATCTACGACCTGTCCCACCTCAACGAGATCCTCAAAGCAGCCGGAAAGCCGGAGGTCGCGACCCCATGACCAGATCCCTGGAGCCCCTCCAGGACCCCGCGAGCCGAACCGCCACCGCGGTCCGGCTCGCGGGCGTCTCCAAAGCGTTCGGATCCGGCGCGTCGGCGCTGCTCGCCCTGGACGACGTCTCCCTCGACGTCCGCCCCGGCGAGTTCGTGTGCCTGCTCGGCGCGTCGGGATGCGGCAAGTCCACCCTGCTCAACCTCGTCGCCGACCTGGACGGGGTCAGCGCCGGCACCATCGACAAGGGCGACGCCCGGGTGGCGCTGATGTTCCAGGAGCCCGCCCTCTTCCCGTGGCTGACCGTCACGGGCAACCTCGAGCTGGCGCTGCGCCAGCGGGGCGTGCCGCGCGGCGAGCGCAGGGCGCGCGCGTCCGCGCTGCTGGCCTCGGTGCACCTGTCCGGGTTCGAGAAGAAGCGCCCGCACCAGCTGTCCGGCGGCATGCGCCAGCGCGTGGCGCTGGCCCGCGCCCTGGCGCTCACCGAGGCGCAGGGCGACGACCGGCCGACCCTCCTGCTCATGGACGAGCCGTTCGGCGCCCTGGACGCGATGACCCGCGACCTGCTCCACGACGAGCTCGAGCGCATCTGGCGGGAGCGGAACCTGTCCGTCCTGTTCGTCACCCACAACGTCCGGGAGGCCGTGCGGCTCGGCGACCGGGTCGTCCTGCTGTCCAGCCGCCCCGGACGGGTGATCCGGGAGTTCCCGGTGGAGTTCCCGCGGCCCCGCCGCATCGACTCCCCCGACGTGGCCACGCTGGCGGCGACCATCACCGACCGGCTCAAGGAGGAGGTGAGCCGTCATGGTTCTTGAGCGGCCGGAGAAGACCGGCGGGCTGCAGCGGCAGATCGCCGGCCTGGACGCGCTGGAGCTGACCGCGGGCCGGAGGAAGAACCCGCTGGTGCGCGTCTGGTCGGCGTTGTGGCCGATCATGACCGCGGTCCTGATCTCGCTGGCGGCCTGGCAGCTGGTCGTCCTCAGCGGCTGGCGCGAGCCGTGGGTGCTGCCGGGGCCCGGCGAGGTCGTCCCCGTCTTCTTCGAGGTCGTCACCACCGGCGCGTTCTGGGACGCCGTCGCCCTGACCATGCAGCGCGCCCTCGTCGGGTTCGCCCTCGCGGTGCTCATCGGCGGGACCATCGGCGCGCTGGTCTCCCAGTCCTGGGTGCTGCGCCGGGCCTTCGGCTCGCTCATCACCGGCCTGCAGACGATGCCGTCGATCGCCTGGTTCCCGCTGGCCATCCTGCTGTTCAAGCTGAGCGAGAGCGCGATCCTGTTCGTCGTGGTGCTGGGCGCCGCCCCCTCGATCGCCAACGGCCTGATCGCGGGCGTGGACTACACGCCGCCGATCCTGCTGCGGGTGGGCCAGACCATGGGCCTGACCGGGTTCGCCCGCTACCGCCACCTGATCATCCCGGCCTCGCTGCCGTCGTTCGTGGCCGGGCTCAAGCAGGGCTGGGCGTTCGCCTGGCGCAGCCTGATGGCGGGCGAGCTGCTGGTCATCATCGGCAAGCAGTCGATCGGCACCCTGCTGCACTTCTCCCGGGAGGTCAGCGACACCGCGGAGATGATCGCGGTGATGGTGATCATCCTGATCATCGGCATCCTGGTCGACCAGCTCTTCGGCGTGGTGGACCGGGCGATCCGCTCCCGCTGGGGGCTGCAGCGGGCCGGCGACTGAGCGGAGCGGTCGCGCGGCGGACCCCCGCGACCGCTCCTCCCGCCGTCCCACAGGTGAAGAGTCGCAACAACCGGGGAGAACGTGCACGTCACCGCCCGCGCCGAGTACGCCCTGCGCGCCCTGCTGGCCCTGGCCGCCGCCGAGCCCTCCGCCCTCACCGCCCACACGCTGGCCGGCACCCACGGCCTGCCGCTGACCTTCCTGCAGTCGATCCTCGGCGACCTGCGCCGCGCCGACCTCGTCTACAACCAGCGGCTCCCCCGGCCGGGCTACCGGCTGGCGCGGGCGGCCGAGGACCTCACCGTCGGCGAGGTGCTGCGGCTGGTCAGCGGCACCCGCGCCGGGGAGCGCGCCGAACCGCCCGAAGGCGAGCCCTCCGCGCTCGTCGGCGCGCTGCGCCAGGTGTGGCGGGCCGCCGACACCGCGCAGCTCGCGGTGATCGACTCCGTCACCCTGGCCGACCTGCGGGACGGCCGCCTGCCCGAGCGCGTCCGGGCCCTGCTGACCTGAGGACGCGCGTCAGCGGGTGAAGAAGGGCTCGGAGAACGGGTTCCTCGGGAACGGGGGATCGAACTGGAAGGGGTCGTCGCCGCCGTCGTCGAACGGCGGCCGCGGGTCGTCCCCGTGCTCCTCGGGGCCCTTGGAGATCGTGAGGACGACCGTGACGCCCGAGTCGCCGGGGTCGATGCTCGCGCCGGGCCCCGGGCTCGTCTCGGCGACGGTCCCCTCGGGGTAGCGGGAGTGCATCTCGGCCGAGGCGATCCGGTGGTCCATGTTCATCGCCCTGAGCCTGCTGATCGCCGCCTCCGGCTTGAGGCCGCGCAGGTCCGGCATGCGCACGCTGTCCTCGCCCGAGCCCTTGCGGAAGAAGTGCGACGGCGGCCGGTGGAACCCGCCGGCCTTGACGCCCCGCAACGACTCGACCATGGTGTCGCGCCAGATCGGCCCCGGGATGCTCGCCCCGTAGACCGGGCCGCCGCAGTGCGTCGGCAGGCACACGTTCGTCATCGGGTTGCTGTAGCCGCCGCGCGGGTCGCCCACCCAGACGGCCGAGGCCAGCTGCGGGGTGTACCCGGCGAACCAGGCGGCCGAGTAGTTGTCCACCGTGCCGGTCTTGCCCGCCGCGGGACGGCCCAGGCCCAGGCCGCGCGCCGTGCCCTTGGTCAGGACCCCGCTCATCACGTGGTTCACCGCGTCCGCGACGCCCTTGTCGATGACCTGCTCGCAGTTCGCGGACGGCACCTTGATCTTCTTGCCGTCGGTGCGGGTGATCTGCTTGATGGCGATCGGCTCGCAGTACTTCCCGCGCGCCCCGAACGCGGCGTAGGCGGCGGCGACCCGCAGCGGGGAGACGTCGTTGAAGCCCAGCGTGAAGGAGGCGTACTCCTGCAGCGGCTTGCCGTCGGCGCGGCGGATGCCCAGCTTCTTGGCCATCTTGACCGTGTCGCACAGGCCCACCTCCTTCTCCAGCTTGAGGAAGAAGGTGTTGACCGAGTGCCAGGTGCCCGTCAGCAGGCTGAAGCTGCGCCCGCCCTCGCCGTCGGAGGAGTTGCGCAGCTGGGTGGTGTCGCTGACGTTCTTGCCCTTGCAGTCGCGGAACCCGGTGGGCGCGTACGCGACGGGCGCGGTGATGCGCTCGCCGATCGGCATGCCCTCGTCGAACGCCGCGGCCAGCGTGAACGCCTTGAAGGTCGAGCCCGCCGCCATGCCCACGCTGGTGCCGTGGCTGGCGTCGGCCGCGAAGTTGATCCAGGTCTTGCCCGGCTCCTCGTTCGGACCGAGCTCCCGGCCCACGTCCATGCCCTTGATCTCGCCGGTGCCCGGTTCGATCAGGACCTGGGCGGCGGCCTTCTTCTCCTTGTTGCGCGCCGGGACGTGCCGCAGGAGCGCCTTGTGCGCGGCGTTCTGCGTCTTCCAGTCCAGCGTGGTGCGGATCTTCAGGCCGCCCACCCACAGCAGCCGCTCGCGCTCCTCCTCGGACTCGCCGAAGATCGGGTTGGCGAGGATCTCGCGCTGCACGTAGTCGCAGAAGAACGCGGCCTTGCTCTCGGTGCAGCCGTTCTTGGTCTCGGTGAGGTCCAGGACGAGCGGCTTCTTCTTCTCCTGCCCGGCCTTCTCCCAGGTGATCCAGCCGAGTTCGGCCATCCGGTCCAGGACGATGTCGCGCCGGTTGCGCGCGCCCTCGCCGTTCAGCCGCGCGTTGTAGGCGTTGCCGTTCTTGAGGATGCCCGCCAGCGTTGCGGCCTGGTTGAGGCTCAGCTTGTCGGCCGGGACGGAGAAGTAGCGGCGGGCCGCGGCCTCCATCCCGTACGCGCCGTCGCCGAAGTAGGCGATGTTCAGGTACTTCTCCAGGATCTCGTCCTTGGAGTGCCGGCGCTCGACGGCGATGGCGTACCGCAGCTCGCGGAGCTTGCGGGCCGGGGTGGTCGCCACCGCCTCCAGCCGCTCCGCCTCGGTCTCGGCGTTCATGTACAGCAGGTTCTTCACGTACTGCTGGGTGATGCCCGAGCCGCCCTGCGTGGACTCGCCGGAGTTGTTGATGTTCGTCATGAGGGCGCGCAGCGTGCCCTTGCTGTCGAGCGCGCCGTGCTCGTAGAACCGGGCGTCCTCGATGGCCAGCACCGCCTGGCGCGCGACCGGCGCGATCTTCTCCAGCGGCACGTCCACGCGGTTCTGCCGGTAGAACGTGGCGATGAGCGAGCCGTCCGCGGCCAGGATCTGGGAGCGCTGCGGGGCCTGCAGGTCGTCCAGGTCCACCGGCTCGCTGAGCAGCCAGTCCGCGGAGTCCCGCGCCCCGACCCCGGCCGTGCAGGCCAGCGGCAGCGCCAGCAGTCCGGCCAGCAGCCCGGCCAGCATGCCGTATCCCGCCAGCCGCCGCACCGCGACGGCCCTGCCGATACCCTGGTCCGCTTCCATGCGGCACACCCTAAGGCCTGTTCCGAAGACGAAATAGTCCAGTACCCGGTGATGTCCGTCTGGTGAGGTCCCGTGTCGGGCCCCGTCCAGGGGTCATCCTCGGTACTGGCTCTCCCATTCCTCCACTTTTGCCCGGAATCGGGAGGACCAAGCACGGAGTTCGCGCTCGGCCGCCTCCGCCGGGGACGTGCGGGCCGCGTAGTCGGCGAACAGCTCCTCCGGGACACCGCCCTTGCGGGCCCTGCGGACGAGCTGCGCGGCCTCCAGGAGGGCCGGCTGGGAGGAGGGGACGCCCGCCAGGAGGGGGCGGTCGCCCTTCTCCGCCTTCTTGATGGCGTCCCAGTTCACCTCGACCTCGGCCGCGCCGGAGACGTCGACCTCGGCGAACACGTGGGGGTGGCGGCGGATGAGCTTGTCGACGATGCCCGCGGCCACGTCGTCGATGGTGAAGCCGTCCGCGCCGCGCTCGGCGGCGACCACCGAGTGGAAGGCGACCTGCATGAGCACGTCGCCCAGCTCCTCCCGAAGTGCCGCGAAATCGCCCGACTCGACCGCGTCGGCGGTCTCGTAGGTCTCCTCCACCAGGTACGGGATGAGCGACTGGTGGGTCTGCTCGCGGTCCCACGGGCACTCGCGGCGCAGGCGCTCCATCACCGCCACGACGTCCAGCAGCCGTGCCCCGGGAAGGTCGTAGGAGCCGTGCACGATCTCGACGTCCAGCGGGTCCTCGACGACGAGCTCGCCGATCCGGGCGGTGAGGTCCGCGTCGCCGTCCGGGGCGGCCAGCCAGACCACGTCCCGGCTCCGGGCGGCGCCGACCACCGCGCGGGCGTCCGGCTCCACCGTCTCCACCGCCACGCCCGCCTCCCGCAGGTACGGCAGCTGCGGATGGTCGGCGGTCGAGGTGAGCACCCGGCAGTCCTGGAGCGCGCGCCATGCCCGCCAGGTGAGCAGCCCCGGCGCCACCCGGTGGGTGGTGCTCAGCAGGACCAGGCTCATGCCGTCCCGCTCTCCCGGGTCGACAGGCGGGTCACCGGAGGCTGCAGGAGGCCGTCGTCGTAACCCGAGCCGTAGCGCGGGTTGACCTGGATGCCCATGGCCTGCGCCGTCTGCGTCAGCGCCTGGTGCACCTGCTCGTTGGCCGCGGCGTCCGAGGGCGCGCCGGTGGCGAGCTTGTTGTTGATGACGATCATCCGCGCGAACTCGCGCCCGTGGCTCGGCGGGATGCCGTAGGACATCGTGAAGACGCCGAAGAGCTCATCGCCCCCGTCCCGGGTGACCTGGCTGACGAAGTCGTCCACCTGCGCGGAGGAGACCTCGATGCCGCGGTCCTCCGCCGCCTGCTCGCTGACCCGGATGGCGATCAGCCGGCTGAGCACGCTGCGCGGCGTCGACTCCGGGTCGGCCAGCGTGAGCTGCTGGGCCGGCAGCGGGTTCTCCCGGTAGGAGTCCCGCCACTCGGTGACGGCGGTGCTCAGCTCCGCCTCGCTGATGCGCGGCGCGTCGCCGAAGGTGGCGGCCGCGCCCATGCGCGTCTGGTCTCCGCAGGCCGTCGCGCCGAGCGCGAGCACCACCGCGACGAGGATCTGTCGTCTCACCCGTCACACCTTACTGATCCTGTCCATCCCCGAGGCGTCCCCGGCCGGTCCCGGATGTCCGGGAGGCGACCCCCGGGCATCCGGGACCGGGGGTCCGGTCCTGGCTTCGCCGCGGTCGGCTAGCCCTCGAGGAACAGGGCCTCCACGAGGTCCGTCGCCCAGCGGAGCATGTCGCCGTCGCGCAGAGGGCGGCCGCCGAGGGGGGCGGTCTTGGGGGTGGGGACCAGGATCTGGCCGGGCTTCATCAGGCTCTTGGGGTAGAGGCGCTGCATGCGGACCTGGCGGGACTCGGGCAGGATGCGGTCCTCGCCGCCGGCCTTGGCGAAGCGGACGAAGTTGCCCTGCAGCACCACCTCGGTGAGGCCGGCCCGGCGGGCCTTCGCCCGGAAGCGGGCGACCTCCAGGAGGTTGAGCACCGGGACGGGCAGCGCCCCGAACCGGTCCTTGATCTCCGCGGCGACCTCGGGGATCTCCTCGTCGGAGGTGATGCCGGCGATGCGCCGGTAGGCCTCCAGGCGCAGCCGCTCGCCCGGCACGTACTCGTGCGGGATGTGCGCGTCGACCGGCAGCTCGACCTTGGTCTCGGGCAGCGACGACGTCGGCTCCTCCTTGAGCTCGCGCACCGCCTCACCGACCATCCGGACGTACAGGTCGAACCCGACGCCCGCGACATGGCCCGACTGCTCGGCGCCCAGGATGTTGCCGGCGCCGCGGATCTCCAGGTCCTTCATCGCCACGAACATGCCCGCGCCGATCTCGGTGTGCTGGGCGATCGTCGCCAGCCGCTCGTGCGCGGTCTCCGACAGCGGGTTCTCCGGCGGGTACAGGAAGTAGGCGTACGCGCGCTCCCTGCCCCGGCCGACGCGGCCGCGCAGCTGGTGCAGCTGGGAGAGGCCGTAGGTGTCGGCGCGGTCCACGATGAGGGTGTTGGCGTTGGGGATGTCCAGACCCGACTCCACGATCGTGGTGGCGACCAGGACGTCGTAGTTCTTCTCCCAGAAGTCGACCATCACCTTCTCGAGCTGCTGCTCGTTCATCTGGCCGTGCGCGGTCGCGACCCGCGCCTCGGGGACCAGCTCCTTGAGGGTGGCGGCCACCTTGTTGATGGACTTCACCCGGTTGTGCACGAAGAAGACCTGGCCCTCGCGCAGCAGCTCGCGGCGGATCGCGGCGGCGATCTGCTTCTCGTCGTAGGGGCCGACGAACGTCAGGACGGGGTGGCGCTCCTCCGGCGGGGTGAGGATCGTCGACATCTCCCGGATGCCGGTCAGGCCCATCTCCAGGGTGCGCGGGATCGGCGTCGCCGACATCGCCAGCACGTCCACCTGGGTGCGCAGCCGCTTCAGCTCCTCCTTGTGCTCGACGCCGAAGCGCTGCTCCTCGTCGATGATGCACAGGCCCAGGTTCTTGAACCGGGTGGACGGGCTGAGCAGCCGGTGCGTGCCCACCACCAGGTCGACCTTGCCCTCGGCCAGCTCCTGGAGGGTCTGGGCGACCTCCTTGTCGGTCTGGAACCGCGAGATCGGCCGGACCACCACGGGGAAGGTGGCGAACCGCTCGGTGAAGGTCGACAGGTGCTGCTGCACCAGCAGCGTGGTCGGCACCAGCACCGCGACCTGCTTGCCGTCCTGGATGGCCTTGAACGCCGCGCGCACCGCGATCTCGGTCTTGCCGTAGCCGACGTCGCCGCAGATCAGCCGGTCCATCGGGACCGGCTTCTCCATGTCCTGCTTGACCTCCTCGATCGCGGCGAGCTGGTCGGGCGTCTCGGTGTAGGGGAACGCGTCCTCCAGCTCCCGCTGCCAGACGGTGTCGGGCCCGAACGCGTGGCCGGGACTGGCCATGCGCGCCGAGTACAGCCGGATCAGCTCCCCGGCGATCTGCTTGACCGCCTTGCGGGCCCGGGTCTTGGCCTTCTGCCAGTCCGCGCCGCCCAGCCGGTGCAGCGACGGCGCCTCGCCGCCGACGTAGCGGGTGAGCTCCTCCAGCTGGTCGGTGGGCACGAACAGGCGGTCGCCCCTGGCGTACTCGAGGATGAGGTACTCGCGGGTCGCGCCCTGGACCGTGCGCGAGACCATCTCCACGTACCGGCCGACGCCGTGCTGCTCGTGCACCACGTAGTCGCCCGCCGACAGCTGCAGCGGGTCGATGCCGCCGCGCCGCCGCGACGGCATCCGCCGCATGTCCTTGGTGGAGGACTTCTGGCCCGACAGGTCGGTCTCGGTGAGGACCGCCAGCCTCACCGTCCCGCCGCCCGACCACAGGAAGCCGTGCTCCAGCATGCCGGTGGTGACCAGGACGGAGCCGTCGGCCTCCTGCCGCGAGGCGGGGATCCCGGCGTCGCGCAGCACCTCGGTGAACCGTTCGGCCGGGCCGTGGCCCTCGCTGGTGAGCACCACCTTCCAGCCCTCGCCGTGCCAGCGGCGCACGTCGGCGACGACCTTCTCCCGGTCGCCCCGGTAGGCCTCCGCGGGCTGGACGTCCAGGATGACGGTCTCCTCGTCCCCCGCCGCCAGCGGGCTGGTGAGCCACCACGGCAGGTCCAGTTCCCCGGCCCGCTCGCGCACCTCCTCCAGCGTGCGGTAGGCGGCCTCGCCGAGGTCGATCGGCGCCTCGCCGCCCGCGGCGGCGTTCACCCAGGACGCCTCCAGGAACTCCTGGCTGGTGCTGACCAGGTCCACCGCCCGGCTGCGGATGCGCTCGGGGTCGCAGACCAGCACCCGGCTGCCCTTGGGCAGCAGGTCGATGAGCAGTTCCATGCGCTCGGCCAGGACCGGCGAGAAGGCCTCCATGCCCTCGACCGCCTCGCCCTCGGCCAGCCGGTCGAGCACCTCGGCCAGCGCCGGGTGCTCGGCGGCCAGCGCGCGCGCCTTCTCCCTCACCTCGGGGGTGAGCAGCAGCTCGCGGCACGGCGGCGCCCACAGCCCGTCCTGGGCGATCTCCAGGGAGCGCTGGTCGGCCGCCTTGAAGTAGCGGATCTCCTCGACCTGGTCGCCCCAGAACTCCACCCGCAGCGGGTGCTGCTCCCCGGCGGGGAACACGTCGAGGATGCCGCCGCGCACCGCGATCTCGCCGCGCTTCTCCACCAGGTCGACACGGTCGTACCCGGCGTCCACCAGGCGCGCGACGACCTCGTCCAGCTCCGCCTCGTCGCCCTGGCGCAGCCGCACCGGCTCCAGGTCGCCCAGTCCGGCCACGATCGGCTGGAGCACCGCGCGCACCGGGGTGACGACCACCTTGAGCTGCCCGCCGGCCGGGTCGCCCGGCTCGGGGTGCTGCAGCCGGCGCAGGACCGCCAGCCGCTGCCCCACGGTGTCGCTGCGCGGGGACAGGCGTTCGTGCGGCAGCGTCTCCCAGGCGGGGAAGTGCGCCACGCCGTGGGGTTCCAGCAGGCTGGTCAGCGCCGAGGCGAGGTCCTCGGCCTCGCGGCCGGTGGCCGTGACGGCCAGGACGGCCGCCCCGTCGATCGCGGTGCGCGAGAGCACCGCGGCCAGCACGGGCCGCAGCGCGGGCGGGCCGACGAGGGTGTGCTCGCCGCCGTCCAGGGCGCGGCGCAGCTCCGGATCGGCGAGCACGACATCGAGCAGTGGCGAGAGAGACATCATCGACCTTGTGACAGACGGTGGCGGCGCGCGTCCGCGCAGCCCGAAACCCCCGGAACGCCAGGCGTCCGGGATCGCCTCCCAGCCTACGCGTACCCGCACCCTGAGGCCGGGTCAAGGATCCCTTCAAGAAAGAGCAAATACCGGACGGACGCGCCGTCTTTCACTACGCTGCGAAACCATGACCGAGCTTTCTGTAAGGGACCGCGCGGTCGTCGTGGAGGACGACCTCTTCGCCGAGCGGGTCACGCTGCACGTACAGGACAAGGGACTGCGCAGGGTCCACATCCTCGAGGCCGGGTGCGGCCGGGGGTCAGGCCTGCCGCTTCCCGCCGGCCTCGACCGGCACGTCACGGGAATCGACCTCGACACCCCGGCCCTGCGGGCGCGCACCGCGGACCGCTCCGATCTGGACACCTTCCACCTGGGCGACCTGCGCAACGCCCCGCTCCCCCCGCGCTCCTACGACGTGGTGCACGCCGACTCGCTGATCGAGCGCATCACCCACGCCGAACTCGTGCTGGACCGGATGATCGCCGCCCTCAAGCCCGGTGGGCTGCTGCTGGTGCGCTTCACCGACCGCGACACCGCCTACGGGCTGATCCGCCGCACGCTCCCGCGCCGGCTGCGCGGGCTGCTGGGCGAGGACGTCCGCGACACCCAGCCGAACGTCTTCGAGCCGATCACCTCCCTGGAGGGCATGCGCAACTGGTGCCTGCAGCGCGGCCTGGTGATCGCCGAGGCCCACACCGAGTCCGGCTGCGGCGGCGGCGTCGCCGCCCTCGCCCGGCTGCTGTCCACCCTGAGCGGCGGCCGCCTCACCGCCGACCACAGCGAACTCGTCCTGGTCATCCGCAAACCCGAGAACCGCTTCGCCCGCATCCTCTGAGGGGACCGGCCGAGGCCGTTGTGGCCGCGGGGACATCCCGGGAGCGCGCGGCGGGCGGTACCGTGGCCCGGTGAGCGCTGGACTGCCCGAAGAACTCCACGGCCTGAAGTCGTGGACCCCCGACCCGACGGAACTCGCCGACCTGGAACTGCTGCTGGCGGGCGCCTTCCGCCCGCTGAGCGGTTTCCTCGGCTCACTGGACACCGCCGCCGTGGTGGCGGGCGGCAGACTCGCCGACGGCACGCCGTGGCCGTCGCCGGTGCTGCTGTCCGCCCCCGACGAGCTCGCCGGGGAGCCGCGGCTGATCCTGCAGGACCCCGAAGGCGTGCCGCTGGCGGTCCTGCGGGTCACCGAGGCCTGGCGGGACGCGAGCCTGCCCGAGGGGCGCGTGCGGCTGGCCGGCCCCCTGACCCCGCTGCGCCGTCCCGCCTACGGCGCCTTCCACCGGCTGCGGCGCACTCCCGCCGAGCTGGAGATCACGCCGGGCCGGGACGGGCGGCTGCTGGCCGTGGCCACCCGCGAGCCGCTGCACCGCAAGCAGCTGGGGCAGCTGCGCCAGGAGGCCGAGCGGCTCGGCGCCCCGGCGCTGGTGCTGGCCCTGCTCTCGGGCGCGCACGAGCAGGAGCTCGTCCGCGCCCTGCTGGCGGTGGCCAAGGACCTGCCGGAGGGTTCGCGCGTCGTGCCGGTGAACCTCGCCCCGCGCCCCGGCGGGCGCGAGCCGGAGCTGCGCGCCCACGTGGCCGCCGCCTACGGCGCCACCCACCTGCTCACCTCCGTCCCCCTGTCGGGCGAGGCGCCGCTGGCGGTCGTGGCCCCCGAGCCGTGGGCCTACGACCTGGACGTGGAGGTCTGGCGGCCGGTCGCCCGGATCGAGGAGGACCACGTACGGGCCGAGCTGTCGCCCGAGGAGCTCGGCGAGCTGCTCGACCAGGGCGCGCCGATCCCCGAGTGGTTCACCCCGCCCGCGGTCGCCGTCGAGCTGCGCCGGGCCCGCCCGCCGCGGCACGAGCGGGGCGTCACCGTCTTCTTCACCGGCCTTTCGGGGTCGGGCAAGTCCACCGTGGCCCGCGGCCTGGCCGACGCCCTGGTGGAGAACGGCGGGCGCACGGTCTCGCTGCTGGACGGCGACGTGGTGCGCCAGATGCTCTCCTCCGGCCTGACGTTCTCCAAGTCCGACCGCGACCTCAACATCCGCCGGATCGGCTACGTGGCCGCCGAGATCACCCGGCACGGCGGGCTGGCGATCTGCGCGCCGATCGCGCCGTACGCCGCCACCCGCGCCGAGGTGCGCCGGATGGTCGAGGCGGTCGGCGACTTCGTCCTCGTGCACGTGGCCACGCCGCTGGAGGAGTGCGAGCGCCGGGACCGCAAGGGCCTGTACGCCAAGGCGCGCGCCGGGCTGATCCCGGAGTTCACCGGCATCTCCGACCCGTACGAGGCTCCCGAGGACGCCGATCTGGTGCTCGACACCACCGGCCTGTCCACCGGAGAGGCGGTCGAGGCGGTGCTCAAGCTCCTGACGGCCGGTGGTTGGGTCAGGTAAACGCGCGTGACGGCGGCCCGGTAGAGTGTTACGGAATATTTCCTATTATTTCTGTGGGATATACCGATGCACTTTGACTTTGACGTATGGATGGCCTTCGGGTCCTTTCTGGTGGCCATCGTCGTCGGGCTGACCGGTATGGGCGGCGGGGCGCTGATGACCCCGATGCTCATGACGTTCTTCGGCGTTCCCGCGATCACCGCCATCTCCAGTGACCTGGTGGCCTCGGCGGTGATGAAGCCGATCGGCAGCTTCGTGCATCTCAGGCGCGGGACGGTGAACCTGAAACTGGTCGGCTGGCTGTGCGTCGGCTCGATCCCCTCCGCCTTCTGCGGGGTGCTGATCGTCACGCGCGTGCTGCCCGACGGCCAGTCCACCCAGCACTTCCTGGAGAAGGCCATGGGCGTGGCGCTGCTCATCGCCGCGGCCGGGCTCATCTTCCGGATGTACCAGGCCATCCGCGACAAGGCACAGGACCGGTCGAAGGACGAGCGGGTCACCGCCGAGCCCGGCTCCCCCGCCTCCCAGGCGCCGCCCGAGCTCAAGGTCAAGCCCCTGCCGACCGTCCTCACCGGCGTCGTCGGCGGCGTGATCGTCGGCATCACCTCGGTGGGCTCCGGCTCGCTCATCATCGTGGCGCTGCTGGCGCTCTACCCGATGCTCAAGGCCAACCAGCTGGTGGGCACCGACCTCTTCCAGGCCGTGCCGCTGGTCATCGCCGCGGCGCTCGGACACATCCTCTTCGGCGACTTCCAGCTGTCGGTGACCGCGGCCCTGCTGGTCGGCTCCATCCCCGGCGTCTACATCGGCGCCCGGATCTCCTCCCGCGCCCCCGGGCAGCTCATCCGGCGCGCGCTGGCCGTGGTGCTGCTGGCCTCGGCCCTGAAGCTGTTCGGCGTCCCGACCGTCATCCTGGCCTGGACGCTGCTGGCCCTCATCGTCGTCGCCGTGCTCAGCTGGGTGCTGCTGCGCAACCGCGCCAGGGACACCGAGACCGCCGACACCGGCGCCTGACCCGCCGTCACCCGCGCCCCCGTAACAGGGCACAGCAGAACGGGCCTCCCCGAGGGGAGGCCCGTTCGTCGTCGCGGTGCCGGATCAGCGCAGCGGGTTGGAGATCATGCCCGCCGCGACCGTGGCGTTGGTGGCCTCGTCGATGAGGATGAAGCCGCCGGTGAGCCGGTTGCGGCCGTAGTCGTCGACGAACAGCGGCTGGGTCACCCGCAGGGTCACCCGGCCGATCTCGTTGAGCCGCAGGTTGTCGGCCGTGTCGTCGCGGTGCAGGGTGTTGACGTCCAGCCGGTACTGGAGGTCCTTCACCATCGCCTTGACGGTGCGCGTGGTGTGCTTGAGCGTCAGCTTCGTGCGCGGCGTCAGCGCCTTGACGTCGTCCATCCAGCAGATCATCGCGTCGAGGTCCTGGGCGGCCTGCGGCTGGTTGTTCGGCCGGCAGATCATGTCGCCCCGGGAGATGTCGATCTCGTCCGCCAGGCGGATGGTGACCGACATCGGGGGGTAGGCCTCGTCCACCGGCCCGCTCGGGCTCTCGATGTGGGTGATGGTGCTGGTCAGGCCGGACGGCAGGTGCATGACCTCGTCGCCGGGCTTGAGCACGCCGCCCGCGACCTGGCCGGCGTACCCGCGGTAGTCGTGCAGGGCCGGGTCCGTCGACTTGTGCGGGCGGATGACGCACTGCACCGGGAACCGCACGTCGATGAGGTTGCGGTCGGAGGCGATGTGCACGTTCTCGAGGTGGTGCAGCAGGCTGCTGCCGTCGTACCACGGCATGTTCATCGAGCGCTCCACCACGTTGTCGCCGTGCAGCGCCGACACCGGGATGAAGGTCAGGTCGCCGATCGACAGCTTGGTGGCGAACGAGGTGAACTCGTCGACGATCTCGTTGAAGACCGTCTCGGAGTAGTCGACCAGGTCCATCTTGTTGACCGCGACGACCAGGTGCGGCACCTGCAGCAGCGTGGTGAGGAACGCGTGCCGGCGCGACTGCTCCTGGATGCCCTTGCGGGCGTCGACCAGGATGATCGCCAGGTCGGCGGTCGAGGCGCCGGTCACCATGTTCCGGGTGTACTGGATGTGCCCGGGGGTGTCGGCGATGATGAACTTGCGGCGCGGCGTCGCGAAGTAACGGTACGCCACGTCGATGGTGATGCCCTGCTCGCGCTCGGCGCGCAGGCCGTCGGTGAGCAGAGCGAGGTTGGTGTACTCCTCGCCGCGGTCGACGGAGGTGCGCTCCACCGACTCCAGCTGGTCCTCGAAGATGGACTTCGAGTCGTACAGCAGCCGTCCGATGAGGGTCGACTTGCCGTCGTCGACCGAGCCGGCGGTGGCGAAACGCAGGATGTCCATACGCGGGGCGGCCATCAGAAGTAGCCCTCCTTCTTGCGGTCTTCCATGGCTGCCTCGGAGGCCCGGTCGTCGGCGCGGGTCTGGCCGCGCTCGGTGATCCGGGTCGCCGCGATCTCCTCGATCACGTCGTCCAGCGACACCGCTGCGGACTTCACCGCGCCGGTGCAGGAGGTGTCGCCGACGGTCCGGTAGCGCACCATCGCCTCGAAGACGGGCTCGTCCTCGCCGCGGTTGGCCGGGGGCAGGTCGGCCAGCAGCATGCCGTCCCGCTCGAACACCTGGCGGGTGTGCGCGAAGTAGATCGAGGGCAGCTCGATCCCCTCCCGGCGGACGTAGTCCCAGATGTCCAGCTCGGTCCAGTTGGAGAGCGGGAACACCCGGACGTGCTCACCGGGGTGGATCTTGGTGTTGTAGAGGTTCCACAGCTCGGGCCGCTGGTTCTTGGGGTCCCACTGGCCGAACTCGTCGCGGAAGGACACGACGCGCTCCTTGGCGCGGGCCTTCTCCTCGTCGCGGCGCGCGCCGCCGAAGGCGGCGGTGAAGCCGTGCTCCTCGATCGCGTTCAGCAGCGGAACCGTCTGCAGCTTGTTGCGCGAGGCGCGGCGGCCCTTCTGCTCCACCACCTGGCCCTTGTCGATGGCGTCCTGCACGGAGGCCACCACCAGGCGCAGGCCGAGCTCGGCCACCTTGCGGTCGCGGTATTCGATGACCTCGTCGAAGTTGTGGCCGGTGTCGACGTGCATCACCGGGAACGGGATGGGCGCGGGAGCGAAGGCCTTCTCGGCCAGGCGCAGCATCACGATGCTGTCCTTGCCGCCGGAGAAGAGCAGCACCGGCCGTTCGAACTCGGCCGCCACCTCCCGGATGATGTGGATGGCCTCGGCTTCGAGCACGTCCAGCTGGGACATCAAGTAGTCGGCGCGTTGCATGGGGTTCCTCAGTTCAGCCCGTTCAGGATCACCTGTGCCAGCGAGGGGTGGCTGACCAGGATATCCGGGAGGTAGGGGTCTTCTTCGTTGTACACCAGCGGCGAGCCGTCGATCCGGGAGGCGTGCGCGCCCGCCGCCAGCGCCACCGCCGCGGGGGCCGCGGAGTCCCATTCGTACTGGCCGCCGGCGTGGACGTACACGTCGACGTCGCCGGTGAGCACCGCGGCGATCTTCGCGCCGGCCGAGCCCATGGGCACGAGCTCCACCCGGTGCCCGGCGGCCTCCAGCTTCGCGGTCAGGTCGTGCACGATCTGCGGGGGCCGGGTGCGGCTCACCACGATCCGGATGGCGTCCGAGGACCGCTCGGCGGGCGCGGGGGGCTCGCCGGTCGAGAGCGTGACGCCCTGGGCGGGCAGCGCCACCGCGCCGGCCGTCAGCCGGTCCTTCTCCCACAACGCGACGTGGACCGCCCAGTCGCTGCGGCCCTCCTCGCTGAACTCGCGGGTGCCGTCGAGGGGGTCGACGATCCAGACCCGGTCGCTGCGCAGGCGGACCTTGTCGTCCTTGCCCTCCTCGCTGAGCACCGCGTCATCGGGCCGGTACTGCGCGAGCGCCGCCATGAGGTACTCGTGCGAGGCCTGGTCGCCCGCGTCCTTCAGGGCGCGTCCGTCGGCGAAACCGCGCTCGGCGCGCAGCCTCAGCAGTACCTCTCCCGCCTCGGCGGCGAGTCGGGCGGCCAGAGAGTGATCGTCTTCCGAGGGCATCTACCTGGTTCCCTATCGTTTGTGTCTGAGACAGTATGGGGCATTACAACGCGTGGAATGTGTTCTGTGTCGCAGAAAGCCCGGTTTTCAGCAGCGCCTCGACGGCGTCCGCGGACCGGTCCACGAAGAGGGGGAGCTCCCGGCGCTCGGCGGGGGAGAAGTCCTTCAGCACGAAGGCCGCCGGGTCCATCCTGCCCGGCGGGCGCCCCACGCCGAAGCGCAACCGCAGGTAATCCTTGTCGGCCAGGGATTTCGTGATGGATCTGAGTCCGTTGTGACCGTTGTCACCGCCGCCTTTTTTCAGGCGGATCGTCCCGAAGGGGATGTCCAGCTCGTCGTGCACGACGACAATCCGCTCGACGGGCACCTTGTAGAAGTCGCGCAGCGCCTTCACCGGGCCGCCGGACTCGTTCATGTAGCAGCGCGGCTTGGCCAGCACCGCCCGGTGCCCCTCCAGCCTGCCCTCGACCACGTCGTTGCGGCTGCGGTGGGACTTGAACGCGCCGCCCATGCGCTCGGCCAGCAGGTCGAGCACCATGAAACCCGCGTTGTGCCGGTGGCCGGCGTAGGACGGGCCGGGGTTGCCCAGACCCACCACCAGCCACAGGTCTTCGCTCATCGCCTTCTCCCGCTCAGCGGAGGGTTCTTCCGGATAAGGCAAGGGCCCGGACACTCACGGCGTCCGGGCCCAGCATGACGTGCTCTCTACTCCGCGGACGTCACTCCGCGGAGGCCTCCGCGGCCTCGCCCTCGGCGGCCTCTCCGGCCTCCTCGGCGACGACGGAGACACCGGTGATCTGCAGCACCAGCGCCTCGGGGTCGCCGGCGACGGTCACGCCGCGCGGCAGCGTGAGGTCCTTGACCAGGACGGAGGAGCCCTCCTCCAGCGTGCCCAGGTCGACGGTGATCTCGGTGGGGATGTGGGTGGCCTCGGCCTCGAGCGACACGGTGGTCAGCTCCTGGGCCAGCTGGCCGCCGGAGGGGACGTCGCCGGTGGTGACGACCGGGACGTCGATGACGACCTTCTCGCCGCGCTTGACCAGCAGCAGGTCGACGTGCTCGAGGAAGCCCTTCAGCGGGTCGCGCTGCACGTCCTTGGGCAGAGCCAGCTCCTCGCCGCCGGACAGGCCGGAGACGCGCAGCAGGACGTTGGGGGTCTTGAGGGCGAGCATGAGCTCGTGGCCCGGCAGGGTGATGTGCTGCGGGTCGGTGCCGTGCCCGTAGAGGACGGCCGGCACTTTCCCGGCCCGGCGGGTGCGCCGAGCGGCACCCTTACCGAACTCGGAGCGCGGCTCGGCGGCGATGCGTACCTCGGACACGGCGGAAACTCCTCGTTGCTGGCGTTGAGCTGAAAGACCTCGGCCCTCTCGTAGGGCGTCGTTCGGGCGCATCTCCGGCACAGGCCGTCTGATCTGTCAGACGTGCCGCGCAGCAGGAGGCGCACACGGTCCATAAAGTCTAGCCGATACCCGGAGCTGAAATGCGCTCGGGCACGGCACTTCCGGACCCGGGGGTGGAATCTCCCGGGCCCGGAAGCGGCGGGTTCAGGCCTCGCCGTCGAACAGCGAGGTGACCGAGCCCCCGTGGAACACCTCGTTGATGGCGCTGGCCAGCAGCGGTGCGATCGACAGCACCGTCAGCTTGTCGAACTGCTTCTCCGGCGGGATCGGCAGCGTGTTGCACAGCACGACCTCGGAGATGCGGGAGTTCTTCAGCCGGTCGACGGCCGGGCCGGACAGCACGCCGTGGGTGGCGGTGACCACGACCCGGGCGGCGCCCTGCTCGAACAGGGCCTCGGCGGCCTTCACGATGGTGCCGCCGGTGTCGATCATGTCGTCCACGATGACGCAGGTGCGGCCCTCGACCTGGCCGACGACCTCGAAGACCTTGACCTCGTTGGCCACCATCGGGTCACGGCGCTTGTGGATGATCGCCAGCGGGCAGCCCAGCCGGTCGGTCCAGCGCTCGGCGACGCGCACCCGGCCCGCGTCGGGCGCCACGACGGTCACCTGGGAGGTGTCCAGCGTCTTGGCGACGTGGCCGGCCAGCAGCTCCAGCGCGAACAGGTGGTCCACCGGTCCGTCGAAGAAGCCCTGGATCTGCGAGGTGTGCAGGTCGACGGTGATCATCCGGTCGGCGCCGGCGGTCTTGAACAGGTCGGCCATCAGGCGGGCGGAGATCGGCTCGCGGCCGCGGTGCTTCTTGTCCTGGCGGGCGTAGCCGAAGAAGGGCGCGACCACGGTGATGCGCGCGGCGCTGGCCCGCTTGAGCGCGTCCACCATGATCAGCTGTTCCATGATCCACTGGTTGATGGGCGCGGTGTGGCTCTGGATGACGAAGGCGTCGCTGCCCCGGACCGATTCCAGGAAGCGCACGAAGGTCTCGCCGTTCGCGAAGTCGTAGGCGGCGGTCGGCACCAGCGCGCAGTCGAGGTTGGCGGCCACCTCCTTGGCCAGTTCCGGGTAGGCCCGGCCTGAGAAGAGCATCAGCTTCTTCTCCACCTGGGTCTTGATCTCGCTCACTTGTCCCCCTTCTGGGTGTTGTTCTCACGCGCCCGTTTCGCCGCTTCCGCGGCGGCAGTACCGGCGCGCTTGCGCTCGACCCAGCCCTCAACGTTGCGCTGCTGCCCGCGGGCCACGGCCATGGCCCCGGACGGCACATCCTTGATGATCACGGAGCCGGCGGCCGTGTAGGCGCCGTCCCCGATGACGACCGGCGCGACGAGCATGTTGTCGCTGCCGACTCTGACGTGGTCGCCGACCGTCGTGCGGTGCTTGGCGACCCCGTCGTAGTTCACGAACACGCAACCCGCGCCGATGTTCGATCCCTCACCGATGGTGGCGTCCCCGACGTACGTCAGGTGCGGGACCTTGCTGCCCTCGCCGACCTCGGAATTCTTGATCTCCACGTAGGAGCCCGCCTTGGTCCTGCGCGCCAGCCGGGTGCCGGGCCGCAGGTAGGCGTACGGTCCCACACTCGCCTCCGGCCCCACCTCGGCGCCCTCGACCACGGCGTCGCGGACGACCGCGTCCTCGCCGACCGAGGCGTCCCGCAGCGTGACGTTGGGGCCGATCGAGGCCCCCGCGCCGACCGCGGTGGCGCCGTGCAGCTGGACGTTGGGGTGGAGCGTGACGTCCTGCTCCACGACGGCCTGGACGTCCACCCAGGTGGTCTGCGGGTCCACGACCGTGACGCCCTCGCGCATCAGGCGCTCCAGGATCCGGTCGTTGAGCTGCCTGCGCGCGGCGGCGAGCTGCACCCGGTCGTTCACGCCCTGGGTCTCCACCCAGTCGGCGACCTTGTACGCCCCGACGCGGTGGCCGTCGGAGCGGGCGATGCCCAGGACGTCGGTGAGATATTCCTCACCCCCGGCGTTGTCGGTGGTGAGCCGCTTGAGCGCGTCGCCCAGCAGCACGCCGTCGAAGGCGTACATGCCGACGTTCATCTCCGTGATGAGCCGCTGCTCGGCGGTGGCGTCCTTGTGCTCGACGATCCCGGCCACCGCGCCGTCCGCGTCGCGCAGGACGCGCCCGTAGCCGGTCGGGTCGGGGACGTCGGTGCTGAGGACCGTGACGGCGTTGCCCTCGGACTCGTGGGCGGCGACCAGTGCCCGCAGGGTCTCACCGGTCAGCAGGGGGTGGTCGCCGTTGGTCACCACGACGGTGCCCTCCAGCGCGCCCGCCTGCTCGTAGACCGTCCGGACGGCGTGTCCGGTGCCCCCCTGCTCCTCCTGGACCACCGGCACCGCCGCAGGCGCGACCTGCCGGAGGTGTTCGATGACCTGTTCTCGCCGGTGTCCGACCACCACGAGGATCCGCTGCGGATCGAGCGCCCCCGCCGCGGCCAGCACATGGCCGAGCATCGAGCGGCCGGCCAGCGTGTGGAGGACCTTGGAGGTACGGGATTTCATCCGGGTGCCCTCACCTGCGGCGAGGACGATGACTGCGGCCGGGCTCACTGAGTGGCTCCTGGGCGTCAAGGACGGGAAATTTTCGTCAGGGCGTAACCCACCCGACATGTAGAGAGAATACCGCCCAGGCGAAGAGGCGTCCGCACCGGACCTGCACAGATCGAAGCTCCGGCGCCAGGACTCGAACCTGAACAAAGGGCACCAAAAACCCTTGTGCTGCCGATTACACCACGCCGGATCGTTTCGGGGGCCACGATACCGTGCGGAACGCCTACAGGCGCGTGCTTATCCCGTCGCCCCGCCCGTCCCCTACCCCAGGGGGAGCGGTTGCCGCAAGAGGGGGGCCGCGGGTTACCGTCGTGCCGACAGCACGCGGGAGCCCGGCCGTCACCGGGCTGAGAGGGCGACGAGAAGGGTCGCCGACCGCTCGAACCTGACCGGGTAATGCCGGCGTAGGGAGAAGTCATCATGGCCGAAGGCATGTCCTCCGCTGCCCGAAAGACCTACTTCCAGGGGTCCCGCGACGATCTCCGGGTCCCCATGAAAGAGATTCATCTCACCGACGGCTCGTCGCTGGTGCTCTACGACACCTCCGGGCCCTACACCGACCCCTCCTACGAGGCCGACGTCCGCCGCGGGCTGCCCGCCCTGCGCGAGCCCTGGGTGGCCGCCCGGGACGACACCCGCGACTACGACGGGCGGCCCGTCCGCCCCGAGGACGACGGGCGCAGGGCCGTGGCCCGCGCCCCCTTCTCCGGCCGCAGGCCGCGCCGGGCCTCCGGCGGCGCGGTGACCCAGCGCGCGTACGCCAGGCGCGGCGAGATCACCGCCGAGATGGAGTTCGCGGCGCTGCGCGAGGGCGTCGCCCCGCAGGCCGTCCGCGACGAGATCGCCGCCGGGCGCGCCGTCCTGCCCGCCAACGTCAACCACCCCGAGCTCGAACCGATGGTCATCGGGCGGAACTTCCTGGTGAAGGTCAACGCCAACATCGGCAACTCCGCGGTGGCCTCCTCCATCGAGGAGGAGGTGGCGAAGATGACCTGGGCCACCCGCTGGGGCGCCGACACGATCATGGACCTGTCGACCGGCCGGGACATCCACACCACCCGCGAGTGGATCCTGCGCAACTCCCCCGTCCCGGTCGGCACCGTTCCGCTCTACCAGGCGCTGGAGAAGGTCGGCGGGAACCCGGCGGAGCTGAGCTTCGAGGTCTTCCGCGACACCGTGATCGAGCAGGCCGAGCAGGGCGTCGACTACATGACCGTGCACGCCGGGGTGCGGCTGGCGTACGTGCCGCTGACCGCCGGGCGCAGGACCGGCATCGTCTCGCGCGGCGGGTCGATCATGGCCGCCTGGTGCCTGGCCCACCACCGCGAGAACTTCCTGTACGAGAACTTCCGCGAGCTGTGCGAGATCTTCGCCGCCTACGACATCACCTGGTCGCTGGGCGACGGGCTGCGCCCCGGCTCGATCTCCGACGCCAACGACGAGGCCCAGTTCGCCGAGCTGCGCACCCTGGGCGAGCTGACGAAGATCGCCGCGGAGTACGACAACCAGGTCATGGTCGAAGGTCCCGGCCACGTCCCGATGCACAAGATCAAGGAGAACATGGACCTGCAGCTGGAGCTGTGCGACGAGGCGCCGTTCTACACGCTCGGGCCGCTGACCACCGACATCGCGCCCGGCTACGACCACATCACCTCGGCGATCGGCGCGGCGATGATCGGCTGGTTCGGCACCGCGATGCTCTGCTACGTCACGCCCAAGGAGCACCTGGGCCTGCCGAACCGGGACGACGTCAAGACCGGGGTGATCACCTACAAGATCGCCGCGCACGCCGCCGACCTGGCCAAGGGCCACCCGGGCGCGCAGGCCCGGGACGACGCGCTGTCCGACGCCCGGTTCGAGTTCCGCTGGGAGGACCAGTTCGAGCTCTCCCTGGACCCCGACACCGCGCGGGCGTTCCACGACGAGACGCTGCCCGCCGCCCCCGCCAAGACCGCGCACTTCTGCTCCATGTGCGGCCCGCACTTCTGCTCGATGAGGATCACCCAGGACGTGCGCAGGTACGCCGAAGAGCAGGGGCTGAGCGCGGACGAGGCGCTGGCCGAGGGGATGCGCGCCAAGTCCCGCGAGTTCACCGAGGCCGGCGGGCGCGTCTACCTCCCGATGGCCGGGCAGGACTCCCAGGCGCTCTAGCGGCGCCGTCGGGAGGAGGGGCGCAGCTTCGGGCCGGGCTCCAGGTGGGACAGGCCGTTCCAGGCCAGGTTCACCAGGTGGGCGGCCACCTCCTCCCGGCGGGGCTTGCGCACCTCCAGCCACCACTGGCCGGTCATCGCGACCATCCCGACGAGCATCTGCGCGTACATGGGGGCGAGTTTCCCGTCGTAGCCGTGCCGGTCGAACTCCTCGACGAGGATGTGCTCGACGTGGGTGGCGATGTCGCTGATCAGGCTGGCGAACGTGCCCGTCCCCGAGGCGGCGTGGGAGTCGCGGACCAGGATGCGAAAGCCGTCGGTGCTCTCCTCGATGTACTCCAGCAGGGCCAGGGCCGCGCCCTCCAGCTTGCCCCGGTAGTGCCGGCCCTCGGCCATGCCCTGGGTGACCAGGTCCACCAGGCGGGTCATCTCCCGGTCGACGACGACCGCGTACAGCCCCTCCTTGCCGCCGAAGTGCTCGTAGACCACCGGCTTGGACACCCCGGCCTTGGCCGCGATCTCCTCCACCGCCGTGCCGTCGAAGCCCCGCTCCGCGAAAAGGGCGCGGCCGATCTCGATGAGCTGCTCCCGCCGCTCCTTGCCCGTCATCCGCCTGCGACGCTCTGCCATCCGACCATGATGCCCCAGAGCCGTCACGCCTCCAGCGGGGCGATCGCTCCGGACACCGGCGGCGGCTGCCTGCGCAGGGCGCGCTCGCGGGCCTTCTCGGCCTTGGCCTGGGCCTTCTCCTGGCGGCGTTCCCTGCGCTCGCGCTCCTTGGCCCTGCGGCGCGGGTCGAGGGTGGGCCGCTCCTCCAGCAGGGCCAGGCCGTTCCAGGCGAGGTTGACCACGTGGGCGGCGACCTCCTCCCGGCGGGGCCTGCTGATCTCCAGCCACCACTGGCCGGTCATGGCGATCATGCCGACGAGCATCTGCGCGTACATCGCCGCGAAGTCCTCGTCGTAGCCCTGCTGGTCGAGTTCCCTGCCCAGCAGGTGCTCGACCTGGGCCGCGATCTCCGACAGGAGGCTGGCGTAGCTGCCCCGCCCCGCGCCCGCGTGGGAGTCGCGGACCAGGATGCGAAAGCCGTCGGTGCTCTCCTCGATGTACTCCAGCAGGGCCAGCGCGCCCAGCTCCAGCTTGCGGCGGTAGCCGGCCTCGGTGGTCAGCGCCTCGGTGACCGCCGCCAGGAGGCGGTCCATCTCCCGGTCGACGACGACCGCGTACAGCCCCTCCTTGCCGCCGAAGTGCTCGTAGACCACCGGCTTGGAGACCTTCGCCTTGGCCGCGATCTCCTCCACGGAGGTGCCGTCGAGCCCGCGTTCGGCGAAGAGGGAGCGGCCGACGCCCAGCAGTTGCTCGCGCCGCTCGCTGCCGGTCATCCGCTGTCTTCGGGAGTCGCTCATGGCCCTAGACCCTAAGCGCGTCTGGCCTCCAGGCGCTCCGCGGAGGGCCAGCGCACGTCCCGCGCCCAGCCCAGCCTCTCGAAGATCCAGATGATCCGGGCGCTGATGTCGATCTGGCCCTTGAGCACGCCGTGGCGGGCGGCGGTGGGGTCGGCGTGGTGCAGGTTGTGCCAGGACTCGCCCAGCGACGGGATGGCCAGCCACCAGACGTTGCGGGAGCGGTCGCGCGAGGCGAAGGGGGTGTCGCCGAAGGTGTGGCAGATCGAGTTGATCGACCAGGTGACGTGCTGGACCAGGGTGACGCGCACCAGGCCCGCCCAGAAGAAGGCGGTGAAGAAGCCGGCCCAGGACCAGGTGACCAGACCGCCGATGACCGCGGGGAGCAGGAAGGTGGCGGCGACGATGGCCCCGAAGAAGCGGTGGATGAGCACCATGTCCTTGTCGGACTTCAGGTCCTTGCAGTACTTGTCGACGTTGGTGGCCTTGTCGGCGTACAGCCAGCCGTAGTGCGACCAGACCAGGCCCTTGAACAGCGCCTTGGCGTCGTCGCCGTACTTCCACGGCGAGTGCGGGTCGCCCTCCTTGTCGGAGAACTTGTGGTGGCGGCGGTGGTCGGCGACCCAGTTCATGACCGGACCCTCCAGGGCGAAGCCGCCGGCGATCGCCAGGAAGATCCGCAGGGGGCGGGCCGCCTTGAAGGAGCCGTGGGTGAAGTAGCGGTGGTAGCCGACGGTGATGCCCCCGGCCGAGAGGACGTAGAACACCGCGAAGAGCACGACGTCCGTCCAGCCCAGCATCTTTCCCCAGGCCATCGGCACCGTCGCGGCCAGGGCCAGGAAGGGCACCCCGGTGAAGACCGCGACCAGGATCTTGTGCTTGCGGCCGTTGCGGCTGTCGGAGAAGTCGCCCATCGGCTGCTGTGGTGCCGTGGCGGTGGAGGACGTGGTCACGGGCATCGTCTCTCAGATGGGAGTCACTTACTTACGCCACCGTAACCTACGGATTCGTAACCCTGAAGGGGCACCTTGGCAAAATCCTGCTATCACCGCACATGAGAGGACCGGCGGGCCGTCGGAGATTTTCCGTACGGCCGCCGGCCGGATCGGCTCTGTGATGGAGAGCCTGAGGGGGCGGCGGGTGAGCCGCCCGGCTGGTAGATGCCGCCCGCTACGGGAGTCGGCAGCACCGCAGGGGAACGTATAGCCGCTTTCCTCCCACTGCGGGCGGCACCTCGTTCAACTGTCTCTTGACATCGAGATACATGATGGCAACACAGGTGTCTCGACGTCAAGATGAAGCGCGGCACATCGTCCATCTCCTTGGCGGGCATGTGTCTTGATGTCGAGAAAGGTAAGGTGCCGCATATGGAGGACGAGGTCGACCGGCTCGTCGCGGCCTGGCGCGTGGAGCGCCCGGACCTCGACGTCACGCCGCTGCAGGTGCTGAGCAGGGTCTCCCGGCTCGCGCGCCATCTGGACCGCGCCAGGCGCGCGGTCTTCCTGGCCCATGACCTGGAGTCCTGGGAGTTCGACGTCCTCACCGCGCTGCGCCGCGCCGGAACGCCCTACCAGCTCAACCCGGGGCAGCTGCTCAGGGCCACCCTGGTGACCTCCGGCACCATGACCAACCGCATCGACCGGCTGGCCGCCGCCGGGCTGGTCGAACGCCACCCCGACCCGCAGGACAAGCGCGGCGTGCAGGTCATGCTCACCGAGACCGGCAGGCAGCGGGTCGACGCCGCCTTCACCGACCTGATCGAACGGGAGCGGGACCTGCTGGCCACCCTCGGCGAGGTCGACCGCAGGCACCTGGCCGACCTCCTGCGCACCATGCTGATCCCGTTCGACCGGGACTGAGGGCTCAGCCCTCGGCGAGCTCCAGCCACTCCATCTCGACCTCGTCCTTCTCGGCCAGCACCGCCTTCAGCTCGCCGTCCAGCTCCATCAGGCGGGCGTGGTCCGTGGCGGCCCCGGCCATCTGGGCGTGCAGCTGCTCCTCGCGCTGCCCCAGCTTGTCCAGCCTGCGCTCCAGGCGGTCCAGCTCCTTTTGGACCTTCCAGTCCAGCTTGGTCCGCGACGCGGGGGCCGCGGCCGTGGAGGACGCCTGCGCGGCGGGGGCGGGGGCGCTGCGGACCGCCGAGACCGTGCCCGCCTCCACCCGCTGCAGGTACTCCTCCACGCCGCCGGTGAGCATCCGGATCGTGCCGTCGCCCAGCAGGGCGTAGACGACGTCGGTGACGCGCTCCAGGAAGTACCGGTCGTGGCTGACCACCACCAGCGTGCCGGGCCAGCCGTCGAGGATGTCCTCCAGCTCGGTGAGGGTCTCGATGTCCAGGTCGTTGGTCGGCTCGTCCAGCAGCATGACGTTCGGCTCGCCCATGAGCAGGCGCAGCAGCTGCAGGCGCCGCCGCTCGCCGCCGGACAGGTCGCCGACCGGCTTCCACTGGGCGTCGGTGCGAAAGCCCAGGCGCTCCAGCAGCTGGGAGGCCGTCCAGTCGCGCTTGCCCACGGTGATCCGGCGGGCGATCTCCTCGACCGACTCCAGGACGCGGCGGTGGGGGTCCAGCTCGGCGATCTCCTGGGACAGGTGGGCCAGCGAGACCGTCTTGCCGCGCACGATCCTGCCGCCGTCGGGCCGGACGGAGCCCGCCAGCATCCGCAGGAGCGTGGTCTTGCCGCTGCCGTTGACGCCGACCAGGCCGACGCGGTCGCCGGGACCCAGCCGCCACGTCACGTGCTGGAAGACGGGGTTGTCGCCCAGGCTCAGGGAGACGTCCTCGACGTCGTACACCGTCTTGCCGAGGCGGGCCGTGGCGAACCGGGTCAGCTCCACCTTGTCGCGCAGCGGCGGCACGTCGGCGATCAGCGCCTGCGCGGCGTCCACCCGGAACTTCGGCTTGGACGTGCGGGCCTGCGGGCCGCGGCGCAGCCAGGCCAGCTCCTTGCGCATGAGGTTCTGGCGCTTGGCCTCGGCGGAGTCGGCGATCCGCATCCGCTCGGCCTTGGCCAGCACGTACGCCGAGTAGCCGCCCTCGTAGCGCTCGACCCGGCCGTCCACCACCTCCCAGGTGCGCTCGGTGACCTCGTCGAGGAACCAGCGGTCGTGGGTGACCACCGCGAGGGACTCCTTGCGGGCCTTCAGATGGCCGGCCAGCCAGGTGATCGCCTCGATGTCGAGGTGGTTGGTGGGCTCGTCCAGCATGATCACATCGGACTCGGGCACCAGCAGCGCGGCGAGCGCCACCCGGCGGCGCTCGCCGCCGGACATGCCGGCCACCGGGTCGTCGAGCCCCAGCCCGGTCAGCAGCCCGGCCAGGATGTCGCGGACGCGGGTGTCGCCGGCCCACTCGTGCTCGGCGCGCTCGCCCAGCACCACCGAGCGGACGGTGGCGTCCGGGGCGAACTCGTCGCGCTGCAGGAGGTAGGCCAGGCGCAGGCCGCCGGTGTGGGTGACCCGGCCGGAGTCGGGCTCCAGACGGCGGGCCATGACGGCCATCAGGGTGGACTTGCCGCCCCCGTTGCGGCCGACGACGCCGATGCGCATCCCCGACTCCACGCCCAGGGACACGCCGTCGAGCAGCGGCTGGGGCCCGTAGGCCTTGACGACGTTCTCAAGATTGATCAGATTCACGACAACCACCAGGCTAATGCCGCCGCGCGGCGGAGCGGACCGGCCCGCGGCCCGGGAACGGGGTCAGGACAGGACGTGGGCGCCGGGGACCGGGCCCGTCGCGGTGACCAGCGCGCGGGCCACGTCCGCCTCGTCCAGGGCGGCGGCGAGCTCCGCGGCGTGCCCGGCGTCGGCGGCCAGGAAGGCGCAGGTCGGGCCGGAACCGGAGACCAGCCCGCCGAGCGCGCCGAACTCCCGTCCTGCCGCCAGGGTACGCCCCAGGGACGGGCGGAGGCTGAGGGCGGCGGGCTGCAGGTCGTTGCCCAGGGCTGCGCCCAGCGCCTTGGCGTCGCCGGCCGTGAGGGCGGCCAGCAGCTCGGGCGACTCGTGCGGCCAGCCGGCCTCCTGCTCGAAGGCGGCGCGCAGCCGGTCGCACTCGGCGAAGACCGCCGGGGTGGACAGCCCGCCGTCGGCCAGCGCGAAGACCCAGTGGAACTCCCCCTCGCACGGCAGCGCCGTCAGCCGCTCGCCCCGGCCCAGCCCGAGGGCGGTGCCGCCGAACAGCGCGAACGGCACGTCGCTGCCGACGTCGGCGGCCAGGTCCAGGAGCGTCTCGAAGGGGACGTCGGCCTCCCAGAGCCGGGCGCAGGCCAGCAGGGCCGCGGCGGCGTCCGCGCTGCCCCCCGCCATGCCGCCCGCCACGGGGATGGCCTTGTCGATGTGGAGGCGGACGTCGGCCTCCCGGCCCAGGTGGTCGGCGAGCCGCCGGGCCGCGCGGGCGGCGAGGTTGTCCGGCCCCGCGGGCACGCCCTCGATCGAGGCGCCGGCGACGGTCACCGCGAGCGGCCCGTGCGCCGCGGTCACCTCGTCGAACAGCGAGACCGCGTGGAAGACGTTCACCAGGTCGTGGTAGCCGTCGTCGCGCAGCGGCCCCACGCCGAGCTGGAGGTTGACCTTGGCGGGGACCTTGACGGTCACGGACATGCTGGACCTCAGATCAGACGATGTTCGGCTATACGGGCAAATGCATTGACGTCGAGCATCTCACCACGCGCGGTGGGATCGACGTCCGCCGCGCGCAGCACCCGCTCGGCCAGCGCCGCGGAGCCCGCCCAGCCCGCCAGCGCCGCCCGCAGCGTCTTGCGCCGCTGCGCGAACGCCGCGTCCACCACCGCGAAGACCTCCTCGCGGGAGGCCGAAGTGGTCGGAGGCTCCCGGCGGGTGAAGGCCACCAGCGCCGAGTCGACGTTCGGCGCCGGCCAGAACACCGCGCGCCCCACGCTCCCGGCCCGGCGCGCCTGGGCGTACCAGGCCATCTTCACCGACGGCACCCCGTAGATCTTGCTGCCGGGCCCGGCCGACAGGCGGTCGCCCACCTCGGCCTGCACCATCACCAGCCCCTTGCGCAGCGACGGCAGCAGCTCCAGCAGGTGCAGCACCACCGGGACCGCCACGTTGTAGGGCAGGTTGGCCACCAGCGCCGTCGGCGCCGGACCCGGGACCTCCCCGATCCGCATGGCGTCGCCGTGGACCACCTCCAGCCGCGAGGCCAGCCCCGGCGCGCGGCCCTGGACCGTCGCGGGCAGCGCCTGCGCCAGCACCGGGTCCAGCTCGACCGCCACGACCCGCGCCGCCTCCGGCAGCAGTGCCAGCGTCAGCGACCCCAGCCCCGGCCCCACCTCGATCACCACGTCCTCGGGCGTCAGCTCCGCCGTCCGGACGATCCGGCGCACCGTGTTGGCGTCCACCACGAAGTTCTGCCCGAGCTGCTTGGTGGGCCGGACCCCCAGGGCCGCCGCGATCTCCCGGATGTCGGCGGCGCCCAGCAGCGCCGTCTCCCGCTCTGCGGTCTCGTCGTCCCCCACCCCTCGATTCTCCCAGAGGGATCGGGTGCTTCTCCCCTGCAACAGTTGGGGCGTCCGCGGCGTCCCGGTCGTGAAGGAGGACACCCGTGGATCATTCAGCACGCGTCAGCGCGCGACCGGCCACCGGCGGCACGCCGCCAGGCGGGAGTTCGGCGGTGGACCGTTCAGCACGCATCAGCGCGCGTTCAGCCGCCGGCGGCACGCCGCCAGGCGGGGGTTCGACGGTGGACGACACCACCTATGAGGAATTCGTGGCCTCCCGGGCGCAGGCGCTGCTGCGTTACGGATACGTGCTCAGCGGCAACCCGCACGACGCCGCCGATCTCGTCCAGGACGCCCTGATCAAGCTCCGGGGAGCCTGGCCGCGAGTGATCAACAAGCGCGATCCCGAGGGCTACGTGCGGACCACCATGGCCCGCCAGCACATCTCGCTCTGGCGGCGCACCCGCCGGGAGACCCTCACGGACCTGGTCCCCGAGGGCTCCTACACCGATCCGCCGCCGTCCGACGACCTGCTCTGGCGGGCGCTGGAGACGTTGCCGCGACGGCAGCGCGCGGTCCTGGTGCTGCGCTACTACGAGGTGCTCAGCGACGAGGAGATCGCCGCCCAGCTCGGCATCTCGCGGGGGACGGTCCGCAGCCAGGCCTCCCGCGCCCTGGAGAAACTGCGCCGGACCTGGAGTCCGGCCGTCGTGGAAGGAGACGCCCGATGACCGAACGGCCCGTGGAGAACCTGGAAGGCGCCCTCAACCGGGCCCTCGAACGGCACGCGGCGAAGGCCCCCGCGCCCGCCTCCGACCTGTTCGAGCGGGTGGAGACCCGGTACCGCAGGCGGCGCCGGGTCCGGACGACCGGAGCGGCCGCCGCGATGGCGCTCGTCCTGTCCGGGACCGCGTTCGGCATGTGGTCGCACGACGGCGGGTCGGCAGTCCTGCTGGAGTCGCCGAGCCCGGGCGCCCAGCCGCTGTCCCGGCCCGGCCAGAAGGCCGAGAGCCCTTTCAGGGCCACTCCGGTCGAGAAGCTGTGGCCCGAGGCCGTGCACCGGATCCCGGCCAGGCTGCGGGACGGTACCGAGATCATGCCCCAGACGCTGATCGACGAGCGGACGGTCCTGGTCAACTCCTGGGGAGGCTTCGAGAAGCCCTCGGTCCTGTACGCCTACGACCTGCCGACGGGCGAGGCCACCAGGATCACCGATGTGGTGACGCCGAAGAACACCCAGATCTTCGCGTCCGGATTCACCGTCGGCGAGGGAAGGATCTTCTGGCACACCACTTCCACCGACCTGACCAGCACGATCTGGTCCGTCCCCGTGAAGGGCGGCACCGCCGTCGTGACGGTCGAACGGACCCCCGCCGCCGCCCCCTTCGAGGGCGGGGCCATGACCGCCGGGCAGATCCCCGGCGGCCAGATCGGCGACCTCACCGTCTCCGGCGGAAAGCTCTACTGGTCGCGTTCCGGGGGCGGGGTCTACACCGCGCCGGTCGCGGGGGGCCCCGCCGAGCCGGTTCCGGGCACCGAGGAGGAGATGCTGGTGCAGTGGCCCTGGGTGGGCGGCCTGGCCTCCGACTCCCGGCAGGACCGGGGCCGGATCAACGGACGGGATCTGCGCAACCTGGAGACCGGGGAGAAGAAGACCGCGGCCTTCTCCCCCGGTGAGGAGAACTGGGACTGCGGGATCACCTGGTGCCTCGCCGGGTCCCTGGTCAAGGACAGGAGCGGAACCGAGACGTTCAGGGTCTCCGGCCACCCGGCCGTGGCGCCGAACCAGACCGCCTCCCTCGACAGGTTCGTCGCGAGCGTCTCCCGCTCGGACCAGAAGACCCTGCTCCTTCTGAACGATCTCAGGACACGGCGTTCCGGATCGATCGAGCTGGTGCAGAAGGACGACGAGGTCTCCTACAGCACCATGAAGAGCTCAGGCTCACGGATGTACAGCACCCGGCTGGCGGACGAATACGTGATCGTGGATCTGAAGGCGATCGGCTGAGCGGAGCAACCGTCATCTCGGGAACGGGAGGCGGCCGTACCGGGGTCAGCGGGACTCCGGGCGGCCGCCCTCGCGGTCGTGGAGGATGCGGCTTCTCTGTCGCCCACCGGTGTCACTTCTGGAAGAGGTGCCTGCCGCATTCGGGCCAGAGGGACTGCCAGCGGCCGTCCTCGCGGGTGTAGAGGAGCTGGGCGCGCTTGGTCTGCTCCTGGGGAGTGGCCTCGCTGGGCAGGCCCGTGCCGCCCACGGAGCGCCACTCTTCCACGGTGAAGTGGTAGAGGCCGTGGGCGCCTTCGGGAGTGACGGCCTTGGGGTCGCCGTCGGAGGTGCAGCGGGCCATGGCCGTCCAGTTGAGGCCGGCCGGGTCGGCCTCGGCGGGGCGGGGCGTCGCGGCCTGGCCGCCGGGGCCCTTCAGCTTGGCGGCGAGGGCCTCGGCGGAGTCGGTCAGGGCCCGCAGGCCGTCGGTGGTCTTGGGCAGCAGCTCGGGCACCCCCGCGTCGGGGGCCGGCGCCTTGGGCGTGGGGACCACGACGGTGGGCGCCTTCGGGACGCCGAGCGAGGGGTGGGGCGCCGGCACGGGGAAGTCGGGGTGCCGGGCGCGGTGGTCGAAGCCGGATCCGGGGGCGGCGGGGTGGGCGGAGCGGGCGGCGGACTCGGCGCGCTCGGGCAGCACCGGGACGGCGGTCACCGTCCGCAGGGAGGGCAGCATCACGCTGTGCTGCTGGCCCGCCAGAGCGAGCTGCTCGGCCTCCGAGGGGTGGGAGAACAGGGACCATCCGCCGGCCGCGAGGGCCACCAGGAGCACCGCGCCGACCAGGGGCAGAGCCCTGCTCGGAGGGCGCCCCGCCGCATGCCTTCCACTACGAGTCACGATCACAGAACATTAGGGGTCGGACGCGGAGCGTGAGCGTCGAACAGCACAACGTGCTGGTTTGTCGCGTGTCAGATGCGGCTCTCCCGGCGTTCCCGGGCCTACCCCGGGGGAAAGCCGAACAAACGTGCGCCCGTTCCGGCGATCGCCGAGCACAGCTCCGCCACCGGCACGCCCTTGACCTCGGCCATGAGCTCGACGGTGTGCGGGATCAGGTGGGAGGCGTTCGGCCTGCCCCGGTGCGGGACCGGCGCCATGAACGGGGCGTCGGTCTCCACCAGCAGGAGGTCCAGCGGGGCGACGGCCAGCGCGTCGCGCAGCGGCTGGGCGTTCTTGAACGTCACGTTGCCCGCGAAGCTCATCACGTAGCCCTTGTCCGCGCAGATCCCGGCCATCGCGGCGTCCCCCGAGAAGCAGTGGAAGACCACCTTCTCCGGGGCGCCCTCCTCGTCCAGGAGGCGCAGGACGTCGTCGTGCGCGTCGCGGTCGTGGATCACCAGGGCCTTGCCGGTCTCCTTGGCGATGGCGATGTGGGCGCGGAAGGAGTCCTGCTGCTCCTCGCGCGAGGCGTGGTCGCGGTAGTAGTCCAGGCCCGTCTCCCCCACGGCCACGACCCCGGGGTCGCGGGCCAGCTCCGCGATCCGGGCCAGGGTCCGGCCGGTGACGCCCTTGGTGTCGTTGGGGTGGATCGCCACCCCCGCGTAGACGTCCGGGTGCTCCGAGGCGGCCTTGACCGCCCACTCCGAGGAGGGCACGTCGCAGCCGATCGTCATGATCCGCCGGATCCCGACCGCCCGTGCCCTCTCGACGGCCTCGGCCACCGGCATCTCGAGCATCTCCAGATGGCAGTGGCTGTCGAAGACCTCCACCGGCAGCACCGGAGTCGGCGGCACGGGCTTGGGCGCCTTGGCGGCCTTGCCCTTCTTCGCGGCCGCGCCGCCTCCGGCGGAAGCAGCGGCGGCCCCGCCCTCGGGAGCGGTGGCCTCGGCGGGCCCGGCCGGGTCGCCGGTTCGCGAGGTGTCAGGCGCCAAGGCGGGCCAGCTCCTCCTCCACGACGCTCTGGTCGAGCTTGGGGAACAGGGGCACGGGGCGCTGGAGCGGGGTGCCGGCGGCGAGCGGGCTGTGCTCCCAGCGGGCCAGGGCCGCGGCGTAGTCGCCGGTGATCACCGGGTAGACGCGCTCGCCCTCGCTGACCTCCTCGACGCGCGGCATGCCGGACCAGACGCCCTCGCCGCCGAGCATCTCGAACACCTTCTGGGAGCTGTTCGGCAGGAACGGGGTGAGCAGGGTCTTGGCGTCCCAGACCGCCTGCAGCGCCACGTGCAGGACGGTGCCCTTGCGGACCGGGTCGTCCTTGATCTTCCAGGGCTCCTGCTCGGCGAGGTAGCGGTTGGCCTCGCGGACCACGTCGAACGCCGCGGTGATGGCGTTCTTGAACCGGGAGCGGCCCAGCTCCGCGCCGACCTTCGCGAAGGCGTCGCGGGCCAGGGCCAGCACCGCCTCGTCGGCCTCGGTGAGGTCCACGGCCTCGGGCACGGCGCCGTACTCCTTGGCCGCCATGGAGACGCTGCGGTTGACCAGGTTGCCCCATTGGGCGACCAGCTCGCCGTTGTTGCGGTCGACGAACTGCTGCCAGGTGAAGTCGGTGTCCTGGTTCTCCGGGCCCGCCACCGCGATGTAGTACCGCAGGGCGTCGACGTCGTAGCGCTCCAGGAAGTCCTTGACGTAGATCACGACCTGGCGCGAGGAGGAGAACTTCTTGCCCTCCATGGTCAGGAACTCGCTGGAGACCACCTCGTCGGGCAGCTTCAGCGCGCCCAGGGAGCCCGGCTCGCCGCCCTTGGCGCCTTCTCCGTTGTAGCCCAGCAGCATCGCCGGCCAGATCTCGGAGTGGAAGACGATGTTGTCCTTGCCCATGAAGTAGTACGCCAGGGCGTCGGGATTCTGCCACCACTCGCGCCAGCGCTCGGGGTCGCCGGAGCGGCGCGCCCACTCGACCGAGGCGCTGAAGTAGCCGACGACCGCGTCGAACCAGACGTACAGCCGCTTGTTGGGCTGGTCGCGCCAGCCGTCCAGCGGGATCGGCACGCCCCAGTCCAGGTCGCGGGAGATCGCCCGGGGCTGCAGGTCGTCCAGCAGGTTGAGGGAGAACTTCAGCACGTTGGGCCGCCAGTCGCCCTCCTTGCCGCGCAGCCAGCGGCCCAGCACCTCGGTGAAGGCCGGCAGGTCGAGCATGAAGTGCTCGGTCTCCACGAACTCCGGCTTCTCGCCGTTGATCCGGCTGACCGGGTCGATCAGGTCGATCGGGTCGAGCTGGTTGCCGCAGTTGTCGCACTGGTCGCCGCGGGCGCCGTCGTAGCCGCAGATCGGGCAGGTGCCCTCGATGTAGCGGTCGGGCAGGGTGCGGCCGGTGGACGGTGAGATCGCGCCCATCGTGGTGGTGGGGAAGATGTAGCCGTTGTCGTGCAGGCCCTTGAAGATCTCCTGGACCACGGCGTAGTGGTTCTCGGTGGAGGTCCGGGTGAAGAGGTCGTAGGACATGCCCAGGCCGTGCAGGTCCTCGACGATCACGCGGTTGTAGCGGTCGGCCAGCTCGCGGGCCGTCACGCCCTCCTTGTCCGCCTGGACCTGGATCGGCGTCCCGTGCTCGTCCGTCCCCGAGACCATGAGCACCTGGTTGCCCAGCATGCGCTGGTACCTGCTGAACATGTCGCACGGCAGGGCGAAACCGGAGACGTGCCCGATGTGGCGCGGGCCGTTCGCGTACGGCCAGGCGGGGGCGGTGAGGATGTGACGGGACATACCCCAAGCCTACGGCTTACCGCCGAGGCCGCCGAACCGTTATCCACAGGGCGACGACCCGCCTACGGCGCGCTCCCGGCGGCTCAACGCCCGCTCACGCGCACTGAACGTCCCATAGGGCGGCGCCCGCCTACGGCGTGCCCCGCGAGTGAGCGCGCGCTCACTCGCACTCGATGTCCCGCAGGGCGACGCCCGCCCGACGACGCGCCCCCCGGGGATTGAACGCCCGCTCACGCGCACTGGACGACCCGCAGGGCGACGCCTGCCCGGCAAGGGGGCCGGGGAGGGTCAGGTGGGGCGGTAGGTCAGCAGGACGTTCCCCGAGGCGAAGGTGCGGCTCTGGGTGAGGGCCAGGGGGTGCCTGCGGGCCGCCGTGTGGAAGAGCGGCCTGCCCGCTCCCAGCACCACGGGGTGGATCATGATGCGCAGTTCGTCGATCAGCCCGGCGGACAGCAGCGAGGTGGTCAGCTCCGAGCTGCCGAAGACCGCCAGGGTGCCGCGCCGGGCCCGCAGCAGCGCCGGGTCGGTGATCACCTCGGTGTTGTGCCATCCGGGCGCGGTCAGGGTGTGCGAGACGACGATCTTGGCGTAGGAGTTCATCAGCGCCGCGACCAGCGGGTCGTTCTCCAGCGCCTCGGCGGTGGGCCAGTAGGCCGCCATGTGCTCGTACGTCCTGCGCCCGAAGACGATCGTGTCGATCTCCCGCAGCTGCGCGACCGCGAACTCGTCGAACCCCTCGTCGGTGTTCGGCCAGTCGAACTCGCCCTCGGGCCCCTGGTAGTAGCCGTCGACGCTGACGATGTGGAACGAGAAGATCCTGTTCAAACCCCTGCCCTCCTCTGCACGGCGGTCATGACACGACGGCGACGCGCGTCTCCTCGGCTTCCTGGGAGGGGGTCTGGGATCCGGCGCCCGGCGGGGCCTTGCGGAAGCGGCGCCAGGTGTCCAGGTCCCGCAGGGCCACGGCCGCGGCGACGGCCGCGAACGGGACGGCGGGCAGGACGTACCGGTAGTCGAACAGCACGGTGGCGGGCGGGACCACCAGCAGCGCCGTGGCGTAGCCGAACGGCAGCAGCGCCACCCCGCCCCAGTTGCGCCAGCGGGCCAGGACGCCGCCGAGGCCCGCCAGCAGCAGGACGCCCAGGAGCGTCCCCGGCAGGTAGACGGCCTTCTGGTAGCCGCGCATGAAGCCCGCGTACGGCTCCACGACCCGGGTGGCCGTGCTCTGGTCGTCGTAGGGGGCGACCGTCTCGGCCTTGCCGGGCCAGTACTCCTGCGTGGTCTCGGGGAAGACGTAGTAGCTGTAGGTCTTGGGGTCGGGGTAGACGGGGCGGTCCCAGCGGAACGTCCGGCCGAAGTCGCTGAGGAACGCCTGGAAGTAGTCGCCGGGCTGCGCGGCGATCGCCTCCTTGGCGAAGGTGCGGGCCAGGTCGCTCTTGTAGGGCGCGAAGATCCCGCCGGGGTAGCGGAAGATCTGGCTCTCCTCCCACACGTAGAAGTGGGAGGCGGGACGCTGGTCGGGCGGGGTGCTGTCGCACAGGGCGTAGGCGTCGACGGGCAGCTTGTCGCCGAACCTGTCGCAGTCGGCGAACGTCATGGTGCGGCTGTAGAGGAAGACGCCGTCGGTGCCGCTGAGCGCGAACTGGCCGTTCACCGAGGCGTACCAGCCGCAGTAGGCGGCGATCGGGATGACTCCCGCGGCCAGCCCGCCGGCGACCGCCTTCCAGCCGGCCCGCCGGATCACCACGAAGACCAGCATGATGATCAGCAGCGGCATGCCGATGGTCCGGGTGATGGCGGCCAGGCTGAGCAGGAGCCCGGCGACGGCCACCTGCCGGACGGACGGCCGGGGGTCCCACAGGACGAGGGCCGCCGCGACGGTCACCAGCAGCAGGAAGTAGGTGTCCGACAGCAGCAGGTGCTCCAGCTCGATCTGGTTGCCGTCGAACAGCACCGGGGCGACGGCCGCCGCCGCGGCCCAGCCGGGCAGGGCACGCCCCCTGGCGAACAGGTGGGGCCGGCGCAGCAGGGCGTACAGGACGCACGCGACGGCCAGGCCCATCAGGTGCTGGACGGTCACCACGGCGGCCACGCTGTGCAGGGGCCGCAGGAGGATCAGGAGCAGCGGGTAGCCGAAGGTCCGCACGGGGTCGGGCCGCGGGTTCAGCGCCACGTCCACGTACGGGTAGGAGTCGGGGAACCAGATGGCCCAGCGGTAGCCCAGGATCGTGACGATCCGCAGCACGACGGCCAGGGCCAGGAGGACGAGGAGCACCCGGTGGCGCCCGGCGAACGCGAGGAGGGCCGCGCGGCTCGGCACCGGCGGCACGGGCAGCCGCCTCAGTCGTTCCATCACGATCTCACCCCCCGGTTCACCTCAGAGTAGCTTTGGGCGCCCAATCTCCCTTATCGGACGTTCACCATCGAACGGAACGGCACGGTCGTTGCGCTATCGCAACGCGGCGATTCCGGCGGCTCAGTCCTCCACCGCCGCGACCGGCTCGGGCGCGGGACGGCCCGGCTTGCGCACGGCGTCGGCCACGGTGAGCGTCTCGTGCGCGCCGTCCTCGGTGCCCGGGTGGCTGGAGCGGCGGATGCCCAGGATCGACAGGAACGCCGTGCCCAGGATCATCTGGCAGCTCATCATCAGCGCGGTGGCCGACGGCACGACCATGCGCAGGGTCTCGCGGGCGTTGAGCTCGCCGAACTGGGCGCCGTGCCAGTGCACCACCGACACCCCCACCCCGGCCAGGCCCGCCACCGCCAGCACGCCGCCGACGACCAGGCCCTTCTCGAAGCTCCAGGAGTTCAGCAGCCAGTTGGCCCTGCGGTCGGCCGGCAGGAAGCCCTCGGCCACGCCGTAGGCCTTGGTGAGCAGGGAGAACACCACCGCCTGGAAGCCGATCACCACCGCCGCCGAGGCGCCCACCAGGGTGTCGACGTCGAAGACCACGCCCCGGATGTCGATCGGCTTGATCGCCAGCGCCACCCCGGAGACCAGGCCCACCGTCATGAAGACCAGGCCGGGGATGAGGAACAGCCAGCGCGGGCTGTAGAGCAGCAGGAACCGCAGGTGGCGCCAGCCGTCCCGCCAGGTGTTGAGGTGCGGCGGGCGGGACCGGCCGTCCTTCTTCAGGGTGGTCGGCACCTCGGAGATCCGCGCCCCGGCCAGGGTCATCTTGACCACCAGCTCGGAGGCGAACTCCATGCCCGAGGACTGCAGGCCCAGCGCCAGCGCGGTGTCGCGGCGGAAGCCGCGCAGCCCGCAGTGGAAGTCGCCGATCTTGGAGCCGAAGAACAACCGCCCCACGAACGACAGGACGGGGTTGCCCAGGTAGCGGTGGAGCGGCGGCATCGCGCCGGGGTCGATCCCGCCCGCGAAGCGGTTGCCCATCACCAGGTCGGCGCCGGTCCGCAGCTCCTCGACGAACGGCATGAGCGAGGTGAAGTCGTAGGAGTCGTCGGCGTCTCCCATGATCACGTAGGTGCCCTTGGCCGCCCGGATGCCGCCCATCAGCGCGTTGCCGTAGCCTTTGAGCGCCACCGGCACGACCCTGGCGCCGGCCGCCTCGGCCAGCGCCTGCGACCCGTCGGTGGAGCCGTTGTCGGCGACGATGACCTCGCCGTCGATCCCGTACTCCTCCAGGAAACCCACAGCCTTACGGACACAGGTCTCCACGGTCTCCGCCTCGTTCAGACAAGGCATCACCACGGACAGTTCCATGGGAAAGGGCTCCTTAGGATTTCGACTGGGCCTGGTGAAGGTATGGTGCCGGGCATTCTGACCGCACATCGGCGCCGTTGCAAAGCCGCAACCGGGCCGCGGACGAGATCTGGATCAGGTGACCAGGATACGACGGAGCCCTCCGAGGGCCGGGGACAAGGCCCCTGCCCCCCTGCCCGGTGCCGGCCTGCCCCCTTCCGTCCTGCGGCGGCACCGCGTCTTCGTGGCGGTTCTCACAGCCGGCGCGGTCCTGCGGGTCGTCGCCATGGCGGGCTACCGGCCCGCCCTCTGGTTCAACGACGGCTACGACTACGTCCAGATCGCCCTGGACCCGTTCCCCCACCCGATCCGGCCCGCCGGCTACGGGTTCTTCCTGTGGCTGCTGCGCCCCTTCCACGACTTCGGGGCGGTCGTGGCCGCCCAGCACCTGCTGGGCCTGGCCACCGGCCTCCTGGTCTACCTGCTGCTCACCCGGCGCGGCCTGCCACCGGGATGGGCCGCCCTCGCCGCCTCCCCCGTCCTGCTGGACGGGGGGATCATCCAGCTGGAGAGCCTGGTCCTCTCCGACACGCTCTTCCTCTTCCTGGTCGTCGCCGCGCTGACGGCGTTGCTGTGGCCCGGCCGGCATCCCGCCCTGCCCGTGGCCGCCGGGGCCCTGCTGGCGGCGGCCACGGTGACCAGGACGATCGGGCTGCCGGTGCTGCTGCTCGTCCTGGCCTGGCTGCTCCTGCGGCGAAAGTGGCGGGCCGTGGCGATGGCCGCCGTGGCGGGCCTGCTTCCGCTGGCCGCCTACGCGGGCTGGTTCCACTCCGAGAACGGCCGCTACGGGATCACCGCGACGGACGGCGTGTTCCTCTGGGGACGGACCGCGGCCTTCGTGCACTGCGAGAACATCCCTGAGCACCTGCGATACCTGTGTCCTTCCGGTGAGCCGGAGGAGCGCAAGGCGTCCTCGTCCCAGGTATGGGCGGCGGAGTCCCCCATCGGCTGGGACTTCGGCGAGGCGTTCGATCCTCGGATCAACGCGGACGCCCAGCGCTTCGCCGTGCGCGCGCTCCTGGAGCAGCCCTTCGACTACGCCCAGACGGTCGCCTACGACCTCTTCGTCCGGACCTTCCGCTGGGAGCGCGACGACCACCCGACCGCCGTCACGGCCCGCAAGTACCTCTTCCCCGAGCAGGCCGACGACCTTCCGGCATGGCCCGTGCTCGGCGGCGGCACCCCGTCGGACGTGCTCACCGCCTACGACCCTCAGGTGGATCCGGACACCGGCACGGAGATCGTCGAGCCCTACGCCGGGTTCATGCGCCTCTACCAGGAGGTCTTCACGGTCCGCGGGCCGGTGCTCGCGGCGGCCCTGCTCCTGCCCGCTTTCCTGTGGTACCGGCGCCGGTCCCCGTCCCCCGCGGTCCTGCCCTGGGCCGCCGGAGCCGCGCTGCTGGCGGTCCCGCCCCTGACCGTCGACTTCGACTACCGGTACGCCCTGACCGCGACGCCCGTCGTCGCGCTCGCCGCCGGATACGCCTTCCTCCGGACCCGCGACGACGAGCTACCGGTCATTTCGCCTCTAGTACCGCGGAGTAGACAGCCTTCTTAGGCACCTTGTTCTCCTTGGCGATCTCGGCGATCGCCTCCTTGCGCGTGATTCCGGCGCTCTCCCTGGCGAACACCGCCGCGGCGAGCTCGGCGGGGTCCGAGAGCGTCTCGCGGGGCGGGGCGCCCTGGACGACCAGGGTGATCTCGCCCCGGACGCCGTCCGCCGCCCACGCGGCCAGGTCGGCCAGGGGGGCGCGGCGGATCTCCTCGTAGGTCTTGGTGAGCTCCCGGCAGACGGCGGCGCGGCGCTGCGGGCCGAACGCCTCGGCGAAGGCCTCCAGGGACGCCGCCAGCCGGTGCGGTGCCTCGAAGAAGACCATGGTGCGCGGCTCGTCGGCCAGTTCGGCCAGGCGGGAGGCCCGCTCGCCCGGTTTGCGCGGCAGGAAGCCCTCGAAGCAGAACCGGTCGGTGGGCAGCCCCGACAGCACCAGCGCGGTCGTCACCGCCGACGGGCCGGGCAGGACGGTGACCGGGACGTCCGCGGCGACGGCCTCGACGACCAGCCGGTAGCCGGGGTCGGAGACCCCGGGCATCCCCGCGTCGGTGACGACCAGGACGTCCCTGCCCTCGCGCAGGTCGCCCAGCAGCTCGGCGGCGCGGTCCCGCTCGTTCTGGTCGTAGTAGGAGACGACCCTGCCCGCCGGCGTCACCCCCAGGTCTGCGGCGAGCCTGCGCAGCCGCCGGGTGTCCTCGGCCGCGATCACGGGGGCCCCGGCCAGGGCGTCCCGCAACCGGGGCGAGGCGTCGTCGGCCCGCCCGATGGGGGCCGCGGCGAGAATGAGGGTGCCTGTGCTCATCGGTCCATTCTCCTTCCTCCGCCCGCGGGACGGCGCACGCCGCGGCGGCCCCCGGCGCCCGGACGCGCGCTCGCGTTCCACAGGGCCACTCCTCGCGCTCGCCCGGCCCCCCTACGATGGCCGGGTGGCTGTCACCGAGACCGAACCGGCACCGGCGCCCCCCACGTTGCGCGAGAGGCTGGCGCCGCGGGTGCCCGGCAGCGCGCTCTGGGGCTGGCTGGGTCCGCTGCTCGTCACCGTCTTCGCCGGTTTCCTGCGCTTCGACCGGCTCGGCGTACCGCACGCGGTCGTCTTCGACGAGACGTACTACGCCAAGGACGCCTACGCGCTGCTGAGGTTCGGCTACGAGCACTCCTGGGTGCGCGAGCCCGAGCACCTGGCGGACGAGCTGTTCCTCGAGGGCAAGGCCGACCAGATCTGGGAGGGCGGCGGCTCGTTCATCGCCCACCCGCCGTTCGGCAAGTGGATGATCGCGATCGGCGAGTACTTCTTCCAGGTCACCCCGTTCGGCTGGCGGTTCATGGCCGCGGTGGCCGGCACCCTGTCGGTGCTCATCCTGTGCCGGGTGGCGCGGCGGATGACCGGCAGCACCCTGCTGGGCTGCGCGGCCGGCCTGCTGCTGGCCCTGGACGGCCTGCACCTGGTGACCAGCCGCACGGCGCTGCTGGACGTCTTCCTCATGTTCTGGATCCTGGCGGGCTTCGCCTGCCTGGTCGCCGACCGCGACCGCTCCCGGCGGGTCCTGGCGGTGAAGCTGGACGCCGACCCGTCCCGCGGCTTCTCCCTCGGCCCCTGGCTCGGCCACCCCTGGCGCGTCCTGGCGGGGCTCTGCTTCGGCCTGGCCTGCGGCACCAAGTGGTCGGCCGCGCCGTTCCTGGCCGTCTTCGTGCTGATGGTCGTCCTGTGGGACGTGGGCGCCCGCCGCGCGGCCCGTGTGCAGTTCCCGGTGGGCGGGGCGCTGGCCAAGGACGGGGCCGCCACGCTGCTGAGCCTGGGCGTCCTGCCGGTGGTCACCTATGTGGCGACCTGGTCGGGCTGGCTGTTCACCAGCGGCGGCTGGGGCCGGGGCACCCCGGCGAAGAACGTGCTGCTGCGCCCGTTCGAGGGGCTGCCCGACCTCGTGCGCTACCACCGGGAGATCCTGGAGTTCCACAACGGCCTGACCTCCAAGCACCCCTACCAGTCCTGGCCGTGGGACTGGCCGGTCCTGCGCCGTCCCGTCGCGTTCTTCTACAGCGAGCCGCCCACCGGCTGCTCCGCGGACAAGTGCTCCCGCGAGATCCTCGGCATCGGCACCCCCGCCCTGTGGTGGGCGGCGCTCGCGGCCCTGGTGGTGATCGCCTTCCTGTGGCTGGTCTACCGCGACTGGCGGGCCGGCGCCGTCCTGGCCGCCTACGTGGCGGGCTGGGCCGCCTGGCTCCCCTCGGCCTTCGGCGGCCGCACCATGTTCATGTTCTACGCGCTGCCGCTGACCCCGTTCATGGTGCTGGGCGTCGTCCTGGTCCTGGGGCTGATCATCGGCCCGGAGCGGTCGCATCCGCGGTCCCGCCGGGCCGTCGGCTCGGCGATCGCGGGCGCCTACGTGCTGCTGGTCCTGCTGAACTTCTGGTACCTGTACCCGGTGCTGACCGCCCAGACCATCCCCTACGACACCTGGCACTCCCGGATGTGGCTGGACTCCTGGATTTTAGGAGATCCAAACTGGAGCCAAGAGCCCTCCAGTTCCGGTTCCTGAGCCTGGTGCCCGCGCCGCGGATCGCCTATCAAGGGAAGGGTGAACTGGGGCACCTCGGTCCGGCTGGTGGTCACCGCGGTCGCCGCGTACCTGGTGGCCGACGGGGTCCTGACCGAGGTGAAGATCCCGCTGCTGGCGCCCCTGACCGCACTGCTGATCGTCCAGGTCTCGCTCTACCAGACGCTCCGGCACTCCCTCCAGCGCGTCCTCAGCGTCACCACCGGCGTGGTCGTCGCGGTGGTGGTGGCGGTGCCGATCGACTTCAGCTGGTGGAGCCTCGGCCTGGTCATCGCGATCTCGCTGCTGCTGGGGCGGCTGTTCAAACTCGGTGACCACGTGCTGGAGGTGCCGATCAGCGCGATGCTCATCCTGCAGCTGGGTTCCCAGACCCCGGCGGGCGCGCTCGACCGGATCATCGAGACGTTCATCGGCGCGCTGGTCGGCCTGATCGGCGTGCTGCTGACCTCGCCGGTCAGGGTGGAGACCGCCGAGAAGGGCCTGCTGGACCTGGCGTCCGAGACCGCGGACCTGCTGGACTCCCTCGCCGACGATCTGCACCTGGAGCCGGGCAACGTGCACGCCACCACCTGGCTGGGCCGCAGCAGGCGGTTGTCGGAGCGGGCCAGGGACACCGAGACCAAGCTCAGCGAGGCCGAGGAGAGCGCCCGCCTCAATCCCAGGGCCAGGATCGCCGGCGGCCCCTCGCAGGCGCTGCGCGCCGCGGTGACCGCGCTGGAGCACGGCGCCATCCGGCTGCGCGGGCTGGCCCTGTGCATGGCCGACCGCACGTGGCTGCAGCTGCACGACCGCACGGGGCTCGGCTCGGACATGTGGGCGACGGACGTGCGGACCCAGCTCGCGCTCACCCTGCGCTGCCTGTCGGGGGCGGTCCGGCTGTTCGCCGCGACGGCGACCGCGCCCGGACCGGAGTCCCGGGTGAGGTACGGGCAGGCCGCCCATGACCTGCTGGTCGAGGGCCGCGGGCACCGGGAGGCGCTGGGGTCGCTGCTGCGGGACGACCCGGGGCACTGGCCGCTGCACGGGGAGCTGCTGGCGCATCTGGACCGGCTGCTGGACGGGCTGGCCCCGATCCAGCTGGGCGTGCGCCCCGGCCCGGCCTGAGGCCGCCGCGCCGCAGACCCTTCAGCACTTAGTGGGGAAACATCCGTTATCACTCACTTTTGTACATAGCTTCGGAGATCCACAACGCGCACACTCTTACCTCCTGAGGAGGAAGGTGCCCCGTGGACGCAACGGTCAGATCACTCGGTCCGGGGGCGGTGGCCGTGCTGGGCGCGGCGCTCGTCGCCCCGCTGCTGGGCGTCGTCCCCGCGGAGGCCGCCGCGCGGCGGCCCGCCGAGAGCGGGGCGCGGATCGTCCGGGAGGAGAAGCTCGGGCGGTACATGCGCGACCTGACCGTACGCTCGCCCCACCTCGCCGAGCAGGTGAAGGTCAGGATCCTGCTCCCGGCGAACTGGCGGAAGAAGACGAAGCGGACCTGGCCCGTCCTGTACGCCTTCCACGGAGGCCAGGACGGCTACGTCTCCTGGACGCGCAGCACCGACATAGAGAAGTGGGCGCGCCGCTACGGCGTGATCGTCGTCATGCCCGAGGCCAGCGACGGCAGCTACACCGACTGGCACAACCACGGCAGGGGCGGGGTCCCCCGCTGGGAGACCTTCCACACCTCCGACGTCGTCCAGCTCGTCGAGCGCAACTACCACGGCGGCGGCCGGCGCGCGGCGATCGGCGTGTCCGCGGGGGGCATGGGCTCCCTCTCCTACGCCGCGCGGCACAAGGGGCTCTTCCGCTACGCGGCGTCGCTGAGCGGCATCCTGCACCTCACCGCGCCGGGCATGCCCGCGCTGGCCATGGTCACCAACGCGGCGAACCTGCACGACCCGACCGCCATCTACGGCGTCCCCGGCGTCGACGACGCCAACTGGCGCGCGCACGACCCCTACGTGCTCGCCCCCCGGCTGCGGGGCGTGGGCGTCTTCTTCTCCGCCGGCACCACCGGGCGGCCGGGTCCGGGCGACCCGAAGGTCGGCCCGGTCGACGTCGGCCTGTTCGGGGAGCGCGCCGTCGGGCAGACCAACCGGGACTTCGGCAGGCGCCTGAAGGAGCTGGGCATCCCGCACACCGCGCGGCTCTACGGCGACGGCCGGCACAACTGGCCGGCGTGGCGGCGGGTCTCCAAGAAGCTCTGGCCGACGCTGATGCAGCGGATCGGCGCCCGCCGGCTCTGAGGCCCGCGGGCCGCGCGGGTCAGAAGGAGATCACCTCGGTGTAGGCGAGGGCGAAGACCAGGCAGGGCACCAGGAACAGCTTGCCGACCCGCAGCATGCCCCTGCCGACGTCCTTGGGCTCGCGGGCCTTGCTGAGGCCGCTGTGGTACAGCCAGACGAACACCGGGGCGCAGACCGCCCACGGCCAGACCATCCACTGCGGGAACACCTCGCCGACGGCCGCCATCGCGACGGTCAGCAGCCAGAAGCCGACCCAGCAGACCAGCCCCACCAGGTAGGTGCGCCCGGCGCCGATGCGCACCGCCATGGTGGTGTACCCGCTGGCCCGGTCGCTCTCGATGTCGGGGATCATCGTGGGGGTGTAGAGGGCGATCTCCACCAGCAGCACCGCGGCGGCCGCCGCCCAGGGGAACCCGTCGAGCGGCCTGACCGCGGCCCAGCCGCCCAGCACCGGGAACGCGAGCCCGGTGCAGTTGCTCAGCACGTCCAGGCCCGCCCGGTTCTTCCACTTCAGCGGCGGGACGCTGTAGATCCAGCCGCACGCCAGGAAGCCCAGGGCGGCCAGCGCCATCTCCGGGCGCACCGCCAGGGACAGCAGCAGGGCCAGCGCCGCGGCGCCGTAGGCGGCGGCCTTGGCCCCGCCCTCGGAGATCCGGCCGGCGGTGAGCGGGGTGTTCTTGCGCGGGTTGAGCAGGTCCCCTTCCAGGTCGTAGGCGTCGTTGATGGCCAGCACGGCCAGCCAGACCAGGGGCCCCCAGATGACCAGCCCGAGCAGGCCCGTGGCCGGTCCGACCAGCTCTCCGCTGGCCAGCAGGTAACCCAGGTAGAAGGGCACGAGGGAGACCGCGTAGACGCCGGGGCGTGAGATCTCCCAGAGGTCCAGGAACAATTGCCGGGCCCTGCCGAGAACCTGGGGAGTGGCCGTCACCATCAGTTACCTCGCGAATGGGGGGTGTTACGCCGGCGAAAGATGCTGGCCGAGATTATGCCCTCGGAGCGCCGGGGAGATTGTTCCCGGAACGGTAATTAATCGCGCTAAAACTGAGCGAAGATAAGTGGTGCAGACCACACCGTATCGGCTTTGCTTCCATATGATGACGGTGCGTCTTTTGACACCTGGTCCAATGAGAGGCGTCCCCCCTCGATCCTACGGCCCGGCGCGGAGCCGGGCGAGGGGAAGCGGGGAACCGGTCGGCCGCACCGGGGCCGGAGCCGCCCGCGGCCCCGATTCTTCCGTAATACCAGCCCACCTGGGCGTTAACCGAGAATTCAGCCTCCTGTTGTTCCCTAGAATCAGCCCCTATGGCACTGGACTCCGGGAACTACCTCAGCCGACACCTGCCCGCCGCGCTCATCCTGGTGGGGGTGGGCGCGGGAGGCGCCCTCTGGCTGGCACCCCAGGGCAGCGGCGGCGACACCCCCGTACGGGTCCGGGACGGCGCCTCGGTGTCGGTCTACCGGTCGATGACCGAGGCCGTGGAGGGCGCTCCCCACTGGCTGCACACCGTGCTGGAGCTGGCCTCCGAGGCCTCCGTGGCACTGCTGGCCCTGACCCTCGTGGTGGTGTGGGCGCTGGCCGTCCGCCGCCGGGACGCGCCCGTCGTCGCCGGGACCATGATGATCGGCGTCGGCACCGTGGGCGCCTACGCGCTCAGCGAGGGGCTGAAGCTGCTCGTCTACCAGGAGCGCCCGTGCCGCGCCCTGACGGACGCCGCGGCCGTCGCCCCCTGCCCGGAGCTGGGCGACTGGTCCTTCCCCAGCAACCACACCACCCTGGCGGTGGGCGCCGCGGTCGGGCTGGCGGTGCTGCGCCCCCGCCTCGCCGCGCTCGTCCTGCCCCTCGGGCTGGCCGCCGCGGTCCTGCGGGTCGCGGTGGGCGTGCACTACCCGCACGACGTGCTGGCCGGAACGGTCCTCGGCGCGTGCTTCGCGGTGGCGGCGCTGCTGATGTTCGCCCCGGCGGCCACCCGGCTGGTCGCCCCGCTGCTGGCCCGGCTGGGGGGCGGCTCCCCCGCCGTGCCGGAGGGCGGCCGGCCGCTCAACCGCTGACCACCGGCATCGCCCGGGAGAAGCGCCGGTCGGTGAGCTGGTCGACGAGGAAGTCGGCGATGTCGGCACGGGTCGACGACATCGCGATCGGGTCACGGCCGAGGAACCCCGCCCGCAGGGTGCCCCGGCGCGGCCCGTCCACGGCGGCGACGACCCTGGCGAGGGTGTAGTCCAGATCCGAGCCGACGACCAGGTCGACCATCTCGGTCAGCTCGTGCACCGCGTGGGGGAACATCGCCCGGCCCATGAGGAGGCGGATCCTGCGCTTCCAGTGCGGGGCGTCCCGGGGATCGGCGACCGAGGGGGTCGCCAGGCCGATGAACCGGTCGATCCCGGCGCCCCGCATGGCCGTGACGATCACCCGGACGCCGTCGGCGAGGTCCATCGCCCCGCCCCGCCGCAGGGAGGGGCCCAGCGCGCTGATGACGGCGCCGCTGCCCCGCAGCGCCTCGGCCACCGCCGCCCGGTCGGTCAGCCGTCCGGGCAGCGGCAGCAGGGCCGGGTCGGCGCGGCGGACCCTGCCGGGGTCGTGGACGAACGCCACGACGCCGTGCCCGTCGGCCAGCAGCCGCTCCACCACCAGCCAGCCGATCCGCCCGGTGGCGCCGAACACGGTGACCTGCATGAGGTGCCCCTACCCGGCGACACGCGGGCGGCCGCGTGTCACGGCTCTGCGCGTTCCCACGATTACCTAAAGTGAGGATCGCCGCGTGATCATCACTCGCGGCGGAGGGAGACGCGCAATGAGAACATCTCGACGCGCCGGCACGGTCGCCGGCGCGCTGGCCCTGGCCCTGGCCGGCGGCTCGGGGGCGGTCGCCGTGGCCGACCCCGGCCACGGTTCCCGGGGCCTGGTGAAGATCTGCCACCGTACGTCCTCGCTGGCGCACCCGTATGAGCTGCTGAAGGTGCGCCGGGACTCGGTGCAGTTCACCAGGCACCTCCAGCACCGCTCCTACACCGACAGGCACGGCTTCCGCGACCTCGTCGACGGCGTGGACGGGCGGATCGACAGCCTGGAGGACTGCCCGGAGTGGTGGGACCTGCAGGACCGGACCTTCAAGCCCTACAAGTGGCACCGGCACGAGCAGCACACCAAGCACAACAAGCAGGAGAAGCTCAAGCAGAAGCAGGGCCAGGACCTCCACATCCACCTGTACGACAACAAGAAGAACCACAAGAGCAAGAAGCGGCACGAGACCTACAAGCCGCGGGAGCTGAAGCCCGCGCAGAAGCCCAAGACGCGCAAGCTCGCGCCCCGGGGCGTCCGCCCGAAGGGCACCGTCAGGGCCTCCTGACGCGCCGCCCGCCGAGACCGGCGGCCGCTCCCTCGGGAGCGGCCGCCGGGCCACTTGACCGGCCCGGCCCCCGGGAGGAGGTTGAGGGACACGGTTCCACCCGCCCCCGACCCAGGAGAACCGGCCCATGCCCCCCGTCTCCGGCAGCGCCCTTTCCGCCCCCGGCGCCGAGCGGATCTTCCACGAGACCATGCTCGCCCTGCGGGACGCCGACCCCTATCCCGGCTACCGCCGCCTCCGCGAGAAGGCACCCGTCCTGCTCACCAGGGAGGGCGTCCTCGTCCTCACCCGCCACGCCGACTGCGCCGCGGCGCTGCGCCACCCCCTCCTCGGCGCCCGGGGCGGGGCGCCCGGCCTCGGCGCGACCGGCCTCCCCGAGGACGAGCTGGTCCTGGCGCTGCGGACCGTGCAGGACGGCATGGCGTTCGCCGACCCGTCCGGGCACGCCCGGCTGCGGCGGCTGGTCTCCTCGGCCTTCGCCGGGCGCCACGTCGAGGGGCTCCGCCGCGCCGTCACCGCCCGGGTGGACGCCCGTCTGCGGGCGCTGGCGAAGACGCCCGGCGCCGACTTCGTCACCGGGCTCGCCCTGCCCCTGCCCGTCGACGTGCTCGCCGACCTGCTGGGCTTCGCCGAAGCCGACCGGGCCGCGCTGCTCCCCCTGGTCGGGGAGATGAACGCGGCCTTCCGCTCCGACGCCGGCCGCCCGGCGCGGTCGCGGGCCGCGCACGCCCAGGCGGCGCTGGCCGACCTGCTCGGCGGGCTCCTGTCCGCCAGGCGGTCCCGGCCCCGTGACGACCTCCTCTCCCGGCTGGCCGCCTCGCGCGCCGACGACGCGCTCACCGCGGACGAGGCGGTGGGGGCGGCCCTCCTGCTGCTGGGAGCCGGGGGCGAGACCACCGGCCACCTGCTGGGCAACGCCCTGCACGCGCTGCTCGCCGAGCCGGGCCAGTTCGAGCTGCTGTGCCGCGACCCGTCGCTGATCCCCGGCGCGGTGGAGGAGCTCCTGCGCTACGACGCACCCGTGCAGGCGGCCGCGCGGTCGGTGCTGGAGCCGTTCGCCTTCCTGGGTGTGCAGCTGGAGCCGGGGCGGACGGTGCTGGCGCTGCTCGGCGCGGCGGGCCGGGACCCCGGCCTGTACGAGGAGCCGGACCGGCTGGACGTCGCCCGCGCCCCCCGTCCGGCGCCCGCGCACCTGGCCTTCGCGGCGGGGCCGCACTGCTGCCTGGGCGCCCACCTGGCGCGGCTGGCGCTCGAGGTCCTCCTGCAGAGGCTGGTGGCGGACCACCCGCGCTGCGCCCTGGCGGGACCGCCCGTGCGGGACGGCGGCCTCGCCCTGCGGGGCTTCGCCCGGCTGCCGGTCGTGCTGGCCCCCTGAACCCGGTTCAGGGCCGGTCGGGGCGCTCGTCCGGCTCCGGTTGCGGGGAGACCGTGGCGTGCGCGGTCCGCTCGGCGTCGGCGGGGTCGAGCTCCTCCTCGGGGACGCCGCGTTCCAGCGCGTCCGACACCCGTTCGGCGGCGCGCTCGCTCTCCGGCTCGTCCCGCCGTCCGTCATGATCGTTCTTCTTCGTGCCCATGGTGTCCTCCTATGCCCGCGCACGGGCGCGCCCAACCTTTCTCATTTCCCGGCCAAGCCAATCCCCGCCGCATGCCAAAGTAATCCAACTCACATCTCGGTTCGGTCACTATCGAGCCGGATCGGTGAGCAGCGGATCAGTCAAGGAAAATTTCACCTTCACCCCCGGTCGCCAGGAATAGGTGCTGACCTGCGGAAACGCGGCGCCCCCGTGGTGAGTTGATCTCCAACCTGCCCCCTTCGTCCCCGATTGCGGCGTTTAGGCGAAGAAACTCAGGGCAGGCAAAAAACATGGCGACAATTCTGTGGATCATCGCAGTGGTCTTCGTACTGGCGGGGCTCTACACCCTGCTGGCGCGACGCGACCTGCTGTGGGGAATCATTCTCATCGTGGTCGGGCTCCTCATCGGCCCCGGCGGCGTCAGCATCTTCAATCCTTGATCCGGCGGGCCACGGAAATCCAAAAAAGGTCCAAAAGAAAGGTGGGAAAGAAGAGTGAGCACCATCGAGCAGTCCGTCGAGGTGGACGTTCCGGTCACCACGGCCTACAACCAGTGGACCCAGTTCGAGGAGTTCCCGAAGTTCATGGAGGGGGTCGACCGGATCGAGCAGGTCACGCCGACCCGCACCCACTGGAAGACCAGCATCGCCGGCGTCCACCGCGAGTTCGACGCCGAGATCGACGAACAGCACCCCGACGAGCGCGTGGCCTGGCACACGCTGGGCAAGCCGCGCCAGGCGGGGGTCGTCACCTTCCACCGGATCGACGACGGCACCACCCGGGTGATGCTGCAGATGGACTTCGAGCCCGAAGGGCTGGCCGAGCAGGCAGGCGACAAGCTCCACGTCGTGGAGAGCCGGGTCAAGGGCGACCTGCGCCGCTTCAAGGACTTCATCGAGAGCAGGGGCCAGGCCACCGGCGCCTGGCGCGGCGACGTCAGCTGACCGCCGCCCGCCCCTCCGCTCCCGCGAAAGGAACAGTCACATGGGTTTCCTCGACAAGCTCCGCAACAAGGCGACCATGGGCAAGGGCCGCGCCAAGGAGAACCTCGGCAGGCAGAACCGCGACCCCGAAATGCAGGCGGAAGGCCAGACCGACCGCCTCCGGGGCGGCGCCAAGCAGGTCGGCGAGCGCGTGAAGGACGCCGCTCGCGACATCCGGCGCAGCACCCGGTGACAGAGCCAGGGAGGCCGCGGTGTCGGGGGTCCCGCGGTCTCCCCTCCCTCTGCCTCGCGTGATCACCCTTCCGCCGGCACGGCGGGATTCAGGGGCAGGGTGATCTCGAAGACGGCACCCCGTGCGGCCGGTTCGACCGCCCGGAGCGTGCCTCCGTGGGACACGACGATCTCACGTGCGATGGGCAGACCGAGGCCGGCACCGCCTTCGTCGCGGGTCCGGGCGTCGTCACGACGCACGAAACGCCCGAAGATCCGCTCGCGGTCGGCGGGAGGGACGCCCTCCCCGTCGTCGGCGACGCGAAGGACGGCCCGGCCTCCACGAGCGTGCAGCGCCACGCTCACCTCCGAGTGAGCGTGGCGCTGCGCGTTGTCCACCAGGTTGGACAGCGCGCGGGCGAGCTGCCTGGGGTGGCCCTGCACCCGGACGTCCTCGGCCAGATCAACGGTGATCGGGACCCTGTCGGCGTCCGGCCTGGCCGCCAGCTCGCCCGCCACGAGCTCCGTCAAGGAGATCTCCGAAGCGGGCGGCCGCGCCTCTCCCGCGTCCGCGCGGGCGAGGAAGAGCAGGTCCGTCGTGAGCTGCTGCAACCGGTGCACGTCCTCGACGGCGCCGGGCAGATCGAGGAGTTCCCGGTGTTCGAGCGCGATCTCCAGTTGCGCGCGCAGGGACGCGATCGGGTTGCGCAGCTCATGGGAGGCATCGGCGACGAAACGCCGCTGCTGCTCGACCGAGGACTCCAGGGCGGCGAGCGTCCGGTTGGTAGTCGCCGCCAGCCGGGCGATCTCGTCGCGGGAGTCCGGGACGGGCACTCTGCGGGCCAGGTCGCCCGCTTCGGTGATGGAGGCCATCTCGCCCCGGATCGCCTCCACGGGACGCAGCGCCCTGCGGGTGACGAGCCAGGTGGCCACGGCGACGACGAGCAGCACCGGCGGCAGGCCCAGGAGCATCGTCCGCACCGTGGCGGAGACCGCGTTACGGGTCGTCGTCAGGTCCGTCCCCGCGTAGACCAGGACGGTCGTGCCGTCGGGAGCGGTGGCCTCCACGGCGGCGAACCTGTACTCGCCGGCCACGCCGTCGATCACCGCCTCGCGCGTGCTGAAGACGGCGTTGGTGGAGACCTCTCCCCTGCCCGGATCACCGTCCTCGTCGTCGTCATCGTCCAGGTCGTCACGGCGGGTCCGGTCCTGCCCGCCGGCCGCGACGGACGACAGGTCCTCCGTCGCCGCCACGACCCGGCCCCCGGGGCCGATGACCTGGACGGGTTCGTCCTCGTCGGGAAGCCGCAGATCGCCGAAAGCGACACCGCCCGCGATCTGGGAGGCGACCCTGCGGGCGCTGACCTCGGCCTCCAGATCCGCGGTGTGCACCAGGTCGCTGCGCAGCGAGAGGACCACGATCAGACCCGTCACCGCCAGCACGAGCGCCACCACGGCGGTGGCGCCCAGCGTGGTGCGCGCGCGCACCGAGCTCAGGTTCACGTCAGCCTCCGGCCGTCAGGCGGTAGCCGGAGCCGCGCACCGTCACGATCGACCTGCGCCCGTAGGGGATGTCGAGCTTCCGGCGCAGCGCGCTGATGTGCACCTCCACGACGTTGGGGTCGCCCCGGTAGGCGGAGTCCCACACGTGTTCCAGGATCTCCCGCTTGGAGACGACCTGCTCGGCGTGCAGCGCGAGGTGCTCCAGGACGGCGAACTCCCGGGCGGTCAGGGTGATCTCCTCCCCGGCGCGCAGGACGCGCTGGGCGTCCGGCTCCACCGTCAGGTCCCCGATCGTGATCGCGGGCGACCCGCCCCGGGTCCGGCGGCGCAGGAGCGCGCGGATGCGCGCCCTCAGGACGACGTAGGAGAAGGGTTTCGTCACGTAGTCGTCGGCCCCCACGTCCAGGCCCTCGGCCTCGTCGTACTCGCCGTCCTTGGCGGTGAGCATGAGGATCGGGGTGTCGTCGCCCGCCGCGCGCAGGGCCGAGCAGATCCGGTAGCCGCTCATGCCCGGGAGCATCACGTCGAGGACGAGGAGGTCGTACTCCTCCTCGGTGGCCCGGTGCAGCCCCTCGGACCCGTCGTGGACGACGTCCACCGTGAACCCCTCGGCGGTCAGGCCACGCGCGAGCGAAAGGGCGAGGCGTCGTTCGTCCTCCACGATCAGAAGTCGCATACCGCCAGCTTGCCAAACCGCACCTGAAGCGGGCTTCAGGTTGCTTCAGCGAACCTTCAGCACCGTTCGGGCAGGGTGGAAGCATCCCAGCAGAAGGAGAGCACGCAGTGAAGAAGCGCACCCTGATCGTGATCGCCGCCGCCGGCGTCGTCGCCCTGGGCGGCGGGACCGCCGTGGCCGTGGCCGACGACGAGGCCGTCAGCCGGGTCACCCGGACCGTCACCGGCGAGCCCGCCAAGACCGACCTGACCCTGGAGCAGGCGGTCGCCAAGGCCCAGGAGGCGGTCAAGGGCACCGTCGGCTCCGTGGAGCTGGAGGACGGCGGCACCGGGTGGGACCTCGACGTGCTGGCCGAGGACGGGACCTGGCACGAGGTGGAGATCGACGCCGCCGGCAAGGTCACGAAGAAGGCCGAGGACACCGGTGACGACGACGCCGAGGACAGGGCGGAGGACAAGATCGAATCCGACGCGCTGAAGTCGGCCAAGGTCTCCGCCGTCCAGGCAGCCTCCGCCGCGCTCGGTTCCGTCCCCGGGACCGTCACCTCGGTGGACCTGGCGGACGGCGGCCGCGTCCCGGCCGCCTGGGACGTCGAGGTCCGCAACGGTGAGGGCGTCGAGCACGCGGTGGTCGTCGACGCGGTGGACGGCAAGGTCGTCTCCAGCCAGGTCGACTCCGACGACGAGGGCGACGACTGAGCGCTCGGGCCGAGCCCCGCGCGGCGCGGGTCCGGCACCTCGTACCGGCCGGCGCGCTGACGGCCCCCACGGAACGTTCACCGCGGGGGCCGTCAGCGTGAAGAGGGCGCTCAACCGGCCTTCGGGCCACCCTTGATCTTCAGGATGACCTTCTGGGAGGCCGCGGAACCGACCCCGTTGGCGGCCGTGACGGTGAAGGCGTACCTCCCCGGCTTCGCCGGGGCGCCCGACAGCACGCCGGTCTCCTCGTCGAGGCGCAGTCCTTCGGGGAACCTGCCTCCGCCGACTTTGAAGACCGCCTTCGGGAAGGCCGACGCGGTGAAGGTGTGCTCGTACGCCTGGCCCCGGATCCCGTCAGCGGGCTCCCCGGAGGTGAAGACGGGGGCGCGGTGCAGCTCGGACTCGCTTTTCGCCACCACGAACGGGGCTTCGGGGTCGCCCGTCCAGCGGTGCAGCGTGATGTCGGCGGTCTGCAGGCCGTTCACCTTGCTGTCCTTCGCCAGGTAGAACAGCCCGTCGCCGAGTGACTCGATGCCGACGTCGGCCTTCTGCACCCAGCCGCGGATGCCCGTGGCCGCATCGGTACGGCCGTCCTTCGCCAGTGCGATGAGCCGGCCCTGCTCGCCCCCGGTACCGGCGAGCTCCCCCTGCACGGGCTTCGTCGCGGCGTCCACGGCGAACAGCGTGTAGTTCGGGTACGCGGGCTTGGACCCCTTGTAGACGCCCATGAACCAGCGCTGAAGGAAGCCGTCGTACTCCAGGTTCTGCACGCCGTACCGGGTGTTGCCGGTGAAGACGAAGTACTTGCCGGACACCGCCTCCGGGCCGCTGCGGTGCGGAGTCGTCTCGCTGAGCGGCTTCTCGTAGGAGGCCCAGTCCGCGATGTCGTACTGCAGCAGCACCTGGTGGTCGTTGTCGGTGCGGTCGAGGTTGGAGTAGATGCCGTAGGCGACGGTCAGGTACTGCTTTCCGCCGGTCTCGCCGAACTTCGGGCCGAAGCTGACGCCGTCGATGCCGCTGCCGCCGTAGCGGTGGTCGGGAGTGTTGCCGACATTGCCGTCGAAGACTCCGTCTCCGTTCATGTCGGCGGTGTAGTCGTCGACGACCTCGTCCAGGTGCACCGTCTGGAAGATCTCGGAGTTCTGGGCCTCCATTCCCGGCCGGACCACCTTGTCCACGTCGATGACCGCGATGTAGAAGGCCTCCTGCGCCTTGTACTCGAGGGAGCCGTAGACGCGGCCGTCCTCCTCGTTGAAGTCGAGGTCGCCGAGGTGGCCGGTGAAGCCGCCGAGGGTGCCGATCACCTTGCCCTCGAGGTCGGTCTTCACCAGCAGCGTGGTGAACGAGTAGTAGATGAACCCGTTCTTCTGGTCGACCGCGATGCCCTGGACGTGGCTGGTGTTCCACGAACCGCCGTTGAGCGTCTTGTTGAAGCCCTTGATCTTCGACGTCGCGGGCGCCGCCGCCCCGGCGGGACGTACGGTGTCGGCCGGCTCCCGTGCCTGTGCCGGTGCCGCGGCCGTCGCGTAGGCCGCGACGGCCGTGAGCGACAGGGCCGTCACCGCTCGGCCTCCCCAGCGCCGTATCCCCGTGGTGCGTCGCAAGTGATCACTCCTTCTCCCGGCGCCCGGCCGTCCGGGCGTCCGCCGGGCCAGAGTAGATCGTTCCATTGCGAAATTTCCGGCAATTCGGAAAAGAATGATCAAACGCAGCGGGAACACTGAAAGCTTGGCAACCCCCCACTTGATGCCAGTTGTGGCTGAATTAATTGCGCCCTATAAGTAGACAATCCGTACAACAAGCGCGGTATCATCCCAGCTGCCACTGGGATGAACTGGTCGTCCCGCCGTGGAAGAGGGAGCGAACATGCTGGCTTACGAGCGTGTCGGGACGGGCGAGCCGCTGGTGCTGCTGCACGGGCTGTCCCACCGCAGGCAGGGCTGGTACCCGGTGCTGGACCGGCTGACCGAACGGCGCGAGGTGGTCCTCGTGGACCTGCCGGGACACGGCGAGTCGCCCGAGCTCGGGCCGGGCGCACCCGCCGAGGCCATGCTCAAGGAGATCCGCCTCCTGCTCGACCACCTCGGTCTTGACCGTCCGCACGTGGCGGGCAACTCCCTGGGCGGCAGGCTCGCCCTGGAGCTCGCCGCCCAGGGCGCGGCCCGCAGCGCCACCGTGTTCTCCCCCGCCGGGTTCTGGAACTCCGGCGCCGAGTTCGCCTACACCCGCTCCCTGTTCCAGGTGGTCACCGCTCTCGCCGCCCGGCTCGAGACCCGCTCCGAACGGCTGATCGCCACCAAGGCGGGCCGCGCCCTGGCCTTCGGCTGGATCCACGCCCGCCCCCACACCGCCCTGCCCGAACTCGCCCTCGGCGACTTCCAGGGGCTGCTGCGCGCGCTGCCCACGGTCGAACGCTTCATCAAGGAGCGCGAACCCCTGCGCGCCACCGTCTCCCGCGACGTCCCCGTCACCATCGCCTGGGGGTGGTACGACCTCGTCCTCCCCCTCTACCAGTCGTCCGTGGCCCGCCGCCGCTTCCCGCACGCCCGGCACTTCCGCCTCCCCGGTTGCGGCCACGTCCCCATGGTCGACGACCCCGCGCTGGTCTCGAGGCTCCTGCTGCGCGGCAGCGACCCGGTGCGCTGACCCGCGGCCTCCTCCCCGGCTCCGCGGGTCCGGGCGTCAGCGCACCCCCGACAGCAGGGCGCGGCGCAGCAGCCAGGTTCCCAGGGCCAGCAGCACCGCCGCGTAGGCCAGCAGCACCCCCACGTTGACCAGGATGTCCCCCAGCCCCCCGCCTTCCAGGACCAGGACGGCGAAACCGTCGTTGGCCCAGCCGTGCGGGATGAGGAAGGCCACGGTGCGCAGGGCCGGCGAGAAGAACTCCATCGGCATCATCGAGCCGCCGAGCGCGCCCAGCCCGAGCGAGAGCAGCAGCCCCACCCCGTTGACCTGCTGCTCGGTCCGGAAGATCGCGCCTGCGAGCATCGCCGCGCCGCCGCCGGCCAGGCAGAACGCCACGAGCAGGGCGGCGGCGCCCGCCGGAGAGCCCCAGCCGACGCCGAACAGCGCCGCGGAGCCGATCATGAGCACCAGTCCCTGGAACAGGGCGAGCCCGACCCGGGCCAGCGCCGTCCCGGCCAGGATGGTGCGCACCGGGGTGGGGGTGGCCAGCATCCGGTTGGCGATCCCCAGCCTGCGGGAGACGATCATCGCGACCGAGCCGTTCATCGCGGTCAGGAAGATGAAGAGCACGAGCTGCTGGCTCGCCCCCACGTCGAACTGCTCCGCGTCCGCGTATATCTGCTCCTCCCCGACGGTGACGGTCTCCACCGCCACCTCGGGAACGGAGGGCGCCGTCCGGTCGGCGCGGGCCAGCATCTCGTCGAGCGGGCCGTCCCCTTGCGAAGCCGCGTAGCGGGCGGCCTTCAGCCGTTCGGTCTCCTGCCCCGCCACCGCCTGGACCCGGAAGCCCAGACGCACCCCGTCCATGGCCCCTTCCCGGCTCACGAACCGCACGACGCCCGCCGAGCCCGCCCGCACGGCCCGGTCGTACCCGTCGGGAATGACGACTCCGGCCTCCAGCCGTCCCCGCTCGACGTCCGCGGTGAGATCCTCCACGTCGGACACGACCCTGACCCGGAGGCCGGACAGCTCACGCAGCTCCGCGGCCATCCGCGCGGCCAGCGGTCCGCCGTCCTGCACCACCAGGCCCACCCTGGCGTCGCCGCCGCTGCCGAAGGCGACGCCGACGACGAGGATCAGCATCATCGGCATGAGGAAGATGAAGAACACGCTGCCGCGGTCGCGGAGCATCATCCGCAGCTCGGTACCGGCGATCGCGAGCGCCTTCACGCGCCCGCCTCCCTTCTCCAGCCGTACACCGCCACCCCTCCGGCGACGGCGGCGAACGCGGCGAGCACCGCCACGCCCGGCAGCACGTCCCCGACCGAGGCCCCGCCCGACAGGTCCGCCAGGCTCTGCAGGAACCAGTAGTGCGGGGAGATCTTGCTGATCTGGCTCATCAGCCCGCCGAGCTGCGCCACCGGGAAGAACGCGCCGCCGAGCGCGCCCAGGACGATCGCCAGCACCGCCTGGCGGTTGCTCGCCGCCTCATGCCCGCGCGCGAACGCCGCCACCGAGGCCATGAGCGCGGTCGCGGCGACCACCCCCGTCAGCACGACCAGCGCCAGCCCCACCGGGTCTCCCCACTGCGCGTCGAACAGCAGCGCCATCGCGGCCATGAGCAGCGCCATGCTCACCGCACCGACGAACACGCTGAGCAGGAGCTTGCCCGCGAGGACCGCCGTACGGGACACGGGCGCGGCCAGCAGCCGGGCCATCGTGCCGTTCTCCCGTTCTTCGAGCATTCCCGAGGCACCGAACTGCACCGTGAAGAAGAGGAAGAACACCGCCATCCCGGCGGCCATGTAGGTCCCCCAGTCCAGCTGCTTGTCGGAGGTCCCGACGCGCTCGACGGCGACGGCCTCCGACGACGCCACGGCCTGCTGGACCGCCTGCGGATCGCCGCCGCCCGCCAGCGCGACGGCCAGCCGGACGGTCGTGACCTGTGACGTGTAGGAGGTGGCGATCGCCCGCGCCACCGAGGTGCCCGTCGGAGAGCCTTCGTCACCGACGATCACGATGGCGGTCTCCGCACCCGACTCGACGGCCGCCGTGAAGCCCTGGGGGATGACGAACAGCGCGGTCAGGTCGCCGTCCTCGACCAGCTTCTCGCCCTCTTCACGGCTCTGGACCGTGCGCAGGTCGATCGCCCCCGAAGCCTCCACGGGCCGCAGCACGCCGTCCGTGAAACGGGAGGCCGCGGTGCCGCGGTCGGCGTCAAGGAGGCCGATCCGCGTCGCGCTCTGCTCGTCCACACCGCCGAAGACCAGGTTGAACACGAACGCCAGCCCCAGGGGCAGGAGCAGCGCGTACATGAGCAGCGTCTTGTCCCTCAGACGCTGCTTGAAGTCCTTGCCCGCGATGAGGAGAGCCGTGCGCATGTCAGTCCCTCAGCGCCTTCCCCGTCAGGTGCAGGAAGACCGCTTCGAGATCCGGCTCCACGACCTGGACGGATCTGACCGTCGTCCCCTCCGCCTCCGCCACGTGCAGCAGCCTGGGCAGGAGGGCGCGGGCGTCGTGCGTGAACACCTCGATCCGCCCGTCCGTGACGCCGGCGCCGGTCACCTCGTCCAGTTCCGCGAGCCGGGCCGAAAGCGCCTCCAGGTCGCCGTCACCGGTCAGCGTCACATGGTCCTGCTCCCCCACGAGCGCGACCAGCTCCCGCTGCGTCCCCTCGGCCCGCAACCGCCCCTGGTCGATGATCCCGACGCGGTCGCACAACCGCTCGGCTTCTTCCATGTAGTGCGTCGTGTAGAGGATCGCCATCCCCTGCGCCGCCAGCTGCGCGACGCTGTCGAGGATGGAGTTGCGGCTCTGCGGGTCCACTCCCGCGGTGGGCTCGTCCAGGATCAGCAGCCGCGGCCGGTGCAGCAGCCCGAGCGCGACGTTCAGCCGCCGCTGCATGCCGCCGGAGTAGTTCTTCGCCAGGTCCTTGGCGCGGTCCGAGAGGCCGACGACCTCCAGCACCTCATCGACCCGCCGCGCCGCATCCCGCCTGTTCAGCCCGTAGAGGCGCGCGAAGAAGCGCAGGTTCTCCCGTCCTGTCAGGTCCGGGTAGACGGCCAGGTCCTGCGGCACGTAGCCGATCTTCGACTTGAGCCGCACGCTCCCGCCCGTCAACGGCTCCCCGTCGATGAGCACCTCTCCACCGTCCCGCGCCAGGACCCCGGAGATCATCGAGATCGATGTCGTCTTCCCCGCCCCGTTGGGTCCCAGCAGGCCGTACGTCTCGCCTTCCCCGATGTGGAAGCCGAGCCCGTCGACCGCCACCGACGCCCCGAAGCTCTTGCGCAGGCCCTCGCAGCGGAGAACGGCATCCTCTGTTCCCGGCACGCCTTCCGCCTCCCCAGAACGCCTCACCTCTGTGCGCTCCAACCTGACATCCCAGGGAGGCGAAGTCCATAAGAAAACGGCATATCGCTTCAAGGTAGGAAACCCCGTCCGGCAGGCCATGCCGGACGGCACCGCGGCCGGGATCCGGCCCGGCGGTTCTCCCTCGTGCGGGGAAAGGGCGGGCGGGGCCCGAGGAGGTCAGTCCTCGGCCAGGAGGACGTCGAGTGCGGCGTAGCTCTCGGTGACCCAGCGCTCCAGGCCGCGGGTGGTGAGCTGGTCGCGGTGGTCCAGGGTGTCGATGACCGAGAGGGACGTGACGCGGGTGCGGCGGGGGCCGAGCGCCTCGAAGGCGACGGTCTCCAGGCAGGTGGCGTCGGGGGCGGCCTCGTAGGTGTAGGTCTGGGCGAGGCGCGCCGCGGGCCTGCCGCCGTCGCCCGTGGGGGCGGGGCCGGGGCCGGGGTCGACCTGGGTGGTGACGTGCTTGGGGCCCTGCCAGCGGACGGCGAGGGCCGGGTCGGTCCAGGCGCGGCGGACGCGGTCGGGCGGGGCGTCGAACTCGCGGACGATGAGGATCGCCGGCACGTCCGGATCCGTCTCGATCCGGACGTGCCGGCGCGCGGGCGTGGTCATGCAGTGGTTCCTGCCCGGCGGAGGGCTCCGATCACTCCGCGGCGAGGATCTCGTCGAGCTTCTCGTAGCCCTCGTTGACGCCGACCTCCATGCCGCTGGAGAGGATCTGGTCGCGGATCTCCATGCTCTCCACCACCGACAGCAGGCAGACGCGGGTGCGGCCGCCGCCGATGTCCTCGAAGGTCGCGGTCTCCAGGGAGACGCCGTCGGGGGCGCCCTCCCAGGTGAAGGTCTGCACGAGGCGCTCGGCCGGGCGGACCTCGTGGAAGGAGCCGTAGAAGGAGGCGACCTCCTGCCCGTCCTGGACGGACGCGTAGCGGTAGCGGCCGCCGGTCTCCATCTCCCAGGCGTCGATCCTCATCTCGAGGTCCCTGGGACCCAGCCACCGGGCGACGAGCCCCCGGTCGGTCCAGGCGCGGAACACGCGGTCGCGCGGGGCGTCGAACTCGCGGACGATGCGGATCGTCGGCAGGTTCGGGTCGGCCTCGATGGTGGTCTCGCGGGTCTTCGTGGTCATGATGCGACTCCTTGCTGGTCGTCGTCCTGCATGTCGTCCATCGCTGCGAGCACCGCGTCCAGCCGCTGGAAACGCTCCTCGGCCCGGCGGCGGTAGCGCTCGATCCATCCGGTCATGAGGTCGAACACCTCGGCTTCCAGGTGGCAGGGGCGGCGCTGGGCGTCGCGGGAGCGGCTGACCAGGCCGGCCTCCTCCAGCACCTTGATGTGCTTGGAGACCGCCTGGACGGACACCCCGTAGGGCTCGGCGAGCTGCCCCACCGTCGCGTCACCCTGCGCGAGCCGCGCCACGATGTCGCGCCGGGTGGGGTCGGCGAGCGCCGCGAACGCCCGGGAGAGCCGCTCCGTCGAGAGCTCGGCCACCCTGCCTCCTTCTTGTATTCAACCGGTTGGTTGATTAAGAGCATACGCGGATCCGCCCCCGTTGACAACCAAATGGTTGATAAAGCCGGTCAGGCGGGCAGGGCGTCGGTCCTTCCCTCCGGCTCCGGGGCGGTACGGCCCCCCGCCGCGGCGTCAGGGATCCGCGCCCGCAGGGCCTCCACCTCGGCGCGCAGCGCGCGCAGTTCACTGAGGACGAGCGTGTCCGTGCGCTGCTCGCGCTCGTCCAGCCGCTCCAGGTCCTCGTGGATCTCCCCGACGACCTGCGGCTCCATCGCGCTGACGGTGATGGCGATGAACAAATTCAATACGACGAAAGTCGAGGCGAGGATATAGAGGACGAAGAAGATCCAGGCGAAGGGCTGCTCGGCCATGACGCCCCGGGCGATCTCCGACCAGCCGTCCGCCGTCATGATCTGGAAGAGCGTGAACGCCGAAGCGCCCAGGTCGCCGAAGTGCTCCGGGTCGGTGGCGGCGAAGAGCTTGGTGGCCATGACGGCGGCGACGTAGAGGATGAGCGCCAGCAGGCCGGTGATCGAGGCCATGCCCGGCAGGGCCGAGAGCAGCGCCGAGACCACCCGCCGCATGCTGGGGATCATCGAGACCAGCCGCAGCGCCCGCAGGATGCGCAACGACCTGAGCACCGACAGGCCGCCGCCGGACGGCAGCAGCGCCATCACGACGATGACCAGGTCGAACCAGTTCCAGGCGTCGGAGAAGAACCGCCTCCGGTACACGTGGAGCCGCAGCGCCAGCTCCACGGTGAAGACACCGAGGGCGATGCGGTCGACCGCGTGGAGCAGGCCGCCGTACTCCGCGAGCAGGTAAGGCGAGGTCTCGCAGCCGAGGGTGGCCGCGTTGACGAGGATGACCGCGGTGACGAACCGCTGGAAACGGCGGGATTCGACGAGCGTACGGACACGGGCACGTCCGGGCACGAAGGGCTCCAGGAAGGGCCAGGCAGCGGAGGCGGAACGTTCCGGCGCACGGGGGGACCACACGCTTCGAGGGTAACCGGCACGCGGGTCTGAAGATCAACTCCCGGGCGCATTGATAAACTACAAGTGTAATAATATCTTGGTCGGTCATCCCCGTCAGCGCCGCCGAAGGCGAGCGCGCAGGAGGAATCTCGTGGTCTTCAAACGCATCCTGGGCAGCCTCGGCATGGGCGGCCCGTCGGTCGACACCGTCCTGACCCGGCCGGTCTGCCGGCCCGGCGGCACGCTGGACGGGCAGGTGCTCGTCAAGGCGGCGGACTACCCCGTCGAGATCCAGCGGATCACGCTCGGCCTCGTCACCCGGATGGAGTCCGAACACGGCGAGGAGGAGGTGAACACCGCCGCCGAGTTCCACCGGGTCGACGTCGCGGGCGCCTTCTCCCTCCAGCCGGGCCGGGACCAGAGCATCCCCTTCACGTTCGAGGTGCCCTGGGAGACCCCGCTGACCTCGGTTTTCGGCACCCACCTGCACGGCATGACCCTGGGCGTCCGCACCGAGCTCGCCGTGGCCAAGGCCGTCGACAAGGGCGACCTCGACCTCCTCACGGTCGAGCCGCTCCCGTCCCAGCAGCACGTCCTTTCGGCCTTCTCCCAGCTCGGCTTCCAGTTCAAGAGCGCCGACGTCGAGCACGGGCGCCTCGCCGGCGTCGAGCAGCAGATCCCCTTCTACCAGGAGATCGAGTTCTATCCCCCCGGCCAGTACCAAGGCCGCATCAACGAGGTGGAGCTCACCTTCCACGCCACCCCGTGGCACCTCACCGTCGTCCTGGAGGCCGACAAGCGCGGCGGCGCGTTCGGCGGCGGCCACGACGCCGTCGGCCGCTTCACCCTCTCCCACGAGGAGGCCCTCACCACCGACTGGGTCTCCCACCTCCACTCCTGGCTGGAGTCCCTCACCCAGGGCGGCGCCTTCACCGGCTTCCAGCACTCCCACGACCCCTACCACGACGGGCACCACGGACACCACGGGCACGGCGGCCCCGGCGTGGGAGGCGTCGTCGCCGGCGCGGCCGTCGGCTTCGTCGGCGGCATGGTCGCGGCCGAGATCGTGGAAGAGGTGTTCGAGGACGACGACGAGGGCGGCGAGGACTGAGCCCTGCCCCGTTCCGGACGGCCGCGGCGGCGGTCCGGAACGGGGCTCACCCGTCCTCGTTCGCGGTCTCCGCGGGCGGGGGCGGGCGGGTGGTGCGCCAGGACGAGGCGGCCAGCGGGGACGGCGCCCGGCCCTGGAGCGGCAGCTCCACGTGGAGGAGGGCGCCGCCGCCCGGAGGGGCCGGTGCCAGGAAGGCCGTCCCCCCGTGGAGGACCGCCTGCTGCCGGACGAGGGTGAGGCCGAGGCCCGAACCCGGGCTGCCGGGGCGGCGGCGGAACCTCTCGAAGACCTCGGCGGCGTGGTCCGGGGGGATGCCGGGGCCGCGGTCGCGGACGCGCAGGAGCGCCGTCTCCCCGGCGGGGTGCAGGGTGATGTCGATGCGGGCGCCGCCCGAGGGGTCGGCGCCGTGGAGGGCGGCGTTGTCGAGCAGGTTGTCCAGGAGGAGGCGCAGCCCCTCGGGCCAGCCGCGGACCGCCACCCGGCCGGGGAGGTCGGCGACGACCACGGCGCGGGGGTGCCGCCGCCGGGCGTCCTCCACGGCGAGGCCCGCCAGCGCCGACAGGTCGACCTCGGTGAAGGAGGCCGGATCCAGCAGTTCGCCCCGCGCGAGCTGCCGCAGCATGGTGATGAGGCGCTGCATCCTGGCCTGCTCCCGGGCGAGGTCCTCGAGGATCTCCTCGCGGTCCTCCTCGGGGAGCTCCGGGTGGGACAGCAGGCCGACGTTCGCGCTCATGCTGGTCAGCGGGGTGCGCAGTTCGTGGGCGGCGGTGGCGGCGAAGGCGCGGGCCGCCTCCAGAGCCTCACCGGTGCGCGCGACCGCCCCGTCCCGGCGTTCCAGCAGGTCGTTGACCAGGCGTGCGAGGTCGTCGATCTCGGTGACTCCCGAGGAGGTGGGGAGCCTTCCGCCACCGGGGCTCAGATCGATCCGGGAGGTCTCGCCGCTCAGCCGGGACAGCGGCCGGACCGCGACGCGGCCGATCCCGTACCCGGCGGCGGCGGACAGCAGCATCGCCGCCAGCGTCGCGAGCAGCAGCCTGTTCCGCAGCCGGGAGGCCTGCCGCGCCAGCACGGCCTCCGGTTCGAAGACCCACAGCGTGCCGAGCCCGCCGTCGCGTCCCAGCCCGGTGCCGGCGTGGCGCCACCGCCCGTCGGAGGTGGTCGCCGGTTCCCCGGACAGCGCAGGGAGCTCCCCCGGGACGGTGCCGATGACCAGCGGCTCGGCACCGGCCGGTGCGATGAGGACACCGCCCGAACCCGTCGCCGCCGCGCTGATCCGCTGCCCGGCCGCGTCCCCGGTGTTGCGCCGGACGACGCGCCGCGCGTAGATGGCGGCCATGGGCTCCAGCGACCTGAGCCGGACGGTGAGGCGGTGGTCGCGTTCCTTCGCGAGGCCGTCGACGGCCATCCGCAGCACCAGGAGCCCCGACAGCGCCACCAGCACCGACACCAGCAGGGCGACGCACAGGGTGAACCGGGTGGAGAGCCTCATGGCCGTTCCCGCAGGACGTAGCCGACGCCCCGGACCGTGTGCAGGATCCGGGGCTCCTCCCCCGCCTCCAGCTTGCGGCGGAGGTAGCCGACGAACGTCTCGACCGCGTTGTCGGTGACCGCGAAGTCGTACCCCCAGACCTCCTCCAGCAGCACGCCCCGCGTCAGCACCGTCCCCGCGTTGCGGACGAAGACCTCCAGCAGGTCGAACTCACGGCGGGTCAGCTCCAGCTCCCGCTCCCCGCGCCAGGCCCGCCGGGTGGCCGGGTCGAGCGCCACGGGCCCCTCCCGCACCGAGTCGCCCGGCGCGGCGCCCGCCCTGCGCAGCAGCGCGCGCAGCCGCAGGACGAGCTCGGTGAAGTCGAACGGCTTGACCAGGTAGTCGTCGGCGCCGGCCGCCAGTCCCGCCACCCTGTCGGCGACCTCGTCCAGTGCCGACAACATGAGGACCGGAACGTCCGAGCCCCGCGCCCGCAACGTCCGGCACACCTCGATGCCGGACAGGTCCGGCATCGAGACGTCCAGCACGATCGCGTCCGCCCCCGCCACGCCCGCCAGCGCGGCGCGGCCGCCGTCCGCGGTCTCGACCGCGAACCCCTCCAGGGTGAGGCCGCGCCGCAGAGCCCGCAGGATCGCGGGATCGTCGTCCACCGCGAGTATCCGATGCCGGCTCATCCGGCTCCTCCTCGCCACCCGTCCTACGGTACGGGCCCGGCGCGGCGTCGGGCGTGCGGTCAGTCCTGGCGGTGGACGGTGAACGGGACGGACTCGGGATTGACGCGGTCCACGCCGAGGTAGACGCGCTTGGGCGGCAGCGTCCTGCCTCCGCCCTTGGCGGCGGTGACCGTCAGGCTGCTCGCGCACGCCGTCCGGAAGTTCACGCCGTCCATCTTGCCGCGGTTGACGAACCGGAAGTGCAGGGTCTTGCGGTCCTTGGACAGCCAGACCCTGTCCCGCCACTCCTTGCGGATCCGCTCCACCCCGTGGATGCGCACCGGGGACACGATCGAGCCGGCGTACACGCGCCTGTCGTTGAACCGGTGCGTCACCCGCAGGTGGAAGCCGTCACGCGCGTGCCACAGGTACACGCCGCCCTTGGAGTGCTTGCTGAGCCCGGCGGGGCGGCCCTGCAGGTCGTCGGCCCACACCCGGGTGTCGCAGGACGGGGTCGTCGCGGAAGCCGCTCCCGCGCTCGCGACCAGGACGCTCGCCCCGGCCACGGCCCCCATGACCGCGGAGATGACGATACGGCTCTGCATGGGAAACCTCTCGTTGGCATCGGTTGACGAGGGCGACTATAGAGACCGAAGTTGGCAAAACCCTGAGAATCCGCATCCTTCTGCAGGAGGCGGGCGGCCACCCTCCAGGGCCGCCGGCCGGTCCGCGACCGCCGGGACGACGAAGGGCCTCCCCGCCGGTGCGTCCGGCGGGGAGGCCCGGCCGGCCGGGCGGCGCCTGCGGCGGCGTCCTCGCGGGGCCGGCTTCTCCACGGCTCCGTCCTCCACGCGCTCCGTGCGAGGTGTTCGGCACGGTTCCTTCCTTCTCACCCGGTGGCCGGGAGAAGGTTCACGCGTGAGCGGAGTCCTGCCATGGCCGGAGGCCGCGGTTCCCCCCGATGGATGACCGCGGCCTCCGCGTTCTGTGTCACCGGAGCGTCCGGCGGACCCTTCCGGCCAGGCCCTTCAGGCGGGCGAGGGGGCCGGTGGCGGGACGGCTCCGGCGGAAGGCCGACAGGCGCGGGGCCGCCGGGCGCGTGCCGCCGCGGTGATGTCGGTCGAAGATTCCGCGGGTCCGGGTGTTGCCGCGGGTGAGGCGGCGCAGTTCGGTGGTGAGGTTCATGGTGGGGGTCCTTCCTGGGAAAGGAGTGCGGGTGGCCGGGAGGCTCCCGTCAGAAGCCGGAGCCCGGGTTGCCGCGCGGGTCCTGGGTCGGGTACGGGCCGGGAGCGGGCTGCTGGGCGCCGGGGGCCGGGTTCTGGGCGCCCGGGGCCGGGTAGGCGCCGGGAGCGGGCTGCGCGCCCGGAGCGGACGGGGCGCCCGGGGCCGGCCGGTCGCCGGGAGCGGGCAGGCCGTCCGGGGCGGGGTGGGTGCCCGAGGCGGGACGGCGGGCGTCCGGCCGCAGGTCGGGCGTGGTGGCGTCGGCGAAGCCCGGGGTCGGGTCGGTGCCGACGCTGCCGCGCCAGCCGCCGGTGGAGCGGCCGTGCTCCTCGACGAACTCCTTGAAGCGCTGCAGGTCGCCCTTGACCCGGCTCTCCACCAGGTTCAGCTTGTCGCCGACCTGCTCGACGACGCCCTCGGGAATGAACTGCATCTGCAGCACCACCCGGGTGTTCACCGGGTCGAGCGGCTGGAACGACACGACGCCGGCCTGCCGCGGCGTGCCGAGGGTGTGCCAGACGATGCACTCGTCGGGCCGCTGCTCGGTGATCTCGGCGTCGAACTCCCGGCGGACGCCGGCGATGCTGGTGTTCCAGTGGGTGCGGGTCGGGGTGACCTGGTCGATGCGGTCGACGCCTTCCATGAATTTCGGGAAGTCCTCGAACTGCGTCCACTGGTCATAGGCGACCCGCACGGGGACCGCCACATCGACGATCTGCTCGATGGTGCTCATTTCGCGTACCTTTCCTTCGGCTTCTTCGTTGAATTTCCGATGCGCTGGTCGACGCGAATCGCTAGACGTTGAAAATGCTCACCCCGCCCGGACCGATGAGGAAGCCCACCACGATGAGGATGAGGCCCCACAGCAGGTCACGCCGCGCGAGGAGGGTGTAGAGACCGGCGATGACGAAGACGACCGCGATGATCCAAAGTAGAGTTGCCATGCATTTTCGATGCCCTTGGCCAACCCCGGTGAAACACTGGGGAATGACTTACCAGGACCATACGGTAAACTGCCGCGATCTTTCACGCGGCGGCGTTCCCCCAGGTAGGCACCCGATTTTCGCACCCCGCCCGGCACGCATCCGATGATCAAACACGTGCATTTTGAGATCCACATCACACACCCTCTGTGAGTCAGATAACGTTACGAACACTAATATTCGCCCGCACAGTCCGGGAACACCGGTGCCGGTGCGGGCCGCGTCCCCTAGGCCCCGGGGAAGGCCCGCCGGAGGGCGGACGAGCGCCCGCCGCCGGGAATGTTCGCGGGAGGGCGCGGCGGCCGGGGGTTCCGGGAGGACGCGGGACCGCGGGCCGCACGCCTAACGACTCCAATACCGCTACATAGCTGGCAAGTGACGTTAAGACCATTACTGTGGGTGACAGTCGGCTTTTCTACGGCATCTGGTGGAGAAGGAGGACGAGCACCATGGGCGGTATCGCGCAACGGATCGCGACCCTGTTCCGCGCCAAGGCGAACAGGGCGCTCGACGAGGCCGAGGACCCGCGTGAGGTGCTGGACTACTCCTACCAGCAGCAATCGGAGATGCTGCACAAGGTCCGGCGGGGCGTGGCGGACGTGGCGACCAGCCGCAAGCGCGTCGAACTGCAGGTCGCGAAGCTGGAGGAGTCCAGCGGGAGGCTCCAGGAGCAGGCCCGCCGGTCCCTCGAGGCCGGCCGGGAGGACCTGGCGCGGGAGGCGCTCGCCCGGCGTTCGGGCGTCGTCTCCCAGCTGGAGGACCTGCGGAGCCAGGAGGCGTCGCTCCAGGCCGAGGAGGACAAGCTCGTGCTCGCCTCGCAGCGCCTGCAGTCGAAGGTCGAGTCCTTCCGCACCCGCAAGGAGACGCTCAAGGCCACCTACAGCGCGGCCGAGGCGCAGACCCGCATCTCCGAGGCGGTCGGCGGCATCGGCGAGGAGATGGGCGAGGTCGGCATGGCCATGCAGCGCGTCCAGGACCGCACGGACCAGATGCAGGCCCGCGCCGGCGCCCTGGACGAGCTCCTGGCGTCCGGCGCGCTGGAGGACGCCACCCTCCCGCCGGGCCGCGACGACATCCAGGCCGAGCTCGACTCCCTCACCCGGGGCCGGGACGTGGACGTCGAGCTGGAGCGGTTGAAGGCCGAGCAGAGGCAGCTACCGGAAGGAAGACGATGATCATCAGGATTTTCGGCGAGGGCCAGTACCGCGTCACCGACGCCCACCTGGACGAGCTCAACGAGCTGGACTCCGTCCTGCAGGCGGCGGTCGACCGGGGCGACGAGGAGGCCTTCACGCTGTCCCTGCGCGAGCTGCTGGAGACCGTCCGCCGCCTGGGCTCTCCCCTGCCGTCCGACGTGCTCGCCCCGTCGGAGCTCGTCCTGCCCGACGAGGACACCACGCTGGACGAGGTGAAGGAGCTGCTGTCGTCCGAGGGCCTCATCCCCGGGTGACATCCCAGAGAGGAGAAGTTCCGTGGGTTTCCTGGACACCCTGCTGGGCCGCGCCAAGGCCGACCTGGACCGCCTGTCCGTCCTTCCGGAGGCCGCGGCCGTCGTCCAGACCACCACGGGCTACGCGCCCACCGGCGTCGGCGCGGTCTGCTTCGCCACGCCGGAGGACGCCGATCCCGGACGGCTCTGCCGGGAACTGCAGGACATGCTCGACGCCACCCCGGACGCTCCGACGATGACGCTCACCGAGGACGCCCGCGGCTACACCTGGCTCCTGGCCCACCACGCCCCCGACGACCTGCCCGAACTCGTCGACAACCTGCGCGCCATGAGCGCCGTCCTGCAGGACGGCGGTTTCGCCGACCGCCTCCTGTGCACGCTGGTCGCCTTCCGCAACCCCTCCGCCCGCCCCCTGGCCCTGGTCTACCTCTACAAGTGCGGGACCTTCTACCCGTTCGCCCCGCTGCCCAACGAGCGCCGCAACAACCACCTCGAGTTCCAGGTCAGGGCCGCCCTGGCCGGCGTCCTGCCCGTCGAGTCCGACCTCGGCCGCTGGTTCCCCCTCTGGTCGGCCCCCGACCTGTGAGGCGCGCCGCGTGGCGGCCGCGGCGGCCGGGAGACGAGGGGTAGGTTCGTCGGACCACGAACCCCCTTTTGTCAGGAATGCCTGTGAAGCGTCTGGTCGCCGCCGCCCTCGCCGGAGTGCTGTCCTCGTCCCTGCTCGCGGACCCGGCCTCGGCCGGGCTCCGCGCGCTCGAACCGGCGAAGACGTTCCGGCTCGCGGGCGACGAGACGGTGACCTCGGCGGTCGCGCCCTCGCGCCGGAGCGCCTTCGTGTTCGCGATGCGCGAGCACCGCGGCGGCATCCGGCCGCTGGCCTTCCGCTGGAACGGCGAGACGTGGCGCCGCAGCCCGCTGCCCGGCGGCGTGAAGGGCATCCCCGGCCAGGCGGACGCCTCCTCGGCGAGGAACGTCTGGATGACCGTGACGGGCAACGAGGGGCTGTTCGACAAGTACAGGGACAGCGCGCCCTCCGGCATCTGCCCCGCCGAGCGGAGGACGTCTCCCGTACCGGACCTCACGACGGCCCGTGCGGGCGCGACGCCGTCGAAGGTCCTGCGCTGGAACGGCAGGCGCTGGACCGTCGTGCGCACGTTCAAGAACGCCTACGTCAACGAGGTCGTGGCCCGCGGACCTCGCGACGTCCAGGTGTACGGCATCGACCGCAAGGGCCCGGCCTCCTGGCACTTCGACGGCAGGACGTGGCGGCGCCACGCCATGCCCTTCCTCGTCCTGAAGGCCGAGTCCTCCTCCGGCGGGGACGTCTGGGCCCTCGCCCTCGACCGCTCCCGGCCCGGTGTGGCCCTCGCCCGTTCCGGCGGCGCCGGCTGGACGCGCGTCCGGCCGGACGTGCCGCCCGCCGGACCGGCGCGGACCAGGGCCACGCCCATCCGCCCGATCACGATCCTCGACCTCGGCGTCCTGGGCCGCGACGACGTCCGGGTCTCGGCGATCACGGGCGAGGGCGGCTCCTGCTCCTCCGGCGAGGCCTCCCTCACCCAGCTCCACTGGAACGGCGCCACCTGGACGGGCGAGGCCCCCGCCTCCATCCAGAACTTCTTCCTGAGCGGCCACGCGTCCGACGGCGCCGGCGGCTTCTACGCCTATGCCTCGGGTTCCGACTCCGGTGACGAGTGGGACTTCGACCACGCCCTCTTCCACCGCTCGGCCAAGGGCGTCTGGTCCCGCCGGATCCTGTCCGAGAAGAACAACGTCCAGCAGCTCGTCCACATCCCGGGCACCCGCTCCCTGTGGGCCGCGGGCACCCGGGAGGGCTCCCGCGGCCTGAACGTCGCAGTCTGGTCCCTCGGCAGGCCTTAGAGCCGCAGGTGCCGGAGGTCGAGGCTCTCGGCCATGGCGCGGGCGCCGTCGTCGTTGAGGTGCATGCCGTCGCCGCCGTCGTACCCGGGGCGGATGAAGTCGGGGTCCGCGGGGTCCTCGACCGCCCGCGCCGCGTCGAAGACCGCGTCGAACACGCCGCCGGTGCGGATCCACTCGTTCACGCGCCGCCGCGTCGCCAGGCCCTCGGGCGTGCTGATCCCCGGGTAGACGGCGCCCGCGTACGGGCCGATGGTCGCGGCGAGGATCCTCAGCCCGGCCGCGTGCGCGCGGCGGGCCAGCTCGGTGAACCCCGCGATCAGGTCCTCGGCCGTCGCGGGCGGCAGGCCCGCCATGCCGGGCAGGCCCAGGTCGTTGATGCCGAAGTGCACCAGAATGTGCGTCACGCCCGGCACCTCCAGCGCGTCACGCTCGAAGCGGGCCAGCGCGTGCTCGCCGATCTCGTCGGTCAGCAGCCGGTTGCCGGAGATCCCCTGGTTGACCGTCCATCCGCGCTCGAGCCGCGCGTTGAGGAAGTCGACGGAGCGGCGGTGGGTGTCGGGGGTGCTGCCCACGCCCTCGAACCACGAGTCCCCGAACGCGACGGCGACCGCGGTGCCCTCGGGGGCGAGCACGTCCACCCCGGTCACGTAGAACCTCGCCTCGACGCGTTCGGCGTCCGGCAGCCCCGCGGCGGAGGCGAGGTTCCCGTCCGCCACGAAGGCCGTCTCCATCGGCATGTGCGAGTACGTCGCCAGGCCGGTCTCGGACGGCAGGTACAGGCTCAGCATCAGCTCGGTGCCGGCCGTCACGGCCAGCTCGACGGGGTCGCCGACCAGCTCGCCGCCCGCCGGGACCGTCACTTCCGCCTCGCCTGAGAACCGCAGCCCGGTGTCGGTCTCGGGCACGATCTCGTCGCCCGCCTTGCGCACCGCGATCCGCGCGGCCCCGATCACCAGCGGCTCCCGCCCGTACCGGTTGCTCAGCCGCACCCGCAGCCGCTCGCCCCCTCCGGCCAACCGCAGCGGCTGCCGCACCGTCTGGCCGGCGAACCCGCGCGGCTCGCTGAGCTTGATCTGCTCGTAAGGGCTGATCACCGCGCTGCGGAAACCCGCCACCCACTGCTCCGTCATCACCGCTCCCAATTAGTTGACGCGAGGAATGCTGACGCCGCAATCATGCATCGAAACTATTCCTCACGTCAACTATCCCCGCATCAAACACCTCGGGATAGGCTCGTCCCCATGGACGACCTCTTCACCGACCCCCGCCTCACCATGTCGGGCCTGCTCCTCGAGGCCAGCGGAGGCCTGCTGGCCAAACTGGAGCCCGTCATGAGGGAGCACGGCCTGTCCAACCTGGACCTCAACGCCCTGATGCGCCTGAGCCGCTCGCCCGGCCGCCGGCTGCGCATGAGCGACCTGGCCGCCCAGACCTCCCTGTCCACCAGCGGCGTCACCCGCCTGGTCGACCGCCTGGCCCGCGCCGGCCTGGCCGCCCGCGAGTCCTCCCCCGACGACCGCCGCACCACCTACGCGGTCCTCACCCCGCAGGGCGCCGAACGCCTCGCCCGCTCCCTCCCCGACTACCTCGCCGCCGTCGACCGCTGGTTCACCGGCCTGCTCGCCCCCGAACAGCTCGCCTCTCTCGTGGAGGCCCTCCGCGTCGTCCGCGACGCCGCCTTCCCCGAGGCCACCGAGTACACCCCGGACTGACCGCCGGGCCCCTTCGGCTCCGGTCGGCACGCGGCTCCGGCGTCTTGAGCGCGGCACCGCGCCGACCCCGCACGGCCCGCGAACGTGACGGATCCGGGAAAAAATCCGGCCCGCTCCGGATTTCGCGGAACGGGCCTGCTCAGGGTGGGCGGCGGGGTCGGGGCGGGCGCGTGTCCGCGGTCTCTTCACGCGTCGGGGAGGGTGAGGTCCAGGCGGGCGAGGCGGTCGGGGTCGGCGATGACGTCGATGGCGGCGATCCTGGCGTCGACGACGGTGAAGCCCATGACGGACAGGGGGCGTCCCTGGGCGATGACGACGACGCCCGCGGCGCCGTTGATGAGAGCCGGGCGGGCGAACGGGGAGAGGCCGCCGAACGTGACGGCCTGCGCGGCCACGGTCCGGGCGCCGGTGAGGACGGTGGTGTGCCGGGCGCGGGCGGTGCCGCCGTCGGAGCGGAGCACGACGTCGGGGTGGAGCACGGCGACGAGCCCCTCGAAGTCGCCGTCGCGGGCCGCGGCGAAGAACGCGTCGACGACGGCGCGCTGGCGGCCGAGATCCGGATCGGGCGCCGGAGCCTGCCCGCGCACGCGGCGGCGGGCCCGGCTGGCCAGTTGCCTGGCCGTGGCCGGGGACCGCTCGATCATCGGACCGATCTCGTCGAAGGGGACGGCGAACATGTCGTGCAGCACGAAGGCGAGCCGCTCCGCCGGGGTGAGCGTGTCGAGCACCACCAGCAGCGCGAGGCCGACGGAGTCGGCCAGCACCGCCTCCTGCTCGGGATGGGCGGCGTCCTCGGGGCCGACGAGCGGGTCGGGCATGTGCACCTCGGCCGGATCCTCGCGCCGGTTGCGGCGGGCGCGCAGCAGGTTCAGGCAGGTCCGCGCCACCACCGTGGTCAGCCACGCGTCGAGGTTCTCGACCTCGCCGGTGTCCGCGCCGTCGAGCCGCAGCCACGCCTCCTGCACCGCGTCCTCGGCCTCGCTCACCGAACCGAGCATCCGGTACGCCACCGACCTCAGCCGCGGCCGCTGCCGCTCGAAGTGCCCGGTCAGCCACTCCCGCTCGTCCACCCTGTCGCCTCCCACCTCGCCGATCATGTCAGTTTTATCGCTTTTCAGGCGAAAGCTCCCAGCGCCAGGGAGGCGACCACCGGCGCCATGTACACCAGCGGGAACGGAACGTGCGAAGCCGCGCGGGCCCTCAGCACGGTGACGACGGCCCCGGTGAAGTACAGCACCAGCCCGATCCCGGCGGCGATCCCGACCGCCGGCACGGCCAGCCCGACCAGCAGCCCCACCGCCCCCGCGGCCTTGGCGGCCCCGAGCAGGTTCCACCACGAGCGCGGAACCCCGTACTCGGCCAGCGGCTGCACCACCCACGGCGCGCGGAAGAAGACGGACCCGGCCGAGAACCCGGCCATCACGGCGCCCAGAACGGTCACAACGGTGTAAGCGGTGGACATCAGCGGTACTCCTCGGATGCGAACGCCGGAGCCGTCCGGCGTTTTCAGTGCGTCACCATGACGAACCCGTGCGGCCCGCGAATGTGACAGATCCGGGAAAAAAAATCCGGCCCGCCCGGATTTCACGGAACGGGCCCGGTCAGGGCGGTGCGGAGAAGCGTGGTCGAGGCGGTCCCGTTCGCACGCGGCCGAGCGGCGGGCGAACGGACGGATCCCGAGGGAGAAAAAAACCGGCCTGCTCCGGGGAGCGGGCCGGTTCGGTGGTCAGAGGTCGTAGGCCAGGTTGGGACGCAGCCAGCGTTCGGTCTCCTCGACCGACATGCCGGTGCGGGCGGCGTAGTCCTCGATCTGGTCGCGGCCCAGGCGGCCGACGCTGAAGTAGCGGGCCTCGGGGTGGGCGAAGATAAGGCCGCTGACGCTCGCCGCCGGGGTCGTGGCGAACGACTCGGTGAGGGCCATGCCGTGCGAGCCCGCGTCGAGCAGGTCGAAGAGCGTGCGCTTGCGGCTGTGGTCCGGGCAGGCCGGGTAGCCCAGGGCCGGGCGGATGCCGCGGTAGCGCTCGGCGTGCAGGTCCTCCAGCAGGGGCTGGGACTCCGGCTCGAACCAGTCGCGCCGGGCCCGCAGGTGGATCAGCTCGGCGAACGCCTCGGCGAGCCGGTCGGCCAGCGCCTTGACCATGATCGCCTTGTAGTCGTCCTGCTGGGCCTCGTACACCGCGGCCAGCTCCTCGGCGCCGTGGACGCTCACCGCGAACGCGCCGAGGTGGTCGCCGGACGGCGCCACGTAGTCGGCGAGGCTGCGGTTGGGGCGGCCCTCGGGCTTGGCCGTCTGCTGGCGCAGCATCGGGAAGCGCGTGCCGCCCTCCAGCACGATGTCGTCGCCCTCGGAGTGCGCGGGCCAGAACCCGTAGACGCCCTCGGCGCGCAGCGAGCCGTCGGCGATGATCTGGTCGAGCAGCGCCTGCCCCTCGTCGTACAGCTCGCGGGCGGCGGGCTGCTCCAGGATCGCCGGGAACTTGCCCTTCAGCTCCCACGCGAGGAAGAAGAACTGCCAGTCGATCATCTCGCGCAGCTCGGTGAGGCTGGGCGTGAGGGTCTTCAGGCCGGTGAACGCCGGCACGGGCAGCCCCTCGAACGCCGCCTTCTCGGGGTTGGCGCGGGCCTGCTCCAGGGTGAGCATCGGCTGCTGCCGCCGGTTCTCGTGCGCCTCGCGCAGCTTCTGCTGCTCGGCGCGGTTGGCGGTGTCCAGCACGCCGGCCCGCCCGGCGTCCAGCAGGTCCGACACCACGCCCACGACCCGGGACGCGTCCAGGACGTGCAGGACGGGGTTGGTGTAGGCGGGCGCGATCCGCACGGCCGTGTGCTGGCGGGACGTGGTCGCGCCGCCGATGATCAGCGGCAGCTTCATGCCGCGCCGCTCCATCTCGGCGGCGACCGCGACCATCTCGTCCAGCGACGGGGTGATCAGCCCGGAGAGCCCGACGACGTCGGCGCCCTCCTCGATCGCCGTGTCGAGGATCTTCGCGGCGGGCACCATGACGCCCAGGTCGACGACCTCGTAGTTGTTGCAGCCGAGCACGACGCCGACGATGTTCTTGCCGATGTCGTGGACGTCGCCCTTGACCGTGGCGAGCACGACCTTGCCCTGGCCGCGGCGCGTCTCGGCGCGCCCCTCGGCCTTGGCCTTGGCCTTCTCGGCCTCCATGAACGGCTCGAGGTAGGCCACGGAGCGCTTCATCGCGCGGGCGCTCTTGACGACCTGCGGCAGGAACATCTTGCCGGACCCGAACAGGTCGCCGACGATCTTCATGCCGTCCATGAGGGGGCCCTCGATGACCTCCAGGGGGCTCGCGAAGGACTGCCGCGCCTCCTCGGTGTCCTCCTCGATGAAGTCGGTGATGCCGTGCACCAGGGCGTGCGCGAGCCGCTCGGCGACGGGCTTCTCCCGCCACGTCAGGTCGATCTCGCGCTTGGTGCCGCTGCCCGACACCGTCCGCGCGAACTCGATGAGCCGGTCGGTGGCGTCCGGGCGCCGGTCGAACAGTACGTCCTCGACGTGTTCGAGCAGGTCGGCGGGGATGTCGGCGTAGACGGCGAGCTGCCCGGCGTTGACGATGCCCATGTCGAGCCCGGCCCGCACGGCGTGCAGCAGGAACGCCGAGTGCATCGCCTCGCGGACCACGTCGTTGCCGCGGAACGAGAACGACAGGTTGGAGATGCCGCCGGACGTGAGCGCGCCCGGGCAGCGCTCCTTGATCCGGGGCAGCGCCTCGATGAACTCCTTGGCGTAGGAGTTGTGCTCGCTCATGCCGGTCGCGACGGCCAGCACGTTCGGGTCGAAGATGATGTCCTCGGGCGCGAACCCGGCCTGCTGGACGAGCAGGTCGTAGGCCCGCCCGCAGATCTCGACCTTGCGGTCGGCGGTGTCGGCCTGGCCCTGCTCGTCGAAGGCCATGACGACGACGCCCGCGCCGAACGACCTGATCCGGCGGGCCTGCTCGAGGAACTGCTCCTCGCCCTCCTTGAGGCTGATGGAGTTGACGACGCCGTTGCCCTGGACGCACTTGAGCCCGGCCTCCAGCACGCTCCACCGCGAGCTGTCGATCATCACGGGGATCCTGGCGATCTCAGGCTCGGTCGCGATGAGGTTGAGGAAGGTCGTCATGGCCTCGACGCTGTCGAGGAGGTCGGCGTCCATGTTGACGTCGAGGAGGTTGGCCCCGCCGCGCACCTGCTCCAGCGCCACGTCCGCGGCGGCCTGGAAGTCGTCGGCCTCGATGAGCCGCCGGAACCGCGCCGAGCCGGTGACGTTGGTGCGCTCGCCGATCATGACGAAGCCGGTGTCGGGCCCGATCTCGAAGGTCTCCAGGCCGGAGAAGCGGCTGCGCCTCGGCGGCTCGGCGACCCGGCGCGGCGCCCTGCCCCTGACGGCCTCGGCGATCTTCGCGATGTGGGCGGGAGAGGTGCCGCAGCAGCCGCCCGCGATGTTGATGAGCCCTTCGGCCGCGAACTCGCCGACCTTCCGCCCGGTCTCCTCGGGCGTCTCGTCGTAGCCGCCGAACGCGTTGGGCAGGCCCGCGTTGGGGTGCGAGGCGGTGTACGTGCCGGCCATCCGGGCCAGGTCTTCCACGTGCGGGCGCATCTCGGTGGCGCCCAGCGAGCAGTTCACGCCGACGACGAGCGGCTCGGCGTGCTTGACGGAGTTCCAGAACGCCTCGACCGTCTGGCCGGACAGCGTGCGCCCCGACAGGTCGACGATCGTCACCGAGATCCACAGCGGCAGGTCCGGCGCGACGCGCTGCGCCGCGGAGATCGCGGCCTTCACGTTGAGCGTGTCGAAGATCGTCTCGATGAGGAGGAGGTCGACCCCGCCCTCGGCGAGCGCCTCGATCTGCTCGGCGTACGCGGCCTCGACCTCGTCGAACGTGACGGCCCGGTAGGCCGGGTCGTCGACCTTGGGCGAGAGGGAGAGCGTGACGTTCAGCGGCCCCACGGACCCGGCGACGAACCTGCCGCCGGCCTCGTCGGCGGCCTGCCGGGCCAGCCGCGCCCCCTGCACGTTCATCTCCCGCACGAGGTGCTGCAGCCCGTAGTCGGCCTGCGCGATGCTCGTGGCGGTGAACGTGTTGGTGGTCGTGATGTCGGCCCCGGCGGCCAGGTACTGCCGGTGCACGTCGAGGATGACGTCGGGCCGGGTGATGTTCAGCAGGTCCGGGTCACCGGTCACGTCCATCGGGTGGTCGGCGAACCGCTCGCCCCGGTAGTCCTCGGGCTTGAGGTCCGCGCCCTGGAGCATCGTGCCCCAGGCCCCGTCCAGCACCGCGATCCGCTGCTCGAGGATCTCCCGCAGCCGCCTCGTCCGCTCCGCACGACCCTGGACGACCTGCGCTGATTCCTGCACTCCGGCTCCTCCCATCATCATCCGGGAGGCGCCCTTGTTTCCTTCGCAGGGAGGCCGAGCGTGGCGGGCGGCCCGCCCGTTGCAGCGCCTCTCGACCTGACGTCAGATCCTACCGCGACGCCCGGGAAGAGGGGTCGGCCGCCCCGAGGGCCACCGCTCCCGCGCGCCCGGCCGGCGGGCGGCCATGGCACGGCCGCTCGCGAGAGGACCGCCTGACAAACTTCGCAGATCGATCACCTCCTTTATGCGATACGTGTGAAAATTGTCCACAATGCCACGGTCGGCCCGCCAGGAAGCACGGAGAGTGAGAACGGTGATCGGAGAATTCGCACTTCTCGCCGGAAAACGCACCCGGGCCGGCGAGGGGCGTGCGTGGTGATCGACGCGCTCATCCCCTTCCTCTTCTTCTCGCCGATCATCGGTGCCTACGTGGCGCTCGTGGTGAGGAGCCGTCGGCGACGGGCGCAGCGGGCGGTCCGGGAGGCGCAGCGGCGGCAGGCCGTCGAGGAGCTCCGCCGCACCGACGGGCGGGCCGGACACCTCGCGGTGGTCGACCGCGTATACCAGCGGGCCAGGCGGGGCGCCAAGGCGATCATCATCTGGGACGCCACCGGCGTGGAGCAGGACGCCTGGTTCCACGACTGGTCGGACGTTCCCGCAGGCGCCTATCTGATGCTCGCCGGAAGCGTCGGCTACGGGCCGCACAACCACAACCCGTCGGTGTACTACGTGACACGGCGCCAGGTCCTCGCCATCGTCTGACCTCCGCCCGCGGGGGCACCCGCGCTCCAGAGCCATGTCCACGACATCTCCGGAACGTCCGGCTCACGAAGTGCCGGAGTCCATGGAAATGATCGGCAACCCGCTTCCGCCGCGACCATCTTCTGGTCCGTGCCACTTATTCACCCATATTGCGGACAGGCTCTTGCCCCATCCCGACCATGGCCGTTAACGTCCCTCGGAATGATCACGCTGGTCTCCTCCCGGTCCGTCGAGAGGCAGCCGGGGAGGGCTCATGCGGTTCAAGAAGACGACGGTCGCCGCGACTTCCTCGGTACTGGTGGCCGGTGCCGCCACCGGGGTCGCCTACGTGCGGGAGCCCTCCGCCCCGAACCTGGAGTTCGACGCGTCCGGTTGTCCGACACGCCTTTACGAGCGCAAGGAGCCGTGGCCGCAGGACGCCGGAAGGTGGGGCCCCTCCTCCTGGCAGGAGTTCATCGAACCGGGAGCCGGCCACGCCGTCTACTGCCAAGCCGCCCCGGGGTCGTCCCTGGAGCCGCCGCTTCGCCTCACGCAGGGGCTCGCGGAGCTGGAGAAGACCCTGGAAGGACTTCCGCGCAGGAACCCGAAGGACTCATGGGTCCTTCCGGGGTTCCCGCTCGTGAACCTGGTCCTGCACTACCCCGACGGCCGGCCGACCGTGATGACGTTCGAGTTCAACCGCGACGCGGTCGCCACGCACCACACGGTCCGCTTCAGCGCCGCCGAGGTCACCCGTGTCTTCACCCGGCTCTGGCGGGCCGAGCACACGGCCGCAGACCCGCGGACGGTGCCGCCCGTGGAGTGCAGCCCGACCCTCCCGGACCCGGGCGACGGCTTTCTCGGCCACCCGGCCCCCGACGTCGTCGCGCGCCTCCCGCACATACCGTCGGAGGCCCTGCCGATGCCTCTAGCCGTCGTCCGCGCCTGCCGCTACACCGCCGACGCCCGAGGCCGCCTCACTCTGCGCTTCCACACCGGCACCCGGACCGAACTGGAATCCCTGCGCGAGCCCCTGAAGAAACGCGACCGGCGCCCTGCCGGACGATGCGTGTGGCCGTCCCGGCTCAAGGCGGTCAAAGCCGTCGACTCCCTCCACCTCACGGACGTGACCGGACGCACCTCCGACCGTTACATCGCCCGCGCCGCCTGCGATGGCGCGTCCGCCTACTGGCTCTCCACGGGCAGAGCGGTCCCGCCCGCGATCGACGCCCTCCTCTCCCGCCTCCCGTCCTGATCCGACGCTGCTCGGTCGTCAGGCGATGGAAGCCGGGAACGGCATGGACCGCTGCGTCGCCGCACCCGCTCCCGTCCGCGGGACCGGTGCTCTCGGAATCTTCAGGTGACTTCACACCGGTCAGGAGCCCCTTCGCGGGGAACCCTCTCGAACGGGGCCGGAGAAGCCGGGAAAGGAAGCGACCCATGTCCGAGATGCCTGAACCGAGCGGGTCGGAGACCCGGCAGAACGTGGCGTTCCCCAGCGGGGAGGGCACCGCCCACGGCTATCTGGCCCTGCCGCCCGGGGGTTCGGGCCCCGGCGTCCTGGTCATCCAGGAATGGTGGGGCCTGAACGACCACATCGCCGACGTGACCGAACGGCTGGCCCGGGAGGGCTTCGTCGCCCTGGCCCCCGACCTCTTCGGCGGAAGCGTCGCCCACGACCCCGACGAGGCCAGGCGCATGACCCGCAGGCTGCCCGTGGAACGCGGCGTCCGCCTGCTGTCCGGAGCCGTCGGGTACCTCCTGGAACTCCCCGAGACCACCTCCACGGGCGTGGGAGCCGTCGGCTTCTGCATGGGCGGCGCCTTCGTCCTCCGCCTGGCCGCCGCGGACCCGCGCGTCACCGCCGCGGTGTCCTTCTACGGGGCGATGCAGGAGATCCCCGACTTCTCCCGCCTGAGAGCGCAGGTCCTCGGCCACTACGGGACCAAGGACAGGAGCATCACCCCGGAGGCACTGGAACGCCTGCGCGCCGCCCTCAACGAACAGGCAGGCATCGACCCCGAAATACACATCTACCCGGCAGGCCACGCCTTCTTCAACGACGCCCGCCCCTCCTACCACGCCGAATCCGCCGAACACGCCTGGACCACCACCCTCGCCTTCCTCCACCGCCTCCTCGGCTGACCGGCCCGGCGACCGTCACGGCGGGAACGGGCTCAGCAGGACGGCTCCCACCGTTCGCCGGTCGGCAGGTCCGCCACGAGCAGGCCGGGACCGGCCAGCCGCGCGGCGTCCGAGGCGGTGCCCCCGGTGCGGAAGAACCGCGAGAGCGGGTCGTGCCCGTGGGCGTCGTGCACCGGGACCAGCACCCGCGCGCCGAGCGCGGACGCCCCCGCGACGGCCTGTTCCGGGCCCATCACCAGGCGCGGGCCGAAGAGCGGGCGCAGCCCGTTGACGGGCAGCACGGCGAGGTCCACCGGCGGCCGTCCGGCCCGGTACTCCTCCACCGGACCGACCTCGGCGATCTCCCCGCCGAAGAAGACCCTGCCGCCCGCCGCCTCGAACGCGTAGGCGTTGTTGGGCCACACCAGGGTCCGTCCGGAGGGCACGACCAGCATGGAGACGCCGGGGGCGATGTCGCGGATCCGCCCCCAGCCCAGGTGCTCGGCGCGCAGGAAGCCCAGCCGCCTGGCCCGGCGGGCCATGCCGGGGGTCGGAACGTACAGGGGCGTGGTCTCCTTGGCCGGCAGGCCGCGCAGCCCGCGCAGATCCCAGTGGTTGGTCGCCGGGTTGGTGACGACGATGGCCGAGAGCGGGGGCAGGTCCCCGATCCGCAGGCCCAGCGGCTCGCCGCGGCGCAACCACCACCGCTCGGTGAACCACGGGTCGGTGAGCACGGCGTGGCCGTCCAGCTCCAGCAGCACGCAGGAGTTGACCACGCGGGTGACCGCGATCGATGTCTTGATCATGCCGTCAGGGTGGCGGTTAATGTACACATGAAGTCAAGCGACGGAATGGCCATCGGCGAACTGGCGGAACGCTTCGGGCTCGCCACGCATGTGCTGCGGCACTGGGAGAGCAGGGGCCTGCTGGAACCCGCGCGGGACCCGGGCGGCCAACGCTCGTACGAGCAGGCCGACCTGGCGCGCGTCGCCCTGATCCTGATGGGCAAGGAGGCCGGCTTCACGCTGGGCGAGCTGCGCACGCTGCTGTCCACCGGCGACCCGATGGACCACCGCGACCTCCTGCAGCGCCACGTCCGGCGACTCGACCAGCGCATTTCGCGGGCGCAGGCGGCCAGGGACCTCATCGAGCACGCACTCGCCTGCCCGCACACCTTCGCCGAATGCGAGCACGCCCGCGAACGGATCACCGCCCGCATCCCCCCTGCACCCGAACGGCCCCCGGCCCGTTCAACGAAGCTGACGACGTAGCCACGCGGGATCGGGATTGACCCGTGACCGGCCCGCCACCACCACCGTCGGTACCGTCTCGTCGCCTCCGGTGACGGCCCGGACCGCGGCCGCCCCCTCCGGATCACGCCAGATGTCCACCCAGTGCGCCCGACGCGCGGCGGTCCCCAGCCGAACCCGCAACCGCAGGCAGTACCGGCACCCCGGCCTCCAGTAGACGATCGGCCGCCCGTCCTCCGCACTGCGGCGCCGCGCCTCCGCCGCACCGACCGACCGGGGAAAGGCCAACGGCGACAGCCCCACGGCGATCACAAGGAACACCACCAGCCAGACGGCGGCCTGCCCAGGCGCCCCCTCACCCACCCGCCGAACGGCCACGGCCAGACCGACGACCGCGAGCAGCAGGGAAACCATCCATCCGCGCATCACAAAGCGCACGCTACCCACACCGGACAGGACCGAGCCCACGACCGAGCACCGGCACGGCCCCCTGCCACCTGTACCACCTCGCCGTCGGCGGCTTCAAGGCACCCCGTAGCAGCCCTGACCTGCGAAGGGGCGGATGTTCCAGTTCGGGTGCTTCCGCTGGAGTGGTGCGCATTCCTGCTCGTTCATGGATGAGTTTCCTTGGGTTTCGAGTGCGTTCTTGTGACCACCCTCACAAGAAGCGATTACTCTCGGCCACGAACCGCGTACTCCTCTGTCCGCACCCGCTTTCCGTGGCCGACACCCGGAATCCCGGCGGACCCGTCCACGGGAGAACCCCGATGGCACCTCAACGCAAAGACGAGCCGCTCTGGCCCCAGAAGATGTTCGCCCTCGAGATGCGCGCCCGGCGCGAGGCCGCGGGCCTGTCCCGCAACAGACTCGCCGAGGCCCTCGGCTGCACACCGCAGTGGCTGGCGAAGGTCGAGACCTACGACAAGACGCCGTCCGAAGCACTCGCCGACGATCTCGACACCTACTTCAAGGCCGGAGGCGCCTTCCACCGGCTCTGGGAAGAGATCATCGACGCACGGAAGCGCGGGCTGATGCCCAGCGGTTTCCGCCGGCTGATCGATGCCGAAAAAGGAACAACAGGAATCAGCTTCTACGAGCCCATGCTGATCCCCGGCCTCTTCCAGACAGAGGAATATGCGCGGCTGATGTTCAGTGCGGGCCATCGCCCGGACAGGATAGAAGAGCTGGTCGCCATCCGCCTGGAGCGGCAGGCGATCTTCCTGAAGGAGAACCCTCCCTGGGCCTTCCTGCTGATCCGTGAAGCGGTCATCAGGGACTTGCTCCCAGACGTCCGTCTTGGACAGTGCAAGCGGCTCTTGGACTTGATGAGCCTCTCCAAAATCTCCATCCAGATCATCCCGAAGAGCGCACGCGTCTTTCACCCCACCGGCTTCCAGGTCCTCAACTTCGACAAAGACGCAGACGTCGCCTACATGGAAGGTTCTGATGGAAACGGACGACTACTCACCGAGCCCGGAGTCGTCCGGAGACTTGCCGTACTGTTCAACGTAATCCGGTCCGACGCGTTGCCCGCGGAGGAGACCGAGAACCTGATCCGTACGATCATGGAGGATGAATGAGTACACCTGACCTGTCATCCGCATGCTGGCGCAAGAGCACCCACAGCGATCCCTCCGGTGACAACTGCGTCGAGGTCGCCGGGCTCCCCGGGGTGATCGCGGTAAGGGACTCCAAGAACCCCGACGGTCCCAGGCTGGCCTTCTCCCACACCGCCTTCGCCTCCTTCACCCGTCACCTCCGCACCGGCTCCTGACGTCGCCCGAACGGCCTCCGGCCACCCGGCCGGAGGCCGTTCACCGCCCCTCACCACGGCTGCATCGCTTCCACATGGGTGAAACCGGAACGCCCCGGCCCCGGTCTCCTTACACGCGGCCCCTCATGCCTCGTCACACGGACCCGAACCCATCTACTCCGGCATGCTTTTCATATGGTCGGAAACCTGGTGCCGATGATGCTTTTTCGATAGATCATGCAACGTGAATTCCCCTGTGCCCCCGCCCGCGCGGTACCGGTCGACGCGTCCTGCCGAAAGGCTCGGCCCGGCGGTGGTGGGAGCGCTGGCGTTGACCGCGGTTCCGGCCGGGATCGAGGTGTTCTCGGCCGTCGCCTGGCTGGTGATCAGCCGGGGACTGCACGGTGACCTGCTGAATCTCAGCGCCGTCCAGCTGCAGACCTTCGCCGACCTGGACCGCGTCGCGGCGATCGGCGTTGCCGTCACCTGGCCCCTGTGCGCCGCCGTCTTCATCGTCTGGCTCTTCCTGGCCCGCGCCGACGTCGACGCCTTCGGCCGGCACGCCCAGAGCTGGGGTAGGCCCTGGCTGTTCTTCGGATGGGTTATCCCCCTGGCGAACCTGGTGATCCCGCACCGGATCGTCGCCGACCTGTGGATCGGCGGCAACCCCGCGGACGACGACGATCCGGAGCACACGTCCACCTCACTGGTCGACTACTGGTGGATGTTCCTCCTGCTCTCCTGGTTCGTGGGCAGGATCGCCGGAAACCTGGACACGCAGAGCGTCTGGGACTTCAACGTGCGGGCCTGCGCCGCGGTCGCCGACGGCGCGGTCACCATCACCGCGGCGGCCCTGGCCGCGCGGATCGTTCTTGGAGTGAACCGCGGACTGCGGGAGCAGGCCGCTACAGCGGGATCCGTCCCTGTCCCGACACCGCACGCCTGACACCGCGTTCCCGCGCGGTCACGTGACGGAGGACTTCGACCCCACCCGCTGTCCCTGGACGGACGGGGTATGCACTGCTCCCGTGCCGCTTCCGGTCTGGTGAGGCTGGAGGGACGGAGGCCGCCGGTCTACGGCTTCCCTCGCGTCGCGCACCGGGTTCTGTCAGCGGGCGGTCAGCGATCGATCAGCGGGTGGTCAGCGCAGGCGGCGAGGCTCTTGACCGTCGCCGGGACGGCCGGCGATGACCGAGCTGATGGAGTCCTCATGAAGAACACCCGTGTCCTCGTTTCCGGTGCCGGTATCGCCGGTCCTTCGCTCGCCTACTGGCTGGACCGGTACGGGTTCGAGGTGGCCGTCGTGGAGCGGGCGGCGGGGATCCGGCCCGGCGGGCAGGCGGTCGATGTGCGCGGGCCCGGGCTGGAGGTGGCCGAGCGGATGGGGGTTCTGGCGGAGGTGCGCGCCAAGGGGACCGGGATGCGGGGCATGTCCGTGGTGGACGGTGACGGCGTCGAGGTGTACCGGAGCCAGGAGCGCACGGTGAGCGGCGGGGAGCTGGACAGCGCCGACGTCGAGATCCTGCGTGATGACCTGGCGAAGATCATCGCGGCGGCGGGCGGGGACGGGATCGAGTACCTCTTCGACGACTCGATCGCCGTTCTGGAGCAGGACGAAGACGGGGTGCGGGTCGTGTTCGAGAGCGGTCTGCGGCGTTCCTTCGATCTCGTGGTCGGCGCGGACGGGCTGCACTCCCGCACCCGCCGTCTGGTCTTCGGCCCGTCCGAGGTGTCCATCCGGCACCTGGGGACCTGCATGGCGGTCTGCACGGTCCCGAACTTCCTGGGCCTGGACCACTGGCAGGTCATGCACCAGATGCCGGGAGGCGGGCTGCGCGGCGCCATGGTGATGAGCGCGCGCGACAACACCGAGGCCCGCGCCTACCTGATGTTCGACCCCGCCGGGACGGTCGACTACGACCACCGCGACGTCCGCGCGCAGAAGGAACTCGTGGCCCGGGAACTGGCGGGGGACGGCTGGGAGATGCCGCGCCTGCTGGAACTGATGCGCTCGGCCCCCGACTTCCACTTCGACTCGGCCGCCCAGGTCCACCTGGACTCCTGGTCCAAGGGCAGGGTCGTCCTGCTGGGCGACGCCGGCTACTGCGGGTCTCCCCTCTCCGGCCAGGGCACCACCATGGCCATGGTCGGCGGCTACGTGCTGGCCGGTGAGCTCAAGGCCGCCGACGGCGACCACGTCACTGCCTTCACCGCCTACGAGAAGGAACTGCGCGACTACGTCCACGCCAACCAGCAGGTCGCGATCACCAACATGCGTCAGCGCCGCGCGCAAATCGCCCAGGAGACCGCCGGCGCCGCCGAGGCCGCCGAGGCCCTGGCGGAGGCGGGCGCCGAGGAGTTCACCCAGGTCGTCGCCTCCTACTCGGTCAAGGACTACTGACCGCGGTCGTGTGCGGCCGGCCGTCCTTCACGAATGCCTCCGCCACGCGCCCGGAAACCATTACCGATCAGGAGAAATTCCAAGATCCTCCCATTAGCGCACCAGGCCCTATCCATACCGAACCGAAAATTCGGCGCACCGCACCGGAATCCGCTCCGCCCCCGGTCCGCGGAACGAAAAGGCCTCCCTCAGGTTTCGCCGGATACCATCGAAATCTCGGTACCGAGCCCGCAGCATGACCTAGAACACATATTCACATCATAAGAAATTGCCATAAAGGTGGGTACGGCCAAAGAACTCCAGGGGAACGGCAGGTGGGACCGATGGACGACGGCGGTATCGAGCGGATGCTGACGGGGCTGCTGAAGGTCAGCCATCTGGCGACCTTCGAGCAGCTGCCCTCGCTGGTCTCGGCGCACGCGCGCATGGCGGGCATGGAAGAGGTGCTGATCTACCTGGTCGATCTCCGGCAGAGCGTGTTGCGCCTGGTGACCGGCCACGGCCGGAACGCCGGTGAGGGCGCGGCCCCGGAGGTCTCCGAGCTGCGGGTGGAGGGAACGCTGGGCGGGCGCGCGTTCCAGGAGGTGCGCGTCCTGGGCACCAGAGGGCCTGAGGAGGCGAAGGCCGACGAGGACCGGTACTGGTGGGTGCCGCTGCTGGACGGCACCGAGCGGCTGGGAGTGATGCGGGTGCGCACCGCCGGGCCGGCGGGCGAGGACTCGGTGGTCCAGCGCATGGAGCATCTGGCCTCGCTGGTCGCCCTGATGCTGGTCAGCACCCGGCCCTACAGCGACTCCTACGCGCGGCTGGTGCGCACCCAGCGGATGAACGTGGCCGCGGAGATGGAGTGGAATCTGCTGCCTCCGCTGACGTTCGCCGGCGACCGGGTGGTGATCGGCGCGGTGCTGGAGCCGACCTACCAGCTCGGCGGGGACGCCTTCGACTACGCCGTCTCCGGCGACACCGTCCACCTGGCCGTCTTCGACGCGATGGGCCACGACGTGGCCGCCGGGATCACGGCGAACCTGGCGATGGCCGCCTGCCGCAACCAGCGCCGCCACGGCACCCCGCTCGACGAGGTCAGCCAGTGCATCGAGGCCGTCCTGCTGAAGGAGTTCGGGAGCCGCACCCGGTTCGTCACCGCGATCATGGCCGACCTGGACACCGCCACCGGCATGTTCACCTGGATCAACCGCGGCCACCACCCTCCGGTGGTGATCCGCGGCGGCCGCTGGACCACCAGCCTGTCCTGCCCGCCCTCGCACCCCATGGGCCTGGACATGGACCTGCCGGTCGTCCTGTGCACCGAGCAGCTCGAACCGGGCGACCGGGTCCTGCTGTACACCGACGGCATCGTCGAGGCGCGCGACCGCCACGGCCGCGAGTTCGGCCTGCAGCGCTTCGTCGACTTCGTCATCCGCCACATCGCCGACGGCCTTCCCATTCCCGAGACCCTCCGCCGCCTGGTCCGCGCCCTGCTGGACCACCACGACCAGCCCCTGCAGGACGACGCCACCGTCCTGCTCCTGGAATGGAAGGGCCCTCCGCCCGTGCCCCAGACCTGTTAGCCCCGGCTCCCGGCGTTCAGTCCTCCACGCGGATGCCCAGGGCCGACGCCAGGTCGTAGACGAGGCTCTGGGCGTCGGCGCTGGACACGACGGCGCCCTTCAGGGAGCCCACCCCGGCGATTCCCGACAGGTCGCAGCGGGAGAAGCGGTTCCCCGCCAGCTGGGCGCCGCTGAACTGGGCTCCGCTCAGCCGACATCCCTCGAAGCGGACACTCTGGAACCTGGCCTCCTGGAAGTTCGCCTCCTGGAGGTTGCAGTCGCGGAAGACCACGTTCCGCAGGTTCGCGAACCTGAACGAGGCCAGGTCCGCGCGGCAGCCCTGGAAGACCACCTCCCGCAGGCTGCAGTCCTGCAGGTTCGCCCCCGTCAGGCGGCAGCGGTCGACGAGCGTGTTGAAGACGAGGCCGCGCGGCAGCACCATGTTCGCCATGTCGGCGGACTCGAAGACGACGTCGGTCAGGCGGACGCCGTCGAGGACGCAACCGGAGACACGGGTCCCGGTGAATCTCGCCCGTTCGATCTCGACGCCGTCCGCCCGCGTTCCGGACAGGTCGCGGTCGCTGAAGTCGGTGGAGAGGTACACCCCGTCTTCCTCGAGGGCGTCACCCCGCTCCAGGGAGGCCGGAATCTTGGGAGCGATCGGCTCGCGCGTTCTCCCCTGGCGGACGGGCATGGCAGGAATACTATGCGAGCGACCGATCAGGTCCGGCTGATGTGTCAGGGCTTGCGGGCCACCCCGCCGAACTCGTCGATCTCGACGGCCTCGCCGATGTCGGTGGGCGCGGGGCGCCACAGGGGGCAGGAGACGACGCCGGGCGGCAGGAGCTCCAGGCCCTCGAAGAAGCCCTCCAGCTGCTGCGGGGAGCGCAGGATGTAGGGGGGCTCGGCGGAGCGGTTCCAGATCTCGATGGCCTCGGCGGACGCCGGGTCCACGACGTTGGTGGCGTCGTAGAGGACGAGGTGGCTGCCGCTGGGCAGGGCGTCGGTGAGGCGGCGGACGAGGGAGCGCGCCTCGTCGTCGTCGGTGATGTGGCCGAGGATGCCCATGAGGAGCAGGGCGATCGGCTCCTCGAAGTCCAGGGTCTCGGCGGCGCCGGCGAGGATCTTCTCGGGGTCGCGCAGGTCGGCCTCCAGGTAGGCGGTGGCGCCCTCCGGCGAGCTGTCGAGCAGGGCGCGGGCGTGGACGAGGACGAGCGGGTCGTTGTCGACGTAGACCACGCGGGCGGACGGGGCGGCGCGCTGGGCGACCTGGTGGGTGTTGTCGGCGGTCGGGAGGCCGGTGCCGATGTCGAGGAACTGCCGCACGCCGAGGTCGGCCGCGAGGTGGTGGACGGCGCGCTGGAGGAACTGGCGGGTGGCGCGGGCGAACAGCGCCATGTTCGGGATGACCTTCAGGATGTCGTCGCCGACCTGCCTGTCCACGGCGAAGTTGTCCTTGCCGCCCAGCCAGTAGTTCCAGATCCGGGCGGTCTGCGGGATATCGGAGTTGAGGTTGGGTGTCTCGTTTGTCATGAGTAACTTAATTACCGTATTAGCTCCGCTTTTGTCAGGATAGTTCGACTGGACACGGCCGGGAGCTCACCGGAGCGCGCGCCGCACCCCGGCCGCGGTGCCCGCCAGGGCCGCCACGGTGGCGGCACGACGCACGGCCGTCCGGCGTTTGCCGTGCCAGCCTCCGTCGATCGAGCCGCGCCCCGGAGCCGGGTCGTACAGGTTGCCGGTGGTGTCCTGCTTCGCCTCGGTCCGCGACAGCTGGGCGCGGTCCGTCTGCGCCGCCAGCATGCGCTCGGTGAGACCGGGCAGCACCTTGGCCTGCGCCATCAGGAGCCGGCCCGCGGACCCGACGACGACCTCCCTGCGGGGCACCCGGACCAGGTTGACGATCGCGCGCGCGACGCGCTCCGGCGCGTGCACCGGCGGCATCGCCACGGGGCGGCGTCCGGTGTAGTCGGCCGCGTGCTGGAAGAACGGGGTGTCGATGGTCGCGGGCATGACCGTGCAGACCCGGATCTTCCGGGCACCTTCGAGGGCGAGTTCCTGGCGCAGGCTCATGCTCAGGGCGCGGACGGCGAACTTCGACATGGCGTAGGCGTGCCCGTAGGGCGGGGGCACCGCGCTGACGATCGAGGAGACGTTGATCAGCACGCCCCGACCCCTGTCGCGCAGGTACGGCAGCGCCGCCCTGGCCCCGTGCACGTAGCCCATCACGTTGACGTCCAGCACCCGCCGGAAGTCGGCCAGCGGCACCTCGCCGAACGACCCGAAGACGGCGACCGCCGCGCAGTTGACCCACACGTCGATCCGGCCGAAACGCTCCACGGTCCGCCGCGCCACGTGGTCCACCGCACGCGCGTCCGTCACGTCGGCCGGCACCGCCCAGGCCCGCCCGCCCGCCCTCTCGCACTCCCGCACGGCCTCGTCGAGCGCCTCGGCGTTCCGCGCGGTGAGCACCACCGAGGCGCCCGCCCCGGCGAACGCCGCCGCCGCGGCCCGCCCGATCCCGCTGGAGGCTCCGGTCACCACCACGACCTTCCCCTTGACCTTCATCCCGCCATCCCCCTTGACGCGAGAGATCAACCTCTTCGCGGCGACCTGCCCCCACTGTCCCTCCTGCCCCACCTCCTCCGGCCGAAACGGGCCGGACACGGCGGCGGGCGGCCTCCCGGCGACGGCCGTGCGGCCGTACGCGCACCCTCGGCCGACGGTGATGTCCCGGCGCACGTGCGCCTCCGAGCGGAGAGGCCACACCCCTGGTGATATCCCCATAAGAGTGATGAAGGAGACTCTCTATTGGATCTTGTAATTTTCTGGCAAAGCGGACAATCTTGCGGTGAGCCCATCACCTCGAACTCGTCACAGTGTGCAAGGGAGCGACCGTGGCCGACGACGGACCCGAGATCGACAAGAGCGTTCCGCACTCCGCGCGGATCTGGAACTACTGGCTGGGCGGCGAGGACAACTACGAGGTCGACCGGGAGGCCGGTGACGCCTACATCGAGGTGTTCCCCGGCATCGTCGGCATGGCCAAGGTGGGACGGGCGTTCCTGTCGAGCGCGGTGGAGCACCTGGTCCGCGTGGAGGGCGTCCGCCAGTTCCTCGACGTGGGGGCGGGGCTGCCCGCCGCCGACAACACCCACCAGCTCGCCCAGCGGCTCGACCCCGCCGCGCGGATCGTCTACGTCGACCACGACCCGCTCGTCCTCGTCCAGGCCCGCGCCCTGCTGGCCGACGCCCCCGCGGACACGACCGCGTTCCTCGACGCCGACATGCGCGACCCCGGTCCCGTCCTGGAGCGCGCCGCCGCGACCCTCGACTTCGACCGGCCGATCGCGCTGATGATGATGGGCTGCCTCGGCCACGTCCCCGACGACGGCGAGGCGCTCGCGACCGTGCGGGGCCTGCTGGCCGGCCTCCCGTCGGGCAGCTACCTGGCCCTGTACGACGGCCACGACGAGAACGCCGCGCTGAACGAGGCCCAGCAGGGCTACGACGACACCGGGGCGATCCCTTACAAGCTCCGCGGCGCCGACCAGATCCGGGAGTTCTTCACCGGCCTCGACCTCGTCGGCCCCGGCTTCGTCCCTTACGAGGACTGGCCCGGCGCGCCCGCCGAGTTCAAGGGCCTGCCCATCGTCTGCGGTATCGGCCGCAAGCCCTGACGACCACCGCGGCGCCCCGCCCCATCCCGGCCCCGGCCGAGCCACGGCGGGGCGTCCGCGCGACCGCCGCCGGACGGATCACCGCGGCGGCGCCGCTCCGGCGGCCGAGGGGCCCGGAGCCGGAGGGGCGTAGGTCAGTGCCTCGCGCACGCACAGCACCACCCACACGAAGGCGAACGCGATCACCGTCACGTTCTTCACCAGGAGCAGCACCGCGAGGTAGAGGTCTTCGGCGCCGTCGGGCACCCAGGTGGCGAAGACCCGCTCGGGCAGGATGTTGAAGACCGCCGTCAGCGCCACCAGCATCGCGCTCTGCAGCACCAGGCTCGGCCACCGCTCGTCCAGGAACCTCCCCGGATCGCCCTTCGGCCGGACGGGCTCCTCCCGGAACGCCAGGCGGGCGATCACCGCCAGGAGCACCACCCGGACGGCCGTCGTCAGCACCTCCAGCAGGACCGGGACGAACCCCGAGAGGTCCGCCTGCACGGAGACGAACCGCTCCAGGCCTGGAATCAGCGAGATCCCCCCGATGACCGGAAGGTGGCGCCGGTAGAAGACCAGCGCCCGGCGGGGCATGTCGACGGCGAGGCGGAACTCGGTGGAGAATGCCATGACTTCAGCATACTAAATAGTTCAGCAGACTGAAATAATGGACGTGATGCGATGACGCCGCCCGCCGACCGGCCCGCCGACCCGGGCGCGATCCTCGGCCAGGAGTTCAGCGCCGCGGTCGTCCTCTTCCACGAGGCCGTCGGCCGCCGCCTGGGCCTCACCCCCGCCGACCACCGCGCCCTGACCCTGATCCGCCTCCACGGCCCCCTGACGGCCACCGCGCTGAGCCGGCTGACCGGCCTCACCCCCGGCGCCGTCACCGGCCTGGTCGACCGCCTCGAACACGCCGGCCTGGCCCGCAGGGCCCCCGACCCCGCCGACCGCCGCCGCACCGCCATCTCCGCCACCGGCGAACTCCCCGCCGACGTCATAGCGGCCTTCGCCGACCTGTCATCCCGCATGGCCGCCGTCACCGCCGCCTACGACGAACGCGAACTGGCCGCCATCGCCGACTTCATCCAGAACACCACCACCGTCCTGCGCGACCAGACCCGCCGCCTCTCCTCATGAGAGCGGCGACGCCCCTCCCCTCCCCCGCCCCAACGCGACCTCGATGCCGTCGAGAAGAAAGGCAAGCCCCTCCCCGAAGGCGGCCTCCCAGTCGTCACCGCTGAGGTGGCCGTGGTTTCTTCGCCGGGGCTCTGACAACGGGAGACCTGGCGAGTTACCGGAGGTGCGGCGGAGATTCTGGATACCCTCACCAGGATGGACGCCGAAGGAGGAGCCGCAGCGGCGGCGGAGGCACTGGCGGATCCCCGGCCCGCGGGGCGGACCGTGCGGCGGGCAGAGGTGGTGGCCGCCCTTCTCGCGTCCGGGGGCAGATGGACGCCCGCGCTCACCGCGGTGCCACTGGACTCCTTCGACGAAGATCCCTGCGCGCTGGACGTGGTGGTCGCCGCGTTGGCGCGGCGGAACGCGTGGGAGACCGCGTGCGAACTGGTGGAGGCGGCGCTGCTGCGGGCCTGCTCCGCGGGCGGCCAGGGACTGTACGAGGCGTTCTGGACGGCGGAGCGGTTGTGCGGGGAGTTCCGCTCGGCTCCGGCTCGGCTGCTTCCGGCGCTGCGTACCGTGCTCGCGTGGCGCGGCGAGGGGCCGCACGTCCATCCGTGGGTCGCTTCCCTGCCGGGGGACGCCGCCGAGCTGATCGGACAGCTCGGCACGGACGCCGCGCCCGCGTTGGACGCGCTCGCCTCACTCGCCGGTGACGCGGTCCCGCCCGAGAACGCCGACCGTGCCCTCGCCGCCCTCATCAGGCTCGGTGACGACCGAAGCCCGTCCCTGCTCGCCGAGAACCTGCCCGACCGCCCTCGCGCGCTGCGGTCAGCGGTGGACCACGGCCTGCCGTTCGCCCCCGTCCTGCTGACCGCGATCAGAGAACACCTGCGAACGTCCGCCTCCGGCGAAAACGAGCGGACCGCGGGCCCGCCGGAGGACGGAACCGAACGTTTTGCCCTGATGCTCGCCCTTCTGCGCTCCTGGGGGCCCCAAGCCCGCGAAGCGCTCCCCGAGCTGTGCGACGCCCTGAAAGGGGAGGCTCCCGCGACACCGCCCGCCGCCCGCACCGCTCCGGAACGGGCGAAGTCCGCAGCGGTCCCGAGCCAAGGCGCACCCCGAGGGCGGACACGGACCGCAGACCGGACACCGGCGCAGAGCACCCTCTCCAGCCGGGAGCGGGCGAGTGCCGCGACGACCGCCGACCGCCCCCTCGTCCCGGAACCGAGCCGAACACCGGCTGAGACGCGCACGCTCGACGACGGCGTCCTGGAGCGGCTGGCCGCGACCCTGGCCGCCGTCTGCGACTCCGAGACCGGGCGGAGGCGAGCCGAGGCTGCCCTGCGGCAGGCCGTGTCCGGCGGCGAAGCCCGGACGCGACTGGGAGCCGCCCGCGCACTGTGGCGGCTCACCGGGGACGCGGCGCCTCTCCTCGCCGAACTAGCCGTACTACTGGGCGGAAAGGCCACCCGCCGGTCCGTCCCCCTCCAGCAGAACACCACCGCGTACCGAGACCCGGGCGGGAAGAGCCCTCAAGAAGGCGAGACCCCACGGCAGAACACCGCCGCTGCGTACCGGGAGTCCGACGGCAAGAGCTCCCGGGAGGACAAGGCCCCGCGACAGAACACCGTCACCGCGTACCGAGAGCCCAGCGGGAAGAGCCCTCAAGAAGGCGAGACCCCACGGCAGAACACCGCCGCTGCGTACCAAGAGCCCGAGGGGAAGAGCTCGCGGGAGGACAAGGCTCTGCGGCAGGAGGCCGCGGAAGCGTGTCGTGAGCTGGGGGAGGACGCCCGGCCGCTGCTGGGCGTCCTGCTCGCGCTCCTGGCGCGGCCCAAGCCGCGCAGGCTTTTCTGGCTGGTCGACGTGGCCGTGACGGTCTGGCGGCTCACCGGCGAGAGCGAGCACGTGCTGCCCGTCCTGGACGCCGCGCTGGCCGCCCCCTCCTCCGCCGCCAAGGCCGTACGGGCCGTACGGGAGCTGGGGTCCGCGGCCTCCGGTCTCGCCGAGCGCGTCGCCTGCCGGCTCTACGACCTCTACGAGGTGCCGGAGACCGTCCGGGCGCTGGTCGGGGTCTGTTCGGACGGGCGGCGGCCGCCCGCGGGGTGTTCTCCCGCGCGGTTGATCGACCTTCTCCTCGCCTGCGCGGGTGAGGCGCGGGACCCTTCGCCCGCCTTCGAGGTCATCGCCGAACTCGGCGCGGAGCACCTGACCGAGGTCCACCGCAGGCTCCTGCACGGCTACGCCACCCACGAGCAGCGCGTTCCCCGCAAACACTCTCCGCACGACATCGCCGCCGACGGCGTCCTCCGTGCCGCTGCCCGCAACCTTCTGGTTTCGATCGGCGCGGAAGAAGCCCTCCCCTAAGAGCCCCTTCTCCCTCAGGCCGTCCGGCCTCTCCTTCGCGACCGTGCGAGGCCTCCATCACCGCCGTGCCGAGAACCCGCCCGTTGTCCACAGCCTGTGGACAACGGGCCCGCCCGCTCTCCCCGAGAGGGAAGATGGCCGCGACGGACCTTCCTCAACGGCGGGAATCCGGCGGGAATCCGGCCGGAAACCGCACGCCCCCGAACTCGGCAGCACGGGTCGAGGCCCGAGCCGGACGAGGAAGCCCGATCGGGGAAGGACGGCGGGTCAGGCGCGTTCGGCGGCCACGAGGGCGCGGAGGGCGGGGGCCACCTCCTGGCCGAAGCGCGTGAGGTCGAGGAGGTCGTCGGTCTGCAGGATGTAGCCGCTGAAGCCGTGGTCGAGGGTGAGGGCGGCGAGCTGCTCGACCCAGTGGTCGGGCGGGCCGTGCAGGAAGCGGTCGGAGGAGGGGAGCGGGGCGAAGGTGCCGGAGACGTTGAGGAGGCGGCGGACGGCGGTGGGTGCGCGGCCGGCCTGGTGGGCGGCGGCGTCGATGATGAAGTTCGACTCGGCGAGCTGGTCGAGGTCGCTCATGTAGGACAGGGAAGGGAGCCAGCCGTCGGCCTTCGCGCCGGTCAGGCGGAGCATGCGGGGCTGGTAGGCGCCCAGCCAGACGCCGATGTCGTGGGCGGGGGCAGGGCCGCGCTTGGCGCCGTCCACCGCGTGGAACTCGCCCTCCACGCGGAGGCGGGCGCGGTCGCCGGTGTCCCAGATGCCGCGGATGACGTCGATGGCCTCGCTCAGCGCCTGGACGGCCTGACCGGGGGTGAGGCGGCGGCCGCCCATCGCCTCGATGGCCTCCCAGAAGGCGCCGGCGCCCAGGCCGAGCTCGAAGCGGCCGCCGCTCAGCAGGTCCAGGCTGGCGGCGGCGCGGGCCAGCACGGCCGGCTGGCGCAGCGGCAGGTTGACGACGTTCCCGGAGAGATGGACGCGTTGCGTCCGGGCCGCGACGTAGGACAGCAGCGTCCAGGTGTCGAGGAAGCCCGGCTGGTACGGGTGGTCCTGGAAGGTCACCAGGTCCAGCCCCGCGGTCTCCGAGGCCTGCGCCAGGCGCACGGCCTCCTGCGGCGCCGCGTTGGCGGGCGTGAGGAAGGAACCGAAGATCAGATCGTGCCCGTAGTCCGGCATGTCCTTTCCAACCGCACCCGCCGGAACAAAGATTCCCGCCGCCTACGAACCGCACTTCATGATGAGCGCGGTGGTGTCCGTCTCGCCGTTGTCGTGCCCGCCGACCGCCCACAGGGACGCCTTCGTCCGCGGGATGCGCACCAGCCTGTTGACGGCCAGGGGGTGCTTGCTGTCGGGCACGCCCTTGATGGAGGCCTGAGACCAACGCCCCTTCTTGAAGTGGTAGATCCCTGATTGCGAAGCCGGGTGGCCGGGCCACGACGAGGCCCACAACCCGCCCGAGCCGTCAGGGACCAGGTCCTTCACCGCGGCATGGGGGGACTTCATCTTCTTCCAGGCCTTGCCGTTCCAGCGCAGCAGCGTGGAGCTCCCGGAGACCATCCCCGCCGTCCAGATCCGTCCGGCCGACGACGTCACCCCGTACAGCGTGCCCTCGCCCGGCACGCGGGTGCTCTTCCACTTCCTGCCGTTCCACACCGAGGCGCGCGGGATGCCGCTGTCGGTGTCACCGCCCACGGCCCACACCTTCGCCCCCGACGCGACGGCCGAGAACGCGGTGAACCCCATGTCGTGGACGCGCCACCTCTTCCCGTCGTAGTGCCCGGCCTTGCCCTTGAGGGTGAAGTACCAGACGTCCTTGGCGCCGCGCACCAGCAGGCGTTCGACGGTGTCGCCCTCGGGCAGCAGCCGCGCCCCCCACGCCCTGCCGTCCCAGTGCGCCACGTACGACCGCGTCATCTCCTCGTTCTGCCCGGCCAGCCACAGGTTGGTGCGGGACGAGGCGCCGAGGTCGCTGACGGACGAGTTCGCGATGCCCTCGGGGATCTCCTGCCTGTTCCACCTGGTGCCGTCCCAGCGCAGCAGGGCCGCCCCGCCCGCGCCCATCCCGTGTCCCAGCACCGACCAGGCCAGCTTCGGGGAGACCGCGGTGAGCGCGTCGAAGTTGGCGAGCCCGCCGTCGATGCGTTGTTTGACGTTCTCGGTCACCCGCCATCGGGGAGTGGCGCCGGCATCGCCCGCCAGGACCGTCGTGACCGCGACGGACGTGCAGACCGTGACGATCACGAACCGGCGTGCCAGAGCGGTCGGGGCCGTACCCACTGCCATGCGTCTTCTCCCGGATGTCACCTCGCCAGAACCCAGAAGGCCCCATACTGCATCACCCGGGAGCACCGTCACTACGGTTCTCCCACTCCGGTCTGATTTATGACCGTGAACGACGCGCTCGCCCTCACCTCCCCGTTGACGACAACCTCCAGGACGCGCGGACCCGGCGGCTCGCGCCGGGTGGTGACCGGCCGGTACGAGTGCGCCCTGACCAGGGTGAACCGCTCCCCCGCGACGGCGGCCGTGCGGTTGGCCAGGTGGAACGTGCGCCGCGAGCCGTCCCGGCGGAGCACGTACTTCAGGACGAGGGGTCCCGGCTCCTCCGCGCTGAGCGCCACCGTGAACCGCAACCGCCCGCCGACCGGCACCACCGGCTCGGCGATCTCCAGCCGTTCGACCCTCCCGTTGCCGGGCACCGCGCCCACCAGGGCGAGCGCCCCGGTGTCCCCGGCGCGCAGCAGCCCGCGCAGCGCGTGCCGGAGCACCGCCTCCACGTGGGAGCCGCCCTCGGCCCGCCACCGGGCGAGCAGCTCCACCGCGAACTCCGGGTGCTCCTTCGCCAGGTCGTTCACGTGGTTGGCCACCGAGCGCCGCACGTACTCGCTGGGGTCGTCCCGCAGCGCGTCGAGGACCGGCAGCGTCGGCCCCGGCTCCATCAGCCACCCCACCCGGGAGCCCCACGGCAGGCGCGCCCGGGTGCCCTCCGACGCCAGCCGCCGCAGGTGCTCGTCCGGTGACGACGCCCAGCCGAGCATGATCTCCAGCGCGTCCTTCCGGTGCCGCTCCAGCAGGGGCCGGACCGCGAACTCCGCGGTGGAGAAGGGCGTGATCACCGCGAGGGTCTCCATCGCCTCCTCCAGATGGGCGGTGCCGTGCGTCCCCACGTACTCGGTGGCGGGCCAGCCGCTCCAGAGGTCGAACCGCACCTTCTCGGCGCACTCCCGCAGGACGGCCCCCGCCTCGGGGAACGGCAGCGGCAGCCACCGCTCCAGTGCCCCTGCCACCCGCCGCACCCGTGCCTTGAGCTCCAGCCCGGCCAGCCCCGCCAGCGCGTCCCGCACGAACGCCTCGCGCTCGAAGGGCGTCCACACCGCCGCCAGCCCCTCGGCCAGGACACCGACCGACCCGGTGTTGATCCGTTCCTTCAGAGGTTCCGCCACCTCGGCATCCTCACAGGCGGCACTGACATTTCTGATCCGTTCCCAGAACGTTCACAGATGTTTCTCAGATTCGTGGGATGGCATATGCGCATCCGCCGGAAAGGAGACCCCATGGATCCCGGCCATGCCCTGCGCGCGCCGAGCAGGCTGCACGCGTTCAACCGGTACGAGATCAAGTACCTGGTCGACGCGGACCGGATGGACGGCCTGCGGGCCGACCTGGAGGCGCGGCTCGACCGCGACGCCCACAGCGGCCCCGAGGGCTACAGCATCTGGAGCGTCTACTACGACACCCGGCAGCTGCGCTTCTACTGGGAGAAGATCGAAGGCCTGAGGTTCCGCCGCAAACTGCGGATCAGGCACTACGGCGACCGCTTCGCCATCGGCGCCGACAGCCCGGTGTTCGTCGAGATCAAGCAGCGCGTCAACCGCGTCACCCAGAAACGCCGCGTGCGGATGCGCTACCGCGACGCCCTGCGGCTGTGCGACGGGCGCGAGAGGGTCGAGCACTCGGCCGACGAGGCGCCGTTCATCGACGAGGTCCTCGACCTCACGAGCCGCCTCGACCTGCGCGCCACGGCGATCACCGGCTACCAGCGGCACGCCTACCTGGGCCGCGGCGCCGACGTCGGCCTGCGCGTCACCTTCGACCAGCGCGTAAGGGGCCGCGACCGCGACTTCGGCCTCGGCGCCCCGGCCGAGAACCGCTTCATCATCCCCCCGCACAAGGTGGTCATGGAGGTGAAGGCGAACGAACGCGTCCCCTACTGGCTCACCGACCTGACCGCGAGCCGCGAACTCCAGGTCGTGCGGGTCTCCAAGTACTGCCAGAGCGTGGAGGCGCACGGCCGGGCGCCCCGTTCCGTCTTCCACGTCCCCGGCCACGACGTCCAGTTCCCCCTGACGAAGGCACCGACCCCGTGAACCTCGACTTCCAAGACCTCTCCGGCACCTTCAGCGTGCTCGACGTAGCCCTGGCGATGTCCCTCTCGTTCGTCCTGAGCGTGATCATCGGCTTCGTGTACCGGGCGACGCACCGCAACGTCTCCTACAGCCAGTCCTACGTGCAGACGCTCGTCATCCTCGGCATGCTCATCTCGCTGATCATGCTGGTGGTCGGCTCGAACATCGCCCGCGCGTTCGCCCTGGTCGGCGCCCTGTCGGTGGTCCGCTTCCGCAACGCCATCAAGGAGACCCGCGACGTCGGGTTCATCTTCCTGGTGATGGGCGTCGGCATGGCCGCCGGCACCCGCTTCTACGTGCTGGCCGTCGTGGCCTGCCTGGCCATCTGCCTGGTGGTCGTGCTGATGCACCGGTTCAACTGGTTCGCGCTGAACGTGCAGCGCCAGGTCGTCAAGGTGCAGGTCCCCTCCGACGAGGACTACAGCCACACCGTCCAGGACGTGCTCATCCGGTACACCGACGAGTTCGAGCTGGTGAGCATGGAGTCGATCCGCGGCGGCGCGCTGGTCGAGCTGATGTACACCGTGCGGATCAAGAAGGGCGGCGAGCCCGGCGAGCTCATCGCCGCGCTGCGGGCCCGCAACGCCGGCCAGCCCGTCACCGTCCTGACCGGCTACGACCAGACGGACCTGTAGGCGGCCATGCCCCTTCCCCCGCACCGGCCGAAGTTCCGGCACCGGCTGCCCGTACGGCTGCGCCACCACTGGCGGCTGGTCGCCGCCTCCGGCGCCTTCGTCCTCGTCCTCGGCGTGGGCCTGGGCACCGAGACCATCCGGCCCTACGCCACCACCGCCGAGATCGCCGCGGCCGAGACCGTCACCCAGGACATCGCGGGCCTGGAGGACGTCTTCGACCGCTCCGCCGCGCACGACGTCACGCTCACGTTCAAGGACGCCGCCTACGAGGACATGCTGGAGGAGTACTTCGAGGACGGCGGCAAGAAGTACGTGGAGGCCGACCTGGTCATCGACGGGACCGCGGTCCCGAGCGTCGGCGTCCGGCTGAAGGGCAACTCCACCCTCATGGGCCTGACCTGGAAGGGCGAGACGAGCGGCGCCCGGGGCGGCGGGCGGCCCGCGGGCATGGAGCCGCCCGGGGGGACGGCCGTGCCGGAGGGAGCGGCTCCGCCGGAGGGAGGCCGGATGCCGGAGGGCCTCGCTGAGGGCGGCCCGCCCGGAGGCGGCGGCCGGCAGCAGCTCAAGGCCGAGGAGCCGGAGGACCTCCCCTGGCTGATCAGCTTCGACGAGTTCGTGGACGGCCGCCGCTACCAGGGCCTCTCCCAGCTCGCCGTCCGCCCGTCCCTGAACGGTTCGACCCTGCTGAACGAGGCTCTCGCCCTCACCCTGACCGGGGAGGCCGGCGAGCCGACCCAGGAGTACGCCTACGGCTCCTTCACCGTCAACGGCCGCTCCTCCGCCCCGCGCCTGCTGATCGGCCACCCGGACGAGGCGTACGCCGAGGAGCTCGGCGACGGCGTGCTCTACAAGTCACTGGCCTCCGGCTCCTTCACCTACAAGGGCGAGGACCAGACGGACTACGCCGACGACTTCAAGCAGATCAACCGCAAGGGCGCCCGCGACCTCCAGCCCGTCATCGATCTCATCAGATGGACGGAGGACAGCTCCGACGAGGAGTTCGCCCAGGGCCTGGCCGACCGCCTGGACACCGAGTCCTTCGCCCGCTACCTGGCCCTGCAGAACCTGATGACCAACTTCGACGACATGAGCGGTCCCGGCCGCAACTACTACCTCTGGTACGACCTGACCGCGAAGAAGTTCAAGGTCGTCTCCTGGGACCTCAACTACGCCTTCAACGGCGACGCCGAGGCCGGCGCCACCGACTCCCTCGCCATGGGCGGCCGGAACGGCGGCCGCCCGCAGGGTCAGGCCCGGCAGGACACGCAGGACCGGCGACCGGCCCGGCAGGACCACCCCGGCGGAGGCATGCGCATGGGTCACGCCCTGAAGGACCGCTTCCTGAAGAGCGCCGCCTTCAAGGACGTCTACGCCGAGCAGTACCGGCTGCTCTACCGGGACCTCCTGGCCGACGGCACCGCCGCGTCCGTCCTCGACGGGATCATCGAGTCCTACCGGCTCAACGAGGGCGCCGACACCGACCGCGCCGCCTCCGACGCCGCCGCCCTCCGCACCACGCTGCGGGCCCGGATCGAGTCCCTGAGCACGGACGAGACCGTCACCGGCTAGCCGCCCCTCCTGGTCTTCTCGGGCGGAATGAGCTGGAGCCTGATGTCGGCGGAGTTCTCGACCACCAGGACGCGGCCGTTACGCGGGGACCAGGGGACCGGGACGAGGAAGAGGCGCCGGTCGGACTCGACGAGCAGGTGCAGGTCACCGTAGCGGTGCCGGAACTTCCGGCCCTCGCCCAGGTCGGTGTGGTCGACCTCGCGGGGCAGGCTGTCGATCGCGTCCTGGGTGTAGAGGACCACCTTCGGGTGGAGCGGCAGGGTCCTGGCCGTCTCCACCCCCCTGTTCCTGCCGTAGAGAGCGGCTGCGAGGTTGCACGTCCAGAAGAGACCCGCGATCAGCAGGATGAGAAGGGTGGCCCGGATGATGTCCACGGCTTCGGGGGGAAGCCACCGGGCTCTTCCCCGGCGTTCGGCTCTGGCCTGCCAGAGCCAGAGCCCGTACCTCAGTGCCAGCGCGCTCAGCATCAGCAGTACGGGGGTCTCCAGTGGCCGGTTCGTCAGGGGGGTGTGCGTGTGGAAGACGACCACCAGCACGATGGCCAACATCACCAGTCCCGTGTAGAACAGCGCCAGGCTGATCCAGCCGGTGACGGCGTCCCTTCGGGGATCGGCGATGAGCCATCTGCCCACCAGATACAGCCCCACTCCGACCAGCGTGGCGAGCGCGAGCGTCAAGATCGCCTTGAACACCGCCTCCGACCCGTAGAACAGCAGATCGGTCGACGAGGGGTTGACAAGGTCGAGGGGCGCGCCGAAGTAATTGAACCTGGCCCTGGTCGCCAGATAACCGAAGTACAGGAGCAGTGCCGTGACGAGCGTCGTCGGCGCGACGACGCTGATGATCGGCGCCAGCCGCGCCATGAGCGGCTCGTGTTCGGGCTCCTTCTCGGTGTTCTGCTCCGTCATGACGCGGGCACCTGGGGCGGAGGCGGGCCTTCATCCGGGTCCTGGGGGTTCTCGGGCTCCTGTCCCGGTTGTTCATCGGTGTCGTCCGGCCCTCCGGGATACGGCGTCTCATCGGTCGGCCCCGGCTGCTCCGTCTCGGTCACGGGAGGCGGAGTCACCGTCTCAGGAGGCGGGGTCACCGTCTCGGTCCTCTCGTCCGGGGCCGGCTCGGTGGTGGGCTCCCCGGTGTCCGGGACGGGCCCGGGGGCGGGTGTCCTGTCGTCGGGCTCCGCCTTCACGGCGGTCAGCTCCGCTTCCTTCGTGGTGATCTGGAACTCGGAATCGGACTTGGGGAACTGACTCTCCTGCTCGACGGTCAGCGCGAGTGGTTTCTGCTCGCTCGGGTTCAGCCCTTCCTTCAGCAGCTGGCACGGGGCGATCTCCCGCGAGGCGCACATGACCTCGGTGGTGACGCCGAGGCTCCCGTTCGGGGTGCCGGATGCCACCAGGCGCACGCCCAGCGAGCAGTTCTCCCCCGGTTTCAGCACGACACCCGTCGCGCACGGCACGACCCGGGCGAGAGCGAGGAGGCCATTGCGTCCGCTCCCTCCGGGAGCCTGCGTGCCATCGCCGCAGTCCTCCTGCTCGTAGACGTCCGGCGGCCCCGCCTCCGCCTTCTTCACCGTGACCGGCAGCCGCTCCCCCTTGTTCTTCAGCATCAGGCAGGCCTCGTCACCGTCGAAGCCCTCCTCCGACCAGCCCTCGACCGTGTACTGGTTGTCGATCGTCGCCCCGCTGACCGGCCAGGTCGTCCCTTCCTTGCCCGGTTTCCTGGAGATGGTGAGGACCACGACGAGGATCACGCTGGCGGCGAAGACCACGGCTATCAGAGCCGCCAGCAGCGTCTTCTTGTTCTTCAAGGCATCCATATGTTTCCTCCGGCCTCGGCCGTCAGAGCACCAGGTCCTCGGGACGGAGGATTTCCCGCGGCAACGGGGTCGCCTCGAGCTTCTCCAGCGGGTCGGCCACGATGTGCGGGGCGAAGCCGAGGCCGGTGAGCTCGGCCACCTTGCGCACCGGGACCTGGAACGTCCGGTAGGCGCCGTAGGAGAAGGCCTCACGCGTCAGCAGATCCTCGATGAGGGCCGCCTGGCTGAGCAGGTAGCCCGTGACGGACAGTTCCCCCGACTTCTTGACCATCGCGACGACCTTCCAGAACTGGCGGGGCAGCTGGACACCCCCGAAGACCTCGTCGTCGGGGGCCAGAACGGGGCCGGTGAACACGCTGACGGCCAGATCATGGTTGTCCGCGTTCTTCAGCACGTAGTCCTCGAGGCCGAGCCACAGCGTCGAGCCCGCGTTGAAGGAGTGATGCTGCGGGGCGGCGTTGGTGAAGTGGAACGTGTCCTCGTCGGCTGCCTTGGCCTGGGACTCGGTGCCCCACGCCGGGTCGAGGCGGCGCACCAGATGCCCCCGGTCGATGTCCTTGTGCGCGTAGTCCGCGTTGGTCGTCTGCTCGCCGATGGGCAGGCGCGGGTCGGTGGTCCAGTCGCCCTCCCGGTCCGGCCGCCGGGAGAGCTTCCCGTCCATGTTGCAGGCGGTGAGCAGCGCGACCCGGCGCTTCCGGTGCATGACGACGCTGAAGTGGTGGTACCGCAGTTCGGCGGACGCGACCGCCGCCAGCGCACCGGACACGGTGGGCATCGGCAGCGGATGGGCGAGGAAGTCCGGGTCGTAGCCCCCGCGGTCGGCATAGTCCTGCGCGGTCCTCGCCTTCTCGGCCCCGGCAGGCATCACGTCCCCGATCCGGATCGTCACCTCCAACGGGACCGAGAGCCTGACCTGCCCGTCCTGGAGGGAGGCAGTCCGCCCGTCGGGGGCGGGCGCGGGCACCGTTTCCGCGGTCACGACAGGGCCCGCCGTACCCGGGGCCGCCGCCAGCGCCTTCGCCGGTCCCATCGGCACGGAGGTTTCGGACGCCATTTTCCGGGCCGACTTCTCGGCGGCGAAGAGTTCGTCGACGAGCATCCGCTGCGCGGGCTGCAGCGCGGCGTCCCGGAGGAACCGGCAGATCCGGCTGATCCGCACTCCCTCGTTGACGAACCTCCCGTCCTCGCCTCCGGGGACCGGCACCCCGGCATGGTGCAGCGCGACGACCTCCCACTGGTCGTTGAACACCGGCGAACCGGACGACCCGGGTTCGGTGTCCGCCGTGTAGTGCAGGTACCTGTCGGGGATGTCCACGATCCGGTTCTCGCGGAGCACCACCTGCTTCTTGTCCCCGCGCGGGTGCTGCACGATGGTGACGAACTCCCCGATGATCGCCTTGCCCTCGGCCTCGATGAGCCGGTTGAACCCGAAGGCCGCCAGTCCCCCGGGCGGCGCGTCCACCGCGACCAGCGCGAAGTCGAGGCCGGGGTCGGCGAGGAAGAACCGGTCCGGATCGAACGGGTAGACCCGGGACGGCAGCGGCCTGCCGTCGATCCCGTCCTGGTAGTCGAACTCGATGACGCTGCAGCGCGCCGTCCCGGCATCGGGCAGCACATGGTGGTTGGTCAGCAGCAGCACCGGCGAGACGAGCGATCCGGTGCCGTAACCGAGCAGATTCTCCCGGTCGTCGCGGACGTTCACCCGGCCCACCCCGCGTGCGGCGGCGACCCCGGCGTCGAGGTACCGGACGCCCACGAAGTCCGCGGTGTTGATGATCTTCTCCAGCTGGGCGGCGCCCTGCGGCGTCTCCGGCGCCGGCAGCCCGCCGTTCCCGTAGAAGCGGCTCAGCCTGTCGACGCGCTTGCTGATGCGCTCCGGTGAGTCCGCGGCGGCGACCCCGCCCGGCCTCGCCAGTAGCGACTCGTTCTGGTGGCGCTCGGCGGCGCGTTCCCGCACCCGCTGGGCGGCCTCCTCGACCGGCCGCTCCGCCTTCTTGGTCTCCACCATGTCAGGCCTTCATTTCTCGATCGTGAGCGTGTCCTCCGTGCGGGACACGATGGTGATCCCGAAGGGCGTCCCCCGTCCTTCGGGGAAGGTGACGTCCACCCGGTCGGCTCCGTGCCGCTCCCAGCGGCCCTCCACCTCGCGCAACCGGTCGTCGGGACCGGGACGGAGCTCGACGAACGTCCCGTCCGGGCGGAACTCCAGGCCCCGGCGCGGCTTGCGCGCGGGGCGGAAGGGGTGGTCGGACGGCCGGTAGACCGCCGTCGTCCCGGTGTCCTCCTCGAAGGAGTGCAGCCAGGAACCGGTGATGTCGGACGGCGCACCGCTCATCTGCGGCCGGTGACGAGCCCGAGCGCGTCGTGGATCTCGGAGAGGATCTCCTTGGTCAGCCGCTCGGTGTCCTGGAGCAACCGCTTCACGTCTCCGTCACGCCCTGCTCCGGCCGCCGCCATCTCGGGTTCTCTGACGGGCTCCGCGGCGGGCCCGCCGACCCGTTCCGTGACGAGGAAGGAGGCGCGCGCCCCTTCCAGGCAGGCGTTCATCCGCTCGCTCTGGCCCCGTGTGAACATGAACATCGCACGGTCGTCGACGTAGTCCATGTAGTTCATGAACATGTCGCCGTGAGGTCCGTTGTCGCAGCTGACGTGCGGGAACGTCGGCGTACCGGTGTTGCCGTCCGCCTGGTTCGGGGTGTCGGCCACCCGGTCACCGTTGCTGCAGGCGCCGTCGTCGTCCCCCCAGATGTGGAAGAGGTCGAGCCAGTGGCCGATCTCGTGCGTCGCGGTGCGCCCGCCGTCGAAGGGGTGTGCCGCGGTACCGGTGGTGCCGAAGGCCGAGTGCAGGACGACGACGCCGTCGGTCTGCGGTGGCCCGCCGGGGAACTGGGCGTATCCCAGCAGCCCGCCGCGCAGCTGGCAGACCCACATGTTGAGGTACCGGTCGCTCGGCCACGGGTCGGCGCCGCCGGTGGCCCTGGCCTTGACGGCGTCGTCGGTGTCGTCGGTGTCGAAGCCTCGCACGTCCGTCTCGACCCGGATGATCCCATCGGTCGGTTTTCCGAACGGATCCCGGGTGGCGAGCCGGAACTCCACGCGGGCGTCGGCCACCAGTGCCTTCCAGACGTCCGGGACCTGGGAGGCATCGGGGTTGGCCGCCCGGAAGTCCTGGTTCAGCACGTCGAACTGGCTGTGGATCTGCTCGTCGCCGATATCCTGTTCAGGATTATGTGAATTGTGTACCACATGGACGACGACGGGAATGGTGAGCACTTCTCTGCGAGACGCGAAGAGCTGCTCTTTCTCATACTGGAGCGCCCTGTTCTCGATTTGTGCGCGCTGCCCCCGGTAGGTCATGCTCTCGTTGAGCAGCCTGCGGTGGACGAGCATGGTGCCGCACAGATCACGTACAGGCGCCGGGAAACTGCCGGAGTCTGCCATGGAAGGCCCCTTCCGGGCCGCCGGAAGGCGACCCGCCTCTCCTCACGGACCCTTCGGTCATACCCTGGACATTTCAGGCAAAGCCCCACAAATAACAAACACCGCGCCAATTCACTTATTTATTTTTCACCTGCCATTCCGGGTCAGTCGCGGGCCCTGCTCGCCGAGGGCGAGGCCGTCGGCGACGCGGTCGGCGACGCCGTGGGGGTGGCGGGGAGGGTGTAGACGTGCTCCGGGGTGGCGACGCGGGTGACGGCGCGGGCCAGAAGGGTGCCGACGTCGCGGCCCTGGTGGCTGTCGTCGGTGTTGGTCAGGACGACGAGGGTGGCGTTCTTCGCGGGGAGGTGGACCACGACGGTCTGGTAGCCGGGGAGGGAGCCGTTGTGGCCCAGCCAGCCCCGCACGTCGAACATGCCGAGGCCGTAGCGCAGCCCGGGGAAGGGCTCGTACGGGTCCTTCATGCGCTCGGCCTGGGTGCCGGTCGACAGGAGGGTGCCCGTGGCCAGGGTCGGGGCCCAGGAGCGCAGGTCGTCCAGGGTGGAGATCATGGCCCCGGCGGCCCAGGCCCAGGAGGAGTTCCAGCCGATGGCGTCGGCGGTCCCGCCGTCGGCCGTCTGGCGGGTGTAGCCGTGGGCGTGCGGGCGCGGGAACTCCGTCCCCCTGGGGAAGAGGGTCCGCTTCAGCTTCGCCGGGACCAGCACCTCCTGCCGGATGAACTCCGCCAGCGGCTTGCCGCCGGCCTTCTCGATCACCAGGCCGAGCAGGACCGTGTTGGTGTTGCTGTACTGGAAGCGTTCGCCCGGCTGGAAGACCAGCGGGTGCCCGAAGGAGTAGGCCAGCAGGTCGCGGGGTGTGAAGGAGCGCTTCGGGTCGGCCAGGACCGCCTTCTGGAACCGCGGGTCGGAGGTGTAGGGGTAGAGCCCGCTCTTCATCCCCGCCAGTTGGCGCAACGTGATGCGCTCGCCGCTCGGCACGCCCGGGACGTGCTGGGAGACGGGGTCGTCCAGCTTCACCTTCCCCTGGTCGACCAGGCGCAGGAGCGCGGTGACGGTGAACGTCTTGGTCTCGCTGCCGATGCGCATGAACAGGTTGGCGGCCATCGGCTCCTTGGTGGCCTTGTCGGACACCCCGAACGCCCGGACGTAGGAGCTGTCGCCCATCCAGAGGCCGACGATGGCGCCGGGCACCTCGGCCTCCCGCATGACCTGGCCGACGGCCTGGTCCAGTTTCTCGGTGACCGGGGCGGAGAGCGGGTCGGCCACGGGGCTCGGAGTGAGCACCCCGAGCCCCGCCCGTTCGGCCGCCGGACCGGCCTCCCCGCCGCACGCCGCGGCGAGCGCCGTCAGGCCGAGCGCCACGGCCGCAGGAAGACTCCGGTACCTGAACCCGCGCGCCATCTCGCGCCACCTCTCCCCTGATGATCGGAACGGGATTCCGTCCCGATCATCCCACTACCCTGGGGAGTCGTCACCGTACCGTGAGTGATGATCGGCTTCTTTCGGGCCGCAGTCGTCGCGGCCCGGCAGCTCGTCCTCGTCGAGCGCCCTGGTGTCGCGCAGCTCCACGTACGGCTCCTCGTCCGGCGGGTGCCCCGTCGTGATGGCGCGGCCGCGTTCGAGTTCGGCGTTGAGTTCGGCGCCGAGCAGGATCGCGGTGTTGGAGATCCACAACCAGACCAGGAAGACGATGATGCCGGCGAGGCTGCCGTACGTCTTGTTGTAGGAGGAGAAGTTCGCCACGTAGAAGGCGAACCCCGCCGACGCCGCCAGCCAGAGCAGGATCGCCAGGATCCCGCCGGGGGTGACCCATCGGAAGCCCTGCTTGGCGTTGGGAGACGCCCAGTAGAGCAGGGCGAACAGGAAGCTGACGATCACGAGCAGCACGGGCCACTTGGCGATGTTGAACGTGGTGACCGCGGCCGAGCCGAGGCCGATCAGGTCGCCGGCCCTGCGGGCGAGCGGGCCGGAGACCACCACGGCGACCGCGGAGACGGACAGCAGCGTCAGGGTGACCAGCGTGACGCCGACGCGGATCGGCAGCGTCTTCCAGATCGGGCGGCCCTCGGGCACGTCGTAGACGATGTTGGAGGCGCGCATGAACGCCGCCACGTACCCGGACGCCGACCAGATCGCCAGTCCCAGACCGACCAGGGCGACCAGCCCGGCGCCCAGCTGGGCGTTCTGGAGCTCGGTGAGGGCCTTGGTGAGGATCTCCCTCACCGGTCCGGGCGCCAGGTCGTCCAGGTTCTTGATCAGGCCGTCGGTGACCGACGCGCCGCCCATCCCGACCAGGGAGATGACCACCAGCATGCCGGGGAAGATCGACAGGATGGCGTAGTAGGTCAGGGCCGCGGCCCAGTCGCCGAGGTTGTCCCTCTTGAACTCCCCGACGGTGCGCTTCACCGCCTCCCACCAGGACGTTCCCGGCAGTTCGGTCGGCCCGTCCGGGGCTTCCGGCTGCTTCTTCTTCAGGTCCATCGGCACGGCCGTCCGCCGATCACCGCCCGTCGGGCATCCGCCGGGCCGCCCGCCGCAGGATGGTCAGCACGAGCAGCGCGCCCAGCGCCGCGCCCGCCCCCTCCGCGCGGGGCCTGGCCTCCGGCGCGGCGGCGGCCTGCCTGGCCTTCTCCGCCGCCTGCACGGCGACGTCGCTGGTGGCGATGGCGTTGACGGTCTGGCCGACCGGGCCGCGTGCCCGCTCGGCGGCGTCGCGCATCGCGCAGACCGCTTTGTCCCAGGGCGTCCTGGGCCGACGGCGGCGCCGCTGCAACATCCAGATCGCCGCGCCGACGGCCGCCACCCCGGCGGCAGCCGCGGCCCCGCCCTTGACCTTGGGCGCGTTCTCGGGGGCGGTGACCGTCGCCTTGGCCTGGGTGCCCAGTTCCTCGGCCCTGCCGCGGGCGGTCTGCAGCCGCTCCTGCGCGGTGGCCTTGGCCTGGCGGGCGCGTTCCTGGGCACGGCCCTTCACGTCCGTCTTGGCGACCAGCGCGTCCACGGTGTCGCCGAGCTCCCTGCGGGTCTGCTCGATGCCCTCGCGCAGCTGGGTGACGTTCTCGCCGCTCTCCGCCGACCCGCTCTTCTCGGTGCTGAGCGCCGTGGCGCCCGACCGGGTGGTGTTCCCGGGCGTGACGGGCTTCCAGCCGTTGTTCTCACCAGGATTGGTGGTCATCGGTGTGCTCTCTCCTTGATCTCGTTGATGTCCCTGCGGGTGCTGGCGACGGCCCGTTCGGGCGTCGGCGGGACGGCCTCGGTCACTTCCTTGCGGCCGCGCATGCCCACCGCCAGCGCCACGAGCAGCAGCACCGCCGCGACGATGAGGGCGGCCGCCCACAGCGGCAGCACCAGGTCGAGCGCCGCGATCGCCGCGACGAGCAGCGCGGCCACCCCGTAACCGGCGACGACCCCCGCTCCGCCGAGCATCCCGGCGCCGATGCCGGCGCGCTTGCCCTTGTCCTTGACCTCGGCGACGGCCAGCCGGATCTCCGCCCTGACCAGGTCGGAGAGCTGGTCGGTGGCCCGCTGGATCAGTTCGCCGGTCCCGGGCTCCTCCCGCTGCCGCTCCTCCGGCCAGGCCCACGCTCCCGCGGCCCGCCTCTGGGATCCCTCGGTCATGTCCTCTCGCCTCCCCCTCGACGATCAGCGGCCGCGTGAAACGGCCGTACATCAGCCGTTCCCGTTCAGAGCCCGATAAACCGGCACGGCCCAAATTCCACATATGACTCACATTGCAGTACTTGGTGTTTGAAATAGGCACAAATGGGCTAGCGGTAGGCTTCGCGTAAGAGAAACGTCGTTTCCTTCAGGAGAACAAGTGACGAACGCCGTGGGGCCCCGCGCCGTCTTCGGGGTCATCGTGCCCAGCACCAACACCGTGGTCGAACACGACTACTGGCGCGCCGGGATCACCGGCGTCGCCCACCGGGCCGGATCGATGTACATCCCCGACCCCGCCATGGGGAACGACGAGGACTTCCAGGGGCTGCTCGGCCAGATCCGCGCGTCCATCGACACCGCGGTGCGCGACGTCCTGACGGCCGAACCCGACCGCATGGTGATGGGCATGTCCGCGGAGACGTTCTGGGGCGGCGTCGAGGGCAACGCGGCCTTCGAGCGGCGGCTGCGCGAACGCACCGGGCTGCCCGTCACGACGGGCGCGAGCGCCTGCCGCGCCGCGCTCACCGAACTCGGATGCCGCCGGATCTCGGTGTTCTCCCCCTACCAGCCGGTCGCCGACAGGGAGGTCGGGAGGTTCTTCACCGAGGCGGGCTTCGACGTCGCGGCCGTCACCGGGCTGCGCTGCCCGACCGCGATGGACATCGCCCGCGTCCCCGACGAGCGGCTGCGCCGGGTCGTCGCCGACCTGGACGGGCCCGACGTCGAGGCGATCGTCCAGGTCGGGACGAACCTGTCGTTCGTGGCCCTGTCGGAGCAGCTGGAGGCGGAGCTCGGCAAACCCGTCGTCGCCATCAACGCCGCCACCCTCTGGCACGCGCTGCGCGACCACGGCATCGACGACCGCGTCACCGGCAGCGGCAGCCTGCTGCGCGAGCACTGAGGCCTACTCGACGGCCCCGGCGTCCGGGCCGAGCACCCCGAAGCCCACCAGGCCGAGGATCAGCAGGCCGAGCGCCACCCGGTAGAGCACGAACGGCGTGAACGTGTGCGTGGAGATGTACTTGAGGAACCAGGCGATCGCCGCGTACCCGACGACGAAGGCGATGGCGGTCGCCAGCAGCGTCGGCCCCCACGCCGGCGCCGGTCCCTCGCCGATCTCGAACAGCTCCAGCGCCCCGGACGCCAGCACCGCCGGGATCGCCAGCAGGAACGAGAAGCGCGCCGCGGCCTCCCTGCCGTAGCCGAGCAGGAGGCCCGCGCTGATCGTCCCGCCCGACCGGGAGACGCCGGGAATGAGCGCCAGCGACTGCGCGAACCCGTAACCGAGCGCGTGCGGCAGCGTCAGCTCGCTGATCGGCCTGGGCCGCCGCGCCGCCGCGTACCGGTCGGCGAAGGCCAGGACGAGACCGAAGACGATCAACGTGGTGCCGATGATCCGCAGATCCCGCAACGCCGTCTCGATGCTGTGCTGGAACGTCACGCCCAGCACGCAGATCGGCACCGACCCCGCGATGACGAACCACCCCATCCGGGCGTTCGGATCCCCCCGGTGCTCCTTCTTCACCAGCGACAGCGTCCAGGCCCTGACGATCGCCGCGATGTCCTTGCGGAAGTAGATCAGCACCGCCGCCTCGGTCCCCAGCTGCGTGACCGCCGTGAACGCCGCCCCCGGGTCGTCCCACCCCGCCAGCGCCGAGAACACCCGCAGATGCGCGCTCGACGAGATCGGCAGGAACTCGGTCAGCCCCTGCAGGAGCCCCAGAACCACCGCTTCGAACCAGGACATGAAAGACGTGCTCCCCCACCAGGACCGGCCCCGCCCCGGGCATCCGACCCGGCGGGATAACCCGGAACCGTATCCCCCACCGGGTGCACGAACGGTGTACGACGATTTATCAGGAGATGTACGCCTGACGACGCTCCCGGATGCGAGTGGCGGGTGCTCCTTCCCGCTCAGAAGGAGAGAAGAAGGCGGCGGGTTCAGCGGTGTTCCAGGTAGCGGGCCAGGTGGGCGGAGGCCTTCAGCATCGCCAGGCCTCGGGCGTTGAGGCGGGAACGCCAGTCCTCCAGGGTGGACTCCAGCGGGGTGATTCCTCCGGCCGTGCGGACCTTCTCGATGACGTCCGCGATCTGCTCCAGCAGGTAGCCGCCCCGTCTGAGCTGGTGGGCGAGGTGCGCGTCCCGGACGGTGGCGGCGGTGTAGGTGCGGTAACCGGTGGCCCGGTCGCGTTCCGGGCGGAGTATCCCGGCGCTCTCCCATTTCCGGAGCGTCGCGGGCTGCACCCCGAGGCGGCGGGCGAGTCCTCCGATGTGCAGGTCCTTGGCGGTCGGGGCGGGGACGTCCGGTGAGGTGAGATCGCTCAGGGCGTTCGCGACGGCGTCGAGGGTCCGCCTGTCCTCCAGGAGCCGGGCGTGGCTCTGCTCGACGAGCCGGAAGAGCGTCTCCATGTCGTCCTCGTTCGCGGCGCGCATGATGTCGGTCGCGACCTGGTGGCCGTGGCCCGGGACGAGCGCGAGGAAGGCGCGGAGCGCCTCGGCGTGCGCCGGCCGGTAGAGCCGGTAGCCGTGCGGGCTGCGCTCGGCGGCGGGCAGGATCCCGTCCTCCTCGTAGTTCCGGACGGCCTGCGTGGAGATCCCGTGCTCCCTGGCCAGGTCGACGGGGCGAAGTCTGCGTTCTCTCATACCGGGTCTCAATGGCTGGGCGGTTCCTGCGGCTCGGCCAGGCGGGGTGCGGGAGCGGGACCGCCCCGGCAGGTGGTGCTGGACGGCGCGGGCCGGGAGGGCGGCGTCGTGCTCGTGGAGCTCATCCCGCGTCGAGGGTCTTGTAGTAGTAGCTGGTCGATCTGAGGTCACCGGCGGGACCCGCCGTGGCGTTCGGCAGCAGCCCGTACTCCGTCCAGCCCTGCGCCCGGTACAGGCGTTCCGCCGGACTGGCGGTCTCGACGTCGAGGAGCAGCAGGGTGCGGCCGCGCTCGGCCGCCGCCCGCTCGGCGACGGCGAGCAGGCCGCGGGCCAGCCCCTTCCGGCGGGCCCTGCGGTGCACGACCAGTTTGGCCACCTCCGCACGGTGCGTGCGGCTCGGCGTCCCCTCCAGGCGCACCTGCACGGCCCCGTCGACCTGCCCGCCGCTCCGGGCGACCCAGACGAGCAGCCGCCCCTCGGCCATGTCGGGCTCCAGAGCGGCCCACCACGCGGCGAGCTCCGCCCGGGTCGTCCCGGCACGAAAGCCGATGGACGCGTCCGCCGCCACGGCATCGGCGAACAGGGCGGCCAGCTCCCCGAGGCATCCGGCCAGTTCACCGGCCTCCAGCCGGACGATCAACCCGGCCCTACTCGAAGAGGGACGGGTCGCCGGTGCCCTTGCGGAGGATCTCGGCCTCGCCGCCGGAGAGGTCGACGACCGTGGTCGGCATGGAGCCGCACTCGCCGGAGTCGATCACGGCGTCCACGACGTGGTCGAGCCGCTCCTTGATCTCCCAGCCCTGGGTCATGGCCTCCTCCTCGCCGGGCAGGAGCAGGGTGCTCGACAGGATCGGCTCGCCGAGCTCGGCCAGCAGCGCCTGCACGACGGCGTGGTCGGGGATCCGCACGCCGACCGTCTTCTTCTTGGGGTGCAGGAGGCGGCGCGGCACCTCCTTGGTCGCGGGGAGGATGAACGTGTAGCCGCCGGGCGTCGCCGCCTTGACCGACCGGAACAGCGCGTTGCTGATCTGGACGAACTGGCCGAGCTGCGAGAAGTCCTTGCACACCAACGTGAAGTGGTGGCCGTCGTCGAGCTGGCGGATCTCCTTGATCCGGTCGATCCCCTCCTTGTTGCCCAGGCGGCACCCGAGCGCGAAGCACGAGTCCGTCGGATACACGACCAGCCCGTCCTTACGGATGAGGTCCGCCGCCTGGCGGATCGCCCGGGGCTGCGGGTCGTCCGGATGCACATCGAAATACTTCGCCATGCATCGGAGCTTAAGCGGCCGAGAACGTTTCGCACCCCGTCCCCCGAAAGATGTCCAAAACCTCCAAGAATCTTCCGGTTCTGCGGGCGCGCCCCCCGAAGCCGATGGTCAGAGCCACGGGACCCCGGGTGAGCGCACCGCGACCTTTTCGCGCGTTCGGCCGCGCCGATTCGCGCAAGAACCGCTTCGGACCCGTCCGCCGGTGCTGCGGGGATCAATACCGGTTGGTCGCGGCGTCCAGGTCCAGCCCCTTGTCGATCTCCTCCGCGGAGACCTCCTTGAGGCGCAGCTGGTCCTTGGAGATCCGGCCGAGCGTGGGCAGGCCGCCGCGGTCCGGCCAGGTCTCGGGCTTCCACAACGACGAGCGCAGGAGCGCCTTCGCGCAGTGCATGTACAGCTCCTCGACGTCGACGAGAAGCGCCAGCCGCGGCCGCTTGCCCTGGACCGCCAGCTCGTCGAAGAACGGCGCGTCCGACACGAGGGTGGCGCGGCCGTTCACCCGCAGCGTCTCGTTCATCCCCGGCACGAGGAAGAGCAGGCCGACCCGGGGGTTGCCCAGCACGTTGCGGAAGCTGTCGATCCGGTGGTTGCCGGGACGGTCGGCGATCACCAGCCGGTGGTCGTCCAGGACCAGCACCGACCCCGCGGGGTCGCCCTTCGGCGAGACGTCGCAGGTCCCGTCCGAGTTCGCGGTGGCCAGCAGGACGAACGGCGAGTGCGCGATGAGCGTGCGCGCGTGCTCGTCGATCCGGCCGATGTCCTTGTCCCACATGACCTGCGACGGCTCCTGCACGATCGCCCGCAGCTCGGCCTCGGTCTGCACCGTACGGATCTCAGAAAGATTCACTCGCCAAATATAAGGTAGGCCTAACTGGCGGTATATGCCGAGATGTCCGCAGGCCTTAGGGTGGCGGAATGTCGCTAGTGCCCCCATGTGTCCTGATATGACCAGAGAGACTCGCACGCTCCCCGCCCTCGCGGCGGGACCGGTCGAGATGCCGTTCGTGATCCTGGGCTGGAGCGAGACCATCGCCCACGACACCACCTGGAACGCGCACTCCCACCCCTTCCACGAGCTGCTCTGGAACGAGCGGGGCACGTCCACGGCCGTGGTGGGGACCCGGGCCTGGACGGTCACCCCCGCCCTGGGCCTGTGGATGCCCGCGGGCACGCTGCACTCCGGCTCGGCGATCGCCGGCACCCTGTGCCGCGCCAACTTCTTCGGCTTCGGCACCATGACCTCGCTGTCCGACACCCCCGTCGGCGTCGAGATCACCCCCCTGCTCCGGCTGCTGCTGGAGCGGCTCGCCGACACGGAACTGCCCGACGGCTCGCGCGCGGTGACCGAGGCGATGGTGCTCGACGTGCTCACGCCCTCCTCGCGCGAGCTCCTCCTGCAGATGCCCACCTCCGACCTGCTGCGCCCGATCGCCGACGCCGTCCGGAGCGACCCGGGCGACCGGCGGACCCTGGCGAACTGGGCGTCCCAGCTCGGCGTGAGCCGCCGTACGATCACCCGCGCCTTCAACGCCGAGACGGGCACCAGCTTCGCGCGCTGGGTCGCGGCGGTGCGCGTCCAGCACGCGGTCGCGCTGCTCACCCGCGGCTGGGAGGTCGACGCCGTGGCCGAGAAGGTCGGCTACCGCTCGGCGAGCGCGTTCGGCGCGGCCTTCCGGCGCACGACGGGGCTGACGCCGGGGACGTTCCGGGCACGTTGAGGTTCCGATTCCGTGTCCCGATCTCGACAACGACTGTCCCAAACGGCTGATTGCGACAGGTCGCCCACTTCTCTTAGGGTTCGACCAAGGCAAGGCTTACCTAACTACCAGGGGCCTGCCGCAGTACGGCGTACCGCTCCACGAACGCAGGACCGCGATCCGGGACGTGCGAGGACCGGTGCCGGCGGAATTCTGAGAGTGGAGTACAGATTGAAGCGTCCGCATAGCCTTCGCATCCTCGCCGCGGCGGCCCTCGTCGTGGGCCTCGCGGGCTGCGGCAGCTCGTCGGAGACCAAGGACGAGAAGGACACGGGCAGCGGCCCGAGCGCCGCCTTCCCCATGACGATCGAGCACGCGCTGGGGACGACCACCATCAAGGCGAAGCCGGAGCGGATCGCCACGGTCAACTGGGCCAACCACGAGGCGCCCCTGGCGCTGGGCGTCGTCCCGGTCGGCATGGCCGCCGCGAACTTCGGCGACGACGACGGCGACGGCCTCCTGCCCTGGGTGGAGGAGCGCCTGACCGAGCTCAAGGCCGAGACGCCCGTCCTGTTCGACGAGACCGACGGCATCGACTTCGAGGGCGTCGCCGACACCAAGCCGGACGTGATCCTGGCCGCCTACTCGGGCCTGACCCAGCAGGACTACGACACCCTGAGCCAGATCGCCCCCGTCGTGGCCTACCCGGAGGCCGCGTGGGCGACCCCGTGGCGCGAGATCATCCGGCTGAACAGCAAGGCCATCGGGCTCGCCGGCGAGGGCGAGAAGCTCATCACCGACATCGAGGGCGACATCACCGAGGTCGTGGCGAAGTACCCGCAGCTCAAGGACAAGTCGGTCATGTTCATGACCCACCTCGACCCCAACGACGTGAGCCAGGTCGGCTTCTACACCACGCACGACACCCGCACGCTGTTCTTCGAGGACCTCGGCCTGAAGATCGCCGACAGCATCACCGCGGCGTCCAAGGACACCGACAAGTTCGGCCTGACGGTGAGCTCCGAGCAGATCGACATGTTCGACGACGTCGACATCATCACCGGATACGGCGACGAGAAGGGCGAACTGCTCGCGAAGATCAGCAAGGACCCGCTGCTGTCGAAGATCCCCGCCATCGAGCGCGGCTCGGTCTACCTGCTGCCCGACACCAAGCCGCTGGGCACCGCCGCCAACCCCACCCCCCTGTCGATCACGTGGGTGCTGGAGGACTACGTCAAGGCCCTCGCCGAAGCCGCGGACAAGGTCAAGTGACATCTGTCGCCGCTCAACACCCGGACGCCGCACTCGTGCGGCGTCCGGCGCGCGTCCGGGTCCTGTGGCTGCTGGTCTCGGTGCTGGTCCTGGCGGTGCTCATGGTGGCGTCCGTGGCCCTCGGCTCGCGTGACGTGGCCTGGTCCGACGTGTGGGCCGCGCTCGGCGGCTCGGACGGCACCCTCGAACAGGCGGCCGTCACCAAGCGCATACCGCGCACCCTGCTCGCGGTGCTGATCGGCGCCGCGCTCGGCCTCTCCGGCGCGGTGATGCAGGGCGTGACCCGCAACCCGCTGGCCGATCCGGGCATCCTCGGCGTCAACATGGGCGCCTCGCTCGCCATCGTCTCCGCCGTCGCGTTCTTCGGGCTCGCGTCGCCGACCGGGTACATCTGGGTCGCGATGGCGGGAGCCGCCGTGTCCGCCGTGTTCGTCTACACCATCGGGTCCCTCGGGCGCGGCGGGGCCACGCCCCTCAAACTCGCGCTCGCCGGCACCGCCACCTCGGTGGCCTTCGCGTCCCTGGTCAGCGCCGTCGTCCTGCCCCGCAACGACATCGCCGGGAGCTTCAAGCTCTGGCAGATCGGCGGGGTCGGCGGCGCGTCCTACGAGCGCATCGGGCAGGTCCTGCCGTTCCTCGCCGCCGGCATCGTCGTCTCCCTCCTGTCCGCGCGGGGACTGAACTCGCTCGCGCTGGGCGACGAGCTCGCGGCCGGGCTCGGGGAGCGCGTCGCCGTCATCCGGGCCGTGGCCGCCCTGGGCGCCGTCGTGCTGTGCGGCGCGGCGACGGCCGTGGCCGGGCCGATCGCCTTCGTCGGGCTCGTCGTCCCGCACGCGTGCCGCCTGCTCGTCGGCATCGACCACCGCTGGATGCTGCCGTTCTCCGCCCTGGTCGGCGCGGCCCTGCTCACCGCCGCCGACGTCGTCGGCCGTGTCGTGGCGCGCCCCTCGGACATCGAGGTGGGCATCGTGACGGCGCTGATCGGGGCCCCGTTCTTCATCCACATCGTCCGCCGTCAGAAGGTGCGTGAGCTGTGAGCGCCCCCGCCGCCGCCCGGTCGCCCAAGGCCGCCGTCCGCGACCTGGACTCCGTGGTCCGGGACGTCGCCCGCGGCCGCCGCCGGCGCGCCTCCCGGCGCCTCCTCGTCATGCTGACGCTGGCGGTGCTCGTCGTCGCGGGGTTCGCCGTGACCCTGATGTTCGGGCAGACGTTCTACCCGCCTCGCGACGTCGTCAACGTCATCCTGGGCGAGCAGGTGCCGGGCGCGTCCTTCACCGTCGGGCGGCTCCGGCTGCCGCGGGCCGTGCTCGCCGTGGTCGCGGGATTCAGTTTCGGCCTGGCCGGCGTCACCTTCCAGACGATGCTCCGCAACCCGCTGGCCAGTCCCGACATCATCGGCATCAGCTGGGGCGCGAGCGCCGCGGCGGCCATCGCGATCGTGTCGCTGTCCCTCGGCGGCACCCAGGTGTCGGCCCTCGCCATCGTCTCCGCCCTCGCCGTCGCCCTGCTGATCTACGTCCTGGCGTTCCGGGACGGCGTCGCCGGCACGCGGCTCATCCTCATCGGCATCGGGATCTCCGCGATGCTGGAGAGCGTCACCTCCTACGTGTTGTCACGGGCCGCCGAATGGGACCTCCAGGAGGCCACGCGCTGGCTGACCGGCAGCCTCAACGGGGTGACCTGGGAGCAGACGCTGCCCGCCCTCGCCGCGATGGCCGTGCTCACCCCCGCCCTGCTGGCCCTGTCCCGCGACCTGTCGATGATGCAGCTCGGCGAGGACACCGCCTCCGCGCTCGGCGTCCGCGTCGAACGCACCCGCGTCCTGGTGATCGTCGCCGCCGTCTGCCTGATCGCCTTCGCCACCGCGGCGGCCGGGCCGATCGCGTTCGTGGCGTTCCTGTCCGGTCCCATCGCGGCCCGGCTGCTCGGCACGGGCGGCTCCCTCCTGGTGCCCGCCGGGCTCGTCGGCGCCCTCCTGGTCCTTGTCGCCGACTTCGTCGGCCAGTTCGCGTTCGACGTCCGCTACCCGGTCGGCGTCATCACCGGCGTCCTCGGCGCGCCGTACCTCGTCTACCTGATCGTCCGCACCCACCGTGCCGGAGGCGCGCTGTGACCACCTCACACTCCCTGTCGACCGAGCACCTCACGCTCGGCTACGGCGACCGCGTCGTCGTCGAGTCCCTCGACCTGGCCGTCCCGGCCGGGGAGATCACGGTCATCGTCGGCGCGAACGCCTGCGGCAAGTCGACGCTCCTGCGCTCCCTGTCCCGGCTGCTCTCCCCCCGCGGCGGCCGCGTCGTCCTGGACGGCAGGGAGGTGCACCGCATGCCCGCCAAGGAGCTGGCCCGCACGCTCGGCCTGCTCCCCCAGTCGCCGATCGCGCCCGAGGGCATCACCGTGCTCGACCTCGTCGGCCGCGGCCGCCACCCCCACCAGGGCCTGTTCTCCCGGTGGAGGCACGAGGACGACGTCGCGGTGGCCACCGCGCTGGAGGCCACGCGGACGACGGAGCTCGCCGACCGGGCCGTCGACGAGCTCTCCGGCGGCCAGCGCCAGCGCGTCTGGATCGCCATGGCCCTCGCCCAGCAGACCGACCTGCTCCTGCTGGACGAGCCCACCACCTTCCTCGACGCCAGCCACCAGGTCGAGGTCCTGGACCTGCTGACCGACCTCAACCGCGACCGCGGCACGACCATCGTGATGGTCCTGCACGACCTCAACCTCGCCGCCCGCTACGCCGACCACCTCATCGCCCTCGCCGACGGCCGCCTCCACGCCGCGGGCCCCCCGGCCGAGGTCCTCACCGAGGACACCGTCCGCACCGTCTTCGACCTGGAGAGCCGCATCATCGAGGACCCCGTCTCCGGCCGCCCCCTGATGCTCCCCATCGGCCGCCACCACGTCCGGGCCCGGTCCGCCGCCGCCCGGGACTGACCGTCACACGTACTGGCCGGCGTACGCCCCGCTGGGCTCGATGGGGGTGATCACGTCGATCAGCACCCCGTCGGGGTCGGCCACGATGAAGTGCCGCTGCCCGAAGTCCTCGTCGCGCAGTTCCAGTTCGGGCCGCAGGCCGCCGCGGACGACGAGCCGTTCCCATTCCGCGTCCACGTCCGCGACCTCGAAGTTGAGCAGCAGTCCCCGGACGGGGGCGCGGTACGCCTCGGGCAGCGTCGGGTGCGTGTGGTCGAGCAGCGCGAGTTCGTACGGCGGCTCCCCCTCGCGGCGCAGGCTCACGTACCAGTCGGCCTCGAAGGTGGTCTCGAATCCCATCAGGCCGGTGTAGAAGTCGCGGGACTCCTGGATCCGCGAGGTGCAGACGACCGGGTAGAAGCTGGTCAGTTTCATACGGACTCCTTCACGTACCTTCGGTATGTGAAGGTAACCTATTGACGTACCACCGGTATGTCAAAGAACGGAGCACGATGGCCGACGGCGGCAGGGCGCAGCAGAAGGAACAGACCCGGCTGGCGCTCATCCGCGAGGGCAGGCGCCTGTTCGCGGCGTTCGGCTACGGCGCGGTGAGCCTGGCGGAGATCGTCCGCGCCGCCGGAGTCACCAAGGGCGCGCTCTACCACCACTTCGACGGCAAGACCGCCCTGTTCCGCGCCGTCGTGGAAGAGGTGCAGCAGCAGGTCGGGCGGGCGGTGGCCGCGGCCGCCGAAGCCCAGGACGACCCGTGGACGAGGTTCACCGCCGGATGCCAGGCGTTCCTCACCGCGGGCACCGACCCGGACGTCCGGCAGATCATGCTCGTCGACGGCCCCGCCGTGCTGGGCTGGAACGAATGGCGCGCACTGGACGAGGCCGCTTCGGCCCGCCACCTCGCCGAGGAGCTCACCGCGCTGATCGACGCGGGGCTGCTCGCCCCGCAGCCCGTCGCCCCGCTGACCCGCCTCCTGTCCGGAGCGATGAACGAGGCGGCCCTCTGGCTGGCGGAATCCCCGAATCCCGAGGACCTCGCCGACGCCAGGGCCGCCCTGTCCCGGCTGCTGGAAGCCCTGCGCGCCTCCTTATCGGGGAAGGTCGCTGTCGCCGCCCATGTTGCCGACCATACGACGCAGAACATTCAGCGCCGCGGCGTAATCAGCGGCTTCGATGCCCGCGTGCGCCTGCTCATGGACTCGCAGATTGCGCTCTCTGGCACGGGCACGTCCGGCCTCTCCTTCCTCGGTCAACGTCAGCAGACCGCCGACCTCCCGCATCCACCCCCGGGCCACCAGGTCGTCGTAAACGGTCTCGAAATCGATCCCCAAATCGTCATAGACGGCGAGCTTCTCCGTCAGAGCCGAGCGCGTCCACGCCCCCGGCGCACCTGCCACATGGTTGAGCGTCCACCAGTGCGGCTGGGTGAGCCCTTCCACAGCCAGCTGCTCACGCAGAGCCCCGACCACCCTGCGGGCGGTCTCCCCGCTCCAGTAACCGATGGGCTGAGCCGCGAGCTCCTGAACCGAGTACTCCTTGAAAACCATGACAGGCTCTCCTTCCCACCCTTGCGGGGTGCCAAGCGAACGATCATCACGGTAGAACTTCAACCTTTGTTGAAGTCAAGACGGCGGAATGCCCTGCTGGTGGAGAAGGTGTCATGCGACGTCTCTTTCTCGGCTCGGCCGGGCTGGGAGCACTGCCCGCCTGGCTCGCCTCGCTTCCCTCCGCCCTGGAACGGGTCGTTTTCGTCCCCACCGCGGCCAATCCCCTGCCCTCGGCGCCCTTTGTCGACGCGGCCGTTCGGCTGCTGCACGGAGAGGGCCTGGTCGTCGAACGCCTCGACCTGGAGCATGCGGACGGTGTCGAGCCTGCCGTACGCGACGCCCAGCTGGTCTTCGTGACCGGCGGTTATGCGATGTTCCTTCTGCAGCACGCGCGCAGGACGGGGTTCGACCGCTTCGTCTCCCAAGCCGTCCGCGACGGCCGTCTGGCCTACGCGGGCATCTCGGCGGGTGCGGCCCTCGCGGGGCCTGACCTTCGTTTCTTTCAAGATGCCGAGGACCCCGGGATCTGCGCCTCCACCACCGGGCTCGACCTGGTCCCGTTCACCGTCCTCCCCCACCGCGACCGGGGGCGCGCCGACCGACATGACCGGTACGCCGCCCGGTACGGCGGGTCTGACCGGTTCATCTCGATCGATGACGACCAGGCGGTCGTGGTGGAGGGCGACGCCTGGGAGGTTCAGGCGTCACCATGATGCGGTCTTTCACTCGTTTCTGTTCAGCCTCATCGACCAGCGGAGGCGTCAGGCTGTGGCCGTGGTTCGCCACGCCGTCGCGGCCAGGGCCGCCAGGAGACCGGCGAGCGCCAGCCGGTAGCCGATGTCCTGCATGCTCGACGGCGGGTTGACCAGTGCCGAGGCCACGCCCGGCAGGACGTACACCGCAGCCGCCAGCGCCCAGCGAGGACTGCGCGCGACGACGGTGGCGCACAGCCCGGCCATCAGGAGGACGCCCTCCGTGCCCGCTCTGGCCAGCTGCCAGGCCTCGCCGTACACCCGGAAACCGGGCGCGTAGGTGAGGACGAGGGCCGCCGCCGGGATCACCAGCCACCACCACGGCCGGATGCGCAGCCCTCGCGAACCGCGGGCCGCGAGGGCCACGGCTCCGGCGGCCAGCAGTCCGTAGGGAGCCAACGAGACCCAGTTCTGGTAGGCCGGGCCGAGGAACGGCGCCCAGCCCGTCGCCTCGGTTCCGAACATCATGGCCCGGCCCGTCGAGAACACGACGGCCAAGGCCAGGGGCAGGGCCACGAGCACCCGGCCGCGCAGGAGCACGACCGCCAGCGCCGTCGAAACGGCCAGCCACCACGGGGACGCCCGGTCGGCGATCTTTTCGCTGCGAGGGCACGCCGCGTGGCGTGCCCTCGCGGCGGAATCACTCGGTGATGTTGATGTCTCCGCCTGCGGGAACCGGCACGACCTTGATCTTCCCGTCCTTGATCGCCTGGTAGAGGATCACCGCGTAGGCGTCACCCAGCACCTTCTTCAAGTCCGCGAGGGCCTTGAGCTCGGTCTGGATCTGCTTGTTGCGGTTGGTCTGCGTCTTGTTGTCCTCGATCGCCTGCTGCGCGGCCGCCAGCGAGGTGCGCACGTTCTCCGGCGGGAGGGGCTGCTGCAGCGTCAGCAGGAACGATCCGCAGTCCCCGGAGCCGTTGAACGTCGGCGCGCAGAAGTAGTTGTCGCCGGCGATCGCGTTGACCTGCTGCGCGACGGCCTGCCCGACCTTGGTCTCCCAGTCCCGCTTGACCTTGGGGTCGGAGTACAGGTCCTGCCACGAGTAGCCCTTCGACACCTCGTCGATGGCGCGGTCCAGCGGCGCGCCGATGTAGACGCGGAGCATCTTCGCCCAGCCGTCGTCCTCGTAGGCCTCGTACTTCAGGCCGATCTCCTCGTGGAACTTGCGCAGGACCTTGCAGTCGTCGTTGAGGCTGAACGTCGCGACGCCCTCGACGGTCAGCTCCAGGTCGTCCTTCGACACGACCTTCAACGCGTCGGAGTCGCCGTCGTCGCCGAACTGGTAGGTCCGCTGCCCCACCGGGTAGACGTACACCTTGTCGGCGGGCCCGTGCCAGATCCGCCCGGTGTTGCAGTTGTCGAACTCCGTCGAGGAGAGCGGCCCGGCGTCGTACTCCAGGCCCTTGCTGTCAGGAGCGACGCTGGCCGAACAGCCGGCGGCGGCCAGGGCCAGGAGAACAGCGGCGACGCCATGCTTGAGGTTCTTCACAAGACCTCCAAAGGGGGGATTTTCGGCGCACTCCCCGAGAGTGTGACCGATCCTCCGCCGCTCCACCCGGAATTTCCACTAGAGTGCCTCTCCAGTCAACTGGAGGTGGCCCGTGCCCGCGAAGACCCCCGGAGCAAGGGCGGCCAGAACGGCCGCCAACCGGACCCGCATGCTCCAGGCGGCCCGCGGGCTGTTCACCGACCGCGGCTACACCGCCACCACCATGAAGGCCATCGCCGACCGGGCCGGCATGGCGGTCCAGACGCTCTACTTCACCTTCGCCACCAAACGCGCCATCCTGACCGAGCTCCTGGACGTCGAGATCGCCGGCGACACCGAGCCCGTCGCCACCCTCGACCGGCCCTGGTTCGCCGAGGCCGCGGCGGCGCCCCCGGCCGACCAGCTCCGCCTGCAGGTCGCCGCCGCCGCGCGGATCCTCCACCGCGTCACCCCCCTTCTGGAGGTGGTCCGCTCCGCCGCGGCCACCGACCCCGAGATCGCCGAACTGTGGCGGACGAACCTCGCCCAGCGGCACACCGTGCAGTCGCGCCTCGCCGAGGCCCTGGCCGCCAAGACCCCCCTGCGCACCGGAATGGACGCGTCCCGCGCCGCCGACATCGCCCTCGCCGTCCTCGCCCCCGAGACCTACCACCTGCTGGTCCACGAACGCGGCTGGAGCCCCCGGGAGTGGGAGGACTGGGCCACCGACGCGCTGACCTGCCAACTCCTCGACGGGACGGCGAAGAGCGAGCGGCCGACGGAGTCTGCCGCCAGGGGAGACGAAAACCTGTAGTGGCCGGAGTAGACATTTGGTGGCGGGTCGGGTAGCGTTTCTGTCATCGGGAAAGACGAGTCCATGATCGAGGCAGAGGACGAACTGCCCGTAACGATGGAATGCAAGACCGGCGGCCGGGACGGCCGCCAAGGGAGGTACTCGCCCCGCAAGCGGGGGGCGAGGGATCGGTCGGCCAGGCCGACGCAGTGGAAGGGGCTTGGCCACCGGTCCGGAAGTACGGTTCGGCAACACCTGAAGTACGGAGTCGAGAAAGGAGTGCAGGCGCCATCAGGATCGCCTGGTCGGGTCATCGACGACCGGGTACCGCGGTTCCACAGATAGGTGGTGGTCTTCGGTCGAGCATTTGCGATCCCCGCGCAACCGTCCATCACGGACGGTGACGCGTATACGACAGGTCGGCCTCACGGTCGGCTGATGGTGTTGATACTCATTCGAAGGGCCCCGGCGCGAGTGCGCCGGGGCCCATAGCGGGTTTTGTGGAAAGGTCTATGGCACAACAACCAGGAACACCAAGCACAACGGACAAGCTGGACGACGAGGACTACCCGGCCTACAGCATGGGCATGGCGGCGGAGACACTCGGTGTCACACCGGCGTTCCTGCGGGCCCTCGGCGCGGCGAAGCTGATCGAGCCGCTGCGCTCCGAAGGCGGCCACCGCCGTTTCTCCCGCTACCAGCTGCGCCTGGCCCAGCGCGCCAGGGAGCTCGTCGACGAAGGCACCGCCCTCGAAGCGGCCTGCCGGATCATCATCCTCGAGGACCAGCTCGCCGAAGCGCTGCGCATCAACGCCCAGCTCAAGCAGCAGATCGACGATTAGCCGGCCGCCAGACCGGGGCCCCGGCCCCCATGCCGAGGAAGAACACGGGCGGGCATGGTCTGGGCCCGGCCCTCTTCGACCGGTCAGTCCGCCCGATCACCCGGCCGCCGGCGCGGATGGCAGGGAGACCGTCCGTCCGGGACGGACGAACGCCGCACGGCGCCGTTCGGCCTCGGGGCGGAACACGCAGTGTTCGGCGTGGTCGTTGATCAACCCCATGGACTGCATGAACGCGAACACGGTCGTGGGCCCGACGAATTTCCAGCCCCTGCGTTTGAGGTCCTTGGACAAGGCGATCGACGCGGGAGAGGTGGAGACGGTCTGGGGCGGCGACAGGTCGGCCGGGGCGGGCTCGTAACGCCAGACGAAGGCGGCCAGAGAACCTTCCCCCTGCAGGAGTTCCTCGGCACGGCGGGCGTTGTTGACCGCCGCCTCGATCTTGCCGCGGTGCCGCACGATGCCGCTGTCCTGGAGCAGGCGCTCGACGTCGTGCTCGGTGAAGCGGGCGACGGCGGCGATGTCGAAGCCGCTGAAAGCCGCGCGGAAGTTCTCCCGCTTGGCCAGGATGGTGCGCCAGCTGAGCCCGGACTGGAAGCCCTCCAGGCACAACTTCTCGAACAGGCGGCGGTCGTCCCCGACGGGAAAGCCCCATTCGGTGTCGTGGTAGGCCATGAGCTGCGGTGATCCGCCGCTCCACGCGCAGCGCGGCGCCTTCGGGTCGGTCATCGGCAGAGCGGGTTCCATCACGGTCCTCGTGTCGTCCCAGGCGGGTGCGGTGCGGGTTCCGGCGAGAACGGTCGCCGGTCAGCCACCGTACGGCTCCCTCGCCGACACGACGAACGGGCCCGCCGCCCGGGATGGTCATGAGCAGCCGGTGCCGTCGGCAGTGGCCGCGCCGTCGAGAACGTACCGCTCTGCACGGTCGCCACCCTGTTATTCCTCCGGTGCCGTGCAGACATCGGCGATCGCGGCCGTGTCCCAGTAGAACGGACGGACCTCGGTGATCCGCCCGTTCCCGACCTTGATCGTCTGCAGTATGGGGAAGACGAGTTCACGGCCCGTGGCCCGGGAACGGGCACGGACCTCGGTGCGCACCACCGCGGTCTCACCGGTGGCGAGGAACTCCTGCCGCAGCATGTCGAACGACTCCCATGCCCGGCTCATCTCCAGGAAGAACCGCTCGATGCCCGCATGCCCGCGCCAGACGCCTCCATAAGGCAGGGCGTCGGCCTGATGCAGGACGACGTCAGGCGCGAAGAAAGGAGCGAGCAGATCGAAGGACGCCTCGCCCGGCCCCCCGGCCGCCAGGTATTTCGCCTCAGCCGCATACATGCCCTTGAGGACGGCCACCGAGTCCGTCGCAGATGAACTGATCATGCCACCAGCGTGCCCGCCGACGCCCGGCGGCGCTGGCGGTGATCGGACACCGACTTCTCCTCCGCCCCGCGAGCCCGTGGATCCCACGGCACGAGCCCGCGCGTTAGCGAGATCGGTCGCCTGCGCGCACGGCAGCGCTGGAGGCGCCGACAGACGACGAGGCCGAGGAAGGCCGCGCCCGGGGCCCTGCCGAGTACCGTACGGGGATGGCTGTCCGCCAGTACGTCTATTTCGGCTTGTTCAGTGAACGCGTGTCCGCGGCGGAAATGACAGCGTGGCTGGGTGTCGAACCCGATGCGTCCACGGTGCGCGGGAGCCGCCGCAGCCGGCCGATGCTCCCCGTTCGCCACGCTTGGAAGATCGAGTGCCGGGAAGACGGCCTACCGGTCGATGAACAGATCTCGCGCGTACTGGCATGGCTTCGCCCTCACCTCGACAAGATCGTTGAACTCTCCGAGCGGCTGAGCGAGGAAGAGCCCGCGAACACGGCCGTGCTCCAGGTCGTTCGCTACTTCAACGATGAAGCCGATTCACCGGACACCGATCCGTCGGTGGAGACGACGGACAGGCCCAACCTGTTCGGCTGGCACCTCGACCACGACATCCTGGCCTTCATGAGCGCGGTCGGCGCGGTCCTGGACGTGGACGAATACGACCTGTCCTAACGGACAGGAAAGACGCCCGCGATCGCCTCCGGCAGGGGTGCCCGCTGGGGTTTTTGCCCGGGTCCGGGGTGGGCTTGGGGTGGCCGGGGGGATCAGCGCCTTGGAGGGACGAGCCGGTGCGCGCCGGCCTCTCGGGAGCCGGTGTTCGAGCGCCCTGCGGCCGTCCCGGTCAGACCCACTGCCGACCGAAGGGGCTCCGCGATGCCTTTCTTCACCACGCGCGACAACGTCGAGATCCATTACCGGGACTGGGGACAGGGCCGTCCCGTGCTGTTCATCCACGGCTGGCCGCTGAACTGCGACGCCTGGCAGGACCAGCTCAAGGCCGTCGCCGACAACGGCTACCGCGGCATCGCCCACAGCCGCCGCGGCCACGGCCGCTCCGAGCAGCCCTGGAGCGGGTACGACTTCGACACCTTCGCCGACGACCTCAACGACCTCATCACCCACCTGGACCTGCGCGACGTCACGCTGGTCGCCCATTCCATGGGCGGCGGCGAACTCGCCCGCTACATCGGACGCCACGGCACCTCGCGCCTGCGCTCAGCGGTCCTGCTCTCGGCCATCCCCCCGCTGATGGTCAAGTCCAACGACAACCCCCAAGGAGTGCCCGACAAGGTCTTCCAGGACATCAAGAACGGCATCTTGCGCGAACGCTCGCAGTTCTGGGAAGAGACCACCGACGGATTCTTCTCCGCCAACCAACCCGGCAACAACGTCACCCAGGGCAACAAGGACGCCTTCTGGTTCATGGCGATGCAGCAATCCATCGAGGCCGGCGTCAAATGCGTCGACGCCTTCGCCTACACCGACTTCACCGAAGACCTCAAGAAGTTCGACATCCCCACCCTCGTCGTCCACGGCGACGACGACCAGATCGTCCCCATCGACGCCACCGGCCGCAAATCCGCCGAGATCATCGCCGACGCCACCCTCAAGGTCTACGAGGGCGGCTCACACGGCATCGCCATGGTCCCCGGCGACAAAGAGAAGTTCAACGCCGACCTCCTGGACTTCCTCACCCGGTGACCCAGGGAAGGAACCGGACGCGGAGCAGCCGTCACAAGACGGCATTCGTGGTCCGGGCGATCGAGAATCGCCCGGACCACCCCTCCCCCGCCAAGCCGAGGAACGGGCGCTCCCAGCCCCGCATCCGGTGACACGCCCGGCCGGGCCCGACGACGGCGCCGACCTTCACCGATCCGCTGCCGCCCGCCCTCGATCCCGAGACGGGCAACGGAGTTTCACCTGACGGTCCTGTGAGCGCGAACAGCGGAAACCGTCAACGTCGAGCCGCATCCCCCTCGACCTCAGCGCCCGGAAACGTCAGATACCGTTCGGGCGGTCACAGTTTGTGGACGAACGCGGCGGCGAAGCGGCGCAGGGCGTCCAGGCGCCCGGCAGGAGTCGCGACCGCGTTGTTCATGCGCCACGGGACGGCCCGGATCGAGGTCACCCCGAGATCTTCGAGGCGGCGCATCCCGTCCAGGTCGGTCACGTCGGTGACGGACACGTCGAGCTCGAACGGCTCGTCCGCCCGGCCGTACTCCGCCCGCAGCTCACGCAGTCTGCCGATCGCGCGCGCCGTCTCGTCGTACGTCGCGTTGGTGGAGAGCCAGCCGTCGCCGAGCCGGGCGGCCCGCCTCAGCGCCGCCTCGCTGTGTCCCCCGACGTAGACGGGGACGGGCCGGTCCGGGGCAGGGCTGATCATCAGGCGGTCGAAGTCGTAGTGCCTGCCGTGGAACTCCACCCACTGCGGACCCTCGCCGGCGCAGATCGCCTTGATGATCGCGATCGCCTCGTCGGTGCGCTGCCCGCGGGTGCGCATCTCCGTGCGGGTGAAGGCGAACTCCTCCGGGATCCACGCCAGACCGACGCCGAGCGCGATCCTGTTGCCCGACATCTCGGCCATCGTCGCGACCTGCTTGGCGGTCAGCAACGGATCGCGTAGCGGCAGCTTGAGCACCGTGGTGAAGAACCGCAGGCGCGTGGTCACCGCGGCCAGCGCCGACATCGCGATGAACGGGTCCGGCATCGGCGCCTCCGGCGCCCACATCCGCTTGCCGTCGGGCGAGTACGGGTAGTCCGCCGAGACGTGCTCGGGATAGAACACCGAGTCCGGCAGCGCCATCGCGTCGAATCCCTCGTCCTCGGCCACACGAGCGATCTCGAACAGTTCCCGGCTACCGAGCATCGCCCCGGCCAGCGTCCACTTCATGAGTTCTCCGTAAGTTGTTCGGCGGCTTGGTAGGGCCGGATGCGGCTCAGGGGTTCCTGCCGTCACCGGACGGCGGCGGTCGGCGAAGACCGGCACTCATGTGGTGTGCGGAACGCCGGCGCGGTCGCCGCGTCCGGCGAGGAATCCGGCGGTGGCCCGGCCGATGCCGGATGCGCCCGCGGTGAGCAGGAAATCGACGCCTGAAAGCCCGTCCATGGAGGGATGCTAGGGATCGGCTCAGCAGGCGGGGCCGGCTTCCCGGTGAGCGGTACCTCGCTCACCCGCGGGTCGGCGTCGTGGCGCCCGACCGCGCCGAGGGCTCACTCGCCGTGTTCGGGAGCTCCGGCGGGAACGGTGATGGTCCGGCTCAGCGAGACCGAGGTGAACTCGATCAGTTCGGCCGGGTCGAGCTCCGGGGCCCAGCGGTGGACGATGGTGTCGGACACTCCCTGCACCGTCGAGAGCACGAACGGGAGCACGGCCGGGTCGCGACGCAGGGCTTGCCCCTCGGCGGCCGCCGCCTCGCGGAGGGCGGCGTGAAAGGTGTCGTTGTACTCCTTCGCGGTGCGGCGCACCTCATGGATCGACTCGCGTCTGGCGCGCTCCTCGCCCTCGATGTCGCGCCAGGTCGCCGCGAAACGGCCCACCCGGCCCCACTGGCGTGCGGCTTCGGGCATGATCTGGGCGAGCAGGGCCGCCACGCCCTGGTCACGCGGGAGCGCCGCCACGAAGGAGCGGGACTCGACCTGGCTCTCGTTGAGCAGCGTGATGAAGAGATCATGCTTGTCGACGAAGTACTGGTAGATCAGTCCGACGCTGATGCCCGCCCGCTTGGCCACCGACCGGATCGTGAGGGCCGTGTACCCGCCCTCGTCCAGGAGGGCCGCCGCAGCGTCCAATGTCTGGCGTCGTCGGGCTTCCGGGTCTCCGTAGGCCGACCTGTTGCTGGATTCGCCCATCGGCACACTGTAGCCGCGCGACGTGCGGCCAAAGAGTGAACAATGTTCGGCAACATATTGAACAATGTTCATTCCATCGCTAATGTCACCGCCATGGACACTGAAGCCACCGTCACGGGGTCGATCGGTCCCCGGCAGGCAAACCTCGGCGAGGTGCTCGGACGATGAGCGACGCCACCGCGAGCAGGAGACTGACCCACCTGGAGAAGCTCGAGGCCGAGAGCATCCACATCATGCGCGAGACCATCGCGGGCAGCGAGAACCCCGTGATGCTGTACTCGGTCGGCAAGGACAGCGCCGTGATGCTCCACTTGGCCCGCAAGGCCTTCTACCCCTCGCCGCTGCCGTTCCCCCTGCTGCACGTCGACACGACGTGGAAGTTCCGCGAGATGTACAAGTTGCGGGACGAGTCCGCCGCCAAGGGCGACTTCGAGCTCCTGGTCCACCAGAATCCCGAGTGCGTGGAGAAGGGCATCAATCCGTTCACGCACGGCTCGGCGACGCACACCGACATGTGGAAGACCGAGGGCCTGAAACAGGCGCTCGACTACTACAGGTTCGACGCCGCGTTCGGTGGAGCGCGCCGCGACGAGGAGAAGTCCCGCGCCAAGGAACGCGTGTTCTCCGTCCGCTCGGCCGAGCACCGATGGGATCCCAAGCAGCAGCGCCCCGAGCTGTGGCAGAAGTACAACGTGCGCACGTCCCCGGGGCAGAGCCTGCGCGTGTTCCCCCTGTCGAACTGGACCGAGCTCGACGTGTGGGAGTACATCCGCCTCGAGGAGATTCCGATCGTGCCGCTCTACCTCGCCGCCGAGCGGCCGGTCGTCGAGCGCGACGGCACGCTGATCATGGTCGACGACGACCGCATGCCGCTGCTTCCCGGCGAGGAGCCGGAGATGCGGAGCGTGCGGTTCCGGACCCTCGGCTGCTATCCGCTGACGGGCGCGGTCGAGTCCACCGCCCGGACGCTCACCGAGGTCATCCAGGAGATGCTCCTGACCACCACCTCCGAACGCCAGGGCCGCGTGATCGACCACGACGGCGCCGCGTCGATGGAGAAGAAGAAGCAGGAGGGATACTTCTGATGGCGCACCGGTCCGAACTGATCGCCGAGGACATCGAGCAGTACCTCGAACGCCACGCGAACAAGTCCATGCTCCGCTTCATCACCTGCGGCAGCGTCGACGACGGCAAGAGCACGCTCATCGGCCGCATGCTGTACGAGTCGAAGATGCTCTTCGACGACCAGCTGAAGGCTCTCGAGAAGGACTCCCGCAAGGTCGGCACCCAGGGCGACGGCCTGGATTTCGCGCTGCTGGTCGACGGCCTGGCCGCCGAGCGGGAGCAGGGCATCACCATCGACGTGGCCTACCGCTACTTCACCACCGAGCGGCGCAAGTTCGTGGTCGCCGACACCCCTGGCCACGAGCAGTACACCCGCAACATGGTCACCGGCGCGTCCACCGCCGACCTCGCGGTGATCCTGGTGGACGCCCGCAAGGGCGTCCTCCCCCAGACCCGGCGCCACTCGTTCCTGGTCTCGCTGCTCGGCATCCGCCATGTGGTGCTCGCCGTCAACAAACTCGACCTCGTCGGCTACTCGCAGGAGGTGTTCGAGCGGATCTCCGGCGAGTACGCCGAGTTCGCCGCCGAGATCGGGCTGACCGACGTCGTCGCGATCCCGCTGTCCGCCTACGTCGGCGACAACCTGACCGAGCTCAGCGACAACACTCCCTGGTGGACCGGGCCGACCCTGATGGACCACCTCGAGTCGGTCGAGATCGAGGACGAGGCCTGCTCCGGTCCGTTCCGCATGCCCGTGCAGTGGGTCAATCGTCCCCATCTCGACTTCCGGGGCTTCTCCGGCCAGATCGTCGGCGGCACCGTGCGGGTCGGGGAACGTGTGCGCGTCCTGCCGGCCGGCCGGGAGTCCACCGTGGCCCGTATCGTCACGATGGACGGCGATCTCCAGGAGGCGATCGCGGGCCGGTCGGTGACGATCACGCTCACCGACGAGATCGACGTCAGCCGGGGCGACGTCCTGGCGGGGGCGGACGCCCCGCCGGACGTCGCGGACCAGTTCGAGGGCCATGTCGTGTGGATGAGCGAGCACGACATGCTGCCCGAGCGCCCCTACCTGTGCCAGATCGGCACCATGACCGTGCAGGCCCGGATCACCAAGCCCAAGTACAAGATCAACGTCAACACCCTCGAGAAGACCGCGACCAGCACACTCGTTCTCAACGAGATCGGCATGTGCAACATCAGCTTCGACCGCCGGGTGCCCTTCGACCCCTACACCGAGAACCGGGAGACCGGCGGCTTCACCCTCATCGACCGGATCACCAACGCCACGGTGGGCGCCGGGATGCTGACGCACGCACTGCGCCGATCCCACAACATCCACTGGCAGGCCGTGGACATCGACGAGGAGGCGCGCACGCGCCTGAACGGCCACCGCTCCCAGGTCGTCTGGCTGACCGGCCTCTCGGGCTCGGGCAAATCGACGATCGCCAACGAGGTGGAGCGCCGGCTGTACGCGCTCGGCTGCCACACCTACCTCCTGGACGGTGACAACGTCCGCCACGGTCTGGGCCGCGACCTCGGATTCACCCCGGCCGACCGGGTCGAGAACATCCGGCGCGTCACCGAGGTCGCACGTCTGATGGCCGACGCCGGTCTCATCGTCCTCGCCTCGTTCATCTCGCCGTTCCGTTCCGAACGCAACGCCGCCCGTGAGGTGATCGGAGAGGGCCGGTTCTGCGAGGTGCACGTCGACACGCCCCTGGACGTCGCCGAGCGGCGCGACCCGAAGGGCCTGTACAAGAAGGCCCGGCAGGGTGATCTGGAGAACTTCACCGGTGTCGATTCGCCCTACGAGGCCCCGGTGTCTCCCGAACTGCGAATCGACACCACCGCGACGTCTCCCGCCGAGGCGGCCGACCTGATCATCGAACACCTGCGCCGTCGCCAGATCATCGCCTGAGCGACCATGATCCGACACCCCGCACGGCACCGAACGAAGGAGTCCCCGTTGCCCACCCGAACCGACATCTGCCGAGCGATCGACGCGTACGTCTCGTTCCTCGGGAGCCACGACGTCGACCGGCTGGTCGCCCTGTTCCATGAAGACGCCGTCCAGCACGAGCCCCTGGGCGTGCGGAGCTACCGAGGCATCGACGAGATCCGCCGGTTCGACACCGAGAACGCGCAGATGGACTTCACCGTCAGCCGGCTCTCGCCGATCACCGTCGTGGGGAGGTTCGCGGCCACCCAGTTGAAAGTGTCGGCACAGGGGATGCCCGACTTCGTCGCGACCGACCTGTTCGAGTTCGACGACGACTGCAAGATAGTTTCCCTGCAGGTCCTCCCCGACCTGCAGGCGACGGTCGGCGGACCGGAGCCGGCGTGACCCCGCAGGAAGCCGGCCGCGTGCCGTGGGCGCTGCTCGAGGACAAGGTCGTGGTGGTCTCCGGCGCCGGACCCGGCCTCGGCCGGGCGATCGCCGTGAGCAGCGCCCAGGCGGGCGCCAAGGTCGTCGTGGCGGCACGGTCGACCGCCCGGCTCGAGGAGATCGCCGAGGAGATCCACCGTCTCGGCGGCACCGCCGCGGCGGTGCCCGTCGATCTGACCGACCGGGCTTCGATCACCGGCCTCGTGGACCGGACCCGTCGGCGGTTCGGCCGGGTGGACGCCGTCGTCTTCAACGCCTTCAGCAGGCCCCCGCATCAGCGGCTGCTCGACACCGACTCCGACACGGTCCGGCAGAGCTCCGACATCAACCTTCTGGCCGCGCTGGAGCTCGTGCGCGCGTTCGCTCCCGGCCTCCAGGAGCACCACGGCTCCGTGGTGATGATCAACTCGATGGTGCTGCGCAACCGGCTGCCCGACTTCGGGGCGTACCGCGTGATGAAGGCCGGGCTGCTGGCGCTCGCCAGGAGCCTGTCCGTCGAGTTGGGGCCGCTGGGGGTGCGCGTGAACTCCGTGGCACCCGGATACATCTGGGCGGACTCGGTCAAGGCGATGTTCGCCCGGCTGGCCCGGGAGCGAGGGATCGACCCGCAGGAGATCTACGACGAGGTGGCCGCCGAGACCGACCTTCGCAGGCTGCCTGAACCCGACGACATCGCCAATGCCGTGGTGTTCCTGGCCTCCGACGCGGCGCGGGCCGTCACCGGCCAGTGCCTGGACGTCAACTGCGGACACACCCACCACTGACCACCACGGGAAGGAAGACCGGTGACACAGTTGAACTCGGCCAGGCGGACCGTGAACGTCGGGACCGTCGAGGAACTCCGACGCGCCGCCCGCGAGGCCACCGGGCTCGACGACTTCGGCGACGAGGAGTACCTCGAGGGCCTGCGCGTCCTCATCGACTCGTTCGAGCGGGAGGCGGACCTCACGCCGCACGGCGTCCAGATCGCCCGCGCGATGATCCACTCGGCGCTGACCGGGCGGCTGCGCAGCGAGGCGGCCTTCAAGAAGCACCCCGAGCACGCCGACGTCGTCATCGAACGCCCGATCTTCATCTGCGGGCTGACCCGCACCGGCAGCACCGCCCTGCAACGCCTGCTGGGCGCCGACCCCGCGCACCAGAGGCTGGAGATGTGGTTGGCGGAGAACCCGCAGCCCCGGCCGTCGCGCGAAGAACAGGCGCACAACGCCGACTTCCAGCGCTGCGACGCCTTCTACCGGGCCCGGCAGGCGAAAGAAGCGGATCTGATGAAGGTCCATTTCATGGGCGCCGAAGAAGCGGAGGAGTGCTGGCGGCTGCTCCAGCAGACCATGTTGTCGATCTCCTACGAGTCGGTCGCCTACCTCCCGAGCTACTCGCGCTGGCTCGCGGCGCAGGGCTGGACCGGGACCTACGCCCGTTACAAGAAGAACCTCCAGCTGATAGGGCTCAACGACCGCGACCGCCGCTGGGTGCTCAAGAGCCCCAGCCACGTCTTCGCGATCGACGAGCTCATGAAGAACTTCCCGGATGCGTTGATCGTCCGCACCTTCCGGGACCCGCAGACGTCGATGGCCTCGACCTTCAGCCTGGCCGAGCAGGGCAAGCACGACATGTCGCGCGCGTTCGACCGCAGGACCATCGGGCGCACCCATCTCGACCTGTGGTCGCGCGGCAACTCCGAGTTCAACCGGGCCCGCGCCCGCTACAACCCCGACCAGTTCGCGGACGTGGACTACCGGGACTTCGTCGCAGACCCGATCGGCACCGTCGAGAACCTCTACGCCGCCTTCGGCCTGCCGTTCACCGAAGCGGCTCGCACGGCGATCGAGGAGGCGCATCGGGCCAGCCTCGCCGATCACCGACGCCCCTCACACCAGTACTCCCTCGAGGACTTCGGCGTAACCGCCGAGGAGGTCGAGGAGAAATTCTCCGCGACGAACTGAACAGAAGCCCGACGACGACCAGCGCAAGGGAGAAACACTTGAATGCCACCTGGGACAAGTTCTGCGCCGATTTGCTCTCGCTCGGCAACATCCTGTCGGACGAGATCGTCCCGCAGGACCCGCTCACGCAGGCCGAGGGCGTTCGCTACCTGAGCCGGCTCCTGCGCTACGCCACCATCAACTGCGTGGAGTACACCGATCCGCGCTGGCCGCAGTTCACCTCGGCGCCGAACCCCAACATGATGACCAAGATCGGCGCCGACAACCCCGACAACGTGTACATGCGCGCGAACATCTCGGGCCGGTACGGCTACCGGATCACCGGGACCCGGGGAACGGTCCCGCTGCTGACCTTCGGCTCCCGCGTGAACCGGTACCACATCGACGGCACGATGACGCAGACGGGCGATCTGCACGGCCACGACCTCGAACTCGACGAGCACGGCCGGTTCTCCTTCACCGCCTCCGTCGAGAAGCCGGCCACGGGCGCCTGGCTTCCGCTCGCCCCGGACAGCAACCTCATCTCCGTACGGCAGACCTACCGAGACCGCCCCAACGAGGTCCCGGCCGAACTGTCCATCGAATGCCTCGACCCCGATGCCGAGTTCGATCCGCTGACCCCGGAGCAGATGGAGGGGCGCCTCACCAACGCCGTCAACATGGTCCGCGGCACCGCGAACACCTTCCTTGAGTGGTCGCGCAAATTCCAGCCGCACGCCAACCAGATCTTCGACAGGGGCCAGGACCAGTTCCAGAACGCCGGCGGAGACCCCACGATCTTCTACCTCCACGGCTACTGGAAGCTCGCCGAGGACGAAGCCTGGGTCATCGAGACCGAAGTCCCGGACTGCGAATACTTCAACTTCGTGCTGCAGAACTTCTGGGTGGAGTCCCTCGACTACCACCGCACGAACATCTACATCAACAACCACACGGCCAAGCTGAACGAGGACGGCACCCTCACCATCGTCGTCGCGGCCAAGAACCCCGGATACGGAAACTGGATCGACACCGACTCCCACACGGAGGGAACCTGGGCACTGCGATGGATCAAAGCGGAATCCCACCCGATCCCCACGAGCAAGGTCATCAAGCTGTGACGGAGCGCTTACGGGCCCGTTCAGCGAACGGCTCCGCCCGCGATCAGCGGTAGCTCTCCGCGATGCATGGAAGAAGGATGCGACGGCGGAGGCGGTCAAAGTCGCCTCGGCCGTGCATCTATCTCATGAACCGTTCGGTGCGGGTATCAACGCCTTCGGTGCGATCGTTGCGGAAGGACGGCGTCGACCGCGGCACTGTCAAGGTCGACGCCGGTGAGCATGCCGTGCAGGTGAGGTAGGTCGGCAGCGCGGGCGTCGGCGATCCCGGCGGTGAGCCGCGCGTCGTCCCCTTCTGCGGGGGTGAGGAGTTCGGCGAAGACCCCGATGAGGCGTGGCGGGTTGGCGGTCACCCAGCACGCGGAGTGCGAGCCGGACCTCGGCGAGGGTCTTGTCGCACAGAACGGCGGTGTTGCTGTACAAGCACTGGTGTGGGGAGCGGACACGCGGCCAGCTCTGACGGGCCTCGCCCTGGCTCCCAGCTATGCCCGGTCGCAGATTAGGCACGAGCGCCACCTTCGTGCAGGCCGAGGGGACTGCCGGTTGCGTCCACGGGGGTGGTGTATGAGTTTCCCCAGCTCAGGGGTGTCGTCATGACATGAGACGGCCATCGCGTGATCCTTCGAATCGACCAAGAACCGAAGGAGAAGAAACGCGATGGCCGTGAGTGACAGTGTGGACCCTGGCCGGTGGCTGGTGGAGCAGATCGGGGCTGGTGAGCCGGATCTGTTGCGGGCCATGGTGCAGACCATGGCGAACGCTTTGATGTCGGCCGAGGCCGATGCCGTGTGCGGGGCCGGCTACGGCGAGCGCAGCAACGAGAGGGTCAACTCCCGCAACGGCTACCGGCCCCGCGAGTGGGACACGCGGGCCGGGACCGTGGAGCTGGCGATCCCGAAACTGAGGTCGGGCTCGTACTTCCCCGAATGGCTGCTGGACCGCCGTCGGCGGGCCGAGCAGGCGCTGGTGAGCGTGGTGGCGACGGCCTACCTGCTCGGCGTGAGCACGCGCCGGGTCGACAAGCTGGTCGAGCAGCTCGGCATCAAGGGCATCTCCAAGAGCCAGGTCTCGGAACTCGCCAAGAGCCTGGACGTGCAGGTGGAGGCGTTCCGCAGCCAGCCGCTCGATGCGGGTCCTTACACGTTCGTGTGGGTCGACGCCCTCACCCAGAAGGCCCGCGAAGGCGGCCGGATCGTGAACGTCCACGTGCTCGTCGCGACCGCGGTGAACGCCGACGGGCGCCGCGAGGTCCTCGGCTGCGAGGTCACCTCCGGCGAGGACGGTGCAGGCTGGCTGGCGTTCCTGCGCGGCCTCGTCGCTCGCGGCCTGGCCGGGGTTCAGCTGGTCGTCTCCGACGCCCACCGCGGCCTGGTCGACGCGATCGCCGCGACCTTGCCGGGCGCCTCCTGGCAGCGGTGCCGGACCCACTACCTGCGGAATCTTCTGACGAAGGTGCCGAAGTCTTCTCAGCCGTGGGTGGCGACCCTGGTCCGGACCGTGTTCGACCAGCCCGACGCCGCCGAGGTCACCGCCGCCCATGCCCGGGCCGTCCTCGCCTTGGAGGCCAAGCACCCGGCCGCCGCCGAACACCTCGATCAAGCAGCCGCAGACCTGCTGGCCTTCGCGGCGTTCCCGCGTGAGATCTGGAAGCAGATCTGGTCGAACAATCCCCAGGAACGGCTGAACAAGGAGATCCGGCGACGGACCGACGTCGTCGGGATCTTCCCAGACAGGGCCAGCATCATCCGCCTCATCGGCGCGGTCCTGATGGAACAGACCGACGAATGGACCGAAGCCCGCCGCTACATGGGCCCGGAAATCCTCACCAAATCCCGCCTGCGAATGATCCCCGGCCAGCCGGGGCAGGAAGACCAGCAGCCAGCGGCACTGACCGCTTAACCTGCACCAACAGGATCACGCGAAGATCAACTCTTACACCACCCTGCTGGACGTGACCGGACTGCCACTCCTTACCGATCTGGATGCCCCGGAACCAGCCGCGCGCACGAGCACAGTAGAGAGTTCCGATGACATTAAGAGGTCCTAACAAAGTGCGGGCGAGGCGTCTCCAGCAGATCAGGGATGCGCCCAGGAGCAGGAAGGCCTCGTGGATGTCGTCGCGGATCTCCCAGCGGATGCGCAAGCGTCGGAACCAGTGCAACAGGCCGATCGTGCGCTCCACGACGTAGCGCTGGGCACCCAGCCCGGAGCCGTGCGGGGTGCCGCGGCGGGCGATGACGGGCTTGATGCCGCGCTGCCACAGCAGCCGCCGGTACTTGTCGTGGTCGTAGCCACGGTCGGCCAGCAGCCTCTCTGGCCTGCGGCGGGGCCGTCCCACCCGGCCGCGCACGGGCCGGACCTTGTCCAGCAGCGGGACGAGTTGGGTGACGTCATTGCGGTTGCCGCCGGTCAGCGACACGGCCAGCGGAATGCCGCCGCCGTCGGTCAGGACGTGGTGCTTGGAGCCCGCTCGGCCTCGGTCGACCGGGCTCCGGCCGGTTTTGGGCCGCCCTTCAAAGCCCTGACGTGCGAGCTGTCGCTTCCCCGCCCGCGACCAGTCCAACTGCTTCGCGGTGTGCAGTTCCACCAGCAGCGCCTGGTGCAGGGCGTCCCACACGCCGGCCTCGTGCCAGTCCCGCAACCTGCGCCAGCACGTCATGCCCGAGCCGAACCCCAGCTCACTCGGGAGGAACTCCCACCGGATCCCCGTGTGCAGCACGAACAAGATCCCGCACAACACCTTGCGGTCGTCCAGCCGGCGACGGCCCGGGTGGCGCCTGCGCCGCTCGACCTTCGGCAGCAGCGGCTCGATCCGCTCCCACAACCCATCAGAGACGATCCACGGGGGTTGCTCGCCCTTCTTCACGAGGCCACCACACAGCAGGCCGTCACCTGATGTCGCGAGATAGAAGCATTTTGTTATGAGCTGTAAGAGTCAAACGAGTAGCGTCCAGGCCGTCCACCGCTGTCCAGCATTGTTGTTAGCACCGGCGTTAGCAAGCTCCTCGTCGGTTCTCGCGAGAACTACAAGGCTCGCCGTTGCGGGGCAACTGCTACCGGGTGCGGCGTAGCCACCAAGTCCAGGTGTCATATTCACCGTCGTTGTAGGTGTGGCGGCCGGTAATCTTCAGGGTTTTCGCCGTACAGGTGTAGGGACCGCCGTACAGGTGGCTTTCAGCTCCGTCCTTGGCGGTCTTCACGAGGTTTCCCTTGGAGAGAGTGCCCGGCAAGTTGATCTTGTAGGTGGCATTGCCAGTGGCCGATGACGGCTTGGCCTTGATGGTGCCCTTCTTCGCCCCGGTGATGCGTGCCTTCATCTTGAGTGTCTTGCGGTAGGTGATAGTGATAGGGGGCACGTCGTCATCCCATGATCCGACCATCAGATCTGTTGACCCATTGAAGTTCCAGACCATCGAGGTCTTGGAGATCTTGAGCTTGGTCCGCTTGCGACCGCTGCTCGGGGTGGGAGGGTTACCGCTGCCCTCACCTGCGTATCGGGTGACCGTCCATGAACCGATCGCGCAGCTGGCGGCGGCCTGGGCGGATTCAGCGAGAGCAAATAGTGCGCCACCTGCAGCAACGGCCACAGTCATCCCTATAAGCCCGACCTTCATCAGCAACCTCCACAGATCTGAACGGCCGACGCAATCTATCGGAATCTGCAGACACGCACCTTCAAGGCAGACACCTCGTTACAAGACGGTTGTGACGGCCCTGAAGATAGAAGAAACAGAGAAGCCCTTGTGTGCTTTGCTGTTTACAAGCAAGATCAGAACCATCTACCCTCGTACAGATCCGTCCCCCAGCCAGCGCAGCTGCACTTCCGCGGTCCACCCCTGTCCATAACGATCCAGCCTCAGCGTTAGCATCGCGTTAGCAAAATCAGCAGTGCTTCTCTTCGGGCTATCCCGCCTTCGCCCTCAGACAACAGCTGCAGAACGTATCGATCGAGAAAGAGGTGCCCGCCTCCCGGGCCAGCAGATTTATGGCCTCGGCTCTAGACTAGCTTTGAGCGGCGTACTCGCTTCGCCAAGGGGCTTCTTCTGCTTGAGCTCGGGTGTGTAGAGCGGCAGGTAGAAGACCGTTAGCCAGTCCCAAGCTGGGCGTGGACAGCGGACGTAGGGGGCGCCTGGACTCTCACCGCAGCAGGCCCAGCTCCATAACCACACATCCAAAAAGGGAACCGACCCTGACCGAAAATGACCCACAGACCGTTTCCCGTTCCCATGATTTGTTGAATAGAATGCCCGTTCGGCGCTCTCTCGGCAAGGACGGAGTCACTTGGGCGGACACTACGCGCTTCTCATAGGAGTTCCCGAGACGCCCGCCGACCTCTTCGAGCCGCTCGGCGCGACCGTCCGTGCGGACCTCGACGCGATGCACGACGCGCTCACCGAATCCGGCTACGACATTGCGTACTGTTCCCCCGACCACGATCAGCGGGAGCAGCCGACCCGTGGTGCGATTCAGCGCGCGATCAACCATGCGTGCCGCGAGGCACCTGAGGGAAGCGTCCTCCTGCTCTATTTCAGCGGCCACGGCATCGCCGTCGACGGCGAAAGCTACCTCGTTCCGAGTGACGTCTACCCCGACCTCGACGACGACCAACGACCCGACCGGGGAAGTCTGATCCCCCTCGTCCCCCGGGCCGTAGAGAAATGCCGCGCCGCGCTCATCGTTATGATTATCGACGCTTGCCGAGACGGCGGAACGGGCCTCGGTGGCGGCACCCTGCGCTTCCCCCCGGCTGGCGCATTCGCGCTCGTCACCAGCTGCGCCGACGGCGAGACCAGCAGCTTCAACGACACCGGCAGCTACTTCACCCAGCATCTCAGCGAAGCCTTGGCTCGGCGCGACCCCGCCCGGACCCTTCGCGAGGTTTTCGACACCTCGATCGCGGGTCTTTCCCGCCACCTGGCCACCACTGATGCCGACCCGCAGAAGCCTCAGATCCGGTGGGCGGTGGACGGAACCGAGAGCGCTCTCGCGATCTGCGAAGGAGATGAGGTCAGGACCGCGTGGCGGCGGGCCGTCGAGAACTCACCGCTGTGGAACCGTGCCCGCTGCGATCCGGCCGCCATCGCACCTGTCCGGGCCGCCGTCGTCGACGTCATCGAGAAGGCCGCCGAGGACTGGCAGGACGCGAAGGCATTCCTGAGCGCGCGGACTGGCTTGGACGACCGCTGGTCCACCCCCCGGTACCCTATTCGGGTCCTCACCGCGCTCGCCCAGATCTTCCCGGCGGAAGCCCGCCTGTCCCCGCAGGAACTCGGCATGGCCATCGCCGTCCCCTTCCTCCGCGAGTCGATCATGTCGGCGGGGTTGCGTGACGCCGCGGTCATCGAACCGACGGACTTCACCCGGAGGTTCACCGGTGGGCACCGGGACGACCTCGAACTCACCCATTCGATGTTCGAGCGCGTATGCCGCCGCGCCGACGGACTCGCCAATCGCGGCCACACCAAGGCACGCAACGATCTTGCGCTGTGGCTCGTCCATCGGTGGCTCATCGCGCGACCCCGCCTCTGGGAGGGGCCCGACGCTATCGAAGCTGGACGACTGCTGTCCTCCTCGCTCTCCTCCGCGGGAGCCCAGCGGCCGTTCACGAGCGGGGAACTCGCGTCAGTCACGCAGGCGCTGATGCACGCGGTCGGCTCCAACGCCGACGATCCTCGGCTCCTGGAACGCATCGCCCGGCCCGGTTTCACGCCCGAGGCCCGATCCCTGGCCGCGCTGCTCGCCGTCGCCGGAAACATGGCCGTGGACGCCCGCCGCATGCCCACCGTCGTCGCCGACCACATCGGAATCACCGACGAGCTCCCGCTGTCGACCCTCCAACGCGCCATCGAGCATCTTTCCTGGACAGAAGAGGGCGAGGTCCTCGCGCTCGACGCGGTCTGCAACCATCCCGCGGTCCACCGGGCCTTCGAAACGGTCGTTGCGACAACCGAGGACGCCCGGAAATCATTTGCGGTAGAGGCCCGCACGTCCTTCGCAGCTATTCCGGGCAGCGACCCCGGTCTTCTCTCAGCCCTGCCCGCCGGATTCACGGACGGCAGGCTGCGCCCCGAGCACCGCAACGACGAGAAGCTCTATGAGCTGCCGCTCCTGGCGTTCCGCCTATCCGACGAGAAGATCCGCGAACTCCTCATGGGCCGCCAACTCTACGGCGACCCGTCGCTCGCCGTCCGTGAGCTTTACCAGAACGCGCTGGACGCCTGCCGCTACCGGCAGATGCGCCGCCAGTACCTGACTGCCCTTGGCAAGCCCCTCGCGGACTGGAGAGGGTCAATCTCTTTCACGCAGGGGGAGGAGAACGGCCGCGCCTACATTGAATGCTCCGACAACGGCGTCGGCATGACCGCCGGCGCCCTCAAGAACACATTCGCAAACGCTGGCGAACGATTCGTCCACCGCCAGGACTTCCGGTACGAGCAGGCTCTCTGGCAAGAGAGGGACTCGTCGCTACGCCTTGTCCCCAACAGCCAGTTCGGTATTGGCGTCTTCAGCTATTTCATGATCGCCGATGAGATTGAGATCACCACCCGGGCCGTCCGCGACGACGACCAGCCTGGAATCGACGCATCCCACATCCGCATCGCCAGCAGCGGCAGCCTCTTCCAGATCACGAGGGCTGGCGGCGTCCCCAGCGGCGGCACAACCATTCGCCTCTACCTCACCAGTGAGACCGAGGTGTCCGCCCTCCGCACCCTCCGCCATCTCCTCTGGCTGTCGGAATTTCAGGTCCAGGTCAACCACCACGGCACCGGCGCCGAGACCTGGCTGCCCGAGGACCTCCACCCACCCGGCGGAACCGGTGCCGAGACGCTCCGTCACGGCGCTGACTTCTGGTGGGTTCCCGGCGAAGGGGGCCTCATCGCCGACGGCATCCGCACCAACCAGAAGATCGACGGCCTCGTCATCAACCTCCGCGGCGAACACCGCCCCCGCTTCACGGTCGACCGCAACTCCCTTCAGGACTGGGACAAGCCTTGGGTCGAAGCCCAGATCCAGGCTGCACTCCCGTTTCTGCTCGACTGGCCCGAACTGACCTTGACATGGTTGTGGAAGGTCACCGATTCGGCCCCCCGCGTGGCCCAGTCCATCTACCGGTTCCTCGTCGCCGAGCAGCACCCGACGCCGCTAGGCGGAAGCCGGGGGGATGCCCGCGCGCCGCTGACCGAACTCGGCTGCCTGCCGTTCGATCACATGATCGTTGGCATCCAGAGTTGGGGGTGGCACAGTGCGGATCGCCGATGGCTGCTGGCATGGCGGCAGGGCGTCTGGGCGCAGGTGGCGAACGTCAGTGCAGAACGCCATCTACCCGTACCGCAGGACCTGGCAGGATTCCCCGCAGCAGGGCCAGAGGACTCAGCGGCTCTTACTAAGGTCTTCACCGCTAACAGCCGACGCGATGCTCCACCGAATTTTCGGCCGACCGCCGCCTTGCTCCTCGAAATGTTCGAGAAGCAGCACGATGAGCCGCCCTCGGCGCTGCGGAGGCTGCGCCGATACGCGATCACCGGTCTGGACGTCTCGTGCCTGCGTGAAGTCCCTCTCCCCGAGCATCCCTTCGACGAGGACGAGCGATTCCTCTACAGCGCTCTGGCGGCGTGGTCTGCTTCTCCGTCGGGATGGCCGGACGGCCAAGGACTCGCCCGCGCTTCCCAGCGTTTGAATGTGCCGGTCGCCGAGACGATCCGGCGAATAGAGCAATTGATCCCCGGGACGCCTCCGATACCGCTGGACACAGCCACACTCCCCCTGGAGACCGTCACGGCCGCTGACCTGCGGCTGCTCCACCGGGCTTGGGACAGCGGCAGCCGTGTCATCGGCCCACGCATCGCCGCTGGAGCGAGCGCTGATCTCGATCTTCCGCTTTCTGTAATTCTGCCAATGTTCCGGCGCCTGGCGGGCTTCGGCTGCGAGATCCCCGATGATCACGCTTATCCGGAATCCCCGACTCCGACCGAAATTGAGGCGCTGCGTTACATCCCGAACTTCGGGGCCGAGCTGACAGAGTTTGAATTCGTTGTCTTCGCGGCCAAGCTTGGCCGGCCAGCACGCAGTGTCGCCGATGAACTGGAAAGACTTCAGAATTTGGGTTTCCTCGTCCTGCCCGATCTCGGCGACGCCGTGGACGAACAGTTCTCTGAGGCCGAGCAGAACATCCTCTCTGCACGGTTTCAGGAATACGCGAACCACATCCGATATCGTCCCGGAGCTTGGAACGTCGTTGATCAGCTTATCGATTCGGTCGGCGTTCCCGAGAGTCGCAACCACGCGAAAGACAGGGGCGAGCACCAGCGGCTTCTGCGTATCTGTGCGCTCAAGCGTCCTGTTTCCGCAGCAGAACTACTCGATGCCAGCCTGACCTTGGGGTCCAATTTCACTGAAGCCGTCAAGCACTACCAGGTTCTCTTCCCCGGGACCGCTGACCTGACGGATATTCCTGCCGTTGCCCAGGCATCGACCGTGCGCTGTGACAGCGCTGCTGAGTCACACGCGCTCCTAGGCCCCTGGAGTTCCCGCAGCTATAATTGCGAGAGGCTCACATGGCGGCTCACACCCTGGGATATCGTGAGGGGTTCCCAGCTCGCGCGATTGTCGGTCGGAGAGTTCCTCGACGACCTGGCCCGCTTTCGTGTCCTCGGCGCTCCTGTCCCCGAACTCGCCGAAGCCGAGCAGAAGACGCTGGCCTCATACGTTCCCGACGCCTATGACATCGCCATGCTGACGAGCGTCGTTAACTATGGAGATTCCGTCCCCATCACCCGAGTCGACTCGTTCTATCTCTTGCAGACGGCTGGGCAGTTCGGATGGACCGTAAAGTATGCGGATGAGAGATTTGCGCGGTTCGTGCCCTTGGGGTTGGAATTGGGATATCCGCGGGACGCATGTCTGGACGAGATCGTGTACTGGCAGGACCTCCTAGCCGTCACAGAGTGGCTGGACGGGCAGGCGCCGGTGGTCAGCGGGCTCGTGGGGCGGGAGCACGTGCGGAAGGCAGCGGAGGACCTGGAGGAGTCGGAGGAGAAAGTGGTGGAACGGCTGCGGAAGTATGCAGGACTGTTCGGCTATCGCATCAAGAAAGCCACTGATGGCGATTGAGAACCACCAGGCGGTGGAGTACGAACGTCGGAACCACGGGCTGCTGACGGCGTTCGTCGTCAACGCTTTGAGCGACGGCCTCGGGTACAGCGTGACGGGCGAGTGTCCGGGATGTGGCGCGCACATCCGTCAGGAGATGACGTTCGGGCTGATGGGAACGAAAGGGACGAGGCGGCGACGGGTGCCGCAGCCGGGGCCACGGACGGTGATCTGCGACTGCATGAGGACTCACCCGGAGAAGCCGCCGGAGTTCTTCGACCAGGGGTGCGGTGCGCAGTGGCAGGTCGTGCTGCCGTGAGCGCCGACATGTACCACTGGGCGCGGAAACTGCACGAGATTCGATTCGGGCAGCTGGAGGTGGCGCGGCGGCAGGCGGAGAGTTGGCGAACGGGCCTGGCTGGGCTGGCGACACTCCTCGGGGTCGTCCTCGTCGTCAAGGGGCGGGACGGGTTCAGCGGGGTTGCGGGCGGGTGGCGGTGGGCAGCGGTTGTGTTCCTCGCGCTCGCACTGGTGCTGCTGGTGGCGGCGGCGCTGTTCGCGCTGTCAGCCGCCCACGGCTCGCCGGCCGACAGCGAGATCCTCGGTACGCCGGAGGACCTACGGGACTGGACGCGTGTCGAGGTCGAGCGAATCGGCCGATTCTTGCGACTCGCCCTGGGCCTCACCCTCGCCGGGGTAGCAGCCGTAGTCACCGCTGTCGGCGTGACGTGGCTGGCTCCGGCCCAGGAATCGTCCGGGACGCTCGTGCAGGTAGACGTCAGAGACGTTCGGCACTGCGGGCGCCTAGTATCAGCCGCGAACGGGGAGATCGTCGTCGCCGTGGAAAAAACGTGGCACGTTGTCAGGCTGGATGATGTTACCAGGCTGGAGACCGTCGAGAAATGCCCCGCCTGATATGACTTTGGTCCAGCACCGGGCCGGTACGGTTTCAGCTGGGGGTCTTGACATTCCCGGAGCTGCCGCGTTCATTCCGTGGCGTCTGCGTCGCAGCAAGCTGCGCGAGAACTGGGATGCCAGCTAGATGCGTATCCTTCAGAAGCCCATCGTTGTCTTCCATTCGGGATAGGAGCGACCCGCTCGTCCTTTCTGCGCATCTTCAACCGACCCGCTGAGCTCTCACCCCCGTACTCCCCGTGGGGGTGCACCGCCCGGGATCCCTACAGCCGTCGCCTGGATCAAACCGGTAACGGCGAACCAAAACGCTCTCCTTCGCTTCTGGAACCTGAGCCACTGAAAGGCAACCCGTAACCGACGTGAAGGCTCATATTCGGGACGTACCGCCTACGGTCATCCGCTCCCGCAGAAGCGCCCTACCCGGTTCTACCCGTGTCCGTCCTTGGCCCCTGTGGTCTTCCTCGTGAGCCGGTTGCATGGCGATAGATGGGCCGACCGGGCGTCGGGACCGGCCGGAACAGGCCGCACGCCCGGCGGCGGGTCGGCCCCGCCCGCCAGCGGCGGGCGGCTTGAAACCCGTAAGGAAAGTTCTCATTCAGCGCGGCGGGCTGTCGTTGTCCCGTCCCGGGAGATACTTGACGCCCCTGTCCCACCAGATGCTTGACGGGTGCTTGTTCGGCTTGGCTGTAGCGTGTTCGTTTGCGGGCGTTGCACAGGTCAGGGGCCGGGATCGGTGCTGGAGGTGTTGTCAGAGGTCCCGGTGACCGAGGCCGCCCTTCGGACAGGGGCGTCGCGTCAGAGCGTGCATACCTGTATGAAGCGCTTCACCAGGAAGGGCTTGTTGGTCTGGCCGACCGGTCCAAGCGGCCGGCCTCGTCTCCGGGGCGGATGTCCGCCGGGATCGAGGCCGTGGGGTGTGGGATGCGGCGGGAGCACTCGCAGTGGGGGCCTGCACGGATCGTCTATGAGATCGGCCGGGCCGGGCTGGAGCCGGTCCCCTTGCGGATGGGCATCTACCGGGTTCTGATGCGCTCGGCCTGGCGGAACAGGCAGGCGCAGGCGTCGGAGGGAAGATCCTCGCAGGGAGAAGCGGGATGCTCCGATGGCGCTGTGGCAGATGGACATCGTCGGTGGCGTTCTGCTGACCGATGGCATCGGGTGCAAGCCGTCATCGGGATCAGTGAACGCTCGCGGTTCTGCGTGACCGCCTTGGTCGTTCCCCGAGCTCCCGAGGAAGTGCTGAACGGTGGAACAAGCAGTTCATCGACTGGTTCGGCCCACGGCGGTTCAGATTCTCCAGGTTTCGAGGGGTGCCAGGTCGCTTGCGCGTAGGCCCTGGTGGGGGTCCGGTTGGATCAGGAGGGTCGGGGTTCCTGAGGTGGTGCGGTGGGCTGCCCAGGTGTGGTCGGCGGGGGTGAAGTCGTCGTCGATCCAGATGAGGGGGTGGTCGCCGATGTAGGGGGTGACGGTGTCGCGTTTCCAGAGGTAGCCGTTGGGGTGGCTGGTGGTGATGGACAGGAGTGGTAGGTCGAGGTGTTCCCAGGTGGGGAGGCCCAGGGGATGGCCGATGAGGGGGGCTGAGTCGGCGCGCCAGCTGGAGCACCACAGCGGGGTGAGGGGGAGGTCGGCGATCGCGTTCAGGAGGAGGCGGCCGGTGGCAGGGTTCAACCAGATCTTCACGGGTTCGTCGTGACCCGTGGGGGTGACGAACTGAGGCTGGAAGCCGACGGGGATTTCGCCGTTGGGGGCGGGAAAAGGGATGTGGACGCCATCGATGTCGCAGAGCAGGTACATGTGTCATCTCCGTCGGAGGATGAGGACCAGGTCGGTGTCGTCGCTCTCGCGGAAGGTCAGGGCGAGCAGGCCTCCGGGGCGTAGTGCGTGGGCTGTCGCGGTGAGCAGGGGTGCCGGGGTGCTGAAGGAGAAGGCGCCGAAGATCGAGAGGCATAGGTCGAGGGAGGCCGCGGGGCGGGAGGCCAGGTAGGTTGCGGCGGCGGCTTCGATGAAGGTGAGGCCTGGGAGGGTCCCGTACGTGTGACGTGCTCTTTGGATCTTGGCCGGATCGTGGTCGATGCCGAGACCGTGGACTTTGTGGGAGACGACCAGGTGGGCGAGGTTGTGGCCGCCGCCGCATCCGAGTTCGGCCACTCGTTTTCCTCGTAGGTCTCCCAGGAGGGAAAGGGGCGGGCCGAGGCCGGGGGCTCGGGTCCATGCGAAGTGGTCGCGGATCCGGCTCAGCCCAGCAGGTCGACCGCTTCGGTCAGGTGACGGGTGATCGCTGTGGTCCATGCTTCTTCCGCTCCGTCCGCCCAGCCGATGGTCAACTGGTAGGTGAACCAGTCCGCCGCCCAGACCCGGTGCCAGCCCAGAGCCCAGCGGGCTGCGGGCAGCCCTCCGCGTTCCTCTGCCGCTGAGGCCGGGCCGCCTGCTTTCAGGTAGTCCTCGATCAGGCTGGTGAGCCGTTCGATGTCGGGCTTGTCGAGGGTTCCGTGCCAGGACGCGAGGTCCAGCAGGCCGGGACCGCGGAAGGCTCGTGCGAAGTCCAGCAGATGAACCCCGCCGTGTCCGACGTGGAGCGAGGTGGGGTGCCACTCCGAATGGCACAGCCCGAACGGTGGCGACTCCGCTCCCTCGGCTCGCCGGGATGCGACCTTGTCCAGGGCCTGAGCGGCTTCTCGCATGGGATCCGCCAGGTCGAGCCGCCGGAAACGATCGAGCATCCGCCCTGGCATCGCGGCCAGCCCCTGGGCGTCCACTACAGGAAGGGAGCCGGTTTCACCGACCCGGTGGACTGCCACCGCCCACGCCGCGCCCTCCTGGTCAGTGGCCTCCCGGATGACCGGTCCCAGGTCGTCCAGCAGCATCCCCAGCAAATCTCGCGACCGGACGGCACCCAGCCGTCCGGGAACGGGGAGGCCCGCGTGCTCAGCCACGTCCAAGGCGGCGTGCTCATTCATGAACGGTCCTTCGGCGTACTTGAACACCACCGAGGTCCCGTCCGCCAGGTGAAGGCGTTCCACACCCGATCGGGCCCAGACGCGAATCTCCTCACGAGCGGTCGGCGGCGAGGGAAGACCACCCAGCAGCCGGTCCAGTACCGCCTCGACTTCGGTGGTGTCCATGTACGGCTCCTTCGGGACTTATCGGGTGACCCGGCAGGCTTCGACGGTCGCGATCCAGGTGCTCTTCATCCTGGCCAGTTCCTCGCGGAACTTCTGGAGCGGAGCGCCGTAGGGGACGACGGCGCCGCCGGTCTGGTCGGGCACCGACTGGCAGCCGTGCACGAGCCGGCCGCCGAGGGCGGTGTGGGCGCGGACGAGTTCGAGCCGCCGGGTCTCGTTGAACCAGCCGCCGTGGTAGAGCTCGTCGAGCAGGTCGCCTTCCTCGTCGGACAGGTCGAAGACGGCGCGGGTGGTGGAGGTCAGCTTCTCGGCCCTGAAGGGCCGAGCTTGCAGCTCTTCACCACACCTGGCCGGTGTGGTTCAGGCCGCGTCGTC
>NZ_PVZV01000010.1 GCF_002995495.1 Actinocorallia populi | reverse complement strand
CGCGGGTTCGGCCGTCGCGATGACCGTCCGCAGTCCGGTGAGCGTCGGGACTTCCGTAAGGATGACCGCGGGTTCGGCCGTCGCGATGACCGTCCGCAGTCCGGTGAGCGTCGGGACTTCCGTAAGGATGACCGCGGGTTCGGGCGTCGTGACGATCGTCCCCAGTCGGGTGAGCGTCGGGACTTCCGTAAGGATGACCGCGGGTTCGGCCGTCGTGATGACCGTCCCCAGTCGGGTGAGCGCCGTGAGTTCAGGCGTGATGACCGGCCGCAGTCGGGTGAGCGTCGCGAGTTCCGTAAGGATGACCGCGGGCGGTCCGGTGAGCGTCGTGACTTCCGTGGGGAGGAGCGGCGGCCTGCCGAGGACCGGTTCGGGGAGCGGCGTGAGGAGCGGCTCCAGCGGGGCGGGTACGGGGCCAGGGAGGACCGGGACCCGCAGCGCACGTCCTACGACGACCCGGTGATCCCCGAGGGGATCACCGGCGAGGAGCTGGACGTCGAGGCGCGTGAGGAACTGCGGACGCTGCCGAAGGACCTGGCGGCGCTGGTCGCCCGCCACCTGGTCGCCGCGGGGCAGCTGGTCGAGGAGGACGCCGACCTCGCCTACCGGCACGCCAAGACGGCGCGCCGCCTGGCCAGCCGGGTCGGAGTCGTCCGCGAGGCCTGCGGGCTCACCGCCTACCACGCGGGAGCCTGGTCGGAGGCGCTGTCGGAACTGCGCGCCGCCCGCCGCCTGCCCGGCCGCGAGGACCTCTACCTCTCGATCCTCGCCGACTGCGAGCGGGGCCTCGGCCGCCCCGAACGTGCCCTGGACATCACCCGCTCCAAGGAGGCGGGCTCGCTGCCCAAGGAGGAGCGGATCGAACTCCAGATCGTGGAGTCCGGAGCCCGCCGCGACCTCGGCCAGTTCGACGCGGCGGTCGTCGCCCTGCAGATCCCCGAGCTGAAGGACCGGCGTCTTCGCCCCTGGTCCGCCCGCCTCTTCTACGCCTACGCCGACGCCCTCGTCGCCGCCGGCCGTGAAGAGGAGGCCAAGGACTGGTTCCTCCGCTCGGCCGCCGCCGACCGCGACGAGGAGACCGACGCCACCGAGCGCTACGCCGAACTCGACGGCCTGGAGATCATCGACACGGTCGACCCGGAGACCGCCGAGGAGGCTCCCGAGCCCGGCCTGGCGTCCGACCTGGAGCCCGCCGAGCCGGAGGCCCTCGAACCCGAGGCCGCCGAGCCCGGGCCCCGCGAGCCGGAGTCTCCGCTGACCCTGTCCTTCCAGCCGCCGCCGGACAGCCTCCCCGACCTGGAGGAACCCGACCCCGAAGAAACCGACTGACGAGAAGGCCCGCCCAGTGCGGGCCTTCTTCTTTTCCCACGGTCCCCCGCCGCCACCCCCCGGCCCTCGACTCCCGCGCGCCGCCGCCGACGGCGAGGACGCGCCGGCCCCGGCCGGCGGACCGGCCCGCGAGCCGCGGTGGTCTTCGGCGACGCCAAGCCCGGAATCGGTCCTCGGGCCCTGGCGGTCTTCGGCGACATCAAGCCGGGAAAAGGTGTTAGGTGAGGAAAGTTCGGGTCTTGACTGGGCGGGGTGTTCGCGTCATATTCACGGGGCTGTTGTGGTCTGGCGGGGGATCGGATGATCGACTGCACGGCGTTCGGTGGTACTCGAGGAGGAGTGGACGCTATGCGCGGTGTGGGACGGCGGAACTTTCTGCGGGCTGCTGTGGTGGGGACGGGTGCGACAGCCTTCGCGGGAGGGTTGTGGCAGAGCGCCTTCGCGGGTCCGGCGCAGCCGGGGGCGGGTCCGTACGGGCCGCTGGGGCCGGTGGACGCGAACGGGTTGCGGTTGCCCCAGGGGTTCGTCAGCCGGGTGGTCGCGCGGTCGATGCAGGAGGTCGCCGACACCGGTTACATGTGGCATGCGGCGCCCGACGGAGGAGCCTGCTTCCCCGACGGGGACGGGTGGATCTACGTGAGCAACTCCGAGGTGCCGCTCGTGGGCGGGGTCTCGGCGGTGCGCTTCGCGGCCGACGGGACGATCCTCGACGCCTACCGGACGCTGTCCATGACGCAGATCAACTGCGCGGGCGGGGCGACGCCGTGGGGGACGTGGCTGTCGTGCGAGGAGTACGACTACGGCTGCGTCTACGAGACCGACCCGTACGGGAAGAACGCCGCGCGGAAGCGGCCCGCGCTCGGCCGGTTCAAGCACGAGGCGGCGGCCTGCGACCCGGACCGGAAGGTCGTCTACCTCACCGAGGACCGCTCCGACGGCTGCTTCTACCGCTTCGTCCCGAGCACCTGGGGCGACCTGTCGTCGGGGACGCTGGAGGTGCTGGTCGGCTCGGGTCCGGGGAAGGTCCGCTGGGAGCGGGTCCCCCAGCCGCAGCGGTGGCTGACCCCCACCCGCGACCAGGTGCCCGGGGCGATGCGGTTCACCGGCGGCGAGGGCTGCCACTACGGCGACGGCGTCTGCTACTTCACCACCAAGGGCGACAACCGCGTGTGGTCCTACGACGCGGCGAACGAGGTCCTCGGCATCGCGTACGACGACGACCTCGTCGAGGGCGGGGCGGCCACGCTGAAGGGCGTCGACAACATCACCGGCACTCCCGGCGGCGACCTGTACATCGCCGAGGACGGCGACGACATGCAGATCAATCTGATCACCCCCGAGGGAGTCGTCGCCCCGTTCCTGCAGATCGAGGGGCACCCCGACTCGGAGATCACCGGCCCGGCCTTCTCCCCGGACGGGAGGCGGCTGTACTTCTCCTCCCAGCGGGGCAGCAGCGGCGTCATCCTCGGCAACGGCGGGGTGACCTACGAGGTGAGCGGCCCGTTCCGGTCCTGAGCGCTCAGCCCGAGGTCCCGGCCTCGAGGATGGAGACGATCGAGAAGAGGGTGAAGCAGACGGCGCCGAGGCCGACCAGGACCCGTGCGGCGACGAAGAAGGACGTGTCGGTGTCGGCGGCCTCGGCGAGGAAGGCGGAGAAGAACAGGCAGGTGAGGGCGGTGATGATCGGCAGGAGGGGAATGCGGTTGGCCAGGGGCGCCTGGCGCCGCCAGACCAGTGCCAGCAGCAGCGCCTTGGACAGGATGCTGTAGCAGATCAGGCCGAGGCCGATGAGGACGCAGCCGGGCGCGATGCGGGCGGGGGAGTCCGAGAAGAGCAGCACCCCCAGGCCGAGCAGGATGTTGACCGTGCCGAGCGCGACGACCATCGCGCTCCACCGGTAGCGCTCGGGCTCGCCGAAGCCGTTGCGGACCTGGCGGACGATGCTGGCCACCAGGGAGACCAGGCTCAGGCAGATCATGCCCAGGCCGAACACCACGTGGCCGGCGGTCCAGGAGGCGCTGCCGCCCCCGGTCCACAACGCGATCGCCAGGACGACCTCGATGAGGCCGCAGACGAACGGGATGGCGATGAGGACCCGTCCGGTCGCCGCCGAGTACACCTCGTCGGGCGCTCCCGCCTCGGGCCCTTGGGAGGCGTTGCGCGAGATGAAGGTGAAGTAGGTGGAGGAGGTGGCCACGGTGCTGACGCAGGCGGAGATGAGCCCGACGCCGAGCACCACGTGGCCGGCGAGGTCGTCCTCAGGCGCGTGGCCCCGGCGGACGAGGACGATGCCCCAGATGACGGTGAGCAGGGCCACCAGGTAGCCGGACGCCGGGAGCAGGAAGCGCCAGAGGGTGTCGTAGCGCTCGATCAGCTGCCGGATGATCGTCGCGGCGGTGGTGAACAGCGCGTAGCAGATGCCGGCCAGCGCGATGTTGACATGCCCGGCGACGAAGTGCACGGGGTCGTCGACGCGGAGCAGGTAGAGGCCGAACGCGAGGCAGACGGCACCCATGGCCAGCGGAATGGCCCTGAAGAGGACGCTGATGCCCAGGTTCATCATCGCTCCGGAACGGTTCGGCGGCACTACCTCCGGTTCCTGCCTCGTGTTCTTCCTGGAAGAACACGGCGATGTCCCATTTCCTGGGAAGGGATGTGCAGGCCGCGGCCTCGCGGTCAGGTCCTGAGCGAGTGCATGATCCCGGCCACGTTGCTCGACGTGCTGTTGAGGACCTCGTACTTCTCCCGCAGCTCGGGGTCCTCGTAGGAGCGGTACCGCCCGGCGGTGCGCTCGGAGACCATGGCGACGGCGTGGTCGACGTCCATCCCGGCGTCGTGGGCCTGCCGGACGGTCTCGACCCACAGCCGCAGCTCCTCCTCGGAGCGGTCGAGGGTGAGGGGGACGTCCGTCACGGGGCCGTAGTGGGCGAACAGCAGCCGGGTGGGCCGGAGCTCCCGGAAGCGGTCGAGGGAGGCGAGCGCCGTCTCCAGGTCGAAGTCCGGCGGGGGCGTGGCGGGGCGGACCTCGGCGGTCTCGGGGATGTAGATGCCCGCGGCGTCCCCGACGTACAGGTCGCCGGTGAGGGAGTCGAGCAGGCCGACGTGGTGGCGGGCGTGGCCTGGGGAGTAGTAGGTCTCCAGCCGCCGGCCGCCGCCCAGGTCGACCACCCCGGTGTCCTCCACGGAGGTGATGCGGGCGGCGTCGGTGGGCTTCAGCTCGCCGAAGAGGGCGTCGAACATGTCGCCGAAGACCATGCGGGCGCTGCGCACGAGCCGTTCGGGCGAGACGAGGTGGCGGGCGCCCTTCTCGTGGACGACGACCTCGGCGGACGGGTAGAGGGCGGCGATGTCGCCGACGCCGCCGGCGTGGTCGAGGTGGATGTGGGTGACGACCACCGAGGCCAGGTCGTCCGCCGACACGCCCAGGGAGGACAGCGCCTCCCGGACGACGGGGGCGGATCCGGAGGTGCCCGGTTCGATGAGGCAGGGCCGGTCGCCGAGGATCAGGTAGCCGGCGGTGATGCCCTGGAAACCGGCCATCTGGGTGTCGATCTCGTAGACGTCGTCGCCGAGCGGCGTGATCAGGTTCGCCATGCCCACACCCTAACCCGCCATTAATGATCTACAACGTAAAGGCGGCGGGCCTCAGATCAGCCGCATGACCAGCCCGGTGCGCGGCTTGGGCCCGAACGACGTCGACTTCCTGGGCACCCGCTCCCCGCCGGCGGCCAGCGCCATCACCTCCGGGACCGTCAGCGGGCCGAGGATCACCGCCGTCCCCTCCGTGCGGCTCGCGCGGGCGACCGCGTGCGCCGGGTCGTCGTGCACGACCTGGACGTTGTGCTCGTCCGGGACGATCTTCCACAGGCCGTCGATCAGGAGCCCGTCCAGGACCGCGGTGTTGAGCGAACGCCAGCGCTCGGAGCGGTCGGCGGGCAGGTCCGCGGCCAGCCGGACGGGATCGGGGTCGGTGAGCAGCCACAGGCGGCACCCCGAACCCGCGATCAGCAGCCCGTCCGGGGAGGCCTCCAGGGCGGCCAGCCCCTTGGCGAGGCCGCCCTCCAGCGGCGTGACCCGGAAGGCCTCGGCGGCCCGCGTGACGGCCTCCTGCGGGTCGAGGTCCGGCAGGACGCGGTGGATGGCGCCCAGGTGCGGGGGATAGCGCAGGGAGTCGACCAGGAGGGCCAGCCCGTGGTCCCACGGGCCCGGACCGTCCCGGCGGGCCTGGTACTCCCGGTACGCGGCGTAGCGGTGGTGGCCGTCGGCGATCAGTGCCCGGCGGTCGCGCAGGTCGGCCGCGACGGTCCCGTCGTCCTCCAGCCGCCACAACCGGTGCCGGGTCCCGTCCCCGGAGACGATCTCCAGTACGGGCGCGGAGCCGTCGGCGACCCGGTCGACCAGGTCGCTGGCCGGCCCGTCGCCCTCGTAGGTCAGGAAGATCGGCTCCAGGTTGGCGCGGGTGGCCTCCAGCAGGGCGAGCCGGTCGCGCACGGGGCCCGGGTAGACGTTCTCGTGCGGCAGGATCACCCCCTCGGACTCGTCCCGCAGCCCCACGCAGCCGATCAGGCCGCGCTGCAGGAACCGGGGCCCGCCCATCTCGTAGACGTACAGGGCGGGCGAGCCGTCGGTGATCAGCGTCCCGTCGGCGAGCCACTCGCGCAGGGTCCGCCCTGCCGCCTCGTAGCCGCCGCCGGGCAGGGTGATCTGCACGATGTTGTGGGACGCGCCCGCCCGCAGCCGCCCCAGGTCCTCCTCGTCGATGAGGTCGTACGGCGGGCAGGTGACCGCCTCCAGGTTCCCGACGGCCGAAGGGGAGAAGCGGACGCCGGAGAAGGGGAGGAGTTCCAGCCCCCCGCGCTGGTCGATGCGGTCCATGTCGGGAGATCGTACGGACCGGCCTGCAGACGAAGTACTCACGTTCGGTTCAAGTCCTGGACGGGCCCGGGTGATTCCCGGGTTCCGTCACAACCGCGAGTAGCCGTAACCCACGTGCAGGGGGTCCATGATCTTGTCGAGGAGCTTCTCGGTGATCCGGCCTTTGCGGGCGCCGTTGTCGATACCGCGCTTCTTGCAGGACTGGAAGGTGACGAAGAGGGTGCTGCGCCGACCGGAACGGTCCTTGAAACGGAGGACGACGTCGGGATACGGGGCGGCGCCCCCCGAGCACTGGGAGGCCGGGACGTCCTTGTTGCCGCCGCGCCGTGCCTTGTTGAGCGCCGAGGCCAGGCGCCTGGCCTCGGCGCCGCTCAGACGGTAGGAGGCGTCGATGGGGAGGCCGTGCTTCTTGACGGCCTTGCGGTCGTCGTCGAACATGCCGCCGCCGTAGTGGCAGACCGAGACGGAGACCGGAGAGACGGGGGCCAGGGTGGAGCCCTTCACCCCGCCGGGCCGTTGCGGGGCGCGGCGGCTGTCGGAGGGACAGCCGTTCGCGTCGGTTCTGACGAAGCGGAGGGTGTCGAGGATGCGGGTGGTCCTGGATCGGCTGAGGGTGCGGACGGTCAGGACCAGAGCGGCGGACGGGACCTTGACGTAACCGGCGTAACGGCCGTCGGGAAGCCTCTCCTCCAGCCGGCTGCCCTTCCTCCCCGACACGGTGACCTCGGCGGGGGTGCCGGTGAGCCGCACGCCTTCCGGCTGGGACTCCTCGTAGTCGAGGATGGCCAGTTCCTTGCGCGGCGACTCGGGGGTGTAGCACGCCAGTTCGGGGCCCGAAGACCTGACCACGCTGGGGGCGTCGCTCATGAGGCAGCCGAAGTCGTTGGTCTTCCAGCCGCCCGGGACCTTGATCTCGGCGCCGCGGGTGCCCTCGATCCGCCACTTCGCCGGAGCGGCCGAGGCGTGCAGCGGGAGCGAGGCGGCGCCCAGGGCGGCCACGGCCAGGAGAACAAGGGCGCGTGTCGAAGACGCGCGGCGCGGAACGGCCATGAGGAACCCCGGTCTGCTCGGTGGAAATCGCGTCAGGCTACCGGTGAACGGCCTTGGAGATCATCGTTTCGCGGTACGAGCGAAGGATCGGTGTGTTCGGTGCCGGGGCATAGTAGGGATGGAGGTGTATGGGAGGTGCACGCTTTGGTTCAAGATTCAGATGAGCCGAAGGAGACCCCGCCGGACGTCTACGACCTTTATTCGCGCGGTATGCGGCTGCTGGACTCGGGAAGCCCGGCGGCGGCCGCGCAGTTGCTGGCCAGGGCGGTGGAGGCGGAACCGCATTCCCCCAGCCTCCGGGAGGCGCTGGGGCGGGCGCTGCTGGGGGCGCGGCACTACGCCGAGGCCGCCGAGAGCTTCCAGTCGATCATCGAGGAGAATCCGGCGGAGGACTACGCCCGGTTCGGGCTGGGCCTGGCGCTGAGCCGGATGGGCGAGTTCGAGGCCGCGGTGGAGCACCTGGCGCTGGCCGCGGCGATGCGGCCGGAGAACCGGGACTACGCCTCAGCGTTGCGGCATGCCCGAGCCACCCTCGACTCCCGGAGATGACGAATGCTGATCGACGCCTACGACGTGGCGCTGCTGGACCTGGACGGGGTCGTCTACCGAGGCCGCCGTCCGGTGGAGAACGCCGCCGATTCCCTGGCCAAGGCGCGGGCCCAGGGGATGCGGCTGGCCTATGTGACGAACAACGCGTCACGGACGCCCAGCGCCGTCGCGGGGCTGCTGACGAGCCTGGGCGTCCCGGCCACGGCCGAGGACGTGGTGACCTCCGCGCAGGCCGCCGCCCGGCTGCTCGCCGAACGCCTCCCGGCCGGGGCGAGGGTGCTGGTGGTCGGCGACACCGCTCTGCGGCACGCGCTGTACGCGCAGGGCCTGACGCCCGTCTCGACGGCGGCCGAGCGCCCGGAGGCCGTCGTCCAGGGGTTCTCGCCGAACCTGGGGTACGGCCTGATCGCCGAGGGCGCCCAGGCCGTCCGGAACGGTGCGCTGTTCGTCGCCTCCAACGGCGACTTCACCGTCCCGGCCCCCTCCGGGCCGCCCAAGCCCGGCAACGGCTCGCTCTCCCAGGTGATCAGGTACGCCACCGGCGTCGCCCCGATCGTCACCGGCAAGCCCGAGACGCCCCTGCACCGCGAGAGCATCCTGCGCACGGGCGCCGAACGCCCCCTGATCGTCGGCGACCGCCTCGACACCGACATCGAGGGCGCCCACAACGGCGGCGCCGACAGCCTCCTGGTCTTCACCGGCGTGAGCGACCCCCTGATGGCCCTGACGGCCCCGCCGCACCACCGCCCCACCTACCTGGCGCCCGACCTGACCGGCCTGCTCGTCGAGCACCCCCCGGTCGAGGAGCGGGCCGGCGTCCACACGTGCGGCGGCTGGTCGGCCGCCTGGGACGGTCCCGCGGTGCGGCTCAGCGGCGGCGGGAACCCCTGGCACGGCCTGTACGCCCTGGCCGCCGCCGCCTGGCGCGACGAGGCGCCGGCTCCCCGCGAGGCGGTCGAGCCGGCTCTCGCCGGTCTCCGGCTGGGCTAGGAGGCCACCGGTTGCGCCTCCGGGCGGCGGGCGGTCGCCGGGACGGGCCACAGGCGGTCGCCGAGCAGGGTGAGCGCGGCGGGCAGCAGCACCCCGCGGATGAGGGTGGCGTCGAGCAGGATGGCGGCCGAGAGGCCGACGCCCATCATCTTGTACTCGATCGCCGACAGCACCGCGAAGACGCTGAAGGCGGCGACCATGACGGTCGCGGCGCTGGTCACGACCCCGGAGCCGGTGCCGATGCCCGCCACGATCGCCTCCTTCACCGGCGCTCCCGCCGCTCGGTGCTCGCGGACGCGGCTGAGGACGAACAGGTGGTAGTCCATGCTCAGCCCGAAGAGGATCACGAACATGAACAGGGGCAGCCAGCCGATCACCCCGCCGTAGGGGGTGAATCCGAGCACGGAGCCGAAGTGGCCGTCCTGGAAGACCCAGGTGAGGACGCCGTACGCCGCGCCCAGGGACAGCAGGTTGAGGACGATCGACATCAGCGCGATCGCCGGAGAGCGGAACGAGGAGGCCAGCAGCACGAACGCCAGGGCGAGGACGAAGCCGACGACCAGCGGGGAGCGTTCGGTGATCCGCTCGGTGAAGTCGCGCGCGAAGGCGGTCTTGCCGGAGACCGCGTAGTCGACGCCGTCCAGGGGGCCGAGCGCGGCGGGTGCCTTTCGGGCCCGCAGGTCCTCGAGGGAGCGGTCGGCGGTCTCGCCGGTGCCGAAGTGCGCGAGCGGCACGCGGGCGACCAGGACCCGGCCGGCGCGGGCCGTGGAGATCGGCCCCAGCTCGTCCACCGCCCGCCGGACGCCGGGCTCGTCCAGCGCGCCGGGCCGCTTCTCCCACAGGACGACCCAGGCGGGAGACGGGGTTCCGGGGAAGGCCTCCTGCATGCGCAGCGCCGCGTCCACCACGGGAACCGTCCGGGGGAGGCTGTCGGTGACGGCGGCGTCCTGGAGCCGCATGCCGAACGCCGGGACGGTCATCACGACCAGCGCGAGGACCGCCAGGCCGCCGGACCAGAGCGGGCGGCGGACCACGAAGCCCGCCACGGCCGTCCAGAAACGGGACTTTCCGGCCTCGGCGCGGCGGCCCAGGAAGGGCAGCCGCGCCCGGTCGACCCGCGGGCCGAGCGCCGCCAGCAGCGCGGGCAGGACGGTGACCGAGCCGACCATCGCCATGCCGACGACGAGGAGCGTCCCGGCGGTCAGGCCCTTGAAGTTGTCCAGGCCGGTGAACAGCAGGCCCGTGAGGCACACCATCACGGTGAGCCCGGACAGGACCACGACGTGCCCGGACGTCCGCGCGGTGATCTCGAGGGCTTCCACGACGCCGCGTCCGGCCGCCCTCTCCTCGCGGGAGCGGCGCAGGTAGAAGAGCGAGTAGTCGATGCCGACCGCGACGCCGATCAGCAGGACGATGGAGGAGGCCGCGCTGTTGACCGGGACCCAGTGCGCGGCCACCTGGAGCAGGCCGAACGCGCCGAGCACGCTGGTGATCGCCAGCAGGAGCGGGATTCCGGCGGCGATGAGCGAGCCGAACACCACGAGGAGGATGACGACGGTGAGCGGCAGGGAGAAGAACTCCGCGCGCTTCATGTCGTCCTTGATGCCCTCGTTCACCGCGTCGGACAGGCTCTTGTCCCCGGCCTGCGCGACCCGGACGTCCGGGTGGAGCGCGGCGACCCGCCCGACCTCCGAGCGGATCGCGTCGTAGTGGGCCGAGAACTCCTCATGGGGCCCGGCGATCTGGAAGTTGACCAGGGCGGAGCGGCCGTCGGAGGACAGGAGGCCGTCCTCCTCCAGCGGCGAGCGCAGCGCGGTGACCGCGCCGGGCAGCGACCGCAGGCCCGCGGTCAGCTCCTCGACGGCGCGCCGGGCGGGGGAGCCCGCGACGGCCGGTCCGGGGCCGTCGCCGCGGGGCTGGACGAGGACGTTCTCCTGTGACGGGACGTAGGCGGTCTGCGCGTCGAGGACGCGGTCGGCCCGGCCGGACTCGCCGGGATCGGTGCTGTTCACCGGTGCCAGGCCGAGCAGCGGGCCCGCCAGCACGGAGACGGCCACCAGGGCGAGCCAGCCGGTGATCGCCGCCGCCCGGTGCCGTACGGACCAGCCGGCGATCCGCTCCACCAGCGGGCCGAGGGGGGATTTGCGTTCAGGCAGCACGAACTGCTGTCCTTTCCCTGAAGGGGCGTTCTGTGAGAGCCCGCCCCACGGGGCGGGATGGCGTTTCTTCATCCGGGCCGCCGAGTTGCCGCTCGGCGGCCCGGGACGTTCACCGGGTCATTCGACGGTGCGCAGCACCCGGTCCAGGGAACGCATCCGCTCGTCCAGCGAGGCGAGCCGGCCGTCGATCTCGGTGAGCCGCCTGTCGGTGTCCTGCCGGGCCGTCGCGGCGGCCTCGGCGAGCTTGCGGTACTCGTCCTCGCGGGCCAGCACCGCGCGGGCGCGGACCGTCGCCCCGACCTGCAGGATGATCACGGTGATCACCGTGGTGATGAAGGCGAAGATGCCCACAGCACCGGCGACCTCCGCCAGTTCGTGCCCGTCCATCAGCCTGATCCTTTCGTCTCGTCCCCGGGAACGGTCAGCGTGCGCACCGCGGCCTCGACGGCCTGCGGTGTGAGCTCGATCGCGAACGGGTTGACCTCGTAGTACCTCAGCGCCTTGCCGTCGTCCGACAACTCCGTCCGCGCGGTCACCAGGCCCGCTGCCTCCAGCTTGCGCAGGTGGACCTGGAGCAGGGGCCTGCTGATCCCCAGCCGCCGCGCCAGCCGGCTCACGTAGTCGTCCTCCCTGGCCAGCTCCGCCAGTACCCGCAGCCGGTGCGGGTTGGCCAGCGTGCTCAGCACGCGCAGCAGTTCGTCTCCGCTCGGGCCGGATCGGCTCACGACGTGTCCTCGTACATGCAAACAAAAGTTAGCACATGCTTGATCGAATTTGCAGGTATGGAACGGGCGAACCGCCCCGTCCGTGGCGCGGACGGGGCGGTTCGCGGGGGCGTGGCTCAGGCGGGGGCCGGCGGGAGGGGGATCTCGGCCAGAGCGGGTAGCAGGGACTCCTCCTCGTAGTCCAGGTGGGCCTGGAGCTCTTCGGACATGCGCTTCAACTCGGCGCGGAAGCGCTCCGGATCGGCGGTGGAGACGCCTTCCAGCAGGGCGAGGAGCTCCGCCTGGATGCGGGCGACCGTCACGTGCTCCTCGCGGAGCCGGGCGAGCGCTTCGCGCAGGCGGGGGTGGTGGCTCTCGAGCGCGGGGAAGAGGTGGTCGTCCTCGCTGGTGTGGTGGAACTTCAGGGACTCGCAGAAGGCCAGGCAGTGCTGGCGCAGCTGGAGGCCCAGGGCCGGGGGAGCGCCGGGACCGCCGCGCTCCCGATCGGAGAAGTAGGCGTCGGCCTCGGCCCGCACGTGCTGGAGCTGCGAGCGCAGCCAGGTGTGCACCTCCAGCAGCTTGCCGGCCAGGTCGGCGGGCGGGGGAGCATCCGCCTCGGGCTCCGAGCGCTGGAGCATGACGACCGGGATGGTGCGGGACGTCTGCTTCTGGTAGTCGGCGTAGCCGGGGGCCGCCTCGACGGCCTTGGTGAAGAGGGCCTCCCGCCGTGCGCCCTCGGCGGGGACGGCGATGGCGCCGTACGTCTCGGCACCGATCTCGACGCGGACCATGGGATGGGCGAGCAGGTTGCGGTACCAGGCGGGGTGGCGGTCGGAGCCTCCGGCGGAACCCACGACGAGCAGGTCCGCGCCGTCGCGCACGTAGCCGAGGGGAACGGTGTGCTCGCGGCCGGACCGGGCGCCGGTGGTGGTCAGCAGCAGGAGGTCGCCGCCCTCGAAGGGGCCGCCGACCCGGCCGCCGTTGGCGCGGAACTCCTCGATGATCGCGTCGTTGAAGGACGAAGGCATGGGTGTTCGAAACTCCAGGGGAGAAGAAGGGTCGCGAAGAACGCGGAAGACGAAAGGCCGTGAAGGCGAGAACGCACGGCGAAGCGGAGGACCGCTTGCGGAGAAAAGGGGGGCCGTACGGGACGGCGGGCGTCAGATGCGCGAGGAGGGGATGCCCATGGCTCGGCTCCTTCGTTTCAGGCGCCGCCCGATCACCGGCCTGCCCACTGCTCTCTGGCCGGTGTCACGCGGACACGGAGGTCATGAAACAGTTCTCCCCCGGAATTGTCAACGGGAAGATCACGGGGCGGGGGTCACAGGACCTTGCGCAGCCGCAGCAGGTCCAGGACGCTGGCCTCGATCCGGAGCCTGCCGGTGGCCCAGGCCTTGGTGGGGCTGAGGCGGTCGGCGGCGAGGTCGACCAGGTCGCGGGCGGCGATCGTCAGGCGCACCTGCGCGGACCTCGGGTCGCCGGTGGGGCTGAAGGGCGCCACGCCGTCCTTGCTGAGCCGGCTGGCGTAGGACACGTCCAGGTCGCTGATGTGGCAGCTGATCGTGCGGTCGACCGCGTGTTCGGCCCACTTGCCCGGATCGACCTCGTCGAGACGGGACACGAGGTCGGCCAGGGCGGCCTCACACTCCTCCACCGTCGCCATGACAGGCCCATTCCCCGTTCCGTCGACATCATCCGACATCATCGTCGTCACAGGACGGTAGCGTTCTTCGTGTGCCGCACGCGAACCGCGGCACGCCGGGAACATCGAATCCTCCTGGGACGCCCGGTCTGCACGGGCAGAGTGATCGTCGAGTGTGATGGGCGGGGAGATGGAGCCAGGGTCCACCGGGGACGAGCGGGTCGACGCCGTGCTGGCCGTCCTCGGCACGCTGCCGGGGACGCCGGTCGCCGGGCATGTCGCGGTCTTCGAGCGGGTGCATCTCGGCCTGCAGGAGGTCCTCGCCGACACCGACGGACCGGCCCGCGACGGGCGGCCGGCCGGATGAGCCGCCGCAGGCTCGACGCCGAGCTGGTCCGGCGCAAGCTCGCCCGCTCCCGCGAACACGCCGGACAGCTGATCGCCGAGGGGCGGGTGAAGGTCGGCGGCCAGGTCGCCGCCAAGGCCGCCACCCAGGTCGAGACGTCCGCGGCGGTGGTGGTCGAACAGCACGACGACGGGCCCGAGTACGTCTCCCGGGGCGGCCACAAGCTCGCCGGGGCGCTGGAGGCCTTCGCCGGGCTGAAGGTCGAGGGGCGGCGCTGCCTGGACGCGGGCGCCTCCACCGGCGGCTTCACCGACGTGCTGCTGCGCGCGGGCGCCGCGCACGTGGTGGCGGTCGACGTCGGCTACGGGCAGATCGCCTGGTCGCTGCGCACCGACGAGCGGGTCACCGTGGTCGAGCGGCTCAACATCAGGGACATGACGCCCGAGCACGTCGGCGAGCCGCCCGAGCTCGTCGTCGGCGACCTGTCGTTCATCTCCCTGACCAAGGTCCTGGCGCCGATCCGGGCGTGCGTCTCGCCCGGCGCCGACTACGCGATGATGGTCAAGCCCCAGTTCGAGGTGGGCAGGGAGCGCGTCGGCGCGGGCGGGGTCGTCCGCGATCCGGAGCTGCGCAAGGAGGCCGTGCGCGGGGTCGCGGCGTACGCGGCGACCCTCGGGCTCGGCGTCCTGGGCGTGGCGGCCAGCCCGCTTCCGGGCCCGTCGGGCAACGTCGAGTACTTCCTGTGGCTGCGGGCGGGTGCTCCACCGCTGGCCGAGGAGGACCTGGAACGGGCGGTGGCGGAGGGACCCCGATGACCCGCACCGTGCTGATCATGGCGCACACCGGCAGGCCCGGCGCGGTCACCAGCGCCCGGCTGGTGATCCGGCAGCTGGAGGACGCCGGGATCGGCGTGCGGGTGCTGGAGGAGGAGGCCGAGGACATCGGCTGCGCCAGGGCCGAGGCCTGCCCGGCCGACCGGGCGGCCGGCGAGGGCGCCGAGCTGGTGATCGTGCTGGGCGGTGACGGCACCCTGCTGCGCGCCGCCGAGCTGACCCGCGAGACCGGCACCCCGGTGCTGGGCGTCAACCTGGGCCACGTCGGGTTCCTGGCCGAGGCCGAGCGGGCCGATCTGGCGGCGGTCGCGGCGCGGGTCGTCGCCGGCGAGTACGACGTCGAGGAGCGCATGGCGATCGACGTCCTGGTGCGCCACAACGGCACCGACCACCGCACCTGGGCGCTGAACGAGGCCTCGGTGGAGAAGGTGGCGCGGGAGCGGCTGCTGCAGCTCGTCGTCGGCATCGACGGGCGCCCGCTGTCGCACTGGGGCTGCGACGGGGTGGTGGTCGCCACCCCGACCGGGTCCACCGCCTACGCCTTCTCGGCGGGCGGCCCCGTGGTGTGGCCGGAGGTCGAGGCGATGCTGGTGGTGCCGATCAGCGCGCACGCCCTGTTCGCCCGGCCGCTGGTGGTCTCCCCGACCTCCACGGTCGCCGTCGAGGTGACCCAGGAGAACGAGGGGGCCGTACTGTGGTGTGACGGGCGCAGGACCGTGGACCTGCCGCCGGGGGCCCGGGTCGAGGTGCGGCGCAGCGAGGTTCCGGTGCGCCTGGCGCGGCTGCACCTCACCCCGTTCACCGACCGGCTGGTGACCAAGTTCGGGCTTCCCGTCGCGGGTTGGCGGGGGCGCGTTCGCACACAGGAGCGATAACCTTTCCGCCGGGTCGGATGTCCGGTCCGGCGGAGAAACGGTACGCGCGAGCGGATGAGGTGTCCCCTTGAGACCGATGGTCGAAGAGGTCCGGATCAAGGGCCTTGGCGTCATCGACGAGGCCGTGCTGGAGCTGTCGCCGGGCTTCAACGTGGTGACGGGCGAGACCGGCGCCGGCAAGACCATGGTGGTGACCAGCCTCGGGCTGCTGTTCGGCGGCAAGGGCGACCCGAGGCGGGTGCGCCCGGGAGCCGACAAGGCCGTCGTGGAGGGCCGGATCGTGCTCGACCCGGCGGGCCGGGCCGCGGCGCGGGTGGAGGAGACCGGCGGCGAGCTCGACGAGGACGCGCTGATCATCACCCGCACGGTGTCGGCCGAGGGCCGCTCCCGCGCCCATCTGGGCGGGCGCTCGGTGCCGGTCGGCACGCTGCTGGCGCTCGCCGACGACCTGGTGGCCGTACACGGCCAGTCCGACCAGCAGCGGCTGCTGCAGCCCGGCCGCCAGCGCGAGTCGCTGGACCGCTACGCGGGCGCCGAGCTGGTCAAGCCGCTGCGCGAGTACACCCAGGCCTACCAGCGCCACCGCGAGGTCAGCAGGCTCCTGGAGGAGCTGACGACCCGGGCCCGCGAACGCGCCGACGAGGCCGAACGGCTGCGCTTCGGGCTGGAGGAGATCGAGAAGGTCGACCCGCGGGCCGGTGAGGACGTGGAGCTGGCCGCCGAGGACGAGCGGCTCGCCAACGCCGACGCGCTGCGCACGGCCTCCAACACCGCGCACGAGGCGCTCCTGGGCGACCCGTCGCAGGCGGAGGCCTTCGCCGACGTCACCAGCCTGCTGGGCACCGCGCGCGGCGCGCTGGAGGCCGCGCGCGACCACGACCCGGAGCTGGGCGTGCTGGCCGACCGGCTGGCCGAGGCCGGCTACCTGATCGCCGACATCGGCGGCGAGCTGGCCGCCTACACCGAGTCCGTCGAGGCCGACCCGCAGCGGCTGGCCGCCGTCCAGGAGCGCCGGGCCGACCTGTCGATGCTCGCCCGCAAGTACGGCGGCAGCGTGGACGAGGCGCTGGCCTGGGCGCGGGACGCCGCCGTGCGGCTGCAGGAGCTGGAGGGCGACGACGAGCGGATCACCGGCCTGGAGGCCGAGGAGGCCGAGCTGGCCGAGCGGCTGCACGAGCTGGCCGCCCGGGTGACCGAGGTGCGCCAGGCCGCGGCCGAGCGCTTCTCCGAGGCGGTCACCGCCGAGTTGTCGGCGCTGGCCATGCCGCACTCGTGCATCGTGGTCGCGCTCACCCGCACCGCCGGGTTCACCCCGCACGGCGTCGACGAGGTCGAGCTGCGGCTGGCCGGGCATCCGGGAGCGCCCGCGCTGCCGCTGAACCGGGGCGCCTCCGGCGGCGAGCTGTCGCGGGTGATGCTCGCCATCGAGGTGGTCTTCGCCGGCGCCGACCCGGTCCCCACCTTCGTCTTCGACGAGGTCGACGCGGGCGTGGGCGGCAAGGCCGCGGTCGAGATCGGCCGCCGCCTGGCCAAGCTGGCGCGGACCGCGCAGGTGATCGTGGTCACCCACCTGCCGCAGGTCGCGGCGTTCGCCGACCAGCACCTTCTGGTCGAAAAGTCCGATGACGGCACCGTGATCCGCAGCGGTGTGCAAACCTTGGACACCGACGCCAGGGTCCGGGAGCTCTCCCGGATGCTGGCCGGGCTGGAGGACAGCGAGCTCGGGCGCGCCCACGCCGAGGAGCTGCTGGAGATCGCGGCCCGGGACAAGGACGGACACGCCTGACCCGTCGGCGGGACGACGGGTTGTACGGCTCTGGCAGGATGTAGAGGTCATGAGCGAACCGGGGGCCGAATCCGACACGCGTGCGCGATCACGCTTGCGCGGCGTGCGCCTCTTCGGCCTGCGCAGATCCGGCGCGGGGGACGACCACTCGGGATTGAGCGGCACCGCCCGGCTGGACAAGCGCACCAAGAACCTGGCCAAGCGCCTGCAACCGGGCGAGATCGCGATCATCGACCACGTCGACCTCGACCGGGTCGCCGCCGACTCGCTGGTGACGGCGGGGATCGCCGCCGTCGTCAACGTCTCGCGCAGCATCTCGGGGCGCTACCCCAACCTCGGCCCGGAGATCCTCATCGAGGCCGGCATCGCGGTGCTCGACGACGTCGGCCCGGAGATCTTCGAGAAGGTCTCCGAGGGCGACGTGCTGCGGCTGGACGGCGCCTCGGTCTACCGCGGCGAGGAGCTGGTCGCCAAGGGCATCCGGCACACCGCCGAGACCGTCGAGGCGGCCGTCGAGGAGGCCAAGGCCGGCCTGTCGGCCCAGCTGGAGTCGTTCGTCTCCAACACGATGGAGTACGTCAAGAAGGAGCAGGAGCTCCTCACCGACGGCGTCGGCGTCCCGGACGTGCGCACCTCGTTCGAGGGCAGGCACGCGCTGATCGTCGTGCGCGGCTACCACTACCGCGAGGACATCGCCACGCTGCGCCCCTACATCCGCGAGTACAAGCCGGTGCTCATCGGCGTCGACGGCGGCGCGGACGCGCTGCTGAAGGCCGGGTACAAGCCCGACATGATCGTCGGGGACATGGACTCGGTCTCCGACGAGGCGCTCACCTGCGGCGCCGAGATCGTCGTGCACGCCTACCGGGACGGCCGCGCGCCCGGCCTCAAGCGGGTCGAGGAGCTCGGCCGGGACGCGGTGCTCTTCCCCGCCGCGGCCACCAGCGAGGACTGCGCGATGCTGCTGGCCGACGACAAGGGCGCCCAGCTCATCGTCGCGGTCGGCACCCACATGAACATGGTCGAGTTCTTCGACAAGGGCCGCGCCGGCATGTCCAGCACCTTCCTGACCCGGCTGCGGGTGGGCAGCAAGCTGGTCGACGCCAAGGGCGTGAGCCTGCTGTACCGCAGCCGGATCTCCTCCTCGGCCCTGCTGGTCCTGGTGGCGGCCGCCCTGGTCACCATGGTCGCGGCGCTGGTCGTCTCACCGCCGGGACCCGACCTCATGTCCGCACTGGTGGAGCACTGGCACTCCTTCCTCTTCTGGCTGACCGGATTCTTCACGTGATCGATTTCCGTTACCACCTCGTCTCCATCGTCGCCGTCTTCCTCGCCCTGGCGACGGGGCTGCTGCTGGGCTCCACGACCACCGTCCAGGAGGCGTCCCAGAAGGTCGTCGAACAGAACGTGCAGGTCATCCAGCGCAACAACGACGAGCTGCGGGCGCAGGTGACCGCCCAGGGCGACCAGCTGGCGGGCGAGGACAGGTTCGCCGAGATGGTCGGCCCGCAGATCCTGGCCGACCGGCTGAAGGACGAGTCCGTGCTCTTCGTCCTGGCGCCCGGCGCCGAGGAGGGCATGCGCACCGGCCTGGACGCGGCGGTCAAGGACGCCGGCGGCACCGTCACCGGCTGGGTGAGCCTCACCGACAAGTTCCTCTCCGACGACCAGGCGCAGGCCATCGACCAGCTCGCCGAGGTCCACAAGCCCGCCGAGCTGGCCTACCCCGAGGGCGCGGACGCCTACGTCAAGGCGGGGACGCTGCTGGCGGCCATGCTGGTGACCGAGGACGCCGAGAAGGCCGGGCACGAGGAGGTCGGCTCGGGGTCGGTCCTGCAGGGTTTCCGCGACCAGGGTCTGCTGACCACCGGCGGAAAGCCGGGCGCCCGTGCCACACTCGCGGTAGTGGTGGCCCCGGCGAGCCCGTTCGAGGGCGACGGCGCGGAGCAGGACAACGACGCGCTGGTCGCGCTGACGGTGGCGCTCGACCGCGGCACCCGTGGCACCGTGGCGGCCGGAGACGCCTCCTCGGCGGGCACGGGCGGGTTCCTGTCCGCGCTGCGCTCGTCGGAGACGGCCTCGTCGGTCTCCTCGGTGGACGCCGCGGACACCGCCTCCGGGCAGGTCGTCACCGTCCTGGCGCTCAACGTGGAGATGAGCGGGCGGTCCGGCCACTACGGCACCGGGTCGGACGTCAGCGGCTACCTGCCCGACCCTCTGCCCACCGTTCCGACCACCTCCGGAGAGAAGCCGTGAAGCGTCTCCTGATCGGCACAGTCCTCGGCGCCGCCGCCGCCCGCGCCGCCTACACCGCGCTCACCCGCCGCCCGCCCGGGTTCAACGGGCTCACCGGGCAGGAGGTGTGGGGCCGCGTCAACCACCGCGCCGAGCCGGTCACCCTGCTGGAGGGCCCGGCGTTCGTGGCCGCCTCCGCCGCGGCGGGGCTCCTGGCCCCCGGCCTGCCCGGCCGGATGCGCGCCGCCGCGCTGGTGGCGGGCGCCGCCTCCGGCGTGCTGGGCGCCTACGACGACCTGGCCGGCGACGGCTCCTCGCGCGGGTTCAAAGGCCACCTGTCGGCGCTGGCCCGCGGCGAGGTGACGACCGGCGCGGTCAAGGTGCTGGGCATCGGCGCGACCGGCCTGGCCGCCGCGGCGCTCGCCGGCTCCCCGGCCCGCACGCTGGCGGGCAGGACGCTGGACACCCTGCTCAACGGGGCGATCATCGCCGCCGGGGCGAACGTGATGAACCTCTTCGACCTGCGGCCCGGCCGGGCCATCAAGGTGGGCCTGATCACCGGGCTGCCGCTGGCCGCCGGGGCCGGGGCCGCCGTGGTCGCCGCCCCGCTGGGCGCGGCCGTGGCGCTGCTGCCCGAGGACCTGGGCGAGCGGGCGATGCTCGGCGACGCCGGCGCCAACGCGCTGGGCGCGCTGCTGGGCCTGTCGGCCACGCGGCTGGCGCTGCCGGCCCGGCTGGCGGTGCTGGGCGGCCTGGTGGCGCTGAACGCCGCCAGCGAGTACGTCAGCTTCACCAAGGTCATCCGGGAGAGCCCCCCGCTGAACTGGCTGGACATGCTGGGCCGCCGCCCGGTCGAGACCAAGCCGGAGCCCGTCCAGGTCCGGTGAGACGCCTTGCGAGCGGTATCGCCGGCGCCGCCCTCCTCATCGCCGTCCTCACCGTCCTGTCGCGCGTCGCCGGGTTCGGCCGCACCGCGGTCTTCTCCCAGACGGTCGGCGCGTCGTGCCTGAGCGACGTGTACTTCACCGCCAACCACGTGCCGAACATCGTGTTCGAGATCGTCGCGGGGGGCGCGCTGGCCAGCATGGTGGTGCCGGTGCTGGCGGGGCCCGTCGAGCGCGGCGACACCGAGACCGTCCGGCGCACGGCCTCGGCGATGCTCACCTGGGTGCTGATGCTGCTGGTGCCGCTGGCGCTGCTGGTGGCGCTGCTGGCCGGGCCGATCATGGCGCTGCTCAGCCAGGGCGATCTCGGGGGGTGCGACGCCGCGGCGTACCGGGCGATCGGCGCGCGGATGCTGGTGGTGTTCGCGCCGCAGATCGTGATGTACGGGCTGGCGGTCGTGCTGTACGGGGTGCTGCAGTCCCACCGGAGGTTCACCGGCCCCGCCCTGGCGCCCCTGCTGTCCAGCCTGGTGATGATCGGGGCCTACCTGGCCTACGTCCCGCTGATGGGCGGGCACGACCCCCGCCGCCTGCCGGAGGTGCCCCGCGACGCCGAGCTCGTGCTCTCGGTCGGCACGACGGTCGGGGTGTCGGCGATGGTCGTCGTGGCGCTGGTGGCCGGGTGGCCGCTGCGGCTGCGGTTGCGGCCCGCGCTGCGCTTCCCCGCCGGGGTGGGGCGCCAGGTGCGCGTGCTGGCGTTCGCCGGGCTGGCGACGGTGGTGGCGCAGCAGCTGGCGACGCTGGCGATCCTGGTGCTGAAGAACGACGGCACGCGGGCGGCGCTGACCCACTACACCTACGCCTGGGCGATCTACCTGCTGCCGTGGGCGATCCTGGTGGTGCCGGTCGCCACCAGCGCCTTCCAGTCGTTGTCGGCACGCTTCCAGGACGCCGATCCGTCCGGTTTCGACCGGATCGCCGCGAGCACCACCCGGGTGGTGGTCCTGGTCTCCTGCCTGGGCGCGGCCCTGGTCGTCGCGGTCGCGGTGCCGGTCGCCTGGTTCTTCGACCCTCCTGGGCAGAGCACGGACGCCCAGCCCGAGGTGCTGGCGCGGGCGCTGCTGGCGTTCGCGCCGGGCCTGCTCGGCTACGGGCTGGTCGCCCATCTGGGCCGCGCCCTGTACGCCTGCGACCGGGGCAGGGAGTCGGCGCGGGCCGTCGTCATCGGCTGGGTGACGGTGCTCGTCGCGGACGTCGTGCTCGTCCAGGTCGTTCCCAAGGACTGGGTGGTGGCGGCCTTCGGCTTCGGCAACGCCGCGGGCATGAGCGTGGCCGGGGCGCTGCTGCTGGTGGCGCTGGTGCGCGCCCGGGGCGCGGCCGCCGTCGAGGGGCTGCCCAGGGCGGCGCTGGGCGGCCTGCTGGGCGGCTCGGTGGGCGCGGCGGCCGGGTACTCCGTCGCCCGCGCCTTCGGGGTGGACGGCCAGGTGCACAACCTGCTGGGCGCGGCCGCCGCCGCGCTGGCCGCCGTGATCGTCTTCGGCGCGCTCGCCGCCTTCACCGCCAGGGACGACCTGCGGGAGATCCTGGCGCGGCGGAGGTGATCGGCCCGGACGGGGGGTAGGGATCCGAGCACGACCTTGATCGTCGCGTTCGTCCGCGGGCGGACGCGGGCCCGGCGGCGTGCCGCCCGTGCCCGGACGCGGGCCGGGCGTTCTGCGGGAGGACGTGCTCCGGGCGGCGCGCCGTCCACGACCGGACGGGCGGTGGACGATCCACGGGAGGACGCGGGCCGCGCGGCCCGCGACCGGACACGCGCCGGACCGTCCACAGGTGTGCTCCGGAGGGCGGGCGGCCGGGCTACGGTCAGGGGAACGGGCCGTCCGGGGGAAGTACGACTACGGCGAGGTGAGGACATGGACGAAGGGCACGGCATGAAGGTCGCGCTGGTGCTGGCCACCAGCGCGGGGGGGATCGGGTCGCATGTGAGGTCCGTGGCGGCGGGGCTGGCGGCCCGGGGCGCGCGGGTGCTGGTGTGCGGGCCGGAGTCCACCGAGAAGACCTTCGGGTTCACCGGGCCGGGGGTGCGGTTCGCCCCGGTGGAGATCTCCGACCGGCCACGGCCCGGAACCGACCTCAAGGCGGTGGCCCGGCTGCGCTCGCTCGTCCGCGGGGCCGACGTGGTGCACGCGCACGGGCTGCGCGCCGGGGGGCTGGCGGTGCTGGCCCGCGGCAGGCTCGAGGGGCTGCGGGTGGAGACGGGCCCCCCGGTGGTGGTCACCCTGCACAACGCGGTGCTGGAGGGCGGGGCGGTCGGGGCCGCCTACGCCGTCCTGGAGCGGCTCGTGGCGCGCGGGGCCTCCGGTGTGCTGGGCGTCTCGCCCGACCTGGAGGAGCGCATGCGCGCGCTGGGAGCGCGCCGGGTCGGCCACGCGCTGGTGCCCTCGCCCCAGATGGACAGGAAGGCCGACCCGGACGCGCGGGAGCGGCTGCGCGAGGAGCTCGGCCTGGGCGACCAGCACGCGGTGCTGACGGTGGCGCGGCTGGCCGACCAGAAGGGCCTGTTCGACCTCCTGGAGGTGGCCGGCTGGCTGCGCGAGAAGGAGACGCTCTTCCTGCTGGTGGGGGACGGCCCGCTGGACGGGCGGCTGCGTGAGCGGATCGCCGCCGACGACCTGCCCGTCCGGCTGCTGGGGCGGCGCGACGACGTCCCGGAGCTGCTGACCGCGGCGGATCTCGTCGTGGTGCCGAGCCTGTGGGAGGGCCAGCCCCTGTTCGTCCAGGAGACGCTGCGGGCGGGCCGCCCGCTGGTGGCCACCCGGGTCGGCGGCATCCCCGGGATGACGGGCGACGCGGCGGTGCTGGTGCCCCCGCGGGACGCAGGGGAGCTCGCCAAGGCGGTCACCTCGGTGCTGGAGGACCCGGAGCGCGCCCGCTCCCTGGCCGAGGCCGCGGCGCGGCGGGGCCGCGAGCTGCCCGGCGAGGACGAGTCGGTGGCCCGGCTCCTGGAGTACTACCGGGGCTTCCTCAGGGGGCGGGGAGGTGAGTAGAGTCACCTCTCCAGTGTGGTTGAATCCCGTTCTAGAATAACCCTCGACTGCCGGGCCGCACCCCTGGGCGGAGCCGGGTCGGGACGACTGGAGAGGTGTGCGCATGGCCATCGGGCTGACCGAGGAGCACGAGGACCTGGCCGCGTCGGTGCGGGGCTTCGCCGAGCGTTACGTGACGCAGGCGGTGGTACGCGCCGCGCTGGACGCCGAGGAGGAGGCCAGGCCCGCCTTCTGGCCCCAGCTGGCCGAGCAGGGCCTGCTGGGCCTGCACCTGCCGGAGGAGCAGGGCGGCCAGGGCTACGGGCTGCTGGAGCTGGCCGTGGTCGCCGAGGAGCTGGGCCGCGCCGCCGCGCCGGGCCCGTTCCTGCCCACCGTGCTGGCCAGCGCGGTGATCGCCTCCTCCACCAACGCCAAGGCGCACGGCCTGCTGGCCGGCCTGGCCGACGGCTCCCGCACCGGCGCGCTCTGCCTGGCCGGCGGCTTCACCGCCGTCCGCGAGGGCGACGCGCTGGTCGTCAGCGGCTCGGCCGAGCCGGTGCTGGGCGCGGGCATGGCCGACGTGATCGTGCTGAAGGCCGGCGGGGACTGGGTGGCCGTCGACGCCGCCGCGCTGACCGTCACCGCCCGCCCGAGCCTGGACAAGGTGCGCCGCTCCGGCCGCGTCGAGGCCGAGAACCTCTCCGTCCCGGCCGAGCGGGTGCTCGACGGCGTCACCGACGAGCGCGTGGGCGACCTGGCCGCCGTCCTGCTGGGCGCCGAGAGCATCGGCGCGGCGTCCTGGGGCGTGACCACCGCCGCCGAGTACGCCAAGGTCCGCGAGCAGTTCGGCCGGCCCATCGGCCAGTTCCAGGGCGTCAAGCACAAGGCCGCCCGCATGCTCATCGGCCTGGAGCAGGCCCGTGCCGCCGTCTGGGACGCCGCCCGCGCCGTGGGCGACAACGCCGAGGACGCCCGGTTCGCCGCCGCCGTCGCCGCCGTGATCGCCCCCGACACCTGCGCGCAGATCGCCCGCGACGCCATCCAGATCCTCGGCGGCATCGGCTTCACCTGGGAGCACGACGCCCACATCTACCTGCGCCGCACGCTGACCAACAAGGCGCTGTCGGTCTCGGCGCACGACGCCGCCACCGCGGTGGCCGAGCTGGCGCTGGCCGGCGGCCGCCGCGAGGTCGAGCTGGAGCTGGACGAGGACACCGCGCCGGTGCGCGAGCGCATCCGCGCCGAGATCGCCGAGCTCAAGGCCGTCGAGGACCGCCAGGCGCTGAACGCCAAGATGGGCGACGAGGGCTGGACCGTCCCGCACTTCCCCAAGCCCTGGGGCCGCGGCGCGAACCCGATCGAGCAGATCCTCATCCAGCAGGAGCTGCGGGCCGCCGGCGTCAAGGCGCCCAACCTCGTCATCGGCGCCTGGCTGGTGCCGTCCCTGGTCGCCTACGGCACCGAGGAGCAAAAGGAGCGCTTCCTGCGTCCCACCCTGCGCGGCGAGATCATCTGGTGCCAGCTGTTCTCCGAGCCGGGCGCCGGCTCGGACCTGGCCGCCCTGTCGATGAAGGCCGAGCGGGTCGAGGGCGGCTTCCGGCTGACCGGCCAGAAGATCTGGACGTCGGTCGCCCACCGGGCCGAGTGGGGCTTCTGCATCGCCCGCACCAACCCCGACGCGCCCAAGCACGAGGGCATCACCTACTTCCTGGTGGACATGAAGGCACCCGGCGTGGACGTGCGCCCGCTGCGCGAGCTCACCGGTGACGCATTGTTCAACGAGGTCTTCCTCGACGACGTGTTCGTGCCGGACGACTGCGTGGTCGGCGAGGTCGACAAGGGCTGGCAGGTCACCCGCAACACCCTGTCCAACGAGCGGGTCTCGCTGTCCACCGGCGGCGGCCTGGGCATGGGCGTGCCGGAACTGCTGTCCTGGTTCCAGGGCAGGGAGCTGTCGCCGCAGACCGCGGCCGAGGTCGGCAGGCTCGTGGCCGAGGGCCAGTCGATCGACCTGCTGGGCCTGCGCACCACCCTCAAGCAGCTGTCGGGCGTCAACCCCGGCGCCGAGGCCTCGGTCCGCAAGCTGCTGGGCGTGCAGTTCAACCAGAACGTCGCCGACTACTGCTGGGCGAGCCAGGGCGACCTGGCGGCGGTCGAGGAGCTGATGGCCCCGACCGGCATCGTCGCGCGGGCGATGCTGTTCAGCCGGGCCATGACGATCTACGGCGGCACCACCGAGGTGCAGCTCAACATCATCGGCGAGCGGCTGCTGGGCCTGCCGCGCGACCCCGAGCCCGGCAAGTAGGCCGCGTGCCCGGCTCCGCGCCCCGAACGGGGCGCGGAGCCGGCCGCCGCGGGTCCGGGCACGGTCCCGCGGCGAAAAGGCAGTGGATCATGACGTGGCCTCTACCGATGGGTACACTTCACGCCCGGACCCGACGCCCCCCACAGTCCCACCCGGAGGCCCCGTGAAACCCCTCGCTCTCGTCCTCGCCGGAATGCTGGCCCTCACCGCCTGCGGCGGGGGGAGTGAGAACCCCGAGCCCGAGACGTCCGCGTCCGCCGAGGCCTCCCAGCCCGCCGCCCAGGACTCCGACGCCCCGGGCCTGGCGCCCAAGAGCGGCGCCCCGCTGGCCGAACCCACCGAGAGCGGCAAGCCCGCGCCGACCCCCAAGCCCAACCAGGTCAAGGCGCTGGTCGGCACCTGGCAGGGCGACACCCCGGCCAAGGAGCACTTCGTCTTCACCGCCGACGGGTCGGGCAAGCTGGTCGCCTCCGGCAAGGAGCTGTGGGCCGGCACCGTCATCCCCGCCGGAAAGAAGATCTACCGGCTCTCCTGGCAGGGCACCGACCCCGGCGCGGCCTACTGGCAGATCGAGCTGAACGCCGGCGGCGACGAGATCACCTTCGCCGCCAACGCCCAGGTGTACAAGAAGGTCAAGAAGCCCGCCGCGGCGGACACCACAAAGAAACCGACCACATGACGCTCTTCACCTCCCCGGAGCAGACCGCCGGGGCGCTGGCCACCACCGGATACCTCGCGGATTCGGCCATCGCCACCACGGTCTTCCTCGCCGACGCCCTCGGCAAGCCCCTGCTGCTGGAGGGGCCCGCGGGCGTCGGCAAGACCGAGCTCGCCAAGGCCGTCGCCGCCGCCACGGGGGCCGAGCTCATCCGCCTGCAGTGCTATGAGGGCCTCGACGAGGCCCGCGCCCTGTACGAGTGGAACTACAAGAAGCAGCTGCTGCGCATCCAGGCGGCGGGCGACGCCTCCTGGGAGTCCACCCACGACGACATCTTCACCGACGAGTTCCTGCTGGAGCGGCCGCTGCTGGCGGCCATCCGCCGGGAGGGGCCGACGGTCCTGCTCATCGACGAGACCGACAAGGCCGACGTCGAGGTGGAGGGGCTGCTGCTGGAGGTGCTGTCGGACTTCCAGGTGACCATCCCGGAACTCGGCACGATCACCGCCGTGCACCGCCCGTTCGTCGTCCTGACGTCCAACGCGGCGCGCGAGCTGTCGGAGGCGCTCAAACGCCGCTGCCTCTACCTGCACCTGGAGTACCCGACGCTGGAGCGGGAGCGCGACATCGTCCTGTCGCGCGTCCCCGACCTGGAGGCCGGGCTCGCCGAGCAGCTCGTCAAGGTCGTCGGCACGCTGCGCTCCCTGGAGGTCAAGAAGCCGCCGTCCATCGCCGAGACGATCGACTGGGCCCGCACCCTGCTGGCGCTGGGCCGCGACACCCTGGACGAGGGCACCGTGCGCGCCACCCTCGGCGTGGTGCTCAAGCACGTCGCCGACCAGCAGAGGGCCGTCAAGGAGCTCCACCTGGACGGCCGCTGATGGGGCTGGTCGACCGGCACACCGGCTTCGTGCAGGCGCTGCGGGAGGCCGGGCTGCCGGTGTCGCCGGCCGAGGGGCTGGACGCGGCGCGGTCGTTGCGGCACATCGACCTGCTGGAGCGGGAGACGCTGCGGGCCGTCTACGCGGCGACGCTGGTGAAGCGGCCGACGCACCGGCCGCAGTTCGACGTGCTGTTCGACCTGTGGTTCCCGGCGGCGCTGGGCGCGGGGGAGGGCAACACCGACCGTGACCCCGACGAGGACCGCCCCGCGACGCCGCCCGCGCTGGACCCGGAGGTCCAGCGGTTGCGGGATGAGCTGTTCGACCTGCTGCTGAACGGCGACGAGGCGGGCGTCCGGCGGTTCGCGCGCACGGCCGTCGGCCGGTTCGGGCGCACCAGGGGCGGCCAGTCGTGGTTGTCGTCACCGGTGGTGCGGGCCATGTCGGCCGACACCCTGATGGCGAGGCTGCTGCAGTCCGTGCTCAGCGAGCGCGGCGGTCTGGAGGAGAAGGCCGCGCGGCAGACGTTCCGCACCCGGATCACCGGGTTCGAGCAGGCGGTGGCGACCGAGGTGCGCCGCCGGATCGCCGAGGACACCGGGGTGGAGCGCACGTCCCGGGCCACCGCCCGGCCGCCGCTGGAGCAGCTCGACTTCGGCCGGGCGAGCCGCGCCGACCTGGCCGCGCTGCGCCGCGAGGTGCACCCCCTGGCCCGCCGGCTCGCCGCCCGCCTCGTGCAGCGCAACCGGCACGGCGACCGGGGCCGGCTGGACTTCCGCCGCACCGTCCGCGCCTCCCTGTCGACCGGCGGGGTCCCGCTGAACACCCACTTCAAGCCGCGGCGGCCGCACAAGCCCGAACTGGTCGTCCTGTGCGACGCCAGCGACTCCTGCCAGGCGTTCGCGCACTTCACCCTGCTGCTGACCTTCGCGCTGCGCGAGCAGTTCACCAAGGTCCGCGCCTTCGCCTTCATCGACGCCACCGACGAGATCACCAGGTTCTTCCAGCCCGGCGCCGACGTCGTGGACGCCATGACCCGCATGGCCCGCGAGGCCGACCTCGTCTGGCTGACCGGCCGCAGCAACTACGGCCACGCCTTCAAGACCTTCGACGAGAAGTACCCCGACGCGATCACCTCCAAGACGGCCCTGCTGATCCTCGGCGACGCCCGCTCCAACTACGGCCCGCTCTCCCTGCCCCTCGTCCGCGGCATGGCCCGCACCGCCCGCCACGCCTACTGGCTCAACCCCGAGCCCACCCGCGACTGGGACACCGGCGACTCCGCCGCCTCGGCCTACGGCGAGGTCATCGACATGCACGAGTGCCGCAACCTCACCCAACTGGCCGACTTCATCGAACTCCTCGCCTGACCCCGCCCCGGAGGCACACCCCGCGAGCTCCCGCGAAGACGACGACCGGCCCGGCCCCACTGCGGCGTTCGCCGCCGGGCCAGGCGACCTGCGCCTCGCTGCGGGTGCTCGGCCTGTGCCCTGGGGCTTCTGGGCGGGAGCCGGTAAGCAGGTCCTTGCTTCGCAGTGGGCGCTCGACCCGTGATCGGGGGCGTCTTGGCGGGCTTCCGGGCAGTGAACGGCGAACCGGCCCTCGCTTCGTCGTGGTGCTCGGCCGGTGTCCGAGGGCGTCTTGGCGGGAGCCGATCCTCGCCTCGCCGCGGTGTCGCTTTCGGGCAGGTGTCAGGTGAGGGCACGGGTGATGAGGTCGGCCAGGGCGTCGGGGTCGATGCGGTCGCCGGTGAGGTGGAAGAGGTTCTCCTGGTAGAGCAGGACGGTGGCGAAGGTGGCGGCGGCGATCTCGAGGCGGGCGGCGTCGCCGCGGGTGCCGGGGAGGGTGAGTTCGAGGGCGCGGCGGGCGCGGCGGACGAGTTCGCGGTTGAGGGCGGTGAGGCGGTCGCGGGCGGTGCGGTGGGTGTCGGCCTCGCGGAAGAGGATGCGGCGCATGCTGGGGGAGGCGCGGAGCGGGAGGCGGGAGGCCAGGCGGCGCAGGGCGCCCGCCGGGTCGGGGGGCAGGGGCTCCTCGGGCGGCTCCTCGATCTCGGTGCGTTCGTCGATCAGGGTGAGCAGGACGTCCATCTTCTGCGGGAAGTAGTGGAAGACCAGGCCCTTGGGGACCTCGGCGGCCAGGGCTATGCGGGCGGTGGACGTCGCCTCGTAGCCGGTCTCGGCGAACAGCGCCTCGGCGGCGTCGAGGATGCGGGTGCGTGAGTCGCTCATCGTCGTTCCCCCCGAACGGGCGTGGTCCCCGGACACCGGGGGTGCCGGGGACCACCTCGATCGCGTCGGCCGCGCGGACGGGCCGGGAGGATCAGGCCTCGCGGGTCCGGGACGCGGTGTACACGGCGTACAAGGCGACGATAACCGCCGCGCCGCCCGCGATCCATGCCGTCCAGGCCGCACCGTCCTGACCGGTGAACTGCCAGGCCCAGGGGGCGGTGAACAGGAGCGCGGCGAACGCCGCCCCGGTCCACGCGCCGGGGCCCGGCGCGCCGAGCAGCCCGTACAGGCCGGCCAGCGCCAGCAGCACGCCGAGCACCATCAGGGGGGTGCGTCCGGCGCCGTCGGCCCACAGGTCCGGCGCGAGCAGGGCCGCGAGTCCGGCCAGGAAGGCCACCGCGGCTTCGTAGGAGAACTTCAGGGACATCCGCCACCTCCGGAGGGTTGGACTTCTTCGTCCTGCCTCGAAAGTGCGCCTGATTGACCGTCCGGTCAATCAGGCGGACCGGTGACATCTCCCTTGCCCGGAGGAAAGATCGGCCTTACTTCGCTGGACGCGGACCCGGCGTGGTGGGTAAAGGCGGGTGATCAGAGCCGGAGCCGCCACCACTGGGCGGTGATCGCGTCGCCGAACCGCTCCTCGGCCTGCTCGGACTCCAGCTCGAACCCCGCCTTCACGTACAGGTGGCGGGAGGCGGCCAGTCCGGCGACCGTCCACAGGACCATCTCCCGGTAGCCCGCCGCCCTGGCGAAGGCCAGGCACTCGTCCACCAGCCGCTGCCCCAGCCCGAGGCCGCGGGCCTGGGGCTCGACCAGCAGCAGCCGCAGCTGGGCGACGTCCCCCGGCCGGTCGGCCCGCACGCAGAAGACGCTGCCCACCGGCTCCCCGTCGATCTCGGCGATCCAGGCGTTCTCCCGTGCGGGGTCGTGGTGCTCGCCGTACCCCGCGGCGACCCGGGCGACGAGCGCCTCGTAGGTGGCGTCCCAGCCCCGCTCCTCGGCGTAGAAGACCCCGTGCCGCCAGACGACCCATCCCAGGTCCCCCGGCCGCAGGGGGCGCAGGTCGAAGGGAGCGGCGGGGGCGCCCGCGAGGATCCTCCGCACGGCGTCCATCGCCCGCACCAGCCGGTGGCGCCGGTCGGCGGGCAGGCCCTCGAGCAGCCCCTCCACCTGGGCCGCCGAGCGGGTGTCCAGGCCGGCGAAGACCTCCCGGCCGCGCGGGGTCAGCCGGACGAGCTGGCGGCGCAGGTCCGCGCCGGAACGGGAGCGGACGACCAGCCCGTCGGCCTCCAGCCGGGCCAGCAGCCGGCTCAGGTATCCCGGGTCCAGGCCCAGGGACTCGCGCAGCCCGAGGGTCGCCAGGTCCCCGCCGCCCGACAGCTCGAACAGCAGCCGGGCCTCGGTCAGCGAGTAGGGGCTGTCCAGCAGCCCCTCGTCGAGCACGCCCAGCAGCCGGGTGTAGTCGCGGTTGAAGGTCCTGACCACCTCGATCTCATTATTCATTGACCCAGTCAAACATAAGCGGGCCGCCGTGGCGAGAGGGGTCCCGGTCAGCCGAACTTGATGTCCCGCACCTGGTCGGCGTCCTCCCGGTGCAGCACGGTGACCGAGGCGACCGGCGGCAGCGAACCCGCGTGCGCGCGCCGGACGAGCTTGCGCCAGCGCCGCACGTGCCGCGCGAACACCGGTCCCGTCAGCACCCTGCCGCGCTCGTGCTGCCCCGCGCGGGCCAGGGCCGGCGGGACGTCCAGCAGCACCAGGTGCAGCCCCGCCCCGCTCCTGCGGGCCAGCCAGCCGAAGCCGTACAGCAGGTGGGGCCAGGTGCCCCGGGTGTGGGCGACCACCGACCGGCCGTCCGTCAGCGCCTTGCCGATCCGCCACACGTGGGTGGCGTAGACGAAGGGGATGCGGCCGCGGGGCGGCAGCGGCCGGAGGTAGGGGGACCACCAGTTGCGGGCCTGGGTGGAGTCGATCACCACCGCGCCGCCGGCGGGGACGGGCTCGGTCTCGGTGTCGGTCAGCCCGTACAGGCGGCGCAGCAGCGTGCTCTTGCCGGCACCGGGAAGCCCGGCGACCAAGACCAGCGAACCCGGCGGAAAAACCAGATCCCGTTGCTCCGGCATGTCTCCCTTCTTCCGTGATGGTCCTCATCACGTCCTCCGGTGCAACGCCGAGACGCCCCCCGTCGTTCCCCGTAGGGAATCGCATAGAAACGGACATAGAAGGTAATCAATAGAGATATCGACCGGAGATCGGGGGATCTGTGGCGCACCATTGGACGCAAAATGACATATCGGATATGTCAGGTAAGTTGGCGGTGGTGACCGGCGGCAGCGGGGGGCTGGGGCTGGCCACCGCGACGGGCCTGGCCGGGGCGGGGGCCGAGGTGGTCCTCGCGGGGCGCGACCCCGAACGGCTGCGGATCGCCGCCGAGCGGATCCACGACCGCCACCCCGGCGCGCCGGTCCGCGGCGAGCGCCTCGACCTGGCCTCGCTGGCCTCGGTCGCGGACTTCGCCGGCCGCCTCGCCGACCAGGGGCGCCCGCTGGACCTGCTGGTGAACAACGCGGCGGTGCTGTACATCCCGCGCCGCACCCTCACCGAGGACGGCTTCGAGCTGACCATGGCCACCAACCACCTCGGGCACTTCGCGCTGACCGGACGCCTGGTGCCCCTGCTGCTGCGGGCGCCCGCCCCCCGGGTGGTCACGGTGTGCTCGCTCACCGCCAAGGTGCCCGCCCTGGACCTCGCCGACCTGATGAGCGAACGCAACTACCGGCCCCTGACCGCCTACGCCAAGTCCAAGATGGCGGTCCTGCTGTTCGCGCTGGAGCTCCAGCGCCGGGCGACCAGGGCGCTGACCAGCGTGGCGGTCAACCCGGGCAGCGCCTCCACCGGCCTGTACCGGCACAGCCCCGCCCCGGTCCGCGGCCTGGGCCACCGGCTGGACCGGCTGCTGGGCCGCTCCACCCAGGACGCCGCCTCCGTCATCCTGTACGGGGCGACCTCCTCCGACGTGGTGCCCGGCGGTTTCTACGCCGCCTCGGGCCTGCTGGGACGGCGCGGGACGCCCCGCCCGGCGCCGCTGCCCAAGGCGGCGCGCGACCACGCCCTCGCCCGCGACCTGTGGCTGAAGTCCGAGGCGCTGACGGGCGTCAGGCCGTCCTTCCCCGCACGCTCCCTGACCGTTTGACCGCCGGCCGGAACGGCGCGGAGAACCGCCGCCTCCGCACTCCCGTCCGGGATATTCGATATGCGAGCCGGACGGGAAGGCGGTGCGCGCCGAGGGGCCGAGCGCTTTAACGCGATAAATAGTTTTTATACAAATTTTGAACGCGCTATCCCGGCGGAAAGGGCGTCCCGTCGACCGGATGCCACGGCGCCGGGAGCGAAGACCGCGGTCGGCGGTGAACGGTCCCGCCGGTCACCAGCCGCGTTCGCGCCAGGAGGGGACGGCGGGGCGCTCCTGGCCGAGGGTGGAGTCCCGGCCGTGGCCCGGATAGAACCAGGTGTTGTCGGGGAGGCGGTCGAAGACGCGCTCGGTGACGTCGGCGAGGAGCTGCTCGAAGAGGGCGGAGTCGCCCCAGGTGTTGCCCACTCCGCCGGGGAAGAGGCTGTCGCCGGTGAAGAGGTGCGGGCGGTCGGGGGCCCGCAGGAGGAGCGCGATGCTGCCGGGGGTGTGGCCGCGCAGGTGGATGACCTCCAGGCGGTGGGCGCCCAGGGGGATGACGTCGCCGTGCTCGACCGGGGTGGTGACGGGGACGGGCAGGGGCTCGGCGTCGTGGGGGTGGGCCAGGGTCGCGGCTCCGGTCTCGCGGACCACGTCCTCCAGCGCCTGCCAGTGGTCCTGGTGGCGGTGGGTGGTGACGACCCGGGACAGGGGCCGGTCGCCGACCAGCTCCAGCAGCCGGGCCGGCTCGGCCGCGGCGTCGATGAGGATCTGGTCGCCCGACTCCCGGTCGTGCAGCAGGTAGGCGTTGTTGTCGTACGGGCCGACCGCCAGCTTGCGCAGTACCAGTCCGGGCAGGACCTCTCGGGTGTCGGCGGGTCCGCCGACGGTGACGTCGCCGGTGTAGCTCACAGGACCTGGCTCCCATCGAAGACCGGCACGGCGGGCCACCGGGGAGGGGGCGCCGTGATCCGGGAGGCGGAGGCCCGGCCGGTCAGCCAGGCCAGCAGGTGGTGCCCCTCGTCCTCCAGTGCCGGGCCGTCGTCGTGCAGCCTGACGGTGAGGCCGAGGTCGGTGGCGGTGACGCGGGAGAACGGGAGCTCTCCGCGCAGCGAGCGCAGCGAGTCGGTCAGCTCCGCGCGGACGTAGGAGCCGGGCCAGTCGGCGGGCGTGTAGCCGGCGCCGAGGTCGACGTGGTGGACCTCGACCTCGCGCCACCGCCGGTGCAGGGTGTACCAGGCCGGATGGGCCCAGCCCTGCAGGGCGCGGACCGTCGCGTCCCACGCCTCCTGCGGCAGGCTCTCGGCCAGCGCGACGAAACGGGCGTTGGACTCGCGGACGTCGGCGGCGATCTCGGCGGCCGGGCGTCCCGCGCCCGCCTCGATCTCGGCCTCGCGGGCCTCGGCGCTCGGGTACTGCGGGTGCTCCACCCCCGTCCGCGCCCATTCCAGCAGGCGCCGGTAGGAGTCGGCGTTGCGCGCGATGTGGGAGAGGACGTGGCCGCGCGTCCAGCCCTCCAGCGGGGACGGGGCGCGCACGGCCGCCTCGTCCAGGCCCGCCACGGTCCGCTCCAGCCGCGACTGCGCGGCGACGACCTCCGCCAGGACGCTCGAGACGTTCAGGTCAGTCCAGCTCCGATCCTGCATGCCCCTCATCCTTGCGCACCGCGGGGGCCGCCGCACCACCGGATGCGTCCGGAGACTCCGGAGAAATGCGCCATACGGTACGTTGCCCGAGCCGTTTGTCGGGTTTCCTGGAGAGTCACCCTGAGGAACGGGACACCGACATGATCAGAAACCCCGGTGAGGGAACTTTCTGGGCGGCGCTCGGCGACTCCGACCGCAAGGCGCTGCTCGCGATCGGCCACCAGACCGCCGTGCCCGCCCGCGGAACCCTGTGCAACCAGGGCATACCGGCCCGCGACGTGCTGCTGATCCTCGACGGCCACGCCAAGGAACAGTTCGACGCCCGGGACGGCACCGAGGCGATCCTCGAGCTGCTGGGCCCGGGGGAGCTGGAGGGCGACCTGGCGGTGTGGGGGCACCCGCAGCGCGCGTCCGTCGTGGCGTTGACGGAGCTGTCGGTACTACGTATCGACAGCCGGAAGTTCGCCAGATTCGTGACCGGCAACCCCAGGGTCACCGACGCCCTGATGGAGGCGATGGCCCACCGCTGGGCGCGGGCCGGGCGCAGGCTCGCGCTGAACGGCGCCGGACGCGCCGTCAGGCCCGGCGCCCGCGTCGCCTTCCACCTGCTGGAGCTGGCGCTGCGCACCGGACGGGTCGGCCCGCAGGGCATCCGCGTCCCGATGCCGCTCAACCAGGCCGAGCTGGCCAACTGGGTGGGCATCTCCCGCGAGTCGCTGGTGCGCTGCTACGCCCGCTGGCGCGGCAGCCTCATCGACACCTCCCAGCCGCGCTGGCTGCTGCTGCCCGACCTGGAGGGGCTGCGCCAGGAGGCCGGACCCTGGGCCGACGAGGACTGGGAGGCACTCGAACGCTCCCTGCCCGGACCCCGGGTGAGCCTCGCCGTCCGCCCCCCGGTCGCCACCGACCACACCTGGCTGCCCGCCGGGGGAGAGCACTTCACCGGACGGCGGGCCGAACTGGCGCGGCTCAGTTTCGTGCTGGCCGCCCGGCCGCCGGGCGTGGTGATCCAGGGCATGGCCGGCGTCGGCAAGACCGCGCTGGCCCTGCACTGGACGCACCTGGAGTCCGGCCGCTTCCCCGACGGGCGGATCTTCGTGGACCTGCGCGGGCCCACCAAGGCGGTCACCCCGGTCGAGGCGCTCGGCCAGATCCTGCGCCGGCTCGGGGTGCCCGGCGACCAGCTGCCCGCCGAGGAGGCCGAGCTGGTCGCGCTCTACCAGTCGCTGCTGGCCGACCGGCGGGTCCTGATCGTGCTGGACAACGCCTCGGGGCGGGACGAGCAGATCCGGCCGCTGATCCCCTCCGGCTCCGGCGGGTTCGTGCTGGTGACGGCCCGGCAGCGCCTGACGGGGACCGGGCTGCCGATGCTGGAGCTGGGGGAGATGGCGCCGCAGGAGGCCGTCGAGCTCCTGGCGGAGGTCGTCGGGCGGGGCCGGGTGGAACCCGAGCGGCAGGCGGCGCAGGAGCTGGCGCGCGAGTGCGCCCACCTACCGCTGGCCCTGCGGATCGCGGCCGCGCGGCTGGCCGCGAGTCCCGGCGAGAGCATCGCGTCCACCGTGCGGGAGCTGTCCGGACGGGACCGCCTGTCGGCGTTCGCGCTCCCCGACGACCCGCACGGGGCGCTGCGCGCGGCCTTCGAGATCTCCTACGACACGCTGGACCCGGTGCTGCGGACCGCGTTCCGGTGCCTGGGGCTGAACGTCGGCCCCGACTTCTCGATCCCGTCGGCCGCCGCGCTGCTCGGCACGGACGAGGAGACCGCCGCGCGGCGCGTGCGGGAACTCGAGCAGGCCTTCCTCGTCGTCTCCGCCACCGCGGACCGCCGCAGGTACCGGATGCACGACCTGCTGCGCGACTTCGCCCGGGAGCTGGCGGAGCGGGAGGACTCCGAGACCGACCGGAGAGCCGTGCGCCACCGCCTGCTGTCGCACCACCTGCGCGCGGCCAGAGCGGCCGAGGAGGCGCTGAGGGGGCTCGGGCGCACCGAGGCGGTCGCCTGGTTCGAGGCCGAACGGCGCTGCCTGGTCTCGGCCGTCCGCCACGCCGCCCGGCTCGGCCTGCACCCGATCGCGTACGGGCTGGCCGCCGCGCTGTACGACTTCCTGGAGTTCCGCCGCTACAGCGAGGACAACATCACCGTCCACCGCATCGGCCTGGTCTCCGCGCGGACCAACGACGCCTGGGCGGTCATCGCGGTGATGCTGCACCACCTGTCGGCGGCCCACCGGGAACTGGGGCGCTGCGTCCGCGCGATCGGCTACGGCGAGGACGCCCGCCGCGCCTTCCAGGCGCTGGGCGACCGCTCCGGGGAGGCGGCGGTCCTCGACACGCTCGCCCTCGTCTACACCGACCTGGGCGGCCATCCCGCGGCGCTGGAGTACGCCGGGCAGGCCCTGGCGCTGCACCGGGAACTGGCCGAGCCGGACGGCGAGGCGCGCGCCCTGGACACCCTGGCCCGCAACCTGCAGCGGCTCGGCCGCTACGACGAGGCCTACGAGCACGCCCACCGGGCGCTCGACCTGCGCCGCGCGCGCGGCGACCGGCGCGGCGAGGCCGAGACCCTGCTCAACCTCGCCCGCGTCCACCGCTACCGCGGCAACTTCCAGCAGGCCGCGATCGTCGTGTTCGAGGCGCTGGACGCCAACCAGGAGCTGGAGCACCGGCACGGGGAGGCCGAGGCCCGCACCGAGCTCGCCCGCGTCCACCAGCAGCTGGGCAACCGGGAGCTGTCCCGCCTGGACGCCGGGCGCGCCCTGGAGACCTACCGCTCGGTCGGCGCCAGGCTCGGGGAGGGCGAGACGCTGGTGATCCTGGCGCGCATCGCGATCGGCGAGACCCGCCACATGGAGGCCATCACCCACTGCGCCGACGCGCTGCCGGTCCTGCGGGCCATCGGGCACCGTTCGGGGGAGGCCGAGGCCACCGCGCTGTTCGGCATCGCCTACTACTGGCTCGGCCGCTACCCCGAGGCCCGCGAGAACCTGCAGCGCGCCCTGGAGATCCGGCGGCAGATCGGCGACCTGCACGGGGAGGCGCACGACCTGGACTACCTGGGCCGCGTCGCCCGGCGGATGGGCCGCACCGACGAGGCGGTCCTGCTCGGCCTCGAAGGCCTGTCGCTCTCCCAGGAACTGGGCGCGCGGGAGCGCGAGGCGGGCGCGCTGGGCAGCCTCGCGCGCACCTACCTGCGGATCGACTGGCTCGAGGAGGCGCTGAACGCGGCCGAGCTGGGCCTGGAGATCCGGCGGCAGACCGGCGACCTGTACGGGATGGGCACCGCCCTGGACACCTACGCGCTGATCCTGCGCAGGGTGGGCCGCCCGCACCAGGCGGCGGAGATCTCGCAGGAGGCGCTGGCCGTGCTCGTCGAGGCCGGCGACCACCACGGCCGGGGCGCCGCCCTGGTCAACCTCGCCGAGACCCGGCTGCACCTGGACGACGCCACCGCCGCCCGTGCGTGCGCCGAAAGCGCCCGCGCCCTGTCCGTCGAGCTCGGCGACCGCCGCAACGAGGCCGCGGCCCACCACGTCCTGGGCCTGGTGCTCGTCCGCGAGAAGCAGCCCGCGCAGGCCTGCGGACACTTCGAGAGGGAGACGGGACTGCGGGCGGAGATGGGCGACCACGGCGGCCGGATCCAGGCGCTCGAGGCCCTCGCCCGCTGCCAGGACGCGCTGGGCCGGGCGGAGGCCGCCGCGGACACCCGCCGCCGGATCGCCGCTCTGGGCCGCTGGCCCGGCTGAACCGCCGGGAAATGTCAGTGGCTTCTCCTACCCTGGGAACGTGGAGAGTTTCGGCTGGACCATCCTCCAGACCCCCATCGGTCCGCTGATGCTGGCGGAGACCGCGCAGGGCCTGGTCAACGTGCGTTTCCATGCCCATGACGCGGAGTACCACGCCCACCGCCTGGGCGCCCGGCTGGCCCTCAGACCGGTGCGCGGCGGCCTGTGCGAGACCACCGCCCAGCTGTCGGCCTACTTCGCCGCCGACCTCACCGAGTTCGCCCTCCCCCTGGACTGGCGCCTCACCTCGGGCTTCAACGAGCGCGTCCTGCGCCTCCTGCTGACCCGCGTGGGCTACGGCCAGGTCACCGGCTACGGCGAGCTGGCCCGCTGGGCGGGCGACCCGGGCGCCTCCCGCGCCGTCGGCACCGCCATGGGCGCCAACCCCCTGCCCGTCGTCGTCCCCTGCCACCGCGTCGTCACCGCCACCGGCGACATAGGCGGCTTCGGCGGCGGCCTCGACACCAAACGCGCGCTCCTCGCCCTCGAAGGCGTCCTCCCCGCCCCCCTCTTCTGACCCCGCCCCGAAGCCGGCACGGAACCCCGCCCCGCCCCGCCCCGGCATCCGGCCCCGGCACGGAGCGCGGGAGCGCACCCCCGCCCGCTCGCGGACGAGGCACGCCCCCGGCGACCGGACGTTGCGCACGAGCCCGGTGATGAGGGAGCCCGGAAACCGGAAGTCCGGGCGGAGAGAGCCCGGAGATGAGGGAGGCCGGGCCCCCTGGAGGAGGCCCGGCCGGTGGAGGTGCGGGTCAGCGGGTGGGGTGGTGCTGGTCGGCGGGGGCGGTGAAGGACTTGGCGCTCGCGCGGGCGCGGGTGCCGGGCAGATCGGCGGCGGCGGCGAAGGTGTAGGCGGTGAAGGCCATCGCGCCGAGGTTGTTCTTCAGGGCGGTGGGGTTGATGTTGTCGATGGTGTCGCAGGGGGCGTGGTAGCAGGGGTCGTAGGCCTGGCCCGCGGTGCCGCCGAACAGCGCGGCCTCCTCCGCGGTCTTGACGCCCTCCGCGCCGGTGAACAGGCCGCCCGAGGGGATGCCGGCCGCGATGAACGGGCCGTAGTCGGAGCGGCCGTCGAAGTCGGTGCCCTTGTGGGGCAGGCCGCGCCGGTCGAAGTACCTCTCGAAGACCTTCTCGATCTCGGCGGAGCCCTCGGGGCCCGCGGGGGCGCCGGTCGCGTCGGAGTCGTCGCCGTCGTAGATGAAGTAGACGTGGTTCGGCGAGCCGATCATGTCGTAGTTCAGGTACATCGCGATGCGGGAGGACTCGTCTTCGCTCAGCGCGTTCACGTAGTGGGTGGAGCCCAGCAGGTTGTTCTCCTCGGCGCCCCACCAGGCGAACCGCATCTTGTTCTTCGGCTTGAGCCGGTTGGACCTCAGCGCCAGTTCGAGCAGGGCGGCGCTGCCCGAGCCGTTGTCGTTGACGCCGGGGCCGACCGGGACGCTGTCGAGGTGCGATCCCGACATGATGACGTCGTCGGGGTTGCCCCTGCGGGTCTCGGCGAGCACGTTCCAGGTCGTCCGGGTGTCGCTGGTGGTGTCGGTCTTGACGTGGACCGTGGTGCCCGCCGGGTCGGCGAGGTCCGCGCCGATGGCGTAGCTGGTGCCGATGACCGGGATGCTCAGGTCGGGCGCGCCCAGGGTGCCGGTGAGCACGTCGGCCCTGCCCTCCTGGCCCTCGTTGAAGAGGATCACCGCGGCCGCGCCCGCGGCCTGGGCGTTGACCGCCTTGTCGTAGAAGGTGCAGGTTCCGCGCTGGACGAGGGCGACGGCGCCCGCGGGGAAGCCGGCGAAGTCGGACGCCTCGCAGCCGGAGGTGGAGGAGTTCGGCTCGGCGCCCGGCGGGATCATCACGTCCACGGGCCGGACGGTCCCCGTCGCGTCACCGGAACCGGAGTACTCCATCGTGAAGAAGTCGCCCAGCGAGCTGCCGTCCGCCGGCGTCGGCCGGTAGGTGACCGCGTCGGGGGTGAGCTGCTCGAAGGCGGCGGTCGAGTTCTCCGAGAAGAACGGGAACTGGAACTCCTGCACGGTCGGCTTGTAGCCGGCCTTCCGCAGCTGGCGGACGATGTAGTCGCGGGAGGCGGCGTAGCCCGGCGTGCCCGAGGCACGGGTGCCGCCGTTGGCTTCGGCGAGTTTCTGCAGCGCCCGGAGGTGGCGCTGGACCGCGTCCGGTTTGACGGCGGCGGCCTGGGCTTGCGGATCCGGAGCCGCCGCGACGGGTGACGCCGCGGCGGCGGCCATGATCAGGGCGGTGGCAGAGGCGGCGAACAGACCCCTGCGCCGGGGGTTGCGCATGGTAAGGCTCCTCGCGAGTCGATCCCCGAGTGACTGGTGTAAAGGGACCGTAAACGCGAGAAGCTGTACTGAGAAGATCTCTGAGCGTGACGGGGCCGCTTGTGGCCGTTGCGAGACCCCGGCGAGATCAACCCATGATCTTCGCCAAATACTGGCCGGTGTGGCTCTCGGGCACCGCCGCGATCTCCTCGGGAGTGCCGGTCGCCACCACGGTGCCGCCCCGGGAACCGCCCTCGGGGCCCATGTCGATGACCCAGTCGGCGGTCTTGATGACGTCGAGGTTGTGCTCGATCACCAGCACCGTGTTGCCCTTGTCGACCAGCCCGCCCAGCACGCCCAGCAGCTTGCGGATGTCCTCGAAGTGCAGGCCCGTCGTCGGCTCGTCCAGCACGTAGATGGTGCGGCCGGTGGAGCGGCGCTGCAGCTCCGCGGCGAGCTTCACCCGCTGGGCCTCGCCGCCCGACAGGGTCGGCGCGGGCTGCCCCAGCCGGACGTAGCCCAGGCCCACGTCGTTGAGGGTCTTCATGTGCCGGTGGATCGCGGTGATCGGCTCGAAGAAGGAGACGGCCTCCTCGATCGGCATGTCCAGCACGTCGGCGATCGTCTTGCCCTTGTAGTGCACCTCGAGGGTCTCGCGGTTGTAGCGGGCCCCGTGGCAGACCTCGCACGGCACGTAGACGTCCGGCAGGAAGTTCATCTCGATCTTGATGGTGCCGTCGCCGGAGCAGTTCTCGCAGCGCCCGCCCTTGATGTTGAACGAGAACCGGCCCGGCTGGTAGCCGCGCACCTTGGCCTCGGTGGTGGAGGCGAACAGCTTGCGGATGTGGTCGAACACCCCGGTGTAGGTGGCGGGGTTGGAGCGCGGCGTGCGCCCGATCGGCGACTGGTCGACGTGCACGACCTTGTCGAGCTGCTCCATCCCCAGGATGCGCCGGTGCCGGCCCGGCACCGTCTTGGCGCCGTGCAGCTGCTTGGCCAGCGCGTTGTAGAGGATGTCGTTGACCAGCGTGGACTTGCCCGAGCCGGACACCCCGGTGACCGCGGTGAACACCCCGAGCGGGAACGCCACGTCCACGTTCTGCAGGTTGTTGGCGCCCGCGCCCTTGATCGTGATCTCCCGGCCCTTCTCGCGGGGCCGCCGCACGGCGGGCACCTCGATCGAGCGCCGCCCCGACACGTACTGGCCGGTCAGCGAACGCTCGGACGCCAGCAGCTCCTCGACGGTGCCGGAGACGACGACCTGGCCGCCGTGCTCACCGGCGCCGGGGCCGATGTCGACGACCCAGTCGGCCGCCCGGATGGTGTCCTCGTCGTGCTCCACCACGATCAGGGTGTTGCCGATGTCGCGCAGCCGCAGCAGGGTCTCCAGCAGCCGGGTGTTGTCGCGCTGGTGCAGCCCGATGGACGGCTCGTCCAGCACGTACAGCACGCCCACCAGGCCGGAGCCGATCTGGGTGGCCAGCCGGATGCGCTGGGCCTCGCCGCCGGCCAGGGTGGCCGAGGCGCGGTCCAGGGTGAGGTAGTCCAGGCCGACGTCGAGCAGGAAGCCCAGCCGCGCGTTGACCTCCTTGAGGACCTGCTCGGCGATCTGCCGGTCGCGGTCGCTCAGCTCCATCGAGCGCAGGAAGTGCGCGCACTCGCCGATCGGCATCGCCGAGACCTCGGCGATCGAGCGCCCCGCCATCTTGACCGCCAGGATCAGCGGCTTGAGCCGCGCGCCGTGGCAGGTCGGGCAGGGGATCTCCCGCATGTAGCCCTCGAAGCGGTCGCGGGTGGCGTCGCTGTCGGCCTCGGCGTGCCGCCGCTGGATCCACGGGATGACGCCCTCGTACTCGGTGTAGTACGAGCGCTTGCGGCCGTAGCGGTTGCTGTAGGAGACGTGGACCTGGGTGGAGCTGCCGTGCAGGATCGCCTTGCGCGCCTTGGCCGGGATCTGCCGCCACGGCTCGTCGAGCGCGAAGCCCATCTCGGCGCCGAGCCCCTGCAGCAGCCGCTGGAAGTAGTCGCTGAAGTGCCCGCCCGACCACGGCCCGATCGCGCCGTCGGACAGGGAGCGCTCCTCGTCGGGGACGACCAGTTCGGGGTCGACCTCCATGCGGGTGCCCAGGCCGCTGCAGTCGGGGCAGGCGCCGTAGGGGGAGTTGAAGGAGAACGAGCGGGGCTCCAGCTCCTCGAACGACAGGTCGTCGTAGGGGCAGTACAGGTGCTCGGAGTACATGCGCTCGCGGCCCGGGTCGTCCTCGGGCAGGTCGACGAAGTCCAGGATCAGGGTGCCGCCCGCCAGGTTGAGGGCGGTCTCGGTGGAGTCGGCGAGCCGGCGGCGCGCGGAGTCCTTGACCGCCAGCCGGTCGACGATCACCGAGATGTCGTGCTTCTCCTGCTTCTTGAGCTTGGGCGGGTCGTCCAGCCGGACCGCGGTGCCGTCGACCAGCGCCCGGGAGAAGCCCTTGCTCTGCAGTTCGCGGAAGAGCTCGAGGTACTCGCCCTTGCGGCCGCGGATCACCGGCGCCAGCACCTGGAAGCGGGTGCCCTCGGGCAGCTCCATCACCCGGTCGACGATCTGCTGGGGCGTCTGCCGGGAGATCGCGCGCCCGCACTCGGGGCAGTGCGGCTTGCCGACGCGGGCGTACAGCAGCCGCAGGTAGTCGTAGACCTCGGTGATCGTGCCGACGGTGGACCGGGGGTTCTTGGAGGTGGACTTCTGGTCGATGGACACCGCGGGGGACAGGCCCTCGATGAAGTCGACGTCGGGCTTGTCCATCTGGCCGAGGAACTGCCGGGCGTAGGCCGACAGGGACTCCACGTACCGGCGCTGGCCCTCGGCGAAGATCGTGTCGAACGCCAGGCTGGACTTCCCCGAACCCGACAGCCCGGTGAACACGATCATGGAGTCCCGCGGCAGGTCCAGCGAGACGTCCTTGAGGTTGTGTTCGCGCGCGCCGCGAACGACAAGACGATCATGCACGGTGTGATTTCCCCAGCTCATCGAGATGCCCCCCGGAGCGAAGAGGGAGGCCGCGAACAGGCTAACCAGCGGGGCGGACATTTTCGTCCCGAACCCGGGTGCGCCCGTCGTCACCGTACACGTGTTCGAACCCCGCCTGCCACCGATACGGGCCGCCCGGCCTACGGCGCGTCGCGCAGGAGCCGTTCCAGGTAGGCGCGCAGCCGCTCGCGCACCTCCCGGGGGCCGACCTGCCCGGGGTAGAGCAGCAGGTGCATCGACAGGCCGTCGATCAGGGCGTGCAGCCCGCCGGTCTCGCTCTCGTCCAGGCCCATCGCCCGCACCAGGCCCGCCAGGAACGCCCGCAGGTCGCGGTGGACGCCGTTGGTCAGCTCCTCCAGCTCCGGGTCGAGGCGGGCGCGGTTGACGAAGCCGAACCACACCGAGGCCTCGAACCGGCGTTCGGCGTCCAGCGGGATGAGCTGCTCGCAGTGGGCCTGGGCGTTCTCCAGCGTGCTCCCGGACGGCCGCAGCGCCCTGATCCGGGCGGTCACCCGCTCGCTGACCAGGGACATGGCCGAGGTGATCAGGTCCTTCTGGTCGGGGAAGTAGTGGCGCAGCGCGCCGGGGGAGCAGCCGGCCTCGGCCGCGACGTTCCGTACGGACACCGCCTCGACGCCGTCGCGCGAGACCACCCGCCACAGGGCCTCGGTGAGCTCCCTGCGCCGGGCTTCGTGGTCGACGATCCTGGGCACGCCTTTTTTATAGCACGACCGTGTTGTAAAGTGAAAATACAGTCGTGTGAAATAAGGGGGAGTCATGCTGGTCGCGATGATCGTCGGCGCGGAGATCGCCTTCTGGGTGGTCCTCGCGCTGGGCCTGCTGGCCCGGTACGGGCTGCGCACGCCCCGGCTGGGCGGCGCGCTGCTGCTGGCCGTCCCGCTGGTCGACCTGTTCCTGCTCACCGCCACGTTCCTCGACCTGCGCGGCGGCGGGGAGGCGGGCACGGCACACGGCCTGGCCGCCATCTACCTGGGCGTCTCGGTCGGTTTCGGGCACCAGATCATCAAACGTATGGACGCCTGGGCCGCGCACCGCTTCGCCGGGGCGCCCCGCCCCGTCAAGCCGGCCAAGGGCGGCCCCGCCCGCGCCCGGTACGAGGCCGCGCAGTTCGGGCGGCACCTGCTCGCCTGGGCGGTCGGCTCGGTCCTCCTCCTGCTGGGCATCTGGTACGTCGGCGACGCCGGGCGCACCGAGGCGCTCTTGCACCTGGTCGGGCTGTGGGCGCTGATCCTCGTCATCGACGGCGCCGTCACGGCCTACGACGTCGCGGGAGCCCTCCGCAACCGGAACCGGGGCGGGGAGCCGTCCCGGGAGGCCGGGAGCGCACCCAGGGCGGAGGAGGCCTCCGGCAGGCGGTGAACAGGGGCTTCTCCGCCGCCGAGTCCGCGGCGGGGCCTGCACCCGACCCGGTGCGGGGCATCGCGGACAGTCGGCCAAGATGGGCCCATGGCTGAACAACTCACACGACGCGCGGCCCTGTGCGCGGCCGGGCTGACGGGGCTGGCGGGCGTCGCCGGCTGCGCCTCCGGAAGCGGCCCGGAGGCGCCCGCCAAACTCTCCGGCAGGGAGGTCGCCAAGGTCGCGGACGTGCCCGTCGGCGGCGGGAGGCTGAACGGGGAGCTCAAGCTCCTGGTCACCCAGCCGACGGAGGGCGTCTTCAAGGTCTTCACCTCCAAATGCCCCCACCAGGGCTGCGGCGTCAGCACCCCCAAGGACGGCATCGCCGACTGCCCCTGCCACGGCAGCGAGTTCGACATCACCGACGGTTCGGTCAAGAAGGGCCCCGCCAAGACCGGGCTCCGGGAGTACCCGTCAACGGTCAAGAACGGAGCCGTCTTCGTCGTCTGAGCCCGTTACTCTGGCGGGATGGCAGATCCCGCGTCCTACAGGCCGGCCCCCGGGACGATCCCCGAGACCCCGGGGGTCTACCGGTTCCGCGACGAGCACGGCCGGGTCGTCTACGTGGGCAAGGCGAAGAACCTCCGCGCCCGGCTGAACTCCTACTTCGCCGACCACGCGGGCCTGCACGTCCGGACCCAGAACATGGTCACCACCGCGGCGTCCGTGGAGTGGACGGTGGTCGGCACCGAGGTCGAGGCGCTCCAGCTGGAGTACTCCTGGATCAAGGAGTACGACCCGCGCTTCAACGTCCGCTACCGGGACGACAAGTCCTACCCCTACCTGGCCGTCACCCTGAACGAGGACTTCCCCAGGGTGACGGTCATGCGGGGCGCCAAGCGCAAGGGCGTGCGCTACTTCGGGCCCTACTCCCACGCCTGGGCCATCCGCGAGACCGTCGACCTCCTGCTGCGGGTCTTCCCGGTGCGCACGTGCAGCGCCGGGGTCTTCAAGCGGCACGGCCAGATCGGCCGCCCTTGCCTGCTGGGCTACATCGGCAAGTGCTCCGCCCCCTGCACGGGCAAGGTGAGCGCCGAGGAGCACCGCGCCCTGGCCGACGACTTCTGCGACTTCATGGCGGGCAACACCGGCCGCTTCCTCAAGCGGGTGGAGCGGGAGATGTTCGCCGCTGCCGAGGACGAGCGGTTCGAGACCGCCGCCCGCAGGCGCGACGACCTGCGCGCCCTGGAGCGGGCGCTGGAGAAGCAGGCGGTCGTGCTGGGCGACGACACCGACTGCGACGTGATCGCCTTCGCCCGCGACCAGCTCGAGGCGGCCGTCCAGGTGTTCTACGTGCGGGGCGGGCGCATCCGGGGCCAGCGCGGCTGGGTGGTCGACCTGGTGGAGGAGCGCACCACCGGGGAGCTCGTCGAGGACTTCCTGCTGCAGTGCTACGGCGAGGACGACACGGTGCCGCGCGAGGTCCTGGTCCCCGAGGAGCCGCCGGACCGCCAGGCCATGGACGACCTGCTGTCGGAGAGCCGCGGCGCCCGGGTGCGCATCCGGGTGCCCCGGCGCGGCGACAAGAAGGACCTGCTGGCGACGGTCGAGCGCAACGCCCAGGAGGCGCTGCGCCAGCACCGGACCCGGCGGGCCTCGGACCTCACCGCCCGCAGCCGCGCGCTGCAGGAGGTGCAGGAGGCGCTCGGCCTGGACCAGGCGCCGCTGCGCATCGAGTGCTTCGACGTCTCCAACCTGCAGGGCACCGAGGTCGTCGCCTCGATGGTCGTCTTCGAGGACGGGCTGGCCCGCAAGTCCGAGTACCGCCGCTTCACGATCAAGTCGTTCCAGGGCCAGGACGATGTGCGCTCCATCCACGAGGTGATCACCCGCCGGTTCAAGCGCTACCTGGCCGACTCGCAGAAGGCGGGGGAGCCGCCCGCCGAGGGCGGCGTGGGCGGCGAGGGGCTGCTGGCCTCCTACGGCTTCGGCGACGCCGGCGAGGAGGACGACGGGCCGCGCGGCCCGCTGGACCCGGAGACGGGCAGGCCCCGCAGGTTCGCCTACCCGCCGAACCTGGTGGTGGTCGACGGCGGCCCGCCGCAGGTCGCCGCCGCCCAGCGGGCCCTGGACGAGCTGGGGATCGACGACGTGGCCGTCTGCGGCCTGGCCAAGCGGCTGGAGGAGGTGTGGCTGCCCGGCGACGAGGACCCGGTGATCCTGCCGCGCACCGGCGAGGGCCTGTACCTGCTGCAGCGGGCGCGGGACGAGGCCCACCGCTTCGCGATCTCCTTCCACCGGACCAGGCGCTCCAAGAAGATGACCGCCAGCGAGCTCGACGCCGTGCCGGGCCTGGGCCCCGCCCGGCGCGCCGCGCTGATCAAGCACTTCGGCTCGGTGCGCCGGCTGAAGGAGGCCACGGCCGAGCAGATCGCGGAGGTGCCCGGCATCGGGCTCCGCACCGCGCAGACCATCAGAGAAGCCCTCCAGGGGGGAGCGGGATGAGCACCGGGACACACCTTCCGGACATAGTGATCGTCACCGGGATGTCCGGGGCGGGCCGCAGCACCGCGGCCAAGGCCCTGGAGGACCTCGACTGGTTCGTGGTCGACAACCTCCCGCCCGGCCTGCTGGCCACCATGGCCGACCTCGGCGGCCGGGTGCAGAACGCGGTGCCGCGCATCGCGGTCGTGGTGGACGTGCGCAGCCGCGCCTTCACCTCCGACCTCGAGTCGGCGATCAAGGACCTCGAGCAGCGCGGGGTGCGGCCCCGGGTGCTCTTCCTCGAGGCCGCCGACGAGGAGCTGGTGCGCCGGTTCGAGAGCGTGCGCCGGCCGCACCCGCTGCAGGGCGACGGCCGGATCGTGGAGGGCATCGCCCGCGAGCGCGCGCTGCTGCTGGAGATCAGGGCCGAGGCCGACCTGGTGGTCGACACCTCCAACCTGAACGTGCACCAGCTGCGGGCCAAGGTCGTCGGCTACTTCGGCGAGCCCGGCGACGAGTCCAGCCTGCGCGCGACGGTGGTCTCCTTCGGCTACAAGTACGGGCTGCCCGTCGACGCCGACCTCGTCGTCGACTGCCGCTTCCTGCCCAACCCGCACTGGGTGCCCGAGCTGCGCCCGCAGAACGGCAGGGACGCCCCGGTCCGCGACTACGTGCTGGGCCGGCTCGGCGCCAAGGAGTTCCTCGACTCCTACACCGAGGTCCTGCGGCTGCTGGCCGCCGGGTACGAGCGCGAGGGCAAGCACTACGTGACGCTGGCGGTGGGCTGCACCGGCGGCAAGCACCGCAGCGTGGCGATGGCCGAGCAGCTGGGCCAGCGATTGCGCGACGAGGGCATCGACGTCCAGGTGGCCCATCGAGACCTCGGCAGGGAATAAGTGAAGAACCCCAAGGTGGTCGCGCTGGGCGGGGGCCACGGCCTGTACGCCTCCCTCTCGGCGCTGCGCACGGTGACCGACCGCCTCACGGCCGTGGTGACGGTCGCCGACGACGGGGGGTCCAGCGGGCGGCTGCGCCGCGAGCTGGGCGTCATCCCGCCCGGCGACCTGCGGATGGCGCTGGCCGCGCTGTGCGGCGACGACGAGTGGGGGCGGACCTGGAGCGAGGTCGTCCAACACCGCTTCCGCAGCGAGGGCGACCTGCACGAGCACGCCGTCGGCAACCTCCTCATCGTCGCCCTGTGGGAGCTGCTGGGCGACACCGTGGCGGGGCTCGGCTGGGTGGGCAGGCTGCTGGGCGCGCAGGGCAGGGTGCTGCCGATGGCGACGGTGCCGCTGGACATCGTCGCCGACGTGCTGGGCGCCGACCCGCGGCAGCCCGACGCGATCGCCCAGGTGCGCGGGCAGGTCGCCTGCGCCAGCACCCCCGGCAAGGTGCTGGGCGTCTCGCTGATCCCGCCGGACCCGCCGGCCAGCCCGGAGGCGCTGCAGGCCATCCGGGAGGCCGACTGGGTGGTGTTCGGGCCGGGCTCCTGGTTCACCAGCGTGCTGCCGCACCTGAAGGTGCCCGAGCTGCAGCGGGCCCTGGTGGAGACCCCCGCCCGCCGGGCGGTGGCGCTGAACCTGGCGCCGCAGCCCGGCGAGACCGACGACTTCTCCCAGCAGGCCCACCTGGAGGTGCTGGCCCGGCACGCGCCGGACCTGAGGATCGACGTGGTGCTGGCGGACTCGGGCGTCGTGGAGGAGCCCGAGGCGCTCGACAAGGCGGTCCAGGAGCTCGGCGGCGCCCTGATGCTGGCCGAGGTCGCCATGCAGGACGGTTCCCCCCGTCATGATCCGGCGCTGCTGGCCCAAGCTTTCGTACAGATCTTCGCCACCGGCACCGGGGAGTCGCCTGATCCGGGAGACTGGTGAAGCTGTCTGACGGGCCCGGTCAGGACCGGGCCGGCGCGGGAGGAAGGGATCGACCATGGCGATGACCGGCGTGGTGAAGGACGAGCTGAGCCGGCTCACCATCTTGAAACCCTGCTGCCGCAAGGCCGAGGTCTCCACGATCCTGCGGTTCGCCGGCGGCCTGCACCTGGTCAGCGGGCGGATCGTGATCGAGGCCGAGCTCGACACCGGCTCGGCCGCGCGGCGGCTGCGCAAGGACGTCGTCGAGGTGTTCGGGCACACCTCGGACGTGATCGTGCTGGCGCCCAGCGGGCTGCGCAAGGGCAACAGGTACGTGGTGCGGGTGATCAGGGACGGGGAGTCCCTGGCCCGCCAGACCGGACTGATCGACAACCACGGGCGCCCGGTGCGCGGCCTGCCCCGCCACGTGGTGGCGGGCGCGGCCTGCGACGCCGAGTCGGCCTGGCGGGGCGCCTTCCTGGCGCACGGCTCGTTGACCGAGCCGGGCCGCTCGATGTCCCTGGAGGTCACCTGCCCGGGGCCCGAGGCCGCGCTGGCGCTGGTGGGCGCCGCCCGGCGGCTGAAGATCCACGCCAAGGCGCGCGAGGTGCGCGGGGTGGACCGGGTGGTGGTCAGGGACGGCGACGCGATCTCGGCGCTGCTGACCCGGCTGGGCGCGCACGACAGCGTGCTGGCCTGGGAGGAGCGGCGGATGCGCCGCGAGGTGCGGGCGACGGCCAACCGGCTGGCCAACTTCGACGACGCCAACCTGCGCCGTTCGGCCCGCGCCGCGGTCGCGGCCGGCGCCCGGGTGGCCCGCGCGATGGAGATCCTGGGCGACGACGCCCCCGAGCACCTGATCGCCGCGGGACGGCTGCGTCTGGAGCACAAGCAGGCCTCGCTGGAGGAGCTGGGCCAGCTGGCCGTCCCGCCGCTGACCAAGGACGCGATCGCCGGACGGATCCGGCGGCTGCTGGCGATGGCCGACAAACGCGCGTCCGATCTCGGACTCCCCGGGACAGAGGCGAATCTCACCCCGGACATGCTCGTACCGTGACGAATTCCCCATCCGCCCCGTGTCACTCCCTCCCGTGCACGGGGCGGGCGCGTCAAGTGTTCCTGCTCACCCGCTTGGTCTAGACCAATCCTCTATACCAATACGGTCTAGACCTTTATGATCACCCTTCCGGGGAGGCCGTCTCCCCTGGTCCGGGGTGGTGCGCTCACCCCTGTTCTCACCCCGTACCAGTGGCGGAGTTCACGCGGCCGGTTCGGTAGGGTCGGGACTGGAACAGGGCGCGTCAGGGTCCTGGCAGTAGACGCAACGCTTGAGGAGAGTCGTGACCATCCGAGTAGGTATCAACGGCTTTGGCCGGATCGGCCGCAACTTCTACCGCGCCGTTAAGGCCAGCGGCGCCGACATCGAGATCGTGGCGGTCAACGACCTGACCGACACCGCGACCCTCGCCCACCTGCTCAAGTACGACAGCATCCTCGGCCGGTTCCCCGAGGAAGTGAAGGCGGGCGCGGGCGAGATCATCGTCGGCGGCAGGAGCATCAAGGTCTTCGCGGACCGCGACCCCGCCAACCTGAAGTGGGGCGACGTCGGCGTCGACATCGTCGTGGAGTCCACCGGTTTCTTCACCGACGCCAACAAGGCCAAGGTCCACGCCGAGAACGGCGCCAAGAAGGTCATCATCTCCGCCCCGGCGAAGAACGAGGACCTCACCGTCGTCCTGGGCGCCAACGACGACCTGTACGACCCGGCCGCCCACACCGTCATCTCCAACGCCTCCTGCACCACCAACTGCCTGGCGCCGCTGGCCAAGGTCCTCAACGACTCCTTCGGGATCGAGAAGGGCCTGATGACCACCATCCACGCCTACACCCAGGACCAGAACCTCCAGGACGCCCCGCACAGCGACCTGCGCCGCGCCCGCGCCGCCGCGCTGAACATCGTCCCGACCTCCACCGGCGCCGCCAAGGCCATCGGCCTGGTCCTGCCGGAGCTGCAGGGCAAGCTCGACGGCTACGCGCTGCGCGTGCCGATCGCCACCGGCTCGGCCACCGACCTCACCGTCACCCTCGCCCGCGAGACCACCGCCGAAGAGGTCAACGCCGCGTTCAAGGCCGCCGCCGAGGGCCCGCTCAAGGGCTACCTCACCTACACCGAGGACCCGATCGTCTCCAAGGACATCGAGACCGACCCGTCCTCCTGCATCTTCGACGCCGGCCTGACCAAGGTCATCGGCGACCAGGTCAAGGTCGTCGGCTGGTACGACAACGAGTGGGGCTACTCCAACCGCCTCGTCGACCTCGTCAAGCTCGTCGGCGCGAGCCTGTAGGTGATGACCGACGTCGTGCCGTGCTCCGCCCGGAGCACGGCACGACGTCGGCTTTGAGGGCCGGCACCGCCGCGGTGAAGAGCGGCACGACGAACAGGTGGGGTGGTAATGAAGACCGTTGACGATCTCGAGGTCCGGGGCAGGAAGGTCCTGGTCCGGGCGGACCTGAACGTTCCGCTCAAGGACGGGGCGATCACCGATGACGGGCGGATCCGGGCGAGCCTGCCGACGATCCGCAAGCTGATCGACAAGGGCGCGCGGGTCGTCGTGGTGGCGCACCTGGGGCGGCCGAAGGGCGAGCCCCGGCCGGAGTTCTCGCTGGCCCCCGTGGCCGTGCGGCTCGGCGAGCTGCTGGGCAAGGACGTCGCCTTCGCCACCGACACGGTCGGCGAGTCCGCCAAGGCCGCCGTCGCCGCCTTGAAGGACGGCGACGTGGCGCTGCTGGAGAACCTGCGGTTCGCCGCCGCCGAGACCAGCAAGGACGACGCCGAGCGCGGCGCGTTCGCCGACGAGCTCGCGGCGCTGGCCGACGTGTACGTGGGCGACGGGTTCGGTGCGGTGCACCGCAGGCACGCCTCCGTCTACGACGTGCCCAAGCGGCTGCCGCACGCGGCCGGCGGGCTCATCGCCACCGAGGTCGACGTGCTCAGGAAGCTGACCCAGGACGTCACACGCCCGTACGCGGTGGTGCTGGGCGGTTCCAAGGTCTCCGACAAGCTCGGTGTCATCGACAACCTGCTGGAGACCGCCGACCGCATCCTCATCGGCGGCGGCATGGTCTTCACGTTCCTCAAGGCGCAGGGCCACGAGGTCGGCAAGTCCCTGCTCGAAGAGGACCAGATCCCCACCGTCCTGGAGTACCTCGAGCGCGCGAAGGCCAAGGGCGTGGAGTTCGTCCTGCCCGTCGACATCGTCGCCGCCACCGCGTTCAGCGCGGACGCCGAGCACGACGTGGTCGCCGCCGACGCCATCCCCGCCGACCGGCTCGGCCTGGACATCGGCCCCGAGTCCGGCAGGCTCTTCGCGTCCCGGCTCGCCGACGCCAAGACGGTGTTCTGGAACGGCCCGATGGGCGTGTTCGAGATGGAGCCCTACTCCCACGGCACCCGCGCGGTCGCCCAGGGGCTCCTGGACTCCGGCGCCTTCACGGTCGTCGGCGGCGGCGACTCCGCCGCGGCCGTCCGCACCCTCGGCTTCGACGAGGACGCCTTCTCGCACATCTCCACCGGCGGCGGCGCCAGCCTGGAGTACCTCGAAGGAAAGACCCTGCCCGGCCTGGAAGCTCTGGAGGACTGAAACCATGGCCCGTAAGCCCCTGATGGCCGGCAACTGGAAGATGAACAACAACCACCTCGAGGCGATCGCGCTGGTGCAGAAGCTCGCGTTCGCGCTCAAGGACAAGGACTACGACGCGGTGGACGTCGCGGTCCTGCCCCCCTTCACCGACATCCGCTCGGTGCAGACCCTCATCGACGCCGACCGGCTGAAGCTCGCCTACGGCTCGCAGGACGTCTCCGCCCACGCCTCCGGCGCCTACACCGGCGAGGTCTCCGGCGCGATGCTGGCCAAGCTCGGCTGCACCTACGCGACCGTCGGCCACTCCGAGCGCCGCCAGTACCACCACGAGACCGACGCGATCGTGAACGCCAAGGCCAAGGCCGCGCTGGCCAACGGCCTCATCCCGATCGTCTGCGTCGGCGAGGGCCTGGACGTGCGCAAGGCCGGGGAGCAGGTGGCCTACACCCTCGCGCAGGTCGACGGCGCGCTCGAGGGGCTCACCGCCGAGCAGGCCAAGGGCGTCGTCATCGCGTACGAGCCGGTCTGGGCGATCGGGACCGGCGAGGTCGCCACCCCCGAGGACGCGCAGGAGGTCTGCGGCGCGATCCGCGGCCGGCTGGAGAAGCTTTACGACGCCGAGGTGGCCCAGACCGTCCGCGTCCTCTACGGTGGCTCGATGAAGTCCTCGAATGTGACGGGTCTCATGGCGCAGGCCGACGTGGACGGCGGGTTGATCGGCGGAGCCGCGCTCGACGCCGAGGAGTTCGTCAAGATCTGCCGATACCGGGAGCTCCCGGTGGCGGGTTGAGCCAAACTTGCCCGTGTGACAGCTGGGTTCTGCTGAACCACAGACTGGTTCGTCGTACCCTTCATAACGACAGGTAAACCGATTCGCCTGTCCGTCGTCCTACTATTCGAGCCCCGCGTCCGGCGCGGGGATGGCCAGAAGGCGCTGACGCTGTGATTCTTGCAACCTCCATCGTGCTGATCATCACGAGCCTGCTCATGGTCCTGCTCGTGCTGATGCACAAGGGCAAGGGCGGGGGCCTGTCCGACATGTTCGGCGGCGGCATCTCCTCCTCGCTCGGCGGGTCGTCGGTGGTCGAGCGCAACCTGGACCGTCTCACGGTCGCCACCGGGGTCATCTGGTTCGCCTCGATCGTGGTGCTCGGCTTCCTGTTCAAGGCTCAGGGCAACTGACCCTCCGTCGGCGCCCGAGCCGAAGACGTACGACAGTGGCGCACCGGGAGCGCGAGCTCCCGGTGCGCGGTTATCAATCAAGGAGTGTCCGTGGCTAGTGGCAGTGCCATTCGCGGAAGCAGGGTCGGCGCCGGCCCGATGGGCGAGGCGGAGCGCGGCGAGGCCGCCCCCCGTGTCATCATCAGCTTCTACTGTGCCAACAAGCACGAAACCCGCCCCAGCTTCGCCAGCGACTGCCAGGTCCCCGAGACCTGGGACTGCCCCCGCTGCGGCCTCCCGGCCGGCACCGACGAGCAGAACCCGCCCGCGGCTCCCAAGAACGAGCCCTACAAGACCCACCTCGCCTACGTGAAGGAGCGCCGCTCCGACGCCGACGGCCAGGCCATCCTCGAGGAGGCCCTCGGCAAGCTGCGCGAGAAGCGCCGCCTCGTCCAGGCCGCCATGGCCTCCGCCGCCCGCAACTAGGCGTCCGGCCCACCGCGGACCCGGCCCCCTCACGGGGACGCCGGGTCTTCGTGTTCGCGGCGCCGGGAGTCCCCGCGCTTCCACGTTCCCGCCGGCGTCCGCCACGGCGTTCTCCGGGCGTCGCGGCCCGGACCGCGGTTCGGCCCGGAGCTCAGGCCGAAACCGCCCGGTTCACAAGATTTCAAGCTGTGAGCCGCCCCGAGCGGGTAGGGATGGATCATGGCTGAAGTCACTGAAGTGGATGTCGTGGTCGTGGGGATGGGACCCGGTGGGGAGGACGCCGCCGGGAGGCTGGCCGAGGCCGGGTTGGACGTGATCGGGGTCGAGGCGGGACTGGTCGGGGGAGAGTGCCCGTACTACGGGTGCATCCCGAGCAAGATGATGATCCGGGCGGCGGACGCGCTGGCCGAGGCGCGGCGGGTGAACCGCCTGGCGGGGGAGGCGAAGGTCCGGGCGTCGTGGGATCCGGTCGCCGCGCGGTTGCGGGAGGCGACGGCCGACTGGGACGACAAGGCGGCCGCCGACAGGTTCACCGACAAGGGCGGACGGCTCGTCCGCGGGTTCGGGCGCGTCAGCGGGCCCCGCGAGGTGACGGTGGGGGAGCGGGTGCTGCGCGCGCGCCGCGCCGTCGTGCTCAACCCCGGCACCGAGCCCGTGGTGCCGCCGATCGAGGGGCTCGAGGGCACGCCGTTCTGGACGAACCGGGAGGCGGTCAAGACGACCAGGGCGCCCGAGTCGCTGCTGGTGCTGGGCGGCGGGCCGATCGGCGTGGAGATGGCACAGGCGTTCGCCCGGTTCGGGACCCGGGTCACCGTGCTGGAGGGCGGCCGGCGGCCGCTCTCGCGCGAGGAGCCGGAGGCGGGCGACCTCGTCGCGCAGGTCTTCGAGCGGGAGGGCATCGCCGTCCACACCGGGCAGAAGGCGGAGCGGGTCGGGTACTCCGACGGCCGGTTCACCGTGGAGGCGGGCGGCCGCTCGTTCGAGGCGGAGCGCTTCCTGGTCGCCACCGGCCGCAAAACGGACCTGGGTCGGCTCGGCGTGGCGAAGATCGGCCTGGACGAGTCCGCGCGGACGATCACCGTCGACGAGCGGATGCGCGCCGCGGACGGGGTGTGGGCGATCGGGGACGTCACCGGCCACGGCGCCTTCACCCATGTGTCGATGTACCAGGCCGCGATCGCCGTCCGCGACATCCTCGGCCAGGACGGGCCGCCCGCCGACTACCGCGCGCTGCCGCGGGTGACGTTCACCGACCCGGAGGTCGGCGCGGTGGGCCTCACCGAGGCGCAGGCCCGCGAGAAGGGCCTGGACGTGCGCACGGGCTGCACGCCGCTGTCGTCCTCCAGCCGCGGCTGGATCCACGAGGCGGAGGGCTTCATCAAGCTGGTGGCCGCCGGGGACGAACTGGTGGGCGCCACCACCGCGGGCCCGGCGGGCGGCGAGGTGATGAGCGCCCTGGCCGTCGCGATCCACGGCAGGGTCCCGGTCTCCGCCCTGAAGCACATGATCTACGCCTACCCCACCTTCCACCGGGCGATCGAGACGGCGCTGGCGGAGCTGAAGTAGCCGCACGGCCCCGGCGGGCCTCGAGGACGCCCGGACGCCCCACGGGCTCCGTCAGCGCGGTCCCGAGGCCCGCACCAGCCCCGCCTCGTAGGCGACGATCGCCGCCTCCACCCGGTTGCGGACCCCCAGCCGCTGGAAGATCGCGCTGACGTGGGTCTTGACGGTCCCCTCCACCAGGTGGAGGCGGCGGGCGATCTCGCCGTTCGACAACCCGCCGCCCAGGAGGGCCAGCACTTCGCGTTCGCGCGCGGTCAGCGCCGCCACCCGGGTCCCGGCCTCCGGGCGCACGTGTTCCCGGCGGAGCTCGGTGATGAGCCGCCGCGCCACCAGCGGCGACAGGCAGGCGCCTCCGGACGCCACGGCGCGGACGCCCGCGACCAGCTCGCGCGGGTCCGACGCCTTCAGCAGGAAACCCGAGGCGCCCCGGTCGAGCGCCCGCGTGATGTATCCGTCCTCACCGAAGGTGGTGAGCATGACCACCGCGGTCCTCGGGACGAGGGCTTTCAGCTCCTCCAGCGCGCCGAGGCCGTCCAGGCGCGGCATCCGGATGTCCAGGAGGGCCACGTCGGGGGAGTGCAGGCCGGCGAGCTCGACGGCCTCCCTCCCGTCGGCGGCCTCGGCCACCACCTCGAGTTCGGGGTCGGAGGCCAGGATGGCGCGGACCCCGGACCGGACGATGCCCTCGTCGTCGGCGATCAGTACCCGGATCATCTGTTCCCTCCAGGGATGCCGCCGCCGCGCAGGACGTCCTTGGACACCAGCACCCCGTCCTCGAAGCACAACCGGTACATCTTCTCGGTGGTCTGCAGGATGTCGTGACCCGCCCGGTAGTACTCGCACGCGGCCCCGTCCGGGATCGCGGGCTCGACGATGACCGGCGGGGGCTCGCTGAACCAGTGGGACGGCAGCACCGGGACGAGTTCGGCGCGCGGCTGCCCTACGCGCATCCGGTCGTAGTCGGCCGTCGCCACGGCGGTGTTCACCGAGGTGGCGACCTGGAACCCCACGAGCAGCGCGACGAGTCCGATGCCGATCAGCACCGGGACCAGCGCGGCCCGACGGACGCCGCGGCGCAGCCGCGTCCTCGCCCGCAGCAGCGCGGTGGCGGACCCGCCCGGCTCCGGGAGCACGGGGACGTCCGCGGGGGCGTCGTCGTAGGGCCGTGCGGCCGGAGACGGGGTCCGGGGCACCCGTGCGACGACCTCGAACCCCTGCGGGGTGGGACCGGCCACGAGGCGCCCGCCCGCCAGGCGGACCCGTTCGTCCAGCCCGATCAGCCCGGAGCCGCCGCCCGCCGCGCCGGCCGGGCGATCCCCTTCCGGCCGCCCGCTGCGGACGGACACCTCGATGCCCTCGTCCGTGTGCTCCACCCGTACGGCGACGGCCGAGCCCGGCGCGTGTTTCGCCGCGTTGGTCAACGATTCCTGGACCACCCGGTAGACGGCGCGCTCGGCGATCGGCGACGACCCGGGGTCGTCGCCCTCCTCCTCCAGCAGCACCGGTGTCCCGGAATGCTCGAAGCGCCGGATGAGCTCGGCGACGGTTTCGCCGGACGGCCCCGCCGATCCGTCCTTCAGCAGCCCGATGGCCTCGTGCAGCCGCTCGATGGCCAGGGTGGAGCGTTCGCGCAGCCGGGCCGCGGACTCGCGGTGCCGGTCGGGCAGGTCGGGAGCGAGTTCCAGACCGCCCGCCAGCAGCGCCATCACGCTGAGCTCGTGGCCGAGGGAGTCGTGGATGTCGCGGGCGATGTGCGCGCGCTCCCTGAGCCGCGCCTGCTCGGCGGCGAAGAGCTGCTCGCGTTCCAGCCGCTCGGCCCGCTCCCACCCGGCCTCCGCCAGCCGGGAGCGCTGCCGCCACCAGTCGCCCGCCCACCACGGCAGGACGCAGCCGGCGAACCCGAGCATCAGCAGGGTGATCAGCCTCTCGGTCTCCCCGGAGGCGGTGACCAGCACCGCGCCCGCCGTCCCCGTCAGGGCGAACACGGCGTGCGCCGCCCCGAGCCCGGTCCCCCGCCGCCCCGCCAGGCAGCTCAGGACGAAGCAGGCCAGGAACGTCCACATGCTCCCGTCGAGCCACAGCGTGAAGAGGACCAGCGCGGAGGTCAGGAGCAGGGAGTACAGGGGGGAGGCCCGCCGCACCGCGGCGGCCAGGACGATGACGGCGGCCGCGCCCGCGGACGCGGCGGGCCGCTCGGTCAGGGTGCTGCTCTCCAGCACCGAGGGCGCCAGGAGGAGGGCCGGGAGCAGGAGGTCCTTCCGGTCGAACGGCTGCCGTCGCTGCATTCCAGCAGGCTATAAGAGCGGCGCCGGGGTCCGGATCTGTCGAAAGACAGAGGATCAGGGGGCGGCGGTGTGCCGGAGGCGCCCGTCGTGGACCTGGACGATCCGGTCGGCGGCGGCGAGATGGGCGCGGTCGTGGGTGACCAGGACGGTGGCGGTGCCCCGCCGCCGGGTGAGGCCGGTGATCAGCTCGATGACGGCGGCGCCGCGTTCGTGGTCGAGGGCGCTGGTGGGCTCGTCGACCAGGAGGACGGCGGGGTCGTTCATCAGGGCGCGGGCGATGTTGACGCGCTGGCGCTGGCCGCCGGAGAGGCCGTGGGGGCGGCGGGCGGCCTGGCCGGCGAGGCCGACGGCCTCGAGCAGCTCCATCGCGCGGGTCCTGGCCCCGGCGGGGGAGCGGCCGTCGAGGCGGGCCATGACCTGGAGCTGTTCGGCGGCGGTGAGGGAGGGGATGAGGTTGGCCTGCTGGAAGACGATGCCGACCTTGCGGCGGCGCAGCCCGGTGAGCTCGCCGCGGGTCATGCCGGTGGTCTCGGTGCCGTCGATGACGACGGTGCCGCGGTCGGGGGCGATGAGGGTGGCTGCGACGGCGAGGAGGCTGGACTTCCCCGACCCGGAGGGGCCGACGACCGCGGTGAGGCCGCCCCCGGGCACGTTCAGGGTGACGCGGTCGAGGGCGGTCAGCCGGCCGTCGCCGTCGGGGTAGGTGAGGGTGACGTCGTGCAGGTCGAGGCTCATCGGGTGCTCCCCAGTGCGGTCAGCGGGTCGACGGAGGCGATGCGGTGGACGGACAGGGCGGCCCCGAGCACGCCGAGGAGGATCATCACGGCGGCCGGGAGGAGGACGGTGGCGGGGGTGAGGAGGAAGGGCACGTCCCCCCGGGAGACGGCCGCGCCGACGGCGGCGGCGATCGCGGTGCCGGCCAGCGTGCCGCCGGTCAGCAGGACGGCGGCCTGGCCGAGGGCGTCGCGCAGCAGGCCCGCGGTGGAGGCGCCCAGCGCCTTGAGGACGGCGATGTCGCCGCTGCGCTGGATGGTCCACACGGTGAAGAAGGCGCCGATGATCAGGGCGGAGATGGCGAACAGGAAGCCGCGCATCAGTTGCAGGGAGCCGTTCTCGGAGGCGTAGGAGCCGATCGCGGCCAAGGACGCGTCCCTGGAGACCGTCCTCGTGCCCGCCGCCCGGTCGGCGGCCGCGAGGTCCGCGCCGGGGCCGGTGTTCAGGACGATCACGGTCGCCTCGGGCCCGCCGGAGCCGCCGGAGGGCGGGGCGGTCGTACGCCAGGCGTCCAGGGCGGTCCAGATGACCGGGGTGTGGCTGAAGAAGGCGTCACCGGCGACGGCGGCCACGGTGAGTTCCCGTCCGGCGAGGGTGAAGGTGCCGCCCGCGCGCACGCCGAGGCCGGCGGCGGCGGTGGCGGACAGCACCGCCGCGCGGTCGCGGATCTTCTCGCCCGCGGGAGCCAGGGCGGAGCCGGGTTCGACGCCGAAGACGGAGACCCCGGCGGTCCTGCCGCCGGCGGCGGCCCTGGTGGTGGAGATCCCCAGCGGCTCGGCGCTTCGCACCCCGGGGACCCCGGCCCAGCGCTCCCACTGGCCGCGGGTGACGGCGGAACCGGAGTACGACAGGTCCTGCCCGCCGCCGGGGGCGGCGAAGGCGATCTCCGTCCCGGGCAGGCCGGTGATCGCGGAGACGTTCTGCCGGGCCAGCCCGGCGGTCAGCCCCGACAGCAGGCCGACCAGCAGGGTGATCAGCACGATGACGGCTGCCATCAGGGCGAACCGCCCCTTGGCGAACTTCAGGTCCCTCCAGGCGACGAACACTTTCCGGACCTTCCCTTCCGTCGGCGGAAACGGTGCGCCTCCACCGTCGCCGCACGGACCGGGTCCGGGCATCCGGCGGAGGAGGAGTCTTCGCGGGCCGGAAGGAGGCCGCGGGGTTGTGTCTTTCGATGGATGTAGGAGGGGGAACGGGTTCGTAGGCTGGGACGATCGTGAACGCGCTGACTCCCACCACCAGGGCCCTGACCTGGTGCCTGCACCTGCTGATCGTCGGCCTGCTCGCCCTGACGGCGGTCCGCGCCGTGGCCGGGGGCGTGCCGGGCGCGGGAGCGGTCGTGGCCGCGGCCGGGGCGTGCGCGCTGGTGTACGCCGCGGGCCCGCTCCTGCCCGCGGTCACCCGGTCCCGGCGCGCCGCGGCGTCGTGGCTGGCCGCCACGGGCGCGGTCTGGCTGGTGCTGCTGGCGCTGTCCGCCGACGGGGTGTGGGTCGCCTTCCCGCTGTACTTCCTGCAGCTCCACCTGCTGCCGCGCCGCGCCGGGATCGCAGCGGTGTCGGCGACGGCGCTCGCGGCGATCACCGGTTTCACCGTCCACACCGGAGCCGTCGGCCCGGCCACCGTGATCGGTCCGGCGCTCGGCGCGGCGGTGGCGGTCGCGGTGGTGCTGGGCTACCAGGCCCTCTACCGGGAGAGCGAACGCCGCAGCGAGCTCATCGAGGAGCTGACCGCCACCCGCGCCGACCTGGCCGCCGCCCAGCACACCGCCGGTGTCCTGGAGGAGCGCGAACGCCTCGCCCGCGAGATCCACGACACCCTCGCCCAGGGGCTGTCCAGCATCCAGCTGCTGCTGCGCGCCGCCGAACGCGCCCTGCCCGGCCGGCCCGAGACCGCGGCCCGCTACGTGGACCAGGCCCGCCACGCAGCCGTGGACAACCTCGCCGAGGCCCGCCGCTTCGTCGCCGCCCTGAGCCCGCCGGCCCTGGCGGCCGGCACCCTGGCCGACGCGCTGGAACGCCTGTGCGCCACCACCTCGGCCCGCCACCGGCTCGCCGTGGCCTTCCGCCTCACCGGCGACCCCGTGCCGCTGCCCACCGCGTACGAGGTGGCCCTGCTGCGCGTCGCCCAGTCCGCCCTCGCCAACACCGTCCGCCACGCCCGCGCCGCCAACGCCGAGGTCTCCCTCGGCTATCCGGGCGGCCGGGTGGCCCTGGACGTCGTCGACGACGGCGCGGGCTTCGACGCGGACCTGCCGCCCGAGCCCGGTCCGGACGGCGGCGGGTTCGGCCTGGCCGCCATGCGCGCCAGGCTGGACGCCCTCGGCGGCGCCCTCACCGTCACGTCCGCGCCCGGCCGGGGCACCGCCCTGGCCGCCCGGATCCCGCTCGCCGACACCGAATCCGAGGCACGCCCATGACCGGGGACCCGATCCGCCTCCTTCTGGCCGACGACCACCCCGTGGTGCGGGCCGGGCTGCGCGCCGTGCTGGAGACCGAACCCGGCATGGCGGTGACGGCCGAGGCCGCCACCGCGGAGGAGGCCGTCGTGCGCGCCGCCGCCGGCGACATCGACGTGGTGCTGATGGACCTGCAGTTCGGCGGGGGGATGAACGGCGCCGAGGCCACAGCCGCGATCACAGCCCGCCCCGCGGCCCCGCGCGTCCTGATCGTCACCACCTACGACACCGACGCCGACACCCTGCCCGCCATCGAGGCCGGGGCCACCGGCTACATCCTCAAGGACGCGCCGCCCGAGGACCTGGCCGCCGCCGTGCGCACCGCCGCGGCCGGCCGCACCATCCTCGCCCCGGCCGTCGCCGACCGTCTCATGAACCGCCTGCGCGCCCCGCACAGCTCGCTGACCCGCCGCGAGACCGAGGTCCTCGGACTGGTCGCCGAGGGCCTGTCCAACCAGCGCGTCGCCGAGCGGCTCCACCTCACCGAGGGCACCGTCAAGTCCCATCTGGCCCGCGTCTACGTGAAGCTCGGCGTCGACTCCCGCACCGCCGCCGTCGCCGCGGCCACCGATCTCGGCCTCATCCGCCGCTGAGGACGGCCCGGCCGTCGCGGCCGGCTCCGTCGAAAGACGGAGAAGACCGGTGCCGATCGCCGGATGCCCGGCGGGGAGGCGGGCTCCTAGGTTCCTCGTGTAGTCGGAAAAGGAGCCCGCACACGATGATCATTTTGGATCGGCTGAGCAAGCGCCACGGCGAGAAGACGGTGGTGGCCGGCCTCTCTTCGCAGATCAGGCCCGGGAAGGTCACCGGCTTCCTCGGCCCCAACGGGGCGGGGAAATCGACGACGATGCGCATGATCGTCGGCCTGGACGCGCCGACGGAGGGCCGCGCGCTCATCAATGACAAGCCCTACCGGGCGTTTCGGCATCCGCTGCGCGAGGTGGGGGCGCTTGTCGACGCAGGGTCCGGGCACCCGGGGTCTTCGGCGTACCGCCATCTGCTCGGCCTGGCCCGCAGCAACGGCATTCCCGCCTCCCGGGTCGAGGAGGTGCTGGAGACCGCGGGCCTGGCCTCCGTGAGCGGCAAGCGGATCGGTTCGTTCTCGCTCGGCATGGGCCAGCGCCTGGGCATCGCCGCCGCGCTGCTGGGCGACCCCGGCGTGCTGCTGTTCGACGAGCCGGTCAACGGCCTGGACCCGGACGGCGTGCGCTGGGTGCGCGAGCTGATGCGCTCCCTGGCCGCCGAAGGCCGCACCGTCCTGGTCTCCAGCCATCTGATGAGCGAGATGCAGGAGACCGCCGACCACCTGGTGGTCATCGGGCGGGGCAGGCTCATCGCCGACGCCCCGATCGGGGAGGTCATCGCGGGCAGTTCGCGAAACGCCGTCCTGGTCCGCACGCCCCGTCCCGAGACGCTGGAGCGGCGGCTCCGGGCCGCGGGGATGTCCGTGACGCCGGAGAGCGGGGCGCTGCTCGTCACCGGAGGCACCCCCGAGGAGATCGGCGATGCGGCGTTCGGGTGCGGCGTCCCCGTCCACGAGCTGAGCCCGCGCATGGCCAGCCTGGAGCAGGCGTACATGGAACTCACCGCCGAGAGCGTGGAATACGGCTCTACCGCCCCCACCGCCGCGAACCACCGGAAGGCATGAACGAGATGACGACGGCACTTCGGCTCACCACCCCCGCCAAGGGCGGCGGCCTCCGGGGCGCGATCGCGTTCGAGTGGACCAAACTCTGGAGCGTCCGGTCCACCTGGTGGAGCCTGGCCGCGGGCGTGCTCCTGTGCGCGGTGTTCGCGGCGGTCATCGGCATGTCGGTCGAAGCCAGCGAGAAGAACGGCTTCGACGTGGCACGGCCCGCGCCGCACCTGGCGGCCCAGGGCATCATGCTGGTCCAGCTGGCGGTGCTGGTGATGGCGACGCTCGCCACCACGGCCGAGTACGCGAACGGCTCCATCCGCGCCACGCTGCGGGGCGTCCCCGTACGGGGACGGATGCTCCTGGCCAAGACGGCGGTCGTCGCGGCCGTCGCAGCGGCTGCGGGAACGGTGTTCTGCGTGCTGGGCACGCTGGTCACCGCCGTCTTCGCGGGCGAGCACGGCGCCTACACCGCCGGCGAGCTGGCCGCGGCGGCGTTCGGCACGGGCGTCTACCTGGCCCTGATCGCGGTGCTCGTGATCGGTACCGGCACGGTGTTCCGCAGCGCGGCCGGCACCATCACGACGATCATCATGGTGCTGCTGGTCCTGCCGGAGCTGGTGAAGGTCACCGGCGTCGGCTGGCTGGAGACGGCCGGCGAGTACACGCCGAGCGTCGCGGGCGCCGTGCTGATGACCCGGGCGGGCGAGCCCTACGGCGGCGGGACCGCGCTGCCGGTGCTCCTCCTGTGGGCGGCCGCCGCGGTCGCGGGCGGCTGGGCGGCGCTGCGCGCCCGCGACGCGTGACGGGCCTCAGTCGTTGCGGTAGAGGGCGAGGACCTCGGCGACGCAGGCGGGGCGGCGCTGGCCGTCGATCTCCATGGTGACCTTGAGGGTGCCCAGGCGGCCCGCCGGGGAGTTCTTCAGGTCCATCAGCGTCGCCCTGGCGCGGATCTTGGCGCCGACGGGGACGGGGGTGTGGAAGCGCACCTTGTTGAGGCCGAAGTTGACGACCATGGACAGCTTCTCGATGGTGAAGGTCTGCATGACGTGCGCCGTCACCAGGCTGAGCGTCAGGTAGCCGTGGGCGATGGTGCCGCCGAAGGGGCCCTCGGCGGCGGCGCGCTCGGGATCGACGTGGATCCACTGGTGGTCGCCGGTGGCGTCCGCGAACTTGTCCACCTGCTCCTGGGTGACCTCCTGCCACTCGCTGTGGCCGAGCTCCTCTCCCACGGCGGTGGCGAACTCGTCCAGGTCGGCGAACGTGCGCATCTGCGGCTCCTCGGGTCGTCGGTCGCCGACCATTGTCGCGTGCCCCGCCGCCGTCGGCGAACGCGCCGCGCTCACGACCCGGGCAGCCGCTCGGTGAAGATCCCGTGGAAGCCGTAGGGGATGTGGTGGGGCAGCCACGCCGTCGCCAGGAGGTCCAGGCTCCGCGCGTCGAGGATCGCCAGCCCCGACCGGTGGTCGGCCTCCCGGTAGACGACGCAGAGCAGCCACCCGTCGTCCTCGGCGGAGTCCGGGGCGCGGGGGACGAAGACGGGTTCGCCCACGCAGTCGCCGAGCACGTGCGAGGCGACCTCCTCGGTCTCGTGGTCGACCCTCAGCACGGCGTCGAAGAGCCCCTCGGAGGCGTGGCAGCCGCTCAGGTAGCTGTACCGGTGCCTGCGCGTCGAGCGCCGCCAGTCGAACTGCGGCAGTTCGCAGGGGTGGTCGGTGAGCTGCTCCTCGATCACCCGGGTCGGGGTGATGCGGTAGCGGGCGAGGCTGTTGGGGCGGGTCAGGTGGAACCTCTCCCGGAAGTTCCGCAGGTCCGCCTTGAGCAGGGTGAAGTCGGGGTACCGGACGACCTCCACCACGGTGTCCGTGCCGTCCTCGTAGGCGTTGGTGATGTGGGTGCCCATCGTCGCGGCGTGCTCGGCGATCCGGGGCTCGCCGCCGTCGCGGGGCACGAGCAGGAACCGTGTCGGCTGCTCGGGGCGGTAGTGCAGGGCCGAGACCGCGGAGCGGCCGCGCAGGATCTGGCCGACGTTCGGGGTGGCGGGGCCGAGCACGAACACCAGATGCCGTTCGGTGAGCCCGAAGTCGTGGGTCCAGGGCAGCCCCTTGACCCGGACGGAGGCGATCCGGCTCGTCCGTCCTTCGCGGTCGGTCTTGTAGCAGTGGAAGCCGGGCGTCGGCAGGAACTTCAGCCCGAAGTTGAACATCTCGCCGGTGGCGGGGTCGAACCGCGGGTGCGCCGACCACATCCCCAGGCCCTTGAGCCGCCCGCCGAAGTCGTGCAGGCCGTAGGTCTCCAGTGTGTCCGGGTCGATCCGGGTGGGCTTGCCGCCCTCCCACAGGGCCATCAGGTCGCCCGCGTGGAACGACAGGCTGGTGTTGGCGGTGTTGGCCGGCGGCATCGGTATCCCGGTGGACGTGCCGACCCCTGCGCGCCAGCGGCGCTTGGCCCGGTACTGGGGGGTGTCCAGGTAGCGGTTGCGGAAGGTGATCCGCCCCTGGTCGAAGGTGAACCGCGACACCATGCCGTCGCCGTCGAAGATGCAGTCCAGGAGGGTGGTGCCGACCTGCCATCTGCCGGGCCCGTTGCGGTAGAGGGAGCCGCGCAGCCCTTCGGGGACGGCGCCTTCGATCTCGGTGACGTCGTAGGAGCGTTCTTCGAGGAGGGGTTCGAACACGCCGTAGGTCATGCCGCACAGCCTTTAATCTGAGGACGCTCGTCGTCAATAACTTGGGGCAAGATGATGCACGATGAGCACACGGGCCTACCGGGGCCGCAGCCCCCAGCAGCGCGTCGCCGAACGCCGGGAGCGGCTGCTGGCGGCGGCCCTGGACCTGTGGAGCGAGCTCGGCTGGTCCGGCGTCTCCGTCCGCGGCGTCTGCGCCCGCTCCGGGCTGACCGACCGCTACTTCTACGAGTCCTTCACCGACCGCGACGCCCTGCTGCTGGCGGTCTTCGACCGGGTCAGGGACGAGCTGACCGGCGGGCTGCCGGCCGCCCCGTTCACCGGCGAGCCCCGCACCGTCATGCGGACGATGTTCCTCGCCCTGTTCACCGCGCTGGCCGACGACCCCCGGTACGCCAGGGTCGCCTTCACCGACCCCGCGGGCAGCCCCGCCCTGGAGACCCGCCGCCACGACGCGCTGCTGGCCGTCGCCGACGCCGTCGCCGCGGGCGTGAGCTCGGTGGCCCCCGGCGACTTCCGCGGCCACGCCCTGTTCTGCGTGGGGGGCGTCGGCGGCCTCATCTCCGCCTGGCTCGCCGGACGGTACCCCGCCGCGCCCGGGGAGCTCGCCGACCGGTGCACCGAGCTGTGCGCCCGCGTCTTCGGGGTGTGAGCCTCACTCCAGGTGGGAGACCTCGTTGAAGACCAGCCGCTCCCCGTCCCGCCAGAGCGAGACCGAGCAGTTGGCCAGCCTCGTGCGCTCCAGCTCCATCAGCTCGGCCTCGGACAGGCCCTCCAGGAGGTAGGCGAAGACGAGGATCACCGCGTCGTGGGTCGAGACCAGCACCCTGCCCCCGGCGGGCAGGTCCCGCAGGAAGGAGCGCAGCCGCAGCGCGATGTCGGCCCACGACTCCCCGCCGGGCGGGCGGAAGTAGAACTTGCCCAGTTCCCGCTGCCGCCGCCACTCCTCGGGGAAGCGCGCCCGGATCCCCGCGGGCGTCAGCCGCTCGAACACCCCCATGTCCCGGTCGCGCAGCCGCTCGTCCAGCCGGACGTCGGCGCGCCCGGTGGCCAGGCGGACGGTCTCCAGCGCCCGCGCGTACGGGGAGGAGACGACCAGTTCCGGCGGCTCCAGCCCGGCCAGGAAGCGGCCGAGCGACTCCGCCTGCTCCCGGCCGTGCGGCGACAGCGGCACGTCCGGATCGCGTTCGGGCACGTCGATGACCTCGGCGCCCGCCCGCAGCGCCGCGCGCCGTGCCGCGTTCCCGGTGCTCTCCCCGTGCCGGATCAGGATCAGCTCCATGGTGCTCCCATCCTTCCCTGTGTACGATCGGCGAAGACAGAAGCGACTGGCGCAGTCAAGGTGGAGCACCACCGGGGAGCGAGATCGAGCGGGCACCGCGCGCCTGGGTGCTGCCGCGCGAACTCGTGGAGAGCGCCATGCACCAGCCCGCCCTGACCCATCTGCACGCCGCGGACCCCGACCTCGCCGCCCTCGTCGAGGGGGAGGCGGCCCGCCAGCACGCCAAGCTCCGGTTGATCGCGTCGGAGAACTACGTCTCCCCGGCGGTCCTGGAGGCCACCGGCTCGGTGCTGACCAACAAGTACTCCGAGGGCTACGCGGGCCGCCGGTACTACGAGGGCCAGCAGTTCGTCGACCCGGTCGAGACCCTGGCCGCCGAGCGGGCCAGGAACCTGTTCGGGGTCGAGCACGCCAACGTCCAGCCCTACTCGGGCTCGCCCGCCAACCTCGCCGTCTACCTGGCGTTCCTGCGGCCCGGCGACACCGTCATGGGCATGGCCCTGCCGATGGGCGGCCACCTCACCCACGGCTGGTCCGTCAGCGCCACCGGCAGGTGGTTCACGCCCGTGCGCTACGGGGTGCGCGCCGACACCGGCCGCGTCGACCTGGACGAGGTGCGCGACCTGGCGCTGAAGGAGCGCCCGAAGATCATCTTCTGCGGCGGCACCGCGATCCCCCGCACCATCGACTACCCGGCCTTCGCCGAGATCGCCCGGGAGGCCGGGGCGGTGCTCGTCGCCGACATCGCGCACCTGGCGGGGCTCATCGCGGGCGGCGCCCACCCCTCCCCGGCCGGCCACGCCGACGTGATCACCACCACCACCCACAAGACCCTGCGCGGCCCGCGCGGCGCGATGATCATGTCGACGGCCGAGCACGCCGCGGCGCTCGACAAGGCGGTCTTCCCCGGCCTGCAGGGCGGCCCGCACAACCACACCACCGCCGCCATCGCCGTGGCGCTGAAGGAGGCGGCCGCCCCGGACTTCGCCGACTACGCACGCCGGGTCGTCGCCAACGCCCGCGCACTGGCCGCGGCGCTGCTGGAGCGCGGTTTCGACCTGGTCTCCGGCGGCACCGACAACCACCTCATCCTCATCGACCTGACGAACAGGGGCGTGGCGGGCAAGCCCGCGGCCCAGGCGCTGGACGCCGCGGGCGTCGAACTGAACCACAACACCGTCCCGTTCGACCCCCGCAAGCCGTTCGACCCGTCGGGCCTGCGGCTGGGCACCGCGGCCATCACCACGCGCGGCCTCACCGGGTCCGACATGCCGCGCGTCGCGGGCTGGATCGACGAAGCGGTCAAGGCACACGGCGACGAGGCGGCGCTCGCGCGGATCGCCGCGGAGATCGCCGCGTTCATGGCCGCCCACCCGATGCCGGGCTGGGCGCCCGCCCCCTGACGCAGGCGGCGCCCGTCCCGCCGGCCCGCGCCGGCGAGACGGGCGTCACGCGACGGAGATCACGGACCGCCCCGCCGCAGGAAACCCCCGCCACACGGCTCTGTAACACGGGCCGGAAACCCTGGAGCCATCAAGCACCGAGGGGGTTTTCCATGGCGGTCCCCGCCGAAGCGCCGGCACCGCAGGACCGGATCACCATACGGCCGCTGCGCGCGTCCGACGGGGTCGCGGTCGATGCGATGCACGACCGCTGCTCGACGGCCAGCCGGCGGATGCGGTACTTCAGCGCCAAACCGCGCCTGTCGCCGCGGGTCTTCGAGCGCTTCCTGGACCGTTCCCGCGGCACGACCCTGGTGGTCGAGGGCGCGCCGGGCGAGGTCGTCGCGCTCGGCCACATGATGCGCGTCGCCGGGCCGGGCGCCGCCGAACTGGCCCTCCTCGTCGAGGACGGCCTGCAGGGCAGGGGACTGGGCCGCGCCCTGGCCGAGCGGATGCTGGACCTGGGCCGCGAGCAGGGCCTGCGGGAACTGCACGCCAGCGTGCTCCACGACAACACCCGCATCCGCAGGCTGCTGACCTCGCTGGGCGGCCGGACCTCCCGCACCGAGGACCCGTCCGTGCTGGAGATCGTCATCGAACTGCGGGAACCGGCGTCCGGGTGACTGGAACGCTCCAGTGCTGAAACGATGGCGGGGTGGCCATCTACGACGATCCGGCAGCCTACGAACTCTCCTGCGCCTTCCGCGACGTGCCCGCCGAGGTGGACGCGCTCCTGCGCTGGTCGGCACGGCACGGACGGGTACCGGAGACCGTCCTGGAACTCGCCGCCGGACCCGCGGAGCACGCCAGGGAGTTCGTCCGGCGCGGCCTGCGCGCCACCGCCCTGGACCTGAGCCCCGCGATGTGCTCCTACGCCGCCGCCGAGGAGCCCCGCCTGACCGTCGTCCAGGCGGACATGACCGACTTCGCACTGGACGAACGCTTCGACCTCGTCGTCACGATGCTCGACAGCACCGCCCACCTGCACACCCTCGACGCGATGGCCGCGCACTTCACCCGCGCCGCCGAGCACCTGGCCGACGGCGGGGTCTACATCCTGGAGATGAGCCACCCGGGCGACCGGCTCGGCCCCGAGCCGTCCACCTCCACCGAGTGGACCGCCGAACGGGACGGCACCACCGCCGAGGTGCGCTGGGGCTCCCTGCAGGACGTGCTGGACCCGCTCACCCAGCTCGTGGACGACCACGTCCTCATCAAGGTCACCGAACCGCCCGCGCGCCCCGGCGGCCCGGCCCGCGTCCGGGTCGTCGAGGGCACCGTGCCCTACCGCTTCTGGACCGCCACCGAACTCCGGGCCGCCGTCCGCGTCGCCGCCGCCGAGCACCCCGGGACGGCTTTGGAGATCGAGGCACAGTACGGCGACTTCTCGGACGTCCCGCCGACGGACCCGGCGGCCTGGCGGCTCATCACCGTCCTGCGCCGCAAGGAGGTATCGTCGCGCCCATGACGCACCCCCAGCGCGCATCCAGGCAGCCCCTGCCCCTGACCGCGGAAGAGGAGGAGCGCTTCGTCCGCGAGATGGTCCCGGTCGTCGCCGCCAGCGTCGGCGCCGGCCGCACCTTCCGGATCAGCGCCGACACCGAGCCCCTCCAGCGCATGTTCCGGGAGATCACCAGCCGCACCTCCCAGGCCATGGGCCGCCCCCTGGCGGGCTACACCAACGGCCGGGAGTTCTGGATCGAGCCCGGCGAGGCCTGAGCCCCGCCGGGCCGCACCCCCGACCGCGTCCGCCGACCACCCCCGGCGGCGTCCGGCACGGCCGTGCGGCGGGATCCGGCACGGTCGCGCGGCGGCGTCTGGCATGGTCGCGTGCCGTCGGATGGCACGGCCGTGCGGTGGTGTTCGGCACGGCCGTGCCGCGGGGCCGGCGGGTGCGGGTCAGGAGGGCAGGGCGGAGGCCGCCTCCCGGTCGAGCAGGTAGAGGGTGGCGCGGCGGCCCCGCGCGGCGGCGACCGGGGCCTCGGCCGGGTCGGCGCCGGCAAGGCCGAGGCGGACGGCTTCGGCCTTGCCCGCGCCCGCCGCGATCACCCACACCTCCTCGGCGGCCCGGATGGCCGGGACGGTGAGGGAGATCCGGGTCGGCGGGGGCTTCGGCGAGCCGTGCACCCCCACCGCCGTGCGCCCGGCCTCGTGCACGGCCTCCTGGCCGGGGAACAGCGAGGCGATGTGGGCGTCGGGGCCCACGCCCAGCATCAGGACGTCGAACGCCGGGACCGCCGGTTCACGGCCCGCCGCCGCGGCGGCGAGCTCGGCGGCGTACCGTGCGGCGGAGGCGTCGGCGTCGTCGCCGTCCGGGCCGTCCGGGCCGCGCATCACGTGGACCCGGGCCGGGTCGACCGGGATCGCGTCCAGCAGCGCCTCGCGCGCGCCCGTCTCGTTGCGCTCGGGGTCGCCCGAGGGCAGGAAGCGCTCGTCCCCCCACCAGAAGTCGACGCGCCCCCAGTCGACGGCGTCCCGCGCGGGGCTGGCGGCCACGGCGGCCAGCGCCGCCAGGCCGGAGCCGCCGCCGGTGAGGACGACCGAGGCGGTCTCCCGCTCGGCCAGCACCTCGACCAGCCGGCTGATCAGCCGTGCCGCCACGCCCGCGGCGAGCAGCTCGGCGTCCGGGTGGACCAGGACCTTGGGTGCGCTCATGAACCCGCCTTCTTCCTGTTCTGCCGCCCCTTGCCCGGCGCGGGGCCCTCCGGCTCGGGTGCGGCGCTCTGCTCCTGCGTGCCGCCCGGCTCGGCGGGCGTGCCGGGAACGGCGGCCTCGGCCGCCTCGCCGGCTCCGGCGGCCTCGGCGGTGACCGCCTGCAGGACCTCCCGCCGGCTCTGCTCCTTCTCGAAGCGCGTCACGGCCTCGTGGTAGACCTCGTCGGGGTCCAGCCGCCGCAGCTCCTCGGCGAGCAGCTCGGCGATCGGCCGGCGCAGCAGCGACACGTACCGGTCGGGCTGGCCGGGCCGCGCCAGCGTGGCCACCCGACCGTCAGGCCGGGTGACGGCCAGCTCGCCCTCGTCGCTGTGCAGCACCACCGCGGTGATGCCGGGCCCCTCGGAGACCCGCCGGTGGGCCGGGATGCCCAGCCTGGTCTCCAGCCAGGCGGCGAGCAGCTCGGCGCTCGGGCTGTCGGCCTCGCCCATCACCTCGGCCGAGCGCAGCGGCGGCGTCGGCTGGTCCAGCGAGGCGGCCATCAGGGTGCGCCACGGGGTCAGCCTGGTCCAGGCGAAGTCGGTGTCGCCGGGGGCGTAGGAGCGGCTGAGCCGGCAGAGCGCCTCCATCCGGTCCAGCGCGGCGTAGGAGTCGGTGACCCGGCGCTGGCCGAGCGCGCCCAGCGGGTCCTCCGCGGGGTCGTCCGGCGGCTGGCCCGGCCACCAGACCACGACCGGCGCGTCCGGCACCAGCAGCGGCACCACCACCGAGTCGGCGTGCTGGGCCAGCGGCCCGTACATGCGCAGCAGCACCGTCTCGCCCGGACCCGTCTCGCCGATGCGGATCTCGGCGTCGAGCCGGGAGGAGCCGCCCCGCGGGTCGCGGGAGATGACGGTCAGGATCCGGCACGGGTGCTCGCGCGCCGCCTCGTTGGCGGCCCGCAGCGAGTCGTACTGCGCCGACTCGTCGGTGACGATCACCAGGGTCAGCACCATCCCCACGGTGGGGCCGCCCATCTGGTGCCTGGCCTGGGTCAGCGCCTCCTGGATGCGTCTGGTGGTGGTCGAGGTGAGATCGATGTTCACGTCAGATCCTCCGCCACGCGCGGCCGTCGCGCTTCATCATCAGGTCGGCGGACTTGGGACCGTAGCCGCCGGACTTGTACTGGTCGGGCCTGCCGCGCGCGGCCCAGAACTCCTCGACCGGGTCGAGGATCTTCCATGACAGCTCGACCTCCTCCTGCCGGGGGAAGAGCGGCGGGTCGCCGATGAGGACGTCCAGGATCAGCCGCTCGTAGGCCTCCGGCGAGGACTCGGTGAACGACTCGCCGTAGGCGAAGTCCATGTTGACGTCCCGCACCTCCATCGAGGTGCCCGGGACCTTGGAGCCGAACCGCACCGTGATGCCCTCGTCCGGCTGCACCCGAAAGACCAGGGCGTTCTGCCCCAGCTCCTCGGTCTCGGTCTGGGAGAACGGCAGGTGCGGCGCCCGCTGGAAGATCATCGCCACCTCGGTGGTGCGGCGGGACAGGCGCTTGCCGGTCCTGAGGTACCACGGCACCCCGGCCCAGCGGCGGGAGTCGATCTCCAGCTTGACCGCGGCGTACGTCTCGGTCGTGGAGGACTCCGGTATGCCGTCCTCCTCCAGGTAGCCGCGCACCTTCACGCCGCCCTGCCAACCCGCCGCGTACTGGCCGCGGGCCGTGCTCAGCGACAGGTCGTCGGGCAGGCGCACCGAGGAGAGCACCTTGGCCTTCTCCGCGCGCACCGCCTCGGCGCTGAAGGACGTCGGCTCCTCCATCGCGGCCAGCGCCAGCAGCTGCAGCAGGTGGTTCTGGATGACGTCGCGGGCCGCGCCGATGCCGTCGTAGTAGCCCGCGCGCCCGCCGATGCCGATGTCCTCGGCCATGGTGATCTGCACGTGGTCGATGTAGGAGCGGTTCCAGACCGGCTCGAACATCGTGTTGGCGAAGCGCAGCGCCAGGATGTTCTGCACCGTCTCCTTGCCGAGGTAGTGGTCGATCCGGAAGATCGACTCCTCGGGGAAGACCCGGTGCACGATGTTGTTGAGCTCCCGGGCGCTGGCCAGGTCGTGGCCGAAGGGCTTCTCGATCACCACCCGGCGCCAGGACGATTCGGAACGTTCCGCCAGCCCGCTGCGCTGCAGCTGCTCCACGACGACGTCGAAGAACTTCGGCGGGATGGACAGGTAGAAGGCGTAGTTGCCGCCCGTGCCGCGGGTCTCGTCGAGTTCCTTCACGGCCATGGCCAGCGCGTCGAACGCGCCGGGGTCGCTGAACTCGCCGGGCACGAAGTGCATGCCCTCCGACAGGTGGTTCCAGACCTCCTCCCGGAAGGGCGTGCGGGCGTTCTGCTTGACCGCCTCGTAGGCGAGCTGGCGGAAGTCCTGGTTCTCCCAGTCCCGGCGGGCGAAGCCCACCAGGGAGAAGCCAGGCGGCAGCAGCCCGCGGTTGGCCAGGTCGTAGATGGCGGGAAGGAGTTTCTTGCGCGAGAGGTCGCCGGTGACCCCGAAGAGGACCAGCACGCTGGGTCCGGCGACGCGGGGCAGTCTCTTGTCACGGGGATCCCGCAGCGGGTTCCCGTCGATCCCGATCAGTTCAGCGGGCGATGGCATGCCCGGTCCCTTTCCTACGAGTCGTTCGACTGGTGGAGCATGGAGCACGGTCTTGGCGGAGGGGATCGACCGGTCTGCCTTCGGAGGCCGGACCGCCCCCCGTCCACTGCTGGACGGAGGACGGCCCGGCCGATGGGTGTTCCTCAGTTTTTCAAGGCGTCTGTCAGTTGCGCGAGTCCTTCGGCCCGGTCGCGCAGGTGGATCCGCACCGCGGGGCGTCCGCGCGAGCGCAGGGCCCGCAGGTCGCCGACCGCCTGGGCCAGCTGCAGCGTGCCGAAGGTGTAGGGGCGGCCCGGCACCGGGACGTCCTGTTCCACCTCGCCGGTGAGCTGCAGGAAGACACCGTTCTGCGGACCCCCCTTGTGGTACTGGCCGGTGGAGTGCAGGAACCGCGGACCCCACCCGAAGGTGACGTGCGCCGTGCCCTGCCGCCCGCGCAGCCGCTCCGCGCGCGTGGCCAGCAGCCCCCGCAGGTCGGCGGCCCCGGCGTCCCGCCCGGTGCGGTCGAGGTAGGCCATCACGGCGAGGTAGCCGCGCGCGGGCACCAGCGCCAGCAGCTCGTCGAGCGCGCCGGACAGGGTGCCGGCCTCGAGCGCGCCGCCCGCGTGGACCTCCACGGCCCCGGCGACCAGGTCGGGCGCTCCGGCCGCCGGCGCGGCGGAGCCCTGCTCCTCCGCGGCCTTCAGCAGGGCGCCCGTGTTGTCCTTGGACTCCTGGACGTTGGGCTGGTCGAAGGGGTTGACGCCCAGCACCCGCCCGGCGACCGCGGTGGCGTACTCCCACAGCAGGAACTGGGCGCCCAGCGGGCCCCGCACCGTGATCGCCGAGGCGTCGTAGGAGCCCAGCACCGCGCCCCGCGCGTCGGGGGAGGGGGCGAAGCCGGGCGCGTCGACGCCCTCCAGCACGACCGGGAGGACTCCCTTGCCCTCCTTGCCGGTGGACTCGGCGATGAGCTGCTCGGCCCAGTCGCCGAACCCCCTGAGCCCCGAGCCCGCGTCGGCCAGCAGCAGCTTGTCGTGCCCGCGGGCCCCGGCCGCGCCGATCGCCGCGCCCAGCGCCAGGCCCGGGTTGTCGTACGGCTGGCGCAGCGCGGGGGACAGCTCGGCGGCCTCGTCCAGCAGCCGCCCCGTGTCGGCCCCGGCCAGGGCCGAGGGCACCAGGCCGAAGGCGCTCAGCGCGCTGTAGCGCCCGCCGACGTCGGGGTCGGCCAGCACGACGTGGTACCCGGCCTGGCGTGCGGTGTTCTCCAGCGGAGAACCCGGATCGGTCACCACCACGAAGCGGCGCTTGAGCGCGTCGCCGGTGATCCCCGCGTCCCGGAAGGCCTGCTCGAAGAGCCGCCGGTGGGCGTCGGTCTCGATGGTGCCGCCGCTCTTGGACGCCACCACCACGACCGTGCGCTCCAGCCGGTCGGCGACGACCCGGCCGACCTGGTGCGGGTCGGTGGTGTCCAGGACGGTCAGCTCCACCCCGGCGGTACCGGTGATCACCTCGGGGGCCAGCGAGGAGCCGCCCATGCCGGCCAGCACGACGTGGTCGAGGCCCTCCGCGCGGTACTCGGCGGCCAGCTCGTTCAGCGGGCCCACCAGCGGCCGCGAGGTGTCGGCCAGGTCCAGCCAGCCCAGGCGCCCGCCGGCCTCGGCGACCGCGTCGGGTCCCCAGAGGCTGGCGTTCTTGGCGGCGAGCGCCCCGGGGACGCCATCGGAGATCAACCTCTGCAGGACGGTCTCGGTCTCCTCGACGGCATCGCCGCGCAAGGTGACCGAGACGCCCGCGGCGGTGACCACTGATGTCACGCCTTGTCCTCCAGTTCGCCCTTCAGGGTGTCGAGGAACTGCTTCCAGGAGGCTTCGAACTTCTCCACGCCCTCGTCCTCCAGGACCCGCACGACGTCGTCGTAGTCGACGCCGGCGTCCCTCAGCGCGGCGAAGAGGGCGTGCGCGTCCGGGTAGGCGCCCGTGACGGTGTCACCGCGGACCTCGGCGTGGTCGGCCGCGGCGTCCAGGGTGGCCTCGGGCAGCGTGTTGACGGTGCCGGGGGCGACCAGCTCGGTCACGTAGAGCGTGTCGGGCAGCTCCGGGTCCTTCACCCCGGTGGAGGCCCACAGCGGGCGCTGCGGGAGCGCTCCGGCCTCGGCCAGCGCCTGCCAGCGGGGGGAGGCGGTCTTCTGCTCGTACAGCTCGTAGGCGAGCCGGGCGTTGGCCAGGCCGGCCTTGCTCTTGAGCTCGGGCCGGCCCAGCTTCTCCAGCCGCTTGTCGATCTCGGTGTCCACGCGGGAGACGAAGAACGACGCCACCGAGGAGATGCGGTGCAGGTCGTGCCCGTTGTCCTTGGCCTGCTCCAGGCCGGCGAAGTAGGCGTCCACGACCTCCCCGTAGCGCTCCAGGGAGAAGATCAGCGTGACGTTGACGCTGATGCCCTCGGCCAGCGCCGCGGTGATCGCGGGCAGGCCCTCCCGGGTGGCCGGGATCTTGATCATCAGGTTGGGGCGGTCGACCTGCCACCACAGGGCCCTGGCCTCGGCGACCGTGGCCTCGGTGGCGCGGGCCAGCCGCGGGTCCACCTCCAGGGACACCCGGCCGTCGACGCCGTCCGTGCGGTCGTAGACCGGGCGCAGCACGTCGCAGGCCCAGCGGATGTCGTAGGTGGTGACGGCGCGGGCCGCCTCCTCGACGTCCACCCCGCGGACCGCCAGGTCGCGCAGCTGGTCGTCGTAGGCGTTGCCCTTGCCGACGGCGTTGGCGAAGATCGTGGGGTTGGAGGTGACCCCGACGACGCCCTTCTCCTCGATGAGCCGTTCGAGGCCGCCCGAACGAAGGCGCTCCCGGCTGACGTCGTCGAGCCAGATGGACACGCCCTCCCGGGAGAGCTTCCTCAGATTCTCAGTCATGCGTTATCCCTTGGCCTTGATGAGGCTGGACCGCGCGGCGGCCGCCACGTGGTCGGGGGTGAGCCCGAACTCCTTGTAGAGGGTCTGGTAGTCGGCGGAGGCGCCGAAGTGCTCGAGGCTGACCGACTCGCCCGCGTCGCCGACGAACTGGCGCCAGCCGAGCGCGATGCCGGCCTCGACCGAGACCCGGGCGCGCACGGCGGGCGGCAGGACCTCGTCCTTGTAGGACTGCTCCTGGTCGGCGAACCACTCCACGCACGGCATGGAGACCACCCGGGTCGGGGTGCCCTCGGCCTCCAGGGCCTCGCGGGCGGCGAGCGCGATCTCCACCTCGGAGCCGGTCGCGATGAGGATCACCTCGGGGGTGCCGTCGCCGGCCTCGGCCAGCACGTAGCCGCCCTTGGCGACGCCCTCGGCGGAGGCGTACCTGTCGCGGTCGAAGACCGGCAGCTTCTGGCGGGTCAGCGCCAGGCCGGCCGGGCGGCCGGTGTTCTCCAGCACGGTGCGCCAGGCGACGGCCGTCTCGTTGGCGTCCGCGGGGCGGACCACGTCCAGGCCCGGGATGGCGCGCAGCGCCCACAGGTGCTCGACCGGCTGGTGGGTCGGGCCGTCCTCGCCCAGGCCGATGGAGTCGTGCGTCCACACGAAGACGACCGGCAGCTCCATCAGCGCGGCCAGCCGCACGGCCGGGCGCATGTAGTCGGAGAACACCAGGAAGGTGGCGCCGTAGGGGCGGGTGCCGCCGTGCAGGGCGATGCCGTTGAGGATCGCGCCCATGGCGTGCTCGCGCACCCCGAAGTGCAGGGTGCGGCCGTACGGGCCGCCCTTCCACATGTCGGTCTGGAACTCCGCCGGGATGAAGGACTGCTCGCCCTTGATCGTGGTGTTGTTGGACTCGGCCAGGTCGGCCGAACCGCCCCACAGCTCCGGCAGGACCGGGCCGACGGCGTTCAGGACCTCGCCGGACGCGGCGCGGGTGGCCATGTCCTTGCCCGCGGGGAAGACCGGCAGCTTGGCGGTCCAGCCCTCGGGCAGCTCGCGCGCGGCCATGCGGTCGTACTCGGCGGCGCGCTCGGGATCGGCCTGCCGCCAGGCGGCGTAGCCCTTGTCCCACTCGGCGCGCAGCTCGCGGCCGCGGTCGACGACCTTGCGGGCGTGCTCCAGCACCTGCGGGTCGACCGCGAAGGAGGCCTCGGGGTCCATGCCCAGGATCTTCTTGGTGGCGGCGACCTCGTCGGCGCCCAGCGCCGAGCCGTGGATCTTGCCGGTGTTCTTCTTCTTCGGCGCCGGCCAGCCGATGACCGTGCGCAGCGCCACGAAGGAGGGCCGGCCGGTCTCCGACTTGGCGGCCTGCAGGACGGCGTGCAGCCGCTCGACGTCCTCGACGTAGTCGCCGGTCTTCAGCCAGTCGACGCGGTGCACGTCCCAGCCGTAGGACTCGTAGCGGGCGATGACGTCCTCGGACATCGCGATCTGGGTGTCGTCCTCGATCGAGATGCGGTTGTCGTCCCAGATCGCCACGAGGTTGCCCAGGCGCTGGTGGCCGGCGATCGCGGCGGCCTCGTGGTTGATGCCCTCCTGGACGTCGCCGTCGGAGCAGACGACCCAGATGGTGTGGTCGAAGGGGGAGGCGCCGGCGGGCGCGTCGGGGTCGAACAGGCCGCGTTCGCGGCGGGCGGCCATGGCCATGCCGACGGCGTTGGCGAAGCCCTGGCCCAGCGGCCCGGTGGTGGTCTCCACGCCCTCGGTGAAGCCGTGCTCGGGGTGGCCCGGGGTCTTGCTGCCCCAGGTGCGCAGGGCCTTGAGGTCGTCCAGGCTCAGGCCGTAGCCCGACAGGTACAGCTGGATGTAGAGGGTGAGGCTGGAGTGCCCGCAGGAGAGCACGAACCGGTCGCGGCCGGGCCAGGCCGGGTCCGCGGGGTCGTGCTTCATCACCTTGTTGAAGAGCAGGTACGCGGCCGGGGCGAGGCTCATGGCGGTTCCCGGGTGCCCGGAACCCACTTTCTCGACGGCGTCCATCGCGAGGGCGCGAACGGTGTCCACGGCCCGGTTGTCCAGCTCGGACCAGTCAAGGTGGTTGATATCGGTAGTCACCGGAACGCTCAGGTCCTTCCAAGATCTTGGGATGTCAGGTCGACCACGCCCGTGCCCCGGGGCGGTGATCTCTCCGAGCCTACTCATTATGACGCCCGGAAGGATTGGTCTAAACCATTGGGCTCTTTACCCAGAACACAGGGCACATGCCCGATGATTCCCTGCCTAACCCTGCGCCGGTTCCCCGGCGGGAGGGAGAGCACAGGTGAAACACCGCACCCGGTGGCGGGTACCCCCCAGGTCGGGACTACAGTGATGGCGCGGCCGCAAGGGGCGTCCGCGGCATTCAGATTTCCCTCACCAGAAGGCTTCCCAGTTGTGACGGTGCTCAGTAACCGGCTCGGCGGCACGACCGGTGTCGAGCTCGAAGCGGATCCGCCCGCCGCCCTCCTCGCGGACGACGGCCAGGCCCGTACGCTCGGTGCCAAGATCAAGGCCTATGTGGCCCTGACCAAGCCGCGGGTCATCGAACTTCTGCTGATCACCACGCTACCGGTGATGTTCCTGGCCGCCAAGGGTGTTCCCGACCTCGGACTCGTGCTGTTCACCCTGCTGTGGGGGACGATGTCGGCGGGCAGCGCCAACGCCGTCAACTGCTTCATCGACCGCGACATCGACGCCAAGATGCGCCGCACCCGCCGCCGCCCCCTGGCCCGCCACCAGGTCAGCCCCCGCGCCGCCCTGGTGTTCGGCGCGGCCCTGGGCGTGATCTCCACGGCCGGGTTCCTGCTCACGGTCAACGCCCTGGCCGCGGCCCTGTCGGTCGGCGCCATCCTCTTCTACGTCTTCGTCTACTCGCTGCTGCTCAAGCGGCGCACGAAGCAGAACGTGGTGTGGGGCGGCATCGCCGGCTGCATGCCCGTCCTCATCGGCTGGTCCGCCGTCACCGGCTCCCTGGCCTGGGCCCCGTTCGTGCTGTTCGGCGTGGTCTTCCTGTGGACGCCGCCGCACACCTGGACGCTGGCCATGCGCTACCGCGAGGACTACGCGCTCGCCGGCATCCCCATGCTGCCCGTGGTGGCGGGGGAGAAGCGGGTCGTGGTGGAGAGCCTCGTCTACACCTGGGCCACCGTCCTGTGCTCGCTGCTGCTGTGGCCCGTGGCGGATCTCACCCCGGTCTACGGCGCGGTCGCGCTGCTGCTGGGCGCGGTCTTCCTGCTCGAGGGACACCGCCTGCTGGCGCGGGTCAACCGCGGCCTGAGCGGTGCCCTGCTGCGGCCGATGCGCTTCTTCCACCTGTCGAACACCTATCTGGCCTTGCTGTTCACCGCGGTGGCGGTCGACTTCCTCTTCCAGTGACCGCGCGTCCCGGGCTTAACGCCCCGGCGCGCGCTCGACTACGCTCGCCGCATGACCTCCCTTGATCCGCAGGCCGTCCTGGCGGGCCGTACGCCCGGCCGGCCTTCGATCAAGCTGATGGTCGGCATGGTCGTCACCTCGTTGTGCGCGCTGACGGCCCTGGTCGTGTTCGCCCTGCTGGGAGGCGGCGCGAACTTCGCCGTCTGCGTGGGCCTGGCGGTCCTTCCGGTGCCCATCATGGTCGCGGCGGTGCTGCTGCTGGACCGGCTGGAACCCGAACCGGCCAGGGATCTGGTCTTCGCCTTCCTGTGGGGGGCGGGCGTGGCCGTGCTGGGCGCGCTCGTCCTCAACACGCTGGGCCTGAAGTACGTCACCGAGCCGGTCTTCGGCGAGCAGGGCAGGTTCTGGACCACGGTGGTGGGCGCGCCCGTGGTGGAGGAGGCCCTCAAGGGCGCCGTGCTGTTCGTCCTGCTGTGGTTCCGCCGCAACGAGATCGACGGCGTCACCGACGGGTTCGTCTACGCGGCCATGGTCGCCCTGGGCTTCGCGATGATGGAGAACGTCTCCTATTACCTGCAGGCCCTGGACGGCGGCGGCACCCAGCGGCTGGAGGCGGTGTTCGTCCTGCGGGGCGTCGTCGCGCCCTTCTGCCACCCGCTGTTCACCGCGATGACGGGCCTGGGCGTGGCGTACGCGGCCAACCGGCGCACCGGCCGGGTCGCCGCGCTGGTGCTGGGCCTGCTGGCGTCCATGCTGCTGCACGCGCTGTGGAACGCCGGCACCCAGATGGGTGTCGGCGGGCTCGCGGCCATCTACGTGCTGAACTTCGCCATCCTAGTCGGGCTGCTCACCCTGGTCTTCCTGGAGCGCCGGGCGCTGGTCCGCCAGATCGGCCAGTACCTGCCGGGCTACCTGCGGACCGGCCTGGTCTCGCCGCAGGACATCGTGATGCTCGGCCAGATGCCGCTGCGCCGCGAGGCCCGCCGCTGGGCGCGCTCCATCGGCGGCAAGGGCGCGGCCCGCGCGATGAGCGACTACCAGCTCGCCGCCACCGAGCTGGTCCTGCTGCACCGGCGCATGGACAACGGGGTGATCGACGTCCCGTTCTTCGCCCGCCGCCGCGGCGAGCTGCTGCGGCTGATGGTGGTGGCCCGCCAGGCGCTGGCCATGAGCCGCATCCAGGCGGGCCCGGAGGCCCCGCCCCCCTGGGGCCCCTCCGGTTTCGCCCCGCCGCCCGGCTAGGCCGTCCGGACGGCCGGGGCGGGGGCCGTCGCGGAACCCTCCGCGACGGGCCGGACGCGTCCGGCGTACAGGAGGTTCAGGGTGGCGATCCACAGCAGGGTCGAGCCGAGCACGTGGGCGGCGACCAGGAGCTCGGGCACGCCGAGGAAGTACTGCACGTAGCCGATGAGGCCCTGCAGCAGGATCGTGCCCAGCAGCACGTATCCGGCCCTGCGGACGCCGGCGGGCGCGCCGGTCCTGCGGTGCAGGACGAGCAGCGCCACGGTCAGGACGACCGTCGCCCAGGCCAGGAGCGAGTGGGCCCGGGTGATGTCCACGATCGGGAAGGGCAGGCGGGTGGCCTCGGCGTCGCCCGCGTGCGGCCCGGAGCCGGTGACGAAGGTGCCGACGACGAGGACGGCGACGACCACCCAGACCAGCGCGAGGGTGAGCCGGTGCACCAGGGGCGCGACCAGCCGTTCGACGGGCCCGTCGCCTTCGCCCGCGCGCACGTACAGCAGGAGCGCCACGAAGATCAGCGCGATGGAGAACAGGTAGTGCGGGGAGACCATGGTCGGGTGCAGCTTGGTCAGGACGGTGAGCCCGCCCACCCCGGCCTGGACGACGACGCCGATCGGCTGCCACAGCGCGAGCCTGGTCAGCTCCGGGCGGCCGGGCGAGAGCCTGCGGGCCGCGATGTAGACGGCGAACGCGACGGCCAGCACCAGGAAGGTCAGGGTGCGGTTGCCGAACTCGATGGCCATGTTGACCGGCGAGTGCTCGGGCGAGGCGTGCGGCAGCAGGCTGTCGCCGGTGCACTTGGGCCAGGTCGGGCAGCCCAGGCCCGACTTGGTGAGCCGGACGGCCCCGCCGGTGAGCACGATCCCGGCGTTCACGATCACGCCCAGCAGGGCGAGGAACCGCAGCGAGCCGGGGGTGGGATTCCAGACGGCCTCCCTGGCCTTGAACAGCAGGGAGGTCTTGTTCTCAGGGGTCGTCACAGCCACGGCCTCATCGTAGGACCGCCCCGCCGGTGGTCCGATCCGGGTCAGGTCCTGGGGCCTTCGCGCGCGGTGAGCGTGGCGCCCGCGCAGGCGGCGACCACCGCGCCGACGGCCGCCCACTGGGCCGGGCCGAGGAACTCGCCGAGCAGGACCACGCCGATCAGCGCCGCCACCGCGGGCTCGGCGCTCATCAGGATCCCGAAGACCCGCTGCGGGATGCGCCGCAGCGCCTCGAGCTCCAGCGTGTAGGGGATCACCGAGGACAGCAGACCCACCCCCAGCCCCATCGCCAGCACGGCCGGGGTGAGCACCGCGCCGCCGCCCGCCTCGTCGAGCGCGTGCAGCCCCATCGGCAGGACCGCGACGGTCGCGACGGCACTGGCCAGCGCCAGCCCCGTGCTGCCGGGGATGCGCTTTCCGGTGGCGGTGGCGAAGAGGATGTAGGCGGCCCATCCCACGGCCGCCAGCAGCGCCCACAGCACCCCGGAGAGGGTGATGTCCCCGTCGCTCCGCGCCAGCAGCACCACCCCGCCGAAGGCCAGGAACGCCCAGAGCAGGTCCATGGCCCGCCGTGAGGCCGCCACCGACACCAGCAGCGGCCCCAGGAACTCGATGGTGACCGCGACCCCCAGCGGGATCTGCTGGATCGACTGGTAGATCGAGAAGTTCATCAGCGCCAGCGACAGCCCCAGGCCCGCCGCGGCGCCCAGGTCCTTCGCGCCGTGCTCGCGCCACACCCGCCGCAGCGCCCGCCGGGCCAGGAAGCCCACCACGAGGGCCGCCACCAGCAGCCGCAGGACCACCACGACGGTCGGCGGCACCCGGTCGAACATGCCCTTGGCGATGCCCGCCCCGGCCTGCACCGAGACGATCCCGCCCAGCACCAGCAGCGAGGGGGGCATGCTCCCCAGGCCCAGCCCGATGCGGGAGGGCACGCTGGAGTCCGTCATTCCCATCGGAAGAAACGGGCGGCCAGGGCCAGGCCCGCGACCGCCCAGACGGCCAGGACGAGCAGCTCCCGGCCGGGGAGGGCGGCGCCGTCCGCCAGGACGGCGCGCAGCGCCTCGGTGAGGGCGGTGATCGGCAGGTACTCCAGGACCGGGCGCAGGGCCTCGGGGAACTTGCTCAGCGGGAAGACCACGCCGCCCAGGAGCAGCAGCAGGATGTAGACCAGGTTGGCGGCGGCCAGGGTGGCCTCGGCGCGCAGGGTGCCGGCCATGAGCAGGCCGAAGCCGCTGAAGGCGGCGGTGCCCAGCAGCACGGCCAGGAGCGCGGCGGCGGGGTTGCCCGCGGGGCTCCAGCCCAGGGCGAGGGCGACGGCGGTGATGACGGCGACCTGGAGGAGCTCGATCAGCACCACGGTCAGGGTCTTGGCCAGGATCAGCCCCGACCGGGGCAGCGGGGTGGCGCCCAGGCGCTTGAGGACCCCGTAGCGGCGTTCGAAACCGGTGCCGATGGCCTGGCTGGTGAAGGCCGTCGACATGACCGCCAGCGCGATGATGCCGGGGGTGAGGAAGTCCACCCGCGCGCCGGCGCCCAGGTCCAGCAGGCTGGTGACGCTGAAGAGCACCAGCAGGAACACCGGGATGATCAGTGTCAGCAGCAGCTGCTCGCCGTTGCGCAGCACACCCTTGACCTCGTACGCCGTCTGCGCGGCGACCATCGCCGGCAGCGGGGCGGCGGCGGGCCGGGGGGTGAGGTCCAGGACGCTCTTGGTGGTCATCCCCGCAGCTCCCTGCCGGTCAGTTCGAGGAACACGTCTTCCAGGGTGCGCCGTTCGATGCGCAGGTCCTCGGCCAGCACGCCGTGCGCGGCGCACCAGGCGGTGACCGTGGCCAGCAGCTCGGGGCGCACGTCGCCCTCGACGAGGTAGTGGCCGGCCGGCGACTCCTTGGCGGCGCTGCCGACGGGCAGCGCGCCGACCAGCTCGTCCAGGCCGAGGCCGGGCCGGGCGCGAAAGCGCAGCTGGCGCTCGGCGCCGGTCAGCTCGGCGGGGCTGCCCTCGGCGACGACACGGCCGTGGTCGACGATCACGACGTGGTCGGCGAGCTGCTCGGCCTCGTCCATGAAGTGGGTGGTCAGCAGCACCGAGACGCCCGCGGCGCGCAGCTCGCCCACCAGCTCCCAGGTGGCGTGCCGGGCCTGCGGGTCGAGTCCGGCGGTGGGCTCGTCGAGGAAGACCAGCTCGGGCCGGCCGACCAGCGCGGCGGCCAGGGACAGCCGCTGCTGCTGGCCCCCGGACATGCGCCGGTAGGGGGTGCGGGCGTGCGCGGTGAGGCCGAGCCGCTCCATCAGCGCGGCCGGGTCCAGCGGGTCGCGGTGGAAGGAGGCCATGAGGCGCAGGAACTCCCCGGCCCGCGCGGTGCCGGGCACCCCGCCGGTCTGCGGCATCACCCCGATGCGCGGTTTGAGCGCCCGGTCGCGGGGCGCCAGCCCGAGCACCCGGACGGTGCCCGCGTCGTGGGGGCGAAAGCCCTCGCAGATCTCGATCGTGCTGGTCTTGCCCGCGCCGTTGGGCCCCAGCAGCGCGGTGACCTCGCCGCGCGCGGCGGTGAGGGTCAGCCCGTCCACCGCGGTGGCCGGGCCGTAGCGCTTGACCAGGCCGGTGATCTCGAGTGCGGGGGGCGCTGCCATGGTCACGAGTCTAGGGCCGGGTGCGCGGGCGCCCCGCCGCGGGTCGCGGCCTGAGGGTTCCCGGCGGGTAAAGAAAGTGAGGGCCCCGGTAAGCCGACGTGCAATTCTCCGCCGGTCCGCGAGCTATGGCGGTGTTCGTCAGGCATCGTGCATGCATGGGGGCAGAACTCAGGCAGTTGCGGAGCCGGATCCGGTCCATCCGGTCCACGGCCAAGATCACCAGGGCGCAGGAGCTGATCGCCACCTCCAAGATCACCAGGGCGCAGGCGCGCCAGGCGGCGTCGGGCCCGTACGCGCGCCAGATCACCCGGGCGGTCAGCTCCCTGCTGACGCACAACGCGCACGAGGACCACCCGCTGCTCGACCGCAAACCCGGTGCCACGCGGGCGGCGGTCCTGCTGGTGACCAGCGACCGCGGCTTCTGCGGCGGCTACAACAGCAACGTGCTGCGGGCGGGCCGCCAGCTGGCCGAGCTGCTGGCCGCCGAGGGCAAGGAGCCGGTCCACTACGTCTGCGGCCGCCGCGGCGTGGACAACTTCCTGTTCAACCGCCGGCCCATGGCCGGGCAGTGGACGGGGCACTCGGGCGAGCCCTCCTACGCGCTGGCCGCCGAGATCGGCCGCCTGCTCGTCGAGGCCTTCGAGACGCCCGACGAGCAGGGCGGCGTCGGGGAGGTGCACGTCGTCTACACGCAGTTCGTCTCGATGATCACGCAGCGGACGACCGTGCGCCGCATCCTGCCGCTGGAGATCGAGGAGGTCGAGGCCCTGCCCGAGGGCGGCGTGGCGGCCTCGCACGACTTCGAGCCCTCGGTGGGGGACGTGCTGGACGCGCTGATCCACCAGTACGTGCACGGCAGGATCTGGAACATGCTCCTGGAGTCGGCGGCCTCCGAGCACGCCGCCCGCAGGCAGGCGATGATGGCCGCCACCGAGAACGCCCAGGACCTGATCTTCAAGCTGAGCCGCCGCGCCAACGAGGCGCGCCAGGCCGAGATCACCAACGAGCTGAGCGACATCGTGGGCGGCGCCAACGCGCTGACCGAGTCGGCGGGCGGGGAGAGGTGAGCGAGTTTCGTCCTGATCATCCCGGGGGAGGCAGATCATGCCGGACCAGGGAGGCAGGTATGGCGATCGCATGACGTTCCACGTCGACTCCGAGACGGGCGCGCTCCGCCGGGTGCTGGTGCACCGCCCCGATCTCGCGCTCAAGCGGCTCACCCCGACCAACAAGGACGACCTGCTGTTCGACGACGTGCTGTGGGTCGAGCGCGCCGGCGAGGAGCACGACGAGTTCCGCCGGCTCATGCAGGGCCGGGGGATCGAGGTCCTCCTCCTGATGGACCTGCTGCGCGAGACCGTCGAGCTCCCCGAGGCGCGCAAGCACATCCTGGGCCGGGTCGTGGACGAGCGCTGGTTCGGGCCCCTGGCCACCGACGCCATCCTGGCCGCGCTCGACGCCCTGCCGGGGCCGGAGCTGGCGCTGACGCTGACCGGCGGCATCACCAAGCGCGAACTGCTGCTGCGCATCGCCGAGCCGAAGTCGATCGCCTTCCATTCGATGGACCCCGACGGGTTCGTCCTGCCCCCGCTGCCCAACCTCCTGTTCACCCGCGACACCTCCTGCTGGATCTACGACGGCCTGTCCATCAACGTGATGCGCAGGAAGGCGCGGACCCGCGAGACGGTGATCATGGAGGCGATCTACCGCTGGCACCCCCTGTTCGCCGCCGGCTACGACCGTCCCGAGGAGGGCGGTTTCCACGTCTGGAACCACGGCAGCCCCATGGCGCCCGCCACCATCGAGGGCGGCGACATCCTGGTGCTCGGCGGAGGGGCGGTGCTCGTCGGCATGAGCGAGCGCACCCAGCCCCAGGCGGTGGAGATGCTGGCGCAGCGCCTCTTCCAGGCCGGGGCGGCGCGCAAGATCGTCGCCCTGGACATGCCGAAGGCGCGGGTGTTCATGCACCTGGACACCGTCATGACCAACATCGCCCCCGGCGTCTTCACCAAGTACGCGGGCATGGGGATGCTCGCCTCCTACACCGTCGAGCCCGGCGACACCGAGCGGGAGCTGAAGGTCACCGACCACGCCCCCGAGGAGATGCACCGGGCCATCGGACGGGCGATCGGCATCGACGAGATCGAGGTCCACACCGCCACCCAGGACGTCCTGTCCGCCGAGCGCGAGCAGTGGGACGACGGCTGCAACGTCCTCACGCTGGAGCCGGGGGTGGTCGTGGCGTACGAGCGCAACACCACGACCAACAACTTCCTGCGCAAGAAGGGCATCGAGGTGCTCACCATCCGCGGCAGCGAGCTGGGCCGCGGTCGGGGCGGGCCCCGCTGCATGTCCTGTCCGATGGAACGGGACGGGTAGTCCCGCTTCGCCTGAGTTGCGGGGGATCGGGGGATCCGCGTGGCGACGACGTTCTGGCAGAGCCTCTGGCGCACCAAGCCGGTCGACGCGATCGTCCGGGAGGGCGGCGGGGGCGAGGGCGGCCGGCTCCGGCGTTCGATGGGCCTGGTCCAGCTGACCTTCTTCAGCGTCGGCGCCACGCTGGGCACCGGGATCTTCGTGGTGATGGGGGAGGCGACCCCGCTGGCGGGCCCGGCGGTGGTGCTGGCGTTCCTGCTGTCGGCGGTGACCGCGCTGTTCTCCGCCCTGTCCTACGCCGAGCTGGCCGGGACGATCCCCGTCTCGGGCTCGAGCTACTCCTACACCTACGCCACGATGGGCGAGCTGGTGGCGTGGGTGTGCGGCTGGTGCCTGCTGCTGGAGTACGGCGTGTCGGTCTCGGCGGTGGCGGTCGGCTGGGCGCAGTACCTCAACGACTTCCTGGCCAAGGCGTTCGGGTTCACCATCCCGCACGCCTGGTCGCAGGCCCCGGACAAGGGCGGGGTGCTCAACCTCGCGGCGGTGCTCGTCGTGGCGGCCATGACGCTCGTGCTGCTGCGCGGCGCCTCCGAGAGCGCCAGGGTCAACACCTTCATGGTCCTGTTCAAGATCGTCCTGCTGCTCTTCTTCTGCGTGGTGGCCTTCACCGGGTTCCGGTCGGGCAACCTGGAGCCGTTCGTGCCGCTGGGCATCGCGGGGGTGAGCGCGGCCGGCGCCCAGGTGTTCTTCTCCTACATCGGCTTCGACGCCGCCTCCACCGCGGGCGAGGAGGCGAAGAACCCGCGCCGGGACCTGCCGCTGGCGATCGTGCTGTCCCTGGCGATCGTCACCGCGCTGTACGCCCTGGTGGCGCTGGCCTCGGTCGGCGCGATGCCCTGGCAGGAGCTCACCGGGGACACCGAGGCGTCGCTCTCGGCGATCCTGACGGAGGTCACGGACGCGACGTGGCCGTCGCTGCTGCTGTCGGCGGGCGCGGTCGTGGCGATCACCAGCGTGGTGCTGACCGTCCTGTACGGGCAGACCCGCATCCTGTTCGCGATGTCCAGGGACGGCCTGATCCCGCGGATCTTCGAGCGGGTGGACCCGAAGCACTCGGTCCCGGCCGCCAACACGGTCATGGTCGGGGTGTTCGTGTCGGTGCTGGCCGCGCTCGTCCCGCTGGACCACCTCACCGACGCCACCAGCATCGGCACCCTCTTCGCCTTCGCGCTGGTCAACGCGGGCGTGATCGTGCTGCGCCGCACCCGGCCCGATCTGCCGCGCTCCTTCCGCGCCCCGCTCTACCCGCTCACCCCGGTCCTCGGCGTCTTCTTCTGCCTGTACGTGATGCGCGGGCTGCGTCCGGTCACCTGGCTGGTGTTCGCCCTGTGGATCGTGGTGGGGCTGGTGTTCTACTTCGCCTACAGCCGCAGGCACTCGAGGCTGGCGCGGCCGGAGAAGGAGGTCTCCGATGCCCGGTGAGAAGGTCCTCGTCGGGTACGTGCCGGACCGACGCGGCGCGGACGCGCTCGCCCTGGGGGCCAGCGCGGCGGCCGGCGGCGGCCGGCTCCTGCTGGGGCACGTGCGACCGCCCGCGTGGCCCGCCCGCGGTCCGGGCTCGGTGGACGCCGAGTGGGAGCGGTACCTGCGGGACCGGGCCGCCGAGGCGCTGGCCGAGGGCGTGGCGCTGGCGAAGGCGCGGGGCCTGGCGGCAGAGCCGCTGCCGCCGGGCGAGGACCGGGCCAGCGGCAAGGGGCTGGCGCGGCTGGCCGAGGGCGCCGGGGCCTCGGCGATCGTCATCGGCTCGGCCCCCGGCGGGTCGCGCACCTGCATCTCCCTGGGCAGCACCGCCGACCAGCTGCTGCACGGCTCGCACCTGCCGGTCCTCATCGCGCCCAAGGGCTACGCGGGCCGGGGGCTCGCCGGGTTCGACCGGGTGACGGCCGCCTACGTGCGCCGCCCCGGAGCGATGGCCGCGGTGGAGGCGGCGGCGCTGATCGCGGTCCGGCACGGCGCGCCGCTGCGGCTGCTGACCTTCGCGGTGGGCCCGGCGGCCCGGGGGAAGGCGGCGGCACTGGCCGAGGACCAGCTGCACAGGCTCGTCGAGGCGCTCGAGAGCGATCTGGCCGAAGCGGTACGGGAGACGGTGCGCACGGGCGCGCTGCGCAAACGGGAGATCCTCACCGAGGTGGCCACCGGCTGGGACGCCGCCCACGCGGTGAGCGGGGCGGGCTGGACCGAGGGCGAGCTGCTGGTCTGCTCCTCCAGCGAGACCGGCCCGCTGCGCCGCGTCTTCATGGGCGACATGTCCATGAAGATCATTCGAGCGGCCCCCTGCCCCGTCATGATCGTTCCCCGGGGTATTAGGTAAGGCTTGCCTGCGTGAGGCGGATTACCGTCATCTGTTTGTGCTGACGGAAGGAATTACGGCACACTGATGTTGTGAAAAACATGCCCGAGTCGACGCCTCCCGGAGCGGCAGGCCCTGCGGCCGACGCCGCGGCCGGTTCCGGCGTGCCCCGGGCCGAGCGTGACACCCGCGCCCGGGTGGCGCGGCTCATCCTCGAGAACGGGCCGGTGACGGCATCCGCGCTGGGCGAACGGCTCGGGCTCACGCCCGCCGCGGTGCGCAGGCACCTCGACGCGCTGCTCGAGGAGGGCATGATCGAGATCCGCCGGGCGAGGCCGACGGCGTCCCGGGGACGGGGCAGGCCCGCCAAGCTCTTCGCGATCACCGACAAGGGCCGCAACGCGTTCGTCCACGCCTACGACGACCTGGCCGCGAGCGCGCTGAGCTTCCTGGCCGAGACGGCCGGGCAGCACGCGGTCTCGGAGTTCGCGCGGCGCCAGCTGGCCGACCTCGAGGCCAGGTACGCCCCCCGGCTGCGCGCCCTGCCCCCACGGGAGCGGGTCCACGCGCTGGCCGAGGCGTTGTCGGCGGACGGGTACGCGGCTTCGGCCGGCAAGGGCCCCGGCGTCCTGGGCGGCATCCAGCTGTGCCAGCATCACTGCCCGGTCGCGCACGTGGCCGCGCGGTTCCCGCAGCTGTGCGAGGCCGAGACCGAGGCGTTCGCCCGGATGCTCGACACCCCGGTGCAGCGGCTGGCGACCATCGCCCATGGCGACGGCGTCTGCACCACCCACGTTTCACCGGTCAAGGCAATTGACGAGGAGTCCGGAGGGATCTCCCTATGACTACGGCAGCCAATCCCGAACTTGAGGGTCTGGGCAATTACAAGTACGGCTGGGCCGACTCTGACGCCGCGGGCTCCGCGGCCAAGCGCGGTCTTTCCGAAGCGGTCGTCCGCGACATCTCGGCGAAGAAGAACGAACCCGAGTGGATGCTCGACCTCCGGTTGAGGGGGTTGCGCCTCTTCGGCAAGAAGCCCATGCCCACCTGGGGGTCGGACCTGTCGGAGATCGACTTCGACAACATCAAGTACTTCGTCCGCTCCACCGAGAAGCAGGCGGAGTCCTGGGAGGACCTTCCCGAGGACATCAAGAACACCTACGACAGGCTGGGCATCCCCGAGGCCGAGAAGCAGCGGCTGATCGCGGGTGTCGCGGCCCAGTACGAGTCCGAGGTCGTCTACCACAAGATCCGTGAGGACCTCGAGGAGAAGGGCGTCATCTTCCTGGACACCGACACCGGGCTGCGCGAGCACCCGGAGCTGTTCCAGGAGTACTTCGGCTCGGTGATCCCCGTCGGCGACAACAAGTTCGCCGCGCTGAACACCGCGGTGTGGTCCGGCGGATCCTTCATCTACGTCCCCAAGGGCGTGCACGTGGAGATCCCGCTCCAGGCGTACTTCCGGATCAACACCGAGAACATGGGCCAGTTCGAGCGCACCCTGATCATCGTGGACGAGGACGCCTACGTCCACTACGTCGAGGGCTGTACCGCGCCGATCTACAAGTCCGACTCGCTGCACTCGGCCGTCGTGGAGATCATCGTGAAGAAGGGCGGCCGCTGCCGCTACACCACGATCCAGAACTGGTCGAACAACGTCTACAACCTGGTGACCAAGCGGGCCGTGGCCTACGAGGGCGCCACCATGGAGTGGGTCGACGGCAACATCGGCTCCAAGGTCACCATGAAGTACCCGGCGATCTACCTGATGGGCCCGCACGCCAAGGGCGAGACCCTGTCCATCGCCTTCGCCGGCGAGGGCCAGCACCAGGACGCGGGCGCCAAGATGGTGCACTGCGCCCCGCACACCTCCTCCTCGATCATCTCCAAGTCGGTGGCGCGCGGCGGAGGCCGCACCTCCTACCGCGGGCTGGTCCAGGTCCAGGAGGGCGCCGAGCACAGCAAGTCCACCGTCAAGTGCGACGCGCTGCTGGTCGACCAGATCTCCCGCTCCGACACCTACCCCTACGTCGACGTCCGCGAGGACGACGTGGAGATGGGCCACGAGGCCACCGTCTCCAAGGTCTCGGAGAACCAGCTCTTCTACCTCATGAGCCGCGGCATGACCGAGGACGAGGCCATGGCGATGATCGTCCGCGGGTTCGTGGAGCCGATCGCGCGGGAGCTGCCGATGGAATACGCACTCGAGCTCAACCGGCTCATCGAACTGCAGATGGAAGGGGCCGTCGGCTGATGGGCCTGGATGTCAAGCCTGTCTCCACCCTGTCGGAGAAGGCGTCCTACGATGTCGCGGACTTCGCGGTGCCGACCGGCCGCGAGGAGGAGTGGCGCTTCACGCCGCTCAACCGCCTGCGCGGCCTGCACGACGGCACCGCCGTCGGCGACGGCAAGGTGGTCGTCGAGGTCAACGCCGATCCCGAGGTGCGCGTGGAGTCCGTCGGACGGGGCGACCCGCGGGTCGGCTCCGGCTACACCCCGACCGACCGGATCTCCGCCCAGGCCTACAGCTCCTTCACCACCGCCACGGTGATCACCGTGCCGCGGGAGGCATCCGTGGAGCGGCCGATCACCGTGCGCCTGCGCGGCGAGAGCGCCGAGCAGGCGGCCTACGGCCACCTCACGGTGATCGTCGAGGCGTTCGGCTCGGCCACCCTGGTCCTGGACCACACCGGCTCGGCCACCTACGCCGACAACGTGGAGTTCGTCATCGGCGAGCAGGCCTCGCTGAAGGTGCTCTCGCTGCAGGAGTGGCGCGACGACACGGTGCACGTCTCGCACCAGCACGCCCACCTGGCCAAGGACGCGAGCTTCCGGGGCTTCAACGTCACCCTGGGCGGCGACCTGGTGCGCATCCGCCCGTCGGTCTCCTACCACGGGCAGGGCGGCGACGCCGAGCTGTACGGCGTGTACTTCGTGGACGCCGGGCAGCACCTGGAGCACCGCCTGCTGGCCGACCACTCGGTGCCGAACTGCCGCTCCCGGGTGGACTACCGGGGCGCGCTGCAGGGCGAGGAGGCCCACACGGTCTGGATCGGCGACGTCGTCATCCGCGCCGAGGCCGAGGGCACCGACACCTACGAGCTCAACCGCAACCTGGTGCTGACCGACGGCACCCGGGTCGACTCCGTGCCGAACCTGGAGATCCTCACCGGCGAGGTCGCCGGGGCCGGCCACGCCTCGGCCTCGGGACGGCTCGACGACCAGCAGCTGTTCTACCTGCAGGCCCGCGGCATCCCGGCCGCGGAGGCCAAGCGCATGGTCGTGCGCGGCTTCCTGGGCCAGCTGGTGCAGCAGATCGAGGTCGAAGAGGTGCGCGAGCGGGTGGAGGCGGCGATCGACGTGGAGCTCGCCAAATGAGCTTCGTGAAGGTCTGCCCGCTGGCCGAGCTGCCCGACGAGGCGCCGCTGGCCGCCGACATCGACGGCACGCCCGTCGTGGTGGTCAGGTCCGGCGGCGAGGTCTACGCGATGAACGACCTGTGCTCGCACGCCGCCGTCGCCCTGTCCGAGGGCGAGGTCTACAACGGCACACTGGAGTGCTGGCTGCACGGGTCCTGCTTCGACCTGCGCACCGGCAAGCCCACCGGCCCGCCCGCGACGCAGGCGGTGCCCACCTACCGAGTGAAGATCGAGGACGGCGGGGTCTATGTGAACCTCGACGAGCCGTCCGAATATGGGGAGTCCTGAACATGGCCACGCTGGAGATCCGCGACCTGCACGTGACGGTCGCCGACAAGGAGATCCTCAAGGGCGTCAACCTGACGGTGAAGGCGGGGGAGACCCACGCCATCATGGGCCCGAACGGATCCGGCAAGTCCACCCTGGCCTACGCCATCGCGGGCCACCCGAAGTACACCGTGACGTCCGGCTCCGTCACCCTGGACGGCGAGGACGTCCTGGCGATGGAGGTGGACGAGCGGGCGCGCGCCGGGCTGTTCCTGGCGATGCAGTACCCCGTGGAGGTCCCCGGGGTCTCGGTGTCCAACTTCATGCGCACCGCCGTCACCGCGGTGCGGGGCGAGGCGCCCAAGCTCCGGCTGTTCTCCAAGGAGCTCAAGGAGCGCATGGCCGAGCTGCAGATGGACCCGGCGTTCGCGCAGCGCAGCGTCAACGAGGGCTTCTCCGGCGGTGAGAAGAAGCGCCACGAGATCCTCCAGCTGGAGATGCTCCAGCCGAAGATCGCGGTGCTGGACGAGACCGACTCCGGCCTGGACGTCGACGCGCTCAAGGTCGTCTCCGAGGGCGTCAACCGCTTCAGCGCCGCCGGTGAGACCGGCGTCCTGCTCATCACCCACTACACCCGCATCCTGCGGTACGTGAAGCCGGACTTCGTGCACGTCTTCGCCGACGGCCACATCGTCGCGGCGGGCGGTCCCGAGCTGGCCGACGAGCTCGAGGCCGAGGGCTACGAGAAGTACACGAAGGCAGGCGTCTGAGCCATGGCCCTGCTGTCGGAGGAGATCAGGAAGGACTTCCCGATCCTGGGCCGCACGGTCCGGAACGGTCACCCGCTGGTGTACCTGGACTCCGGCGCGACCTCGCAGAAGCCGCGCCAGGTCCTGGACGCCGAGCGCGCCTTCTACGAGCGGCACAACGCCGCCGTCCACCGGGGCGCGCACCTGCTGGCCGAGGAGGCCACGGACGCCTTCGAGGCGGCCCGCGCCACCGTCGGCCGCTTCATCGGCGCCCCGGCGGGCGAGATCGTGTTCACCAAGAACGCGACCGAGGCGATCAACCTGGTGGCCTACTCGCTGAGCAACGCCGCGACCTTCGGGCCGGAGGCCGAGCGCTTCCGGGTGGGCCCCGGCGACGAGATCGTGGTCACCGAGATGGAGCACCACGCCAACCTCGTGCCGTGGCAGGAGCTGTGCCGGCGCACCGGCGCGACGCTGCGCTGGTTCGGGCTGACCGAGGACGGCAGGCTCGACCTGTCGAACCTGGACGAGCTGGTCGGCGAGCGCACCAGGCTGGTGGCGCTCACCCAGCAGTCCAACGTGCTGGGCACGGTCAACCCGGTCCGGGAGATCGCCGAGCGGGCGCACCGCTTCGGCGCCTTCGTCCTGGTGGACGGGGCGCAGTCGGTGCCGCACCTGCCGGTGGACGTGGCCGAGCTGGGCGCGGACTTCCTGGTCTTCTCCGGCCACAAGATGCTGGGCCCGCTGGGCATCGGCGTCCTGTGGGGCCGCCGCGAGCTGCTGGAGTCGATGCCGCCGTTCATCACCGGCGGATCGATGATCGAGATCGTGCAGCTGGACCACTCGACGTACGCCGCGCCGCCGCAGCGGTTCGAGGCGGGGGTGCCGGTGACGGCGCAGGCGGTCGGCCTGGCCGCGGCCTGCGACTACCTGACCGGCCTGGGCATGGACAAGGTTGCCGAGCACGAGCACGAGCTCGCCGCCTACGCCCTGGAGCAGATCGGCTCGATGCCGGGCCTGCGGCTCATCGGCCCGGCCGACACCGCCGCCCGCGGCGCCACGGTCTCCTTCGTGGTCCAGGACATCCACCCGCACGACGTGGGCCAGGTCCTGGACGACCAGGGCATCGCGGTGCGGGTCGGCCACCACTGCGCCTGGCCGCTGTGCCGCCGGTACGGAATACCCGCGACCACCCGGGCGTCGTTCTACGTGTACAACACCCTGAGTGAGGTGGACGCCCTCGTCGAGGGCATCCGCAAGGCACAGAAGTTCTTCGGGACGGTCTAGACAAGTGCAGCTGGAATCGATGTACCAGGAGATCATCCTGGACCACTACCGCAACCCGCAGCACCGCGGGCTGCGGGAGCCGTACGAGGCCGAGGTGCACCACGTGAACCCGACCTGCGGTGACGAGATCACCCTGCGGGTGCATCTGGAGAACGCCGGCGGCGCCGGTGAGGACTCCACGATCGCGGACGTGTCGTACGAGGGCCAGGGCTGCTCGATCAGCCAGGCCAGCGTCTCGGTCATGACCGAACTGATCATCGGCCGCTCCGTCAAGGACGCGATGCGCCTGAGCGAGGAGTTCCTCGCGCTCATGCAGTCGCGGGGCGAGCTCGAGCCCGACGAGGAGGTCCTGGAGGACGCGGTCGCGTTCGCCGGAGTCTCCAAGTACCCCGCCCGCGTCAAGTGCGCCCTGCTCGGCTGGATGGCCTGGAAGGACGCCACCGCCCGGACCCTGGAGAGGACATCATGAGCGAGATCAAGGCGGAGACCCCCGCCGAGACGGCGGAGGAGGCGGTCCTCGACGCGCTGACCGGCGGCTCCGACGAGGAGGAGCAGATCCTCGAGGCCCTGCGCGACGTCGTCGACCCCGAGCTGGGCATCAACGTCGTCGACCTCGGCCTGGTCTACGGCGTCAACCTCGCCGAGCAGGACGGCCACCGGCTGCTGACCGTCGACATGACGCTCACCAGCGCCGCCTGCCCGCTGACCGACGTGATCGAGGACCAGGCGCAGAGCGCGACCGCCGACCTCGTCGACGAGCTGAAGATCAACTGGGTCTGGCTGCCGCCGTGGGGCCCCGACAAGATCACCGAAGACGGCCGCGAGCAGCTCCGCGCCCTCGGCTTCAACGTCTGACGGATCCCGCGTCACAGGACCCCGGCCCCTCTACGAGGGGCCGGGGTCCTGCCTTTCGCGTGTGTCTCGGCGGACGGTCTTTCATCCCCGGCCTGGACGGGCCGCGGTGGCGCGGTGTCCGGCCGGGCGGGCCGACCCGCGAGGGACCTGTCCCCCAGGGGAAGGGGCGGACCGTGCGGGGCCCGCTGCGGGGTTCACAGGGCCGTGAAGCGCTCGACCTTGGCGGTGGGGCCCACGACGAGGATGATGTCGCCGTACTGCAGGACGGTGTCGGGGGTGGCGTAGGTGTAGTCCTCGCCCTTGCTCTTGACGCAGACGATGGTGACGCCGTGCTTGCGGCGCAGGCGGGTCTCGGCGAGGGGGACGCCGACGAGCTCCCGGGGCGGGTGGGTCTTGACCAGCACGAAGTCCGGGTCGATCTGCACGTAGTCGAGCATCCGGCCGCTGACCAGGTGGGCGACGCGCTCGCCCATGTCGTGCTCGGGCAGGACCACGTGGGTGGCGCCGATGCGCTCCAGGATGCGGCCGTGCTGGCGGCTGATGGCCTTGGCCCAGATGTTCTCCACGCCCACCTCCACCAGCAGGGAGGTGGTGAGGATGCTGGCCTCGATGTCGCTGCCGATGGCCACGATGGCGCGCTGGAAGTCGGGGATGCCCAGCTGGTGCAGGGCCTGCAGGTCGGTGGCGTCGGCGGTGACGATCTGGGTGATCTCGCCCGCCAGCGACTGCACGATCTTGGGCCGGTGGTCGATCGCCAGCACCTCGGTGCCCAGCCGGGTCAGCTCCAGTGCCAGCGAGCTGCCGAACCGGCCGAGACCGATGATCACCACGGGGAGGTTGTCTCTGTCAGCCAACGATCGGTCGCTCCTCGGGTAGTTCGTAATGACGGGTACGTTCCCGCATGGCCAGTGCGGAAAAGAGCATGACGGGCCCGACCCTGCCGATGAACATCAGCGCCACGAGTATGGCCTGCCCCGAGGTGGGCACCGAGGTGGTGGCGCCCAGGGACAGCCCGACGGTGCCGAACGCCGAGATCACCTCGAAGACGGCCTGGTCGAGGGTCAGCCGGGAGATCGACAGCAGCGCGAAGGTGCCCGCGGCCACCAGCCCGACGCCCAGCAGCGCGATCGTCAGCGCCTGGCGCTGCACCGAGCCGGGCACCCTGCGGTGGCCGACGTTGACCTGGTCCTCGCCGCGCAGCTCGGCCCAGATGACGAAGGCCAGCAGCCCGAAGGTGGTGACCTTGATCCCGCCGGCGGTGCCGGCGCTGCCGCCGCCGATGAACATGAGGATGTCGGTGACCAGCCAGCTCTCCGAGCGCATCTCCTCGATGGCGATGAGGTTGAACCCGCCCGAGCGCGGCATGACGGCGGTGAAGAAGCCCGCCGCCACCCGCTGGGACTGAGGCAGGGCGCCGAACGTGCCGGGGTTGTTCCACTCGAAGATCGTGAAAGTCGCGGTGCCCAGCACCAGCAGTGTGACCGTCACCCCCAGGGTGATCCTGGTCAGCACCGACCAGCGGCTCGGCCGCCGCCAGGAGCGCGCCAGCTCGAACACCACGGGGAAGCCGAGCCCGCCGATCACCACGGCGAGCGCGATCGGCAGGAAGATCCAGACGTCGGCGGCGAACCGCACGAGGCTGTCGGGCCACAGGGCGAATCCGGCGTTGTTGAACGCCGAGACCGCGTGGAAGGCGCCCAGGTAGAGGGCGCGGCCGAAGCCCTCGCCGTAGCCGAGCATGAAGCGCAGTGTCAGGACCGCGGTGAGCAGGGCCTCCGACACCAGGCTGAAGATCACCACATTGCGCACCACGCGCCGCACGTCCGAGGCCGACAGCGTCTTGGTCTCGGCCTGGGCGAGCAGCCGGGCGCGCAGCCCCACCCGGCCGGAGACCAGCAGCGCGAACAGGGTGGCCAGTGTCATGATGCCGAGCCCGCCCACCTGGACCAGCGCCATGAGCACGATCTCGCCGAACGTGGACCAGTGGGTCTCGGTGTCCACCAGGATCAGGCCGGTCACGCAGATCGCCGAGGTGGCGGTGAACAGCGCGGTCAGCGGGGTGGCCGCCGCCTCGTCGGTGGTGGAGACCGGCAGCAGGAGAAGGAGCGTTCCGACGAGGATCGCGAACGCGAACCCGCCCACGATGATCTGCGCCGGATGTCTGAGGACCGGCATCGTCAATCCGGCCCGTCGGTCCTGGTCGGCACCGGTGTCACGGTCTCCCCCTTCGAACTGTCGGCGACGAAGGTATCAACAATCACCGACGTTCCGGATCAGGAGGAGGAGCCCTCGTGATGGGCGCGGGACCGGAGCCTCAGCAGGACCAGGGCCAGCAGCGAGGCCAGGAGCGAGGCGGCCAGCACCGCGGTGGAGGAGCGGGCCACCGCGTCCGGGTCGTCGTTGGTCAGCTGGGAGACCAGCAGGGAGACGGTGTACCCGATACCGGCCAGGACCGCCACCGGCAGCACGTCGGCCCAGCCGATGCCGCCGGGCAGCTCGCCCAGCCGCAGCCGCACGGCCAGCCAGGCGCCGCCGAACACCCCGACCACCTTGCCGACCAGCAGGCCGAAGAAGACGCCCTGGGCGACCGGGTCGCGGACGGTGTCGCCGAGCGAGCCCAGGCCGATCCCGGCGGCGGCCAGGGCGAACAGCGGCACGATGAACCCGGCCGAGACCGGGTGCAGCCGGTGCTCCAGCCGCTCGGCGGGGGACTCCTTCTCGCCGGCGCGGGCGACCACCGGGGTGAGCAGGCCCAGCAGGATGCCGGTGACGGTGGCGTGCACGCCGCTGGCGTGGATGCAGACCCACGCCGCCACCGCCAGCGGGATCATCAGCGCCGGGGACGTCCACCGGCGGCGGTGGGCCAGCCAGTACAGGCCGCACAGGGCGATCCCGCCCAGGAACCACAGCAGGCTGAACCCCTGGGTGAACAGGAGGGCGATGAGCGCGATCGCGCCCAGGTCGTCGATCACGGCCATGGACAGCAGCAGGACGCGCACCCCGCTGGGCAGCGCGGAGCCCGCCAGGGCCAGCACCCCCAGCGCGAAGGCGATGTCGGTGGCCACCGGGATGGCCCACGCCCCGCCCTCGGCGGCCGCGCCCCGGGAGACGCCCAGTGCGACCAGCGCGGGCACCAGCATGCCTCCGGCGGCCGCCAGCAGCGGGAGCGCGGCGGCCCGCCAGCCCGCCAGCTCGCCCACGGTCAGCTCGCGCTTGACCTCCATGCCCGCCACGAAGAAGAAGACGGCCAGCAGCCCGTCGGCGACCCAGTGGGAGAGCGACAGGTGCAGGTGCGCCCAGTCGGGGCCGAGCTCCAGGCCCCAGAGCCGCTCGTAGGTGCCGGGCGCGAGGTTGGCCCACAGCAGGGCCACGAGCGTCGCGGCGAGCAGCAGCCTGCCGCCGGTGGTCTCCTCCCGCAGGAAGTCGCCCAGATCCCCCACCCGGCTGCTGCCGTTCCCGCCGTTCTGCGGCTCCTTGGCGGAGGGCGTGGCGGACCTGGTGAAGGGGAGGCGCATGGAGGCTCCAAGGCTCTGGTGGCACAACGGCGAACGACAAGGACATCGCCGACCAGACTTCCCGGCACACCTATCCCCAGAAGGGCACTTCGGGAACCAGCGTAACCGCTCGGGACTTTCGTGTCACATGACGAGATCACGGGAAAGTGCCAGGAAGGGGGTGGGGGACGTGGAAGTCGCCGTACTGGGCACCGGGATCATGGGCGCGGCCATGGCGCGCAATCTGGCACGCGCGGGGCACCGCGTCCGGGTCTGGAACCGGACGCGGGAGAAGGCGGCGCCGCTGGCCGGGGACGGCGCGGTGGTCATGGACACCCCGGCCGGGGCGGTCGCGGGCGCCGAGGTGGTGCAGACCGCGCTGTTCGACGGCAAGACGGCGCTGGCGGTCATGCGGGAGGCCGCGCCGGAGCTGCGTCCCGGCGCGCTGTGGGTGCAGTCGTCCACGGCGGCGATCGAGGACGCCCCCGTCCTGGCGGACTTCGCACGGGAGAACGGCGCCGTCTACGTGGACGCCCCCGTCCTGGGCACCCGCCGGCCGGCCGAGCGCGGCGAGCTCGTCGTCCTGGCCGCCGGGCCGGAGCAGGCGCGGACCCCGCTGGATCCGGTCTTCCGGGCGATCGGCCACAGGACGCTCTGGGTGGGCACCGAGCCGGGCCGCGCGACCCGCCTCAAACTGGTGATCAACAACTGGGTGCTCCTGCTCAACCACGGGGTCGCCGAGACCATCTCGCTGGCCGAGGCGCTCGACGTCGACCCCGACGACTTCCTGGACGCCGTCTCGGGCGGAAGCCTGGACGCCGGCTACCTCCATCTGAAGGCCGCGGCGATCCGCTCGCGCGACTTCACCCCCAGCTTCGCGGTCGACACCGCCGAGAAGGACACCGAACTGATCCTGTCCGCCGCCCGGGAGGCGGGCATCAGCCTCCCTCTCGCCGCCGCGGGCGCCGAACGCTTCCGCAAGGCCGCCGCCGAAGGGCACGGCGCCGAGGACATGGCGGCCTCCTACTTCGCCTCCTTCACCTGATCCACCGCACCCCGCACGGGTCCGGGCACGGGTCCGGCCGCTCCCGGAACCCGCCGCACGGCGGGGGAGGCCGTCAGCTCGGCTTCTTCCTCCGGCTTCGGGCGACCGGGACGTCGCCGGAGGCCTGGCCCGCGACCATGACGTCGCCGGGAGCGGGAAGGGGGAGCTCGGGGACGGTGTCGCCGCCGGAAGCGCTCCCGGCGGGGGAGGCCGCGGGCACGGCGGCGGTTTTCCCGCCGGCGGCGGTGCTCTCGGCGGGGGAGACGGCGGGCGGGGCGGCCGGTCCGGGGTGCGGGCCGCCGCCCGGGGTCTCGTCGGTGTCGGGCGGGAGGGGGAAGTCCTCGGCGAGTTCGGCGGTGCGGCGCCGGTGGACGGACAGGGCGTGGTCGACGGTGAGCCGCCCGCCCGCGCCCGCCGCGAAGAGAAGGGAGGCCGCCGCCAGGACGAGCACCAGCTCGGAGCCCTCGGGGCCGGTCAGGTTCCGGCCGTAGTGGACGAAGGCGAAGGCGCCCGCCATGTCCAGGAAGAGCAGGGTGCCGACGAGGGGGAGGCCCAGCCCGGCGATGAGGGCGGCGCCGCCCAGGAGCTCCACGAAGGTGGCGTAGACGGCGGCGGCCTTGGCCAGGGGCACGCCCATGGCGTCGAAGGACGCGGCGGTGGTGTTGACGCCGTCCTCCACCTTCTGCCAGCCGTGCACGAGGAAGACGACGCCCACCGCGCACCGGGCGAGCAGGGCGATGACGTCATGGGCCGGGCGGGTGCGCATGGCGGGGTCCTTCCCGAGTCACGGATGCACAGTCCGATGCTCGGGAAGGACCGCCCAAACGTCAACTTTTCGGCAAAATCAGCTGCCCGAGGTCAGTCCAGCAGGTCCATCAGGCCCGACCGCCCCGAGGAGCGGCCGCCGCCCTGCTCGGCGGAGAGCCGCTGGCCGATCACCTGGTTGAGCCGCTGCAGGCCGCCCACGCCGAGCATGCCGACCTGGGCCTCCAGCTCCCGGAGCATGGCCGGGCTCTCCCTGACCTGCTCGGAGGACTGCATGAGCACGGTGCCCTGGCCGGAGAACTCGAACTGGTGCTCCTCGCCGGAGGTCCCGCCGATGCCGAACATGCCGCGGGCCATGCCCAGCACGCCCCGCATGTAGGAGTGGTCGTAGTGGTGGCAGGGCGAGGGCAGGTCCGCCCAGCCGAGCAGCGACTGGGGGTCGACGCGCAGCGGCGGCTCCACGAAGTGCACGGGGCCGTTGGAGGAGGCGATGAACTTGCCGGTGCCCAGCAGCGTGAGGAAGCCGGGGATGATCGACTGCTTCAGCGTCAGCCGGGGGTCGAACGCCAGGAGGTTGTTCGCCCGGATGGTGAGGTTGCCGTCCTCCAGGTCGAAGGAGTTCAGGTCGAAGCCGCGGTCGCCCAGCAGCAGCTTGCCCTGGCCCTGGGCCACCACCCAGTCCTGGGCGTACAGCGGGGAGTGGAAGTGCCCGGCCACCAGCGCGTCCAGCGGCCCGGCCGACAGCGCCTCGAACTTGATCTGCCCGTAGTAGGCGATCATCTTGCCCTTCTGGATGAACCACTGCCCGTTGAGGTTCACCGAGAAGGCGTAGGGGTTGACGTTGTCGTCGTCCGGCAGCGTCGCGGCGTTGAACGTGGCCACCGGCGCCGGCGGGGGCGGTGGCGGCGCGCCGTAACCGCCGGGGGCTCCCGGCGGGGGCGGGTATCCGCCCTGCGGGGGGTAGCCGCCCTGCGGGGGATAGCCGGGCTGCTGCGGGTAGCCCTGCTGGGGGTATCCGCCCTGCTGGGGATGACCGGGCTGCTGCGGGTAGCCGGGCTGGCCGTACGGAGGCTGCGGCGGGTAACCCATCTTCTACAATTTCCTCTCGCTGGCCTGGACGTACACCACGCCCTGGCCGGTCAGCTCCAGCTGGAACCCCTCGCCGGAGCCGCGTCCGATGAGGTCGCGCAGGCCCAGCGCGGTGTGCAGCTTGTTCTGGATCTGCCCGCGGTGGGCGACGTAGGCCTGCGGGTCGACGTAGACCGCCCGGCCCGGCTGGACGGGCAGCTGCACGACCCCGCCGTGCGAGAGCAGCGCGCAGGAGCCGTGCCCGGTGAGCGTGGTGGTGAACAGACCCTGGCCGGTCATCTGGCCGCGGACCACCCCCGACAGGCCGCCCTGCTCGCCCAGGAACATGGTGCCGCTCTGCAGCGAGGCGTCGTAGACCAGCAGCCGGTCGGCCTCGACGTACAGGGTGTCGCCCTGCAGGTCGACGACCTCGACGTGCAGGCCGTGGTGGCCGAACATCACGCTGCCCTGGCCGGTGACGTGCATCAGCGGGGTGCTCTCGCCGGCCATCCGCTGGCGTACCGCGCCGCCGATCCCGGCGCCCGCGGTCGTCGTGGGGGCGAAGCGCACCGCGCCGGTGTAGGCGAGCATCGCGCCGCGTTTGCTGTAGACCTCCTGCCCCGGCCCGACCGGCACCTGGAGCAGCTTGGAGTTCACGGGGCTGTACCCGGGCATCAGACCTCCGCCCCCAGACCATCGCCGCGTTCGGCGGGCTGGATGTAGACCAGACCGTGTCCGCTGAACCTGAGCTGGAAGCTCTCGCCCGAGCCCTGGCCCAGCATCGTGCGCCAGTTGACGTCGGTGACGAAGTCCTGCTGGAGCTGGCCGCGGTGGGCGACGTAGGCCTGCGGGTCGACGCTCAGCGGCTGCCCCTGCACCACCTCCAGGGCGATCGCCGGCCCGTCGGAGAGGATCGCGACGGTGCCGTGCCCCTCGACCTTGGTGGTGGCCAGGCCCTGCCCGGTGGTCACGCCGCGCAGCCCGGTGAACTGCACGCCGGTGCGCAGTTGGCCGTCCAGGGCCAGCAGGCTCTCGGACTCCACCAGCAGGGTGTCGCCCTGCAGCGGCACGAGGTTGACCTCGGTCGCCTCGTGCGCCAGGTAGACGGTGCCCTGGCCGGTGATCTCCATCAGGGTGACCGACTCGCCCGCGACCCTGCGGCGCACCGCGCCCATGAGCCCCTCGCCGCCGGTCATGCCCTGGCGTTTGAACTGCATCTGCCCCTCGTAGGCGACCATCGACCCGTTGAGGGCGCGAATCGTCTCGCCCATCAGGTCGACCGCCAGCATGCGGGGGCCGTTCATTCGAAACTGCGCCACGTCAGCACCTTAACCACTGGACCGCGTGGGCCGCACCGGCCTGTGGACGGAGCTTGGGCTCACTCCTGGGGAGGACGCCGCGCCGCGGACGGGGCGCCGGCCTTCCGACACGGCGCCGCGGCGGAGGGGAAAGATCCGCATCGGAGGCCGATCTGCGGGAGGATGAGGACCATGTGGCTTGCTCCGGAACGACGTGGACGTCAAGGGTGGCTGGTGCCGGGATTCGCGATGCTCGCGGGTGTCGGGATCGCGGCGCTGCTGTACTCGCGGGAGGCGATGGCCGCCGGCGTCGTCGCCGGGCTGGTGCTGGTGGCCTACGGGCTGCAGCTGGCCTACCGCAGGGACGAGTCGGCGCTGGTGATCAGCGAGGCGTTCGGGCGGGGCCGCAACGGGCGCAGCCACCTGCGCTCGGCCGCGATGACCGGCGACGTGCTGGTGGCCGGCCTGGTGGCGGCCATCGTGGTGCAGGCGCTGCGCGAGCAGCCGCTGGGCCCGCTGCCCTGGCTGGCCGGGCTGGCGGCGCTCACCTACCTGGTGTCGATCTTCGTCACCAGCGACATGTGAGAGCGGGGGCGGCGATCCGCCCCCGCCCGTCCGCCGTGCGGGCGGTTCGCGCCGAGTCGGCGAATTCTTGATGAACGTCCTTTTGCCGCCCTGTTTTTCCGGGTCTGGGGCGGCATCATGACTCCCGTGGCAGTGCTTGACACCCGGCCTCCGGTGGGAGTCGCCGAGAACGCGCTCTTTCAGCCCGTGGTCGACCTCGGCTCGGGCTCCGTCGTCGCCGTCGAGACCAGGGTGGGCCCGTCACCGGACGGCCCCGGCCCGGCCGATCCCGCCGCCGAGGACGTCCGCCGCGCGGTGGAGGGGGCCAGGGCGCTGGCCGGCCAGTCCACCCGCCTCCCCTTGAAGATCACCGTGCGCGCCGAGACGATCGCCCTCGGCAGGGGCGTGCTCAACCGGCTCCACCAGGGGCTGCACGAGGCCGGGAGGCGCCCGCAGGAGGTGATCGTGTGCATCACCGGCGGGTTCGCCCCGGCCCTGCGCGGCTCGGTGAGCGCCGGGGTGTCCGACCTGCGCCACGCCGGCTACCTGGTGGGCTTCGGCGGCCTGGGCACCACCCACGCGCCGCTGGACGTCCTGGTCGAGGGCACGCCCTACCTGGTGCGCCTGGACGCCGACCTGGCCCGCCACGCGGCCTCGGGCGGCCGCAAGGCGTCCCTGGTCGAGGCGCTCGTCACCGTCGCCCGGCGGCTCGGCACCCACGTGCTGGCACCCGGGGTGGAGAACGAGGAGCAGCTCCTGCGGCTGCACTCGCTGGGCGTGCGGCTGGCCCAGGGCCCGCTGCTGACCCCGCCGGACTGGCGGCCCGGCCGGCCGGTCAAGGCGCTCGTCCCGGCCGGCGGCCCGCCGCGGCCCGACGCGTCCGCCGACCTGGGCCCCCGGGTGTCGGAGTACGTCCTGCCGGCGGTGACCATGCCGGACGACGTCAGCGCCGCCCAGGTGCTGGAGGTGCTGTCCACCGAGCGGAGCCCGTCCAGCATCGTGCTGGTCGACGAGCGGCAGCGCCCCCGCCACACCGTGGACCGCGCCCGGTTCCTGCTGGCCTTCTCCGGCGCCTACGGCCACGCCCTGCACGCCCGCAAGCCCGCCGCCAGGCTCGCCGACGAGCCGCGGCTGGTGCCGCGGAGCGTCCCGGCGATCGCCGCCCTGCGCGCGGCGGGCCGGGACGAGGAGCGGGTCTACGACGACCTCGTGGTGACCGACGAGATCGGCCGCTGCCTGGGTATCGTGCGCGTCTCCGACCTGATTCGCGGCATGTCCCGCTGAACCCGGCGAAATCCGTTCGCGAGGGGGAAGCCGGGCCCCGTAGACTGGCCGGTGCTCCCGTGCCTCCGCCAAGGGCGTCGAGCGGAGCTTTCCGTGTCCCCGGGGGAGAACCCACCACTGTGATCATCGCCAATGACCTCGAGCTGCGCGCCGGTTCCCGGCTCCTCATCGAGAAAGCCACCTTCCGCGTCAATCCCGGCGACCGGGTGGGCCTGGTCGGCCGCAACGGCGCCGGCAAGACCACCCTCACCAAGGTCCTGGCGGGCGAGAGCCTGCCCGCGGGCGGGGAGGTGATCCGTTCGGGCACCCTGGGCTACCTGCCGCAGGACCCGCGCAGCGGCGACCTGGAGGTACTGGCCCGCGACCGGATCCTGGCGGCCCGCGGCCTGGACGAGGTGTTCCGCCAGCTGCGCGCGGCCGAGCACGCGATGTCCACCCAGACGGGCGCGGCCCGCGACAAGGCGGTGCGGCGCTACGGCAGGGCCGAGGACCGGCTGCACGTGCTGGGCGGCTACTCGGCCGAGTCCGAGGCGGCCGCGATCGCCTCCAGCCTCGGCCTGCCCGACCGGGTGATGGGCCAGCCGCTGCACACCCTGTCCGGCGGCCAGCGCCGGCGGGTGGAGCTGGCCAGGATCCTCTTCTCGGGCGCCGACAACCTGCTGCTGGACGAGCCGACCAACCACCTGGACGCCGACTCGATCGTCTGGCTGCGCGACTTCCTGAAGACCCACCAGGGCGGCCTGGTGATCATCAGCCACGACGTGGGCCTGCTGGAGGCCGTGGTCAACCGGGTCTTCCACCTGGACGCCAACCGCTGCGTCGTCGACATGTACAACGTCGGCTGGAAGAAGTACCTGGCCACCCGCGAGACCGACGAGAAGCGCCGCAAGCGGGAGTTCGCCAACGCCCAGCGGCAGGCGGGCCAGCTGACCGCGCAGGCCGACAAGATGCGGGCCAAGGCCACCAAGGCCAAGGCCGCTCAGCAGATGCTCAAGCGGGCGGACAAGCTGATGTCGGGCGTGGAGGGCGAGCGGCGGGCCGACCGGGTTGCCAAACTCCGCTTCCCGGAACCGGCGCCCTGTGGCAAAACCCCCCTGCTCGCGGAGGGTTTGTCTAAATCGTACGGATCTTTGGAAATCTTCACAGATGTCGACCTCGCGATCGACCGGGGCAGCCGGGTGGTCGTGCTTGGACTGAACGGAGCGGGGAAGACGACCCTGCTGCGGCTGCTGGGCGGCGTCGAGAAGGCCGACACGGGCGAGGTCATCGCGGGCCACGGCCTGCGTCTGGGCTACTACGCCCAGGAGCACGAGACGCTCGACCACGACCGCACCGTGCTGGAGAACATGAAGTCCGCCGCGCCGGACCTGCCGGAGGTCGAGGCGCGCAAGGTCCTGGGCTCCTTCCTGTTCGTCGGCGACGACGTGGACAAGCCCGCCGGCGTGCTCTCCGGCGGCGAGAAGACACGGCTGGCACTGGCCACCCTGGTGGTCTCGCGGGCCAACGTGCTGCTGCTCGACGAGCCCACCAACAACCTCGACCCGGCCAGCCGCGAGGAGATCCTGGGAGCCATCAACACCTTCGCCGGAGCCATCGTCCTGGTGACCCACGATGAGGGGGCGGTACAGGCGCTTCAGCCGGAACGTGTGATTTTGCTGCCAGATGGTGTGGAAGACATCTGGAGCGATGAATTTGCCGATCTGGTGGCTCTGGCTTGACCTTCCGAGCAAGGAAGCAGATCTTTTCTGGCGTAGTGGGTAGCCGAGACGACGAAGATGTCTGATCATGGCAGGAGATAACGCAGCGGTCACCACACCACTACGGGAGGTACTCGTGGCAGAGACCCTGAAGAAGGGCACCCGCGTGACCGGTGCCGAGCGCGACAGGCTGGCGCAGGAGCTCAAGAAGAGGTACGACTCCGGCGAGAGCATCCGCGCCCTGGCTGCCGCCACCGGCCGCTCCTACGGCTTCATCCACCGCATCCTCACCGAGTCCGGCGTGAACCTGCGCGGGCGCGGCGGGGCGACCCGAGGCAAGAAGGCCTGACCCTCGGCCTTCGGGAGGGGCCCCGGCCCCCTCGGCGAGGACGGGCACCACACGTCCGACGTCCGGGCCCGTCGCTTCGACTACCACCGAGTAATATTCGGTCTCGGTCGCGGCGGCGGGCCGAAGGCTTCGCCCCGCGCCCGTGCGACCGGCCCCGGAGGGGGGCCGGCGGCCTGGAGGAGGACGCGACATGGCGGATCTGGAGAAGGCGGGCCTGCTGCTCGACCTCGGCCACGAGGACACGGTGGCCACCATCACCCTGAACCGTCCCGAGCGGCGCAACGCGCAGTCGCCCGCGATGTGGAAGGGCCTGACCGACCTGAGCGAGGAGCTTCCCGAGAGCGTGCGCGTCGTGGTGCTCAAGGGCGCCGGGCCGTCCTTCTCCGCCGGGCTCGACCTGCGCGCCTTCACGCCCGAGGGCGTCCCGGGGGAGGGGCCGGCCGTGCCCCCCGGCACCGGGCCCGAGGAGCTCGTCGAGCTCATCGGCGAGTACCAGCGGGGCTTCCGCTGGCTGCGCGACCCGCGGTTCACCACCATCGCGGCGGTGCACGGCCACGCCATCGGCGCGGCCTTCCAGCTGGCGCTCTCCTGCGACCTGCGCATCGCCACCGAGGACGCCCGGTTCTGCATGAAGGAGCCGGCCCTCGGCCTGGTGCCCGACCTGACCGGCACCAAGCCGCTGGTGGACATCGTCGGGCTGCCCAGGGCGCTGGAGCTGTGCCTGACCGCCCGGGTCATCCCCGCCGCCGAGGCGTACGAGCTGCGCCTGGTCGAGAAGGTCGTGGCGACCGGCGGCCTGGACGCGGCGGTCGAGGAGCTGGTCACCGCGCTGCTGCAGGTCGAGGCGGGCGCCGCCCGCGCCACCAAGGAGCTGCTGCGCCAGGCCCCGGGCAACACCCTGGACGAGCAGTGCCTGGCCGAGCGCCGGGCGCAGGTGGGACGGCTGCTGCGCGCCCGCTGACGGACACGGAATATTCGGCTGGCCGCCCCGCTTGACCCTCAACGGGGCGGTCCCGAGCGACAAAGGAGTCGAGCCGTATGAACATGCCGGGGAACAACGGTTTCTCGATGATGGCGTCCTTCCGCAGGGACCCGTCGGTCAAGCACGAGAAGCTCCAACCCGGCACGGTCCGGCGGATCATGGGGTACGCCCGCCCCTACAAGCGCGATCTCGTGCTCTTCCTGATGCTCAACTCCCTGGCCGCGGTGAGCGTGGTGGCGGGACCTCTGATCATCCAGGCGATCATCGACCGGGGGGTGGTCCCGGGGAACCGGGGGCTGGTGATCGGCCTGGCGCTCGCGCTCGCCGGCCTGGCGGTGGTGGACGCCGCGCTCTCGCTGGTGCAGCGGTGGTACTCGGCGAAGATCGGCGAAGGGCTGATCTACGACCTGCGCAGCCAGGTCTTCGACCACGTGCAGCGCATGCCCGTGGCGTTCTTCATGCGCGCGCAGACCGGGTCCCTCGTCTCCCGCCTGAACAGCGACGTGATCGGGGCGCAGCGGGCGCTGACCACGACGTTGTCGTCCGTGGTGTCCAACGTGATCAGCCTCGTGCTGGTGCTGGCCGCGATGGTCTACCTGTCGTGGCTGGTCACCGTCGTGGCGCTGCTGCTGCTGCCGGTGTTCATCATCCCGGCCAAGCTGGTGGGGCGCAGGCTGCAGAAGATCAGCCGCGAGCAGATGGTGCTGGACGCCGAGATGGGCTCGCTGATGACCGAGCGCTTCAACGTCTCCGGCGCGATGCTGGCCAAGCTCTACGGGCGCCCCGACGAGGAGTCCGAGCGCTTCTCGCGACGGGCCGGCAGGGTCCGCGACATCGGCATCGTCGCGGCCATGTACGGGCGCGTCTTCTTCACCGCGCTGACCCTGGTCGCCTCGCTGGCCACCGCCATGGTCTACGGGATCGGCGGCGTGCTGTCGGTCGGCGGCTCCCTGCAGATCGGCACCCTGGTGGCGCTGGCGGCGCTGCTGAACCGCATGTACGGGCCGCTCACCGCGCTGTCCAACGTGCAGGTGGACGTGATGACCGCGCTGGTGAGCTTCGACCGGGTCTTCGAGGTGCTCGACCTCGAGCCGATGGTCGCCGAGCGGCCCGGCGCCCGCCCGCTGAAGACCGCGGGCGCCCCCGGCGTCGTCTTCGACCACGTCGTCTTCCGCTACCCCTCGGCCGAGGAGGTCTCGCTGGCCTCCCTGGAGTCGATCGCCCGCGCCGACTCCTCCCCCGCCAAGCAGGTGCTGCACGACGTCAGCTTCACCGCGGAGCCGGGGCAGCTGGTGGCGCTGGTGGGCCCCTCGGGCGCGGGCAAGAGCACCATGACCCACCTGGTCTCGCGCCTGTACGACGTGAGCGAGGGGGCGGTGCGCATCGGCGGCAGCGACGTGCGGGACCTCACGCTGGCCTCGCTGAACGACACGGTCGGCGTGGTCACCCAGGACGCCCACCTCTTCCACGACACCATCCGCAACAACCTCCTGTACGCCAGGCCCGGCGCCACCGACGAGGAGTTGTGGGAGGCGCTGGCGGGGGCCCAGGTCCGCGACCTGGTCGAGGCCATGCCCGAGGGCCTGGACACCGTGGTCGGCGACCGCGGCTACCGGCTGTCCGGCGGGGAGAAGCAGCGCATGGCGCTGGCCCGGCTGCTGCTCAAGGCCCCCGCCGTGGTGGTGCTGGACGAGGCGACCGCCCATCTGGACTCCGAGTCCGAGGCCGCCGTCCAGCGGGCGCTGGGCACCGCGCTGGCCGGCCGCACCTCGCTGGTGATCGCGCACCGGCTGTCCACCATCCGGGAGGCCGACCAGATCCTGGTCGTCGCCGACGGCCGGATCGCCGACCGGGGCCGGCACGAGGAGCTGCTGGCCCGCGGCGGCCTGTACGCCGAGCTCTACCGGACCCAGTTCGCCGTTCAGGAGGCTCTGGACCCCACCGCCCTGAAGTGACATAGTGCTATTGGTTGATCACTGAGGGCGATCGTTCGGGGGAGCGATGATCAAGTCCACGGGGGCGGTGCTGTGCCTGGTCCTCGCGCTGGCGGGCTGCGGTGAGGGGACCACGATCCCGAACGCGCGAACGCCACGTCCCGACTTCACCGGTCCGCTGGGCACGGCGGCCGAACCCACGCGCACCGTCACCGTGGCGGCCGGCACGGTGACGGTGAACCCGCCGGTGCGCCAGGACGTGCGGGTGGGCTCCGGGTGCACGGTCGAGGGCGAGGTCGGCCGGACGATGGCGGGCCGGATGGCGCGCTGCGTGAAGCGCACCGGCGAGGACTCCGCGCGCTGGGTCCTGGACGCCGGCTCCCAGCCCGACGGCACGGTCAAGCCCGGCCGCGCCTGTCCCGCCCAGGGGGCGCGCGGCACCGACGGGTACCGGCCCTACGAGTGCCTGCCCGGCTCCGGCGGCGCCCTCGTCTGGAAGTCCCGCTGAGCGCTGCGCCGCGGTCGCGGGGCGGTCCGCGGCGGGCTCCGCTCCTTGGGCCGGGTTTCGCCGGACGGTGCGGCCACGGCAACCTCCCGGTCACCGGGGTCGGGGAATATCGACCCTGATCGACCTCATCATCCTTTTCCTCTTGAGTGAGGCGCGATGCGTCAGTTCCTCGTCCGGTACACCACGATCTTCGTCGCCCTGGGCGCCGCGGGCGTCGCCATCGGCTGGATCGCCGACGACCTGCGCCCGGCCGTTCAGTCCTCCTCGGAGTTCGGCAGGTAGCCCAGCGTGCGCAGCTCCCGGCCGGCGATCTTCTCCACCTGGGCGGTCTGGCGGGCGGTGAGCTGCGCCCGCCGGTCGCCGGCCTCCTCGCCGGGCAGCGCGGGCAGCGGCCGCGGGTCGTCCGGGTGCGGCCCCGCCGCGAAGGCCAGCGCGTCCCCGGAGACGCGCTCCCGCAGGTAGTCCGAGAGCCGGTGGGCCCCGGCCAGCGGGTCGGCCACCAGGTCCTCGTAGCGCAGGGTCAGCAGCTGCTCCTCGGGGACCTGGGCGCGCAGCGTGGCGCTGAGCCGCACCGCGCCCCGCCAGCGCAGCGCGCACTTGATCGCGGGGGCCGCCGCGGGCCAGCGGTACCGCCAGGCCGGGTCGTCCAGCCCCAGGAACGGATGGGGGAACACCTCGTCGAGGTCGAGGATGCCGGGTTTGAACCAGGCCATCACGCGCTCGTCGCCGAGCATCCCGGCCACCGCGTCCCGGCCGTCCCTGATCACCTGGACGAGCTGGGCGTCGGGGAAGGCGTCCAGCAGCACGTCGGCGCTGTAGATCAGGTCGGGGGAGGCGTCGGCGAAGCGGCGCGGCTCCGCGGGATCGGTGCACGGGCCGCCGGGGCGCCGGTCGCCCGGGGTGTACCCGGACAGCTCCCAGCACTCGGCGGGGCAGTCCCGGCAGCCGTGCCGGGCCAGCTGCCAGGACTCGGCGTAGGCGTCGCGCAGCACGCGGGCGGCGCCCCTGCCGCGCTCGGTCGCGATGGACGGGCGGCGGGCGAAGGCGTAGACCAGCTTGGTGACGGCGGGTCTGCCCCTGGTGACATGGACGCCGGGGGAATGCCGGAGCGCCCGCGCGACCAGGTCCGTGCCGGAGTGCGGGGCACCCAGCAGGAACACCGGCCGGTGGACCTTGGTTCCGTTGACCACGAGAATGTGCGGGGTCTGCCTCATGATTGCCTCCAGTGTCCCACTGAAAGGACGGAATCCGGCGCAGGAGAGGGAGAGATCCGCGTTGCCGGGTCTTCCCCATTGCGGTGGTCTCCTGTCAAGCTGCCTGCGGAGCCGTCAGCGGCTGCGGCGGGAGGAGGACCCATGAGCGGGGACCTGCGGGAGGGCGACGAGGCCGCGCTGGACTCGCTGGTCGTGCTGGTGGCCGAGAGCCTCGGCTACTCCTGCGTCCGGCTGCCGGGGGACGTGATGGCGCTGGAGGGCCCGCACCGGCTGCACGTCGGCCTGCGCGACCTGTGGCAGCTGGCCCGGCTGATGCCGCGCGGCGACTGGCCCGCGGTGGTCTCCGACCATGTGACCACGGTCGTCACCGCGGTGGAGGAGCCGCTGGACCTGGGCGACTTCGCGCTGATCCGGCACCTGCTGCGCACCCGCGTCCAGCCCGCCGGAGCCGACCCGGGGACCCTGGCCGCCCGCCCGTTCGCGCCCGGCCTCATCGAGGTGGTCGTGGTCGACACCCCCACCACGGTGCGCACGCTCACCCGGGCGGAGGTGGCGCGCTGGCGGGTGCCGGACGGGGAGCTGTTCGCGCTGGGCCGCGCCAACGTGCACGCCGACGGGCTGCTCCAGCGGGAGGAGCGGCCCGCGCGGTCCCCGGGGGAGCCCGCGGTCACGGTGCTGCACGACTGGACGTTCTACGCGGCCACCCATGTGCTCTGGCTGGAGGAGTACCTGCGGCTGGGCCCGCTCGGCGCGCTGGTGGCGCTGCCCAGCCGCGGCCTGGTCCTGGCCCTGGAGCTGCGTCCGGCGCGGGACGGGGACGCGCTGGCGGAGGCCGCGGCCCGCCTGCGGGCGACGGCGGAGCGGGGGTTCCGGGAAGGGCCGGGATCGTTGAGCCGGGAGCTGTACTGGTGGCGGCAGGGCGAGCTGACCCCGCTGGAGCGGGGGGAGGACGGCCGGGCCCCGGTGCTGCCCGAGGGTCTGCTGCTCGCCGTGGCGGGGGAACGTACCGCCTGGGATTAAGCAAAAGCCCTGTAAGAGGCCCTTCCCGTAATCCTTCCGGCATGCGACCGTGTGCCCAAGGCTCCATCGACGGTGAGGGAAGGGTGATATATGCGTATAGCCGATATTCTTCGCGCGAAAGGGGACCGGGTGGCGACCGTGCCGCCGGGGGCCACCGTGCGGGATCTGCTCGCGGCACTGGCCGGCCACAACGTCGGCGCCGTCGTGGTCTCCCCCGACGGGATCATGATCGACGGCATCGTCTCCGAGCGCGACGTGGTGCGCCGCCTGCACGAGCACGGGGCGGGACTGCTGGACTCCCCGATCTCGGCGATCATGAGCAGCCCCGTCCGCACCTGCGCGCCGGGCGACGCCGTGGAGAGCCTGCGCAAGGTCATGACCGAGCACCGCATCCGCCACCTCCCGGTGGTCGCCGAGGGACGGCTGGCCGGCATCGTCAGCATCGGCGACGTCGTCAAGAGCGCCATAGACCAGCTGGAGACCGAACGCGAGCAGCTCGTGGGCTACATCCACGGCTGACGCCCGGACGTCCCTCCCCGGACGGGAGGGGCGTTCCGCTCAGTACGGGTCGTAACCCGCCGCCTGGGCGGCGGGGGACTTCATCAGGTACTCCAGCGCCCGCCGGGTGTCGCCGATCTGGGACGGGTGGTGGCCCGGCTTGAGGTAGACGAGCCCCTCGATCACCAGCAGCCGGAAGAGGCCGGGCACCAGGCCCGCCTTGGCCGCCCTGCGGTACTCGCGGTACATCCAGCGCAGGGTCGGCTTGCGGCCGAGCGTGCCGTCCTGCTTCAGCAGGAAGCGGGCGCCGCCGATGAGCGCCCAGTAGAGGAAGGACAACGACACCAGCCAGCCGGCGGCCCGCATGAGGTACCCGCCGCCCGTCTTCTTGTAGACGTCGAAGACCACCGAGCGGTGCTCGACCTCCTCGGCGCCGTGCCAGCGCAGCAGGTCCAGCATGGTGGGGTCGACCCCGGCGGCGTCCAGCCGGTCGTTGTCCAGGATCCACTGGCCGAGGACCGCGGTGTAGTGCTCGATCGCCGAGACCGCGGCCAGCTCGAACCGCAGCATCCGGCGGCGGGCCCTCGGCTTGAGCCTGGCGCGGTCCGCCGGGCGGTTCTCGTTGCCCTGGCGCCCCATCTCGGTGATCGGCGTGTGGTCGATGCCGTACCGCTCCAGCAGGTCGGCGAGGAAGGAGTTGTGCGCCCTGGCGTGCACCATCTCCTGGCCGATGAAGCCCTTGATCTCCTCCAGCAGCACCTCGTCGGTGATCTGCGGCCTGGCGTCCTGGACGCACTGGATGAACCAGCGCTCGCCCTCGGGCAGCACCAGGTGGAAGGAGTTGATCATGTGGGTCGCGACCGGGTTGCCCGGGATCCAGTGCAGGGGGGTGCGCTCCCAGTCGAAGCTCACGCGCCTGGGCTTGATCGGCGGATGCCGCTCGTCCACCTCGAAAGAGGGCAGCCCCATGGAACCTCCGCGCATCATCGGGTGCATCATCCGTCACGACCGACTCCGCACTATGCCGGACGTTCCGTGGAGGTACCACTGCGGTTCATGACAAAGGGGGACCCGGCGGGCTGTCCGAGCCTGACAAATTTCGAGAAATGTCAAGTGACTCCTCGTGCATGACCCGGCGCAGCCGCGGCGCGAACAGCAGCAGCACGAGGCCGACGAGCACGGCGAAGACCCCGGACCACAGGTAGTAGCCGGGGCTGGAGCCGCCGTCGGACAGCCGGGCCACCTGCCCGCCGACGGAGTCGCCCACCGAGACGGCCAGGAACCACACGCCCATCATCTGCGAGCCGAAGGCCGCCGGGGCCAGCCGCGTCGTCACCGACAGGCCGACCGGGCTGAGGCACAGCTCGCCGACCGTCTGCATCAGGTAGACGCCGACCAGCCACAGGATCGACACCCGCACCCCGCCCTCGGCCGCGGTGGCGGCCAGCGCCATGGCGACGAAGCTCAGGCCGGCCAGGACCAGCGCGAGGGCGAACTTCAGCGGGGTGCCGGCCCGGCCGCCCAGGCGCACCCACAGCGCGGCGAAGAGCGGGGCGAGCAGGATGATGAAGATCGGGTTGATGTTCTGGGTCCAGCTCGAGGGCATCGACCAGCCCGCCACCTCCAGGTTCGTGGAGGTGGCGGCGAAGATGGTCAGCGTGGTCGCCGCCTGGTCGAAGATCATCCAGAAGACCGCGGCGGCGAGGAAGAGCCACAGGTAGACCCGCATCCGCGCCCTCTCGAGCTCGGTCAGCCCGTGGTCCCCGAGCAGGATGTAGGCGAAGTACCCGGCGGGCACCGCGATCGCCACCGCGGTGAGGAACACCGTGGCCGCGTCCAGGGTGAGGACCCCCAGCAGCCCGGCGGCCAGGGCGAGCAGCGCCAGCGCCGCCAGGGCCAGGACGACGGTGCGGACGGCCCGCGTCCGCTCCGCGGGCGTCAGCGGGCGGGCGGGCCTGGCGCCGATGCCGCGCAGCCCCCGGCCGCCCGCCGCGTACTGGACGACGCCGAACAGCATGCCCACCGCGGCGATGGCGAAGCCCAGGTGGTAGCTCACCTTCTGGCCGAGCGCCCCGACGACGAACGGGGAGAGCGCGCCCAGGTTGATGCCCATGTAGAAGAGGGAGAACCCGGCGTCCCTGCGGGAGGCCTCGCTGTGCTCGTACAGGTGGCCGACCATGCTGGAGATGTTGGGCTTGAGCAGCCCGGTGCCGCAGACGATCAGCGCCAGGCCGAGGTAGACGAAGCCCGCCCCGCCCGGCACCGCCAGGGAGACGTGCCCGGACATGATGACCAGCCCGCCGACGAGGACGGCGCGGCGGGGGCCCAGCACCCGGTCGGCGAGCCAGCCGCCGGGGAGCGCCGCCAGGTAGACCATGGCGTTGTAGACGCCGACGAGGGCGGCGGCGGTGCCGGTGCTCAGGCCCAGGCCGCCGTCGACGACCGCGGCGGAGAGGAACAGCGCCAGGATCGCGCGCATCCCGTAGAAGCTGAACCGCTCCCACACCTCGGTCATGAAGAGCGTGACCAGCGCTCTCGGGTGCCCGAAGAAGGTCTTCTCGGGGGAGCTGGAAGTGGGGCTCACAGTCCGCCGGTACCCCGGAAGAAGTGCACGGAGAGTCACTTTCCACCGAGTAATCGGTAAGGTCGGCGATGTGAGGGCCCTCACAAAGTAACTAGTTACTTACGATCTGCGGTTTTCCTCGGTCAGGCCTTGTCTCCGGCGGCGGGGGCGTGGTCCCATGGCCTCCCCGGATAAGTGAACGTTTACATGGAGGCGCGCACCGATGAGCACCACGGCCACCCTGGAGGAACGGGCCAGGTTCGACGCGAAGATCGCGGGCCGCACCATCTGTGGAGTCCTGCGCGACACCGCCGCGGCCTTCGGCGACCTCCCGGCCTACACCGACCTCCACGGGCCCACCCTCACCTGGGGCGAGGTCCGCGAGCGCGCGCTGGAGCTGGCGGCCGGCTACCTCGCCCTGGGGCTGCAGCCGGGCGAGGTCGTCTCGCTGATGATCTCCAACCGCTCCGAGCACGTCCTGGCCGACCTCGGCGCGATGCACGCCGGCGGCGTGCCCAGCACCGTCTACGCCACCCTCGCGCCGGAGCAGGTGCACTACATCGCCGACAACTCCGAGGCGGTCATCGCGGTCCTGGAGGGCCGGGACCAGCTCGGGCGCTGGCAGCCGGTCATCGACCGGCTGCCCCACCTGCGCAAGGTCATCGTCATCGACGACGTGCCCGAGGGCGACCTGTACCTGTCCTGGGCCGACTTCGTCGAGCTGGGCCGCAAGACCCTCGCCGAGCGGAGGGAGGAGGTCGAGCGCCGCTGGGAGGCGATCCGGCCGACCGACGCGCTGACGATCCTCTACACCTCGGGGACCACGGGCAACCCCAAGGGCGTCATCATCACCCACGAGATGGCGATGTACGAGGGCGAGTGCTCCTCGGCGACGTCCGGCCTGCCCGAGCACAACATCGGCGTCTCCTACCTGCCGTTCGCGCACATCGCCGACCGCGTCGTCTCCTACTACCTGGCGATCGACCGGGCCGCGCACATCTACTTCTGCCCGGACCCGACCCAGCTGACCGCGGTGCTGCGCGAGGTGCGCCCGAACGCGTTCTTCGGCGTCCCGCGGATCTGGGAGAAGGTCATGGCCGGCATCCAGGCGGTGCTGTCCCAGGAGAGCGACCAGGCCAAGAAGGCCGGCATCGAGGCGGCCATGGCGGTGGGCCGCGAGTACGTGGCGAGCCGCGAGTTCGGCGGCACCACCTCCGAGGAGCTGGCCGCGCGGTTCGCCGCGATGGACGAGGCGGTCCTGTCCAAGATCCGCGCCCTGCTCGGCCTGGACCGCGTGGTGCACGCGATGAGCGCCGCGGCCCCGCTGCCGATCGAGGTCGCCCGCTTCTTCTCCGGCCTGGGCATCGCCATCCTGGACGTCTACGGCATGACCGAGACCACCGGCGCCGCCACCGCCAACGTCAACGGCGCCTTCAAGCTGGGCACGGTCGGCCGCCCGTTCCCCGGCATCGAGATGCGCCTGGCCGAGGACGGCGAGATCCTCTTCCGCGGCACCACCTGCACCCCCGGCTACCTCAACCGGCCCGAGGCCACGGCCGAGCTGCTGGACGACGAGGGCTGGGTGCACACCGGCGACATCGGCGAGGTGGACGAGGACGGGTTCCTCAAGGTCGTCGACCGCAAGAAGGAGATCATCATCACCGCGGGCGGCGAGAACATCGCGCCCTCGATGGTGGAGAACCTGCTCAAGGAGCACCCGCTGGTCGGCCAGGTGCTGGTCTACGGCGACCAGCGGCCCTACCTCACCGCCCTCATCACCCTGGACGGCGAGGTCGCCCCGGTGTGGGCGGCCACCCGCGGCATCGAGCAGACCGACCTGGTCTCGCTCGCCCGGAACCCGCTGGTGCGCGAGGAGGTCGAGAAGGCCGTCGGCGACGCCAACACCAGGCTCGCCCGGGTCCAGCAGGTGAAGAAGTTCGCGCTGCTGACCGCGGAGTGGACCGCCGAGACCGAGGAGCTCACCCCGACCCTCAAGCTCAAGCGCAAGGTCGTCCACACCAAGTACCAGGACGAGATCGAGGGCCTCTACGCCTGACCGGCCGCGGCGTCCGGCCGGCCCCCGACGGGGGTCGGCCGGACGCCGTTTTCGTGGCGGCGCATCCTCCCAAGTATGGATTTGTTAAGGAAGTCGGGTCTCCCGTGTCCTGCCGGAATCACCCGGGTAGGGATCGGCCATGGACGTCGCCATGGAAGGGAGGCGCAGGATATGACCATCACAGGGATCATCAGCGCCGTGATCTTCGGCGCCATCATCGGGGCGGTGGGACGCCTCCTGGTTCCCGGCAAGCAGAACATGCCGGTCTGGCTGACGGTGCTGGTGGGCATCGTGGCGGCCTTCGCCGGCACCGCCCTCGCCCGGCTGTTCAACCTCAGCACCCGGGGCTTCAACTTCTGGGAGTTGCTCTTCCAGATAGGACTCGCGGCCCTCGCCGTGTTCATCGTGGCGGGGTTGTGGCCCAAGGGCCGCGGGGGCACCAGCGGTTATTGACCATGTGTGCCTAATCCGGTGGTGAACGGGGCGGAGAGCGCTCGGAGGCGGGCGGTCTCCGCCTTTGTTCGTCTTCGTGAATCGGTATAACCCACATCAGATCTTCACGTAACGTGGGTGGCTCCTTTCCTTCTCGGCTCAGGGTGTCTCGGGGGCACGTGAATGGAGCTGCACGTCACCGGCCACGCCTTCGAGCTGCCCGGGTTCCGGGTCCTGCTGCGGCACGCGCTGCCCCGGTTCGTCGAGGGCGTGATCGCCCCGGTCGCCGTCTTCTACGCGGCCCTGCTGGTGCTCGGCCAGACCGGCGCGGTCGTGGTCGCGGTGGTGTGGGTCTTCGGCGGCATCGCCCTGCGGGCGGTCCGGCGCGACCGGGTGCCCGGCACCCTCCTGCTGGCGGCCCTGGGCGTGAGCGCCCGCGCGGTGCTGGCGTTCGGCACCGGCAATCCCAAGCTCTTCTTCCTCCAGCCGACGCTGGGCACCCTGCTGGTCGGCGCGGTCTTCCTGGCCTCGGTGCCGCTGGGCCGCCCGATGGCCCAGCGGGTGGCCACCGACCTGGTGCCGCTGCCCGACACCTTCCTCGCCCACGACCGGGTGCGCCGGTTCTTCCTGCGCGTCTCCCTGCTGTGGGCGCTGGTCTTCTTCGCCAACGCGGTGTTCAGCCTGTGGCTGCTGTGGCACGAGTCGCTGGAGACGTTCCTGTGGCTGCGCACCTCGGTGGTCGCCGCCGCCTGGGTGGCGGCGGGCGCGGTCTCGCTCCTGGGGTTCCGGCGCATCGTGGAGCGGGTCGGCGGCGAGGCCGCGGCACCCGCCTGACCTGCGCGGCACATCCGCGTAGCGGGTCGCAACGATTCTTTATCGAAGTCTTGCGGATCCCGAACTGTATGGCATCATCCTCCGTCTTAACCGTTAATGTCTCTCGTATGGGTCTTTGGCCGGGAAGGGGTCACCGGCCGGTACGGGGTCGTCAACGGAGGGTTATCGCGGTGCGCCAGGACTTTCGGGGGTTGCGTCTCATCGGAATGGCCGGCACGGCCGCACTGGTCGCCGCCTGCAGCGGCGGAGGCGGCGGGACGGGCCCGGACCGCGAGCAGGCGCAGGCCCCGGTCGTGGCGATCAGCCCGGCCGACGGCTCCGGCAAGGCCCGGCCCGAGCAGGGCGTCACGGTCCAGGCCACGCTCGGCGAGCTCACCGCGGTGAAGGTGAGCCTGGGCGGCAAGGAGGTGCCCGGCAGCCTGTCCGCGGACAAGAAGGTCTGGAAGTCCGCCGGGAACCTCAAGCCCAACGCCTCCTACGCCGTGGAGGCGGTCGCCGAGAACGACGGGCAGACCTCCACCACGACCAGCAGCTTCAAGACCCTCAAGCCGTCCGCGAACTTCGGGCTGGAGTCCAACATCCCCTGGTCCGGCCAGACGGTCGGCGTCGGGATGCCGATCGTCCTGCACTTCGACCGGCCGGTGAAGGACAAGAAGGCGGTCGAGAGCGCGCTGACCGTCGAGTCCGAGAAGCCCAACACCGGCTCCTGGTACTGGTACACCGACGAACAGGTGATCTTCCGTACCAAGAAGTACTGGGCCGCCCACCAGGACATCAAGGTCACCGGCCGGTTCACCGGCGTGAAGGCCGCCAAGGGCGTCTACGGCATGAAGGACTTCACGATCAGGTTCAAGGTCGGCTCCTCGAACATCAGCACGATCAACACCAGGACCCACCGGATGGTCGTCGAGGTCGACGGCAAGAAGGTGCGGGACGTCGGCATCAGCGCGGGCAAGGCCACCGAGCGCAAGTACACCACGACCAGCGGCACCCACGTCACGATGGAGAAGGAGAACCCGGCGATCATGATCTCGCCGGGGATCGAGAAGGGCGAGCCCGGCTACTACCGGGAGGTCGTCCCCCACGCGGTCCGCATCTCCTACAGCGGCGAGTACGTGCACTCCGCGCCCTGGTCCGTCGGCTCGCAGGGCCGCGCGAACGTCAGCCACGGCTGCGTGAACGCGCCGCCGGAGTTCGCCCAGTGGTACTACAACCAGTCCAAGTGGGGCGACATCGTCGACGTGACGGGCACCGACCGGGAACTGGAATTCGACAACGGCTACGGCTACTGGCAGAAGCCGTGGAAGGACTGGGTGCAGGGCAGCGCCTTCGACCAGTCCGTCTCCACCGCTCCCGGCCGGGCAGAGGCCCCCGGCAGCAACGCAGGCTCCACCCCCACCCCCCCGACTCCCGCTGAGAGCACCACTCCATGATCCGTCGCACCACTTCCGCGCTGGCCGGCACGGCGGCGCTCCTCCTCGTCACCGCCTGCTCGGGCAACTCCGCCGAGATCACCGAACAGGCGCAGACCGAACCGGCGGCGCCCCAGGTGACCATCACCCCCGCCGACGGCACCGGCAAGGTCAAGCCGGACAGCAAGATCACCGTCAACGTCACCGACGGCACGCTGCAGAGCGTCTCGGTGAAGGCCGGCAAGAAGGAGGTGGCGGGCGAGCTGTCGGCGGACGGCACCTCCTGGACCTCCACCTGGAACCTCAAGCCCGGCGCCACCTACCAGGTGTCGGCGACCGCGGCCAACAAGGTCCAGACGACCACGGCCGCCAGCAGCTTCAGCACGCTGAAGCCCGCGAGCACCTTCGGGATCGCCGACATCATCCCCATGGCGGGGGAGACCGTCGGCGTGGGCATGCCCATCACGATCACCTTCGACCGGGACATCACCCAGCGCAAGGCCGTCGAGCAGGCACTGACGGTGAGCTCGGAGAAGCCCGCGGTCGGCGCCTGGTACTGGACCGCCGACAACCAGGTCATCTTCCGGACCAAGAACGACCGGTACTGGGAACCCCACCAGAAGGTCGAGCTCACCGCGCGCCTGACCGGGGTGCGGGGCGCCAAGAACGCCTACGGCACGGCGGACCGCACCCACCAGTTCAAGATCGGCAATTCGCAGATCAGCACCGTCGACACCAAGAAGAAGCACATCACCGTCGTGCGCAACGGCAAGAAGGTCAAGCGCGTCCCGATCAGCGCGGGCAAGGGCGGCCGTGTCGTCAACGGCATCGACACCTACCTGACGACCAGCGGCACCCACCTGACCATGTCCCGGCACCGCGTCGAGATCATGACGTCGGAGTGGATGGGCGTGGACCCCAAGGACAAGAAGAACGGCGGCTACCGCGAGGTCATCCCGTTCGCCGTCCGCATCTCCAACTCCGGCGAGTACGTGCACTCCATGGCCAGCCGGGTGTGGGCGATGGGCCGCTACAACCTCAGCCACGGCTGCGTGAACGCGCCGCCGGAGTTCGCCCAGTGGTACTACAACAACTTCCAGCGCGGCGACGTCGTCGACGTCACCGGCACCAAGCGCCGGGTCGAGTGGAACAACGGCTGGTCGTACTACGAGATGCCGTGGAAGCAGTGGGTCAAGGGCGGCGCCCTGGACCGGGAGATCACCACCGGCCCCGGGCAGGAGGCCCCCGGGGCGCCCGCGGGGCAGACCCCCACGGCTCCGGCGGCCCCTTCGACTCCGGCCGCTCCCTCGGCTCCGGCGACGACGCCCGCCGCGCCCTGAGCCCGACCCAGTTCGCGGTTGACCGCTCACCGGGCCCCGTCTTCGGGTAGAACTCCGAGGATGGACGTCATCGAGGTGAGGGATCCGGCGGACGGGGAACTGGACGCCTGGCACGCGCTGGTGTCCGCGGCGCACCTCCACGACCATCCGGACGAGGCGCCTCCCGAGCCGGCCGAGACCGTCGGCTGGCTGCTGGGAGGCGTGCGCCGGCGGTTGTGGGCGGTCGCGCACGGGGACGGGCTGGGCGCGGTGGCGAGCCTGCGCCTGCCGGGCGACGCGGCCGTGCGGGCCGGGGAGATCGAGATCCACGTGCACCCGGGGCTGCGCCGGCGCGGGGTGGGCACCCGCCTGCTGCGCTCGGCGGCCGGGGCGCTGCGCGCCGACCAGCGGGCCACCGCGATCGCCCAGGCGCTGGCGGGCACCCCGGCCGTGCCGTTCCTGGAGTCCCGCGGGTTCGGGTGCGTGCTGACCACCCGCGGCCTGGTGCTGGACACGGCCGAGGCCGCTCCCGCGACGGCGGGGTACGCCGCGCTGAACCCGTCGGGCTACCGGCTGATCCGCTGGACGGGCGTGGTGCCCGACCGGCTCGCCGCCGCCTTCGCCCGGGCCAAGCGGGCCATGGCCGACCACGACGGGGGCGAGTCCGCCTGGACCCCCGAGCGGGTCAGGCAGACCGCCGAGCAGGTGGCCAAGCGCGGCGACGAGCTCTACACCGTGGCGGCCCTGTACGGCCCCGCGCTGGCCGGCTTCACCGAGATCGTCGTGCCCGCCGACGCCCCCGCCCGCGCCTTCCAGTACGACACCGCCGTCGTGCCCGAGCACCGCGGCCGCCGGCTGGGCCTGTGGATGAAGGCGGCCATGCTGCGCTGGCTGGCCGAGGAGCGCCCGGAGATCGCCGAGGTCGAGACCGACAACGCCGACGACAACGAGTACATGCTCGCCGTCAACCAGGCGCTGGGCTTCCGGCCCCTGCGCGAGTACCGGGAATACCAGGCCGTCACCAGGGATCTGCCGTAGAGGATCATCGCCGTGGCGGGGGAAACCCTACGATGGAGTGGTGACTTCGGGTGACTATCTGAGATATCCCCATCTGCGGGGCGAGCTGCTGGCCTTCACCGCCGAGGACGACGTGTGGGTGGCGCCGCTGGACGGCGGGCGGGCCTGGCGGTTGTCGGCCGACCGCGCCCCGGTGAGCCATCCACGCCTGTCGGCCGACGGGAGCAGGATCGCCTGGACGAGCTGGCGGGACGGCGACGCCGAGGTGTACCTGGCGTCGGTGGACGGCGGCCCGAGCGAGCGCCTGACGTACTGGGGCGCGGCCTCCACCCGGGTGCGCGGCTGGACGCCCGGCGGCCGGGTGCTGGCCACCAGCTCCGCGGGGCAGCCCTTCTCCCACTTCTCCTGGGCCTACGCGGTCCCGGTCGACGGCAGCACCGCGGCGCGCCTGCCGTACGGGCCGGTGGACGACCTGGCGCTGTCGGGCGAGCACCGCTCGGAGCGGGCGGCGCTGCTGACCGGCGGGGCGAGCGAGCCGGCCCGCTGGAAGCGCTACCGGGGCGGCGGCATGGGCCGGCTGTGGACGGGCGCGGCGCTGGAGCCCGCCGAGTACCGCACCGGGGCCGACGGCGGCCAGGTGATCGGCGAGGGCCACTTCACCCGGATCCTGGCGGACCTGGGCGGCCATCTGGACAGCGTCATGATCGTGTCCGGGCGGGTGGCCTTCCTGTCCGACCACGAGGGCGTCGGCACCCTGTACTCCTGCGCCTTCGACGGCTCGGACCTGCGCCGCCACGGCGGCGGGCAGGAGTTCTACGCCCGCCAGGCGGCGACCGACGGCACCCGGGTGGTCTACGCCTCGGCGGGGCGGATCTGGCTGCTGGAGAGCCTGGAGGACGAGCCCAGGCCGCTGGAGGTGCGGCTCGGCGGCTCGGGCACGGCGCGCCGCCCCTTCCAGATGACCGGCGAGGACGTCCTGGGCGGCTTCTCCTGCGACCGCACCGGCCGCGCCGGGGCGGTGGAGGTCGCCGGGACGGTGCACTGGCTCACCCACCGCGACGGCCCCGCCCGCACCCTGGCCTCCGACCCGCGCGCCCGCGCCCGGCTGCCCCGGGTGCTGGCGGACGGGAACGTCGCCTGGATCGTCGACGCGGGCACCGAGCTGCCCGGCGACGCGCTGGAGGTGGCGCCCGCCGCGGGCCTGGAGCCCGGGACGTCCCCGCGCAGGCTGGCCGCGGGCCGGCTGGGCTGGGTCGACGACCTGGTGCCCGCCCCGGACGGCCGGAGCGCCGCGGTGACCACCAAGGACGGCAGGCTGCTGCTGGTGGACCTGGAGTCCGGCGAGGCCGCGGAGCTGGCGGCCACCGGCAAGGGCAGGATCGAGGAGGTGGCGTTCGCCCCGGCGTCGGACTGGATCGCCTGGTCGGAGCCGGAGGCCTCGCCGCTGCGCCGGATCCGGATGGCGCGCCTGGCCGACCGCCTCATCGTGGACGTCACCGACGGCAGGTTCGAGGACAGCTCGCCCTGTTTCACGATGGACGGGAAGTTCCTGGCGTTCCTGTCGTGGCGGGGGTTCGACCCGGTCTACGACCAGCACGTGTTCGACCTGTCGTTCCCGTTCGGGTGCCGCCCCTACCTGGTGCCGCTGGCCGCCGTGACGCCGTCGCCGTTCGCCCCGTCCGTCGAGGGCCGCCCGGTGGGCGCCGAGGACGACAAGGACGGCAAGGACGGCAAGGGCGGTAAGAACGGCGAGGGCGACGAAAGCGACGAGAACGGCGAATCTGGCGAGTCCGGCGAGGCCGAGGGGTCCGCGAAGGGCGAGGAGAAGAAGGACCGCACCAGGGTGGACCTGGAGGGACTGTCCGCCCGGGTCGTGCCCTTCCCGGTGGAGGCGTCCCGCTACGCCGCGATGAGCGCGGTCAAGGGCGGGGTGGTGTGGATGAAACTGCCGCTGTCCGGTTCGCTGGGCGAGAGCGGCCCCCAGCCCGACACCGCGCCGCTGCGCCCGTCCCTGGAGCGCTTCGACCTGGGCACCCGCAAGTGCGAGGAGATCGTCGACCCGCTGGACGCCTACGCCGTCAGCGGCGACGGCGAGCGCCTGGTGATCCGCGACCGGGGCAGGCTGCAGGTGGTGGCCTCGTCGGGCTCCGACGACGACACCGTCAAGGTCGACCTCTCCCGGGCCCGCACGTCCATCGACCCGGTGGCCCGCAGGCGGCTGGCCTACGCCGAGGCGGGCCGCGTGGTGCGCCACGAGTTCTGGAGCGAGAACGCCCTGGCGGAGGCCGGGTGGGACGCCGCGCTGGAGCGCTACCGCCCCGTCCTGGAGCGGGTGGCCACCCCCGACGACTTCGCCGACCTCATGTGGGAGCTGATGGGGGAGCTGGGCACCTCCCACGCCTACGTCTCCCGCGCCCGCTACGACCGGGAGGGGGAGTGGCTGGGCATGCTCGGCGCGGACCTGCGCCGGGACGGGGACGTCTGGCGGATCACGCGCGTCCTGCCCGGGGAGTCCTCCGACCCGCGCGCCCGCGCCCCGCTGGCGGGACCCGGCATCGTGGTGCGCCCCGGTGACGCGCTGCTGGAGGTGGACGGGCAGCCGGTCGACCCGGTCGCGGGGCCGGGGCCGCTGCTGGCGGGCATGGCCGACACCCCGATCGAGCTGACCGTCGGGCCCCGGGAGGGCGGGCCGCCGCGCCGGATGGCGGTGGTGCCGCTGCCGGACGAGGAGCGGCTGCGCTACCAGGACTGGGTGTCCGAGCGGCGCAGGCACGTCCGGGAGGCCGGCGAGGGCAGGCTGGGCTACCTCCACATCCCCGACATGGTGGGCTTCGGCTGGGCGCAGCTCCACCGCGACCTGCGGGTGGAGGTGGCGCGCGAGGGCCTGGTGCTGGACCTGCGGGGCAACCGCGGCGGCCACACCTCCCAGCTGGTGCTGGAGAAGCTCGCCCGCAAGATCATCGGCTGGGACGTGCCGCGCGGCGCGCTGCCCTCGTCCTATCCCGAGAACGCCCCGCGCGGCCCGATCGTGGCGGTGGTGGACGAGCGCGCAGGCTCGGACGGCGACATCATCTCCGCGGCGATCAAGGTGATGGGGCTGGGCAAGGTGGTCGGCACCCGCACCTGGGGCGGCGTCATCGGCATCGACGGCTGGCACCGGCTGGCCGACGGCACCTCCGTCACGGTGCCCAGGTACGCCACCTGGTTCGACGCCTACGGCTGGGGCCTGGAGAACCACGGCGTCGACCCGGACCTGGAGGTCGTCATGACCCCGGAGGACTGGGTCAACGGGCGCGATCCCCAGCTCGACACCGCGATCGGCCTGGCGCTGGCGTCGCTGTCCGACCGCGCCGCCGCGGCGCCGCCCGAACGGCACTAGCCGCGGGCCCCGAAGGCCGCCGTCCCGTAAGGGACGGCGGCCTTCTGCGTCGTCAGGGGGCGTCCGCCCAGGTGGGCGGCGTGTTGTTTGATTGTTATCTGAGACAACAAATTGGGGCTTCCCACCTGTTGTGCCACGGGTCACCCTGACATAAGTTGCAGCAAACAACATTCAGCCCGGAGGCAGAAGCCGTCCCCCGGCGGGCCTCCGGCTGCCCCCCACCCCGTGCCGTCCCCTCCGACGGCAGTCTCGAAAGGACCCACGCAGCATGCGCAAGGGGATCCTCACGCTCGGCGCCACGACCCTCCTCCTCACCGGTACCCTCGCCGCCTGCGGCGACGAGGGCGAGAGCGGCGGCTCCGCTCCCGAGAAGAAGGGCCGGATCGGCGTGATCCTGCCCGACAGCAAGTCGTCCGCCCGCTGGGAGAACGCCGACCGCAAGTACCTCAAGGAGGCGTTCGACGCCGCCGGCATCGAGTCCGACATCCAGAACGCCCAGGGCGACAAGTCGGCCTTCCAGACCATCGCCGACCAGATGATCACCAACGGGGCCACCGTCCTGCTGATCGTCAACCTCGACAGCGGCACCGGCAAGGCCGTCATCGCCAAGGCGCAGTCCCAGGGCGTCCCGGTCATCGACTACGACCGGCTCACCCTCGGCGGCGGGGCGCAGTACTACGTCTCCTTCGACAACACCAAGGTCGGCACCCTGCAGGGCGAGGGCCTGGTCAAGTGCCTGACCGACAAGGGCGCGGAGAAGCCGATCGTCGCGGAGCTCAACGGCTCGCCGACCGACAACAACGCCACCCTGTTCAAGGCGGGCTACGACGGCGTCCTGCAGCCCAAGTACGACTCCGGCGAGTACGTCAAGGGCCCGGACCAGTCGGTGCCCGACTGGGACAACACCAAGGCAGGCACCATCTTCGAGCAGATGCTCACCAGCGAGCCGAAGATCGCCGGCGTCCTCGCCGCCAACGACGGCCTGGGCAACGCCGCCATCGCGGTGCTGAAGAAGCAGAAGCTCAACGGCCAGGTCCCCGTCACCGGCCAGGACGCCACCGTCCAGGGCCTGCAGAACATCCTCGCGGGCGACCAGTGCATGACCGTCTACAAGGCGATCAAGAAGGAGGCGGACGCCGCCGCCGAGCTCGCGATCGCGCTGGCCACCGGTGAGAAGGGCGCGACCAACAGCACGGTCAAGGACCCCGAGACCGGCAAGGACGTGCCCTCGGTCCTGCTCGAGCCGCAGGCGATCTTCAAGGAGAACGTCAAGGACGTCGTCACCGACGGCTACGTCACCAAGGAAGAGCTCTGCACCGGCGAGTTCGCCGAGAAGTGCACCGAAGCGGGCGTTCAGTAACACCCACCCCGCGCCCCGGCCGCCCTCCCCGCGGGCGGCCGGGGCCACCCCGTGAGGAGACCCCCATGACCGCGTCCGCGCCCCCGGACGGCCCCGTGATCGAGCTGCGCGGGATCAACAAGAGCTTCGGCCCCGTGCAGGTCCTGCACGACGTCGCCTTCTCGGTGCACCCGGGGGAGGTGACGGCCCTCGTCGGGGACAACGGCGCGGGCAAGTCCACCCTGGTCAAGTGCATCGGCGGCATCCACCCGATCGACTCCGGCGAGTACCTCTTCCGCAAGGAGCCGGGAGGGGAGCCGGTGCCGGTCCACGTCGGCAGCCCGCGCGCCGCGGCCGCCCTGGGCATCGAGATCGTCTACCAGGACCTCGCCCTGTGCGACAACCTGGACATCGTCCAGAACATGTTCCTCGGCCGCGAGGAGAAGAGCGGCATCGTCCTGGACGAGTACGAGATGGAGCGCAAGGCGGCCGAGACGCTGGCCGGGCTGTCCGTCCGCACCGTCAAGTCGGTACGCCAGCAGGTGGCGAGCCTGTCGGGCGGGCAGCGGCAGACCGTGGCCATCGCCAAGGCCGTCCTGTGGAACAGCAGGGTCGTCATCCTGGACGAGCCGACCGCGGCCCTGGGCGTGGCGCAGACCCAGCAGGTGCTGGAACTGGTCCGCCGCCTGGCCGACAAGGGGCTGGCCGTCGTGCTCATCTCCCACAACATGAACGACGTCTTCGCGGTGTCCGACCGGATCGCCGCACTGTACCTGGGCCAGATGGCCGCCCAGGTGAAGACCTGCGACGTGACGCACGCCCAGGTCGTCGAGTTGATCACCTCCGGCCGCAGCGGGGACCTGGGCCTCGCCGGTACGAACGGAAACGGAAACGGAGCCAGGGCATGAGCGCCGTCCTCTCCAAGGAGAAGTCCGAGCAGGACACCGCCGCCGGCTCGCTGTCGGGTCTGGCCGGCGGCTACCTGGCCCGCGTCAGGGGCGGGGACATGGGCTCGCTGCCCGCCGTCGCCGCGCTGATCGCCCTGTGCCTGTTCTTCTGGGCGGCGCAGCCGTCCTTCATGAGCCAGGGCAACTTCGCCAACCTCTTCACCCAGGGCGCCGCGGGCATCGTCATCGCGATGGGCCTGGTGTTCGTGCTGCTGCTCGGCGAGATCGACCTGTCGGCCGGCTTCACCAGCGGCGTCTGCGCCGCGGTCCTGGCGGTCGCCCTCACCCAGCAGGGCTGGCCCTGGTACGCGGCGGTCGTGATCTCCCTGATCACCGGGCTGGTCATCGGCCTGGTGCTGGGCCTGGTCGTGGTGCGCATCGGCATCCCGTCGTTCGTGGTGACGCTCGCGGCGTTCCTGGCGCTGCAGGGCGTGGCGCTGAAGATCATGGACAACGGGACCAACATCTCCGTCCATGACAAGACCGTGCTGGCCATCGCCAACGACAACGTCCCGGTCGTGCTCGGCTGGGTGCTGTGCGCCGTCGCGGTCCTGGGCTACGCGGGAGTGCTGCTGCTGCGCCGCCGCGGCCGGGTGACGCGCGGGCTGGCGACCGAGAGCACGGCGGTGCTCGGCCTCAAGATCGGCGGGCTGGCGGTCCTGCTGGGCGCGCTGGTCTTCGTCCTCAGCATGGAGCGCGGGCGCAACCCCGAGTTCAGCTCGCTCAAGGGCATGCCGATCGTGGTCCCGCTCGTCGCGGTGCTGCTCGTCGTCTGGACGTTCGTTCTCAACCGGACCTCCTTCGGGCGGCACATCTACGCCGTCGGCGGCAACCAGGAGGCGGCCCGCCGCGCCGGCATCGACGTCAACCGCATCCGCATCATGGCGTTCGTGCTGTGCTCGACGATGGCCGCGGTCGGCGGGCTCATCGCCGCCTCCCGCGCCAACTCCGTCGACCCCAACACCGGCGGCAGCGACGTGCTGCTCAAGGCGGTCGGCGCGGCGGTCATCGGCGGCACCAGCCTGTTCGGCGGCCGCGGCCGGATGATCGACGCGGTGCTGGGCGGCATGGTGATCGCGGTGATCGACAACGGCATGGGCCTCATGGGGTACAGCGCCGGTACCAAGTTCATCGTGACAGGATTGGTCCTGCTCCTGGCTGCTGGCGTGGACGCCCTGTCCCGTAAACGCGCGCTGCCGGGAAGATAGAAAGGACCCCCCTCCGTGAAAGCCGCGCCCTCGCCAGAGGAGATCCGCCGGCACAATCTGGGCACGCTGCTGCGCCACGTGCACCTGTCGGGCCAGGCCTCGCGCGCGGAGCTGGCCGAGCGGATGGGGCTGAACCGCAGCACCATCATGGCGCTGACCTCCGACCTCACCGCCGCCGGCCTGGTGCGCGAGGAGCTGCCCCGCACCAGGGGCAGGGCGGGCCGGCCCTCCCTGGTGGTGCGCCCGGAGAGCTCCCGGGTCTACGTGCTCGCCCTGGACGTGGGCGCGGACCGGCTGACCGTGGCGCGGATCGGGCTCGGCGGGGTGGTGCTGGCCCGCGGGAACGCGCCGCGCCCGCCCGACCCGTTCGACCCGGACGCGGTCGTCTCCGAGCTGGCGGGCCAGGCCCGCCGGCTCGTGCGGGCGGCGCGGCCCGACACCGTCTGCGTGGGCATCGGGGCGGCGTTCTCCGGCATCGTCCGGCAGGAGGACGGCGTGGTGCGGCTCAGCCCCAACCTCGGCTGGACGGACGTGCCGTTCGGCGCGGAGCTGGGCCGCCGCCTCGGGATGGGGCTGCGCGTGTCGGTCGGCAACGACGCCAACCTGGGGGCGCTGGCCGAACGGGAGCGCGGCGCGGGCGCGGGCCTGGACGACCTCATCTACCTGCACGGCGACGTCGGCATCGGCGGCGGCGTCATCGTCGGCGGCAGGCTGCTGGGTGGCGAGGGCGGCTACGGCGGCGAGGTCGGCCACATGGTCGTCAACCCCGGAGGGCGGCTCTGCGGCTGCGGCTCCCGCGGCTGCCTGGAGGCCGAGGCGGGGGAGCTGGCGCTGCTGGACGCGGCGGGCCGCCGGGGTCCGGGCGGCCGCGAGGCCGTCGCCGCCATCGTGGACGCCGCCGACCGCGGCGACGTGGCGGCCCGGGACGCGCTGCACCGGGTCGGCGACTGGCTCGGCCACGGCGTGGCCAACCTGGTGAACATCTTCAACCCCGCCATGGTGGTCTTCGGCGGGGTGCTGCGGGACATCTACCTGGGCGCCGCCGCCCAGGTCCGCAGCCGGCTCGCCCTGGCCGGGCTGGGCGCGGCCCGGGAGCGGGTCCGGCTGCGCACCTCGGAGCTGGGCGAGGAGGCCACCCTCATGGGCGCCGCCGAACTCGCCTTCTCCGACGTCCTCGCCGACCCCCTGGAGACCCTCGTCCGCGGCAAAAACCCGTTGCCGTGAACCCCCGGTGATCGGCACCCTTCCCTCAGGGCCCCGCGACGGGGTCCCGAGGGAAGGGGGTGTACACGATGGCGCGCGTCCTGGTGCTCAACGCCTCGTACGAGCCTTTACAGCGCGTGGATCTGAGGCACGCGATCCGGATGCTGGTGCGCGGCGTCGCGGTCATCGAGGAGGCCGTGGACGGCCGGAGCTTCGGGGTGTTCCCGGAGCCGAAGGTCCTGCGGCTGGTGCGGTACGTGACGATGAGGTGGCGGCACTCGCGGCGGCCCGGCTGGAGCAAGGCCGGGGTCTACAAGCGGGACCGGGGCCGGTGCGGCTACTGCGGGCGGTCCGGGAACTCCATCGACCACGTCGTCCCGGTGTCCCGGGGCGGGGAGTCGAGCTGGGAGAACACCGTCCTGGCCTGCACCCGCTGCAACCACCGCAAGGCCGACTCGCTGCTGCAGGAGTGCGGGATGCGCCTGGCCGTCACCCCGTACGTCCCCACCTGGGACCAGCTCATGGCCTGACGACGCGAGGTCCCGGCCCCTCCCGGGGCCGGGACCCGGCCGGCGCCGCTCGCGGAAGACCCGCCCGGCGTCGGCGTGAGCCGGGGACTCCCGCCTTCAGGCGGGGAGGGGTCACTCGAAGAGGTCGGGCTGCTCCCGGATGACCTGGTCGGCGATGGGCTGGTAGTTCACCCAGGCCACCAGGTCGTTGCCGAGCTGGCCGCGGGTGACCACGGCGTTGTCGTGCTCGATCGGCACCGGGGTGCCGGCGGCCTGGGCCAGCAGCTGGACCTGGCACGAGCGCTCCATGGTGACGAACCACCAGGCGGCCGCGTCCACGCTGTCGCCGACGGTCAGCAGCCCGTGGTTGCGCAGGATGACGGCCTTGGACCCGCCGAGGGCCGCGGCGATGCGCTTGCCCTCCTCCAGGTCGGTGACGACGCCGGTGTAGTCGTCGAACAGGCCGTGGTCCTCGTAGAACGCGCAGGCGTCCTGGGTGATGGGTGCCAGCTTCTGGCCGAGCGCGGACAGCGCGCGCCCGTAGGTGGAGTGGCTGTGCGCGGCGGCCACCACGTCGGGGCGGGCCTGGTGGAGCTGGGAGTGGATCGCGAAGGCCGCCTCGTTGACCGGGTGGCGGCCCTGGACGACCTGTCCGGCGTGGTTGACCAGGATGAGGTCGCTGACCCTGATGTGCTTGAAGGACATCCCGAACGGGTTCACCCAGAAGTGGTCGGTGTGCTCGGGGTCGCGGGCGGTGATGTGCCCGGCCACGCCCTCCTCGAACCCGAACTTCCCGAACACCCGCAGGGCGACGGCCAGGCGTTCCTTGCGGTGCCGCCGCTCGTCCTCGACGTCGTCGAAGTTCGGCGGGAACCGGTAGATCAGGTCCGTCGCCAGCTTGTTCAGGAACTCCTCTTCCTGCGACATCTCCTGGGCTCCTTTGTCCGAGGGCGTCAATCTATGCTTCTACTGAAGCCGATTCCGTCCCGCCTGCCTAGGGTACGGGCGCCCAATCAGGGACGGGCCGGTTGTCCACAGGGGACAAGAGGAGCGCGATGGAACGTTTCCTGGGGCTGCTGGGCGAGGACGGGCCGGACCCGGAGGTGGTCGAGACGGCCGTCCGGGCGGCCAGGGCGCGCTCGCCGCTGGTAGCCGCGCTGCCCGAGGACGAGGTCCGGCGGCACGTGCGGGCGCTCGTCGAGGCGGCGCTCGCGGCCCTGGCGGCGGGGGACCCGGGCCTGACGGACCTGCGGGCCGCCGAGGCGCTGGGCGCCGCCAGGGCGCGCCAGGGCGTGCCGGTGGCGGCGCTGCTCGACGGCTTCCAGGCGGGCCGCTCCCTGCTGGTGCGGACGGTCGTGGACCGCGGGCGGGCGCGGGGGATCCCGGCGGACGAGCTGCTGGAGGCCGTCACCCGGATCGACGCCATCGCCACCGGCCTGGAGCACCGGATGGTGCACGCCCACCGGATCGCCGAACTGGAGCTGGCCGGGACCGCCCGCGACATCCAGGTCCAGCGGCTGCGCGGTCTGCTGCACGGCGAGCTGGCCGAGGGCGGGCCCCGGCGCGTGGTGGTCACCGGCGTCAGCGACCCGGCGGCGGCCCGCCGCCTGGAGCCGGTGCTGGCCGGGCCGTCCGGCCTGGCCGGCATGGTCGACGGGCGGCTGGCGGCGCTGGTCGCCGCCCCTCCCGCCGTGCCCGGCCTGAGCGGGGTGGTCTCGCCGCTGGTGCCACCCGAGCGCATACCGGCGATGTACCGGCTGTGCGCCAGGGCCCTGCGGCCGGACGAACCGGCCCTGCGCCCGCTGGCGGAGCTCGCCCTGCCCACCGCCCTGGCCGCGGAGCCGGAACTGGGCGAGCTCCTGGCCGGGGAACTGCTGGCGGGCCTGGACCCGGCCGACCCCTTCCACCGCGCGCTGGCGGGCACGGCGCTGGCCTACCTCGACCACGCCTGCCGGATCGACCCGGCCGCCGCCGCCCTGCACGTCCATCCCAACACGGTGAAGTACCGGCTGCGCCGCCTCCAGCAGCTCACCGGCCGGAGCCTGGACCGCCTGCCCGTGCCGCAGGCCGCGCACTGCTGGTGGGCCCTGCGGACCTTCCTGTCCCGCTGAGGAGCCTTCAGGCGCCCCGGAACATTTCCGCGTCGTCGGGCGGTGAATTCCCCGATCGGGAAGACGCCCCTGCCGTTCCGGCCTCATTGATTCGCGATGGCCTACCGGAATCACGTGGGGAGCAGCGGGCCGACTTTTCGGCGCGGAATTGCGGTGCGAGGAATGCCGGGGTGTGAATCTCATTCTTCTTCCGGCGTGCCGGGGCCGGGCGCGGCCGGTGAGGCGCGCCGCTGGACGGCGGCCGCGACGGCGGCGATCCCCAGCGAGAGCGCGAGTCCGAGGGCGACGGCGTACGCGGGATCATCGCTGACCGCGCCGCCGAAGTAGCCCACGCCCACCGAGTAGGCGGCCCAGATCGCCTCCGCGATCGCCGCGCCGACGGCGAACCGCCGCACGGAGAGCCCGGCGGCGCCGGCCGCGACCGAGCCGACCAGCCGCCCGCTGGGCAGGAACCGCACGCCGATGACGAACGGGATGCCGCGCCTGCGGACTCCCCGCGAGGCCCATTCGAACAGTTCGCCGCGCCGCCCGCGCGCCGAACGGCGCACCCTGCCGCCCGCCGAACGGCCGAACCGGTGCATCAGCAGGTCGCCGAGGAGCGCGCTGCCGGCCACCGACAGCAGGACGAGGGTCAGGGACATCTCGCCGCGCGAGGCCAGCATGCCGCCGGTGACGAGCAGCAGGGTGTTCGGGAGCAGGGGCGGCAGCGTGGTGAGCGCCAGGATCGCGTAGGCCCAGCAGGCCAGCTCTCCGAGCAGGGGGGCCAGGCCCGCTGTGGGGTCGATCCAGGACAGGAGCGACGAGAGATCCACCATTCCCCCCGTTCGGTCGGTCGGCCCCGCGGGGCCGCACGCACCGGTAGGTTAACTATCGATACTTCTACTATCGATAGTACTGGAGGCGGTCATGGCCGCGATGGCGTTGTTCTTCCGGGAGTTCGTCCGGACCCGCCGGGACACCGGGGCGATCGCGCCCAGCGGTCCCTCGCTCGCGAGCGCCCTGACCCGCTACGTCGTCCCCGGCTCGGGCCGTCCGCGCGCGGTGCTCGAGGTGGGCCCGGGCACCGGCGCGGTGACCCGCCGCGTACGGGCGTCGATGGGCTCCCTGGACACGCTCGACCTGGCCGAGGCGAACCCCCGCTTCGCCGCGCTGCTGCAGCGGACGCACGGGCGCGACGCACGGGTGCGGCTGCTGGAGGGGCCGGTGCAGGAGCACGAACTCGGCGCGTACGACACCATCGTGTGCGGGCTGCCGTTCGCGAACTTCGACGAGGGGACCGTGGAGGACCTTTTCGGCAGGCTGCTCGGCGCGCTGAGGCCGGGAGGAACCCTGTCCTTCTTCGCGTACGCGGGACTGCCCGTGCTGCGCCGGACGTTCGCCGGGGACGAGGAGCGCCGACGCGCCCGGCGCACCCAGGCGGTCATCGCGCGGACGCTCCAGCGCCACCGCTTCCGCGCCGAGACCGTGCTGGGCAACCTGCCGCCGGCCCGCGTCCACCACCTGGCGGCGGTGGCGCCCGCGCCCGCCTACTCCGGGTGACCCGCGGATCCCGCGAGCCTTGACGAGACGGACTCCTGGGCGACGCGGCGCAGCGCCGACATCGCCGCGTCCCCCAGGACCGTGCCCAGGACCACGGCCTCGACCTTGCCGTCCACGGTCGGCACCCGCGCGACGATGGCCAGTTCCGCCTCGGCGAGCCGGCCGGCCGCCGCGGCGTACTCGTCGAGCAGCACCAGCAGGTCGTCCCGGTCCAGATCGCGGTAGGCGACGATGAGCTGGACGAGCGCGGCCCAGCCGGGGTTCTCCGGTTTGACCGCCCAGCCGTGCCGGCGCGCCAGCGCGGCCGCGTCCTGCTCGGCCCGCTCCCGCTCCTCCTCGGTGCCGCGCTCGGCGGCGGTCCTGCTGACGGCGGCCTGGGCGACGCCGAGCATTCCGTGGACCGTCCTGCTCGGGGAGTCGACCTGCGCGAGCACGTCCCGGACCGCGGAGACGGACATGCCGCCGACCTCCAGCATCGCCCGGATCAGCTTGAGCCTGCGGGCGTGCGACTCGGCGTAGCGCACCTGGTTGGGGCAGGTGCGCTTACCGGGCGGGAGCAGGCCCTCGCGCGTGTAGTACTTGATCGTGGGAACCGGGACTCCCGTACGCCGCGCCAGCTCTCCGATACGCATTCCCCGAGGATACTGCGCTCCCTCTGCGGCAGAAATCGACCATCCGGAAGCCCGGACCGCTGCGACCGGATTCACATTCGCGCCGCGTTTCATCGCATGGGAATGACGGCGCATTCGTGAATTCGCGGCTGTTCGCCGGAGCCGTTCGGCACTGTCGATTCCTCCGGCGGCCCGAGGCGGATCCTCCTGGCAGGATGAGTCCATGAACGTGGGCGTGGTGATGTGGCCGATCTCCCCCTGGCCGCAGATGGGGGAACTGTGGAAGCGGGCGGAGGCATGGGGCTTCCATACCGGCTGGCTGTACGACCATCTGGCCTGGAGGGGGCACACCCCCTGGGACGACGCCTACACCTCCCTGGCGGCGGCCGCGGCCGTGACGTCGACGATGCGGCTGGGCACCCTGGTGACGTCGCCGAACTTCCGCCATCCCGTCCCCACCGCGCAGGCGGTCAAGACGATCGACCGGATCAGCGGGGGGCGGCTCACCCTGGGGATCGGCGCGGGCGGCTCGTCCCACGGCTCCGACGGCGACGTGCTCGGCGCCGAGTGGACGCCGCGGCGGCGCGCCGACCGCTTCGCCGAGTGGACGGCCCAGCTCGACGCCCTGCTCACCGGCACGGACGTCTCCGCGGAGGGGGAGTACTGGTCGGCCCGCGGGGTCACCGTCTCCCCGGGCCTGGTGCAGCGGCCGCGGCCGCCGTTCCTCATCGCGGCGGAGGGCCCCCGCGGCATGCGCCTGGCCGCCCGCCTCGGCCAGGGCTGGATCGCGAACCCGCAGAGCCCCGACGCCCCCGCCCTGCCGCTCCTGAAGTCGCGGCTCGCCCGCTTCGAGGAGATCTGCCTGCAGGAGGGACGCGACCCGGCGTCCGTCCCCAAGCTCCTGCTCACCGGCTTCACCCCCGACCCCTGGCTCGCCTCCCCGGCGGCCTTCGAGGACCTGCACGGCCGCTACGCCGAGGCGGGCGTCACCGACCTCGCCCTGCACTGGCCCCGCCCGGACTCCCCCTGGGACGCCGACATGTCCGTCTTCGAAGCCGTCGCCGCCCTCTGCCGCGGCCTCCGCTGAGGCCGTCGGGAGGGGACGGCCCGGACGGCGGCCGCGGGGCGGCCGCCGCGGTCAGGAGGGCTGGGCGTAGGGGTCGTAGGAGGTGAACGTCCAGCGGTGGCCCGCCGGGTCCAGGGCGCTGTAGTCGCGCGAGCCGTGCCGGGTCTCGTGGAGCTCGTCGACGATGCGGGCGCCGGCCCGCACGGCCCGGGCGTGGTGGGCGTCGAGGTCGTCGACGTGGACGCACAACCACATCGCGGCAGGGTCGTTCCCGCGCGTCGGCATGATGATGCCGCCGTCGCCGAGGGCGAGCTCGACGTGCTCGATGGCGCCGCCGGAGTCCTCGATCAGGAGGTGGGTGGTGAACCCGAAGGCGTCGCACAGGAAGGTCAGGGCGCCGCGCAGGTCCCGATAGGGCACTATCGGGTAGATCGCGGGTCTGCTCATGGACCGGCCTCCTTTCGTTCATCCGCGAGGGTAGGGGACGCCGGTCTGTTCGTCCTGGATTACTCGAAAATCTGTCCGCACACGATCAGCCGGCTCAGCTCGAGCCAGCTGATCTCGGTCAGGTCGCGGACGGGCGAGTGGTCCGGCGAGCCGGGGCGCGGCAACCGCGCCCCGTCGTCGCGGTGCCAGCCGCCGAAGGCGCCCGCGACCGCGCACTCGCAGTAGGAGGCGGGGTCGAAGTTGCGCCACACGGCGGGGGTGGGGCGGGCGCCCGACCCGGGCGGGCGCGGCGCCTGGACGCCGGTCCCGGCCGCGGACTGCGGGTGGGTGACGAAGTCCTCCAGGTCGGCGATCTGGGCGAGCAGCACCCGCTCCCAGTCCGCGTAGCCAGCCGGGTCGCCGGTCAGGTCGAGGTCCTTGCCGCTCCAGGCCGGGTCGAAGGGCGGCGGGGGAGTGCTGCCGGCCGCCGAGAACAGCGCGCCGACCTCGTCGGGGGTCGGCGCGGAACTCCCGCGAAGCCCTGCGCTGACCTTCCACAACGAGCGGAGGAAGGCCGAGAGCGACCAGGACGCCGCGCGGGCGTCCCGGCCGGTCCTCAGAACGTGCAGGTACAGGTCGCGGTTGGTGGTGAGCTCCGGCTCCCCGGGCCCTTCGACCAGGTAGTGCTGCTGCGCGGAGGCACTCTGCAGCGTCAGCATCTGGGCGAGTGCGGAGATCCGCGTCGGATGGCCGGCGACCTTCACGCGGCCACCGTCATCCTGCAACATAACGTCCCACATAGGGACAGAACTTACCCCTTGGCCTGGTGCCGCACCTGCACCTCGGTGAAGCCCTCCACCCCCCAGTGCCCGTTCTCGGTGCCCACGCCGCTCCACTTGAAGCCGCCGAAGGGCTGGCCGGGGCCCAGCGCCAGGTGGGTGTTGACCCAGACGGAGCCGCACTCCAGCTCGTCGGCCACCGCGGCGGCGCGCTCGGCGTCGCCGCCCCAGACCGAGCCGCCCAGGCCGAAGAGGGTGCCGTTGGCCCGCTCGACGGCCTCCTCCACCGTGCGGTACTTCACGATCGGCAGGGCGGGGCCGAACTGCTCCTCGTCCACGATGCGGAAGCCGTCCTCGACGCCGGCCAGGATGGTCGGCTCGTGGAAGTAGCCGGGGCCGTCGACGGCCTTGCCGCCGGAGACCGCCCGCGCGCCGCGGGAGAGGGCGTCGGAGACCAGCTCCGAGACCCGCTCCAGCTGCGGCCTGTTGTTGAGCGGGCCGAGCTGCACGCCCTCCTCCAGGCCGTTGCCGACCTTGGCCGAGCGGGCGATCTCGGCGATGGCCTCGACGAGGTCGTCGTGCAGCGACTCGGGCACGTAGACGCGCTTGATGGCCGAGCAGATCTGACCGTTGTTCTGGAACGCCGACCCGTACAGCTTCGGCGCGACCGCGGCGACGTCGGCGTCGTCCAGGACGATCGCCGGGTCGTTGCCGCCCAGCTCCAGGGTGACGCGCTTGAGGTCGTCGGCCGCCGCGGCGGCGACCCGCTTGCCGGTGGCCACGCTGCCGGTGAAGCTGATCTTGCGGGGGACGGGGTGGGAGGTCATGTGCGCGCCCAGCGGGTCGCGGCCGCTGACCACGTTCAGCACGCCGGCGGGCAGCACCTCCTGCAGCAGCCGCCCGGCCGCCAGCGTGGTGACGGGGGTGTAGGGGGAGGGCTTGAGCACCATCGTGTTGCCCGCCAGCAGCGCGGGGGCGATCTTCCAGCAGGCCAGGAGCCACGGGAAGTTCCACGGGGTGATGGCGGCGACCACGCCCATCGGGCGGCGCACCACCTCGACGAAGGCCCTGTCGTCGTCCTGGAGCACCTCGCGCGGCATCTCCAGGTCGGCGAAGTGCTTCAGCCACATGCCGGAGCCGATGATCTCGAACATGGCCTCCTGCAGCGGCTTGCCCTGCTCGGAGGTGAGCACCGGGGCCAGCTCGCCGGCCTTGGCCATGAGCAGGTCCCCGGCGGCGTGCAGCGCCTGGCGGCGGGCCGCCTCGTCGCGCCTCCACGACCTGTAGGCCTGCTGGGCGGCGTCGAAGGCGGCGTCGAGCTGCTCGACGGAGGCGTCCGGCGCCTGGGCGTAGACCTCACCGGTGGCGGGGTTGACAACGTCGAACGTGTCCTTGGCGTCGACGCTCTCGCCGCCGATCGTCATACCGTACTGGCTCATGCGCGCCCTTCTCTCGGATTACCGAATGGGATTCTAGTCTCCTCGGTTTCCCGATCGAAGGGAAGGCGGCGGGACCGGGTTTACCCGACGGAATCGTCCGGATCGCCGCCACCGGCCGGCTCGGGCGGGAAGGCGGGCGGGTAGTCGTCCCGGAAGTCCGGGTGGTCCTCGCCGAGCCAGCACACGTCCCTGGCGAACTCCCCGGTCTCGAACTCCGGGTCCGGTGTCCTCGGTGTCACGGGTACGCTCCTTCCGTCCGGTTCCCGACCACGTTAACCGCGGTGGAACGCCCGCGGTGAGCTGGGCGGAAAGTATTTGCCCGCGGGGTGGTGGATCCGGCAAGGTGTCACGGAATGGAGGGAACCGGATTTCTCGTCCGCGACTCGAAGCCTGAGAGGGGGAGATCGACATGACCGCACAGGAACGCCAGGACGCGCCGCGTCCCGTGCCCGCCGACACCCCGCCCCCGCCGTCCCGTCCGGCCCCGTGGGTGCTGCTCACCCCGCGACGGCCCGAGGACGCCCACCACGACCGCACCGGAGCCGACGGCTGAGCCGTCCGCGACATTCCGCGCCGCTGTCTCCTTGGATCTGGCATTCCGGATGTTCCGGGCCTGGAAGGATACCGGGATCGCAGGACGCCGCTCAGCGGGAGCGGCGCGCGAGCACGGGCTCCGCGAGGCGGGGCCCGTCCGGTGTCTGGAGGATGGCGTGGAAGGGTTCAAGAAGTTCCTCTTCAGAGGGAACCTCGTGCAGCTGGCGGTCGCCGTGGTGATCGGCGCCCAGTTCAGCGCGCTGGTGAACCAGTTCGTGAAGTCGTTCGTCGACCCGCTGCTGGCCCTGGTGGGCGGCAACCAGAACCTGAGCCACCTCAAGGGCACGATCGGGGACACCGTCTTCCCCTACGGCGACTTCATCTCGGCGTCCCTGACCTTCCTGATCTCGGCGGTCGTCGTCTACTTCGTGCTGGTCGCCCCGATGGCGAAGGTCATCTCCTACCTCGACCGGGACCAGGCCGCCACCGAGAAGGACTGCCCGCACTGCCTGAGCCAGATCCCGCTCAAGGCGAGCCGCTGCGCCCACTGCACCCAGCCGGTGCCGGTGACCGCCTGAATATGCACTTTAAGTAATGTTTTAGGTGCCCGGCGTAGCCTGGATCCATGGAGAAATGGAAGCGTCACTACCTGATGGCGATGGGGGCGAGCCTGGTGCTCTTCCTGGTCGCCCTGCTGGTGGTCCGCCCCTGGTCCGGCCTGCTGATGTTCATCATGCTCGTGGTGGCGGCGGCCCTTCCCCTGGTGGCCGTGATCATGGCCAACAAGCCGGGGGAGGAGTACAACGCCGAGCTGGACGCCGAGGAGGAGGAACAGGCGCGCCGGCGCCAGCGGAATGTCTGAAATATCGGGGAAACCATGGCCTTAAGGTGATCGACCTGTTATGAAGTTGCGGCGGTGCAGTCGCACCTCGGACAGGGACGGTGGTTCTCCTTGCGGCACGCCTTCGGGTTTCTGCTCGGCATCCTGCTCACGCCGGCGCTCGCCTACGGAATGGCCTGGGGCTTCGCCCGCTCCCGGGCGTCGGTCAACGCGATGGACCTGACGGTCACCGACGAGACCCAGTTCTACGGCGCGTACGCGGCGATGGGCGCCGTGGGGCTGGTCATCGGCATCCTCGTGGTGGCCCGCTGGATCTCGCCGTGCGTCTCCATGATCCCGGCGCTGGGCCTGCTGGGATGGAGCGGCTGGTACCTCGCCGAGCCCGCGCGCGCCGCGGGGCTGGCCGCCGACCTCCCGCCCTCCGGCGAGCTCGATACCGCCCTGCAGATGCTGCTCTCGACCGGCCTGCTGGCGCTCGTGGGGTTCATCCTGTTCGTCACGGCCTGGGCGCCCTACCGCTGGCCCCACCCCCACGACGGCCTCGAGGACGACTACGACTACCGCCCCCCGCCCCGCACCCGCCGCTGATCCTCACGCCGGCGCGGGCGAACCCCGGTACAGCCGGGTGACGACGTCCTCGATGTCCGGCTCGCGCAGCGCGATGTCGGCGACGTCGCACGCCCGCGCCACGTCCGCGACGACCGAGGCGGCGCTGACGTCCGGGGGGACGGCCAGCCACGACCGGGGGCCCTCCCGCCGCACCAGCCGCACCCCGTCCGGCAGCCCGGCGAGCACGCCGTCCCCGGCGAGGTCGACGATGAGGGTGCGGTCGGCGGGGGCCGTCGCGCGCAGTTCGTCCAGGGTGCCGTCGAACGCCACGCGCCCGTGGTCGATGACCATGACCCGGCGGCACAGCCGTTCGATGTCCCCCAGGTCGTGGGTGGTGAGCAGGACCGTGGTGCCCTCCTCGGCGTTGATCCGGGCCAGGAACTCGCGCACGGTCGCCTTGCTCACCACGTCCAGGCCGATCGTCGGCTCGTCCAGGACGAGCAGGGCGGGGGAGTGCAGCAGCGCGGCGGTGAGGTCGCCGCGCATGCGCTGGCCCAGGCTGAGCTGCCGCACGGGCGTGCCGAGGAACGGGCCGAGGTCCAGCAGCTCGGTGAGCTCGGCGAGCCGCGCCGCGAACCGCCTCTGGTCTACTTTGTAAAGGTGCCGGATCAGTGCGAAGCTGTCGCGCAGCGGCAGGTCCCACCACAGAGTGGTGCGCTGCCCGAACACCACGCCGAGGCGCAGCGCCAGCTCGGTGCGCCTGCGCGAGGGGTCCAGGCCCGCCACCCGCACCCGCCCCGAGGACGGCGAGAGGATGCCGGTCAGCATCTTGATCGTGGTGGACTTCCCGGCGCCGTTGGGGCCCAGGTAGCCGACGAACTCGCCGGGGGAGACCTCGAAGCCGATCTTGTCGACGGCCGTGACCAGGGTCCGGCCGCGGCGCAGCCGCCCGGTCTTCTGCCGGACCGGGAAGGTCTTGCTCACCTCGGACAGCTGGATCACGGTCAACTCCCCGTCGAACGGTAGTGGCGAAGGCCCGTACGCCAGGCGGCGGCCGCGACCAGGCACAGCAGCGCGGTCGCCACGGGCCCGAGGAACCTGACGAACCCGGGCAGCCCGAGCGGGTCGGGGACGCCCAGGACGTACAGGGACGGCTGCCAGTTCACGAACGCCAGCGGCACCACGAACGTCACGGCGTAGAGGAACTCCCTGGCGTACAGCGACATCGGGTACTGGACGGTGAACTCGCCGCCCCAGGTGATCACATGGGTGGCCTGGGCGGCGTCGAGCAGGACGAACTGGGCGGCGGCGGCCAGCACCCACAACGCGCAGAACAGCACGGTCCCGTTCACGATCATGAGGGCGGTCAGCAGCAGGTCGCCGGGGGAGAGGTCCAGGCGGGAGATCCCCCAGCCCAGCACGAGGCACGAGGGCACCAGCCGGGCGACCTTGCGCGGGCTGAAGTCCTCGGTCGCGAGCTGGACGAGCGGGTGCACCGGGCGGATGAGCATCGTGTCGAAGTTGCCGGTCCTGATGTGCTCGCCGAGCCGGTCGGCCGAGCCGATCAGCACGTTGCTGAGCGCGAACGCGATGTGCGCGCCGCCGTAGAGGTACATCACCCCGGCGGGCTCGAAGCCGCCGAAGCGCGGCACGTGCAGGAAGACGATGACGATGGTGAGCAGGTCGAGCGACGTGCTGATCACCACGCCGGCCGACAGCATCGCCAGCGTGGCGGGGTACTGGAGCGCCGCGCGCGTCCACGTCCGCGCCAGCAGGAGCCAGGTGCTAACCACCCTGGATCACCAGCCTCCGGTGGGCCGCCCGGGTGAGCGCCCGGCCCAGCAGGAGCAGCGCCAGCGCCCAGCCGGCCTGGAAGGCGTACGCCGCCAGGAGGTCCCAGCCCTGGCGCTTGCCGAGGTAGACGTCCGCGGGCACCTGGATGAGGGCCGCCCACGGCAGGGCCTGGACGACGGCGCCGACCGCGCCGGGGAAGGCCACCAGCGGCATGAGCATGCCGGAGAGGAACAGGGCGCAGGACCTGATAATGGCCTCCACGCCGCGCGCGTCGTGGATCCAGAACACCGCGAGGGCCACCAGGTAGCGCATCCCGAAGCCGACCAGGACGGCGAGCAGCAGGGAGAGCAGGAACGCCGCCCCCTGCGCGGGGCCCGGCAGGACGATCCCGAACACCAGCCATCCGGCGGCCAGGGGGGCGAACCCCCGGGAGAGGAACGCGTGCGCGGCGCGTCCGAGGTCGTCGGCGAGCCACCACGCCTGGAGGTCGGCGGGCCGGTGCAGGTCGATGGCGACGTCGCCGGTGCGCACGCGCTGCGCCAGGTCGAGCCCGCCGAAGATCTGGACGGGGCCGATGAGCGCCTGGGTCAGGAAGGAGAACGTGATCGCGTCGAGGACGTCGTAGCCGCCGAGGTCCGGCTTGTACTTCCAGACGGCGATGAGGATGTAGGCGCGCAGGAACCCGAAGAACGTGTTGCTGACGGTCGCGCCGATCGAGGCCGCCAGGTAGGCGGAGTGGCGTCGGAACGACAACCATCCGACCAGCGCGTAGACCATGGACCTCCGCCCGCGAGACGGCAAGATCACTCAGCGTAGGCGAAAGACCCTCCCCGCCGCAGTGGCCGGGAGGGTCTTTCAAGGGGACCGCGCGGTATGAGGGGAGTCACCGCGCCGATCAGGTCCGGCACGCCGTCAGACGGGTGCCTTCGGTGGTTCGTTCAGCACGCCGCCAGGCGGGCGTCTTCTAGTGGAACTGCTCGTCCTCGGTGGAGCCCTTGTAGGCGGTGGTCGAGGAGTTCGGGTTGATGGCGGTGGAGACGGCGTCGAAGTAGCCGGTGCCGACCTCGCGCTGGTGCTTGGTGGCGGTGTAGCCGCGGGACTCGCTGGCGAACTCGCGCTCCTGCAGGTCGACGTAGGCGGTCATGCCCTCGCGGGCGTAGCCGTGGGCCAGGTCGAACATGGAGTAGTTGAGCGCGTGGAAACCGGCCAGGGTGATGAACTGGAACTTGAAGCCCATGTGGCCGAGCTCGCGCTGGAACTTGGCGATGGTCGCGTCGTCCAGGTGCTTCTTCCAGTTGAAGGAAGGCGAGCAGTTGTAGGCCAGCATCTGGTCCGGGTACTCGGCCTTGACGGCCTCGGCGAACTTGCGGGCCAGCTCGAGGTCCGGGGTGCCGGTCTCCATCCAGATGAGGTCGGAGTACGGCGCGTAGGCCAGGGCGCGGGCGATGCAGGGCTCGACGCCGTTGCGGACCCGGTAGAAGCCCTCGGCGGTGCGCTCGCCGGTGATGAACGGGCGGTCGCGCTCGTCCACGTCGGTGGTGATGAGGGTCGCGGCCTCGGCGTCGGTCCGCGCGATCACCAGGGTCGGCACGTTGGAGACGTCGGCGGCCAGGCGCGCGGCGTTGAGGGTCTTGATGTGCTGGCCGGTCGGGATGAGGACCTTGCCGCCCAGGTGGCCGCACTTCTTCTCGGAGGCCAGCTGGTCCTCCCAGTGCACGCCCGCGGCGCCGGCCTCGATCATGCCCTTCATCAGCTCGTAGGCGTTGAGCACGCCGCCGAAGCCGGCCTCGGCGTCCGCGACGATCGGCGCGAACCAGTGCGGGGCGTCCTCCTGGCCCTCGGACCAGGTGATCTGGTCGGCGCGGGTCAGCGCGTTGTTGATGCGCTTGACGACGGCCGGCACGGAGTTGGCCGGGTAGATCGACTGGTCGGGGTAGGTCTGGCCCGCGAGGTTGGCGTCGCCGGCGACCTGCCAGCCCGACAGGTAGATGGCCTTGAGGCCGGCCTTGATCTGCTGGACGGCCTGGTTGCCGGTCAGGGCGCCGAGGGCGTGGACGTAGTCCTCGGTGTGCAGCAGGTTCCACAGGCGCTCGGCGCCCTGGCGGGCCAGGGTGTGCTCCACCTGGACCGAGCCGCGCAGCTTGACGACGTCCTCGGCGGTGTAGGTCCGCTCGATGCCCTTCCAGCGCGGGTCGGTGTTCCACTGGTTCTGCAGCGCTTCGGCTGCGCCCTTGAGGCGACCGTCAGTCATTGTCTTGCTCCCTCGTTATGTCGTCCCCTGGGTGCTTGTCTCTGAGTCTGCATATCTTGACGTCAAGGTTCTACCACCCAGTAACAGAAACTTCTGCCGTTTTTGCGCTACTATCAACCCGTGGCGACCTTGCGAAGTGAAGAAACGCTGAACTTGTCGAGTGGTGTAGACCTTTCCGTCTTCGGCCAGCGCCTGCGACACCTCCGCCGTCAACGTGGTCTTACCCTCTCTGAGCTGGGAGAACGTGTCGGCCGAGCGCCCTCCCAGCTGTCCCTGCTGGAGAACGGCAAACGCGAGCCGAAGCTGTCACTGCTGCAATCGCTGGCGAACGCCCTCGGCGTGCCGGTCGAGGAACTTCTGCAGCGGGAGGCGCCCTCGCGGCGCGCGCAGCTGGAGATCGCCCTGGAGGAGGCCCAGCGCGACCCCATCTACAAGAGCCTCGGGCTGCCCTACCTGAAGGCCTCCAAGCGGCTGCCCAACGACGTCCTGGAGCACCTGCTCGGGCTGTACGACGAGCTCAAGCGCTCGCGGACCAAGCCCACGGCCTCGCCGGAGGAGGCACGGCTCGCCAACGCCGAGCTGCGGCGCAAGATGCACGACCGCGGCAACTACTTCGGCGAGATCGAGCAGGTGGCGCGCAAGACGCTCGACAACGTCGGCTACCGCTCGGGCGCGCTGTCACAGGGCATGCTCATGGCGCTGGTCAACCACTTCGGCTACACCCTGCGCTACGTCCAGGACCTGCCGCGCTCCGTCCGGTCGATCACCGACCAGCGCAACCGGCGCATCTATCTCGAGCGCGAGCAGCTGGGCATGCACACGCCCCGCACGATCCTGCTGCAGACCCTCGGCCACATCGCGCTGGGCCACTCGGTGCCCCGCGACTTCGCCGACTTCCTGCGCCAGCGGGTGGAGGCCAACTACTTCGCGGCGGCGACGCTGATCCCCGAGGCCGCGGTCGTGCCCTACCTGCGCGACGCCAAGGCCGACCGGGAGCTGTCGGTGGAGGACCTCGCGGACGTCTTCTCGGTCTCCTACGAGATGGCCGCGCACCGCTTCACCAACATCGCGACCCACCACCTGGATCTGCGCTGCCACTTCACCAAGAACGACGAGAGCGGCACGATCTACAAGGCGTACGCCAACGACGGGCTGCTCTTCCCCGCGGACGAGGACGGCGCGATCGAGGGCCAGCGCATGTGCCGGCAGTGGGCCGGGCGCCGGGTGTTCCACAGCAACGACCGCTTCTCGGTCTTCTACCAGTACACCGACACGCCCAAGGGCACGTACTGGTGCCTGTCGCACATCGACCCCAGCCACGAGCGGGACTTCGCGATCACGCTGGGCGTGCGGTTCGAGGACTCCCGCTGGTTCCGCGGCCGGGAGACCGCCAACCGGGTCAGGTCCGCCTGCCCCGAGGGCGAGTGCTGCCAGCTGCCGCCGGCCGACCTCGCCGCCCGCTGGGAGGGCCAGTCCTGGCCGTCGGCCCGCGCCCATTCGCACGTGCTGTCGGTGCTGCCCCCCGGCGCGTTCCCCGGCGTGGACGAGGCCGACGTCTACACCTTCCTGGACAAGCACAGCGTCGAACCGGCGTGAGGGCCTGCGGGCCCTTTGGTCCCGGGTGCGATGAGCGGTGCGGTCTGCGCACCGCTCATCGGCGTTTCACGGCTCAGTCGCCGGACTTCCGGAGGAAGTACCAGTAGGTGAGCGCGATCACCACGACCGCGACGGCGGCCAGGACAAAGATGATCATCAGTGGTCCTCGGGCGGGGGATTTCCGGTACCGGGATCCTCTCAAAGAAGCGTCGTCGTTCGCAGGGTTTCGCCGCCGTTCCACTGGTTCTGAGAGTCTCAAACAGAAAAATCATTCGTCCGGGCCCCGGCGGGTAGAGGGTTCGGTGCGATATGTCTTCTGTGGTGTGGTTTGCGAGGATGAACTGGGCAGGTGAACGGGGTGTTACGGCTGGTTAAGTTCCTGGGTCGGTCTGCCGCTCTCCGGATAGGTGGGTGAATGATCGGGGATGCCCGCGATGTTCCTTTCTAGGAGAGGAGGGTGCTGTGCTCGCTGAAGCCGCGGACTGGCTCCGCCGCCGGTCCAGCTCGGCCGCGGACTGGCCGGCCGAGCCGCTGCTGGGTCTGAAGGGTTCCACCCGGGTGAGCGTCGTGCTGCCCGCGCGGGACGAGCAGGACACCGTCGGGGGCATCGTCGCGGCGATCAGGCGGGACCTGGTCGAACGCACGCCGCTGGTGGACGAGATCGTCGTGATCGACTCGAGGTCGGTGGACGAGACCGCCGCCGTCGCCGCCGCGGCGGGGGCCAAGGTCTTCGGGCAGGACACGATCCTGCCGCGCCTGCCGTGCCTTTCGGGCAAGGGGGAGGCGTTGTGGAAGTCCCTGGCGGTGACGTCGGGGGACATCGTGGTGTTCGTGGACGCCGACCTGGTGAACTTCTCCCCGTCCTTCGTGACGGGGCTGCTGGGCCCGCTGCTGTCGTGTCCGGACGTGTCGTACGTGAAGGCCTGTTACGACCGGCCCTACAACGGCCCCGAGGCTTCCTTCGCCGGGGGAGGGCGGGTCACCGAGCTGGTGGCGCGGCCGCTGCTGAACCTCCACTGGCCGCTGCTCGCCGGGATCGTCCAGCCGCTGGGCGGCGAGTACGCCGGGCGGCGCTCGCTGCTGGAGCGCCTGCCGTTCATGACCGGCTACGGCGTCGAGCTGGGCCTGCTCCTGGACGCGCTGGAGGCCGTGGGGCTCGACGGGCTGGCCCAGGTCGACCTGGGGGCGCGCGAGCACTCCCACCAGTCCACCGAGGCCCTGGCCGTCATGGCCGCCCAGATCCTGCAGACCGCCTGGTCCCGGCTGGACCGGCACGGCCTGGTGATGCCGCTGTCCTCGCCGTCCCCGGTGCTCACCCAGTTCCACCGCGGGGCGTCCGGGCACGAGCCGGCCGACCGCGACGCCAGGGTGGACGAGCGGCCGCCCATGATCGAGGTCCCCGAGTACGCGCTGACCGCGGGAGCGCGGGGGCGGCGGGCGGGCCGGAGCCACTCACGCGACTGAGTACTTTGCCCGGGGCTCTGTGGCCGGGGAGAGTAGACCCGTCCCGCCTGTGAGCTGTGATACTCCCCACGGGCCTCTGGATCATTCCAACGAGGGCTACTCCGCGGTAACCCCCTGGTGCTACCGTGGGTAACACGTTATTCGCCGGTATTTCCGTAAGGGGTCTACACACCATGTCCGACGCAGCCAAGAGCTTCTCCCTGGAGCTCACGGAGGATCTTCGGGAAGCCCAGGCCTGGACCCGCGAGTTCGCCCGGGACGTGATCCGGCCTGCGGCCGAGGAGTGGGACGAACGGGAGGAGACCCCCTGGCCGATCATCCAGGAGGCGGCCAAGATCGGCCTGTACTCGCTGGACTTCTTCGCCACCCAGTCGTTCGAGGAGACCGGCCTCGGCATCCCGGTCACCTTCGAGGAGCTGTACTGGGGCGACGCCGGCATCGCGCTGGCCATCACCGGCACCGGCCTGGCCGCCGCCTCGCTGGCCGCCACCGGCACCCCCGAGCAGATCGCCGAGTGGGCCCCGCAGATGTTCGGCACCCCCGACGACGTCAAGCTCGGCGCGTTCTGCGCCTCCGAGCCGGGCGCCGGCTCGGACGTCGGCTCGATCCGCTGCCGCGCCGTCTACGACGAGGCCAAGGACGAGTGGGTGCTCAACGGCACCAAGACCTGGGCGACCAACGGCGGCATCGCCCACGTGCACATCGTCGTCGCCTCGGTGTACCCCGAGCTCGGCTCGCGCGGCCAGGCGTCGTTCATCATCCCGCCGAACACCCCGGGCTTCTCCCAGGGCCAGAAGTTCAAGAAGCACGGCATCCGCGCCAGCCACACCGCCGAGGTCATCCTCGACAACGTGCGCATCCCCGGCCGCCTCCTCATCGGCGGCAAGGAGAAGTTCGACGCCCGCATCGCCCGCGTCCGCGAGGGCAAGCGCGCCGCCGGCCAGGCCGCGATGAAGACCTTCGAGACCACCCGCCCCACCGTGGGCGCGATGGCCCTCGGCGTCGCCCGCGCCGCCTACGACTACGCCCTCGAGTACTCCCGCGAGCGCGAGCAGTTCGGCCAGAAGATCGGCAACTTCCAGGCCATCGCCTTCAAGCTCGCCGACATGAAGATGCGCGTCGACGCCAGCCGCCTCCTCATCTGGCGCGCCTCCTGGATGGCCCGCCAGGGCAAGCCCTTCGAGAACGCCGAAGGCTCCATGGCCAAACTCCACGCCTCCGAGACCGCCGTCCGCGTGACGGAGGAGGCCATCCAGATCCTCGGCGGCAACGGCTACACCCGCGAATACCCCGTGGAACGCATGCACCGCGACTCCAAGATCTTCACCATCTTCGAAGGCACCTCCGAAATCCAGCGCCTGGTCATCGGCCGAGCCGTCACGGGCCTCCCCGTCCGCTAGCCCGACCGGCAAGAACGTGCCCCTGCCACTCCCCCCATGGCAGGGGCACTCTTTTTCCTCCGGACGCCGGCGTCACCCGAAGGAGCTACGACGAGCAAGACGAGCCCATACGGGTGCTCATGACGGTGCCGCCGAGTGAGGAGCACGTCATCATCTACGACTTGACGCGGCCGGAGCCGTAGACGCCGGAAAACAAGCGACACTGCTTCTCATGATCGAATCAGAGCTTTCAGAGCTCGACTACTTGCGGGAGATCGAGAGACTCGCCAAGGCGGTCACCTCCGCAGCGGCTGGCGAGGACTGGTACGCCGACGACGATGTTGCCGAAGGGCCGCTTCAACGCAGCGTCAACGCCCTGGGGCGTGCCTTGCTCCAGTACCACTTCCCGCTGGACGGGTGCGTGGAAGAGGAGGACCTCCCGCTGGTCGAACTCGCGGGCGTGTCCATCATCCGCCCCGAAGCCATGCCGATGGGGATGACCGGTACCTACGAACAAGCCTGCGCACGGCTCGGAGTGGAAGCACGGCCAGAGGGCTGGTCTTTGTGGAACACCTGGGGCGAGGGCAACCTGAGGGTCACGATGGTCGTGTCGGCCGTCGACACCACCGAGGGCCTGCTCATGAACTGGGCCAAGGGCAGGAAGCTGCTTCCAGTGATGCCGCTGCCCTCCCAAATCGCTCAAGTCCACGAAGGCTGGAGCGGCTCTCCCACCTTCTCGCCTCACGGCAAGAAGAAGCTGGGCCTCGACGGGCACGCCCTCTAGAAGAGGGACGGCAGAGAGCCCTGTTCCAGCGCTGACCTCCAGGCGCTCGCCGAGGAAATCCCGCACCGTCACAGCGTTTTACCGTTCGCCCGGACGAGCACACCGGAGCGGGTTGAGCGCTGTTTTTCCGGTCTTGGAAATCGGGGCGGCGGCTGACAGGAGGGCGAAAAATATGATCCAAGACACAGTGCGCGGCTCTGCCTGGGGAAATGGAACTTTATAAGGATGGGTTGGGTGCGCCGAAAGTTGAGTATTGCGAATGAAACGGTTCAATGGAAATTTTTCTCATTTTGGCTCCTTGTAGAGAAGGCGGGAAGAGTCGTCGCCTGAATGCCTGGCGGCTATGAGGCGACGGCCATGATTCGCGTGGAGCCAGCTTGAGGGTATCGTCATCTGATCTACTCCTGGCAACGACGGCTGCATTCGGCCTGGTCATGATGCTCGTCGCGCTGGGAATTCCCACCGATGTGCACCAGGCCATCGGGGATTTCGGCGTGATCACAATGCTGTACCTCTTGCATGTGAACGGCCGCTTGCCGGCTGCATGAGGCCTATCGACCATCGGTATGGTGGTTCGGGGCCAATCTTGAAGGGCCGGCTGGGGCCATGGCATGCGCGGGTCTCAACATGGTGTGGTTGTGCGGACGATGCGGCACCGTTGAGAACGGTTCTGATCCATGAGGTCCGGAAAGGCGTTGGAAAGCGGCTGCGGATAAGAAAATCTCTTCCCGCAGATCAGAGGGCCGATACGAGGTTCTTATGCAGGCTGCGTTCCATCCAGGAGAAGGCCTACGTCATTTTCGAGGTGCTGGCGGGATCTGGTGCTCGGTTATCGGCCGTGCCGCCACGAACCGCCCCGTCCGGTAGTTATGACCGGCACGAACGTGCCCCTGATGCACCCCTGCGGCAGGGGCGCTCCTGGTCGTCGGAACGTTCGAAGCCGGGGATCCGGCTCCGTTTCGTGGTCATTCCGGATACTCCGTCCGGAATCCGCATCAGAACGGTTTGCCTGCAGAGGGCGCCGAATATTGTTTCCAGGTTTTCTGGCTTTTCTGTTTCAGGTTCGCCATCCCTTGGATCATGGACGATGTGTCGCAGTGGGACAGCGATCTTGATCGGGTCCGGGGCGAGAGGGAGGCACGGGAAGCCTCGTTCCGCCAATCGGTCTGCCTTCCGGAGGGATAACGTCCGGCAGGCGGTAGGAAGACTTACCCCCGTTTGCAGGCGGCGGTGACTTTCTGGCGGAGGATGATAATTCCCTGGGAGCCGTCACGAGGTGATCGTCGGTGACGAGGAGTGGAAGGCCGAAACCGGAGGCAAACGGCTCAAGGTCAAGGTCGCCTTCCGCCCCGTTCGCCTCGTGCTGTTCATCGCCGTCTTCCTCGTCCTTGACCCTTTCTCCTCCTAAGGCGCTCGATGCCAAGAGGTCGGTGACCCTAGGCGGTGAACGCGCGCAGGATGGCCGGGCCATATGCGGACCGTATGCGGTGCCGGGGATATTGGGCGGATGTTGCGGGTCGCGGGGTGGCACGGCTGGGTCGGGACGTTCACCGGCGTGGTGCTCATCACGGTGGCCGTGCTGCCGCTGGTGGTGTGGGTGCTGGCGCGCCGTCGGAGTGCCGGGGGCGTCGCGTCGGCGTGGCGGAGGTCGGTGGCCGAGGTCGACATCGTCTATGGGACGGTGCCGTGGGTGTGGATGATCCTGTTGCCGGGCGGTGGTGACGTTCCTCGTCCCGTTGCGGTTCGAGGTGTCGGCGTCGGTGCCGCGGATTCTGGTGCTCGCGGCGGGATGTTCGGTTCTGGTCGAGGTCGCGCAGTACATCCTGGGAATGGGCCGGGTGTCCTCTGTGGACGACGTGCTGCTCAACGCCGCCGGTGCCGGGCTGGCCGCGCCGGCGTCGCACCGCTGGTGGCGTGCTAAGGCCCGAACGTCAGACCGGCCTCGACCGGCCCCGGCACCGGGACACTGAGCCGCCGGAACCGACAGCAGGCTCGGCCATGTGGTCGGGAGGGCGCTTGACAGGGCTTGGTGTTTCCAGGGTTTGATCTCAGGGGCCCGTCGACGCGGGTCGGAGGGAGACCACGATGGTGCAGGTGAGGTGTGCGCGCTGCGGTGCGGCCGCCGCGCGGGTCGAGGTCTACGGGCCCGGTGAGACTCCGAGAGGAGGGGAAGCCGCGCTGGGCGCCGGGAAGTGGTGGCTGATCTTCGAGGGCATCGTCGGTTACAACGGCAACGGCGACGCGATCGATGAAGTGAGAGCGCGGCGGATTTTGCGGGCGTTCGAACCTCCGCTCTCCTACCGGAAGGTTCACGAGGCCGGTTTCTATGATGACGCCGGCTTCTGCGCCGGGTGCGACGCCGCCTATTGCCACGGCTGCTGGAATCCGAGCAGCAGCGGCTACGGGCGCTGCCCGAACGGCCACGGCAAAAGCCTCGATCCGCATGGGTGGCGGGACTGAGTCCGTCCGCCTCGTCGCCGGGCGGGAGCGCGGTCGGGCACGGGTGCGGAACGCGCATTCTAACCTTGCGGCTCTGGGCCTGGATCGGGGTGATCCTTCGGCAACACCATGGGGGCCCTGCTCGTCCCGGTGTGTTCGAGTTCACACCTGCCGAGGAAGCCATGATCACCCCATTGCCCAGTGCGAGGAGGCCCGCTGTGTCGAGGTCGAGAACGAAGCGGAAGAGAACGGGGGCGGCGGCCGTCGCGGTGGTCGCCGCGCTGGCGCTCGCCGGCTGTTCCGGAGGTTCGGACTCCGGCTCCTCGGGGAGCGCGTCGGACACGCTCGCCGTGAACTGGGGCGGCTTCCCCGAGAGCTGGGCGCCCGGTGCCGAGATGGAGGCCGGGTACATGCGCGTCCCGTACGAGAACTTGGTCGCGCTGGACCGGAAGGGCGAGATCCAGCCCGTGCTCGCCACCGAGTGGGAGCAGGACGGCACCGAGCTCACCCTCAAGCTGCGCCAGAACGTCACCTTCCACGACGGGACGGCGTTCGACGCCGCGGCGGTCAAGGCCAACATCGAGGCGATCCAGCAGAGCACCGGGCCCTACGCCGGACCGATGAAGGTCATCAAGGAGGTCGAGGCCGTCGACGCGCACACCGTCCGCTTCACCCTCACGGAGCCGAGCCCGTCGCTGCTGACGATGCTCTCGACCCGCGCCGCGCCGATGGCCAGCCCGAAGGCGATCGCCGCCGGGACCGTCGCCCGGCACCCCGTCGGCACCGGCCCGTGGGCCTACGACCCGGCCTCCTCCACGCAGGGCACGCGCATGGCGTTCAAGTCCTACCCGCGGTACTGGGGCGGCGCGGACGGCGTCGGCTTCAAGAACATCGAGCTCTACGCCATCCCCGACGACAACGCGGCGGCGGGCGCCCTCCTGAGCGGCGAGATCGACGTCACCGACACCGAGGTCCCCATGCTCGACCAGTTCAAGGGCACCCCCGTCAAGACGTTCACCTACCCGGCGATCCGCAACAACCCGATGTTCTTCGACCGCAAGCCGGGCGGCGCGTTCGCGGACGTCAACGTGCGCCGCGCCGCCTGCTACGCGATCAACACCCAGGAGCTCGCCCAGGTCGAGCCCGACTGGAAGCCGCGCACGCAGCACTTCGCCGAGGGGGAGAGCGGCTACAACGCCTCGATCCCGGGCTACCCGCACGACCTCGCCAAGGCCAAGGAGCTGATGGCCCAGGCCGGGAACCCGTCCGTCAGCGTCGAGGTGGTGGCCGCGCCGTTCAACCAGCGGCAGCTGCAGATCTACGGCGCCCAGCTCGAGAAGATCGGCATCAAGGTGAAGGTTCAGGTCGCCCCGCCGCCGCAGTACTTCTCGACGTGGAACAGCGGGAGGTTCCCGCTCGGCCTGGGCGGCAACGACGAGCTGACCGCCTACGACTGGTACCACGCGTGGTTCGCCGCCGACGCGCCCGGCAACCCCTCCGGCGTGGAGAGCGCGGAGCTCAAGGCCGCCGCGGACGAGGCGATCGAGGCGGGCACCTCCGACGAGGCCGGCGAGCTGTGGGGCGAGGTCACCCGCATCGTCTCCGACGAGGCGCTGACCTGCGGCCACGTCGCGGGGGAGGAGATCGTGGCCTGGCACTCCGACCGGGTGGACGGCGCCGCGGCGCCGACACAGCCCTGGGAGACCAACCTGATCGACTACAAGTCCCTGAAGCCCAGGGGAGCGTAGCCGGTGGCGATCGCACGTCGAGCGGCGATCGCCCCGCGGCGGGCGGCGAGGCGGGTGGCGCGATGAAGAAGCTCATCGCCTACCGCCTCGTCCTCGCCCTGCCGCAGCTGGCGCTCGTCTCACTCCTGGTCTTCTCCCTCACCTACCTCATCCCGGGCAGCCCCGCGGCGGCCATCCTCGGCGTCAGGGCGACGCCGGAGGCCATCGCGCAGGTCGAGGAGCGGCTCGGCCTCGACCAGCCGGCCCTCCAGCGGCTGGGCGAGTGGTTCGCGAACGCGCTCGGGGGCGACCTGGGCGTCTCCTTCGCGTCGTCCCTGCCGGTCACCGACGTGATCCTGGACCGGATGCCCGCGACGTTGTCGCTGGTCCTCGGCGGGATCGTCGTCGCCCTGGTCTTCGGTGTCGCGATGGGCGTCCTGGCCGCGACGCGGCCGGGCGCGACGGACCGCGCCATCGCGGGCGCGACCTCCGTCGGCCTGGCCGTCCCCGAGTTCTGGTTCGGCCTGGTCCTGTCGCTGCTGTTCGCCGTGCAGCTGGGCTGGGCGCCCATCGTCGCCTACACGCCGTTCACCGAGGACCCCGCGGGCTGGCTGCAGGGCATGATCCTGCCGTCGCTCTCGCTGGGCATCGGGGCGGGCGCGCTGATCGCCCGCCAGACGCGCGCGGCGATGACGGAGGCGCTCGCCGCCCCCTACATCGACACGCTGACGGCGGCCGGTGTGCCGCACCGGCGGATCGTCCTGCGCTACGCCCTCAAGAACGCGATGGTGCCGGTCCTGGCGTCGACGGGACTCACCCTGCGCATCCTGATCGGCAGCAGCTTCGTCGTGGAGCAGATCTTCGCCTTCCCCGGCCTGGGGCACCTGCTGCTGACGAGCGTGATCGGCAAGGACTTCCCGGTCATCCAGGGCGGTGTTCTCCTGATCGCCTGCCTGGTCATCGCGATGAACCTCCTCATCGACGTGAGCTATGGCCTGCTCAACCCCAAGGTGCGTCCGCAATGAGCGAAACCGTCAGCAAGACCCGGAAGGCCGCGGTGCCCGCGGCCGAGAGGCCCGCCGGCGGCTCCGGCGCGGCGCGCGCGTTCGGGCGGGTCAGGCGCCGGCCCGTGGCCCTGGCCGCCGTGGTGTTCCTGCTGCTGCTGTTGGCCGCGGCGGTCTTCGCGCCGCTGCTCGCCCCCTACGACCCCCGGGAGCAGAACTACTCCTCGGTCCTGTCCGGCCCGTCGGCCGAGCACCTGCTGGGCACCGACGAGCTCGGCAGGGACACGCTCAGCCGGCTGGTCCACGGCATCCGGATCGCCCTCCTCGTGGCGTTCGGCTCGGTCGGCGTCGCGATGGTGATCGGCGTGCCGATCGGGTTGCTGCTGGGGTACCGGGGCGGCTGGTGGGACCGCCTCGGGTCGCGCGCGCTGGACATCTCCGACGCGCTGCCCGGACTGCTCGTGGGCTTCGCCGTCATCGCCATCCTGGGGCGCGGCCTGCTCGAGCTGATGCTGGCGATCGGCTTCATCTTCTGCATGAGCTTCGCCCGCATGACGCGCGCCGTGGCGCTCGCCGAACGCGAGAAGGTCTACCTCGACGCCGCGAAGGTCGCCGGCCTGCGCACCCCCGAGATCCTCTTCAGGCAGGTGCTGCCCAACCTCACCGGCCCGCTCGTGGTGCAGGCCGCGGTGTTCATGGGCTCGGCGATCGGGGTGGAGGCGGCGCTGAGCTTCCTCGGCCTCGGCCTGGACGCCGAGGAGCCGACCTGGGGCGGGATGCTCAGCGTCGCCGCCGACGAGCAGGCGCGCCAGCCGTTCCTGGCGTTCCCGCCCGGCCTGGCGATCATCCTGAGCGTGCTGGCGTTCAACCTCGTCAGCGACGGGATCAGCGACGCGCTGGGCGGCGCCCGCCGCAAGCCCGCCAAGCGGCGCGCCCGCCTCGGTGCGAAGAGGACGGCCGAGGCCGCGGTCGTTCCGGCCGAGCCGGACGCCCTCCTGGAGGTCCGCGGCGTGACCGTCGAGCTGGAGCCGCCCGGCGGCGGCCGCGTCCCCCTGGTGCAGGACGTCTCCCTCACGATCGGCCGCGGCGAGGTGGTCGGGCTGCTGGGCGAGTCCGGCTCGGGCAAGTCCATGCTGGCCCGCGCCGTGCTCGGCCTGCTGCCGCCCGCCACGCGGCTCGCGTCCGGCACCGTCCTGCTCGACGGCCGGGAGATCACCGGCCTGTCCGAGCGGGAGCTGCGCGCGGTCCGCGGTCGCGGGATCTCCGTCGTCTTCCAGGACCCGATGACCGCCCTGTCGCCCGTGCACACGATCGGGCGGCAGTTGTCGGAGCCGCTGCGCGCGCACTTCGGGATGTCCAAGGCCGCCGCGCGCAAGCGCGCCGCCGAGCTCCTGCGCCGCGTCGGCGTGGAGAACCCCGAAAGCCGCCTCGACGACTACCCGCACCAGTTCTCCGGCGGCATGGCCCAGCGGGTGGCGATCGCGCTGGCGCTGGCGGCCGAGCCGCGCCTGCTCATCGCCGACGAGGCGACGTCGGCGCTCGACGTCACGACCCAGAGCCAGGTGCTGGACCTGCTGCTGGAGCTGCGCGACGAGTTCGACATGGCCGTGCTCCTGATCACCCACGACCTCGGCGTGGTGGCCGAGACCTGCGACCGGACCGCGGTGATGTACGCGGGCCAGATCGTGGAGGTGAGCGACGTCCGCGCGCTGTTCGACCGGCCGCGGCACCCCTACACCGCCGCGCTGCTGGCCGCGGACCCGTCCGGCGAGGTCACGGACGGCCGCCTGCCGACGATCCCCGGCGGCGTCCCGCTCGCGGGCGAGTGGCCGTCCGGCTGCCATTTCGCCAACCGCTGCGCGTTCTCCCAGGAGGGCTGCGTGGCACATCCGATTCCCCTCGCCGACCAGGTGCGCTGCCTGCGTTCGGCGGATCTCACCCTGGGGGTGGTGAAGTGAGCGTCTCGCAGGAGCGGCTCCTGAGCGTCCGCGATCTGACGGTGACCTACGAGTCAGGCCGGGCGATGCAGTGGCGCCGGAGCCCGGTCAAGGCGATCGACGGCGTCAGCTTCGACGTCCGGCCGGGCGAGACGCTGGGCCTGGTCGGCGAGTCCGGTTCGGGCAAGAGCACCATCGGGCGCTCCATCCTGCGGCTCGCCGACGTCTCCGGCGGCACGATCGACTTCGACGGCCTCGACGTGACGGCGCTGGGCCGCCGGACGCCGCTGTCCTACCGGCGCGCGGTCCAGGCGGTGTTCCAGGACCCGGCGTCGTCCCTCAACCCGCGCCATGTCGTCTCCACGGCGGTGACGACCCCGCTGCGCCGCCACGGCGTGGGTGACGCGGCGGCACGCGAGGAGGCGGCAGCCGCCGCCTTCGAGCGCGTCGGCCTGTCCCGCGCCCATCTGAGCCGCCTCCCCTCGGAGCTGTCCGGCGGGCAGCGGCAGCGGGTCGCCATCGCCCGCGCGCTGGCCCTGGAGCCCCGGCTGATCGTGTGCGACGAGGCGGTGAGCGCGCTCGACGTGTCGACGCAGAGCCAGATCATCAACCTGCTCGCCGACCTGCAGGAGTCGACGGGCATGAGCTACCTGTTCGTCACCCACGACCTGCGCATCGTCCGCCACATCTCCCACCGCGTCGCCGTCATGCACGCCGGACGGCTCGTCGAGCTCGCCCCCGTGGAGCAGCTGTTCGACTCCCCGAGGCACCCGTACACGCGCTCCCTGCTGGCGGCCAGCCCCGCCACCCACCCCACCGGCAGGGAGCGCCGCCGCTCGCACCGGGCGAACTACCGGCCGAACCACCACGGCCCGGAGATCGTCCGGGGCGAGGAGGGCTGCCCCTTCCGCAACCGCTGCGCCAGCGTGATGGAGGTCTGCCGCACCAAGACGCCCCCGCTCCGCGAACTCGCCGACGGCGGCCGCGTGGCCTGCCACCTGTACGGGGAGGAGGGGCGCACCGTCGAGGGAGGCCCGCACCGCGGCAAGGGGCGGGGCAAGGGCGGTGGCCGCGGGAGTACCGGCGAGGGTTAACGCGCTTCGGCCTCCAGGACCTCCAGGTGGGTGCGGCAGCGGACGAGGAGCATGGCGGTGTCGTCCTGGAGGGGGCCGCTGAGGTGGTCGAGGAGGTCGCGGCGGAGGTTCTCCAGGGCCTGTTCGGGGTCGTCGGCCTTGAGGAGTGAGACGCGCTCGTCCAGGGGGTAGAAGCCGCCGGACGGGTCGCGGGCCTCGATGACGCCGTCGGTGTAGAGCAGGAGCTGGTCGCCGGGGGTGAAGGGGAGGCTGTAGGGCAGGGGCGGGTCCGGTTCCAGGTCGGCCAGGCCCAGCGGGGGAGCGGCCGCCTCGGGGAGGGCGAAGAGGGAGCTGCCGTCCGCCCGCAGGACGAGCGGTGCGGGGTGGCCGTAGTTGAGGAGGACCACCTCGTCGGCGCGGATCTCCACGAGGATCGCGGTCACGAAGTCCTCGCCGGTCAGGCGGCGGTTCAGCGCGCGTTCCAGCCGCGCACCGACCGCCCTGATGTCGCACTCGTCCGGTGCGGCCTCGCGGAAGGCGCCGAGCACCACCGCGGCGGTCTCCACCGCCTCGAGCCCCTTGCCCTGCACGTCCCCGACGATGACGCGCACCCCGCCGGGGAACGCCACCACCTCGTAGAGGTCGCCGCCGATCAGCGCCTCGGCCACCGCGGAGGTGTAGGAGACCGCGATCCGCAGGTGCCCGGCCTGCCGGGGCACCGGTTTCAGCAGGACGCGCTGCGCCGCCTGGGCGATCGAGCGGACGTTGGCCAGCTCCCGCTCCCGGCGCTGCCGCACGACACTCGCCAGGATGCTCGCCCCGGTCACGCCGATGAGCGTCCCCCACGTCACGTAGTTCTGGCGCGTCCACAACACGTCGTTGTAGACGGCCAGGCCCGCGCACAGCACCACCGCGAGCACACCGATCGACAACGCCCGCCGCATCCCGCCGCTCAGGCTGGCGAACGCAGGCCCCAGCGACAGCAGGGGCAGGAATCCGTACTCGGGCCCGGTCACCGCGTCCGCCACCGCGACGAGCCCCATCATCGCGTAGGGCAGCAGCCCCAGCAGCACCCTGTTCCGGTTGGAGACCGGCCGCACGCCCACCCCCGCCTGCTTCTGGCCGTTTCGCGTCACGCTAGCGTCACCGACCGTTCCCGGCCACCTGTTTCACCAGGTATGTCACATGGCGGGAATCCCCGAGCACCCTGCCCGGCGGAGCGGGGCCGGCGTCTCCCGGACGGGTCGCGGGGGCCGCGGCCCGCAGGTCTGATCGACGCTTGCAAACACACCGATGTGATGGCGCTCCCGCCGTGCGCGTCACCACCGCCGACGGCCCGGAGAACCCCAGGTGGGCATTGCGTTCGACGCATTCTTGCGAAATGATGCGATAGATACTGACCTATCGAATAATTCGTGACCGGGTGCCACACCGGGCGGGTTCGGAGCGGCTGATGAGACTTGCACTGCACATCAACGACTACGCGAGCTTCGGCGAGCCCCGCCGGACGGCGCAGGCGCTGGGCCGTGTGGCGCGCACCGCCGAGGATACGGGCTTCACGCGGCTGAGCCTGACCGACCACGTATGGCAGATCAGCCTCATCGGCGAGGAGGACGCGCCGATGCTCGAGGCCTACACCGCCCTGGGGTACCTGGCCGGGCTGACCCGCACGATCGAGCTGCAGACCCTCGTCACCGCCGCGACCTACCGGGCACCCGGCCTGCTCGCCAAGATCGTGACGACGCTGGACGTGCTCTCCGAGGGCCGCGCCTGGCTCGGGATCGGCGCGGGCTGGAACGACGAGGAGGCCCAGGGGCTCGGCCTCCCCTTCGCCGCGCAGCGCGAGCGCTTCGCCCGGCTGGAGGAGACCCTGCGCATCTGCCTGCAGATGTGGAGCGGCAGCAGGGAGCCCTTCGCCGGCGAGCACTACCGGCTCGCGAGCACGCTCAACTCCCCGCGGCCCGTCGCCGAGCCGCGTCCGCGCATCCTCGTCGGCGGCGGCGGAGAGCGCACGACGCTGCGCATCGCGGCGAAGTACGCCGACGCCTTCAACGTCTTCGGCGGCGCGGACGCCGGGCAGAAGATCGTGCGCCTGCGCGAGCACTGCGAGCGGATCGGCCGCGATGCCGACGAGATCGAGAAGACCGCCGTCCTCCCGGCGGCGGTGCAGGAGCCCGGCGGTACGGACTCCCTGCTGGAGGAGCTGCGCAGGCTGCACGGGCTGGGCTTCACCACCGTCTACTGCACGGTCCCCGACGTGGCCTCCCTCACCCCGCTGGAGACGCTCGGCACGAAGGTCGTCCCCGAGATCTCCCGGTGGTGACGGCGGCCGGAGCGCGGCACGCCCCCACGACATCACGACCCGAAACGAGAGAGGAACCCCGTTGAACACCGAAGACATGATCCTGGTCAGCATCGACGACCACGTCGTCGAACCGCGCGACATGTTCGACGCCCACGTGCCGGAGAGGTACAGGGACCAGGCGCCCAAGTCCATCATGGACGAGAACGGCTACGAGAAGTGGTGGTTCCAGGGCGTCGCCAGCGCCTCCAGCAGCCTCAACTGCGTGGTGGGCTGGCCGAACGAGGAGTGGGGCATGAACCCCTCCACCTTCTCGGAGATGCGGCCCGGCAGCTACGACATCCACGAGCGGGTGCGGGACATGAACCGCAACGGGATCCTCTCGTCCATGTGCTTCCCGTCGTTCGCCGGGTTCAGCGCCCGCTTCTTCCAGGAGGCGGCGGACAAGGACCTCTCGCTCATCATGCTCAAGGCCTACAACGACTGGCACGTCGACGAGTGGGCCGCGGCCTACCCGGGCCGGTTCATCCCGATCGGGCTCGTGCCCGTCTGGCACCCCGAGGAGCTGGCCAAGGAGGTGCGGCGCCTGGCGGCCAAGGGCGTCAAGGCGGTCACCATGCCCGAGCTGCCCCACCTCCAGGGCCTGCCGAGCTACCACGACCTGGAGTACTGGGACCCGTTCTTCCGCGCGGTCTGCGAGACCGGCGTGGTGATGTGCCTGCACATCGGCATGGGCTTCGCCGCGATCAGCATGGCGCCGGACTCCCCGGTCGACAACAAGATCATCCTGGCCACCCAGGTGTCCACGTTCGCCGCCCAGGACCTGCTGTGGGGCGGCGCGATGACGAAGTACCCCGACCTGAAGATCGCCTGGTCGGAGGCGGGCATCGGCTGGATCCCGTTCTACCTGGACCGCTGCGACCGGCACTACACCAACCAGCGCTGGCTCGGCCACGACCTCGGCGGCAGGCTGCCCAGCGAGATCTTCCGCGAGCACTCCCTGGCCTGCTACGTCACCGACCCGACCGCGCTCAAGGTCCGGCACGACATCGGCATCGACATCATCGCCTGGGAGTGCGACTACCCGCACTCCGACTCCATCTGGCCGGACGCCCCCGAGTTCGTCCTGGCCGAGATGAACGGCGCGGGCGTGCCCGACGACGAGATCAACAAGATCACCTGGCAGAACACCTGCCGGTTCTTCGACATCGACCCGTTCCAGCACATCCCGCAGGAGCAGGCCACCGTCGGCGCGCTGCGGGCCCTGTCGCCCGACGTCGACACCAGCGTGCGCTCCAAGCACGAGTGGCGCCGGATGTACGAGGCCCGGCACGCGGGCGCCGGAGCCTGACCGCGACGGCGCGCGGCCACCGGGCCGCGCGCCGGTTCGCACGGATCCCGCGGGGATCGCGCCCCTTTCAATGCGAAATTTCTATATCTATCCATCTGTACAGTACGATCGACCCGATCTACTGGATCCACCCCCGTGGGCGCCGGGGTGGAAAGGCGAAGGGAACCAGGGCACATGAGCGGACTCGGCCTCATCCGGCCGGACATGCTGGAGATCGTCGGCAGGCCCTACCGGCAGGCGACCTCCTACCCGATCGGCGCGTCCGACATCCGGCGCTGGGCGGCCGCGGTCCACTTCCCGGCCCCGCCCCCGGCCCGCTACCTCGACCGGGACGCGGCCGAGGACGGCAGCCTGGCCGCCCCGCTGGACTTCAACCCCTTCGCCTGGGGGGCCGCCGAGACCAGGGGCACCGGCGTGGAGATCGACCTCGACCCCGCCTACCGCAGTTCCGGCGCGATGGAGCACAACCTCGGAGTCATCCCGCCGGAGTTGAAGCGGGCCCTCAACGGCGGGGTCGCGGCCACCTACACGGGCGTGCCCATGCGCGTCGGCGACGTCATCACCACGGCCTCCTCGGTCGCCGGGTACTCCGAGCGCGAGGGACGCCTCGGCGCGATGTTGATGACCGACGTCGTCACCGTCTGGACCAACCAGGACGGCGACGAGGTCAAGAGCCACCGCATGACCCTCATCCGCTACTGAGCCGCTGGAGCAACCGATGACCGAAACCGCGACCCGGCCCGCCGACGCCGACCTCGCCGTGGGCGCTTCCGTCCCGGCCTACGTGCGCCCCGCCGGCCTGGAGGCGTGGAACCGCTACGCCGCCGTCAACGACGAGTACGTCGGCATCCACATGGACGACGAGGCCGGCAAGGCCGCCGGATACCCCGGCGCCATCGGCATGGGCAACCTCATCTGGGGCTGGCTGCACTGCGCGGTCGACGGCTGGATCGGCGACCGGGGCCGTCTGGAGCACCTGGAATGCCGCTTCCGCGCACCCGCCCTCAAGGGTGACGAGATCACCTGCGGCGGGGTCGTCACCGCCCGCGAGACCGCCGCAGACGGCGCCGCGGTCCTGCTCCTCGACCTGTGGGCAGACCGCCAGAACGGCGACCGGCTGGTGACCGCGCAGGCCCGCGTCCTCCTGGCCGGCTGAGCCCGGAACCCGCCGCGAAGGCCCCCGGAACGGAGAGGAGACTCCGTTCCGGGGGCCTTCGCCCGTCCCGGGACCGGACCGGGAACGTGCGAAGGGGCGGGCCGACCCCGCAGTCGGCCCGCCCCTTCACGGAGGGCGGGGGAGCGGCTCAGGACACGACGTCGAGATCCTCGCTGCTGAAGTACAGCGGAGCCCCGTAGGAGTCCTCGACGTCGGTGACGAGGATCTCCTCGCGCAGCCGGGTGGTGCGCACACCGTTCTTGTTCAGCCACGCCTCGGCCGCGTCCACGTCGGTGACCTTGAACCGCAGGCTGTAGATCATGTTCCCCCACCGGGCGACGTGCCGGCCGAGGTCGGAGTCCTCGTCCGCCGGCTCGACGAGCTGGAGCAGGCAGTCGCCCAGGCGCAGGATCTCCGACCTGGCCTTCAGGTCGTCGTCCACGCCCGAGCTGACCGGCACGGCCTGCATGGTGTCGGCGTAGATCTTGACGGCCGACTCCAGGTCCTTCACCCCGAGGGTGACGCACGAGAAGCGCTCGAGGGTCAGGGGGTGGAAGCCCCACATCTTCTCCAGCGACGACCACGTGTCGAGGTTGCGCGGGTCGTTGCGCATCTCCTTGCGGCACAGCTCGACCATCAGGCCCGCGGTGTCGCGCGGGCTGGGGAAGACGTAGGCGGTCTCGGGGTCGAACTCCTCGACCCGCCCGCCGCCGGGCTTGCCGATGTACACGCCCGACTCCAGCAGGCGGTTGGCCAGGCCCACGAGGTCGTCGACCTTGTAGCCGACCGAGTGCAGGTGCCGCCCGTACTTCGTGTAGAACTTGCCGACGGGCAACTTCGGATTGACCGGCTTGTTCGGCGCCATCGTCTCGATGCACAGGTCGCCCACGAGGAGCAGGCACGCGTGCCGGTCCTCCCAGGGCAGGTAGTTCGGCTCCTCGACACCGAAGTAGACGAACCCGCCGAAGACCCGCTCGTAGAACTCGCGGAGCTCCTGGGCGTCGTCGGACATGTGCACGATGTGCACCATCTGACCGATGCCGTAGTCACCGGTCTGCTTCGGCTGCTGCTTCATGTTTCTTCCTCAGCTCTCGGACTCGGCGACGGCCCACTGGATGACCGGCGGACGCCCGGCGAGGTCCATCGCCGGGGAGGTCTCCATGCGGCCCGACCTCAACGCGTCGGTGAGCTGGGCGGACGCGGTCTCCACGTCGCCGTCCGGCAGCTCGTAGACGGTCAGGAAGCGCGGGCTCTCCGCCGTTCCGGGGTTCTCCGCGATCCGGTACCGCACGACCCGGTCGATCGCCGGGATCGCGGCACGGACATCAGGGATGTGCACCTCGTCGTACCACTCCACCAGTTCGTCGGTCCGGCCCTCGACCGGGCTGCTGAACGCCAGCAACGCGACTCTGCCCACGGCGGGCTCCTCCTTGTCGTTCGATGATGGTCAAGACGTCACCGCGGCCGCGGTGACCGCGTCGGGCCGCCCGTCCCGGGTGCCGGGGCGGACGCGGGCGAGCGACTCGGCGACCGCGGCGCGGACCGCCGCGACGTCCTCCGGCAGGACGGCGTCGACCACGCCGAGACGCAGTAGTTCGTGCGGGGTCATCCGCAGGTCGCGGGTCAGTTCGGGGGCGCGGCCCGCGTCCCGGTACAGCACCGCGGCACCGGCCTCGGGGCCGATCACGGAGAACACCGAGCCGTCCAGGGCCAGCAGCCGGTCGGCGTGCGCCAGAGCCATCGCCCCGCCGCTGCCGCCCTCGCCGACCACGACGCACACGCTGGGAGACGACAGTTCCGACAGGGCGAGCAGGGTGCGGGCGATCTCCCGCGCGACGCCGTCCGCCTCGGACTCCGGGCAGGGGTCCGCGCCGGGGGTGTCGACGAGGGTGAGCACCGGCAGGCCCAGCCGGTCGGCGAGGCGCACCGCGCGCCGGGCGAGGCGGAACGCCCCGGGTCCGGGGGCGCCGGGGCGCGTCCGGCCGGCGAACCGGTCCATCGCCACGACGACCAGGCGCCGTCCCGCGAGCGAGGCGAGCCCCGCCCGGACGGCCGGGTCGCCGCCGCCGATCTCCACCCAGGAGTCGGTCAGCCACGCCGCCCACTCCAGGCCGGAGGGGCGTGCGGCTCCGCGGGCGCGCAGCAGGTGCGCGTAGGGGTCCTCGGGCCTGGGGGTGGCGTCCGGGGCGCCGGGCCGCCCCGCGGGCGGCACGAGCGGCCCCGCGTCGGCGGCGCCGACGGCGGCGGCCAGCCAGGCCCAGCATTCGTCCGGTGCGACGATCGCGTCGATCAGGCCGTGCCGCAGCGCCGACTCGGCGGTGTGCGACGTCGGCGGCGGGTAGGCGCCGGTCACCTCCGCGACGACACGGGGGCCGCCGAAGCCGATCGTCGCGTCCGGCTGGGCCGCGCGCAGGTCCGCCAGGGACGCGAACGAGGCGAAGACGCCTCCGGTCGTGGGGGAGCGCAGGTAGGCGGCCGACCTCAGCCCGGCGGCCCGGTGCCGGGCGGCGGCGGACACGGTGCGCGGCATCTGCAGGAGGGAGATCATCCCTTCCTGGAGGCGCGCGCCGCCCGTGGAGACGGTCTGCACCACCGGCAGTCCGGCCTCCGTCGCGCGGTCGAAGGCCCGGACTATCCGGATGCCCGCCACCGCGCCCATCGTGCCGCCGTGCCGCCGGAAGTCGCAGTCGATCCAGACGGCCCGGGTGCCGCGCAGGTCGATCAGCGCGGTGCCGACCGACTCCTCGGTCGGCGGCGGGGCGGTGTAGCCGGGGAACTCCAGCACGTCGGCGGAGCGGAGGCCGTCGTCCCAGGGCTCCAGGACCTCCACGCCGCCCGGCCGGAGGAGGGGGTCAATCGTCATAGGTGTAGAAGCCCCGCCCGGTCTTGCGGCCCAGCCAGCCGAGCCGCACGTACTGCTTGAGCAGCGGCGGCGGGAAGTAGCGCTGGTCGCGGTACTCCTCGTACATCGAGGCGGCCATGTCGTGCACGATGTCCAGGCCGATGAGGTCGCAGAGCCGGAACGGTCCCATCTTGTGGTTGAAGCCGAGGGAGATCACCGCGTCGATCGACTCCATGTCGGCCACGCCCCGCTCGTAGGCGCGGATCGCGTCGAGCAGGTAGGGCACGATCAGGAGGTTGCCCACGAAGCCGGGCACGTCGTTGACCAGGACGGGCGACTTGCCGAGGGCGGCGGCGAACCCGGTCACGCTGTCGATGCAGTGCCGCTCGGTCACCGGGGTCCTGATCACCTCGACCAGGCGCATCGCGGGCACCGGGTTGAAGAAGTGCATGCCGACGACCTGCTCCGGCCGCGACGTCGCGCCGGCGAGGATCACCAGCGGGATCGTCGAGGTGTTGGAGGCGATGAGGGTGCCGGGGCCGACGAGGCGGTCGATCTCGCCGAGCAGGCGCTTCTTCAGCTCGACGTCCTCATAGACCGCCTCGACGACGAGGTCGGCCTCGGTGATCTCGCCGAGGTCGGTGGTGAGGGTGAAGGCCGAGCGGGCGCGCTCGGCCTGCTCCGCGGTGATCTTGCCGCGTGCGGCGGTCGACTCCAGGCCGGAGAGGATGCGGGCGCGGGCGCCGTCGAGCGCGGGCTCGGACGCCTCGACGCCGACGACCTCCAGGCCGTTCTGCGCGGCGAGCTGGATGATGCCGCCGCCCATCGTGCCGCAGCCGACGACTGCGATTCTGCTGATGTCCATGGGGGTCCTCGTCGAGAGAGCGGGCAGGGAGGGGGGCCGCCCGTGCTCGCCGGGCGGCTCGTGGATCAGTGGACCTCGACGACGACGGCGCCGCCCTGGCCGCCGCCCGCGCACATCGTCGCCAGGCCGAGGCCGCCTCCCCGGCGGCGCAGCTCGTGGACGAGCGTGGTGACCATGCGGGCGCCGGACGCGGCGATCGGGTGGCCGAGGCTGCACCCGCTGCCGTGGACGTTCACCTTCGCCTCGTCGAGGCCGAGCACCTTGCACGCGGCGACGGGGACGGAGGCGAACGCCTCGTTGATCTCCCACAGGTCGATGTCGGCGGCGGTGAGACCCGCCTTGCCGAGCACCCTGGTCGCGGCGTCGATCGCGCCGACCCCGGTGTACTTCGGGTCGACGCCGACCGAGGCCCAGGCGCGGACGGTGGCCAGGGCGGTGATGCCCTCTTCGCGGGCGAGGTCGTCGGCCAGGACGGCCAGGGCGGCCGCGGCGTCGTTGCTGCCGCAGGCGTTGCCCGCGGTGATGGAGTAGCCCTCGATCTCGGGGCGCAGCGGCTTCAGGGCCGCCATCTTCTCGATCGTGGTGGTCGCGCGCGGGTGTTCGTCGGCGGCGAACTCCACGACGGAGCCGTCGGCGCGGGTCACCCTGATCGGGGCGATCTCGTCGTCGAACAGGCCGACGGCGGTCGCGGTCACCGCGCGCTGGTGCGAGCGCAGCGCCCAGGCGTCCATCTCCGCACGGGTGAGGCCGTACTTCTGCGCCACGTTCCAGCCGACGGTGAGGTCGGTGAAGTCGTTGGCGTCCTCGGTGTGCGGGAAGGTGGGGGGCGAGCGGCGCTCGGGCGGATGCGGCGGAGCCCAGGAGAGCGACGGGGACAACGAGGAGGAGTTGGCACCGCCCGCCACGACGGCGCGCTCGGAGCCCGCGCGGATGCCCGCGGCGGCCATGCCGAGGGCGGTGAGGCTGCTCGCGCAGTGCCGGTTCACCGCCACTCCCGGCACGTGCGTCATCCCCGCGGCGACCGCGGCGTGGCGGGCGAGGTCGCCCCCGCCGTAGAGGGTCTCGCCGAAGACGACGTCGTCGAACCGCTCGGGGGCCAGCCCCGAGCGGCGGACCGCCTCACGCAGGACGTGGACGGCCAGGTCCTCGGCGGGCGTCGCGGCGAGCGTGCCCTTCCTCGCGGTTCCGATGGGGGTGCGGACCGCACTGACGATCACGGCTTCGGGCACGGGGCCACCTCACTGGTGCTTGCGGGGGCAGAAGTCCGTCGCCGGGCGCGGCGCCGCCCGACGACGATTCGCACGATAACCTATATTTCTAAATCCGTAAATCTATCAAGGTCGAGACGGCCGCCGACCCGCGCCGCGGATGCGCGGGGAAAACGGGGTCTGTCGTACGGTGGAGGACACGGTTTCGGTCGCCGGCCGTGCGGGCGCCGCGCCGTTTCGAGGTCAACGGGAGACGATGTGTCCAGGCAGTCGACGGATGAGGAGCCCGCGGTTTCCCCGCGGCTGCGCCCGGCCACCAGCGTCGACGTCGCCCGGCTCGCCGGCGTCTCCCGCGCCACGGTCAGCCATGTGCTGAACAACCAGGTGGAGCGCTTCAGCGCCGAGACCGTCGCCCGCGTCCGCGACGCCGCGGACGCGCTCGGCTACGTCCGCTCGGCCGCGGGCCGCACCCTGGTGAAGGGCCGCAGCGACTTCGTCGTGCTGGTCGTGCCGCACACGACCCTCACCAACATCCAGGACGTCATCGAGACCCTCTCGGCCGAGATCGAGCGGCTCGGGCTCAACCCCGTCGTGCACTTCAGCGTGCCGCAGGCCATGAACGCCACCTCCAGACGGCTCCAGCACCTGGTGGAGACGCTGCGCCCGGCGGGCGTCATCGACCTGGGCGGCCTGTCCGCGCGTGACGTCGAGTTCCTCACCGAGAACGGGGTCTCCTCGCTCACCGAGCGGGAGCCGCCGCGCTTCAACGCCGTGATCGGCGATCTCCAGGCCGCGCACCTGCACGCCCGCGGCTACGACACGCTCGCCTACGCGTTCCTGTCCGACGCCCGTGACGACCCCTACGGCCGGATGCGCGCCGACGCCGTCACGGCCTACTGCGCGCGCCTGGGTCTGGCGGCCCCGCCGTACATGCGGGTCCCGATCGAGCGGGACGGCGCCCAGCGCGCCGTGGAGGAGCTGCTCGCGCGCACCGGCCGCCCGGTCGGCGTGGCCTGCTACAACGACCTCGTCGCGATCGCGCTCGTGCAGGCCGCCGGAGGGCTCGGTGTCGCGGTGCCCGGCGAGCTGGCGGCCATCGGGGTGGAACGCGCCCCCGTCGGCCAGGTGATGTCGCCGCGGCTGACCACCGTCGTCGCGGACGTCCCCGTGTCGCTCTCCCACATCCTGAACGCGCTCGCCGAGGACTTCGGGGGGGAGAGCCGCCGCCGGCCGACACCGGACGAGGCCTTCTCCATCGTCCAGGGCGAGACGACCTGATCCTTGGCGGTCCGTCGCCGCCGCGCCCCACCGGCCGCATCCGCCCGGACCTCCTCGTTGTGACCATTGACACGTGTCACCCGGGTTCATAAGGTGACACGTGTCAACGAACGAGCGGCACGCGGGAGCCCCCCACCTGCGAGCCGGTGCTGGCGAGGAGGCTGGCCGATGGCGCTGGACGATCGAGTGGATGTGGTGGTCGTCGGGTTCGGCATGGCGGGCGCCGCCGCGGCTCTGGCCGCGGCCGGCTCCGGAGCGAGCGTGCTCGTGCTCGACCAGAGCCCGCTGTCCTGGGGCGGCGCCGGATTCACCCGGGCCGCGCGGCACCGGGCGCTGCTCAGGGCGGGCCTGCGCGCCGCCGCCCGCGAGGCGGGGGCGAAGGTCGTTGCGCAGTGCCGCGCGCACGAGCTGATGACCGTCGGCGGACGGGTCTGCGGCGTCGGCTACGCCGAGCTGCCGCGGCGCGGGGCCGCCGCGGCGGGGGACCGGTGGCTGCGCCGGCTCGGGCGCCTGCTCCCCGCGCGGCCGGCCGCGGTCGTCGACCGGGTCGGCGAGGCGGTGTGGGATTCGGGTTTTCGCGTCGGCGAGGTGGAGGCCTCGGCCGTCATCCTGGCGATGGACTCCCGGCACTGGGAGTTCGTCGGCCCCGCGGCGTGGACGGCGGCACGGGAGCACCGCGCCCAGCCCGGGTCCGCGCGGCCCCGCTGGCCCGAGCGGCTGCCGGACGGGCCAACGCCGGAGCTGGCGGTCCGCGAGTGGTGCGCCTCCCGGGAGGCCGGTGAACCGGTCGCCTACCAGGCGGAGCTGCGGGTGGACGAAGGGACCGGCGCCGTGCTCGTCGGCGGGGCGGGGCCCGTCCCCGGGCTTTACGCGGCGCCGGGCCGCGCGCACGCCGGCGGCGTGCGCAGGTCGATGATGGCGGGGCTGCGCGCGGGAGACGCCGTGGTGAGCGCGCTCGCGGAGAGCCGCCAGGGGCGGCTGCGTGCCGTGGTCTGAGGTCTCAGCGGCCCTGGAAGCGGGGCGCCCGGTTCTCCCGGAAGGCGGCGATGCCCTCGTGCAGGTCGGAGGTGGTCATCGTGACGGGCTGGGCGAGCGCCTCCCACTGCAGTGCCGCCTCCAGACCCGCCGCGGACTGCTCCAGGCCCTGCTTGGTCAGCCGCAGCGCGATGGGCGCGGCCTCGGCGACGCGGGCGGCGACCTCCAGGGAGTGCGCGAGCGCGTCGTCGGCGACGCCGGTCACCAGGCCCCAGTCCAGCGCCTGGTCGGGGCCGACCTCGCGGCCGGTGTAGAGCATGTCGCGGGCCCGGGTGACGCCGATCGCCTCGGGCAGCAGCCAGGCGGAGGCCATGCCGCCGTGGGTGCCGCGGTAGACGAAGGGGGTGCTGAACCGCGCGGTGCGGCCGGCGAAGCGCAGGTCGCAGGCGAGGCTCAGGCAGACGCCCGCGCCGACGGTCGGCCCGTTCACCGCGGCGATCACCGGGAACGGCAGGGAGCGGGGGCGCAGCCAGCTCCGGTAGAAGGGCAGCATGCGGTCGCGCAGGCGGTCGATGGTGACGTCCTCGGCCGAGCCCTGGTCCAGCCAGGAGAGGTCGGCGCCCGAGCAGAAGGAGCTGCCGGCTCCGGTGACCACCAGGACCCGGGTCTCCCGGTCGGCGGAGACCGCGTCGACGGCCTGGTCCCAGGCCCGGGTCATCTCCTCGGTCATGGCGTTGCGCACGCCGGGCCGGTTCAGCGTCACCAGCCGCACGCCCGGACCGGGCTCGCTGAGCACGACCGCGTCGGTGGAGGTGGCCGCCATGAACAGATCCCTTCTGTCGTCAGGCCGCAAACGCTACAGCAGACCTGGAGGACGTCCGGGGACTACCAGGTGAGCAGGCCGGCCTGGGGGTCGGAGTCGCCCGAGGCGGCCGCGAGCCGGGGCCGCTGTTCGGCGCGCTCGGCGCGGCGGGTCTCGGCGGGGCTCTCGACCAGACGGGGGCCGGGGGAGAGCTGCCACAGCTCGTCGATCACCGTGCGCAGCACCTCGCGGCGCAGCGAGTAGAAGTAGTTGCGGCCCCGCTTGTGCACCTCGATCAGACCGGCCTGGGTCAGGATCTTGGTGTGGTAGGAGATCGTGGTCTTGGAGACGGGCAGCGTGTCCTCGAGGACGCTGCACGCGAACTCCTCCTCCTGCGCGATCTGCTGGACGATGCTCCACCGGATCGGGTCGCTCAGCGCCTTGAGCACCTCGGTCGTGGCGACGGCTTCACGCGGCATGACGGCCCTCCTTCCTGGCCATGGTTCGAGCGTTCGGCGAATATGAACCTATCTCAACGGAGAGCGTAGGACCTCTCCCCTGAGCGTGACTCCCCCCACAGAGATGATCTCCGCGTGGAAACGCTCACGTCCTGACAGATTCCGGGCCGGCGCGGCCGCCGTCAAGGGTGCCGCCTCCACGCCGGGCAAATACTTCGATACATTGACAAGTGTTGTCCTCTCGTGTTCAGTAAGGGACGTCCCAGCGGGTGCCCGGCCGCGCACGGCACCGCGCGGCCGGCCCGCCTCCCCGAACCCAGGAGAGGAGTCCTGATGGAGCTGGAGCTCTCGTCGGACCAGAAGCTCTTCCAGACCTCGGCCAGGAGGCTCCTCGAGAAGGAGTACCCCCTCGACCGCGTCCGCGGCATGAAGGACGACGAGCCCCGCTGGAGCCGCGCGTGGTGGCGGCAGGGAGCCGAGCTCGGCTGGGCGGCCGCGATCGTGCCCGAGGATCTCGGCGGCGGAAGCGTGTCCGGCGAGGGGGTGCGCGACCTCGCCCTCCTCGCCGAGGAGCTGGGCGCGGGCGTGGGTCCCGGCCCGCTCCTGCCGGTGAACGTCGTGCTGGCCGGGCTGGTCGAGTCGCACGGCACCGGGCCGGACCACGGGGCGGCGGTCGAGGCGCTCGCCGCGGGCGAGAGCGTCGCGACCTGGGCGGTGTACGAGCCGGGCGCCGGATGGGCGCCGCTGGCCCCCGCGCTCACCGCGACCCCCGACGGCGGGGGATGGGTCCTGGACGGGGTGAAGGACCGGGTCCAGGAGGCCGACCAGGCCGACCTCCTTCTGGTCACCGCCGCGACACCCGAGGGCGTGGCCCAGTTCCTCGTCCCCGCCGCGGCCGACGGCCTGACGATCTCCCCCCAGTGGTCCCTCGACCTGTCCCGCTCCTTCTCCGAGGCCCGCTTCGACGGCGTCCGGGTCGGCGCGGACGCGCTGGTGGGAGAGCCCGGCGCGGCCGGGGCCATCGAGCGGCAGGCGCAGATCGCCGCCGTCATCCAGTGCGCCGAGGTGTGCGCCGTGCTCGACCGCGCCTTCGACAGGACGGTCCAGTGGGGGTTCGACCGCTACTCCTTCGGCCGCCCGCTCGCCTCCTACCAGGCGCTCAAGCACCGGTTCGCCGACATGCGCACCTGGCTCGAGGCCTGCCACGCCACCACCCAGGCCGCGGCCGCGGCCGTCCAGGACCGCTCGCCCGACGCCCCGGAGCTGGTGAGCGTCGCCAAGACGTTCGTGGGGGAGAGATCTCTGGCGATCCTCCAGGACTGCGTCCAGATCCACGGCGGCATCGGCGTCACCTGGGAGCACGACCTCCACCTGTACCTGCGGCGCGCGACGCTCGACCAGGCCCTCTACGGGACCCCGGAGGACCACGCCCTCCACCTCGCCGACCTCGCCGCCTCCGACCTGTCGAAGGGCTGATCCGGATGACCGAGACCACGATGGAGGACGTCGAGTCCTTCCGCCTGCGCGCGCGGGCCTGGCTCGCCGACAACATGCCGCTCCTGGCGGACGCCGCCCCGCTGACCCCGGGCGAGGACGACGACCACGAGTGGGAGCGGGCCCGGGAGCTGCAGAAGCTCCTGTACGACGGGGGCTTCGCGGGGATCTGCTTCCCGCGCGAGTACGGCGGCCTCGGGCTGACCCTCGCCCACCAGAAGGCGTTCACCCAGGAGAGCCTCGACTACGAGATGCCGCTGCTGCTCAACAAGCCGACCTTCGCGATCTGCGCGCCGACCATCCTGGACGCGGGCAGCGAGGAGCAGAAGCGCGAGTACATCGGCGGCGCCATCCGCGGCGAGCGCGTCATCTGCCAGTTCCTGTCCGAGCCCAGCGGCGGATCCGACCTCGCCGGCCTCATCACCCGGGCGGACCGTGACGGCGACAACTGGGTGCTGAACGGCGCCAAGACGTGGAGCACCTCGGCCTACGCCGCCGACTACGGGCTGTGCCTCGCCCGGACCGACTGGGACGTGCCCAAGCACAAGGGCCTCACCATGTTCCTCGTGCCCACCAAGGCGCCCGGCATCACGATGAACCGCGTCCGCATGGTCAACGGTTCGATGGAGTTCTGCGAGGAGTTCTTCGACGACGTCGTTCTGCCCGCCTCCGCGGTCGTGGGCGAGGTGGGCGACGGCTGGACGGTGGCGTCCCGGCAGCTCTTCCACGAGCGCAACGCCATGGGCGGGGGCTCGCCCTACATCAGCGGCAGGAGCATCAGCCGGGGCATGGGCCACATCTCCCCGCTGGAGGCGGCGCTGGCGACCGGCCGGATGGACGACCCGAGGGCACGCGAGCTGGTGGGCCGCGGCCTCGCCTTCGGCAGGGTCCAGCAGCAGACGGCGGTGCGGGTGACCCGCGCGATCGCCTCCGGGGCCCTTCCGCCGATCGCGTCGTCGCTGCTGCGGCTGCTGCACGCGGAGTACGCGCAGACCGACCGCGACCTCACCCTGCGGATCGCGGGCGCGAGCGCCGGGTTCGGAACCGGCGCGGCCCAGGGCGCGACCGGCCGGGTCGGCGTCGACTACCTCATGCGCCAGAGCGGCAGCCTCGGCGGCGGCAGCACCGAGATGGCGCGCAACGTCATCAGCGAGCGGCTGCTCGGCATGCCCCGCGAGGCCGCGCTGGACCGCGACGTCCCGTTCAGCCAGGTCAAGCGCGGCCGCTGACCCCCCACTCTGGAGCACCGATGAATCTCGCCATCATCCTGGACATGGTCGCCGACGGCATGGGCGACCGCGTCCTCGTCGGCGACCCCGACACCGGCCTGACCGGCCGCGGCCTGCGTGAACGTGCGCGGGCCGGGGCGCAGCGGATCGCGGCCTCCGGCGCGCGCCGCCTGGTCTACCTGGGCCCGAACGGCCCGGCCTTCCCCGCGGCGCTGTTCGCCGCGGCGCTCGCGGGCGTGCCTTTCCTGCCGGTCAACTACCGGCTCGGCGCCGAGCAGCTCGCCGACGTGATGGGCCGCCAGGAGTCACCGCTGGTCGTCACCGACACGCCCGAGCGGGTGCCGGGCGCCGAGACGGTCGGCGTCGCGGAGTTCCTCGCGCTGCCCGCCGCGACGTCCGTGTTCGACGCGGCCCTGATGACCGACCCCGTGTCGGTGGCGGTGCTGCTCATGACCAGCGGCACCACCGCCGCGCCCAAGAGCGCGGTGCTGCGGCACGAGAACCTCACCGCCTACCTCTTCGGCTCGGTGGAGTTCGCCTCGGTGCCCGAGGGCGACGCGACGCTCGTCAGCGTGCCGCCCTACCACATCGCCGCCGTCGCGAACGTGCTGTCGAACCTCTACAGCGGGCGCCGCATCGTCTACCTCGAGCGGTTCACCCCAGCCGGCTGGCTGGAGACCGTCGAGGGCCAGAGGGTCACCCACGCCATGGTCGTGCCGACGATGCTGGCCCGCATCGTCGCCGAGCTGCGCTCCCGCGACGCCCGGGGCCCGGCGTGCCTGCGCTCCCTGTCCTACGGCGGTGCGAAGATCGCCGCGGAGGTGGTGGAGGAGGCGCTGGCGCGCTTCCCCGGGACCGGGTTCGTCAACGCCTACGGGCTCACCGAGACCGCGTCGTCGATCGCGGTCCTGGGGCCCGACGACCACCGCGCCGCCGTCTGCGCGGACGACCCGGAGGTGCGGGCCCGGCTCGGGTCGGTCGGCCGCGCGCTGCCGTCGGTCGAGATCGAGGTGCAGGACGACGACGGCGCTCCGTGCGCGCCGGGCGTCGTCGGCGACATCGTGGTGCGCGGCCCGCAGGTGGCCGGGGAGTACCTGGAGGCCGGCAGCAAGGTCCGCCCGGACGGCTGGTTCCCCACCCGCGACCGCGGCTACCTCGACGCCGAGGGCTACCTGTTCGTCCGGGGCCGCGCCGACGACACCATCATCCGGGGCGGCGAGAACATCGCGCCCGCCGAGATCGAGGACGTGCTGTGCGGCCACCCGGCCGTGCAGGAAGCCGTGGTCGCGGGCGTTCCGGACCTGGAGTGGGGCCAGCAGATCGGCGCGTTCGTCATCGTACGGCCCGGCGCGTCGGTGGAGGCCGACGAGCTGCGCGCCTGGGTGCGCGAGCGACTGCGCGGCTCCAAGACACCGCGGTACGTGGAGTTCGTCGAGGAGTTCCCGGTGAACCCGACGGGCAAGGTGCTGCGCCGCGACCTCGTGGCCCTGGTGCGCGCGGACGCACCGGGAGACGCGGTCTCCGCGTGATCCGCAACGGAACCGGGGCCGCCGCGCCCCGGCCGTTCTCCGGTGTCCCCACGGGACGCCGCCATCTCCCGGGCACGTCCCGTGGTCTTAGGAGGATGCGATGAATCTGGAAGGCGCGTCGGCGCTGGTCGTCGGCGGAGCCGGCGGTTTCGGCGAGGCGACGGTGCGGCGGCTGGTCCAGGCGGGTGCGGCGGTTCTCGTCGCCGACCTGTCCGAGGACAAGGGCAGGGCGCTGGAGGCCGAGCTGGGAGACGGGGTGCGCTTCCTGGCGACCGACGTCACCAGCGAGGAGTCGGTGGCCGCCGCCGTCGCCGCGGCGCAGGAGCTCGGCACGCTGCGGGTCGCCGTCGTCGTGCACGGCGGTCCGGCGGCCGGGCGGCGGATGGTGAACCGGAACGGGGAGTTCTACCCGCTGGAGACGTTCAAGCGCACCACCGACATCTTCCTCGGCGGCACCTACAACGTGCTCGCCCAGGCGGCCGCGGCGATGACGAGGAACGAGCCGCTGGAGTCGGGGCAGCGGGGCGTGGTCATCATGACCGCCTCGATCGCGGGCTTCGAGTCCCAGGTCGGGCAGACCGACTACGCGGCGGCCAAGGGCGGCGTGATCAGCCTGACCCTCGCGGCGGCCCGCGACCTCGCGCCGACCGGCGTGCGCGTGATGACGATCGCGCCCGGCACCTTCTTCACCCCGGCGTTCCGCATGAAGGAGGAGGACGCCCAGGCCAAGTGGGGGCCCGGCGTCCCCAACCCCAAGCGCATGGGCCATGTCGACGAGTACGCGCGGCTCGCCCTGCACATCGTCGACAACGACTACCTGAACGGCGAGGTGATCCGCGTCGACGGCGCGGTCCGCTTCAACGTGTAGGCCGGCGGTCCGCAGGCCGCCCGCCGGGGTCGCGACACCCGCTCGGGGCATCCGCACGGATGCCCCGAGCGGGTGTCCGTGCTTTCGGGGCGCCAACAGTTCGACTCCCTTCGAAACATTCTTCAAACTTGCCGGGATGAGGCCTTGCTCACTAAATAGTTCGATGGATATGGTTCTATCGAACCGATGGAGGGGTTCGAGCGGCCCGCCGACGGGCCCCGCCCTCCCGCAGTCGCCGTCCGGCCTCCCGCCGGACGTGAGCAGAACCGAGGTCTCCTTCCAGTGTTCCTACCGATGCAGGGCGTCCGGGTCGTCGAGGTCGCCCAGTTCACCTTCGTACCGTCCGCGGGGGCGGTCCTGGCGGACTGGGGCGCCGACGTCATCAAGATCGAGCACGCCGAGAGGGGAGACGCGCAGCGCGGCCTGATCAAGGTGTACGGCCGTGCGACCGCGTCGGACGACACGACCTTCGCCCCGATCATGGACGGCCCCAACCGCGGCAAGCGCAGCCTGGGCCTGTCCCTGGAGAAGCCCGAGGCCGTCCCGATCCTGCACGAGCTGATCCGCGGCGCCGACGTCTTCCTGACCAACTTCCTGCCGGGCGCCCGCAAACGGCTCGGCATCGACCTGGACGACGTGCGCGCGATCAACCCCGAGATCATCTACGCCTCCGGCACGAGCTTCGCGCACAGCGGCCCCGAGGCCGACAGCGGCGGCTACGACGGCACCGCCTTCTGGGCGCGCGGCGGCAGCGCCGACAGCATCACGCCCCCCGGCGAGGACCACATCATCCAGCAGCCGGTCGGCGCGTTCGGCGACAACATCGGCGGCATGACGATCGCCGGAGGCATCGCCGCCGCGCTGCTCGCCCGCTCCCGCGGCCTGGGCGCCCCGTCCGTGGACATCTCCCTGCTGGGCGTCGCCGCCTGGGCCAACCAGCTCAACGTCAACATGGCGCTCATGGCCGGCGGCCCGCTGCCCAAGCACGACCCGCGCGCCGGCACCCGCACCAACCCGCTGTCGAACATGTACCGCACCTCCGACGACCGCTGGCTGTCCCTCGTCATGCTCCAGCCGGGCCGCTACTGGCCGGAGTTCACCGAGCGCATCGGCCGCCCCGAGCTGGCCGCCGACCCGCGCTTCGACTCCGCCGCGAACCTCATGGCCAACGCGGCCGAGGCGATCGCGATCCTCCAGGAGGAGATCGGGCGGCGCACCAAGGACGAGTGGGTCAAGGCCTTCGACGGCATGGAAGGCCAGTGGGCCGTCGCCCAGACCACCTACGAGGTCGGCCACGACCCGGCGCTGCGCGCCATCGGCCAGATCGCCGAGGTCACCGACGCCGAGGGCAACGCCCGCAGGCTCGTCGCCAACCCCGTGCAGTTCGACCGCACCCCGGCCGAGCTGAGGCGCGGGCCGCTGTTCGCCGAGCACACCGACGACATCCTTCGCGAACTGGGCCTGTCCGACGAGGAGCTGCTCAACCTCAAGATCGCGGGTGCGATCACATGAGCGCGGTGACGAAGGTCGGCTTCATCGGACTGGGCAGCCAGGGCGCCCCCATGGCCCGCCGGATCATCGAGGCGGGCATCCCCACCACCCTGTGGGCGCGCCGCGCCGAGACCCTGGAGTCCTTCGCGGGCACCGGCGCCCGCTTCGCGGCCTCGCCCGCCGAGGTCGGCGCGGCCAGCGACCTGGCCTGCGTCTGCGTGGTGGACGACGCGGGCGTCGAGGAGGTGGTGTCCGGCCCGAACGGCCTGCTGGAGGGCATGCGCCTGGGCTCGGTCATCGCGGTGCACAGCACCGTGCACCCCGACACCTGCGCCAGGCTCGCCGAGCGCGCCGCCGAGCGCGGCGTCGGCCTGGTGGACGCGCCGGTCAGCGGAGGCGGACCCGCGGCCGAAGCGGGCACCCTCCTGGTGATGGCCGGCGGATCCCCGGAGGACGTGGAGCGCTGCGCCCCGGTCTTCCGGACCTACGGCGACCCCGTCGTGCACCTCGGTCCGCTCGGCGCGGGCCAGCGGGCCAAACTCATCAACAACCTGCTGCTGGCGGCCAACCTCGGCGTCGCCGAAGGCGCGTTCGCGCTCGCCCGCGCGTTCGGCGTCGACCCGGAGCAGCTCTCGGTCGTCCTGGAACGCGGCTCCGGATCGAGCTTCGCCACCGGGATGATGGGCCGCTCCGCGCGCTTCACGCTCGAGCCCATGGGAGCGAAGGCCGGGCCGCTGCTCCAGAAGGACGCGCGGATCGCCGGCGAGCTCGCCGACTCCCTGGGCGTCAAGGTCTCCTCGGTCTTCGAGGCCGCCGACGCCGCCCTGGAGTCGATGGGGTGCGCCCGATGAGCGCGCCGCTGCGGCTCGGTTTCGTCGGCGCGGGCCGGATGGGCGGCCAGATGGTCCGCCGCCTGCTCGCCGCCGGGCACGAGGTGACCGTCCTGGAGGCCTCCGAGGCCGCCCGGAGGGAGTTCGCCGAGGCCGGCGCGCGCACCACCGCCGAGGTCGCCGACCTCGCCGACGCGCAGATCGTCGGAGTGTGCGTGCACACCGACGCCCAGGTGCAGGCGGTCTGCTTCGACGGCGGCCTCCTGGACACCATGGCCGAAGGGTCGGCGCTGGTCGTGCACACCACGTGCAGTCCGCGGACCGTGGAGATGCTGGGCGACCACGCCGCCGGGCGCGGCGTCGCGGTGGTCGACGCCGCGATCAGCGGCGGGCCGCACGACATCGCCGCGGGTCGGCTCACGCTCTTCGCGGGGGGCGAGGCCGCGCACGTCGAGCAGGTCAGGCCCTTCCTCGCCGCGTACGGCGACCCGATCCTGCACCTGGGCGGCCGCGGCGACGGGCAGCGGATCAAGCTGCTCAACAACGCGGTCTTCGCCGCCAACATCGGTGTCGTCGGGCAGGCCGTCGCGGTGGCCGCACGGCTCGGAGTGTCCGAGACGGCCCTGCTCCAGGCGCTGGAGAACGGCAGCGGAGCCAGCCGCGCCCTCACCGGAATCGCCTCGCGCGGCTCCGTCGCGGCCTTCGCCACCAGCGTCGCGGAGTTCCTCGGCAAGGACCTCACGGTCGTCCGCGAGACGACCGCCGACCTCGGCGCGGACCTCGGCGCGCTCACCGCGGCCCACGACGTCCTCGCCGGCCTGCTCTGGCCGGAGTCCGAAGCCGCGGTGACCGACGCCTGACCCGGCCCCTCCGAGCCGCCGCACCCCGCGGCGCCCCACCCACCCCGACACGATCGGAGACCGCAGTGACAACCCTCGGCGAGCGCATGCTCATCGACGGCGAACTGGTCGCCGCCGGCAGCGGCCGGACCTTCGACAACATCAACCCCGCGACCGAAGAAGTGATCGGCGCGGCCCCGGAGGCCGGCGCCGCCGACGTCGAACGCGCCATCGGGGCGGCACGCCGCGCCTTCGACTCCACCGACTGGTCCACGAACACCGAGCTGCGCCGGCACTGCCTCGTCCAGCTCCGCGACGCCCTGCGCGAGAACGTCGAGGCGCTGCGGGCCGGGCTCATCGCCGAGACCGGCACCCCGGTCCGGCTGACCGCCGGGGTCGCGCTGGAAGCGGCGATCGGCTACCTCGACCACTACATCGGCCTGCTGGAGACCTACTCCTTCGAACGCCGCCTGCCGGTCAAGGAGATCGGCGGCGCGCCCGTCGAGCGCGTCATCCGGCGCGAGGCCGCCGGGGTCATCGCCGCGATCACCCCGTGGAACTACCCCTTCTACCTGAACATCGCCAAGGTCGGCGCGGCCCTGGCCGCCGGATGCACCGTCGTCCTGAAACCCGCCCCGGACTCCCCGTGGAGCGCCCTGGCCCTCGGCGAGATCGCCGCGGAGCACACCGACCTGCCCGCGGGCGTGCTCAACGTCGTCACCACCGGCGACAACGGGGTCGCCGCGCTGCTCACCTCCCACCCAGACGTCGACGGGGTCACCCTCACCGGCTCCACCCTCACCGGCCGCAAGGTGATGGGCGCCGCCTCCGAGACCCTCAAGCGCGTCACGCTGGAGCTGGGCGGCAAGTCCGCCGCGGTGCTGCTGGACGACTGCGACTTCATGGCCACCATCCCCATGCTGGCCGGGGCCGTCTGCGCCCACGCCGGCCAGGGCTGCACCCAGCTCACCCGGATGCTCGTCCCCCGCGCCCGCCTGGAGGAGGCGCTCGCCTACGCCAAGGGCACCATGGAGCGCATCCCCTGGGGCGACCCGACCGACCCGGACACCCTCATGGGCCCGGTCATCAACGCCCGCCAGCGCGACAACATCCTGCGCCACTACGAGACCGCCGCCCGAGACGGCAGGATCGTCCTCGGCGGCAGGCCCACCGACCGGTTCGAGCGCGGCTACTTCGTCGAGCCCACGCTCGTCACCGACGTGGACCCCCGGGCCGCGATCGCCCAGGAGGAGATCTTCGGACCCGCCCTCGTCGTCCTGCCCTACGACGACGACGAGGACGCCGTCCGGATCGCGGACGGCACCCCCTACGGCCTCTCGGCGGGCGTCTACGGCGCCGACGTGGAGCGGGCCATGGCGATGGCGCGGCGCTTTCGGACCGGGACCGTGAGCGTCGCCGGAGCCGCCTGGTTCGACGTGGAGTCCCCCTTCGGCGGCTACAAGCAGAGCGGCCTCGGCCGCGAATGGGGCACCGAGGGCCTGGAGGACTTCCTCGAGGTCAAGACCATCGCCTTCCCCGCCGGCGCCGTCTGACGCCGGTCTCCCACCCCCACCGAAAGAAAGAAGGACCATCATGGGCCGAGTAGAGGGCAAGGTCGCCTTCATCACCGGCGCCGCGCGCGGCCAGGGCCGCAGCCACGCGGTGCGGCTGGCCGAAGAGGGCGCCGACATCATCGCGGTCGACATCTGCCGCGACGTGCCGACCAACGGCTACCCCCTGGCCACCTCCGAGGACCTGAAGGAGACCGTCCGCCTCGTCGAGCGGCACGGCCGGCGCATCGTGGCGGTCGAGGCCGACGTGCGCGAGCGGGCGCAGCTGTCGGCCGCGCTGGCCGAGGGCGTCGCCACGCTCGGCGGCCTCGACGTCGTCGTCGCCCAGGCCGGCATCATGCCGTCGCGGGGCGAGCCGCCGATGCAGGCCTGGACCGACGTCGTCGACACCAACCTGATCGGCGTCATCAACGCCGTCCACGCCTCGATCCCGCACCTCACCGAGGGCGGTTCGATCATCGCGACCGGCTCGGCCGCGGCGTTCATGGTCGGCATGCAGGTCGCCCAGCCCGGCGCCAACCCGGGCGGCGCCGGCTACACCTACGCCAAGCGGGCCCTGTCGGAGTTCGTCCACGAGCTGGCGCGCAACCTCGCGCCCCGGATGATCCGCGCCAACGCCGTGCACCCGACGAACTGCAACACCGACATGCTCAACAACGAGTCGATGTACAAGTCGTTCCGGCCCGACCTGGAGAACCCCACCCGCGAGGACGCCCTCCCGGCCTTCCCGGCGCAGCAGGCCATGCCCATCCCGTTCATCGAGCCGGAGGACATGAGCAACGCGGTCCTCTACCTCGCCTCCGACGAGGCGCGGTACGTCACCGGCGTCCAGCTGAGGATCGACGCCGGCTCCTACCTGAAGTTCCACGACTTCCACCTCTGATCCCGAGCAGGAGGCTCACCGTGAAGGTTCGCGTCGACTCCGAGCTGTGCCAGGGCCACACCCTGTGCGCCATGAACGCCCCCGACCTCTTCGCCCTGCGCGACGAGGACGGCCACGCCTACGCCCTTTTGGAAGAGGTCCCCGCGGACAAGGAGGGCCAGGCCAGGGAGGCCGCACGGTCCTGCCCCGAACAGGCCATCGTCCTGTTCTGAGACCCACCGATCGACCTCGGGGTTGGAGAAGCAGTGAGCACTGAGGAAACGACGTCCGCGGACGCGGAGCGCAAGAAGCACACCATCAGCCTGGACCGGCACACGTCGCGGTACCGGATCGAGTTCGAGGAGCTCGCCAAGGAGTTCCACGGCAAGTGTCCGGTCGCCTGGAACGACACCCACGGCGGCTACTGGTTCGCCAGCGGCAACAAGGAGCTGTTCGACATCGCACGCCGCGCGGACGTGCTGTCGAACGACCACGACGTCAAAGGCATCAGGAAGGGCTACCAAGGGATCAGCATCCCCTCCGTCGTGGTGCCGGGAGTGCCTCGGAGGCGGGGCGGCTTCCTGGAGATGGACCCGCCGGAGCAGCGGTACTACCGCCAGGCCCTCAACCCGTACCTGTCCCCGGCGGCGGTCGCGCGGTGGAGGCCGGTCCTGGAGGAGGTCACCCGCGCGTGCATCGACGAGGTGATCGAGAGCGGCCGGATCGACTTCGTCGACGACCTGGCCAACATCGTGCCGGCGGTCTTCACCCTGGCGATGCTCGGCCTGCCGATCAAGGACTGGACCGTCTACTGCGAGCCGACGCACGCCGCCGTCTACACCTCGCCGGACGACCCGGGATACGCCCGCATGCGCGAGCTCCAGGCCGTCATGGGGCAGCACCTGATGGGGAACGTGTTCGCCGTGCGGGAGAATCCGCGGCCCGGCCTCATCAACGAGCTGCTCAACCTGGAGATCAACGGAGAGCGGCCCGACGACGGGGAGATCTTCGGCGTCATCGGGCTGATCATCGGCGGCGGCTTCGACACCAGCACCGCCCTGACCGCGCACTCACTGGAATGGCTGTCGGAGCACCCCGGCGAGCGCGACCGGCTGAGCCGGGAGCGCGAGACGCTGCTCGACAGCGCCACCGAGGAGTTCCTCCGGTACTTCACCCCGGCGCAGGGCGACGGCCGCACGATCTCCCAGGACTGCGTGATCAACGGCACGGAGTTCAAGGAGGGCGAGCGGCTCTGGTTGTCGTGGGCGATGGCCAACCGGGACGAGAAGGTCTTCGAGGACCCGCACAACGTCCACCTCGACCGCAAGGGCAACCGGCATGCCAGCTTCGGTCTCGGCATCCACCGGTGCATCGGGTCGAACGTGGCGCGCGCGGTCTTCAAGATCATGCTCACTGCGGTGCTGGACCGGATGCCGGACTTCGTGTGCGACCCGGAGGGAGCGGAGCACTACGACACCACCGGTGTCATCAACGGCATGAAGCACCTGCCGGCGACCTTCACCCCCGGCAGGCGCCTCGGCCCCGGGCTGGAGGAGACGCTCGAGCGGATGCAGCGCCTCTGCGACGAGCAGGGTCTCGCCGAGCCGGTCACGGTGCGCGCCACCGCGGCGAAGCTCGACGGCTGAACCGCGAACGTGCGGTCTTTGTAGTTCCTTAGACGAAGGGGAGTGTGCGGTGGCCTACGTGGTGGCCGAGCCTTGTGTGGACGTCCTCGACAGATCGTGCGTGGACGCCTGTCCGGTCGACTGCATCTACCCGGGCACGCGGATGGCCTACATCCAGCCCGACGAATGCGTCGACTGCGGTGCGTGCGAGCAGGTGTGCCCCGTGGGGGCCATCTACTACGAGGAGGACGTCCCCGAGGAGTGGGACGGCTTCACGCGGATCAACGCGGACGTCTTCACCGAGGTGGGGGCGCCCGGCGGCGCGTCGGGCCTGGACGGCGGCGTGCTGCCGGACCACGAGCACGTCGTGCGGCTGCCCGTGCGGGAGGCCGGCCGATGAGCGCGCAGGGACGGCCGCTCCCCTTCGTCACCCCCTGGACCGAGTTCTACTGGCGCTCCGGAGCCGACGGCCGGCTCCGCCTGCAGGAGTGCCGGGAGTGCTCGGCCCTCATCCACCCGCCGAAGCCGGTGTGCCCGTCCTGCCGGGGCTCCGAGACGGGTATCCGGGAGGTCTCGGGCCGCGGGATCCTCTTCGGGTTCACCGTCAGCCACCGGTTCCAGCTCCCGGGGGTCCCCTCGCCGGTGATCGTCGCCCAGGTCGCGGTCGAAGAGGATCCCCGGGTCAAACTCACCACGCGCCTGGTGGACTGCGCCGAGGAGGACCTCGACCTCGGCATGCGGATGGAGGTGGTCTTCGAGCAGGTCGAGGACGTCTGGCTGCCGCTGTTCCGCCCGGCGGGCGAGCAGCCCGAACGGCCGGACCCGCTGCCGGAGGACGAGGTGCCCGCCGAGCGGGTGCGCGACCTGGTGCGTCCGCCGGTCCGGGTCGGCCGGAGGTTCGAGGACGACGCCGTCCTGTCCGGCATCGGGCGGTCGGCGATCGGGCGGCGGCTCATGGCGGACCCCCTCGCCCTGGCCGTCGAGGCGTGCCGGGCCGCGGTGGCCGACGCGGGCCTGGAGCTGGACGACATCGACGGACTGTCCACCTACCCGGGGGGCGGTCTCGAACACGGCATGGGGGAGGGCGGCGTCACGGCGCTGGAGGCCGCGCTGCGCATCCGCCCGACCTGGTACAACGGCGGAGGCGAGACGTTCGGGCCCGGAGGCTCGGTGATCGCCGCGATGCAGGCGGTCTCCGCGGGCCTGGCCCGGCACGTGCTGTGCTTCCGGACCGTGTGGCAGTCGACCTTCGACACCCTGCGGCAGCAGGGAGCCCTCAAGTCGGGCGGCGGGCGCGTCGTCACCGGGGGCATGGGCTGGGGCGCGCCCTTCGGGGCGACCTCCGCCGCGCACACCCTGGCCCAGTCGGCGCAGCGCCACTTCCGCCGTTACGGCACCACCCGCGAGACGCTCGGCTGGATCGCGCTGAACCAGCGGGCGAACGCGGCGCTGAACCCGTCCGCGATCTACCGCGACCCGATGACGATGGACGACTACCTGGGCGCCCGCCCGATCACCACGCCGTTCGGCCTCTACGACTGCGACGTGCCCTGCGACGGCTCCATCGCGGTCGTGGTCTCCGCCGCGGACACGGCCGGCGACCTGCGGGTGCGCCCGGTCCGGGTCGAGGCGGTCGGCACCCAGATCATCGAGCGGCTGGAGTGGGACCAGAGCACCTCGACGCACGAGCCCCAGGTCCTGGGCTCGGCGGCGCACCTGTGGACCCGGACGGACCTGCGTCCCGCCGACGTGGACGTGGCCGAACTGTACGACGGTTTCACCTTCAACTGCCTGTCGTGGATCGAGGCCCTGGGCTTCTGCGGCATCGGTGAGGCCAAGGACTTCCTGGACGGCGGAAAGAACATCGCCCGCGACGGCGTCCTGCCGCTGAACACCCACGGCGGGCAGCTCTCCCACGGCCGCACCCACGGCATGGGCCTCCTGTACGAGGCGATCGAGCAGCTGCGCGGCGACGCGGGGGAGCGGCAGGTGGCGGGCGCGCGGGTGGCCGCGGTGAGCAGCGGCGGCCTCACGCCGAGCGGAGTGATGCTGCTGAGGACGGACTCGTGAGCGGCCGGGATTCCCTCGTCCGGAACTCTCAGGGATCATTGACGCTATGACGGATGTAGAAATGTCGATCGGAGGGCGCGTGCGGACCGGAGAGACCCTGTTCATCGACGGGAAGTGGCTGGCGGCCGACGACGGGCGGGTCTTCGAGGTCACCGACCCCGCCACCGGCCGGGTGATCGGCACCGCCGCGGACGCGGGGGCGGCCGAGACCGACCGCGCGATCGCCGCGGCGGCAGGGGCCTTCGCCTCCTGGAGCCGGGAGACCGCCTACCGGCGCGCCGAGGTGCTGTGGAAGGCCCACGCGCTGATGTCCGAGCGCGCCGAGGAACTGGCGGCGCTGATGACCCTGGAGCAGGGCAAGCCGCTGAAGGCGGCCCGCAACGAGGTCCGCTACGCCCTCGGTTTCCTGTCATGGTTCGCCGAGGAGGCCAAGCGCGTCTACGGGAGCTCGATCCCGTCCGCCAGAGCCGACCAGCGCCTCACCGTGCTGCGCCAGCCCGTCGGGGTGGTCGCCGCGATCACCCCGTGGAACTACCCGGTCTCGATGATCACGCGGAAGGTCGGCCCCGCGCTGGCCGCCGGCTGCACCGTCGTGCTGAAGCCCGCGGAGCAGACGCCGCTGTGCGCCGTCGCGGTGTTCGAGATCCTCGCCGAGGCCGGGCTGCCCGCCGGAGCCGTCAACCTGGTGACCACCGGCACTCCCGAAGCGGTCGGCGACCGGCTGCTCGACGCGCCCGAGGTGCGCAAGCTGACGTTCACCGGCTCCACTGAGGTCGGCAAGCTGCTGGCCGCGCGCGCCGCGGCGACGATGAAGCGGGTGTCGATGGAGCTCGGCGGGCACGCGCCGATGCTGGTGTTCCCCGACGCCGACCCGGTGCACGCCGCCAAGGGCGCCGCGCTGGTGAAGTTCCTCAACACCGGGCAGGCCTGCATCAGCCCGAACCGCATCTTCGTCCACCGCTCCGTTCTCGAGCCGTTCACGGCCGAGCTCGTCGCGCGGGTCGGCAGGCTCGTCGCCGGACCGGGGGACCGCCCCGGCGTGGCGGTCGGCCCGCTCGTGGACGACGCCGCGGTCGCCAAGGTGTCCGCGCAGGTCGAGGACGCCGTCGCCAAGGGCGCGCGGCTGCTCGCCGGAGGCCGCCGCCTCACCGGGGACGGCCTGGACTCCGGGCGCTTCTACGCGCCCACCGTTCTCGCCGACGTGGACGAGTCGATGCGGATCTACCGGGAGGAGACCTTCGGCCCGGTGGCGGCGGTCATCGCCTTCGACGACGAGGACGAGGCGATCCGGCGCGCCAACGACACCGGCTACGGACTGGCCTCCTACGTCTACACCAACGACCTCGGCCGGGCCCAGCGCGTCTCGGAGGCGCTGCGGTTCGGCATCGTCGGTGTCAACGACATCGACCCGACCGGAGCCGCCGCCCCGTTCGGCGGCGTGGGCGACAGCGGCCTCGGCCGCGAGGGCGGCGCCCAGGGCATCGACGAGTACCTCGACGTGAAGCTCGTCGGCACCGTCACCCGCTGAACCCCCTGTAACGAGTAAGGAGCACCTGATGAAGCTGCGCGCGGGACAAACCCTCCGGAGCACCGTGGACGCGACCGCGCTGGTCGTCGTCCGCGCCCCCCAAGACGACCTCGCCGTCACCTGCGGCGGCCTCGAGATGGCCGAGGAGCAGGTGGCCGAGAAGGTCCCGGCGCAGACCGAGGCGGGCGCGGGCGTCCTGCTGGGCAAGCGCTACACCGTCGAAGGCGTCGACGTGGAGCTGCTGTGCGTGCAGGGCGGCGAGTACGCCGTCGCCGTCGACGGCACCGATGTCGAGCAGAAGTCCGCCAAGCCGCTACCGGCCTCGGACTGACGATGACGGAGAAGTTCGAGCCCGGACACGTGGTCGTCGTCGGGGCGGGCCTGGGCGGTGTCAGGACGATCGAGCGGCTGCGCGCGGAGGGGTACTCCGGGCGGATCACGCTGGTCGGAGCCGAGCCGCACCCGCCCTACGACCGGCCGCCCCTGTCCAAGCAGATCCTCAAGGGCCAGTGGGAGCCCGAGCGCGCCGTGTTGCGCGACGGCCCGGCACTGGCCGAACTGGACGTCGCGGTGCGGCTGGGCGCGCGGGCCGTCGCGCTGCGCGGCACGACCGTCGAGCTGGCCGGCGGCGGCTCCGTCAGCGGGGACGCCGTGGTCATCGCGACCGGCGTCGTCGCGCGGAAACTGCCCGGCCAGCCCGACGGCGTGTACACGCTGCGGACCCTCGACGACGCGCTCGCGCTGCGCGGCGTGCTCGACTCGGCGCGTTCGCTCCTCGTCGTCGGAGCCGGGTTCATCGGCGCCGAGGTCGCCTGCGCCGCCGCCGAACGCGGTGTCGCGGTGACCGCCCTGGAAGCGGGCGCGGTGCCGTGCGAACGCGCGCTCGGCGCGAAGGCGGGAGCCCTCGCGGCACGCCTGTTCACCGAGGCGGGCGTGGAGCTGGTCTGCGGTGCCGCGCTGTCGCGGTTCGCCGACGCGCGCACGGTGGAGCTGTCCGACGGGTCCCGGCGCACGGCCGACGCCGTCCTGGTGAGCGTCGGAGCCACCCCCGACCTGACCTGGCTGGAGGACGCCGGGCTGAACACCGGTGACGGCCTCGCCTGCGACGCGCGGGGCAGGGCCGTGGGCGCCGAACGGGTCTGGGCCGTGGGCGACGCGGCGGCCTGGTGGGACGCGTCCCGCGGAGCCCACCGCCGCGACGAGCACTGGACCGCCGTGATCGAGCAGGCGGCGACCGTCGCCCGCGACATCGTCGGCGCGGACACGCCCGCCGCCCCGCCCGCCTACGTGTGGTCCGACCAGTTCGGCATGAAGGTGCAGACGGTCGGCCGGACGGGAGAGGCTGACGAGGTGCTCACCCTGCACGGCGAAGGGCTCGACGGCGGCCCGGTGAAGGGCACGGTCGTCGGCTACTTCACCGGCGGCGCGCTGACCGGCGTCGCCTCCTTCGGCGCGCCCGCCCTGTTCGTCCGCTATCGCGCGCTGGTCGCCTCCGGCGCGGACCGCGCTTCGGTGCTCGCACAGGCCGGAAAGTGAGAGATCGATGATCGAGATCGACATCGCGGCCGCCGTGCTGCGGTTCTCCCTGGGCATCACGATGATCGCCCACGGCTGGAACCACGCCTTCGGCGGCGGAAAGCTTCCCGGCACCGCCCGCTGGTTCGAGTCCATCGGCATCCGGCCCGGCCGCCTCCACGCCCTGCTGGCCACGCTCACCGAACTGGGCGCGGGCGTCCTGCTCCTGGCCGGCCTGCTCAATGCCCTGGCCGCGGCGGCCGTCGTGGGGACCATGGTGGTGGCGCTCGTCGCCAACCACCTGAAGAACGGCTTCTTCATCTTCCGCCCCGGCGAGGGCTACGAGTACGTCCTCATGATCATCCTGGCCGCGTGCGCCCTCGCCGCCCTCGGTCCCGGCCGCTGGTCGGCCGACCACCCGGCGGGCATCACCCTGGACGGCCTGCCCGGCCTCGGCGTCGCCCTGCTCGGCGGCGTGGGCGGCCTTCTCCTCCTGGCCGTCTTCTGGCGGCCGAAGCGCGAGGCGAAGGAGAACGCCTGACCTCACCGGAGGACCTGTGCCCCGGCCCGGAGAACGGGCTGGGGCACAGGCGGTTCGCAAGGAGGCCGCGCCCGCCGCGGTCGCGTTTCACCCGGCGGGCGTGAACACCGGGTGCAGGCGGCGGGTGTGGTCGAGCCGCCGCACGGGGCCGGTGAGCGTCACCGCGGCGGTCAGTCGCGGGTCGGTGCAGGAGGCGCTCAACCGCAGCTCCAGCTCGCCCGGCTCGACCCGGCGCGTGCCGTCGCGGCCGGTGAAGGACGCCAGGTCGGCGGGCACCGTGACGGCGACGCGACGGGCCTGGCCCGCCGCGAGCGGCAGCCGGTGGTAGCCGATCAGCCGCTGCACCGGCTGCACCACCGACGCCACGGGGTCGTGCAGGTAGAGCTGGACGACCTCGGCCCCGTCCCGGCCGCCGGTGTTGCGGACGGTGAACTCCAGCCGGAACTCCCCGTCCGTGCCGGTCTCGCCCTGGACGACGGCCAGGTCCGACCATTCGAAGTTCGTGTAGGACAGCCCGTGCCCGAATCCGAAAGCGGGCGTCGGGTCCGTGTTCGACACGTCGGTGGCATGCCCGAGCCGCGCCGCCAGGTACGTCGACGGCTGGACGTTCGGCCGCCGCGGCACGCTCACCGGCAGTCGCCCGGACGGGTTGACGCGCCCGCTCAGCACTCCCGCGATCGCCCCGGTGCCCTCCTCGCCGGGGAAGAACGACTGGACGATCGCCGCCGACTCGCCGACCGCCCGGCCGAGCGTGTAGGGCCGCCCCGCCAGCAGGACGACCACGACAGGCGTCCCGGTGTCCAGCAGGGCGTCCAGCAGTTCCTGCTGCACCCCGGGAAGGACGAGCGACTCCGCGTCGCACCCTTCGCCGCTGGTGCCGCGCCCGAACAGCCCGGCCCGGTCGCCGAGCGCCAGGACCACCACGTCGGCGTCCCGGGCGGTGGCGAGCGCGTCGGCGAAACCCTCCATCTCGGGCCCGTCCACGGAGCAGCCGGGGGAGTGGACCAGCTCGCTCCCCGGGAACTCCGCGGCGAGCGCTTCCCGCAGGGTCGGCAGCCCGATGCCCACCGGGATCTCCGGGTGGTGGACCCCCACATGCCGGGGGAACGAGTAGCACCCCAGCACGGCCGTGGATTCGTCGGCGTTCGGCCCGATCAGGGCGATCCGCCGGGGCTTCGAGAGCGGCAGCACACCGTCGTTGCGCAGCAGCACCACGGCCCGCTCCGCGAGCTCCCGCGCGAGCGCCCGGTTCTCCGGGCCGTCGAGTTCGACCGTTCCACGCAGCGATTCCGGATCGTCCAGGTCGGCTCCGGCGAGCACCGGCGGAACGGGATCCCAGTCCGGGTCCAGCAGCCCCAGCTCGGCCTTCTGGGTGAGGACGCGCAGCGCGGCCCGGTCGATCAGCTCCTCCGGGACGCGCCCGGCGGCCACCTCCTCCAGCAGCGGCCCGCCGAAGGTCTTCACCGTGGGCAGCTCGACGTCGACGCCCGCCGCCAGCGCGGCACCCGCCGCCTCGCCCCAGCTCCCGGCGATCCCGTGCAGCGTCCTGAGGAACGCGATGCCGAAGTAGTCCGAGACGACGGTGCCGGAGAACCCCCAGGTGTCGCGCAGCAGCCCGGTGAGCAGCTCCGCGTCGGCCGCGGACGGCACCCCGTCGAGGTCGGTGTAGGAGTGCATGACCGATCGGACGCCGCTCTCGCGGACGGCCATCTCGAACGGCGGCAGGATCACGTCCGCCAGCTCGCGCGCTCCCATGCCGACGGGCGCGAGGTTGCGGCCGGCCCGCGACGCCGAATATCCCGCGAGGTGCTTCAGCGTGGCGACGACCCCGGCGTCCTCCAGTCCCCGCACGTACGCGGTGCCGACGGTCCCCACGAGGTAGGGGTCCTCGCCGACGGTCTCCTCCACCCGCCCCCAGCGCCCGTCGCGGGTGACGTCCAGGACCGGGGCGAGCCCCTGGTGGACGCCGACCGAGCGCAGGTCGCGGCCGATCCGCCCGGCCATCCGCCGCACCAGATCCGGGTCGAACGAGGCTCCCCACGACAGCGGCACCGGGTAGGCGGTGGCCCGCCAGGCCGCGAACCCGGCGAGGCACTCCTCGTGCGCCATGGCGGGGACGCCGAACCGGCCGGCCGCCGTGATCCGGCGCTGGGTGCGCAGCAGGGACAGCGCGCCGAGCGCCGGGTCGACGGGCGCGGTCCCGAACGGGCGGGTCAGCTGCCCGAGCCCGTCCGGGAGCAGCTCCGCCAGGTCGGGGGGCTCCTCCATCTCGTGCTGGTAGGGGGCCACCTCGCCGCCCTCGTCGGACGCCCCGACCCAGACGCCGAACAGCTGGGCGACCTTCTCGGGGAGGGTGAGCTCGGCGAGCAGCGCGGCGGCGCGCTCGCTCGGGGGCAGCGCGGTGTCCCGCCAGACGGGGACGGCCACTTCGGTTTCCATACGTGGGTCTACTTCCCCCCGACGCCCATGAGGCCCTGGATGAGGGCCCGCCGGGCGAACAGGTAGACGATGAGGATGGGCAGCATGGACAGCACGACCGCGGCGAGCAGGCCGGGGACGTTGACGCCGTGCTGGGTCCGGAAGTCGTAGAGGCCGAGGGTGATCAGCTTGCTCTCGGCCGACTGGGTGAGGACCAGCGGGAACAGGAACCCGTTCCACGCCTGGAGGGCGGAGAAGACCGTGATGGTCGACAGGCCGCCCTTGGACAGCGGCAGCACCAGCCGGAAGAACATGCGCCCGGCCGAGGCGCCGTCGATCGCCATCGCCTCGTACAGCTCGCCGTGGATCTCCCGCATGACGCCGGTGAGGACCAGCGTGCACACCGGCAGCGAGAACGCCGCCGTCGGCAGGATCACGCCGATGAGGTCGTCGTACAGGCCGACCTCGCTGATGACGTAGAACATCGGCACGATGACGGCCTGCGCAGGGACGGCCAGCCCCAGCAGGAAGATCCGGAAGACCGCCGTCGTGGCGCGGCCCCGGCTGCGGACGATCGCGTACGCCAGGGGCGGCACGACCAGCAGCACGATGGCGACGACGGCGACGGTGACGATGGCGGTGTTGAGGAAGTACCGGCCGAACCCGCCGCTGAACATGTCGAGGTAGTTCTGCGGCGTCAGCCGGTCCGGGATGCTGAGCGGCCCGCCGGACGCGTAGTCCGTGCGGCTCTGCAGCGACGCCGCGAGCATCACGTACAGCGGCAGCCCGACGATGGCGAGCCAGACGAGCGAGCCGAATCCGGCGAGGAGGTTGGGGCGTCCGCGCATCACAGGCCCTCCGTGCTTCCGCGCATCCGGTCGTAGCCGGACAGCCGTACGACCAGGAGGGAGATGAGCGTGGCGGTCACGACGAGCACCAGCGAGACGGCCGAGGCGGCGCCGAACTGGAAGCCCTTGAACGCCTTGTCGTACATGTAGTAGGCGGTGATCGTGGTGTCGGTGCCCGGCCCGCCCTGGGTGAGGATGAGCACGATGTCGAAGGTCGTCAGCCCGCCGACGACCATGAGGATCACCGAGGTGACGATGGCGTTGCGCAGCTGCGGCAGGGTGATGTGCAGGAACCTGCGCACCCGCCCCGCCCCGTCGATCTCCGCCGCCTGGTAGAGCACCTGCGGGATGGCGCGCGCCGCCCCCTGGTAGATCAGCGTGTGGAACGGCGTGAACTGCCAGACCCCGACGAAGACGAGGACGGCGAGCGCCCCGCTCTGCGAGCCGAAGAGGTTGCCGTCACCGAACAGCCACTCGGCCTCGGCGGGGACGCCGAAGTTCGGGTCGAGCAGCGACCGCCACAACACCGAGATGGCGGTGGCCGACAGCAGCAGCGGGATGAAGTAGATCGCCGAAAGCACGGCGCGGTTGCGCTGCTTCCCCGCGGCCCACACGCCCAGCAGGATGCTGAACGGCGTCTGGAACGCGACGCCGAGCGCGGTGAGCAGCAGGCTCAGCCACACGCTCTTGAGCATGACGGGGTCGTCCAGCAGCGCCGACCAGTTGTCCATGCCGACGAAGACCGGATCGCCCAGGCCGTTCCACTCGGTGAAGGACAGGACGGCGACGAGGACGAGCGGGACGAGGGCGAACAGGGCGAAGAAGACGGTGGCGGGCAGCGCCCAGAGGAACCCCGGGCGGGAGGAGGCGGCTCCGGGCCGCCGAGCGGCCCGGAGCCTGCCCGCGGAGGCCGCGGTGAGAGAGGTCATGGACGGTCCCGTCAGGGCTTGGGCAGGGCCTGCATGGCCTTGATGAACCCGTCGGCGTCGATGCTCCCGTTGAAGAACCCCTGGACGGCCCGGTGCAGCGGGGTCGTCGCCGCGGGCGGGTACGCCTGGTCCCAGGAGAGCTGGAAGGCGGGGGCCTTCTCCACCAGGCCGAACTGGAACTTCGCGTACTCGGGGCTGGCCGAGGTGTCGAGGAACTGCGGCGTGTTCGTGGTGGTGGGGAGGTTGCCGATGGCCAGGTGCTCCTTGACGAACTCGTCGGAGTACTGGAGCTTCAGGAACTCCGCGACGGCCTCGGGGTGCTTCGTGGCCTTCAGCACCGAGTAGAAGTTGTTGGTGTTGCCGACGATGTTGGCCGGGTCGCCCTTGCCGCCGGGGATGGCGGGGAAGGCGCTGTAGCCGAGGTCCTTCTCGGCGAACTCGGGGTCGAGGCTCTGGTGGGTGGAGTAGGCCCAGGAGCCCATCAGCTCGAAGCCGGCCTTGCTCCGCGCGAGGAGGGCGGGGGAGCCGTCGTCGGTGAACTTCACCGAGTCGAAGTTGGTGCCGAAGGCCCCGGCGTCGATCAGCTGCCGCAGCGTCTCGAGGGCCTTGCGGCTGTCGGGCTCCTCCCACGCGGCGGTGTCGCCGCCGACCGCCCGCTTGAACAGGTCGGGTCCGGCGACGCGGTCGTAGACGTACTGGAACCACATCTGGGTGGGCCACTTGTCGCCGCCGCCGAGTGCGATGGGCGTGATCCCCTTCGCCTTGAGCTTCGCGACCGCGTCGAGCAGTTCGTCCCAGGTCGTCGGCGCGGAGACGCCCGCGTCGGCGAGGACCTTCTTGTTGTGGAACAGCAGGACGGGCTGGGTGCCGCGCATCGGGACGCCGTACGGCTTGCCGTCGACGACCGCGGTGTCGAACACCGAGGGCAGGAAGCTGGACTTCAGCGCGGGGTCCTTGGCGATGAGGTCGTCGAGCGGCATGAGCAGGTCCGCCTTCACGAACGGCTGGATGCTGCCGCCGCCCCAGTTGAAGAAGACGTCGGGCGCCTGCTTGGAGCTGATCACCGTCTGGAGCTTCGCCTGGTAGTCCGCGCCCGGGATGGTGTCGAGGACCGCCTTGACGTCGGACGTCCTGTTGAACGTCTCGACGAGCTTGGTCTCGACCTTGTTGGCGGTGTCCCCGTACACCAGGATGCGGATCTCCCCACCCTCCTCGCCGCCGGAGTCGCCGCCGCAGGCGGTGAGGGCCAGGCTCAGGGCGAGGGCGGTGCCACCGGCGACGGCCCGGGTGAGCCAGGTGCGTCTCTTCATTGCAGACCTTTCGAAAAGTTTCGGAAGCTCCCCCGAAACATCCTTGTGACCCGGGACACTAGAACGCGTTCCCTCCACGGTCAACCCCGCGCCATGGCCGAAGAGAGACGCTGGACGGCGCGGGGTGGCCTATGCTGCTGCCCATGCGTGCGGAGGATGAAACGGCCCGGGTCACCCTGGCCCAGGTGGCGGACGAAGCCGGAGTCTCTGTTTCGACAGTTTCGAAAGTTCTCAACGGCCGCCAGGACGTGGCACGGCCGACACGGGCCAGGGTCGAGCGCCTCCTGGAGCTCCACGGCTACCGCAGGACACCCGGATCGGCGGGTGAGGCGCCGCTGATCGAGCTCGTCTTCCACGAGCTCGACAGCCTCTGGGCGATGGAGCTGATCCGGGGCGTGGAGGGCGTCGCCAAGGCCCACGCCGCCGGCGTGGTGCTCACCGAGAGCGGCACCCGGCACGCGCCCGGACCCGAATGGCTCGACGGGGTGCTGCGCCGCCGCCCCCTCGGTGTCGTCCTGGTCTTCTCCAGCCTCCCGCCGGAGTTCAAGCACCAGCTGCGCTCGCGGTCCATCCCGTTCGTCATCATCGACCCGGCGGGCGACCCCGAGCCGGACGTGCCGTCGGTCGGGTCGGCCAACTGGTCGGGCGGGGTCGCCGCGACCCGCCACCTCATCGAGTGCGGCCACCGGCGGATCGCGATCATCACCGGACCCGACGACATGTTGTGCTCGCTGGCCAGGCTCGACGGGTTCCGGTCCGCGATGGGCATGGCGGGCCTGGCGGTGGACCCTGGCCTGGTGGCCTACGGGGACTTCCACGTCGAGGGCGGCTACCGGCACGCGCTGGAGATGCTCGGCCGCCCCGACCGCCCGACGGCGATCTTCGCGGGCAGCGACCTGCAGGCCCTCGGCGTCCTGGAGGCGGCGCGCGTGCACGGCCTGCGCGTTCCGCACGACCTGTCGGTCGTCGGCTACGACGACGTGGCGGTGGCGCCCTGGGCCAGCCCCGCCCTCACCACCGTCCACCAGCCGCTGCGCGAGATGGCCGAGGCCGCCGCCCAGATGCTGCTGAGCCTGCGCGACGGCGAGAGGCCGCCCACCCGGCTGGAGCTGTCCACCAGCCTCGTCGTCCGCAAGAGCACGGCCCCGCCGCCCGAAGGGGTGTGATGACGTGTTCGCCCCGCCCCGAAAGAGGGAGCGGGGCGAACACGTTGTCGGGCCTCGCGGTCAGGTCGCGGTGAAGGAGCCGTAGAGCCGCGGCGCCCGGGTGGCCAGGGGGTCGAGGTGGTACCCCATCATCTTGTCGTTGGACTCGCGCAGGTCGAGGTCGAGCAGGAGCTGCTCCTCGAAGCCGGGACGGGTCCAGTAGCCGGTGGGGTAGCGCATCACGGCGATGGGCTGGCCGGGCTGGAAGTCGTCGGCGCGGACGATCTGGCTGCCCAGGCCGGCGGGGCAGTCCAGGCGGGTCACCGAGACCAGGTGGACGCGGTTCTCCTCGGTGCGCTCGGTGGCCGCGACGTGCATGGCCTCGGGCGTCGTCCAGGACGTCGGGTGGACGATCAGCTCGGCGCCCTCGACGGCCAGGACCCGCGCGACCTCCGGCACCCAGACCTCCTCGCCGACCATGAAGCCGATGCGGCCGATCGGGGTGTCGGCGACCGACAGGTCCGAGCCGGGCGTCGCCCAGGCGCGGTCCTCGTCGGTCAGGTGGGTCTTGCGGTAGCGGTGCACGACGGTGCCGGTGTCGTCCAGCAGGTAGACGGTCGAGTAGTACTTCCCGTCCTCGGCCTCCACCAGGTTGGCGGCCAGCCACAACTTCGCCTCCGCGCAGGAGGCGGAGAGCCGCTGCAGGACGTCGCGCGACAGGCCCGCAGCACGTTCGGGGTCCTGCGCGGCCTCGCCCGGCCGCAGGCAGAACAGCTCGGGCAGCACGCCGAGCCGCGCCCCGCGCCTGCCCGCGAACGTGACCTGGCCGATCGCGCGCAGCACCGTCCACTCGGTGTTGCGGGACCAGCTGACCTGCAGCAGCGCGACGGGCAGCGGGCGCGGCGGCATGTCCGCGGGGGCGGGCCCGTACATGGCCGCGGCCGGGACCTCCTCGAGCGGGCGGGTGAGCACGCCGTACAGGTCGGGACGCCGCCAGGCGAACACGTCGCCCACACCCGCCATGTGCTTGTCGTCCGCCAGCTCCGGCTCGATGTCGGCGATCGCCAGGCCCGGCTCCTCCTCACCGGCGTCGGCGAGGCGGGTGCCGTCGGGGGCGACGATCTGGCTGCCGCCCATCCACGGCCACTCGTGCTCGGGGCCGCCGACGGTGTTGGCCGCGACGTGCCACACGCGGTTCTCCATCGAGCGCAGCGGCACGTGCACGCGGTACTCGTCGGGGCCGCGGGAGTTGAGGGAGTTGCACAGGATCTGCGCGCCGAGCAGGCCGAGCGCGCGCGGGGTGTCGGGGACGATCCCGTCGGCGCACAGCAGCAGCCCGATCCGGCCGAGCTCGGTGTCGTACACCCGGTAGGGCTCGTCGCCGGGCGTGAAGAGCGTGTACTCGTAGTCCCACAGGACGTGCTTGTGGTGGACGCCGACGACACGGCCGTCGGGCCCGAGCAGGACGGACCCGATGTACACGGTCGGCGAGCTCTCGCCGCGCAGGTCGACGCCCGCCGCGATGTACACGCCGAGCTCCGCGGCGAGCCCGGCGAGGCCCGTCACGAACGGGCCGTCGAGGTCCTCGGAGTGCTCCCAGCACTCCTCGCGGGAGGAGAAGTCGCGCACCCGGTTGGCGTTCTCGGGCAGGACGACCAGCCTGGCCCCCTGCGCCGCCGCGTCGCGGACGTATCCGGCGGCCAGCTCCAGGTTGGCCAGCGGGTCCGGCCCGGAGAAGAACTGGGCCGCTGCGACCCGTACCTTCGCCATCTCTTCTTCCTTTCTAGAGCGTCGCGAGCAGCCGGCCGGCGCCCGGGATGCGGTCCTTGATGCCGTGGGTCCGGTAGGCGTGCCAGAGGGACGCGGCGTTGATCGGGACGACCGGCTTGCCGATCTCCTCCTCCACCGCGGCGGCCACGCCGATGACCGGCAGGTTGGTGCCCGCCTGGACGAGCGCCTCCACACCGGGCCCGTCGACCTTCGCGAACGCGGCGCGGATCTCCTCCGGCGGCACCTCGGCGATCGAGGTCGCCGAGCCGCACTTCAGGCCGTGCACGGCGTGCACCTCGTAGCCGAGCTCGGTGAAGTAGGCGCGCACCTGCTCGTCGGCGACGGGCTGGTAGGGGGTGATCACGCCGATCCTGCGCACGCCGAACCGCTGCAGCGCCGCGTGGGTCGCGGACGCGCCGGTGACGACGTCCAGGCCGGACATCTCGCCGATCCAGCGTTCGAACTCGGCGTTGCCCTCGGCGCCGCCCCAGAACGTCTCGGCGCTCATCCCCATGATGAGGGAGTCGGGCCTGCAGGTCAGGACGGACTCCACCGCGGCGCCGATCTCGCCGCGCAGGTCCTCCAGGAAGTTCTCCATGTCCTCGTCGGAGTCGAGGACGGCGTTGCGGATGAGGATGCGTCCGGCGTGGAAGGACACGCCGGGTGCGCGGAACCGGTAGTACTCGTCCTCCACCGCGGTGTTGGTGGAGGGAATGATCACGCCGAAGGCGTGGCGGTCGGCCAGGACGGTGGTCACGGGGTCTCCCCGGGGTCGGCGGCGGGACGCCAGCGCTCCTCTTGCTCGGCGAGGGCGGGCAGTCCCAGGACGGTGGTGAAGTCCCCCCAGCTGAGCGGGGGCTCGGGGGCGCGGCGGACGGTGAGGATCTCGCGGTAGGCCGCGCTCATCGCGGCGGCCCCGGCGAGCGCGGCGGCCACCGGGAAGAGCGCGATGCGGGCTCCGGCCGCGGCCAGGTCGTCGATCGGCTCGGGCGAGTGCCCGGCCGCGGAGAAGTTCACGACGACCGGCAGCCCGCCGGAGGCCTCGTGCGCCCGGCGGACGGTGGCGGCGTCCCGGGCGCCCTCGACGAAGACCGCGTCGGCGCCGGCCGCGGCGAACGCCTCGACCCGGCGCAGCGCCTCGTCCTCGCCCTCGGCGTTCAGGGCGTCCGTGCGGGCGATGAGCACCAGCCGCTCCCGCGCGTCGGCCGCGGCGCGCAGCCGGGCCACGGTCTCGGCCAGGCCCGCCAGCCGCACGCCCGCCATGTGGCCGCAGCGCTTGGGCATGACCTGGTCCTCCAGGTGGAGGGCCGCGGCCCCGCCCCGCTCGTAGCGGCGGACGGTCTCGGCCACCTGGAGCGGGTCGCCGTAGCCGGTGTCGGCGTCGGCGATGACCGGCAGGTCGGTGCCCGCGGAGACCCGGCGCAGCGCGTCGACCATGTCGCTCGCGCCGACGTAGCCCAGGTCGGGCAGGCCGAAGGTGACGGCGCTGACCAGCGCGCCCGACAGGTGGATCGCCTCGAATCCGGCCTGCGTGGCGAGCCGGGCGGAGAGCGCGTCGTGGCAGCCGGCGGCCAGGAGCGGGGTTCCGGCGGCGAGCCGGGCGCGCAGCCGGTCGGCGGGGTGGACGTTCAGAGGGGTCATGTCGTTTCCTTCCATGACTCCAGTACCTTGGCAGCCTCCTGGACGTCGGCGTACTTGGCGGCCAGGTCGAACAGCGCCGCCTCGTGCGGCCGGGGGTCGCGGTCGGCGACGGCGTCGGACACCACGACCGGCCGGAACCCGTGGCACAGCGCGTCGAGCGCGGTGGCGCGGACGCAGCCGCTGGTGCTCGTCCCGGTGACGACCACCGAGTCGACGCCCAGCGCGGTCAGCGTGGAGGCCAGGCCGGTGCCGAAGAACGCCGACGGGTACTTCTTGACGACCACCAGGTCGCCGGGGCCGGGCACCAGCTCCTCGGGCGGCTCCCCCCAGGGCGATCCGCGCTCGAACAGCCGGAGCGCGGGCACCTTGCGGTAGAAGAGGCCGCCGTCGGCGCCGCCGGGCGCGTACTCCACATAGGTGAAGACGACCGGGTGCCCGAGCGCGCGGGCGTGGCGGACCAGCAGCGCGGACTGCTCCACGGCCCGCTCGGCCCCGGCGTACAGCGGCGACTCCGGATCGACGTAGGCGCGGACGAGGTCGACGACGACCAGCGCGGGCCGCCTGCCCGGATCGAGGCTTCCGCCGAATCCCGCCCGCCGGTAGTCGTCGGCGAGCTCGTCGAGGGCGGGGGCCTGTCCGGCCCGGTCAGGCATCGAACTGGATGACGGAGCGGCCGGCGAGGATCGGCTTCAGGTGGTCGGCGACCAGCGCCTTGTGCGCCTCGTGCTCCTGGTAGGCGCGCCAGCCTTCGACGTCCGCGAAGGTGAGCACGGCGGCGAAGTCGTGCGCGCCGCCGGTGAGCCCGAGGTCGGCCCCGCAAAAAATGTCCAGGATCTCAGGAATCCTGGCTGCCAAGTTGTGGAAAGCTGTCTCCGCCTCTCGCTTCTGCTGATCGGTGGCCGTCTCGGTCCACTGCAACAGGACGATGTGCCGCATCATGGCGGTTCCTCCGGGACTCGGGTCGCAATAAGGTGCCCAGTTCCCGCAGTGTGAGAGAGTGTTTATTGTTATGTGAGACAAGCTAGATCCCGACCCCGGCCAAGGTCAAGCGGGGTCGCCGGACCGAAGGAGGCGGTGTGTCCGAGGAAGCCGTCGCGGACGCATCCCCCGCAGTGCCGGGGCAGGGCCGCTCCTCCCGGCGCAGCGGCGCGGAGAGCTCGCGCAAGGTGCTGCACCTGCTGCTGGCCTTCAGCCCGCAGCGGCACACCCGCTCCGCCGCCGAGCTGGCCGCCGAGCTGGACATGCCGATCAGCTCGGTCTACCGCTACCTGTCGGTCCTGCGCGAGGAGGGCCTGGTCGAGGAGGCCAGGCCGGGGGAGTACCGGCTGAGCTGGCGGTTCGTCAGCCTGGCCGGCGCCGCGCGGGAGGCCGGCGACTCCCTGGAGGTATTGGCCCAGCCGGTGCTGCGCGCGGTGGCCGAGGCCGGCGGTGAGACCACCCTCCTGATCAAGCGGGTGGGCTGGAGCGCCATCTGCGTGGACCGCGTCGAGTCCTCGCACCCGGTGCGGCTGCAGTTCGACAAGGGCCAGCCGATGATCCTGCACCAGGGCTCGGCCTCCCGGGTGCTGCTGGCCTCCATGAAGGCGGCCGAGCGCGAGCGCTACCTGGCGGCGATGACCCAGATCGCCCAGCCTGAGCGCGAGCAGATCAGGGCCGACGTGGACACCGTGGCCAGGCTGGGCTGGCTGGAGAGCTTCGGCGAGGTGGACGAGGGCATCTGGGGCGCCTCGGCCGTGATCAGGGACGGCGCCGAGGTGGTCGGCGCGCTCGGGGTGGCCGGCCCCCTCTTCCGGCTGCAGCACGCCGACCGCGCCCGGATCATCGACCTGGTGGTCTCCGGCGCGGCGGACATCTCCAAGCTCCTCGTGGACCGCGCGCACCGCGGCTGAGCCGCTTCCCCCGCGCGTTTCCGCGCGGCGGAACCTCCGTTTCCCCGCACCGGCGCCGTGTTGCGCCGGTGTTTCGGCTGCTCTCCGCCGACCTCCTTGTGTTATCGGCAGGTTAATCCTTGTCCGGAAAGCATTGACTTGCCGTCTTCTGCTAGCTAGCGTTCCCGCATCTCGAGTGCATGGTTACCGCAGTGTGAGAGCTGTCAGTAGATGGAGGTTCCGTGCTTCTCGGTTTCCACGTTTCCCGGCCGCCGGAGGACTGCGACGTCGTCGTCGTGGGTCTCGGTCCCGTGGGCGCCACCGCGGCGCTCAAGCTCGCCCTCGGCGGGCTCCGGGTCGCCGTCTTCGAGGCGGGCCTGGCCGGGGACGGCGTCCTGGGCGAGTCGCGGGCCTCGACGTTCCACCCGCCGACCCTGGAGATCCTGGACGGTCTGGGCGTCTCCGCCCCGCTGCACGAGGTCGGCCTGGTGTCGGACACCTACCAGTACCGGGACCGCGCCGAGGGGCTGATCGCCCACTTCGACCTGGCCGAGATCGCCGGCGACACCCCCTTCCCGTACCGGTTGCAGAGCGAGCAGCAGAACCTGGTCCGCATCATCCGCGACCGGCTCGCCGAAATGCCGAACGTCCTGCTGTTCGAGAACGCCCACGTCCGCTCGGCCGAGACCGACGGCGAGGAGGCCGTCGTCCGGGTCGCCGGGTCGGCCGACCCCGACGCCCCGGCGGTCGGGTACCGGGCCCGCTGGGTGATCGCCGCCGACGGCGCGCACAGCCCGATCCGGCACGCGCTGGACATCGGCTTCCCCGGCATCACCTACCCCGAGCAGTTCCTCGTGGTCTCCACCAACGTCGACTTCGCCGAGCTCATCCCCGGTCTCGCCTCGGTCAACTACATCTCCGACCCGCGCGAGTGGCTGGTGCTGCTGCGCACCCCGCTGCACTGGCGGGCGCTCTTCCCGATCCCGCCGGGCGAGCAGGACGCCGCCGACGCGCTCGATGTCGGAACGATCCAACAGCGCCTCCAGGCCATCGCCCCCTGCCCCGAGGGCTACGACGTGGTGCACTCCCGCATCTACCGGGTGCACCAGCGGGTCGCCGAGCGGTTCCGCGTGGGCAGGGTGCTGCTGGCGGGCGACGCCGCCCACCTCAACAACCCGCTCGGCGGCATGGGCATGAACAGCGGGATCCACGACGCCGCCATGGCGGCCGAGGCGATCCTGGTCGCGGAGGCCGGGGACACCGCGCCGCTCGACGCCTACGAAGAGGCGCGCAGGTCCGTCGCGCACGACTACGTGCGGGTCGTCACCCACGAGAACCGGGACATGCTCCGCGAGGAGGACCCCGCCGAGCGGCGGCGCCGGAACGAGCACATGCGCCGTACGGCGGCGGACCCGGAACTGGCGCGGGCGCACCTGCTGCGCTCCTCGATGCTCGCCTCCCGTGTCTCCCGGGACACCCACATTCCTGCTTGATTCCTTTATTTCCACATTGTGAGAAGGAGGTTCCCTTGGACGTCCCCGTGAAGCAGAGGTCCCGTGCGGGACTCGATTTCCTCGGCGCGCTCCAGGGCTACGCCGGGGGAGTGCTCCAGGCCGCCGCCGCCGAGCGGTACGCGCAGCTGGAGACCGAGCCCCCCGCGGAACTGGCCGACCGGCGCCGCTCGGTGAACGAGAGGCTGGGCGACCACGGCCCCTGGCTCTTCGACCGCCTCTTCACCCGCTACGTGGCCGAGGAGATCTACGTCCGCGCCATCCCGGCGGCCGAGGAGTCCCGCGCGGCGATCGAGGAGTGGCTGGACGTCCCCGAGGACGCCCCCGGCTCGCTGACCTTGAATCCCGCCGCCGACGTGCCCGCCTACTTCCACGCCGGGTTCCACCTGACGACCGGCGGCTGGGACGGCCACGACCTGATGGGCGTGGTCATCCACGACCTGGGCTACCGCTACGTGCTCATGCCCGGCGGCGTCGGCGCGGTCCGCACCGGCGAGAACCTCATGGACCAGCGCACCCAGGTGGCGATGGAGGCGCCGCGCCGTGACTACCGCACCGTCCTGGAGGTCGGCTGCGGCAACGGGCGCATGCTGACCGCGCTGTCCGCGGTGTTCCCCGGCAGCGAGACCATCGGGATCGAACTGTCGGAGACCCAGCTGCGCTACGCCCGCGCCCGCGCGGTGCACGAAGGGTACGACTGGACGCTCCTGCAGGCGCCGGCCGAGCGGACCGGCCTGCCGGACGCCTCGGTCGGCCTGGTGTCGATCTTCACTCTCTTCCACGAGACTCCGCCGACGGCGACGAAGGAGATCCTCCGGGAGATGTTCCGGGTGCTGGAGCCCGGGGGCGACCTGGTGATGGGCGACATCGCGCCCTTCGAGCGCAACGGCGCCTTCCGGTCGGTGGTCCTGGACTGGGAGACCGAGCACCGGGGCGAGCCGTTCATGCGCTCCTACCTGCAGCTCGACCTGCCGTCCCTGATGGAGGAGGCGGGCTTCACCGACGTCAAGGCCTACGGCCTGAACAGGGGCGACTACCCGTGGATCGTCCGCGGACGCAAGGAGGGGAACCTGTGAGCGACCAGACCTACCTCGGTTCGGCCCGGCTGGACGACCTGGCCCGCATGGTCGCCGAGCTGACCTCCGAGCTGTGGATCCTCAAGGACCGCACGCTGGTGCTGGAGCACCTGCTGGCCGAACGGGGCTGCCTCGACCCCGCCGCCGTGGACGAACTGCGGCCGTCCGAAGAACTGCTGGCCCGACTGCGCCGGGAGCGCGAGGCCCTCGTGGGCCGCGTGTTCGGGGCGGTCCTCGACTCCGACACCCGGGTGAAGGCCGCAGTCGCGGCCCTCGACGCATAAGGAACGAACGTGAGCAAGAGTTTCCTCTCCGGCCAGGGCCGGGCGATCGACCGCCGGAACTTCCTGCGCGGCGGCCTGGCGCTGGGCGGCCTGATCGCGGCCGGCGGCGCGCTGAGCGCGTGCGGCGGTCCGGGCGCCTCCAGCGAGGGCGGCTCCAAGGCCTCCCTGCTGACCATCGGCACGGTCATCGTGGACGACACGCTGAACCCGATGAACGAGCAGTACACCACCTTCCAGTTCAACGCCTTCGACACGCTGGTGCGCCGGCTGCGCGGCGCCTCCGAGGCCGCGCCGCGCCTGGCCGAGGAGTGGACGCGCACCAGCGACACCGTCTGGACGTTCAAGCTGCGCCAGGGCGTCACGTTCCACGACGGCTCGCCGGTCACCATCGACGACGTCGTCTTCAGCCTCACCGAGGTCACGGCCAAGCAGTACGCCGGCACCATGTTCCTCACCAGCGTGAAGGACGTGCGCAAGGTCGACGCCACCACGCTGCGGATCGAGACCAACGCGCCCGACCCGCTGCTGCTGGCCCGGCTCGGCCAGGTCTTCGTGGTGCCCGAGGCGCACTGGAAGAAGGTCGGCGAGGACGGCTTCAACGCCGCCCCCATCGGCTCCGGCCAGTTCAAGATCAACAGCTTCGGGGTGGACCGGGGCATCGAGTTCGCCGCGTTCGACGGCTTCTACGGTGGCAAGCCGAAGACGTCCGAGATCTTCCTGCGGTACTTCACCGACCCCGGCGCGCTCGCCTCGGCGCTGGAGGCGGGGGAGATCGACGCCGCGCAGAACCTCAGCGCCGAGAGCCTGAAGACGCTGGAGGGCGTGGGCGGCCTCACGGTCGCCGCCGACTTCAGCGGCAACCAGAACATGTTCCAGCTGAACACCACCAAGGCCCCCTTCGACGACGTGCGGGTGCGCCGGGCCGCGGTCAAGGCGATCGACGCCCCGGCCCTGATGCAGGCGCTGACCTACGGCGCCGGCCTGCTGGAGGACGGCCAGGTCGCGGTGGAGGGCGTCTTCGGGTACACCCCGTCGATCACCCGCCCGGCCTACGACCTCGAGGGCGCCAAGAGCCTCCTCAAGGAGGCGGGGGCCGAGGGCGCCGAGATCGAGATCTTCGGCATGAACCTCTACAAGAAGCTGTTCGAGGCGGTCGGGGCGCAGCTCCAGGAGGCCGGCTTCAAGCCGAAGATCACCTCGGTGGAGGTCCCGGTCTGGGTGCAGTCGTTCCGCAACGGCTCCGACGCCCACGTCTTCTACCGGGGCGGCTCCTACACCGGCATCTTCGACGCGGACCGCATGTACGGGCACGTCTCCTCGTCCAAGAAGCCGTTCGTCGAGGACGCGAAGTGGGACGCGCTGCTGAAGGCCGAGCGCACCGAGATGGACCCCGCGAAGCGCGAGAAGAAGCTCATCGAGTGCGCCCGGTACCTCAACGACCAGGCCTACGTCCTCTACACCTACGGCGGCCCCACCGTCGGCGGCTACCGGGACGGCGTGACCGGGTTCGACAACAGCAACGGCCTGATGCTCCTGCTCGACTCCGTGGCCAAGGAGGTCTGACCCTTGACCCGGGACGAGATCGCCGCGCGGGTCCCCGACGGCATGAACCCCGACGTCCGGCTGCACCAGCGCGGCCGTGCCGAACTGGAGTTCCTGGCCGCGCAGCGGGCCGCGCTGGACCCGCTGCGGGCCCGGGTCAAGGCCCGGATCGAGGCCTCCCCCGAGGCCGCCGCGTGGGCGGACGCGCCGGAGCCGCGGATCGACGACCTGCGCGCGGCGGCGGAGCGCGCCCTGGCGGGCTCCGCCGACCAGGCCGTGATCGGCGCCGCGCTGCGCTGGGGCCGCCGCTCCCTGACCCCGCGCGCCGCCGCGGCCTTCCAGGCCCAGCGCGCTGAGCTGGCGGAGTTCGCGGAGGCGCCGGATCCCGCGGCGATCCTCGACCGGGGAGAAGAGGTGGTGCCGCGGTACTGGAGGTATGAGTTCCACGGCACCACCGGCGGCTGGGACGGCCACGAGCACATGGGGTTCGTGCACCATGAGCTGGTCTACCGGTACCTGCTGGTGCCGGCGTACGGCGACATCTTCCGCCAGCGGGCGGAGGTCGCGGCCGCGGCGCCGCGGACGGACTACACCGCCGTCTGCGACCTCGGCTGCGGCACCGGCCAGTACACGCTCAAACTGGCCGAGCGGTTTCCCGGCGCCCGCGTCACCGGGGTGGACCTGTCCCTCACCGCCCTGCGCTACGCCCAGCGCCGTGCCGCCGACCGCGGTCTGGCCTGGGACCTGGTGCGGGCCCCGGCCGAGGACACCGGTCTGCCGACCGGGAGCCAGGACCTGGTGACCTCGTTCATCCTGCTGCACGAGGTCCCCCCGCACGCGATACGCGGGATCTTCGCCGAGGCGTTCCGGCTGCTGAGGCCGGGCGGGGACCTGGTGTTCTCCGACGTCGCGCCCTACCGCGAACGGGCCCCCTACCAGGCCTGGCTGGACGACTGGGACGCGGAGAACGGCAACGAGCCGTGGTGGCGGAGCACCGCCACGGCCGAGCTGGTGGAGACGGCGAAGGAGGCGGGGTTCACCGAGGTGCGGCAGCAGGCACTCGGCCCCGGGGGCTACCCGTGGGTGACCTTCGCCCGCCGCCCGGTGGAGAAGGAGGAGTCGACGTGAGCGAGGGACTGCTGGAGACCGCGGCGGCGCCGTCCCCGGAGGGCTTCCGCCAGGACGCCCTGGTGATGAAGGACGTCCGGGTGACGCTGCCGACCGGCAAGGGGCTGCTGCGGATCATCCGCGACGCCACCTTCCACGTCGCCAAGGGCGAGATCGTGGCGCTCGCGGGGGAGTCGGGGTCGGGCAAGTCGACATCGATCATGGCGGCGCTGCGGCTGCTGCCCCCCGGCGCGCGGGTGGACGGGACGATCATCCTGGACGGCCAGGACGTGCTGGCCATGCCCAGGCGCGAGCTGCGCGGGCTGCGGGCCAAGCGGGCACGGCTGGTGTTCCAGGACCCGTGGCGGTCGCTGCACCCGATGAAGCGCATCGGCGCGCAGCTGGTCGAGTCGGCGCGCACCGCCGACCCGTCGTTGTCGCGCGAAGCCGCCCGCGAGCTGGCCGAGCGGATGCTGGCCCGGGTCGGCATCCCCGAACCGGCCTCCCGGATGGACTCCTACCCGCACGAGGTCTCCGGCGGCCAGTCCCAGCGCATCGTCATCGCGATGGCGCTGGTGGCCGGGCCGTCCGTGCTGTTCTGCGACGAGCCGACCACGGCGCTGGACGTGACGACCCAGGCGCAGATCCTGGAGCTGCTCAGGGAGCTCAACCGCGAGCTCGGCCTGTCGATCGTGATCGCCACCCACGACCTGGACGTGATCTCCGACCTGGCCGACCGGCTGGTGGTGATGTACGCGGGCGAGGTCGTGGAGGCCGGGCCGACCGCCGAGGTCCTGTCCCGCCCGCGCCATCCCTACACCTGGTCGCTGCTGCGCTCGGCCCCCGGCTCCCACGAGCCGGGCGAGCGGCTGCACACCATCGAGGGGCGCCCGCCCGGTCCCGCCGAGAGCCCGGCCGGCTGCGCGTTCGCGGCCCGCTGCCCGAGCGTGCACGAGGTGTGCCTGTCCACCCGTCCCGAGCCGCGCCCGGTCGCGCCGGGACGGTCCGCCGCGTGCCTGCTGACCGAGGGGTACGGCCCGATCACCGCAGGAGCCCGTGATGAGTGAGCAGCACGTCGCCCGCGCCGACGGCCTGGTCAAGGAGTTCCGCCTCGGCGGCGGCCGCACGCTGCGCGCCGTCGACGGCGTCTCCTTCGAGGTGCGCCGCGGCGAGACCCTGGGCCTGGTGGGGGAGTCGGGCAGCGGCAAGACCACCGTGGCCCGGATGCTGATCCGCCTGGAGAAGCCCACGGCGGGGCGCATCGACTTCGAGGGCCGCGACATCACCGCGCTGCGCGGCTCGGCGCTGCGCACCGCGGTCCGCCGCCGCATGGCGATGGTCTTCCAGAACCCGTCCACCTCGCTCAACCCCTACCAGCGGGTGGGCGACGTGCTCGCCGAACCGCTGCGGGTGCACAAGGCGGGCGACGCGGCCGAGCGCCGCCGCAGGGTGCTGGAGATGATGGAGCAGGTGGGCCTCGACCCGGCGTTCGCCGGCCGGTACCCCCAGGAGCTCTCCGGCGGCCAGCGCCAGCGCGTCGGCATCGCCCGCGCCCTCATGCTCGACCCGTCGCTGATCGTGGCGGACGAGCCGACCGCGTCCCTGGACGTCTCGGTCCAGGCCCAGGTGGTGAACCTGCTGCAGGACCTGCAGCGGCGGCGCGGCCTGGCCTACCTGTTCATCACCCACGACCTGGCGCTGGTGCGCCACCTCAGCCACCGGATCGCGGTCATGTACCTCGGCCGGCTGGTGGAGATCGGCCCCGCCGCCGAGCTGTTCGCCGACCCCGCCCACCCCTACACCGCGGTGCTGGCCTCGATGCAGCGGGACACAGAGCACCGCATCCTGCCGACCGGCGACATCCCCTCCCCGGTCGACCGGCCCGCGGGCTGCGGGTTCAGCTCGCGCTGCCCGCTGGCCACCGCCAGATGCGTCGAGCAGGCCCCGCCGCTGGTCCCCGTCTCCGACGGGCGCCGGGTGGCCTGCCACTTCCCCGGCGAGCTGCGGCTCGGCGGCGAGCCCGGCCACCGGGCCGTGCCCGCGCCGCCCCCGCTCGCCCTGCCCGTCACCGGACTGCCGACCCTCAAGAAAGGCGGATGACCATGCCGGGATTCGCCGCCGACGACCCCGTCTACCTGGACCGTTCCGAGCATCTGGACGGGGTGTTCAACGCGCTCATGGAGGTCGCCTCCGAACTCTGGGTGCTGCGCGACCGCTTCACCGTCCTGGAGGAACTGCTGGCCGAGCGCGGCTCGGTCACCCGGCAGGACCTCGACCTCTTCCAGCCGGGACCCGAGCTGAGCGCGCGGCTGGCCGCCGACCGCAGGGCCTTCCTCGAGCGGATCATGGAAGCGGCCGCCGCCGCGGGAGGGCCGCGATGATCGGATACGCCGTCCGCCGGCTGCTGCTGGTGGCCGTGGTCGCCTGGGGCGTGACCACCTTCCTGTTCACGCTGGCCCGGCTGTCGGGCGACCCGGCCGAGCTGATGTCCCCGCCGGAGGCGAGCGAGGCGGTGATCGAGGCGACGCGGGAGCGGCTCGGTCTCAACGAGCCCTTCTTCGTCCAGTACGGCGACGCGCTGCTGAGCTCGTTCACCTTCGACTTCGGCGACTCGTTCTCCTTCAGCCAGCCCGCCATGGCGATGGTGCTGGAGCGGCTCGGCCCCAGCCTGTGGCTGGTGATCCCGTCCCTCGTCCTGTGCGTGGTGCTGTCGTTCGGCATCGGCACCTTCGCCGCGCTCCGGCCCAGCCGCCTCTCCGGCCGGCTGCTCATGGTCGGCGCGTTCGTCACCGGCAGCGTGCCCTACTTCTGGATGGCGCTGCTGCTGGTGCTGCTGCTGGCGGTGAACCTGCAGTGGCTGCCGGCCACCGGCAGCGAGGGCATGGCCAGCCTGGTGATCCCGGTGGTCGCGCTGACGCTCGCCGCGGTCTCCACGACCACCCGGCTGGTGCGCGGCCAGCTGCTGGACTCCTTCAACGAGGGGCACGTGCTGACCGCCCGCTCCAAGGGCGTGCCGCCCTGGAAGGTACTGTTCGGCCACGCCCTGCCCGGCGCGATGCCGCCGCTGCTGGCCTGGCTGGGCATCGAGTTCTCGTTCCTGTTCAGCGCGCTGCTCGTGCTGGAGCCGCTGCTGGGCTACAACGGCCTGGGCGCGCTGCTCATCCGCAGCGTCGGCAACCAGGACTTCCCGCTGGTGCAGGCCAGCGTGTTCTGCATGGCCATGCTCATCACCCTGGTCAACATCGCCATGGACCTCATCGTCCGGCTGATCGACCCACGGCTGCGCGCCAAGGCGGCGGCGTGACCCCCACGACCCCAGGGAGGCTCCCATGACCACGGCCACCGCCCCGGTCGCCAAGTCCAGGCACGTCGAGCGCAGCCGCTCCCGTTCGGCCGAGATCCTCGGCCGGGTGTGGGGCGACACCTCGGGCCGCATCGCGGTGCCGATGCTGGGGGCGCTGGTGCTGATCGCCCTGTTCGCCCCGTGGATCGTGCCGCACGACCCCACCCACCAGAACCTCGCCGCGGCGGGCCAGGCGCCGTTCTGGCTGGGCGGCGAGGGCGGCCACCTGCTGGGCACCGACACCCTGGGCCGCGACGTGTTCAGCCGGCTGCTGTACGGGCTGCGGCTCAGCCTGGTCGTCGGCGTGGTGACCGCCACCGGCGCCGCGCTGTTCGGCCTGGTGCTCGGCCTGGTCGCCGGGTACTTCGAGAACGGCGTCGGCATGGTGCTCATGCGGCTGGCCGACATCCAGTTCGCGATCCCGTTCGTCGCGGTCGGCGTCGCGCTCGCCGCGGTCGTGGGCCCCGGCATCGTCAAGCTCATGATCATCCTGGCGGTGTGGGGCTGGGCGAACTACGCGCGGACGATCGTCAACTCGGTGTCGCAGGTCAAGCGCATGGACTTCGTCACCGCCGCGCACACCGTCGGCGCCCGCACCCCGGCGATCCTCTTCCGGCACATCGCGCCCAACGTGCTCGGCCCGGTCGTCATCCTGTGGTCGACCAGCGCCGGCGTGATGATCCTGGTGGAGAGCGCCCTCAGCCTCCTGGGCCTGGGCGTGCAGCCGCCGGACTTCTCACTGGGCAGCATGCTGTCGGACTCGCGCACCACCCTGCGCCTGACCTGGTGGGCCACCGTCTTCCCCGGCCTGGCGATCATGCTGGTCGTGGTGGCCTTCAACCTCCTGGGCGACGCGATCCGCGACGCCCTCAACCCGTCGGCCCGCACCAGAAGCGACCCCGAACTCTGGTGACGGCCCGCGGCGGGCCCCGGACGCGGAGCACCGCGCCGGGGCCCTCGCGCGTCCGGCGGTCACAGGCGTTCGGCGGGGGTGCCGCGGAGCCAGGCCCAGCTGCGGCTGATCTCCTCGGCGGCGGCCAGGACGAGGGTGCGGTGGCGTTCGACCTGCTCGAGGTCGAAGCGGTGGCGGGGGCCGCAGACGCTGATCGAACCGTGCGGCTCGCCGTCGGGGCCGAACAGGGGCGCGGCCACGGAGCCCGCGTCGGACTGGCGTTCGCCGACCGAGACGGCCACGCCGGTGCGGACGATCTCGGCGAGCTCGGCGCGGAGCGCGTCGCCGTCGGTGACGGTGCGGTCGGTGAGCGGGGCCAGCGGGCGCGCGAGCAGCGCCTCGCGCCGGTCCTGCGGCAGGAACGCCAGGATGGCCTTGCCCGAGGAGCCCGCGTGCAGCGGGAAACGGAGCCCCAGCTCGACGGTCATCTTGACCTCGCGGGGGCTCTCGAACTGCGTCAGGTAGACGCGCTCGTCGCCGACCAGCCCCGACAGGGTCGTCGTCTCGCCCGTTTCGTCGCGCAGCCTGCGCAGCACGGGCAGCGCCGCCGTCCGCGCCTCGAACCTGGTCAGCGCGCTGGCGCCGAGCGCCACCGCGGCCGGGCCCAGCCGGTAGCCCGGGACGTCCGGGTCGGTCTGCAGTATCTCCCGCGACACCAGCGACCGCAGGATGCGGTGCACCACCGCCTTGGACAGGCCGAGTTCCCGGCTGATCGCGCTGACCCCCAGGTACTGGGGCCCTCCCACGAACATCAGGAGCACGTCGGCGACCCGGGCGGCGGTCTCGGTGCCCAAGGTGTCCGCCGGGCGCGCGGCGGCCCGTCCGGGAACGCTCTTGTCGGTCTCGGTCACGTCTGAATCCTAGGTCTCGGTCGGTGGGAGCGGATCCGAAAAGGCCCCGCGGACGACCGGTCCGCGGGGCCTCGCCGTGGGCGTCAGCGACCGCGCGGCTGGTAGCGGCCCACGGGGTCGCCGACGACCTCGCCGTCGGCCAGGACCCGGTTGCCGCGCACGAACGTGTCGGTGACCTTCGCCGTCATGGCGAAGCCCTCGAACGGCGTGTACTCCTGGGTGGACTCGGAGTCCTCGGCGCGGACCGTCCAGGCGGCGTCCGGGTCGACCAGCGCGATGTCGGCGTCGAAGCCCTCGGCGATGTCGCCCTTGCGCAGCAGGCCGTAGCGCCTGGCGGGGTTGGCGGAGGACAGGCGGGCGATGGCCTGCAGGGACAGGCCGCGCCGGACGCCCTCGCCGACCAGGCCGGGCAGCAGGTACTCGGCGCCGCCGAAACCGGACTTGGCCAGGAAGACGTCGCCGCGGTCGGCGCCGAACTTCAGCTCGTCGCGGCAGCAGGCGTGGTCGCTGACGACCCAGTCGATCTCGCCGGCGAGCATGTGCCGCCACAGGGCGTCGACGTCCGAGCGCTCGCGCAGCGGCGGGTTGACCTTGCCCCCGATGCCGCTGGCGGTGTCGACGTCGGCGAGCAGGTGGCCGATGGTCACCTCGCGGCGGAAGTTCACGTGCGGGAACGCGCCGGCCATGGTCAGCGCGGCCGACAGGGCCTTCTCACCGGACAGGTGCAGCAGGTTGACGTTCGGCAGGCCGGTCTCGTGCGCCAGGTAGGAGGCGATCGTGACGGCCAGGCCCTCGGAGTGCGGCGGCCGGGAGGCGCTGTAGGCGCGCAGCCCGGTGAGGCTGCCCTCCTGCTCGACCATCTTGGTGTACGCCGTCATGATCTCGGCGGTCTCGCAGTGCAGCGACAGCGACAGGTGGTCGGCGTAGTCGGTGAGGATCTCCCGGGCGTTCTGCACGCCGCGCATGACGAACTCGAAGTGCGCCAGGTCGTAGCGCTCGTCCTCGGGGATCATCAGGAACTCGCTCTGGCCGGTCGACCTGCCGTGCAGGCCGTAGCTGCCGTAGAACATGAAGATCTTGAACGAGGTGACGCCGTGCTCCTCGACGAGGTAGGGAATCTCGCCGATGTGCTGGGCGCTCATGGGCGCCAGGTGGAAGGCGTAGTCGGTGTATGCCTTACCGTCGGACAGCGAGAGGACCTCGGGGAAGAACTCCTTGTAGCTGCCGCCCTTGTTGAGGTAGTACTGGCCGGTCCGCATGTAGGTCAGCGCGGTCGTGACGCCGCCCTGCACGCTGGCGCGGCTCTCGGTGCGGGTGTCGGTGGCCAGGTCGTTGTAGATGCCCCAGTGCTGGTGGGCGTCGACCACGCCGGGGAAGGCCAGCAGGCCGCGGCCGTCGACGACGGTGGCCGCGTCGTCCTCGGGCAGGCCGGGGCCCACCCGCACGACGGTGCCGTCGTTGACGGCGATGTCCACCGGCGGGGGCGTCCCGTCGGCGTCTCCGGGGCGGACGACCCGGACGTTCTTGATCAGCAGCTCGATGGACGCCATGGGCGGTCTCCTCCGCTTGCGCGTGTAGTGGGGGAAAGGGGGAAGTCGTCAGCCCGCGAGGGTGCGGGCGAGGTCGTCTGCGGCCAGGTAGGCGAGTCCGAAGGCGGGCAGCAGGCCGTTTCCGGCGAGGTATCCGGCGGCGCCGTGGCCGGAGACGCCCGCGGCGGCGCCGCCCGAGGCGTACAGGCCCCTGATCGGCCGGTCCCGCGTGTCCACGACGGCGGCGTGCTCGTCGACGATCAGGCCGCCCTGGGTGTGGAAGAGGGCGGGCAGGACGCGGACGGCGACGTACCCGGGGCCCAGCGGGCGCTCCCATCGGGTGCGGCCGTGCGGGTCGTCGCTCTCGCCGCGGGCGGCGGACGCGGAGGCGGCCAGCTCGGCGGCGAGCGCCTCGGCGGGCAGCCCGGTCGCCTCGGCGAGGGCGGCCGCGCCGTCGGCCCGGACCAGCACGCCGGACTCGACGACGTCCAGGTAGTCCTGGAACGCCAGGCACCGCTCGTGGATGGCCTCGTCGATGACGATCCAGCCCGTCGAGCCCGGCCGGGCGGCCAGCTCGGCGGCGTACTCGGAGTAGCCGCGGGTCTCGTCGCCGAAGCGGCGGCCGGTCAGGTCGACCAGGACGCCGCCCAGGACGATCGTGGCCCAGCTGACCAGGGTGCTCGCCCCGGCGGCGACCCCGGCGTGGCCCTGGTAGGCGTCCAGGTAGCCGGTGGCCGCGCCCAGCCTCTCGCCGATCCGCAGCGCGTCGCCCCTGGAGAACTCGCCGCCCTGGTAGAGGGCCCTGCCGATCTCCGGCAGGTGCTTCGCGACGAGGTCGCGGTCGGCGCCGTAGCCGTTGGTGGCCAGCAGGACGCCGCGGGTCGGGATCTCCTCCGCGGAGCCGTCGGGCATGCTCACCACGGCCGCGCGCACCGCGCCGTCCGGTCCGGTCAGCACGTCGGTGAGCCGGGCGGGGACGAGCATGTCGATGTTCGGGTGCTCGCGCACCCGGCGCGCCAGATGGTCGATGACGGTGTTGCCGTGCCGGCCCGGCACGGTGTGGCAGCGCGTGACCGAGTGGCCGGGGTAGTTGAAGTCGGTGACCAGCGACATCGGCAGCCCGACGCCGTCGTCGAGCCACTCCACCAGCGGGGCGCTGACCTCGGCGAGCGTACGGGCGAGCCGGGCGTCGACCTGGCCGCGCGTCTTGGCGGCCATGTCGGCGGCGAACCGCTCGGGGGAGTCCTCGACCCCGGCCTCGGCCTGCCAGCGGGAGCCCGCTCCGGGGAACATCGCCGTGGACATCGAGGTGTTGTTGCCGCGGCGGTAGTGCTCGCTGGCCTCCACCACCAGGACGCTCAGCCCGTGCTCCGCGGCCCGCAGGGCTCCGGCGAGACCGCCTCCTGCGCCCGCCACGACGAGATCGGGTCCGTCGAATTCCGTTGCGCTCACTGCGTTCCTTCCTGACCCGCGGCGCCCAGCCGTTCCGCTGGGAGAAACATTAGCCTGAGGGTGGGTTCAGCGTCGCACCCGGCACGGTTGCGGGTCAATATCCTGTGCGAACTTGACTATAGCCAGTCACCAGTGCCAATTTGAAAAAGCCACGACCGGGGAGCTCTCCGGGGAGGCGATCTGAGAGCGTTCCGTCAAGCGGAACGACGAGAGAGGAAGGTGCGCGTCCATGGCGGGAGCTCTGGAAGGCGTCCGGGTCATCGACACGGCCACCCTGTTCGCCGGACCGCTCGCGGCGACCCTGCTCGCCGACTTCGGCGCCGAGGTCGTCAAGGTCGAGCACCCCAAGGGCGACCCGGTGCGCGACCACGGCGCGCAGCGCGACGGCGTCGGCCTCTGGTGGAAGATGATCGGCCGCAACAAGAAGGCCATGACGCTCTACCTGGGCTCGCCCGAGGGCCAGGAGATCTTCCGCAGGATGGTCGCCGACGCCGACGTCGTCATCGAGAACTTCCGGCCCGGCACGCTGGAGCGCTGGGGGCTGGGCTACGAGGAGCTCAGCGCGATCAACCCCCGCCTCGTGCTGGTCCGCGTCACCGGCTTCGGCCAGATCGGCCCCTACGCCAAGCGCCCCGGGTTCGGCACACTGGCCGAGGCGATGAGCGGCTTCGCCGCCATCACCGGCCAGCCTGACGGGCCGCCCACCTTGCCGCCGTTCGGGCTCGCCGACGGCATCACCGCGCTGACCACCGCGTTCGCGGTGATGACCGCGCTGCGCGCCCGCGAGGCCACCGGCCGCGGCCAGGTCGTCGACATGGCCATCATCGAGCCGATCCTCACCCTGCTCGGCCCGCAGATCATCAACTACGACCAGCTCGGCATCCTGCAGCAGCGCAGCGGCAACCGCTCCAGCAACAACGCGCCGCGCAACACCTACGAGACCCGCGACGGCAAGTGGGTGGCCATCTCCACCAGCGCGCAGTCGATCGCCGAACGCGTGATGCACCTGGTCGGCCGCCCCGAGTACATCGACGAGCCGTGGTTCACCTCCGGCGCCGAGCGCGCGAAGCACGCCGACGAACTCGACGCGGCCGTCGGCGGCTGGATCGCCGAACGCGACCGCGACGAGGTCATCAAGGCGTTCGAGGAGGCCCAGGCAGCCGTCGCCCCCATCTACGACGCCGCCGACGTGATGGCCGACCCCCAGTTCGAGGCGCTCGGCACCATCGCCACCGTCCAGGACGACGAACTCGGCCCCATCAAGATGCAGAACATCCTGTTCCGCCTCTCCGAGACGCCCGGCGCCATCAGGTCCGCCGGCGCGCCAGTCGGCGCGCACACCGAGGAGGTCCTCGCCCGTTACGGCGTCACCGGCGACGAGCTCGCGGAACTGCGGGCCAAGGGCGTCATCAGGTGATCCGAAGCTGGCTGTACGTGCCGGGGGACCGCCCCGACCGGATGGGCAAGGCGCTGTCCGGACCCGCCGACGCCGTCGTCCTCGACCTGGAGGACGCGGTCGCCGCGGCGGCCAAGGACGAGGCGCGGCGCAACGTCCTGGCCGTGCTGGACTCGGGCCGGACCGCGTACGTGCGGATCAACGACCCGGCCGCCCCGGCCGGGCGGGCCGACCTGTTGGCGCTGGCCGCCGCGCCGGGCTCGCTCGCCGGGGTCCGGGTGCCCAAGTGCGAGGACCCCGGCGAGCTGCGCCGCGTCGCCGACCTGCTCGGCGTGCCGGTGTTCCCGCTGGTGGAGTCGGCGCTCGGGGTGGAGAACGCCCTGGCTCTGGCCACCGCCCACCCGCTCGTCGGGGGGATCTCGCTGGGCGAAGCGGATCTCCTCGCCGATCTGCGGGCCGCCCGCCAGGCCCTGGCCTGGCCGCGGTCGCGCATCGTCGTCGCGGCGCGCGCCGCCGGGCTGCCCAGCCCGGCGCAGAGCGTCTGGACGGCGGTGCGCGACCTGGACGGGCTGCGCGCCGACACCGGGGCGGGCCGCGCGGCCGGGTTCTTCGGCCGCTCGGTGATCCACCCCGCGCAGATCCCCGTCGTCCACGAGGCCTGCGCGCCCGACCCGGAGGAGACCGCGTGGGCGCGCGAGCTGCTCGGCCGGTTCACCGGCGCCGGCGGGACGGGCGGGGAGGCCGCCTGGATCGACGCCTCCGGGCGGTTCGTCGACAAGGCCGTCGTGGAGCGCGCCCGCTGGCTGCTCTGCCTCGCCGAGCCCGCCGACCGTGACACTCGCGACAAGGAAAGTGACATCCGATGACCCAGACCACGACCCGTGACCCGCTGCTGGCGGCCGTCGCCGGCGGTGTACGGCTGATCGAGCTCGGCCACCCGTTCTTCACCGGCATGCCGTGCTCGCCCAACCACCCCGGCTTCCGGATGACCCTGATCCGCCGCCACGGCGACATGGAGCGCCCCGACGGCGGCTCGGCGGCCAACGAGATCATCGTCACCGGCGGGCACGTCGGCACCCACATCGACGCGCTCTCGCACGTCAGCCACTGCGGCAGGCTGCACGGCGACGTCGACGCGGCCGAGGCCCAGCGCGGCGGCGTGTTCAGCGAGCACGGCGCCGAGAAGCTGCCCGGCATGCTGCGCCGCGGCGTGCTGCTCGACGTCGCGGCCGTGCACGGCGTGCCGACGCTGCCGCCCGGCTACGGGGTGACCGCCGCCGACCTGGCGGCCGCCGCGGAGCGCGCCGGCACCGAGCCGGGCGAGGGCGACGTCGCGCTCGTCCGCACCGGCTGGGCCCGCAACTTCGGCGATGCCGAGGCCTACATGAGCAAGGCCGCGGGCGTCCCCGGCGCGACCGTCGAAGCCGCCGAGTGGCTGGCCGCCCGCGGCGTCTTCGCGACCGGCGCCGACACCACCGCCTACGAGCAGATCCCGGCGGGCGCGGGCCACGCGGTCCTGCCCGTCCACCGGGTGCTGCTGGTGGAGAACGGCATCTACATCATGGAGCACCTCCACCTCGAGGACATAGCCGAGGCGGGCGTCCACGAGTTCGTCTTCGTACTGGCCCCGCTGCGCATCAAGGGCGGCACGGGCTCCCCGGTCCGCCCGCTCGCGGCGGTGAGCGCGTGAGCACGCCGATCGTCCAGACCCTCGGGGAGTTCGCCGAGGAGGCCCGGAGCAAGGGGCTGCCCGCCGAGCTGCGCGCCGACGCGGCGCGCCGCGTCCTCGACGTGCTCGGCAACAGCCTGGCCGCCACCGGCGAGCCGCCCGCCAAGGCCGTCGGCGCGCTGGTCGCCGAGTGGGGCGGCAGCGGCCGCGCCACCGCGATCGGCCACGCCGAGCCGCTGCCCGAGCCGAGCGCGGCGCTGCTGAACGGCACCCTCGCGCACTCCCTCGACTTCGACGACACCCACCTGCCGTCGGTGCTGCACCCGTCCGCGTCGGTCGTGCCCGCCGCGCTCGCCGTCGCCGAGTCGCGGGGCGCCACCGGGGCGCAGCTGCTGGACGCCATCGGCGTCGGCGTCGAGATCGCTGTCCGCGTCGGCATGGCCGGGTACGACGAGGAGCTCGGCAACTCGGTGTTCTTCGAGCGCGGCCTGCACGCCACCGCGATCTGCGGCGCGCTCGGCGGCGCCGCGGCCGGCGCCATGCTGTCGGGCCTGGGCGCCGACGGCGTCGCCCACGCGCTGGGCATCGCCGCGAGCATGGGCTCGGGCCTGCTGGAGGCCAACCGCACCGGCGGCACCGTCAAGCGCGTGCACTGCGGCTGGGCCGCGCACGCCGCCGTCACCGCCGCGGGCCTGGCCCGGACCGGGCTGACCGGCCCGCCGACCGTGCTGGAGGGCCGCTTCGGCCTGCTCCAGGCGTTCTGCGGCGACCAGTACCACCTGGAGCCGCTGCTGGACGGTCTGGGCGAACGGTGGGAGCTGCCGGGCATCTTCTTCAAGCCCTACCCGTGCAACCACTTCACCCACGCCGGCGTCGACGCGGCGCTGCGGCTGCGCGGGCGCGGGCTGGAGGTCTCGCAGATCGAGCACATCGAGCTGGGCGCGCCCACCCCCGTCCTGCGCACCATCGGCGAGCCCCGCGAGGACAAGATCCATCCCAGGTCCGGCTACCACGCCGCGTTCTCGGGCCCTTACACGGTCGCGGCCGCGCTGCTCGGCGGCGGCGGACTCGGCCTGTTCCACGAGGACTTCACCGACGAGGCCGCGGCCGACCCCGCGCGGCTCGCCCTGGCCGCGAAGGTGCACTGCGTCCCCGACGCCGAGTGCGACCGGATCTTCCCCCACCAGTTCCCGGCCGTGCTGCGCGTCCGGCTCGCCTCGGGCGAGGTGCTGGAGGAGCGCGTCAGCGTCAACCGCGGGGGGCCCGGCAACCCGCTGAGCTCCGAGGAGCTGGCCGCCAAGTTCCGGCTGAACGCCACCCGCCTGCTCGCCCCCGGGCAGGCCGACCGGGTCACCGAGCTGGTCTACGGCCTGCCCTCCGCCCCGGACCTCACCGCCCTGGCCGAGGCGCTGCGAGCGGCCCCGGCCTCCCGGTAGGGGCCGCCGGCCCCCGGACCGGTGCCGGCTCCACGGCCGAGCGGCACCGGTCCGGGCACTGTCCCGGGCATCGTCCCGGGGGTCCGGGCGGCCGGCGCGGTCAGGGCTTGCGGCCGACGCCCCCGTAGGCGTGGGCCGGGGGGCCGGGGTCGAAGGGGCTGGGCTCGGGACGCCACAGGTGGATGGGGACGACGCCCGGGTCGAGGACCTCCAGGCCGTCGAAGCAGTCGATGACCTGCTCCGGCCTGCGCAGGCGGTAGGGGACGGCGCCCGTCTCGTCGTAGCCCTCCTGCGCCTCGGCGAAGTCCTCGTCGGTCGCGGTGCCGTCGTAGAGGGTGAGGAAGCTGCCGGAGGGCAGGGGGTCGAGGAGGGCGGCGACGATCTTCTTGATCTCGGCGTCGTCGGCGATGTGGCCCAGGATGCCCATGAGCATCAGGCCCACCGGGCGGCCGGTGAGGTCCAGGGTCCGGGACGCCTTCTCCAGGATGGCCGGGGGGTCGTGCAGGTCCGCGTCGACGTAGGCGGTCACCCCCTGGGGGGTGCTGGTCAGCAGGGCCCGCGCGTGCAGGAGGACGAGGGGGTCGTTGTCGACGTAGACGATGCGCGCGTCGGGGGCGACGCGCTGGGCGACCTCGTGGGTGTTGTCGTGGGTGGGGAGCCCGGTGCCGATGTCCAGGAACTGGCGGACGCCCTCCTCCGCGGCCAGGTACCGCACCGCGCGGGTCAGGAAGGCGCGCGAGTGGCGGGCCAGCCCGGTGATGCCGGGGAAGACCCGGATGTACTCGTCGCCGGCCTGCTGGTCGACGGGGAAGTTGTCCTTGCCGCCTAGCCAGTAGTTCCAGATCCGGGCGGAGTGCGGTACTGACGTATCAATCCCGGAATAGAGGTCTTTTTCCGCTTCGTGCCAAGCAAAACTCTCTTCACCGGTCATGTCGGCCTCCGGGGGGCACCAGGCGAGGGCGCTGGGATTCTCTGTGGACGGGTCCCCATGACAACAGACGGCGGCGGTTGTTGGCTAGGTATAGGAGATATATCCCTATTGGTGCTATTGGCACTATTGGTGCCGCTTGAGGAGATCGCTAAGGATTTGTACGGAGGTTTCGGGCGTCTCCGCGGCGAAGAATTGCCCTTTCAGGAGGGCGGTGTAGTGGTGGACGACCTGGGATTCGGGCGGGTAGAGCGCGGTCCGGTCCTGCCGGAGACAGATGACGTCGGGGAACTCCTTCTCGTGGAAGCGCAGCAGCCGGACCGCGTCGCCGATCAGGCCCCTGTCGGGACCCGCCCGGCGGAGCTGGAGGCTGACGTGCGGCAGCGACGCGAGGTCGAGCAGGTGCTCGGTCTGCGCCCGCCACAGGGCGCGGTCGCCGAAGGGCGCGACCGCCGCCTCGTCCAGGAGCACCCACAGGCGGGCGGGCTCGCTCCGCCGGAGCATGCGGCGGCGGCTCAGCTGGAGCGCGACCTTCCTGTCGATCACGTCCTCCGGCGCGCCGGGGTGCTCGCACAGGGCCGCGCGCCGGGCGCGCTCGGCGGTCCACAGCAGGTCGGGGACGGCGCCCGGCTCGTAGATCTGCAGCCGGTGGCTCGACTGCTCCAGTGACAGGTAGGCCGTGGCCCAGGCGGGGACGACGTCCCGGTACGGGTGCCACCACTTCGGCTCCCCGCTCCCGGCCGTCTTCAGCAGGGTGGCGCGCTGGGCGTCCTCGATCGCCAGGCGCTCGCGCGCCAGCTCCTCGGGGTCGGGGTCGCCGGAGGCCACGCCCACCCGGCCTCCGCGCCTTCGGCTCCGGATCGTGTCCATGGCCGTGAGCGAGGCCTCGTGCCGGGCCTTCCACGCCGCGAGGGTGCCGACGCGGTCGGGGTCCTCACCGCGGTCCGCGAGGATCTCCCGGAGCACGGTCAGCAGCGAGGCCGTCATCTCCCAGCGGGGGAGCCGCCGCCGCGGTTTGGTGAGCAGGTCGTTCACGGTGGCCGCGGGCAGGGGGACGATCCGCCGCCCGTGCTGGACCGGCCGCTTCCTGAGCTCCTCGGCCAGCCGCTCCACCGCGGCATAGGTGGGAGAGGCCATCGCCCAGGCCGCCTTGAGCTCGGCGATGAAGGCGGCCACCACCTCTTCGGTGGACCCATGGGACATCCGTACTCCGCGGGGTCGTCGCACTCCGGTTCGGTGCCGAGCATCCTGCCAGCGGGCCGGTTTCGCAACCAGTGCACACGTCACTTTTCATTATTCAGTGTGAAGTAAAGTTACTTCAGTAAGAGGAGTTGAATATCTAGATCATCCGGGTTTGTCTGGGTAATGAGGTTTTTTTCAAGAAGGCGGCGTCCTCGGGCGGATCGTAGATCTGTGCCTGACACGCCCCTCCCTGCTCCGATGCCCTCCGAAGAGGATCCCATCGCCCTGTGCCTCTACACCATCTGGTCGCTCCAGACCGGCCGCCCGATGCCCGAGCGCCCCTACGAGGCGCTCACCCGCGAGCAGCTCGAGGAGTTCTGGAGCGACTGCTGAAGGCCGCGGACCTCAGGCGGAGAAAGGCGTCCCGGCGAAGAACGTCATGACGACCGCGTCCGACGAGGGAGCCGCCAACACGTCGCCGAGCGGCGCGGCCAGCAGGACGAGGTCGGCAGGGGCGCCCGGACGGACGCTCCTCGGCCTTTTGCCGGGGGCGTCGGGCGCGGTGAGGAAGAGCTCCAGGGCGCGGTGCGGGGAGAGCCGCTCCCGCGCGCCGAGGATCCGCCCGCCCGCCGTGCGGCGGTCGGCCGCGGCCTTGACGGCGATCCAGGGGTCGGGGGAGCCGTAGGGGGCGTCGGTGCTTCCGGCGACGGGCACCCCCGCGTCGAGCAGGGAGGCGCAGCGGTAGAGGTCCGCGTGCTCCCGCGGGGGGACGTCGAGCAGGTAGCGGTCGCCGCGCTCGGCGACGAAGCCCGGTTGCGTCACCACGGTCAGGCCCCGGGCGGCCAGGACCGGGACGAGTTCCGGCGACACCACCGAGGCGTGCTCGATCCGGTCGCCGGACCGGACCCCGGCCTGCTCCCAGGCGGCGAGGGCCAGGACGAGGGCGACGAGGCTGACGCAGTGGACGGCCACCGGCCGGTCCGCGAGATGCGCGGCCCCGATCGCCCCGGCCAGCGCGTCGAGCGAGGGGAGCTCGTGGTCGGCGACCACCAGCTTGACCGGCCCGCGCGCCACGTTCTCGGGGAAGTCCGCAGCGGCCAGCGCGGGACCGCCGGTGAGCGTCAGCCGCTGCGGCAACCCCGCGTCGGCCAGCACCCGCAGGTCCGCCGGCCGTTCGACGGGCGTCGCGTCGGTGACGCCGGTGACACCCGCGCGGGCCAGCCGCCGCCCCAGCGCGGACAGGTCGGGCGGATCCCCCGCGGGCAGCCTGTCCCGCAACCAGGCGTCGGCGCGCAGCAACCGGCCGGTCGGCCGGCCGGACGCGTCCGTCTCGGCCCCCTCGGGGCGCTGCCCTTCGTCCAGGCCGACGGCACGGCAGGCCGCGCTGTTCAGGCTCCACTGCGCTCCCGAGCGGTGCTGCACCCGCACCGGCCGGTGGGGGAGGAGCGCGTCCAGCGCCTCCCGGTCCAGGTCGCCGGCGACGGATTCGTGGTATCCCACGGCACGCAGCCAGGCGCCGGGGGGCAGAGCCGCGTCGGCCCGCCGCAGCACGTCGGCGAGCTCCCCGGGAGAGGACACCTCGGGAGGCCCCACCCGCACCGAACGTTCGGCCGCGGCGGTCGCCATGAGGTGGATGTGGTGGTCGTGCAGCCCGGGGATGAGCGCGCCGCCGCGTCCGTCCAGCACTTCGTCCCCGGGACGCGCCGCCAGGTCCGAGCCGAGCTCGGCGACGACCCCTCCGGCGAGGCGCACGTCGGCAGGGCGCCCGGCGACCTCCACGCCGCGCAGCAGCAGGGTGCTCACGGGAGCGCCCCGCGGGCGGGGACGGCACCGCCCGGCCCGGGAGCACCGCCCGGCGCGGCGGTGTCCCGGGCCGGCGGCGGCTCGGAGGGCGGTCCCGGGAAGGGGACCGCGGTCGTCATCGGCATCCTGCCGATGATGATCTCAGATCAGCCGAGATCGGCGATCACCTGGGGGAGGTCCGTGCTCGTGCGGATACCGGGGGGAGCGGCGCAGACGGCGGGCACGGCGTTGACGGCGCGGTTGGCCGTGTAGCCGGGCGACACCGAGGCCATCTCGTCGAGGGACACCGGGAAGCGCAGGTCGACGTCGAGCGGGGCGTCGCCGTCGACACGGACGCTCCAGCCGGTGGGCCGGACGTCCCAGACGGGGTCGAGGTCGGTGGTGCAGTACCAGGTGGCGCGGAAGTTCAGCACCGCCCGGCCGTCCCGCATGCCCGACACCGTGATGCGCTGGGCGGCGACCGTACCGGCCTTCAGGGTGCCCGCCGCGATCTCGACGGCGCGGCTCGCGACCGCGACCTCCCCGCCGGCCTCCAGGCAGTCGAGCGGTATCCCGAGGGCGTCGGCGACGAGCATCAGCGAGGGGCCGAAACTGACCCTGCCGTGGGCCAGCCGCCCTTCGGGGAGCGCCGCGGGCGGCTGCCCGAAGCCCATGACGCCGAACAGCAGCCCGGGAGAGTCGCGCCGGGACAGGTCGGCGAACTCGTTGATGGTCAGGGAGTCGAGCCGCCGCTGGATCGAGGTCAGCACCAGCGGGACGGCCTCGGTGATGAACCCGGGGCTGCTGCCGGTGCTGTGGACCGAGGTGCCGCCGCGCTCGCACGCGGCCTCGACCCGTTTGCGGACCCCGGCGTCCATGCCGTCGGGGCGGTGGAACTCGCCCCGGGTGGTGACGACGTTCGCACCGGACTCCAGCAGCCGGCAGACCTCGTCGAAATCGCAGGCGGCCGGCATGTACAGGACGCAGTCCGCGCCCAGCGCCGTGATCTCGTCGGGGTCGCGGGTCGCCCGGACACCGGTCGGCCCCAGCCCGCACAACTCCCCGGCGTCGACGCCGGCCTTGCTCTCGGAGTGCACGTAGAGCCCGGCCAGTTCCAGGCGCGGATGCTCGATGACGCCTTTCAGCGACCGGGTCCCGATGTTCCCGGTGGCCCACTGGACGACTCGGAGGGGCGTTTTCACCATGTGATCACCTTCGGGGGGAGCGGGGGAGTCATCGCTGGTGGTCCATGAGGTCCAGTGCGTCGTCGGCGGCGGTGAGGACGGTGCCGGGGGTGGCGTGGTGGGTGCGGGCGAGTTCGGTGATGAGGCGGGCGTCTTTTTGGAGGAGTGGTCCGGCGACGGGTGCCATGCGGTCGAGGGTGCCTCCGGCGGCGGTGACGCGGGTGAGGGCGAAGCTGGTGCCGGTGCCGTGGGTGATGGCTTGGGCGAGTGCGGTGGTGTTGATGCCGAGTTGTCTGCCGAGTGCGAGGGTGCTGGCGGCGGTGGCGAGGTGGGCGGTGAACAGGAGGTTGTTGAGGAGTTTGGTGAGTTGTGCGCTGCCCAGTGCTCCGGTGTGGATGATGGGTGAGGCGTAGGTGGCGAAGACGGGGCGGCAGAGTTCGACGGCTTCGTCCTCGCCCCCGACGATCACCAGCAGGCGTCCTTCGGCGGCGGCGCCACCCCCGCCGCTGACCGGGGCGTCCACGAGGCGGATGCCCCGTTCTCCTGCGAGTTCGGCGAGCCTGCGGCAGGTGTCGGGGTGGACGGTGCTGTGGATGGCGATGACGCCGCCGGACCGCAGACCGGCCAGCACACCCGCGTCTCCGGTGAGGACCTCTTCCACGTCTGCGTCGTTGACGACGCAGACGCAGACGATGTCGCACTCGGCGGCCAGTTCGGCCGGTGAGCCGGCCGTCTTGGCGGAAGTGTCGGCGAAGGACTCCAGGGTGGCGGCCCGTCGTGCCCACAGGGTGGTGTCGTAGCCGGCGTCGATGATCCGGCGGGCCATGGGAGCGCCTTGGCTGCCCAGGCCGATGAACCCGACGTGCATCAGCCGACCTCTTCCTGCTGCGGCTGGGGGCGCCAGAAAGTGGCGAGGAGCCCCGCGGTGGCGATGAGGGCGATGCCGAGGGCGATGGCTCCGCCGGCCCAGCCGGTGACGGCGATGTCGGCGGCTTCGTCCACCGACCAGTCGCCGGGGCCGGTCATGGCGAGGGCGAGGCAGGCGACGGCGAGGACGAGGACGTATTCGTAGCCGTCCTTGAAGACGAAGAACCCGTTCTTGCGGTGGGCCAGGAGTCCGGCGACGAGCATGACGGAGATGACGGCGGCGCAGGCCAGGGGGGTGAGCAGGCCGATGATGAGCAGGACGCCCGCGCCGATTTCGGTGAGGACGCTCATCCAGGCCTGGAGGGTGCCCTGGCGGAGGCCGAGGCCGGTGAACCAGCGGGCGGTGCCCTGGATGCCGCCGCCGCCCCTCCAGTGGTTGTAGCCGTGGGCGATCATGGTGATGCCCACGACCACCCGTACGAGCAACGGCGCGACGACGTCGGCGTCCATCAGCCCACCCTTTCGCGGTCCACGGCCTCACGGGCCAGGACGCATTCCTCGACGAACGACAGGATCTCCAGGTGGTAGGCCAGGGCGCAGCGGCCGAGGCTGAGGTTGTGACCGCCACCCACCTGCTCGTGGACGGCCACCCGGGGGGAGGCGGTGAACAGGGACGCGACGTCCGCCAGCGCCCCGGCCCCCGCACGCCACCACATCTCGTGCTCGCCGAGGCTGTAGTGCACCGGGACCCGCACGCGGGACGCGAGCTCCGCCAGGCCCTCCGGCCAGCCCTCCGCCTCCGTCCCCTCGTAGGAGGGGGCGGGGGCGGCGATCCGGGCTCCGCCGACGAGGTCGTCCGGGTAGATGCGGGGCGGTCCCCACAGGATCTCGCGCAGGGCGGGACCCGCGGGGCGCTCGCGGTCCCACTCCCGCCACAGCCGCATGGCGCGCTCGTGGCGGTGCCGCCCGGTGCCCGCGATCTCCAGGCCCAGCAGGTCCGCGCCCCGCTCGTCACCGGCCATGCGGATCGCCAGCTCGCACCCGCTGGAATGCGCCATCAGGAACACGCCCGCGCCGGAGGAACCCGGCAGCCGCTCCAGCGCTCCGAAGGCCAGGTCGACGCGCCGCGCGGCCGAGGTCAGCTCCTGCCTGTACGGGGCAGAGGCGCCGTATCCCGGACGGTCCAGCGCGATGACGGTGAAGCCGAGCGCGGCGCCGGCCCGCAGCAGCGACAGCCGCGGATGGTCCGGCGCGTCGTAGTACACGCTGCTGGTCGCCCCGCCGTGCAGGGCGAGGACGACGGCCCGGGGCCGCTCCGCCTCCTGGACCAGCGCCGACATCGGGATGCCGTCGACCTCGACGATCCGGAACCTGGACGTCATGAATCGGTCCTGAGCAGGATCGCCCCGCTGGGGGTGAGGCCGCCGCTGCTGACCACGGCGACCTTCGCGTCCGGCACCTGGCGCTCCCCGCCCTCGCCGCGCAGCTGGACGACGGCCTCGTGCATCAGCCCCATGCCGTGGGTGCGGCCGTGGGAGAGCTGCCCGCCGTGGGTGTTCAGCGGCAGGACGCCGTCGCGGGCGATGTTCTTGCCGCCGTCCAGGAAGTCCTTGGCCTCCCCGATGCCGCAGAAGCCCAGGGCCTCGATCCAGGACAGGCAGTTGATGGTGAAGCCGTCGTAGAGCTGGGCGACGTCGACGTCCGAGGGCCGCAGGTCGGTGCGCGTCCACAGGTGGGCGGCCTGCCCGAGCACCTGCGGTTCGTGGGTGAGCGTGCTCTGGTCCCACTCGATCCGCTCGATGATCTGGGTGCCGACGGCCTCCACCCGGATGACCGGCCGGTCCAGGTCGCGGGCGGCGTCCACGGCCGACACGATCACCGCGACGGCGCCGTCGCAGGGCACGTCGCAGTCGTAGAGGCCGAACGGCGTGGTGATCGGGCGGGCGCCCAGGTAGTCGTCCATCGTCATCGGGTCGCGGTAGATCGCGGTGGGGTTGAGCGCGGCGTTGGCACGCTGGTTCAGCGCGATCCAGCCCAGGGTCTCGCGGGTGGTGCCGTAGCGCTGGAAGTGCCGCTGGGCGTTCTGCGCCAGGGTGTGCGCCGCCGACACCGAGCCGAAGGGCATCCGCCAGGCCGAGGAGCCGCCCGCCCTACCGCCGGGCGGGGTGATCTTGCCCTGCCGCATGAGCTCGTTGTGGGTGGCCTCCCACAGGGTGCGGAAGCACAACACATGGCGGGCCATCCCGCCGGCGACCGCCATCATCGCGGCGATGACCGACCCGCCGGGCCCGAACGTCTCGCCGCCGCCGTTGTGCCAGGTGGGGCGGATGCCCAGCGCGGCCTCCAGCGCGGTGACACCGCCTTCGCCGAACCCGCCGAACGGGCCCGCGCCCGGGTAGGTGGCCAGCCCGTCGATGTCGTCCAGGCTCAGCCCGGCGTCGGCGACCGCCCGCTCGCACGCCTGCACGGTCAGGGAGAGCGGGTCGACCATGAGGCGGCGGCCCAGTTCGGAGGCGCCGACGCCGGTGATGGCGACCTTGTCCTCGAACTTCTCGGGCGTGAGCATCGGGCGCACATGGCGCCACATCTGGTCGGGCTCGATCTCGTCGCGCACCGGCGGGGCCGGCTCGCCCTGGTCGGCGGCGGGCCGGAAGAGCGGCAGCCACACGTCCTCGACCTGCTCGAAGGCGACCTCCATCCGCATGCCCAGGGAGAGCTCCGCGGGGTCGCATCCGACGATGTTGGTGGTGAGGCGGACCCGGGGGTCCTCCTCGATCGCGACCTGCGCCACGACGTAGGGCGCCGGCAGCCCGGGGAGGCCGAACCGCTCGTTGACGGTGAAGCCGATGAGGGTCGCGAACCCGGAGACGGCCCGCACCCCGATCTCGCGTTTCCGGCAGTACCGGCAGACCGGCTGGGGCGGGTGGATCAGGGCCGAGCAGGACTCGCACTCCTGGAAGCGCAACCGGCCATCCGCCCCGGATGTCCAGAAGAACGCGGTCTCTTCGGTGAGCAGGGGCAGGGGGCGTCCCGAGGGCCCGTCCACATCGTCTCCTCAACTGTCGCGGTGGTGGGGCCGGGCTCGGGCGCGCCCCGCCGAAGGGGCGCGCCCGAGCCCGGCCCCCGTCGGTCAGGCGGAGAGCTCCGCCCGCTTCTTGCGGATGGTGACGGGTTCGGCGAGGCGCTGCTCGTCGCAGGCCTTCTGGAGCTTGTCGAGGGTCTCCTCGAGGCCGGGGCCGAGCCGGGAGCCCGGGGTGAAGGTGGCGGGCAGGTAGCGCATGCCGTTGATGACGGAGATCGTGTCGTAGTGCACGGTTCCTTCGGGGTCGCACACGTAGTCGGGCATGCGGTCGAGGACCTGGAGGATCATCCGTTTGAAGACCGTGCGTGCCACGTTGGAGCCGATGCAGCGGTGGATGCCGAGGCCGAAGCTGGCGTGCCGGTTGCCCTCGCGGTCCATCTTGACCTGGTCGGGTTCTTCGAAGACCGCCGGGTCGCGGTTGGCCATGGCCCAGGAAAGCCAGAGGCGGTCGCCTTCTTTGAACCGCACTCCGGCGATTTCGCAGTCGGCGGAGATGGTGCGTCCGTCGCCGACGGCGGGGGTGTAGAAGCGCAGGAACTCCTCGGTGGCCGAGTCCAGGAGGGTGTCGCGCTCACGGCTGAGCCGTTCGCGTTCGGCCGGGTTCTGGGAGAGCCATTCGATGGCATGGGAGCTGAGTGCGGTGGTGGTGTCGAACCCGCCGCCGATGAGCAGTCCGAGCACGCCGAGGATTTCCATGTCGGGTGCTTTTTGGCCGTTGATGTCGGCGTTGATGAGCGCGTTGATCAGGCCGGGTCGGGGGTTCTCCTTGATGTCGGCGAACTGCTTGAACAGTTCCATGCCCATCTGCATGTGGAGCTGGCCGACCCGTTCGATGTCGGGGGAGTCCAGGGGGGTGTAGATGGCGGCGTGCGCCGGTTCGCAGTAGACGGTCCAGTCCTTGATGGGGATGCCCATCATGCCGAGGGTGAAGACGGCGGGGACGATGTTGACGAGGTCTTCGACGAAGTCGATGCGTCCGGACTCGATCCTGTCGTCGATGCAGGCGCGTACCAGTTCGTCGATCCACGGGATCCACCGGCTGGTGGCCGCGGGCGACAGATAGGGATTGAGGGTCTGGCGGTAGTAGCGCTGCTCGGGTGGGTCCATTTCCAGGAATCCGCCGCGGCGGCCTTTTCCGCGTGCGGGTGCGGGGATGGAGATGCCCTGGTAGCCGCGTCGTTCGTTGTTGACGTCGTGGTCGTTGGAGAGGTATTCGGCGGAGCGGGCGGCGAGTTCGAAGACTTCGCGGTTGCCGGCGGCGACCCAGTGTCCGCCGTGGGTGTCGGTCCAGGCGATGGGGCACTTGGCGTGCATTTCGTGGGTGATGTCTTCGAAGCGTTCGCGGTAGTCGGGCGCGTGCCGGTCGAAGTGGTACTTGATCTTCTTGCGCTCTTCGTCGCCGATCGCGTCTTGCGTGCTCACGCTGTGCCCTCCACGGAGATCGCCCGCTCGGGGCAGGACCTGACCGCCCCCATGACCTTCTGCTCCAGCCCGGCCGGAACGTTCTCGTCGATGACCGACGAGTGGCCGTCGACGTCGTCGAGTTCGAACACCTCGGGAGCCTTCATCGCGCAGAGCGTGTGGCCCTGGCAGCGCTCGGAGTCGACCTGTACCTTCATCGTTTTCCTCCTTGTCGCGGTGGGTCCGTGGGCTCAGACGTGGAAGTCGTGCCACTTGAGGTAGCCGCCCGCGTCGACCCGCAGCTGCATGCCGGTGACGAAGCGGGACTCGTCGGAGGCGAGGAACAGGACGGCGTTGCTGATCTCCTCCGGCTCGACGTAGGGCACCGGCATGGCCTGCTGCACGTAGAAGGCGGGCTCGGCGTCCTCGCGGGTCGGGTTCTCCAGGTCCGGGCGGAAGGACCTGTACATCGGCTCGCTCTGCAGCATGGGGGTGTTGCAGTTCGTCGGGTGCACCACGTTGGCCCGGATGTTGCGCGGCGCCAGGTTCAGGGCGAGGCTGTGCACGTACTGCGACAGGGCGCGCTTGGCGAAGACGTAGGCGTGGCCGCCGGGGTCCTTCCCGGGCTCCTGCACGATGCCGTGCGCCATCAGCGCGGCGGCCGAGGCGGTCGCGATGATGGAGGCGCCCGCCTCGAGGTGCGGCAGCGCGGCCTGGATCGCGTTGATCGACCCGACGAGGTTGGTGTCCACGACGTCCGACCAGGCCTGCATCGGCGGGCTGCCCTTCATTCCCGCGATGCCGGCCTGCGCCACGACGATGTCGACCCTGCCGAGCTCGGCGATGCCCCGAGCCAGCGCGTCGCGCACCTGCCCGGCGTCGCGGACGTCGGCCTGCACCGCGGTGATGCGGCGGCCCTTCTCCTCGACCAGGCGGACCGTCTCCTTCAGGTCCTCCGGGGTGGCCAACGGGTAGTTGACCGTCTCGAGGTCCCGGCAGAGGTCGATCGCGATGATGTCGGCGCCCTCCTCGGCCAGCCGCACCGCGTGGCTGCGGCCCTGCCCGCGCGCCGCTCCGGTGATGAACGCGACCTTGCCCTCAACACGTCCCATGGTCGGTGGTGCCTTTCTCTTTCTCATTGAATGCGGCGGAATCAGGTGTTGCGTCCGCCGTTGACGCCCACGATCTGGCCGGTGATGTATCCGGCCTCCTCCGAGATCAGGAAGGAGCAGGTCGCGGCGAGGTCCTGCGGCGTGCCGACCCGGCGGACGGGCGTGCGCTGGATGTGGTCCTCGATCGTCCCGCCGAGCAGCCCGCGCTCCTCGGCCTTGCGCAGCATGGGGGTGTCGATGAAGCCCGGGGGCACCGCGTTGACGGTGACGCCGGCGGGGCCGAGCTCCAGGGCCAGCGCCTTGGTCAGCCCGTTGACCGCCGACTTCGCCGACACGTAGTGCGCCATGTACTGCTGCCCGGAGTGGGCGCTGGAGGAGGAGATGTTGACGATCCGGCCCCAGCCGGTCTCGACCATGTCGGGCAGCACCGCCTGGACGCAGTGGAAGACGCCGTTCAGGTTGACGTCGATCACCCGCTGCCAGGACGCGAAGGACAGGTCGGCGAAGCGCTTGAACCCGTCGAGGCCCGCGGCGTTGACCAGGACGGTGACCGGGCCCAGGCTCGCCCTGATCCGGGTGAGCGCCTCGTCGATCTGCTCCCGGCTCGTCACGTCCGCCTTGTAGGAGTGCTCGGTGGCCGGGGGGTTGAGGTCGAGCGTGGCGACCCGGAGCCCGTCGGCCTTCAACCGTTCGGCGATGGCCTTGCCGATGCCCGAGCCGCCGCCGGTCACTACCGCGGTCCTCATGCGCAGGCCCCTTCTTCGAAGATGGTGGTGCGGTGCGTCGGTACGGTCGTCCGAATCACGAGAATCTCCCTTCCAGATGCGAGAACACTACTCTCATCGCTGACCCTTCCGGAAGTCCTCGCTAACGGGCATTCTCTATAGTGGATGCTTGATTCGCAAGAAGTGAGAATGTAGTTTCCACCCATCGACGAGGAGGCAGCATGGGAACTGACGACAGGGCGCGAGGCGTGACGAAGCGCCTGCTCATCGACGGGAAACTTGTCGAGACCGAGCGGACGTACGCTTCGCTCGACCCGGCGACGGGGGAGGTGTTCGGCCACGCGCCGGACGCCGCGGTCGCCGACGCCGAGGCCGGTGTCGCGGCGGCCCGCCGTGCCTTCGACACCACGGACTGGGCGACCGACAGGCAGTTGCGCATCCGCTGCCTCGACCAGCTCCACCAGGCGCTGAACGAGCACAAGGAGGAGCTGCGCGAGCTGACGATCACCGAGGTGGGCGCGAGCCGCATGCTCACCCACGGCAACCAGCTCGACATCCCCATCAAGATCGTCAGCTACTACGCGGACCTGCTGCGGACCTACCCCCTGAGCGAGGAGCTCGGGGAGATCGAGGACCGGGGCCAGCGCCACCGCCGCTGGATCGAGAAGGAGGCGGGCGGAGTCGTCGCGGCGATCCTGCCGTACAACTACCCCAACCAGCTCGCGCTGGCGAAGCTGGCGCCCGCGCTCGCCGCCGGCTGCACGGTCGTGCTCAAGGCCGCGCCGGACACGCCGCTGGTCACGCTGGCCCTGGGCGAGCTGATCGCCGAGCACACCGACATCCCGCCCGGCGTGGTCAACGTGATCTCCTCCTCCGAGGTGGCGGTGGGCGAGGTGCTCACCACCCACCCCGACGTGGACATCGTCAGCTTCACCGGCTCCACCCAGGTCGGCCGCCAGATCATGTCCGCCGCGAGCGGCACCCTGAAGCGGGTGTTCCTGGAGCTCGGCGGCAAGTCCGCGATGATCGTCCTGGACGACGCGGACTTCGACGCCGCGGCCATGTTCGCCGGTTTCACCATCTGCTCGCATGCCGGACAGGGCTGCGCGCTCACCACCCGGCTGCTCGTGCCCCGGGAGAGCCACGACGAGATCGTGGCGAAGGTCGCGGCGTCCATGGGCCGGATCAGGTACGGCGACCCCGCCGACCCGCAGACCTACATGGGCCCGCTCATCAGCGCCAAGCAGCGCGACAAGGTGCACGCCATGGTCGGGCGCGCCGTCGAGGAGGGCGCGACGCTGGTGACCGGCGGGCAGAAGGTCGACCCGGGCTTCTTCTACCAGCCGACCCTGCTGGCGAACGTCGACCCCGACAGCGAGATCGCGCAGAACGAGGTGTTCGGCCCCGTCCTCGCCGTCATCCCCTACACCGACGACGAGGACGCGGTGCGCATCGCCAACAACTCGATCTTCGGCCTGTCCGGCGCGGTGCACAGCCGCGACGAGGAGCGGGCGCTGCGGGTGGCGCGCCGGATCCGCACCGGCACGTTCAGCATCAACGGCGGCAACTACTTCGCCGCCGACGCGCCCTTCGGCGGCTACAAGCAGTCGGGCCTCGGCCGGGAGATGGGCGTGCAGGGCCTGGAGGAGTTCCTGCAGATCAAGACCCTCGCGACGGTGGTCGCATGAGGCCCCTCGAAGGAGTACGCGTCCTCGAGGTGGCGATGTACGGCTTCGTCCCGTCCGCGGGCGCGGTCCTCGCCGACTGGGGCGCCGAGGTCATCAAGGTCGAGCACGCCGTCAACGGCGACCCGCAGCGCGGCCTCCGCCAGACCGGCACCTTCAAGGTCGAAGGCGACCCCAACCCCAACATCGAGCACGCCAACCGCGGCAAGCGCAGCATCGGCCTCGACATGTCGAAGCCCGAGGGCAGGGAGGTGCTGCTGGACCTGGCCCGCCGGGCCGACGTGTTCCTGACCAGCTTCCTGCCCGGCCACCGCGCGAAGTTCGGCATCGACGTCGACGACATCCGCGCGGTGAACCCGAAGGCCGTCTACGCGCGGGGCAGCGCCCTCGGCCCCCGCGGCGCGGAAGCCGAACGGGGCGGCTACGACATGACGGCCTTCTGGGCCCGCGCCGCGACCGCGGCCAGCATCACCCCGTCCGGCTCGGCGGGCCTGATCAACCCGCCCGCCCCCGCCTACGGCGACACCATCTCCGGCACGAACCTGGCGGGAGGCATCGCGGCGGCCCTGTTCCGCCGCGAACGCACCGGCGAACCCTCGGTCGTCGACGTCTCCCTGCTCGGCAGCGGCCTGTGGGCCATGGGCCACGGAATCGCCCTGTCCCAGCACCTGGGCGAAGCCTGGGAGACACCCCCGCTGGGCACGCACGGCTCGACGGCCAACCCCCTCTCGGGCCTGTACCGCACGGCCGACGACCGCCACATCTCCTTCGTCATGCTGCAGCCCGCCAAGTTCTGGGCCGACGTCTGCCGCCACATCGACCGTGCGGACCTGATCGACGATCCGCGCTTCGCCACCGGCGAGCTGATCGCCGCCAACACCGCCGAGGCCGTCGAGATCCTCCGAAAGGTGATCGCCTCCCGCACCCTCCCGGAGTGGACCGAGCGCTTCGCCACCCTGGCCGGCCCCTGGGCCCCCGTCCAGGACTCCCTCCAGGTGGGCGAAGACCCCCAGATCCGAGCGAACGAATACCTGCGCAAGGCCGGAGAACTCGAGCTGGTCGCCAACCCCGTCCAGTTCGACGTCACCGCCCCCGACCTCGCCCCGGCCCCGGAGTTCGCCGCCCAGACCGAGGAGATCCTCCTGGAACTCGGCCTCGACTGGGAGCGCATCATCGAGCTCAAGACGGCAGGCGCCGTCACCTGACCGCAAGCCCGGTCGGCGCGCGACGCTCACGCCCATGGCGGCGGCGAGGTCCTTCCGGAGGGGTCCGGCATGCTCGTGTGCTTCGGCGGGCGACCGACGGGTTCCGGCTTGGAGCTCGGCAAGGGGAGGCATCGGCGCGTCGCCGAGGTGGATCCGGGTGCGGAGCGCCCCGCGGCTCGAGAACTCGAGCGGCGGGGCGCGGGCGGGGTCCGGCGGTTCAGGAGCCGGGGCGGTTCGCCGAGGGGAGGGTGATGGGAGTGTGCGTCGTCGACGAGCCGTTGTTGAGGTACAGCATGGAGATGCCGCGGACGAATCCGTCGAACAGGTTGAAGCTGCTGGGGGCGACGAGTGACAGGCCCTCGCGGAAGGCGACGTAGAGCGGCCAGTTGACCTTGATCAGGGCGCGTGCGGCGAGGTCCGCCGGCAGCTCGAGCCAGCGCCAGTAGGTGTCGCCGATGAGGTAGCGGACCATCTCGCTGACGAAGCCCGTGCTCAGTTCCGTGCCGAGCCCCGCCACGGCGTCGAGCAGCATCTCGGCCAGGGCGTTGCCCTCGACCGTGGGGGCCACCCTGGGCCACAACATCTGCTCCGCCTGCTCCTCGGCGTCCTTCCAGGTCTGCGGGATGAACTGGTCCTGGACTCCGAGCAGGGAGAGGGCGACCTGCCAGGCGTGCAGGTCCGCGGCCTGGTCGGCCGACCAGTACCGCACGCCCCACTTCCTCATGTTCTTCCACGCCACGGTGCCCACGGAGTGGAAGGTGACCAGGATGTCGCCGTTGCTGATCGGCGACGGCTGATCGGTGGTCGCCTGGAACCGGGGCGAGAGCGGGAGCAGGTTGCGCACCATGGCGTGCACCAGGCGCGTCTTGTTGGCGGAGGTGATGAAGGCGCCCTCCGGGTCGAAGGCGTCCTCGTGGTGCAGGTCGTACCCGAAGGTGAAGGTCTTGGCCGCGCGGTCCTGCATGTCGGCGCCGCCCGCGGACCAGTAGACCGAGCGGGCCTCCCGCGGGATCACGGTGCTCAGGAACCCGCTGCCGAGGCTCTCGGAGATGAACAGGTAGCCGCTCAGGCGCTTGTAGAGCGTCTGGGCCCGGGAGAGTTTGCTGCGGTCGGCCCACGCGGGGAGCTTGTTGACCTGCTGGAGGTAGGAGACCAGGTAGTCCGGCATGCCGGACGGCAGCGGGTCCTTGTTGAGGCGCCACGAGTCCCAGGCGGCGTTGACCGCCGGGATCGAGCCGTCGGCGAGCAGCCGGGCCGCGACCTGGTCCGCCGCGGGGTCCCACACCTGGAACGGGTCGGTGACCTCGTCGGCCTTGGCGATCGAACCCAGGGACGACCACGACCACAGCGTGGGCGCTTCGAGGGTCAGGCCGGTGAGCCCCAGGGCGGCACCGAGCGACATGACACGCCTTCTGCTGAGATTCTCCATTTACTTACCTACTTCCGCGTAAAGCCAAGACGGCAGCTCAGCGCGCCTGTGGCTTGGGGGGTGGGAGCGGACCGAACAGCTGAAAGAAGGAAACCTGAGGTGAATCTCAATTAACATAGCCAGGCGGATCGGGGTCGGCAAGAGCCTGTTTCGGGGGATTTTTTCGGCTGCGCAAGGGCATGCGGCTGACCGAAACGGGGTACTTGTCCAGGGCCGCGTCGGAACGACCGGGCCGAGCGCCTCGCCCGGAAGGCGGGTCGCGTCCTACTCGGCGACGGGCCGCGCGGCGGTACCGGGGCGCGGCCCGGCGTCGCCCGCCAGTCCCAGCGAACGGATCCAGATCTTGTTGATGGTGGCGATCAGGGTCTCCGCGTCGTACTCGACGCCTTCGTAGGACCAGGCCATGACCACGCGCTCGACCATCAGCGTCAGGGCGTGCGCGGTGTGGCGCGGGTCCAGATCCCGGTACGCCATACCGGCCTCCTGCCACGCGGCTATCGCGCGCGTGGCCCTGCTCTGGAAGTGGTCGGCGACCTCGTCCCACTGGGCCCTGAGCCGCTCGTCCTCGTCGCGCGCCTGGTAGACCGCCTGCAGCACGTGGGCGTTGCGCCGGAACGCCTCGAGGTAGACCCGGTTGACCTCCTCGATGCGGCGGGCGGGGTCCTGCTGGGCACCGGTGCGATCGGGCGCGATCCCGGTCAGATCGGCGGAGACGTCCTTCATCAGCTCGAACAGCAGATCGTGCTTGGACCGGAAGTAGTTGTAGAGCGTCCCCGCCCCGACCTTCGCCTCGGCGCTGATGTCGGAGAGCCGGGCGTTGTGGAAGCCGTCCCGCTCGAAGACGACGCGCGCCGCGTCACGAAGACGCCGCGGCGTGGTCTCACGGCGCCGGTCGACACGGGTGCGCCTGCTGCTCGCCCCGTCGGTCCCGGCGGCGTGTTCGGGCACGGTCGCACCTCGTCTCGACGTCTCGGCGGTCCTTGAAGGCAGCGACGTTACCAGCGACGCACGCGGGGCCGCCTCCCGTGGCTCGCTGACCGGAAAGGTAGAGATTGACGTCAATCTCAGTCTTGGATACTTTCATGCCCCGCGTGACGCGGCTCACACCCGGCCCGGCCGACGGGCCCTCCTCCGCAGACAAGGGACGCTCTCATGACCTTCGACGCTCGACAGCGGGCGGCGCTCACCGCCATCTGCGACACCTTCACTCCCGGCGACGGCGCGGCGATCCCGTCCGCCGGCGCGCTGGGAGCCGTGGACATCGCCGAGGCGCTCGCAGGCGGCCAGCCCCGAGCCAAGGACCGCAAGCAGCTGGAGCTGCTGCTGTCCCTGTGGGATTCGCGCGCGATGGGGCTGGTCCTGGGCACGGGCGGGCGCCGGTTCTCGCGGCTGGCCGCCGCGGACCGGGAACGGGTGCTGCTGGGGCTGGGCGACTCGTCCTCGGAGACCAAACGGGTGCTGTTCCAGTCCCTGCGCGGCCTGGCGACCTCCGCCTACATGCTCGCCCCGGGCCCGACCGGGACCTCGCCGGTCTGGGACGCCATCGGATACCCCGGCCCCCTGGGGACGCTGGCATCAGCCCCGCGCCCGAAGCTCTCTCCTCTGTCGCCGACCGCCGACACCACGCTCGACTGCGACGTCGTGGTCGTCGGATCCGGTGCCGGAGGCGGCACCGCGGCCGGGGTCCTCGCCGCCGCGGGCCTCGGCGTGGTCGTCCTGGAGCGCGGCGGCTACTACGACGACGCCGACTTCGACGGACAGGAGCTCGCCGGCCTGAGCCGGTTGTACGCGGCAGGTCCGGCCTCCACCGCCGAGGGCCAGGTCGCGCTCGTCGCGGGCTCGTGCCTGGGCGGCGGCACCGTCGTCAACTGGACGACCTCCTTCCCCACACCCGCCGAAGTGCGCGCCGAGTGGGCGGCCCTCGGCGCCGGTCAGTTCGCGGACGAGGAGTACACCCGCGCCACCGACGCGGTGATGAGCCGGCTCTCGGTGAACACCGACCACAGCACTCCCTCGGCCCGTGACGAGGTCCTGGAGCGCGGCCTGCGCGCACTCGGCTGGCACGTCGACGCGATGCCCCGCAACGTGGTGGGCTGCGACATGGGGACCGACTGCGGACGGTGCGGATACGGCTGCCGGCTCGGGGCCAAGCAGTCGGTCACCAAGACCTGGCTCGCCGACGCCGAGGCCGCCGGGGCGCGGCTGGTCATCGACACCGACGTCCGGGCCATCGAGACGAAGCACGGCCGTGCCGTCGGCGTGCGCGGCGTCACCGGCCGGGGCCACGCGGTGACCGTGCGCGCCCGCGCCGTCGTGGTGGCCGCGGGAGCCATCCAGACCCCGGCGCTGCTGCGCCGCTCCGGATTCACCGACCCGGCCATCGGCCGCCACCTGCGGCTGCACCCCGCCACGGCCGTGTGGGGCCTCTTCGACGAGGAGATCCGCCCGTGGGAGGGCGGGATGCAGACCCGGTACTCCAGCCAGGACAGCGACCTCGACGGCAACGGGTACGGCGTCATCTACGAGACGGGTCCGGGCAACCCCGCATCGCTGCAGGGCTTCATGAACTGGCGCGGCGGCGCCGCCCACCTGGCCGCGATGAAGGACCTGGCCCACACGGCCGGGGTCGGGATCATCACCCGGGACCGCGACTCCGGCGAGGTCAAGGTGGCCCGTGACGGCGAGCCCGTGCCGCACTACCGGCTGTCGGATCACGACGCGGCGCACCTGCGCAGGGGGATCGAGGGCGCGACCCGGATCCTGGAGGCCGCCGGAGCCCGCCGGATCTCCTCGGCGCACCAGGCCGGGCCGTCCTACGAGCCGGGACGGCGGGGCACCTACGAGGAGTTCATCGCGGCCTGCCACTCCGCCGGCCTCCGGCCGGGCCGCTGCGCGATCGCCGCACTGCACATCATGGGCACCGCGCGCATGGGCGGCGACCGGAAGACGAGCGCGACCGACCCCGACGGAGCGACCTGGGAAGTGCCCAACGTCGTGGTGGCGGACGCCTCCTGCTTCCCGACCTCATCCGGTGTGAATCCCATGGTCTCCATCGAGGCCATCGCCTACATGAACGCCACCCGGCTGGCGGACCGCCTCCGCACCGGGGGTTGAGCCACCCATCGTGATCAACGCTGCGCGCATGGCCACCACCTTGTGATTGACTGCGGTATGGCCATGTTCGTCTGCAAGTCTCAGCGAGTGTCGCCGTGACGTCGGCGACGGGCGTGGCGACCCGGCCGCGCAACCGCAAACAGCAGATCATCGAAGCCGCCGGCCCGGTGTTCAGCGAGCGGGGCTACCACGCGGCCTCCATGGAGGAGATCGCCGGCGGAGTGGGCATCACCGCGGCCGCCCTGTACCGGCACTTTCCGAACAAGTACGCGCTGTTCGCCGAGTGCGCGGACTCGATGGTGACGGGGCTCGCCGGGACGCTCGACGAGGTGCCGGCCGAGGCCTCGCTGGCGGAGGTGCTCGGCGCGGTCGTCCGGGTGACGGTGGAGCGCCGGGCGTCGGGCGGCGTGTACCGATGGCTGTCCCGGTACCTGGAGGACGAGGACCGTCGGCGGGTCAGGGCCAAGTTCGCGCAGGTCGTCGAGAAGGTGACGGTGGCGGTGCGCCGCGAGCACCCGCTGCCGCTGGAGGGGCTGCGCACCGTCGCGGCGCTCGGCGCGATCGGGTCCGTCACGACGCACCACACCTCCATCGCGCAGCGCCGCCTCGAAGAGGTGCTCCTTTCGGCCGCGCTCCGGGTGGCGGCGGCCGACGCGGTTCCGGGCGGACGCGTACGCTCGGTCGACCTGCCCGCCCGGCCCGTGCCGCGCACACGGCGGGCGGAGATCCTGGCGGCGGCCATCCCGCTGTTCGCCCGGGACGGGTTCGCCAATGTCACGAGCGGGCAGATCGCGAAGGCGGTCGGGGTGGCCCCTTCCGCGCTCTACCGGCACTACTCCAGCAAGGTCGACATCCTGGCCGCGGCCTGCCTGCAGGCCGCCGGAATCCTGGGCCAGGCCGTCGAGCAGAACCTGCACGGAGTGACGGACCCCCACGAGTCGGTGCACACCCTGGCGGCGACCTATGTGGCCTACAGCTTCGAGTACACCGCGATGACCAGCGTCGCCAGAGCCGAGATGCCCGGCCTCCCCCCGGAGGTCCGCCGCCCGCTCGCCCTCGCCCAACGCGACCACATCGCCGTCTGGGAACAGCAGCTCCGCCTCGCCCGCCCCGACCTGGACCCCCGCCGGACCCGGGTCCTGGTCCACGCGGCCCTGGGCGTGGTGGTCGAGACCGGCCGCGCCCTCCACTGGGAGAACACCCCCGCCCACCGCGACACCGTCACCACCCTGGTCACAGCGGCCCTGGGCCTGTAACAGCCTCCAGCCGGACGACCGGGACAGCCCCGCCCCGTGCAGCGGTCAAGACGTTCGTCACCGCGGCCGTCGGCATGGCCGCGGTGGTCCACGGCTTCCTGCGGGCCTCCTCGCACGGCTGGTCACTGGGCGGCACGATCGGCCTGGCCGTGTTCGCGGCCGTCCTCGAACTGGCGGCCCCCGGTGCGACCGGAGGCGAGCCGCTCGCCCGCGGCATCGCCCGGGCGTTCCTCGCCGCCGCGGTCTCGGCGGGCTTCGGACTGCTCCTGGCGGTGGGCCTCCTGGCCGGACGCGCAGGGAAGGCCGATGCAGGCGGTCGATGAGGGAACGTCGGAAGGAGGACGCCATCTGGCTCAGGGGAGGGCGGATCCGGCGTCGCGCAGCCGGATCAGCAGGGCGGCGGCGAGCCGTTCGGCTCCGCCCCGGGATCGCCGAACACGGTGAGCACCATCTCGGCGAGGATGCGCGGGGCGCCCTCAGGCACCATCTCGGTGTCACCGACCCACCAGCGGATCGACATGGCAGGGGAGTGGTCGCCGCAGTCGTCGCGGCGCTCTTCCAGAGCGGTTCCGGCTGTCGGGCGGGAGCAGCGGCATCAGACGGACGAGACGTTCGGCGGGGGCATCTCCTGCACGCGCGTTCCTCCATGCGTGAGGGAGCGGACGTCTCTGGGAGAACACGGAAACCGGTCGGAGTCCGTTCTGGACTTCCCGGGGCCCAGACCACTGGCGCGAACCTGGCGTGAACCGCTGAGTCGTGGTGCCTGGTCGGTTCCTGCGGGGAGCGGTGGTCAGGCGGCGTGTTCTGCGGAGGTGGGGAGGTCTCGGATGAAGGCGCCCATTTCGTCGAGGGAGCGGAGGCCTTCGCGGCAGAAGTCGGCGAAGATCTGGAAGACGTGGGGTTGGCGGTCCCAGATGACGAGGGTGACGGGGACGCCTGCGGCGGCGAGGCGTTCGGTCATGAGCTGGGCGTCGGGCAGGAGGATCTCGATGGATCCGCAGTGGATCAGAGTGGGCGGGAAGGCGGCGAGGGCGCCGTTGACGGGGGAGTGGAGCGGTTCGAGGGGCAGTCCGCCCAGCAGCATCTTGGCGAGGCCGGGGAAGCAGCTGCCGGGGATGTAGGGGTCGAGTCGTGCGTTGGCGTGGTCGAGTTTGGCGGAGTGGTCGAGGTCGGTGAACGGTGACATCGCGACGAGGCCGCCCGGGGCGGGCAGTCCCTCGCGGATGGCCTGGAGAGCGGTCGCGAAGGTGAGGAACCCGCCGGCGGAGTCCCCCGCGAAGACGATCTCGCCGGGGGAGAATCCCTCGTCGAGCAGGTACCGGTAGGCGGTCACGCAGTCGGCGACCGTGCCGGGCAGCGTCGTGTGGGGAAGCTGCCGGTAGGCCACCGACAGCGCGGGCACCCCGGCCGCGGCGGACAATCGGGCGATCATCCGCCGATGGGAGCGCAGCCCCCCGGCGACGAACCCGCCGCCATGGAAGTACAGGATGACCCGGCCGCGGTCCTGGGACGGGGTGACGCCGGGCCCGCGTACCCACTCGGCCGCGAACCCCTCGAACCTCATGGGGACGGTCCTGGTGCCCCGGGGCGCGGCCATCACACCGCACAAGGGGTCGAATGTGCTTCCCATCCACATTCCCAGCCGCGTGAACAGCACATACCGCATGAAGGGCCGCAGCCAGAAGCGCAGCAGGAAGGTGAACACCCGCGTGGACGCGCCTGCACCGTGCCGGGTCTGGATGGTCTCGTCCATATGAGCCTCCTGTCGGCGTTCGGTCCGACGCTACCGAACCCGCCTACTCGGGCCGGAGCAGCGGTGCCGGAACGCCGTGCCCGCCTCTCGCACCCTTTTCGGCGAATCCCACTCCCGAAACGGCAGGTCAAGGCGACTTGTACAGGTCTCTATAAGTTGAGCAGTAAGTCGGAGATGTCTGTTCAGCGTCTTCACAGGTCTGCGTTGCCGACGGACGATGCGTCCTCTGCCGTTCGTACTTCGTGGAGGGCGAATGCCGACGACTGAACGTACCGGCCACAGTAAGAGCTGCGAACGAGCGGAGAAATCGCCGTGCGCCTGCTCGTGCGGGAGCGCGGAGCACGGCTGGCAGCACGCGCTCGCCATCGCCGCCGCCACATCGGACAACGCTCTACGAGAGCTCGATCAGAAGGCCGACGAAGCCTGGGCCACCGTCGTGGGGCGGCCCGGGGACTCCGCCTCCGTCCGGGGCAAGCCCAAACCGCAGACCGCGGACGGGCAGCGTGCAGCGATCAAGACGTTCGTCGCCGCGGTCATTCGGTGGCTCCGGCGTGACCGGAACCTGTACGAGACGACCAAGCGGCTCGGTGAACCGTTCCGGATCTCCCGCGACCGGGATCCGGACGACCCGCGCCGACGCCCCACGGCCGAAGAGCACGACCGGTTCGTCGAGGACCACGTGATCCCGCGGCTGCGTCGGGAGTTCGGTGACCAGCGCATCAACGCCCTTCAGCAACAGGCTCCCCAGGTACATTTCTGGTGCGAACTGCTGGCGCAGACCGCCCACGCCCTGGACGAGTGCGGAGGGCGGTACGACCAGGTGAAACAGGCGGTCGTCCTGGTGCTCACCAGCAAGGACGAGCAGCATCCGGACGGTTGGGCCGCGCTTCTGCCGGAACAGGAGATCATGGAACGGGCGGTGGAACTCGTCTGCGAGCACCTGCAGAGAATCGCCACAGGCGGCGTCGCCGCCGAGGACGTTTTCCGCCTGGCCTGGCCGATCCGCGTTCTCGCCGCGCTGATGTGCCGGGAACCTCGCCGCCATCCGGCCGTCCGCGAGTACTGCGTCAAGCCGATCGTCGGGTATGGAGCGGCGGAGATACGGGAACAGGCCAAGGACCGCCTCCGGCAGGCGTTCCCGTTCGAATGGACGACACCATCCGCAGCAGACGAAGGCATGCCGGGCAACCTGGTTTAACGGTCACGTCGGCCCTGTGCGCTTGCCGCGCTTCGGAGAGCCGGCGTCTGCGGGCTTCGGCGGGCTCAGAGCCCGCTCTTGAGCCGTGTGGAGAACGCAGCCCACGCGCTCCGGGAGAATGCCAGGGGCGCTCTGCCGGGGTTCTTGGAGTCGCGCACGGCGATCACCGGGGCCAGATCGGCCACCTCGACGCAGTCCTGTCCGCCCTGCCCGCTGTAGCTACTCTTGCGCCAGTTCGCGGCAGAGGGAGTGGGTTCGATCATGTGTACTCCTTCAGATATTGCGCGAGCAGATCGAGGGAAGCGGACCGGGGAAGCGCTTCACCCATGATGATGCCGAACCTCACGGCGAATCTCGCGATCAATTTCGGATCTTCGATCACCTGGGACGCCTCGGGTCCTTCAAGGTAGGCGGTCTCTGTTCCGTCCTCGAAGCCGAGGACGGTGAACAGGCCGTCCAGTGCCGCGTAGGTGACCGAAGAGAACGGCAGGATCCGTATCTGGATGTTCGGCAGGCAGGTGATGTCGATGAGTCGCTGGAGTTGCTCCCGCATCACGTCGCCACCGCCCACCGGCGTGCGCAGCGCCGCTTCGTTGATCACGAACTGGAACTGGGTGAACGGAGCCCGGCGCAGGATGGACTGACGTTCCATACGTGCGGCCACGATCTCCTCCAGCGCTTCAAGGGCTTGGCCCGCGCTCATCACGGCTGTGGCGTACTCCTTGGTCTGCAGGAGCCCGGGGACGACCTGCACGACGTAGGCCCTGATGGAGGTCGCCTCGTTCTCCAGCTCGATGAACTGCGGAAAGCCGCGCGGGAGGTACGCCAGGCGTCCGGCCCGCCGGATCGCGTCGTGGACCTCGACGAACTCGGGGTCTTCGAAGTAGGTCGCGACGTCCTCGGCGAACTTCGCGGGGACGGCCTTGTCGGTGGTCTCCATCTTGTGGATCCACTGGGGCGTGTAACCGAGCTCGGTCGAGAGCCGTTCGAGGGAGAACCCGAGGGCTTCGCGGCGGCGTCGGAGCTTCGCACCGAAATAGCTGCGAAGGGAATCCGCCTTCATCTCCTTACGTCGAGGCATGGGGGCCTTTCATTTCCACCACGGCACGTGGGTGAAAACCTCTGCCTCGCGGTTGACGGCCGTTCGAAGGCGGAGCGACGCAGGGGTGTCACCGGTTCATGGCTCACCGTAGTTCCCGACTGCGAGCCTGGTCAGGCAGATCAGCAGCTTGGCCGAACGAATCATGCGGCAGATCGGAAACTCCGCGACTTCTCGGACCGGCCGCACCGACGACGTTTTCTGGAACGGTGATGACGCGACCACGAATTCTTCCCTCGGACACGGTCCGCTCGTACCTCCTCGCCGAGCTGGGCAGCCGACTCGGCGAGTACGGCTGCAGCACCGCGCTGGTCGACCAGCTGTCCGGCGGCGCGGTCCTGTGGGTGGACCGAACGTCTCCCCCGCAGGGCGGCCTCTGCGTCAGAGCGGTGCGACACCCAGACGGATGGATCTACGCCTGGGGAAGAGAACGCGTCGAGGCCCGCCACCCGGACGAGGCCGCCGCGCGCATCGCCCGGACGGTGACGGGATGAGCCGGGTGTCCGCCGTCTTCCCCGGCACCCCGGACCAGGTGTCCGAGGCGAGGCGCTGGCTGGCCGCCTGGCTGGGAGAGGACCACCCCGCCACCGACACCACCGTGCTCCTGTTGTCCGAGACCTTCACCAATTCCTGCACCCACAGCCGCTCCCGGGAGGAAGGCGGAACGGTCGAAATCACGGCTGAGCTCTCGGAGCGGTCCGTTCACGTGCGAGTCGTCGACGCCGGAGGCGGCCCCGCATCGCTGGTGGCGCTCGCGCGCCCCGACGACGCGGAAGACGGCCGAGGACTGTGGCTGCTCGACCTGCTCGCCAAGGAATGGGACTGGCAGCGCCTCCCCGACGGAAGGCTCGGCGTCACCTTCAACGTGGCCTACTGATCGGTCCCCGCTTCGTCCGGCCGCCGGAGAAGGTAGCGGGCGAGGATGACGTCGCCGATCTGACGCACTTCGGCGACGGTCATCCGGTTGCCGGAGTGGTGCGGGAAGCTACCCGGGCCGACGAAGCGGGGGGCGTCGGCATCGCCGACGAAGAAGGGTGCGATCACAAGCTGGAGCTCGTCGGCGAGGCCCTCGGTGAGGAACTGGGTGTGGACGGTGCCGCCACCCTCCACCATCAACCGGCGAATGCCCCGGGAAGCGAGATCCGCCAGCACGGTTTCCAAGCCGACCGCCTCGCCGACGCCCACCACGGTGGCGACGCCGCCGAGACGGTCTCGGCACTTGTCGAGGGCCGCGTCGGGGCAGTACACGATTTTCTCGACATCTCCGGCGGTGAAGAACTTGGCTTCAGGGTCGAGATCGCCACTGCTGGTGAAAGTGACCTTGATCGGGCTCTCCGGCAGGCCGCGCGTCACACGGTTCTGGCGGCGATCCTGCGCGCGGACGAGCAGACGGGGGTTGTCGCGGCGGATGGTGTTGGCGCCGACGAGGATCGCGTCGCAGGTCGCCCGGACCTCGTCGACGCGGTCGAAGTCCTCGTCGTTGGACAGCAGGAGCCGTTCCTCGGTGTTGTCGTCGATGTGGCCGTCGATCGAGGACGCGCAGGACAGCAGGACGTAGGGGCGTTCAGTCACTTGGTACTCCGGGGTCGTTGTCGATCAGATGCTCGATGATCCGGGCGAAGTCTTCTCCGGGATCGTGGCATGTGTGGAGGGCGGCGAAGTGTTCGTCGGCCATCCATGAGCGGGCACGCCGGTCTTCGGCCGCCTGGCGGTAGAAGCGGCGGGCTGCTCCTCCGCTCCCCGGCAGCGGGATGATCTTCTTGTTCATGGACAGGGCGAGGTCGATCTCGGTCTGGGTGCCGACCGCACCGCCGACGACGATGACGAACTCCGAGTCCTGGACGACGGCGCGGTGACCGAAGAGCCCGAGCGCCAAGGTGAAGCCCGGTGGACGGTAGCGGTCGGCGATGTAGGTCATGACCTCGATGCCCACGCCGACCGGTCCGTGGCTGACCTTGTACTCCCTGCTCATGACGAGCCGCGCGAGGCAGCGGACGGCGACGTCGATCACACCGGCCTCGGTGTCCGGCGCCCGGCTGCCGCAGATGGCGACATGCGCCGACCCATGAGCCCGCACGGTGGCGGAGCGGCCCGTACCGTGGCCGACCTCCGGATGCCGAGGGCCGGTGGAGACGAGCTCTGGTCCGTCAGCACCGACCGGGGCGAGGCCGAACAGGGCTCTGGCCTGGTCGGGCATGTGAAGCCCGTCAGCTATGCGGATCAGCACCTCGATGTCGGACACGCGGCCTTGGCGTATGCCGCGTACCCAGTTGGAGATGTCCGAACGGTCATGCTGGGTGAGCAGAGCGAGCTGGGTCTGGGTGCATTCGGAGAACTCGTCCAGGAACAGGCGGAACAACTGCGCTACATCGCGGTGCGCGAGGGATGCTTGGACGTCGTCACGCTGCCAGAACCGTATCGGGACTGCTCCCGGATCGAAGATTCTGCGCCTGGTCACGTCGTTCGCCTTCGGCTCGCCTATGGCCTCGACCAAGAGCGTAGCGGTCTCCGGACGGAGCGCAACGGTGATCGAGGAGATGGCTCCGTGGGCCGAGTCCACGGAACCGGGGCACGGTCCCGGCCACTGTTCGGGCCGTGCTGCACACCGCAGAGTGTGGGCATGCCGAGCCCGCCACAGGGGCGGTGCGGTGGAAAGGAGCAGCGATGAACAGCGAGGCGAACGGCGGCCTGGTGGTGGCCGTGGAGAGGATCGTGGCGGCGCGCGGCCGGGCCACGCAGCCGTCCGACGGCGGGTCCACCGGCAAGTCCGACCTCAACGACAACTGATCAGCGACAATGTCCGATCTGATCGTCAAGGTCCTGGGCGGGGACGAGTTCCTCGCCCAGGACCTGGGCCGCGCCCACCGTGTCTTCTCCGCGCCCGCCGGGGAGCAGAACCGATTCGCCGACCTGCTGACCTGGCCGGCACTGAACGAGATCCTCAACACCCATCGGCTGGAACCGCCCCGGCTGCGTCTCGCCCTCGGCGGAGAGACCATCCGGGTAGAGGAGTACTGCGAGCAGCGGACGTACCGGCGCATGCAGCCCTGGCATGCCCCGCAGCCCCACCTCCTGTCCGCCCAACTTCGGAAGGGTGCGACCCTGGTGCTGGACGCCATCGAGGAGATGCACCCGCCGATCCGCGACCTGGTGAGCGCTCTGGAACGGCAGTTGCGCACCGGTGTCCAGGTCAACGCCTACGCCTCCTGGACCGCGAAGGAAGGCTTCGGCGTTCATTGGGACGACCACGACGTCATCGTCATCCAGATCTCGGGAGCGAAACGGTGGCGGGTCTACGGCCCGACCCGACCGGCTCCGCTGTACCGGGACGTCGACTTCGACGACGCCCCTCCCACGACGCCGATCGACGAGTTCACTCTCCGCGCCGGTGACGTCCTGCATGTGCCACGGGGCTGGTGGCACGCCGCCGCAGCCTCCACCGGGCAGCCGTCACTTCACCTGACCTGTGGACTGACCACCCACACCGGAGTCGACCTGCTGGCCTGGCTGATCGACGAACTACGCGCCCACGAGATCATTCGCACCGACATTCCCCGCACGGCCGACCACGCGGACGCCATGTGGCGGAACGACATCGCCGAGCTGCTGGCCGAGAGACTCGGAGACCCGTCTCTGATCGAGAAGTACCTGACTGCAAGAGACTCCGCTTATGGAGTCCATGGCGGCTTCAGCCTGCCTCACGCCGTTCACGAGACGCTCCCAGCCGATCCCGATCTGCGGGTCGCGCTGACGGCTCCGCGTGCGGTCATGAGACGCTCGGGAGAGAACCTGGTGCTGGAAGCTGCTGGACAGCGCTGGTCGCTCGCATGCCGAGCGGAGCCCCTGCTGGAGATCCTTGTCTCCGGCCGTTCAGAGGTTCTCGGCGTTCTCGCTCAGGCTTCGGACATCACCACCGCACAGGCCGCTGACCTTCTCAGTCAATTCCTGCATGCCGGGATCTTGTCCGTGGGAGAGCGACGGTGACCGCCCTCGGCTTGGGGACGTATCGCTGTCGCGACGTGGCCGTTGCCGCCCGTGTGGCCATCGCGGCCGGTGTCACGGCCATCGACACGGCTCCCGTCTACGCTCACGGAACCGCACATGAGCAACTGGCTCGGATTCTGCCCCACCATCCTGAGGTACGGGTCTTCACCAAGGTTGGGCACATGACCCGTACGCAGGCTCAGACCGCGCGGCGTATGGGCACCATCACCGATCAGGAAGCGGCTCGATGCCACTCCATATCCCCGGCCTACATCGACCATCGGATCGCCGCCAATATCGCTGAGCTGCGCAGAAAACGACTCGACCTCCTCTACCTGCATAACCCCGAACACGATGCCCATCATGATCGGGCTCGGCTCCTCACCCAGATGGCTCGGGCATTCGAGGTCTGCGAGCAGTCCGTCCACGCTGGCCAGATCACCGGTTACGGAATCGCCACCTGGAGCGGCTTCACCGACGGCGCATTCACCGTACGAGAGCTGATCTCTGCAGCACGAGACGCTGCTGGAAGTTCTGACTTTCACTTGAAGGCGATCCAGCTCCCCGTGAGTCTCGTGCACATCCGCCCGGTCGCCGAAGCTCTCCGAAGCGCCGGTCCTGTCACGCAGGCGGCCGAGGCCGGGCTCGAGGTATGGGCTTCTGCGCCGCTGAGTGGCGGCGAACTCACCGACATGGTCACCGAAGATCTGGCCGCTCGGATCAGCCCCGGCTCGTCCCCCGTGGTGGCGGCCCTGTCCGTGGTGGCCTCCACACCGGGTGTCACCGGTGCCCTGCTTTCAGCTTCGACTACGGCACACTGGCAGGACGCTCTCACAGCGTTCCGCCGCCCACCGATCACACCACCCCACCTCCGGGAGGTCTGCCGTGTTCTCCGAGCCTGATGATTCGGCTGTACGAGACCGGATGCATGCCGCCTTCACCGACGCGGCGACACGACTCACCTGCGCTCCGGTCTTCGGGACGCCCGAGGCTTGGGGCCATGGCGGCAGAACGCTCGGGATGCCGGTTGAAGACGCTCACGGGCGCGCATGGCTTCGTGTGATGGAAGCCCCGGCGGGCAAAGCCGGCGGCAAACTCTGGGTCGGCACGAAAACGGCCGCCGCGGTGCTCTCGGATGAGATCCCAAGGCCCCGACTGCTTCGTTCCGCCGAGTGGAAAGGCCATGAGTACGCCTACCGCGCCGAACTCAGCTCGTATGTGCCAGAGCCTCCCTGCTCGCCTTCTCCCGATCTCACCGAGCGCATAGCGTTGCCTGACACCTGGTGGTTCCAGTTGCGGCGTGCCTGCGACGTGGTCGCCGCAACGCCGGTCCCCGACGGCCGTCAGCCCGTCGTCACACAGGACTACATTCATCGGACCATCCCGCGCTACCTCGGTGAGACAGGCCTCGACACCACTGTCCAGAGATGGGGGTTGGCCCATGGAGATCTCCATTGGGCCAACCTCACCGGCCCTGAACTCACCATCCTGGACTGGGAAGGGTTCGGCCCCGCCCCACACGGCTTCGATGCTGCGCATCTCCACGCCTACACCCTGCCCGTCCCGGAAACGGCCGCACAAGTCCGGAAGACCTTTTTGAATGTCCTGGACACGCCAGACGGTCGGCTTGCCGAGATCACCGTGGCGGCGATCCTTCTGCAAGCAGCCGACCGAGACCCCGTCCATGCCCGTCTCGCTCCTCACGTGAGAGCGCATGTCCGGCATCTGCTGAGCACTTCCCATCACCATGGGCTCGGTTCGCCTCAAGGGAGTGCCGGGCTCAGGCCTGAGGGATGAAGATGACCTCCGCCTCACTGGCAACCGGTTGCTACGTAACCAATAGCCACCCTCGGTAAGGGCTACCTGATCCTCCCACTTTAGGGAGTGGGAAAGAGGAGTGTTCTTTGTGCTGCTAGGAGTTATGCCATTCTGTTGGCAGTAGTATACCCAGATCTTGCCTGGTAAATGATGGCGGCCGCTGACATTTCGCATTGGTGAAGTCGACGGTGCCGCCGGTGAGTTCAGAATTTTTGAAGAAAATGGTGTCGCCAGTGAGTGTCGTATTATCGAAGCTGACGGTACCGTCGGCGAATTCTGTATCCTCGAAGAAGATGGATCCATCAGAAAACCGACTGTCTCTGAAGTCGATGGTGTTGCCGTTAAGGGTCGCGCCCAAGAAATGGAGGATGCCACCTGTGAGGTTGATGTACGAGAAGTTCATGTGGCCTCCGCTGAACTCTGTATCCCAGAATTGAACCTCTCCATCGGAGAACTCTGCGTACTCGAAATTGAGAATGCCATCGAAGAACTTCGCAAACTCGAAGCTGATGTCACTGCCGGCGAATTTCGCCTCCGTGAAGTCGAGGGTGCCGCCGGTGAACTGCGCGCCCTTGAAGCTGACGTACCCGTCAATGAACTCCGCTTCTTCGAAGTTGACGGTACCGCTGGCGAACTGCGCGCCCTTGAAGTCGATGGTGCCTCCGGAAAAGACGGACTTGTGGAGATCGCCGCCGTCGAAGATGACATCGGTGAAGTCGAAGTCGCTGCCTTGCCAGGAGTGAGGGTTGTTTGAGGACAGGCGGAGGCGGTTGCCAATAAGGCGGATGACGGTGTGGCGGACTTCGCGAAAGGCTCGGTAGGCCTTGCGGGCTGAGGGATCACCGTTGGCACCAGGGTCTGGGTCATAGGGCAGGCGGAGGTAGGAGCATAGAACGTCGATGCAGGTCTGGCGCATGTCGGGTGCGTCGTCGGCGATGCCGGCCAAGGCGTGAACACCGCCGAGTTGGACGGCTGGTTTGTCGGAGCCGAGCTGGTCGATGGCGGCGGTGTAGCGGCCGGTGACCAGGCCACGTTCAGTGGCAGCAGCGGTGCGGACGGCAGCGCGGGCAGTTTCTTGGGAGGCTTCGGCGCTGTGGAAGGCGGCCTGGGTGGTGCGTTCAGAGGCTTCGGAGCTGCGAACTGCGGCCTCGGCTGTGCGGCGGGCTGAGGCCGCGTTTGCCGCGGTGTAGAAGATTGCCGCTGCTGCGAGCAACCCGGCTGCGATCCCGGCGAGTCGGCCGCGGGCGTTGTCGAGCACGTCTTGGCGGTCCTTGCCGGTGACCGCGTCCTTGCCATCAAGCGGGACCTTGTCGACGTGCTCGACCCACCAGGCTGCGCCCGGCCCCAGCACCGCGAATAGTGCAGCGAGCATTGCGATCGCGCCGAGTACGCCGACTACGGTCCCTATCCACCGGCGCTTCGGCGGGGTGCCTTCATCGGTTACGGAAGGAATACCGGGGATTGGCTGAGGGCGGTAGGAGTCGTCCACGTCCAGTCAGACGCTGCCTTTGGGCAAGAGGATCCCGTGTGTCAGCGATCGGTGGACCGGCTGGTAATGATCAGCGAGTGTGAGCAGCTGTCGGACAGGCGACGACTCGCACCGCCAGGAAATGGCAGATGCCGCATGAGGAGTCGACGCGCGGAGCGGCGTCGGTGCGGTACTTGTGCTGGTGTTCCGCATCAGCAGGATCACAGCGAGCGGGAGTTTCCTGACGCTGCAGAGCACCATGGGATCGCTGGCAGCCTGGTCTTGCAGGCCGGGACGGATTTGAAGGTCATCCAGGACCAGCTCAGTCACGCGAGCTTCGTGCTCACCGCCGACCTACGTCGCAGTCGTGCCCCGAGTTGCTCATGACTCCGCCGAGGCGGTGCCCCAGCTCATCCTCGATGCCGGACCGGCGTTCCCAGAGCCAAGCGTCCTCGACGCAAGCAGACACCGAGGCGCTCTGCCAGACTGGCGTGTCACACATTGCACGGTGATGTTGCAGTGGCATAGACGTCGGTGGTCGGCATGCCCCGCCAGCAAGCCGACGCTGGTCTCCCATCGGCTTCACCAACAGGGCTGGTTGCTCTCTCAACAGGGGGATCACCCAGATCAGGGGGCGCCGTCAGGGGCTCGACCCCCGGATCCGCTGATGAAGAGTCGGCAGAACGGAAAGGGCTGGAAGAGCGACATCTTCCGGCCCTTTCCGTTCAGGTGGAGGTGCGGGTGACGGCGGCAGGGGTCTGGGTCCTGATGAAAGCGGCCATGGAGGGGATGGTCTCGGCGTGCAGGCCCGTGGCGTCCGGGTGGACGTGCAGGTCGACCGAGACGCTGGAGTGGGCGGCGCGGGCGGCGAAGGCCAGGGCGTCGTCCAGCAGGGGGTCGGTGCCCGAGGTGAGGAGCTGGACGGGCGGGAGGCCGTGGAGGTTGCCGTGCAGCGGGCTCACGAAAGGATCCGTGAGGTCTCGGTCGGCGGCGTACCGCCCGACTCGGGCGCGGAGCTCGGCGAGGTCGAACTCGGGGTTGGCGCTCGCGTTGAACAGCAAGCTCGGGGCCTGGAGGCTCAGGTCGAGCAGCGGAGAGACGAGCGTCGCGCAGGAGGGGAGCGTGGATCCGGCGTCGCGCAGCCGGATCAGCAGGGCGGCGGCGAGTCCGGCGCCTGCGCCCTCGCCCGCCACGGCGACCGGGCCCATGGCCTGGCTGTAGTGGTAGGCGGTCTGGACGTCCACGAGCGCGGAGGGGAAGACGGGGCGGTAGCGGGCGCATACGACGGTGGCGCCCGTCCGCAGGCTGAGGTGCTCGGCGGCCTCGAGCGCCTGCTCCGGCTCGCCCGAGAAGGACGAGTCGCCGTGCAGGTAGAGGACGGCCATCTCGGCCGGATCCGGCGGGCGTACGACCAGGCCGGTGCGGCTCGTCTCGACCTGCACTTCATTTGCCACGGTTCATCACCCTTTCAGCTGCTTCCCAGTGGGCGTCCGCCACCCACAGGCGGGCGAAGGCGCGTGCGGCCTCGTCCGGAGCGACACCTGTCATGACCTGCTTGATCGACCGTACGGAGCCGTTGGCCAGGGACTCCGCCAGGGAGCGCCAGCCCTTCTCGAAGGACGCGCGGGGCACGACCCGGTCCACCAGGCCGAGGCGCTCGGCCTCGGCGGCGCCGAGGATCTCGCCGGAGCCCGCCAGCATCAGCGCCCGGCCGCGGCCGACGAGGGAGGCGAGCCGTTCGGCGCCGCCCCAGGCCGGCATGATCGCCAGGGCCACCTGGTTGAAGCCGATCCGGATGTCGTCGGCCGCGATCCGGATGTCGGCGGCCACCGCGACCTCGGCTCCGCCGCCCAGGGCGTGGCCGTTCAGCGCGGCGATCACCGGGCCGGGGAAGGCGGCGATCCGGTCGCAGACGCCCCGCATGCGCAGTGCCATGTCCATGGCCTGCTCCTCGGTGCGCAGTTTCGCCAGCTCCTTCAGGTCGCCGCCCGAGACGAAGGCGCGGTCGCCCGCCCCGGTGATGACCAGCGCCTGCGCGTCGGCGGCCTCGGTGAGCGCCTTCTCCAGCTCGTCCATGGTGGACGGGGCGATGGCGTTGCGCGCGTGCGGCCGGTTGATGGTGATGACCGCGAGGCCGCCGTCGAAGTCGAGTTCTACCTCTGCCACGTGTGTCTCCAGGCTCGTTGGGGGCCGTCAGTCCTCGTAGACGACGGTGATGTCGGGGGTCGTCGGCTCGCCCTGGCAGGTGAGCACCCAGCCGTCGGCGATCTCGTCGTCCTCGAGCGCGTTGTTGATCTGCATCCGCGCCGCGCCCTCGGTGACCTGGGCGATGCAGGTGGCGCAGTTGCCCGCCTCGCAGGAGAAGGGCGGTGAGAGGCCCGCCCGGCGCGCGCTCTGCAGCAGGGTCTCGCCGGAGTGCTGCGGGACGGTGTGCTTCTTGCCGCCCAGGACGATGGTGATGGTGCCCTCGGCCTCCGCGGGCTGCTCGGCGGGTTCGGCGGCGGGGAGCCCGAACCGCTCGATGAGGATCTGCGACGGGTCGGTCCCCCCGTCCAGCAGGACCCGTTCCACCAGGTCCATGAACGGGTCCGGGCCGCAGACGTAGAAGTCGGTGCCGGGAGCGTTCCCGGCGAACTCCCGGATCTGCGGCTCCGTGAGGAAGCCGCCGTCGGTGTCCAGGTGGCGGCGCAGCTCGAACCGGCCGGGGTACCGCTCGGCCAGTCCGTCCAGCACCGGCCCGAAGATGACCGCGTCCGCGTCACGGTCGGCCGTCAGCAGTCTCACCCGCCGGTCCGTCGTGGCCAGCGCGGTCTTGACCAGGGACAGGACCGGGGTGACGCCGCTGCCGCCGCAGAACGCCACGAGCGGAGCGCCGTTCTCCCGCAGGCAGAAGACGCCGGCGGGGAGGGTGGCCTCGACGAGGTCGCCGGGGGAGAGGTGGTCGTGCATCCAGTTCGAGACCAGGCCGCCGGGAACCCGCTTGACGGTCGTCATCACCTCGGTGTCGGTAGTCGGCGAGCTGGACATCGAGTAGCTGCGGAGCGTGCCGCACACCTTGAACGTCATGAACTGACCGGCTTCGTAGTCGAAAGCCGTGTCCAGTACGTAGGTTCGGGTGTCGGCCGTCTCCTGGATGACCCGCTTGACGCGGATCGGGTGGAAGCCGTGGTCTCGTGCCATGTATGGAATTTATCTTCTCCGCTAGTGAGATTACAATTCTCCTGTCTACGAACGGAGCGCTCATCATGCGAACGATCCCCCCTGAGCTGGTCAGGCGCTACGAGGAGGCGGGCTGGTGGACCCGGGAGACCATCGGTGACCTGCTCGCACGCGGCCTGCGGGAGGCGCCCGACACCCTGTTCCGGGTGCACTCGGCCGTACGGCCCTGGTCCGGCACCTTCCGCGACGTCGAACGGGTGGCCCGCAGGCTCGCCGCGGGCCTGCGGGACCGGGGCGTCGGCCCCGGCGACACGGTCGTCTTCCAGCTCCCCAACTGGATGGAGGCGGCCGCGGTCTTCTGGGCGTCGTCGTTCCTCGGCGCGACCGTGGTGCCCGTCGTGCACTTCTACGGGCGCAAGGAGGTCGGCTACATCCTGGAGACGGTCAAGCCCCGCGTCTTCATCGGCCCCGAGAGCTTCGGCAGGCTGGAGCACCAGGCCGACCTCTTCGCCGACGTGCCCGTCGTCGGCGTGGTGGGACGCGACTTCGACGACCTGCTGGCCGACGAGCCCATGGAGGGCGTCCTGGCGGCGGACCCGTCGGCACCCTGCCTGATCGCGTTCACCTCCGGCACGACCAGCGACCCCAAGGGCGTCGTGCACAGCCACCGGACGCTCGGCCACGAGACGCGCCAGCTCGCCGGGCTCTACCCGCCGGACCGGGGCAAGCAGCTCACCGCGGCCCCGGTGGGCCACTTCATCGGCATGGTGAACGCCTTCCTCATCCCGGTGCTGGACGGAACCCCGGTGAACCTCGCCGACGTCTGGGACCCGGGGCAGGCGCTGGCGCTGATGAAGAGCGACGGGCTCACCGTCGGGGGCGGCGCGACGTACTACGTGACGAGCCTGCTCGACCACCCCGACTTCACACCCGGGCACCTGCCGTACATGAAGTACGCCGGCCTCGGCGGCTCCTCGGTCCCGTCGGCGGTCACCACCCGCCTGGAGGACCTGGGCATCACGGTGTTCCGCTCCTACGGCAGCACCGAGCACCCGTCGATCACGGGTTCGCGGTACACCGCGCCCGTGGACAAGCGGCTGCACACCGACGGCGACGTCCTGCCCGGCGTGGAGCTGCGGCTGGCCGAGGACGGCGAGATCCTCAGCCGCGGCCCGGAGCTGTGCCTGGGTTACACCGACCCGGCGCTGACCGAGGCCGCCTTCGACGAGGACGGCTGGTACCGCACCGGCGACATCGGGGTGGTCGACGAGGACGGCTACCTGACGATCACCGACCGCAAGTCCGACGTCATCATCCGCGGCGGCGAGAACATCAGCGCGCTGGAGGTCGAGGAGGCGCTCCTCGGCATGCCCGCGGTCGCGGAGGCCGCGGTGGTGGCCGCCCCCGACGCGCGGCTCGGCGAGCACGCCGCCGCCGTGGTGCGGCTGCGTCCCGGCCACGCGATGTTCTCCCTGGAGGAGATGCGCGCCCACCTGGAGGGCGTGGGGCTGGCCCGGCAGAAGTGGCCGGAGGAGCTGCGCGAGGTCGCCGACTTCCCGCGCACCGCCAGCGGCAAGGTCCAGAAGTTCGTCCTGAGGCGGAGCCTTCAGGACATTGCAGTACGCTCCACTTGAGAATAGGATTCTCGCATTCCGCAAAGGAGGATCTCAATGCCGTCACGTGTGCTTCCGTATCCGGTCTTCGACGCGGACAACCACCTGTACGAGCCCGAGGACGCGTTCACCCGGTACCTGCCGAAGGAGTACCAGAGCGCGATCCAGTACGTGCAGGTCAGGGGCCGGACGAAGATCGCGATCAAGGGCCAGATCAGCGAGTACATCCCGAACCCGACGTTCGAGAAGGTGGCACGTCCGGGCGCGCAGGAGGACTACTTCAAGCACGGCAACCCGGAGGGCAAGTCCTACCGGGAGATCGTCGGCGCCCCGATGGAGTCGATCCCGGCGTTCCGGGAGCCCGGCCCGCGGCTGGAGCTGATGGACGAGCAGGGCGTCCAGCGCACCCTGATGTTCCCGACGCTGGCGAGCCTGCTGGAAGAGCGCATGCGCGACGACCCGGAACTGACACACGTGGTCGTCCACGCGCTCAACCAGTGGCTGGACGAGGTCTGGTCGTTCAACTACAAGGACCGCATCTTCACCACCCCGGTGATCACGCTGCCGATCGTGGAGAAGGCGATCGAGGAGCTGGAGTGGGCGCTGGAGCGCGGAGCGCGCGCCATCCTGATCCGCCCCGCCCCGGCCTACGGGTTCCGCGGCCCCCGGTCGTTCGCGCTGCCGGAGTTCGACCCGTTCTGGAAGCTGGTGCAGGAGTCCGGCACGCTGGTGGCCTTCCACTCCTCAGACAGCGGTTACGCGCGCTACGTCAACGACTGGGAGGGCGCCGGGCAGGAGTACCTGCCGTTCAAGCCCCAGCCCTTCCGCCACCTCGGGCAGTGGCGGCCGATCGAGGACGCGGTGGGGTCGCTGATCGCCCACGGCTGCCTGTCCCGCTTCCCCGACCTGAAGATCGCGACCGTGGAGACCGGGTCGTCCTGGGTGGCCCCGCTGATGGCGAGCCTGAAGGACGCCTACAAGAAGATGCCGCACGGCTTCGAGGAGCACCCGGTGGAGCAGATGCGCCGCCTGATCCACGTCAGCCCGTTCATCGAGGACGACATGGCCGCGCTGGGCGACCTGTTGGGGATCGACCGTGTGCTGTTCGGCTCGGACTACCCCCACCCCGAGGGCAAGGCCGACCCGATCACCCACGTCGACGAGCTCACGGCCTTCACCGACGAGGAGAAGGCCAAGATCATGGGCGGCAACCTCGCCAGGCTGATCGCGAAATGACCTGGGACACCATCCCCGAGATGGTGCTCGGCTCGTCCGACCGCTTCGGCGACGCCGAAGCGGTCGTGGACGGGCCGCTCCGGCTCACCTTCACCGAGCTGGCCGAGCGCGTCCGCACGGCGGCGGGCGCCTTCGCCTCGGCCGGGATCGGGAAGGGGGACCGGGCGGCGGTCTGGGCGCCCAACTCGGCAGAGTGGATCATCGCGGCGTTCGGCCTGGTGACCGCGGGCGGCGTGCTGGTGCCGGTCAACACCCGGTTCAAGGCCGAGGAGGCCGGCGACGTCATCCGCCGCAGCGGCTCCAAGCTGCTCCTGGTCCAGCAGGGCTTCCTCGGCCAGGAGTACACCGCGCCGGACGGCGTGCCGCTGATCGACCTGAAGTCGGACTTCTTGTCCAGCGGCTCGCCGTTCGAGCGGAAGGTGAGCGGCGACGACGTCGCCGACGTCATCTTCACGTCCGGGACGACCGGGCGCCCCAAGGGCGTCATGATGAACCACCGCCAGACCCTCCGGCTGTACTCCGAGTGGTGCGACCTGGCCGGGACGCGCGAAGGCGACCGCTACCTGATCGTCAACCCGTTCTTCCACACCTTCGGCTACAAGGCGGGCTGCGTCGCGTCCCTGATCAGGGGCATGACGATCCTCCCGGTGCCGGTCTTCGACGTCGGCCACGTCCTGGAGCTGGTGGAACGCGAGAAGGTGACGGTGCTGCCCGGCGCGCCCACCGTCTACCACTCGCTGCTGGCGGCTCCGGGCGACCGGCGGACCCGGGCGGGGCGCGACATCTCCTCGTTGCGGGTGGCCGTGACCGGCGCCGCCGACATCCCGGTCGAGCTCATCCGCCGGGTCAGCACCGAGCTGCCCTTCACCTCGATCATGACCGGCTACGGCCTGACCGAGGCGGGGACGGCCACCGCCTCCCGGCCGGGCGACTCGTTCGAGGACATCGCGACGACGGTCGGCACCCCGTGCGACGGCGTCGAGGTGCGCATCGCCGACGACGGCGAGGTCCTCGTGCGCGGCTACAGCGTGATGCGGGGCTACCTCGACGACCCGGAGGCCACCGCCGAGGCGGTCGACGCCGACGGCTGGCTGCACACCGGCGACCTCGGGTCGCTGGACGAGAACGGCAGGCTGAAGATCATCGGCCGCAAGAAGGACATGTTCATCGTGGGCGGCTTCAACGCCTACCCCGCCGAGATCGAGGACTTCCTGCTGGAGCACCCGGCCGTCGCCCAGGCCGCCGTCATCGGCGTCCCCGACGAGCGGCTCGGCCAGGTGGGCAAGGCCTTCGTCGTGCCCCGCGCCCCCGTCACCGAGCAGGCGCTGATCGCCTGGAGCAGGGAGCGCATGGCCGGCTACAAGGTGCCGCGCTCCGTGGTCCTCCTGGAGGAACTCCCCCTCAACGCCACCGGCAAGGTGATGAAGGACCGCCTGCAATGAGACGAAGAGCCGAGAGCGGGGCCCCACCGCGGGAATCGGGACCGCCGGAACCCGGGGGCCGCTCCCGCGAACGGCTGCGCACCCTCCCGATCCGGCGCAGGATCGGGATCCTGCTGGTGATCCCGCTGGTCTCGCTGGCGGGGTTGTGGATCTTCTCCACCGCCGCGACGCTGTCCGACGCGCTGGAGCGCGGCGACTTCTCCACCGTCTACGACGAGATCGGCGTGCCCACCGGCGCCCTCATCCAGGCCGTCCAGCAGGAGAGGGCCGCCGCGGCGCTCCTGCTGGCCGCTCCCGGGGAGAAGAACGCCCAGGCGTTCCGGGAGAAGACGGCCGCGACGGCCACCCAGCTGGAGATCTTCCGCGAGTCCTCCCTCTCCCCGAAGGTGCAGGAGGCGGTCACGGGCGCGGTGGCGCAGCGGCTGGAGGCGCTCAACGGCTCCTACGACGAACTCGGGACGCTGCGTTCCCAGGTCGAGGCGGAGCAGATCAACCCGCTGCGGTCCATCGACGGGTACAGCGCGCTGATCGACGGCTCGGTCCGGCTGATGACGACCCTGGCGAGCGTCGACGACGTCGGCGTCTACCAGCACAGCAACTCGCTGCTCTATCTCTTCTGGGCGCACGACTTCGTCCTGCGCCAGGACGTGCTGCTGTCGACCGCCAGGACCGGCACGGTGAGCCCCGCCCACCGCGCGGCGTTCGCCCGCTGGGCCGGCAGCCAGGAGGAGTTCTTCGAGCTGGCGCGCGCCGGGGTGGAGGGGGAGATCTCCCTGATCCTGCGGCGGTTCGCGGAGTCACCGGCCTACACCTCCTACCGGTCGCTGGAGGACGGCCTCGTGCAGCGCGGCGCCGCGCCCCGGCAGACCGAGTGGAAGGCCGCGCTCGCGCAGCTGACGCCGGCCTGGCTGGGCACCAACGACCAGGCGAGCAAGGTGCTGGAGAAGCAGCAGCTCCAGCCGATCCGCGACGAGATCATGTTGCGGTTCTACCTGACGGGCGGCGTCGGCCTGCTGGCCGTGGCCGTCTCGGTCGCGATCTCGCTGTTGTTCGCCGGCCGGCTGGCCCGCGAGCTGCGCGGGCTGCAGCACATGGCGCAGGAACTCGCCCACGAGCGGCTGCCCCGGGTGGTGGCGCGCCTGCGCCGCGGCGAGAAGGTGGACGTGGAGGCCGAGGCGCCCCGGCCCCCGGCGGGCCGGACGCGGGAGGTCGCCCTGGTCGCCGACGCGTTCGCCACGGTCCAGCGGACCGCGGTCGGCACCGCGGTCGGCGAGGCGGAGCTGCGCTCGAGCATCAACCGCGTCTTCGTCAACCTCTCCTGGCGCAGCCAGTCGCTGCTGCACCGCCAGCTGCGGCTGCTGGACGAGATGGAGCGCAGGGCCTCCAGCCCCGAGGAACTGGAGGCCCTGTTCCGGCTCGACCACCTCACCACCCGCATGCGCCGCCACGCCGAGGGCCTGGTCATCCTGTCGGGCGCGCAGACGACGCGCGCCTGGGACCGGCCGGTCTCGGCCGAGGACCTGATCCGCGCGTCCATCGCCGAGGTGGAGGACTACACCCGGGTGGAGGTGGAGACCACGCCGTCGGCCGACGCGTCCTCGGTGGACGGCGACGTCGTCACCGACGTGATCCACCTGCTGGCCGAACTGATCGAGAACGCCGCCTCCTTCTCCCCGCCGACCACCGAGGTGACCGTCAAGGCGGACCTGGTGGCCAACGGGCTGGTGATCGAGGTGATCGACCGCGGGCTGGGCCTGGACGCCGAGCAGCTGGCCGAGCTGAACCAGCGCCTGGCCGAGCCGGTGGAGTTCGACCTGGCCGACACCGACCGGCTCGGGCTCTTCGTCGTGGCGCGGCTGGCGGCGCTGCACGAGATCAGGGTGCGGCTCCAGGCCTCCGCGTACGGCGGCACCACCGCGATCGTGCTGGTCCCGCGGTCCCTGGTGGCCAACGGCGACCAGGCGCGCGGGCAGGAGGGCCACGGGGGCAAGCCCCATCCGGCGCTGTCCGGACCCGCCCGGCGCTCCGACGCCCCGGCGAGGTACGCGGCTCCGCAGGACCCGCCGGTGCGGAATGCGACGCCCCCGGCGAGGCATGCCGCGGTGCCGCCGCCCGTTCCCCCGCCCACCCCGCCGCCCTCGCCCGCCGGGCCCGCGGCGGCCCAGGAGGAGGACCGGCGGGAGCCGGGCACGAGGCGGCTCCCGCGGCGGAGGCGGCAGGAGAACCTGGCGCCGCAGTTGCGCGACCACTCCTCGGCCTCCTGGGACGTGGTGGCGGGCCGGGACGAGGAGGCGTTCGACGACCCGGACCCGGAGCTGCGCCGCAACCTGATGACCTCGCTGCAGTCCGGCTGGCTGCAGGCCCGTGCGGATGACGACGACATGGACGACGGTCCGGACGAGACGAGGAGGCGGCCATGAGCGGAAGCCGGAACGCGCACGAGTTCGACTGGCTGCTCGACGACCTGGTCACCCGGGTCGACGAGGTGCGCCAAGCGGTCCTGCTGTCCCGGGACGGGCTGGTGATGGGCGCGTCGGGGAACGTCACGCCGCAGGGCGCGGAATTCCTCGCGGCGCTGGCGTCGGGCTTCCACAGCCTGGCCAACGGCGCGCGTGATCACTTCGGTGGAGAGCGGGTGCGCCAGGCCTTCGTGGAGCTGGACGCCCTGCTGTTCTTCGTGCTGCCCGCGGGACAGGGGAGCTGCCTGGCCGTGCTGGCCGACGCCGGAGGGAACCCGGGACTCGTCGCCTACGAGACCAACCGCCTGATCAAGCAGGTGCGGCGGCGGGTGTCGGCAGCGCCGCGATCCACCCCCTGACCAGGGCACCGCTGAAGGGAAGGAGTGAGGATGCGCCTCGGATTCGTCGGCGCCGGGCGGATGGGCCGCCCGATGGTGGACCGGCTCACCGCCGCGGGCCACGACGTGAAGGTGCTGGCCCGTTCGGCCGGCACCCGCCGCGCCCTGGAAGGGCGGGGGCCGCGCGTCGCGGACGACCTCGCGGAGGTCGCCGCGGACGCGGAGGCCGTCATGGTGTGCGTCTTCACCGACGAGCAGGTCCGGGAGGTGTGCCTGGGCGGTGCGCTGTTCGACGCGATGCCGTCCGGGTCCGTGCTCGTCGTGCACACCACCGGGAGCCCGGCCACGGCCGAGGCCGTCGCCGCCGAGGCCGCGGCACGCGGGATCGAGGCGCTCGACGTGCCGGTCAGCGGCGGGCCGCACGACATCGCCGCCGGACGGCTGACCCTCTTCGCGGGCGGCCCTGCGGGGGCGGTGGAGCGGGTGCGGCCCGCGCTGGAGGCCTACGGCGAGCCGCTCCTGCACGTCGGCCCGCCGGGTTCGGGCCAGCGGGTGAAGCTCCTCAACAACGCGCTGTTCGCCGCCCAGCTCGGGCTGCTGGCCGACACGGTCGCGCTGGCGGCCCGGTGGGGCCTGGCGGAGGAGGACCTCCTGCGGGCGCTCCCGCACGGCAGCTCCACGAGCCGCGCGATGGCGGGCGTCGCCTCCCGCGGCTCGGTCGCGCGGTTCACCGCGGACACCGCCGAATTCCTGGGCAAGGACGTGGACCACGTCAAGAAGACCTCCGCGGAGCTCGGCGGCGATCTCGGCGCGCTGGAGGCCGCGCTGGCCTCCCTCGCCGCCGCGCTGAGGCCCGCGCCCGAAGAAACAGACGGCCTCGCCGACAAGGAGTGAACGCCATGGAACGAGGAGTGACACCCCCATGAACGACCCCGGCCGGACCTCGTCCGGCATCCCCCTGAAGCCGGTCTACGGACCCGAGGACCGGCGCGCCGATCCGCCCGGCCCCGGCTCCTTCCCGTTCACCCGCGGCAACTTCGCCGCGGGTTACCGCAAGAAGATGTGGACGTTCCGCCAGTACTCCGGCTTCGGCACCGCCGAGGAGTCCAACGAGCGCTACCGCTACCTGCTGGAGCAGGGCGGCACCGGCCTGTCGGTGGCGCTCGACCTGCCGACCCAGTGCGGCTACGACTCCGACGACCCCGAGGTGAGCGAGGAGGTCGGCCGGGTCGGCGTCGCCATCGACACCCTCGCCGACGCCGAGGTGCTGTTCGACGGCATCCCCCTGGACAGGATCAGCACCAGCTTCACCATCAACGGCACCGCCGCGATCCTGCTGGCGTTCTACGTGGCCGCCGCGGAGAAGAAGGGCGTGCCGCGGGCGAAGCTCACCGGCACGATCCAGAACGACATCCTCAAGGAGTACGCCTCGCGCGGCACCTGGATCTGGCCGCCCGAGCCGTCCCTGCGGCTGATCGCCGACACCATCGAGTTCTGCGCCGCCGAGGTGCCGCGGTTCAACGCGATCTCCGTGGCGGGCGCGCACTTCCGCGACGCGGGCGCCAACGCCGTCCAGGAGATGGCCTTCACCCTCGCCGACGGCGTCACCTACTGCGACACCGTCATCGAGCGCGGCCGGATGACGATCGAGCAGTTCGCGCCGCAGATCTCGTTCTTCTTCTACACGCACGGCGAGTTCTTCGAGGAGATCGCCAAGTACCGCGCGGGCCGCCGCCGCTGGGCGACGATCGTCCGGGAGCGCTACGGGGCGACGTCTGACAAGGCGTCGATGTTCCGCTTCGGTTGTGTTTCTGGCGGTGCCTCCCTGTACGCACCGCAGGCGCAGAACAACATCGTCCGGGTCGCCTACGAGGCGATGGCCTCGGTGCTGGGCGGCGTCCAGTCGATGTTCACCGCCGCCTGGGACGAGCCGTTCGCGCTGCCCAGCGAGGAGTCGGCGACGCTCGCGCTGCGCACCCAGCAGATCCTCGCCCACGAGACGGGCGTCGCCAAGGTCGTGGACCCGCTCGGCGGCTCCTACTTCGTCGAGGCGCTCACCGACGCGACCGAGGAGAAGATCGTCGAGATCATGGCGGACCTCGAGCGGCACGGCGGCATGGTCCGCGCCATCGAGGACGGCTACCTGCAGGGCCTCATCGCCGACGAGGCGTACAAGATCCACCGGGAGATCGAGGAGGGCGAACGCCCGGTCGTGGGCGTCAACCGCTTCGTCTCCGAGGAGCCGGCGCCCGACCTGGCCACCTACGAACTCGACGCCGAGGGCCGCGAGCGCCAGCTCAAGCGCCTGGCCAAGGTCAAGGCCGAACGCGATCCCGCGGCGGCCCGCGCCGCCCTCGCCGCGCTCTCCCGCGCCGCGGAGGGCACCGAGAACCTGATGGGTCCCCTGATCGACTGCGCCAACGCCTACTGCACGGTCGGCGAGATGGTCGCCGCCCTCAAGGACGTGTGGGGCGAATTCCAGCAACCGGTGGTGTTCTGATGCCGACAAGAGTCCTCGTGGCCAAGCCGGGCCTGGACGGCCACGACCGCGGAGCCAAGATCGTCGCCCGCACGCTGCGCGACGCCGGTTTCGAGGTCGTCTTCACCGGGATCCGGCAGAAGGTCGACGACATCGTGGCGATCGCCCTGCAGGAGGACGTGGCCGTCGTGGGCCTCAGCATCCTGTCCGGCGCGCACATAGCCCTGACCGCCCGGACCGTCGAGGCGCTGCGCGCGGCCGGTGCCGGGGACATCGCGGTCATCGTCGGCGGAACCATCCCCCTGGGCGACGTGCCGAAGCTGCGGGAGGCCGGTGCCGCCGCCGTCTTCCCCACCGGCACCCCCCTGGACGCCCTGGTCGCGGAGGTGCGCGCGCTGACCGCCACCCCCGCCGCGTCCTGAGCCCGCGGTTTTTCGGAAGAAGGAGGAGACGTGCGGATCGGTGTGATGATCGGTGCGGAGCGGGGGGACGGCGCCCGCAAGGTCGAGAAACTGCTCGCCGACATAGAGTGGGCCGAGTCCGCGGGGATGGACAGCGCGTGGATCCCGCAGGTCCCTACGGACTTCGACGCGCTGACCGCGGTGGCCCTGATGGGCACGCGGACCTCCCGCATCGAACTGGGCACGGCGGTCGTGCCGCTGCAGGCCCAGCATCCGATCGCGCTGGCCCGGCAGGCGCTGTCCGCGAACGCCGCGGCCGGGGGGCGGCTGGCGCTGGGCGTCGGCCCGTCCCACCACTGGATCATCCGGGACATGCTCGGCCTGCCCTATGAGAAGCCCGCGGCGTACACCCGCGACTACCTGGAGGTGCTGCGCGCCGCGCTGAACGGCCCCGGCCCGGTGGACGTGGCGAACGGCACGTTCGAGGTGCACAACCCGCTGGACCTCGGCCCGGCGGCCCCGATGCCGGTGCTGGTCGCCGCGCTCGGCCCGGTCATGCTGAAGCTGGCCGGCGAGCACGCCGACGGGACCGTGTTGTGGATGGCCGACGAACGGGCGGTCGCCGAACACGTCGTGCCGCGCATCACCAAGGCGGCCGAGGAGGCCGGGCGCCAGGCCCCGCGCATCATCGCGGGAGTCCCGGTCTGCCTGTGCGAACCCTCCCGGGTCGACGAGGCGCGCGAACGCGCCAACCGGATCCTGGGCGAGGCGGAGATCTCGCCGAACTACCAGAAGCTGCTGGAGTACGGCGACGCCAGGGACGTGGGCGACCTGTGCGCGGCAGGTGACGAGAAGGCGATCGCGGCGCGCTTCCAGCGGTTCGCCGACGCCGGCGTCACCGACCTGTCGGTGCGCCTGCTGCCGATCGGCGACGACCGTGACGAACTCGTCGCCTCCAAGTACCGGACCCGGGAGATGATCTCCGAGCTCGCGAAGGAGTTCCGGTGAGCCCCGGCCCGCTGGCGGGCATCAGGATCCTGGAGGTCGGCCACATGCTGGCCGGCCCCTACGCGACGATGATGCTCGCCGACCTCGGCGCCGAGGTCACCAAGATCGAGCCGCCCGGCGGGGACATCTCCCGCCAGGTGAGCGACGCCTACTTCGCCAGCCTCAACCGCGGCAAGCGCAGCGTGCGCCTCGACCTGAACTCCGCGGACGGCCGGGAGCGGCTGGGCGCCCTGGTGGCGCAGTCCCATGCGCTGCTGGTCAACCTGAAGCCGTCGGCGATCCGCAGGCTGGGGCTCACCTACGAGGACCTGAAGCGGTGGAACGAGCGCATCGTGTGCGTCGCGCTCACCGGCTTCGGCATGGACGCGGGCGACGACCCGGCCTTCGACTACGTCGTCCAGGCCTCCACCGGCGTCGCCTCGCTCACCGGCGACCCGGACGGCCCGCCGACGCTGCCCGGCTACTCCTCGGCCGACAACTCCTCGGGGCTGACCGCCGCGATCGGGCTGCTCGCCCAGATCGTCTCCGGGCGCGGCGGCCAGGTGGAGGTGTCGCTGCGGGACGTGATGCTCTCCCAGCTCAACTACCGCGCGTCGGCCTACCTCAACGAGGGGACCGAGCCCCGGCGCCTGCCCAACGGCGCGCACTCCTACTACGTGCCGGCCCAGCTGTTCCCGACGGCCGAAGGCCACCTGGCGTTGTTCGTCACCCATGACGGCTTCTGGAAGTCGTTCGCGGCCGAGGCCGGAATCGAGGGCTTCCCGACGATGGCCGAACGCGCCGAACGCCGCGAAGAGGTCCTGGCCGTGGTGACGAGGGCGCTGGCCGCCGACACCGCGGTCTCCTGGGAGGCGAGGCTCCGCCCGTCGGGCGTCCCCGCGGCCGCCGTCCGCACGCTGCCCGAGGCGCTGGAGGCCACCCCGGAGATGGTCGTGACGGCCGGCGGCTTCCGCCTGGTCGGCGGCTCCATCAAGGTGGCCGGCCACGAACCCGACTACCGCCCCCCGCCCCGCCTGGGCGAACACGGCGGCCTGACGGACGGTGAGGAAGAGACATGAGCGAGCGGACGGCACTCGCCTTCGAAGGGCGGGAGTACACCCTCTCCCGGCTGGGTTCGATGGCCGACGCGATGGCGGGGGCGCTGGCGCGGCGCGGGGTGCGCCCGGGAGACCGGGTCGCGCTCATGTCGTCCAACCGGCCCGAGTTCGTGGTGGCGGTGCAGGCGGTCTGGCGGCTGGGCGCGGCGGTCGTGCTGTTCAGCCCGGCGTGGAAGCGTGCCGAGGCCGAGCACGCCATGGCGATCACCCGGCCGTCGCACGCGGTGGGCGACCACCCGGTGCTGGCCGAGCTGATGCCGATGCTCCATCTGGACGAGCCGGTCGAGCCGACCGGGTCCGGGCACGGCCCGTTCCCCGAGCCCGACCCCCGGGCCGACGCGCTGCTGGTGTTCAGCTCCGGCACGACCGGCATGCCCAAGGCCGTCCGGCACACCCGCGCCTCGTTCGGCGCGGCCGTCGGGCACTGGCGCCGGGTGCTGGGGCTGACGGAGGACGACCGGATCCAGGTCACCACGCCGCCCTCGCACATCCTGGGCATCCTCAACATCGTCACCGCGCTGGAGTCCGGCGCCTGGTTGCGGCTGCACCGCCGGTTCGACCTGGAGCGGGTGCTGCAGTGCATCGAGACCGACCGGATCACCGTGGAGATGGCGGTCGCGCCGATCGCGCTGGCCCTGGCGTCCCATCCGAAGCTGGAGTCCTACGACCTGTCGTCGCTGCGCTACATCATGTGGGGCGCGACACCGGTGACCCCGAGCGTCGCCGAGGCCGTCACCGCGCGGACCGGCGTCGGCTGGATGCCCGCCTACGGGGCCAGCGAGCTGCCCGTCATCTCCGCCAACCCGGTCGAAGGCGCGCGGCTCGACAGCGCCGGCCGCGCCGTGCCGGGGGTGGAGCTGCGCGTGGTGTCGCTGGAGACCGGCGAGCCGGTCGCCCCCGGCGAGACGGGGGAGATCCAGGCCCGCGCGGAGTCGCTGATGGCCGGATACCTGCCCGAGGAGGCCACGGCGGGCGCGTTCGACGGCGGCTGGTACCGCACCGGCGACGTCGGCAGCGTGGACGCGGACGGCTGGGTGCGGCTCACCGACCGCTCCAAAGAAATGATCAAGGTGCGCGGCTTCCAGGTGGCCCCCGCCGAGGTCGAGGCCGTCCTGCACGGCCACCCGGCCGTCGCCGACTGCGCGGTGTACGGCGTCCCCGACGCCGCGAACGGGGAGGCGATCGTCGCGGCCGTCGCGCCGGAGGGCCCGGTCGAGCCCGCCGAGCTCATCGCGCTGGTCGGCGAACGGCTCGCCTCCTACAAACGGCCGAGCGAGGTGGTGCTCGTGGCCGAGATCCCGCGCCTGCCCTCCGGCAAGGTGCTGCGCCGAGTCCTGAAGGAGCGTCATGGACGCACGTCTGACCACTGAGCAGCGGGAGCTGCGCGACGCGGCCGCCCGGCTGGCCGCCGACCTGGGGCCCGGCTCCGTCCTCGAACTGGACGACGCCGAACGGGCCGCCCGGCTGGAGAAGGCGGTCGCCGCCACCGGCTGGCGGACCCTGCGCTCCGACGGCGCCTCCGGTGTCGAGGTGGCGCTCGTCGCCGAGGAGTTCGGCCGCGGTCTGGTCGACGCGCCGTTCCTGGGCCCCGTGCTCGCCGACGACCTGCGCAGGCGCACCGGCGCCCCCGGCGGGTCCTGGACGGTCGCGGTCGGCGCCGACGCCCTGGACGCCCGGGGGATCGAGCGGGTGCTCGCCCTGGAGGGCGCCCGGGTGCTGGCCGGACGGACCGGCACGCTCACGCCCGGAGCCGACCTGACCCGCCGGACCGCCGAGGTCGTCGGCCCGCTCGAGGCGGTCGGCGAGCTGGCCGACGACGAGGCCGACCGCTGGCGGGCGCTGGCGCTGGTCGTCACCGCCGCCGACCTCGTGGGCACGTCCCGCGGCGCGCACACGCTGGCCTGCGACTACGCCAAGGTGCGGGAGCAGTACGGGAAGACGATCGGCTCCTACCAGGCCGTGGCGCACCTGCTGGCCGAGTCCCTCGCGCTGATCGAGGGCTCGGTGAGCGTCCTGCGGCACGCCGCCTGGGCCGTCGACGAGCTGGAACCGGCCGCGGCGCTGCGGGCCGCCCGGATCGCCAAGGTCTACTGCGCCCGCGCCGCGCGGACCGTCTGCGAGACGTCCGTGCAGGTGCACGGCGGCATCGGCAACACCTGGGAGTGCCTCGCCCACGTCCACCTGCGGCGGGCGCTGACCTCCACCCACCTGTTCCCCGTGAGCCTGAAGGAGATCGACCTTGGACTTTCGTGACTCGCCCGAGGAGGCCGCCTTCCGGGAGCGGCTGAGGTCCTGGCTCGCCGAGACGGCCGGGACGTTCCCCACCTCGGGAGACGACTACTGGCGCAGGCAGGGCGAATGGCACCAGGCGCTGTACTCCGCCGGGTTCTTCGGCCTCTCCTGGCCGAAGGAGTACGGCGGCAAGGAGCTGCCGCCGGTCTACGACGTCATCCTCGACGAGGAGCTGGCCCGCGCCGGCGCCCCGTCCCGGCCCAGCCTCGGCTACCTCATGCAGGGCCTGGGCAGGCACGGGAGCCGGGAGCTGCAGCGCCGCTTCCTGCCCGGGATGATCAACGGGACGGAGCGCTGGTGCCAGGGTTTCAGCGAGCCCGGCGCGGGCTCGGACCTGGCCTCGCTGACGACCACCGCCACCCGTGAGGGCGACGAGTACGTCATCCACGGCCACAAGATCTGGACGAGCTACTCCGACGTGGCCGACTGGTGCCTCCTGCTGGCCCGCACCGACCCGGACGTGCCCCGCCACAAGGGCCTGTCGGGGTTCATCGTCTCGATGCACCAGCCGGGCATCGAGCAGCGCCCGCTGCGGATGATCAACGGGGTGACCACCGAGTTCGGCCAGGTCGCCTTCGACGGCGCCCGCGTCCCCGCGAGCCAGATGGTCGGCGCGCCCGGCGAGGGCTGGAAGCTGGCGATGACCATCGTCGGGCACGAACGCGAACCCGCCGAGCTGGGCTACTCCGCCCGCTACGGCAAGACCGTCCGCCAGCTGCTGGAACGGGTGGGCGACGGCGAGGTCCCCGAGGAGCTCGCCTGGGCCGCGGTCGAGACCGAGATGCTCCGCCTGCACGTGCAGCGGCGGCTGTCCGACCGGCTCGACGGCGTCGAGCACGGCCCCGACGGCTCCCTGGACAAGCTGCTCATGACCTGGACCGAGCAGTCCGTCGGGCACGCGGCCCTGGCCGTCGCCGGAACCCGCGACCCGGAGCTGCTCGGCACCTACCTCTACAGCCGCGCGCAGAGCGTCATGGGCGGCACCGCGCAGATCCAGAAGAACATCATCGCCTCGCGCATCCTCGGATTGGGAGCCTGACATGTACGACGTGCCCAAGGAGATCGAAGTCCGCGAGGAAGGCCCGCTGCGGTTCATCACCCTGAACCGCCCCGAGGCGCTCAACGCCGTCAACGACTCCCTGCACACCGGCCTCGCCAAGCTGTGGCCGCAGCTCAGCGAGGACCGGAACGCCCGCGCGGCCGTCCTCACCGGCGCCGGGAAGGCGTTCTCGGCCGGGGGGGACTTCACCTACCTCAAGGAGCTGCGGGACGACCCCGAGCTGCGCGCCTCCACCATCGCGCACGGCCGCGACCTGGTGCTCGGCATGGCCCGCTGCCGCATCCCGGTGGTCGCCGCCGTCAACGGCCCGGCCGTCGGCCTCGGCTGCAGCCTCGTCGCGCTCAGCGACGTCGTCTACATGGCCGAGAACGCCTACCTCGCCGACCCGCACGTGCAGGTCGGCCTGGTCGCCGCCGACGGCGGCCCCCTCACCTGGCCGCTGCACACCAGCCTGCTGCTGGCCAAGGAGTACGCCCTCACCGGCGCCCGCATCCCCGCCGAACGCGCCGTCCAGATGGGCCTGGCCAACCACGTCGCGGCCGACCCCCTGGCCGAGGCGACGGAGTGCGCGGCGAAGATCGCGAAGCTGCCCCGCCAGGCCGTTGAGAGCACCAAGCGCCTGCTCAACCTCCAGCTGGAGCGCGCCGTCCTGGCCACCCTCGACTTCGCGATGACCGCCGAGCACCAGTCGTTCCAGACCGACGACTTCGCCGCCATCATCGAGAAGCTCACCAAGGGCAAGGGCTGACCCGGTGGCCGAGGACCCCCTGGCCGCGGCCCGCGCCATGCGCCGCGCCGTGCTCGGCGACGCCTACGTCGACGGCGTCACGGCCGACCCGGACGAGGCGGGCCGCGAGTTCCAGGACTACATCACGTCGATGGCCTGGGGCGTCTGGGCCAGGGAGGGAGCCCTCACCTCCCGTGACCGCAGCCTGCTCGTCCTGGCGATGACCGCGGCCCTGGGCCGCGTGGAGGAGTTCCGCCTCCACGCGGCCAGTGCCCACCGCGCCGGCGTCACCGACGAGGAGCTCGACGAGCTGCCCTTCCAGCTCGCCGCCTACTGCGGAGCCCCCGCCGGAGTCACCGCGAAACGCATCCTCCGCGAGCTGCGGGCAGCCCGGGAGGAGGCGTGACGACGACGGTCGGTTTCGTGGGACTGGGGAACATGGGCGGCGCGCTGGCGGCGAACGTGGTGCGGCATGGCCTCCCCCTGGTCGCCTACGACGCCGCCGGGCCCGAACGCGTCCCCGAGGGCGCGGTCGCGGCCGGAAGCGTCGCCGAGGTCGCGAGAGAAACCGGCGTGGTGGTGCTGAGCCTGCCCGACGGCAGGACCTCCGGCCAGGTGATACGGGAGATCGCCGCGGTCGAGGGCCTCGCGGTCACCCATGTCATCGACACCTCCACGATCGGCGTGGCCGCCGCCGAGGTGAACGCGGCACTCCTCGCCGCACACGGCGTCTCCTACGTCGACGCCCCGGTGTCCGGCGGCCCCGCCGGGGCCAGAGCCCGCACGCTCGCCGTCATGTACTCGGGGACGGACGAGGCCTGCGCCGGTGCCGAGCCGGTGCTGGCCGCCCTCACCGACCGGCTCCACCGGGTGGGCGACCGCGCGGGCCCCGCCCAGGCCCTGAAGCTGGCCAACAACTTCCTCGCCGCCACCGCGCTCGCCGCGACCAGCGAGGCCGTCGCCTTCGGCGTCGCCGCGGGCCTGGACATGGGCACGATGCTCGAGGTCCTGAACGCCTCCAGCGGCCGCAACTCGGCCACCGGCGACAAGTTCCCGAACCACGTGCTCACCGGCACGTACGCCGCGGGCTTCGGCAACACCCTCATGGCCAAGGACGTGCGCCTCTACCTCGACGCCGTCGCCGAACGCGGCGGAGCGACGGAGATGGGCGAGGCCGTCACGTCCCTCTGGGAAAGATTCGCGAAATCGGAGCCTGGCACCGACTTCACCCGGATCTACCCCTTCATCGACCGTTCGTAGCGGTTCCCGCCCTTCCTCACCCTTCAGGGAACCGGGACGAACGGTACGGCCGGCCCGGGAGCACCGCTCCTGGGCCGGTCTTGACACATTCGGGTACACCACGGATTGTCGACCTGTAGTGTGCGGAGCGTGAAGTACTTCAACACGACCGGTCCCTGCCGGGAGGACGAGCACTACATGCTCCCGCCGGAGCCCCGGCTGCCCGAGGCGCGGGAGTACATCGAGCGGGGAAACTACTTCGTTCTCCACGCTCCCCGTCAGTCGGGGAAGACCACCGTGCTGGAGACGTTGGCTCGAACGCTCAACGCCGAGGGGGAGTACGTCGCCGTCTCGTTCTCTTGCGAGACGGCGCAAACGGCGAAGACGTTCGAGGACGCGGAGGCCCGGCTTCTCGGAAGCATTGCGGAGGCCGCCGAGGACATGGAGCTCGCGCCGGAGCTCCGCCCGCCCGATCCGTGGCCGGACGCGGTACCGGGCAACCGGCTGCGCAGGGCGTTGCGGGACTGGGCGGTCCGCTGCCCTTTCCCGCTGGTCCTGTTCTTCGACGAGATCGACACCTTGACCGGCGACAACCTGGTCAGCGTCCTGAGCCAGTTGCGTGACGGTCATCGGAACCGTCCCCACAGATTCCCCCATTCCGTGGTGCTGTGCGGTCTACGGGACGTCCGAGACTACAAGGCCGCCCCGGGTGGCGATCCTGAGCGGTTGGGGAGCTCGAGCCCGTTCAATATCAAGGTCGACTCCCTTCGCCTCGCGGACTTCACCTATGTGCAGGTGACGGAGCTGTACGAGCAGCACACGGAGGCCACCGGCCAGAAGTTCACCCCCGAGGCGGTCCAGCGTGCTTTCGAGGCGAGCCAGGGACAGCCGTGGCTGGTGAACGCGCTGGCCCGCGAAGTCATCGACAAGATGCGCGTGCCGGTGACCGAGCCGGTCACCGACAAGCACATGGAGACGGCCGTGGAACGCCTGATCGTCGCGCGTGCGACGCATCTGGACTCGCTGGTGGCCCGGCTGAACGAGCCGCCGGTCAAGCGCATCATCGAGCCGATGATCGCCGGTACCGTGCCCTCCGTCGACCTGGCCTACAACGACGACGCCTCCTACGCCCGCGATCTCGGCCTGATCAAGCTGAGCCGATCCCTGCAGATGGCCAATCCGATCTACCAGGAGGTCGTCGTCCGGGTCCTGACCGAGCAGATCGAGAACGCCATCCAGATCGATTCGCGGTCGTTCGTCACCTCGGAAGGACGTCTGGACTTCGAGCTCCTCCTGGAGGAGTTCACGGGATTCTGGAGCCTGCACGGTGAGATCATCTCCCGTGAGCACAACTATGCGGAGGCGGCCTGCCAGCTGGTGTTCATGGCCTGGCTGCACCGCGTCGTCAACGGCGGCGGCCTCATCGACCGCGAGTACGCCGTGGGCCGGGGCCGCATCGACATCCTCGTCCGCTGGCCGCTCCCCGACGGCACCGAGCAGTGGGAGGCCGTCGAGCTGAAGGTCCACCACAGGGGCCGCGCCGACCCGGAGACCCGAGGACTCGTCCAGCTGGACGGCTACCTGAGGCGCATGGGCCTGCCCTGCGGAACGCTCATCGTCTTCGACCAGCGCTCTCCCATGCCGACCATCACCGGCAGCAACGGCCCGTCCGGCCGCCCCGTCACCCTGGTCCGCCTCTGAACCCGGTTCACCGGGGCCGGGTCTTTCCCCACAGGCGTGCTGCCACCACCGCCAGGCCCGCGACCGACGCCGTCAGCAGCCAGATCGTGAAGGTCGGGTAGAGGTAGGCCAGCTGGATCCACATGGCGTCGCGGCCTCGGGCCAGCACGCGGTGGATCGGGACGAGCGTCAGGCACAACGCGAGCGGGGCGAAGTACGGCACCAGCCGCCACAGCTGCCATCCCGTGCGGTTCGTGGACCAGCGGCGGGCGCGGATCGTGCCCCGCACCGCGAGGCCGATGGTCACCAGGGTCAGCAGCACGAAGAACAGGTCGGTGAGGAGACGGGACAGCTGGGAGGGGGGAGACGGCGGAGTGCGGCCCTCGACGAGGGCGGTCAGGCCGGTCATGAGGTTCTGCGCGTCGGAGAAGAACATGCCGGTGCTGGCCATGACGGCGATGCCGTAACCCGAATCGGGCATCAGCAGCTGGTAGGCGGTGGAGGTGAACAGGTCGCCGCCGTGTTCGAGCACGGGGGTGCCGCTTTCGGTCTCCTCCAGAAACCAGCCGAGGGCGTATTCCTCGTTCTGCGCGGAGGGAGTGCGCATCTCCTTGACGCTCTGCGGGGACAGGATGCCGGAGTGCTGCGCGATCAGCCACCGGGCCATGTCGTCGGCGGTGGTGATGACCCCGCCGGAGCCGTTGCCGAAGCCGGTGGGCTCCGGCAGCGCGACGGCCCGGCCGAGGACGTACAGGTGGCCGCGGGCGCTGGCGGGCAGGTCGCGGTCGGTGTCGATCGTCGTGCTGTCGTGCATGCCGAGGGGCTCGAACACGTGCGCGTCCAGGTAGGCGGCGAACGGCTGACCGCTGACGACTTCGACGAGCCGTGCGGCGACCTGGTAGTTGGTGTTGTGGTAGCTGAAGACGGTCCCGGGGTCCGCGGCGAGCTTCGCCGTCCGGAGCCTGGCCACCGAGCCCTTGAGCGTTCCCGGCTGGGGTTCGCTCTTCTCGTGGAAGGCCGAGTCGGCCATGCCCGAGGTCTGGTGGAGCAGCTGCCGTACGGTGATCTTCGCGGCCCTGGGGTCGGCCATCGTGAACTCGGGCAGGTAGCGGCGCACCGGCTGGTCGAGGGCGACCTTCCCCTTCTCGACCAGCTGCATGACGGCCAGGGCGGTGACGGACTTGCTGACCGACGCCACCGCCATGGGGGTGCCCGCCGTCACGGGCTTTCCGGTGGCGGTACTGCCGTATCCGGCGGTGTGGACGACCTCGTTCCCCTTCGTGATCGCGACGGCGACGCCCGGCAACCCCGTGGCCTCGCGGTACTGCTCGACGTAGGCGTCTATCGACGCGGGGGTCGGCGCGGGAGCGGATGCGGAGACGGGTGGAGCGGCGCCGAAGAGCAGGGCGAGGGAGAACGAGGCGAGGGCGGTTCGGAGCATGAGCCGAAGCTAATGATCCGTCCCTACCCGGCACCATTGCGGGAATCCTGCCGGTTCATTACGGGAAACCGCTATGAACCCGCAGGTGGTGTGGTGCCTAGACTGCTGGACGTGTCAGGTCGACGTGGTGTGCGCACCCTGGTGGGAGTGCTGGCGGGCGCGGTCCTCGGCGTCGTCGAGCTGGTGTTCCTCTGCGCGGCCTGGCCCGCCCGCCTGGTCCCGGCGGCGCGGCCCGCCTGCGACCGGGGCGCGGAGCGGCTGCTGGCGCTCGAACGCGCCAGGCTCGCCGCCTGGCTGGGGCACCGGACGGCCGAGGGTGGCGGATACGGCTTCCTCGCCGTGCGCGCCACCGCGGGCCTGATGGCGGGGTACGCCGTGGCCGCCGGGCTCTTCCTCGGCTGCCTGCTCCTGTTCGGCGGGTCGCGGGACCTCCTCGTCGGCGGGAGCGAGTCCGTGCCGTTCGTCCTCCCGGGCGTGAAGGTGATCAGCAACGTCGGAGTCGTGGCGGTGCTGATGGGCGGGTTCCTGCTCGCCCTGGCCCTGGCCGGAGCCGTCGCCGTCGGCGCCGCGGAGCGTTCGCTGGCCGACCGCCTCCTGGGGCCGGGCAGCCCGGAGCGGATGCGCCGGCGCATCGCCGAGCTGACCGAGACCCGCTCGGACATCGTCCGCGCCGTGGACGACGAGCGGCGCAGGATCGAACGCGACCTGCACGACGGCGTCCAGCAGCGGGGCGTGGCACTGGCGATGCTGCTGGGCCGCGCCGAGCACAGCGCCGACCCGGCCAGGACCCGCGAACTGGTCGTCCAGGCCTGCGCCGAGTCGCGCCTGCTCCTGGACGAGCTGCGCAGCGTGGCCTGGCGGATCTACCCGACCGCGCTCGACGAGCTGGGGCTGCCCGCCGCGCTCGCGGGCATCGCCGAGCAGTCCGGCGTGCCGGTGACCGTGCGCTACGGGCTGGCCGGGCGGCCGGCTTCCTCGATCGAGACCGCCCTGTACTTCATCGTCCGCGAGGCGATCACCAACGCGGTCAAGCACGCGGACGCGCGTGCCGTCCTGGTCGTGGTGGACGAGGACGAGCAGACGGTGAGCGTGGCGGTCTCCGACGACGGGGCGGGCGGCGCCGACCCCTCCGGCGGCGGCCTGTCCGGGCTCGCCCGGCGCGTCCGGGCGCTGGACGGGACGTTCACCGTCGACAGCCCTCCGGGCGGCCCCACCCGGATCACCGCCGAACTGCCCAAGGAGGTCCCGTGCGGCTGATCCTGGCCGACGACTCGGTCCTGCTCCGCGAGGGCCTGACCCGGCTGCTCGCCGACGCCGGGCACGAGGTCACGGCCGCCGTCGGCGACGGGCGGGCGCTGCTCGAGGCGGTCGACGAGCGGCCGCCGGACGTGGCGGTGGTCGACGTGCGCATGCCGCCGACGCACACGGACGAGGGGCTGCGCGCGGCACTGGAGATCCGCGAGCGCCACCCGGGCGTCGGCGTGCTCGTCCTGTCGCAGTACGTGGAGAAGACCTACGCCGCCAGGCTCCTCGCGGGCGACGCCGAAGGCCTCGGCTACCTGCTGAAGGACCGCGTCTCGCAGGTGGCCGACTTCCTCGACGCGCTGGAGCGGATCCACGCGGGCGGCACGGCCTTCGACCCCGAGGTGGTCCGCCAGCTGATCCTGCGCACCACCCGCGCCGACCCGCTGAGCAGGCTGAGCCCGCGCGAGACGGAGGTGCTGCGGCACCTCGCCCAGGGCTGCGTCAACGCGGCGATCGCCGAACGCCTGCACGTGTCGCTGAGCACCGTCGAAAAACACATCAACGCGCTGATGGAAAAGCTCGAACTGCCGCGTGACCCCGGCTACAGCCGCCGGGTGCTGGCCATCCTGCGCTACCTCGACGCCTGACCCGCCGGACGGGGAGCCTCGCTCCGGAAGGCCGCCCGGTAGGAGCCGGGGGTGGTGCCGACGTGCCGGGCGAAGTGGTGCCGCAGGGTCTCCACCGAACCGAAGCCCGTCATCCGGGCGATCCGCTCCACCGGGAGGCCGGTCGTCTCGAGCAGTTCCCTCGCCCGCTGCAGCCGCCGGTCGAGGAGCCAGCGCGACGGCGTCGTGCCCGTCTGCGCGCGGAACCGCCGGGCCAGGCTGCGTGTGCTCATGTTCGCCGCGGCCGCGATGTCGGCGACGGTCATCGGCGTTCCGAGGTTGTCCTGCATCCATTGCAGGACCGGGCCGAGGCCCGAGGCGTCGCCGACGGGCTCGCGGTGTTCGATGAACTGGGCCTGGCCTCCGGCGCGCTGCGGCGGCATCACGATCATCCGCGCGGTCTCGGCGGCCACCGCCGCGCCGTGGTCGTCGCGCACCATGTGCAGGCACAGGTCGAGTCCCGCCGCGACTCCCGCCGAGGTCAGGATCCGACCGCCGTCGACGAACAGGACGGACGGGTCCACCTCGACCTCCGGACGCGCCTCGGCGAGCCGGCCGGCGAGCATCCAGTGGGTCGTGGCCCGGCGGCCGTCCAGCAGCCCCGCCGCCGCCAGCGTGAACGCGCCGGTGCAGATCGACGCGATGCGCGCGCCACCTGCCGCCGCCTCGCGCAGCAGCCTCAGGACCCTCGGCCGCGGCGGCCGGTCCGGATCGGCGCCCGGCACGATCACGGTGTCCGCGTCACGCGCGTCGGCCAGGCCGAAGCGCGAGGAGATCCGGAAGAGCTCACGCCCGGCGGCGGTCGCCGTCGTGTTCCGTTCGGCGCAGACCCGCAGCTCGTAGCCGGGTGCGATGGAGAAGACCTGGCAGGGGATCGTCAGGTCGAAACCGACGGTGCCGTCAAGGGCGAGTACCGCGACAACATGCATGTGGCCGGATCTTACGCATGATGGGCATTCCTGCCACTGTCCGCCCTGGTCGTGCCCTCGACATACTCGGCTCCGTTCGTCACTTTTCGAAAGGACCGACATGTCTCTTCACGTGTACACGGTGCTCTACGACGGTGTGGAGGAGCAGGATTTCGTCGGAACGATCGCCGCGCTGGGCGTCATGGACGGGGTGCGGTACACGTTTGCTGCGGTCGACGGCCCGGGTACGGTGACCGCCTCCTCCGGCCTCGAGATCGCGGTGCGCGAGCCGTGGGCGCCGCGGTCCGCGGACGTGGTCCTGGTGCCCGGCGGCGGCTACGGCGAGGGGTCCGCCCTGGACGAGCAGATCCGCCGCGGCGTCCTGCCGAAGGCGCTGGCCGAGGCCCGGCGTCCCGGCCTGATCATGGCGGCGGTGTGCACCGGCGCCATGCTGCTGTCCGCCGCCGGGCTGACCGAGGGGCGGCCCTGCACGACGCACCGCGTGGCCAAGGACGACCTGAGGGCCCAGGGCGGAACGGTCGTCGACGCGCGTGTCGTCGACGACGGCGACCTGGTCACGTCGGGAGGCGTCACCTCCGGCATCGACCTCGGCCTCTGGCTCATCGAGCGCCTCTACGGCGTCGACGCGGCCCTGCTCGCCGGAGCGGTCCTCGAACACGAGCGCCGCGGAACCGTCTGGCACCGTTCTTGACGCGGCGGCCGGGGTCCGCCGAGCGCGTCGGCGCGGTCCCGGCCGCCCGCTGTCACTTCGGGGGGAAGCGGAGGGCGCCGTCGAGGCGGATGACCTCTCCGTTGAGGTAGGTGTTCTCGACGATGTGGCAGGCGAGGGCGGCGTACTCCGCGGAGCGGCCCATGCGGCGGGGGTGGGGGACCTGGGGGCCCCAGTAGGCCTCGAGACGGTCGGCGTGCTGGCCGTAGGCGGGGGTGTTGAAGGTGCCGGGGGCGATCGTGACGACGCGGATGGCCAGGGGGGACAGGTCGCGGGCGGCGACAAGGGTCATGCCGACGACGCCGCCCTTGGCCGCGGAGTAGGGGAGCTGGCCGATCTGGCCCTCGTAGGCGGCGATGGAGGCGGTGTTGACGATGACGCCGCGCTCGCCGTCCTCGGAGACCTCCTGGCGGCCCATCGCGGCGGCGGTCAGGCGCATGACGTTGAAGACGCTGACGAGGTAGGACTCGAGGGTCGTGCGGAAGGCGTCCAGCGGCATGGGCTCGCCGTCCTTGCCGACGAGGCGGCCGCCTCCGGCCGGGCCGCCGTGGGTGTCCACCGAGACGCGGAAGGGGCCCTCGGCCTCCGCCGCGGCGATGGCCGCGCGGACGTCGTCCTCGCTGCCGGCGTCGGTGTGCAGGTAGCGGACGCCGAGCTCCTGCTCCAGCGCCTTGCCCTTCTCGTCGTTGACGTCGGCGACGACCACCTTGGCGCCCGCGGCGTGCAGCCGCCGGACGGTGGCCTCGCCCAGGCCGCCCGTGCCGCCGGCCACCAGTGCCGAACATCCCCTGATCTGCATTGGCGTTTCCCTCCCTTGCAACCGAAGCTCTTGGTTTGCGAGAATAGCATTCTCATGAATATCACCCTGATCCTTGACATGGCGGCATCGGCCGGCGACCGGCCGGTGGTGACGGCCGACGGCCGCACGGTGACCGCCTCCGAGCTCCTGAGCCTCGCGCGCTCCGCCGCCGACCGGTTCCGGGATCACCCGGCCGTTCTCTACCTGGGCACCAACCACCTGGCCTACCCCGTCGCGCTCTTCGGCGCGGCCATCGCGGGCGTGCCCTTCGTGCCCCTGAACTACCGGCTCGGCGACCACCAGCTGAACGGCCTGCAGGCCCGCCACCCCGGCGCCCTCGTCCTGCGCCAGGAGGACCTCGACGGACTGCTCGCACCCGCGGGCGCCCCGTCGCAGGCCGAGGCGCCCACGGACCCGGACGCCGTGGCGGTCCTGCTCTACACCAGCGGCACGACGTCCGAGCCGAAGGCGGCGGTGCTGCGCCACAGGCACCTGCTCGCCTACGTGATGAACACCCTGGAATTCGCGTCGGCCGACGCGGACGCCGCCGCCCTCGTGGCGGTCCCGCCGTACCACATCGCAGGTCTGGCGAACCTCCTGACCAACGTCTACACCGGACGCCGTGTCGTCTACCTGGCGGCGTTCCAGCCCGACGAATGGCTGGAGACCGTCCGGCGGGAACGCGTCACGCACTCCCTGGTGGTGCCGACGATGCTGGCGCGCATCGTCGACGCGGTGGAAGGCGACGACGCCGCGACGCCGACCCTGGCCAGCCTCGCGTACGGGGGCTCGCGCACCCCGCTGCCCGTCCTGGAACGGGCGCTGAAGGTCTTCCCGAACACGGGATTCGTCAACGCCTACGGCCTGACCGAGACGGCCTCCTCGATCGCAGTCCTCGGACCCGGCGACCACCGCAAGGCCATGACGTCGGACGACCCGGCCGTGCGGGAGCGCCTCGGCTCGGTGGGACGCCCCGTGCCCGGCGTGGAGTTCCAGATCCGCTCCGAGGACGGCGAGGTGCTCGGCGCGGGCGAGACCGGCCTGGTGTACGTGCGCGGCGAGCAGATCTCCGGCGAGTACAGCGGCCGGAGCGTCCTGGACGCCGAGGGCTGGTTCTCCACCCGCGACCGCGGCCGCCTCGACGCCGACGGCTACGTGTTCATCGAGGGCCGTGCCGACGACACCATCATCCGGGGCGGCGAGAACATAGCCCCCGCCGAGATCGAGGACGTGCTCCTGACCCACCCGGGCGTCGGCGAGGCCGTGGTGATCGGGGTGCCCGACACCGAGTGGGGCCAGCGGATCGTCGCCTTCGTCGTGAGCGGCACCGATCCCGCGACCGAGGAGGAGCTCAAGCGGTGGGTCAGGGACCGGCTGCGCTCGTCCAAGACCCCCGACACCATCGTGTTCCGCGACGACCTGCCCAAGACCGACACCGGGAAGCTGCTGCGCCGCACCCTGCTGGCCGAGATGGAGAAGACCCATGCCTGAGGCAGTCATCGTTTCCGCACTGCGCACCCCCGTCGGCACCGCCTTCAAGGGGACGCTGCGCGACACCACCGCCTACGACCTGGCCCACCACGTCCTCACCGCCGCCGCCTCCGGGCTCGACCCGGCGCTGATCGACGACGTGATCCTGGGCGAGGGCCTGTACGGCGGCGGCGTCGTGGCCCGGCACGCCGCGATCACCGCCGGGCTCACCTCGGCGGCGGGCCAGGCGCAGAACCGGCACTGCGCCGCGAGCCTGACCGCCGTGCAGAGCGCCGCCGCGAGCATCCGCGCGGGCATGGACGAGCTGATCATCGCCGGGGGGGTGAACTCCTCCTCCACCTCGCCGAAGTTCCGGTTCCGCTCGGGCGAGGACTGGATCGACCCGTGGCACCCGCCCACCCACCCGAACCGCCCCGACGCCCCCAACCTCGACATGTCGATCACCGTGGGCTGGAACGCCGCGGTCAAGGCGGGCGTGACCCGCGAGGAGATGGACGCCTGGGCGCTGCGCTCGCACCGCAACGCCGTCCGCGCCATCGACGAGGGCCGGTTCAAGGAGGAGATCCTCCCGATCGAGACCCCGTACGGCCTCTTCTCCGTCGACGAGCACCCGCGCCGCGAGACCAGCCTGGAGAAGCTCGCCTCCCTCCGGCCGCTCCACCCGGAGATCGAGGGCTTCAGCATCACCGCGGGCAACGCCGCCGGGGCCAACGACGCCGCCTCGGCCCTGGTCGTGGCGAGCGACCGCCTGGGCCTGCCCGCCCTGGCCACCGTCCGCTCCTGGGCGTCCGTCGGCGTGGACCCCGCCGAGACCGGCCTCGCCCCCGTGAAGGCGATCCCCAAGGCCCTGTCCCGCGCCGGCCTGCAGCTGTCCGACGTGGACCTCTTCGAGATCAACGAGGCGTTCGCCGCCATGTGCGTCGCCACCATCGGCATGCTCGGCATCGACCCGGAGAAGGTGAACGTCAACGGCAGCGGCTGCTCCCTCGGCCACCCCGTCGCCGCCACCGGCGCCCGCATGCTCACCACCCTCGTGCACGAACTGCGCCGCCGCGGCGGCGGCGTCGGCGTCGCCGCGATGTGCGCGGGCGGCGGCATGGGCTCCGCCGCGGTCATCGAGGTCCACGCCCCGTGACCCCGCTGCTCCCGCCGGGCCGGACCGGGGCCTTCGCACCCCGGCACCCGGCCCGGCCGTTCGATGAGGCGCCGTGAACATCCCCGAACTCCTCGCCGCCGCCCGCGGCGGATCCCTCCGCGCCACCGGGCGGCTGCTGAGCCTCGTCGAGGACACCCGCCGGGAGGAGGTGCTGACGGCCCTGGACCCGGCCGTGATCCGGGTCGTGGGCCTGACGGGCCCGCCCGGCGCGGGAAAGTCGACGACCGTGGCCGCCCTCGTCGGCGCCTACCGGGAGAAGGGCCTGCGGGTGGCGGTCCTGGCCGTGGACCCGTCCTCCCCCTACAGCGGCGGCGCGCTGCTGGGCGACCGCATCCGCATGGCCGCCCACACCACCGACCCCGACGTGCTCATCCGCTCCCTGGCCACCCGAGGCCACCTGGGCGGCCTGGCCGCCGCCGTCCCCGCCGCCGTCCGGGTGCTGGCCCACCTCTCCTACGACCTGGTCCTGGTGGAGACGGTCGGCGTAGGCCAGTCGGAGATCGAGATCGCAGCCGTCGCCGATCCAGTGGTCGTCGTCCTCACTCCCGGTGCTGGCGACGCCGTCCAAGCCGCCAAAGCAGGCCTCCTGGAGGTCGCCGACCTCCTGGTGGTCAACAAGGCCGACCGCGAAGGCGCCCGGCAGACCGTCCGCGATCTCCACATGGAGACCGACGCCCCCATCCTCACGCTGACGGCCGCCAAGGGCGAAGGCGTGCCCGAACTCGTGGACGCGATCGAGGCCCACCACCGCGCCGACACCCCGGCCCGCCGCAAGGCCCGAGCCCACGCCCAGATCCTCTCCCTGGCCCAGACCCGCCTCCGCACCCATCCGGAACTCGACCGCCTGGCCACCGCCGTGGCCGAAGGCCACCACGACGCCTACACCGCCGCCGAACTCCTCCTCCGCACCTCCTCCGGCAGGCCGGACTGAACGACGCTTCACTCCCAGCGGAAGAAGGCCACCGCTGTGACGGTGCCGACCAGGATCGCCGCTGCGAGACCGATCAGAGGGGGCGCGTCCACCGCGGTTCCCGCCCAGGCCGCGCCGAGGGCGTCCACGGTCGCGCCGACGGGCAACCAGCCGCCCACCTCGGCGAGCGCGGGAGGCAGTGCTTCGCGGCCGCCGAACATGCCGCCGATCGCCCCGATGCCGAGGAAGCCCACCAGGCCGATCGCGACCGCCGAGTTGGGGGTGGGGGCGAGGGCCGCGACGATCATGCCGGTGCCGTACATCGCGGCCATGGCCAGGGCCAGCACACCGAGTGCCGCGCCCACGTCGACGGGCGGACGCGCGTCGAAGAAGACGACGGCCACGAAGAGGGCCAGCGCGATCCCGACGGCGGCCTGCACGAGGCTCACGACGGCCTGGGCGAAGAGCACCATGAGGGGGGAGGCCGGAGTCACCCCGAGCCGCCGCAGGATTCCGGAGCGGCGGTAGTAGGCGAGGAAGCTCGGCATGTTGATGATCCCGATGGCGCCCATGACCATGGCGAGCAGGAGCGGGAGCACGTACAGGTCCAGCGCGGTCCGGCCGTTGACGATGACGTCGTCCCCCGCTCCGGAGGCACTGGTCAGCAGGATCAGCAGGGGCAGGCCGATCGGAACGACCAGCCCGGCGGTGTCCCGCACGACCATCTTCGCCTCGCAGCCGACAAGGGTCAGCATCGACCGGGCACCCGGCCGGCCGCCGTCGATCGCGGTGGTCATCCGATGTCCTCCGGCTCTCGTCCCGTGAGGGCGACGAACGCGTCGTCCAGGGTCTCTTCGCCTGCGCCGGCGACGATCCCGCGCGGAGTGCCGAGTGCGATCACGCGGCCGCCGTCGATCAGCGCGACGCGGTCGCACAGGCGCTCGACCTCCTCCATGGCGTGACTGACCAGCAGGATCGACACCCCCTCCTGCTGGAGCCGCTCCACCATCGCCCACATGCGGCGGCGCGCCTTCGGGTCCAGGCCGGTCGTGAGCTCGTCGAGGATCACGACCCGAGGGCGTCCGGCCAGGGCGAGCGCGATCGAGAGGCGCTGCTGCTGGCCTCCGGAGAGCTTTTCGAACACGATGCCCGCCTGTTCTCGGAGATCGACCATCTCCAGGAGCTCCGCCGTGGACCGCGGACTCCGGTAGAAGCTGCGGTACAGGCCGATGAGCTCCTTCACACGCAGCGCGTTGTGCAGATGCGCGTGCTGCAACTGGACACCGAGCACCTGGCGTACCCGGCGACGGTCACCGCGCGGGTCGAGCCCGAGGATGCGCACCGTGCCGTGATCGGGCTTCCGCAGCCCCGCCAGCATCTCCACCGTGGTGGTCTTCCCCGCCCCGTTCGTCCCCAGGATGCCGAAGGTCTCCCCCCGCTCGACACGGAGGCTCACGTCCGCGACGGCGACCTTTCCCCGGTAGCTCTTGGCGAGCCCCTCTGCGAAGATCGCCGGTTCGTCTTCAGTCATGGTCCGAGGCTAGAAATCCACGACCGGCCGCACATCTGCCAGAAGTCACCGCAGGAGGGCATGACTTCTGGCAGGGGCGGTCGCCGTGCGGCCCGCCCTACCATGAGGGCATGCGCCGACTGGGAACGGAGGGATGGGCCGGCCTCGCGATGCTCGCCGTCACGGTCTGCGTCGCGTCCCCCGCGTTGTTCGGCGTCGCCGAGACGAGCATCCCCCGTCCGGCATGGGCGGGCGTCTTCGTTCTGTTCGGCGCAGGGCTCCTCTGCGGTGCCGTGGCCGCCTCGAGGCTTCGGTTCGCGGGTTACGCCATCGGCGTCGCCGCGGCATGGGCCCTGGTGGTCACCGCCGAGATGGGGCTCGTCCTCATTCTGCTGATCGTCACCGCGGCGTTCAGCGTGTACGTCGTGCCGCTGTGGTGCGGGCTGCTCGTCGTCGCCCTGAACACCGGCGCGGTCGCGATCACCTACGTCCACCAGGATCAGGCGCCGTTCGAGCTGGGCATGACGGTCGGCTTCTACCTCCTGATCCAGCTCGCCACCCTGTTCAGCACGACGACCCTCGTCGGAGAACAGCGGCTGCGCGCGCAGCTGGCCGCCGCCCACGTCGAGCTGCAGGCGGCGAGCGTCCTCCTGTCGGAGTCGGCCCGCACCGCCGAACGCCTGCGCATCTCCCGTGAACTCCACGACCTCATCGGCCACCAGCTCACCGCCCTCACCCTCCAGCTCGAAACCGCACGGCATGTGGACGGCACGACCGCGCGTCAGCACATCGACAACGCCGACACCGTCGCACGCGAACTGCTCCGCGACGTGCGCACCACGGTCGACCGGCTGCGCACTCCGGCACCGGACCTGGAGGAGGCGCTGAACCGGATCGGCGACGGCATCCCCGGGCTCATCGTCACCGTCGACGTCGCCGACGGCGTCCGAGTCAGCGAACATGTGAGCATGGCTCTCGTGCGCGCGACGCAAGAGGTGGTCACCAACACCGTTCGCCACGCCGACGCGAAAGAGATCTGGGTCGAGATCGCATCCGACGACCGCTTCACAACGTTCCATGCGAGGGACGACGGACTCGGAGCAGCGGACCCGACGCCCGGCAACGGACTCCGAGGCCTCACGGAACGGTTCGAGGAACTCGGCGGCACCCTTGAGGTCGACGGGTCCTGCGGTTTCCGCGTCACGGCACGGGTGCCGCACCCATGACACGGGTCGTGGTCGTCGACGACCAGACGATCGTGCGGCAGGGCATCCGGAGCCTGCTCACGCTCGCCGGGATCACCGTCGTCGGCGAAGCCGAAGACGGACGCGCCGCCGTCGACCTCATCCTCTCCACCCGACCCGACGTGGTGCTGATGGACGCGCGCATGCCACGGTTCGACGGCATCTGGGCGCTCTGCCGCCTGCGCGACCTGGAGACCGCGGTCCCCGTTCTCGTGCTCACCACGTTCGACGACGACGACCTCGTCCTCGACGCGCTCCAGGCGGGGGCCCGCGGATACCTCCTGAAGGACGTCACGCTCGACCAGCTCACCCACGCGGTCAAAACACTTGCCGCGGGCGACACGCTCATCTCGCCGGCGATCACCGAACGCGTGCTCCGCGCCGTCCGCTCAGGCGCCCTCCCACCGGAGCAGGAGACGCCGCCTCCCCAGGAACTCACCCGACGGGAGACCGAGGTCCTCCGCCTGGTCGCCCAGGGGTACGGAAACCGGCAGATCGCCGAAGCCCTGTTCCTCGCCGAAGGCACCGTCAAGAACCACCTGTCCTCGATCCTGTCCAAGCTCGGCACCCGCGACCGCACCAACGCCGTGCTCAAAGCGATCCGCGACGGCATCCTCGGCTGATCCCGGCACCCGCCTCACCGCGCCGATCACCGGGACTCGACGAGCGGCGCGTCGTGCCTGTGGCGTGCCCATCCGACTCGTCCTACCGGATCGACCTGCTGTCGGCGCTCGCGCTCCTCGGCGTCGGCCTGGGCCCGTGCCCGCCTTCGATTTCCAGAACGCCGCCACGCTCCGGGGGCTCCGTCGCGTCCGCATCGCGCCGGAAGGCCGCGCGGTAGTCCCTCGGACGCCGTCCGGTGTGTTCGGAGAAGAGCGCGGCGAAGGTTCCGGAGTCCTTGTAGCCGACCGCGGCGGAGATGGCGGCGATGGTCAGATCCGTGGTCTCGAGGAGGTGGCGTGCGCGGCGGACGCGCGACGACTGCAGGTAACGGAGGGGGCTTTGGCCGGTCTCGTCCGCGAAGCGGCGCAGCAGCGTCCGGGTGCTGACATTGAACGCCTTCGACAGCGCGGCGAGGTCGTACCGGGCGGCGAGGTTCTGGTCGAGCCGCCGCATGACCCTGTGGGAGAACTCGTTTCCGGGCCGCGGAAGAAGCCGGGCGTCGACATAGGGGGCCTGGGACGATCGGGCATCGTCGAGGAGGGTCACCCGCGCGGTCGCCCGTGCCACGTCGGAGCCGCTGTGCCGGCGGATCAGTTCCAGCGCGAAGTCGTACATGGCGCTGAAGGCCGCGGTCGTCGTCACGCCCTTGTCGGTGACGACCAGGCGTTCGGGCCGGATGTCGGCGTCCGGACAGCGACGCGCCAATTCGTCCGCGAAGAACCATGCCGTCGTGGCACGGCGCCGGTGGAGAAGCCCCGCCTCGGCGAGCAGGAACGCGCCGACGCAGATCGAGACGACGGCGCCGCCCGCCGTCGCGTGCGCGCGGATCGCCGTGATCTCGGGGGCGAGGGGCGCGAGCTTCGCGTCCACGTCGAGGCCCGGCCGGAGTTCGAACCCCGGTACGACGAGGACGTCCGCCTCGCGCAGCGGAGAGACGGCTAGCGCCGCACCGCCCGACGCGGCGACGCGGAGGCGGGGCGAGACGACCGACACCTCGTATCCGGCACGGTCCGGACCGGCGACGTGCGCGGCCATCGTGAGGAGGTCGGGTATGCCGAACACCTCGGACGCGAAGCAGCCCGGATAGGCCAGGACGGCGATCCGCAGCGCGTTCACCCTCGTCTCCTCCCACACTTTGGCGAGATCACCCCGGTACATGGCGATCCGGCCCATCGTCCCATCGTGCGCACCGGTCCATGCTCGTCGCCATGAGTGCTGCCGACGGGCGTCTCGACGACGCGATCACGGATTTCTCCCACCGGCTCGTGGAAGTGGAGGGGGTGGCGAAGACGGTGTACGTCGCGGGTTCCGGACCGGCCGTCGTGCTGATGCCGGAGATGCCCGGCATCAGTCCTGACGTCCTTCGGCTGGCACGGTGGGTGCGGGACGCGGGCTTCACCGTCCACGTCCCCTCGCTCTTCGGGATCGACGGAGCCCATCCCACGGCCGAGGGCGGCGCGGAGGTCATCCGCCGCGCGTGCGTCAGCGCCGAGTTCCGCGCGTTCGCCGGAGGCGGCACCAGCCCCGTCACGGCGTGGCTCCGCAGGCTCGCACGCCAGGCCCACGCCGAATGCGGAGGCCCGGGAGTCGGCGCGATCGGGTTGTGCTTCACCGGCAACTTCGCCCTCACCATGGCGCTCGAACCGGCCGTCATCGCGCCGGTGGTCAACCACCCGTCACTGCCGTTGGACGACCCCGCCGGACTCGAGATCAGCCCCGAGGACGCACGCGCTGTCCGAGACCGCATCGCGCGCGACGGGCTGAAGGTCCTCGCCTACCGCTTCGACGACGACCGCTGGTGCACCGGCCGGCGCTTCGCCGCCTACCGGGCGCTCCTCGGCGACGCCTTCGACGGCCGTGTCCTTCCCGGCGGCTCCGCCAACACCGACCCGCCCCCGTTCTTCCGCGACGTCGTCGGCACCCCCCACAGCGTCGTCACCGCCCACCTCGTCGATGAGGACGGGCACCCCACGCTGCGGGCCAGGGACGAGATCCTCGCCTTCCTGACCGACCGCCTGAACCGGACGCGGTAGACGGCCCGCGGTCTTCGAGGCGAAGACATGCCGGAAACGTGCAGCCCGCACCTCGGCTTCGGGGAAGAAGGCCGGGTGACCGGTCCCCGCCCCCGGGCCGGGGGCCGCCGTTCACCGGGCCCGCTGTCCGGACGGCGAACGCGGAACCCGGCACGGCTCCCGTCCGGCATCGGTCACCAGGACTCGATGAGGGGCGCGGGGCGTTCCCGCTTCGTCCACGCCGAGGTGAGGCGGCCGAGACGATGCGGGGAGGCCAGGCCGTGGGCGGAGGCGATCTTGCCGTCGCGCGTCCCGAACACGACGAGGCCCACCACCCGGTCGTCGAGCACGGCGATCAGGGCGGGGGAGCCGTTGACCACGGCGGCGTGCAGGTCGGGGGAGCCGCCGGCCAGCCGCCGTTTGCTCTCGCTCGGTTTGAGCGCGCCCCGTATGGTGGCGGCCACGCGCTCCGGGGTGGGGAAGTGCAGCAACTTCCTGGTGAGTCCGGCGCCGTCCGAGACCGCGGTCGCGTCCTCGGTGAGCAGCGCGATCAGCCGTTCGGTCCGGCCCGAGGCGGCGGCGTCGAGGAAGGCCTTGACGATCCGGCGCGCGTCGGAGCCGTCGGGGGTGTCGTCGCGGCGCGGAGCGGCGACGCGCCGCCGGGCGCGGTGGAGGTGCTGCTGGCTGGCGGACTCGGTGATGCCGAGGATGTCGGCGATCTCGGCGTGGCTGTGGGAGAACGCCTCGCGCAGCACGTAGACGGCGCGCTCGTGGGGGGAGAGGCGCTCCATGAGGATCAGCACGGCCAGGGACACCGATTCGCGCTGCTCGAAGGTGTCGGCCGGGCCGAGCATCGGGTCGCCGGCGAGGAGCGGTTCGGGCAGCCACACCCCGGTCGTGCGCTCGTGTCTCGCCTGCGCGGAGCGGAGCCGGTCGAGGCACAGGTTGGTGACGACCTTGGTCAGCCATGCCTCCGGCACCTCGATCCGGTCGCGGTCGGCCGCCTCCCAGCGCAGGAACGCGTCCTGCACGGCGTCCTCGGCGTCGGCGGCCGAGCCGAGCAGGCGGTACGCGAGTGAGGCCAGCCGGGACCGGCCGGCCTCGAACCGCTCGACGGCGAGGGTGTCCATGCGGCCGACCTTAGGCGACCGCCGCCGCGGTGGAACGTTCGGGAGCGGCGGCCAGGCGGTGCTTCCTGGTCGGCATGCCGAAGGTCGGGTGGTTCGTGCTCCAGATGGAGCCCTTGAGGATGCCGCTCTTGAAGTGCGCGGCGGCGCGGCCCCGCAGGAACCAGGACTTGGCACGGGCCTCGCCGTCGACCATCTGGAAGATCGCGTCGCGCCGTCCGAGGCTGATGTGGTTGCCGACGTACTTCAGCGCCGTGGACGGGACCTTGCGGCCGGTCAGGCGGCCGATGATCGCGCCGGTCGCCTGCATGCTCGTGAAACCGGCCGAGGCGCACGACATCGGCAGCGGCCTGCCGTTCTCGCCGATGACGTGGACGCTGTCACCGGCGGCGTAGACGTCGGGGTGCGAGACCGAGCGCATGGTGTCGTCGACGACGATCTGGCCGGTGGCGGTGGCTTCGAGGCCGCTGTCCGCCGCGATGGGGTGGACGGCGAACCCGCCGCACCACACGGTCGCCTCGGCCGCGAAGACGGTGCCGTCGGCGCCGATCGCCCCCGTCGTCTCGACGCGGGAGACGGACGTGTGCCCGTGGACGGTGATGCCGAAGCGGTCGAAGGCCTGGCGCAGGTGGCGGCGGGCGCCGGGGGAGAGCCAGTCGCCCGGTTCGCCGCGGGCGGCCAGCGCCACCTTCAGCCCGGGCCGCGACTCGGCGATCTCGGTGGCGGTCTCGATGCCGGTCAGGCCGTCGCCCACGACCAGCACGCGCCCGCCCTCGCCCAGGCCGTCCAGGCGTTCGCGCAGCCGCAGCGCCGCGGCCCGGTCGGTGACGTGGAAGGCGTGCTCGGCGACACCGGGGACGCCGTGGTCGGCGACGGTGCTGCCGAGCGTGTAGAGGAGGGTGTCGTAGGAGAGCTCGCCGTCGTCCAGAACGACGGACTTGCGTGCGACGTCGACCGCTTCGACGCGCGCCAGGCGCAGCCGCACCCCGGTACCGGCGAAGATGTCGGCCAGCCGGTGCTTCTTGAGGTCCTGGCCGGCCGCGAGCTGGTGGAGGCGCAGCCGCTCGACGAAGTCCGGCACGGCGTTGACGACGGTGATCTCGGTGTCGGCGGGGTCGAGGCGGCGGGCCAGGACCCCGGCCGAGTAGGCCCCGGCGTAACCGGCGCCGAGGACGACGATGCGGTGCCTCATGCTCTTGCTCCTGTCTGTTCGCTTGCCCCTTGAGCGAGACAGCGGCCCGATCCATGACAGGACCCCGCTATGAAGCGGGTCACACCCCTTCCCCGAGAACGCGCCGTGCGGTTCCGGCCGGATCACCTGTCGCCGGGCCAGGGCCCGGGGACGTCGGGGAAGCAGGCGCGGACGGCCTCCCCCCTCCTGGCGAGGCCGCCGCGCAGCCGGATCCAGGAGGAGTCGGCGAAGCCGAGGGCGAAGTCCCCCTCGTCGTAGCGGCGGCAGGCCGGAACCTGGTCGTGCCGGACCCACCACGGAACGAGGGAGGGCCCGAGCCTCCGGCCGACTCCGCTGCGGATGCGGACCAGCATCAGCCGCGTGTCCGTCACGGCCAGGACGTGCTCGCATCCGCTGGTCTCCGGGTCGTACTGGACGCGGAGCCGCCCCGCCAGGCTGTCCATCCCGCCGTGCAGCGCCGTCGAGAACAGGGCGCGGCTGTCGGGCTCCCACTCCCCGGCGGCGAACGCCGCGATCGACACCGCGGCCCCGGCCATCTTCCTGGCCGACGACCTGCCTCCGAAACCGTCCTGCACCCGCGACCTGCGCGGCACCTTCGGACAGTCGGGATGCGGCCGGAGATCGGCGAAGACCTCCAGCCGCTCGCCGGGCTCGAGCACCCCGGAGACGAACGCCCCGATCTCCTCGTCGCTCAGCGAGAGGAACACCCCGCGCTGCCGCGCCTGCTGCGCGACGGCCTTGGCCGCCTTCCCCGCGAGGTCGCGGAACTCCTGGGCCATCAGCCGCCCTTCCCGTCAAAAACGAAGATCGCCTACCCGATCGGGTCGATCATGATAAACCCACCTGTACCGCCCTGGCGGTAAGAACGCCGATTCCTCATCGGGTCGGCACGCGTCATCGAACGCAACGGTGGCGTCCTGGAGGACGCTCGCACCACCGACGCGGGCATCAAGCACCGCTACTGGACCGCCCTGTAGACAGCGGTGCAGCCGCGTTGGTCCGCAGACACCGTCATCGTCACCTTGATACCGCGTCTGCGCAGGTAGGCCCGGTTCTTGTGAGACTTGGCGGCCGGGTGGACAGGGCCGCTGCGCACGACCGGTTCTGCTCCTCAACGGAGCGGAGGAAGTATCGGCCTGGCCTGAGCTGGAGGAGAGCGCGACCGGGTTTCTGCGCGGTGCGGAGCACGTCGATGCCGCTTCGCTCGTGGAGTTGGCGGAGGCTCTGGTCGGTCTGGCCGCGGGTGCGCTCCCTCCCGCTCCGGCCGGGCGTCATTGGTACTACGGAACTCCGCAGGGCCGGGTCGTGCAAGGCGGATAGCGCCCGCTGCCGTGGTGCTGGTCGCGTGACAGCGGACGGGAGGCGGGGCGAAGCCCCTCGCTCGGGGTTTGGGGGAGGGCTGCGGAGAGCGCGGTCCCGCATGCGGCGAGGGGCCGCGCGGTGAAGGGGCGGCGGAGGGCTTCAGCCCTTGAAGCGGAGCAGGGCCTCCTGGGCGTAGGAGGCGACGAGGGAGCCGTCTTCGGTGAGGACGTCGCCGCGGCCGAAGCTGCGGCCGTGGGCGAGGAGGGGGCTGTGCTGGCGGAGCAGGAGCCAGGCGTCGGTGCGGAAGGGGCGGTGGAACCACAGGGTGTGGGAGGTCACCGCCGAGATGAAGGCGGTGCCGGCGTCGCGTTGGGAGACGCCGTCGACGGGGCGCAGGGCGGTGCCGATGAGGGTGAGGTCGGTGGCGTAGGCGGTGAGGGCGGGTGCCAGGGCCTCGGCGTCGTGTTCGAGGGGCCGGGAGCGCAGCCACAACTCCAGTTCGGGGGCCTCGGGCTTGGGGGAGTCCAGGTCGGCGGTGGTCCTCGTCTCCCAGGGGAGGAGGTCGAGGTCGACCCGGTGTTCTTCGCCCGGTACGGCGGGGACGGCGGCGGTCGTCTGGTGGTCGCGTCCGTCCTCGGCCGTGTGCAGGGAGACCGAGGCGGTGGCGATGACGCCGCGGCTCTGGCGGGCGGTGACGGCCAGTGTGGCGAAGGTGCCTCCCTCGTGGTGGCGTTCGACCTCGTAGCGGACGGGCTCGTCGGCGGAGCCCGCGCGGGGGAACAGCACGTGCAGGGACTTGACGCCCTTGTCGGGGCAGGTGAGGGAGGCGGCGCGGACGCACTGGGCGAGGAGCTGGCCGCCGAACAGGCGGTGGTAGGTCAGCCGCTGGTTGCGGCCCTCGTAGCCGCTGGTGCCGTCCGCCTGCGAAGGGGAGAGGTCGAGGCAGGCGAGGAGGTCGTTCCACAGATCGATGGACATTCCCCTATGATAGGGACGCTATCGAAAAATGAGAACGGCCTTCTCGCCCATTCGGGCTACTTCCCGGCGAATCCATGGGAGCAGAACTCCCAGACCTCGTCGGAGGTGAGGGAGCCGGCGCTCTCGGCGTCCGCCGGACCGCTGGACTGGGCGTTGAACATCACCGTCTGCATGGTCAGCGCGGCGAGGCGGCGGGGCTTGAGGGAGGAGTTCAACTCGCCCGCGGCCTCGGCGCCGGTGATCAGCTCGGTGAAGAGCGTGAGCATCGGCGAGTGCGCGTCCTTCACCTCGGCCGGGTGGGAGAGCAGCAGCTGGGGGGCGAAGTCGGTGAACAGGGGGCGCTGGGCCGCGGGGTCGGGCCGGGACAGCTCGAACAGCAGGTGGACGGCGACCTTGAGCTGCTCCAGCGGGTCGCTCTGGCCGGCCGCGGCGGCGCGGATCTGGTCGGCGGACCGCCGCAGCGCGTCCTCGAAGAGGGCGAGCAGCAGTTCGTGCTTGCCGTCGAAGTGCTGGTAGAAACTGCGCAGCGACTGGCGGGAGCGGTCGACGACCTCCTGCACGGTGAAGTCGGTGGTGCCCTTCTCCGTGATGATCGCCTGGGCGGCGTCGAGGAAGCGCTCCACCCGCTGCTCGGCGCGGAGCTTGGCGGCCTTGGTGGAGCGCTCGATCGCGCGCTGCTTCCAGGCCGGCTCTTCGCTCACGGTACTCACGGGCGGATCCGTCTTCTGCGCCATAGGTAAACCTTACTGCACGGTACGAGCAGGAGGACTGTGTCCCTGGTCATGTCTTGGCCGTCCCTGGGGAGACTCTTACTTTCATTTCACGAGAATGATATTCTCCCGAAGCCGCATGCCGAAACCTGAAAGAAGGAGGCCGGGATGCTCTTCGAATTCGACGCCGATCAACGGCTGTGGCAGGACACCGTCCGCGAGGTCCTGGCCAAGGAGTGCCCGCCCGCGCTGGTCCGCGGGGTCGTGGACGAGGGCGTCGACCCCGGGCCGCTCTGGAGGGCCTACGTCCGGCACGGCTGGACGGAGCTGACCGGTTCCGGTGAGGCGGTGGAGCTGGCGATCGTGCTGGAGGAGCTGGGCCGGGCGACCGATCCCACCCCCTACCTGGCGACGATGACGCAGTTCGCCCCGTTCTTCCCGGAGGTCGCGGAGAAGGGCGTGTCCGGGACCGCCGTGTTCGAGGGCGTGAGCGCGCACCGGGACGACGGCGGCTGGGTGCTGGACGGCACCGCGCGGTACGTCCTGGACGGCGACCGCGCCGACCGGCTGGCCGTCGTCACCGGCGAGGGCGTCTTCACCGTCCCCGCCGACGAGGCGCACGTCACCCGCACCCCCGTCTTCGACCCGCTCCTGCACGTCGCGGAGGTCTCGTTCTGGAACGTGCGGGTCGCCGACCAGGACCGTGCCGAGAACGCCGACCCGCAGAGGACACGGCACCTGGCGCTCACCGGTCTGGCCCTGACCACGGTCGGCGCCTGCCAGCGCATCCTGGACCTGACACTGGAGCACGTGCGCACCCGGCACCAGTTCGGCGTGCCCATCGGCTCGTTCCAAGCGGTCAAGCACAAGGCCGCCGACATGCATGTGGCGATCGAGCGGGCGCGGGCGCTGGCGTATTACGCGGCGCTGACGATCGCCGCCGACGACCCGCGCCGCCGTCTGGCCGCCTCGATGGCCAAGGCCGCCGCGGGCGAGTGCCAGTCCCTGGTGTTCCGCCACGGCCTCCAACTCTTCGGAGGCATGGGTTACACGTGGGAGAACGACCTTCAGTTCGCGCTCAAGCGGGCCAAGGCGGGTGAGCTGCTGCTCGGCGGCGCCGCGGAGCACCGGGCGCTGATCGCCGAGGAGTACGCATGAAGCTGACGTTCGACGCCGACGTCGAGGCCTTCCGCGCCGAATTCTCGGCGTTCCTCGACGCGCACCTGCCCAAGGAGGCGGAAGAACTCGAGCGCCCCCGCTCCACCGCCCACATCCCCGAGTGGGCGAGGCGCTGGCAGCGGCTGCTGTTCGAGGAGGGCTGGCTGCTACCGGCCAACCCGCCGGAGTTCGGCGGCCGGAACGCGAGCCTGCTCCAGCAGTACGTACACCTGGAGGAACTCGCCCGCCGCCGGATCTACCACAGCTTCAACCCGCAGGGCCTGGGCATCATCGCCGCCTCACTGCTTTCGTTCGGCACCGAGGAGCAGAAGCACCGCTGGGCCGTCCCCGTCCTGCGCGCGGAGAAGACCGCCGCGCTGGGCATGAGCGAACCGGACGCCGGTTCGGACCTGGCCTCCCTGCGCACCCGCGCCGACCTTCAGGGCGACCACTTCGTGGTGAACGGGCAGAAGGTCTGGACGTCCGGCGCCCACGACGCCGACTTCATCCTCGCCTTCGTGCGCACCGACCCCGACGCGCCCAAGCACAAGGGCATCAGCGTGCTGATCGTCCCCACGGACCTGCCCGGGGTGAACCGCCGCCCGTTCGGTTCCCTGGTCGGCCCCGACGACCTGGACTTCAACGAGGTCTTCTTCGAGAACGTCAAGGTGCCCGCCGAGAACCTCGTCGGCGCGCTGAACGACGGATGGCGGGTCGCCAACGGCTCCCTCGGCCACGAGCGCACCATGCTGTGGCTGAGCTTCGCCGAACGGCTGGAGGACCTGACCCAGGACTTCCGCCCCGAGGACGTCCTGGCCCGCGACCGCTACGCCACGCTCGTCATGGACCTGCAGGCGCTGCGCCTGATGGGTTCGGCCGCCCTGGCGCGGGCGGCACGGGGCGAGCAGGACGTGGCGTCCGTGTCCGTGCTGAAGGTCTTCGGCTCCGAAGCCGTCCAGAACGCCACCGAGCAGGCCCTGGAAGCGGCGGGATCCCAGGCGCTCGTGCATCCCGCGCGGACCGCGCCGTTCAACCCCATGACCCTGGAGGACTTCTACGCCGGCTGGTTCGAGCGGTACGCCCGGAGCTTCTCGGGCACCATCGCCGGAGGCACCTCCGAGATCCAGCGCACCATCATCGCCGAGCGGGTGCTCGGCCTGCCCCGAAGCTGAGGAGCCCGACTTGTACATCGACTACGAGGTCGCCGACGGGATCGCGACCATCACCCTCAACCGCCCCGAGGCCGCCAACGCCCAGAACATGCAGCTCCTCGACGAGCTGGACGCCGCCTGGACGAAGGCCGCGCAGGACGAGGACGCCAAGGTCATCGTCCTGCGGGCCGAGGGAAGGCACTTCTCCGCCGGGCACGACCTGAACGACGGCGGCTGGCCCGCCCCCGAGCAGATCACCCTGGAATGGATCTACAACGCCGAGACGCGGCGCTACCTGGACTACTCGCTGCGCTGGCGCAACGTGCCCAAGCCGTCGATCGCCGCGGTCCAGGGCCGCTGCATCGCGGGCGGCCTGCT
>NZ_PVZV01000009.1 GCF_002995495.1 Actinocorallia populi | reverse complement strand
TCTTCCAGGGCGATGCCGCGGCAGGTGCGTTGAGCCTCGGTCACCAGCTGCTTGGCGATGCGATGGTTGGTGTCGGCTGCGAACCGCGCCTCCCGGCCCGACAGCTTGCGCAGGAGGCGTTTGGCGGACTTGGTGCCCTTCTTCTGCAGCCTGGCGCGCAGCCGACGATGCCGGTGGCGGACCTGGTTGAGGTGCCTGCCTGCGTGCCGGGTGCCGTCGCTGGTGGTGGCGATGTTCACGATGCCCAGATCCAGACCCAGGAAGGCAGCCGGATCGAACTGCTCGGGCTCGGGGACGTCGCAGACCGCGTACAGATACCAGTTCCCTCCCCGCAGCACCAGATCGGACTCCCCTTGCCGGTGCTCGGTGAGCATCTTCAGCTGGGCGGGCGAGCACTGGAACGGGATGCCCTTCACGCGGCCGTGGACGGTCCAGATCGAGACGGTACGGGCCTGGATCTGCCAGGACAGGCAGCGGTCGTCGAACGGCTGGGCGGCTTCCTTGCGGAAGCGGACCGGTTTGGACTCCACCGCCTTGCGCCGTTTGGAGCCCTCCCGCCCGTAGTTCCCGGCTTTCAGGTTCGCTTTCAAGGTGGCGTAGGCCCCGGCGGTCTTGCGGATCGCGTGCAGGGCGGGCTGGGCGGACAGGCCCATCGCCTTCACTTCTGCGTACACCAGCCGCTGAAGCGACTGCTTGCCCGTAGTCCTGGCCTCGAACGCGCGTCGGGAGGCATGGTTGGCGGCCCGGTTGCAGGCGTGCAGCGTCTCCCGGAGAACCACCTGGGTGGCCTCGTCCGGGAGTAGCTTCACTTGCACCACGAGCTTCATCCGCACAACGTAACGTCTCCTTTCCGGCACCGAGAGTGTTTCTCGTTTCCGGCATGCATAACCGGGGTGAAGCTACGTCTATGACCTGCATGTTCGTTGTGCCTCGGGCAGCAGGAACGCCCCGGCTGACCGTTGCGCGGCACTCGGCCCCGCTCCGCGGGGAGCAAGGAATCCCGGCCGTGAACGGCCGGGATTCCTTGCTAGATCCTGTTGAAGAAGTACTTCTCCGGGTCGACGGTGACCCGGTGGCCGTCCACCGCGATGCCGGGGATGCGGTTCCATCGTGCGTCGAACGCCTCGGGCAACTCGACGCTGATCGCCTCCCGGCGGGTGCTTTCGGTGACGTTCATGCGGCTCCTCCTTGAAGAGCCTTTGCAGGCGGCTGCTCCGCGCTGCTCCTGGCCCGATCCTGAAGCGACCTCTCCGGTTGCGAGAAGGGATGTGACCAGGTGTGGCGTCACAGCTCCAAACGGATGGAATCGATCAGCCGGTGGGCTTTCTCACCGAAGACCGCTTGCTCGGTCAGCTCGGAGAAGACCTGGGAGTACATGGCGATCTCCCTGGTGGAGGTGATGTTCAGGTAGCCGGAGACCAGTTCGACTGCGACCAGTGTGGAGTCGAAGATCCAGAAGTCTTCCACCGGCCAGGCACTGTCCCGGCTCGGTCCGGCTCGGACGATGCCCAGCGACACCGCCGGCAGAGCGGCGATCTTGCTCAGGTGCGCGAGTTGCGCCGCCATCGCCTCGGGGCCTCCGAGGCCGGAGCGGAGCACGGGCTCCTCGATGAGGAAGGCGAAGGTCTTTCCGCCATGGCGCAGTAGCCGGGTCCTCTCCGCCCTCGCCGTCAAGGCGGCTTCCACATCGTCGAACAGACCGCGGCGGCGTTGGATCGCGGTAAGAATCGCGCGGGTGTACGCCGGGGTCTGCACCATGCCCGGCAGCAGCCATGAGGAGTAGGCGCGAAACTGCCGAGTGCGTTCGTACAGCGGCAGCATGCCTCGTGCGACCTTGCCAAGCCCGGCCTTCTCGACCTCGCGCCACTCATTCCACAGGGATTGTGCTGACCGGAGTTGCTCGACCAGCTCCTCGGTCTCCGGTTGTCCCAGGCCGCACAGTCGCCCCCAGGTCCTCAGGTCGTCGGCGGACGGCCATCGGGCGGCACGCTCGATGTGCGAGACGCGCGTGCGGTCCCAGCCGGCCGCCGCTGCGAACGCCGAAGCCGTCCGGAACCCGGCGTCCTCCCGAATTCCGCGCAGGCGCCGGGCCAGGGCTTCACGGGCGGCCTGAGCCGAGGAAGAGGAAGAAGCCGCCATGAAGAGAACGTATCCGCGCCTTATTGGATCTCATACCGGTCGTGCGGGATTCCCCTGTCCCAGGCCGTCTCGAAGGCCTCGCGGTAGACAGAGGCCATCGCCGCATCCTCCAGGCGTTCCTCTCCCAGCCAATCGCCTTCGCCGGCGAAATGGTTCAGCACGATGACATCGTCATCGAACACCCACCCCTCCACCACGGGCAGAAGCAGACCGGCCGCACGACTCCTGGAGAGCCAGCGGACCTGTTCCCCGGCGGCAAGGTTCATCGCGGTGACGAAGTGCTCGAACCTCACGTATTCGGTGACCGGCTCGCTCACCACCCGCAGCCGACGGACCTCGACGCCCCGGGCCGTTGCCGTTCCGACCTGTTCGATCCAGTCCGCGTAGTCGACGAGCGGATCGGGCTTCACCCCGGCCTTCCAGCGCAGGAACGCCGGATCCGTCGGGGTGTAGACGTCCCGGCATTCCCAGTGGACGCACGACCTCACACACTCCGACAGAGCCCGGTCGAACTCCGAGGAGTATGCGACGAACTCAACTTCCGCCGAGGGTTCCACGCCTGCGCCACTCATCCACGACCTCCGCCAGGAACGGCATCATCGACTCCGGAAGCTCCACCACCTGCTCATGAACAGGTATCGGGCCCGTCTCCCGGCAGGCGGCACGGGTCTCCTCCCCCGCGATCCAGCCCTGAGCGACCAGCCTGCGCCGCTCTTCGTCGATCCACAACGTCGGCGATCCGTTGTTCGTACTCGTGGGATCGGTTCCCACATGACGCAACCGCACAACCATGAACTCCCCCGTCAAGGTGTGACAGAAGTTGACGGCCACCGACGCTCTCGCCTGTGGCCTGATATTCATACCGGCCTACGGGCACGGCAGACCACTGAATGGCCTGTTCCGGAGCCTGCGAGAGCCGTCTTCAGGCCAGTACGCACTCGTCGCTTGTTGATCCACTCAGCGTCAGGAGCCTTGGGCAGCCGGGTCGGTGGGTGAACCGTTGAGGCTGGCCACCTGGAACGCTTCGGTCAGCGGTCGACGTCGTGCCTTCCCTGTTTCACGTTGGCAAGGAAGGTTTTCCACAGCTTCGGACTGAAAGTGAGATATGGGATGTTCGGGGACTTGCTGTCCCTGAGGGCGATGAGCTGGCGTGTGCGGGCTACTTCGATGCAGTCCCCGCCGGCTCCGTTGCTGTGGGTGCTCTTGCGCCAGGTGGACGGAGACGGGGGGTCGGGAGCGAGCATGGCTGGCCTTCTCCTTCTCGTGCGGGGCTAGGCCATGTCATCGGCGAGACGGGTGATGAAGGAGTCCGAAGCCTCGGGAGACAGGGCCGATGCACGTAGATGGTCGATTACCACCGTATACCGCTCTATATCGTGCGGCTCTTCGAGATATTGGCTTGTGGTGAGGTCTTCGATGTAGACGATGTCGGGGTCTCCGGCGTCGGGGAACTTCATGATGTTGAACGAGGTGCCCATGGAGGCATGGGCGCCGGCGTCGAGCGGGAGGACCTGCAAGGTGACGTTCGGCAGGGCGGCCATCTGGCGCAGGTGGGTGAGTTGCGCTCGCATGATGTCTGTTGAGCCGACGGTCCGGCGAAGGGCTGCTTCGTCCAGGATCGCCCAGTAGAGCAGGGGGTCCGTGCGGGTGAGGGTCGCTCGGCGGGTGGCTCTGGCCGTCAGTTGGCGGTCGATTTCCTCGGGGCCTATGGCCGGTTGGTGGGCCCGGATCACGGCGTTCGCGTAGTCGTCGGTCTGCAGGAGGCCGTGGACGAGCTGGTTCTGGTAGGTGATCAGCGAGCGGGCTCCGTCTTCGAGACCGACGTAGTTGTGGAACCAGTTGGGGAAGGCGTCGGTGTAGGAGTGCCACCAGCCCCGGTGGCCGGCCTGCCTGCGCAGAAGCGTCAGTTTTTCCTTGAGGTCCTCCGGCACGTGGAAGTGCTCCAGGAGCCTGTCGAGGTCGTCGGCTTTCACTCCTACTCGTGCGGTCTCGATACGGCTGACCTTGGCTTCTGACCAGCCGAGTCTCCTGCCGAGTTCAGCGCAGCTCAGGCCGTGCTCCTCGCGGAGTTGACGCAGGGCGTTGGCCAGGCGGCGGCGTCGGGCGGTGGGGCTGGAGCGTGGGGGCATGAGGGGCCTCCGAGTCTGAGTGCTTCCTATCTCTGCATCTTGCTGGCCAATCTGCAAGATGCAATCTAGTCTGCATCCGCATGGCCGGTAGCACTCTGTCAGCAAGCGGCCACTGCATGCACGGGAATCGCTCCACTGACGGGGGATCGGATGAGTGGTGACGGGACGGCGCAGCGGGAAAGCGAGGCTGCTTCACCGGCGTGGCAGGAGGGCTGGCGCTTTGAGCAGGCGTTCGCCGCCGAACTGGTGCAGGTGCGAGCAGCGCGAGCGTGGCTACGGGAAGTGTTCTCGCCCGCGTGCCTGCTGCGGGATGACTGCGTGACAGTGCTGTCGGAGTTGCTCGCGAACTGCGCCGAGCACGGTGGCGGCGGGCAGGTGAGCGTGGTCGTGACGCATGTGTGGGGGCGAGTGACGGGGATGCTGGTGCATCATGCCGCCCCCACGGCTCGAGTGCGGCTTCCTGCGCCGGGAGTGCTCGAGGTCCCGGTCATCGAGCAGCTGGAGGAGACGGGCCGTGGGTTGGCCGTGGTGGTCGGGCTCTGCGATGGTGAAGTGGAAATCGAGCAGTACGCCGATCGCACGGTGATGCGGTGGAGGCTGCACGACAGCTGCGCCTGCGAAGAGGCCGACGGGGACTGAGACCAAGAACGATCCGGCGCCGACGGGACGAAGGCGGAGCGTACGAGCCGCCAGGCTCGGAGCCCCGCCGAAGCGACCCGACGTTCCTGGACGGAGCACGATCCAACGCTCCTGGACGGAGCAGAGGAGAGGGCTCGGACGGCGGGGTGCGGGAGGGGCGCAGCCCCTCGCCCGGGGTCCGGGGCAGAGCCCCGGTGGACACAGACCGAGCGTAGCGAGGGGCCGAGCCTGCGAGAGGCGGCAGCCGAACAAGGGACCCCCGCCGGCCACAGACGACAAAAGGGCCGGTCCCGCGAACGGAACCGGCCCCTGTCCTGGGTGGAGATGAGGGGATTCGAACCCCTGACCCCTTCGATGCGAACGAAGTGCGCTACCGGACTGCGCTACATCCCCGAGGAACGGGTCAACCTTAGCAAACTTTGGGGGGTGTTCGTGCAGGGCGGGTCGGTCAGTCGCCGACGGCCCGGGGGGTGTCGGGGTCGGCGTACTGGTCGAAGACCTCGGGGGACGGGGTGAAGGTGATGATCTCGGCGGTGGGGAGGGGGTCTTCTTCGAGGGTGGGCTCGAGGTCGGCGGCCGCTCGGCGGGCGGTGAGGGCCTCCTGGCGGCGGGACTGGTCGATCTTGGTGGCGGTGCGCAGGAGGGTGAGGTGGCCCAGGAGGAGGGCGAAGGGGGGGAGGGTGATCCACCAGGGGGCGGCGGACAGGGCGGCGGTGAGGAGGGCCGTGAAGGTCAGGAGGATGAGGGCGGCGGTCCTGCGGCGGCGGCGGGCGATGATGGCGGCGCGGCGGATGGAGGTGGCGGGGCGGGGGGAGGTCAGCGGCGGGGGGAAGTCGGCGCGGGCGGGGGTGCCGAGGTCCTCGGTGTCGGGGGTGAGGTCCTCGGTGGCGGAGTCGTCGAAGTCGTCCTCCTCCTCGGTGGTCTGGCGGCGGGGGATGAGGCGGTTGAGGCCGGTCGAGGCGGGGTTCTCGGGCTCGCGGCGGAGCCACATGGGCACCAGGACGACGGCCCATACGGCGACTATCGCCAGATACAGGAGGGTGCTGCTCACTTACGTCCCTCCCGCGTCGGCCGGTCGCGAGCACGTTCGGGAGCGGGATGGCTCCGGGACGAATACATGCTCACGTCCCGCACGGTAGGACCCACTGTCTGCGCTTGACGAGCATACGGGGCGGTGTGTCGTGAGATCTCTGTGGCTATGACCCGTTGTTGGGGGAAGTTTTCTTGATCATTAAACGGGTCGGGGGGTTAGATGTCAGTGGCGGGCGCTACGGGCGCGCCAGCGGGCGCGAAGGCCGTCTGGGACGTCCTCGGCCGTGAGGGCGTAGCAGATGTGGTCGCGCCAGGCGCCGTCTATGTGCAGGTGACGGCGTCGTGTGCCCTCGTCGCGGAAGCCCAGCTTCTCCACCACGCGCCGGGACGCGGTGTTCTCGGGACGGATGGACGCCTCCACGCGGTGGAGGCCGACGTTGAAGAAGCAGTGGTCGACGGCGAGGGCGACTGCGGTGGGGGTCACACCCCGGCCGGCGTAGTCGCGGTCGATCCAGTAACCGAGCTGCGCGCTGCGTGCCGAGCCCCAGACGATGGCTCCGATGGTCAGCTGGCCGACGAATTGGCCGTCGTAGGTGACGACCCACGGCAGCGCCATGCCGTTGCGGGCCTCTTTCCGCATGGTGTGCACCATGCTGACGTACGGGCCCAGACCGGTGCGGAACAATGGCGTCTCGGGATTCGTCGGTTCCCATGGGCGCAGCCATTCGGCGTTGCGGACGCGGACGTCACGCCAGATGGCGGAGTCCCGCATCCGGATGGGGCGAAGACCGACCGGTCCCTCGTTCAGGGTGACCGGCCACCCTCTCATGCGTTCCACGTCTCCATGATTGCCTGACAGAACCCTTACACGCCATCCGGAACGCGAGGATGGTCGCCGCCGCGTATCTGTGAGACGGCGTGTTCCAGCACCGGTCCGAGGATGGAGATGCCGTCGCGCACTCCCCCGGTGGAGCCGGGGAGGTTGACGATCAGGGTGTCTCCGGCGAGTCCCGCCAGGCCGCGGGAGAGGATCGCCGTCTTCACCGTCCCGACGCCCCGGATGGCCTCGGCGATGCCCGGCACCTCGCGGTCTATCACCTGGCGCGTCATCTCGGGTGTGCGGTCGGTCGGCGTCAGGCCGGTGCCTCCGGACGTCACGACGATGTCGTAGCCCTCCGCCACGGCCTCCCGCAGGACGTCCAGGACGGCCTCGCCGTCGGGGACGACGCGGGGGCCGTCCACCTGGCAGCCCCATTCGCGCAGCAACTCGGCCAGTACCGGCCCCGAACGGTCCTCATAGACGCCGCTCGCGGCCCTGGTAGAGACGGTCACCGCCAGGGCGCGCATGCTCATGTGTCCTCCCCGGGACGGGTCCAGTTTCCGGTCTTGCCACCGGTCTTCTCTACTACCCGTACATCGGTGATGACAGCCGCGGGGTCGACGGCTTTGACCATATCGATCAGTGCCAGTGCCGCCACGGTGACCGAGGTGAGCGCCTCCATCTCGATGCCGGTGCGGTCGGCGGTCTTGGTGGTGGCCGTGATCTCGACGCCGCCGTCGACGACGGTCAGCTCCACCTTCACCCCGTGCAGGGCGATCGGATGGCACATCGGCACAAGGTCGGGGGTCTTCTTGGCGCCCATGATCCCGGCGATCCGCGCGACGGCGAGCGCGTCCCCCTTGGGTACCGTGCCGTCGCGCAGGGCCGTGACGCACTCGGTACTGAGGCGGACGAAGCCGCGCGCGGTGGCCGTACGGGCGGTGATTTCTTTGGCGGACACGTCGACCATCCGTGCCGCGCCGGACTCATCCAGATGCGAGAACTTCACGAAGGCAGCCTAAGGACTTCGACGAACGCCCCCTCCGGCACCTCCGTCACGTCCGGCGGGATGACGATCAGCCCGTTCGCCCCGGCGAGGGCGGCCATCTGGTGGGAGCCCTGCGCGGACGCGGGACGCACGGTGTAGGCGTCGTCGGTGAACGTCAGCTCGGCTCGCAGGTAGTGCTGGAGTCCGGAAGGCGACGTGAGAGTGCTCGCGCAGCGTGCCGTCACGCTCGGAAGGCCCTCTGGTTCGAGTCCCTGCAAGTAGCGCAGGGCCGGCAGGACGAATACCTGGAACGACACGTACGCGCTCACGGGGTTGCCGGGGAGGGTGAAGATCGGGCACCGCCCGTCCAGGAGGCCGAAGCCCTGGGGTTTGCCCGGTCGCATCGCGACCTTGTGGAAGTCGACTTCTCCGCCGCCGGAGAAGGCCGCCTTCACCACGTCGTACACGCCCATGGAGACGCCGCCGGTGGTGATGATGGCGTCCGCGTGCGCCAATTCCTCCTGGAGGGCTTCCCGAACGGTCTTCGGGTCGTCGCCCAGGAAGGACTGCCGGAGCGGCTCTCCGCCCGCTTCACGGACGGCGGTGGCCAACATGAAGCTGTTGGAGTCCCAGATCTGGCCGTGTTCCAGGGTGTCGCCCGGGTCGCGCAGCTCGTCGCCGGTGGAGAGCACGGCCACCCGCGGCCGGGGCCGCACCGGCAGATCCGGGTAGCCGACCGCGGCGGCCATGCCGAGTTGGGCGGCGCCCAGCCGGGTGCCGGCGGGGAGGACCACCGCGCCTGCGCGCACGTCCTCCCCCGCCCGGCGGATGTAGTTGCCTTCCGGCGCGCCCCTGGTGATCCGGACGACCTCCGCGCCCCCGTCCGTCCATTCGACGGGGATCACGGTGTCGGCCCCGGGGGGCAGCGGCGCGCCGGTCATGATGCGGACGGCCCGGCCGGGGGGAATCTCGGCCCGTCCGAGGTCGCCCGCCGCGACGTCGCCCGTGACGGGCAGTACGGCGGGCAGGGCCCCGAGGTCCGCGGCGCGGACGGCGTAGCCGTCCATCGCCGAGTTGTCGAACGGGGGGAGGTCCACGGGTGCGGTGACCGGTTCCGCGAGTACCGTTCCGGCCGCCTCCAGAAGGGGCAGCCGCACCGGGGTCAGCGGCGTGAGCCGGGAGAGGATCTCAGACAGATGTTCGGAGACGCGTCTCATGCACCCATGTATCTCACGAACCGTTCTCCTCCACGAACTCCTTCAGCCAGCCGCGGAACTCCGCGCCCAGGTCCTCACGCTCGCTGGCGAACTGCACGACGGTGCGCAGGTAGTCCAGCTTGTCGCCGGTGTCGAAGCGGTTGCCGCGGAACAGCACGCCCCGCACGCCGCCGCCGTGCTCGGCGGGCATCGTGGCCAGGGTGCGCAGCGCGTCGGTCAGCTGGATCTCGTTGCCGCGGCCGGGCGGGGTCTTCTCCAGCACCTCGAAGACCGCCGGGTCGAGCACGTAGCGGCCGATGATGATCCAGTTGCTGGGCGCGTCCTCGACGGCCGGCTTCTCGATCAGGTCGGTGACCTCCACGACGTCCGCCTCGTCGGACGGGTTGATCGCCGCGCAACCGAACTTGGAGATCTGGTCGCGCTCGACCTCCATCAGGGCAATGACGCTGCCGCCGTACTGCTGGCGGACCTCGATCATGCGCTTGAGCAGCAGGTCGTTCGAGCCGATGAGGTCGTCGCCGAGCAGCACCGCGAACGGCTCGTCGCCCACGTGCTGGGAGGCGCAGCTCACGGCGTGGCCGAGGCCCTTGGGCTCGCCTTGGCGGACATAGTGGATCCGAGCGAGTTCGGCCGATTCCTGGATCGAGGCGAGCCTGGCGGAGTCACCCTTGTTGCGTAGCGCCTCCTCCAGTTCGTAGGCGCGGTCGAAGTGGTCTTCAATGGAACGTTTCGACCGCCCGGTGATCATCAGGACGTCGGAGAGGCCGGCCGAGACGGCCTCCTCCACGACGTACTGGATCGCGGGCTTGTCGACGATCGGCAGCATTTCCTTGGGCGTCGCCTTGGTGGCGGGCAAGAATCGGGTTCCTAGCCCGGCGGCGGGAACCACTGCCTTGGTTACGGGTGAGATGTCGGCCATAAGAAAAACCCTAGTCAACTCCGGGAGTCTCGGGTGCAGGAAGACGTGAAGCCCTCGTTGCGAACCCATATACGGCAAGCGCGGCAAGAGATGACGGACACGGATCGAGCAGGAGCAAGTTCCGCGATACGGGATGTTCTACTGAGCCTCCCGGAGCTTGAGATGGCGTCCTCAATCGCAGCATACGCCTCAAAAGGTAACGAACCAGGCACACGGAGTCTGCTGTTCGCCCTATGGAAGCGCGGCTCTTATGTGCTTCTACCCAGATTGTTGCCGGATTGCGACCTGGATTGGGCCTCGTACGAGGGACCCGATTCGCTGGTCGAATCCCCGCGCGGCCTCCTGGAGCCCACCGAACCTCCCCGCGGCATCGCGGCGATCAAGGCCGCGGACGTCGTCCTGGTGCCCGCCCTGGCCGTCGACAGGCAGGGGAACAGGCTCGGGCAGGGCGGCGGCTCCTACGACCGGGTGCTGGCCCGGGTGAGCCCCGCCATCCTCACCATCGGCGTGGTCTACGACACGGAGTTCGTGCCGGAGCTCCCCGCCGAGCCCCACGACCGGCCCGTCCGCGCGGTCGTCACGCCCTCGGGCTTCCACCGGCTGCCTTCGGGAGGTTCGTAGACTCGCCCCGTGTGGAAGATCGCGGTGCTGCTGCCGCTGCCCCCCGAAGTCATCGAGCTGATTTTCGCGCCGCTGAAGGACCGCGCGGAGGTCGTCTTGCCGCCCACCCGCGACCGGGCCGGGCAGCACGCCGCGTTGGCCGAGGCCGATCTCGTCGTCGGGGACTTCACCGGCGAACTGCCGATGGACGCCGAGGCCGTCGCCGCCGCGCCCAGGCTCGTCTTCCACCAGCAACCGCAGGTGGGCGTCGACACCTGCGACCTGGACGCGCTGACGGCCTCGGGCGTCGCGGTGGCCAACACCGCGGGCGCCAACACCCGCTCCGTCGCCGAATGGGCGGTCGGGGCGGCCTTCGCGCTGTGCCGCAAGTTCGCCTGGACCGACCGGCGCATGCGCAAAGGCGGCTGGCCTCAGCTCGACGTCCGGGGACGCGAACTGCACGCCCAACGCGTCGGGATCCTCGGGTACGGGGCGATCGGAGCCGAAGCCGCACGGCTCTTCGAGGCGCTCGGTTGCCGCGTCTCCTACTGGAGCCGGACGCCCAAGACCGGTGCCGTCGGCACTCAGCTCGAACTCGACGAGCTGCTGGCCACCAGCGACGTGCTGGTCGTGGCCGTGGCACTCGCCCCGGAGACGGCCGGGCTGATCGGTCCCGAACGGCTCGCGCTGCTCCCCCAGGACGCGCTGCTGGTGAACGTGGCGCGCGGCGGGATCGTCCCGGACGAGGCGGTACTGGCCGCACTGGACTCCGGACGGCTCGCCGGGGCCGCCCTGGACGTCTTCGAACGCGAGCCCCTGCCGCCGGAGCACCCGCTGCGCTCCCACGAGCAGGTGCTGCTGTCCCCGCACGCCGCGGGCGCCAGCGCGCAGGCCCAGCTGAACGTCATCGGCCAGGTCATGGCGAACCTCACAGCCGTCCTCGACGGGAGGCCTGTCGAGCACGTCGTCAACGGTCTGCCGCCGCTGATCCACCGGAGGTGAGGGCTCCGGCGGTCACGGCCGTACCGTTCCGTTCGGGATAATCGTCCCCGGAGGTGATCGATTGCAACTGGAAGCGTGGCTTGCGCTCGGTGCGGCGATGGTCCTGGTGGCGATCGTGGCGGTCCGGATGTCCTACCGGCTCGGCCTGCCCAGCCTTCTCGCCTATCTGGGCCTCGGCCTGCTGCTGGGGGAATCCGGCTTCGGCATCCAGTTCGACAACGCGGAACTCGCCAAGACCCTGGGCTGGCTCGCCCTGATGATCATCCTGGTCGAGGGCGGCCTGAGCACCAACTGGCGGCACGTCAAGGGCAGCGTCCCGGTCGCGCTGTCGCTGGCGGTCATCGGCACCTCCCTGAGCATCGTGATCGTCGGCGGCGCCGCCCACTACCTGCTGGGCACCGACTGGCAGCTAGCCCTGCTGCTCGGGGCGATCCTCGCGCCCACCGACTCCGCCGCGATCTTCTCCGTCCTGCGGCGGCTGCCGCTGCCCAACCGGCTCGCCGGAATGCTGGAGGCCGAGTCCGGATTCAACGACGCGCCCGTCGTCATCCTCGTGCTGGCGCTCAGCGGAAGCCACCACACCATCGGCAACGCTGCGCTGTTCGGCACCATCGCCTACGAGCTGTCCGTCGGGGCCGTCGTCGGCCTGGCCATCAGCTGGGGCGGCGCCTGGGTGCTGCGGCAGGTCGCGCTCCCGGCCTCCGGCCTCTACCCGCTGGCGGTGATGTCGCTGGCCGTCGGCGCCTACGGCGGGGCGATCCTGCTGCACGCCTCCGGATTCATGGCCTGCTACCTGGCCGGGCTGGTGCTGGGCAACGCCCGGCTGCCGCACCGGCCGGCGACCCTCGGATTCGCCGAGGGCATCGCCTGGCTGTCGCAGATCGGGTTGTTCATCATGCTGGGGCTGCTGGCCAGCCCCGCCGACCTGCCGGGACAGCTCGTCTACGGGCTGGTCGCCGGGCTCGTCCTGTCGTTCGTGGCCCGCCCGCTCTCGGTGATCATCGCCACCACCGGGTTCGGGGTGAGCTGGAAGGAACGCGCCTTCCTGTCATGGGCGGGGCTGCGCGGCGCGGTGCCGATCATCCTGGCCACCGTGCCGATGACGGTGGACCTGCCCGGAGCCGACCAGCTGTTCGCCGCGGTCTTCGTGCTCGTCGTCGTCTTCACCGTGATCCAGGGGCCGACGCTGCCGTGGTTCGCGCGCAAGCTCCAGATCACCGAGGAGGGCAGGGCGACCGAGCTCGGGGTGGAGGCCGCGCCGCTGGAGGAGCTCAAGGCCGACCTGCTGCAGATCAAGATCCCGGAGAACTCGCGGCTGGCGGGCGTGGAGATCTTCGAGCTGCGGCTGCCGCCCGGCGCCCAGATCACCCTGGTGCTCCGCGAGATCGTCGGGGCCGGCAAGGCCGTGGAGAAGAAGAGCTTCGTGCCCGCGCCCACCACCGTCCTGCAGGCCGGTGACGAGCTGCTGGTCGTCACCACCGCGGTCGACCGGGAGGTGGCCGAGCGGCGGCTGCGAGCCGTGAGCAGGCAGGGCAAGCTGGCAGGCTGGTTCGGAGAGCGTGGAGACTAGACGTACTATTGGCAGTCGGCATTGCCGAGTGCCAATCCAGTCGCCGACTCTTGCCGTGTTGTTTTCTTTTGAAGGAGGGGCCAGTGCCCACGTACCAGTATGCGTGCACCGCCTGCGGTGAGGGCCTGGAAGTCGTCCAGAAGTTCAGTGACGACGCGTTGACCGAGTGCCCTGCCTGCAGTGGCACGCTCCGCAAGGTCTTCTCCGCGGTGGGGATCGTCTTCAAGGGCTCCGGGTTCTACCGCAACGACAGCCGGGGCTCCGGCAAGTCGACCACCCCGGTCACCACCTCCTCGACGGAGAAGAAGTCCGACAGCTCGGGCTCGGGTTCCGACTCCGGCTCCACCAAGTCGGACTCCTCCTCGACCTCGACGGCCTCCTCGGCCTCCGCGTCCTCTTCGGCGAGCACCACCACCGCCGCCTCCTCCTGACGCGCTCCGCGTCCCTGCTCCGGCCCGGCCGGAGCAGGGAGCCCGCTCCGGTGCAGGGCGCCCGGCCCGGCGGCCTCCACGGGGTGCCGGTCGGTTGTCCACAGGCCTGAGCGCGAGGGGGCGGTCCGGCGGTTAGCGTCGGGCTCATGAAACCGCAGCTCATCCGCTACCGCCGCCCTCTCGCCGTGCTCTGCGCCGTTCTGGCGGTGTTACTGGTCCGGCTGCCCTCGGCTCCGCGATCCCTGTCGGGAAGCCCCGCCCTGGCCGCCGCCCGGGATCTGCCGGGCGGTATCCGCCTCACCGCCAGCGACGTCCGGACGGTCCGGCTGCGGCCCCCTCCGGCCGGAGCCCTCGTCCGGCTTCCCGAGAACGCGACGCTCGCCGCACCCGTACGCCGCGGCGAACCCCTGACCGACCTCCGCCTCCTGGGCACCGCGCTCCTGGCCGCCCACGGCCCCGGCCTGGTGGCCGCCCCCGTCCGCGTCCCCGACCGGGCCCTGGCCGCCCTGGTCCACCCCGGCGACCGGGTCGACGTCCTGCCCGTCCCGCACGACGGGCTCACCGCGCCGGGCTCCGCCGCTCCCCCGACCGGCCCCCTGGTCACCGCGGCTCCCGTCCTCGCCGTCCCCCCGTCCGACGAGACCACCGGCGCGCTCTTACTCCTGGCCGTCACCCGCCCCGAGGCCACGGCCCTGGCCGCCGCCCCCCACCTGACCCTCACCCTGCACCCGCCCGCCCCCTGAGCCCCGCCCGCGCCCCTGGGCGCCTTCGGGAGCCCGGAGTGCCTCGAACCCGCAGTGCCTCAGGTTCCCCGGGTACCTGCGGGGCCCGGAGAACCTGAGGCGCTCCCCCAGAGACCTGAAGCACTTCGGGGCCTGCAGTGCCCGAGGATCTGAGGTGCCCAGAGACCTGGAGCACCTCGGAAACTGAAGCGCCCCGGGACCTGCGGTGCCCCGGGACCTGAAGCGCCCTCGAGCTGAGGTGCCCTCAGGACCTGAAGCACCTCGGGACCTGGAGTGCCCAAGGGCTTGGAGTGCTCTAGGACCTGGAATACCCAGGGGCCTGGAGTGACCTCGGGCTGAGGCGCCCTCAGGACCTGAAGCACCTCGGGACCTGGAGTGCCCAAGGGCTTGGAGTGCTCTAGGACCTGGAATACCCAGGGGCCTGGAGTGACCTCGGGCTGAGGCGCCCTCAGGACCTGAAGCACCTCGGGGCCTGCGGTGTCCCGGGACCTGGGGTGCCTGCGGGGGCCGAGGTGTTCTCGGGTTTCCGGACGTCGGGAGGCGGGGCCGGGGTGGTGTGAAGGCGGCGGGGGCCGGGAGGCTACTCGCGGTCGGCTTCGGTGCCGAATTCCCAGTGCCAGGGCTCGAAGGGGCTGACGTAGGCCCAGGAGGGGTGGAACCAGCCGTACTTCCTGGAGTTGGCCTCCAGCCAGTTGAACTGGCTGGTGCCCTGGCTCTCGATGCCGCCGCACAGGTCGAGCGCCTGGCCGAGGCCGTGGTTGCTGCGGCCGGGGATGGCGGCGAAGCCGGGGCGCTGGTAGTAGATGCGGCGCTGCTCGGCCAGGTCGCGGTAGGCGTCGCGGACGCACATGTCGCGGCCGAACTGCTTCTTGTAGGCGGCGTTCAGCTTGTAGAAGCCCAGGGCGGCGTCAGCGCGGAGCATGAAGCCCTTCTGCGGCAGCTTGCACAGGTACTTGCTGGGGATCAGCCCGTTGGGGAACTGGGAGGCCTCCTCGGCCAGCGCGGTGTCGCAGGTCAGGGTGAGCCGGGTGTCGCGGTCCAGGTCGAGGTTCTTCAGCATCTTGTTGAGCTGGTTGGTCAGCTGGTTGATACGGTTGAAGAGCGTCTTCTTCTGCTTGGCGATCTTCGCCTGGTCGACCGCCGTGCTGGACTGCAGGTCCTGCGCCTGGTTGGCCAGGGTCTCCCGCCGCTCCCGCAGCTCCTTGGCGGTCTTGAGCATGCCGTTGTTGTTGTTCGCCAGGAACGACACGTCGGCCGAGCCGCGCAGCGCCTCCCCGGGGGCGGCCATCCCGAACAACGACAGGGTTCCGGAGGCCGTCGGCGCCTGGTAGGCGGAGTTCGCCAGCTCCGCGAGGGGCTCCCGCATCTTCTCGAACTCGGCGTCGGCCACCGCCAGCTGCTCCAGCGTCTCCCGCAGCCGCTTCTTCGACTTCTTGAGCTCGGTCTGCTGGTCCTTCCACGACTTGTCGAGCTTCTCCAGCTCGTCCCGCGCGTCGTTCGCCTTGCGCCGCAGCTCCTCGACCTCTTCGATCCCAGGGGCCAGAGCCGCGACCTCCGGGGGCACACCCGTCACCACGAGTGAAACCATCATCAGGAGCACCGCGGCCAGCTTCGCTGACCGAGGGGTCGGCACGTGCGGTCCTCCGGGGCGATACAGGAACAGGGCAGCGCTCGAACGGTACTACACCTGACTCAATGTCCGATCCCGCTTAACCCCCCCAACCACCAAAGAAGCCCCAAACCACCACCAAAAACGATCATTCAACTACACAAAGACACAGATCTTCCCCCATCCCCACGCAAAGTCCCGCCCCGCGCATCCTCCGCCCCTCCCCCACCACGCACCCCGCACCCGCATACCCCCGGCAAGCCGCTCACCTACCGGAACAGCCCGCCCCGCCCACATGCCTACCGGCCACCGCCACCACCCCCATGTCGGCCGCTCGCCGCGCCACGCCCACCCACGCGCCCTCCCTACCCCGCCACCCCCGTCTCCCTGCCGTCTGAAATCCGTGGGCGACGTCCGCCAGGCGCAACCACCGGGCAGATGTGCATCAAACGCGGTCTCTCTGCGGGAACGGGACGGTGCGGGCTCGGTGTCGTGTGCCGGTCGACACCCAGGCGCCCAGGCGCCCGGCAGCCTGGTAGACGGTGCCCGGCAGCCAGGTGGACGGCTTCCGGGCTGCGAGGAGGGTGTCCCCTCGGGTTTGTTCGCGACCCCCGGGAGTTGTCGAAGCGGGTTCAGCGCTGACGGGAAGGGCGGATCTCAGGGCCATTTTGACAAAGGCATTTGACAGGGAGGTAGGACGGCCGGTCGAGCTGTCCTGCCATTCGGACACTGTCGGTGACAGGTTCCGGAGCGGTCCAGGGGCGGGGGCGGGGCGTGCGGCAGGGGCCGCGGACGGCGGGCGGCGGGTCATCGGGAGGGCATCGGGGCGCGGGAAGCGGTAATCTAACGGGGTCGCCGAGCCGGGTACCGGACGGTGCGTCGCGGGAGGTTCGCGGAGTGAGCTCCGTGGAGAGGACGTGACGGGTCCGGGTCCAGTAGGATTTGGCGGCGGTGAGGCCCCGTAGCTCAGGGGATAGAGCAACGGTTTCCTAAACCGTGTGTCGGAGGTTCGAATCCTCTCGGGGCCGCAGTGAGGAAGGCCGGTCGCGTTCAGCGACCGGCCTTTTCGCATGCCTGGGGGCCTCCGCCTTTTCGGCCTCGTTCGAGGAGCACAGAGGGCGTTCCGGCACGGCGGGCGGGCTCAGAAGTGCGGTCGGGGGCCGGGAGCGGGCCCGCGGGGCTTGGGAGACGGCCGGCGGCGGGCGGAGCGACCGGAGACCGGGAGCAGGCCGGCGGAGCCTGGGAGACCGCCGGAGGCGGGCGGAGGTCAGAGGCGGGGGCGGGCCAGGGCGGAGATGAGTTTGGCGGAGGTGTCCGGTGGGTGGGCGGCCACGCAGAGGTGCTCCATGGCCTGGAGGTGGACGTCGACCTCTTCGCGCTTTTCGTGGTGGGTCGAGCCGGCCAGGGACTGCACGTAGGCGATGTCGCCCAGTTCGGCCTGGGGGAAGCGGAGCAGGCAGAAGGCGCCGGACTGGGCGGGGTGCTCGCCCGCGGCGAAGGGAAGCACCTGGAGGGTGACGCCCTTCAGGGCGAGCAGGTGCTCCAGCTGGCGGCGGTGCACGCCCTGGTCGCCGACGACGCGGTGCAGGACGGACTCGTCCAGGACGGCCCACAGGTGGGGGCCGCCGGAGCGGAAGAAGGCGCGCTGGCGGCAGAGGGTGACCTCGACGCGGCGGTCGAGCTCCTCGGCGTGGATGCCGGGGTAGGCCGACGACAGGAGGGCGCGGGCGTACTCCTCGGTCTGCAGCAGTTCGGGGACGAACTGGACGCTGTAGGAGCGCAGCCGGGAGACCGCCTCCTCCAGGCCCAGGTAGGTGGCGAACCAGGCGGGGAGCAGGTCGTTGTAGGACTGCCACCAGCCGGGGCGGTTGGCCTCGGCCGCCAGCTTCATGATCTCGGCGATCTGCGCGGCGTCGGTGACGCCGTACAGGGCCAGGAGGTCCTCGATGTCACGGATCTTGGAGCCGACCCGTCCCAGCTCCAGACGGCTGATCTTGGACTCGGAGGCGCGGATGGCGTAGCCGGCGTCGGCACGCGTGATGCCCCTGGCCTCCCTCAGCCCGCGCAGCTGGGAACCCAGTTGCATCCGGCCGGTCATCGAGCCGGAACTCATCGGTATCAGAACCCTCCTGCGAACTGCACGTGCAGGTGCACGGTCAGCAGGTAAGCGTAGCGAACGGAGTGTGATCGAGTCCATGGAACCCGTATTCGTCCGCCATTCGTTATCAGGAGAGAACCGGCCATGACTGTACCGGTTTGACTGTTAGGTCACACACTTCAGGGTTTTACCACCTGTTTGTAGGAAACCACTCTAGCTCGTGCTGAACTGGATTTGACTCCTGCCACAAGCGACCGGCAGACGGTGCGGAGGAGGGAAGATGACCACCATCGAGTCGACCGGGAAGACCGCGGCCGCCGAGCGGGTCACGGCCACGGCGCGCTACGAGCGAGAGGTCCTGCCCCTGGCCGACCCGCTCTACGCCAGCGCCGTCCGCATGACGCGCAACAGCGCCGACGCCGAGGATCTCGTCCAGGAGACCCTCACCAAGGCGTACGTGAACTTCCACCAGTTCCAGGAGGGCACCAACCTCAAGGCCTGGCTGCACCGCATCCTCACGAACAACTTCATCAACGCCTACCGCAAGAAGCAGCGGGAACCGCAGCGCACCGGCTCCGACGAGCTGGAGGAGTGGCAGCTCGCCCAGGCCGAGTCGGCGGTCTCCGGCCTGCGGTCGGCCGAGCACGAGGCGCTGGACCACATCCCCGACGACGACGTCGTGGCCGCCCTGCGCGCCCTGCCCGAGGAGTTCCGCAACGCGGTCTACCTCGCCGACGTCGAGGGCTACGCCTACAAGGAGATCGCCGAGATGATGGGCACCCCCATCGGGACGGTGATGTCCCGCCTGCACCGCGGCCGCAAGCAGCTGCGCGAGGCGCTCGCCGATCACCGCCCGCGCGTCCCGACCGCCCGCGCCGCGTGATCCGTCCCACCGGCGCCCCGCCGCGAAGGACAAGATCTCCTTCATGAAGGGGCGCCCCGCCCGGGAAAAGGGGCAGGTTGGCCACTTCATAAGATTTCAAGAACTGCTCATTTATGCCCGTTTTACCCGTAAGATCCTCCTCACGATCCTGTGAGTAGAGAGGCTCCGGCCGTATCGCCCGGAGCCTCTCTCCATGTTCCGAGGAGGAACACATGCGCCGTCGTGCCCTGGTCACGGCCACGGTGACGATGCTCTCGCTGGTGGCCTTCACCCCGGCCTCGTCGGCACTCCCCCGAGAGTCCAGCGACCCGGACCCGACGCAGCGAATCGCCGTCAAGAACATCAAGTGGGAGCCCTGTTTCCAGCAGCCCCCCGCCCCCGAGTACGCACGTCTGGAGTGCGCCGCCCTCAAGGCGCCGCTGGACTGGAAGAAGCCGAACGGCAAGAAGATCACCCTGCACATCAGCCGCCTCAAGGCCCTCAAGCAGGCCAAGGGCGTGGTGTTCACCAACCCCGGCGGACCCGGCGGACCCGGCTGGGCGACTCCCCTGATGTTCATCGACGGGGAACGCAACCGGCTGCTCGACACCATGGACATCATCGGCATCGACGTCCGCGGCACCGGCTACAGCACCCAGGCCACCTGCAAGAACGTCTACGGCCCGTACCTGGAACCCAGGAACCGCAGCGCCGCCAACACCAAGCGGCTGCTCGCCGAGGCGAAGAAGTTCGCCAAGGCCTGCCAGAACAGCGGGAACAAGCGGCTCCCCTCCAAGTACGTGACGACCGCGCAGACCGTCTACGACCTGGAATGGATCCGCCGCAACCTCAAGACCTCCGACAACCGCAAGGTCAACAAGATCCACTGGGTCGGTTACTCCGCCGGCACCTGGCTCGGCGCCTACTACGCCCGCAAGTGGCCCAAGCGCACCGGACGCTTCGTCCTCGACTCCGTGGTGGACTTCACGTCGAGCTGGCGGGTCTCTGACGACTCCCAGCCCAAGGCGTTCCAGAAGCGCTTCGGGACGTTCGCCCGCTGGGCCGCCGAGTACAACGCCCTGTACGGGCTCGGCGCCTCGCAGCAGGCCGTCGTCAACCGGTACGAGCGGATCCGGGCCGCGATCGCCAAGTCGGGCAAGATCCGCATCACCGATGCCAACGGCATGAGCGAAGATCTCTACGCCACCGAGCTCGACAGTCTCATCGGCCAGGCCATCTACTCCAAGAACAACTTCATCCCCTTGGCGCAGACCCTGGACTTCCTGAGCGCGGTCACCCTCGAAGCGCAGGCCCGTTCCCGTTCGCAGCGTCTCGCCCTGGCCGTCGACCCCGACGCGGGCCAGACGCCGACGTACTTCAACATCACCTGCAACGACACCGCGTTCGGCCGTACGCCCGCCAAGCACGCCGCTTGGACCAAGAAGAACGGCGCCCGCTACCCGTTGGCCGGTTATGCCCAGATCGGCAACCCCTGCTCGCAGTGGAAGCGTTCTTCCGGCCAGCTCAAGCTGCCCCGTCCCGTCGGCCGCGGCCTGCCCAAGCTGCTCCTGATCCAGTCCGTCGGCGACCCGGCCACTCCTTACGGTGAGGCCGTCAGGGCGCGCAAGAGGTACAAGAACTCCCGCCTGGTCACCGTCAGGAACGAGGGCGACCACGCCATCTACGGCAGAGGCAACGCCTGCGTGGACAACACCGTCGACAGGTACCTGATCGACGGGGTCTACCCCAAGCGCGACAGCTCCTGCCAGGGCCTGCCGCTCCCCGTGCCCGGTGGGGCCAACGCCCGCACCGCCCAGCAGTTCGACCCGCTGCAGCGCCTCCAGGAGCTCGGCGAGCTCACCCGAAACTGAGTTCCGCTTCACCTGGTGGGAGGGCCCGCAAGGGCCCTCCCTTTCTTTTCCGGAGGACCCCCCATGCGCCGTCCCGCCCTGGTCATGGCCACGGTGACGCTGCTCTCCCTCGTCTCCTTCGTCCCCTCTTCGTCGGCCCTTCCCGGCCGTACTGAGGACCCCGCACGGACCGCGGTCCAGCGGTTGGCCGTCAAAAACCTGAAGTGGGAACCCTGCTTCGAACGAAAGGTGAAGGCGGCCTACCGGCGCGTGGAATGCACCACGCTCAAGTCCCCGCTGGACTGGAAAAAGCCGAACGGCAAGAAGATCACCCTGCACATCAGCCGCCTCAAGGCTCGCAAGAAGCCCCGGGGCGTGGTGTTCACCAACCCCGGAGGCCCCGGCGATCTCGGCTGGACGCTTCCTTTGGTCTTCATCGACGCAGGCCGCAACCGGCTGCTCGACACCATGGACATCATCGGCATCGACGTCCGCGGCACCGGCTACAGCACCCAGGCGTCCTGCAAGAGGTTCTCCAGCCGGAACCTGGACCCCCGCAACCGCAGTGCGGGCAACATCAAGGCGGCCCTCGCCCAAAGCGCGAAGTTCGCGAAGTCCTGCCAGAACAGCGGCAACAAGAAGCTCCCCTCCAAGTACGTGACGACCGCGCAGACCGTCTACGACCTGGAATGGATCCGCCGCAACCTCAAGACCTCCGACAACCGCAAGGTCAACAAGATCCACTGGATCGGCTACTCCGCCGGCACCTGGCTCGGCGCCTACTACGCCCGCAAGTGGCCCAAGCACACCGGACGCTTCGTCCTCGACTCCGTCGTCAACTTCGCCAGCACCTGGGAGGCCACCTGGGACGCCCAGCCGGAGGCGTTCCAGAAGCGGTTCGGAACGTTCGCCCGCTGGGCCGCCCGCCACAACGGCTCCTACGGCCTGGGGACGTCCCAGAAGGCCGTCACCGCGTCCTACGAAAGGATCCGCGCCGACGTCGTCAAGGCGGGCACGGTCGAATACCTGGACTACGACGGCAACAGCTGGGACCTCTATCCGCAGGACGTGGACCAGGAAATCGTCACCTCGTTGTACTCCAAGTACTTCTTCGAATACCTGGCGGGGTTCCTTGCAGATCTCTCCGAAGCCTCGAATGCCCGAGAAGCCCGGGCCGCGCGGAGAGCACACAACCCGTACGCCGGGCAGACACCCACCTTCATGAACATCGGCTGCAACGACACACCGACCAAGCGCACGCCGGAGGAGCTCGTCACCTACTCCGGGCAGGCGGGGCCGAAATATCCGTTGATGGGTTACGCCAGGCTCTTCGACTCGTGCGTGTACTGGAAGCGGCCTTCCGGACAGCTCAAGCTGCCTCTGCCGGTCGGGCGCGGCCTGCCCAAGGTGCTCATGATCCATTCCGTAGGCGATCCCGCGACCTGGTACGGCGGCGCCGTCCAGGCCCACAAGGCATACAGGAACTCACGCCTGGTCACCGTCAGGAACGAGGGCGACCACGCCATCTACGCGGGTGACAACCCCTGCGTGAACGCCGTCGTCGAGAAGTACCTCATCGACGGCGTCTACCCGAAGAAGGACCTGTCCTGCTCGGGCAGGCCGATGCCCACCCCCCTCCGCGAGACGCGCGAGCGCGACCGGCCCGTCAATCCCGTCCTGCGCGCCGCGGAGCTGGCCGAGGCCGGGCGCGGCTGACCCTGCCGGAATACAGAGAGGGGCCCGCTTCGCGGGCCCCTCTCGACGTGTCCGGATCAGTACGACTTGCTGAAGATCACGCGCTTGCCGTAGGCCGAGGGCTCGCCGCAGCGCACGCAGGCGCCGGAGTCGGCCTCTCCCGCCGCCGGGATGCAGCGCGGGGTGGCCGCCGTCTCGGCCTTGATCTCGTCCTCGCAGGCCGTACGGCCGCAGTGGAGGGCCAGGGCCCACCCCTGGGAGATCTGGGCCGTGAAGTCGTCCCAGGAGTCCACAGGGCGGGTGTGGGAGTCGCGGAACTCCTCGGCGCGGCGCAGCAGGAACGCCTGGAAGTCCTCCAGGATGCCGGGGATGCGGGCGGCGACCTCGTCGAACGGGATCGTCTCCTTGCCCTGGCCCTCCTCGGTGGGCAGGCGCCGGGCGAGGGTGACGACGCCGTTGTCGATGTCGCGCATGCCCAGCTCCAGGCGGACCGGGACGCCGCGCATCTCCCAGTCGTTGAACTTGAAGCCCGGCGACAGCTGGGGCCGCTTGTCGTCGACGTGGACGCGCACGCCCGCCGCCTTCAGCTGAGCGGCGACCTCGTGCGCCTTGGCGGCGGTGGTCTCGGCCTGCTCCTTGCGGCCCAGCGGGACGATCACCACCTGGTAGGGGGCGAGCCGCGGGGGCAGCACCAGGCCCTTGTCATCGCCGTGCGTCATGATGACGCCGCCGATCATGCGGGTGCTCATACCCCAGGAGGTGGTGTGCGCCAGCACCAAGTTGCCGTCGGCGTCCTGGTAGTCGATCTCGAAGGCCTTGGCGAAGTTGGTGCCGAGGTAGTGCGACGTGCCCGCCTGAAGGGCGCGCCCGTCGCGCATCATGCCCTCGATCGTGTAGGTGCGCTCGGCGCCGGCGAACCGCTCGCCCGGTGTCTTCTCGCCGGGGACGACGGGCATGGCGGCCAGGTCGCGGGCGACCTTCTCGTAGGCGTCCAGCGCCCAGAGGGTCTCGCGCATGGCGTCGTCCTCGTCGACGTGCGCGGTGTGGCCCTCCTGCCAGAGGAACTCGGTGGTGCGCAGGAACATGCGCGGGCGCATCTCCCAGCGCACGACGTTGGCCCACTGGTTGAGCAGCAGCGGCAGGTCGCGGTGTGAGTCGATCCACTTGGCCATGTACTCGCCGATGACCGTCTCGGAGGTGGGCCGCACGACCAGCGGCTCCTCCAGCTCCTTGCCGCCGGCGTGGGTGACCACGGCCAGTTCCGGCGAGAAGCCCTCGACGTGCTCGGCCTCGCGCTTGAGGTACGACTCGGGGATGAACATCGGGAAGCAGGCGTTCTCGTGCCCGGCGTCCTTGATCTTGCCGTCGAGGTCGCTCTGGAGCAGCTCCCAGATCCGGTAGCCGTACGGCCGGATCACCATCGTCCCGCGCACCGGGCCGCGGTCGACGAGCTGCGCCCGGACGACGACCTCGTTGTACCAGGCGGAGAAATCTTCAGACTGAGGAGTTACACCTTCTCGACTCACGCGCCAAAGGCTACCGCCCGCGGGGGTGCCCGGGCGGCCTCCGGGGCATGACGACGTCGGGCGGTGGTTTCATGTGGCGGAACGGGCCCGCCGAACGTTCCCCGATAAACCTACCTCCATAGTAGGATATGGGAGTGCGGGGAGAGGCCCGAAGAGAGATCGAATAGGAACTGATCACATGTCGTTGAATGTCCCGTGCGCGGCTGCGCCTGCAATAAGCTCAGCGCCATGAGTCACCCGGAACGGCCCGGAAGCGGCCCGGCCGGCAGTCTCACCGCACCCCCCGCACCGCAAGGGAAGTCCGGCGAGTCACTGGCTGCCTTCGCCGCTCGGCACGGCCTGACCCAGAGTTCTGCCCGCCCTCCGCTCGGGCAGTACATCAGAAAAGTCTGGGACCGTCGGCATTTCATCTGGACGTTCGCCTCCTCCAAGCGGGCGGCGATGTACACCTCGTCCAAGCTGGGCCAGATCTGGCAGGTACTCACCCCGTTGCTCAACGCGGGTGTCTACTTCGTCATCTTCGGGCTCCTGCTGGAGCTCCACAAGGGCATCGACGACTACGTCCCCTGGCTGATCACCGGGGTCTTCGTCTTCACCTTCACCCAGCGGTCGCTCACCACCAGCGCCAAGGCGGTCGGCGGGCACCTGCCGCTGGTGCGGGCGCTGCACTTCCCCAGGGCCACGCTGCCGCTGGCCTACACCTCGGTGGAGCTGCAGCAGCTGCTGATCTCCCTGGTCGTGCTGGTGGCGCTGGTGCTGGCCTGCGGTGTCGCCCCCGCCGCCACCTGGCTGCTGCTGATCCCGGTGGTGCTGCTCCAGCTGCTGTTCAACGTCGGCCTCAGCATGATCGTGGCCCGGCTCGGCGCGTTCACCCGGGACATCACCCAGCTGCTGCCCTTCGTGCTGCGCACCTGGCTCTACGTGTCCGGCGTGATCTTCCCCGTGGCCAGCCTGGCCAACCGTTCGGAGACGGTGCGGGACAACCAGTGGATCCTGACGCTGATGGAGGCCAACCCCGGCTTCGTCTACGTCGAGCTGGCCCGGCAGGCGATGATCCCCTCGTACGTGACGCAGACGAACCCGCAGGTGGCCATGGCCAACCCCGGCCTGCTGTGGGTCTACGCCGTGGCCTGGGCCGTGGTCGTCTTCGCCGGCGGCTTCTACTGGTTCTACCGCGCCGAGGAGAGGTACGGACGTGGCTGAGACGCAGGAGCAGATACGCGCCATGACGCCGCCTCCCGTCATCATCGACTACACCCGGCAGCCGATCGTGGTCGTCGACGACCTCCACATCGTCTACAAGGTGTACGGGGCGGCCAGGGAGAAGGGCTCGGGCGCGACCGCGCTGGCCCGCGTCCTGCGCCGCAAGGACCGGCCGCAGACCACCACGGTCCACGCGGTCAAGGGCGTGTCGTTCGTCGCCTACAAGGGCGACGCCATCGGTGTCATCGGCACCAACGGCTCGGGCAAGTCCACCCTGCTCAAGGCGATCGCGGGCCTGCTGCCGCCGCACTCGGGCGGGGTCTTCACCGACGGCCAGCCCGCCCTGCTGGGCGTGGGCGCCGCGCTGATGAAGGACCTCACCGGCGAGCGCAACATCGTCCTCGGCTGCCTGGCCATGGGCATGTCGCCCGAGGAGGTCAAGGCCAAGTACCAGCAGATCGTCAACTTCTCGGGCCTGAAGAAGGGCTTCATCAAGTACCCGATGCGCACCTACTCGTCGGGCATGGGCGCCCGGCTGCGCTTCGCGATCGCCTCGGCGCGCACCCACGACGTGCTGCTCATCGACGAGGCGCTGGCCACCGGCGACGCCAAGTTCCGGCGGCGCAGCAAGGCCAAGATCGAGCAGCTGCGCAAGGACGCCGGCGCGGTCTTCCTCGTCGCCCACCAGCTCGACGTGGTCGAGGAGACCTGCAACCGGGTGCTGTGGCTGGACGACGGCAGGCTCGTCATGGACGGGGACCCCAAGGAAGTGATCGCCGCGTACAACGAGGCGATCAACAAGTGAGTCACTAGAGTGGCCTCCATCACCGGTCGGTCGATGGAGGCCACTTTCATGCCCGCACCTCTTCCGTACGACTTCCTCCCGGAAGTCCCCTCGTTCACCCTCACCAGCAGGGACGTGACCGACGGCGGCACGCTCTCCCAGGCCCAGGTGTTCGACAGCTGGGGGCACTCCGGGCAGAACATCTCGCCGCACCTGGCCTGGTCGGGCTTCCCCGCCGGGACCCGGAGCTTCGCGGTCACCGTCTACGACCCGGACGCGCCCACCGGCAGCGGCTTCTGGCACTGGTTGTTGTGGGACGTCCCCGCGCACGTGACGGAGCTGCCCTCCGGGATCGGCGCCGGGGACGAGATCGGCGTCCAGGGGCGCAACGACTACGGCGACAACGCCTTCGGCGGGGCCGGGCCGCCGCCCGGGGCCCCCCACCGCTACGTGTTCGCCGTGCACGCCCTGGACGTCCCGACCCTGGGGGTGCCGGCCGACGCGCCCGCGGCCCAGGTGGGATTCAACATCACCGGGCACACCCTGGCCCGCGCCTCCATCGTGGCCACCTACGGCGTCTGATCCGGCTCTCGTCCACGGGCGCCCGCCCCGGCCCATGCGGTCAGCTGTTCACCCCCGAGGCGCGCGCCCGTGAACCTTCCTCTTCCGACCCGGCTGCAAGGTGACGAAACAGGTCACCACACCATGCACCGCGCCGCTACTGATCCGCTATCGGCCGGTGCCTGCCCGCCGCCCGCCAAAACGGGGCGGTGCGGGAGTCAAAATCCGGGAAACCCGCCCGGCGTCGCGTGTGGTCGACATCACCGCAGGTGACGTTCAGTGCGTGAAGAACAAGAAGATCCTCGTCGCCGCCATCGCCGTCGCGATCGTCGCCGGCCTGGGAGCCGCCATCGCGGTCGTCCTGTCGCGGGGCGGAGGAACGCGCTACGAGACGCAGGCCGAGCTGTTGAAGGGCCTTCCCGCCGCGGCCAAGGCCGAGCTGGACGCGCGCGGCAAGCGGCTGGCGCAGCCGCTGACGTGCCAGAACATGCCCGAGGCCGGCCTGGACAGGCTGCTGGTGCGCTGCACCGGCACCACCACCGACCGGCAGCAGGTCCAGGTGTTCGGCACCGCGCTGACCGAGCGGAAGGCCGAGTACTACACGATCCTGGTGGCCGGCGAGCCTCTGGTGAAGAACGCCCGCTGCCTGGGTGCAGACTGCAAGGGCGAGTGACCGTCAGGAGAAGGAGATCCGTTGCTGCCGGTGGTGCTGGACTGCATGGGGGGCGACCACGCGCCGCGGGAGACGGTGGCGGGCGCGGTCAGCGCGGTCCGCGACCACGACGTGCCGCTCATCCTGGTCGGCCCGGCCCGGCGGCTGCGGACCCTGCTGGCCGAGCACGACGCGGCGGGCCGGATCCCCATCGTGCACACCGACCAGGCGCTGGAGATGGGCGAGGGGGCGCTGGCGTCCTGGCGCAAGCCCCGCTCCACGGTGGCGATCGCGTGCGAGCTGATCAAGCACGGCAAGGCGGGGGCGCTGGTGTCGGCGGGCTCGACCGCGGGGGTGGTGGCCACCTCGGCGGTGCGGCTGAAGGGCCAGCACGGCATCATGCGGCCGGCGATCGCGGTGACCCTGCCGACCCTGCCGCGCCCGACGGTCCTGCTGGACGCGGGCGCGACCGCCGACGCCAAACCCGAGATGCTGCTGCAGTTCGCGATGCTCGGCACCGCCTACGCCCAGATCCTGCTGGACGTCCCCCGGCCCCGGGTGGGCCTGCTGAGCATCGGCTCGGAGTCCGGCAAGGGCAACAAGCTGGTGAAGAAGGCGCACGAGCTGCTCGCCTCCTCGCCGCTGGAGTTCACCGGCAACATCGAGGGCCACGACCTGCTGCTCGGCCGGGCCGAGGTGGTCGTCACCGACGGGTTCACCGGCAACGTCGCGCTGAAGACCATGGAGGGCGCCCTGCGGGTCGCCGCCGCCGAACTGCGCCAGGCCCTGACCTCCAGCCGCACCGCCAAGCTCGGCGCGGCCCTGCAGCGCAGGGAGCTGACCGCGCTGACCGCCCGGTTCGACAGCGAGACCTACGGCGGCGGCGTGCTGCTGGGGCTGAACGGGGCCGTGGTCATCGCGCACGGCGCGTCCCGGGCACGGGGTGTCGCGGCGGCCTGCAAGCTCGCCTACGACCTCTCCAGGGGCAGGCTGATCGACCGGGTGAAGGAGCAGCTGGGCGCCTCGTCGAAACCGTCGATCTTCGCCCGCAAGCCGCAACCCGAACCGTCCGGAGGCGGCATCCCCGGCTGATCCGCCGAGACCGCGGACCGCCCGGCGGACCGGGACCCCCGCGGCCCGGCACCGGGCGTACCGCCTGCGGAACGCCCAGCCGCAGGCATGCGCGCCATCAGGAGCGCATGCCGCCTGGAACGCTCAGCGCGCGCCCAGCCGCAGGCAGCGCGCCATCAGGAGCACGCGCCCCCTGGAACGCTCAGCGCGCTCAGCCGCAGGCAGCGTGCTGTCAGGCGCGTGTGCCCGCTGTGGATAACGAGTCGAGCGGAGGTGGGACGACCGATAACCTTGGTGCATGTCCGACCCACAACTCGTGCTCGCCGCCCGGGTGCAGGCCGCGATCGTCGCCGCTTTCGGCGCCGAGTTCGCCGGCACCGACCCGGTGATCAGGCCGTCCCAGTTCGCCGACCTGCAGGCCAACGTGGCCCTGCCGCTGTCGAAGAAGCTGCGACGGCCCCCGCGCGACGTGGCCCAGGACCTGGTGGCCCGGCTCGACGTCGAGGGCATCTGCGCGAAGGTCGAGGTCTCCGGGCCCGGCTTCGTCAACCTCACCCTGTCCGACGAGTGGATCGCCCACCAGGCGTCCCTGCTGCTGGACGACGAGCGGGTGGGCGTGCCGGTGACCGACCGGCCGCAGACCATCCCGGTCGACTACTCCGCGCCCAACGTGGCCAAGGAGATGCACGTCGGCCACCTGCGCACCACCGTGGTGGGCGACGCCTTCGCCCGCACCGCCGAGTTCCGCGGCCACAAGGTCATCCGGCAGAACCACATCGGCGACTGGGGCACCCCCTTCGGCATGCTCATCGAGCACCTGCTGGAGGTCGGCGAGGCCGAGGCCGAGGCCGAGCTGCAGACCGACCCGAACGCCTTCTACCAGGCGGCGCGCGCCAAGTTCGAGGCCTCCGAGAAGGGCGAGGGGCACGGCGACTTCGCCACCCGGGCCCGCGCGCGGGTCGTGGCGCTGCAGGCCGGCGACGCCGGGACGCTGGCCATCTGGCAGCGCCTGGTCGACATGTCCAAGGCCTACTTCAACAAGGTCTACCGCCAGCTGGACGTGACGCTCACCGACGCCGACCTGGCCGGCGAGAGCATGTACAACGACATGCTCGCCGACGTGTGCGACGAGCTGGAGGCCAAGGGCCTCGCGGTGGTCGACGACGGCGCGCTGTGCGTCTTCCTCGACGGCTTCACCGGCCGCGAGGGCAAGCCGCTGCCGCTGATCATCCGCAAGAGCGACGGCGGCTACGGCTACGCCACCACCGACCTGGCGGCGCTGCGCTACCGGGCGCAGAAGCTGCACGCCGACCGGGTCGTCTACGTGATCGGCATCCCGCAGTCGCTGCACCTGAAGATGGTCTACGAGACCGCGCGCAAGGCGGGCTGGCTGGGCCACACCGAGCCGTTCCACGCCGGCATCGGCAACGTGCTGGGCCCTGACGGCAGGATCCTGCGCACCCGGTCGGGCAAGCCGGTCAAGCTGGCCGAGCTGCTCGCCGAGGGCGTGGAGCGGGCCGCGCAGGTCATCGCCGACCGCGGGTACGACGAGCGGACCCGGGCGGAGATCGCGCACGCGGTGGGCATCGGCGCGATCAAGTACGCCGACCTGTCGGTGGCGCGCGACAGCGAGTACGTCTTCGACTTCGACCGCATGATCGCGCTGACCGGCAACACCGGCCCGTACCTGCAGTACGCCGCCGCCCGGATCCGGTCGATCTTCCGGCTGGCAGGCAGCGACCCGGCGCAGGCCACCGGACCGATCACGATCACGCACCCGGCCGAGCGTGCGCTGGTGCTGCACCTGCTGGGCTTCGGCGCGGCGATCGACGCCCTCATCGAGGACGTGGCCCCGCACAAGCTCGCCGCCTACCTCTACGGGGTGGCCGACGCGCTCACCGGCTTCTACGAGAACTGCCCGGTGGTCAAGGGCCCGGACGGGCCGGTGCCCGACGAGGTGCGCGCGCCCCGGCTGGCGATCTGCGCGCTGGCGCTGAACACCCTGGTCACCGGCCTGGGGCTGCTCGGCATCGAGGTGCCCGAACGCATGTGAGCCGCCGGTCCCCCGCCGGCGGCTCCCGACGCCGGGCCCGCCTCCGCGATCATCGACAAGATCCCGGAGACAGGCCCTAGAATCGCTGACACCCCCCGGACGCTGCAGGCGACCTGGGGGGTGTGGTGTTCCAAGGCTGGTCCATCAGGACCCGGCTGACCGTGATCGCCACCTCGGTCATGGCCTTCCTGCTCCTGGGCTCCTCGCTCCTGGCGCTGATGGCGATCCGCACCCAGGCGACGAACTACCAGATCGAGCGCACCACCACCGCCGCGCTGCGGGTCGTGCGCGACATCAAGCGCGACGTCCTGCCCCAGCAGATCCACCGGACCGACGAGCTGGCCTGGCTGGACGGCATCCAGGTGGTCGACGCCAGGGGCAGGGCCGTCTCCGGGACCGGCAACCTCGGATCGGCGCCCCGCATCTCCACGCTGACCCCGCCCGAGGAGAGCACCCGGGTCGGCCGGATCGAGTGCACGCTGGCGACCTTCCCCGGCTGCGAGATCATCGTCGTGTTCCGGGTCTACGAGCCGGAGGGCGACTGGTTCGTCTACGCCTTCGCCCCCGTCATCCCCTGGTACGTCGACATCCGGTTCTTCCTGCTGCTGCTGGCCGCCTGCGGGCTCCTCATCGGGCTCACCGCGGTCGGCACCGCACGTACCGTCTCCCGCGCCCTCAAACCCGTCAACGACATCCGCAGGGAGGCGATGCGGATCGGGCTGAAGGCGACCGGCGGCGACGTCTCCGGACGCCGTATAGCGCTGCCCAGGCACGACGACGAACTGCGCGCCCTGGCCGTCTCCGCCAACGAGGCCCTCGACCGGCTCGACGAGTCCCTGCGCAAGGAGAAGGAGTTCACCTCCAACGCCTCCCACGACCTGCGCGCCCCGATCACCGCGATGCGCGCCGAACTGGACGAGGCCATGATGTACCCGGACGAGGCCGACTGGCCCGCCACCGCCGAGAAGTTGTCGGGCAGCCTGGACCGGCTGCAGGCGCTGGTGGACGACCTGCTGCAGCTGGCCCGCCTGGACGCCGGCGCGTCGGCGCGGGGCAAGCGGGTCGACCTGGCCGAGCTGGTGCGGACGGAGATCGCGCGGCGGCCGGAGGACCCGCGGATCACCGTCGAGGCCCGCCCCGCCGAGGTGTACTGCCACGCCCTGCACCTGAGCCGGCTGATCAACAACCTGCTCGACAACGCGCAGCGGCACGCGGAGAAGACCATCGACGTGCGGGTGCGCACCGAGGGCGACCGTGCCGTCCTGGAGGTCTACAACGACGGGGACGGCATCCCGCCCCCCATGCGCGAGGCGATCTTCGACCGGTTCACCCGGCTGGACGCCTCCCGCAACAAGGACACCGGCGGCACCGGGCTCGGCCTGGCGATCGTCCGGGAGATCGCCCACTCGCACCGGGGGGACGTGCGCGTCGCCGACAGCACCGAAGGCGCCCGGTTCATCGTCCGCCTCCCCCTCGCCCGTTGAGCCGCCCCCCGTCCCCGGCAGGCCCGGCGGGCTCGGCCGCTTTCACGACCTGGCGGGTCCTGGCAGGCTTGGCGAACCCGGCGGGCTCGGCCGCCTTCACGAACCCAGCGGACCTGGCGGACTCGGCCACCCGCACGGACCCAGCGGGCCTGGCAGGCTTGACGAACCCGGCAGGCTCGGCCGCCTTCACGAACCCAGCGGACCTGGCGGACTCGGCCACCCGCACGGACCCAGCGGGCCTGGCAGGCTTGACGAACCCGGCAGGCTCGGCCGCCTTCACGAACCCAGCGGACCTGGCGGACTCGGCCACCCGCACGGACCCAGCGGGCCTGGCAGGCTTGACGAACCCGGCAGGCTCGGCCGCCTTCACGACTCAGCGCACCTGACCACCTACACGAACCCAGCGGACCTGGCAGACCTGGCCGCCCGCACGGACCCAGCGGACCCGGCGGTCCTGACGGACCCGGTGGGGACGGCCGTCTTCACGACCTGGCGGACCTGGCGGGCTTGGACGTCTTCGCGGGCTTGGCGGTCCTTGGCTTCTCGGCGGGTCGGGTGGGCTTGGACGCCTTGGCGGGCTTGGCGGGCTTGCGCACGTAGACGGGTGTGCCGACCTTGGCCTGCCGGTAGATCTTGCGCGCCAGGTGCATGGGGATGCGGACGCAGCCGTGGGAGGCCTTGCGCCGGGGGACGCTCAACGAGCCGTGCAGGGCCACGCCGCCGTGGAAGAAGGCCGGGTAGTACATCGCCCCCAGCCGGCCGGTGTGCCAGCCCTTGATCCTGCGGGTGACGCGGAAGTTCCCCACCGGGGTGCGGGCGTAGCCGCACAGGCCGTGGTCGCAGTAGTGGGTGTCGGCACCGGTCGAGACGTGGGTGACCACCACCGGCCGGTGGCGCTTCCACACCACGAGCAGCCTGCGGCGCAGGTCGATCTCGATCCTGCGGCCCGGCGCGCCCTTGACCAGCGGCCGGACCCGGACGGGGGCGAAGAGGGCGTCACGGGTCCGCTCGTCCACGTACATGCGGGGCCTGAGCCCGTTGACCTTCTGGAACGTCCAGACCGCGGCCCTGGTCTCGTCCCCGTAGTGGCCGTTGACGGGCCCCGGTGAGTACCCCCACCGCCTCAGGTGCTCCTGGAGGATCTGGACGTCCTGGTTGTAGTCCTTGTAGCGCACCGTGCGGGTGAGGGCGGGCAGCAGTTCGTCCCGTGCCACGGCCGGGCCGGGCACGAGGGGCAGCAGCAGGGTCGCGGAACCGGTGACGGCGAGTGCGAGGCGCATGGTTGCGCACGGTAGCCGTCCGGCCGCCGTGCGGTCCGCCGCGACCCGGCGGTATCGGGGAACGATTACCCGGCCTGTGAACACTGATCGACATGCGCCGGGCCCCTTCCCCCGAAGACGGGGAAGGGGCCCGGGCCGCCGCGGTCAAAGCCGGCTGAACAGTCCGGCCAGACCCGACTTGTGCTCCGGCTCCTCGCTGCGGGACGAGCCGGTCTCGGACTGGCGTTCCGCACCCGCGTACGGCTCTGGACCGCGCTGCGGGGACGGGACGGTGCCCCGTTCCGCGGGCCTGCGCACCGCCGGGCTCTCGCCGACGGGTTCGGCCGCCGCCTTCCCCGTGGTGCGGCCGGCGGCCGTCCTGCGGGTCGCGGGCTTGGCCGCCGTCTTGCGGGCGGTGCCGGTGGACCGGGTGCCCGTGGCGCGCGTGCTCGTGGCACGGGTGCCGGACGGCTTCGCCGCGGCCGCCCGGGTGCCGGTGGAGCGGGTGCCCGTCGCGCGGGAGCCGGTCGCCCGGGTGCCCGTCGACCGGGTGCCCGTCGCGCGCGTGCTCGTGGCACGGGTGCCGGACGGCTTCGCCGCGGCCGCCCGGGTGCCGGTGGAACGGCCGGTCCCGGTGCTCTTGGCCCTGGTGGTCGCGGTGGTCCTGCCGGTGGCCGGCTTGCGGGCCGCGCTGGTGCGCGTGCCCGTCGCGGCGCGGGTGCCCGTCGCGGTGCCGGCCGCCCGCCGGGTGGCGGGCTTGCGCGCTGCGGTCCCGGTGGTCGTCCGGCTCGCGGTGGTGCGCCGGGCCGCCGGTTTGGCCGCGGCCGCCGACGGCTGCTTCACCGTCTTGAGCGCCTTGGCCGCGTCCGACATCGCCTTGGCCGCGGTCGCCATCGACTTGGTCGCGTTCTTCATCGCGGTCATCGCCGCGTTCATGGACTTGGCCGAGGTCCCCGCCTTGGTGGCGGCCGCGGTCATCTTGGTGGTGGCGGTCGTCATCTTGCTCGCCGCCGAGTTGACCTTGGTCGCCGCCGCGGCCGGGGTCGTGCCCTTGGCCGCCGCCGTCCGGGTGGTGGCACGAGAGGTCGTCCCCGTGCTCCCCGCCGTGCGGCTCGTGGTGCCCGTCCGTGACGCCGCCGTGCGTGACGAGGCGCGGGTGGCGGGCTTGGCCGTGGTGGTCCTGCGCGCGGCCGGACGGGTCTTCGACGCCGCCGTCCGCGAGGTGACCCGGGTCGCGGTCGTGGCCGCGGCGCTGGTCCGCTTGGCGGGCGCGCGCTTGGCGCCCGTGCTCTTCGCGGTTGTCGTGGACTTCCTGCCGGTCGTCTTCTTGGCGGCCGGGGTGCGGCTCTTCGCGGTACTACGGCGAGCGGCCGCACGCGTTGTCGTTTTGGTAGGCACTGATCCATCCCCCCGTAGTGATCAGCTACGGGGGGAGATATTCCACACTTACCTTCTTGCTACACCCATCTTGACCAGAACCCTTTACGCGCTGTTACACCCCAATGGGATGCCACACGGTTTTCGTCTCCAGGAGTGCGGTCATCCGTTCCGTTCCGGGGTCGGCCGACCAGTCCGTCGCGGCGGGGCGCAGCACGCGCTTCAGATTTCCCGCGGCCGCCGTCTCGCAGGCGTTCGCGAGTTCTTCGGAGGCGCCCGCGAGGTCGACGGCGTTGACGTCCATATGGCCCGCCAGCCACGGCGCGAGTTCCTCGCGCGGGCCGGTGAGGATGTTGACGACCCCTGCGGGCAGGTCGCTGGTCGCCAGCACTTCGGCGAAGGTGACGGCCACCAGGGGCGAGTCCGCGACGACCACCGCGGTGTTGCCGGTCACGATGGCCGGGGCCAGCACCGACACCAGTCCCAGCAGCGGGGATTCGCGCGGCGCGAGCATCCCGACCACGCCGGTCGGCTCCGGCGTCGAGACATTCAGGAACGGCCCCGCGACGGGATTGACCGCGCCGGCCACCTGCGCGATTTTGTCGGCCCATCCGGCGTACCAGACCCACCGGTCCACCGCCGCGTCCACTTCGGCTTCCGCCGCTTCCCGGGAAAGGCCGCCGTCGCGCAGTTCCTCGACGAACTGCCGTCCTCTGCCCTCCAGCATTTCCGCGATCCGGTAGAGAATCTGACCCCGGTTGTAAGGGGTCTTCCCGGACCAGCCCCCGAACGCCCTGCGGGCGGCGACGACCGCGTCCCGCACATCCTTGCGGGAGGCCCAGGAGGCGTTGGCGAGGAATTCTCCCCTGCTGTCGTTCACGACGTAGGACCTGCCGGACTCCGAACGCGGGAACGCCCCGCCGATGAAAAGCTTGTAGGTCTTGCGCACCCGCAGCCGCGCCGCGCCCCCGGCCGCCGCGGCGCCCCTGGGCTCGGGCCGCCCGGCGCTCCCGGGCTTCTTGGACTTACTGGGCAAGGTATGCCTCCAGACCCTGACGGCCGCCCTCGCGGCCGAAACCCGACTCCTTGTAGCCGCCGAACGGCGAGGCCGGGTCGAACCGATTGAACGTGTTGGCCCACACCACGCCCGCGCGCAGCTTCTGGGCCATGGACAGGATGCGGGAGCCCTTCTCCGTCCACACTCCCGCCGAGAGGCCGTAGGGCGTGTTGTTCGCCTTCTCGACGGCCTCAGCGGGGGTGCGGAAGGTGAGCACCGACAGCACGGGACCGAAGATCTCCTCCCGGGCGACGCGGTGGCTGAGCGCCACCCCGGTGAGGATCGTGGGCGCGAACCAGAACCCGCGCTCGGGCAGCGCGCACTCGGGGGACCAGCGCTCGGCGCCCTCCGCCTCCCCCGAGGCGGTCAGCTCGCTGATCCGGGCCAGCTGCGCGGCGGAGTTGATCGCCCCGACGTCGGTGTTCTTGTCCAGCGGGTCGCCGAGCCGCAGCGTGGCCGTCCGCTCCTTCAGCCGGGCCAGCAGCTCCTCGGCCACCGACTCCTGGACCAGCAGCCGCGATCCGGCGCAGCACACCTGGCCCTGGTTGAAGAAGATGGAGTCGACGATCCCCTCGACCGCCTGGTCCAGCGGGGCGTCGTCGAAGACGATGTTGGCGCCCTTGCCGCCCAGCTCCAGGCCGAGGCGCTTGCCGGTGCCGACCACGGCGCGGGCGATGGCGCGGCCGACCTCGGTGGAGCCGGTGAAGGCGATCTTGTCGACGCCCGGGTGCTCCACCAGCAGCCGCCCGGTCTGCGGGCCGCCGGTGACGATGTTGACGACGCCGGGCGGCAGCTCGGCCTGGCGGCAGATGTCGGCGAAGGCCAGCGCGGTCAGCGGGGTGGTCTCGGCGGGCTTGAGCACCACGGTGTTGCCGCAGGCCAGCGCCGGTGCGATCTTCCAGGCCAGCATGAGCAGCGGGAAGTTCCACGGGATGATCTGCCCGGCGACCCCGATCGGGGTGGTGCCGTACCCGGCGTACTCCAGCTTGTCGGCCCAGCCCGCGTGGTAGAAGAAGTGCGCCGCGGCCTGGGGCAGGTCGAAGTCGCGGGTCTCCCGGATCGGCTTGCCGTTGTCGATGGACTCCAGGACGGCCAGCTCCCGCGAGCGCTCCTGGATGATCCGCGCGATCCGGTAGAGGTACTTGGCGCGCTCCCGGCCGGACATCGGGCCCCACACCCGCTCGAACGCGGTGCGGGCCGCGGCCACCGCCAGGTCGACCTCCTCGGCGCCGGCCTCGGCGACCTCGGCGAGCACCTCCTCGGTGGCCGGGTCGATCGTGGGGAACGTCCGCTTGGCGGAGACGAACTCCCCGTCGACGAACAACCCGTAGGAGTCCTCGATCCGTACGGCGCTCCGGGACTCGGGCGCGGGCGCGTACTCGAACATCTCGCTCATCATCGCGTCAGTCCAGTGTGAAGTAGTCGGGGCCGGAGTAGACGCCGGTGGCGAACTTCTCCCGCTGCATGAGCAGGTCGTTGAGCAGGCTGGAGGCGCCGATGCGGAACAGGCGGGGGTCCAGCCAGTCGGGTCCGGCGACCTCGTTCACCAGGACCAGCATCCTGATCGCGTCCTTGGTGGTACGTATGCCGCCCGCGGGCTTGACCCCGACCGTGCGCCCGTGCCGCTCCCGGAAGTCGCGGACGGCCTGCAGCATGAGCAGGACGACCGGCGCGGTGGCCGCGGGCTGGATCTTGCCCGTGGAGGTCTTGATGAAGTCGGCTCCGGCCAGCATCGCCAGCCAGGACGCGCGGCGCACGTTGTCGTAGGTGGCCAGCTCGCCGGTCTCCAGGATCACCTTGAGGTGGGCCGCCCCGCACGCCTCCTTCACCGCGGTGATCTCGTCGTACACCTTGGCGTAGTCCCCCGTCAGGAACGCGCCGCGGTCGATGACCATGTCGATCTCGCTCGCCCCGTCGGCGACCGCCTGCCGGGTGTCCTCCAGCTTGACCGCCAGCGGCGCCCTGCCCGCCGGGAAGGCCGTCGCCACCGACGCCACGCCGACTCCGGAGCCGCGCAGGGCATCCACGGCGACCTTCACCAGGTCGGGGTAGACGCACACCGCGCCGACCGTCGGCGCGCCGGGAGCGGTGTGCACGGCCTTGGCGCACAGCGCGCGGACCTTGCCGGGGGTGTCGGCGCCCTCCAGCGAGGTCAGGTCGACCATGGAGATCGCCAGGTCGACCGCCCTGGCCTTGCTCTCGTTCTTGACCGACCGGGTGCCCAGCCGGGCCGCACGCGCCTCGACGCCGACCTGGTCGACCCCGGGCAACCCGTGCAGGATTCCCCGCAGCTCGTTCACAGATGTCACCGACAAAGCATCCGCCATGGTCCCGCCCCCCGCCAAACCGCCCCCTGAACTGCGGACATAGTCACAACCCGGCCGGGCGGCCGCGGCGGTCCTTCGGACGTTTCGCCAAACCGGCGCGTGGACCTGCGGTGACGTGCCTCCAGACCGGTCGATCAAGCGCGGAGTGGGCACATTCACAGGAACAGACGACGCTTCGACGAGGAGGCGCGGACGTGTTCGAGGAAGCCCAGTACTTCTCGCCCGTCAACGAGGACGAGCACGGCAGGGTGACGGTGCGGCTGGCGCGTGACCATCCGGGTTTCGCCGACCCGGCCTACCGCGAGCGCCGCGATCTGATCGCCGGTCTGGCCGTCGGCCACCGGCGGGGCGACCCGCTCCCCGAGGTCGCCTACACCGAGGAGGAGCAGGAGGTGTGGCGGCTGGTCTCGGCGGAGCTGGCGTCACGGCACCGGCGCTACGCGGCCCAGGAGTTCCTGGACGCCAAGGACCGCCTGAAACTGCCGGCGGACCGCGTCCCGCAGCTCCAGGAGGTCTCGGACCTGCTGGAGCCCCTGACCGGCTTCCGCTACCTGCCCGCCGCCGGGCTGGTGCCGCTGCGGGAGTTCTACGGCTCCCTGGCCGACGGGCTCTTCCACTCGACCCAGTACCTGCGGCACCACAGCATGCCGCTCTACACGCCCGAGCCGGACGTCGTCCACGAGGTCATCGGGCACGCCAACGCGCTGGCCTCCGACCGGTTCGCCGCCCTGTACCGGACGGCGGGGGAGGCGGCCCGCCGGGTCGAGAGCAGGCAGGCCCTGGAGTTCGTCTCCCGGGTCTTCTGGTTCACCCTGGAGTTCGGGGTGCTCCTGGAGGGCGGGGAGCTGAAGGCCTACGGGGCGGGCATCCTCTCCTCCTACGGGGAGATCGAGGAGTTCCGCGCCATGGACGTCCTGCCGCTGGACATCCGTGCCATGGGTCTCACCGACTACGACATCACCAAGTACCAGACGGTCCTGTTCCGCGCCGAGTCCCTGAGCCACCTCGAGGACGTCGCGGGCGGCTTCTGGGAGACCTGCGACGACGACTCGATCGCCGCCCTGGGCGTCTGACGCCGGATACGGAGACGGGGAACACGCCATCTGGGACATGGCATGTTCCCCGTCTCCGCCTACAGCAGGCGCGGTAACGACCGCGCTACCCGCAGGAAGACCGACTTGGCCCCGGTCTTTCCAGAACGCTTGGAGGGCTCCTCGCGTTCCTGCTCGACCTGGTCGGCCTGCGCCTCCTCGCGGTAGCGCGCGACCCGGTCCTTGATGACCGCCCGGCTGAAATCGTGGTGCAGCATGGTGTCCTCGGCTTTCCTCGACGCCGCTTCCGACACCTTCAATCTCGCGCTAAGACCCTCCCCCGCACATGAGGCAGATGCCTTATTCCAGGAGGAAATCCAGGTGACCCCGGGGCTAAGACCCGGCGAGGACGCCTAAGACGCGCTCAGGCCACCGAGGAGCGGTCGCCCGCGAGCAGGCCCAGCCGGCGGGCCGCGGCGGCGGCCTCGGTGCGGGAGGAGACGCCGAGCTTGGCGAGGATGTTGCTGACGTGGACGCTGGCGGTCTTCGCCGAGATGAACAGGGCCTCGGCGATCTCCTTGTTGGATCCGCCGTCGACGAGTCGCGCCAGCACCTCGAGTTCCCGTGCGGTCAGCCCGTGCGACGAGGACGCGCGCGCTCCCGAGCCCAGCCTCTGCCTGAGGTCCTCGACGTCCGCCAGCAGCGGCGCCGCGCCCAGGTCGCGGGCCAGGACGGCCGCCTCGGCCAGCCGTTCCACGGCCCGTGCGCGCCGCCCCTCCGCCGCGTCGTGCTCGGCCGCCCGGTAGAGCGCCTGGGCGCGCGGGTAGGGCTGGCCGAGTTCCGCCCAGGCGTCGGCGACGGAGTCCCAGCGGGGGTCCCGTCCCCGGCACCTGGCGGACTCCGCGCGGAAGGTCAGCGACCACGCCCGCTGGACCGGTCCCTGGACGGCCAGGCCCGCGGCGCGGGCGGCCAGCGGCTCCAGCTCCGCGACCGTGTGGCACGCCGCCGCGCCGATCGCCAGGACGGGCCAGGCGTACCGGCTGTCGTCGGGGCGCCCCGTGGCCTTCAGGACCGGCTCCAGCGCCGCCAGCGCCGCCCGGGGGTCGCCTTCGGCGAGGCGGAGCCCCGCCTCCAGCCGCAGCACCGGGTAGTGCTCCTGGAGGCGCCGGTCCACCTCCCAGCGGCTGAACTGGTAGGCCACCTCCAGCCCCCGTTCGGCGAGCGGGTGGTCGCCGCGGGCAAGGCCGAGCTCGCCGCGCAGCAGCACGAGGCAGGCCCTGTGCGCCCGCGGGGGGTCGGCCTCCAGCGCCCGTTCGATCACCTCCACCGCCTCGTCCCAGCGGCCCAGGGAGTGCAGCGACTCGGCGTGGTTGATGCTGAGGAAGGAGCCCTGGATGCAGAAGAGCCCGATCTCCTTGGCCCGTTCGATCCCGCGTGCGGCCACCTCGACCGCCTCGGCGTGCCGTCCCGAGCCCTCCAGGAGGTGGGAGCGGTTGATCGCGCCGCGCAGCATCAGCTGGCCCGCGCCCATCTCCTCGGCGATGCGCTCCGCCTGGTCCAGCAGGTACCAGCCCTCTCCCTCCTCGCCGACGCCCTTCTCGTAGTCGGGCTCGTCCATCAGGCAGATCAGGCTGAGCAGCACGTGCGCCTCGGACTTGCGGTCGCCGGCCGCCCGCGCCGCCTCCAGCGCCTCGTCGGCCGTGCGCTTGGCCTCCTTGACCCCCACCCCCAGGAACAGGTGCTGCGCCAGCGCGGCCAGGGCCTGGGCCCGTGCGGCGGACGGCGGCTCGGCCGGCACCAGCCGGACGGCCTCCTGCAGGTCCTCCAGCCAGTCCCTGCGGCCCAGCTGGTGGCGCATCCGGCCGCGCCGCTCCAGCAGCCAGGCCCGGCTCAGCGGGTCGTCCGCCTCCCGCAGCGCGGCCGAGGCCAGCTTGATGCCGCGTTCGCCGTCCCCCGCCCACTCCGCCGCCCAGACCGCCTGCCGCAGTGCCTCCTGCCGGGTGGCGCCGATCTTCTGCTCCGCGTCCGGTACGCGCTCCCACAGCTCCAGGACGCGTTCGCGCATCCGCAGCTCCTCGGCGTACGCGGCGGCGCGGTCGGCCTCCTGCGCCGCCTTCCAGGCGCTGATCAGCGCCCATTCCAGGTTGTGCGCGGCGTACCAGTGGTGGGCCAGCTCGGCGGCCGCGCGGCCCGGCGGCACCAGGGTGACGTCGTCCTCCAGGGCTTCGGCGTACCGGGTGTGCAGGCGGGTGTGCTCGCCGGGCAGCAGGTCGTCGTGGATGGCCTCGCGGATCAGCGCGTGCCGGAACCGGTAGCCCTCGCCCTCGACCACCAGGACGTTGTTCTCCACGGCGGGCCGCAGGCTGCGGGTGAGGGCGCGCTCGTCCAGGCCGCTGACGGCGGCCAGCAGCCGGTGCTCGATGCGGACGCCTCCCGCGCCGGCCACCCGCAGCAGCTCCCCCGTCTCCTCCGGCAGCCGCTCGACACCGGCCAGCAGCAGGTCGCGCAGCGACTCGGGCAGCTCGCAGGCGATGCGGCCGTCCGCCTCCATCAGCGCCTCGACGAACAAGGGGTTGCCCTCGCTGCGGGTGAAGAACTTCTCGACGCGGCCGCCGTCGGGCTCGGTGCCGCGCAGGCGGGTCATCAGCTCGCCGACCTCCTGGCGGGTCAGCCGGTCCAGCTCGTGCCTGGCGACCCGCTCCAGCCGGTCCAGTTCGGCCAGCAGGGGGCGCAGCGGATGGCCGCGGTGCAGCTCGTCCGTCCGGTAGGTGACGACGACCATCAGCGCGGCCACCGCGCCGAGGTTGCGGATGAGGAAGGCCAGCAGGTCGCGGCTGGAGCGGTCGGCCCAGTGCGCGTCCTCGATCACCAGCACGACGGGGCCGCGCTGGGCGAGCCGGTCCAGCAGGGTCAGCACCAGCTCGAACAGCCGGGCCTGGTGGTGGCCGGAGCCGTCGCCCTCCGGCTCGCCGAACTCCGGCAGCAGCCGGGCCAGCTCCGAGGTGCGCCCGCCGACCAGCTCGGCCACCCCGTCGGTGCCCAGTTCCCGGACGAGCTGGCGCAGCACCGCGGTGAACGGCGCGAACGGGAAGCCGTCGACGCCCAGTTCCAGGCAGCCGCCCAGCAGCAGCCGCGCGCCCTGGGCGCGGGCCCTGGCCGAGAACTCCTCCACCAGGCGGGACTTGCCGACCCCGGCCTCGCCGCCCAGCAGCACCGCCCGCGCCGTCCCCGTCAGGACGCCGGCGAACGCGCCGTCCAGCGCGCCGAGTTCGGTCTCGCGCCCGACCAGCACCGGGCTCACCCCGCCCATACCCACGCTCACGCTCCCCAGAATGCCAGCACGACCGGACATTCCCCATAGAAGTTTCCGTTCACAGGCCGAGCCTCCGCGCCATCGCCGCGGCCTCGCCCCGGGAGGAGACCCCGAGCTTGCCCAGGATGTTGCTCACATGCACGCTGACCGTCTTGGCCGAGATGGACAGCAGATGCGCTATCTCCCGGTTGGCCCTGCCCTCGGCCAGCTCCCGCAGGACCTCGACCTCCCGCGCGGTCAGCCCGCGCACCGCCGTCGTGCCGCCCAGCCGGGAGTGCGCCTCCTCGATCTCGGCCAGCAGCGGGGCGGCGCCCAGGTCCGCGGCCAGCTTCCGGGCACGTTCCAGCCGCTCCGCGGCACCGTTCCGGTCCGCCGCGGCCGCGCGCAGCAGGGCGTAGGCCTCCCGGTAGGGCTGGCCGACCTCCCGCCACGCCTCGGCGGCCTCCGTCCAGGACGCGCCCGAGCCGGTGACGGGTGCGCACTCGGCCTCGAAGGACAGCCGGTGCGCGGCCATGACCGGGCCGACGACGCGCAGCGCCGCGGCCCGCCGCAGGTAGGGATCCAGTTCCCTCTCGTCGCGGCAGGCGCGGGCCACCAGCATCAGCACCGGCCAGGAGTACCGTGCGGCGTCCGCCATCTCCCCGGGATCCAGCAGCGGCTCCGCCGCCTTGCGCGCCCCCTCGTGGTCTCCTTCCGCCAGCCGCAGGGAGACCTCCAGGCGGACCACCGCGAAGAGGTCCTCGGCCCGGCGCACCGGTCCCCGCCTGACGGCCTTGAGGGAGAAGCCGAGGTCGGCCGCCGCCCTGCGCAGGTCGCCCCGCGCCGTGTGGATCTCCCCGGCCAGGCCGCGCAGGCTGCCCATGTGGCGGCTCAGCGGGAGCCGTTCGGTCACTTCCTCGATGATCTGGAGCGCCTCGTCCCAGCGGCCCAGGGAGACCAGCGGCTCCGCCGCGTTGTAGGCCAGGATCGTGCCCATGATGCGGCCGAGCCCGCGGGCGACGGCATCCTCCTGCCCCGAGCGGGCGACCCGGTGGGCCTCCTCGTGCCGGCCCGCGGACTCCAGCACGTGCGAGACGCTCAGCTTGTACCGGAGCACCTCGTTGTAGTCCTCGCAGCGCCCCAGCAGCGGCTCGACCTCCTCGAGCATGGCCAGCCGCGTCTCGTCCGGCTCGTCGTCGTGCAGCGCCAGGGTCATCAGCGCGCTGGTCAGCGCGGTCGCGTCGTCCACCTCGCGGGCGGCGCGCACCGCCTCCCGCGCCGCGCGCCAGGTCTCGTCCAGGGAGTCGGGGATCTTGAAGAGGTACTTGGCGAGTGTGGCCAGCGCCCTGGCCCGGGTCGCGGACGGCGGGCGGTCGGCCAGCAGCGCCGCGGCCTCCCGCAGGTCCGCCGCGCCCTCGACCCTGTGCAGATGCAGGTTCATCCGGCCGCGGCAGCTCAGCAGCTCCGTCCGCGCCACCGGTTCGTCCACGCGTTCCAGCGCGACGCCCGCCAGCTCGATCCCCCGGTCCAGCTCCCCGGACAGCTCCGCGGCCGTCACCGCCCGGCGCAGGACCTCCGTCCGGTCGAGATCCGAGGGCACCTGCTCGGAGAGCTCCAGGACCCGTTCGGAGAGCGCGAGCGCCTCGGCGTACGCGGCCGACCTCATCGCCTCGCCCGAGGCCAGCCAGGCGCTCTCCAGGGCGCGGGGGAGGTCGCGTGCCGCATACCAGTGGTAGGCGCGTTCGGACGCGGCCCGGCCCGGCGGCACCAGCCACGGCCGTTCCTCCAGCGTCCGGGCGTAGGCCAGGTGCAGCCGCCTCAGCTCCCCCGGCAGCAGGTCGTCGCGGACGGCCTCGCGGATCAGCGCGTGCCGGAAGACATAGCCCTCGCCGTCCACGGCGAGCACGTTCGCCTCCACGGCGGGGCGCAGCGCCTCGTCGAGCGCCGCCCCCTCCCGCCCGGCCACGGCGGCCAGCAGGCCGTCCTCCAGGCTCTGTCCGCCCGCCGCGGCGATCCGCAGCAGCTCCTGCGACGCGCCGGGCAGCCGCCGCACCCCGGCCAGCACCAGGTCCCGCAACGACTCCGGGAGCTCCGCCGACTCCTCGCCCGCCAGTGCCTCCACGAACAGGGGGTTGCCCTCGCTGCGCCGGAAGACCTCCGCCGCGCGCCGCGCGTCCACGCCCTCGCCGAGCATCCGGCGGGTCTCGGCCCGGGTGAGCCTGCCCAGTTCCAGCCGCTCCACCCGGTCCACCCGGTCGAGCTCGGCCAGCAGCGGCCGCAGCGGGTGGTCGCGGTGCAGGGCCTCACTGCGGTAGGTGACCAGCACCAGCACCGAGCCGGCCAGGTTGCGGATGAGGAAGTCCAGCAGGTCGCGGCTGGAGCGGTCGGCCCAGTGCGCGTCCTCGATCACCAGGATCAGCGGACCGCTTTCGGCCAGCCGGTCCAGCAGGGTCAGCACCAGCTCGAACAGCCGTGCCCTGGCCTCGTCGGCGGGCGCCTCGTCGGGGTCGCCGAACTCCGGCAGCAGCCGGGCCAGGCCCCGCGCGCCGGGCAGCAGCTCCTCGATCCCGCCGGTCCCCAGTTCGCGCACCAGCCCGCGCAGCGCGGCGGTGAAGGGCGCGAACGGCAGCAGCTCGGCCGAGAGCTCCACGCAGCCGCCGGTCAGCACCCTGGTCCCGGTGCAGCCGGCGGTGAACTCGCGGACCAGGCGGGTCTTGCCGACGCCCGCCTCGCCGCCCACCAGCACGACGCCGGGCAGCCGGCGGTGCGCCTCGCGCAGGCGCGCCAGTTCCCCGGTCCGGCCGATCAGCGGAGAGGGTGGGGGCATATATCCAGGATGACAGGTGAACCGGACATAACCCAGCCATTATCGCCCTCAGCGATCATGGTCGGTGCCGGACCCGATGGCCGGAGAATCCTCTCCACCCCCCTGCCACCGGGCCGTCGGACCACACGGGAATTTGTGGCTGGCCCCGGTCGACGCCTGCTCGGGGCGCACCCGCCCCGTCCGGGGCGGAGAGGCGAGCGAGCGCTTCAGCGGCCACCCTCATTGTCGGCCCGTACCCGCCTCCGGCACGGGGAGACTTCCCGATGCGACGGCCGCAGTTTTCAGTACCTGAACTTTTCGCGGCGCCTATTCGGGCACCCGGGCGACGGCGAAGACCGTCTGGCCGAACGGGGGCCGGAAGAGCCGCTCCAGGAACCGGGTGGTCGGGATCACGGTCCGGTCGTAGATCTTCACCAGCCGGGGGTCGGGGTAGCCCACGCCGCCCCGGCGCACCGCCGCCCACCAGGCGATGCCGCCCAGGAAGTTGATCGGCTTGAGCACCTCGGCCTCCAGGCCCGCCGCGGCGATGGTGGTGCCCAGCGTCTTGGGCGTGTAGCGGGTGACATGCCCGACCTTGCGGTCGAAGTCCCCGTAGAGCTGCATGTAGCCCGGCACCCAGATGACGATGCGCCCGCCGGGCTCGACCACCGCGGCCAGGTCCCGGAGCGCCTGGGCGTCCTCGGCGATGTGCTCCAGGACGTTCATCATCACGACGGTGTCGACCTTCTGGCGGATCTCCACCTTCGCCGGCAGCGCCAGCGACAGCACCTCGACGTCGGGGTCCTCGGCGTAGCGCTTCTCCAGCTGCTCGACGCAGTACGGGTCGTTGTCGCTGACGGCCAGGTAGTCCAGGCGGCCGGCGAACTGCTCGGAGAAGTGGCCGAGTCCCGAGCCGATCTCCAGCAGGGAGCGGCCGACGTGCGGAGCCACCATGTCGTACTCGTACTTGCGGTAGTTGCGCGCCTCGTCGCCACCGAGGTGGTTCTCCAGTGCGCCTTCGCCGGCCGCGGGCTGGACCGGCTGGAAGTTCTCAGACATGGGTTCCACTCGTGCTCGGTTCCGGGATCACGGGGAGTTTACCGGCTGGTACCACGCACCGTCGGGAGTCCGGTATTTCAGCTCAGGGCGGCCAGCCTGGCCAGGCGGGCCGCGGTCTCGTGCAGCCGGGTCCCGGCGCCCTGGAGGCGGGGCAGCCGCTCGGCCCGGCAGGAGACGGCCAGCGCGCCGGTCAGGCCGCCGGCGTCCGCCACGGGGACCGCCACGCAGACCGTGCCGAGCGTGTACTCCTCGCGGTCGTAGAAGAACCCGTCCCGCCCGGCCAGGCCCCTGGCCAGCGCCCTGCGGTCGGTGATGGTGTGCGGGGTGAGGTCGAGCAGCGGGTGGCGGGTCAGGTACTCGCCCCGCGCGGGCTCGTCGAGCTGGCCCAGGAGGCACTTGCCGATGGCGGTGGCGTGCGCCGCCTCGTCGAAGCCGACGTACAGGTCCACCCGGCGCTCGCGCGGCCCGTCGACCACGTCGACCAGCCGGATCTCGCCCTCCTGGTGCACCGCGAAGTAGACGGCCACGCCCAGCTCGTCGCGCAGCGCGGCCAGGACCGGGCGCACCCGGGCCAGCGTCATCTGGGTGCGGCCCTGGGCGTACAGGCCCTCGAGCCGCTCGCCCAGCACCCAGCCGCCGTCGGGCAGCTTGGTGACGTAACCCTCGTACGCCAGGGTGCGCAGCAGGTGGTACGTGGTGGCCAGGGGCAGCCCGGCCAGCCGGGCGAGCTGCTTGGCCGGCGCGCCCGAGGGATGCGCCACCACCGTCTCCATCAGGTGCAGCGCACGTTGCACTGAGGCGATCAGCGTCGGTCTGCGTGTACCGTCCATCACGGAAAGCGAACACTGCGCGGGAAGTCAGGTCAAGCCGTTTCGACAAGTTGCTAAACGGAAGGTTCGCCCGGCGCCCCCATCAGGGGAGGAATGGGGAGCCGCTTCTTGGGGCGGCCGGCCGGCCGGTGCGCCGCGGCCTCCGGCGGAGCGGGCGCCTCCTCCGCCTCCACGGCGTCGTGGAGGGAGTGTTCCGGCTGCTGGACGTCGTCGGTCGTCGGCATGCGCACGACCCTAGCCGCGGGTCTTCCAGCTCCGGGTGAAGCCAGGGGCATGCTTCATCCAGCTCTCGGGGAGACGGAACGGGCCGCGGCGTGTTCCGCCGCGGCCCGTTCCGGCCCCGAAAGCACTTTTCCCGCAGACCGGGAGGCCGTCAGTCGTGTCAGAGGCGCTCGATGATGGTGGCGTTGGCCTGGCCGCCGCCCTCGCACATCGTCTGCAGGCCGTAGCGGCCGCCGGTGCGCTCCAGCTCGTGCAGCAGCTTGGCCATGAGGATGCCGCCGGTCGCGCCCAGCGGGTGGCCCAGGGCGATGGCGCCGCCGTTGGGGTTGACCTTGGCCGGGTCGGCGCCGAGGTCCTTCTGCCAGCCGAGGACGACCGGGGCGAACGCCTCGTTGATCTCGGTGACGTCGATGTCGTCCATCTTCAGGCCGGACTTCTTGAGGGCCTTCTCGGTGGCCGGGATCGGACCGGTCAGCATGTAGACCGGGTCGGAGCCGGCCAGCGCCAGGGTGTGGATGCGGGCGCGCGGGGTCAGGTTGTGCGTGCGCACGGCCTCCTCGGAGGCGATGAGCAGCGCGGACGAGCCGACCGCGATCTGGGAGGAGACCGCCGCGGTGATCCGGCCGCCCTCGCGCAGCGGCTTGAGGCCCGCCATCTTCTCCATGGTGGTGTCCGGGCGGGCGCACTCGTCGCGCTCGGCGCCGTTCAGCGGGGCGATCTCGCGGTCGAAGTAGCCGGCCGCGATGGCCTTGCCGGCGCGGACGTTGGACTCCAGCGCGAACCGCTCCAGGTCCTCGCGGCTCAGGTCCCACTTCTCGGCCATGAGCTCGGCGCCGCGGAACTGGGAGATCTCCTGCATGCCGTAGCGCGCGGCCCAGCCGTCGCCGTAGGGCATGCCGGCCTTGACGCCCTCGGGCCCGAACGGCACGTTGGAGCCCATCGGCACGGCGGCCATGTTCTCGATGCCGCCCGCGACGACGAGGTCCTGGGTGCCCGACAGGACGCCCTGCGCGGCGAAGTGGATCGCCTGCTGCGAGGAGCCGCACTGGCGGTCGATGGTGACGCCGGGGACGCTCTCGGGCAGGCCCGCGGACAGCCACGCGGTGCGGGCGACGTCCAGGGCCTGCATGCCGGCCTGGGACACACAGCCCATGATCACGTCCTCGACGGCGGCCGGGTCGATGCCGGTGCGCTCGATGAGGGCCTTCAGGACGTGCGCGCCGAGGTCGGCGGAGTGGACTCCGGCCAGCGCGCCCTTCTTGGTGCCGACGGGGGTACGGACCGCGCCGACGATGTACGCCTCGGCCACAACGCCTCCAAAGAATCTAGGTGTGGGTTCCGTCCCATTAAACCGAATGGGGTTCGGTCAGTATGAGCTTACCCGCCAGTATGCGACAACCCAAGAGTGACCGTGAACACTCACCCCGCGAAGACGCGGGAATCGGCGTCGGCGCCCAGCGACTCCCGGCAGATGCGCTCCAGCAGCCCCGCCAGTTCCGGATGCAGCTCCGGCTGCCAGTCCTCCACCATGCGGTCCAGCGCCAGGCGGCGGACCAGGAAGATCCGCTCGGCCAGGTCGCGCCCCGCGGCGGTGACCGCCAGCCGCGCGCCCCCCGCTCCCTCGCGCACGACCAGCCCCCGGGAGACCAGCTCGTCGATGTAGGGCCTGCCCCGCTCCCGCGTGGTGCGGGCGCGCGCGGCCAGCTCGGCGGCGCCGATCGAGCCGTCCGGACCCTCGGACGCGATCCGGCACAGCGCCCACACGCTCCCCGCCGGCAGGTCCGCTCCCGCATGGGCGGCCAGGCGGCCGTAGAGCGCGCGGGCGTCCCGGTCGTGGTACAGCAGCCGCGCCAGCGCCAGCTCCAGCTCGGCCTTGGACGTGCGCGCCGTCGGCGCCCCCATCGACTCGCCCATCGCCGCGTCCCTGGTCGCCGTCCGCAGCGGCACCTCGCGCAGGAACCAGCTGGCGACGAACGCGACGGCCGCCACCGGCGTCGCGTAGACGAAGACGGTCTGGATCGCCTGGGCGTAGGACCCGAGCACCGCGTCCGCGGCCTCCGGCGGCAGCCGCCTGATGAGCGCCGAGTTCTCCTGCAGGCCCGCCGCGTCCGTCCCCGGCGGCAGCCGCCCCTCCCGCAGGAGGTCCGCCATGCCGGAGGCCAGGTGGTTGCTGAAGATCGCGCCGAAGGCCGCGACCCCGAACGAGCCGCCGATGGACCGGAAGAAGGTGTTGCCCGAGGTCGCCGCGCCCAGGTCGCGGTACGGGCTGGTGTTCTGCACCGCGATGATCAGGACCTGCATGACGCAGCCGAGGCCGGCGCCCAGCAGCACCAGGTACGCGCTCCGCTCCAGGACGCCGGTGCCCACGTCGAGCCGGGAGCACAGGGCCAGCGCCAGCGTGGTGATCCCGGTGCCCAGGACCGGCCAGACCTTGTACCTGCCGGTCCGGGTGATCAGGTGGCCCGAGAGGATCGACATGGTCAGCGTCCCCGCCGTCATCGGCAGCAGGCTCAGCCCCGACAGCGTCGGGGAGACGCCCTCCACCACCTGGAAGTAGACGGCCAGGTAGGTGAGCGCGCCGAACATGGCGAAACCGATGACGAACGCGATCAGGCCGCAGATGGAGAAGACGGGATTGCCGAACAGGTGCAGCGGCAGCACCGGCTCGGCCGCCCGCCGCTCCGCCAGCCACCAGCCGCCCAGCAGCAGCACGGCGCCGGCGAACAGGCCGAGCACCACCGGCGAGCCCCAGGAGTACTCGGTGCCGCCCCACGTGGTGCCCAGCACCAGGCACACCGCGGCCCCGCCCAGGGCGAAGGTGCCGGCGTAGTCGATCCGGTGCCGGGTCTGCTCCCCCTTGCCCTGCAGCACCGTCACGATCACCGCCAGCGCGACCGCGCCGATCGGCAGGTTGACGTAGAAGACCCAGCGCCAGCTCAGCGTGTCGACGAAGAACCCGCCCAGCAGCGGGCCCGTCACGCTCGCCACCCCGAAGACCCCGCCGAAGTAGCCCTGGTAGCGACCCCGCTCGCGGGGCGAGACCACGTCGGCGATGATCCCCATGCCCAGCGCCATCAGCCCGCCGCCGCCCAGCCCCTGCAGCGCGCGAAAGCCGATCAGCGAGAGCATGTCCCACGCCAGCCCGCACAGCGCCGAGCCGACCAGGAAGACGACGATCGCGGTGACGTACAGGGGCTTGCGCCCGTACTGGTCGCCGAGCTTGCCCCACAGCGGCGTCGAGGCGGTGCTCGCCAGCATGTAGGCGGTGACCACCCACGACAGGTGGTTCAGGCCGCCGAACTCGCTCACGATGGTCGGCAGCGCCGTCGAGACGATCGTCTGGTCCAGGGCGCCCAGCAGCATCCCCAGCAGCAGCGCCGTCAGGATCAGGCCGATCCCCCGGCTTTGCGCGCCGCCCTCCCGACCCATCCGCACCCTCCCCGGAACGCCTACCCGAGACCGGGGGCGGCGGAATCCAAACACCGCGCCAAGAACGGTTTAGGGTGAGCCCCATGGACGGGATCGTCACGCTCGTACTGCTCGCGCTCCTCGCCGCCTTCTGCGTCCGCTGGGCGGCCGTACGGCTCCGGTTCCCCGCGCCCACGACCAGCGCGGTCGTCATCGTCTTCGTGCTCGTGGTGCTCGCGTTGTGGGGGCAGACGCTGAATTGACCGCTCCGGGGATGAACCATCCGGCGCTTCCCGCCGTCTCATTTGGTTGTCCACTGCGAGGGGAGGTAGTGCCGTGACGAGCGCCGTGGGCACTCTCTCCACCTTCCTCACCCGGCTCGCCGACTTCGCCGAGCCGCGCCCGGGGGACGAGGCGCTGGACCTGTGCTACGGGGCCAGCCCGCTGGCCTCCGCGCTCACCCCGCGGGTCGGCGCGCTCACCTCCGTCGACCTCGGCCAGGGGAACGGCGTCGAACCGGTCGAGCTGCCCTACGGGGACGCGGCCTTCTCCCTGGTCACCACGCGCTTCACCCTGCTGCGCATGGCCGATCCTGCCGCCTCGCTGCGCGAGATGCTGCGGGTCTGCCGCCCCTCGGGCCGGATCGTCCTGGCCGAACTGGCCCGCACCAACTGCTCCAGCGACCACCGGGACGCGCTGGAGCGGGTGCGCGACCCCAGTTTCCGCGCCACCCCGCCGATCGGCGACCTCATCGCGATGGTGGAGTCCGCGGGCGCCCGCATCCGCCGGCTCGACCTGCTCACCGTCGAGCGCCCGGCCGAGCCGTGGCTGGCCGCCGCCCGCGACCCGCGGATCGCCGAACGGCTGCGCGACGTGCTGCTCGCCGAGGTCGACGGCGGCCCGAAGACCGGCGCCAAGCCCCGCATCATCGGCGGCGAGCTGTGGTTCACCCAGACCTGGGCCCACCTGGCCGCCGAACCCGTCCGCGCCGCGCCCGCCTGACCCGGCGGCCCGCGGCCCTCAGGCGAGGGGCAGCTCGAACCAGACGGCCTTGCCGTCGGGGGTGGGGCGCGAACCCCAGCGGGCCGCGATCTGGTCGACCAGGTAGAGGCCGCGGCCGCCCTCGTCGGTCTCGCCCGCGTTGCGGATGCGCGGCAGCCGCAGGTCCGGGTCGAAGACCTCCACCCACAACGCGCCCGCGCCCTTGCGCAACCGCAGCCGGAACTCCTGCTTGACCGGCTCCGGACGGCCCAGCCCCAGGCCGACGCTGCTCAGGTCCCAGTCGTCCTCGTCGAACGACAGCTCCGGCGCCCCCACCAGCGCGCGCTTCTGCGCCGGGACGTTGGTGGCGTGCAGCACCACGTTGGTGACGATCTCGGAGACCAGCAGGCAGGCCATCTCGGCCTCGTCCTCGTGCAGCCCCCAGGCGGCGAAGGTCTCGGCCGCCAGCCTGCGCGCCTCCGACACCATGATCGGCTCGCTGGGGAAGGTGCGCTCCTCGACCGGCAGCTCCTCGGGGGCGGTGCGCATCACCACCAGCGCCACGTCGTCGTCGATGTCGCCGGGCACCGCGGAGAACACGGTGTTGGCGACCGCCTCCACGCCGCCGCGGGCGACCCGGGCGAGGGACTCCTGGATCAGGGAGCGCGCCTGCTCGCCGCTGTAGTAGGTGCCGTCCTCGCGGGGGCGGCGCTCCACCAGGCCGTCGGTGTAGAGCACCAGGGTGCTGCCGGGGGGCAGCGTGACCGTCTCCTCGTTGTAGATGATGTCGCCGCCCAGGCCGGGCGAGCGCACGCCGAGCATCGCCCCGGCGGCGGAGTGGAAGTCCAGCTCGCCCACCCTGCCGTCGACCACCGTCAGCGGCGGGCTGTGCCCGGCGTTGGAGAACGTCAGCTCCCGCGACCAGGCGTCGTAGACGAAGTAGGTGCAGGAGACCAGGGACGGGCGGGGCGCGTCGGCCGGGCTCATCGTGCGCACCCACTCGTCCAGCTTGCGCATGATGTCGGCGGGCGACTTGTCGTCCTGGGCGAAGGCGCGCAGCGCGGCGCGCAGCTGGCCCATCACCGCCGCGGCACGGGCGCCGCGGCCCTCCACGTCGCCGATGACGATGCCGACCCGGCCCGCCGACAGCGGGATCACGTCGTACCAGTCGCCGCCGACCTGGGTCTGGATGCCGTGGCCGTGGGACTCCAGCGGCCTGGCCGGCTCGTAGCGCCAGGCGATCTGCAGCCCGTCGAGCCGGGGCGGGCGCTCGCCCGGCAGCAGGTGTCGCTGGAAGGCCAGGGCCGTCTGGCGCTCCTCCTCGAAGAGCATGGCGTTGTCGATGGACAGCGCCACCCGGCCGGCGATCGCGCCGACGAGGTCGCGGTCGAAGCCGTCGTAGTGCGGGTCGGCCCGGCGGCCCAGGTGCGACAGCCCGAGGCTCATCACGCCCAGCACCTGGCCGCGCGCCACCAGCGGGGCGGAGATCATCGAGGTGAGGCCCAGCTCGCCGTCGAGCCCGGTGGTCAGGTCGACCAGCACCGCGTCGCGGCGGCTCATCGCCTTGGCCGCGTGGTGGTCGGGCGGGTGGACGACCTGCTCGCCGACCTCGGCCCAGGTGCCGGGCGGCGGCGTCCAGTCGCCGGTGTGCCGCGAGACGCGGCGCACGAGCTTGTCCGAGGCGGCCAGGTCGATGAAGACGTGGTCGGCGAACTGCGGGATCAGGGTGTCGGCCACCGCCCGCAGCGTGACCTCCAGCTCCAGCGAGCCGGCCAGCCGGGTGCCGATGCGGTCCAGCAGCCCGTACCTGTCCTGGTCGCGCTGGTTGCTGCGCAGCGCCTCCCTGGCCAGGATCGCCACCCCGTCGATGGCTCCCGACGGGTGGCGCAGCGGCACCGCCTGCGCGCGGGTGTAGATGGTGCTGCCGTCGGCGCGCAGGTTGCAGAAGGTGCCCTCCCAGACACCGCCCTTCAGCACGTGCCGGGCCAGCTCGGTGGCCTGCTCGTGGTCCTCCTCGGCGATGCCCAGCGACAGCACGCTCTGGCCGATGTACTCGCTCCCCTCGAAGCCGAACAGCTTCTTGGCGAAAGCGTTGATATGGATGATGTTGCTGAAGCGGTCGCAGACGATGACCGCCATCTCCATCTGGCCCAGCACCGCCTCTGCGGCCAGTTCGGGCTCGAAGGGGGATTCGCCCCAGTGCCTCATCCCCTCACCTCCGGCGCCCATTCAACGACGAACGCCGCGCGCGTGGGCGGGAAAGCGTGGAGATCGTCGGCCAAGATCTCAGATCTTCGCCACGAAGACATGCTCTGCGATACGGCGCGGAAGCTCTGTCTCAGGACCGTCCCCGGAGTCGTCACTGGTCACTCGCACACCATCGTCGCCGACCGCGAGCGTGACCTCACGTCCGGGCTGAATCCCGACCTGCTTGAGCTTCAGCATAAGGTCTTGATCGTTCTGGATCTGCTCGCTGATCCGCCGGATCACCGCGGACTGGCCGTCCCGGGTGGCGGCCGTCGTCATGTTCTCGTCCGCGAGCTCCGCCGCGCCGGCGCTCTGGCCGCCGAGCTCCTCCAGACCGGGGATCGGGTTGCCGTGCGGGCAGGCGGTGGGGTTGTCCAGCAGCACCAGCAGCCGCCGCTCCACCGACTCGGACATCACGTGCTCCCACCGGCAGGCCTCGGAGTGCACTTCCTCCCACGGCAGGCCGATGACGTTCACGAGCAGGCACTCGGCGAGGCGGTGCTTGCGCATCACCCGCACCGCCAGATCGCGGCCGGATCTGGTCAGCGCCAGGTGGCGGTCCCCCTCGACCCGCAGCAGGCCGTCGCGTTCCATCCGGGCGACCGTCTGACTGACAGTCGGCCCGCTCTGGGAGAGCCGTTCGGCGATGCGCGCGCGCAGCGGAACGATCCCCTCCTCCTCAAGCTCGAACACCGTGCGGAGATACATCTCCGTGGTGTCGATCAGGCCGTGTGAGGTCAAGGTTCCTCCAGTCTCTGCCTCAGAGTTTACGTCTTCGGCCGCCTTCCAGATGCCCGGATACCGGTGCTCGGTCAAGCGTTTTGCGGATGCTCCATATTCCACTCAACTACAAAAGGCCGCCCTTCGGGGCGGCCCTTGTGACTTTCGTTACAGGCTTTCGTGTCCCGCCACGTCCGAGAGGGGCCGCGAGCCCGGGCCGGTGTAGCGGGCGCTGGGGCGCACCAGGCGTCCGGTGCGCTTCTGCTCCAGGATATGCGCCGCCCAGCCCGCGGTGCGCCCGCAGGTGAACATCGCGGGCATCATCGCGGTCGGCACCTCGGCGAAGTCCAGGACGACCGCCGCCCAGAACTCGACGTTGGTCTCGATCGGGCGGTCCGGGCGGCGCTCGCGCAGCTCGCTCAGGGCGGCGTCCTCCAGCGCCTTGGCCGCCTCGTACCGGGTGGCCCCCAACTGCCTGGCGGTGCGGCGCAGCACCCGGGCGCGCGGGTCCTCGGCCCGGTAGACCCGGTGACCGAAACCCATGAGCCGCTCGCCGCCGTCGAGGATGTCGGCGACGACCTTGCGCGCGTCGCCGAGCCGCTCGACCCGCTCGATCATCGGCAGGACGCGGGCCGGGGCGCCGCCGTGCAGCGGTCCGGACATCGCGCCGATCGCGCCGGAGACCGCGGCGGCCACGTCGGCGCCGGTGGAGGCGATCACCCGGCCGGTGAAGGTGGAGGCGTTCATGCCGTGCTCGGCCGCCGAGACCCAGTAGGCGTCGATCGCCTGGACGTGCCGGGGGTCGGGCTCGCCGCGCCAGCGGATCATGAACCGCTCGGTGACCGTCCGCCCCTCGTCGACCCGCGACTGCGGCACGGCCGGCACGCCCAGGCCGCGGGCGCTCTGCGCGGCGAAGGACAATGCCTGCGCCGAGACGCGGGCGAGGTCGGCGCGGGCCTCGGCGTCGGAGATGTCCAGCAGCGGGCGCATGCCGTGGACGGTGGCCAGGGTCGGCAGCGAGGCCTGCACGTCCACCCGGACGTCACCGGAGCGCACGGGCAGCAGGTGGGGCTCGGCGGGGGCCAGGCCGGGGTCGAACGCGTCGTCCACCAGCAGGCCCCAGACCCGGTCGAAGGAGACCTTCCCCACCAGGTCCTCGATGTCCACGCCCCGGTAGCGCAGGGCGCCGCCCTCCTTGTCGGGCTCGGCGATCTCGGTCTCGAAGGCGACGACTCCTTCGAGACCCGGCTTGAACTCGGACATGCGGCCCGCCTCTCGTTCTGCTACCCGCCAGTATCCCAGGGGGGCGTCCCCCGTTCCAGGGGCTGGTGGGAGGCTTGTGGACTGTGCAACGCCTTCCCGCCGACCCTTCAGGCTTGAGAATCTCATACGACCGGGGGGTCCTCACCGAAGAAACGGCGCCCGCCGATCCGTTCTCCCTCTTCGCCGACTGGTTCGCCGACGCCGTGGACGCGGGACTGCCCGACCCCAACGCCATGGTGCTGGCCACCGCCTCGGCCGAGGGCAGGCCGCGCAACCGCACCGTCCTGCTCAAGGGGTTCGGGGAGGGCGGCTTCCGGTTCTTCACCAACCACACCTCCCGCAAGGGCGCCGACCTGGCCGAGAACCCCTGGGCGAGCCTCCTCTTCCCCTGGCACCCGCTGCAGCGGCAGGTGATCGTCATGGGCCGTGCCGAACGGCTGACCCCGGAGGAGGACGCCGCCTACTTCCGCACCCGGCCCTACGGTTCGCAGCTCGGTGCCTGGACGTCCCGGCAGTCCACGGTGATCCCCGGCAGGCGGGTGCTGGAGGAGCGCTTCACGCGGCTGGCCGCCCGGTGGCCGGAACCGGACGGAGTCCCTGTCCCCGACTTCTGGGGCGGCTACCTGGTGGTCCCCGACTCGGTGGAGTTCTGGCAGGGCAGGCCCGACAGGCTGCACGACCGGCTGCGCTACACCCGCGAGGAGTCCCCCGGAGGCCGCTGGCTGCGGGAGCGCCTGGCCCCGTGAGCAACCGCCTCCTCCTGGACACCGCTCCCCTGCGCAACCCGGCCTACCGGCGGTTGTGGATCGGGCACGGGGTCTCCTTCACCGGCTTCCAGATCACCGCCGTGGCCGTGCCCGTGCAGGTGTACGAGATGACGGGATCCTCGTTCTGGGTCGGCGTGCTCGGCATGGTCAACCTGGTACCGCTGATCGTCTTCGGGCTGTGGGGCGGCGCGATCGCCGACCACATGGACCGGCGCAGGCTGCTGCTGGCCTCCTCGGTGCTGACCTGGATCGCCACCCTCGGCCTGTTCGCCCAGGCCGTCCTGCACCTCGACCTGCTCTGGCTGATCATGGTCGTGGTGGCGCTCCAGGCCACCGGGTTCGCGATCTCCTCGCCGACCCGCGGCGCGATCATCCCCCGGCTGTTCAGCCTCGAGGAGATCCCCGCCGCCAACACCCTCAGCTACACCTTCAGCCAGGCCGCCACCCTCGGCGGGCCGCTGCTGGCCGGCCTGGTGCTGGCCCGCTGGGACTACTCCTGGGCCTACGCGCTCGACGTGGTGCTGTTCACCGTCATGCTCTGGGCCGCCTTCCGGCTGCCGCCCATCCCCCCGCTCACCGGCGAGGAGGCCCAGGGCTCCCCCGGCCTGCGCTCGGTCCTGGACGGCCTGCGCTTCCTGTGGACCCAGCCGGTCCTGCTCATGTCGTTCGTCGTCGACATCATCGCGATGGGCGTCGCGATGCCCCGCGCCCTCTTCCCCGAACTGGCCGACACCCGCTTCGGCGGCGACGCCGCGGTCGGCTGGCTGTTCGCCGCCATCGGCATCGGGGCGGTGCTGGGCGGCCTGTTCTCCGGCTGGATCGGCCGGGTCAGGCGCCAGGGCCTGGCCCTGGTCGTCTCCATCGCGGTGTGGGGCCTGGCGGTGGCGGCGGCCGGGCTCCAGCACTCCCTGTGGGCCGCGGTCGCCCTGCTGGCCGTCGGCGGCGCCGCCGACCTGGTGTCGGCGGTGTTCCGCCAGACGATCCTGCAGACCTACGCCCCCGACGAGATGCGCGGCCGCATCCAGGGCGTCTTCACCGTGGTCGTCGCCGGCGGCCCCCGCCTGGGCGACCTGCGCGCCGGCGTGATGGCCGTCGCCTTCGGCGCCGGCGTCTCCTGGGTCTTCGGCGGCCTGGCCTGCGCCGTCCTGGTCGCCCTCGTCGGCCTGGCCTCCCCCGCCCTGCTCCGCTACCGCCCCGGCGTCTCGAATTCCGGACCGAAGGGGCCTTCTCCCAAGCAGGTCACGTAGGCTTCCGTACCGTGAGCGACATCGTCATCCCCGCAGAGATCAAGCCAGCCGACGGCCGTTTCGGTTGCGGTCCGTCCAAGGTCCGCCCCGAGCAGCTGCAGGCGCTGTACGACTCGGGCAGCACCTACCTGGGCACCTCGCACCGGCAGAAGCCGGTGAAGTCGCTGTTCGGGCGGGTCCGGGCCGGTCTGAGCGAGCTGTTCCAGCTGCCGGACGGGTACGAGGTCCTGATCAGCAACGGCGGCACGACCGCCTTCTGGGACGCCGCCGCCTTCGGGCTGGTGCGCCAGAAGTCGCAGCACGCGACCTTCGGCGAGTTCTCCTCCAAGTTCGCCAAGGTCGTCGCCGGCGCCCCGTGGCTGGACGAGCCCACCAAGGTCTCCGCCGAGCCGGGCAGCCACCCGGTGCCGGTCGCCGAGGAGGGCGTGGACGTCTACGCGCTCACCCACAACGAGACCTCCACCGGCGTCGCGATGCCGATCAGGCGGGTCGTCGAGGACGACTCGCTGGTCATGGTCGACGCCACCTCCGGCGCGGGCGGCCTGCCGGTCGACGTCTCCGAGACCGACGTGTACTACTTCGCCCCGCAGAAGTGCTTCGCCGCCGACGGCGGCCTGTGGGTGGCCCTGGTCTCGCCCAAGGCGCTCGCCCGCATCGACGAGATCGCCTCCTCCGGCCGCTACATCCCGGAGTTCTTCAACCTCACGACCGTGGTGGACAACTCCGCCAAGGACCAGACGTACAACACCCCGGCCGTGTCCACCGCGCTGCTCTTCGCCGAGCAGATCGAGTGGATGAACAAGAACGGCGGGCTGGCCTGGACCACCTCGCGCACCGCCGACTCGGCCTCCCGGCTGTACGGCTGGGCCGAGAAGTCCGAGTTCGCCACTCCGTTCGTCGCCGACCCGGCGCAGCGCTCCCAGGTGGTCGGCACGATCGACTTCGCCGAGGGCATCGACGCCGCCGCGATCGCCAAGACGCTGCGCGCCAACGGCATCGTCGACACCGAGCCGTACCGCAAGCTGGGCCGCAACCAGCTGCGCGTCGGCATGTTCCCGGCGATCGACCCGGCCGACGTCGAGGCGCTCACCGCCTGCGTCGACCACGTGGTCGAGCGCCTGAACGGGTGAGGTTCCCCACCGCCCACCCCGGTGCGGGCATTCCGGACCCCGCAATAGGCTCGTGAGCGTGTACCGCCCGACCAACTGGCTGCTGCCCGCGATCCTGATCCTGCTCGTCGTGGCCGTGATCGTGGGAACGTTGCTGCAGTGAGCCGGACGATCTCGCTGACGCTCGCCGCCGCCCTCCCCCTGGGGGGCGGCGGCGACGCGCAGGTGGCCTTCTCCCTCAAGGATCCCGCGATCAGCGAGTCCTCCGGGCTGGCCGCCTCCGCGAGGCATCCCGGCATCGTCTACACCCACAACGACTCCGACGGGGCACCGCAGATCTTCGCGGTGGACTCCGCCACGGGCCGCACCAAGGCCGTCTTCACCATCTCCGGGGCCACGGCCCGAGACTGGGAGGGCATCGCCCTCGGCCGCGACGAGGCGGGCCGGCCCGCCCTCTACATCGCCGACATCGGCGACAACCTCAAGGGCGCCTGGCCGTACGTGACCGTCTACCGGGTGCGCGAGCCGTCCCGGATCTCCTCCCGGCCGCTGAAGGCCACCGCCTTCCGCTTCACCTACTCCGACGGCGCCCGCGACGCCGAGTCGATCCTCGTCGACCCGCGGGACGGCCGGCTCTACGTCGCCTCCAAGGCGTTCGGGGGCGGGCGCCTCTACCGGGCCCCCCGCAAGCTCAGCACCGCCCGCACCAACGTCCTGCGGCCGGCCGGATCCGCGCACTCCTTCGCCACCGACGGCGCCTGGGCGCCGGACGGGAGCTCCTTCGTGATCCGCGGCTACTTCTCGGCCACGCTCTACCGCTCCCCCGGCGAGCAGATCAGGGTGATCTCCCTGCCGTCGCAGGAGCAGGGCGAGGCTGTCACCTACACCCCGGACGGGCGCGCCCTGCTCGTCAGTTCCGAGGGGGCCGACCGCAAGGTCTGGCGGGTGCCGCTGCCCGAGGAGGCGCTGCCGTCCCCGCCGCCCGGACGGGATGCGGAGCCGTCCCGAGAGCAGCCCGATAACAAAACGGAAAGTTCCGGAACTAACCGGGGACTTGGATTGTTCGTCGTCGTGGGTGCGGTGGTGGCGGCCATCGCCTACAGCCGCAGACGAAAGTGAGTGGAGCGTGTCACTATTCCTCCTGTGGACCACGAGCTCTCCGGCCTGAGGGCTGAGGGCAGGCGCCCTCCGGGCGGCGCCCCCTTCGCCCTGCTCGCGCTCGCCCTCGCCCTCGTCCCGTTGAACCCGCCCTGGTTGTGGGCCGCCCTCGTCCTGAGCTGCGCGGCGCTGCCCCTGGCCGTCCCCGGAGCCCGGTCCGGTCCGTCCTGGCGGCTGTCGGCGTCCGGCCTCGAACTGCTCGACCGCGACGGCGAGGTCCTGCAGGGCTACTCCCCGCGCCGCATCCAGGAGCTGTCGATCAGCGCCGACGAACTGGTGCTGACCGTGCACCACAAGTTCGGCACCACCCAGCTGGGGACGCTGCCGGAGATGGGTTTCGAGCCGCACGCGTTCTTCGTGACCGCGCGCCGGCTCGGCCTGGTCATCCGGGTGGTCGACGGCGACTTCGCGCCCGACCCCGACGAGGAGCAGGACTACCTGGACGTCGAGGCGTCCCTGATGGCCGCGGTGGTGGAGCCGGCCGAGACGAGGGGCGAGCCGGTCGTGCTCGCCTCGCCGGCCCGGCGCTCGGCGCGGCTGCGCCTGGTGCTGCTGGGCGGCGCCGCGACCGTGCTGGCCTGGCTGATGGTGGTGCTCGCCGCGGTGCAGGGCGCCCCCACCCTGGCCGCGCGGTTCGGCGCGGGCGTGTGGGCGCTGGCCGGGTCGGTCGTGCTGCTGGCGGTGCGGCGCAGGCTGCGCCGCAGCGCCCCGGTGCACTGGACGATCTCCGCCGAGGAGGTGCAGGGGATGCCCGCCTCCTCGATCGGCGCGATCCTGCTGGGTCCCGGACCCGAACTCGACGTGATGACCGGCGAACCGGACTACGCGCCGCTGACCGCCGTGGTCTTCGACCACCGGCTGCGGGTGCTGCGGCACCTGCACGCCAGGGGCGTCGACGAGTTCCAGCTCGCGCACACCCTCGACGAGCACGGCTACCGGGTGGTCTCGACGGCGCCCGCCTCGCCCCGGCCGTCGGAGTACGGCCTGGAGGGGCTGCCGGAGATCTTCTCCCAGGTGCCGGGCGGCCGGCTGGTCGTCGGCGAGGACGGCCTGGGCTGGGCCGACATGGCCGGGGACGTCATGCTCAAGATGCCGGCCGACCGGATCGGCGTCATCGAGCTGCTGACCGTCGACGGGCACGCCTGGCTGCGGGTGTACGACAACGACGGCGAGGAGTTCCTGACCGCACCGCTCAAGGCGCTGCGCATCGCCCGCACCGAGCTGCGGGAGAAGGCCCGCAGCGCCGGCCTGCCGGTGACGGACGCCGAGTACGAGGCGTACCTGAGCGCCGCCTTCCACGGAGCGGTCTCCACCCTCGCCGCCGAGGACCCGGCGCCGCGGCCCGCTCCGGAGGCGGGGCCCGGCGCCCTGCTGGACGCCACCCCGCGCTCGCGGGTCTGGGGGTACGGGGTCAGCGCGTCGGTCTGCCTGCTGGTGGCCATGACCGTGGCCTGGCTGTTCGCCGGGTTCGGCGCGCTGATGGCCTGGTCGGTGCCGGGCGGGCTGCTGGCCGGTCTGGCCGGCGCCTGGTTCTACGACCGCGACCGCTCCCAGCTGCGGGTGTCGATCCACGGCATCGCCTCGGTGACCCGGCTGGGCCGCACCGACTGGAGCCTGCGCCGGGAGACCGTCGGGGGCGTCGGCATCGACCACTCCGGCGAGGGGGTCCCCCGGCTGGTGGTGTGGAGTCCGGGCGGGCGGGTGCTGCGCCGGGTGACGTTCGCGCCCGACCTGACCGAGCTGCGCCGCGCCTGCGAGAAGTACGGGCTGCCCTGGGGGCCGCCGGACGGGGCGGGCTCCGCGCCGCCGCCGGAGATCTAGGGGCGTTCGCACGGGGTGGCCGGTGCCCCGTGGACGTGACGGTCAGATCACTCGGACCTAGGGGCGTTCGTCCGGGCGGGCCCTTCGCTCCGGGGTGCCTTCGGGCGGCCCAGGGGCAGGCGTTCCAGGGACTCGTAGCGCGGGGTGCCGTGGTGGCTGCGGACGAGGTGGAGCTCTCCCGCGGTCCAGGGGGCGCCCGCGAAGCCGGACAGGTGCCCGGTGAGGCGGCTCAGGTCGCGCGGGACGCGGGAGCGGGCCACGGTCAGGTGCGCGTGGTAGTCACGGTGCGGGTCCTGCCGGGCGCCCGCCGCCTCGCCCGCCGCGACGGCGGCCTCGGCGAGCTCCGCCAGGGCCCGGAGTTCGCCTTCGACTCCGGCCCACACCACCCGTGAGCGGGCCGAGCCCCGGGGGAAGGCGCCCGCTCCGGCGAGGGAGAGGTCGAGGGCGTGGCCGCGGGCCGCCTGCTCCAGGCCCGGCAGCAGCCGCTGGAGGGCCTCCTCGTCGAGTTCCCCGTAGAAGGCGAGCGTCACATGCCACAGCCCGCGGCTCAGCCAGCGCAGGCCGGGCCAGGACGCCCTGACCGGAGCGAGAGCCTCGGCCAGCTCGTCCAGGGCCTCTTCAGGCGGAATGAGGGCCGCGAAAAGCCGCATGGGCGTCCTCCTCTCCCCGGGAGGACCTGTTCCCGGGAGGACCTGGTCTTCTCCCGCCCGCGGTCATGGCAGGAGGCGCTGCTCCTTGGCGACGGCGACGGCGCCGGCGCGGGTCTCGACACCGAGTTTGGCGTAGATACGGCCCAGGTGGGTTTTGACCGTGGCCTCGCTGAGGAAGAGCGCCCTGGCGATCTCGCGGTTGGACAGGCCCTGGGCCAGCCGGCCGAGGATGTCGAGCTGGCGGTCGGTGAGGACGGGGCGCGGGCTGCGCATGCGGGCCATGACGCGGTGCGCGACCGGGGCGGACAGGACGGTGCGGCCCACGGCGGCGTCGCGGACGGCGGCGAACAGCCCGTCGGGGCGCTCGGCCTTGAGCAGGTAGCCGGTGGCGCCCGCCTCGACGGCGCGGGTGATGTCGGCATCGGTGTCGTAGGTGGTGAGGACCAGGACGTGGACCGCGCCACCGGAGTCCGCGGTGATCCGGCGGGTGGCCTCGACGCCGTCCATGCCCCCGCCGAGCTGCAGGTCCATCAGGACGACGTCGGGCGTGGTCTTGGCGGCGAGCGCGACCGCCTCCTCCCCGCCGCCCGCCTCGCCGACCACCTCGATGCCGGGGGCGCTGCCGAGCAGGGCCAGCAGCCCGGCGCGGACCACGGCGTGGTCGTCGCAGAGCACGACCCGCACGGGGACGGGCCCTTCCTGGTGATCGGTGCGGGTCATGGCGAGCGGACCTCCGCGGGAGCGGGACGGAGCGGGACGGCCGCGGAGACGACGGTGCCCTCGCCGGGCGCGGACTCGACGGTGAGGGTGCCGCCGAGCCGGTCGGCCCTGACGCGGCTCCCGGGCAGGCCGTGGCCGCGGTTCCCGTCGGCGCGCTCGGGCGGGGCCGCCGCGTCGAAGCCGCGGCCGTTGTCGGCGATGTCCAGGCGGACCTGGTCGTCGAGATGGGTGAGGGTGAGGGCTGCGCGGGTGGCGCCGGAGTGCTCACGGACGTTGGCAAGGGCGCCCTGGGCGATGCGCAGCAGCGCGGACTGCACGCGCTCGGGCAGCGGATGCGGCCCTGGTACGCCGTCGACGCGGCATTCCACGGTGCGCTCCGCGGTCGTCTCGCGGGCCGCCAGCCCGCGCAGGGCCGCCTCCAGGCCGCCGCCTGCGGCGAGGTCGGCGGGAGCCAGGTCCTGGACGAGGCGGCGGGCCTCGGCGAGGCCGTGCTCGGCGATCGAGGCGGCGGCGCGGGCGTGCTCCCGGGCGCGCCGCGGATCGGCGTCCCACAGCCGGTCGGCGGCCTGGAGGAGCATCTGCTGGCTGGACAGGCCCTGGGCGAGGGTGTCGTGGATCTCCATGGCCAGCCGCTGGCGTTCGGCGAGGGCTCCTTCGCGGCGCCCGGTGGCGGCCAGTTCGCGACGGGCGCGGATCAGGTCGCCGATCAGAACGGCCTGGCGGGCGGACTGGCGGTCCATGTACGTGAAGACCGCGACGGCCAGGACCGCGACGGCGGTCGGGCCGACCGCCAGGTCCAGGTCGAAGCGCCCGGCCAGCCGCAGCTGCGCGAAGATCACGAACCCGGTGAGGAGCGCCACCAGCAGGTGCGCGGCGCGCGGCGGCAGGACGCGCAGCGCGGTGTAGAACAGCGGCACCGCGCACCAGGAGAAGCTGGGCGCCAGACCCACCAGCAGGATCCAGACCGCGACCGACCCGCACAGCCAGAGCGGGCCGGAGAGCCGGACCCGGCCGGAACCCGCGGGAAGACCCCCCGCACCACCGGTCTCCGCACCCGCACCCGCCTCCGCGCCGGGGCCAGTCTCCGCGACCGCAACCGCATCCGAGCCGGTCTTCGCAACCGCACCCGCACCCGCCTCCGCGCCCGCGCCGGGGCCAGTCTCCGCGACCGCAACCGCATCCGGGCCGATCTCCGCAACCGCCTCCGCGCCCGCATCCGGGCCGGTCTCCGCGCGGCCGAGGGCCGAGCGGCCGCCGAGGGCGGGGCCCAGGACGTACAGCAGGGCGAGGGCCGCCGCCAGGCCGAGGACGGCGGGCGCCTGCGGGGCGGTGCCGTGCCGCTGCACGTAGCGGATCAGGGCGGAGCCCAGCAGCAGGAAGAACGCCAGGTGGACGACGAGCTCCAGCAGGCGGGCGTCGCGCGCGGCGGCCGGGGATCCGTCGGGCCGGGCGCTGGGCGGCATGGCTGCTCCTCTCCGCGGCGGCCGGGAGCGTCCACGACTATCCGGCCGAAGCACCCTGAGCTGGGCGAACATCCCATTATCGCCCACGGGCGGGCGGGGAGCGTCAACCGATCGGACGACCCTCCCGTCAGCCGTACCGCCCGCCGGGAGCAGCCGATGCGACGACGGCCGCGAGCGGTGCGCGGGCCGATGCTGGAGGCACACCACCCGACACGACGAGGAGCTGTCCACCATGCGGCACAAGGTCAAGAAGTCCCCCACCCGCGCCGGGATCGCCGTCTCCGCCGCCGCCCTCGCGGCGGCCGGCGCCGGCCTGCTCGGCGCGGTGTCCGCCGGGCCCGCGGCCGCCGCCCCCGGCGGGCCGGAGTCCAAGGCCACGACCACCACCCACCACCTCGCGATCGACTCCGCCGTGGACGCCGCGCGGGCCGCGCTGGACGCCGCGGAGAAGGAGGGCCAGCGGGTGACCGTCGCGGTGGTGGACCGCAACGGCAACACGATCGTCACCCTGCGCGGCGACGGCGCCGGACCGCAGTCCTACGAGTCCGCGGTCAGGAAGGCCTACACCTCGGTCGCCTGGAACGCGCCCACCTCCCGGCTGGCCGAGCGCCTGAAGTCCGCCCCGAACCTGAAGGACATCCCGAACACCCTGTTCCTGGCGGGCGGCGCCCCGGTGACGCACGGGAACGCGCCGATCGCGGGCATCGGCGTCGCGGGAGCCCCCTCCGGCGACCTGGACGAGAAGTTCGCCCAGGCCGGCGTCGCGGCGATCGGCGGCGGCCGCTGACGCCGGCCCGCGGGTCCGTCCCGGCGGCGGAGGCGACCCGCCGCCGGGTCAGGCGCGTTCGATGATCCGCGAGTGGACGTTCAGGACGTGGGACAGCAGCGCGGGCGGGCGGGTGCCCGCGCCGTCGAACAGCACGTCGGGGGTGAGCGCCCAGTCGCCGCCGACCCAGGCGTCCGACAGCACCCCCTCGCCGGACGGCAGGGTGTGGCCGGACTGCTTGATCCGCAGGGCCCGCACCGAGTCGTCGGTGGGGGTCTCGGTCTCCACGCAGATCACCGGGACGCCCAGCCGCGGCCCGTCCTCGACCAGCCGCATCAGCCGGTCCCCGTGCTCCTCCAGGGCGGCGCCCGCGTCGAAGACCACCAGCAGCCGCACCGGCGGCTGGCCGGGCAGCAGCGCGGTGTCGTCGCCGCCGACCGCCCGCAGGTCCACGAGGTCGACCAGCCTGCCGAGCCTGTCGGCGGCGGCGCGGCCGGTGGCGACCCCGCCGCCGCACAGCAGGTTGACCGTGGCGGGCGGCAGGCCGTGGATCCAGCCCGCGCCCGACATGCCGGTGGCGTCCACGACGTCCAGCCCGCAGACGCCGGGGGGCACCGCGGCGAAGAACCGGGTGACCAGCGACCAGGCGAAGGCCACCGGTTCGTGCGGGGTCAGGCCCCGGTTGATCCAGACCATGCGCCGCCAGGGCATGCGCAGGATGAGCGGGATCCGCAGGGTGGTGACCTCGTCGGCGCCCAGATGGCCCAGCAGCAGTCCCTCGCCGAGCTCCTCGCCCGGCTCCCAGGTCAGCCAGGCGGGGTCGTCGAAGGGCGCCAGCTCGGCTCCGGCCGAGCCCTCGTGCGCGGCCAGCTCCCCGGCGAGCTGGGTCATGTCGGTGGTCAGCCGCTCGGTCGCGGCCTGCATGAGCTGCTGGGAGCGCCCGGGGGCGGTACGGCCGCTGACCTCGTCGTCCCTGATCGACAGGGCGTGGTCCATCGACGCCCGGTAGGAGGCGAGCGAACGGCTGGCGTCCTCCCAGACCAGCCAGGCCCGGTCGGTGAACGGCACCCGTCCGGCCCCGGACCGCGCGCCCTCGCCGGCCGGTGCCGGGGACGGCGGCGGCACGGCGGGGACGCCCTGCGCGCCGTACAGGGAGGCGGGGGCCGCCGGCTCCGGCTGGACGCGGGGCGGGGCGGGCGGCGGGGGCCCGGGGTCGTCGACCTCGACGCCGTGCGCGGTGACCAGGGCCGCGAGCCCGGCGGCGTACCCCTGGCCGACCGCCCTGACCTTCCAGGCGTCCTGCCGCCGGTACACCTCCAGGGCGATCAGCGCGGTCTCGTCGGCGAGGCGGTCGATGGTGAAGCCGTGGTCCCCGGCCCGCACGGTCGGCGGCGGGACCGTCGACAGGGGCGCGTGGTCGGCCAGGCTGAGCGCGATCAGCACGGCGTGGACGTCGGCGGGCACGGCCGCGAGGTCGAGGTCGATACCGCCGGGCGACCAGCGCACGCCGGGACCCTCCGGCGCGTTGTAGAAGACCAGGTCGGCGTCCGAGCGCACCCTGAGGTCCCGGCCGACCAGCAGGGCGCTCAGGTCGACCGGGGCCGCGCAGGAGCAGGTGACGGTGAGCCGGACGGCGTCCAGCGGGGCGTTGGCCCCCCGGATGAGCTCGGCCACGGATCAGGCGTGGGCGGCGATCGCCGGGAGCATGTCCTGGAAGGTCCGCCCCTGGCTGGGCTCGCCGATGGCGCCGAGCTTCCACTCCTGGCCGTGTCGGTAGAGCCGGGACATCACCATGCCGGTGTGCGCGCCGCCGCCGGTGAGGGTGTAGCGGGCCAGTTCCTGGCCGCTGGCCTCGTCCACCAGGCGGCAGAAGGCGTTCTGCACCTCGTTGAACGTCTGGCCCTGGAAGGAGCTGACGGTGAAGACCAGCGAGGTGACGTGGACGGGCACCCGGCTCAGGTCCACGATGATCGACTCGTCGTCGCCGTCGCCCGCGCCGGTGAGGTTGTCGCCGGTGTGGCGGACCGAGCCGTCGCGGCTGGTCAGCTGGCCGAAGTAGACGACGTCGGCGACCTGGTGGTCGGCGAAGAGCACCACCGAGGCGTCCAGGTCGATGTCCTGCTCGCGGGAGCCGAAGAAGCTCTTCTTCTTGACCGCGTCCCAGCCCAGGCCCATCCGGACCACGGCGAGCCCGCCGCCGCCGGGCTTCTGCAGCGAGATGCGCTGCCCCTTCTGCAATGAAACGGTCACGACGTGCCCCTCCACGTTCTGTCGGTCCGGGTATCCAGCTTTGCAGCAGGGCCGCAGGTTGTCATCTGGCATGAGCCTATGCGGAAGGCACGACGGTTTCGCGGCGTATCCGGGGATAAGCGATCACGGCGCCCGCGGTGGCGATCGCCACCACCCCGCCCAGCACGATCGCGGACCTGGCGCCGAAGGCCTCGGCCACCCAGCCGACGAGCGGCGCGCAGACCGGGTTGGTGCCCATGAACACCAGCATGTACAGGGCCATCACCCGGCCGCGCATCTCCGGCGAGACGCTCAGCTGGACCGTGGCGTTGGCCGCGGTGGTGAAGGTCATCAGCAGCAGCCCGGCCGGCACCAGCATGAGCAGGAAGGTCGGCCAGGTGGGCATCAGCCCGACCAGCACCTCCAGCACGCCGAAGACCAGCACCGCGCCGTACAGCAGGCGCCTGGTGGGCGCGAGGCGCCGGGCCGCCAGCAGCGCCCCGCTCACCGAGCCGACCGCCATCAGGGTGCTGGCCAGGCCGAACTCCGAGGCGCCGCGCCCGAAGACCTCGGTGGCCATCAGCGACGTCGTGACCTGGAAGTTCATCGAGAAGCCCGCCACCAGCGCGATCGTCACCAGCACGGTGACCAGCTCCGGTCGCCCGCGGACGTAACGCAGCCCCTCCCGCAGCTGCCCCTTCGCGCGGGGTACCGGCGGCAGGGTCCGCAGCTCGTGCTCGCGCATCAGGGCCAGGCCCAGGACCACCGCGCCGAACGAGGCGGCGTTGATCAGGAACACCGGGCCGGTGCCGACCAGCGCGATCAGCACCCCGGCGACGGCGGGCCCGACCACGCGGGCGCCGTTGAAGGTGGCGCTGTTGAGCGCGATCGCGTTCGGCAGGTCCTCCTTGCCGACCATCTCCACGGCGAAGGTCTGCCGGGCGGGGTTGTCGACGACCGTGACCATGCCCAGGGCGAACGCCAGCAGGTACACGTGCCAGACCTCGGCGGCGCCGCCGACCGCCAGCAGCCCCAGGACCAGGGCGGGCAGGCCGAGGCCCACCTGGGTGAGCATGAGCAGCCGGCGCCGCGGGTAGCGGTCGGTGATGACGCCGCCCCACAGGCCGAACAGCAGCATGGGCAGGAACTGCAGGCCCGTGGTGACGCCCAGGGCTATGCCGCTGCCGTGGGTGAGCTCCAGGACCAGCCAGTCCTGGGCGATGCGCTGCATCCAGGTGCCGATGTTGGAGATCACCTGGCCGGACATGAAGAGGCGGTAGTTGCGGTTGCGCAGGCTGCGGAACATGCCCCCGTTCAGCTTCTGCTGAGCCTCTCCAGTATCGGCACCGCGCTCTCCAGCACGGCCCGCTCCTCGTCGGTCAGGTCCGCCACCCGCCGCGCCAGCCATGCCTCCTTGCGCCTGCGGTGCTCGCGCAGCAGCGTGCTTCCCGCCTCCGTGACCGCGAGCACCACCTGCCGCCGGTCGGTCGGATGGGCCCTGCGGGCGACCAGCCGCGCGGCTTCGAGCGCCGCGACCGTCCGGGTCATGGAGGGCGGCCTGACGTGCTCGTGCTCGGCCAGTTCGCCGGGTGTCATCTCGCCGTGCCGTTCCAGCACCGCCAGCGCCGAGAACTGCGTGACCGACAGGTCGTCTCCCGCCTGCGCCCGCAGTCTCCGCGACAGCCTCGCCACCGAGATCCGCAGTTCCTCGGCCAGGCGCGAGCCCGGCGCCTTCGTCGTCTCGTTCATCATCATTTTCGTTAGCAAGAGTCATTACCCTTGCTAACAACCTCCCGCGCTCACCGAATTCCCCCGCCGACCGGGAATCCTTCCGCACCGTATACGGGACGGGGGTATCGACCCGCGGCCGCGGCCGCGTGGCGGGCTCCGGATAGTGTGTCGGCATGCCGACACACCCCGGCCGGCCCCAACCGGAACCGCTGAAGACCAACGATGTGCTCGTCGCGGCCGGAGGCACCGCCGTCTGGCTCATCGCGCTGGTGGTGCTGCTGCTCGTCGGACTGCCCTCCGACCAGCGCTGGTGGTTGTGGGTGTGCCTGACCGGCGCGATCATCGGCGCCTTCGCCTGCCTGTACATCCCGCGCCTGCAGCGCAAGCGCGACCAGGAGGGCCCGGCACGGGCCGAGGAGACCGAACCGGACCTGCCCCCGATCAGCTGAGATCGGCCTCGGCCAGCAGGAGGACCGCGGCGCCCGGCTCGGCCAGCAGCGCCTGCAGCGCCTGCCGGTCGCCCCACCGGCCCAGCTCCCAGGCGACGGCCCTGGCCAGGCCCGCCGGACCCGAGGCGTGCGGGCGCCCGTCGTACCACCAGGACACCTCCCGGCCCTGCACGACCAGCCTGTCATGGTGCAGGTAGCTCTCGGGCGCCTCGGGGAACAGCTCCCGCACGATCCCCGGCACCTCGCGCTCCGTGCCCGGGGCGTCCGGTCCGGCCGGGACCTCGTCCGAGGCCAGAGGCAGTTCCAGCAGCTCGGCCAGGTCCTCGGCGCGGTCGTGCGGAAGCAGCACCAGCGGCTGGTCGGCCAGCAGCGGCAGCGCGTACGGGACGTCCACCACGATGGCGTCCTCGGCCGGGACGACCTCGACCACCGCCCCCGCCACCGCGCGCACCTCGTCCGGCGGGACGAGCTCGGACGCGTGCGACAACCAGGTCCACAACGCCCTGAGCTGGTCGCGCCGCACCGGCCTCGCCGGGTCGGCCAGCAGCTCCAGCAGCTCGTCCGGCGGGACGTCCGCCAGCGAGCGCCGCACGCCCAGCGCACGGGCGAACTCCGGGTCGAGGAACTCAGGCGCCGGATCGTAGAGGCCCTCCAGCAGCGGGTCGGCGTCACGGGCGCGGCGCGCCCCGCCGAGGACCTCGCGGCGGGCCAGCCACCAGGAGGTGTAGGACGGCACCCGGGCGCCGTCCGGCAGCACCACCGGCGCCACGACCGCCTCGCGCCACGGCGGGAGGGCCAGCAGCCGCAGCGCCGCCTCCCAGTCCTCGACCAGTTCCAGGTCGCGGACGGCCGTCAGCTCCGGCAGGTGCGCCGACGGGACGTCCCAGTCCTCCAGGCCGTCCAGGCTCAGCTCGTCCAGGGTGTCGGGATCGTTCAGGTCCACGTCCTGCGCGCGCAGCAGGGCGAACCCCCGCAGCACCCCGGCGTTCTCCAGCGCCGAGGCCCCGTACCGCTCGACCAGCCCCGGATCGACGATCCCGAAGGGCGAGTCCTCCCCCATCACCCGGCGCAGCGGGGAGTCCTCGAACAAGAGCTCCCCCGCCGGGTACGGCTCGCCGTCCGCGCCGGGGAGGGCCAGCTCGGCCAGCCAGGAGTCGGCCGGACCCGACAACGCGCCGGTCAGCGTCAGCACGGCGTCCGCCAGGTCGGCGCGCTCCTGCGGGTCCTCCAGATCCAGGGAGCCCTCGACGGCGGCCCGCACCGCGGGATCGGCGAGCACCTGGCGGGGGCCGGCCTCCACCGCGCCGAGCCGGACCAGCAGCGGATGGTCGGCGGCCGGGTCGGCGACCCGCAGGCCCAGCGCGGACAGCCGCTCCGGCGCGGGCAGGTCCCTGGCCAGCAGCACCCCGCGCGGGCCGCGCACCAGCCGCCCGTCGGCCAGCGGGACCGGCAGCGCGCCCAGCTCCCCGGAGTCCACCCCGGCCAGCGCGTCGTAGACCGCCCGCCACCAGGCGGGTTCGCGGTCCAGGCCGGCGAGCGCGTCCACCACGTCCGCCGGAGCCATGCGCCGCACGCCCAGCGCCCGCAGCGCCCGGTGCCCGGCGGGCCAGGCGGCGGGCAGCAGGCCGGGGACCACCCCGCTCAGCGCCGCCACCAGCGGGGCGGGCCCGTCCACCGCCACCGCGTCACGGCCCCTGACCCGGGCCGCGGAGTCCTCGGCGAGCGGCAGCAGCGGAGCCTCGGGCAGCGCCCGGAGCACGGCGTGGCGCAGCGCGCCGTCCAGGACGCCCGCGGGGACGGGGCCCGGCACCAGATCGAGCAGGGCCGTGCCCGCCGTCCCGGCGAGCAGGTCGAGGTAGGCGCCCGCCGCGCGCTCCACCAGGAAGTCGGTCAGCGGGCCCGGCTCCACCCGCCTGCGGTCGGAGGCGAGCGGCACGCTCGCGATCAGCAGGGCGGGGAAGTCCAGCGGCTCGTCGGTCGGTGTGGGCGCGTACAGCACCCCGCCGCCGGTCGGCGGCGCGTCCAGCGGCCCGCGCGGCTCCGCGCGCACCGCCCAGCGCACCGACCAGAACGGGCGGTTGCGCTCCTCGGCGGGCCGGTCGGCCAGCAGCTCCTCGGGGATCCGGCCGTGCGCCTCCACCGTCCGCCAGCGCGAGACCGCGCCCTCCGCGGGGAGCCCGGCGGCGTCCCCGGTCTCGGTGACGATGACGGTGCCGGGCTCGGGACGGGCGGCGCGCAGCAGACGCGTCCCGCCGTCCACGGTGACGGCCAGGGTGGCCAGGGCCGGCAACGCGAGCAGGAGGGGCGCCCCCACCCCGGCGAGCTGGGCGCGCAGCGACCGCTCGGCGGCCTCGTCGCGCAGCGGCAGCACGACCCGGGTGGCGAAGCCCTCCGGCGGAACGTCCGCGGAGGGGAAGGGCAGCCGCAGGACCGGAACGTGGCCGTGCCGGGCCGCCAGCTCGCCGGCCAGCTCCGGAACACCTTCGACCAGGGCGCGGGTGCGCTCCGCCGACCAGGCGACGGCCCCGGTCAGGGAGGCCGCGGACGGGGCGTCGCTCACCGAGACGACGGCGGTGAACCCGACGCCGAACCGGCCCGCCGAGTCGGCGCCGCGCTTGGTGGAGGCGCGCAGCGAGGACAGCGACTCCACGCCCTCCGCGGTGAGCGGCGCCCCGGTGTTGTCGGCCGTCAGCGTCCCGTCCCGCAGCTCCAGCCGCAGATGGCCGGGCACCCCGGCCCGCTGGGCGGCGTCCGCGGCGTTCTGCGCCAGTTCGATCAGGACGCGGTCGCGGTAGGCGCCGAGCGCGTAGTCCTCCTCGGCGTTGGCGTCCTCCCGGAACCGGGCGGGCGCCGCGGCCCAGGCGTCCAGGACCCGGGCCCGCAGCGCGGCGGTGCCGAAGGGATCGTCCATGGTCAGCCGCGGCCGGGCGTCTCCTCCCCGGCCTCCCCCGGCTCCGCGGGCTCGGCGGGGGACTCCTCGGGCAGCCGGTCGAGCGCCATCTCGTCCAGGATCAGCGGCGGCGCCTCGGCGGCCGAGGGCACCACGACCGCCTCGGAGTGGGCGCCGCAGCCGTGGTCGGCCGAGACGGCGCGGCCGTCGTCGGGCGCGTGCTCGTTGGCGCAGACCCCGAAGAGCCGGCGCAGCTTGCCCGCCAGCGGGAGGTAGAAGCCGCAGGTGCTGCACTGGGCGGGGGCCGCCACCGCGATCGGCGCCTGCGGGCCGCCGGCCCCCTCGTACCAGCGCTCGGCCGCCTGGTCGCGGCCCTCGGCCGACAGCACCCTGGTGCGGCCCAGGCCGGTCTCCCACTGGGCCTGCTCGTCGAGGTCCTCCTGGGGCTGGGCGAAACCGGGCGCCAGCCGCACGTCGTCGGGCGCGGTGGGCAGCAGGTCGCCGGGGCCCAGGTCGCCGGGGCGCAGCCGGTCCAGCCACGGCACCCAGGCCGGCGGCAGGACCGCCTCCTCCCCGGGCAGCAGGGCCGTCTCGGAGACGGTGACGACCTTGGCGCGGGCGGCGCGGGCCACCGTGACGGCCCAGCGCCAGCCCCGGTAGCCGAAGTCCGTGCAGGCGAAGAAATGGGTCACGACCCGGTCGCCTTCGACGGCGTAGCCGAGGTGCTCGCCCACCTCGGAGGGCCTCGCCGTCTCCTTCGCGGCCTCCAGCGCCAGGTCGACGGCTTCGACGCAGGCCGGATCCGCGACGGAACGGCCTCGGCGGACTGGGGCGGAACGGAGTGACGTCACATACAGATTGTCGCCCATGCCGGGGGATGACCGTGCACCCCTCCCCGCCCGCGCGGCCGGGGAAACCGGCGGCGGCCGACCCGGGAAAGCCGTTCCGGACCGGTGGAACAGAGGTTACGGGCGGTGCCCAAAGGGAGGTCGATCCCCGTTCCCCTTCCTTAAAATGACGGTCATGATGGTGGGCTTCGACCTGGACCTGACCCTCGCGGACACCCGCCGGGGCATCGGCGCCGTCTACGCGGCGCTCGCCGCCGAGACCGGCGCCTTCATCGACGTGCCTCTCGTCGTCGGGCGGCTGGGCCCGCCGCTGGAGATGGAGCTGGCGAACTGGTTCCCCGAGCCGCACATCCCCGAGATGGTCCTGCGTTTCCGGGCGCTCTATCCGGAACTGGCCATTCCCGCCACCCTGCTCATGAGCGGCGCCGCCGAGGCGGTCGCCGCCGTCCGCGCCGCGGGCGAGCGCGTCATGGTCGTCACCGCCAAGAACGAACCCCACGCCAGGGCCACCCTGGCCTTCCTCGGGCTGGACGTCGACCTGCTGGTGGGCGGCCTGTGGGCGGCCGGCAAGGGCGCCGCGCTGCGCGAGCACGGCGCGCACACCTACGTCGGCGACCACCCCGGCGACATCGCGGCGGCCCGCGCGGCGGACGCCTTCAGCCTGGCCGTCGCCACCGGCGGTTTCACCGCCTCGGACCTGCTCGGCCACGGCGCCGACCACGTCCTTGACGACCTCACGTCGTTTCCGCAGTGGCTTGACGCCTTTGACCGGACATGTCAACCCCGTTCGCCCCGGGAACGGGGGGACCGGCCGCGCGATGAAGGGCGATAAGGAGTATCGCCGTTTTGCCGTAAGGCATTAGCCTTGTACGGATCACCCGAACGCGCAGCCAGACAGAGGTCCACCGTGCCCAGTGGCAAGGTCAAGTGGTACGACACCGACAAAGGTTTCGGTTTTCTCACCCGCGACGACGGGGGTGAGGTCTTCGTGCATTCCTCCGCCCTGCCCGCTGGAACGAAAGCCTTGAAACAGGGCCAACGAGTCGAGTTCGGTGTGGTGGAGGGCCGCCGCGGCCAGCAGGCCCTGTCCGTGAAGGTCGTCGACACCCCGCCCTCGGTCGAGAAGACCATCGCCAAGGCCAAGCGCAAGCGCCCCGACGACATGGTCCTCATCACCGAGGACCTCATCAAGCTCCTCGACCACGTCTCGGAGACCTACCGCCGCGGCAAGCACCCCTCCAGCGCCGAAGCCCGCAAGATCGCGACGGTCCTGCGCGCGGTGGCCGACGACATCGACATCTGACCCGCCCCGAGGCCCGTCGCGCGACAGGGGACGGTCCGGTGTCCGGTGCGGTCCCCGGGGCCGGCGCGTGGAGTCGCCGGGCCTTCCTCCTCCCCCGGTGAAACCACTGCGGTAGCCTGCAGGGCGCAAGCCGCCCTCAGCGAGCACCGGACCCGGGGACAGGCCTTAGGCTTCTGGGGGAGGATCACACCAATGAGCAGAACGACGCGCGAGCGGATCGTGGCCGAGGCGCTGCGGCTTTTCGCCGAGCGCGGTTACGCCGCGACGTCCGTCGCCGAGATCGAGGCCGCCGCCGGGCTCTCTCCCGGCGCGGGCGGTCTCTACCGGCATTTTCCTTCCAAGCAGGAAGTGCTCGCAGCGGCGGTGCGCGAGCGCATCGAGCACACCCGCGACCAGGTCAACGCGACCCTCGCCGAGTCCGAGCACTTCAAGTCCAAGCCGCTGGACCTGCGGCTGCGGATGACCTGCCACGCGGGCATCGCCAAGATGCGCGAGGAGCAGGACCTCATCCGGGTGCTCTTCCGCGACCTCGACCAGTTCCCCCACCTGGTGGCCGACCTGCGTGACGGCGTGGTCAACCCGCTGTACGAGAGCATCGCCGCCTGGCTGTCCACCCAGCCCGAGTTCAAGGAGCGGGACGAGGACTGGGAGGCCATCGCGGCGATCCTCGGCGGCTCCGTGGTCAACTACTGGCTGGCCAACGAGTCGCTGTACGAGACCCCCGTCAAGACCGACGAGAAACGTTTCGCAGCCGCCTGGGCACGGCTCGCCATGGGCCTGCTCGGCCGGGACTGAAGGGCCGTTGGACAGTTACGGGGACTGGCTCCGCGGACGCACCGACGACCAGCTGTGCGCCCTCGTCTCCGCACGGCCCGAGCTGATCACCCCCGTCCCCGCCGACCTCGGTGCCCTGGCCGCCCGCGCGGCCGCCCCATCGGCGGTGAGCCGGGCCCTGGACCGGCTGGACCGCGCGGCGCTGGCCGTCCTGGAGGCGGTCGCCGTGCTGCCCTCCCCCACCCTCACCGCGTTGAAGAAGGCGCTGGGCGCGCGCTCCGCCGAGGTCGTGGAGCGGCTGCGGGACCTGGGCCTGCTGTGGCCGGGGCCCTCCCGCTCCCTGCGCCTGGCCCCCGGCGTGCGGGCCGCCCTCACCCACCCCGCGGGGCTCGGGCCGTCCGCCCGCGAGACGCTGGCCGCCCTCCCCCTGGAGCGGCTGCTGGAGCTGGCCGAGGACCTGGGGGTCTCCACCGCCTTCGCCAGCGCCCCGGGGCTGGCCGAGTCCCTCGCCGAACGGCTGGCCGACCCGGGACCGCTCGTGGAGGACGCCGGGCCCGAGGCGCGGGCGGCGCTGGAGCACCTGGCCTGGGGCCCGCCCACTGGCCGGATCGACAACGCGCGGCGGCGGGTGGGCCTGGCCGAGGCGCGCAGCCCCGTCGACCGGCTGCTGGCCAGGGGGCTGCTGATCGCCACGGACGACCGGACGGTGACCCTGCCCCGCGAGGTGGGCCTGTACCTGCGCGGCGGCGTGCTCTTCCGGGAGGACGTGATCACCGCGCCCGTGCCGTCCGGGACCAGGCGCCCCCAGAGGCTGACCGACCAGATCGCCTCCGGGCAGGCCTTCACCCTGCTGCGCCTGACCGAGGAGCTGCTGGAGCACTGGGGGGTGCGCCCGCCCCCGGTGCTGCGCGGCGGCGGTCTGGGCGTCCGGGAGCTCCGGGCGGCCGCGGGCAGGCTCGACCTGACCGAACGCGACGCCGCGATCGTCGTCGAGGTCGCCCACGCCGCGGGCCTGCTGGACCGGGACGGCGGCTCCTCGGAGTGGCTGCCCACCCGCTCCTACGACCTGTGGCTGCTGCGCGACGCCGCCGCCCGCTGGACCGAACTGGCGGGCGCCTGGCTGGAGACCGACCGGGTGCCCGGCCTGGTCGGCGAGCGCGACGACCGGGACCGGACGATCAACGCCCTGACCGACGGGAACATCCGCTCCTCCGCGCCCCGGGTCAGGCGCGAGACGCTGGCGGTGCTCCCCGAGGGCGTCGCGCCCGACGAGGAGTCCGTCCTGCGCGCGCTGGCCTGGCGGAACCCCAGGCGCGCGTCGGGCCTGCACGACCGGCTCGTCTCCTGGACGCTGCACGAGGCGGCCTTCCTGGGCGTCACCGGGTTCGGCGCCCGCGCCTCCTACGCCGGGGCGCTCCTGTCCGGCGGCGACGTCGCCGGGGAGCTCGGCGCGCTGCTGCCCGAGCCCGTCGACCAGGTGGTGCTCCAGGCCGACCTGACGGCGGTCGCGCCCGGCCCGCTCGTGCCCGACCTGGCGCGGGAGCTGGCGCTGACCGCCGACGTGGAGTCCAAGGGCGGGGCGACCGTCTACCGCTTCACCCCCGAGTCGGTGCGGCGGGCGCTGGACGCCGGGCGCACCGTCTCGGAGCTGCTGGACCTCTTGGCCCGCCACAGCAGCACCCCCGTGCCGCAGCCCCTGTCCTACCTGGTCGAGGACGTCGGCCGCAGGCACGGCAGGCTCCGGGTCGGCACCGCCCTGTCGTACGTGCGCTGCGACGACCCCGCGGCCCTGGACGAGATCCTCGCCGACCGCAGGGCCGCCACCCTGCGCCTGTACCGGCTGGCGCCGACGGTGCTGGCCTCCCGATTGTCCCGCCAGGACCTGCTGGAGTCGTTGCGCTCCGTCGGCTTCTCGCCCGTGCCGGAGTCGCCCGAGGGCGGCCTGGTGGTCACCCGGACGGACGCCCGGCGCGCCGAGCCGCCGGCCCGGCCGCCGGTGGAGCACGAGCACGTCGTGGACGAGCGGGTCGCCGCCGCGGCGATCCGGGCGCTGCGGGCGGGCGAGGAGGCGGCCTCGGTCGGCGCCCCGGAGGGCGAGCCGCCGCGCACCCCGTCGATCTCCCTGATCGAGGAGCTGCGCGCCGCCCTGGGCACCCGGTTGTGGATCGGCTACCTGGACCAGCAGGGCCGCGCCTCCAGCCGGATCATCGAGCCGGTTCGGGTGGACGGCGGCTTCCTGACGGCGTATGACCAGACCAGAGCCTCCATCCAGCGCTTCGCGCTGCACCGGATCACCGGTGTGCGCAAGATCTGAACCCCTCGGTACCCTGCACAGTCCCACAGGTATGGACGAAAAGGTCTTCCCGTGAGCCACTCTCCCCACGACCCCTACTTCGGACCGGGGTACGGCATCCCCGGCCACCCCAACCAGTACGGGCAGTACGGGCAGTACCCGCCGCCCCCGCCCGCGAGCAACGGCCCGGCCGTCGCCGCGCTGATCGCCAACATCCTGCTGACCATCACCTGCTGCGGGCTGCTGGCCGTCCCGGGGATCGTCACCGCCGCGGTCGCGATGAGCCGCGTCAACACCGATCCCGTCTCGGCCAAGAACCTCACCAACTGGAGCTGGGTGATCTTCGGCCTCGCCGTCCTCGTGGGCGTCGTGCTGCTGGTGCTCTTCTTCGCCCTGGGCCTCTCCGGCGAGCTGGACGAAACCGGCACCGCGCCCACGGGAGACGACGGCATCCGCATCTGACCCGGTCCTCCCCGGGAGGTCTCGCTCACATCGGCGCGCAGGAACACCGGCACCCCCTCCGGTGTTGCAGACTCGATGGCTATGAATGATGGTCCGTTGATCGTGCAGTCGGACAAGACGCTGCTGCTGGAAGTCGATCATGAGCGTGCGGGTGAGTGCCGTCGGGCCATCGCGCCCTTCTGCGAGCTGGAGCGGGCTCCCGAGCACGTGCACACCTACCGGGTGACGCCGCTGGCGTTGTGGAACGCGCGCGCCGCGGGGCACGACGCCGAGCAGGTCGTGGACGCGCTGATCGAGTACTCGCGCTACCCGGTGCCGCACGCCCTGCTGGTGGACGTCGCCGACACCATGGGGCGGTACGGGCGGCTGCGGCTGGAGAAGCACCCCGGTTACGGGCTGGTCCTGGTCTCCAGCGACCGCGCCGTGCTGGAGGAGGTGCTGCGCGCCAAGAAGATCAAGCCGCTGCTCGGGGACCGCGTCACCGACGACACCGTGGTCGTGCACCCCTCGGAGCGGGGCACGCTCAAGCAGGCGCTGCTCAAGCTCGGCTGGCCCGCCGAGGACCTCGCCGGGTACGTGGACGGCGAGGCCCACCCGATCGACCTCGTGGAGACGGGCTGGTCGCTGCGGCCCTACCAGAAGGACGCCGCCGAGGCGTTCTGGGCGGGCGGCTCCGGGGTCGTGGTGCTGCCCTGCGGGGCGGGCAAGACCACCGTGGGCGCCGCCGCCATGGCGCACGCGGGGGCGACCACGCTGATCCTGGTCACCAACACCGTCAGCGTGCACCAGTGGAAGCAGGAGCTGCTGCGCCGCACCAGCCTCACCGAGGACGAGATCGGCGAGTACTCGGGCACCAAGAAGGAGATCCGCCCGGTCACCATCGCCACCTACCAGGTCATGACGGCCCGCAGGAAGGGCGTCTACGCGCACCTGGAGCTGTTCGACGCCCGTGACTGGGGCCTGGTCCTGTACGACGAGGTGCACCTGCTGCCCGCGCCGATCTTCCGGATGACCGCCGACCTGCAGGCGCGGCGCCGGCTGGGCCTGACGGCCACGCTGGTGCGCGAGGACGGCCGGGAGGGCGACGTCTTCTCCCTCATCGGCCCCAAGCGCTACGACGCGCCCTGGAAGGAGATGGAGAACCAGGGCTGGATCGCCCCCGCCGACTGCGTCGAGGTGCGGGTGACACTGACCGACTCCGAGCGGCTGGCCTACGCCACCGCCGAGCCGGAGGAGCGCTACCGCTTCTGCGCCACCACCGAGACCAAGACCCAGGTGGTGCAGCGCCTGGTGGAGCGCCACCGGGGCGAGCAGACCCTGGTCATCGGCCAGTACATCGACCAGCTGGACGAGCTGGGCGAGCGCCTGGGCGCCCCCGTCATCAAGGGCGAGACCAAGATCAAGGAACGGGAGCGCCTCTTCGACGGCTTCCGCAGCGGCGAGATCCACTGCCTGGTCGTCTCCAAGGTCGCCAACTTCTCCATCGACCTGCCCGAGGCGTCCGTGGCCGTCCAGGTCTCGGGCTCCTTCGGCTCCCGCCAGGAGGAGGCGCAGCGCCTGGGCCGCGTCCTGCGCCCCAAGGCCGACAAGGGCAGCGCCCGCTTCTACAGCGTCGTCGCCCGCGACACCCTCGACCAGGACTTCGCCGCCCACCGCCAGCGCTTCCTGGCCGAGCAGGGCTACGCCTACCGCATCGTCGACGCCGACGACGTCTGATCCGCGACACCCGAGAAGGCGGCCTCCCACCAGGGGGGCCGCCTTTCCTCTGCCCCTTCGGGACCGGCCGCCCGGGGCGCGCCGAGTCTTTGCCGAAAGTGGATCATTCCCTGAGGCCACGCCTGTGACCAGGGTGTTTTAGTGGAGTGTCTTTTCTGGAGTCGGATCGGAGGACCGGCTGTGCGCACGGATCGTTATGTCGCCGAATTCCTGGGCACGGCGCTCCTGGTGTTCATCGCCGTGGGCAGCGCGGTGCTCGGGCTGCCCGAGATCGGCGCGGTCGGGGTGGCGCTCGCCTTCGGTCTGGTCCTTCTTGGCCTGGTCTACGCCATCGGGCCGATCTCGGGCTGCCATGTCAACCCGGCGGTCACCGCCGGCGCCTGGATCATGCGTCAGATCTCGGGCACCGACGCGGTCTGCTACATCGTCGCCCAGGTCCTCGGCGGCATCGCCGGCGCGGCCCTGATCAAGCTGGTGTCCTCGGTGGGCGGGGTCGAGACCGCCGTCGACGGCGCGAACGCCTACGGTCCGGACGAGGGGATCAACGCGGCCGGCACCTTCGTCCTCGAGGTCGTGCTGACCTTCGTGTTCGTCTTCGTGGTGCTGCTGGTGGTCCGCCGCAAGGCCGCGGCGACCGCGGCCGGAGTGGCCATCGGCTTCACCCTGGCCGTCGTCCACCTGGTCGGCGTCCCCCTGCACGGGACCTCGGTGAACCCGGCCCGCTCCATCGGCCCCGCCCTCTTCGCGGGCGGCGAGGCGATCGGCCAGCTCTGGCTGTTCATCCTGGCCCCGCTCGTGGGCGGCGTCCTCGCGGCCCTCGCCGCCAGGGCCCTGCGGGACGCCCCGGAGGACACGGAGGTCGAAATGCGCCGGATCGGCGCCCCGCACGCCGACGGCGAGATCAAGGTCAAGCCGCGCTAGCGGCCGGACTTCACCCGCGCCAGGAACGCGGCGGCCCGGCGCCCGGACAGCGCCAGGTGTCCCCGCTCCGGATTCTTGCCGTCCCGGATCCCCAGCTCGGCCGGAAGCGCAGCCAACTCGACGCACAGGTTCTCGGCACCGCTGTGACTGGACTTGCGCCAAACATGAGTGGTGGTCATTCGATGTTCTCCAGATATCGGTGGATCAGCGCAAGGCTGTCGGGACCGGAGAGCGCCCGGGACCCGATCCGCTCGTAGCGCCCAAGGTACCCGCGCACCTCGGCCGGTTCGCTGACGAGACGTCCGCCGCCGGGGGAATCGGAGAAGACCGTGTCCCCCGCCCCCAAGGTCATGATCATGAAGCTTCCGTCCATGGCCGGTGACGCTCCGGAGGAGCGGGGGACGACTCTGATTCCGACGGTGTCGAGTCGTGCGAGGGCGAGCAGGCGCTCCAGTTGGCCGCGCATGACCTCCGGCCCTCCGATAGGCCAGTCCAGGGCGTTCTCCGACAGAATCGCCCACACTTCCGGAGGCGGATCGCGCCGGAAGATGGCGGCGCGCCTCATTCGATCGGCCACCAGCTCGTCCGCCCGGGAGGCGTAACGCCCGGAGAGGATGAGCGCCTGCGCGTACTCGGGGGTCTGGAAGATTCCGGGAACGATCAGCGCCTCATAGACGCGCAGGAAATGGGCGGATGCCTCAAGATGCAAGCACTGCTCGCGCCAGGCGGAATTGTGGCTGCGAGTCGCGTGATAAATAAGAAAACCGAACAAACCGCCCGTATCCCACTCCTTATCGAGAAGCGCTGCCTGCTTCTCGTCGAGCCTCTCCTCACCTCGCTCGATACGAGAAACCGAGGCGACGGACGCGTTGATGACGGCACCCACATTGGCCTGCGACCTGCCCTTCTGGAGGCGGAGAAACCGCAGGTGGTGGGCGATGAGCGCCCACAGGTCGATGGTCGGCTCAGGGGGCGAGACGAGTTTGGGCATGCGCCCTCCGGATTATCGGCCGTTCTCGCGTTTCTCGCGAGAACTGGAAAACGTTAACCCGAGGCCTGAGCCTGGTGCCACCGATTCCCCGAACCCTGCGGAGACGAGACGTGGCTTCCGACATCGATGCGACATATATTCCACAACGTCCGGACCGTACGAAGTTCTATTTCCAGAACTTCGCCGTTCCCTGGACCCTGGAGGACGTCAACGACACCCGGCACCGCGTCGCCGCTCTCCTGCTCGACTGGGAGATCGACCCCGGTTTCGTCGACGACAGGATCACCGCCATCCACGAGATGGTGACCAACGCCTACTGCCACGGCGAGCCGCCCGTCCGCCTCAGCCTCCTCCTGGACGACGACGGCCTGCTGGTGGAGGTCGCCGACCGCTCGCGGCGGATGCCCGAACGGCGGCGGCCGGGCATCGAGGACCTGCGCGGGCGCGGCCTGATCCTCATCGAGGACGCGGCCCGCGCCATGGGCTGGCGGGCCGGCCGGGAGGGGAAGGTCGTATGGGCGAGGTTCTGACCCACCGGAACGCCGCCCCACAAGGCGCCGGTGCCCGTCCGCCCGTCCCGGGGGTCCGGGGATGATCCAGGAGACCCTGCACGCCCTCGCGGCATGGGTGCTCGGCATGTCCCTGTCCGTGCTCCCCTGGATGGCCCACGCCCTGGCCGCCGACCGCCGCGAGCGGGTCCGGGCGGAGGCCGTCCGCCGCCACCGCGCGGGACACGCCGCGGACCTCCGGCGACGGGGGCCGGGAGCGGCCTAGCCGGCTGCTCCCCAGGGGGCGCCGGGCACGACGAGGGGGTCGCCGGTCACCGGGTCGGGGACGACCACGCAGGTGAGGCCGAAGACCTCGTGGACGAGGTCGGCGGTGACGATGTCGCGGGGGGCGCCCTGGGCGATGACGCGGCCGGCCTTCATCGCGACCAGGTGGTCGGCGTAGCGGGCCGCCTGGTTGAGGTCGTGCAGGACGGCGACGACGGTGCGGGCGCGTTCGCGGTTGAGCCGCCGGACCAGGTCCAGGACCTCGACCTGGTGGGCGATGTCGAGGTAGGTGGTCGGCTCGTCGAGCAGGAGGAGGTCGGTGTCCTGGGCGAGGGCCAGGGCGATCCAGACCCGCTGGCGCTGGCCGCCGGACAGCTCGTCGACGGGCCGTTCGGCGAGCCCGGCGACGTCCGTGCGCTCCATGGCCTCGGTGACGGCCCGCTCGTCGTCGTCCGACCACTGCCGCCACCACTTCTGGTGCGGCTGCCGCCCGCGCGCGACGAGGTCCGCGACGGTGATCCCCTCCGGGGGCACCGGCGTCTGCGGCAGCAGCCCGATCGTGCGGGCGATCTGCTTGGTCGGGATGCGCGACAGCTCGACGCCGTCCAGGAGGACCGCGCCGCGGCGGGGCTTGAGCAGCCGCCCGAGGGCGCGCAGCAGGGTGGACTTGCCGCAGGCGTTGGGGCCGACGACGACCGTCACCTTCCCCTGCGGTATCTCCAGGTCGAGGCCGTCGACGACGGTGCGGCTCTCGTACGACAGGGTGAGGCCCTGCGCCTTCAGGCGATTGCCGGTCATACTCTGCCTCCGGAACGGCTTCGGACGATCAGCCACAACAAGTAGGGGGCGCCCACCACGGCGGTGAGCACGCCGACCGGCAGCTCGATCGGCGCGAACAGCCTGCGGGCCAGCAGGTCCGCCAGGACGACGATGAGCGCGCCCGTCAGCGCCGAGCACAGCAGGGGGATCTGGGCGCCGCGGGTCAGGCGGCGGACGATCTGCGGGGCGAGCAGCGCCACGAAGTCGATGGGCCCCGCGGTGGCGGTCGCCACGGACGCGAGGACGACGCCGAGCGCGACGAGCCCGAGCCTGACACGGCCGAGGCGCACGCCCAGGGCCGTCGCGGTGTCGTCGTCGAGGGACATGTCGCGCTGGGCGCGCGCGGCCCACAGCAGCGGCACGAAGAGCAGCAGCAGGACCGCCGCGAGGGGCGCGGCCTGGTCGTAGCCGCGGCCGTTGAGCGATCCGGTGAGCCAGACCTTGGCCTGCTCGGCGGCGAGGAAGTCGCCCTTGGTCATGAACAGCCGGGTCAGGGACGACATGGCCGCCGAGAACCCGATGCCGATCAGCACGAAGTGGGTGGCCCGCAGCCCGTTCCGCCAGGCGAAGACGTAGACCAGGAGCGCGGCGGCGACGCCGCCGCCCAGGGACACCAGCGGCAGCATGGCGTAGGAGGTGATCCCGAAGGTGAACGCGGCGACCGTCGCCGCGCCCGCGCCGTGCGACACGCCGATGATGTCGGGACTGGCGAGCGGGTTGCGCGCCACCGTCTGGATCAGGGCACCGGCCAGGCCGAAGGCCGCGCCGACCAGCAGGCCGACGACCAGGCGCGGCAGCCGCAGCGTGCCCACCACGAGTTCGTCGGGGCTCGGCTGCCCGAGCAGCACGCGCACGACCTCCACCGGGGAGACGAAGGACTCCCCGACGCACAGGGACGCGACGACGGCCGCCCCCAGCGCGACGGCCAGCGCGAACGCCACGACGGCGGAGCGGCGGTGCACCAGGAAGGCCGCCCGTCCCGCCGTGACGGCGGCGTATCCGGCGGGCCTCATGCCGCGACCGCCGACCTGCGACGCACGATGGCGACCAGGAAGGGCACGCCCAGCAGCGCCGTCATGACGCCCACCGGCACCTCCGAGGGCGGGAAGAGGACGCGGCCGACGACGTCCGGGATCAGGATGAGCGCGGGCCCGAGCAGGGCGGCCATGGGCAGCAGCCAGCGGTGGTCGGTGCCGACCGCCGCGCGCGCCATGTGGGGGACGGCCAGGCCCGCGAAGACGATGGGTCCTGCCGCGGCGACGGCCACGCCGGTCAGGACGGTGGCGCCCAGCGCGCCCAGGATCCGCATCAGGGGCACGTTGTGGCCGAGCCCCTTGGCGGCGTCGTCGCCCAGGGCCAGCGCGTCCAGGCTGCGCGCCATCACGGCCACCAGCAGCAGCCCGGCGAGCAGGAACGGCCAGGTCTGCGCGGCGACCTCGGGCCCGCGGCCGCTGATCGAGCCGACCTGCCAGAACCGGAACTCGTCCAGGGCACGCCCGTTGGTGATCATGATGCCCGAGACCAGCGCGGCGAGGAAGGCGTTCATCGCCGCACCGGCCAGCGCCAGTCTGACGGGGGTCGCGCCGCCGCGCCCGGTGCCCGCGAAGAGGTAGACGGCCGCGGCCGCGACGGCGGCTCCGGCGAAGGCGAACCCCACGTACCCGGTCAGCGTGTGCACTCCGGCGAAGGCGATCGCGCAGATGACGCCGAGCGACGCCCCCTGGCTGATCCCCAGGATCCCCGGCTCGGCGATGGGGTTGCGGGTGACGCCCTGCAGCACCGCGCCGGCCAGGGCCAGCGCGACGCCGACCATGACGCCGATGACCGTGCGCGGCACGCGCAGCGACCGCACGACGTAGGCGTCGTCGGTGGTGCCGCCGTGCAGCAGGGCGTCCAGCGCCTCGGCCGGTCCGATCGAGCGGCTGCCGACCATGAGGCTGAGCAGCATGGCGAGCAGCAGCAGGAGCGCGCCCGCCGCCAGCCATCCGAGGCGGCGCCCGGTCTGCCGGACCGGGCGCCGTGCCGTCTTCTTCGTCACTCCGCGGCCGGGAGGTCCTTCTGGATCTCGTCCAGGATCGCGCCCGCGCCGGTGTAGCCGATGCCGAGCATCCACAGGGTGTCGTCGACCTTGAAGACCTTGCCGTTCCTCACCGCGTCGAGCTTCTTCCACAGCGGTCCGGCGGTGATGCCGGTCTCCTTGGCGGCCTCCGGGGAGCCGTAGGTGGAGTAGAAGATGATGTCCGCGTTGGCCTTGTCGACCTGCTCGGGGCTGATGTCGAGCGAGAAGCCCGTGGTGTCCTGGTTGGCGGGACGCCCGACGCCCAGGTCGGCGAAGATCGAGCCGACGAAGGTGTCGTTGAGGTAGAGGCGCGTGTCGGCGCCCTCGACGAAGCGCACGAAACCGACCTCGGTGGCCTTGGCCTTCTCGGCGCCGCCGAGGGCCTCGGTCACCTCCCCAACGCGGGTCTCGTAACCGGCGACGACCTTCTTCGCCTCGTCCTTCCTGCCCAGCGCGTCGGCGTGCAGCTCGAAGTTCTCGCGCCACGCCGGTCCGGTGGTCTCGGTGAGGACGGTCGGCGCGATGGCGGTCAGCGCCGTGTAGTTCTTCTCGTCGCGGACCTTGTTGCTCAGGATCAGGTCGGGCTTCAGGGCGGCGATCGCCTCGAGGTTCGGCTGGCCGATGAGCCCGACCTCCTTGACGCCCGCCAACTCGTCCCCGGGCAGGTAGGTGGAGAGCGGCGCGTCGGCGAAGGCCTTCGTGGCACCGACCGGGGTGACGCCCAGCGTGACGGCCGAGTCCAGCGCGTCGGTGTCCAGCACGACGACGCGCCGGGGGCTTCCCGGGACCTGCACGTCGCCCATGACCGTGGTCACCGTGCGCTTCGCGTCATCCTGAGACGGCGCCTTCGTGTCGTCGGAGGAGCCGCAGGCGGTGGTGACGGCCAGCGCGGCGGCCGCGAGTACGGCCATCGCGTTGCGGCGGTTGAGGATTCTGGACATGGGGAGTGACCTCTCGGGCAACACTGGGAAGGCCCCGAACGTGACGCGGGGAGTTTACTTAGGTAAAGCTAACCTTAACAAAGGTTAAAGCCGTCCGAAACGACCAAGACGTCCCCTCTCACCGGTTCCGGAAGGTGCTCCGGTACGCGGTCGGGGCCACGCCCAGCGCGGTGCGCAGGTGCTGGCGCAGGGAGACCGCGCTGCCCAGGCCGCTGCGCCGGGCGACCTCGTCCACGGGCAGGTCGGTGGCCTCCAGCAGGTGGCGGGCGTACTCCACGCGCTGCTGGTTCAGCCATTTGGCGGGGCTGGAGCCGGTCTCCTCGCGGAAGCGGCGGGTGAACGTGCGGGAGCTCATTCCGGCGCGGGCGGCGAGGTCGGCCACGGCGATCGGCTCGGCGAGGCGGGCCAGCGCCCAGGCGCGGGCCGGTGCCGTGCCCTCCCCTCCGGGGGCGGGCACGGGGCGTTCGATGAACTGGGCCTGGCCGCCGGCCCGGTACGGGGCGGCCACGCAGCGGCGTGCCGTGCGGTTGGCCACCTCGCTCCCGTGGTCCTTGCGGATCACGTGGAGGCAGAGGTCGATGCCCGAGACCACCCCGGCCGAGGTGAGGACGTCGCCGTCGTCGACGAACAGGACGTCGGGGTTCAGCTTCACCGCCGGGAAGAGGCGCGCGAACCTCTCGGCGTTGCGCCAGTGCGTCGTGGCGGGGCGGCCGTCCAGGAGGCCCGCCGCCGCCAGCACGAAGGCTCCCGTGCAGATGGACACCAACCGGGCCGAGGTGGCCCGGAGAGCCCCCCTGACGTCCTCGCGCAGGGTCCCGTCACGCAGGGGCGAGCCGCCGTGGATCCCGGGCACGACGACCGTGTCGGCGGTCTCCAGGAGGGAGAGGTCGTGGTCGGGCGTCACGCCGTAGCCGACCCGGCAGCGCACCGGCTCGCCGCCGGGGCTGCAGGTGAGCACCTCGTAGTCGGCGGGCGGCTCGGCCACCCGGAAGACGTGGCCGGGTATCCCCAGGTCGAGCGTGGCGAAGTCGTCCAGGACCAGGACGGCGATCCGGTGCGGCATACCGGACACGGTACGCCGGACATTGGCCGAAATCTTGCGATAGTTGACTTTTGAGCCACTCGTCGGGCCCCCCGGGCGCCCCAAGAATTCTGCACATGAAGCTGCACAGGGCATGGATCGTCGCGGGCGTCGCGCTCGTGGCGATCGTCGGCGCCGCGGGGTTCCGCGCCACTCCGGGCGTCATGATCAACCCGCTCCGCGAGGAGTTCGGCTGGTCCACCGGCACGATCTCGCTGGCCGTCTCGGTCAACCTCCTGCTGTACGGGCTGACCGCGCCGTTCGCCGCCGCCCTGATGGACCGGTTCGGCATGCGCCGGGTCGTCACCGCGGCGCTGGCGCTGATAGCGGCGGGCAGCGGCCTCACCGTCTGGATGACCGCGAGCTGGCAGCTGGTGGCGTTGTGGGGCGTCCTGGTCGGACTGGGAACGGGCTCCATGGCGCTGGTCTTCGCCGCCACCCTCACCAGCCGGTGGTTCGCCCGGCACCAGAGCCTCGTCATGGGCGTGCTGACCGCGGGCAGCGCCGCCGGGCAGCTGGTCTTCCTCCCGGTCCTGGCCTACCTGGCCGAGCAGCAGAGCTGGCGCTTCGCCTCGGTGACGGTCGCGGTGGCCGCGCTGGCCGTCGTCCCGCTGGTGTGGTTCCTGCTCCGCGACACCCCCGAGGAGGTCGGGCTCACCGCCCTGGGCACCGACGTTCCCGCCGAGCACGAGCGGCAGCCGGGCGCCGCGGGACGGGCGATGCGGACGTTGCGCGAGGCCTCCCGCAGCCGCGGCTTCTGGTATCTGATGGCGGGGTTCTTCGTCTGCGGGGCCACCACCAACGGCCTGGTCGGCACCCACTTCATCCCCGCCGCCCACGACCACGGCATGAGCGAGCCCACCGCGGCGGGCCTGCTGGCGGTCATCGGCGTCTTCGACATCGTCGGCACCATCTTCAGCGGCTGGCTCAGCGACCGCGTGGACCCCGGCAAGCTGCTGGTCGCCTACTACGGCCTGCGCGGCATGTCCCTGCTGGTGCTGCCGCAGCTGTTCGCCTCGACCGTCGAGCCGACGATGCTCTTGTTCATCGTCTTCTACGGCCTGGACTGGGTGGCGACGGTCCCGCCGACGGTGGCGCTGTGCCGGCGGTTGTTCGGCAAGGACGGCTCGATCGTGTTCGGCTGGGTCTTCGCCTCCCACATGATCGGAGCCGCCTTCGCCTCGGCCGTCGCGGGGTTCCTCCGCGACGAGCAGGGCAGCTACGACGTGGCCTGGTACGGGGCCGGCGTCCTCTGCATCGCCGCGGCGTTCGTCTCCGCCAACCTCCGCACCAGGCCCCCGCTCAGAAAATCCCCTGTCCCGGCGTGAGGATGTTCGCCGGGTCGTAGGTGCGCTTGGCGGCGCGGAAGGCCGGCCAGGCGTCGCCGAAGTGCCGCCGCCAGTCGTCGCGGCTGAACGGGACCGCCCCGGTCGGGTACCGGCCTCCCCCGGCGGCCCGGACCCGCTCGTAGAGCGCGCGGTTGGCGGCGATCATCGCGGCGGGCCCTGCCGACCCCGGCGAGGAGGTGCGCAGCAGCCCGAACAGGAAGGTGTGCTTCTCCTTCGCCAGCCGCAGCAGCGGCGCCCGGACCTTGGCGGTGGGGATCGGGTAGAGCAGGATGACGGCGCTCTGCCCGATCATCTCCGGGGTCAGCTCCGGCAGCGTCCCGGCGACCAGCTCCTCGGCCTTCGAGCCGGGCAGGAAGGCGTCGATCCACGGGTGGGGGCGGGCCCACTCGCCGAGCTCGATGAGGATCTCCACGACCGGGGCGATCCGGTTGAGGAAGTCGAAGTAGGGCAGGTCGTCGATCGCCGCGGAGGCGTGGCCGAGGTCGCCGGTGAGACGCTCGTCGTCGGCGGGCGTCGCGTCGAAGGCCACCGCCTCCATCACGAACGTCCAGGAGCCGTCCTCGGCGCGGCTGAGCGAGCCCTCCAGGTACCCGAACCTGCCCTCGTCGACCATGCGCCGCTGGGCTGCGGTGAGCGCCTCCAGCGTCGGGTAGGTGAGGTTGTAGCGCCGGACGGCCGCGGGCGCCGGGAGCAGCCGGACGACGGCCCCGACGATGATCCCGACCTGGCCCAGGCCGCCGCGCACCGCGTCGAAGAGGTCGCGCCGCCGGTTCGGCGAGCAGGTGACCAGCTCGCCCCTGCCGGTCACGACCGTCAGCTCCAGCACGTTGTCGACCTGTGCGCCGTGGTGGCCGACCGCGCCGCCGAACCCGCCGAGCGACAGGGTCCCGCCGACCGACAGGCCCAGGTAGTCGGTGAGGACGGGCGGGGTCAGGCCCTCGGCCAGCGCGGCCCGCACCAGCTCCAGCCAGGTGGCGCCCGCGCCTACGGCGGCCCGGTCGCCGGCGATCTCGACGGAGTCCAGCGGCCGGAGGTCGACGACCAGGCCGCCCTCCACCTGGCACTGCCCGTGCACGCTGTGGCCCTGGCCGCGTCCGGCCACCTGGACGCCGTGGCGGCGGCAGTACTTCATCATGGCGACCACGTCGCGGACCGAACCCGGTTCCAGGACCGCCCGGGGCCGTCTGCCGACGATGTGGCCGAAGTCGTCGGCGGCCGCGTCGAGCGCGGCGTCGTCGAGCCGGAGCCGCCCGTCCAGCGGGGGCAGCCGGTCGAAGGGCCCGCCCGCGTGCGCGGCGGTGACCCAGGTTCTGGACACGGGATCGAGACCGAGGACGAGGGCGCCCGTCATGAGTCCGGTGATGACGGAGCGGCGGCCGGGTTCCGACACAGTGGCACCTCCTGCAAGATCCGTTCAGACCACCTGAAAGGATCTTCGCAAGAATCCCACTACAGAATGTCCGAGATTGTAAATTTGCGGCACTGCGCCCACGGGACCACCGGAGGAACGGGAGCATGCAGGCAGCGCGGGAGAGCCGCCAGGCGGCGGCCTTCGACCATATAGGCGATCGTTACGACGAGGCGTTCCCCCACAAGGACGGGCAGATTTCGGCCGGCGAGTGGCTGCTCGACCGGCTCCCTCCCGAGTCCGCCGTGCTCGATCTCGGCTGCGGCACCGGCCTGCCGACCGCGGCGCAACTGGCCGGAGCCGGTCACCGCGTCACCGGTGTCGACTACTCCGCCGAGATGGTCCGCCTGGCCCGGCGGAACGTCCCCCAGGGCGTGTTCCTCCAGGGCGACCTGTACGAGGCCGAAGGCCGGTACGACGCCGTCGTCGCGTTCTTCGTCCTGCTGATGTTCCCGCTGGACGAGTTCCCCGGCGCCCTCTCGCGCATGCACCGGCTGGTGCGGCCCGGCGGCCTGTTCTGCCTGTCGATGGTCGAGGCCGACCTCGACGACCACCCGCTCGCCTTCCTCGGCCAGGAGGTGCGCGTCTCCGCCCTGCTGCGGGACGACCTGCGCGCCGAGGTGGAGGCGGCCGGGTTCGCCATCGAGGAGGAGCAGGTGCTCAGCTACGCGCCCGCCTCCACCCAGGCCGTCCCCGAGGTCCAGCTCTTCCTGTCCTGCCGCCGCCCATGAACGCCACCGAGTCCCTGCGCGACCGGCTGTCCTATCTGGGCGAGGCGGCCACCCGGATCGGCACCAGGCTCGATCCCGGGGCCAGCGCCCGCGCCCTGGCCTCCGCCCTGGTGCCGCAGCTGGCCGACACCGTCACCGTCTACCTGCTGGAGGGCCTGTTCACCGGCGAGCGCCTGGACGGCTCGGACGGGCTGCGCCGGGTGACCGGCCCCCGGCAGCCCGAGGAGCTCGCCCACGAGGTCATGCGGCTCGACGCCCCGCTGCAGGACGGCAGGCTGCTGGCCGTCCCCATGAAGGTGCGCGGCAGGACCCTGGGCGCCGTCCTTCTGGAGCGCGAGCGGGGACCGCACGACGAGATCGACGTGATGATGGCCGAGCAACTCGCAGGGCAGGCCGCGCTCGCCGCCGACAACGCCCACCGCTACCGGGTCGAGGCCGCGGCCGCCGACACCCTCCAGCGCAGCATGCTGCCCTCCGTGCTGCCCCGGTTCACCGGCATCGAGCTGACCCACCGCTACCTGCCGGCCAGCGACCACGCCCGGGTCGGCGGCGACTGGTTCGACGCGATCGCGCTGCCCGGCAGCCGTGTCGCGCTGGTCGTCGGCGACGTCATGGGCCACGGCATGCGCTCGGCGGCGATCATGGGCCAGCTCCGCACGTCCGTGCACACCCTGGCCGCTCTGGACCTGCCGCCCGGCCAGCTGCTGCGCCAGCTCGACGGGCTCGCCCAGGAGCTGGGCGAGAACCATCTGGCCACCTGCCTGTACGCGGTGTACGACCCGGTGGCCCGGCGGGTCACCTTCGCCAACGCCGGGCACATCCCGCCCGTCCTGGTCCGCCGCGACGGCTCCGCCGAACTGCTGCAGGTGCCCCCCGGCGTGCCGATCGGGGTCGGCGGGGTGGCCTTCGAGCCGATCGAGTTCTCCGTGCGCGACGGCGACCGGCTGGTGCTGTGCACCGACGGCCTCGTGGAGGTGCGCGGCCGCGACCTCATGGACGGGCTGACGGAGCTGTGCGGCGTGCTCGACGCCCGGCGGCTGCCGCTGGACGCCCAGTGCGAGGAGGTGCTGCGCACCCTGCGCGGCCGGCAGGACGACGACGTCGCGCTGCTCATGGCCGACCTGAACGGCATCCCCGCCACGCGCATCGCCCGCTGGATGTTGCGGCCGCGGCCCATCACCCCCGCCCGGGTGCGGCGGCTGATCCGCGTCACCCTCGCCTCCTGGGGGCTGTCGGACCACAGCGAGCACGCCGAGCTGCTCGCCACCGAACTGGTCACCAACGCCGTCCGCTACGCCACCCGGCCCATCGAGCTGCGCCTGCTGCACACCGACGGGCTGCTGGTGGAGGTCAGCGACGACGAGCACGGGCTGCCGGTGCTGCGCCACGCCGACGCCGACGACGAGGGCGGGCGCGGCATCCAGCTGGTCTCCCGGCTGGCCCACCAGTGGGGCGCGACCCGCACCGCCACCGGCAAGATCGTCTGGTTCCGGCTGAACACCCAGTCCGAAGGCCCCTAGACCCGCACGGTCAGACCCGCACGGTCGTCACCGGCAGGGAGGAGTCGGCCGGGAGGTCCAGGCGCGAGTCGGCGACCCCGGAGGAGACCAGTTCGGCGCCGAGTGCGGCGACCATCGCGCCGTTGTCGGTGCACAGGCCGGGCCGGGGCACCCGCAACCGGATCCCCGCCTTGTCGCAGCGCTGCTTGGCCATCTCCCGCAGCCGGGAGTTGGCCGCGACGCCGCCGCCGATCTGGAGGTGGTCGACGTCGTGCGCCTTGCACACCGCGACGGCCTTGCGGGTGAGGACGTCCACGACGGCCTCCTGGAACGAGGCGGCCACGTCCGCGATCGGGACGGGCTCCCCGGCGCGCTCCTTGGCCTCCACCCAGCGGGCCACCGCCGACTTCAGGCCGGAGAAGGAGAAGTCGTAGGTGCCGTCGTCGAGCTTGCCGCGGGGGAAGGTGATCGCCGCGGGGTCGCCCGCCCTGGCCGTCCGGTCGATGATCGGGCCGCCGGGGAAGCCGAGGTCGAGCATCCGTGCCACCTTGTCGAACGCCTCGCCCGCGGCGTCGTCCACGGTCGAGCCGAGGGAGCGCACGTCGGTGGCGACGTCGGGCACCAGCAGCAGCGAGGAGTGGCCGCCGGAGACCAGCAGCGACACGCACGGCTTGGGCAGCGGGCCGTGCTCCAGCTGGTCGACGGCCACGTGCGCGGCCAGGTGGTTCACCCCGTACAGGGGCTTGCCCAGGGCCAGCGCGTAGGCCTTGGCCGCGGCGACGCCGACCATGAGCGTGCCGGCCAGGCCGGGGCCCGCGGTGACCGCGATGGCGTCCAGGTCGTCCAGGCTCACGCCCGCGGTCTTCAGCGCCCGCTCGATCGTCGGGGTCATCGCCTCCAGGTGGGCGCGGGAGGCCACCTCGGGCACCACCCCGCCGAACCTGGCGTGCAGGTCGACGCTGGAGGCGACGGTGTCGGCGAGCAGGGTGTGGCCCCGGACGATGCCGATGCCCGTCTCGTCGCAGGAGGTCTCGATGCCCAGTACCAGGGGTTCGCTCACTGCCTGTCCCTCCTCATGACGATCGCGTCCGCTCCGGACGGCTGGTAGTAGCGCTTGCGGACACCGATCCGGACGAACCCGAATTTCTCGTACAGCCGCTGCGCCGGTTCGTTGTCGGCCCTGACCTCCAGGAACACCGCGCGGCAGCCGCGGCGCCCTGCCTCGTCGAGCAGCTCGGTCAGCAGCGCCGCGCCCAGGCCCTCGCCCTGGTGGGCGGTGCGGACGCCGATCGTCTGGATGTCCCCCTCGTCGGCCGCGGCGGCCAGGCCGCCGTAGCCGACGATCCTCCCGTCCCGCTCCAGCACCACGTAGTGCCGGGTGCGGGGCTGCTCGGCCAGCTCGCCCAGCAGCATGCCCTCGGTCCACGCCTCGTCGGCGAAGAGCTCGTGCTCGATCTCCATCGCGGCGGGCAGGTCGGCCTCGGTCATCGGCCGGATCACTGGGCCGCCCGCTTCCTCGGCCCGATCTCCTGGGCGTCGGGCCGTCGCAGGTAGAGCGGTTCGGGCGGCAGCAGCGGCAGTCCGGGGCGGCCCGACAGGCGGATGATCGCGATCTCGGCGATCGCCGCGGCGGACGGCGTTAGCGGCTCGCGCGGCTCGCCCAGGACCGCCGGGTACAGCGCGGCGCCCTCGCCGTACACGGGCAGGCCGGGCTCGGCGGCGTCGGCGGGCGGGCCGACGGCCGGTTCGGTGACCCGGCGGGCGTAGGAGTCGTACCGGGCCCAGTAGACCTCCTTGCGCCGGGCGTCGGTGGCCACGACGAAGGGGTCGGCGCTGCCGGTGGCCCAGGCGACGGCGTCCAGGGTGCAGACCCCGTGGACGGGGATCTTCAGCGCGTCGCCCAGCGCGTAGGCGGTGGCCAGCCCCACCCGCAGCCCGGTGTAGGGCCCGGGGCCGACGCCCACCGCGATCACCCTCAGGTCCGCGGGGGAGGCCCCGGCCTCGGCCAGGACCTGGGAGATCGAGGGCGTCAGGACCTCGGCGTGGCGCTGCCTGCCCACCCCGCGCACACTGCCGCGGGCGTAGACGGTGTCACCCGGCCGCCACTCGTAGAGGGCGACGGTGACCGCCGAGGTCGCGGTGTCGAAAGCCAGAACCAGCACGGCCGTCAAGCTTATCCGCTCGCCGGTCAGGCGGCGGCCACTCGCACCGCCTCCACCACGGCCCCGGCCACCTGGCGGGCGCCCTCCAGGCACGTGTCCGCCCCGAGCGGGGTGTCGTTCGAGGCGCCGCCGCCGTAACTCACCGTGATGAGCACGTTGCCTACCTGGGCGCGGACGATGCCCTGGCCCTGGAACCTCTCGGTGATGAACAGCTCGTAGGCCTGCTCGCCGATGTCCTCGACCTTCTGGAAGTGCTTCAGCCGCTGGCCCTGGAGCAGTCCCTCGCCCTCCTTGTCGGCGGCGGCCTCCTGCTGGAACGTGGCCGTGGCCTGCTGGACGGACTGGCCGCCGGGGAGGCCGCGCAGCTCGACGGACAGCTCCCTGCTGGAGGACGTGCCCACACCGCCCCAGTTGCACTTGGAGTACTCGTCGGTCTCGGTGCCCTGGTGCGGCCGCGCCGTGCTGCCGGGCGCCAGCCGCACGGCGGCCTCCTCGGGCACGGTGTCGCAGGCCGAGGGCACGACCCTGAGCGGGGTGAAGGTGGCGCCGGGCTGCGCCTGGGCGTTCTGCTGGCTGCGCGCCGGCTCGATGCGCTCCTGCGGCGTGCCGCCGGCGCTGCGCAGGATGAAGAGGCCCGCCACGGCGCAGACCGCGAGGACGACGGTCAGGGCGCCTGCGAGCAGGATCGCCATGCTCCGCTCCGAGCCGCTGGATCTGCGTCTCTGACCACCCATGGAGGCTCCCATGCCCGTTGCCGAGATATCAGGAGAAGTAACCCGTTACTGCGCTGAAGAGATTACGACATCTAACTGCAACTTAGGGAGTACCCCCTAGAAGCTTCTCAACCAGAAGAAACACCTTTTTTCACCATGGAACGCTCCCGGACCACCGTTCACCCACCCCGGTGACCGTCACCTCGCGCTCCTCGTCCCCGCCCGCCCGCTCCAGCCGGATCTCCAGCCGGTCCTCGGCGAGTTCCTCGACCATCCCCTCGCCCCACTCCACGACGGTGACCGCCTCCTCCAGCGAGGCGTCCAGGTCCAGGTCGTCCACCTCGGCCAGACCGCCCAGGCGGTAGGCGTCCACGTGCACCAGCGCGGGGCCGCCCGACAACGACGGGTGCACCCGGGCGATCACGAACGTCGGCGAGGTGATCGGCCCCCGCACGTCCAGGCCCGCGCCGATGCCCTGGGTCAGCGTGGTCTTGCCCGCGCCCAGCCCGCCCGACAGCACGACCAGGTCACCGGGGCGCAACCGCCCCGCCAGCTCCCTGCCGAAGCGGTGCATCTCCTCGGCCGTCTCGATCCGCACTAGCCCTCCCGCCTTCCGAACCTGCCGCGTCCACCCTGCCTGCCCTGCCTGCCCTGCCCGTCCCGCCTGCCGTGCCCCTGCGCGCCGCCCCGCCCCCCGGAGCCGCCCGCCGCCCGCTCCACCAGCCGGCGCAGCGCGGCGGTCACCGCGTCCGGATGCTCCAGCGGCAGCAGGTGCCCCGCCTCCTCGACTCCGACGAACTCCGCGTCGTCCAGCAGCTCGGCGATCAGTTCGCCGTGCACCTTCGGCGTGAGCAGGTCCGCGCCGCCCGACATGACCAGGACCGGCACCTTGGTCAGCACCTCCAGCGCCGCGCGCTTGTCGTGCCGCATGAGCGAGGGGTAGAACTCGGCGATCACGTCGATGGGGGTGGCGCGGATCATCTGCTCCACGAAGTCCACGATCGCGGGGCTGATCCGGCGGTCGGCGAAGCCCATCCGGCGGATCACGAAGAACGCCAGATCGGCGCCGATCTCCCGGGCCGGGTCCACGATCTGCTTGCGGCGGCCCAGCCCCTGCACCACCCGCGGCGCGAACGGGCGCACCAGCTTGGCCAGCACCAGCGGGAACCCGAGCGTCATCTCGTGGACGTCGCCGGTGGAGGTGTTGACCAGGCCGACGCCCAGGACCCGGGTGCCGAACAGGCCGGGATCCCGGTCGGCCAGCGCCATGATCGACATCCCGCCCATGGAGTGGCCGACCAGCACGACCGGCTCGTCCGGGCGGACCGTGGCGCGCAGCACCGCCGCCAGGTCGGCGCCGGTCTGGTCGATGGTGGCGTTGCCGGGCTTGCTGCGCCCCGAAGCGCCGTGGCTGCGCTGGTCCCAGAAGACCCTGCGGAACTCCGCCAGGTCGCGGCGCTGGAAGTGCCAGGTGTCCTGGGTCAGGCAGTAGCCGTGGCAGAAGACCAGCGTCGGCAGCCCGGGACGCCGCTCGGCCGGCTCGTCGACCTCCACGTACAGCGGCAGCCCGTCGTCGGCCAGCACCGTCAGCGGCTCGCCGCACCGCACCCCGAAGGGCTCGCCCGCGTACGGGTCGGGCTGCAGCCGGACCCTGCCGACAGCCACCCGGCGCGCCGCGACCGCCGCTCCCACGCCGGCCGCGCCCAGCGCCGCCGCGGCGCCCGCGATGCCCAGCCTGCGTCTGCTCCTGACGTCCAACCTAGCCTCCGGGGGGTCTCAGTCCAGATGCGTCCGCGGCACCCTGCCGCCGATCCTCGTCACGATCTCGTAGGAGATGGTCCCGAGCGCCTCGGCCCAGTCCTGGGCCGTGGGCTCGCCCCGGTCGCCCGGACCGAAGAGGATCACCTCGTCTCCCTCTTGCACCACGTCGTCGCCGAGGTCGACGACGAACTGGTCCATGCACACGCGGCCGGCGATCCTGCGGCGCGCCCCGCCCACCAGCAGCTCCAGCACGTTGCCGCCGTTGCGCGGCACCCCGTCGGCGTAACCGGCCGGCACCAGCGCCACGTTCACGTCCCCGGCCGTGGTGTAGGCGTGGCCGTAGGAGACCCCGCTGCCCGCGGCGACCCGCTTGGCGAAGGCGACCTGGGAGACCACGGTCATGGCCGGACGCAGCCCCGGGTCGGGGAGCCCGGGGGCGGGGTGCAGCCCGTAGAGGGCGATGCCGGGCCGCACCAGGTCCCAGCGGGTGTCGGGGAGGTACAGCGCCGCCGCCGAGTTCGCCAGATGCCGCACCTCGGGCCGCACCCCGGCCCGCTCGGCCAGCTCCACCGCCTCGCGGAACACCTTGGCCTGCCCGGCGACCGAGGGGTGGTCCGGCTCGTCCGCGCACGCCAGGTGCGACCAGATCCCGACGATCTCCACCCGGCCCGCGGCCTGCTCCTTGAGCGCCCGCTCCACCAGCTCGGGCCAGCCCTCGGCGGCGGCCCCCTCCCTGGTCATGCCGGTGTCGACCGCCAGGTGGACGCGGGCCGCCCGCCCGGCGCGCCCCGCCGCCGCGGCGACCTCCTCCAGCAGCCGGAGCCCGCCGACCCCGAGGTCCACGCCCCGCTCGACGGCCCGCTCGTACTCGTCGCCCTTGGTGCACACCATCGCCATGACGGGGACGTCGACGCCCGCCTCGCGCAGTGCCAGCGCCTCCTCGACGTAGGCCACTCCGAGCCGTCCGGCCCCGCCCGCGAGCGCGGCCTTCGCGACGGCCGCCGCCCCGTGCCCGTAGCCGTCGGCCTTGATCATGGCCATCACCTCGGCGCCGCCCGCCGTCTCGCGGATCGACCGCACGTTCTCGCGGATCGCCGACAGCTCCACCAGCGCCCGCGTCGGATACCTCATGGTCCCCCAGTCTGCCTCACCTCCGCCCCTCCCCCGCCCTCCCTTGCAGCTCACGACCCCTTTCCGTGAGATCTCCCTCACCGCCGGGCCCGTATCGGCGCACTCCGGCACAACGGCCCGGGCGCGGGAGCCGCGGAGGCGGGGGCCGCGCTGCCCCCGGTCCCCCGGACGGGCCCGGCCGGGCGCGGAGTCCTCGTTCAAGGGAGCCGGCGGAAGGCGGCGGGCAGGGCGGTGAGGACGTCGAAGGCGGTGATCGGGGACGCGGACAGGGCCGGGTCCGGCGCGGAGGCCAGCCGGGCGGCGAGGCCGTGGAGGTGGGCGCCGTGGGCGGCGGCCTCGGGGGCCGGGAGGCCGGTCGCCAGGAGGGCGCCGATCAGGCCGGAGAGGACGTCGCCGGTGCCCGCGGCCGCCAGCCGCGGGGTGCCGGTGAGATTGGCGCGGACGGGACGGCCGCCGGGAGCGGCGACCAGGGTCGTGGAGCCCTTGAGGAGGACGGTGGCGTTCAGCTCCTCGGCGGCGCGGCGCACGTGGGCGAGGCGGCGGGCCTCGATGCCCGCGCGGTCGGCGTCCAGGAGGCGGGCGAGCTCCCCGGCGTGCGGGGTCAGGACGGTGGGGGCCGGACGGTCCAGGAGCGCGCGGCGCCGCCCGGCGGGCAGCCCGGCCAGGACGTTCAGGCCGTCGGCGTCGACCAGGACGGGGACCTCCGTCTCCAGGGCGGCGCGCACCAGGCGGTGGGCGCGGGCGTCCGTGCCGAGGCCGGGGCCGACCACCCAGGCCTGGACGCGGCCGACCTCCGCCAGGTCGGGAGCCTCATCGGGCGGCAGGACCGCGGTGACGGCCTCGGGCCAGCGCTGCCGCACCAGGTCGACGACCGGCGCGGACGAGGCGAAGCGCACCATGCCCGCGCCGCCGTGCAGCGCGGAGCCGACCGCCAGCACCGCGGCGCCCGTGTAGTCGGCGCCGCCGGCCAGGACGCCGACGACGCCGCGCCGGTACTTGTCGCTCTCCGGCCCGGGGCGGGGCAGCCGCACGTCGGCGGTGGCGTCGGCGATCACCTCGGGCGCGGGCAGGTCGAGGCCGATGTCGACCAGCTCCACGACACCGGCGTGCGCGGCACCCGGATCGATGAGCAGACCGGGCTTGAACGTCCCGAAGGTCACCGTCACGTCCGCGCGGACGGCCTCGCCCTCGACCTCTCCGGTGTCGGCGTCCACCCCGCTGGGCACGTCGCAGGCCACCACCGCCGCGTCCGGAGGCAGGGCGCGGACGAGGGGCGCGTAGAGGCCGCGCAGCGCGCCCCGCCCCCCGATGCCCGTCAGCCCGTCGATCACCAGGTCGGTGCCGGCGAACGCCTCGGGGACGCCGCCACCGGACAGCAGCTCCTCCAGCCGCGCGGAGGGCAGCACCCGGCCGCCCGCCTCGCGCAGCGCGGCCAGCCCCTCCTCGTGCGCCCGGGGCGAGGCCAGGGCCGCGGTGACCCGCGCCCCCCGGCGGGCCAGCCGGGCACCCGCGTACAGGGCGTCACCGCCGTTGTCGCCGCCGCCGACCAGCAGCAGCACCCGCGTGCCGTAGACCCCGTCCAGCAGCCGGGCGCAGACCGACGCCAGCCCGGCGGCGGCCCGCTGCATCAGCGCGCCCTCCGGAAGCCGGGCCATCAGCTCGGCCTCGGCGGCGCGGACCTCGGCCACGGAATGCGCGTGTCTCATGGAGCCTCCGCGATGACGACGGCGGTGGCGATACCCCCGTCGTGGCTGAGCGACACATGCCAGGAGGTGACCCCCAGCAGCATCGCGACGTCGGCGACCGTGCCCTTGACATGTAGCGTGGGCCGCCCTGAGGGCTCCTTGCGGATTTCCGCGTCGGTCCACCGCATCCCGGGCGGCGCCCCCAGCGCCTTGGCCAGCGCCTCCTTGGCCGCGAACCGCGCGGCCAGCGACAGCGGCGGAAGCCGGCGCTCCTCCTCGGTGAACAGGCGCTCGCGCAGCCGCGGCGTCCGCTCCAGCGAATCCTTGAACCGGGCCACGTCCACCACGTCGATGCCCACTCCCACGATCACCTTCCCGATCGTACGCCGGTCAGGCCACCCGGACCCCTCGCGGCAGCCGGGCCGCCGGAACCCTCAGCCGCCTCGCGGTGACCGCCAGCGAACCTCCGGCCAGCAGCAGATGGGCGCCCAGCCCGTACGGCCAGACGGCGGGCGCGGACTCCTCGCGCCACTCGTGCTCCTCGTACGACTCCCGGACGTTCTGGGGCCCCACCCGGGCCTGCCGGACCTCTCGGCCGATCCACCCGAGCACGTCGGCGTCGTCGTTCTCGTAGTAGCAGTCGTCCGGCCTGGAGTCGTCCACCGAGCAGACCTGCCTGCGGGGAAGCGCCGGCGCGGCGTCCGCCAGGATGACGAAGGGGCTCGGCGCGAGGAGCCACCACGTGCGCCTCGTGTCGGTCACCTCCTGGGTGTAGGCGTCCTCACCGGTCCCGTAGTGCCGTTCGGCGGTGACGAGCGGCATCGTCAGGACGAACAGGAGGAGCGTGCCGAACATCAGCGCGAAGACCGTCAGGTACGACAGCAGCGCCGAGGTCACGCTGCGCGCGACCAGGGCCGACAGCGCCTGGGAGACGGCGCAGGCGGACCCGATCAGCAGCGCCGTCACCGCCACGCAGACGACGCCCCGCAGCGGGTCCACGTCTCCCTCCAGGACGGGCCAGGCGACGAACGGCAGGGTCAGGCCCAGCACCGCCAGCCCGACGGCCCAGGCCGCGAGGAGCTTGCCCGAGGCGATCTCCAGCGGGGTCAGCCGGGTCGTCTGGAGCGGGGCGAGCGTTCCCCGCTCCCGGTCCCCGTTGATCGTCTGGGCGGTCAGCGCCGGGCTGATCAGCATCATCAGCAGCAGCACGAAGAACAGCAGCGTGCCGAACATCTCGACGCCGTCCTCGCTCGGGTCCTCGGTGGTCACGGCTCCGCGCAGAAGAAGGCTGACCACCAGCACGACGAGGAACCAGACGCCGAAGAGGACCTTCCAGCGCCCGGTGCGGAGCCGGGTGCGGAACTCCAGACGCGCCACCAGAAGCATGCCCCGAACCGTCATGTGCGGTCCTCCGTCATCGCCAGGTACACCGATTCGAGCGCACCGCCGACCGGCGCGTAGGAGAAGATCCGGGCGCCGGCCCCCACCAGCTCGCCCAGCAGCACGGCCGCCTCCCGTTCGGTGAGCGGCCCGATGTCCAGCCCGCCCGTCTCCTGGCGCCGGTAGGGCATCTGCCGGACGTCCAGGGCCGAGGCGAGGGGCTCCTCCTCCAGGGCGCGCACCCGCCACAGGCCCCGCGCCTCGGCCATGAGCGTCGCGATCTCGTGCTCGCCGGCCGTGGCGCCCCGCTCCACCAGGACGACCCGGTCGGCGATCTCCTCCAGTTCGCTCAGGATGTGGCTGGAGATCAGTACCGCCACGCCTTCGGCGGCCAGGGAGCGCAGGAGGTCGCGCAGCTCCACGCGGGAGCGCGGGTCCAGGCCGGAGGCGGGTTCGTCCAGCAGCAGCACCTTCGGCCGGTGCACCAGGGCGCGGGCGAGGCCCAGGCGCTGCTTCTGCCCGCGCGACAGCACGTGGACGGGCTGGTGGGCCAGCTCCAGGAGGTGTACGCGGACCAGCAGCTCCCGGGTCCGCTCGGCGCCCTCCGGGGGCGTCAGCCCGTAGGCGTCCGCGAAGAACTGAAGGTACTCGGCGACGGTCAGCTGGTCGTACGCCCCGAAGGTGTCGGGCATCCATCCGAGCGCCGAGCGGGCCGCCTCGGGATGCGTCCTCAGGTCGTGCCCGGCGACCCGGATCTCTCCCGCGTCAGGGGCCAGCAGGGTCGCGAGAATCAGAAGAAGGGTCGTCTTACCCGCTCCGTTGGCGCCCACCAGCGCCGTCACCCGACCGTACGGAACGGTCAGATCGAGCCCGCGCAACGCCTGCACGGGCCCGAACGCGCGCGTCACACCGCGCGCGTACACACCTGCTTCATCTTCCACCGGTCCACCTCCACGCCCTCGTGCAGGATCCGACGACGAGGGCGTGGAGGTGGTTCGTGGCGATCTATTCGACCGTGACGGACTTGGCCAGGTTGCGCGGCTGGTCCACGTCGTGGCCCTTGGCGGTGGCCAGCTCGCAGGAGAACACCTGCAGCGGCACCGTCGCCACCAGCGGCTGCAGCAGCGTCGGCACGGCCGGGACCTCGATCAGGGTGTCGGAGTAGGGCACCACGGTGTCGTCGCCCTCCTCGGCGATGACGATGGTCCGCGCCCCGCGCGCCCTGATCTCCTGGATGTTGGAGACGATCTTGTCGTGCAGCACCTCGCGGGCACGGGGCGGCACCACGACGATGACCGGCAGGCCCTCCTCGATCAGCGCGATCGGGCCGTGCTTCAGCTCGCCCGCCGCGAAGCCCTCGGCGTGCATGTAGGCCAGCTCCTTGAGCTTCAGCGCGCCCTCCAGCGCCACCGGGAAGCCCACGTGGCGGCCCAGGAACAGCACGGACCGCTCGTTCGCCAGGGAGCGGGCCAGCTCGCGCACCGGCCCCATGGTCTCCAGGACCTTCTCCACCTTCTCCGGCATGGTCGCCAGCAGCTGGACCATGGCGAAGACCTCGTCGCCCCACTTGGTGCCGCGCACCTGGGCGATGTACAGGGCGATCAGGTAGACGGCCACCAGCTGGGTGAGGAACGTCTTGGTCGCCGCCACGCCCACCTCGGGGCCCGCGTGCGTGTACAGGACGCCGTCGCACTCGCGCGGCATCGTCGAGCCGTTGACGTTGCAGATGCACAGCACGCGGGCCTTCTGCTCGCGGGCGTGCCGGACGGCCATCAGCGTGTCCATGGACTCGCCGGACTGGGAGATCGCGATGACCAGGGTGGAGCGGGTGAGGATCGGGTCGCGGTAGCGGAACTCGCTGGCCACCTCCACCTCGCACGGCAGCCCGGCCCAGTGCTCGATGGCGTACTTGGCGATCAGGCCCGCGTGGTAGGACGTGCCGCAGGCGATGATGATGATCTTGTCGATCTCGCGCAGCTGCTGGTCGGTGATGCGCATCTCGTCCAGGTGCAGCCGCCCGTCGGAGCCGATGCGGCCCAGCAGCGTGTCGGCCACGGCCCGCGGCTGCTCGGCGATCTCCTTGAGCATGAAGTAGTCGTAGCCGCCCTTCTCGGCGGCCGAGACGTCCCAGTCGACGTGGTACTCGTGCACCTCGGCGGGGCGGCCCTCGTAGTCGGTGACCGTCACGCCGTCGCGGCGCAGCTCCACCACCTGGTCCTGGCCCAGCTCGACGGCGTCGCGGGTGTGCTCGATGAACGCCGCGACGTCCGAGGCCAGGAAGTTCTCCCCGTCGCCCTTGCCGACGACCAGCGGCGAGTTGCGGCGCGCTCCGACGACGACGTCCGGGTCCTGGGCGTCCACGGCCACCAGGGTGTAGGCGCCCTCCAGCCGGCGGCAGACCCGGCGCATCGCCTCGGGCAGCTCGTGCCCGGCGCCGACCTCCTCCTCCAGCAGGTGCGCGACGACCTCGGTGTCGGTCTCGGAGCCGAAGACGTGCCCCTTCTCCAGCAGACCCGCCTTGAGCGCGGCGAAGTTCTCGATGATCCCGTTGTGGATCACCGCGACCCGGCCGCCGCAGTCCACGTGCGGGTGGGCGTTGGGATCGTTGGGCGCGCCGTGGGTGGCCCACCGGGTGTGCCCCAGCCCGATGGTGGAGGCCGGAGGCGGCTCCTCCTCCAGCACCTTGCGCAGGTTGACCAGCTTCCCGGCCTTCTTGGCGGTGGCGAGCTTGCCGTCCACCACCAGTGCCAGGCCCGCCGAGTCGTACCCGCGGTACTCCAGCCTGGCCAGACCGTCCACCACGACCTGCTGGGCCTGCTTTCCGCCGATGTAACCCACGATTCCGCACATGGCGGCCAGACTATCTGCTAGAGGGGTGGCCGAAACCGACTCACGACCCCCTGGATACCCTCGTTTTCCATGACCACGCCCTGGGAGCCCACTCCCAGCCCCTACGTCGAGTTCTCCCGCGACTCCTGGCGGCAGCTGAGGGCCAACACCCCCCTGACCCTCACCGAGGCCGACCTCGACGACCTCCGCGGCCTGGGCGATCCCCTCAGCATCGACGAGGTGGAGGACGTCTACCTGCCGATGACGCGGCTGCTGAACCTCTTCTTCACCGGCGACAGCGGCCTGCGCGACACCCTCAGCACCTTCCTGAACGAGTCGGTGCGCCCCACCCCGTTCATCATCGGGGTGGCGGGCAGCGTCGCGGTCGGCAAGTCCACCGTGGCCCGCCTCCTGCGGGCCCTGCTGGCCCGCTGGCCGGAGCACCCCAGGGTGGAGCTGGTCACCACCGACAACTTCCTGTACCCCAACGCCGAACTCGAGCGCCGCGGCCTGATGAACCGCAAGGGCTTCCCCGAGTCCTACGACCGGCGGGCCCTGCTGCGGTTCATCTCACGGATCAAGGCCGGGGCCAAGGAGCAGACGATCCCCGTCTACTCCCACCTGCAGTACGACATCCTGCCGGGCGAGCGGCAGACCGTCCGCACCCCCGACATCCTCATCCTGGAGGGCATCAACGTCCTCCAGGTGCCGCCCACGGGCGCGCTGTCGGTCTCCGACTACTTCGACTTCTCCATCTACGTCGACGCCAAGGTCGAGCACATCCGCCAGTGGTACCTGGAGCGCTTCCTGGCCCTGCGCCAGACCCGCTTCTCCGACCCCCGCTCCTACTTCCACGCCCAGGCGCGCTCCCAGAACGACGAGGAGGCCATCGCCTTCGCCCGCCACATCTGGTACGAGGTCAACGAGCGCAACCTCCACGAGAACATCCTCCCGACCCGCGCCCGCGCCACCCTGGTCCTCCACAAGGCGCCCGACCACTCCATCCAGCGCATCCGCCTCCGCCGCATCTGACCGCGCCCGGCCGGGCGCGGCGCCGGGTCACAGGAGGCGGACCCAGCCGGTCGTGCTGGTCTCCTTCACCTTCACCTCGACCTGCTCGTACTCCTCGCGGAACGGCAGGTGCCGCACGAAGTTCTCGTGGACGAAGGGGGAGACCGCGACGCCGACGCCTCCGCGCATGCGGGCCTTGAAGGCCGGGGCGTCCAGGAGCCTGGCGGTGCCGTTGATCGACTCGCCGACCATGCCCTGCCCGTCCTGGACGACCGGCCCCGCCCCCACCGCCAGGCGCAGCACCAGGCGCTCGCCCGGCGACGCGCGGCGGCCGTGGGCGGCGATCTCCTCGGCCAGCAGCTCGGCCATGGGGTGCAGGACGGCGTGCGTCGGCAGGGCCGGCGGGACGATGACCAGCGCGCCGTCGCCGCGGTCCTCCCGGTGGCAGCCGTCCCAGGGCACGCCGGAGCCCTCCAGGGAGCGGCGCAGCGCCCCGTACATGACCTCGCGGACGACGAGGCGGTCGACGTCGGTGCGGCCGGGGTCGTTGAAGGAGCAGATGTCGGTCATGAGGATGGTGCAGGTCTGCCCCGCGTACCGGAAGGGGGCGGCCGGACGCCGTTCGGTCAGCCGCTCGTACAGCCCCCGCTCCACCTTCTCCAGGACCGCCGGGTGGCGCTCGACGAACTCCGTGAACGCCGGGGTCTCCACGACGAGCGCGTCGACCGGGCCGATCGCGACCATCGTCGCGGAGCGCTCCCTCAGCTCGAACGCGGCGCGCTCCCCGACCAGGTCCCCGGTGCCGCGCTCGGCGACCGTGCGGGGACCGGAGCCGTCGTCGTGGCGGATCTCGACCCGGCCCGAGCGCAGCACGTAGACCCGGTCGCCCCGCTCGCCCTGGCGGCAGATGGACGCGCCGTCCGCGAAGTGCACGGTGCGCCCGCGCCGGGTCAGGTCGTCCTGCTCCTCCAGGGTGAGCCGCGACCAGAAGTCGCCGTGCCCCTCCGGCGCGGATCCGCGCTCCCTCCCGTCCCCGATCGCCTTGGTGTCCTTTTCTGGCCATTCGGGTTGTTTTCTCATTTCGGGCAGCTCTTCCACCGCCGCGGGCCGCCGCGGACGGTAGGGGATCAGGAGCGCGAACAGGCCCAGATAGGCGCCCGCGAACTGCTGCATGAGGCGCGCGGCGTCCTCGGGCTCCTTCATCAGAGGGCGGGCCTGGTCCATGAGGGACATGAGCCCGCGGGTGAAACCGATGAGGGGAATCGCGAAGATTCCCACGAAACCGCCCGCCAGCGAGCCGTAAACCCCGCCGAAACCCGCCCCCACGAGGACCGTCGCGAGGTACACCGCACCCAGGGCCGTCGTGCGAAACCGGGGTGGACCGCCGTCAGCCCCGGCCATCTCGGCCCCCGGACCAGCGGTTCGCGTCCTTGTTCGCGGCTTCTCCCCCGTTCCGGGGAAAGAGGCGCCCAGCGTGCGCCGGACGCCCGGGAGGCACTGGCAGGAAGAGCTTGACCGCACGTAGAATGGGCAGGGTCGGAGGGGACGATTCCCCCGTTCGGAAGACTGTTTCTGGGCGCATGTGGACATCCGCTCTGGTGCTGAGTAAGTGGATCGCCCTGCTTTTCTCCTTTTGAATCTCAGTTTGGCGACGGGGAATTCATCAGGAGGGTGGGGCGATTCTGCTTTTCTGACGAACCCGCCCACTCCCCGGTTCCCCGGTCCGCACGCGGGTTCCTCGCACGTTCTGGATCTTGGCCTTCACCACCGTGGGTAGGTGTATGGTGGTGCATGGTGCTGGGCGGCTACTTGCTACCCGGCAACTTGCATGTCAGCATACCACCACAACCCGAATCATAACCCGACATAGTGATCCCCAGCACGGCCCGGAAGCCTGCGGGGCGAGACCGTGAGTCTCCCGACACAGGAGACGCAGGCACCACTCCGCCCGGCATGACCTGCCCGGACGGAAGGGATGGCGGATTGCCACCAAGCAGTACGCCGTCCATCAAGATGACGGAGCGTATAGAGAAGGGTTCGACGACAAAGAGGTGAGAGAGTGCCCAGCGGGCAAGGTCCGGTCGTGGAGAGCGCCCTCCTGCGGGAGGAGATCGTACGCGCCAGGAAAGACGCCGGATTCACGCAGGAGCAGGTCGCCGCGGCCCTCGAATGGAGTCCTTCGAAACTGCTCCGGATCGAGGGCGGCAAGAGCGGCATCACCCGCACCGACCTCTCGGCACTGCTGAACCACTACGGCGTCACCTCCGAGTCACGGCAGCAGCGGCTGCAGGAGCTCGCCCGCGGCGCGCGCGAACGCCCCTGGTGGTCCGGTTACCGCGGCCTCCTGCGCGACGCCTATCTCACCTTCGTGGGCTACGAGGCGGGCGCCTCCTACCTGCGCCACTACCACAGCAGCGTGTTCCCCGGCCTCCTCCAGCTCGAGGACTACGCCGCGGTGCTCTCGACGCGCCCCGGCGAGGAGACGACCGCGGCCACACGCCCCGCCGTCAAGCTCCGACTGGAGCGCCAGCGGCATCTGGCCGAACGGGCCGACCCTCCGAAGATGCAGTTCCTGCTCGACGAATCGGTGCTCCGGCGGCAGATCGGCGTCCGGCGCGATCCCGGTGTCCAGCAGCGGCAGATCCGCCACGCCGTCGAAATCGCGCGCACCGACCCCCGCGTCGAGATCCAGGTGGTCCCGTTCGGCGTCGGCTTCCACGCCGGCCTCTACGTCGCGGGCTTCACGCTCCTGGAGTTCGACGGGCCGCTCGACGACGTGCTCTACATCGAGGCGGGCCGCGACGCCAGCCAGCTGATCACCGGCGGGCTGGATCCGGTCAGCGACTACCGCGCCTACTACCAGGAGGTGATGGACGAGGCCATGACGCCCGACAAGTCACTGGAGTTCATGCTGGAGGTAGCAGAAGAACTCGACCGTCTCTAGGGCCCCGAGCCTCCGCTCTCATGATCCCGTGAATGATTCTGGCCAAAAGCCCCAGTTTCTTGGACAATCAATCACGGGATGAGTTGTCGTGCGCCCTGACTCATTTCACGACTGGACGACCTGCCGTTCTGGCTTGCGAACAGGGCCCACCACAAGAAAATAGGAGGGGCACTGGATGGTCGCTCAGCCGACTCGCCACGAGGATCTTCACTGGCGCAAGAGCACCCGTTCGGCCGACCAAGATACCTGCGTAGAAGTCGCCGGAAACGGAGAGACGGTGCTGGTCCGGGACTCGCGCAACCCCGACCACGGGGCCCTGCGGCTGTCCTCGGCCACCTGGACGCGGTTGCGGTCTGCGATCCTCGAAGGGCATTCGCCTCCTCCTATAGGAGCTTCCGAGGCGATACCGGCGCAGGGGAGGACCGGGGGGATCCGGCAGGGCGCGCCCGCCGCTCGGCGGCTTCCGCTCCGTTTGCAGGAGGCCGTACGGAACTTCGTGGGACGACCGGCCCCGCTTCGAGCGGATCTCCTGACGACCGGTCAAAGCCTGGAGGAAAACCGGTTGTCGGCGGCCGAGCACTGAGCCGAAACCGCCGCGGGCCCGGGCGGGTCCGCGGCGGAGGGTTCGGCTGTTCTTCGGCCGGTCAGTCGGCCGAGGCGAGGGTGAGGGTGCGCAGGCGGGCGGTGGCCAGGGCCAGGCCGGCGGCGGTGACCAGGACCAGCAGGACCGCGGAGAGCGGGAGGCCCACCGAGGCGGTGATCGTGCTGCTGGAGGTGAGGCGGTCGACGACGGTCAGGGCCCACTGCTGGACCGACAGGGTCTGCGTGCCGGGGGCGAAGTTGCCGAGCAGGCTCTCCCAGACCAGCGCGTAGATGAGGCCGACGGTGACGGCCTGGCGGGTGGCGACGGCCAGGGCGGTGAAGATCGAGCAGTAGGCCAGGCCGCCCAGGAAGGCGCCGACGGCGAAGGCCCACGGCAGGTCGGAGTCCGGACCCAGCATGATCGCCCCGGCCAGCCAGAGGGGCAGCACCGCGAAGGCGACGATCAGGACGACCGCGCAGAGGTACTTGGTGACGATCACCGAGGTGCGGGAGATCGGCTTGGTCAGGACGTACATGATCTGGCCGTCGTCGATCTCCGGTCCGATGACGCCCGTCCCGGCGATGAGGGACAGCAGCGGCAGCAGGACCGCGAGCCCGAACGTCCACAGGATCGCCGCGCCGTCGTCCTGGGTGTCGTTCCCGGTGAGCCGCAGCGCCAGCGCCAGCAGGATCAGGATGGCCGGCAGGAAGAACAGGAGCAGCGCGCGCCTGCGTCCCAGCATGCCGCGGAACGTGATGTAAGCGATGGTCGTGTTCAATTTCCCACCAGGTAGCTGAAGACGCTTTCCAGGGACTCGTCGGCGGGCGAGACCTCCCGCAGGCGGATCTCCGCCTTCCTGGCCAGTTGCGGGACCAGCCGGGTGAACCGCTCGAAGTCGGTGGTCTCCACCTCCAGCCCCTGCTCGGTCAGGCGGACCGAGCGGGCCGAGCCGTCGGCGATGATCGCCGCGGCCAGCGCGCGGTCGTCGGAGGAGCGCAGCGCGAAGACGTGCGGCCGGTCGGTCATCAGCCGCCGGATCTGCCGGAAGTCGCCCGAGGCCGCGTGCCGGCCGGCGACGATCACCTCGATGTGGGTGGCGAGCCGCTCGACCTCCTCCAGGATGTGGGAGCTGAACAAGATGGTGCGCCCCTCGGCGGCCATCTGCCTGATCAGGTCCATGAGCTGGAGCCGCTGGCGCGGGTCCATGCCGTTGAAGGGCTCGTCCAGCAGCAGCACGGCCGGGTCGTGCACCAGCGCGGAGGCCATCTTGATGCGCTGCTTCATGCCCTTGGAGTAGGTGCCGATGGTCCGGGCCGCCGCGTAGTCCATCTCGACGCGGCCGATCGCCCGGCGGGCCGCGGCCTCGGGGTCGGGCAGCCGGTGCAGCTTGGCCATCGAGACGATGAACTGCTCGCCGGTCAGGAAGTCGTAGCCGCTCTCCCGCTCGGGCACCAGCCCGATGTGCCGGTACACCGACGGGTTGCGCCAGATCGGCTCCCCGTCGAGGGACAGCCCGCCCGAGGACGGCTCCAGGAAGCCGCCCATCATGTGGATCAGCGTGGACTTGCCCGCGCCGTTGGGGCCGAGCAGGCCCGTGACGCCCGGGCCGATCGTCATCGTGACGCCGTTGACGGCCACCACGTTGCCGTACCAGCGGGAGACGTCCTCGATCTGGATGGTGCTCATCACGCACCCGCCTTCCGGAACCGTTTCATGAGCAGCAGCAGCGAGACGCCGACCACGGCCAGGCAGGCCAGCAGGAACACCGGGCCCGAGCCCGCGGGCGCCGCGGCGCCGCTCCGGACGCCCAGATCCCCGCCCAGCAGCCGGGCCTGCACCCCGTCGACGAGGTTGAACGGGGTGAACAGGCCCGCCCAGCCCGCGAGGTCGTAGTTGCCGTTGGAGATGCTCGCCCCCTGGACGATCAGCACCACCACGTTGGAGATGAGGTAGACGGCCATGACCGCCGCGACCCCGAACCCGCGCCGCGGCGTGTAGGTGGCGATGAGCAGCGCGAACGACGAGAGCACCAGCGCGAACAGCAGGCAGCCGGCGAGCGCGGCGAGGTAGTAGACGCTCTGGTCGGCCACCGACGGCACGTCGGGGGCGCCGGCGTCGACCATCGACCCGCGCACCGCCAGGAAGCCCAGGTGCAGCAGCGTCACCGGGACGGCCATGAGCGCCAGCAGGGCGGTGACGAAGGCGGCGAACTTGGCCAGGACGAAGTCCGTCGTCTCGACCGGCCGGGAGAAGTACAGCGGGACGGTGCGGAACCGCAGGTCGCGGGAGGCGATCACGGGCGCCTGGGTGGCCAGGAAGATCGCGATGATCGGCTGCAGGTAGATCGCGTACATCGTGTAGTCGATGAGCGCTTCGGGGGTCTTGGTGAACGACAGGACCGCGATGTCGCCCGCCGCGGGCAGGATCATGAACGCCGCCAGCGCCAGGGGGATGAGCTTGGCCCGCACGCCGCGGCCGAGCCCGAACACCGCCCTGAGGTTGTACAGGTAGAGGGAGCGGGCCACGTGGGAGCGGCCCAGCCGCGGTCCGTCGTAGTGCCGGTAGCCGATGTCGTGGATCGCGGTGCTCACCGGAACACCTCCTCGATGTGGTGGCGTGCCTGTTCCATGCGCACGAGCGCGAGCCCGAGGTCGGCGACCCCGTCGCGGACCAGGTCGTAGGTCTCCTCGCCGGCGAGGTCGACGACGAGGTACCGCCCGTCCGGCCGGACCGACGCGCCCTGCTCGGCCAGGAGCCGTTCGAGCGCCTCCCGGCCGTCCTCGACCTCCACCAGCAGCCGCCCGCTGGCCTCGGTGTAGGCCGAGACGGACTGGGCGCTCAGCAGCCGGCCCCCGTCGATGATCACGACCTGGTCGCAGACCCGTTCCAGCTCGCCGAGCAGGTGGGAGGTGACCAGCACGCTGATGCCGAACTCGGCGCCGATCCGCCGGATGAGCGCGAGCATCTCGTCGCGCCCCCGCGGGTCCAGGCCGTTGGTGGGCTCGTCGAGGAAGACCAGCCGCGGGTCGTGGACGAGCGCCTGGGCGAGCTTGACCTTCTGCCGCATGCCGGTGGAGTAGCCGCCCATCGGGCGGTAGCGCTCCTCGTACAGGCCGACGTGGCGCAGCACGTCGGCGGCGCGCTCCCGGGCGGCGGTGGCGGGCAGCCCCGACACCCGCCCGAGGTGGACGACGAACTCGGTCGCCGACACGTCCGGGGGCAGGCAGTCGTACTCGGGCATGAACCCGACCAGTTCCCGGATCCGCGCACCGTCCGCGGCGATGTCGTGCTCGAGCACCCGGGCCCCGCCCGACGTCGGGGGCAGCAGACCGAGCAGGATCTTGATGAGGGTGGACTTGCCCGCGCCGTTGGCTCCGACGAGCCCGGTGACCCCGGGTTCGACGGTGAAGCTCAACGCGTCCAGCGCGGTCACCCCGGGGAACCTCATCGTGAGGTCCTGGGTGGCGATGATCGGCATGACGCCAGGCTAGAAGCCCCCCGTTCCCCCGTCATCCCCCATGAGAGCCACGTGGCGTCCTCTTCAGGAGGATTCTGGTGCCGCACCATTGGACGAGCAGCGTCACCACCCCGGCGACGATCATGCCCAGGACGTTGACCAGGAGCTGCAGGATCGAGCCGCGCACCTCCGTGAGGTGGCCCAGCGCCAGCGCCACCGCCAGGTTCCCCGCGGCGGGGACGGTGGTCACCGAGATGAACACCCCCACCAGGGAGGAGGACTTGTCCGACGTCAGCGACAGCACCCCGGCCGCGCCCGCCAGCACCGCCACGATGAACGACCAGCGGTCGGGCGAGTACACGAAGCCGGTCAGCGGCCGTTCCTCGGGCAGCCGCGCGACGTCCACGATGCCCAGCAGCTCGCCGGCCCAGGTGCAGACGAACGTCACCGCGACGGCGAAGGCGAAGCCGATCACCAGGGTGCCCAGCGCCCGGCCGATCTCCCTCCAGCGGCGGAAGAGCAGGCCGTAGGAGATCATGGCGATCGCCCCGAACTCCGGTCCGAGCACCATCGCGCCGACGATGAGGATCGGGGAGTCCAGCAGCGCGGCGATCCCGGCGAGCATGGTGGCCAGGGTGAGGAAGGCCAGGAACGTCCAGGTGAGCCGGGTGCCCTCCAGCAGCTCCCGGCGCAGGTGGTCCCAGATCACCGCGTCGTCGCCGTGTCCGGGCGCGCGCCGTTCGGCCTCCTCGGCCGCCTTGGAGATCGACAGCTCGATCTGGTCCATGGAGATCGAGCCGTGGGCGGCCAGGCCGTGCAGCTTGAGCTCCTCGATGACGCCGTCCGCGGCCTCGCGCGCCACGTCGCACAGCACCACGTCCCCGGCGGGGTCGCGGGCCGCCCCGGGCAGCACCACGAGGTTGGTGACACCCGGGTCGGCGGTGAGGCCGGCCACGACCTCCTCGGTCCGTTCGACCGGCACGATCGAGCGCAGATGGATCATCCCGCCATGGTGGCGGATCGGAGAGTGCCCCGGCACCGTCTTCCGCCGATAATCTAAAACCTCCCAATCTCGGCATATCCCCTGAAGAAGAGGAGCGGCGATGTTCCGGCCCCTCGCCCTGGCGGTCGGCGCCGTCCTGCTGCTCGGCGGTTGCAGCGCCGAACCGGGCACCGATCCCCCCGACTCCTCGACCCGCTCCCCCGGCACCTCCGGCACCGAGTCCAGGGGCGCGCTGGAGGACCTCGGCTCGTTGCGCATCACCGGCGAAGGGGACGGGGACGGCTACGACCGCAGGGCCTTCGGCACCCCCTGGAAGGACGTCGACGGCAACGGCTGCGACACCCGCAACGACATCCTCGCGCGCGACCTCGCCTCGGTGACCCGGGACGACGACGGCTGCCTCGTCCTCACCGGCGTCCTGGAGGACGACCCCTACAGCGGCGGAAAGGTCTCCTTCACCCGCTCCCGGCCCTCCCAGGTGCAGATCGACCACGTCTACCCCCTGGCCCTGGCCTGGCGGATGGGCGCGGACGGCTGGCCGGAGGAGCGGCGTACGGAGTTCGCCAACGACCCCCTCAACCTGCTGGCCGTCTCGGGCCGCCCCAACCAGCAGAAGGGCGACTCGGGGCCTGCCGAGTGGAAGCCCCCCGCCGACTACCAGTGCACCTACGCGGGGTTGTTCGTCACCGTCGCCAAGAAGTACGACCTTCCGGCGACACGCGCCGACCACACCGCCCTCGGGAACTTCCTGAAGACCTGCTGAACACTCAGCAGACCGCCGCGCCGCGCCCTATCCGGCACCATGGAGCGTTCCCACGGCAACCATCGTCGGCACACGTCTTCATGGCGAGGCTGAGCAGCGACAGCAGCGTCCGCACGTCGCTCTCCCCGCCCAGCCGGAGCCGCACCGTCCTGCCGTCGACCCAGGCCCTCCCCGACCCGGCGAGCAGCGGGCCCAGCCTGGCCGCGCTCCGGTGCCCGAGCAGCAGCTCGGCCTCGTCGCCCCCGTGCAGGTGCGCCACCTGGCACCCGGCGAACACCAGGGCCGCGCCGCCGCCGCAGTCCGCCGCCTGGACCGTGACACCCGGCCACGGACGGGTGAGCGTCAACACTCGTTGGGAGAAGGGACTCGCCACGTTCACGCCGACGTCCATGCCCTCATCGTCGCCTGCTCCGGCGCCTTCCCGGAACAGGCGAGGCTCAAATCGTTACGCACGGATTCCCCGCGGGAGAATGTTCCGCATGGAGAACGAACAGTGCCGTGAAAAGGTCACGCCGAAGGACGAGATAAGGGCAGACGCAATGGGCGCCCAGGCGATAGGCGCGGCCGCGCGCGGCTCGCTGGCGGTCGGGGCCGCCCTCGTCGGCGCGGCCGCCGTCGGCGCCCTCGCGATCGGCGCGCTGGCCATCGGCAGGCTCGCCGTCAAGAGGGCGGTCGTCACCCACCTGCGGGCCGGCACCGTCGAGATAGCCCACCTGAAGGTCGGCAGGCTGGAGATCGACGCCTGAGGCCGCGGCTCAGGCGAGACGGCGCGGCTCAGGCGAGGACGTCGGGAAGGGGCGCGTGGTGCAGGACGGTCAGGGAGGTGACCGCGCGGGTGAGCACCACGTACAGGCGGGCCAGGCCCCGCTCTTCGGCCGCGACGATCTCGGCGGGCTCGACGACCACGACGTGGTCGTACTCCAGGCCCTTGGCGAGGGTCGCCGGGACGAGGTGCACGCGCTCGCCCTCGACCCCGTCGGGAGTGAGCACGGCGTGGTCCACCCCGTTGTCCTCCAGTGTCCCCGAGAGCTCCGCCAGGCGCCCGTCCGCGACGATGACCCCGATGGACCCGTCCCTGGCCTGAGCCTCCAGGACCGCCGTGACGGCCGCGTCGTGCGCGTCCCGCACCCGGCGCACCGAGAGGGCTCCCGCGCCGGCGCGCAGTGACCGGGGGGCCGCCAGGCCCGGCGCGACGGACGGGAGCAGCCGCGCCGCGTAGTCCAGCACCTCCATCGGCACCCGGAAGCCGAGGGTCAGCTCGGTGACCTCGCCCTCCTTGCCCAGATGGGTCAGCACCTCCTCCCACGACCGCACCGCCCAGGGCGTCGTGCCCTGCGCCAGGTCCCCCAGGATGGTCGCCGAACCGGTGGCGCAGCGCCGTCCCAGCGCGCGCAGCTGCATCGGCGACAGGTCCTGCGCCTCGTCCACGATCAGATGGCCGAGCGAACCGGTGCGTTCGATGAGGTCGGCGAGCTCGTCCAGCAGCGCGAGGTCCGCCGAGGTCCACTTGGCCGACCGCGCCGAGCGGGGCGCCTTGCGCCACAGCAGCAGCGCCTGCTCCTCCTCGTCCAGCACTCCCTTGGCGGCCCGCGCGAGGAACTCCGCGTCGCCGAGCAGCCGGTGGAGGACCTGCTGCGGCGTCACCTTCGGCCACACCTGATCGACGACCGCCTTGACCGCCTTGGACCGCGCGACGACGTCGTGGACGCGGTCGTCAGGCGCCTCTCCGCGCTGCTCCATCTGCACCAGTACGCGGTGCGCGAGCCGCTGCGCGAGAGTGTGGCGTCCCGCCGCGTAACGCGTCGTTCCGCGCAGGGAGGACACCAGCTCCCGGATCTCGTCACCGGGAATGCGGTAGCGCGAGCCGCCCTTCACGAACAGCAGGCCCGTCTCCGGCTTGTTCAAATGCATCCACAGCGATTTCCGCAGCACCTGCGCCAAACGTACGTCGCCCTTCAACGCGGCCACGGAAAGGGCTTCCGTTCCCGCGGGGACGCCCAGGAGGTCGTCGACGGTCGCCTGGTCCACCCGCACCTCGCCCAGCGCCGGAAGAACGCTCGCGATGTAGGAGAGGAACGCCCGGTTCGGCCCGACGATGAGCACTCCGGAACGGCCCAGCCGCTCCCGGTGGGTGAACAGCAGGTAGGCCGCCCGGTGCAGGCCCACCGCGGTCTTCCCGGTGCCCGGCGCGCCCTGGACGCACACCGTGTCCGGCAGCGCCGCCCGCACGATGACGTCCTGCTCCGGCTGGATCGTCGCCACGATGTCGCGCATCGGGCCGGTACGCGGGCGCTCGACCTCCTCGGTCAGCAGCCGCGACGGCCCCAGGTCGCGCCCGTCCAGCGGCTCGTCCTCGAAACCGGTCAGCTCCCCCCGGGCGAAACCGAACCGCCTGCGCCGCGCCACCCCCATCGGGTCCCGCGGCCCCGCCTGGTAGAAGGCCCGCGCCACCGGCGCCCGCCAGTCCAGGACGAGCGCCAGCCCCTCCTCGTCGTGCACGTGCCGCCGCCCGACGTGGACCGTCCCCGGCAGGTCCCCGCCGTCGCCGGACCCCGCGCCCCCGAGATGGTCGAGCCGGCCGAAGAACAGCGGCGTGTCCGGATGGTCGGCCAGCGCCCTGACCCGCTGGTCCAGCAGCGACTCCAGCACCTGCCTGGACACCCAGTCACCCGCCGCGTCGGCCGACAGCGACTCCGCGTGCTCGCGCATCCTGCGAAGCGCCTCGCGCGCCCCCCGCAGATGGGCGCGCTCCGCCTCCAGTACCTGCTGCGTGTCGGCTACGTCGGCTTCCCCGGGCATGCTTCGGCTCTCCTTGAAAGATGGGCGAACCGAGAAGCCTAATGAAGACCGCCGTCCGAGAGAAACGAATTCCCGAAGGAGAGGTCAGAGGTGCGTGCGGACCACGTCCGCCAGGCGCTCCGCGATGTCGTGGGCCTGCTCCTCGGCCGCCGCCTCCACCATCACCCGCACCATCGGCTCGGTGCCCGACGGGCGGATCAGCACCCGGCCCGAGGCGCCCAGCTCCAGTTCCGCCGCCTCGATCGCCGCCAGCAGCTCCACGGACGTCCTGGCCCTGGCCTTGTCCACGCCCCGCACGTTGATGAGCACCTGCGGCAGCCGGGTCATGCACTTGGCCAGCTCGTCCAGCGGCCGCCCGCGCCGCGCCACCGCGCCCAGCAGGTGCAGGCCGGTCAGCAGGCCGTCCCCGGTGGTGCCGTGCTCCAGCATGATCACATGTCCGGACTGCTCGCCGCCGAAGCCGTAGCCGCCCTCGCGCATCGCCTCCAGGACGTAGCGGTCCCCCACCGACGTCTCCAGGATCTTCAGCCCGTGGCCCTGCAGCGCCAGCTTGAAGCCCAGGTTCGACATGACCGTGGCCACGACCGTCCCGGCCGGCAGCCGGCCCGCCTCGTGCAGCTCCAGCGCCAGGATCGCCATGATCTGGTCGCCGTCCACCACCTCGCCGCCGGACGTGACCGCCAGGCACCGGTCGGCGTCCCCGTCGAAGGCGACGCCGGCGTCGGCGCCGTGCCGCAGCACCGCCTCGCGCAGCGTGCCCAGATGGGTGGAGCCCACCCCGTCGTTGATGTTGAGCCCGTCCGGCTCGGTGCCGATCTCGAAGACCTCGGCCCCCGCCCGGCGCAGCAGCCCCGGCGCCAGCTCCGCCGCGGCGCCGTGCGCGCAGTCCACCACGACGCGCAGCCCCGACAGCGGCACCTCCAGGGTGGACAGCAGGTGCTCGGCGTACCTGTCCAGCTCGCCGTGCGCCTCGACGACCCGCCCGACGCCCGCGCCCGTCGGGGCCTCCCAGCCCTCGTCGAGCCTGCCGAGCTTCGCCTCGATGCGGTCCTCGAGCTCGTCGGGGAGTTTGTAGCCGCTGCGGTCGAAGAACTTGATGCCGTTGTCGGGAGCCGGGTTGTGCGACGCCGACAACATCACGCCCAGGTCCGCGCCCAGCTCCCTGGTCAGGTAGGCCACCGCCGGTGTCGGCAGCACGCCCAGGCGCCGCACGTCGACGCCCGCGCCCGCCAGTCCCGCCACCACCGCGGCCTCCAGGAACTCGCCCGAGGCCCGCGGATCCCTGCCCACCACCGCGACCGGGCGGTGCCCCTCGAACGCCCCTGCGTCGCCCAGCACCCGGGCGGCGGCCATGGACAGCTCCATCGCCAGGCGCGCGGTGAGGTCCCGGTTCGCCAGGCCCCGCACGCCGTCAGTTCCGAACAAACGACCCACAGCAGTTCACTTTCATAGTCGGGGGAAATGCCAAAACGGCGGACACCACTGTGTGGTGCCCGCCGCCTGGTCAAGCAAGCCCGCGAATCAACGCTTGCTGTACTGCGGAGCCTTACGGGCCTTCTTGAGACCGGCCTTCTTGCGTTCCTTGGCCCGCGGGTCACGGGTGAGGAAGCCCGCCTTCTTCAGGGCGGGGCGGTTGTCCGGGTCGGAGATCTGCAGCGCCCGGGAGATCCCCATGCGCAGGGCGCCGGCCTGACCGGTCACACCGCCGCCGTTGATGCGGGCGATGACGTCCCACTGGCCCTCGAGGCCGAGCGTGACGAAGGGCTCGTTGATGAGCTGCTGGTGCACCTTGTTCGGGAAGTAGCCCTCGAGGGTGCGGCCGTTGATCGTCCAGTTGCCGGAGCCGGGGATGATGCGAACGCGGGCGATCGCCTCCTTGCGGCGGCCGGTCGCGGACGCCGGTCCCGTGGCGGCGGGGACGCGGACCGCGTTCTCCTCGTCCACCACCACGGACTCGGTGGTGTACTCCGACGGGGTCTCCTCGGTGGAGCCGTACTCGTCGAACGTCTCGGTGGTCTCAGCCACAATTCTCCTCGTTGGTCTTCTAACCGGGGCGGCGGACCCTGACTCGAGCTCCCAGGGCGCCCCAGCGGCCTCTTTTTCGGACGGTGGAGCCGGCACAAAGGCCAGATCTACTACTGAGCGATCTGCGTGATCTCGAACGGCACGGGCTGCTGGGCCGAGTGCGGGTGGTTCGCGCCCGCGTAGACCTTCACCTTGCCGAACATGGCGCGGCCGAGCTTGTTCTTCGGCAGCATGCCCTTGATCGCCTTCTCCACGGCCCGCTCGGGGTGCTTCTCGAGCAGGTCCTTGTAGAGGGTGGAACGCAGACCACCCGGGTAACCCGAGTGACGGTAGGCCTTCTTCTGCTCGAGCTTCTTGCCGCTGAGCGAGACCTTGTCGGCGTTGATGATGATGACGTAGTCACCGGTGTCAACGTGCGGTGCGTAGATCGGCTTGTGCTTGCCCCGAAGCAGGATCGCGACCTGGCTGGCAAGGCGACCCAGCACGACATCGGTCGCGTCGATGACGTGCCACTGACGCTGCACGTCAGCGGGCTTAGGGGTGTACGTGCGCACGGCGTAAGCCTTCGTTTCTGTCGACTGTTGGGATCGGCCCTTCGGAAGATCCGGACCGGGTGCCGGTGTGCATGCCTGACTGGCAACCCGACACATACAAAGGAGCAGGATACCCAAGCTCTGGAGCGCGGGCAAAGCAGCACCCTCGGACGGCGCACCGTTCGAGCAAACGGGACGGCGGTCACGGGTGCCGATCCTGCCTCTGACAGTATGCCCCCAGTATGCCCGAGAACTCTCCCCCGCTGGGCCGAATGAGCTGCACGGAGGCTCCGGCCATGTCATGGTGGGACGAATTCGGGCCGAAGGGCACCTCGAAACGACCGATAGGCTCCGCAACATGGGTTATCCGGGTGACAACGACCAGCCGCCATGGGACAACACTCCGCTGGAGACCGACCCCTGGTCCCGGCACCCGTTGAGCGCGCCGGTGCCTCAGCAGCCTTCCGAGGACCAGGAGAAGGCCTCCTGGCACGGCGGCGAGTCCGGCGTCACCGGCTGGGGCTCCGAGCCGCAGCCCCCCGCGGCGGAGCAGCCCGGATCCTGGCTGGAGAGCGCTGCGGCCCCGCCGCAGCCCCCGGCCGCACCCGAGTGGGCCGAATCACAGCCCTCCTGGGGCGACGACCCCCTCTCGGCCCCGGCCTCCTTCCCCGGGCAGGGCACGGGGGCCAACGCCACCTTCACCGACTCCTCCGACGGCTTCCCCGGACCGGGCACCGGAGCCAACGCCACCTTCACCGACTCCTCCGGCGGCTTCCCCGAGCCGGGGCAGGCCGGCTGGCCGGAGAGCCCGAGCGGGCCGCAGGCCACCCCCTGGGAGGACGCCCCCCAGCAGGCCTTCGAGCAGCCTCCCACGGGCACCCACGCGCTGCCCGTCTACGACCCGCAGTCCTATGACGCGCACGAGCCCCAGGACTTCTCCCCGCAGGACTTCTCCAAGCCCGGCACCGGCGGTTTCGAGACGCCCTCCGGCCCGCTTTCCGCGCAGCCCTACGAGGCTCCTGGCGGAACCCAGGCATTCCCTCCCTATGAGCCGCCGGCCTACGAGCCTTCCCCCTATGAAGCGCCGGAGGGCTCCCTGGCGTCACAGCCCTTCACCGGCGCGCAGTCCCTCTCCCCACAGCCGGCCGCCTGGCCGGAACAGCAGGGCTTCGAGCAGCCGCACGACCAGCAGCCGCAGGGCTTCGAGCAGCAGCCCTACGACCAGCAGCAGCCCTACGACGGGCGCAGCGGCCCCCAGCAGATGCCCGGCGGCCTCGCGGCCCAGCCCCCTCACGGCGGCTACACCGGCCCGCAGCCGGCCGTCCCGTGGCAGCCGCAGGGCAACGACGGCTTCGGGCCGGGCGAGCAGTGGAACGGTGACGGGACCCCGCCCGGCGGCGAGGGCCGCGGCAAGGGCGGCCGCAAGCCCCTGATCATCGGCGGCGCCCTGGTCGTCGCGGTGGCGCTGGCCGCCGGCGTCGTGCTGCTCCAGGGCGAGGACGAGCCAAAGAAGAACGCCTCGAACTCCTCGTCGCAGGTGACCACCGACCCCAAGGCCGGCGACGGCGGCGAACCCACGGCGTCCGCGCAGCCGAGCGACGCGCCAGTGGCCGAGGGCGGCCTGCTGCGGAGCCGCAAGACCGACCCGAAGCCGCTGTCCCTCGGCGAGGTCTTCCGCAAGAAGAAGTTCACCGAGAAGGGCATCAGCTATGTGATGTCCACCCGCAAGAAGGCCTCCTGCAAGGAGAGCGTCCACGGAACGGCGCTGCAGGCCGCACTGACCAAGGGCAAGTGCACCCAGTTCCTGCGCGCGACCTTCGCCACCGCGGGCGGCAAGATGATCGGCACGGTCGGCGTGGCCAACCTCGCCAGCGCCTCGGCCGCCGCCAAGGCCGCCAAGGCCGCGACGGCCAAGGACGCCTACGTCATCGCGGTGCCGGGCAAGGGCGTCACCAGCAAGATCGGCCAGGGCGACGCGCTGGGCGCGGCGTGGAGCCGCGGCCACTACCTCATCATGACCTGGGTGCAGCTGCCGGACGGCAAGGCCATTCCCGCCAAGCACAAGAAGGCCGCGCAGACGTTCGCGCAGAGCACGGTCACCGGCAGCAACCTCGGCCCCGCCCTGCACATCCGGGATGAGACGGGTAAGCCGGGACGCTGAATTATTTGGCGAAGGCTCCAGATACCTAGGGGTTTGACTACGCTGTACGTCCATGTCCGGTCCTGACGATGGCCCATCTGGGGCCGAGACCACCGAGGCCGCCGAGACCGCCCCGGTTCCCCCGGCTCCGCCGGGCTTCGAGCAGCCCGCCGCACCCGGCGGGCCACCGGTGCAGGGTCCGCCCAGCGCCCCCTGGTGGAGCACGTCCTCCGTCCCGGGCGGCGAGTCCGAACCCCCGGGTGTCCTGGTCGCGGGCCCCGGCGTGCCGTCGGTCGACACCCGCCGCGCGGTACCGCCGTCCCTGCGCCCCTCCCCGGGGGCCGACACCACGGTCACCGTCAACGATCTTCCACGGGAGGACCCCCATGCCGTGGCCTTCGCCTCTCCCTCCCTCCAGACCGTGACCGACCTGCCCGCGGGCGCCGCCGGCGACAAGAGGCAGGCCGAGCAGCGGCTGCTGGACTCCCCCGGGGTCTGGAGCTCCCCCCCGGCCGAAGGCCACCCCGGCGCCGGCCAGACCATCGTGGGCATGGCCGCCAGACCCCTCGGGCCGCCCGCCGAATCCACCTCCCGCGCCCTGGCTCCCCTGCCCCCGGCCGAGGAGCCCAGGAAGAAGCGCACCACGCTGTACGTCGCGCTGGCGCTCGTGCCCACCCTGGCCGTCGCGGGCGCCGCCTACGTGGTGCTCTCCGGACCCGGCGCCGACAAGGACCCCAAGCCCTCCGGCACCCCGGTGGTCGCCCGGAGCTCCGCCCGGCCGCAGGCGACCACGCCGCCGCCGTCGCCCGAGAAGTCCCCGGCCAAGCCCTCCGCCCCCGCCGTGGACAGCGCCAAGACCGACCCCAGGCCGCTGACCATGGAGGAGATCTTCCCCTCGAAGAAGATCCAGCTGGACGGGCGGGACTTCGTCCTGGACCGCAAGTCGCTCAACCTGCGCTGCGACTACGCCGCCGGGGGCGCCATGGCCAAGGCCCTGGTGAAGCAGAAGTGCCAGGGCCTGGTGCGCTCCACCTACGTCACCGGCAACAAGAAGATCGGCGTCACCGTCGGCGTCGTGGCCATGCCCACCAAGAAGGTCGCGCTCGCCATCCGCAGGACCGGGACCCCCGTCCGCAAGGGCAACTGGTTCACGGCGCTGCCCGGCAAGAACTCCAAGGCCATCACCCGGACGGGCGGCCACACCGCCCTGGACACCTACGGCCGCTACGTGCTGTACGCCTACGCGCAGTACCTCGACGGCACCAAGCCGGCCAAGCGGCCCGAGGAGCTCGCCGCGGCCGCCCGGTCCTTCCTCGGCTACGTCAGCGAGCCGCTCAGGAAGCGGTAGGCGAGGGGACGGCCGGCGCGGGCAGCGTCCGCACCCTGCGGGTCTCCAGGGCGCGGTCGGCCAGCAGGCGGTCCTCCGGGTAGGAGACCTCCACCAGGATCAGGCCGTGGGCCGGAGCCACCTTCACCGCCGAGTCGCGCACCCCGGCCAGCAGCACCTCGCGCGGCCACTCCACCGGGCGGCGCCCGTCGCCGACCGACAGCACCGCCCCGACGAGGGCGCGGACCATCGAGTGGCAGAACGCGTCGGCCTCGACCGTCGCCACCGCCAGGCGCTCCTCCCTGCGCTCCCACTCGTAGCGCAGCAGCCTGCGGATCGTGGTGGCGCCCTCGCGCTTGCGGCAGTACGCGGCGAAGTCGTGCTCGCCGACCAGCAGCGCCGCCGCCTCGTTCATCCGGCCCACGTCCAGGGGCCGCGGGTGCCAGACGGTGTCCCGGCGGCGCAGCGGCGCGACACCCGTCGGCTCGTCGCCGACGCGGTACTCGTAGCGGCGGCGCAGCGCCGAGAAGCGGGCGTCGAACCCCTCAGGGGCCAGGGTCACCTCGCGCACCCGCACGTCCGGCGGGAGCACCGCGGCCAGCCGGCGCGGCATCGCCCTGCTGATCTGCTGGTAGGCCGCCGCGGGGACGACCACGTGCGCGACCTGGCCCGTGGCGTGCACCCCGGCGTCGGTACGGCCCGCCACGGTCAGGACGGGCGGCGGGTCCAGCCGCATGATGCGGGCCAGCGCCTCCTCGACGACCCCCTGGACGGTGCGCTGCTCGGGCTGGCGCGCCCAGCCCGCGAAGTCCGCCCCGTCATAGCTGATGTCCAGCCGGAGCCTCACCAAGGCCGTCATGTGTCTTTCCGTCCCCACGTGCGAAGAAGAACGTTACGGGAAGCAGTGTCCCAAGAAGAGACGGGCCCGTCGTCCTCCGAAGAGGACGGCGGGCCCGAATCGAGGCGTTGCCTTTACTTCTCGGCCGGGGCCTCGGTGGTCTCGGCCTCGGCGGCCTCGGCCTTCGGCTCCTCGGCGGTGGCCTCGGCGGCGTCGGACTCCACCACGGGCTCCTCGGCGGCGGTCTTGCGGACCGTCACCCCGGAGACCTGCTCGGCCACGAGCTCGATCACGGCCATCGGCGCGTTGTCGCCCTTGCGGGGGCCGATCTTGGTGATCCGGGTGTAGCCGCCCGGCCGCTCGGCGAAGTGCGGGCCGATCTCGGCGAACAGCTTGTGCACCACACCCTTGTCCCGGATGGTCTGCAGCACCATGCGGCGGTTGGCGATGTCGCCCTTCTTCGCCTTGGTGATCAGCTTCTCGGCCACCGGGCGCAGGCGGCGGGCCTTGGCCTCGGTGGTGGTGATGCGGCCGTACTCGAAGAGCTGGGTGGCGAGGTTCGCCAGGATCAGCTTCTCGTGGGCCGGGCTGCCGCCGAGACGGGCTCCCTTGGCGGGCTTGGGCATGGTTCTTCCTTCCTGCCCCAGCCGTGTCAGGTACTGGGGTCAGCTTGATGGATGCCGCCGGGCGCCGCGGCGCCCGGCGGTGGTGCTCAGTACTGCTCGGTCTCGGCGAACGACTCGTCGCCGTCGTCGCCGTAGGCGTCGGCGGCGGCGGTCGGGTCGAAACCGGGAGGGGAGTCCTTGAGGGACAGCCCCATGTCGTGCAGCTTCTGCTTGACCTCTTCGATGGACTTGGCACCGAAGTTGCGGATGTCCAGCAGGTCCTGCTCGGAGCGGGCCACCAGCTCGCCCACCGAGTGGATGCCCTCGCGCTTGAGGCAGTTGTAGGAGCGGACCGTGAGGTTCAGCTCCTCGATCGGCAGGGCCAGGTCCGCGGCGAGCGCGGCGTCCGTGGGGGACGGGCCCATGTCGATGCCCTCGGCCTCGACGTTCAGCTCGCGGGCGAGGCCGAACAGCTCGACCAGCGTCTTGCCGGCGGACGCGACGGCGTCGCGCGGCAGCATGCAGTGCTTGGTCTCGACGTCCAGGATCAGACGGTCGAAGTCGGTGCGCTGCTCGACACGGGTCGCCTCGACCTTGTAGGTGACCTTGAGCACCGGGGAGTAGATGGAGTCGATCGGGATCCGGCCGATCTCCTGGCCCGGCTGCTTGTTCTGGGTCGCCGAGACGTAGCCGCGGCCGCGCTCGACCGTCAGCTCCATCTCCAGCTTCGCCTTGCTGTTCAGCGTGGCGATCTTCAGGTCGGGGTTGTGCACCTCGACGCCGGCCGGCGGCGCGATGTCCGCGGCGGTGACGTCGCCCGGGCCCTGCTTGCGCAGGTACATGACGACCGGCTCGTCGTGCTCGGAGGAGACGACCAGCTGCTTGAGGTTGAGGATGACGTCGGTCAGGTCCTCCTTGACGCCCGGCACGGTGGAGAACTCGTGCAGGACGCCCTCGACGCGGATGCTGGTGACCGCGGCGCCGGGGATGGAGGACAGGAGCGTGCGGCGGAGCGAGTTACCGATGGTGTAGCCGAAGCCCGGCTCCAGCGGCTCGATGACGAACCGGCTGCGGTACTCGTCCACCTGCTCTTCGGTGAGGGACGGACGCTGTGCGATGAGCATGTGATGCTCGCTTTCTGTCGGGCCGCCCGCTATTTGACGGCCGTGACATAACGGACATACCCCCGAAGAGGCCGATGGACCTCTTCGGGGGCTGCAGAGCTCTTACTTGGAGTAGAGCTCGACGATCAGCTGCTCCTGGACCTGCGTGTCGATCTGCTGGCGGACCGGCAGCGAGTGCACCAGGATGCGCATCTTGTCGGCGACGACCTCGATCCAGGCCGGGACCTGGTGGGCCTCGGACTCGGCGCGGGCCACCACGAACGGGGTCATCTCGGTGGACTTGCCGCGCACCTCGATGATGTCCTTCTCGGACACGAGGAACGACGGGATGTTCACCCGCTTGCCGTTCACCAGGATGTGGTTGTGGCGGATCGCCTGACGGGCGGCGTCACGGGACTTGGCGAAGCCGCCCCGGTAGACGACGTTGTCGAGGCGGCGCTCGAGCAGCGAGAGCAGGTTCTCACCCGTCTTGCCGGTCTTGCGGTTGGCCTCTTCGTAGTAGTTGCGGAACTGCTTCTCGAGCACGCCGTAGATACGGCGGGTCTTCTGCTTCTCCCGCAGCTGGAGCTGGTACTCGGACTCCTTGGTCCGACCGCGGCCGTGCTCACCCGGAGGGTAGGGCCGGCTCTCGATCGGGCACTTGGCGCCCAGGCACTTGCTGCCCTTGAGGAACAGCTTGGTCTTCTCCCGACGGCAGAGCTTGCAGTCGGGACCGGTGTAACGAGCCATGTCTCTCTATCTCCTCGATCCCCAGACCTGAATTTCCGCGTCCGTCAGACCCGGCGCCGCTTCGGCGGGCGGCAGCCGTTGTGCGGGACGGGGGTCACGTCCTGGATCGAGCCCACCTCGAGGCCGGTCGCCTGCAGCGAACGGATGGCGGTCTCGCGGCCCGAACCCGGGCCCTTCACGAAGACGTCGACCTTGCGCATGCCGTGCTCCATGGCGCGGCGGGCGGCGTTCTCGGCGGCCTGCTGGGCGGCGTACGGGGTGGACTTGCGGGAGCCCTTGAAACCCACGTGGCCGGAGGAGGCCCAGGAGATCACATTCCCGTTCGGGTCGGTGATCGACACGATGGTGTTGTTGAACGTGCTCTTGATGTGGGCGTGCCCGTGAGCGACGTTCTTCTTTTCCTTGCGGCGCAGCTTCTTCGGCGCGCCCTGGCGGCTCTTAGGAGGCATTGCTCTTCTTCACTCCAGAGGTCATCGGACCGGTGGCGGCGGGGCTCTTCACGCCCCGGCCGGTCTACTTCTTGCCGGCCTTCTTCTTGCCGGCCACGGTCTTCTTCTTGCCCTTGCGGGTACGCGCGTTGGTCTGCGTGCGCTGACCGTGCACGGGAAGACCCTTGCGGTGCCGGATGCCCTGGTAGCACCCGATCTCGATCTTGCGGCGGATGTCCGCCTGCACCTCGCGGCGCAGGTCGCCCTCGATCTTGAAGTTGGCGTCGATGTAGTCCCGCAGCGGGATCAGCTCGGCGTCGCTGAGCTGGTGCACCCGCAGGTCCCCGGAGACACCGGTGGCCTTGAGGGTCTCCAGCGCGCGGGTGCGGCCGATGCCGTAGATGTAGGTCAGCGCGACCTCGAGGCGCTTTTCGCGCGGGAGGTCGACACCAAGGAGACGTGCCATGTCGGGCAGTGTCCTTTCAGTCGGCGGAGGTCCTACCTGCCGCTGCCCCGTCCCTGCCCAGGTCGGGCCCCGGCCTCCGACCGGGGGTCACTCGCCCGTATCCGTGCCGTGGGCACGGACGTGGCGAATTGCGGCATGTTCTCAGTTGTGGCGGTGCGTGAAAACGAGTCTCAGCCCTGACGCTGCTTGTGGCGCGGGTCCTGGCAGATCACCATGACGCGGCCGTGCCGGCGGATGACGCGGCACTTGGAGCAGATCTTCTTGACACTCGGCTTGACCTTCACTGGGTCTCCTAGCTTGTTGCGCAGGGTCATTCCCGCCTGCCACAGCGGAAAAGGCAACCCCAGTCGGCTTGCTTGTCTACTTGTAGCGGTAGACGATCCGACCCCGAGTCAGGTCGTAGGGAGAGAGCTCCACCACGACCCGGTCGTCGGGCAGGATCCGGATGTAGTGCATCCGCATCTTGCCGCTGATGTGCGCGAGGACCTTGTGCCCGTTGTCGAGCTCTACCTTGAACATCGCGTTCGGGAGAGACTCGATGACAACGCCCTCGATCTCGATGGCGCCTTCCTTCTTGGCCATGGCCTCCGCGCTTCGCTGATCGGTTTCGTCTGCCTTCCCGGAAGCCCCGTCCCACACGGCTCTCACCGATGTGACGAGGAGTTCTCCGGGACGTCCAGCCCATCCCTGGCACTGCGCCGAGGGTGGATGCAGGATCCGCCGCAGCAATGCGAGACAAGTTCACCTTGCCCCGCTTCACGCGAGCATGATGATCCGACACTGGACCGAATGATGAGTCTACGCGACGCGCCCGCGTTTGCGAAATCAACCGGACACGTAGCAGCGTCTCACCGCCGCCACGCCCTTACCGGCTTTCACACCACGCTCGGGCGCTGTACGTTTCAACCATGGCGGCTTATGACTTCGAACTGGTCCTCAGCAGACCAGTGTTCGAGCATGAGCTCGATCCATTGTTCGAACGCACCCAAGGATACGTCACCGTCGCCTGTGTGCGGTCCGCCGCCGAGGTGACCGGACCGGGCCAGGCCAGATGCCACTGGGACGCGCCCTCCCTGGCCGCCGCGGTGATCGAGGTGATCAACCAGGTGGAGGCGGCGGTCCCCGGCATCGTCATCCGGCGGGCGGAGGCCGATCCGCTGCTGGCCCTGCGGGAGATCGCCGAGCGGGTGGGCCGCACCTTCGAGTCGGTCCGCCTGGCGAGTACCGGCCAGCGCGGCCCCGGCGGCTTCCCCAAGCCCGAGACCCACCGGTTGTGGCGCTGGTCCCATGTCGCGGCCTGGTACGGGGTCGAGGACCACGTCCTGGACGAGGCGGGCCCCACCATCCGGGCGGTCAACGGCTGGCTCGCCCTGCGCGAGGTGGTGCCGGAACTGGCGCCCGACCCGCGCGCCCTGGTCTCCGCGCTCACCCGCGCGATCCGCGCCACCGCCTGACGGACGCCCGCGGCCGCGCCGGTCAGTCCCCGTCCGAGCGGGGCCTGCCGAAGAGGGTCCACGCCAGCAGCCCCGCGCCCCACGGCCCGGCCACCCACAGGAACCAGAGGTTCGTCCAGTCGCCGCCGGCCACGCTGGAGAGCAGCCAGATCGTGAAGATGATCAGGTTGGTCGTGCCCCAGGCCGCCCAGCCCGCCCGCAGGCCGCCGTCCTCCCGCTTCTGCAGATCGGCGGGGGTGCGCACCGCGGGGACGGAGTCCTTGGCGGCCGGCAGCGGAAGGTCGTAGAGGTCCTGCTCGGGGAGGTCCGCGGTGAGCTGCTGCAGCCCGCCCATCGTCCGCGCCTCATACACCGCGTCCAGGCGCTCGTTGAGCTCCTCCTGGGTGAGGCGGCCCTGCGCGTAGTTCTCCCGGAGGATCTCCGCGCACTGGTCACGGTCGCGGTCGGACGCCCGCATCTCCGGATTCTGCGGCATCCGAGTCCCTCCTCAACGTCTTCACCGTCAGGGCAATTGTGCGATGCGTTCCTGCCAGCCTTCAAGCGCGGTCAGCACCTGCGGCCCCTCCGGGGTGATCGCCACCGTGTGCTCGAAGTGCGCCGAGGGGCTGGCGTCGACCGTGACGACCGTCCAGCCGTCCTCGAGTTCGTGGGTGCCGGGCGCGCCGAGGTTGATCATCGGCTCGATCGCGAACACCATGCCGGGGATCAGCTTCAGCCCGCTGCCGCGGCGCCCCACGTTGGGGATGAAGGGCTCCATGTGCATCTCGGTGCCGATCCCGTGCCCGCCGTAGCCCTCGACGATGCCGTAGCGGCCCTGAGCGCGCACGTAAGAGGCGACCGCGTGCCCGATGTCCCCCAGGTTGCCCCCGGCCCTGCAGGCGGCCATACCCCGCCACAGGGACTCCTCGGTCACCGTCAGCAGCTCCGCCACGTCCGGGGCGACCTCGCCCACCGGGACGGTGACGGCCGCGTCGCCGTGCCAGCCGTCCACGATCGCGCCGCAGTCGATCGAGACGATGTCCCCTTCCTTGAGGACCTTCTCGTCGCTGGGGATGCAGTGGACGATCTCCTCGTTGACCGAGGTGCACAGCGTCGCCGGGAAGGGGGTGATCGGCCCTGGTACGCCGATGAAGGACGGGATGCCACCGCCGCCTCGGATGTTGTCCTCGGCCAGCCGGTCCAGGTCCTTGGTGGTGACTCCCGGCTTGACCGCCGCGGCCACCAGTTCCAGGGTCTCGCCGACCAGCCGGCCGGCGACCCGCATGAGCTCGATCTGCTCAGGCGTCTTCACCTGGATGCGCATCCGTCTTCTGAACACCCGTCCCCCCCTGCTGCTGTCTTGCCTACGCCGGACGGAGCGCGGCGAGCGCGCGAGCGGTGACGTCCTCCACCGAACCGGTGGCGTCGATCCCCGCGAGCACGCCTTCCTTCTCGTAGAACTCCACGAGCGGCTCGGTCTGTTCCTTGTAGACCTCGAGCCGGTGCCGGACGACCTCTTCCTTGTCGTCGTCCCGCTGGAAGAGCCTGCCGCCGCAGTCGTCGCAGACGTCGTCGCGGCCCTCGTCGAAGTCGACGTGCCAGATCCGGCCGCACTGTCCGCAGGTGCGGCGGCCCGACAGCCGGCGGACGACCTCCTCCTCGTCCACGACGAGTTCGAGGACCTTGTCCACGGCCTGGCCGTTGTCGGCCAGCATGTCGCGCAGCGTCTCCGCCTGGGGGACGTTGCGCGGGAAGCCGTCGAGCAGGAAGCCGCTCACGGCGTCCGGCTGGGCGATCCGGTCGCGGACCATGGCGACCGTCACCTCGTCCGGGACCAGGTCGCCCTTGTCCATGTACTGCTTGGCGAGGATGCCGAGCTCGGTTCCGCCGCTCACGTTGGCGCGGAAGATGTCACCTGTCGAGATTTTCGGGATCGACAGATGGGATGCGATGAACTGGGCCTGAGTTCCCTTGCCCGCTCCGGGGGGGCCCACCAGCACGATGCGCACTAGCGGAGGAATCCTTCATAGCTACGCTGCTGGAGCTGCGATTCGATCTGCTTCACGGTGTCCAACCCAACGCCGACGATGATCAGGATGCTGGTGCCACCGAAGGGGAAGTCCTGCGCTGCGCCGACGAGCGCGAACGCCACCATCGGGATGAGGGCGACCAGACCCAGGTAGAGCGCGCCGGGAGCGGTGATCCTGCTGAGTACGAAGTCGAGGTACTCGGCCGTGGGCCGCCCCGGACGGATACCCGGGATGAAACCACCGTACTTCTTCATGTTGTCGGCTACTTCAGTGGGGTTGAACGTGATGGCCACGTAGAAGTAGGTGAAGAAGATGATCAGGGCGAACGTGACGGCCATGTTCACCGGGTTGTCCTGCGCCATGTAGGCCAGGATGTACTTGGCGAGGAACTCGTTGTTCGGCCAGAGCTGACCCGCCAGCTGCGGCAGGTACAGCAGCGACGAGGCGAAGATCACAGGGATGATGCCGGCCTGGTTGACCTTCAGCGGGATGTAGGTCGAGGTCCCGCCGTACATCCGGCGGCCGACCATGCGCTTGGCGTACTGCACGGGGACGCGGCGCTGCGCCTGCTCGACGAACACCACCGAGGCCACGATCGCCAGACCCACCAGGATCACGATCGTGAAGATGAAGCCGCCCTTGGTGCGGAAGATGTTCGCGAACTGCTGCGGGAACGTCGCGACGACCTGCGTGAAGATGAGGATCGACATGCCGTTGCCGATGCCGCGGTCGGTGACGAGCTCGCCCAGCCACATGATGACGGCCGTACCGGCGGTCATCACGATCACCATCGAGATGATGGTGAACAGGTCGGTGTTGTAGAGCAGGTCCCCGGTGTTCTGGCCCTGGAACAGGTTGCCGGTGGCGGCCATGGCCACGATGCCGGTCGACTGCAGGATCGCCAGCCCGATCGTCAGGTACCGGGTGTACTGCGTGATCTTGGTGGTGCCGGACTGGCCCTCCTTCTTGAGGGCCTCCAGCCGCGGGATCACCACGGTGAGCAGCTGGATGATGATGCTCGCGGTGATGTAGGGCATGATGCCCAGCGCGAACACCGACAGCTGCAGCAGCGCTCCGCCGCTGAACAGGTTGATGAGCGAGTAGAGGTTCTTGTTCTCTCCGCTCTCGGCGGCGTCCAGCGCCGCCTTGACCGCGCCGACATCGACGCCGGGCGTCGGGAGCAGCGACCCGATCCGGAAGACGACGATGATCAGAAGCGTGAAGAGTATCTTCTTGCGCAGGTCAGGCGTCTTGAACGCCCTAGCGATAGCGGTGAGCACCATTCCTCCTGCGCGTGTGTACCTGGTCAGACAGCATGGGAACCCAAGCCTAGGATGACGCGGCTCACAGTCGGAGCCCGTCGAATGCTAACAGCAGACGAAGCCGGGGCCGACCCTCCAACGATGGACGGCCAGCCCCGGTTCCGCATGAATCAGACCTGCTCGACGGACCCGCCGGCAGCGATGATCTTCTCCTGGGCGGATCCGGAGAAGGCGTTGACCTTCACCTGGACCGCCACGGAGATCTCACCGGTGCCGAGGATCTTGACCGGACGGCCGGAGCGCACAGCGCCCTTGGCCGCCAGGTCCTCGGCGGTGACCTCGCCGCCCGAGGGGTAGAGCTCGGACAGCTTGTCCAGGTTGACCACCTGGAACTCGACCCGGTTCGGGTTCTTGAAGCCCTTGAGCTTCGGAACCCGCCGGATCAGCGGCATCTGGCCGCCCTCGAAGCCGACCGGCACGGTGTTGCGGGCCTTGGTGCCCTTGGTACCGCGGCCGGCGGTCTTGCCCTTGGACGCCTCGCCCCGACCCTTGCGGGTCTTCTTCTTGTTGGCGCCCGGAGCCGGCTTGAGGTCGTGGACCTTCAGAGCCTCGCTCATGACTGGACCTCCTCCACCTTCACCAGGTGGGCAACGGTGCGGATCAGGCCGACGACCTCGGGCTTGTCCTCGCGAACGACGCTCTGGCCGATCTTCTTGAGGCCCAGGGTCCGCAGCGAGTCCCGCTGGTTCTGCTTCTCACTGATCACAGACTTGATCTGCGTGATCTTGAGCTGGGTCATGACGTCACCTCGGCCTTCGCGGCCTCCAGGCCGGCGGCGCGGGCCCGCAGCAGAGCCGCGGGAGCCACGTCCTCCAGAGGCAGGCCGCGCTTGGCGGCGATCTCCTCCGGACGCTTCAGCTGCTTGAGCGCCGTCACCGTCGCGTGGACGATGTTGATGGCGTTCGAGGAGCCGAGCGACTTGGACAGGACGTCCTGGATGCCGGCGGCCTCCAGCACGGCGCGCACCGGGCCACCGGCGATGACACCGGTACCGGGGCTGGCCGGCTTGAGCAGCACGACGCCCGCGGCGGCCTCGCCCTGGACCCGGTGCGGGATGGTGCCCTGGATCCTGGGGACCTTGAAGAAGTTCTTCTTGGCCTCTTCGACGCCCTTGGCGATCGCGGCCGGAACTTCCTTCGCCTTGCCGTAACCGACGCCGACGGTGCCGTTGCCGTCGCCCACGATCACCAGGGCGGTGAAGCTGAAGCGACGACCGCCCTTCACGACCTTGGCGACACGGTTGATCGCGACGACGCGCTCGATGTACGACGTGCCCTTGTCGGCGCCACCGCGGCGGTCGTCACGGCGTCCGTCGCGGCCACCCTGACGACGCTCGCCGCCCTGGCCGCCTCCGCGACTGGGAGCAGCTGCCATTAGTGGTTCCTCTTCTCAGACGTGATCGTGGGGGTCACAGTGCGAGACCCCCTTCGCGAGCGCCGTCCGCGACGGCGGCCACGCGGCCGTGGTACTTGTTGCCGGCGCGGTCGAAGACGACCGCCTCGACGCCCACGGCCTTGGCGCGCTCGGCGACGAGCTTGCCGACCTCATGCGACTTGGCGGTCTTGTCGCCCTCGGCGGCGCGCAGCGCGGCCTCCATGGTCGAGGCGGACGCGACGGTCTTGCCGACCGTGTCGTCCACGACCTGGACGAAGACGTGCTTGGTCGAACGGGTCACGATGAGCCGCGGGCGCGTAGCCGTGCCGACGACCTTCTTGCGGACCCGAAGGTGACGACGCTTGCGGGAGGAGGCCCGCTTGCTCGTTCCCTTCCGGAACAGGCCCTTGGTGCCAGCCATGACTACTTACCAGCCTTTCCGACCTTGCGGCGGATGTGCTCGCCCTGGTAGCGCACACCCTTGCCCTTGTACGGGTCGGGCTTGCGCAGCTTGCGAATGTTCGCCGCGACCTCGCCGACCTTCTGCTTGTCGATGCCCTCGACCTTGAACAGGGTCGGCTTCTCGACCGTGAAGGTGATGCCGTCGGGCGCCTTCACCAGGATCGGGTGGCTGTAGCCCAGCGAGAACTCCAGGTCCTTGCCCTTGGCCACGACGCGGTAGCCGACGCCCTGGATCTCGAGGGTCTTGACATAGCCCTGGGTGACACCCTCGACCATGTTGGAGATGAGCGTCCGGGTCAGGCCGTGCAGCCCTCGGACGGTGTTGATGTCGTTGGGACGGGTGACCGTGATCACGCCGTTCTCCAGCTCGGCCTTGATCGGCTCTGCGATCGTGTGCTCGAGCGTGCCCTTCGAACCCTTGACCGTGACCTGCTGGCCATCGATCTTGACCTCGACTCCGCTGGGAACGGAGATGGGCAGACGTCCAATGCGAGACATGTCTGTTCCTCCTTCCGTTACCAGACGTAGGCGAGGACTTCGCCGCCCACGCCGCGCTTGCCCGCCTGCTTGTCGGTCATCAGACCGGAGGACGTCGAGATGATCGCGACGCCCAGTCCGCCCAGGACCTTCGGCAGGTTGTCCTTCTTCGCGTAAACCCGGAGACCGGGCTTGGAGACGCGCTTGATGCCGGCGATGGAACGCTCGCGGGTCGGCCCGAACTTCAGGTCGATCACGAGCTTCTTGCCCACTTCGGCATCCTCGACGTGCCATCCCGAGATGTAGCCCTCCTGCTGGAGGATCTCGGAGATGTGCGCCTTGATCTTCGAGTACGGCATCCCCACGGTGTCGTGGTAAGCCGAGTTCGCGTTACGCAGACGCGTGAGCATGTCTGCGATCGGGTCGGTCATCGTCATGGCCTGCTGGCCCTTCCTCACTGCGGTTTCCAGCTGCCCCGGCGCACCCTGTGCGGGTACCGGGACCCTACGGACCTTCAGCGTGGTCATGGGCGCCTTCAGAAAGCGGCGCCCGGACTTGTTGTACGTACGGTACGCGATCCGCACCGCGACCGCCGAATCGGCGGCCGCCGTGCGGGACCAGCGTGTTCTACCAGCTCGACTTGGTGATGCCGGGCAGCTCGCCCCGGTGCGCCATCTCCCGGAAGCAGACACGGCACAGGCCGAACTTGCGGTAGACGGAGTGCGGGCGGCCGCAGCGGGAGCAGCGGGTGTAGCCGCGCACCTTGAACTTCGGCTTGCGAGCAGCCTTGGCGATCAGAGCGGTCTTCGCCATTCTCAGGCCTCCTTGAACGGGAAGCCGAGGAGCTTCAGCAGCGCCCGGCCCTCATCGTCGTTCTTCGCGGTCGTCACGATGGTGATGTCCATACCGCGCTGACGGTCGACCTTGTCGACGTCCACCTCGTGGAACATGACCTGCTCGGTCAGACCGAAGGTGTAGTTGCCGTTGCCGTCGAACTGCTTGGGCGACAGGCCGCGGAAGTCACGGATACGCGGCAGCGCCAGGGTCAGCAGCCGGTCCAGGAACTCCCACATGCGGTCGCCGCGCAGCGTGACGTGCGCGCCGATCGGCATGCCCTCGCGCAGCTTGAACTGCGCGATGGACTTCTTGGCCCGGGCCACGGCCGGCTTCTGGCCGGTGATGGCGGTGAGGTCCTTGACGGCACCCTCGATCAGCTTGGCGTCACGGGCCGCCTCGCCGACGCCCATGTTCACCACGATCTTGGTCAGGCCGGGGATCTGCATGACGTTCGCGTAACCGAACTGCTCCTGCATGGCCTGCTTGATCTCTTCGCGGTACCGCAGCTTGAGCCGCGGCTGCGGGATCTCGACGGAAGTCTCGGTCATCTCAGATCTCCTTGCCGGTGCGACGCGAGATCCGGACCTTCTTGCCGTCTTCGTCGATGCGGTAGCCCACGCGGGTCGGCTTGCCGTCCTCGGCCAGCGCGACGTTGCTCACGTGCAGCGGCGCCTCGACGGTGACGATCCCGCCGCCCTTGCCCTGGGCGTCCACCTTGGTGTTCTTCTTGATGAGGTTGGCGCCCTCGACCGTCACGCGTTCGCGCTTGAGGTCGACGGCGATGACCTTGCCGGTCGCGCCCTTGGACTTGCCGGCGATGACGACGACCTCGTCGCCCTTCTTGATCTTCATCACAGCACCTCCGGCGCGAGCGAGACGATGCGCATGAACTTCTTGTCACGCAGCTCGCGGCCGACCGGGCCGAAGATGCGGGTGCCGCGCGGGTCCCCGCCGTCCTTGATGAGTACGGCCGCGTTCTCGTCGAAACGAATGTAGGAACCGTCGGGACGACGGACTTCCTTACGCGTACGGACGACGACGGCCTTGACCACGTCGCCCTTCTTCACACCGGCCGCGGGAAGGGCGTCCTTCACCGTGGCGACGATGATGTCGCCGATGCCCGCATAGCGCCGACCAGAGCCGCCGAGAACACGGATGCAAAGGATCTCCTTCGCACCGGTGTTGTCGGCGACCTTGAGTCGCGACTCCTGCTGGATCACTTCTAACTCCTGTGGGTTCTCACCGGTTCTCCACCCAGCGGTGGAGCCTGGTGGATTTGCCCCCGGGCGCCAGGCCCGGGGGGGAGTGCGGGGGGAAGGAATCCCCCCGCGGTCTCCAGTTTCATGTGGCCGGTTGTTACTTGGCCTTCTCGAGGATCTCGACGACGCGCCAGCGCTTGGTGGCCGACAGCGGACGGGTCTCCATCAGGCGGACCCGGTCGCCGACGCCGCAGGCGTTGGCCTCGTCGTGAGCCTTGTACTTGGTCGTACGGCGGATGATCTTGCCGTACAGCCGGTGCTTGACGCGGTCCTCGACGGCGACGACGACGGTCTTGTCCATCTTGTCGCTGACGACCAGGCCCTCACGGACCTTCCGGTTGCCCCGCACCTCGGTGCTCTCGGTCGTCTCGCTCACTTCTCGTCCTCCTCGGCAACGGTGACGATGCCGAGCTCTCGCTCCCGCATCACGGTGTAGATGCGGGCGATCTCACGCTTGACCGTCCGCAGCCGCCCGTGGTTCTCCAGCTGACCGGTAGCCGCCTGGAACCGGAGGTTGAAAAGCTCCTCCTTGAATTCCTTCAGCTTGGTCACCAGCTCGTCCTCGGGCTGGGTGCGCAGGTCGTCGACGGTCTTGCTCGCCATTACTCGCCCACCTCCCTCTTCACGATCCGGCACTTCATGGGCAGCTTGTGGATGGCGCGGGTGAGCGCCTCACGAGCGATTTCTTCGTTCGGGTAGGACAGCTCGAACATCACCCGGCCGGGCTTGACGTTGGCGATCCACCACTCGGGGGAACCCTTACCGGAACCCATGCGGGTCTCGGCGGGCTTCTTGGTCAGCGGACGGTCCGGGAAGATGTTGATCCAGACCTTGCCACCGCGCTTGATGTGACGCGTCATGGCGATACGGGCGGACTCGATCTGCCGGTTGGTCACGTAGTGACCCTCGACAGCCTGGATGCCGTACTCGCCGAAGGTCACCTTCGTACCGCCCTTGGCCATTCCACGGCGCTTCGGGTGGTGCTGCTTACGGTGCTTGACCCTGCGAGGGATCAGCATTGAATTCAGCTCCCCTCAGGCGCCTGGGTCGCCTCGGGGGCGGCCGGCGCGGTGTTCTCTGCGTTCTGCTGACGGGGGGCGCGCTCGCCGCCGCCGCGGCGCGCACCGCCACGGCTCGGACGCTCGCCGCCACGGCCGCGGCGCTCGCCGCCACGGCGCTCGCCACCGCCGCCGGCACCGGCGCGCTGGGCCGCGGCCCGCTGCTCGCGCTCGGCGCGGGTCGGCGCGGCGTCACCCTTGTAGATCCAGACCTTCACGCCGATGCGGCCGAAGGTGGTGCGGGCCTCGTAGAAGCCGTAGTCGATGTCCGCGCGCAGGGTGTGCAGCGGCACCTGGCCCTCGCGGTAGAACTCCGAGCGGGACATCTCCGCGCCGCCGAGACGACCGGAGCACTGGACCTTGATGCCCTTGGCGCCGGACTTCATCGTGGACTGGATCGCCTTGCGCATGGCGCGACGGAACGCGACACGGCTGGACAGCTGCTCGGCCACGCCCTGGGCGACCAGCTGCGCGTCCATCTCGGGGTTCTTGACCTCGAGGATGTTCAGCTGGACCTGCTTGCCGGTCAGCTTCTCCAGGTCGCCCCGGATGCGGTCGGCCTCCGCGCCGCGGCGGCCGATGACGATGCCCGGCCGGGCGGTGTGGATGTCCACGCGGACGCGGTCACGGGTGCGCTCGATCTCCACCTTGGAGATGCCGGCCCGGTCCATGCCCTTGGTGAGCATGCGACGGATCGCGACGTCTTCCTTGATGTAGTCCTTGTAGAGCTTGTCGGCGTACCAACGGCTCTTGAAGTCGGTCGTGATGCCCAGGCGGAACCCGTGCGGGTTGATCTTCTGCCCCACTACCGGGCCCTCCTTGTCTTCTTGACCGGCGCGCCGTCCTCGACGGATTCGAGGACCACGGTGATGTGGCTGGTGCGCTTGTTGATGCGGTACGCGCGACCCTGCGCACGCGGACGGAACCGCTTGAGGGTCGGACCCTCGTCAACCCAGGTCCGGGCCACGACCAGCGTGTCCTCGGCGAGGTTGAAGTTGTGGGTGGCGTTGGCGACGGCGCTGTTGAGCACCTTGCCGACCGGCTCGCTGGCTGCCTGGGGGGCGAAGCGCAGCACAGCCTGAGCCTCCGCGGCCGGCAGGCCACGGATGAGGTCCACCACACGGCGGGCCTTCCTGGGCGTGACGCGGACGAACCGCGCCTGGGCCCTGGCTTCCATGACTGTTCCTCTCATCTGATTGCTGCGCTCAGCCTCGGCGGCTGCGGCGGTCTTCCTTGACGTGGCTGCGGAACGTGCGGGTGAGCGCGAACTCGCCCAGCTTGTGCCCGACCATCGAATCGCTGATGAACACCGGGACGTGCTTGCGGCCGTCGTGCACGGCGATCGTGTGACCGATCATCTCCGGCACGATCATGGAGCGCCGCGACCACGTCTTGATGACGCTGTGAGTCCCCTTCTCGTTCTGGGCTTCCACCTTTTTCATCAGGTGGTCGTCCACGAAGGGGCCCTTCTTAAGGCTACGTGGCATGACGACTCCTACCGCTTCTTGTTGCTGCGACGACGGACGATCAGCTTGTCGCTGGGCTTGCCGGACTTGCGGGTCCGGCCTTCCTTCTGGCCCCACGGGCTGACCGGGTGGCGTCCACCGGAGGTCTTGCCCTCACCACCACCGTGCGGGTGGTCGATCGGGTTCATGGCCACACCGCGGACGGTCGGGCGCTTGCCCTTCCAGCGCATACGGCCGGCCTTGCCCCAGTTGATGTTGGACTGCTCGGCGTTGCCGACCTCGCCCACCGTCGCGCGGCAGCGGACGTCGACCTTGCGCATCTCGCCGGACGGCATGCGCAGGGTGGCGTACATGCCCTCCTTGGCCAGCAGCTGGGCGCCGGAACCCGCGGAGCGGGCCAGCTTGGCCCCGCCGCCCGGACGCAGCTCGATGGCGTGCACGACGGTACCCGCCGGGATGTTGCGCAGCGGGAGGCAGTTGCCGGGCTTGATGTCGGCGCCGACGCCGTTCTCCACCACGTCGCCCTGGCCGAGGCCCTGCGGCGCGAGGATGTAGCGCTTCTCACCGTCCGCGTAGTGCAGCAGCGCGATGCGCGCGGTGCGGTTGGGGTCGTACTCGATGTGCGCGACCTTGGCGGGGACGCCGTCCTTGTCCGCCCGACGGAAGTCGATGAGGCGGTAGGCGCGCTTGTGGCCGCCACCGTGGTGGCGGGTGGTGATGCGGCCGTGGTTGTTACGGCCGCCCTTCTTGGGGAGCGGTCGCAGCAGCGACTTCTCCGGCTCGCTGCGCGTGACCTCGACGAAGTCGGCCACGCTGGAGCCACGACGACCCGGAGTCGTCGGCTTGTACTTACGGATGCCCATCTTTTTCGTTCATCCCATCCAGTTCGGTGCCTGCGGCCTTACGCCTGCGGCCCGAAAATGTCGATCCGCTCGCCTTCCGCCAGGCTGACGATGGCGCGCTTGGTGTCCTTGCGCTTGCCGTAGCCGAAGCGGGTCCGCTTGCGCTTGCCCTGCCGGTTGATGGTGTTCACGCCGACGACCTTGACGCCGAAGATCTGCTCCACCGCCTGGCGGATCTGGACCTTGTCGGCGTTGGGGTCGACGAGGAACGTGTACTTGCCCTCGTCCAGCAGCCCGTAGGACTTCTCGGACACGACCGGCGCGAGAAGGATGTCCCGAGGGTCGTAGATCCTGCTCACTTCGCACTCCCCTTGGCGTGGGCGAGGAACTCCTCGTAGCCCTTCTCGGTGAACACGATGTCGTCATTGACCATGACGTCGTAGGTGTTCAGCTGGTCGGCGACGATGACGTGCACGCTCGGCTCGTTGCGCAGCGACTTCCAGGTGAGGTCGTCCTCGCGGTCCAGGACCACCAGGACGCGCACGGCCTGGGTGACCTCGCGCAGGGCCTTCAGCGCGGCGCTGGTCTTGGGGGTCTCCCCCTCGACCAGGGCGTCGACGACGTGGACCTGGCCGACGCGGGCGCGGTCGCTGAGCGCGCCGCGCAGCGCGGCCGCCTTCATCTTCTTGGGCGTCTTCTGGCTGTAGTCGCGCGGCTGCGGGCCGTGGACGACGCCACCGCCGGCGAACTGCGGCGCGCGGGTCGAGCCCTGGCGGGCGCGGCCGGTGCCCTTCTGGCGGTACGGCTTCCTGCCGCCGCCGCGGACCTCGCCACGGGTCTTCGTCTTGTGCGTACCCTGGCGGGCGGCGGCGAGCTGGGCCACCACGACCTGGTGGATCAGCGGGACGTTGACCTTGGCCTCGAAGATCTCCGGAGCCAGTTCGACGTTGGCCTTCGTCATGACTGGGCCTCCATCTTCTTCACAGCGTTGCGGACCAGGACCAGGCCGCCGTTGGGGCCGGGGACCGCACCCTTGATCAGGATGAGGTTCTTCTCGGCGTCCACGGAGTGCACGGTGAGGTTCTGGATGGTCTTGCGCGCGGAGCCCATGCGGCCGGCCATGCGCAGGCCCTTGAAGACGCGGCCCGGGGTCGCGCAGCCGCCGATGGAGCCCGGCGAGCGGTGCTTGCGCTGGACGCCGTGACCGGCGCCCAGGCCGGCGAAGCCGTGGCGCTTCATGACGCCGGCGAAGCCCTTGCCCTTGCTCGTGCCGGTCACGTCGATCTTCTGCCCGGCCTCGAAGGTCGAGACGAGGACTTCCTGACCGAGGGTGTACTCGGCGGCATCGTCGGTGCGCAGCTCGACGAGGTAGCGGCGCGGCGTGACGCCGGCCTTCTCGAAGTGCCCTGCCAGCGGCTTGTTGACCTTACGCGGGTCGATCTGCCCGAAGCCGAGCTGAACGGCGCTGTAGCCGTCCGTCTCGCTCGAGCGGACCTGCGTGACGACGTTCGGTCCGGCGAGGACGACGGTCACCGGAACGATCCGGCCCTCATCGTCGTAGACCTGGGTCATCCCGAGCTTCTCGCCCAGGACGCCCTTCCTGTTGGTGCTCATGGTGTTGTGATCCTCAGAGCTTGATCTCGATGTCCACACCCGCGGGGAGGTCGAGCCGCATGAGCGAGTCGACCGTCTTGGGGGTGGGGTCGATGATGTCGATCAGCCGCTTGTGCGTGCGCATCTCGAAGTGCTCGCGGCTGTCCTTGTACTTGTGCGGCGAGCGGATGACGCAGTACACGTTCTTCTCGGTCGGCAGCGGTACCGGGCCGGCGACCTTGGCGCCCGTCCGCGTCACCGTCTCAACGATCTTCTTCGCCGAGCTGTCAATGACCTCGTGGTCGTAGGCCTTGAGCCGGATGCGGATCTTCTGTCCCGCCATGGTGCCCTCGGTATCCTTTGCTGCTCAAGCGAGGAGCGTGGACTCCCCGCTTATACCTCCCGCTCTCACGAGAGGCGGGCTGACGTGTCAAAGCGAGTGCTCTCGCACTCGCGCGTATCCCTGTCCAGGGACAAGGTTCAATCATATGCAACCGCGGGGGTACCTTCCGCCGAACGGGGCACTCCCCCGCGGTCACATATGTGGTGCTGCCTACTTGAGGATCTTGGTGACGCGACCCGCGCCGACCGTCCGGCCACCCTCACGGATGGCGAACTTCAGGCCCTCTTCCATGGCGACCGGCTGGATGAGCTCGACGCGCATCTCGGTGTTGTCGCCCGGCATGACCATCTCGGTGCCCTCGGGGAGGTTCACCACACCGGTCACGTCGGTGGTGCGGAAGTAGAACTGCGGGCGGTAGTTGTTGAAGAACGGGGTGTGGCGGCCGCCCTCGTCCTTGCCCAGGATGTAGACCTGGGCCTCGAACTCGGTGTGCGGGGTGTTGGTGCCCGGCTTGATGACACACTGGCCGCGCTCGACGTCCTCGCGCTTGATGCCGCGCAGCAGGAGGCCGACGTTGTCGCCCGCCTGGCCCTGGTCGAGGAGCTTGCGGAACATCTCCACACCGGTGACGGTGGTGGAGGTGCTCTTCTCCTTGATGCCGATGATGTCGACGACCTCGTTGACGTTGACGACACCGCGCTCGATGCGGCCGGTGACGACGGTGCCGCGGCCGGTGATCGAGAAGACGTCCTCGATCGGCATCAGGAACGGCTTCTCGGTGTCGCGCTCGGGCTGCGGGACGTTCTCGTCCACGGCCTTCATGAGCTCGAGGATGGACTGGGTCCACTTCTCGTCGCCCTGCAGCGCCTGGTAGGCGGAGATGCGCACGACCGGCAGGTCGTCGCCCGGGAACTCCTGGTCGCTCAGCAGCTCACGGACCTCGAGCTCGACGAGCTCCAGGATCTCCTCGTCGTCCACCATGTCGCACTTGTTCAGCGCGACGACGATGTAGGGCACGCCGACCTGGCGGGCGAGCAGCACGTGCTCGCGGGTCTGCGGCATCGGGCCGTCGGTGGCCGCCACGACCAGGATCGCGCCGTCCATCTGGGCGGCACCGGTGATCATGTTCTTGACGTAGTCCGCGTGACCCGGGCAGTCGACGTGGGCGTAGTGCCGGGACTCGGTCTGGTACTCGACGTGCGCGATCGAGATGGTGATACCGCGCTCGCGCTCCTCGGGAGCCTTGTCGATGTCCTCGAACGGCGTGAACGGGTTGACGTCCGGGTAGGCGTCGTGCAGCACCTTGGTGATCGCCGCGGTAAGGGTGGTCTTACCGTGGTCGATGTGACCGATGGTGCCGATGTTTACGTGCGGCTTCGTCCGCTCGAACTTGGCCTTCGCCACGAGGTTCTCCTCAGTGATTCTGACTTGGTCCATCCCCCACTGGCGTGGGGTGCAGGTCTGTCTGGCTTGGTGGTGCCCAGGCCGCGGGCTATTCGCCCTTGGCCTTGGCGATGATCTCCTGCGCGACGTTCGAGGGAACCTCGGCGTAGGAGTCGAACTGCATGCTGAAAACAGCCCGGCCCTGGGTCTTGCTGCGCAGGTCACCCACGTAGCCGAACATCTCCGAGAGCGGTACGAGCGCTCGGACGATACGGGCGCCGTGCGACTCGTCCATGGCCTGGATCTGGCCGCGGCGGCTGTTCAGGTCGCCGATCACGTCGCCCATGTTGTCCTCGGGCGTGGTGACCTCGACCGCCATGACCGGCTCGAGCAGCGCGGGGGTCGCCCGGCGGGCGGCCTCCTTGAACGCCATCGAACCGGCGACCTTGAAGGCCATCTCCGAGGAGTCGACCTCGTGGTAGGCACCGTCGAGGAGGGTGACCTTCACGCCCACCATCGGGTAGCCCGCGAGGACGCCGAACTCCGCGGCCTCCTGGCAGCCGGCGTCCACCGACGGGATGTACTCCCGGGGGATGCGGCCACCGGTGACCTTGTTGACGAACTCGTAGCCGTCGCTGCCGCCGCCGATCGGCTCCAGCGTGATGATCACTCGGCCGAACTGGCCGGAGCCACCCGTCTGCTTCTTGTGGGTGTACTCGACCTTCTCGACCTTCTTGGTGATCGTCTCGCGGTAGGCGACCTGCGGACGGCCGATGTTGGCGTCGACCTTGAACTCGCGCTTCATCCGGTCGACGAGGATCTCCAGGTGGAGCTCGCCCATGCCGGAGATGACGGTCTGGCCGGTCTCCTCATCGGTGTGGACCCGGAAGGACGGGTCCTCCTCGGCCAGCCGCTGGATGGCGGTGCCCAGCTTCTGCTGGTCGGCCTTGGTCTTGGGCTCGATCGCCACGTCGATGACCGGGTTCGGGAAGCTCATCGACTCCAGGACCACGGGGTTCTTGTCGTCGCAGAGCGTCTCGCCCGTGGTGGTCTGCTTGAGACCCATGACGGCGACGATGTCGCCGGCGCCCACGCGGTCGATCTCCTCACGCTTGTTGGCGTGCATGCGGTAGATCTTGCCGATGCGCTCCTTCTTGTCCCGAACGGAGTTCAGGACGGAGGAGCCGGACTCCAGCACGCCGGAGTAGACGCGCACGAAGGTCAGCTTGCCCAGGTGCGGGTCGGACATGATCTTGAAGGCCAGGCCGGAGAAGGGCTCGTCCTCGCTCGGCTGACGGGCGATGACGGTGTCCTCGTCGCCCATCTTGTGGCCCTCGATCGCCTCGATGTCCAGCGGCGACGGCAGGTACCGGATGATGGCGTCCAGCAGCGGCTGCACACCCTTGTTCTTGAAGGCGGTGCCGCAGAACACGGGGGTCAGCTTGGCGGCCAGGGTCGCCCGGCGGATGCCGGCCATGAGCTGCTCGATGGAGGGCTCCTCGCCCTCCAGGTACAGCTCCATGAGCTCGTCGTCGTTCTCGGAGAGCGTCTCGATGAGCTGGGCGCGGGCCTCCTCGGCGGCGTCGGCCATGTCGGCCGGGATGTCCGCCTCGTTGTACATCTCGCCCAGCTTGGCCTCGGCGTTCCACACCAGGGCCTTCATCTTGACCAGGTCGATGACGCCCAGGAAGTCCGCCTCGGCGCCGATCGGCAGCTGCATGACCAGCGGAATCGCGTTGAGGCGGTTCACGATCATGTCCACGCAGCGGTGGAAGTCGGCGCCGGTGCGGTCCAGCTTGTTGACGAAGCAGATGCGCGGAACGCCGTAGCGGTCGGCCTGACGCCACACGGTCTCGGACTGCGGCTCGACACCGGCCACACCGTCGAAGACGGTGACGGCGCCGTCCAGGACGCGCAGCGAGCGCTCCACCTCGACGGTGAAGTCGACGTGGCCCGGAGTGTCGATGATGTTGATGGTGTGCTCGACGTTCTCGACCGGCCACTTGCAGGTCACCGCGGCGGAGGTGATCGTGATGCCGCGCTCCTGCTCCTGCTCCATCCAGTCGGTGGTCGCAGCGCCGTCGTGGACCTCGCCGATCTTGTAGCTCATGCCCGTGTAGTACAGGATGCGCTCGGTCGTCGTGGTCTTGCCGGCATCGATGTGGGCCATGATCCCGATGTTGCGGACCTTGGAGAGGTCCACACCGGTCTTAGCAGCCATGGTGCTCGCGTCCTTGCTCTCGTGGGTTCGGCCGGCCGCTGCTACCAGCGGTAGTGGGCGAAGGCCTTGTTGGAGTCGGCCATCTTGTGGGTGTCCTCGCGCTTCTTGACCGAGGCGCCGAGGCCGTTGGAGGCGTCGAGCAGCTCGTTCATCAGACGCTCGGTCATGGTCTTCTCGCGGCGGGCGCGGGAGTAGGTGACCAGCCAGCGCAGCGCCAGGGTGGTGCTGCGGGCCGGGCGGACCTCGACCGGGACCTGGTAGGTGGCGCCACCGACGCGGCGGGACTTGACCTCGATGGTCGGCTTGACGTTGTCGAGAGCGCGCTTGAGCGTGACGACCGGGTCGTTGCCGGTCTTCTCGCGGCAGCCTTCGAGGGCGTTGTAGACGATGCGCTCGGCGATGGAGCGCTTGCCGTCCAGCAGGATCTTGTTGACCAGGCTGGTGACCAGCGGGGAGTTGTACACCGGGTCAGCGACCAGTACGCGCTTGCCCGCAGGGCCCTTACGCGGCATTAGCTCTTCTCCTTCTTCGCGCCGTAGCGGCTGCGCGCCTGCTTGCGGTTGCGGACGCCCTGGGTGTCCAGCGAACCGCGGATGATCTTGTAGCGAACACCGGGCAGGTCCTTAACACGACCGCCGCGCACGAGCACGATGGAGTGCTCCTGCAGGTTGTGCCCGACACCGGGGATGTACGCGGTGACCTCGATGCCACTGGTCAGGCGGACACGGGCGACCTTGCGCAGAGCCGAGTTCGGCTTCTTGGGCGTCGTCGTGTAAACACGCGTGCAAACACCGCGGCGCTGAGGGCTCCCCTTCAGCGCGGGTGTCTTGTTCTTGGTCACCTTGTCCTGGCGGCCCTTGCGGACCAGCTGCTGGATTGTGGGCACCGCTTCTCCGTCTTCCTTCGTCGTACCGGGCCCGGCCTCCGCGACCGGGTGAGCATGGTCGGTCCACGCTCTGTTTTGTATGCGCGAGTCACACCCGGAATTTTTCGTCCGCGCATAACCCTGATCAGCCACGTTCGCACGTCTCTGACCTGCAGGTTTACTTGCTTCACCGACCCCCGTGGTCGGGCGTGTCGCGCCGTCCGTGACCCGTCCGGCTCCATAGCAGGAGCCCACCGAGCCGGGGGAGTGATCTACGCCGCTCTCCCGGCTGCCTCCGGCCGCCTTACGAGAGCACGCATGCGAGCCCGCGCAGCGCGGGCACGAAGGAAGAGAGTACCCAACGCCTCACCCGAGGTCAAAGCGAATGGGCATTACCGGTTGGAAGGCCTCTCGCGCAACCTTGGCGGGACGGGTTCCAGGGCTCGGGTCCGTTCCCCCGCTGCTCGCACACGGACCCATCGACATGAAGAACGCAGGTCTCCGAGATGAAAGTTCCCGTCTGTCCGGGAAAAGAGAAGAGACCCGTATGTCATGAAGATCATACGGGTCCCCGCGCTTCGGCCTCCGGCACGGCCGGTGCCGGGCGTGTCGGCCGGGCTAGATGAGGAACGCCGCCACTATCACGATGACCGCCACCAGGGCGACCAGACCGAGCCAGATCCAGATCTTGTTGGAGCCGCCCTCCTCGGCCGCCTCCGCCTGCTGGGGCTTCTGCTGCCCGTACTGCTCGGGCTGGCCGTAAGGCTGCTGCCCGTAGGCGGGCTGCTGGCCGTAGGGCTGGTCCTGCTGCTGGCCGTACTGCTGCTGGGGCTGCTGATCCTGCTGCTGCCCGTAGGCGGCCTGCTGGCCGTAGGGCTGCTGGCCGTACTGCTCGGGCTGGCCGTAGGGCTGCTGGGACTGCTGCCCGTAGGACTGCTGCTGCGCCTGCTGGCCGTACTGCTCCTGCGCCTGGCCATAGGGCTGCTGGGGCTGCCCGTAGGACTGCTGCTCCTGCGGCTGTTGCCCGTAGGGCTGTTCCTGGGGCTGCTGACTGTAGGGCTGTTCCTGGGGCTGCTGACCGTAGGGCTGTTCCTGGGGCTGCTGGCCGTACTGCTCCTGGGGCTGCCCGTACGCGGCCTGCTGGCCGTAGGACGGCTGCGCCTGCTGGGCGTACGGGTCCTGGCCGAACTGGCCGGGGGTGAACGCCTGGGTGGCGTCCTCGTCCTGGGCCTGCGGCTGGACCGGCTGCGGCTGCTGCTGCCAGTCGCGGGCGCTGAAGTCCATCCTGGTCTCGCCGCCCACCGGGGCGGACGGGGCGCCCTGCGCGGGCGCGCCGTAGGGGGAGGACTCGCCGGCCTGCGGCGCCTCGGGCTCGGCGGGCCTGCCGGTCACCAGCGGGATGTCGGGACGGACGGGCTGCTGGACGAAGACCGTCGGCGCCGCCTCCTCCACCTGGGGGGAGCCCGGCTGGGGCTCGGGAGCGCGGTGCCGTCCGAGCTCCGGGCGGGGCACCGGGGCCGTGCCCCACGGGTCCTCGTTCCCCGCGGGCTCCTTCGCCGTCTCGTACGGGGACGGGGCGGGCTGCTCCTGCTGCGCGGGCGGCTGGAACGGCTGCGGCGGCGGGAAGGCCGAGGGCTCCTGGAGCGGCGCGAAACCACCGGTGTCACCGGAACGGATCGGAGCGAAGCCACCGGTGTCGCCGGAGCGGACCGGGGGGAAACCGCCGGTGTCACCCGAACGGTAGGGCGCGGAGGGCTGCTCCGCGGGCGGCGGCTGGAACGCCGGAGGCTGCTCCGCGGGGGCCTGGAACGCGGGAGGCTGCTCCGCGGGCGGCTGTTCCGCCGGGGCCTGGAACGCCGGAGGCTGGAACGCGGGCGGCTGGGCCGGCTGCGGGGGTGCGAACGCCCCGGGCTGCGGAGCGGGCGGCGCGAAGGCGCCGGGCTGCTCGGCCTGGGGCTGCTGGTAGGCGGCCGGCGGGGCGAAGGGCTGCTGCTCCGCGGGCGGCTGGTAGGCCGGCTGCTGGGGCTGCTGCTGCCAGCCCTGGGGCGCCTGCGGGGGCTGCCAGGAGGGCTGCTCCGGCTGCGGCGCAGGCTGTGCGGGCTCGGCGGGCGGCTGGGCCGGCGGCCGGGGGGTGCGAAGCTGCGGCGCACCGAAGACCACCGTGCGCTCGCCCGCGGGGCGGGTGGGCGGATCGTCCTGGTCGGGTACGGCGGGCTGTTCGGCCGACGCCGGCTCTTCGGGCGACGGCCACTGCGGGCCGTTCTGCTCGGTCATCGGTAGGCTCCTCACAGCACCGGGTTCTGGTGTTCTCACTGGGTCGCGCCTATATCACGCGACCAGTCACAGACTGCCTTCTGCATCTGCATACGGCAAATCATTCATGGTGAGATCAAGGAAATTTCCCTACGGAACGGGCAAGGGAAGACACCGAAAACCACGGAAGTAGGCTGCCGCCATGACTCGATCATTGGTGATCAAAGTAACAGCGGGTGCGGAGGCGTCCGAGCGCACCAATCAGGCCTTCACCGTCGCGGCGGCGGCGGTCGCCAGCGGGGTGGCCGTCTCGCTGTGGCTGACCGGCGAGGCCGCCTGGTTCGCGGTGCCGGGGAAGGCGGCGGAGTTCCCCGCCCTCCCCCACGCGACACCGGTCTCCGATCTGCTGCAGGTGGTCCTCTCCGGCGGCCGGGTCACCCTCTGCACGCAGTGCGCGGCCCGGCGCGACCTCACCGAGGCCGACCTCATCGAGGGCGTCCGCATCGCGGGCGCCCCGGCCTTCGTCGAGGAGGTCACCCGGGAGGGCGCGCAGGCCCTGGTCTACTGACGGCCTACTCGGGCTCCGTCCGCTGGGCGCGGCGCTGCACGTGCACCGCCGCCTGCTCCGCGGGCAGGTCGTCCGCGGGGCGGTCACCGGTGCGGGTCTCCTGCTCCACCCAGCGGCTGATGCCCATCTCGCCCTGATCCTCGACCTCGACGTTGAAGTCCAGGTCCCGGGGCGGGTCCTCCTCATAGGAGCGCACCAGTTCGTCCTGGAACTCCTGCTCGTCGTCGCCCATCTGCGGATCGTGATCCGGGATGCGCTCGTGCCTGTCGGGCATGTGCAGTCCTCCCCCGTGTGCTGGACCGTTCACTGGATCAACGGTCTGACGCCTCCCTTATCTGCCCGGCTTGGCGGAGAACATTCCGAATCCGGCGGCAACGCAGGAAGAAACAGCAGAATCAGCAGAAACTCGGATAAACAGCGAGAGCCGCACGGAGTCCTCCGTGCGGCTCTCGCCCGTCTTCGCCCGGGTGCGCTCAGCCCGGCAGGACCGCGCGCAGGCGCTCCTCGCGGAGCCTGCCCGACCAGGTGTCGTCCACCGGCTCCAGCCGCCGCCCGACCGCCCAGCCGAGCAGCAGGTCGGCCAGCGCGGGGTTGCGGACCAGGGCGGGGCCGTGCATGTAGGTGCCCATGACCTTGCCGCTGTAGGCGCCCTCGTAGCCGTCGCCGTTGCCGACGCCCACCGCGACCCGGGCCAGCGGTTTGACGCCCTCGCCCAGGAAGGTGACGCCCTGGTGGTTCTCGAAACCGGTGATCATCGGGACGCCCAGGGCGGGGTCGACCTCGCCGGCCAGCTCGCCGACCGCGCGGTTCTCGCCGCGGCCGCTGCGGATGTTGAGCAGGCCGAGGCCCTGGACGGGCTGACCCTCCTCGCCGCCGAACTCGTGGCCGAGCAGCTGGTAGCCGGCGCACACGGCGAACACCGAGGCACCGAACCCCACGGCCTTGTGCAGGCCGCCGTCGCCGTGCAGCCGCTGGGCCGCCAGGATCTGCGGGCGGTCCTCACCGCCGCCCAGCAGGTAGATGTCGCCGTCGACCGGCACCGGTTCGTCGGAGCGCACGTTGACGGTGCGGGTGGCGATGCCGCGCAGCTTGGCCCTGCGCTCCAGGACGATGCAGTTGCCGCGGTCGCCGTAGGTGCTGAGCAGGTCGGGGTAGATCCAGACGATCTTGATGGCGTCAGAGGGCACGGCCGTACCTCGTTCGGATGTTCTGGAAGGCGGTGTAGTTGGCGATCACGTCCAGCTTGCCGGGCGGGACGGCCATGACGGCCTGCTCGATGTCGTCGACCACCCGGAAGTCGACCTCGGCGGCCTCCAGCCGGGCGGCGAGGTCGAGCCTGCGCTCGCCGGCGGCCCACACGGGGCGCCCCCTGAGCACGCGGTAGTCCACGTCCCACAACCAGGAGGTGTCGCGACCGTCGGGGCCCTGGGCGTTGATGGCCAGGGCGACCGGGCCGGGCGCGGGCTCCAGCACGTCGAAGGCCTCCAGCCAGCCGGCCGGGTTCTTGGCCAGCAGCAGCCGGATGTCGCGGCCCTCGTGCTGGACCGTGGTGTAGCGGCCGGCCACCGAGGCGACCCGGCCCAGCAGCGGCAGCGCCTGCTCGGGCGCGATGCCGAACAGGGAGACCACGGCCAGCGACATCGCGCCGTTGGAGCGGTTGGCCCGGCCGGGCAGCTGCAGGTCCAGGTCGTAGGTGCGGCCGCCGGGGGCGGTCACCCGGTCGCCGTGCAGGATCCAGTCGGGCTTGGGGCGGGCGAAGGGGCACTGGCGGCAGGCCCAGTGGCTGGCCTCGCGGTCCAGCGGGCCGCCGCACTCGGGGCAGCACCAGGAGTCCTCGCGCCAGTGCTGGCCGGCGGCGACCCAGGTGACCTGCTTGGCGGTGGAGGCGCCCCAGGTGACCAGCGGGTCGTCGCAGTTGGCCACGACGTGGGTGTCCACGCCCTCCAGCGCCTTGCGCCACTTGCCCGCCAGCTGCCAGATCTCGCCCGCGCGGTCCATCTGGTCGCGGCTGAGGTTCATCAGCAGGACGACGTTGGCGCCGGTCTCCCTCAGCACCAGCGGCACGTACTTCTCGTCGCACTCCAGCACGCCGTAGCGGGCGCCGGGGGCGGCGGCCAGCGCGCTGACGTGGCCGGTGGGCATGTTCGCGCCGAAGGCGTTGGTGGCGACCTCGCCGAGCCCGCTCATCGCGCTGGCGATCAGCCGGGTCGTCGTCGTCTTGCCGTTCGTGGCGCTCACCAGCACCAGCTTGCGGTCGGCGGAGAGCCTCGTCAGCAGCTCGGGGTCGAGCTTGAGCCCGATCTTCCCCCCGATCACCGACCCGTCGCCGCGTCCGGCCAGCCGCGACATCCTGGACGCGGTACGGCCCAGCGCGACCGCCAGCTGCGACCGCAGCGGAAGATCACTCATGGAATCTCTTTCCCTAAAGCCTGACTGCACTCGACTCTAATGGGTGACCCGGTCATTACGGTGTTGATCTCGGCCGAACCACCGGCCGTACTACGGTCCGCTGTGCCACGCCTACAAATCGTATCAATGTGATGAACGCCGCATTAACCGGGATGGCCCAGCTAGACAAGCACACCAAATGCCACTTGTACCGAGGAATCTTCCTTGCGCCCCTACTCAGCGCAGCGACAAGGCAGAATCACCGGAGAACTTTGCGAGAAGGGTAAGTGCCATGCAGTGTCCGTCCTGCGCCGCGCCGGCGTCCGAGGGGCAATCGCACTGCGCCCGCTGCCACACCTCTCTGTCCGCGCTCGCCGGCGCGTATGCCGCGCCCACGAGCAGCACCGAGAAGACGATCATGTTCGACCGGGCGCCGTGGCCGCAGGCCGAGGAGCCGACCGGCTCCTGGACCCCCGTGCCTCCCGCCGGGTCCCCGGCCGAGACGCCCGTGGCGCCCGTGTCCGGGACGCCCGGGTCCGGTCTCCCCGTGCCCGCCGCGCCCGCGCCCGGGGAGTCCACCGAGTGGTGGACGCCCGCCATGGACGAGGCCTCCGGCCCCGTCCCGCTGCCCCAGCAGCAGGCGTGGGCCCCGCAGCCCGCGGCGCCGCAGGTGCCCGAGACGCCGGCCGTGCCGGTCGTTCCCGACTCCTGGTTCGCCGGTCCGGCGCAGGAGCAGCCCGCCGGCGGTCCCCCGAACGGGACCCCGCAGACGCAGACCGGTCCGTTCGTCCCGGTGTTCGACGAGACGCCCGAGCCGGCCGCCCCGCCCGTCGTCTTCCCCGCCGACTCCACCTTCGCGGCCATGGGCGCGCCCGACACCGCGCAGCCCGGCCACCCCGGAGCCCTGGCCGCCGAGCCGCCCCACGTCCCGCCCGTGCCGCAGAACGGGCTCGCGGCCGGGCCTCCGCACGCGCAGCCGGAGTACGTCCAGCCCGAGTACACGCAGCCGGAGTACGTCCAACCCGAATACACGCAACCCGAGTACGCGCAGCCGCACGCGCCCGCCTCCGGGCCGCCGTACGTCGCGTCCGCACCGCAGAACGCCTACGAGCAGCCGCAGCAGGGCTTCGCTCCCGTTCCCTCACCCGCGCCGATGGGCGGGCCCGGAGGGTTCCCGCAGCCGCCCGCCTGGGGCGCCCCTCGCGAGGAGAATCCGCGGTGGGAGGCCGGCGGGCCGCCCACGGCCCCCTCGCACCCCTCCCCGGCCGCCGGCGGCCGCGCCAAGAACAAGCCGCTCCTCATCGGGGTGGCCGCGCTGGTCACCGTCGCCGTGGCCTCGGTCGCCTTCGTGTTCCTCAACGGCGAGGACGAGAAGAAGAAGCTCCAACCGTCGCAGCCGCCCGTCGCGCAGCAGCCGGTGGACGCGCCCGCCGCCGAATCCGCCGCGGCGAAGCAGGCCAGGAAGGTGCAGGCGCTGCTCAACGCCAGCGCCAAGAGCCGGGGCGTGCTGGGCGGCGCGCTGGTGCAGGCCCGCAAGTGCAAGGGCCTTCCCTCCTCCATCTCCGCCATGCAGCAGGTCGCCCAGCAGCGGCAGTCGCAGTGGCAGCGGGCGCGGCGGCTGGACATAGCCGAGCTGCCCGACGCCGCGAAGCTGCGCGACTCCCTCGCCCGCTCCTTCAAGCTGTCGCTCGACGTGGACCTGGCCTACCTCGCCTGGGCGCGCGGCAACCAGGGCTGCAAGGGCAAGACCCCGCCCAAGGGCGCGGACTACAAGCGCGGCGCCGCGCTCTCGGCTCAGGCGACCCAGGCCAAGAGCAACTTCCTCAAGTTGTGGAATCCGGTCGCGCCCCAGTACGGGCTGCCCAAACGCAAGAGTTTCTGACGGGCGCCCGCGCGCCCCGTGCAGCGTGCTCGACGGGTCGTGATCGGGTGACCGCTGTAGTGTGTGGGTCGAAGAACGTCCTGGCTGCAAGTTTCCCCCGACTCGAGGCCGCCGATGCAGTGTCCCGAATGCCGTAGTGAGACCCCCGGTTCGCTCGGTCGATGCACCCGCTGCGATGCCGTGCTCCCGCAGGCCGACGAGGTCTCTCCGTGGAGCTCGGCGCCTGCCGGGAACGATCCCTGGCCGCCGGAGCCCTGGCAGCCCGAGCCCGTCCGGCAGGACCGGCAGGCCGGGCCGCCCCCGCAGGACGACCGGCCGTGGGCCGAGCAGCCGCAGGAGCCGCAGTGGGGCGGGCAGCCGCCGGAGCGCCCCTGGGGCGGGCAGCCCCCGGAGCGGCCGTGGTCGGACGGACCCCAGGAGCGGCCGTGGTCGGACGGGCCGCAGGAGCGCCCGTGGTCGGACCAGCCGGGTGACCGGCCGTGGGCCGGGCAGCCGCAACCCCAACCGCAACCCCAGCGGCCGTGGGCCGAGCAGCCGGGCGAGGCACGGCCCTGGGACGCCGACCCCGGACCCCGGCAGTGGGGCGGCGGGCCGCAGCAGCAGCAGTCCTGGTCGGCCGGCCCCGAGCAGCAGAACCCGCCGTCCCGCAACGACGGCGAGCAGTGGCTTCCCGACGAGGGGCCGCGCTGGCGGGGACCGCTGATCGCCGGTCTGATCGCCATGCTGCTGACCGCCGCGATCGTCGTCGGCTACGTCTTCTGGACCAAGGACGACGACGGTTCCGGCAGGACGGCCTCCCCGCCCGGCACCTCCCAAGAGCCCGGGAGCACCACCTCCCCCGACGACGCCGCGGAGGGCGACCCCGCCGCGGGCGACCCCCAGGTCGAGGCACAGGCGGTCGACACCCTGCTGGGCGACATGTCGGCCAGCCGCAAGAAGTTGTCGACCATCACCTACACGTGCGCGAACAAGGACCAGGACATCGCCACCTTCAAGACCGCCATCGAGGAGCGTGAGGGGCAGCTGTCCACCGCCGGCGAGCTGTCGCTCTCCGCGCTGGACAACGGCGAAGCGGTGAAGAAGGCGCTGGTCGACGCGCTCCAGGCCTCCATCGACTCCAACCAGGAGGCGCTCACCTGGCTGGCGGACGAGGACGGCTGCGACAAGGACGCCGCCGCGCGGCTGAAGGACGTCACCGACAAGGCGACCGACACCAAGCGGGAGTTCCTCGACCTGTGGAACCCGATCGCCACCGAGCAGGGCCTGCAGACCTGGACCCGCGAGACCATCTGACGCCCTCCCCCGCTCGTGCGGGATGCGGGACGGAACGAGGACGCGGGGCTTCTCCCCACGGCCTTCTCCCGCGCGTATGAGGAGGCGGAGACGATCCGGGACTTCCGGCAGAACTCGTCGGCCCTCTCCCCCGCACGCGGGGTCGCGAGACGGAATCGAGGGCAAAGGGCTCCTCACGGCCTTGCTCCCGCGTATGCCAGGAGGCGGGACGATCCTGGACTTCGGGGAGAGCTCGTCGGCCTTCTTCCGCGCTTGCGGGGCCGTGGACGGACGGAACGGGGCCGCGAAGGGATCGCCGTCCCCCCTCGCGGGTGGGGCTGTGGACAACGTGAGCGGCCGGCGGTTCTCGGCGGCATGATGAGGGGGTGGTGACCTCGCACGGGCCTTGGTTCCGGATCGAGGCGATCCCTGCGGCGCAGCGGGTCTCCTCGGCCGAGTGGGATTTCGTGACGGTGCTGCCCGCGGCGTTGTCGGCCGCGCAGCAGCGCCGCCCGTTCGTGGCGGGCTGGCTGTCCAGGGGCGGCGGTGCGCCGCTGGAGCTGGTCACGAACGCGGGGTCGGGCCAGGGTTCGCTGCTGTTCCCCAACGGCGCGCGGGGCGGGGTGTGCGGCGACGAGTGGCTGCGCACGGCGGCGCGCATGGTGTGGCGGCGCTGCCCGGGCCGGCAGGCGCCTCCCCTGGCCGGGACGGGCCACGAGCACTCCTCGTTGTTCGAGTCGATGCTGATGACCCTGCTGGGGCGGCCGTTCGGCTGGCTGGTGGCGGCCGAGCCGTGCCCCGAGCAGGAACTGGACGCCGAGCTGCGCGAGCTGCGGCACGAGCTGCGCATTCTGCGCCGCGACGAGCAGAACGACCCGGGGCGGGCCGAGCGGCGCATGGCGGAGCTCGACGCCTACCGGGAGGCCGGGTTGTGGCACGTGCGGGTGCTGGCGGGCGCGGCGACCCCCGCGGAGCTCGACCAGGTCGCCCCGGTGCTGGTGGGCTCGCTGGAGCTGGGCCACCACCCGTACCGGCTGCGCACCGGCCGCGGCTTCGGCACGCTCGCCGAGACGCTCGGCGGCACCGAGGACGGCTTCCCGTTCGCCTCGTCCGCCGGGGTGCTGGCCGCGTTGTCGGGGCTGCCGCGCCGCGAGGTGCCGGGGGTGCGGGTGCTGGACGGCGGGTTCTTCGACGTCACCTCCGAGACCCCGCCGGGCGGGCTGGAGCTCGGCGCCATCCTCGACGGGCAGGACCGCGCGGTCGGGCGGTTCTCGGTGCCGCTGGAGACGCTGAACAGGCACGCGTTCGTGACGGGCGCGACGGGTTCGGGCAAGTCCCAGACGGTGCGGCACCTGCTGGAGCAGCTGACGTACGCGGGCGTGCCGTGGCTGGCCATCGAGCCGGCCAAGTCCGAGTACGCGGCGATGGCGGGGCGGATCGACGCCCCGGTGACGGTGGTCAACCCGTCGGACCCGTCGGCGGTGCCGCTGTCGGTCAACCCGCTGGCGCCCGAACCGGGCTACCCCGTCCAGGCGCACATCGACATGATCCGCGCGCTGTTCCAGGCGTCCTTCGCCGCCGAGGAGCCCTTCCCGCAGATCATCGCGCAGGCGCTGCAGCGGGTGTACGAGGCGTGCGGCTGGGACGTGGTGACGGGCGGCGGCAGGCCCGGCGCGCGGGTCCCCCCGGCCGTCCCGACGCTGGAGCAGCTCCAGCAGGCGGCGATGGAGGTCATCGACGACGTCGGCTACGGCAAGGAGCTGATGTCGGACGTGAAGGGCTTCGTCGACGTGCGGCTGCGCTCGTTGCGCATCGGCTCGGCGGGGCGGTTCTTCGAGGGCGGGCACGACGCCGACATCGGCGGGCTGCTGCGCGAGAACGTCGTGCTGGCGATCGAGGACGTCGCCAACGACGAGGACAAGGCGTTCCTCATGGGCACGCTCATCATCCGGGTGGTGGAGCACCTGCGGATGCGGGCGCGCGCCGGGCGGACGCGGGGGCTGCAGCACGTCATCGTCATCGAGGAGGCGCACCGGCTGCTGCGCCACCGGGAGGGCTCCTCGGCGCACGCGGTCGAGCTGTTCGCCGGGATGCTCGCCGAGATCCGCGCCTACGGCGAGGGCATCGTCGTGGCCGAGCAGATCCCGGTGAAGCTCATCCCCGACGTGGTCAAGAACACCGCGCTGAAGATCGTGCACCGGCTTCCCGCGCACGACGACCGGCATGTGGTGGGTTCGGCGATGAACCTCGACCCCGACCAGTCGCGCGAGGTGGTGTCGCTGCGCCCGGGGGACGCGGCGGTCTTCGCCGACGGGATGGACCGGCCGCTGCGGGTGCGGGTGCCCTGGGGCGAGGACCGCGAGGAGTCGCGTCCGGGGCCGCCGCCGCCCGTCCGGGGGCGCCGCTCGGTGGCGTGCGGCGCCGAGTGCCGCTCCCGGCGCGCCTGCTCGCTGAGCGAGCTGCGCAAGGCCGACCTCCTGTCGGGCGACGCCGAGCACGCCTGGTTGCGGTTGTGGGCCGACGTCCTGGTGCTGGCGCACCTGGTCGACCGGCCGCCGCCGTCCGTCCCGCCCGACCTGGCGCGCGCCTGGTCGCGGCTGGCCTCCCGCACCCGCGAGTGCATGCTCGCCACCGTCCTGGACCGCTCGGTCGGCCGCCGCGCGCTGGCGCTGCGCACCGACTTCGACCCGTCCGCCCTGACGTCCGCGGTCGCCGAGACCGCCGCGGCGCTGCTGTCCGCAGGTCCCTCGGACGCCCCCCGTGCCACGCCGGGGCCGGGCTTCGTGATCCCGCAGCTGCGCTGGCTGCACGAGATGGACAAGCTCTTCCCCCTGGACGCCCCCGACCCTGATCCGAACTCTCCGGCGCCCCCGCTGGACTACGTGCTGCCCGGCCTGCGCCGCCAGCCTCCCGACGCGAAGCTCGGCCACCGGCTGCGCGCCCTCAGCCGTCATCCGCTGTCCCCCGCCCTCCCCGCCAACCGCCCCGTGGCTCATGACGCGCTGCTGGGCGTCCCGCCCGACCCGTACGAGGACGACCTCGTGCTCGTCTCGGTCGGCCTGGAACCCGACGCCCGCCTGCGCCACCTCTCCGAGACGCTGCGCACCCCGTGGCTGGAGTCCGTCCTCACCTGGCCCGACCGCTTCCTCTCGCCCCCCGACGACCCCGGCCCCGCGGACCGCCCTTCACCCTGACCCGAACGATCTCCCTCCCGGAGGACACGAACCACAGCCCGCCCTGCCCGTGGCCGGTCCCCTCCCGGCAAGCATCCTTCGCCCTGGACCGGGGCCGGTCTCCAAGACGCCCGCCGTCAGCAGGCACCCCACCACGGCGAAAAACCGGATGCCGCAAGCGGGCTTCGCCCTGGACCAAGGCCCCGCCCGGGACGCGCACCGCCGGCGGGCGTTCCTCCGCAGTGGCGGGATGGGCGCTGGGGGCGGGCTTCGTTTCGGGTCGGGTCAGTCTTCGGGGGGCGGGGGGTCGGCGGGGTCTTCGGCGGGGAGGGGCTGGGCGGTGGGGAGCGTCATGATGCCCGGGTTGGCGTCCACCAGGTGGGTGCTGTTGGCGTGGGTGAAGACCATGGCGGTGGGCGGGAGGTCCTGGAGCTGGCGGCGTTCGGGGCGCAGTTCGCGGGTGCGCTGGGGGGCCTGGGCGTCGGCGACGGTGCCGGGCCAGGGGCCGGTGGAGATGAGGTCGATCAGGGCCGGGCGGCGGGGGCGGGGGGCCGTCAGGGGGGCGGTGAGGGCGTGCTCGCCCATGGCGCGGCGGGCGAAGGCGACGGTGCTGAAGTAGGGGTCGATGGGCTCCTCGGGGGCGGCCTTCTCGGTGGCCTCGGCGAGGACGAGGTGGGACTCGGCGCCGAGGTAGTCGGCCGCGGCCGCCGCGTCGGAGGCGTTGCCCAGGCGCATGAAGCCGACGGCGCTGTTGCCGCGGCCGAGGCGTTCGCGCACGTGGGAGGGAATCGTGCGGTACATGAGGACCAGGCCGGTCCCGGTGGTCTCGCATGCGTCCGTCAGCCGGTCCAGGACGTCGCCGCGGAGTTTCTCCGCCCCGCACAGGAAGAGGGTCTGGCCCCACGGCCGGTGGGCGGGCGTCTGCCGGAGCAGGTGGGTCAGCGCGGTCGTGACGTAGGTGGCGAGGACCTTGTTGGTCAGGACGCCTGCCCTGCGGTCCAGGGAGATGACGCGCAGCGGGGCGGGCGGCAGGTGGACCGCGTCGGTGCCGAGGTCCTCCAGTTTGCGCAGCTGCGACTCCAGCGTCCAGGCGCGTTCCAGCACGACGCGGTCGGCGGCGTCGCGCCCGAAGAGGGTGGAGACGCGGTCGAGCTGCTCCTCGGTGAGCAGGCCCGCCCGCAGGTCGTCCCGCGGGTCGCCGACCTGGGCCAGCGCCCGCAGCGCCGCGGTGATCTGGGCGATGCGCGGGGTGCCGCCGAGCACCGGGATGAGCCGCTCCAGGAGGGAGTTGTCGATCGAGGTGTCCCGGACCGAGGAGCGGGTCTCGGTGGCGCCGACCACCACCGACAACACGTCCGCCAGTTCGGCCGGGCTGAGCCGGGTGCCGAGGTCGAGCCGTTTGAGGTCGTCGGGCAGCACCCACACCAGCGGGTCCTCGCCGGACAGCCGCAGCAGGTCGCGGGCGACCGCGCCCTCCGACAGGTCGAGCACGGTGACCTGGGAGCCGGCCTCCAGCCGGGCGGCGCCCATCATGGTGACGGCCGCGGCCCAGCCCGCCAGGGTGCCGCCGGCGATGTCGACGCGGTCGACGCCGGGCGGGACCGTCACCGGGTGCCACTCCCGCTGGTTCTCGTAGGCGGCGCGGTCGGCCTCCCACTTGCGGCGGGCCAGCGCGTAGCCGTTCTCGGCCTCGGCCCTGCGCTGCGCGATCCGGGCCTGGGCGTGCTCGCGGCGCCGCCGGTCGGCGCGCCTGCGGATGCGCGCCGCCTGCTCGCCCTGCCAGACCGCCCAGCCGGTGATGCCGATGACGCTGAGGCAGGCCAGCAGGCCGACCAGCGCGAACGCCCACTGCAGCCAGTCCCCGAAGCCCAGCACGAGGAAGAGCAGCCCGCCGATCGCCGCGCCGGCCGCGGTGTACTTCAGCGGGCGGTTGCGCAGCGTCTCGCCCTGGTACTGCTCGGCCTCCTCCAGCCAGGTGGGGGTGCCCGCCACGTACGGGTGCGGAGGCCGCGGCTCGGGCCCCGGATCGGGGTACTCCTGGTCGTAGCGCCAGCCGACATAGACCCGGTCCATCACCGCGTCGTCCGCCTCGCCGCGTCACTCAAGGTCAGCGCCCTCTGCTCCCCGGTTGGTTTCCTACCTGCCCAGCGTAAGAAGGTTGCCGTCTTCCCGCGCCAAGTTCAAGGAACATGCCACCACCCTCCTCGCTAAGTATGACAAGTCACCAGAAAAGTCACTTCTAGCGCGAACTTCTTCGCCCGCCGACCGCATCAGGCCACCCGCGCTCAGAGCTGGATGGGGACCGGCGCGCCGGTCCAGCGCGGCTCGACGGTCAGGTCGGGGCGGCCGAAGCGGACCTGGGCGGAGGCGGCCGTCACGCCCGGCAGCTTGGCGACGATGCCGCTCATCTGGGGCACCGGGACCGTCGAGGGGTCGGCGAAGCCGATGACGACCGTCGACTGCTCCAGGTGGGAGCCGTCCGGCAGGGGCATGACGGACGTCGAGGCGACCATGCCCGCCGAGCAGACCACGACGGCGCGCCCGGGGCGGCTGCCCAGCTCCTCGGTGAAGCGCGCCCTGTCCCAGCGCATCCCGGCGGGCTCGGTGCGGCCCCAGCCCGTCGGCGGGTAGCCCAGGACCGCCTGGCAGACCTGGGCGAGCGCGCCGGCGAGCGGCTCGCCCTGCGGCACGCGGCTCTCCATGGTGAGGAACAGCTGGCCGCCGACGGCCGTCTCGGACCTGGCGGTGAATCCGGGGGCGTGCCCCGGCGCCTGCGGGTCCGGGGAGAAGCACTCGCCGTCCCACCTCAGGTAGTGGCCGGTGAGCCCGTCGTAGAAGACCGTGCCGTCCGCGACGACCCAGCGGTCGTCCGCGCCCATCAGCGCGAGGCTGAGCGGCAGTGTCAGCCGCGAGGTCGGCGGGGTCACCACCTGCAGCGCCCTGCCCTCCGGCGCCATCCAGCCCAGCAGCGGCACCACGGCCCGGTCCTGCAGCAGGACGGACGCCTTGGCCGTGAGGACGTCGGAGACGCTCATCTGCTGCTCCAGACCACGCCGCTGAACCGCCCGGCCAGCTCGGAGGCGAGCTCGCGCGCGACGGCCGCGGCCTCCTCCAGGTCTCCGGCCGCGCGCACGTCCACCCACCACACCGGCGGGTCGGCGCGCACGCCCAGCAGCCGCTCGATCTCCCCCTGAGCCTCCACCAGCACCGGGCTCTCGACGGTCAGCACCAGCCGGCCCGCGTCGTCGAAGACCTGCACCGGCCAGCCCGTCCCGTTCACCCGGAACACGCTCCCGCAGGCCTCCGCCACTCCCGCGACGTCGGGCTCCCGCCTCCCCAGAACCACCAAGTCCTTGGACACCCGACGCCCCCTCCCCGATCCGGCAGCCCGCCGATCCTAATCCCACAACCACCACAACTCACCACTAAACTCACTCCCACCGTCTCAGGGGGAAGGCTCGCGGTGTCCGACTGGCAGATCTCCACGCTCCGCGCTCTCGGCCTGTCCGCCCGCGGCCTCGCCGGCGGCGTCCCGCCCGGCTCCACCGACCCCCTCGCCTCCCCCTTCGGCACCCGCCGCGACGCCCCCTCCCCCATCATCGCCGCCGCGGCCCAGCCCTCCCCGCTCACCCCGCCCCCCTTCCCTCCTCCGCCCGCACCGCACGACCCCCTCGCCTCCGGCCATCAGACCGGACCGGCACCCGCTCCGAGCGCCCACGCGCCCCAGAACGAACCGCCCCCCTACACCGCGCCTTCCCCCGCCGCCCCGGCTCCGGAGGCCCAGCCGGGCCAGAGCGAACCGCCGCCCTACGGCGGAGGGACCCCGGCCGCCCCCGCACCGCACGACCCCCTCACCGCACGCCCTCCGGTCCCGGAGGCCCAGGCGATGCGGGGAGAGCCGCCCCACGGCGGAGGAGGCCCGGTCGTTCCCGCGCCGCCGGACCCCCTCGCCGCGCGTCCCCCGGCTCCTGTTCCAGAGGGCCGGAGCGAACCGGCTCCTTACGGCGGAGTGCCGCAGCCGAGCACGCCCCCCGTCGCGGAGGCGGGGCAGGGAAGAACGGTCGCGCCCGTGTACCCGGGTGTGCAGCACGACCCGGGAGCGGGCGTTCACCCGGATTCGGGCGGCCATGAAGCGGCCCTGTACGGGGGCGCCGGGATGCCGGGGGGCCCGACCCCGGAAGAGGAGGCCTGGGCGCAGGGCTCTCCTTCGTCGGGGACGCCGATCGCGGACGAGCTCGTGCGGCGGATGCGGCACGGGGATCCGCTGGCCCGGCGGATGGGGCGCGGGGTGCGGCGGGCCGTGGGCGCGCGGGCCGCGCAGACGGTGCGCGAGCAGGAGGCCGCCGCCGGGATCCTGGGGCAGGTGGTCAGCTCCTGCCGGAGGATTGCCGTCACCAGCCTGCGCGGCGGGGCCGGCAAGACGACGGTGACGGCGCTCGTCGCACGGACCATCGCAGCGCACCGCGGCGACCGCACGCTCGTCCTGGACGCCGACCCGAGTCTCGGCTCGCTGCCGCTGCGGCTGGGCGTCGACGCCGAACGCGCCTACCGCGGCCTGACGACGCTGCCGAACTGGGAGGCCGCCCAGTCCTACCTGACGCAGGCCGGGGAGCGCCTGTGGGTGGCGTCCGCCTCGGCCTCACGCTCCCTGGACGACGAGCTGACCCTCGCGGAGTTCCAGACCGCCCAGGGCGAGTTCAGCCGCTACTTCGGCATCAGCCTCGTCGACTGCGGCCCCGGTCTCACCTCGGACCTCCACCAGGGGATCCTGGCCTCGTCCCACGCCCAGATCCTCATCGCCCCCGCCACCGCCGACGGCGCCCTCAGCACCCGCAGCGCGCTCGACTGGTTCCTCCGCAGCCCCCACTCGCACCTGCTGCAGCGCACCCTCGTCGTCCTGGTCACCCACACCCCTCACCTGGACGGCGACCTGAACCGCTCCCGCGCCCTCCTGGCCGCCGAAGGCGTCCCCGTCATCCACCTCCCCTACGACCGCCACCTGGCGGCGGGCACCGCCGTGGACCCCGCCCTCCTGGCCGAGACCTCCCAGGCCACCGCCATCCACCTGGCCACAGCCGCCTTCACCCGGGCCACCACCTGACGCCTGAAGCCCCCGCGCCGCGGACTGCGCGAGCCGGTCCACGAGCCCTGTCTTGCGCTCCTCGCCCATCTTCCGCCAGCCCGGCGACCGCCAGGAGACCTGCAGGACCGTCTCCTTCAGCTTCACCAGGACGGTGACGCCTACGGCGGTCTCCTGCCAGCAGGAGTCGACGGCCTCGACCTCGACGGGCTTCCGGCACTCCCTCACCCCGGAGAGCGCCTCGAAGACGCCGTTGCCCTCGTGTTCAGGAGGGCGTCGAGCCCAGGAGGAGATCCGTTCGGTGTGGAGCCGGCCACAGGCTCCCCTCTTGGTCAGAGCTGTGGGCGTTGCTGCTGCGTCCTGCGTTTTCTGCGGAAGACGAGGAGGCCCGAGACGGCTGCGGCAAGAGTGAAGAGGAGTCCGCCGATGAGCCAGGGGCCGTAGCGCTCCCGGTCGCTGGTGATCTCTCGGCGGTCTTCGGGGTCGCCGCCGACGGTGAAGGGCGGGGGGTTCTCGAGGAGTTCCTTCCGCTCGGCCTGCTTCTTGGTGAAGGCGTCGAGGCGGTCGTAGACCGGGTTGGCGAAGCCGGCGGGGACCTCGGCGGTCATGGCGCGGTCGGGGCGGATGAGGCCGTAGCCGGTGAAATCGTCGCGGCCGGGGGTGTGGACGTCCTGGGCGGTGTACAGGAGGCGGGAGACGATCTGGCGGGCGCTCTCGCCGGGGTGTTTGGCCCGGAGCAGGGCGACGGCCGCACTGGTGTAGGCGGTAGCAGTGCTGGTGCCGCCGTCGTCCAGGGCCGCGGCGCCGGAGTAGGACAGGCCGAACACCTTCTCGGAAGGCGCCGCCACCGCTATGTAGTCTTGTTCGAGCGCTTTCTTCCGCGGCTTCAGTTTTCTGGACAGGCCGCCGACGGCGACGACACCGGGGCACATGGCCGGTTGGAAGGTCAGGTTGGAGTCCGAGCGGTTGTTCCCCGCGGCGGCCACCAGTACCACGTCGCGTTCCGCCGCATAGGCGATGACGTCCTCCAGGTCCGCGTCGCAACGGAGATCGTTGATCACGGGATTGACCGACGAGAACGACATGCTGACCACGTCGGCCCCCTGGTCGATCGCGTAGCGGATGGCGAGCTCGCTGCGGTCGAGGGCCGTGATCGAAACGGCGAGCACGGTGACGTCCGGCGCCACCCCCACGTAGCCGCTTCCCCCGCCCTGCGCCGCGATGGCGGCGAGCATGCCCGTTCCGTGGTGTTTGTCTATCCCGCCCTTCAAAGCCGGATTCTGGCGCTTGTTGAACTTGTCGCCTTCGCGGACGTCGGCTCCGTCGAACTCCGGCAGGTCGAGGTTGGGCCTGCTGTCGATGAGCGCGATGGTGACGCCGCGGCCCGTGCTCTGCTCCCAGGCCTTCTGGACGCCCATCGCGGAGAGCCACCACTGGTCCCCACGTGGCTTCGGCACAGCGAAAGCGGGGCCGGCGCCGGCCACGAGGGACAACGCCAGCCCCGCTGCGAGCGTCCTGCGGAACATCTCAGCCGATCACCGAAGGGGGAACGTCGGCATCGGTTCCCCAGACTTCCTCGTCCTCCGACAACCAGGTGGTGCGGGTGTGCTCCTCGCCCTCGCCACCGCCGGCACCGCCGGCGCGGGCCCCGCCGATCGGCATGCCGCCGCGCATGGCCGTCTGCTGACCGGCGCGGGAGGACAGAGCCGATTCCCCGTGCGCCCCGCCGATGACGTGACCGTGGGGGCCCTGGCTCAAGGCGGTCCGGGGGAGGGTGCCTCCCGGAGACCGGAGACCGGGGCCGTTCGGTCCGGTGGGAGCGGTCGGGGCGTACCCGGTGGGCGGGGTGGCGAACGGTCCGGGCCCGCCGGGGCCGGGGAGTTGTCCCGGGCCGAGGGGCTGAGCGGGCGGTCCGGTGTTCGGTCCCGTGGGGGTCAGGTTGAAGGGGTTCTGGTTCGGCCCCTGGTAGGGCTGGCTCCCCGCCAGGTCGGTGCCGTTGCCGGGGCCCCCGGGGCCCCCGGGAGTCGGGATCCCGCCGGGACCGCCCGGTCCACCGGGACCACCGGGACCGTTGATCCCGCCGGGACCGCCAGGACCACCCGGTCCGCCGGGCCCACCTGGACCGCCGGGACCGCCGGGACCGTTGATCCCGCCGGGGCCGCCTGCGTACAGGCCGTCGTCGTAGTCCGGTGTCCAGGAACCGGTGCTCCCGTTGCCGGTCCCGTTCCCGTTCCCGTAAGGCCCGTAAGGCGAGTAGCCGCCGGGTCCGCCAGGACCGCCCGGCCCGGAGATCTTCGGATCCTCCCCGCCCTGCACCTCCGGGAAGACCACGCTGAGCTGGGTGGGGAGGCCGTTGTTGGCCTCGGCGACGCGGTCGTTCATCCGGTCGAGGAGCTGGCGGGCGTTGTCGTCGTCCCCCTCGGTGCGGATGAACCCGTCGGTCATGCTCTGGGCGCTGTCCTTGTAGAACGGCAGGATCGTGGTGCCCAGCCACTTGTAGGTCTCCCCGGCCGCGGCGACGTTGGCGCTGATGCCCGTGGTGGCGGTGTGGAGCTGGGAGAACACCTGCAGGGTCAGGTCCGCGTTGGGGCCGCGCCAGACGGCGGCGAGCGCCTCGGCGTGCGCGACGAGGTTCTCGGCGTGCGTGTTGAGACGGCCGGCCATCTTCACGTACATGTCGCCGGTGCCCGTCACGCTCGCGATGTCCACGCTGCGGATGATGGACTTGACGCTCTCCATGTCGACGCTCTGCGGGGTCGGTGCGGGGGCGCCGGTCGGAGTGGCCTGGGGCTCGTCGAGCCTGCTCTGCTCAGCCATGCGTGTCCCTTCTACGCGCCGAGCCTACGGATGTACGCCTCGATCTGGTCCTCGGCGTTCTCGTAGTTCGTCCTGGTGTTCTGCAGCCCGTTGATCACGCCCACGTAGGCGAAGCGCAACCGGACCATGGCCTCCAGCAGCGCGCCGTGCGTCTGGCCCGACGACGCCTTGAGCTTCTGGGCGACCTCGGAGATGCCGAGATAGGCGCCGGAGACCGAGTTGGCCGACGCGAAGCTCTGGATGTCGGCCTCCAGCGCGGCGAGGTCGCGCTTCAGCTTGCCCGCGATGTCGTTGAGCCGGTCGCGCTCCACGTCGATGTCGCCGGTGGCGCGCGGCGCCGTCCAGACCGACATGGGGCCCGTGCTGGGGGTGTGCCGGCTCAGGTCGTTCTCGACGCCCGAGCCGTTCGGGTGGTACTGATCGCCCAAAGTACTGCCCTCGGATGGCTAGTGAGCGGCAGAACGCCGCCCCCGCGAGGGAGGCGGCGCCTGTCTTGTCCGTCAGCCCCAGATACGCCGGTTGGCGTTCTCGGTGTCCTGGTAGTTCTGGTTGGCGTTGCCGATCGCGGCACTCATCGCGTTGATGGTGTTCGCGACGTCCTGGCAGGCCTTGTCCCAGACGCGCTTGGCCTCCCAGTAGGCCTGGACCGCGTCGCCCTCCCACTCGGTGAGGTTGGACTCGAGGTACTTCTCCAGGCTGTTCAGCCGGTTGTTCAGGTCGTTGTAGACCCGGCGGAAGTCGGCCTGACCGTCGGCGAGGGCGCCGAAGTTGACTTTTGTGTAGTCCGTGGGAGCCACGTCAGTCCCCTAGTTGTTGAGCAGGGCGTTCAGCCGCTGGATGTCCGCCTGCGTCTGGTCTTCGTTGGCCTCGTACCGGATCCGGTTGTCCACGAGCTTCTCGTGGATCTTGTCCAGCTGCTCGAGCGTGGTACGGAAGGCCTGGTCGAACTCGGTGAAGACCTTGTTGAAGGCGAGGGAGGCGTTGCCGACCCAGCCCTCCATCATCGCGCCCTTACGGCCGTTGAGCCCGGTCTGCATGCCCCGGATGTCGTTCGCAGCGTCTTCGATCTGCGAGGCGGCCTGGGCCATTTTGGCCCTATCAGCACCCGAAGTGGGAGCCACCCGTCACCTCCATATATGCGACAGAATTTCCGTTTCGCAAAGCGACGATCACGATACGCACATCGGCCCGGCCCTGCCACTTGACAATAGGAAACCCAGACGCTGCGTTATGTAACCGTTATCCCATCTGCCCCTTCCGTCATGGCGCCGGCTTCGCTATTTAGGTGAAATTTCAAGGGATCTGCCGCACCGCCGCGCTGCCGTCCAGCGCCGGCCCCTGGGGCATGAGCTGCATCAGGTGGGACAGGACGGGACGGGCCTGGGCCTGGGTGTATCCCAGCTTGGTGAGGTCCTGGGCGGTGGGGATGGCGAACTTCCGGCCGTCCTCGGTGATGAGGACGTGGGCGGTGGTCGTCTCGTTCTGGGTGACCGCGGCCAGGACGCCGGTGCCGGGGCGCATGATGACCTGGTCCAGCGCTCCCTCGCGGGTGCCGACGGCGGCCGGGTCGGCGATGGCCGGCAGGGACGCGCCCAGCGCCAGGCCCGCCTCGGGCTCGCCCGGATCGGCGTAGGAGGCGCACAGCGGCTGCGAGCCGTCGTAGGCCACGACGCGGGGCGGGTCGGCGGGCAGGCCGGTCGCGGCGAGCCGCGCGGCCTTCGCCCGGTTGGCGACCGTGCGGGAGATCGGGACGATCGCCGGGGCGCCCGGGGTGTTCTCCAGCAGCCAGGCCTCGGTCCGGGTCAGGGGTGCCAGCCCCTCGCGCAGCAGCACGAACCACTGCTGCGCCGAGACGCCGGAGTCCTCGACCGTGTAGACCTGACCGATCTTCGCCTTTCCCCCGGCCGGGGCGGAGCCGCGGGTGCCGTAGCCGGGGATGGAGGGCGCCTTGAACTGCGCTCCCGGCACCAGCCCGTTCAGCCACACCGGCGGCACCTCGAGCGGCTGGTAGTCGCGGGCGAGCTGGTAGTCGCGGATGAGCGGGCGGAGGAACGCCTTGTGCAGTTCCATCCTGGTCCCGTCCGCGACCAGCCAGTAGCGGCCGTTCGCCGCGACGATGACGCCCGTCCCCGCCTCCAGCGGGGTGCCGCCCAGCTCCCGTCCGACGGCCAGGGTCGAGGCCGGGATCCGCATCCCGTTGTGGGAAACCGTGCTGACGCAGACCGACCACGGGGCGCCGACCAGCGACGACGGCAGTGCGTCCGGCGCACCGGGGATGCCGATCAGCGGCCCGCGCTGGAACTTCGACAGGGACTTGGTCGCCACGGTGCGCACCTTCACCTCCCCGCCCTGGACGGCCAGCCGCGCCGAGGCGTAGTTGGCCGCCGTGCACAGCCTGTCCTTCTGCGTCTGGCACATGACGTACTTGGTGCCGGTGCCCTTGGCGATGAGCACCGTCGCCTCGTCCATGTTGCGGATCGAGCCGTCCTTGGTGATGAGCCCGGCGATGCCCCAGCCGGCGATGAGCAGGACGCCCACCATCAGCCCGCTGAAGATGCCGATGCCGATGCGGCGCAGCGGCCGGTCGGCGTTGTCGGGTTCGCCGAGCAGGAGCGCCTGCCCGGCGCGCATGGTCATCAGGCGGTGCGCCTGGACGAGGTCCTTGCGGGTCAGCATCAGCCCACCGACGCGGCCATGCCGCGCACCTTGTCCAGCAGCCCGACCACGCCGAAGGCCAGCGGGATCAGGGCGACGATCAGCGTGAGGTCCAGGATGTCGAGCATGCGGGCCCACACCGGGGACGGGTGGGCGCCGGGCAGCCACAGCCCGATGCCGATGACCGCGGCGGCCACCACGACCAGCGGGGCCAGGGCCGCGCCGGTGAAGACGGCCGGGTCGAGGCCGGCGCTGAGGTCGGCCGTCAGCAGGGCGAGCCCGGCCAGGCCCGGCACGATCAGCCACAACCGCTGGCCGCGGCCGCCGAAGACCCGGGCGCGCAGCAGCAGGACGAGCGCGACGACGCCCGCCATGGTCGGCGGGGACCAGCCGTCGCCGGACATCAGCAGGACCATGGCGACGGCGGCGGCCAGCCCGATCCCGGCGTTGACGCCGGTGACGATCCGGTCGGCGACGGCCGTGCGGTCCAGCACGGCCTGCCCGTCCACCATCAGGGTGTCCGAGCGCAGGTCCTCGGCGCTGGTCGGGACGGGCGGCAGCGTCACCCGCGACAATCGGAAGGCCAGCGCGGGGGTGAGCGGGGTGAGCGCCAGGACGGGCGCGACGATGATCGCCGCGGTGCCCGCCCCGCCGAGGCCGGGGAAGCCCAGCCCGATTCCGCCCGCCAGCGTGCCGATCAGTCCGGCGAGCGCGTACCCGGCGAAGACCGACAGGCCGTCGCTCACCGCGAAGCCCGCCAGGACGGCGACCAGCAGCATGACCGCGCCGCCCGCCAGCAGCTGGGCCGCGCCGAGTTCGGCTCCGGGGGCGAGGAAGCCCGCCAGGAAGCCGTAGAGCAGCGCGAGGTGGCCGAGCACGGCGCCCGCTCCGGCGTCGCCCTTGGCCCGGGACGCCGCGGCGGCCCCGCCGAGCAGCAGGACGGTGACGGCTCCGGCCAGGTAGGGCGCCCACCCGCCGCCCCTGGTGACGATCAGGTACGCGCCGAAAAGGAGGATGAAGGCGCCCGCGCCCAGGCCCGTGGCCCTGGTCAGGGCGGGCTTCCACCGGTCGGGGCGTTCCCGGACGGCGGTCGCGATGACGTCGGGGACGTCGTCGAACGCCGGTTCGGGCAGCGGCGCCATCTGCGGCCGCAGGTAGAGCACCTCACCGTCTTTGACATTCGCCTGCTGAGGCGAGATTCCGAGGTCGAACGGCGCCTCGTCCAGCCGTTGCAGCACCCATCCGCCGTGCGCCAATCCGGAATTGGCCAGGTCAGGGCCGGAATTGCGGATCAGTACCGGAAGCAGCGAGCCGAACGGGACGTCGGCAGGCAGGGACAGGTCGATACGGCGGGCAGGACCGGCGACGGTGATCCTGCACAGCTCCACCGGGTTCCTCCAGTCGCTGGGGAGTTCATAAGATCACGGGTCTCTAGGATGCTCGTTCATACCAAAGGTGGACGACGAGGGGGAACTTACAGCGATGAGCACGGAGCTGGTCCGTCGCGGCGAACGTCGCAAACCGCCCCAAATGCCACGCGGAGAGATCCTCCTGGAATCTCCCCCGGAGATCCCGGAGCAGGTCTCCGAAGGCGGCCGCCAGGCGCTGATGTACCTGCCGATGATGGCCGGGTCCGGGGCGATGATCCTCATGGTCGCCCAGCCCGGCTCCAGCCCCCTCACCTGGGTGGCCAGCGGCCTGTTCGCCGTCTCCATGCTGGGCATGATGGTCGGCCAGCTGGGCCGCGGCAGCGGCGAGCGCAAGGTGAAGCTGAACGCCGAGCGCCGCGACTACCTGCGCTACCTCGGCCAGGTCAGGACCAAGGTGCGCACCGCGGCCAAGGAGCAGCGCGACGCGCTGGAGTGGGGCAGCCCCGACCCCGCCGCGCTGCCCACCCTGGTGATGAGCGACCGGCTGTGGGAGCGCCGCACCACCGACGACGACTTCGTCAACGTGCGCATCGCCCGCGGCCCGCAGCGGCTCGCGCTGGAGCTCATCCCGCCGGACAGCAAACCGGTCGAGGACCTGGAGCCGATGACGGCCGGGGCGCTCGGCCGCTTCACCCGCACCCACTCCACCGTCCCCGACCTGCCCGTCGCGGTGGCGCTGCGCTCCTTCGCCCGGGTCGTGCCCGGCGGCGACCCCCGCACCGCCCACGGCCTGACCCGCGCGATGCTGCTGCACCTGGCCGCCTTCCACACCCCCGACGACGTGCGCATCTCCGTCTGCGCCTCGCCCGAGCGGCTCGCCGCGTGGGACTGGGTGAAGTGGCTCCCGCACGCCCTGCACCCCACCGAGCTGGACGCCGCCGGACCCGCCCGGCTCATCACCACCGGCCTGGGCGACCTGGAGAAGATGCTGGAGATCCAGAACCGCCCGCGGTTCGGCCGCGGCCTGTCCCTGGACGACCTGCCCTACCACGTGGTCGTCCTCGACGGCGGCCAGGTGCCCTACGACACCCAGCTCGCCGAGGGCATCGAGGGCGTCACCGTCCTCGACCTGGCCGAGACGCTCCCGCCGGTCAGCGACGACCTGACGCTGCGGCTGCGGGCGGCGCCCCGGCAGATGGCGATGATCACCCGCGACCACACCGGCCGGGAGGCCGCGACCCGCATCGGCGTGCCCGACCAGGTGTCGATCCCCCAGGCCGAGGCGCTCGCCCGCCAGCTCGCGCCGCTGCGCGCCAGCGCCGCCGAGGAGGCGGGCGAGGACGCGCTGGCCGGCGCGACGACGCTCACGCAGCTGTTCGGCATCACCGACCCCCGCCGGGTGGACCTGGCCTCCTCCTGGCGGCCGCGCCCGCCCCGCAGCCGGCTGCGCGTGCCCGTCGGCGTGGACCCCTCCGGGCGCCCCGTCGAACTCGACATCAAGGAGGCCGCGCAGGGCGGCTTCGGCCCGCACGGCCTGTGCATCGGCGCGACCGGCGCCGGAAAGTCGGAGTTCCTGCGCACCCTGGTGCTGGGCCTGGCGATGACGCACTCGTCGGAGGTCCTCAACTTCGTCCTCGTCGACTTCAAGGGCGGCGCGACCTTCCTGGGCATGGACGGGCTGCACCACGTGTCCGCCGTCATCACCAACCTCGAGGACGAGCTCCCCCTCGTCGACCGCATGTACGACGCGCTGCACGGCGAGATGGTCCGGCGACAGGAGCTCCTGCGCGCCGCGGGCAACTACGCCTCGCTGCGCGACTACGAGAAGGCCCGCGAGCAGGGCGTGGACCTCAAGCCGATGCCCACGCTCTTCCTCGTCCTGGACGAGTTCAGCGAGCTCCTGTCGGCCAAGCCCGAGTTCGCCGAGCTGTTCGTGATGATCGGACGGCTCGGCCGTTCGCTCGGCGTGCACCTGCTGCTGGCGTCGCAGCGCCTGGAGGAGGGCAAGCTGCGCGGCCTGGACACGCACCTGTCGTACCGGATAGGTCTGCGCACGTTCTCGGCGATGGAGTCGCGGGTCGTCCTGGGCGTCCCGGACGCCTACGAGCTTCCGCAGGCTCCCGGCCACGGTTACCTGAAGGTCGGCACCGAGCAGATGACGCGGTTCCGCGCCGCGTACGTGTCGGGCCCCGTCTCCGAGGAGGTCGCCGCGGCCTCCGGCATGCAGGACTCCTCCGGGCAGGCGCGCAGGATCGTCCCCTACACCGCGACGCCCGCTCCCCTGGCCGCACAGGAGCGGCAGGAGCCCGCACAGCAGGAGCCCGAGCGCAAGGAGTCGCAGGAGACCCTGTTCGACGCCGTCGTCAAGCAGATGAACGGGCTCGGCCCCGCCGCCCACCAGATCTGGCTGCCGCCGCTGGCCGAGCCCCCCACCCTGGACGGCCTCATCCCCCGCGACGGCGGCAGACGCCCCCTGCACACCGTCGTCGGCATCGTCGACCGGCCCTTCGACCAGCGCCGCGACCCGTTCTGGCTCGACCTGTCCGGAGCCGCCGGGCACGTCGGCGTCGCGGGCGCGCCGCGCAGCGGCAAGTCCACCGCGCTGCGCACGCTCATCTGCTCGCTGGCGCTCCAGCACACGCCCCGCGAGGTGCAGTTCTACTGCCTGGACTTCGGCGGCGGCTCCCTCGCGCAGCTGGCGGGGCTCCCCCACGTCGGCGGGGTCGCCTCCCGGCTCGACGCCGACCGCGTGCGCCGCACCGTCGCCGAGGTCACCACGCTCCTGGACCAGCGGGAGCGGCGCTTCGCCGAACTCGGCGTCGACTCCATGGACTCCTACCGCCGCAGGCGTGCCGCCGGGGAGTTCGCAGACGACCCGTTCGGCGACGTCTTCCTCGTCGTGGACGGCTGGCTCACCCTCCGCCAGGACTACGAGGCGCTGGAGGAGGCCGTCACCGAACTGGCGTCGCGCGGTCTCGGCTACGGCGTCCACGTCGTCGCCGCCACCCACAAGTGGTCGGAGTTCCGGATGTCCATCCGCGACCTCTTCGGCACCCGCCTGGAGCTGCGCCTGGGCGACCCGTACGAGTCCGAGGTGGACCGCAGGCTCGCCGCGAACGTCCCCGAGGACGCGCCCGGCCGCGGCCTGACCCGCGAAGGGCTGCACTTCCTGACCGCGCTCCCCCGCGTGGACGGCGTGCAGAACGCCGACGACCTCGCCGAAGGGGTGCCCGACCTCGTCAACCGCCTCGCCGGATCCTGGCAGGGTCCCGGCGCGCCGAAGGTCCGGCTGCTGCCGTCCCTGCTGTCGGTCGAGGAGATGCCCAAGGACGGCGGCAAGAAGATCCCCATCGGGATCGACGAGGACTCGTTGTCGCCGGTCATGCTCGACTTCACCGCCGACCCGCACTTCCTGGTCTTCGGCGACACCGAGTGCGGCAAGTCCAACCTGATGCGCCTCATCGTGGAGGGCATCACCGGCCGGTTCACCCCCGCGGAGGCCCGGCTGATCTTCCTGGACTACCGGCGCTCCATGCTGGAGGAGGCCGGCACCGAGCACCAGATCGGCTACGCCGCATCCTCGACGGCGGCCGAGCCGCTGCTCAAGGGCATCCACGGGGCGCTGATCAACCGGCTGCCCCCCGCGGACCTGACCCCCGTGCAGCTCAAGGAGCGCTCCTGGTGGTCGGGCGCCGACCTGTTCGTGGTCATCGACGACTACGAACTGGTCGCCACGTCCAACAACCCGCTGAGCCCGATCGTGGAACTGCTGCCGCAGGCCCGCGACATCGGCCTGCACATCATCCTCGCCCGCGCGGGCGGCGGAGCGGGACGCGCCATGTACGACCCGGTCGTCCAGCGCATCCGCGAGATGAGCTCGCCCGGCCTGATCATGTCGGGCAGCAAGGACGAGGGCGCGCTGCTGGGCAACGTCCGCGCCGAGGCGCTGCCGCCCGGCCGTGGCCGGCTGGTGGACCGGCGCGCGGGCGTCCGGCTGATCCAGACCGCCTACCGGGGCGGCTGACCCGCCGCCCGGCCGGTCCGGACCCGCCTACCCGGGCGGCCGGCCGGCCGCCCAGCGGCGACGGCGGCCGTGCGGCACCGCCGACCCGACGGCGAGCGCCACGGCCGCCGTCCCCAGGGCGGCGCCCATGACGCCCAGCGCGATGTTCCCGGGCCGGTCGTCCTCCTCGGGCATCCGGGGCATGTGCACGTCGCGCGGCTCCATGCCCGCCTGCTCGGCGGCCATCTGAGCACTGACGGCCTGCAGCGGGTTGACCAGGCCGCCGCCGCTGCCGAGCCCCTTGCTGCCGTCCGCGGTCGTCTCGATCCGCCGCACGACCTCCGCGGCCGCCATCTTCGGGTACGCCGCCCGCACCAGCGCGGCCACCCCCGAGACGAACGGCGCGGCGAAACTGGTGCCCTCGTACCCGAACGACCATCCCGAACCCGGCCACGTGCTGGTGATCCCGATCCCCGGGGCGACGACGGAGACCCGCGTCGCGACGTCCGAGAAGGCCGTCACCTTGCCCGTGCTGTCCACCGCGCCCACCGAGAGCACCCCCGGATACTGCGCGGGGTACGCGGGCACGGCCGTCCCTGTGTTCTTCGGGTCGACGTTCCCCGCCGCCGCCACGACCACCACGTCCTTCTTCTGCGCGTACTCGACGGCCTGGCGCAGCACCTTGCTGTTCACCGCCGTCTGCGCCGAGACGTTGATGACCCGCGCCTTCTGCTTGACGGCCCGCAGGATCCCCTGGGCGAGCAGCAGATCAGAGTTGTTCCGCTCGTCGGCGGCCACCTTGATGGACAGGATCCGCGCCCCCGGGGCCACCCCCACGAACGGCACCTCCGGCAACTGCTTCGCCGCGATGATCCCCGCGACTCCCGTCCCGTGCGCCGCGCAGTCGGACAGCTCCGTCCGGGTCAGGTCGACCGCCCCGGCGGACTGCCCCTTCAGCTGCGGGTTCCCGAAGTCCACGCCGCTGTCCACCACGGCCACCACGACCCCCCGCCCGGTCGTCAGCCGGTGCGCCTCGGTCACGTTCAGCACCTGCTGCGCCCACGGCTCCCCGCCCATCTTGGCCTTCCCCGGCGGTATCTCACACCCCGCGGGAGCCGCCTGCGCGGCAGCCGGGGGAAGAAAAGGGGCAAGGACGAGCGCCGTGGCCAGCGCTCCCAGGGGTCGCCCGCTGCTCAGAAAATAACCCATTCCGATGTTCACGCCGGTCTCACTCGAACTTGCTCAGCCGCTCGATGCGTGCGGCCCGCCAGATTCCGTCCGTCTGCGTCATGGTCATCCGCCAGACGATCCCGTACACCCGTTCCGAACTCGCCCCGGAACGCTTGACGGTCTTGGTGCTCACCAGCAGCACGGGCCCGTTCGAGACGGCAGGAACCGTCTGGAACGCGGTGTCCAGCATGACGCCGTGCACGGACTCCTGCTGGCTGAGCTCGTTCTGCCAGGCGGGCAGGTCACCGGTCAGCGCCCGGTCCGCCAGGCAGCCCCGGACGTCGCTCCCGTGGATGTCCTTCGTCTCGAAGGTCAGGGTGAGGTACTTGCCCAGGCAGGCGGACGCCGCCTGCACCAGGGCCTTCCCCTCCGCATCGGGCCAGGCCGCCCCCGTGTCCTGGACCGGCTCCTGGTTCTCGTCGACGTTCGAGACATCGTGGACCGTCCAGCCACCGCCCCCCTTGACGAGCCGTACGCGTGCCTCGATCGACTCGTCTACCGGCCCGTACGCCGAAGTACTCCTCCGGTCGCCCGACACCACGGCCTCCACCCGGTCCCCGGCTGCGGAGATGACGCCCAGCGAGGAGAGCTTGAGTACCGCCCCGCGCTTGTCCAACTTGGCGTTCTTGAGCTCCTCGGCCGTCCAGTGCGTCTGGTTCCACTGCTGCAGGAAGGACGGGAGGACGGGAAGGCCCTCGTCCTTGAAGGACGCCGGGTCCTTGTAGTCGTAGCTGTAGAGCTTCTCCACCGCGGGAGCGGCGTCGCTCAGTGCCTTGGCCGCCTCCTCCGGCACGGCGAGAGATGCGCCGTTCTGCCCTGAGGGAGCCAGACCCGTCTGGTTCCCGTTCCCCGGGGGGTCGGTCTTCTCTCCCAGCATCCCTCTGCCGAAGTAGCCGAGCGTCGCCAGCAGAGAGACCGCCGCGACAGCCGACACCGGAACGACCCAGCGGTTCTTTCTCGGCGCGGGAGGCCCGGAGGGAGGCATCGGGACGGGCGGAGGCGTATGGACGCCGTGGGCACCGGGATAGGTGGCCTGGTACTGCGGGGCATTGGGGGCCGACATCCACGTCGCCCCGGAAGGCCGCTGGTGCGGCGGCAGCGTCTGCCTCGGCGGCTGCTGGTGCGGCGCGAGGGTTCCGCCCAGGTTCGTGAAGGCGCGCGGAGCCTCCGGAAGGAAGCCAGGAGTCCACACCGAGCTGATCTGGGTGTGCGCCTCCTGCTCGCCCGCGGCGCCCATCAGCCGGGTGAGGATCTGCTCCCCGGTGGGCCGGCGGGCCGGGTCCGGGTGGAGCGCGGCCTCCACCAGCGGGAGCAGTTCCATCGGGACGCCCGAGAGGTCGTGCGCACCCTGCTGGGCGCGCACGGCCAGCACCATCATGTTGCCGGTGCCGTACGGGTGCCTCCCCGTCGCGGCGTAGGCCACGAGGCTGCCCCAGGCGAAGATGTCTCCCGCCGTGGAGACCATGTTCTCGAAGAGCTGCTCCGGCGCGATCCAGCCGGGGCTGCCGACCACCACGCCGGTCGCGGTGTGCTGGCTCGTCGCGTCCGTCGCCCGTGCGATGCCGAAGTCGATGACGCGCGGCCCGTCCTCGGCGAGCAGCACGTTGTGCGGTTTGAGGTCGCGGTGCACGAGCCGCGCCGTGTGGATCGCCAGAAGCGCCGTGGCGATGCCGATGACGAGGCCGCGCAGCTGCGCCGGGGGGAACGCGCCGCGCTCCTCGACGTAGTCCTTCAGGGACATGCCCGGCACGAACTCGGTGACCAGGAACGGCATGCCGTCCTGCTCCCCGTACGCCAGCACGGCCGCGGTGCAGAAGGACGCGACGCGGCTCGCGTTCGCGACCTCCGACTCGAACCTCGCCCGGTAGCCGGGGTCGGCCGCGAACTCCCGGCGGATCACCTTGATGGCGACCTGCCGCCCGTCCTGGCCGGCCCCCAGGTAGACGACGCCCATACCGCCCGCGCCGAGCCTGCCGAGCGTCCGGTACCCGCCCAGTACGCGCGGGTCCTCGGGGAGCAGGGGCTCGATGTTCTGTGCGGTCACGGGCGCAGGATGCCCAGTACGTCCTGGGTGACGGCCTTCGCCTCGGCGATGGCCGTGTCGGCGGGCACCGCGACCATCGGGTTGACGCCGTCCCCGCCGGAGAACTCGACATCGACCATCACGTTGCCGACCCTCACCGAGAGCAGCGCCTTGCCGAGCGGGGTCGTGGTGACGGACGACTGCACGTAGGCGTCGTCCCCCACCCCCGTCAGCGCCTCCAGCGGACCGTACTGGATGCCGATCGTGTCGGTCTTGTTCGCCTGCTTCTCCATCCGCTCCTTCTGCAGCCGGAAGCTCTGCTCGCCCCCGTCGACGTCCGTGCGGTACCAGAGCCTGACCGAGATCTTCCGCGTCGGCACGTCGGGCGAGTTGTCGGAGGACCAGACGCAGGTGGCGGTGCTCTGGTCCTTGCCCGAGGTGTAGCCCTGGTCGGCGATCCGCTGCATGCTCGCAGTGGGGATCAGCCGGGTGAGCGTCTCGGGCTTCACCAGCGCGCACGGGTCGACCAGGCCCTTCAGCACGCCCTTGGACCACGACGGCTTCGCCGCCTGGACCGGGGCGTCCTCGGGACCGCTCTGCGGCGGGGCGGCGGCGCCGGTGCACTGGTCGGTGCAGGCCTTGATGCCGGCGGCGACCTGCGTCGCGACCTCCTCGGCCCCCTGGCGCGCGGTGTTCTCCGGCAGCGGGATGTCCTTGCTGTCGTCCAGGAAGTTCTTCGTCGGATGGTCGTAGCCGTAGTAGGTGACCTCGACGTAGTAGTTCCCGATGCGGAACTTCGTCTTGGCGTACTGGGCCTTCCCGGTCGACAGGTGGGATTCGGTGAACGCCTCTTCGCCGATCTGCGGGACCGTCACGGCTCCGTGCTTGTTGCCGATGCCGTCCGTCCCGTTCTCGTCCTCCTTGGCCGTGCTCAGCGCGTACTTCATGTCGTCGGCGGCCTGGGTGGGGGCGTCCTTGTGCTCCGATGAGGTGCGCAGACGCATGATCACCTTCAGGTCGCGCGTCTTCTGCAGGGCCGCGCCTTTTTGGTACTTGGTCTTCCAGTTGCACGAGACGAAGGCGTTGTCCTCGCTGGCGCCGTCCTTGGACGACGCCGAGTGGGCCTCGGGGTCCGGCACCAGTTTGTTGACGGTGCCCTTGTCGACCCAGCCGCACGGGCTGGCCACCTTGGTGTAGGGACCGGTCGCGGCGGGGGCCGCCGACTCCGTCGGGAGGCCGCCCGGACCGCCGGGAACGTCGAGGGAGGGCACCGGGGGAGGCCCGGCCACCGGCTCCTCCGAGCCGGAGGTGACGGCGAAGACCACGCCGACCAGCAGCAGCACGCCGACGACCGCGCCGCCGATAGCCAGGACCTTCTTGTCGAGCCCGCCACCGGGCCGCTGCGGCGGGGGGAACCCCGGACCGCCGGGACCGCCGGGACCTCCCGGAGGTCCGGGGAAGCCGGGGCCTCCGTATCCGCCGGGGGCACCGGGACCGAACTGGCCGGGTCCGGGAGGACCACCGAACTGCGGCGGGCCCTGCTGCGGCCCGCCGGGCGGAGGCGGCTGCCACTGCTGGTTCGGCGGGCCGGGCTGTGGCGGCGGGCCGGGCTGCGCGGGCTGCTCGGGGTGGTTCGGCCCCCCGGGCTGCGGCGCGCCGAAGCCCGGGCCCGGTGGCCGCTGGCCGAACTGTGGTGCGGAACCCGGTTCCTGGCTCATCTTCGCTCCCCGTGCGGCGGAAAAGACGCGGCCGACCCTACTGGGCTCGGCAGGAGTGGTCCAAAGTGACAAAGGGAACGAAGGGGATGAACAGCCACAAAATTCATGACACAAACCCGCAGAACCCGCAGGTGGGGCCTGGTGCCGGGAAACCCGGGCCTTTCCGCCATCAGCTCCAGATGAGGACCGCGGTGACCTCCGAGCCGATCTGGTGGGCGGCCGTGCTCGCGACGTCCCCGGCGTCCTTCCTGGCCAGGTCGCTGCGGTAGGCCATGGAGAAGACGATCAGGTTGCTCTGCTCGTAGACCCGGCTCCAGGTGGAGACCCGCTTGTTGCCGATGGACCGCGCGCCGCTGCCCTTGTCGGGGTTGATGAGGTACGGGTACGAGCCGGACTTCTTCATCTCCTTGACGGCGGCGGCGTTCTTCAGCGGCATGACGATGACGGTGACGACGGCCTTCTTCTTGGGGTCGCTGTAGACCGCACCCCGGAAGTCGCCGATGCACGGGTACTTGGTGAGCACCTTCTTCAGGTCGCTCGGAGCCGCCTTGCTGCACGGGCCGGACGCCGCCCCGACCCGGCGGAACGTCGTCCCGAAGGACGTCTTCATCGTCGCCTTCAGCACGTTGCCCGGGACCTTCTTGGCGGTGTCCGCGGTGGGCGAGGGCGCGGAGGGCGTCGGCGAGGGGTCGAGGTCGGGAACCGGCGGCGCGGAGAACGTCGGCACGTCCACGCTCGGCACCTCCACCGCGACCGACGGAATGGCGACCGTGCGCTTCTTCTCCGGCTTGCCCAGCACCTTGAAGGCCGCGAAGGCGCCGGCGACGACCACCAGGGCGAGCACCGCCGCGATGACGGGCAGCGGGTTCACGCCCTTGCGGGGCTGGTGCAGCGCGCCCGGCTGCATCGGGTACCCGGGCTGGCCGAAACCGGGCTGGCCGAACTGTCCGGGCTGCCCGTACTGGCCCGGCTGGCCGTACTGGCCCGGCTGCTGGAACGGAGGCGGCGTCCCCTGACCCGGGGACGGCTGCCAGCCGGGGACCTCGCCCTGCTGGGGCGGGGCGAACGGCGGCGGGGTGCCCGCGCCGGGCTGCACCAGCGGCGTGCCCAGGTTGGTGTGGTCGGAGTGCCCCTGCTGCTGTGGAGGCTGCTGCTGCGCGAAGGGGTCGTAGTGGCCCGGCTGCTGGGCCGCCCCGTTCTGGGGGTCGGGTCCCTGCTGCGGCGAAGGCGGCGGCGTCCAGTTAGCCATAAAGCGTGACTTTACCCTGCTCTTCCCACCCGGCTACCAGGAAGTAAGAACAAAACAAAAAGGACCCTGTGGGCTAAACCACAGGGTCCTTTCCGGTGCAACCAGATCAGATGGCGACCTCGACGCCGGCGATCTCGCCGGTCTTGGCGGTCACCGCGCTGTCCACGCTGACCCCGCCGGGGGCCAGGACGCGGACGGTCCAGTCGCCGTCGGCGGCGAAGAAGCGGAAGATGCCCTCCTCGCTGGTGACGACCTCGGCGGTGAACTCACCGGAGGCGTCGAGCAGCCGGGCGTAGGCACCGGAGACCGGGTCGCCGCCGCGCAGGACGGTGCCCTGGATGACGGCCTCGTTGCCGAGGTCGACGGTCGCCGGAAGGTGAGCGGTCTGGGCCGGGGCGGCGCATCCCTGGGACATGGCTGTTCTCCCTTGAGTTGAGTCGTACCGGTCGGTCTTACTTGGGCTCGCCGAGCTCGATCGGCACGCCCACCAGCGAGCCGTACTCGGTCCAGGAGCCGTCGTAGTTCTTCACGTCGGGCAGGCCCAGCAGCTCGCGCAGGGCGAACCAGGTGTGCGAGGAGCGCTCGCCGATGCGGCAGTAGGCGATGATCGGCTTGTTCAGGTCCACACCGGCCTCGGTGTAGAGCTTGCGCAGGTCCTCGTCGGACTTGAAGGTGCCGTCGTCGTTCGCGGCCTTGGACCACGGGATGCTGCGGGCGGTCGGCACGTGGCCGGCGCGCTGCGCCTGCTCCTGCGGCAGGTGGGCCGGGGCCAGCAGCTTGCCGGTGAACTCGTCGGGGGAGCGCACGTCGATGAGGCCCTTGGAGCCGATCGCGTCCACGACCTCGTCGCGGAAGGCGCGGATCGCGAGGTCCTGCTCCTTGGCCTGGTAGTTCGTCTCCGGACGGGACGGGACGTCGACCACCAGCTCGCGGGAGTCCAGCTCCCACTTCTTGCGGCCGCCGTCGAGGAGCTTGACGTTCTCGTGGCCGTAGAGCTTGAAGTACCAGTACGCGTAGGCCGCGAACCAGTTGTTGTTGCCGCCGTAGAGGATGACGGTGTCGTCGTTGGCGATGCCCTTGCGGGACAGGAGCTGCTCGAAGCCCACCCGGTCGACGAAGTCGCGGCGGACCGGGTCCTGCAGCTCGGTCTGCCAGTCGATCTTCACGGCGCCACGGATGTGGCCCTTGTCGTAGGCGGAGACGTCCTCGTCCACCTCGACCAGCACCACGCCGGGGGCGTCCAGGTTGGCTTCGACCCAGGCGGCGTCCACCAGGACGTCACTGCGGCTCATTTAGGGAACCTCCTCGGAGATTGACTTCGGGATGACACGCTTGATGATCAGAAACATTTCGCAACCGAGGCAGAACCCGAACACGGCGTTCAGGAAGGCGGCCCCGAGGGCGAAGGAGGTGGCCGTGATCGCCGGCCACCCGAGCCCCAGGCTGTATCCGGCCACGCCCGCCAGCGCGAACACGAGCCCGACCCCCTGCGCGAAACGCGGCGGGGACTCGTCCTCGAGCTCGGCCGGAGGGCCCAAGCGCGGTCGTACGACGGCCGCGTAGAGCAGCCCGTACGGATGGTGACGCAGCCCGAAGAAGACTCCGATCGCGAACACCACGGCCTGAGCGGCGAGCAGTACCCAGCTCCCGGTGAGCAGTACCGCCACCAGGACGATCGATGTGACGGCAGCGGAGAAGCGCTGCCCTCGCGGGTCGATTTCCATGTGGAGAACACGCTCCCTTACGGGGCGGAGGTGCGGACGCCTGGCAGGTGCGGAGGAGACCCCCCGCGACAGCGGCTACGGCTGTTCTCAGGCCATGCGACAGAGCGCGGTCGAAACGCGGCAGTAGTCGACTGCCCGTCGCTTCGTCAGCATCTGCTCTGTCCAGTAACGCACGGAGACGATGTTACGACCCTTCTCGCCGCCTGTCACCCCCGTCTCGCCTGCCGAGACGGGGACGAAGATCACAAGCCGCAGGTCAGAGCGCTCACACCCGGCCCAGGGCCGCGATGACATCGGCCTTTCCGGGTTGTCCGGAGGCCCGTTGCACGATCCGTCCCGAGGCGTCGAGCACCAGGACGGTGGGGGTCTTGAGGATGTTCAGCTCGCGGACGAGCTCCAGCCGCGACTCCGCGTCGATCTCCACGTGGCGGACGCCCTCCACCATGGCGGCCACCTCGGCGAGGACGCGCCTGGTGGCCCGGCAGGGCGCGCAGAAGGCGCTGGAGAACTGGACGAGCGTCGCCCGCTCGCCCAGCTCGAAGTCCCACTCCGCGCGCACGTCCTGCTCCTTCAGCCGTCCCGACCGCCACCGGTGGACCAGCCCGAACACCGTGGCCAGACCCAGGGTGACGGCCACGGCCGCCGCACCGCTCATGGCCCGAACCTATGCCATCGGCCGCGGTGCGGCCGCCTCAGCCCGCGGCCCCTTGGGCGGCGCCGCTGAGGTCGACGTTCCGGGCGGTGCCGGTGATCCGCAGGCCGGTGTCCACCGGCTCGACCGAGGTGATCCGCGATCCCATCGGCAGGCCGGTGACGGGCACCGTGGAGGTGAAGTTCTGCTTCACGAGGTCGAGCGGCACCTGGATGCCGGAGGCCTGCACCGACTCGGGGGTGAGGGTGACCCCCCGCTCCGTCGTCTTGATCGAGACGTTCACGCCGACCTGCGCACTGAGCCCGTGGAACGAGACGGTGCCCTCCAGCAGGACGTTGTCACCGCTGCGCGAGACCTTCTGCACCCCCTTGTCGGCCGTCGCCTTCTGCACGACGGCGTACGGGATGACGGCCGAGGCGGTGGCCCGTTCGGCGCGGACGTTCGTCTGGTCGCCGTTCAGCAGGTCCCCGAGCGGCGCCTTGAGGTCGTTCAGGCGGATGTTCACGTCCTGGACGGTGACGCCCTGCTGGGTGTAGTCGCCGATGGAGACGTCGATCTGCCCGTAGTTGCCGCTGATCGCCTGGGTGAGGAACGGGAACCCGCCGATCTCCACCGACGGCTGCTCCGGCAGCCGGTACTGGGCCGCCACCTGCCGTGCCACCTCGTTCTCCGCCCGGGCCTCGCCGAACCTGTCGGCGCCGATCAGGCCTGCCACGACGAGGACGAGCAGGACGATCAGGAATTTACGCATGTCACCCCTAACTGTTCAGAGTGTGAGACGAACGGCCCACCCGGCAAAGTTCGCGTTGTGAGATCAGCCACCCGCGAACGGAGGCAATACTTCCACCACCGCGCCATCGGAGAGCTCCACTCCCGCATGCGGACGGGTGCCCACCGGCCGCCCGTCGACCAGGAACGAGCTGCGTTCCAGGACACGCCGGAATTCCTCGCCCCGCGCCCTACCGGCGTTCCGCAGCACCTCGGCGAGCGTGTCCGCCTGGTACGGCTCCTCGGGGACTCCCGCCGCGGCCTTCGCCGCGGCCCAGTACCTGATCACTCCCTTGGCCATTGTCCAAGGATCTCATTCATGTATCTGCCGTAATGAATCAGTCGGGCGCCCGTTGCCCCTTTCGGCCCCTCGTATAAGCTTCTAGCGAAGGATCCGGGCAACGAGGCCCCCGGGTCCTTGACGTCTTTAAGGGGACGTTTCACCCCGAAGGGCAGCAGAGGGAGGCGGCCGTTGAGCAGCTTGTTGTTGCTCACCAACGCGCTGGAACCGTCAGATGAGGTTCTGCCCGCGTTGGGTTTGCTCTTGCACTCGATTCGCGTCGCTCCCGCGGAGGCATCCGCGCTGATCGACGCACCCCCAGCCGACGTGATCCTCGTGGACGCGCGCCGCGACCTGGTGCAGGCCAAGAGCCTGTGCCGGCTGCTGCGCACCACGGGTCTCGACTCCCCGCTGCTGGCCGTCGTCACCGAGGGCGGCCTGGCCGCGCTCACCCCCGAGTGGGGACTGGACGACGTCCTGCTGCAGGCCTCCGGGCCGGCGGAGGTCGAGGCACGGCTCCGGCTCGCCATCGGCCGCTCGGCGGCCGGTGAGGCCGAGGACCAGCCCGGCGAGATCCGCAGCGGCGACCTGACCATCGACGAGGCGACCTACACCGCCCGGCTGCGCGGCCGGGTGCTCGACCTCACCTTCAAGGAGTTCGAGCTGCTGAAGTACCTCGCGCAGCACCCGGGACGGGTCTTCACCCGCGCCCAGCTGCTGCAGGAGGTCTGGGGCTACGACTACTTCGGCGGCACCCGCACCGTGGACGTCCACGTGCGGCGGCTGCGCGCCAAGCTCGGCGCCGAGTACGAGTCGCTCATCGGCACCGTGCGCAACGTCGGCTACCGGTTCGTTCCCGACCACCGGCCCGGCGACCAGGAAGAGGCCCTGGTCGGGCGGTCCTGACGGCCGCCCGCGGCCCTGGAACGTTCCTACCCGGCAGTAGGGCACCGGCGACCGCTGACGGCCCCCGCGCATCGACGCGCGGGGGCCGTCAGCGGTCGTCCCGGCGATCTCAGCCGAGCTTGATGCGGCCGGTCGCCGGAGGGCTCACCGGTGAGGCGGAGCCGAGGTGGGCGGTGAAGGCGTCCAGGTCCATCGGCCCGCTCCACGGGGCCGTGCCCTGGGTGAAGACGGAGAACCCGTCACCGCCGCCCACCAGGAAGCTGGTGGCGGCCACCCGGTAGGTGCCGGTGCCGGTCACCGGCTCGCCGTCGATCTCGATGCCCGAGACCCGGTCCCCGAAAGGGTTCCCCAGGGTCGCGGTGTAGGACAACGACGCCGACGGCTGGAGCACCGCGGTGCGCGCTGCCGTCCACTGCTGCTCCAGCAGTGCGTCGAGCCGGGCCCCGGTCAGGGTGACCACCTGCATGAGGTTGCCGAACGGCTGGACGGCGAAGGCCTCGCCGTAGGTCACCACGCCGTCGGGCGCGTACGGCAGGTCGGCCCGCACGCCGCCGGGGTTCATCAGCGCGATCTGCGCGCCGCCGCCCTCCCTGGTCGCCGCGAGCTGCGCGTCGGCGATCAGGTCGCCCAGCGCGCTCTCCCCGGACCGGGACGCGGTCCGGGTCAGGTCCGCGGTGATCTCGCCCACCTTGCGGTCGGCGACCTCGGCCACCCGGTCCTTCCAGGTCCGGACGAACCGCGCGGTCTCGGCGTCCGGCTCGATGTCGCGGGTGACGATCCGGTTGTCGACCTTCACCGAGGAGCGCACCACGTCCTTGGAGCGTTCGTCGATCCGCAGATCCACCTTGGAGATGACGCGCCCGAACGAACCGCCCTGGCTGTAGACGCGGGTGCCGTCCTCGGGGTCCTCGACCTCGCAGACGTAGGCCTGGTGGGAGTGCCCGGACAGCACGAGGTCGATCTCCGCGTCCACCTTCGTGGCGATCTCGGTGCCCGCCCCGGCGCCGCCGCCGGGGTCCCCGGCGGTGCTGCAGGCGTCCGGGGAGCGGCCCGCGGTGACGTTGTCGCCCTCGTGCACCAGCAGGACCTGGGCCTCCACGCCCAGCATCTTCAGCAGGCGCGAACCGAACCTCGCGGACTTCACGACCCTCTCGAACCGCAGGCCCTCGATGCCCGCGGCGGTCACGATCGCCGGGGTGCTCTCGGTCACCGCGCCGATGAAGCCGATCTTCTGCCCGTTGACCTTCCGCACCGCGACCGGCGGCACCGCCGGGACCCCGTGGCTGCGCAGCATCGCGTCGAGCCGCTTGCGCGGGATCCGGCGCAGGATCTCGTTGCCGGGCAGGTCCGGCAGCTTCCCGGCGTCCTCCAGCAGCACGTTCGCGCCCAGGTAGGTGAACTCCGCCCCCTTCCAGGGTCCTGCCGGGGAGGCGCCGTCGACGGGGTGCGAGCCGCCCTTCATGATGCGCTTCAGTTCGCCGTAGCCCTCGTCGAACTCGTGGTTGCCCACCGCGGACGCGGTGATCCCGAGGTCGCCGAGGAACTCGACGCTGGGCTCGTCGTGGTAGGCCGCCGAGATCAGCGGGGTCGCGCCGATCAGGTCGCCCTGGGCGACCTTGAGGGTGTTGCGGTCGGTCATCCGCTTCATCCAGGCGGCGATGTAGGCGGCTCCGCCCGCCTCCACCGTGGCGCCGTTCTCGTCGACCATCCGGCCGGACGACCCGGCGGGCGGTTCGAGGTTGCCGTGGAAGTCGTTGAGGGCGAGCAGGCGGACGGGAACGCTCTTCCCCCGGTCCGGAGGTGCGGCGGTCACTCCCTGGGCCGCCACCGCGAGCATCGCGGTGGTCAGCGCGCCGGCGAGCGCGGCCTTGGCGGTTTCACGCGGCATTGCACGGTCCTTGACGGGTCGATGGGGCGGGAGGGTGCGACCGGGCCCCTGCGGACCGGTGATCGCGGGTGTCACTTGGAGATAGGTGAGAACTTCTTCCTCACGATCTCCCCCATCTTGTGATCGCCTACCGTTGACCGGCGGCATAAGCTGGGGATCTATGGCCGCAGTGCACGAGTTGTCCCCCGAAGAGTCATCCGCCGTTCTCGACCTGGCCTCCCGGGCCACCGAGGCCGACGGGGTGGCCCCGCTCTCCGAGCAGACGCTGCTCGACGTCAGGCACGGCGGGGGTGAGCACCATCTCCGCTACGACACCGGGCGGCTGGCGGGCTACGCCTACACCGACGGGGAGTCCGCGGAGGTCGTGGTCGATCCGGACTTCCGCCGCCGGGGGGTGGGCGGGGCCCTGGTCTCCGACCTGCTCGCCGGGAACGAGCGGGTGCGGATCTGGGCGCACGGCGACCTGCCGGGAGCCGCGCCGCTCGCCGCGGGCCTGGGGCTCGCCCCGGTGCGCACCCTCCTGCAGATGCGCCGCCCCCTGGACGGGCGGCTGCCCGTCCAGCGCATCCACGCCGGCTTCACGCTGCGCACCTTCGAGCCGAAGGACGCCGAGGCGTGGCTGCGCATCAACGGCCTGTCCTTCGCCGACCACCCCGAGCAGGGCCAGTGGACGATGGAGGACCTGCGCCAGCGCATGGCCGAGCCCTGGTTCGACCCCAAGGGCTTCTTCCTGGCCTGCAAGGGCGACCGCGTGGTCGGCTTCCACTGGACCAAGGTCCACCCCGACGGCCTCGGCGAGGTCTACGTCGTGGGCGTCGACCCCTCCGCCCAGGGCGTCGGCCTCGGCCGCGCCCTGACCCTGGCGGGCCTGCACCACCTGCAGTCGCTGAACCTCAAGGCCGTCCTCCTCTACGTCGACGCCGGCAACACCTCGGCCGTCCGCCTGTACGAGTCCCTCGGCTTCACCCGCTACCGGGCGGACGTGATGTACGGCCGTCCCTGAGGGGCCGGATGTGACCTCGTTCACCTGATGGCCACGCCTTGTCGACGTGTTCTTCGGTGGTCCGACCGGCGGTGTTCACCGCCCGTTCACCTGGACCGCTCCGAGCCGTTCACCTGGGCTTTCTACCTTCGGATGCAGACGGTGTCCCCACCTCCCTGACCTGACACGGGGTACACCGCACTGATCAGGAGGAACACCCCGTGAAGAACGGCATCCGGTTGTCCGCCCTGGGCGGCGTCATCCTCGCAGGCGCCCTCACGCTGTCTGCTTGCGGCTCGGACGACAACACCGACGGTACCGCCGCCCCCGCGAACGCCGGGGACTGCGTCGAGGCGACCGTCAACGCCGCGGGCTCCAGCGCGCAGAAGAACGCGATGGACGAGTGGATCAAGAACTACACCGCGAACTGCGCCGGTGCGACCTTGAACTACAACCCCAGCGGCTCGGGCGCCGGCATCGAGGCCTTCAACTCCGGCCAGGCCGTCTTCGCGGGCTCGGACTCCGCGCTGGACGAGGAGGAGGCCGCCGCGGCCAAGACCCGGTGCACCGGCGGCAACGCGCTGAACCTGCCGATGGTCGTCGGCCCGGTCGCGGTCGCCTACAACCTGGACGGCGTGGACGGCCTGCAGCTGTCCCCCACCACCCTGGCCAAGATCTTCGCCAACGAGATCACCACCTGGGACCACGCGGACATCAAGAAGGACAACCCCGGCGCCACGCTGCCCGGCGACAAGATCACCACGGTGCACCGCGCCGACGAGTCCGGCACCACCGACAACTTCACCACCTACCTCGCCGCGGTGGCCCCCGACGTCTGGAAGTTCGAGGGCGGCAAGCTGTGGACCGCCCCCGGCGGCCAGGGCGGCACCAAGTCCGACGGCGTGACCACCCTGGTCAAGCAGTCCAAGGGCTCCATCGGCTACGTCGAGATGTCCTACGCCGAGAACGCCGGGCTGTCCACCGCCAAGATCCAGAACGGCGCGGGCGAGTACACCGAGCTGACCACCGACACCGCGTCCAAGACGCTCTCGGGCGCCAAGGTCGTCGGCACCGGCAACGACCTCGCCATGGAGATCGACTACAACACCAAGACCCCGGGCGCCTACCCGATCGTCCTGGTGACCTACGAGATCGCCTGCGAGACCGGCATGACCGGCGCCGAGGGCAAGTTCGTCAAGGCCTTCCTGTCCTACACCGCCTCCGCGCAGGGCCAGCAGGCCATCGCGGGCCTGGGTTACGCGCCGCTGCCCGAGGACGTCGCCACCAAGGTCCGCGCCTCCGTGGACGCCATCCAGGTCAAGTAAGAACCGAGCGAGATCCTGAACGGCGAGCACCACCACAGCCCCGTCGTCCGAGCGGACGGCGGGGCCACGCCCGGTTCCGGGCCCGATACACGAGAACCCGAGGGAGGGGCTGGGGTGACCAGCATCGACGACGTCCGGACACGGGCCGTCGGGGCGCAGCGGCAGAGGCGTGCGATGAGTACCGGTCGGCGGGGCGACCGGATCTTCCGCAGCGCGGCGCTGGGCTCCGGGGTGTTCGTTCTGGTGATCATGGCGGCGATCGCCGCGTTCCTCGTCTGGAAGGCGATTCCGGCCCTCCAGGAGAACGAGGCGAACTTCTTCACCGCCACCGAGTGGAACGCCAACGGCGACCCGCCGCGCTTCGGCGTGGCGCAGCTGGCCTTCGGCACCGTCATGTCGGCGGCCATGGCACTGATCATGGCGACGCCGGTCGCGATCGGCATCGCGCTGTTCATCGGCTTCTACGCGCCGCGCAGGCTCGCCGAGGGCCTGGGCTTCGTCGTGGATCTGCTGGCCGCGGTGCCGAGCATCATCTACGGCCTGTGGGGCCTGCACTTCCTGGTCACCAACTCCCAGGGCGTGGTGGAGTTCCTCAACGGCGTGCTGGGCTGGATCCCGCTGTTCGCGGGCGACAGCGTCGGCGGCCAGTCGATCTTCATCGGCTCGGTGGTGCTGGCCATCATGATCCTTCCGATCATCTCGTCCATCACCCGCGAGGTCTTCCTCCAGGTGCCGACCGCCCACATCGAGGCGGCGCAGGCGCTGGGCGCCACCCGCTGGGAGACCATCCGGCTGTCGGTGCTGCCCTACGGCCGGTCCGGCATGATCAGCGCGATGATGCTCGGCCTCGGCCGCGCCCTGGGCGAGACCGTCGCGATCGCCCTGGTGCTGTCCACGGTGGCCGGCATCAACTGGCACCTCCTGGAGCCCGGCGGCAACACGTTCGCCGCCAACATCGTCCGCACCTTCGGGGAGTCCGGGGAGATCGGCCGCAGCGCCCTCATCGCCTCGGGCCTGGTGCTGTTCGTCATCACGATGGTGGTCAACATGGCGGCCCGGGCCATCGTGGCGCGCCGTAAGGAGTTCGTGTGAGCGCCCCCACCCTGAGCCCGAAGCGCGGCCTGCCCGGCGGCCAGGCCATCCCCGCCACCTCGGGCATGCGCAGGCTCAAGGACAACATCGTCCTCGTCGCGGTCTACGTCGCCTTCGCGCTGGCGGTCATCCCGCTGGCGAGCGTGCTGTACAAGATCATCTCCGAGGGCGTGCAGGTCCTCAGCGCCGACTTCTTCCTCAGGTCGATGAACGGCATCGGCGGGCGGGACGCCGGCGGCGGCATCTACCACGCGATGATCGGCACCCTGGAGCAGGTGGCGCTGGCCAGCGCCATCTCCATCCCGGTCGCGGTGCTCACCGCCGTCTACCTGGTGGAGTACGGCCAGGGCAACCGGCTGTCGAAGGTCATCAGCTTCTTCGTCGACGTCATGACGGGCATCCCGTCCATCGTGGCCGGCCTGTTCGTCCTGGCCTTCTGGATCCTGGTGCTGGGCTTCGAGGTCTCCGGCTTCGCCGGCGCGCTGGCCCTGGCCGTCCTGATGATCCCGACGGTGGTGCGCTCGGCCGAGGAGATGCTCAAGCTGGTGCCCAACGACCTGCGCGAGGCCTCCTACGCGCTGGGCGTCCCGCGCTGGCGCACCATCACCAGGGTGGTGCTGCCGACCGCGTTCACCGGCATCATCACCGGCATCATGCTGGCCGTCGCCCGGGTCATGGGCGAGACCGCCCCCCTGCTGCTGACCATCTGGGTCACCAAGGTGATCAACTTCAACCCGTTCGACGGCGCCCAGTCCTCGCTGCCCACCTACATCTGGGAGCAGGCGGGCGACCCCAACCAGGTGGCCGTCGACCGCGCGTGGGGCGCGGCGCTGGCCCTCATCTTCATCATCATGGTCCTCAACTTCGGCGCCAGGCTCCTGGCCCGCAGGACCTCGATCCGGTAGAGAAGGAACGGAGCAACAGCATGGCGAAGCGGATCGAGGTCTCGGGCCTCAACGCCTACTACGGCGGCTTCCTGGCCGTCGAGAACGTCTCCATGACGATCGAGCCCCGCTCGGTCACCGCCTTCATCGGCCCGTCCGGCTGCGGCAAGTCGACGTTCCTGCGCACGCTCAACCGCATGCACGAGGTCATCCCCGGCGCCCGGGTCGAGGGCAGGGTCATGCTCGACCAGCAGGACCTCTACGGCGAGAGGATCGACCCGGTCGCCGTCCGCCGCGTCGTCGGCATGGTCTTCCAGCGGCCCAACCCGTTCCCCACGATGTCCATCTACGACAACGTGGCGGCGGGCCTGAAGCTCAACGGGGTCAAGCGCAAGAACGAGCTCGACGGCATCGTCGAGAACTCGCTGAAGGGCGCCAACCTGTGGAACGAGGTCAAGGACCGGCTGGACAAGCCCGGAGCGGGCCTGTCGGGCGGGCAGCAGCAGCGGCTGTGCATCGCGCGGGCCATCGCGGTCCAGCCGCAGGTGCTGCTGATGGACGAGCCCTGCTCGGCGCTCGACCCCATCTCCACCCTGGCGATCGAGGACCTCATCGCCCAGCTCAAGTCGCAGTACACGATCGTCATCGTGACCCACAACATGCAGCAGGCGGCCCGCGTCTCCGACCGCACCGCCTTCTTCAACATCGCGGGCACCGGCAAGCCGGGCAAGCTCATCGAACTGGACGAGACCTCGAAGATCTTCACCAACCCCACGGAGAAGGCCACTGAGGACTACATCACCGGCCGTTTCGGCTGAACCCGCCGGTCCGGGGGCCGCCGCCCCCGGACCTCCGGAGCTCGCGCAGGGCCCCCCACCGGCCGGTGGGGGGCCCTGCGCGTGGCCGCGGGACTCCCCGGACGCGCGGGGTGTATACGAGTAGATCGCCGGTAACCATCAGAAGTGTGGGTGATGACTCGCCGGAAAAACTCAGGTGAAAGTTCGTCATACGGGTGAACTGCACCTACGATCGCTGCGGATAGTTCCCGCACTAGGAGAGAAACGTGCGATTGCGTCTCACACCGCGTGAAGACGGCTTCTACGACTTGTTCGCCGATTCGGCGAACAACATCGTCACCGGAGCCCAGCTGCTCGTGGAGCTCATCAGCGACGGTTCAGATCGAGAGGCCATCGCGGAGAAGATGCGCGCCTGCGAACACGCGGGCGACGAGTGCACCCATGCGATCATGCACCGGCTCAACGAGAGCTTCATCACTCCATTCGACCGGGAGGACATCTACGACCTGGCATCCCGCCTCGACGACGTCATGGACTACATGGAGGAGGCCGCCGAGCTGGTCGTCCTCTACAAGATCAAGACGTTGCCGCCGGACGTCGTCCGGCAGGTCGAGATCCTGGAACGTGCCGCCGAGCTGACCGCCGAGGCGATGCCCCGGCTCAAGGCGATGCGCGAGCTCAACGAGTACTGGATCGAGATCAACCGGCTGGAGAACCAGGGCGACCGGATCTACCGCAAGCTGCTGGCCCATCTCTTCGGCGGTGAGTACGAGCCGCTGGAGGTGATGAAGCTCAAGGAGGTCATCGACCGCCTGGAGGACGCGGCCGACGCTTTCGAGCAGGTCGCCAACACCGTCGAGACCATCGCGGTCAAGGAATCATGACCGCGGAGGATCCGCAGAAGCTGATCGAGGCGGTGCAGGTCAAGCGCGACCTGGACCGGCCGCAGCAGAAGCAGAACCGGCTGAGCACCTACGTCTCGGCGGGCGGCGGGGTGATCGCGCTGATCGCCGGCATCGTCACCATCTGGGTGCTGGGCCCCTCCGTGGAGACCTTCGCCCTGGTGGCCGTGGTCGGGATCGCGCTCGGCTTCGACTACACCAACGGCTTCCACGACGCGGCCAACGCCATCGCCACCTCGGTGTCCACCCGGGCGCTGACACCGCGGGCGGCGCTGCTGATGGCCGCGGTCATGAACCTGCTCGGCGCGTTCGTCGGGGTGGGGGTCGCCAAGACGATCGCCGACATCCTGCCGGACCTGGAGGGGCTCAACGGCCTGGGCGTGGTGTTCGCGGCGCTGGCCGGCGCGATCATCTGGAACCTCATCACCTGGTGGTTCGGGCTGCCCTCCTCCTCGTCCCACGCGCTGATCGGCGGGCTGGTCGGCGCGGGCGTGGCGGCGGCGACCACGGTCGGCTGGGACAGGGTGCTGGAGAAGGTCGTCATCCCGATGATCGTCTCCCCCTTCGCGGGCTTCGCGCTGGGCTACCTCTTCATGGTGATCATCCTGTGGCTGTTCCGGCGGGCCAAGCCCGCCCGGGTCAGCCGCGGCTTCCGCATCGCGCAGTCCCTCTCGGCCGCCGCCATGGCGTTCGGGCACGGCCTGCAGGACGCGCAGAAGACCATGGGCGTGATCGTGCTGGCGCTGGTCTCCACCGGGCACCAGGCGCACGCCGACCACGTGCCGACCTGGGTGATCTTCGTCAGCGCCTCGGCGCTGTCGCTGGGCACCTACGCGGGCGGCTGGCGCATCATGCGCACGCTGGGCCGCAAGGTGATCGAACTCGACCCGCCGAAGGGCTTCGCGGCCGAGGCCACCGCCTCGTCCATCCTCTACATCGCGGCCATCGGGTTCCACGCGCCGATCTCCACCACTCACGTGATCTCCTCGGCGATCATGGGCGTGGGCGCGACCAAGCGGTTGTCGGCGGTGCGCTGGGGGGTGGCGGGCAACATCCTCATGGCGTGGGTGCTGACGCTGCCGGCCGCCGGCCTGATGGCGGCGCTGGTCTTCACCGTGCTCCGCCTCTTCGGGGTCTGAGGCACCGCGCGACACCAGACGCAGAAGCCCGTCCGGTCCACCGGACGGGCTTCTGGCATGTTCGGCGCCGGTCAGTCATAGACCGGCTCAGGGCTCACTCCGAGGACGATGTCGATCTCCGCCGCGGTGAGCGAGCGCTCCGCGGTCGCGACCGCGCTCAGCAGCTCGGCGTAGAGTTCGATCTCACCGAGTGCCACGTCGTCGTGCAGACGTCGATCGAGTTCCGAAAGGCGCACGCGTCAACCTCCGTTCATCCGGCCCCACAACACCCGCGTACAGGCTACTGGCCGGTCGCAAAGGTGCCCATGACCCATGAGGGCTACCTGAGGACTATCCGGAACGGCGCGGAGCCACCCGGAACGGGGGTCGCGGGACCACCCGGAACCGTCAGTGCTCCGGGCCGCCCCTCAGCGTCTGGTTGAGGTCGCCCAGCACGCGCTCCAGGTTGGACTCCGGCAGGTCGCGGGTGGTCAGCCGGGCCGCCGTCATGGCGTCCGCGCCGACCAGGCCGGCCAGCCGCCTGGCCTGGCGCGCCACCGTCTCGTCGAACCACTGGTGGACCGTCCGCCCGTAGGCGAAGTTCTCGTTCTCCCGCAGCCCCGCGATCCGGGTCATCAGCTCGACCCGCAGCTCCTCCTCCACCACGTACAGCTTGGCCTCCGCGAGCTTGACGAACAGCTGCACCAGCTCCCTGTCGGTCGGCGGGGTGAAGTCCAGCTTCAGGAAGGTCGCCTCGATGTCGGGGTTGGCGCGCAGGAAGCCGCCGAGGTCGCGGCCGGCCAGCACCAGCTGGTACGGGTGGTCGCGGAAGCCGCGGAACAGCTCCGCGACCGCCTCGGGGGTGAGCGCCTCGGCCTGCTGCACCAGGAGCAGGCCGCCCTCGGCCTGCTGCACCATCGCGGCGGTGCGCAGCTCCGTCTCCAGCCCGTCGCGGCCCAGCAGGTGCTCGGGACGGCACTGGATGAGGTGCCCGGACGGCAGCACCCCCAGCGCGCCGAAGATGCCGCCGACGATCCCGGCGACGGTGGCCTTGCCCGTTCCCGGCGGCCCCTCGAAGACCAGGTTGACCGGTGCGTCGGCCTCGGCGGCCAGCCGGTCCACCTCGGCCTTGACCTCCACCAGGCCGATCATCTGGTGCAGGGTGTCCAGATAGCCGTCCACGTCCCCGGCGGGCCGCAGCGCGGGCTCGATCGTCTCGGGCACGCCCGCGAAGTCCGCGGACTGGAGCACGACCCTGTCCCTGGCGCCGCCGCCCCGGCCCAGCGCGCGCTGGTAGGCCCGGTCCAGGTAGGCCTCGACGAGCCGGGCGCCGGTCAGGTCGCCGGGGCCGCGCAGCCGGGTGAGGTCCTCGCGCGCCGCGTCCCAGGCGACGGTGTCCAGCGAGGCGCGCCGCTCGTCGGCCAGCACCCGCAGCAGGGTGACGCGCTCCTCGACGTCGCGCAGCTCCGGCAGGTGGAAGACCCGGAAGACGCGCTCCAGCTCCGGGTGCTCCTGGGCGAAGCGCCGGAACGAGCGCGGGTCGCAGGTGGTGACCATCGGAACGCGCGCCCTGGCCCGCACCGTGCGCAGCGTCCGCAGGAAGACCTGCGGGTCGGCGGCGTCCAGGACCGCCGCGTCCAGCCGCTCCAGCAGCAGGGTGGGCGCGCCCTGGCCGCCCTCGTCGAACAGCGTCGCCAGCCGCTCCAGCGCCAGGCCGCGCAGCTCCTCGGCGTCGATGACGCGCAGCTGCCCGTCGCCGACGATCCCCGCGATCATCCGGGCGAACCGGCGCTGGCCGGTGTGCGGGGCGCCCACCAGCAGCACCGAGACCGCCGCCGGGCCCGCGGCGGGACCGGCCGCCGCGCCGCCGTCGAGCATCGTGGCGTACGGGTCGGCGGGACGGGCGCCGCCCTGGTCCAGCAGCGTGGCGTTCGGGTCCACCGGACGCCCCGCGCCCTGATCGAGCAGCGTGGCGTTGGAGTCCACCGGACGCCCCGCGCCCTGGTCCAGCAGCGTGGCGTCCGGATCCACCGGGCGGGCGGCGTCCTGGCCGGCCGGCTGCCCGGCGCCCTGGTCGAGCCGCGTGGCGTTGGAGTCCACCGGGCGGCCGCCCGACGGGTCGAGCATCGTGGCGCGCGGGTCGAAGCCCTGGCCCTGGTCGGGTTGCGTCGGGCCCTCGACGGCGCCTCCCGTGCCCGGATCGAGCATCGTGGCGCGCGGGTCGAACGACGCCGGGGCACCTGAGGCCTCCAGCAGGGCCGCGGCGCTCTGGTCCAGCATCGTGGCCGGGGCCTGGGGCGCCCGGGGGTTCGGACCGGGCCGCGCGGCGACCTGGGTGGCGTCCAGGGCGATGCCGGGGACCGGCAGGGCGTCGAGGAAGGCCGCGGCGTCGTCCTCGGCCCCGTACACGAACGTGACGCCGCGCCGGGTCACCGTCGGCACCTCGCCGGGCGACCGCGCGGGCGGGGCGATGTCGTCGACGGGCCGGGACGGCACCGGCGCGTAGTCCAGGAAGTTGCCGACCATCGTCCCGGACATGACACGGGTGCCGTGCTCGGGCGCCTGCTGCCCGCCCTGGCCGGGGTCGGCTCCGGCGGGTGAGGGCATCGGCGGCTGGCGGGGGCCGTCCGGCTGGTCGAAGCCCAGCGGCCCGGTGGAGTGCACGTCGGCCTGCGGCCCGCCGCCCAGCAGCCGTCCGCCGAGCTTGCGGGCGCGCTCCCAGGCCTTGCCGAACGCCTTGCCCGCCTGCTGGGCCAGCTCGTCGGCGGTGGGGCCCCGCTGGGCCGCCGGACGCCGGGAGCCCGTCTGGTACGGCGCGCCCGGCTGGCCGAACTGCGCCTGCTCGCCCTGTGCTCCCGGCTCGGCCGGCCGGGCGTCCTGGCCGGGCAGGATGAGCTGCCCGTCCGGGCCGAACTCGGCACGGGCGGTGCGCTGGTGCGGCTGGGTGCCCCACGGCTGCCCCTGAGCGGGCTGCTGCCCGCCCTGGGCGCCCGGCGGGACGTGCGGCTGCTGGGGCGGCCCCCACTGCTGCGGTGCGCCCTGCTGGGACGCGCCCGGCTGGGGAGCGCCCTGCTGGAACGGCGTGCCCGGCTGGGGCATGCCGGGCTGAGGTGGTTCGCCCTGCTGGGGCGCCCCCGGCTGGGGCATACCCGGCTGAAGCGGCGCGCCCTGCTGGGACGCGCCCGGCTGGAACGGCGCGCCCTGCTGGGGCGCGCCCTGCTGAGGCGGCGCCCCCCACTGCTGGGGCGGGGGCGGCGGGGCGGCCGGGGTGGTGGCGGTGGCCCGCTCCAGCCCGACCAGCTCGGCCAGCACCGCGACCGGCGCGGGGAAGCCGCGCGGCCGGGCGGGGATGCCGCCGCCGAGCCGGCACCAGCCCAGCGCCACCGCGTACAGGACGGCCAGCAGTTCCTCGCCGTTGCCCGAGGCCCCGTCGCGCAGCTGCGGCGGCAGCCGCTGGTCGATCGGCCAGAAGCGGCGGCGCAGCGGGTGGCCCGGCTGGGCGATCATCGCCTGGACGGTGTACCGGATCTCCGGGTCCAGCCAGCGGGTGACCTCGGCGACCAGGTCCTGGCGGACGATCGCCAGGTCGGCGGCGAGCAGCGCGGCGGCGATCAGCCGGGGCTCCACGAACGTGGGCCCGCCCGGCTCCCCCGCCGCCGGCGCCAGGCAGCGGGCCAGGTCGTAGAAGAGGTGCCGGAACCCGTCGCCCGGCGAGCTCTCGGCGCGCAGGCCCGGACTGAGGTTCGGCGGGCAGCGGGTGACCCACAGCTGGGCGACGGCCGCGTCGCCGTGCGGCAGCGCGCCGTAGTCCTGCTGCGGGTCGGCGAGCGTGACGTTGAGGATGGCCAGCAGCGCGTCGGCGCGGGCGGTGAACCGGGGCTCGTCGCGCAGCGCGGAGGCCGTCGCCCACATGGTCCGCAGGATCACCACCGCGGACTGGACGTTGTGCGCGCGCAGCCGCTCGGCGTACAGGGAGACGAGATCCTCCAGCGTCGGCGGGGTCAGCCAGCGCGGCCCCTCGATGCGGGGCAGCGCGGCGGCGCGGTAGGGCTCCCAGAGGGCGAGCAGGTCGGCGTCCCGCTGCGCGTCGAAGACGGGGGCCGAGGCGCACCAGAGCATCACGCCCCAGCAGGCCGCCACCGTGTTGGGCGCGTCCGGGGAGAAGTCGGCCAGCCAGCGCGGCGGGTTCTCCGGCCGGGGGAAGTCGCCGGGCGGCAGCGACGCCGCCGACTCGACGGTGGCGCGGACCCGAGCGGTCAGCGGCGCCAGGTCGGCGCCGAAGAACGGCAGCGCGGCGGGCGCGGTGACCTCGAAGTCGGGCCCGAGCGGGATCACGTGCGGGGGCAGCCCGGACACGGCCGCCGCGGTCTTGCCCGACCGCCGGACGGACGTGGCGTACGGCGGCGGGCACAGGTACCACTGGTTGTCGCCCGGGTGCTTGCGGTACCAGCGCGCCCAGGCGCCGAAGAGCCACTGGGTGGCGTCGGGCAGCTCGACGACACGTCCGGCGACGGCGTGTTCGCGCTGCTCGGCCCGTGCGGTGGGCCACCAGCTCGCGGAGACCACCGCCTTGATCTCGCGCTCGGCGGCGTCGAAGAGGTCTTCCTGCCGCGAGTCACTCGGTCCCCATGCCACCCGGTCATGGTAATTGACCCGGTTCTGCAGTGGACCGTTCAGCGCGCGCCAACGCGCGTTCGGCCACCGGCAGCACGCCGCCAGACGCGTTCTGCGGTGAACCGACCGGCACGCGCCAGCACGCGTTCGGCCACCGGCAGCCTGCCGTCAGGCGTGCGTTTCGCGTGGACCGTTCAGCACGCCGACGTGCGTTCGGCCGCCGGCAGCGCACCGTCGGGCGTGCGTTACCGGCGGCCCGGCCGGCTCCCGAGGGTCCGGCCGGTCATCTCCACTCGGCCTGGGCGTGCTGCTTGGCCTTCTGCACGTAGGCGGCGGCGGTGAGTTCGAGACCGGCCAGGTCGTCGTCGTTCAGCTCCCGCTTGATCTTCGCGGGCGCGCCGGCGACCAGCACCCCGGAGGGGAACTGCTTGCCGGGGGTGACCAGGGCACCGGCGGCCACCAGGGTGCGCGCCCCGATCCGCGCGCCGTTGAGCACGATCGCGCCGATGCCGATGAGCGAGCCGGTCTCGACGTGCGCGCCGTGGACCATCGCCTTGTGCCCGAGCGTGACCCCGTCCTCCAGGACGGTGGGCAGGCCCGGGTCGGCGTGGATGCACGACAGGTCCTGGATGTTGCACCCGTCTCCGACGATCACCTCCTCCTCGTCGGCCCGCAGGACCGAGCCGTACCAGACGCTGGAGTCGCGGCCGAGGGTGACCTTGCCGACCACCACGGCGCCCGGGGCGATCCACGCGGTGGGGTGAACTTCGGGCTGGTATGCGCCAAGTGCGCCCAAGAACGTCATGAACCGTATTCTGTCTCTTTGAGGCGGCGGCGTCTCGGCCGGGATCGACGTGAACGGACACCTGCCTAATTCTCGCGAGAACCGTCGTTCCGGTTGCGCGATCAGGCCGGACCGGACCAGAGTCGGGTCTGACGTCCCGCAATCAGGGGTCCACCCCTGCCCCTTCTGAACCATCAGCAGCCCCCCGGTCACGGGGCCGACCCCTTAGGCACCATGAGCAACGAAGCAGAGATCCTTCCCAACCTCCTCAAAGAAGAGCAGTTCGAGATCGTGATGCGCGGCTACAACCGCCGTCAGGTCGACGAGATGATCATCCGCTACCAGAACCAGATCCGGGACCTCGAGGCCCGGCTGCAGCGGGCCCTGGACGATGTGGAGCGCACCCGCAGGGAGATGGTGGAGGTGCGCGAGGCGCGCCGCCCCACCGGGGACGACCTCAGCGAGCGGCTCCGCCAGATCATCAACCTGGCCGAGGACGAGGCCAAGGAGAAGGTCGCCGACGCCGAGCGCACCGGGCAGCAGATCCGCGGTGACGCCGACCGCGAGTCCAAGCGCATCATCGACGAGGCCAGGGGGCAGGCCGAGCGGGACGTCGCCGCCGCGCAGGAGAAGGCGGCCCAGGTGCTCAACGCGGCCAAGAACGAGTCCGAGAAGGTGCTCACCGCCGCCAAGCACGAAGCCGAGCAGACCGTGACCGGGGCGCGTCTGGAAGCCGAGCGCACCCTCACCCAGGCCGAGCGCCGCGCCAGCGTCATCAACGAGGACGCCACCGAACGCCTCGACCACGTCACCAAGAACCACTCCAACGCGCTGCAGCGCCTCACCGAGATCAGCCACACCCTCAGCGCCCTGCTGCGCGCCGAGAACGAGGCTGGCCCCCTGGAGAAGATGGTCGAGGACGCCGCCGGCAAGCTCCCGCCGCGCAAGCACGCCCGCCCCGCTGGCGCGCCCGCCCCCGCGGCGAGCACCTCCGCCTCGATGCCGCCCGCCACCCCCGCCACCCCGACGTCCCCGTCGTCGTCCTCGTCGTCCTCCTCGCCCTCTTCCGCGCTCTCCTCGGCCCCCTCGGTGGCCTCCGCGTCCGCGACCCCGCCGGTCCCCGCGGCCCCCGCCTCCCCCTCCCTGGCCGCCTCCGGCATCTCCGGCATCTCCGGCCCCACCACCGACCCCGTCAAGCCGGTGAAGCCCCTGAGTCCCGCCCCGTCGTCCCCCTACGCCACCGACGACGACCCCATCCCCGCCCAGATCCCGGCCCCCACCCCGCCGTCCGACCCCGTGCTCTGACCCGGCCCCGGCACCCGGCACCCGGCACCCGACGATCAGTCGCTCTCACGAAGGCGGCCTCTCCCCGGAGGCCGCCTTCGTCATGCACCCACCGAAACCACCGCTCCACCCGCCCCACCGTGCTTCTCACAGCACCCACACGTGCGCCACCTCGCCTTCTCGCACACCCGTCCGCCTCATCACCGCGCACCCACCCCCTTACTCGCACCACCCCACACGCGCGCCACCTCGCCTTACGCCCCGCATCCCCGCGCGCTCGTCCGCTTCGCCACCCGGCCTCATCGCGCTTCTCGCGCCCAGCGGCTTCACCATGTCTTTTTCGTTCAAGACGGTGGATACGCCGGCCTGGGAAACTGGGCGCACTTCACCCGCACGACGAAGGAACTCACGGTGCTCCTCGGCCTCCGCACGATCGTCTACCCCGCCGCCGACCTCGCGGCGGCGACGGAGTGGTACACCCGCCTCCTCGGTTTCGCCCCCTACTTCGAGGAGCCCTACTACGTCGGTTTCGACGTCGGCGGATACGAGCTCGCCCTGCAGCCGCCCCACCTGCTCGGCGGCGACACCCCCATCACCTACTGGGGCGTCCCCGACATCGGCACCGCCCTGGCCCGCCTCCTGGAGCACGGCGCCACCGAGCACGGCCCGGTACGCGACGTCGGCGGCGGCATTCGCGTCGCCACCGTCCTCACTCCCCAGGGCACCGTCTTCGGCGTCATCGAGAACCCTCACTTCGCCCCGCGCGAGAAGACCGGCTGAGAAAACCGGCCGCTCCCCGATGATCCCCGGCCACGGCGACATCTGCGCCACCGCCGGAACGCCCTCTTGGGCATCGTCGAGGACTCGCGCATCGGTTCGGCGAGGATCGGTCGAGAAGCCCGCCTCGTAGACAGCGCATCCCGCCCGGTCACCGGTTTCACTGCACGGCGAGCCGATGCCGGACCGCTCAGGGACTCCCCGGATCTGAGAACAACAGCAGAAAGCCGCGCCTCGAAAGACGGCGCACCCCGGACCCCGGCTTCACCCACGCGATAGGCCGGTGTCCGGCCATTCAGAGAGGCCCTCGGGCCTGAGAACAACAGCAGAAAGCCGCGCCTCGAAAGACGGCGCACCCCGGACCCCGGCTTCACCCACGCGGTAGGCCGGGGTCGGGCTGTTCGGGAGGTTCTGGGGGCTGAACGGGCGTCAGGTGCCTTCCAGGTATCTCAGGACCGCGAGTACTCGGCGGTGGTCCTCGCCGGAGGGCGGGAGCCCCAGCTTGGTGAAGATGTTCGCGACGTGTTTCTCGACGGCTCGGCCGGAGACGACGAGGCGGCGGGCTATGGCGTCGTTCGTGCGGCCTTCCGCCATCAGCGCCAGGACCTCCCGTTCTCGGGGGGACAGGCGGTCCAGGGTGCCGCGGGGGCCGCCGAGCAGGTGCGGCAGCACCTCGGGGTCGAGGGCGGTTCCGCCTCCGGCCACCCGGCGCAGGGCGTCCACGAAGTCGTCCAGGTCGGCCACCCGCTCCTTGAGCAGGTATCCGACGCCCGCCGCGGATTCGGCGACGAGGTCCTTCACGTACCGGGTCTCGACGTACTGCGAGAACAACATGATCCCGACGCCCGGGTGGTCGCGTCTCATCTGCAGGGCCGCGCGCAGGCCCTCGTCCGTGTGGGTCGGCGGCATGCGGACGTCGATGACGGCGATGTCCGGCCCGTGCTCGGCCACCGCGTGTCTCAGCGCCTCGGCGTCCTTGACCGCGGCCACGACGGTGTGGCCGCGCAGTTCCAGCAGCTGTGCGAGGCCGTCTCTGAGGATGACGGCGTCGTCGGCTATCACCACCCGCATGTGCCCCCCTGCTCATCTGCCTGCGGGCAATTCAACCGTGATTCTCGTGGGCCCGCCCGCGGGGCTGTGGATGAGCAACCGCCCGTCGACCGTCCCGGCTCTGTCCCGCAGGCCGACCAGCCCCGAGCCTGCCAGCACCGTCGCGCCGCCGTGACCGTCGTCGGCCACCTCGATGCGCAGCAGGCCGCCGTCCAGGGTCGCGCTGATCCGCACCTCGTCCGCGCCGCTGTGCTTGGCCGCGTTGGTGAGCAGTTCCGCGACGCAGAAGTAGGCGATGGACTCGACCGCCGCTCTCAGCCTCGGCACCTCCACCCGCAGCACCGTGCGGATCGGGACGGTGTCGGCGAGCGCGGCCAGCGCGGTCTCCAGCCCTTGGTCCAGCACCGGCGGGTGGATGCCCCGGACCAGCTCGCGCAGTTCCCGTACCGCCAGGCTGGCGGTCTCCTGCGCCTTGCCCGCCAGTTCCCGGGCGGGCCCCTCGGGAACGCTCTCCCGCAGCAGGGTGAGCTGCATGATGAGGGAGACCATCCGGGCCTGCGCGCCGTCGTGCAGGTCGCGTTCGATCCGCCGGAGCACGGCCGCGGAATCGTCGACGACCAGGGCGCGGCTCTCCTCGAGGTCCCGGATGCGCGCGGCAGGGCGGCGGGGGCCGAGCAGCAGGCGCAGCAGCAGCCGGTGCGGCAGCAGGACGACGTGGACGGCCTTCGGCGCGAGCCACAGCAGACACAGGCCCGCCAGCGAGACGAGGAGCGTCCGGGGGAAGGGCTCCAGGGGGAATCCGGCGAGCTCCCACCCGCCCTCCACCCGGTTCCAGCCGAGTGCCTGCTGGATCGGGAAGGTCAGGGCCACCACGCCCCAGCACCAGGTGAAAATGACGGTGGCGGCCTGGAGCAGCGCCTGGGGCGGCTGGAGCAGGAAGAAGGCGACGGCCCGCCACCCGTACGGGTCCGTGAGACGGGACTGCATCCTGCCGTAGAAGCCGGGCAGATCCTGCCGGGGCGGGGGCTGCTCGATCCGCTCCCCCAGCAGCGCGGCGGCGAGCCGGCGCTGCGCTCCGGCGAGCCTTCTCGCGCCGAGGAGGCCCGCGGCCAGGAGAGGCACCCCGATCGCGGTGACGGACAGCGCCGTGCCGAGCAGCAGGACGCCCGCAGTGAAGGCCGCGCCGAACACCCCGAACACGATTCCGGACAAGATATAGAGAAGCTCCCCACCTGCCCGCTTTCCCCTCATCCTGCAGATGCTCCCAGGATCCTGCGCTGCACGGCCACGAGGCCGTCGACCACCCAGGGCATGAGGAACAGGAAGACCAGCCCGCCCAGGGCGTGGACGGCCCAGGCGCCGAGCAGCGTGGGACCGCCCCAGGCGTTCTCCAGCGATCCGTCGAAGCCGATCAGCGGACGGAGCGGATACGCCAGGTTCATGGGGACGACCGACCAGCCGTAGAGGACCACCAGCGCCGCCGCCAGATCGAACGGCAGCCCCGGCAGCCCGCGCAGCCGCCGGGCCGGGATCTCACCGCCGAGCAGCCGGCCGCCCAGCCGCCGCCGCAGACGCCCTCCGTCCAGGAGGGAGATCAGGTTCAGCGGAGCCGAGAGCAGGACGTAAAGACTGCGCCGCCAGGGGGTGGAGCAGAAGGGAAGCTTGTCGTTCATGACCTCGATGCTTCCGGGAAACGACCGGCATATCGATCGTGCGGCCACGGAACCCGCAGGTTCGGTTTACCCCACCCCCGGAACCGCCGAGCGCGGCAACAGCCCTCCCGAGAATGAAACCCCCGAGCGGCCGCCGAACGCGGCAGCGACCCTCCTTGAGCGCGAAACGGCGCTTCCCGCCCGACGGCCGCCGAACGCGGCGACCCGGAACGGCCACCGGACACGGTGGCAACACCCCTTGAGGAAGAAGCGGCGCTTCCCACCCCGAACGGCCGCCGAGCGCGGCGGCGGCCCTCCCCGAGCGCGAAGCGGCGCGCTCCGGGTGGCTACCAGTCGCGGCGGCGGCCCTCTTTGAGGGTGGAGCGGCGCTTCTTGTTCTCCAGGCGGCGTTCGATCATGCCCTTGGAGGGCTTGGTGGGGCGGCGGCGACGCGGGGGCGGGGCGATGGCGTCGCGGAGGAGGGCGGCCAGGCGTTCGCGGGCGGCGTCGCGGTTGCGCAGCTGGGAGCGGTACTCCTCGGCGCGGATGGTGAGGACGCCGTTCACCAGGCGGTGGGCGAGGCGCTGGAGGGCGCGGTCGCGCAGGGGGTCGGGCAGGGAGGGGGAGTTCGCCACGTCGAAGGAGAGTTCGGCGGCGGTGGCGCTGGTGTTGACGTGCTGGCCTCCGGGGCCGGAGGAGCGGGAGAAGCGCCAGCTGAGCTCGGCCTCGGGGATGGCGACCGAGCCGCTGATCGGGATCTGGCCGGTCGCGGACATGCTCCCATTATCGACAGAGAACCGGCCGATGTCGTTTTCTTTTCGCAGCCCCGGTGAGGCAAGTCACTCGCGCAGTACGGAAGTACTTACTTACACTCGTCCCCATGACCGAACCCGGCTTGTTCCACGACGGCGACATCATCCGGAAGATCACGCGCGAGGGCATCCTCATCGCCTCCGGAGGTGCCGCCTCCATCCTGCAGACCTCCCATCCGGGCGTCGGCCAGGGCGTCTACGACCACAGCTACACGTTCAAGAACCCCCTCGGCCGGCTGCAGAACACCATGGAGTGGCTATACGCGGTGCAGTTCGGCTCCGAGGAGGAGGCCGAGATCATCAGTTCCTTCGCCCGGAGAATGCACGACACCGTCAACGGCCCCGGCTACGACGCCCAGGACGCCGAAGCCCAGGTGTGGGTGGGCGCGACGCTCTTCGACATCGCGTTGCGCTTCTACCAGGCGCTCTTCGGCAGCCTCAGCCCCGACGAGGTCGAAGAGTTCTACCAGCAGACACGCGTCTACGCGCAGTTGATGGGCGCCCCCGCCGAGGCGCAACCGCAGGATTTCGCAGAGTTCAAGGTCTACTACCGCAAGCAGCTCGACTCCTTCGAGCTCACCGAGGCGTCCAGGCAGGTCGCCCACCAGCTGCTGTACGGGGATCTGCCGCTGCACCTGCGGCCGGGACTGGTCGCGATCCGGCTGCTCACCGCGGGGCTGATGCCCGAGCCTCTGCGCACGCAGTACGGCTGGAAGTGGAACGCGGCCCGGCAGCGGCGCTTCGTGATGCTGGTCAACGTACTGCGGATCGTCTACCCGAGGCTGCCGCTGTCCGTCCGGACGCTGCCGCGCGAGTTCTACAGCCGCAACATCCGCAAGAAGGTGGAGCGGGTCAAAAAGCGCGGCGCCCGGATCTCGGTGCGTTCCACCGCCTGAAATGGTGCGCCGGGTCCCGGGTTCCACCCCCCAGTGACTCCGGAACCCGGCGCAGCTCGCACCGGTCAGTACCTGACCGGCGAGTATTCGGAACGGTCCAGGATACGGTCCGTGACGTCCTTGACGTTCCGGACGGGGATGGCGAACCCGACGCCGATGCTGCCGGTGTCCGTTCCGGTGGTGGCGATGGCGGTGTTGATGCCGATCAGCCTGCCCCGCCCGTCGACCAGCGCTCCCCCGGAGTTGCCGGGGTTGATCGCCGCGTCGGTCTGGATCGCGTCGTGGATGGTGGTGCCGCCGGTCTCGGCGATGGTGCGGCCCAGCGCGCTGACGATGCCCGCGGTCACCGAGCCGTCCAGGCCCAGCGGGCTGCCCACCGCGACCACGGTCTCGCCGACCGACAGGGATCCGCTGTCGCCCAGGGTGATCGCGGCCTTGCCGCTCACCCCGCGCGCCCTGATCACCGCGAGGTCGTTCTCGGGGCTGGTGCCGACCACCTCGGCCTCGGCGGTGCCGTTGTCGCTGAACTTGACGGTGATCCGCTCCGCGCCCTCGATCACGTGCGCGTTGGTGACGATCACGCCGTCGGCGGAGATCAGCACGCCCGAGCCGCCGGCCTGGACGCCGGGCGCGGTGGAGCTGAGGGAGACCACCGAGGGCTGGACGTCCGCGGCGATCCGGGCGATCGAGCCGCCGCGCGCCACGCCGGTCACGGACACGGGACCGGCCGCGGCCGACCCCTCCTGGCCGAGGAGCAGCGCGCTCGCCGCCCCGGCGGCCCCGCCGGCGAACGCCAGCGAGGCCGCCGCGGCGAGGGCCACGAGCTTGTGCCGGACGGTGGGAAGCCCCTTCGGCCGCTCCGGACGCAGCTGGTAAGGAGCCTGCCCCTCCCGGTACCAGTGCGGAACGCCCTCGTGCGCCTCCATCGAATCCCCCCAGATTCTCCTGTTTCAACCGTCCGGCCGGTTCGTGACCGACACCAGAGAGAATGCTGGTGAAAAGTGAGGAATTCCTTAACCAGACCTGGGCGGATGCCGGGGAACACCCGCGAAAACGGCCAGAGGCCGCATCCCACAAGGGATACGGCCTCCGCACGGAGCAAAAAAGATCTACTCTCCGCTCCAGTTCGGCTTGCGCTTCTGGGCGAAGGCCGCGGGGCCCTCCTGCGCGTCCTTGGAGACGAAGACCGGTCCGGAGATCTCGTTCTGCTTGGACCACATCTCCTCGGGCGCCCAGCTGGCGGACTCCACGATGATCTTCTTGGTCGCGGCCAGCGCCAGCGGGGCGTTCTCCGCGATCTTCGCGGCCAGCTCCTTGGCGGCCTCCAGGGCCTTGCCGGGCTCGGCGATCCGGTTCACCAGACCGTAGGCGGCCAGCTGCTCCGCGCCGTAGAAGTCACCGGTGAGGGACATCTCCATGGCGATGTGGAACGGGATGCGCTTGGGCAGGCGCATCAGGCCGCCGGCCGCCGCCACCAGGCCGCGCTTGGGCTCGGGGAGCCCGAACCTGGCCTCGGACGAGGCGACGATCATGTCGGCGGACAGCGCGATCTCGCAGCCGCCGGCCAGGGCGTAGCCCTCGATGGCCGCGATCAGCGGGGTCGCCGGGGGCCGCTCGACGATGCCCGCGAAGCCGCGGCCCTCGACGAAGGGCATCTCGCCCTTGAGGAAGCCCTTGAGGTCCATGCCGGAGCAGAAGGTGCCGCCGGCGCCGGTGATGATGCCGACCGCCAGGTCCTTGCGGCTGTCGAGCACGTCCAGCGCCGCCGCGACGCCCTTGGCCACGTCCGCGTTGATCGCGTTCTTGGCCTCGGGCCGGTTGATCGTGATGACGAGAACGCCGCCATCTTCCTCGGTGAGAACTGCGTCGCTCATGATGACCTTACTTCGGCTGGAAGCGGATGCCGCCGTCGAAACGGACGGTCTCCCCGTTCATGTAGTCGTTCTCGATGAGCGCGCGGACCAAGTGGGCGAACTCCGCCGCGGTGCCCATGCGCTTGGGGAACGGGACCGGCGCGGACAGCGTCGCCTTGAACGCCTCGGCGGCCTCGCCCTCACCGTAGATCGGGGTGTCGATGATGCCGGGGCAGACGGTGTTGACCCGGACGCCGATGGCCGACAGGTCGCGCGCGGCCGGCAGGGTCATGCCCACGATGCCGCCCTTGGAGGCGGAGTAGGCGACCTGGCCGGTCTGGCCCTCGAGGGCGGCGACGGACGCGGTGTTGATGACCACGCCGCGCAGGCCGTCCTTGTCCACCGGCTCGGTGGCGCCGATGGCGGCCGCGCCCAGGCGCATGAGGTTGAAGGTGCCGATCAGGTTGATCTGGATGACCTTCTCGAAGGTGTCCAGCGGGTGCGGGACGTTGCCCTTGCCCACGGTCCGGGTCGCCCAGCCGATGCCGGCGCTGTTGATGACGATGCGCAGCGGGGCGCCGGTGTCGACCGCGGCCTGGACCGCGGCCTGGACCTCGGTCTCGTTCGAGACGTCGGTCTTGACGAAAACGCCACCGATCTCGTCGGCCAGCGCCTTGCCCTTGGCCTCGTTCAGGTCGGCGATGACGACCTTGACGCCCTTGGCCGCGAGGTCGCGGGCGCAGGCCTCACCAAGGCCGCTCGCGCCACCGGAGATGACAGCGGATGCTCCGTTCAGTTCCATAAGCAGCACCTTACTAGAGGAAACCGAATGACGTTCGGCCGGTAGTTACCCACCGGTCAGAACGAAGGATAACCATCCTCTCCCCCACCACCGGGAACCGCCCTCCCCGCGGGCGGGATCAGGGCGCCGGAGGAGTGGGGACCCGCCCGAAGCACGTGGCGGCGGGATCCTCCACGGAGCACCAGCCGGGGCGCTTGACGGGGACGTACCCCGCGGGGACGCCCCTACGCTCGATGATGGACCGGTAGGTCGCGACGCCGTCCGTGGGGACGCGGCGCAGCTCGCGGTCCTTCTTCACGTCGACCGTGTAGAGGCCGAACCTGGCGCGGTAGGAGCCCCACTCGTAGTTGTCGGTGAGGGACCAGTAGTTGAAGCCCATCACCTTCACCCCGTCCGCTATGGCCCGCTGCACCCAGTACAGGTGGTCGCGGAGGTGCTGGGAGCGGGTGTACCCGTCCTTCCTCGGCTTGCCGTTCTCGGTGGCCATGCCGGCTTCCACGACGTAGAGGGGCAGTTTCGGCAGGCGCTTCTGGTAGTTCTTCAGGACGAAGTAGATGCCCTCGGGCTCCGCTTCGACGTTCCAGTACGCCCCCGTGGCCGCGTTGATCGCCGTGAGGTTCTCAGCGTTGGCCCCGTAGTAGTAGTCGACGCCGATGAAGTCGAGCTTGTCCGTCACCTCGTTGAAGACCGCGGCGTCGAAGAGCCCGTTGACGATCGACCCGTAGGCGACGTTGGTGGAGACCATCGCGCCCGGCTGGAGCCGGTGGATCAGGTCGTAGGCCGAACGGTGGGCGCGGATCAGGTGGCGGCTCATGACGGGCACCTTCGACACGGGCATGCCCCCGTCCGTGACCTCGTGGAAGATGTACTGGCTCGCCTCGTTGAAGGTGATCCACATGACGTCCTCGGCGCCGTACCTCTTGACGACGAAGCGCACGAACTCCAACCAGTCCCGAACGGTCCTCTCGTTCTGCCAGGCGCCCCTGTCGTGCACCCAGCCGGGGTGGACCCAGTGGTTCAGCGTGATCATCGGCCGCATCCCGTTCGCGCGGATGTGCCGGAACAGGTCGTCGTAGTACCGGATCTCTCGCCAGTCGTACTTGCCCTTGCGCGGTTCTATACGGGCCCACTCGACGGACGTGCGGAACACGTTGACGCCGAGTTTCGAGGCGCGTTCCAGGTCCTGCGGGTAACGGTGGCGGAAGTCGACGGAGTCGCCGTACGCCTCGTTCTCACGGGCGTACCGCGTCCAGTTGCTGTCCGGGAAGTGCCCTTCGGACTGGAAGCCCGAAGTCGCCACTCCCCATAGGAACCCGGGCGGAAACCGGCCGGGCGTCGTGGTGGCGGCGTTCGCGGGGACCACGACGAGCAGAGAAACGAACAGGGACACGAGGGAAACGGCGGTCCTGACCACGTGATCACTCCTTCTGGTGTCCGGAAGGTACGCCGATCTATCCCCGAGTACCACTGTTACGTCCTATTGCGGCCCTCTTCCGTGCGAGCCGAGGCGGGTAGACCCCTCAACGTGGACCTGACGCCGGGCGGCAAAGTGGATCTGCGAGGCCGTGTCATCGGCCCTGAGGAGTGGACGGCGGTCCGCGCAGCCGCCACCGCTCCAGACGGCACGGTCCGGCTGGGGCGGTGCTGGTTCGAGGATGCCCGCTTCGAAAGGGTGTCCTTCCACGGCGTCCTCTTCGAGAGAGACGTCTCCTTCTGCCGCGCCGAGTTCGGCAAGGGCGTGTCCTTCTACCGGACGGTCTTCGCGGGCAACGTCTCCTTCTGCGAGACCGTCTTCACCGGCAACGCCTCCTTCCACGAATCCGTCTTCCACGGGCACGCCGACTTCTCCCGCGCCTGTTTCCGCGGTGACGCCCTGTTCGGCCACGCACTCTGGCGCCGTGACGCGGGTTTCACCGAGGCGTTCTTCCAGAGCGTCGCCGACTTCGACCGCGCGGTCTTCCAACGGGACGCGGTCTTCCACGAGGCGTGTTTCCGCTCCGTCGTCTCCCTGCGGCACGCCGACGTCTCGCGAAACCTCCTGCTCGGCCGGGCTTCGTTCCACGACGACGCGTGGATCGGCCCGCTCACCGCGGGGGGCAGGGTCGGGCTGGACGCCGCGCGTTCCTCGCGCCGGCTGAGAATCGCCGCGCGGGCCCCGGCCGTCACCGCGCGGCACGCGGTGCTGGACCGGGTCCACCTCCGTACGCCCGCCGACCTGTCGCAGGCCGTGGTGCGAGAACTCCTCCTGGACGGTTTCGATCCGGACCTCTGCTCTTTCGAGGAGGCCCGGATCGACGCCTTGACCGTCCGGGGCGGTCCGGTCGCCGCGGAGCCGGAACGGGCGGCGCGCCGTCCCCTGGCCGTCGCCGTGAGCGCGGTGGCGCTGCTGGGCGTCGTCCTCGCGACGCTCCTGTCACTGCGGCAGTTCGGCCACGTGCCCGCGCATCTGGCTCACCTGCACCCCTGACCCGAGACCTTCCGGGATGCGCGGAGCGGCTCGCCGTCGAACGGCGGACGGGCCGCGGACCGGCTCAGCGAAGTTCGCCGGTGATGATCCACAGATGGCCGAAGGGGTCGCGGACGCGGCCCGAGCGCTTGCCGTAGGGCCGGTTCTCGATCGGCACGACCACCTCGCCGCCACGGGCGGTCATGCGTTCGCCGACCGCGTCCGGGTCGTCGACCACGATCTCGAGGAGGACCGCGGAGCCGCCGAGGTCACCGGGCGAGAGCCATCCCCACGCGGAGACGGCCGGTGAGAGCTGGAAGGACGAACCGCCGACGCGGTGATCGATCATGGCCGGCCGGCCGTCGTCGCCCTGCGGCGCGCGGAACACCTGCTCGGCTCCGAGGACGTCCTGGTAGAACGCCGAAGCCAGGTCCGGGTCGGGCACGACGAGACGCGGCGAAAGACTGGTGTGCGATGTCATCCGCCCATCGTGCGGTCGGGCGACCGGCGGAGTCTTGAACGTTTGGGAACACGCCGCGTCCGTCGTCGACGGTCCGTGCACGAACACGGCGGCTCGTGCACGGACCGTCACCTGCGGAAGGCGTCCACGCCTCGCTTGCCCAGCCAGGAGACGTAGACGGCCAGGCCCGCCAGGCCGATCTTGCGGGTCTGCGGAACGGCGATGGCCGTGCCGAGCGCGAGTTCGGTCACGCCGTTGCGCTGCACCCAGTCGCCGGTGCCCTCGGGGAACAGCGGACGGGTGATCAGCTCGAACGGCTTCGGGGCGACGAGGTGCGCCAGCCCGGTGACGGCGAGCACGATTCCGGCGTTCCGCAGATCAGCCATGATCTTGTCCTTTCAGCTCAGGGCATCACCTTATTGGACAAGTCGTCTCACCGGGAGCCCAAGGTGCGCTGAATCTCGGCCAGCCGGTCGGCCAGCAGGCCCAGCGCGCCCACCGCGCGGGTGACCGGGTCGTCCTCCGCTCCGCCGAGGGCCAGCGTGCGCAGGTAGGCGGCCTTGACGTCGCCCCAGCGCTCCTTCTGCTCGTCGGTGAGCGTGCCGCGCAGCTCGGCGAGCTTCAGCAGGTTGGCCTCCGCGCCGCTGGTGAGCGTCTGCGCCTCGCCCAGGTAGTGGTCGTCGATGACCGCTTCGAGTTCGACGTCGTTCATTACCGGGACGACCTTCTCGGCCAGCTTGTTCATGTTGCGGTAGCTGCCCTGGAGCAGGAACGGCGGCTCGGTGCGGCTCCCGTCGGACTGCGCGGCCGAGGCGATGTAGGCCTGGTTGTTGGCCAGGACGACCCGCTGGATGCGCAGCAGCTTGCGCAGGACGGACAGCATCTGGTCGAGCTCCACCCGCGCGTACGGGTGCGAGAGCTGGTCCGGCCGCACGTCCTCGTCACCCGAGGCCATGCGGACGAGCAGCTCCACGTCCTTCCTGTCCCGGGTCGACAGCGGTGCCAGGACCGGGTTGGAGGTGAGGGAGTTCTCGATGTAGCTGAGCGAGAACAGCGCCTCCCTGCCGGACAGCACGTCGCCGAGGTTCCACACGTCCGCCCGGTTGGCGAGCATGTCCGGGATGCGGAAACGCTGCCCGGACTCGGTGTACGGGTTGCCCGCCATGCAGATCGCGAAGCGCTTGCCGCGCATGTCGTAGGTCTTGGTAAGCCCGTTCCAGACGCCCTCGATCCGGCGCTGCGCGTCGCACAGGGAGATGAACTTCTGCAGCAGTTCCGGCGACGTGTGCTGGATGTCGTCCAGGTAGAGCAGGACGTTGCCGCCCATCTCCAGCGCGAAGTTGATCTTTTCGACCTCCTGGCGCGACGTCGCGTCGGGCGCCTCGGCCGGGTCGAGCGAGGTCACGTGGTGGCCCAGCGAGGGACCGTTGACCTTCACGAACACCAGGCCGAGCCGGGAGGCGACGTACTCCATGAGCGTCGTCTTGCCGTAACCGGGCGGGGAGATGAGCAGCAGCATGCCCATCTGGTCGGTGCGCTTGGCGTCCCCGGCCGCTCCCAGCTGCTTGGCCAGGTTGTCCCCGATCAACGGGAGGTAGACCTCGTCCAGCAGCCTGTTGCGGACGAACGCCGACATCACCTTGGGCTGGAACTCGTGGAGACGCAGCCGTGCGCGCTCCTTCTCGACGAGTTCGTTACGCCGCTTCTGGTAGGCGCGGAAGCCCGGCACGCGCTCCTTGTGGAACTTCCCGACACGTGCCAGCAGCTCGTCCAGACGGATGTCCATCCGGCGGTCCGTGATGCGCGCGTGGGTGCCGAGCAGTCCTTCCGCGACGCCCTTGATGGACGCCGAGGAATCCTGGCGGTCCAAAGACGGGCACAGTTCCAGCGCCACGGCCTCGGGAAGGTCGTCGTCCGGCAGTCCTTGGGCGGCCGCGTAGGCGGCGAGCCAGGCCGAAACGAGCTGGGTCCGCTCACGCAGCCCGCTCAGACCACGCAGATCCTGGTCGTAACCGCTGCGGCGCGAGCCCAGCGCACGGTGGAAGCCTTCCACCAGATCCCGGGCCGACTTGCTCGTGATGAAGCCCGGCGAGGCCAGTTCCGCGACGAGATACTCCCCTGCGAGCGCCGCGTCTTCACCGTGCCCGAAGGCTTTGATCGCCTCCGCGAGCTCAGAGGACAACGCGGTGAGAGCCGGAGGAGTGCCGAAGAGCTCCCGGGCACGCGAGAGCGACGCCGCCCGTGTGCGCCAGGCGTTACGGCTCTGATCGTCCGTGCCGTGCGTCCAGAAGATCTGCGCCGCTGACCGTGCGGAAGACGGGTATCGCAGCAGCCCCGCGCCATCCCGCAGCCGGATGAGCACCTCCAGGATCACCGCGGCGTCGTGGTCGTGCACGCCGCGCTCGTAACCCTCGTCGTAACGCTCGGCAGCCGCCTTCTGCACGATCTCCAGCAGACCGTCAGTCGTGCGTACCTCGTCCAGAAGGATGGCCGCCAGGTACTCCGCCCGGTACACCTCCCGACTCTCCGAGATGAGCGACTGCGACCAATACGGGCGCGTTGACTCGAATTCCGGGTCCAGGACGGGACTGCGGTAGTCGGTGCCCGTGACGGTGAACGCCAGGCGGTCCTCGAACGGGACGAGGGTGAGTTCCGCAGGCTGGGTGTTGACGATGAATCTGTGCCGTCCCAGCTTGATGGTGTCGCCGTCGAAGAGGTCCAGCCGGTCGCGCAGGGACCGTCCGGCCTCTTGGCGGGCGGTCTTGATCCGCCCTTCCAGCTCCTCGGCACGGATCTGGTCGCCCAGTTCACGCAGCTCTTCGGCTGTAGCACGGAGCTTCACGACCATCGGATCGGTCGCGAAGTAGGTGTTGACCTCGTCCAGCGACGACAGACCGGCCACCCGCCGCGTCACACCGCCCAGAATCCGGTCGGCGGACGCCACGAGCCGGTCCGCGCGGCGCGTCCGCTCGTCCAGGAGCGCCTGCTTGCGCGAGGAGAACGCCTCGTAGACGTCCTCGCGCTTGGCCTCCAGTTCTGCCAGGTAGTCGTCGAACTCGGTGAAACGCGACTCCAGAGACTCCACTTGGAGCAGAAGCTTGCCGAGCTGCTCATCGCACTGCTCGGGCGTGCCGGCTGCGGCCAGCGCGGCGGTGATGGCCTGGCCCAGCAGCGCGAACTCCGCGGCGAACGCGGCTCTGCCTTCGGCCGACAGCAGCTCGCGGCGGCGGCCGTCCAGGGTGGCGCGGGCTCTGTTGACCCCGCCCAGCACCTCACCGATCCGGGCGAGGATGCCCGTGCGCACGGTCGCGTCGCCGATGTCGAGTGAACCGACGATTTCGGTGACGGTCTCCAGCGCCCCGGTCTGCTCGGCGAGCTTGTCCCTCACCGGCTCGGCCTCGGCCACCTTGCGGATGCCTGCGGCTTCCTCGACCAGCGCCTCGACCGTCGTGCGGTAGCCGTCGAAGGCATCCGGGCGCGCCAGGAAGGCCACAGCCCGCTGCGCGGCCGCCTCGATGTCCTCGGCGAGTCCCTCGGCCAGCCCGTCGAGCCGTTCGAGGTCGGCGTAACGCATCTCCCGCAGCGTCACCAGGTGCCCCTGCTGAGCACGGAGGGCGGCCAACTGCCGTACCCACTCGTCCGCAGAGGCGGGCATCTCGCCGCGCACCCGGCGCACCAGCGAGGTGATCTCGGTGGCGGCCTTCTCGACCGCCTCCGTCGCCTGAGTGGTGAGGACCTGGACGGACTCGAACTCCTCCAGAACCTGCCCCGCGGTGTCCCGCACGGCCGCCAGGGACTCGGCCAAGCCGTGCTCGCCCAGCCAGTGGTAGTGGTCGAAAGTCCTGCTGCAAGCCGCTATCAGCGCCTCGAAGACCGGCACGGACGGTGCCATCTCCCCGACCATGCGGGACACCGAAAGGCAGTCCGAGATGCCGCGCACCAGGTCCGCGTTGCCGATCTTCTCCAGTGGCCCGGTGCCCGCCGGAGCGCTCTCATCGGACTTGAACGGCGTCTGCCACACCTGCATCGGGTGCGAGCGGGTGGGCTCGTCCGAGTCCGCACGGAAGATGATGAGCGTGCCGTCGTCGAACAGCGAGTAACCGTGTCCGACGAGCGGCGTCGCGACCTCCTTGCGGATCACGTTGTACGGCAGCAGCAGCCAGCGGCCCTCCGCGCGGGCGTGGAAGACGTACAGCACGTCCTCGCCGTTGCCCGAACGGATGACCCGCTCGTACTCCAGGTCGTCGGTGACGGTGTCGAAGGTCTTGGCGGCGCCCGTCTCCAGGTAGTAGCCGCCGGGGAAGATGATCCCGTGGTCCTCCGGCAGCCGCCGACATGCCTGCCCGATGCCGTCCAGGCGCAGCACTTCTTTGGTCCGCGTGTTGAAGACCAGGTACCGCACGGCCGTCTCGTTGTAGGGGCGGATCCGCAGCAGGATCAGCCCCCCGACGCGGGCGTAGGAGATGTCGGCGTCCGCCAGCGACTGCAGCGGCTCGTCGACGGGCTCGCTGTAGATGCCCTCGCCCGTCGCCGTGTTGTCCTCGACCTTGATGGTGAGGTCGCCGCCGACGGTCTCGACGAACACCTCCCCCTCGATCGACACGTGCGGGTGCTCGCCGAGCACGTGGTCGGCGCGGGTCGTCTCGGTCCAGGTGAAGTCGAACGGCGGGGGGAACACGTGGTCCCGCTCCCCCCGGTTGTCCAGGTAGCTCCCGTCGACCGACCAGCGCAGGACGCGCTGGTCGGTGCCGGTCTGGAAGACCGCCAGGAGCTTGCCGTCCACGACCCGCAACTGCATGAGGCGGGTGTCCCGGTAGTACCGGTAGAGGTCCCCGAAGTCCTTGACGAAGGCGGGGTCCTCCAGGAACGGGGCCTTCTCCTCGGTGAAGCTGAAGGTGTCCCCGTCATGGACGAACCGGTGCGTCGAGAGCACGTCCGAGACCGTCGTCTCCGGCTTCATGCCGATGAAGACGTTGTAGCCGAACAGCATCAGCCCGCCGAACGCGACGGCGTCGCGCGGCACGCAGTTGTTGGCCGTCCGGATCCGCTCGGTGCCGACGAGGCGGAGCTCCGAGCCGCCGAACACCTCCAGCCGGGAGGCGTTCAGCGCCTCGGCGCGCTCCTTGAGCTCGGCGGCCTGCGCCGTCAGCCGGGACCTCAGTACCTCGTAGGTCCCGGCGTCCAGCTCGCTCACTTGGCCGTCCCGTTGACCCGTCCGAGGACGTCGCCGACGAGGCCGGCGACCAGCTCTCCGGTGAGCGGGGCGTTCTCGACGACGGCGTCCACGCTCTTGCCGAGCGCGATCGAGCCGACGAGCTTGTCGAAGAAGACGCTGTCGCCGCCGACGATGTTGATGTCGGCGTTCTCCAGGCCCTTGGAGACGACGCTCGCCTGCGCCTGCGCGATGTCGCGCTGCATCTCCAGGCCGGCCAGGCGCAGGTCGCGCTCGGCCTCCAGGGTGAGGCGGAACTCCTCGTGGCCGCGGCTGGCCTCGGTGAGGGCCGCCATCGCGGCGGCCTTCTCGGTGAGGCCCTCGGCCTCGCCCTTGAGCTTCTCGCGCAGCGCGTCCGCGCCTGCCATCGCCTTCTCGCGGTCGGCGATCGCCTCGGCGCGACCCAGCTGCTCGGTCGCCTCGGCCAGCGCCAGGCCCTTCTCCCGCTCGGCGACGGCCTCCGCGCGGCCCTGCTTCTCCAGCGCCTCGGCCTCGGCCAGCGCCTTCTCCCGCAGGATGACGGCCTCGGCGCGGCCCTGCTTCTCGATCGCCTCGGCGTCGCGCTCGCGGACCTGGACCTCGGCCAGGCCCGCCGCGGCGGCCTCGGCCTGCTGGCCCTCGGCGAGCCGGATCATGGCGCGGGCGTCGAGGTCGGCGGCCTGCTGGCGCGCCTCGGCGAGGATCAGCTCCTCGCGGGCCCGGAACCCGGCCGCCTGCTCGGCGGCCTCGGCCGCCTTGATGTCCTTGACCAGGTTCTCCTGGGCCTCGGCCTCCGCGGCGATGATGACGGCCTGGCGGTTGCGCTCGGCCTCCTCCACGACCTGGAGGCGCTTGATGTTCTCCTCCTGCTCGACCACGGTCTTCTCGACCGCGACGCGCTCGCGGACGACCTCGGCGATGTCGCGCTTCTCGGCCTCGAGCTCCTTGTCCTTGGCGATCTTGGACAGTTCGGTGGCCCGGTCGCGGGCGATCACCTCGAGCTGGCGGTCCTTCTCGATGCGCTCGGCCTCGATGGCCATCACCCGGCGCTTGTTGAGCTCGGCGACGCCGATCTCCCGCGCCTTGTTCTCCTCCTGGATGCCCAGCTGTTCCTCGGTGCGCAGCTCCGCGGCCTGCGCCCGCAGCCGCTCCTCGGCCACGACCCGCGCGGTCTCGGCCTCCTCGCGCGCCCGCACGGTCTCGATCTCGCGCTTCTGGCGGATCTCGGCGTCGGCCTGGCGGCGCTCCAGCTCCAGGATCGCCTCCCGGGCGTCGACGTCCTGCCGGGTGATCTCCTTCTCCTCGCTGCGCTGGAACTCGTTGGTGCGCACGTGCTCGATCGCGGTGAGCTCGGTGATCTTCCGGATGCCCTGGGCGTCCAGGATGTTGCGGCTGTCGAGCTGGCCGACCGGGGTCTGCTCCAGGTAGTCGATCGCCGCGTCCTCGAGGCTGTAGCCGTTGAGGTCGGTGCCGATGACCTCGATGATCTGGTCGCGGAACTCGTTGCGCTTGGTGTAGAGGTCGACGAAGTCGAGCTGCTTGCCGACGGTCTTCAGCGCCTCGGAGAACTTGGCGTTGAACAGCTCCTGCAGGGTGTCCTGGGACGAGGCGCGCGTGGTGCCGATCGCCTGGGCGACCTTCACGACGTCCTCGACGGTCTTGTTCACCCGGACGAAGAACGTGATGCGGATGTCGGCGCGGATGTTGTCCTGGCAGATCAGCCCTTCACGCCCGGTCCGCGCGATCTCGATGGTCTTCACCGAGATGTCCATGAACTCGGCCTTGTGGAGGACCGGCAGCACGACCGCCCCGGTGAAGGTCACGTCGACCTTCTTCACCTTCGAGATGATCAGGGCCTTGCCCTGTTCCACCTTGCGGAAGAGCCGGCTGATGACGAAGAGAACGCCGATGAGGACCAGCAGGCCGACGCCTACCAGGATCAACAGGCCGATGGACACGGTTTCCAACTCAGAGGCCCTTCTTGTGGGGGTCGAGGGCGGCGTCGTAGGGCATCACCCAGAAGAACTCGCCCTCCGCGTCGTATTCGAAGATCAGCGCGGTGTCGCCTGCGGTCAGCTCCTCGTCACCGGGCTTGCGCACCTGCAGCAGCGCCGAGGAGCCGTCCTCGGAGTGCACCTCGGCCTGGCCGAAGTGGGCGGTGACGGTGCCCGTCCGGATCACGCACATGCGGCCGATGAAGTCGTCCCGCGAGGGCACCTTGGGCTCCGGCAGCAGGTACCGCAGCGGGTTGACCAGCAGCCGGGTGGCCAGCCAGCCGCCGGTCAGCGCGACGGGCGCGACCAGCAGGTCCAGCGGGCCGCCGTCCCAGGGAAGTTCGTCCAGGAACGCGTAGCCGGTCAGGCAGAGGAACCAGGTGAACGCCACGAACAGCGAGATGACGACGGACGAGGGGAGGCCGCGCAGGCCGATCGCGCCGAGCAGGTCGACGTCGGTCTCCAGCAGGTCCAGTCCCAGGATGGTCAGCACCCAGTAACCGACGACCAGCACCAGCAGCACGGTGAAGACCACGGTCGGCGGGGCGAGCACGATGTCCAGGAACTCGTTCACGCCCCCTCAGACGTGAACCTAGTCAATTCGGTTCATTCTTAGACGAGTTCGGTGACCTGCCCCTGCTCCACGTGGAACCCCCGGGTGGTGTGCACCGCCTCCAGCATGCGCCGGTCGTGGGTGACCAGCAGCAGCGTCCCCGGGTAGTGCGCGAGCGCCGACTCCAGCTGCTCGATCGCGGAGAGATCCAGGTGGTTGGTGGGCTCGTCCAGCACGAGCAGGTTCACTCCGCGCGCCTGGAGGAGGGCCAGGGCGGCCCGGGTGCGCTCCCCCGGCGACAGGGTGAGCGCGGGACGCATGACGTGCCCGGCCTTGAGGCCGAACTTGGCCAGCAACGTGCGGACGTCCGCGGGCGTCAGATCGGGGATGTGCCGCTGGAAGGCGTCCAGCAGCGGCTCGTCCGACTCGAAGAGCCGCCTGGCCTGGTCCACCTCGCCCACGACCACGCCCGGACCGCGGCTGACGGTGCCCTCGTCCGGCTCGATCCGGCCCAGGAGCGCGGCGAGCAGGGTGGACTTGCCCGCGCCGTTGGGGCCGGTGATCGCGACCTTCTCCGCCCAGCCGATCTCCAGGTTCACCGGGCCGAGCGTGAAGTCGCCGAGCCGCACCACGACCTGGCGCATCGTCGCCGTCACGGCGCCCGACCGGGGGGCCGCGGCGATCTCCATGCGCAGCTCCCACTCCTTGCGCGGCTCGGCCACCTCCTCCAGGCGCTCGATCACGCGTTCCGTCTGGCGCGCCTTGGCCGCCTGCTTCTCGCTCGTCTCCCCGCGGAAGTGCCTGATGTTCTTGTCGTTGTCGGGGGCCTTGCGGCGGGCGTTCCGCACGCCCTTCTCCATCCACGCCCGCTGGGTGCGCGCCCGCTCCTTCAGGGAGTCGATCTTCTCGGCGTACTCGTCGTACTCCGCCCTGGCGTGCTGCCGGGCGATCTCCCGCTCGGCCAGGTAGGCCTCGTAGCCGCCGCCGTAGACGTTGACCCGCTGCTGCGGCAGGTCGAGCTCGACGATCCGGTCGACGGTGCGGGCCAGGAACTCGCGGTCGTGGCTGACCAGGACGGTCGCCGCGCGCAGGCCCTTGACGAAGCGCTCCAGCCTGTCCAGGCCGTCCAGGTCGAGGTTGTTGGTGGGCTCGTCCAGCAGGAAGACGTCGTAGCGGCTGAGCAGCAGGCTCGCCAGCCCGGCGCGGGCCGCCTGCCCTCCCGAGAGCGAGGTCATCTCCTGGTCGAGGCCGACCTCCAGCCCCAGGTCGGCGGCGACCTCCTCGGCGCGCTCGTCGAGGTCCGCCCCGCCCAGCGCCAGCCAGCGCTCCAGCGCCGTGGAGTACTCCTCGTCCGCGCCGGGCGCCCCCTCGCCGAGCCGCTCGGCGGCCAGGTCGAACGCCCGCTGCGCCTCGGCCACGCCCGTCCGCCGCCCCAGGAAGCCCCGCACGGTCTCACCGGGCCGCCGCTCCGTCTCCTGCGGGAGGTACCCCACCACCGCGTCGGCCGGATTGACCCGGACGCCGCCCTCCTCGGGCTCGAGCAGCCCCGCCAGGACCTTCAGGAAGGTGGACTTCCCCGCGCCGTTCGGACCGACCAGCCCGATCACGTCGCCGGGGGCGATCACCAGATCCAGTCCCTCGAACAGCACCCGCTCGCCGTAACCTGCGGCCAGGGCCTTCACCACGATCGTCGCGCTCACCGCTCCACGCTACCCGTGGACGCCTTCGGGCTCCGAATCCTTCTCGGCCTCGTCCTCGCGGCGGGCGATGGCCCTGATCTCCTGGGACGTGCTCCGCGAGTGGGTGATGGCCTTGGCCAGCTCCTCCTCGGCGTTCTCGCCCTGGCGGGCCTGCTCCAGGGCACGCAGCACCTGGAAGAGGCTGGAGCCGAGGCGGTCGCGCAGGTGCAGGCCGAAGCGTGTGCGCTCCTTGGCGATGTTCACGGCCGTCAGGTCGGTGCGGGCCTTGCGCAGTTGCTCGGCGAGGCGGGGCAGCAGCAGCGCCGCGAAGATCAGCATCTGGCCGTACAGGGTGGTCAGGAAGGCGCCCAGCAGGGGGATCACCGCGTCCGGGGCCGGGCCGGACGCCACCCCGGCCCCCGCGCACAGGACGGAGAGCGCCAGGCCGGCGGGGTTCGGCAGGAAGAACGGGATCGCGCCGCCCGCCACGAACGTCTGGCTCCACAGCGTCCAGCCGAGCAGGTGCGGGAGCGTCGACAGGACGGTCAGCGCGGTCAGGCCCGCGGCCAGCGGCGGCCTGCGGGCCGTCCCCAGCCACAGCAGCAGTCCGTAGACCGACGCGTCGAACGCCAGGGTGGCCAGCAGTTGCGGGGTGCCGAGCTGCCACCAGGTCACCGGGTAGAGGTAGGTGAGACCGCTCAGGCACAGGCTCATGGTGAGCAGCGGCCCGAGCCTGCCCCACAGGCCCTCCCGCCAGCGGCGCTTTTGGCCCGGCAGGGTGGCGTCGAGGGTGAATTCGCCGTCCCTCAGATGGGCGGTGACGCCTCCTTCGAGCGGTGCGAGCCTCGCCTGCAGCCCTTTCAGGCCCGAGCCGGGCGGCCGTTTCGACGGTGCCGCCCCGTCGTTGACGATCCGCACGCCCGTCGCCGACGCGTCCACCCGGCAGACGCTCGCCTTGCTGTGCCGCAGCACGTTGGTGACGCCTTCCCGCAACACGTAGGCGAGCGCTTCGTCCGCCTTTCCGTCCGGGACGTCCATGACGTTGATCCGAGCCTCCACCCCGGCCCACTCCAGCGCCTCCTTCGCGGCGGCGGCCTCGGCCGCCAGCGAGGTGATCGGCGTCCCGTCCGCCACCGTCCGCACCGAGGCCAGCGCCTGCTCGACGAGTTCGTACGCCGTCTGGAGCTCCGCCTCGGCCTTGCCCCTGCGAAGAGCCCGCAACGCCACCTCAAGGCGGATGATGATGACCGTCAGGCTGAACCCGAGCAGGTCGTGCACGTCCCGCCGCACCCGCCCCCGTTCGTCCTGCACGACCGCCTCGGAGACCTCCTGCCGCGTGGCGTGCAGCCGGTGCATGACCCGCGCCAGCCGCGACACCACGTACACCTGGACGCCCACGCCCACGTTGTTGAGCAGCCAGTAGGCGACGTGCTCCCCGCGGGCCCGCCCGAACGCGTTCTCCGGCCAGAAGAAGAAGTCGATGCACACCGTGGCGGCGAACAGCGCGAAGACCACGGCCCACCGCAGCCGCCCCCGGAACAGCAGCAGCGTGCTCGCCATCGGATAGCCGGTGTTGGCCTGGAAGTGCATCGGCGTGAGCACGGGCCCGAAGCACAGCAGCAGGTCGAGCCCGTACAGCCACCACCGGCGCCGCCTCCGCAGCCGCTCGAATCGCGGCAGGGAGATGAACACCTGCAGCACCGGCGAGAGGAAGACCGCCGCCCCCCACACCAAAAAGGGCCACCCGGTCTCCCCGAGCCCCCGCCCGGAGAACATCAGGTTCCCCAGCCCGCCGAGCACCGCCAGAAAGGCAAGGTTCAGCAGCACCAGCCGTTCGGCCGTCCGCACCCTGCCCATCCCGTAGCCGCCCCCTCAGGAGGCCGATCTTAGATGTCTCTTTTGTCCGCCCTGAACCCGGCCACCGAGGCCGCCCCTCCGCGCGCCCCTCGGAGACTAACCGCCCACGGCCTTCCATAACACCGATTAACGCCCGCGCGCCCGGCTCCCCGAAGGCCCGGCCGCCTTCGGTCACCCGAGCCGAGCGCCCCCGGAACGAGGCCGGCCCCCCGTCCGTGGACGGGAGGCCGGCCGTGCTGTGGGTCGCGTGGGACTCGAACCCACAACCTACGGATTAAAAGTCCGGAGCTCTGCCATTGAGCTAGCGACCCGTCCTTCATCATGCCATCTGCCGGGCTGTCGTCCGAATCGCAGGCGGCCGGGAGAACGCCGTACGGGGCGGACAGCTCAGGATTCTGCCGGTTCGGCCCGGTGGGAGTCCAGTGGGTTTTGGTGGATCACGGGGGGTCGGGGATTTTCGGGGTGGGTTCGGGGGGGAAGGGGCGGGGTGAGGACGGCGTCGGGTTCGGGGGGAGCGGGCGTGGATCGTGGGCTGGTTGCCGGGTTGATGGGGCGGGCGCGGCGGGATCTGGGTGAGCTGGTGGCGATGCGGTCGGTGGCGGACCCGGAGCGGTTCCCCGCCGAGGAGTGCCTGCGGGCGGCGCAGTGGACGGCGGACGCGTTCACCGGGGCCGGGGTGCCCTGCAAGCTGTACGAGACGCCGGACGGGAGCCAGGCCGTGGTGGGGCACCGGCCGGGGCCCGAGGGGGCGCCCACCGTCCTGCTGTACTCGCACTACGACGTCCAGCCGCCCGGGGAGGGGTGGAGTTCGTCGCCGTGGGAGCTGGCCGACCGGGACGGGCGGTGGTTCGGGCGGGGGGCCGCCGACTGCAAGGGCAACATCGTCATGCACCTGACGGCGTTGCGGGCGGTGCCCGAGCCGGCCGTGGGCGTCAAGGTCGTCGTCGAGGGGTCCGAGGAGCAGGGGACGGACGGGCTGGAGCGGTTCCTGGAGCGGCATCCCGACGTCTTCGAGGCCGACGCGATCATCATCGGCGACACCGGGAACCTCGCGGTGGGCGTGCCGACGTTCACGACGTGCCTGCGCGGTCAGGTCAACGTGCTGGTCACGGTGACGACGATGGCGGGCGCCCTGCACTCGGGCATGTACGGCGGGGCCGCTCCGGACGCGCTCGCCGCGCTCGTCCACATGCTGGGGACGCTCCGCGACGCGTCGGGCAACACGACCATCCGGGGACTGCCGTGCGACCAGCGCTGGGACGGCGCGCAGTACCCGGTCGAGCAGTTCCGGCAGGACGCCGGGATCCTCGACGGGGTCGCCGTCACGGGCACCGGGACGATCGCCGACATGCTCTGGGCCCGGCCCGCGCTGACCGTCCTGGGCCTGGACTGCCCGCCCGCCGTCGGGTCCGTCGCCGCCGTCCAGCCGACCGCGCGGGCCCGCCTCAACCTGCGGATCCCGCCGGACATGGACCCGGAGGACGCCTACGACGCCCTCACCGCCCACCTGGCGGACGTCACGCCCTGGCACGCCCGCGTCGAGATCGAGCTGGAGTCGCTGGGCCGGCCCTTCCTCGCCCGTACGGGCGGCCCCGCCTACACCGCGATGACCGCCGCGCTCTCCGAGGCGTACGGCAGGAAGGTCGTGACGCAGGGCCAAGGCGGCTCCATCCCGCTGTGCGGGGCGTTCCAGCGGCACTTCCCCGACGCCGAAATCATGCTGATGGGCGTCGAGGAGCCCCGCGCGCTCATCCACGCGGCCGACGAGAGCGTCGACCCGTCCGAGATCGAGAACCTCGCCCTCGCCGAGGCGATCTTCCTGGAGTGCTACCGGTGAAGCCGAGACGGGCGCGGGCCGTGCGGCCCGCGCCCGTCTCCGACGGTTCTCAGTTGGCGTGCAGCATCTCGTTCAGCCCGCCCCAGCCGCCCGAACGCGGGATGACCTCGACGGCGCCCGACTGCGAGTTGCGCCGGAACAGCAGGTTGTTCGCGCCGGACAGGTCCAGCGCCTTGACGATCGAGTTGTCGGGCAGCGTGACCCGCGTACCGGCCGTCACGTACAGGCCCGCCTCGACGATGCAGTCGTCGCCGAGGGAGATCCCGATGCCGGCGTTGGCGCCCAGCAGGCAGCGCTCGCCCACCGAGAGCACCTGCTTGCCGCCGCCGGACAGCGTGCCCATCATCGACGCGCCGCCGCCGATGTCGCTGCCGTCCCCGACGACGACGCCCGCGCTGATGCGGCCCTCGACCATGGACGAGCCGAGCGTGCCGGCGTTGAAGTTGACGAAGCCCTCGTGCATGACGGTCGTCCCGGAGGCCAGGTGCGCGCCCAGCCGCACCCGGTCGGCGTCGGCGATGCGCACCCCGGCCGGGGTGACGTAGTCGGTCATGCGGGGGAACTTGTCGATGCCGTAGACGGCCAGCTGGCCGCCCTCCAGCCGCACCGCGAGCCGGGCCGCGTCCAGCTTCTCGATCGGGACGGGCCCGATGGACGTCCAGGCCACGTTGGCCAGCAGCCCGAAGACGCCCTCCAGGTTCAGCCCGTGCGGCTTGACCAGCCGCGTGCTCAGCAGGTGCAGCCGCAGGTACACGTCGTGCGCGTCGGCCGGCTTCTCGTCCAGCGACGAGATCGTCGTACGGACCGCGACGACCCGCACGCCGCGCCGCGCGTCCTCGCGCACGGCGCCGGCCAGCTCGCCCGCGGTGTCCCCCTCCAGGACGACCGTCCCGGACAGTCCGGGCTCCGCGGCCAGGGCGGGCTCGGGGAACCAGGTGTCCAGCACGGTGCCGTCTTCGGCAAGGGTCGCAAGGCCGACGGCTACCGCGCCGGAAACAGTCTCAGTGCTCACAGCCCCAGATTAGTCAGGATCGCCCTTCGCTCAGAACGGCCCCCGCTTCCAGGGGCCCCAGATCGCGAAGGTCATCCCCGCTCTGGACTGGACGTTGACGAACAGGGTGTGCCCGTCGGGGCTGAACGTGGCGCCGGCGAACTCCGCGCCCGGATCGGCCTTGATCGGCTTCAGCCGGGCGAAGGGGAAGACCTTGCCCTGCTTCGTGAGCCCCCGGATGAAGTTGCGGCCGTCGCCGTCCTCGCACAGCACCAGGGAGCCCCGGGGGCTGTGGGCGATGTTGTCAGGGAGGTCGAGACGGGACCGCGAGGTGGACTCGGTGATCAGTTTCAGGCGTTCGCTTCGAGTGTCGTACGCCCACACCTGGCCGCGGCCGTCTCCGAACCCGGACGGGGCACTCTTGGTGACCTTGGCGCCGCCCTGGGTCGAGACGAAGTACACGACGCCCTTGTGGAAGATCGCGCCTTCCAGCCGGGCGAACTGGGCGCCGCCTTTCGCGAGTCCCTGTTTCGCCACGTACTGGATGGCTTCGTCGTTGGAAGGCCGACCGGTGAACGTCGGATTCGGGTCGTCGATGTCCACCCACGTGACGTCGTAGGCGACGCCTGCCTTCTGGTGCTTGTACAGCCTCGCGCGCGGCTTCTTCTTGACGGCGAGCATCTGCAGGCGGCCGCCGTCCAGGATGCGTCCCGCGCTCAACGGACTCCGCGGAGGCAGATACCTGTAGAAGCCCGAGGCGAAGTTGAAGTCGTCCTCGGTGAGGTAGATGGCGCCCGTCTTCGGGTTGCATACGGCCGCCTCATGTGCGAACCGCCCCGCGGAGAGGATCGGCTCCCCGATCCCGACTTCGAAGATGTAGCCGTGCTTCTCCTTCAGCAGGGAGTTGTCGCCCCCGGTGTGGTCGTTGCCGACGTCCGGGCCGTTGACGGTCTCCTCGCAGGTGACCCAACGGCCCCACGGCATCGCTCCTCCGGAGCAGTTGCCCATCGTCCCGTTCAGGCTGACCGCTCCGGCGAGCACTTTCCCGTAGTCGGTGACGCGCAGCGTGCACGTGCCCCCACCCGCCATCGGGTCGTACGCCTTGTTCTTGTCCCCGAACGCGCCCACGGGCCCGAACACCTCGTGGTTGCGCACCAGGACGGCTTGCCCCTTGACCGTCTTGAAGGCCGCCATCCCGTCGTGTTTGCCGGGCGTGATGTGCCCGTCGCTGAGCCGCGAGCCCGCCGCGTTGAACGACCGGTACTTGAACCCCGCTGGAAGCAGCAGCCGCACCCTGCCGTCACGCAGGTCCTTGACGGCCCGCAGCTTCCCGTACCCGCTGGTCTCGCCCGCCGCGTACGCGGCCACCCCGTCGAAGGGGGTCACCATCCCGGCAAGACCGAGCGCCCCCAAGAACGCACGTCTCTCCATACTCGTAGGACGTGCTGTTCCCGACAAAGGTTTTCAATAGGACCAATCGCACTTTCACCCCTCTCCGGGCATCAGAGGTAGCGAAGACCCGGAGGTGGTACATGAAACGGTCATCGCGCACCCTGCGGGCCGCGCCTCCACCGGTCCCCGCCCTCAGCGACCGCCCGCCCGCCGCGTATCCGGACCCGCCGGGCAGGGCCCCCCTGGCCGCGTTCCTCGCCCCCGGCCGAACGCTCGTGGTGAGCGGCGAGCCCGGTTCGGGCAAGAGCACGCTGCTCCGCCGGCAGGCACTCGCGATGAGCCGGGAACGCCCGCTCCCGTGGCGGTTCCGTCGCCTTCCCCTGCTGTTGTCCCTCCGGGACCGCGCCGCCGCCCTGCTGGACGAGAATCCGCCCGACCTGGCGGAGCTCGCGGCCGAGCACCTGCCTCTCCGCCGGTTGCGGCGCAGGCTGCGCTGGGGCAGGTGCACGGTCTTCCTCGACGGGCTGGACGAGATCGCCGACGTCCAGCAGCGCCTGAGGATCGTTTCCTGGATACGCGCGCAGACCGAAAGCCACCCCGAGCTCACCTTCGTCGTCAGCGCACGCCCGCACGACCGCGCCGTCGAGTTCCTCTTCGGTGCCCAGAAGCTGCACCTCCAGCGGCTCACCCCCACGCAGATCACCGACTTCCTCCGCCGCCGGCACAGCGCGGAAGAACTCCCGGAGCTTCTCCGTAAGCAGCCCGCACTGTACGACTGCGCCACCAACCCGATGCTGCTCACCTGGATCGCCTTCGTGTACCAGAGCCAAGGCAGGCTGCCCAGCACGCGCCACGACCTGTACGACGAGTTCTACGCTCTGTTGCTGGAACGTACGGACGGCCACAGCGGCCTGACCATCGAGGAGAAAGACCTCCTCACACGCCGTCTGGCACTGCACATGACCCGTATCCGGACCTACGACATCTCGCCTGCCGATGCGGAATCACAGCTTCGCGGTGACGCTCCAGCCCCGCAGGTGTTCCTGGAGGAGCTCCGCGAAAGCGGCCTACTCGTGCGGCGCGAACACGGGTACGCGTTCGTCCATTTCTCTCTGCAGGAGCACCTCGCGCCCGCCCCGGAACATGTCGACCACGACCCGGCCGCTGTCCTCGCCGCCGAGAACCTCCAGGAGACCGTCTGGCTCGACGACACGACGGCTCTGTGCGTCCGCCCCGTCATGGTCGCCCTCTACCGCCTCTCCGCCGACCGCGCCATCTCCCTCGATCGCCCCGACCGCACCGCCATGACGGGCGTTCAGGCCGCTGACGCCGTCCGCTTCGTCACCTGGTTGAACGGCCTGTTCGAGGACGGCACCTCCTACCGTCTGCCCACCCCCGCCGAAGCCGCCCACCCCGCCTTCACGCAAGTCCCGGAGACCGCCGACCACACCTTCTGGACAGAGCACCAAGGGGAACTCCGCCTCCACCGGCCCGGCCCCGTCCCCTCGCCTTACTCCCCCACCTCCGCCCAGCTCGTCCGCTACCCGTCGGCCTTCCTGGAGCAGAGCCACCGCCTCCTGGGCTCCCCTTCACCCGCCACCACCAGGCGTTTCGCCCGCACCCTCGACCTCCTCCTCTCCGTCAGCCTCTTCTTCGACCTGGCTCGCGCCCACGAGCTCTCCCTCTCCCGCCTCCACGCCCTGGAACACGACCTCACCCACGACTTCGCCATGAAGATCGTCCCCGGCGCCGTCCACGACCTGACCGGCACGCTCGCGCGGGAGCAGGCTCACGCCGACACTTTGGTCCGCACCCGCTCCCTCCTCCTGGCCCACGCCCGCGCCCTCGCCGCCGCCCTGGACCTGACGGGCTCCCCCGCCCTCGCCGAGGCCCTGGCACGGGCCGACCTCCCCGCCCCCGACCCCGCCCTGGCCCGCGACCGCGCCCTGGACACGGCCCGCGCCCTCGTCCGGGCCCTCGCCCGGGACCTGCGCCCCGACCGCCCTCACGATCCGGACCTGGCCCTCGCCCACGACTTCGCCGCCACCCTCGACCTGGACCTCGATCTGGCCCACGCCTTCGACCCCGCCCTGTCCCTGGCCCTGCGCCCCGCTCACGACGTCGGCTCCACCCTCCACCTCACCCGCACGCTCTCCCAGGCCCTCGGCCTCGACCTGGGCGACCGTCACCGCGATCTCCTCCCCGCCCTGACCACCGCCTGCAGCACCCTCCTCAGCGCCTGGCAGGACTCCGGCACCTCCTTCGAGGACTTCCTCCGCGCCCTGCTCACCCCCGCTCCGCCCCCTCAGGAACCCGTCCGGGCCCTGAGAAACCTCCTCGCCCGCCTCCCGACCGGCGAACCCGCTCTGCCGCTCCTGCTGGAGCACGCCCACCGCCTGGCCTCCGAAGCCCTGAGCCGCGGCGCCCCCGGGGAGCCCCGGACGCTCCTCGTCGCGTGCGCCTGCCTCCTGGCCGCCCGGACGCTCCTCTCCGACCCGGGACTCGGTACGGAGACGGCCGCCGTCACCGGCGCCCTCATCGCCCTCGCCCTCCCCGGCGACGGCCTCCCCCAGAACCAGGTGCTCCTGCTGATCCGCGACTCCTGAGCGTCGGTCGCGGGCGCTGAAGCGGCGCCCCTCCCGGACCGTCGGGGCGCGTGAGGAGGACGTGGGCGTCGGCTACGACTGTTGCTCTCATGGAACCAAAGGTCGCTTTCGTGCGTCTCAACAGGCATGACCGGTTACCAGCCCGCCCCCCTGCCCCAGGACCGGATCGAGGCGGTTCTCCACTCGGTGATCAGCCAGCATGTGGCGATGGGCTGGCGGCTGGAGTCGCGGCTGGGCAACCAGGTCGTGTTCGTGCGGGGCGGGCAGACCAACCATGCCGCGCACGCGCTGATCACGTTCCTGCTCTGCGGGCTCTGGCTGCCGATCTGGATCGTCCTGGCGGTCGTCGAGCAGGAGAAGCGCACCGCGGTCTCGGTCGACCAGCACGGGCGGCTCTCCCAGGGCGGCCTGCCCTACCAGGGGTTCACGCCGCCGCCGGTCAACCGGTTCAACGGCAACGCGCAGGCCATCGCGATGGCCAACATGCGGCGGCAGCTCCGCCAGCAGGCGCGCGAGCACGCGCGGGACGTGGTGCTCGCCCGCGACCTGCGCATCGGCCGGCCCGACCTGCCCCGCCACTACGACGACGGCGGGCTCATCGACGTCAACCACGCGCCGGCGCAGGTCCTCACCTCCATCACCGGGGTCACGCCGGAGATGGCCGAGCACATCGTGCAGGTCAGGTCGCAGGTCGTGGGCTTCAGCTCCGCCGAGGAGCTCTCCGCGGTCGCCGCGCTGCCGCCGCACCTGACCCCGGAGATCCGGGAGTACGGCATCTTCCTCCCCTGACCCGGGGGCCTCCGGACGGGTCCGGGTCTCCGCGCGGTGAGCGTTCCCTTTCGCACCTCCCGGCGAGAGGCATGCCCTGTTATGGTGCTGAAGTTCGTTGCTGTGGCAAATGACCGCTGGATGGCTTTATGCCTCTTCCTGACGACTATCCACTGCCGCGGGTCGGCACACTGCACGTGCCGAGGGTCGCCGCATCGGTGCCCAGGGCCGCCGTCGAGGTGGCCGCGCCCCGCGGCCTGTGGCGCGATCTGGCCGTCCGGCTGCCGTCTCCCCGCCTGCCCCGAGCCGTGCTCGCCCTTCCGCGTCCGCCACGAAAACGGGAACGGCCTTGAAGCGACACCCCTTGATCTGGCTGTCGGGCGCCCAGCCCGCGCTTCTGGAGCAGGCGCCCGGGGACCGGGCCAAGTACCAGGGCATCGGCGGCGCGGTGCTGACCACGGCGACGCTCGCCGGGGTGTCGATGTTCTTCGCGCTGGAGATGGCGCTGCGTGCGCCCTGGTACGCGGCGCTGCCGATCTCGCTGGTGTGGTTCCTGGCCATCCTGAACCTGGACCGGTGGCTGGTCGTGTCGATCCAGCGCGGGAACCGGGCGTGGCTGGTGGCGCTGCCCCGGCTGCTGATGGCGCTGCTGTTCGGGTTCATCATCTCCACGCCGCTGGTGCTGCGGATCTTCCAGCCGGAGATCGAGACGGAGATCAACAAGATCCGGCAGGAGCAGACCGAGCGCTTCCAGGGCAATCTCGACGACGGCGAGGTCGGCCGGAAGATCGACGCGCTGGAGAAGCAGGAGGCCGCGCTGCTCCAGACGATCGCCGGCGGCGGCACCGTCGTGAACCCCGAGGAGGACCCGCAGATCGTCGCGCTCCGCGAGCGGCTCGCCCCGCTGGAGAAGACGCGGGACGAGAACGCCGACGCCGCGACGTGCGAGCTGACGGGCGACAAGTGCCGTGACGGGAGCCGCAAGTCCGGCGCGGGGCCGCGGTACGAGAACTTCCGGGCCAAGCAGCGTGAGGCCGAACGGCAGATCCGTGAGATCAACCAGCAGATCCAGGACCGTCGGGACGACATCACGGCGACATCGAAGACCAGCCGGGAGCAGACTCTCCGCGAGGCCAACGAGACGCTGCCGGGCGTCCAGACCCAACTGGAGAACCTGCGGCAGATCCAGTCGGACGAGCAGATGGCCTTCGAGCAGGCCAACGAAGGCAACACTGGACTTCTCGTGCGCTTGGACGCGCTCAACCGCGCTTCGGCAGGCGATTTCACGCTCGGCCTCTGGCGCATCCTGCTCTTCCTGCTCTTCACCGTCATCGAATGCCTGCCGATTTTCGTGAAGATACTGCAGCTGTACGGACCGCCGAATACCTACGAGCAGCTCGCCGAAGAGCACGCCAAACGCAGCGTCACGACCGGCAAGCTCCGCGCCGAGACGCACGAGCAGGCGTTGGAACTGCAGCAGACATCGCAGCTCAGCCAGTCCCGAGCGCTCGTGGAGGCACGTGAGGAGGCCTCGCGGAAACTCGGAGCGATGACGGCGGAGTCCGAACTGCGCGTGGCCGCCGCGATCCTCGCCGCATGGGAAGAACGCGAGATAGCACGCATCCCCAAGAACCTCGACGAGTACGTGACGTCCACGCACGACCCGATCCCCGAGCCCGGCTCACCCGAACCGGCCGTGACGCCACCGCTCTTCGGTCCGAACGCGCCCGGTGTCATGCCGTACTACGCGCCCGCCTTCGACGAGGAGGCACGCCGTGCTGACGTCGAAGGCCGTCAGCCCCGGTAGGCGGCGATCCCGGTGATCGCCTCACCGAGGACGAGCGTGTGGATCTCCTCCGTGCCCTCGTAGGTGAGGACGGACTCCAGGTTGTTGGCGTGGCGGATCACCGGATACTCCAGCGTGACGCCGTTCGCGCCGAGGATCGTCCGTGCCGAGCGGGCCACGTCCAGAGCGGCTCGGACGTTGGCGAGCTTGCCGAAGGAGATCTGCTGGGAGGTCACCTTCCCCGCGTCCTTCAGCCGCCCGATGTGCAGCGCCGTCAGCCCGGCCTGCCCGAGGGCCAACTCCATGTGCGCGAGCTTCTCCTGCGTCATCTGGAAGGCCGCGATCGGCCTTCCGAACTGCTCACGCGACTTGGCGTACTCCACAGCCGTCTCGTAGCACGTACGGCCCGCGCCGATCGCGCCGAAGATGATCCCGAAGCGTGCTTCCGAGAGGCAGCCGAGCGGCGCCTTGAGCCCCTTGGCGGCCGGGAGGATCGCGTCCGGCGGCAGCCTTACCTCGTCGAAAGCCAGCTCCGACGTGACAGAAGCGCGCAGCGAAAGCTTCTTCGTGATGTCCGTACGGGAGAACCCGCGGGTCCCAGCCGGTACGAGGAAGCCGTTGATCCCCTCCTCTGTGCGCGCCCAGACGACCGCGACGTCCGCCACCGACCCGTTGGTGATCCACATCTTGGCGCCGTTGAGCACCCAGTCCTGCCCGTCACGCCGCGCGTACGTCCGCATCGACCCGGGGTCGGAGCCGTGGTCGGGCTCGGTGAGCCCGAAACAGCCGATCAGCTCGCCCGCCGCCATGCCGGGGAGCCAGCGCTGCTTCTGCTCCTCCGAGCCGTACTTGTGGATCGCCGCCATCGCCAGGGAGCCCTGGACGGAGACGAAGCTGCGCAGCCCGCTGTCGGCGGCCTCCAGCTCCCGGCACGCGATCCCGTACGAGACGGCGTTCAGTCCCGCGCACCCGTACCCCTGCAGGTGCATCCCGAAGAGCCCCAGCTTGCCGATCTCCCGGGCGAGGTCCCGGACGGGCAGGGTGCCGCTCTCGAACCAGTCCGCCACGTAGGGGTCGACGGAGCCGGTGCGGAAGGCCCGGACGCTGTCGCGGACCATCCTCTCCTCGTCGGAGAGCTGATCGTCGAGCCGTAGGACGTGCATTCCGAACCTCCCTCTGGTTACCGCCGCTAATTTACTCAGGGGTCCGGGTCAGGGTCGGACCAGGGATGCTCCCCGATGTGGACAGGGCCCGCGAACGGGCACTCTTAAGACATGGCAACCACACTGAACCGCAAGATGAACGGCAAGATGCTCGGCGGGATCTGCACCACGATCGCCGACCGGACCAACCTCGACCTCAACATCGTCCGCCTGTCCGTCGCCGGCGTCTCCGTCATCGGCGGGATCATCGGCCTCGGCCTGGCCGTGCCCCTGCTGTACCTGGTCGCCTGGGCCCTCCTCCCGGCCGACGACGCCGACCAGTCCCCCGCCCAGCGCTGGTTCAGCAAGCCCGAGGTGAAGGACGCCATCGACAAGGCCTCCGACGCCTTCACCAAGAAGCAGCAGCCGTGACCCGCACGACGGCCTTCCGGGCCCCCGCCCTGGAGGCCCCGGTTAGAGCCGGGACGACAACGTCTGGGTGTGGAGAACCCGGTTGTCGAGGTCCCGCAGCCGCACGGTGAGCTCTTCCGTGTGGCGGTCGATCTCCACCTCGCCGAAGAACTGGGCGCCGTCGAGGGGGCCGGCGCCATGGCGGGGAGCCCCCTTGATGAACACCGTGGTCGGCCCGAACGTCGAGTCGAACCTGGTGGGCCGGAAGGTCCCCGCGTTGAGGGGGCCCGCGATGAACTCCCAGAAGGGCGCGAAGTCCTTGAAAGCCGCCTGCGCGGGGTCGTAGTAGAGGGCCGCGGCGTAATGCACCTCCGCCGTGAGGAAGACGATTCCCGTCACCCCGTGCAGCCAGGCGTCGCGCAGAATCGTGGCGAACTCCCGCTCCCGGCCGAGCGGCAGACCCTCGTCTCTGTTGCCCACGCCGTCCTGGTCCCTGCCTTTGGCACCCGTCAGGCCGAGCGGAATGCTGTTCGCGATGACCTTCCAGACGGCTTTGGACTGCCGTAGGCCGTGGATGAGCCAGCGCGTCTGGTCCTCTCCGAGAATCCCAGGACCGTCCGTCTCCAGGTTCGGGCCGTTCTTGTTGCGGTACGAACGCATGTCGAGGACGAAGACGTCCAGCAGCGGCCCGTAGGAGACCTTGCGGTAGATGGTCGAGCGGGCGCTGATCGGCAGGTACTCCTGGATGGCGCGCCGTGCGCGCTCCGCCAGTACGCGCACGTTCTTCTCGGTGTAGCGCCGGTCGTGGACGATCATCTCGGGGTACCAGTTGTTGCGCACCTCGTGGTCGTCCCAGTCGTAGAGCATCGGTACGCGGGCATTGAAGGCGCGCAGGTTGGCGTCCATGAGGTTGTAGCGGAACTGCCCGCGGTACTCGTCGAGCGTCTCGGCGACCTTCGCCTTCTCCGGCGTCATCACGTTCCGCCACACGCCGCCGTCGGGCAGCGTGACGGTCTCCCGCAGCGGGCTGTCGGCGTACGCCCAGTCGCCGCTGCACAGGAAGAAGTCGGGGTTCAGCTCGCCCATCGCGTTGAAGATGCGGTAGCCGCCGAAGTCCTCGTTGATGCCCCAGCCCTGGCCCGCCATGTCACCGCCCCACACGAAGCGGACGTTCCGCTCCTTGCCCGGAGGCGTCGAGAAGGCACCCGGTTCCGGCGCCGACGTCACGCGCCCGTCGTCCAGCGTGACGCGGTAGTACACACGCTTGCCGGCGGGAATCCCCTTGAGCCGTATGCGGCCCGTCAGGTCCGTCTCAGGGGTCAGCCAGGGTCCCCGGATCGTCCGGCCGCCCTTGAAGTCGGGACGGGTGCCGTATTCCAGCACCATCCGGGACGGACGGTCCCCGCGCACCCACACCAGGGCGCGTCCGCCGTCGACCTCGCCGCTCTGCACGCCATGGGTGATCACGGGCCGGTTTCGGGCGAACGCGGGGGCGGCGGGCAGCGCGAGAGGGCCGCCCGCCAGCAGGCCCGCCCGCAGGAGATCACGTCGGTCGAGGGTCATCGGCACGCTCCAGGCTCGCGGTCACGGCCAAGATCGCGGACCGGAGGGCGGGACTCAACGCGACAAGCGGGAGAAAGGGAAGGCTTTGCCCGGCCCCTCGCGGGAGGCCGGGCGCGGCCTCAGGCCGTCAGCGTCTTGGTGTAGAGCACCTTGTTGTCGAGGTCGCGCAACCGCACGGTGAACGCCTTCGACCGGCTGTCGATCTCCACCTCGCCGAAGAACTGCGCGCCCTCGGCGGGGCTGGCGTTGGCGCGAGGACCGGCCTTGAAGAACTCCTGAGTGGGCCCGAACGTGCCGTCCAGAGTGTTGGGGCCGAACGTACCGGCGTTGAGCGGGCCCGCCACGAACTCCCAGAACGGCGCGAAGTCCTTGAAGGAGGCCTTCGCGGGGTCGTAGTAGTGCGCGGCCGTGTAGTGGACGTCCGCCGTGAGGAAGACGATGCCCGTCACGTCGTTGCGGTACGCGTCGCGCAGGACCTCGGCGATCTCCCGTTCGCGGCCCAGCGGAAGGCCGCTGTCCGTGTTTCCGACGCCCTCCTGAGCGGTGCCGTCGGGCACGATCAGGCCGACCGGAAGGTCGTTGGCGATGACCTTCCAGGTGGCCTTGGAACGCCGCAGCTCACGTGTCAGCCAGCGCTTCTGCTCCGCTCCGAGCAGGCCGCGGCCGTCCGTCTCGAGGTTCGGGGTGTTCTTGTTCTTGTACGAGCGCATGTCGAGGACGAAGACGTCCAGCAGCGGCCCGTAGGAGACCTTCCGGTAGAGCGGCTTGTCCAGGTCGATCGGCAGGTACTCGTCGATGGCGCGGCGCGCGCGGGCCGTCAGGACGTCGACGTTCTTCTCGGTGTACCGGGCGTCGTCGAGGATCTCCCCCGGGTACCAGTTGTTGGTCACCTCGTGGTCGTCCCACTGGTAGACGATCGGCACGCGGGCGTTGAACGCGCGCAGGTTGGCGTCCATGAGGTTGTAGCGGAACTGCCCGCGGTACTCGGCGAGCGTCTCAGCGACCTTCGCCTTCTCGTCGATCAGCACGTTCTTCCAGACGGTCCCGTCCGGGAGCGCGACGGTCTCGGCGAGCGGGCCGTCGGCGTACACCCAGTCGCCGCTGCACAGGAAGAAGTCGGGGTTCACGTCGGCCATCGCGTTGAAGATGCGGTAGCCGCCGAAGTCCTCGTTGATGCCCCAGCCCTGGCCCGCGAGGTCGCCGCCCCAGACGAACCGCACGTCCTGGCCGCGCCGCGGGGCGGTGGCGAACGAGCCGGTCTCGGGGGCGGACGTGACGCGCCCGTCGTCGAGCCGGACCCGGTAGTGGATCCGGCGGCCGTCGGGCAGCCCGCGCAGGGCGACCTTGCCGGTCAGGTCGGTGCCGGGACTCAGCCAGGGGCCGCGGACCGTCCGGTGCCCCCTGAAGTCCGGGCGGGTGCCGTAGTCCACCAGCATCCGGGACGGGCGGTCCGCCCGCGTCCACACCAGCGCCCCGCCGCCGGTCACCTCGCCGGCCTGCACCCCGTGGGTGATCGCGGGCCGGGCGCGGGCGAAGGCGGGGGCGGCGACGCCGGCCGGCAGCGCGAGGGCGCCGCCCGCCAGCAGGCCCGCCCGCAGGAGGTCACGTCGGTCGAGGGTCATGGCACGCTCCAAAACTCGAAGTTCCGGACGTGATCGTGCTGGGCGGAAAGGGCCGTGGCGTGAAGGCCGGGGAAACGGAACGCGACCTCACAGAGAGGCTTCGACCCGCCCGTTCTTCGCGGGCGTGAACATCGCCTTCATCACGCCGACGCGGACGTTCGTCCACGTCATCGTCAGCACCGTCGCCGCGGCCAGCCCCACCGCGCCCGCCAGCGCCACCACCTTCTGCGGGCCGATCACCTGGGCGAGCGCGCCGCCCACCAGGATGCCCAGGCCCTGCCCGGCGAGGATGCCCGACTGCACCAGCCCGAACGCCTGCCCCCTGCCGTCCGGCGGCACGGCGGCCACGAACGCGGTGTTGGCCGCCAGCTGGTAGGCGGCGCCGGCGCCCGCCAGCGCCCACAGCAGCACCGTCGCCGCGAACGGCGGCTCCAGCGCGCAGCCGATCAGCGGCGCGCACGAGAGCAGCGACATCCAGCCCATCGAGCGGACCCGGCTGGACGGCCGGACGAACCGGGAGAAGACGAAGCTGCCCGCGACCGTCCCCGCCGGCATCGCGGCCATCAACACCCCGACGTACATCGCGTCCTTGCCGTACGTCGCCGCGTACGGCGCGGCCAGCCCCTCGGGGATCGTCGAGAAGGAGCACAACCAGGCGAAGCCCACCAGGCTCCGCAGGGCGGGGTCGCCGAAGACGAGCGCCGCGCCCTCCCGCGTGCTCCGCCACAACCGGAGCTCCCCGTGCCTGCGCTCCGGCGCGGGACGCCGCGCGATGCCGGTGAGGACGAGCGCCGACAACAGGAACGTGAGCGCGTTGAGTCCCAGCGCCTCGCGCGTCCCCACGACCGCCACCAGCGCGCCGCCCGCGACGAAGCCGAGCATCTGCGTCCCCTGGTGGGTGATGTTGTTGACCGCCGCGCCCAGCACGTAGCGGTCGCCCTGGAGGATGTCCGGGAGCAGGGCGGCGCGGGCCGCGGTGAACGGCGAGCCCAGCAGGACCGTCAGGAAGACCAGGACGCACAGGCCGGCGAACGGCATCTCGCCCAGCGCCATCAGGCCCATGAGCAGCGCGCGCAGCAGATCGCAGACGATCATCACGCGGCGGCGCGGGAAGTGGTCGGCCAGCCCGCTGAGCACCGGGCCGCCCATGATCGGCGGCAGGTACGTCAGCGCGTAGACCAGGCCCGTCAGCAGCGGGCTCTGCGTGCGGTCGTAGACCAGGACGGCCAGCGCGACCTGGGCGAACTGGTCGCCCACCGAGCTGAGCGTCTGGGCGGACCACAACCGGCGGAACTCCACGACGGCGAAGACCTCGCGGTATGTCGCCTGCCGTTCCGGCGGCCGTCTGTGCCTGCCCATACCCCGCTCTCTAGGTCGCCCGACCCCCTCATCAAATCACGTAGCGTCGCCTTGCGATGACCTAACGTACTTTTCTCTGGACTGGGAGTCACCATCCCAGTTCGTGAAGTCGCCTATCGTCGATTCCGAAGTGGTGCGCGATCTCGTGCACGACCGTCACGGCGATCTCTTCGCGCAGATGGTCCCTATCCGTACAGAAAGCGAGATGTTCCTCACGGTAGATCTCGATCCGGTCGGGCAGGACTCCTGCGTACCAGTCGCCGCGCTCCGTCAGGGGGACACCGGTGTAGAGGCCCAGCAACCCCTCCTCGGGGGCCTGATCGACCACCACGACCACGACGTTCTTCATCAACCTCGTCAGATCCGGAGGGATCGTGTCCAGTGCCTCCGACACCAGCCCCTCGAACTCCACCGCGGAAACCTCGACCATGAAACGCCTCCTCCACCGCCTCTTCAACCGCCGGACCGCCCGCTGGAGTTCCCTCGTCCTCATCGGCGTCGCGGGCGCCCTGGCGGGACTGCTGCTCGGCGGCCGCATCCAGACCCCCGTGGGCCCCGCCGACGCCTCCCTGTCCTTCACCCTGGCCTGGGACGGCGGCACCGTCGTGGACGTCCCGCCGCTCGGCTCGATCCGCCTCGACTCCCACAGCGGCCCGGTCGTCCTGAAGGCGCAGATCAGCCAGCTCCGCCCCGCCGACACCGAGTCGTTCATCAACGACCCGTCCGCCATCGACGCCCTCTCCCAGAAGATCACCGACCAGCTCCGGCACGGCCTGGTGTGGATGGCCGTCCGCGGCGCCCTCACCGCCTTCGTCCTGGCCTTCGTCCTGGCCCTGCTCGTCCACCGGGCCTGGCGCCCCGCCCTCGCCGCCCTGACCGCCGCCGCCGTCACCCTCTCGGCCTTCGGCGCCGCCGCGTGGCTGACGTTCCGCCCGTCCTCGGTCGCCGAACCCCGCTACACCGGCCTGCTCGCCAACGCCCCCCAGCTCGTCGGCGACGTCCAGACCGTCGTCCAGCGCTTCGACGAGTACCGCGGCATGCTCGCCAAACTCGTCGGCAACGTCTCCGAGCTGTACGCCACCACCTCGACCCTGCCGATCTACGAACCCGACCCGTCCACCCTGCGCGTCCTGCACGTCTCCGACATCCACCTCAACCCCATCGCCTGGGACGTGATCCGCTCCATCACCACCCAGTTCAAGGTCGAGGTCATCATCGACAGCGGCGACCTCACCGACCACGGCTCCCGCGCCGAAGACCGCTTCACCGACAACATCGAGACCCTCGGCGACGTCCCCTACGTCTTCGTCCGCGGCAACCACGACTCCCCCGGCACCCAGGAGGCCGTCGCCCGCAACAAGAACGCCGTCGTCCTCGACAACGAGACCAAGACCGTCGAGGGCCTGCGCATCTACGGCGCCGGCGACCCCCGCTTCACCCCCGACAAGACCACCGCCGACGACTCCCTCACCCCCGAGGCCCTCTTCGCCGAGGGCACCGAACTCGCCGCCCCCCTGCGCACCGCCCCCGAGCCCCCGCACGTCGCCGTGATCCACGACGGCAACCAGGCCAAGGCCTTCGACGGCGCCACCCCCCTCGTCCTCTCCGGCCACTCCCACCGCCGCGCCACCGAACTCCTCCCCCAGGGCACCCGCCTCTTCGTCCAGGGCAGCACCGGCGGCGCCGGCCTGCGCTCCCTCGAACACGAGACCCCCACCAACATCGAACTGAGCCTCCTCTACTTCAACCGCGAGACCCTCACCCTCCAGGCCTGGGACGACTTCACCCTCGGCGGCCTCGGCGAACAGTCCGTCCAGGTCGAACGCCACCTCACCTCCACCCCGCCCACCGCCGCCACCCCCACCGCCCCCGCCACCACTCCAGCCTCAACCCCCACAAACCCCCCACCCACCCCATGACCCCCAAACCGATTACACGTCTCCGGCCCCCGTCCCCTATGCTGGTCTTGAGCACACTCATGCGCCCTCATCGTCTAGTGGCCTAGGACGCCGCCCTTTCAAGGCGGTAGCACGGGTTCGAATCCCGTTGGGGGTACTCCTTTTTGTCGATCTTGGGGCGAATCAAAGTCAAGCTTTGAAGATCACGCCCGGCGAGTAGCCATCCCTTGAGGGAGCAGAGTGCAAGTCTTGGCCAAAGATTAGATAGTCCTTGACTCCGGAACCGACGGCGATCTGGTCCCGGTCGACCCGACGCGACGATCGTGATCGTCCACCCGGAGAAAGAGCAGGCCACCCCGACCTGGAAGAAGACGTTCGGTTTTCACCCGTTGACGGCGTTCGCCGACCACGGCCCGGCAGGCGAGAGCGAGGCTCTGGCGGTGTTGCTGCGCGAAGGAAGGACGGGGCCGAACACCGCCGACCACATCGAGACCACGAGACTCGCGCTCGCCCAGCTGCCGAATGCGCGCAGGCGGCGGGTGCTGGTGCGCGCCGATTCCGGCAGCGGCACGCACGAGTTCCTGGCGTGGTTGGCCGCCCGGCGTCTGGATTACTCGGTCGGGTTCACGCTCGGCGAAGACCTCCAGAACGCGATTGGGGCCTTCCCCTAGGCCGAGTGGCAGGCCGCCTACGACGCCGGCCGCCAAGTCTGGGAGGGTGCGTGGGTCGCGGAGTTCACCGGCTTACTCGACTCGTCCGGCTGACCGCAGGGGATGCGGGTCATCGTCTGCCGGGAACGCCCGCGCCCGGAGCCCAGCTGCGGTTCACCAACGTGGACGGGCACCGTTTCACCGTGTTCGTCACCAACGCCCGCCGGTGCCTCAGCTCGCCGACCTCGAACTGAGGCACCGGCGGCGGGCACGTTGTGAGGACCGCATCCGATGCGCGAAGGACACCGGGCTGCGGAACCTGCCCCTGCACGACTTCACCCAAAACTAGATCTGGTGCGAGCTCGTCGCACTGGCCTGCAAACTCCTGGCCCGGGCGCAACTACTCGCCCTGCCCGAGCACCCGGCCTGCCGCTGGAAGGCCAAACGCCTGCGCCTGCGGCTGCTCTCCTGCGCCGCACGCTTCGTCCGCGGCGGACCTGACCCTGGACCGACTTGATCATCAGCGCGATCACCCGACTACAGGCTTTACCGGCCCACTGACCAGCACCAACCGTCCCTGCAACATCAGGAAGGAGACCACCCGAGCCCATGGAACCCCGCCCACCCAAGTCGACAGCCGGGCAACCAAGCTGAACTACCGCTGGAAACAGCGGTCGGTCAGGTCGCTACGCGACTTGACCGACCCTATGAAAGATCGAGGCTGCTGCTTTGCATCGCATCGCCTTCAGCCGGATGCGGTTCCACCAACCGACCAGCGAATACGCCGCGCGACGCACCGCGGAAAGAAAGTCAAACTCGAGATCATGCGCTGCCTGAAGCGATTCAACGCGATGATGGAGTCAGTCGTTCTGGTCCTGCATGCAGGTCGAACTCCTCGACCGGCAGTGCTGGCACACCTGGGTGGAGCTCGCCAACGCGATCTTCGAGTACCTGGAGATCTGGCACAACCGCCGACGCCGCCACAGCGCCCTGGACATGTCCACCCCGATACAGTTCGAGAAAATACCCACCGTGGCATGAAGTCCAGCAACCCGACTCCATATATCTCGGGGCAGACCAGTCTCCATCAGACCCGAAGCGCTTCATCTCGCCCCTGCTAAATATTCATGTGTGCTGGTTCGTTCGGAGTCCGGCGACTATCACTTGGAGAATCAGAACCCCGCTGAGTGCCCAGAGTGCAAAGGTCCAGGGGCCGGTGTCGGCGGTAGGGCGTCCTGTCTGTGCCAAATACCAGGCCCAGCCACCGATCGCCACACCCGCTGCGGTTCCGCCGACGATCAACCATCTCGCGCCGAAGACTGCAGCCACCAAAGCGAAACTCCACAACGTCACCAAGCCCAACAACCGGAATCGCTGGGCCCACTGGTCTTTTTCATAACCTGCGCCAAGCCACAGATCACCGGGACGCTGGATCCAAGGAGCGGAGAAGGCCGCATAAGCCGCAGCCGAGATCTCTCGGTATCCGTCTACTCCTGTTTGGTTGAAAACGAGGTAACCAACGATCTCATCAGGGGAATACTCAGAGCCGACAGTCATCCCACCTCTCCCCAGCCAGGCTACCGCTGTCCTGACCAGCGCAGTCTGCCGATAGGCAGCTTCGAACGGCGTCGGCTCCTTGGGGCATCCCTCTTGAAAGGGGCCCAGGTACTCCAGAACGTCGCAGTCCGCATACCAGTATTCACCTACACCAATAATGATCATCGGGTGACGTTCTGCAAGCATTCGGCGCCATTCACTGTCCACCGTGCCGTCCACTGTCCTAAGAGGCCGAACCATCACAAGGCCATCCCCAACAATCCGCGCGGCCTCGCGGGCTGCCACTTCCCCTTTCGTAATCGGTGCGGCGTAGATCGGCAGCACCATGGACGCCGCAGCCAGGACTCCGCAAGCCCAGGCTTGCAGACGAATCCGGTTCGGAAGCGACCACAGAAGGGCTCCGCTGAGCAACAACAGCCCTCCAGCAGCCGCCGCTACGGCATCCGCCCACCCCCTGCCCTGTAGGGTCCAACTCAGCGCCAGCAGACCCACTGCGCCCAGAAAAGCCCCGGTTTTTTCCCTTCCGCTCACGAGCCAGTGCCGAGAATTTGCGTAGCACGTCGAATCTGGTCATCGACCACCTTTTTACGCTGCTCCAGCACCTCAAAATTTTTGTCTACTAGTTGCTGCTCATATCGCCCTTGAACCGCCGACCAGACCCCCATATAATTCAATTTATTCTTGCATTTCACATCCGCCAAAGCCATTTGTTGCTCTTTGGTCGATATCGACTCTCCAAGAGAACGCTGATATCTTGGCCCCGGAGCACGGAGATCCTCATAGCCAGCCTCGTTCATGCAGTCATTCCAGGCTTTGTTCAGCTTCTCCATTTGGGGATCTGATCGGGCCGAGGTGTTCGCCAGCGTTCTAAGGCTCCCCTCTCCTAGATTGTCCACTGAAGTCGGTGCGACGCTCGTACCGGTCAATCCGAGCCTGTCCACCGCCTCTCCGGTACAGCCTCTCTCCGGCACAGGCTGTCCCGAGTATTCGGCGATCCTCCCTTCAAGAACGTCCCTCTGCTCTGCTGGAGGTGCTCCACTATCCTCCTGCACCAGAACCTCTACAGGATCTACTCCGTAGCCGTCTCTGCCGGCCAGTTCTTCACTGGTTACTCCCAGCCAGAGAGAGAGCGAAGGGGAAGCGCTCGCAGCCAAGGTCTCATAATATGCATCGCTGCGCGGTACGCGATTAATGCCGAACCTCTTCAAGCAATCTCGCTCCAGCAGTTCCTGCGCCCTCAAGAAGGTCACAATCTTCTGGTGTTCGGGCTGATAAGCGTCCAGTGGCAACCGAATCTCATCGATCGAGGAGATAGAGCGCACTTCTCCTGAACTCTCACCCTTCATCGCCTCCGAGTCCGCACAACCCGTCACCAACGCTCCGGCCAGCAGAACCGCGGAAATCTTACGCACATCAACTCCAGAAGACAACGTAATCAACCAGGGGTAGAGGGATCCTGGTTCCTGCCGCAGCCATCAGCAGCGGTACCGCATAACCGGCGACCAGCACCGAAGCAAGCAGACCTCGGCTCGAATTTTTACGAATAAGCCGCAAGGAGCAGATAACCAAGGCAAGAAATAGAATGATCATCACAAAATAGATCTCGGACCCGAGGCTACCGTCTTGCGAATCAAGCTCCATCGGAAAAGCCTTCCCCGAAGGTCCACCGAATCCATCCACCCGAATCACGTCATGCCGTTCAAGCGAAGCACCCACATAGACAAGCCATTCTCCGGGGTGCGCCAAACCGTGAGGATCGATCATCCCCGCCGGATTTCCGTAACGCTTTGCTATTCCGGGAACTGCCGACTGAAGTGCCGGCGACACGAACACCTCGCCGTCAGCAGGCCATTTTCGAAGCCCGGGGGGCGGGGACGCCGCCCCCCGGGACTCTGTGAGCACGATAGTGAATCTACGTCCTTCCGCTACCTCCTGACGCATGACGATCCGCCCCGTTCCCCCATGATCTATCTGGACGGGTATCCGAGTAGAAATACGTTCCTGCTCGGAAGAGACGGCTACTGCGGCAGCGGTGGCCCACCCCAAGCCCATAGCCAAGACAAGGAGAGCCATAAGGCGCATAAGGAAGGACATGTGACTTGCTTACCAGTAAGCTCGGCCGCTGCAGCCGACGTGGTCCTCACAGGTGTTGAAGGAGTAGACCCCTGCCGGGTGGAGGTGCACGTTGCCACCATCACCACCGTTGCACGGGCTTCCGTTCCCGTCCCACTCCTTGATCCAGCCGAAGTTCTTGCTGTGAGTGTTGGAGTAGACGCCGTTACCGTCGCACTCCATGTCACGCGGGATGATGGTGGAGGAGTTGGAGCCGTTGGTGAAGTCGTCGCCGTGGTAGGTCATCAGCGCCTGTGCGGTTCCGGCGGTGATGCCGAATCCGGCCAGGGCAAGGGCGCCGACCGCAGCACACCTCTTGAAGAACATGTGTAGAATCCCTTCGCTTTGCTCCGGCTGGGGCCGCAGAGAGCCGTCGGAAGCATCGGTGGCCTCAGCCGGAGCGGGTACAGGAAGTACGCAGCGAAATTATCACTCGATTTTTTCTCGGGTCAATAACTGTAGATCAACAGGTCAGCCATGGTGCTCAGAACAAAATCCCAGCTCATCCATGCAGAGCTCCAGCCTAAATCTTAAAATGTGACCTGCGCCACAGGAGGGCATGCTCCACCTGCGACTACTGAACTCGCCACCATGTGGTACTCCTTTGCTCTCACCGCTTTCTAGACTGAGGTGAATGTGGGTGTCACAAGATTGAATAAGCCAACGAATCGGAAGCGTCGATGGCCTCTCATAGCCGTTCTGCTTGCCTCAGCGAGCATATCCATCGCTGGCCTTGGGTCTGCGACCTGGGTAAAATCATCCGAACAGGTGGCAGCTGAGGCAAGGCCGCCGGATCCCTCAATCATCTCCGCTCCTGTCGAAAAACGTGTACTGCGGGAGACCGTATCTTTCAGGGGGACGGTGACCCCCGGACGAACCGTCGAAGTCTCACCGGTGGCACCAGATTCAGTGCAGAAGCTCGTGGTCTCGGCCCCCCCGCCCCGCTCAGGACAACGAATACGTCCTGGAGACGTTGTGGCGGTCATCTCCGGCCGTCCCGTCATTGCGCTGAGGGGCTCTGTGCCCGCGTATCGGGACCTTAAGAACGGTTACAAGGGGGCTGACGTCGAGCAGTTGCAACAGGGGTTGCGTGAAGCCGGATATTCGGTAGCTGACTCCACCGGAGTCTACGGTGCCTCGACCCAAGCTGCGGTGAAGCAGCTGTTCATCGACAAAGACTTCGAACCAGCCCTCGAAGCCGCTGACGCCCTTGAAAGCCCAAACGGCCCTCACACGACGGGCACCCGCAAACCCATTGGACCCCGGAAAGTCGTCGTGCTGCGATCGAGTGAGGTCGTGTTCGTACCAGAGTTCCCCGCACGGGTCCTCGAAGTGAAAGCGACTCTCGGCTCGGAAGTGAAGGGAACTTTGTTGAGGTTGGCCACCGGAGAGCTGGTTGTAACCGGCTCACTACAGCCCTCCGATCGTCGGTTGGTCAAGGCCGGCAGTCAGGCAAAGATCGCCTCACCGGCATCCGGCACACCCATCAAAGCCTCAGTACGGTCCATCGGCCCGTACTCCGTTCCCGAGCCCACCTCACCGGAGGGTTCCGAAGAGCAAACAGAACCACAACAAGAACCAGGCCATCCGATCACCGTGCGGAGCCTCAAACCGCTAAGCACGCGGCTCACGGGACAGGAAGTCCAGGTGTCGATAGACGGGACGCCCACCGATGGACCAGTGCTGGTGGTTCCTGCATCCGCGATCTACGCGGCGGCCGACGGGTCAACCCAGGTGATCAAGATGGCACCGGATGGCAGGCAGACCCGCGTCACCGTGACCACCGGGGCTACCGGCACCGGATACGTGGAGATATCGGGAACCGGGCTCGCCGAGGGCGACCAAGTCGTCGTAGGTGCGAAGTGACCCCGGTTATCCGGTTCGAAGAAATAAGTCGCACTTACCCCGGGCCGCCACCGGTGATAGCACTGTCACCAGCCAATCTAACGATCATGCCGGGCGAGTACGTGACAGTCGTCGGGCCGTCTGGATCGGGAAAATCCACTTTCCTCAACGTCGCGGGACTGCTGGACCGTCCTTCCTCGGGAATCTACCGACTCGACGGGATCGACACCGCATCGCTCAACGAACGTGACCGGACCGCTCTCAGAGGTCGCAGGATCGGATTCGTCTTCCAGTCGTTCCATTTGCTGCCCCGCCTCAGCGCGGTGGAGAACGTCATGCTGTCCCTCCTCTACACCGGAATACCCAGACGGAGAAGGAGGTCTTTGGCCGGCGAAATGCTGGAGCGGGTCGCCCTCGCTCACCGGGCGGACTCTCTCGCCGGGCTGCTGTCCGGTGGAGAACGTCAGCGAGTCGCCATCGCTCGGGCGCTGGTGAACCGGCCCTCGCTGCTGCTGTGCGATGAACCGACTGGAAACCTGGACAGCCGGACCGCTCAAACCGTTCTCGAACTGTTGGACACACTACACCGGGACGGCTTCACGCTGGTCGTCGTCACACATGATCCAGGAGTCGCCGCCAGAGGACAGCGTGCCGTGGTGATCAGGGACGGGCACTTGCATGAGGCAAATCCTGCCGCGCTCCGAGCCGAGGCCACGCAGCAGACAGCGGGGAAGGAATCACCATGACGATCCGGATGCCTTGGCGCCGCAACCGAAACCGCATGGTCGAACCAACCCGGCTTCTGGTCCTGGATGCTCTCTTCGAGGCCGTGGCCGCAATGTTGGCCCGGCCTGCCCGATGCGCGCTGACGGTCTTGGGAACCCTACTCGGTGTGGCAGCTTTCGTCGCGGTACTGGGCCTAACCGCAACGACCTCTGGACAGATCTCCAAACGGTTCACGGCATTGGCCGCGACCGAGGTGCTGGTTCAGGATGTCTCCTCCGATCCGGCAAAGGGTAATACCTCATTCCCTTCCGACGCCGAACAGCGCCTCACCGCGCTGAACGGGGTACGCGCAGCCGGGGTGTTCTGGTCACCGCGGACAGGCGACGGTGGCACCCTAGTGTCGGCCCGCCCACCTCATTTGGCAGAAGAAATAGAGGGCGAGCCACTGACCGTACTGGCGGCTAGTCCCGGCTATCTCACCGCGATCCACGCTCGACTGGGGCAGGGGCGGCTCTACGACGCCTTCCACCAGCGCAACCGCCAGCGGGTCTGCGTTCTGGGTCGAGCGGCTGCTGCGCGGTTGGGCATCACCACGGTAGACGGCCGATCTGCAATCTTCGTCGGATCAACGGCCCTGACCGTCATAGGTATCATTGACGACGTCGATCGCCATCCCGAGACCTTGCTCTCCGTTATCGTCCCTGACGCCACGGCGGCCGAACTCTGGGAGCGTCCCGATCCCGGCGCGGGCGATCCACCCAAGATGCTAGTCGATACCAAACTGGGAGCGGCGCAACTCATCGGCTCGCAGGCTGCCCTAGCGCTCCGCCCCGAACGACCCGAACAGTTCAAGGTCACCGTTCCGCCGGACCCTCGACAGCTCAGAGAGGAGGTGGGAACGGACCTCGACACTCTCTTCCTTGCCCTGGCTGGTATCTGTCTCGTCATCGGTGCTGTAGGCATCGCCAACACCACGCTCGTGGCTGTCATGGAACGCACGGCTGAAATCGGCCTCAGACGCAGTCTTGGCGCTCGAGGCCAGCATATCGCCGCACAATTCCTCACTGAGTCGGCGACTCTAGGGCTGTTGGGCGGGTTCGTCGGCACGGGCTTGGGTGTCATCGTGGTAGTAGCCACTGCAGTCCTCCAGAACTGGACCCCGATTCTCGAACCCGCCGCAGTACTGCCCGCACCGTTCATAGGAGCAGCGACGGGCGTTCTCGCCGGACTCTATCCGGCACTACGCGCCAGCCGGATAGAACCGATAGAAGCACTAAGACGCTAGGCCTGTCCTTCTGCAAACTGGCCTCCTCGCGATAAGGGAACAGGCAATGGCTTGTGCGCCTTGGACGCTTCCCGCTCCGTTACATATCGCTCCCGTTAGAGATCTAAACTCATGTGGCTGATGCCTGCCCTGGGTGCTGAGTACCAACCAACATGGTTCAGTGTACACGGATATAGCAGATGTCGCCGATCGGGTAGGCGGGCACAAGTGTCGATGGTTGTGATCGTCCCACCGTTACGAAAACTCTTGCGAGCCACGGGCAATCCCGAATCGATGCGCCATCGCCAGTTGGCGGCGGGCCGAACCGCAAGTGGAAATGCAGCCATTTGGCTGCGATCCCGTTGGGGGTACAGCCAACAAAGGCCCAGGTCAGAGTCCGAAACTCTGCCTGGGCCTTTCTCATGTCAGGACTGCTTTCTTCCCCTGCGTGCCCGCCGCGTGCCCGTTGGCTTTTCCTGCGTGCCCTCGAGCTGGGCCTGGGTCATGGTGCTGAGGGTGTCGGCGATCTCCTGGTGACGCTCCTGGGTGGCGTGAAGGTAGATCATCTCCGCGCGATCACTGGAGTGCCTCATCCGTTCTTTGAGCTCTGGGAGGGTGGCGCCGACGATGGCCGCCAAGGTGCTTCCCGTGTGCCGGAGGTCGTGAAAGCGGATGCCTTTCAAGCCGACTTCTGCCAGTGCCTTGGCCCAGATCCGACGGAATCCACCGCGCCGCAGCATCGCCCCTTTAGCCCCGACGAAAATCAGCCCTTCCTCGCCGTCCTGGGCGTACTGGTCCACATGTGCTTGCAGCTCATCCGCGATCACCTCAGGGATGGGGAGTCTGCGCGTATCCGCGTCGGTCTTCGGTGGCCCGAAGTGCAGCGGGCTACCGGCGACCTCGACCAGCGTCCGTTCGATCCGCACCATCCGAGCGTCGAGGTCCAGATCCTTACGGCGCAGTGCGACGGCCTCACCCCACCGGAGGTTGGCGAACACCGTCAGCAGCACCAGCGCCCGGAACCGCGGTTCGATCGCATTCGCCAGGGTGTAGACCTCAGCGATGCTCAGGATTGGTCGCTCAGCGGCGTTCTCCGTCCCGCCGCCCTTGATCTGGCACGGGTTCCGCTTGACCAGGCCGTCCCCGACAGCAGTGTTCATGATCACCTTGAGCAGCCGGTATGCCTTGGCAATCGTCGCTTCCCGGACCGCGCCAAGGGGTGTGGCCGACCGCCGCCGAGGTGCCTCCGCGACCGGACGGCTAGGGTGCGGAATCTAGGCTTGGACGACCGCCACTCGAACCACGAAAGAACGCCATGTCCGAAAAGGTCGTCAAGGAGAAAGTGCTCTGCTACGTCGTGCGGGACGGCAGGCTCCTCGTCCTCCGACACACCGACCACTCCTGCGAAGAAGTCGGAATCCAGGTCCCGGCCGGCAGCATCCGCCCTGATGAGACACCGGAAGAAGCGGCGCTCCGCGAGGCCCGCGAAGAGACCGGCCGGTCCGACCTCAAGATCGTGCGGAAGCTCGGCGAGGCGACCTATGACATCACGCCCTACCGCTACGAGATCCAGAATCGCCACGTGTTCCACATGGAACTCACCGAGGAGACCCCTGAGCGCTGGGCCGGCCAGGAAGACCACGACGGAGAGCAGGAGCCGATCCGCTTCGAATGCTTCTGGATCCCTCTACGGGCCGCGCACATCCTGCAGTCCGGCCAGGGCGCGCTCCTCGGAACCCTCGAAGACTGAGCCCGAGATCATCGGCTGGAGAGACGGCCGATCACTTACCGGATCCTCACAGACTCCGACGCCGGTGCGTCGGTGATCCTGGAGCACGAACACGAACGCCGCATGCCGGCACTCGGAGCAGAGGGATGTTGCGCAACGCGCTCAGGCATGGGCTCCCACGCCGTCACGCAGCGGATGGGAACACAACCGACACCGCGATCGTGCAGCCGTGTGGAGCGCTTCCCGTTGGGGGTACAGCGCAGATCAAAAGAGCCGAGGCCGAAAGGCCCCGGCTCTTTGCGTTTCTCTCTGTACTCCGCTCAGGGCCCAGGCCTTCGCAGGCGCCAGCCCCCCTCAACGGCGTGGTCCCTCGCTCCGCTCGGGGCCGTGCCCATCGGGGGCCGAGCCCCCGAACCCCGGCAAGGGGCTCCGCCCCCTGCACCCCCGACCTCCAAAAACGTCCAAGGTCATTCCTTCAAGACCTTGAAACGTTCACCACAACCGGCTGTCGCCCTCGTCTTCGGTCCCCACACCGTCACGTGATGAGCGGGAGCGTGGCGGTCGGTCCATCCCTGCCGCCGACCGCGAGCCCGGATGGGAGCAGGCTGACGATCCCTCCAGATCGAACGAGATCAGTCGACCCAGAGAATGTCGATGACGCACAAGGTGTGTATCCCCTCATTGAGGATGAACGTCATCATCCCCTGGCTGGTCTCTCCGAAGAAGGCGTGCCTCACCATGGATTGGCCAGGGCGCTCTGCCACCGCGTCCCAAGGAGCGTGAAGGAGCTCGATCAGACGCTCCAGCAACGGACCGTCCCCACGTCCTCCGGCAGGCCGTTCCGTCCGGGGAAACCGTCGAACTTGTAGCTCACACCCGGCCTTCCCACTCCGGTGGGGTGTAGCGCGTGAACATTTCCGTACGGCCTTCGACGGCGTCCTGAACAGCCTCTTCGTAGTCTGGACGAGCGTAGGCGATCGCCCGCAGACGCCACTGACGCAACAGCGCCTGCATCTGCTTCAAGCGCGCCCGATCATGAGCCGCATCCAAAGCCGCGTCATACTCCGCGCGGAACCGGGCGCGATGCGACGACGGAAGCGCGTCAAAGATCGAAGCCGGGTCCTCACCCGGATCACGCGACCCCACGGACACCAAAGGCTGAACAGCCATGCCGACCAATCTATCCCCCTGACCGCCGGCAGTTCTCTGATCACCGGACCGGACCGAACCGCCCGGCCCGGTCAGACGGCCCCACCCTTGCGCGTGACCGTCGCATGCCCGAACGAAAGGCCGCATGTGATCAATCACGGGCAGAATGCCGGAAGCAGCGATTCAGCGCCTTGCCAGATCAGGCGGCGAGATCGTTCCTTTTGAGGTTCCCCTGGTCAGTCGGTGGGGGTGTCGTATGTCGCGCGGTGGGCGAGGACGTCGTCCATGTGCGTCTCGGCCCAGGTTTTGAGGCCGCGCATCATGTGGTGCAGGGAGAGGCCGAGCTCGGTCAGCTCGTAGGTGACCGTGACGGGGACGGTGGGCGTCACGGTGCGGGTGACCAGGCCGTCGCGTTCGAGGGAGCGCAGGGTCTGCGTGAGCATTTTCTGGCTGACGCCGGCCAGCAGGCGCGACAGTTCCGAGTAGCGCATCGGCCGGGGGTCACCGGCGCAGTCGGCGTCCGGCCGGGGTGAGCCGCCGCCCAGGGCGGCCAGGATCAGCGTGACCCATTTGCCGGAGATGCGGTCGAGCAGCCTGCGGCTTGGACAGACCGCCAGGAAAGCGTCGTACTCCGCCTTGGCCCGGGCGCGTTTCCCTGCCGCCGTCGTGGTCATCGATCGATCCCCTCTCCCATGGGTACCTTACGCACTTTCAGGTGCCTACTTCCCGTTGGGAAGCGCCCTGCCTACGCTGGCACACAACACCGGAAAGCACCACCACCAGCGCGTTCATGAAAGACAGAGGCATGAGCACACCCTCCGTTTCCCTTCCCGGCGGCACCTGGACCCTGGGCGATCTGACCGTCACCCGCTTCGGCTACGGCGCCATGCAGCTCGCCGGTCCCGGCGTCATGGGGCCGCCCGCCGACCACGACGGCGCGCTCGCCGTCCTCCGCGAGGCCGCCGAGCTCGGGATCACCCACATCGACACCGCCGGCGCCTACGGGCCGCGGGTCACCAACCGGCTGATCCGCGAGGCGCTGCACCCCTATCCCGGCACGCTGCGCATCGTGACCAAGGTCGGCGCGGTCCGCGATCAGCAGGGCGGCTGGCCCCCCGCCCGGCGGCCCGAGGACGTGCGCCGCGCCGTCCACGAGAACCTCCAGGACCTCGGCCTCGAGACGCTCGACGTGGTGAACCTCCGGCTCGGCGACGCCCAGGGGCCGCGGCCCGGCTCGCTCGCCGAGCCCTTCGAGGCCCTCGTCGAGCTCCGGCGGCAGGGCCTGATCCGGCACCTCGGCGTGAGCAACGCGACGGCGGAGCAGGTCGCCGAGGCGCAGGCGATCGCGCCGATCGTGTGCGTGCAGAACATGTACAACCTCGCCCACCGCCGGGACGACGAGCTGATCGACGAACTCGCCGGGCAGGGCATCGCCTACGTGCCCTTCTTCCCGCTCGGCGGCTTCACCCCGCTGCAGTCCTCGGCGCTCTCGGCCGTGGCCTCCCGGCTGGACGCGACGCCGATGTCGGTCGCCCTGGCCTGGCTGCTGCGGCGGTCACCGAACATCCTGCTCATTCCCGGCACCTCGTCGGTGGCGCACCTGCGCGAGAACGTCACCGGCGCAGGACTCTCACTCTCCGACGAGGATCTCGCCGAACTGGACGAGATCGGCCGCTAGACACGTTGATCTGCCGCCGGGGATCCTCGTGAGGCGATCCGCCCCGACGGCCGAACCGCCTGCCGTCGGCGATGGACCGCCGTCCGACGGGAGCACCATCGGCGGGCGAGAACCGAACGGAGTGCTAAATCCCGTCGAGCAGGCTTCCGATCCCGCGGAACAGGCCCCGCAGGAACCCGCCAGCAGCCTGCCCTGCCAGCTCGGCACCGCCTTCGACGATCCCTTCGGCGACGGCCTCGCCCAGGTCGCCGCGGCTCTTCTTGCGCTTCTTGGCGCGGTGCTTACGCTTCCAGAGTCTCACTCTTGATGAGACGCGCCCTGCCCCATCACGGTTCGCCTTCGAGGCGTCGACCGGCGCGCGGCATCCAGAAGCGCATCATCGCATGACCGGCAGAAACGGCGGTTCGAGGACCCGGGTCGGATCGGGACCACGGTCCCTGGGGGCCGGGTCCCCGCCCCGGGAGAATCTCCGCACCGACGAAGGGGGACATGATGGGGTACGCGTTCAGGTGCGCGGATGACAGCGGGCACAACCTGTCCATCACGGGCGGCGAGATGGTGGACGTGCGCGAGGTTCTCCGTTTGGCGGTCTCCCTGGCGGAGAGCGAGGACATCATCCAGATGCACAAGTTCGAATCCAACGACAGTTGGATCGTCACTCCCGAGGAGTGCCGCGAGATCGCCCGCCTGCTCGGCGGCCGCGAGGGTGAATACGTCGTCTCCGAGTACTGCAACTTCGTCGACGGAGTCTCCGACGGCCTCCTCGGCAACATCCGCGACCTGGCAGAGCTCAGCGCCCGAGCCGTCGACCACGGCGGCATCCGGGTCTACTGACCCGGGCCGGTCATACCGAAGAGGTCCTGCCCCTCCACGCAGTCGTAGAACACCCTGTGCGTGCGGGGAGGAACGTCACCCTCCCGGCGGGCGCGGGCGGCTCCCCGGATCCGATCGTCGTGATCACTCCGACGGTGATGATCGAGATGCGCGCGAGGGGCATGGGTGTGCCTTTCCGGGGACCTGGGGCCGGGGATCGCCTCGTCAGTGCAGGCCGCGTTTGCCGGGGGTCCAGAAGGGCTTGACCTTGACGGAGGTGCGGGGCCAGCCGCGTTCGCGGACCAGGAGGTCGCGGACCTTCTGGCAGGTCCTGGCCTCACCGGCGACGTAGGCGGCTCCGGAGCCGGTCGGCAGGTCGAGCCCGGCGACGGCTTCGAGCAGCACCTTCGAGGTGGCGGCCGAGGCGCCGTGGCGGTGGACGCGGAGCAGGGGGCGGGGCGCCGGGACGGGCAGGTCGTGCTCGGGTGCTTCGCTCTCCAGGACCCCGTACACCTCGGCCGAAGCACCCAGCGCCCGGATCATCGGGCCGAAGGCGGCGCTGGCGGTCTCCTCCCCGACGAACACGTGGAAGTCCGCCTCACGGGTGAAGAAGTCGCCCTGCGGCCACCAGAAGGTCACCCGGTCGCCGGGGCGGGCCGTACGCGCCCACTTCAGGCCGATGCCATCGCCTTCGTAGAGGTGGATCCGCAACTCCAGAGCCCGCTCCTCGAAGTCCCAGATCGTGTAGGTGCGCAGCGTCTCGGCCGGACGCAGGATGCCCGACACCGACAGCGGGTCCTTCAGCTGGACCCTGACGTGCTGACCGGGGGTGTAGGGGAACGCGATGGGCTCGTCGGTCTCCAACCGGATCCTTTGCATGGCGGGGGTGACCTGCTCGGCGACGGTGACGTCCGCCTCCATCGTGTACTTGCCGAAGACCGCGTTGAGCGGGTTGCGCGGCATGCCGAACCTCCTTAATGCCTCTAAATTTGCTTAGAGCTATTAAGGAAACATAGATGCTCTAGGATGTCAACGGCGGCGAGGCGACGCGAAGGAGAGGGGCGAGGATGACCGCACGTATGCCCAGCAGACGGGAGAAACTGCGCCAGGCCACCCTGGAGGAGATCCACGCGGCCGCGCGCAGGCTCCTGGTCGAACAGGGGACGGCCGCGGTGACCATCAACGCGGTCGCCAGACAGGTCGGCATGAGCGGCCCCGCCCTGTACCACTACTACTCGGGCCACGACGAGCTGGTCGGCGCGGTGACCGCCGGCTTCTTCCAGGAGCTGGCCGCCGCGATGGAGCAGGCCCGCGACGCCCGCGCGGGCGCGCCGGTCGGCGAGCGCATCCTGGCGTCCTGCCGCGCCATGCGCGCCTGGGCCGTCGCCCACCCCGCCGAGTTCGGCTGGATCTTCGCCAGCCCGATCGACCCGTCGAACCGGCGACCGGACTCGGCACGCCACCGGGCCGCACAGCGCTTCGAACACGTCCTGCTGGACCTGACCGCCGAACTGTGGCGGACCCGCCCGTTCCCCGTCCCCGACCCGGCCGACCTGCCCGCGTCCATGCTCGAGCAGCTGACCGCCTACTCCGCCACCATCGACGGCCTGCTGCCGCCCGCGGCCGCACACGTCTTCCTGTCCTGCTGGATCCGCCTGTACGGCCTGCTGTGCATGGAGGTCCTCCACCAACTGGACTTCGCCTACACCGACCTGGAACCCGTCTTCGAGGAATGCCTGCGCGACCTGGCCAGCGCCCTCGACCTGGACTACACCGGCCGGCCCGCCGCCTGAGCGTCCGACGCGGCCGGTCCGGTCCGTGGACCCGCCCGGGCCTCGGCGGAGGAGGGCGGGATCAGCTGAGGGTGAAGTGCTGGTCTTCGGAGTCCGTGTAGGGGCCGTAGAGGATGTAGGCGGTGGGATTGGGGGTGCCGCCGAAGGACTTGCCGATGGAGAGGGCGGCGCGGGTGGCGTCGTCGATCAGGCGGGGGACGCCGTCGCTGAAGCGGGGGGTGGACCAGGTCCCGGCGGTGGAGCACGGGCCGGTGCGCAGGGCGTGGATGCCGCCGCCGTTGAACGACGTGCGGTTGTAGTGCTCGGCCACGACGAGGCAGCGGTCACTCGCCGCGTGGACGAGGCGGAAGTGCTCTCCGCCGTCGCGGCGCCAGGCCGTTCGAGGGTCGGCGCACGGGAGGGGGACGGCCGCTCGGCCGGTCACGCCGACGCACGCGGCGCCTGATTTCCGGATGCGGATCCCGTCCAGCGCCTGCTTGGGCTGGAGTTCCGGTACGGGCAGGGACTGCGTGGCCGCGGGACGAACGGTGGACGCCGCGGGCGGGGGTGCCTTCGTCGGCTCCCCCGCACCGATGATCAGCCCGGCGGTCACGGCCCCCGTGGCGGCCAGGGCGCCTCCCGCCAACGTCAGCTTCGCCGTCAGCCCCATCGCCGCCGTGGTCTTGACGGCGACGACGGGTGCGGCGGAGCTCTGGGGAAGGAACAACGCCATCGGGAGGGACGCCCGCAGCGTCGTGTTGAGGTCGAGCAGGCCGGCGTGGGTACGGGCGCAGGAGGGGCACACGTCCAGGTGCTGCTGGAGGGCTCGGGGGCGGCGGGCGCCGGGCTTGCGGACGGCCTTGGCGAGGTGGTCGGCGTACGTACGGCACTCGGGGGCGGACGCGCGTGCGGCGTGCGCGGTCAGGAAGGCCCGGCGCAGCCCCTCACGGGCGCGGAACGCGAGCACGTTGACGTTGTTGGCGGTCGTGCCGAGCAGGCCGGCGACCCGGTCGGGGCTTTCGTTCTCGATGAGCGTGTGCCACAGGACGGTCTTCCACCGCTCGGGCAGCGATTCGTAGGCTTCGACGACCAGTGCCGCCTCTTCCGACGCGGGCTCGAGTTCGTCCCCTCCGGGCAGGTCCTCGAACTCGGCGGTCAGCACCGCCCGGCCGTCGGCCTGCGACCAGGCCATCGCCGTGTTCCGCGCGACCGCGTACAGGTAGGGGCGCCATCCCCCGGTCGGTCCGCCCGTTCCCGAGCGGACCGTCCGGAGGGTGCGCGCGAACGCCTCGCTGGCGAGGTCCTCGGCGGTCTGCGGCTGGCGGCACAGCCTTCCGGCGAAGGCGAGGACGGCCGCGTGGTGCCGCCGGTACAGCTCCTCGACCGCCCGCTCGTCACCGTCGCGGACCCTGCCGGTGAGCTCAGCGTCCTCGATCACCTCGCCTTCCTATCAGGCCAACCGGAATTGCCGGGTCTCTTCCGGATAGGGCACCCCCGCGTGGACGGCGATCTTCTTCGCGGGATTCCCGGCGTAGACGACGACCTGCTCGCTCTGCGACGCCTCGCCGCGCACCGCCGTGAGGCTCGCGTTCTCGATCGTCACGCTCCCGTCGGAGGCCGTCCGGAACATCCACAGCTGGTCCCGGTTCCCGCCGTCGCACGTCCGCATCTCCAGGGCCCTGACCCCGTTGCGGACCGCGCCGAGCGCGAGGCACCTCCCGTCGAGCAGCAGCCCGGTGCCGAGCCGCGCCGTCGGCACCCGCCGCCAGCGCGCCGAGCACGCCCCGAGCGTGACCTTGCCGCCCTTCACGGTGAGGCACTTGTCATACGGGACGCTCCGCAGCGCCGTCCGGCGCAGCGCGGGCCGGACCGCCGACCCCTTCCGAACCGCGAAGTCCTGGACGAGTTCGGTGCCGCCGCCGCGCACGACCAGGGTTCCGGCGCGCGTCTCGCCGTTCTGGACGGCGAGAGTCGCACCCTTCATCCCGCCCGTTCGGTTGGCGAAGTTCGTACCGTTGCTCGGCACCCACTGCTGGGCCCGCTTCCCCGGGACGCACGCGGCGGACACGACCGGCGCGACGCGCGCGTCCGGCTTGGTGGCCATCTGCAGGCACCTTCCGGTGCCGAGGTTGCGCAGCGTCACGTAACCGGCCCCGTCGATGCGCCGCTGCCACGTCTGGACGGCCACCGACCGGCAGGGAAGCAGGATCAGGGCGGTCCTCCCGCCGTCAAGGCACTGCTTCGTCTTCGCCACCCTCAACCGCGTGTGGACCGTGGCGGTGGGCTTCCCGGAGATCAGGTACGGGCTGAACGCGACGTTTCGGTTGCGGGGCAGCTTCTTCCTGCCCTTCAGCGGCTCGGGCTCGAAGTACCGGAACTCGTCGGTCCGGCAGGAGTCCAGCAGGTAGTTCGACGCCGCGTCCCGGACGCACTCGGGCCGCGTGCCCAGGTTCCGGCACAGCGGGTCGTTGCCGTTCCGCCCCTTGCCGTTCTGGCCGCAGTGCGACAGGCCGAACGAATGCCCGAACTCGTGCGTCAGCCCGGCCTCGCTCCAGCACCAGCGCGGCAGGATGGCGCCGCCGTTGCTGAGTCCCGCGTCGGCGCCGCCGCCCGTGCACGACGTGGTGATCTCGTCGTCGGCGACGAACAGCAACAGCTTCACCCGGTTCTGGGCGATCGCCTTCCGCACCGGAGCAGGCAGCTTGCCGGAGTGGTCACGGATGAACTCTCCGCCGATCTCCGCCCGGTTCCTTCCCTGGGGGAACGCCATCGACGCCACCATCGGACGGCACCCGGAACCCGGGATGAACCGGATCCGCCGCGACGTCCCGAACCGGCGCGCGCTCGCGTCGAACGTCTGGTCCGTCTCCCACAGCACCCTGCGGATCTCCCGCACGTCCGCCGCCGAGGCCTTCTTCCCCGGCAGATGAACATGGACGGGCAGCACCCATCCCTTCTTGGCGGTGTCCTTCCGGTCGCAGGCGAACCGCGCCGGACTCGACGGCACGGAGGTGGCGGCCGCGACCGGCCGCACACCCGCTCCCCCATCCCACGACGCCCAGCCGACGACACCCCCGGCGACCAGCGCCATGACGGCGGCCACCAGCACGACAACTCTCATCTGGCACTCCTCTCGCCTTCAAGGAGTCGTCCGGCGCCCCTCGCTTACGCGCTCCCGCGAGATTTCCTCCAGGGCCCGTCCCCCGGGCGAGCTACACGCGAGTGTCCACTGTGCGGTGATGTTTCCGGAGTGCCGCTTCCATAGCGTTCTTGTTGTAGCCGCGGCGCTCTGGCCGCGGGGTTTCACAAGGGAGTCGTCGTGCGACTGTTGAAGCAACTCTTGGCCGTCTCGGCGGTCGCCTTCGTCGGCAACGCGGCTGTGAACGCGGTGGGGGGGAATTCGTTCTTCACCCTGGTGCTCGGGACCGGGGCGGCCGTTCTCGCGGTGTTCGTGTACGCGTGGGCCGTGCGGTGGTCCGAGCGCCGGGAGCCGGTGGAGGTGGCCGCGAAGGGCTCCGCCGCCTCCATCGGCCTGGGAACGCTGATCGGCGTCGGGATGTTCACGGCCGTCATCGTGAACATCATGCTCATGGGCGGCTACCAGGTCGACGGCCTGGGCTCCATGACGGGCGCGATCGCGTTGCTCGGCTTCATGGCCGCCGCCGCGGTGACGGAGGAGCTGCTCTTCCGCGGCATCCTGTTCCGGATCATCGAGGAGCGCATCGGCACGTGGGTGTCGCTGGTGCTGACCAGCCTGCTGTTCGGCCTGATTCACCTGGCCAACCCGGACGCCAGCCTGTGGGGCGCGATCGCGATCGCGATCGAGGCCGGCGGCATGCTCGCCGCCGCCTACGCCGCCACCCGCACCCTGTGGGTGCCGATCGGCCTGCACTTCGGCTGGAACTTCGCCGCGGCCGGCATCTTCAGTACCGTGGTCTCCGGCAACGGTGACTCGCAGGGGCTGCTGTCCGGGACGACCTCGGGTTCGGCCCTGCTCACCGGCGGCGACTTCGGACCGGAGGGAAGCTTGTACGCGGTCGGGTTCGGCCTGCTGCTGACGGTCGTGTTCATGCGGATGGCCCGCCGCCGCGGCAACCTGGTCCCGTTCCGGCGCGCCGCCCGCGTCGAAGCGGTCGCCAGGCTCGCCCGGTGATCGACCTCCGTCGGGTCCCGGACCTGTGGCAGCGGTGCGATGTCACGGTCCGGGACGCCCCGTTCGCACTGCTGCTGGCCGCCGTGTCGTTCCTGCCCTCCCTCCAGGGCACCGGGACCGAGATCGGCGGCCTGCCGCCTCGTCCCTTCGACGAGTTCGCCGTCGTGGCGGTCGCCCTCCAGTGCCTCCCGCTCGCCGTGCGACGGCGGTGGCCGGCCGTCTGCCTCGTCCTGGTGTCACTGGGTTTCGTCCTCGACCAGCTGCAGGCCTACCACGCTGTGGCGGGCACCGCGCTGCCCATCGCGCTCATCAGCGCCGGCGCCCACCTGGAACGCCACCGCCGCCTCACCGCCGCCCTCCTCTCCGCGGCGTACCTGCCGCTGGTGGTCGCGCTGGAGCGGCTCGGCGCGACCGAGGCGCTGGAGGGGTATGTGCTGTTCTACCTGGCGCTGGTCCTCTCCTGGAGCGTCGGAGCCTGGCTGCGCTCCTCCCGGGCCGTCGAGGCCGAACGCCGCCGCCACATCGCCGAGGCCACCCGCACCGCGGAACGCACCCGCATCGCCCGCGAGCTCCACGACGTCGTGACCCACCACGTGACGGCGATGGTCGTCCAGGCCGAGGCGGCACGCTACCTGACCGCCGCGCCCGACCGCCTCGACGAGACCCTGAGCGCCGTCACCGACACCGGCAGGAGGGCCATCGCCGACCTGCGGCACCTGCTCGACCTGCTCAACCCCGGCCATGACGCCGACGTCAGGACACCGTCCATCGGCGACCTCCACACGCTCGTGGAGCAGACGCGCCAGGCCGGGCAGCCGGTGGAGTTCACCGAAGAGGGAAGCCCCGCGGAATCAGCGGGCAGCGCCGAATTCGTGGCCTATAGGGTCGTGCAGGAATCCCTGACGAACACCCTCAAGTACGCCTATGGCAGCCGTACCGCGGTCCGCGTGCGCTACGGCGAGAAGGAGATCCTCGTGGAGGTCGACAACGACGGCTCCGGTTCGCGGGCCGGCTCGCCCGGCGGGAGCGGGCGGGGCCTCGCCGGGCTCCGCGAACGGGTCGAGACCCTGGGCGGCGAGTTCAGCGCCGGACGGCAGGCGGACGGCGGCTTCGCCGTGCGGGCGCGCGTCCCCGCTGGGAGCCCGTCGTGAACGCTCCGGTCCGGGTCCTGATCTGCGACGACCAGGCGCTGATCCGCACCGGTTTCGCCACGATCATCGGCGCGCAGCCCGACCTGGAGGTGGTGGGCGAGTGCGGGGACGGCCGCGCCGCGGTCGACCTCGCCCGCCGGCTCGAACCGGACATCGTGGTGATGGACGTGCGCATGCCGGTGCTCGACGGCATCGAGGCGACCCGCCTGCTGGCCGGCGCCGGGGTGGAGCGTCCCGTCAAGGTGCTCGTGGTGACGACGTTCAACCTGGACGAGTACGTGTACGAGGCGCTGCGGGCGGGGGCGAGCGGGTTCCTGCTCAAGGACGCCCCGCCGGCGCAGCTGCTGCACGGCATCCGCACCGTCGCGACGGGCGCCGCGCTCCTGGCCCCCGAGGTGACGCGGCAGCTCGTCGGCAGGTACGCGGCGCGGATCCGTCCCACCGAGGGCATGCCGGACGGCACCGCCCTGTCCCCGCGCGAACTGGAGGTGCTGCGCCTCATCGCCGACGGGCAGTCCAACAGCGAGATCGCCGCGACCTTGGTGATCAGCCAGGAGACCGTCAAGACGTACGTGTCGCGCATCCTCACCAAGCTCGACCTGCGCGACCGCGTGCAGGCGGTGGTCTACGCCTACCGCAACGGCCTGGCGACCTGAGGTCCCTCCCGGCCCCGAGGCGGAGGACAAGGCGACGCGCGTTCAGCGGGGCGCGTCCCACAGGGCGTCGATCTCGGCGGCTCGCCGGAAGTGCGGGGCCGGGTCCTCACCGAGGAGGCGGGCGAGTTCGCCCAGGGTGCGGGCGGGCGGCTGCAGGGCGAGCGAAAGGCTCTCCAACCCGGCGGGCGGGCCGTCCCGGTGCGGGAGCAGCGCCTCGTACAGTTCCGCGGCCTCCCGTTCGTCGCCCAACGCGATCACGGTCATGGCGCGGAAGGTGCAGAACACCGTGAAGAGGAAGTCCGGCTGGATCGGTGCGGCGGACTCGTGGAGACGGCGTGCCTCGTCGATCCGGCCCGCGGCGGCGTTCGCGGCGGCGAAGACGTCGGCGACCAGGGGGAGCAGTCCGGGCGGAACGGTCTCGATCTCGGTGGTGAAGGCGGCCAGCGCACCACGTGACACCGCCAGCGTGGCGCGCGCGAGCAGGTCGAATCCGGCGGCGTGCAGGGAACCCTGCACGGCCATCGCCCCGGTCGCCACGGCGTAGTGGCGTTCCGCGTCGTCCGGGCGTCCCTCGATGTGGGCGAGGGCGGCTCGGGCGATCTCGCAGATGGCGGCCGCCTCGGGCATCCGGTAGCGGCGGGCCAGTTCCGCCGCCTCGGCGACCATGGCGCGCGCCTGGTCGGGGTGCCCCCTTCGCGCGGCGACCCCGGCGAGGTTGAACGTGCCCGACCACGAAGCGGCGGGGATGTCGTGTTCGTCGCCCAGGGCGCGCAGCTCGTGGGCGCACTCCGTCTGGTGGTCGGTCTCGCGGTGGTCGTGTTCGCGGCAGAGTGTGAAGAGCGTCAGTACGCGCAGTTTCGGGTCGCCCAGACTCCGTGCGATTTCCACGGCCTCTTCGGCGGCGGCTCGTGCACGTGCGGCTCCGGTGCCCGACAGTTCGGCGGCGTAGGCGTCGAGGAGGCGGCACCGGACGTCCGGAGCCAGATCGTCGTGCTCCAGGAGGCGGGAGAGCAGCCCGACGAGGCGGTGGTCGACGACTCCGTAGGGGCGAAGTTGCCAGGGGGCGGGTTCGGTCCACGCGGTGAAGGCGGCCAGCAGCAGGTCGTCGCGCTCGGCCTTCTCCGCCAGATCGATGGCGTTCTGGCGGGTCGCGCGGGCGTCCTGGACGGCGCCCGCTCGTGCCTGGGCACGGAGCAGACGGCCGAGCAGGTCGATGCGGGCGGCGTCGTCCCGGTTCGGGAGGCGTTCGAAGGACTCCAGGGCCTGGGCGAGCAGCTCGACCGCCGTTTCGTGCGCATAGCGGTTCTCGGCCAGGTCGGCGGCCCGGACGGCATACTCGATCGCCTTGGCCGCGGTCCCGGCGGAGGCGGCGCGGTGGAAGTGGTACGCCAGCGCGGGCGCGTCGTCGGGGGTGAGGCGTTCCAGGGCCGCGCCCAGCCTCGCGTGCATGCGGGTACGGCGCAGTGCGCTGAGATCGGCGATCATCGTGTCCTGGACGAGCGCGTGCGCGAACCGGACCCTGCCGGGCGTCCGCTCGGTGAGCAGTCCGGCGACGAGCCCGGCGTCGAGTGCGTCCAGCACCCCGTTCTCGTCGGTGTCGGCCGCCATGACGAGCGTGTCCGCGTCGGCCTCGCGGCCCGCGAGCGCGGCCAGGCGCAGAACGGCGACGGCGGACTCGGGCAGCCGTGCGAGACGGCGGCGCAGCACGTCGCGCACGCCCTCGGGGACCTCCGACGTCGCCACGAGCGCGCCCTCGCTGCTGAGCAGCCTCGCGCTCTCCCGGACATAGAAGGGGTTGCCGCCGGTGCGTTCTGCGAGCGCGGTGACCGTGGCGGCGTCCACACCGGTGGCGCATTCGACGGCGATGAGCCGGGCGACCGCCTGCTCGGGCAGCCCGCGCAGGGGCAGGCGCAGCGGGGAACGGCGGGCCAGGACGGCCAGCGTGTCGGTGAGGCGCGTGCCGACCTCGTCGGCCCGGAACGCGGCGACCAGGAGCAGGGGCGCGTCACCGGAGAGGGCGGCCAGCAGCGCGAGGGTCTCGGCATCGGCCCAGTGCAGGTCGTCGAGCATGACGGCCAGAGGGCGTTGCCGGGCCGCGTCGTTCAGCCAGGTCCAGACGGCCCGGTGGAGGCGGAACCGGCCGGCCGTGGTGTCGCGGGGTCCGGCGGCGGACGCGGCCCGCAGCAACGGCGCGACCTCCTCGGGGGCCGGGACGTGCCGGGCGAGGTCGGTGAGGGCCTCCGTCCACGCCCATGCCGCGGGTGCGCTCTCGCTCTCCGGGCAGCGGCCGGTCGCGACGAGCCGGCCGTTCCGTTCCAGGGCGTCGGCCAGGCGGGTCAGCAGCGCGGTCTTGCCCAGTCCGGCCTCACCGGTGACGAGTGCCACGCGCAGGCCGCCTTCACCCGCCAGCCCGGTCAGCGCGGCCAGTTCGTCGTCGCGGCCGAGGAAGAGTTCACGGTCGGGAACGGGCACGGGGGTCGGCAAGGGGACGGGCGAGGGCGGTCCGAAGACGTCGGTGCGCTGCTGGAGGATCGCCGTCTCCAGGTCGGCCAGCGCGGGGCCTGGATCGAGGCCGAGTTCGTCGGCGAGCGTGGCGCGGGCCTTGCGGAGAGCGGCGAGGGCGTCGGCCTGGCGGCCCGAATTCCACAACGCCAGTGCCAGCATGCGCCAGCCCTCCTCGCGGAGCGGCTCGTCGTCGGTGAGGCGTTCGGCCTCGAGCACGGCCCCGGCGGCTTCGCCCGCACGCAACAGGGCTGCGACGTGCTGCTCGCGGGCGGCCAGGCGCAGTTCGTTGAGACGGCCGACCTCGGCCTGCGCCCACGGCTCGTCGGCGAACTCCGCGAACGCCGGACCGCGCCACAGCGCCAACGCCTCCGCCACCTGTCCGGGATTCTGGACGAGCGCGCCGAAATGCCAGACATCCACGGCGTCGTCGGGAAGGCGCAGCGCGTAGCCGGGCGCGACGGAGACGAGCACTTTCGCCGGGGCGCGCGGCGGGCGCTCGGGCTCCAGCAGCCTGCGCAGGTTGGAGATGTAGGCCTGCAGGGAGGTGACGGCCTGGGCGGGGGGCTCGCCGTGCCACAGGTCCTCGATCATGCGGTCCACCGAGACGACCCGGCCGTGCGCGGCGACCAGCAGCGCCAGCACGGCACGCTGCCTCGGCCCGCCCAGCGCCACCCGCGCGCCCGAAACCTCGACCTCGAACGCCCCGAACACCCGAATTCGCACCATCGAGGACTCATCGTAATGTCCTTCCCGGTCTCCAAGTCGCGCTCCAAGTCGGTTCCAGGACGCCCCGAGCAACCTTGGCGACATGAACACCGACAAGATCCGCGCCGCCCGCCCCTTCACCCACTCCATGGTCGTCATCCACCGCGGCCTCCGCCGCGAGTCGCGCCTGCTGGCCGAGCTGGTCGGCGCGACCCGGCCCGGCGACCGCCGCCGCGCCCGCGCGCTCGCCGCGCACCTCTCGGACTACCTGCTCGGCCTGCACAACCACCACCACGGCGAGGACGAGCTGATCTGGCCGCTCCTGCTGTCGCGGGTGGACCTGGACGCCGACGTCGTCCTGCGGATGGAAGCCCAGCACGGCAAGGTCGCCGCGACCATCGAGCGGCTCCGCGAACTCATCGGGCCGTGGACGCGGACGGCCGACGCCGCCGTCCGCGACGCCCTGGCCGCCGCCCTCGCCGAACACCGCGCCGTCCTGATCGAGCACCTGGACGACGAGGAGGCGCACCTGCTGCCGCTCGCCGAACGCCACCTCACCGAGGCCGAATGGGGTGCCCAGGGCGAACACTTCGTCCAGCACACCCCCAAGTCCAAGATCCTGACGCTCCTCGGCGTCGTCCTGGAGGACGCGACCCCGCAGGAGCGCACCGAGTTCCTCGCCGGGCTGCCCGCCCCGGCCCGTGTGTTCTGGCGGCTCTACGGGGAGCGCCACCACGCGGCACGGATGAGGAGGCTCCGCGAGGACGTCCGCACCTCCCGCACCGGCACCGCCATCGCCGCCCTCACCGGAGTCGGCATCACCTACGTCGGGCTCAGCTACCTCCTCGACCCGGTGGGCACCGCGTCGGGCTTCGGCCTTCCGGCCTGGCCGACCGGCGACGAGACCGCATGGCTGAACATCAAGGGCGTCCGCGACCTCGGCACCGGCCTCGCCGTCTTCGCCCTGCTGGCCGCAGGCAAGCGCGAAGCACTCGGCTGGGTGATGCTCGCGTTCGCGACGATCGCCGCCGGCGACATGCTGACGATCCTCGCCCACCACGGCTCGAAGGCCGCGGCATTCGGCATCCACGGCACCACGTCCGCAGCAGTACTCGCCTCGGGCCTGCTGCTCCTACGCGCCACCCGCCGCTGACCACCGAACAAGGAGACCCTCCGGAGCACGCCACCTGCGGTGAGCCGGGCCGACAACTCACGCGGCATGGCGCCGGAACTCCGGTGAACGGCGTAGGTCCGCCCCGTTGCGGGGGGCTAAGTGGTGGGTTTCTTGGGTGAAGAGGAGTTCAGCATGGAGTGGCGGATGGTCTCGGCGGTGTGGATGAAGGCGGTGATCTCCTGGGGGGACAGGCCCTGGGTGGAGATGCGTTCGAGGTCGGCCCACATGCGTTCGAGGGGTTGGCGCAGGGCGCGGCCGGCGTCGGTGAGGGTGACGAGCTGGACGCGGCGGTCGTGTTCGGCCGGGCGTCGGATGAGCAGTCCGGCCTCCTGCATGCGGCGCAGCGACTTGGAGACGGTGGAGTGGTCCAGGCCGACGGCTTCCAGCAGTTCGGACTGGGTTTGTTCGTCGCGGTCCAGCAGCTGCATCAGCAGCAGTTCCTGGCCGGGGTGCAGGCCCAGTTCGCGCAGCAGCCCGGCGGCATGAGCGCGGTGGACGCGGGCGAGGTTGAAGATGGCGAAGCTGAGCGGACCGTCGCCCGCGACCTCGGGCGAACCGCTGGTGGAAGAAGTCATGGCAGGTTCATCGTAGGGCCGCGCCGCCACGCGGCCCTACGAGCGGGACACGGCGCCCGTGATGGCGGCGGTCCGGTCTCAGGTCAGCGCTCGCGCGGTCTCGGCGAGGGTCGGGTAGTCGGTGTAGCCGCGTTCGCCTCCCCCGTAGAACGTGGCACGGTCGGGTTCGTTCAGAGGCGCGCCGGCCTTGATGCGGGCCACGAGGTCGGGGTTGGCCAGGGCCATGGTCCCCACCGTGATCACATCGGCGAGGCCCTCCTCCAGGTCCTTCACCCGGGCCTGGAGGTCGGAGCCGCCGCGGTTGAGCAGCAGGGGGCCCGGCCAGTCGCTGCGGATGCTCTTCAGCAGCGCCTCGTCTCCGCCGTGTGCCACATGGAGGTAGGCGAGGCCGAGCGGCGCCAGGGCGGTCACCAGAGCTCTGTAGAGCTGCGGCGCGTCGTCCTCGACGATGTCGTTGAAGGGATTGCCGGGCGAGATGCGGAACCCGGTTCGCTCGGCCCCGATCTCCTCGGCGACCGCGGTGGCGACCTCCACCGCGAAGCGGATGCGGTTCTCGATGGAGCCCCCGTACCGGTCGGTGCGCCGGTTGGCGTTGCCGGACAGGAACTGGTGCAGCAGGTAGCCGTTGGCACCGTGGATCTCCACGCCGTCGGCACCCGCCCGCATCGCCGCGGCCGCCGCACGGCGGAAGTCCTCGACCGTCTCCGCGATCTCCGCCGGTGACAGCTCGCGCGGCTCGGGCATCGGCTCCATGCCGGTGGCGGTGAACATGCTCGCCGCGGGGCGCACCGGCGACGGCGCGACCGGCCGGCGGCCGTGCGGGGTGTTGGAGGGGTGCGAGACGCGGCCGACGTGCATCAGCTGGATGACGATGCGCCCGCCCTCCGCGTGGACGGCGTCGGTGACCCGGCGCCAGCCCTCGACGTGCTCGGCGGTGTGGACGCCGGGCGTCAGCAGGTAGCCCTGCCCGTCCTCGGAGGGCTGTGCGCCCTCCGTGATGATCAGCGCCATCGACGCGCGCTGGGCGTAGTACTCGGCGTTCATCGCCGTCGGCACGCCTTCGGGCGTGGAGCGGTCGCGTGTCATGGGCGCCATCGCGAGACGGTGCGCGAGCGGGATGCCGCCGAGCTCGACGGGACTCCAGAGGAGGGTCATGGGAACTCCGATCCGATTATGTGGCTAGCCACATGAAGGACCCTACAGGTAGGTGGCTAGCCACACAAGTGGGGGTCACCGAGCCGTCCGCCGCGGCGGTCCGCGGTGCCGGCCGGGCGCGGAAGCCGACCTCCGATCCATTCCATTGATGGCAGATATGCGAAATACCGATGACGGAACGCCTGTTCCGGCGGAGGCGGTTCTGATTCCTTGGACGTGCCACCTGGTCCGAGTGAATTCCAGGAATCAAGCGATCGAAGGATTGTTCCGTGTGCACCTGCGTTTCCCACCCCGCTGAACCGCACCGCTCCGAAACCCCCGCCTCCGGATCCGGGGCGGCCCGCCGCACACTTCTCAAGGCCGCCGTTCTCGGCGGCGGCACGGCGGCCCTGGCCGGGCTCGCCCCGGCCGCCGCCGCGCAGGCGGCACCCGGCGGGCGGCGGCCCGGCCACCGGGGCACCGAGCTCTTCCTGCTCGGCACCGCCGGCGGTCCCCCGCCCCTGGCGGCGCGCACCGGAATCTCCTCCGCCGTGGTCGTCAACGGCCGCACGTATGTGATCGACGCCGGACGCGGCGCCGTCACGCAGTTCATGCGGGCCGGACTCGCCATGCCGTCCCTGGCCGCGATCTTCGTCACCCACCTGCACGCCGACCACACCGTCGACCTGTTCTCCTTCCCGCTGCTCAGCGGCGGGGTGCCGGGCAAGCAGGGCTTCACGCAGCCGATCGACGTGTACGGACCCGGCTCGGCCGGGCAGCTGCCGCCGGGCCCGCCCCCCGGTTCGCACTGGGTCGACGCCGACGACCCCGTGCCCGGCGTGGCGGGCCTGCTGCGCCTGTCGAACCAGGCGTTCGCCTACTCCACGAACGGGTTCATCGCCGAGCACATGGGCAGCGACCCGGCCGACCACACCCGGGTCCACGAGCTCCAGCCGCCCGCGTCCGCGGGGGCCGACGCCCAGCACACCGCACCGGACATGGAGCCGTTCCCGGTGATGGAGAACGACGACGTCAAGGTCACCGCGGTCCTCGTCCCGCACGGCCCGGTCTTCCCCGCGCTCGCCTACCGGATCGAGACCGAGGACGGCGTGATCGCCTTCTCCGGGGACACCGCCCGCACCCCCAACATCCCGCGCCTGGCCGCCGACGCCGACCTCCTCGTCCACGAGGCCTACCACCGCGACGCGGTCGCCGCGACCGGCTACCCGCCCGCGGTCGTCGAGCACATCGGCGCGGTGCACACCGAGGTGGGAGAGCTGGGCGCGATCGGCGCCGAGTCCGGGGCCCGGCGCATCGTGATCAGCCACATCTCGCCGGCCGACCCGTCGGTCCTGTCCGACGCCGCCTGGCAGGCCGCCGCCGACCGCAGCGCCAGGAAGGCGCGCTACCGCGGGCGCATCACCCTGGGCAACGACCTCGACCGCTTCCAGGTCACCAGGTCCAAGCGCCGCTCATGACCCGAAGGTGAGCCCCTGCCGGATCGCCGCCGCGGTCAGCCGGTCCGGCGGAAACGGGCCAGGGCCAGGGCGCCGAGGAGCGTGCCGGCCAGTCCCAGCATCGCGGCCACGATGCCCCCGCCCAGGCCGTTGCCGGTGCCGAGGCCGCCTTCGGCGGTGGCCACGACCAGCACGCCGATGGCCGCGCCGACGGGTCCCGCCACCAGGGCCGCGCGGGCTCCTCCCCGGCCGGGGCCGGTGCCGATACGGCCGGTGGCGCGGGCCAGGGCCAGTCCGGCGACGGCCACGCCGGCCAGCCCCAGCAGCCCGGCCACGATGGACCCGAGGCGTCCGGCGCTCATGGCGAAGGCGTCGGCGGCGGCCGGTCGGGCCAGGACGTGCGCGGCGAGCGCGGATCGGACTGGCATGGAGGTGCTCCTTTTCCTCTTGCGGCTGGACGTCGCCCGATCGTGCCCGCCCGGCCCCCCTCCGGTCGTCCGGCGAGCGCAGACATTTCGTGCTGCCGCCGGTACCGCATCGGGCTACCGCGGGTGCCGCACGGTCCGCGGAAGTACGGCGTGTGCGGTAGTCGGATGATCGTCTGCGCGCAGGAGCCGCCCGGGCGGGCGGCCCGGTTAGGGTGCACGCATGGACAGGGGACGGGTCAGCGCCGGGGACTGGTCGGTCGCCGTCGGCGTGGCGGTGGTCCTGCTGGTCACCGGACTGTCCGGGCAGCGCGCCGTCGCGGGTCTCGACCTGCTCGGCCCTGCTCTGCTGGCGGTGGGCGGGCTGGCGTTGGCCGCGCGCCGCCGTGCCCCGGTCCTCGTTCTGGCCGTCGCGGGGCTGTGCGCGGTGGGTTACCAGGCCGTCGGGTTCGACGTGCCCGCCGTCGCGTACCTGTTCGCGGTGTACGCGGCCGTACGGGCGGGGCACCGCACCATCACGGTGGCGGTGAGCGTGGCCGTGCTGGCCGCCCTCCCCCTCGCGGCCCTGGCATCGGGCCTGCACGACACGGGCGAGGCGTTCGCGCAGGCACGGAGCGCCCTCGAAATCGCCTGGCTGATCGCCGCCGGCGCCGCAGGTGAGGCGCTGCGGCAGGCCGAGCAGCGGGCCGACGAGGCCGAGCGCACCCGGGAGGAGACCGCGCGGCACCGCGCCGCCGAGGAGCGGCTGCGCATCGCGCGGGAGCTGCACGATTCGCTCACCCACCAGATCTCGATCATCAAGGTGCAGGCCGAGGTCGCCGTCCACGTGGCCCGCAAGCGCGGCGAACAGGTGCCGGAGGCCCTGCTGGCGATCCAGGCGGCCGGACGCGAGGCGACCCGGGAGCTGCGTGCGACCCTGGAGGCGCTGCGCGACGACGACACCGCCGCGCCGCGCGGGCTCGATCATGTCCCTGAGCTGGTGGAGCAGGCCCGTGCCATCGGCCTGGACGCGACGCTGACGATCGAAGGGCGGCGGCACGACGTGCCGGCCGCGGTGGGCCGGACCGCCTACCGGATCGTTCAGGAGTCGCTCACCAACGTCGCCCGCCACGCGGACGCGGCGACGGCTTCGGTCCGCATCGACTGGCGTCCGGACGTCCTGGCGATACGCGTCGACGACGACGGCAGGGCCGTGCCGGGCGCCGCCCCCGCGCCCGGCGTCGGGCTGCTCGGGATGCGTGAGCGGGTCACCGCCCTCGGCGGCAGGCTGCGCGCCGAACCGCGCGGCGAGGGCGGCTTCACCGTCCAGGCCGAGCTCCCCGTGGACCGGACGTCGTGATCCGTGTCCTGCTGGTCGACGACCAGCCTCTCCTGCGCAGCGGCTTCCGCGCGCTCCTGGACCTCGAGGACGACATCGAGGTGGTGGCCGAGGGCGCCGACGGGCAGGAGGCGCTGGCCCTCGTCCGGGAGCACCTGCCCGACATCGTGCTCATCGACATCCGGATGCCGGTCATGGACGGCATCGAGGCGACACGGCGCATCGCCGCGGACCCGGCGCTGGCCCGGGTGCACGTCGTCATCCTGACCAACTACGGCATGGACGAGTACGTCTTCGACGCGCTGCGCGCCGGCGCCGCCGGATTCCTCGTCAAGGACGTCCTGCCGGAGGACTTCCTGCACGCCGTCCGCGTCGCCGCGCGCGGGGACGCCCTGCTCTCGCCCTCGATCACCCGCAAGCTCATCAACAGGTACGTCTCCCAGCCGCCCTGCGCCGGCATCGGCACCGGGCTGCAGGAGCTGACCAACCGTGAACGCGAGGCCGTCGCCCTGGTCGCCCGGGGCCTGTCCAACGACCAGATCGCCGAACGCATGGTGATCAGCCCGCTGACCGCGAAGACACACGTCAACCGGGCCATGGCCAAGCTCCACGCCCGTGACCGCGCCCAGCTCGTGGTCTTCGCCTACGAATCCGGCCTGGTCGCCCCGCGCGACCGCTGACGCCGGCGGTGCGGGCCGATCGCGTGCGGGGCCCCGGGGGTGTGAGGGTGATGTCGCGGGACCGCCAGCCCGGGCCGGGGGGCCGGGGCATGCTGGGCGCATGCATGAAGACGTGGAGCGGTGCGTCCGAGCGGTGCGGTCCAGGGACACGCGGTTCGACGGATGGTTCTTCACCGCGGTGCTGACGACCGGCATCTACTGCCGGCCCAGTTGCCCCGTGATGCCGCCCAAGCCGGAGAACATGAGCTTCTACCCCAGTGCGGCGGCCGCCCAGCGGGCCGGATTCCGGGCCTGCAAGCGGTGCCGGCCCGACGCGGTTCCCGGTTCGCCGCAGTGGAACGAGCGGGCGGACCTGGCGGGCCGCGCGATGCGCCTGATCAAGGACGGGATCGTCGACCGGGAGGGCGTGACCGGCCTGGCGGCCCGGCTGGGTTACTCCCTGCGCCAGGTCGAACGCCGGCTGCAGGACGAGGTCGGCGCCGGGCCCGCCGCGCTGGCACGGGCGCAACGCGCCCAGGCGGCGCGGCTGCTCATCGAGACCACCGCGCTGCCCATGGCCGACGTGGCCTTCATGGCGGGATTCTCCTCCGTCCGCACCTTCAACGACACCGTGCGCGCGGTGTTCGGCCTGTCCCCCACCGGGCTGCGTCACCGCGGCCGCCCGGCGGACGTCACCGGCACGGTCTCCCTGCGGTTGCCGTTTCGTGCCCCCCTGTGCCCGGACAACCTGTTCGGGCACCTGGTGGCCACCTCGGTGCCGGGCGTGGAGGAGTGGCGTTCGGGGACCTACCGGCGCACCCTGCGCCTGCCGCACGGACACGGCATCGCCGAGCTCCGGCCCACCGGCGCCCCGTACGTCCAGTGCTCGCTGGCCCTGTCCGACCTGCGCGACCTGACCACCGCCATCAACCGCTGCCGCCGCCTGCTGGACCTGGACGCCGACCCGGTGGCCATCGACGAGCTGCTGGGACGCGACCCGGTCCTCGGCCCGCTGGTCCGCGAGAACCCCGGCCGCCGCATCCCGCAGACCGTCGACGGTGCGGAGTTCGCCATCCGGGCCGTGCTCGGGCAGCAGGTCTCCACGGCGGCCGCTCGTACGCACGCCGCACGCCTGGCGGCCGCGCACGGCGTTCCCGTCACGGACGCCGGTGGCGGGCTCACCCGCGTGTTCCCCGCTCCGTCCGACCTGGCCGACCTCGATCCGGCCGCTCTGGCGCTGCCGCAAAAGCGCAGGAGCACCCTCGTCGCGTTGATCGCCTCCCTGGCTTCGGACGACATCGACCTGGGCGCGGGCGGCGACTGGCGGGAAGCCCGCGCCAGACTGGAGGACCTGCCCGGCGTGGGGCCGTGGACGGTGGAGACCATCGCGATGCGCGCGCTGGGCGATCCGGACGCCTTTCCCGCCACCGACCTCGGCATCAGGCGGGCGGCCGGCGAGCTGGCCCTGCCGGCCACCCCCGCGGCCCTGGTCCACCGCGCCGCCGCCTGGCGGCCGTGGCGCGGCTACGCGGCGCAGCACCTCTGGGCCGCGGGCGGCCACCCGATCAACGAGATGCCCACCCGTGACGTCGTAGCGGCGCCCCGGTGAGCCACACGGCCAGGACCGTGAGCGCGGCGGTGGCACCGCCCAGGACCATGACCGCCGACGGGGAGGCGCGGTCCACGGCCAGGCCTCCGGCCAGCGCGCCGAGCGAGATCGTCGCTTGGAAGGAGGCGGTGAACAGCACCGAGGCCGCTTCGGGTGAGCCCGGGGCCGCCTTGGCGAACCAGGTCTGGGAGGAGACGGGGACGGCGCCGTAGGCGACGCCCCAGACGACCAGCAGGACGGCGGCCCCGACCTCCCAGCGTCCCAGGACCGGCAGCAGCAGGGCGGCGGACGCGATCAGACCGGCGGCGAGGCCGAAGACGGCCCGCGGGCGGCGGGCCACCGCCGCCCCGCCCAGGAAGTTTCCGGCGATCCCCGCGGCACCGTAGACCAGCAGGAAGACGGTGATCGACCCGGGACCGGCGCCGGTGACCTGCTCCAGGAACGGGGCCACGTAGGTGTAGGCCCCGAAGTGCGCCAGCACGATCAGGAAGGTCAGCAGCAGCGCGAAGCGCGTGCCGGTGCCGCGGAGCATGCCGCGCAGCACGCTCAGGCGGGTGGCACGGACCGGCGGCAGCGGCGGCATGACCAGGAGCAGCATGGCCAGCACCCCGAACGCCAGGACGCCCATGACGGCGAACGCCGCACGCCAGCCGGCCAGGTCGCCGATGAGGGTGCCGGCCGGCACGCCGAGCACGGAGCCCAGCGGCACCGCGGAGAAGATCACCGCTGTGGCGCGGCCCGCCGACTCCGCGGGCACCAGGCGTTCGGCCAGCCCGGCGCCGATCGACCAGAAGCCGCCGATGACGACGCCGACGACGACGCGGGAGACCAGGACGAGCCAGTAGTCCTGCGCCACCGCGGCCAGGAGGTTCGCCGACGCGAGCAGGAACATGAACACGCACAGCATCAGCCGGCGGTCCGCGCGCGCGGTCGCCACGGTGACCACCGGTGCGGAGACCGCCGCCAGGAGTCCGGGCATCGTCATCATCAGCCCCGCCATCCCGTCGGAGACGGTGAAGTCGGCACCGATCCGGGTGAGCAGGCCGATCGGCAGGATCTCGGTGGTGACGATCGAGAAGATGCCCAGCATCACCGCGACCACGGCGAGCCGGCCGGAGCGCGGGGTTCGGGCGGGCGGGCCGGCTCCGTCCGGCGGGTGCGCGGTGGCGGTGTTCGTCGAGGTCATGGATTCCGTCCTGTGGGGAGCCTGCCGTTGCGCGATCAGTTCAACAGGCTCCGCACAGCCGAAGCTGGCCGATCCGCGACATCACCCTCGCGGCACGGGGTGATGTCGCAAATCCGCCACGGGACACCGCACCGGGGAGGGGCTCGCCATGCCCCCAGCGCCCCCCGTTCCCGAAGCGCGACTCTGACCCCGCGGCGCCCTCGGCGTCACGCCGGGGTCGCCTGGAGTCACGATGGGCGGTCTGGACTTCCTCGGCGTTCTGTACTGAATTCCGGGAGCCTGCGCCTTCCGTCTTTTTATTCAAAGGAAATCCCGGATGCCGGGCAGTATGCTCGCCGGGTGTCCAAGTTGAACCAGATCATCGCGGTAGAAAAGGGGACCAAGTCCCGAACTCAGCGTGACCTGACCGACGCCTACCACCGGCTCCAGAAACCCGCCCTCCTGTCCGGAATCTCGCGGACTTACCAGCCCAACGACGACGAGGGCGAGACCCTGCCCCCGGAGTCGGCCAGGGTCCAGGTCCGGGCGGAGGACGTCCTGCGGGAGGCCGGTGTCGCCCTGTCGCGGCTGTTCGACGTGGTCGCCACCAAGGACTGGGCGAACTGCGAGGCGCGCGCGGACGTCACCGTGGACGGCCGGACCCTCCTGTCCGACGTTCCGGTCACCTACCTGCTGTTCCTCGAGAAGCAGCTCACCGATCTGCAGACCCTCATCGGGAAACTGCCGGTCCTGGACGCCGCCGAGACCTGGACCTTCGACGAGTCCGCGGACGTGTGGCGCACGGAACCGGTCCGCACGACCCGGACGAAGAAGGTCCCGCGGGCCCACGTCCTGTACGAGGCGACGGACAAGCACCCCGCCCAGGTCGAGACCTACACCGAGGACATCGTCGTCGGCACCTGGACCAAGGTCGGCTTCTCCGGCGCCATGCCGGCCAGGCGCGTCAACGAGCTGCGCGAGCGCGTCGAGAAGCTCATGGCGGCGGTGAAGTACGCCCGCGAGGAGGCGAACGGGATCGAGGTCGCCGACCGGCAGGTCGGGGACGCGGTGTTCCGCTACCTCTTCGCCTGATCGAGGACTCCCCCGCTGGAGCGCGGGGGTCCGGGCCGAAGGGCCCGGAAAGCTGAGGATGAGGCTCAGTCTGAACGGTGGTGACAGTGCAGGTTCGAGTCCTGCCCCCGGCACTCCTGCCGGGGTGGCCCAATCGGTAGAGGCAGCCCGGTCAATCTCAGGCTCTCGCTCCAATCTCAGCAAGCACCGCTCATCGCCGGATCGACCGGACGGGGACGGAGCACGGCGGGTTGCCGGTTCAAATCCGGCCCGCGCCTCCACATGGCGCGGTAGCTCAACCGTAGAGCGCGCCGTCATCACGGATGATCCCCGTCCTTAAACGCCGCCGGCGTGCCAGAAGAGCGGACAAAAGGGCCCCGGGGCTGGGTAGCTCCCCGGGGCCCGCCGCGTTCTCCGGCGTGCCGCGCAGGCGGTCGCACGCGGTCCGCGGGGGATGAATGAGACTCGAGTCTTGTCATACATCATCCATGATTCGTATGGTGTGTGACAGCTGTGACCCACCCCCGAGAGGACGAACACGATGAAGACCAAGGCCGCGATCCTGTGGGGACAGAACGAGAAGTGGCAGGTCGAGGAGGTCGAGCTCGACCCGCCCAAGGAGGGCGAGGTCCTGGTCAAGCTCGTCGCCACCGGGCTGTGCCACTCCGACGACCACCTGGTCACCGGTGACATCCCGATGCCGCTCCCGGTCGTCGGCGGCCACGAGGGCGCCGGCGTCGTCGTCCAGACCGGACCCGGGGTGACCCAGGTCGCCGAGGGCGACTCGATCGTCTTCAGCTTCATCCCGTCCTGCGGCCACTGCTCGTACTGCGCGCGGGGCATGCAGAACCTGTGCGACCTGGGCGCGCACCTCATCAACGGCCCGCAGCTGGACGGCACCTACCGCTTCCACGCCCGCGGCCAGGGCATCGGGCAGATGTCCCTGCTGGGCGCCTTCGCCGAGTACACGGTCGTCCCGATCGCCTCGGTCGTCAAGGTCGACAACGGCACCCCGCTGGACAAGGCGGCCCTGATCGGCTGCGGCGTGCCCACCGGTTACGGGAGCGCCGTGCGGACCGCCGAGGTGCGGGCGGGCGAGACCGTCGTGGTGCAGGGCATCGGCGGCATCGGCGCCAGCGCCGTCCAGGGCGCCCGCATCGCCGGAGCGCGCCACATCATCGCCGTCGACCCGGTGGAGTTCAAGCGCACCAAGGCCCTGGAGCTGGGCGCCACCCACGCCGTGGCCAGCGTCGAGGAGGCCGGTCCCCTGGTCGTCGAGCTGACCCGCGGCAACATGGCCGACTCGTTCATCATCACCACCGACCGCGCCGAGAGCGCCTACATCGGCCCGGCCCTGGACCTGGTCACCAAGCGCGGCAAGGTCGTCGTCACCGCCGTCGCCAACTTCGCCAACGCCGAGATGAGCGGCAACCTCTTCATGCTCACCATGCTGGAGAAGCAGATCCGCGGCTCGCTGTACGGCTCCTCCAGCGGCCACCACGAGATCCCCCGCCTGCTGGAGCTCTACAAGACGGGCCAGCTCAAGCTCGACGAGATGATCACCAGGGAGTACACCCTGGAGGAGGTCAACCAGGGCTACGAGGACATGCGCAACGGCGAGATCCTCCGCGGGATCATCCGCTTCTGAGGCCCCGCGGACACCGGCACGCCTCGACGGCCGTGCGGCGGACCCGCCGCACGGCCGAGGCGGGCCGTGCGCAACCGCGATCGGCGGCCGCCTCACCGGCCGGCGAGGCGGCCGACTCCGGCGAGGATCGCCGACCTGGCCGGCCGGACGTCGCCCGCGGCCGGTGCGGGCTCCGCCGTGCCGGCGGAATCGGGCCGCCATCGCCAGGCGGGGACGATCCCCGGGTCCAGCAGGTCGCAGCCGGCGAGCAGGCCCGCGATCTCGTCTCTGGTCCGGTAGGTCAGCGACGAGGCCGAGTTCCGGTAGGTGTTCCTGACGAGGTCCGCGCGGCCGGTGTCGGCGTTCTCGGCGTTGACGTGGGAGAGGGCCAGGTAGGAGCCCGGCGCGAGCCGGTCCAGGTAGCCGGCGAGGAGCGGCGCCAGGTCGCCCTCGATGAAGTGCAGGACCGAGATCATCATCAGCCCGACCGGCCGGTCGAAGTCGATCAGCCCGGTGAGCGCGGAGTCGGCGAGCAGCCCGTCGGGATCGCGGAGGTCCGCGGTGATCACCCGGGTGAGGCCGTTGCCCTCCAGCAGGGCCCGCCCGTGCGCGAGCACGATGGGGTCGTTGTCGACGTACACCACGCGGCTGCCGGGGGCCGTCCGCTGGGCGACCTCGTGCAGGTTGTCGACCGTGGGCAGCCCGGACCCCAGGTCGACGAACTGGCGGACGCCCCCCTCCCGCACCATCGCCGCGGTGGCCCTGCGCATGAAGGCCCGGTTCTCCGCGGCAATCCGGGGGGTGTCGGGGAACAGGGCGATGACGCCGTCGGCGGCCTTGCGGTCGACCGCGTAGTTGTCCTTGCCGCCGAGGTAGTAGTCGTACATGCGCGCCGAGTGCGCTGTCGTGGTGTCGATGTCCGGGATGACGCTCTTGCCTGACACGGGGGGTTCCTTGCGTTCGCCAGCGGGGTGAGCAGCGGAATCGGGCGGGGGGCGGGAGACACGGGTGAACAATGGCGCTGAAACTGCCGCCATAGACGTTTCGCGCCTGTCGCACAATACCGGATCCCGGAATTACCCCACGGTCGAATTCCCCACTTCGGCCGATCCCCGGGGTGACGCTTTCCCACCTATGAAATCGTGGGAAATAGGAAGTTTTCGGCAAGGTGGGAACAGCACCCAAAGTCCTGCAAACCCAGGCATAAGCAAGCATGAACGAAATATCGAGCACGCCGGACGGGGGGCCGCCCCGGAGTTCCTCCCCGGGCGGCCCCGGACGCGGCCCCGCAGGGCCGCGTTCCGGAGGCTACGCCTGGTTCATGTCGCCGAGGTCGCGGAGCGCGTTGAGGGCGGGGGCGAACATCGTCGACTTGATCGCGCCCAGCGTGGGGCGGTCCTTGTCCGCCAGGGGGCGCACCCATGCGGCGGCGGTCTCGAGCAGGCCGGCCGCGTCGGCGACGCCGTCGACCAGGCCGAGCTCCCGGGCCTGGAGCCCGTCGAAACGGCGTGCGGTCGTCATCGAGGCGATCGCCGCGGCAGGGGTGATCTTGGCCTGGATGAGCGCGGCCATGCCGGGGGTGAAGGGGGTGTTGACGTCGGCCTCGGGGAAGCAGAAGTGCCCGTGGTCGGCCCGCATCAACCGGAAGTCGTGGGCCATCGCCAGCATCGCGCCGACACCGAAGGCGTGGCCGTTGACGGCGGCCATCGTGGGGACGGGCAGGGCGAGGAAGCGGGCCAGCAGCTCGTGGATCTCGGTGATGTAGGAGGCCTGCTCCCCGCTGTGCTCGCCGAGCCACTCCAGGTCGATCCCCTGGGAGAAGAACTCGCCGGTCGCGGTGGTGACGAGCGCGACCGGGCCCGGTTGCGCGGTGACCTCGTCCAGCAGGACGTTGACGTGCTTCACCAGGTCCGGGGAGAGCCGGTTCTCGCCGTCGCCCAGGTCGAGCACGAAAACACGATCTTCCTGTCGCAGTTCTGGCATTTTCCTCCTTCGCGGGAACAGGAGGAAACGCGGTGGGCACGGCGTGCCTCTCCCCCTGTAGGCCTTGTCCCTTCCCCGGAACCGGGCACAGGACACATCGCTCCCCGGAGGCCTCCCCCACAACGGGCGCGGGGCCGGCAGCGCCTGCACCGCCGCGCATGGGCCGCAGGGCGCTCGCGGCGGGCCGTTCAGGCCGGTGGCCGGGCGTCCTGCCGGAGGGCGGCGCAGGCGAACGCGGCGAGGGTGCCGTCCCGGGTCCCCCTGCTGGGCGGCCGGACGCTCTCCTACCAGCGCCGCCGGTCCGGTCCGTGACGCGGCTCCGCGCTTCAGGGGGACACAGGCGGCGGGCCCGGCGGAGACCGCCGGGCCTGTCGTCGTGTCAGGGCCGTCGGCCCTTTCTGCACGCCTTGGGCGTCGCCGCCCGCGCCTAGGCCCGGTCGAGGGCGACGGCCTGGGCGATGTAGTCGCGCAGGGCGGGGGCGTCGAGGGCGTCGGGGGTCTTGATCTTCACGTGGCGCGTCTTCTTTCCCACGCCCTGGAGGTGGCCGTGGTCGTCGGCGAACTCGGCGCCGCGCTCGAAGGCGAAGGTGATGTGGGTCTTGCTGGCGCTGATGATGGCCAGGATCTTCTCCCCGCGCCAGGCGGGGGATCCGTAGCTGATCCCCTCCGCGGCGTCCGGGGCGCATTCGGCCATCAGGGCCCGCAGCGCCTCGACGGTCGGGCGGTGCTGCGGCAGGACCTTGGCCTGGACGTACTGGTCGACGGCTTCGCTGGTCACGGGTGCTCCTTCGGGGCGGGGATGTCCGGGGAGTTCGACTGAGAACAATGTATAATCACGATTGTTGATAGTCAAGCTTCGTGACTAGATTGGAGGCCGCCATGGCCGACACCGCGCGAGAGGCGGATCTGGGCATGCTGGTCGGGCAACTCGGGCGCTCTGTGCAGGAGGAGCTGTTCGCGCGGCTGGCCGAGCAGGGCCACCGCCACGTACGGCCGCGGCACGGCACCGTGCTGGCGTTCCTGCCCCCCGACGGCGCCCGTGCCACCGAACTGGCCCAGCGCTCCGGCCAGCACAAGCAGATCGTCGGGGTGATCGTCGACGAGCTGGTCGAACTCGGCTACGTGCGCCGCGAACCCGATCCGCGCGACCGGCGGGCCAAACTCGTCGTCCCCACCGAGTCCGGACTCGACGAGATCGACAAGGCCCGCGCCATCCTGGCCCTGATCGAGCAGCGCCACCGCCTGGAGCTGGGCGACGACGCCTACCGGACCTTCAAGACGGCACTGGAGCGCGTCGCCCGCGCCCAGCGCTCCTGGCAGCAGCCCTGACCCGCCCGGCGGCGCCCGTCTCCGCGGAGACGGGCGCCGCCGGGACGCCTCGACGGGCTCAGGCCCTCGGCTCCGGTTCGGCCGCGGCCGGCTCCCGTACGGCGGGGGCGGGTTCCTGGCGCTCCAGCTCGACCTTCGGCAGGAGGCGCGCCAGCGGGGAGGGCAGCCACCAGGCCCGGGTCCCCATGAGCTGCATCGCGGCCGGGACGATCAGGCAGCGGATGACCACGGCGTCCAGGAGGACGGCGGAGGCCAGGCCCAGGCCGAACTGCTGGAGCATGCGGTCGGGGCTGAGGACGAAGGCGGCGAAGACCACGATCATGATGGCCGCGGCGGCGGTGATGACCTTGCCGGTGGCGGCGAGGCCGGCGCGGACGGCCAGGGACGGGTCCCGGGTGCGCTCCCACTCCTCGTGGATGCGGGAGATGAGGAAGACCTCGTAGTCCATCGAGAGGCCGAACACGATCGCGAAGATCATGACGGGGAGGAAGGCCTCGATGGGTCCTTCGGGAACGCCGAACCAGCCGTGCTGGAAGACCAGGACGATGGTGCCCAGGGCGGCCGCCACCGAGAGCAGGTTGAGGAGGGCCGCCTTGACGGGGATCAGCAGCGACCGGAAGACCACCAGCAGGAGCAGCGAGGACAGCCCGACGACGACCGCCACGAACAGCGGCATGCGCGACGCGACGGCGTCCGCGAAGTCCTGGGTGGCCGCGGTCGGGCCCCCGACGAGGTAGCGGGCGCCGTTCTCCCGGGCGAGCGGGGGCAGGACGTCGTCGCGGAGGCGGTGGACGAGGTCCGCGGTGGCCTCGTCCTGCGGAGCGGTGTCGGGGAAGGCGATCAGCGTGTGCAGCCTCCCGTCCTCGGTGGGCCACGGCGGGACGGTCGCGGCGATGCCGTCGGTCCGCTCCAGCACGGTCCGCAACCGCAGAGCCGCGGGCTCGCCGCCCTGGACGACCAGGACGAGCGGGCCGTTGAAGCCGGGCCCGAAGCCTTCGGCGAGCAGGTCGTAGGCCTGCCTCGTGGTGCTCTCGGGCGCGTTGTTGCCGGCGTCCCCGAACCCCAGGCGCAGGCCGAGCGCAGGCGCGGCCAGCGCCAGCAGCGCGGACACCGCGACCAGCAGTGCGCTCAGCGGGCGGCGCTGCACGGCTCCGGCGAGCGCGTGCCAGCGGCGCCCCTCCCGGCGGCCCCTGGCCTCGGCCTTGGCCGCGCTCCTGCGGACGTGGCGTTCGATGCGCCCGCCGAAGAACGCCAGCAGGGCGGGGAGCAGGGTCAGCGAGGCGGCCATGGTGACCAGGACGGTCAGGGCCACGGCCAGCGCGACGCCCTGCAGCGAACCGAGGCCGAGGACGACCAGGCCGAGCAGCGCGATGATGACGGTGCACCCGGCGAAGAAGACCGTCCGGCCCGCGGCGTCCAGGGCGGTACGGGCGGCGGTCCGCGGGTCGTCGCCGTCCAGGAGCTGGTGCCGGTAGCGGTAGAAGATGAGCAGCGCGTAGTCCACGCCGACGCCCAGGCCCACCAGCATCATGATCGGCGGGGTGAAGTCGGCGATCGTGAAGACGTGCGAGGCCAGGGTGATCAGGCCGAGCGCGCCGCCCACCGCGAAGATCGCGGTGATCAGCGGCACCGCCGCCGACAGCAGCGAACCGAAGAGCAGGACGAGGATGACCAGCGCGGCGAGCATGCCCGCCCCCTCGGCCGCCCCGCCGCCCGACTCGGCCGCGTTCTGCACGGGCCCCCCGCCGAACTCGACGCGCGTCCCGTCCCCGGCGGCCGAGCTCGCGGTGTCGATGAGCTCCCTGACGTCCGCCGCGGGCACGTCCTCGGACGGGGCGTCGAGGGCGACCGAGGCGTACCCGATGGTGCCGTCCCCGGACAGCGCCCCGTCGTACGGGCTGCGGACGTCGGTGACGAAGGGCAGGCCGCGCACCGCCGTGAGCATCCGCTCGACGTGCGGCCGGTCGCCTTCGAGCCCGCGGTCGTTCTGGAGGACGATCTGGATGCTCGCGCCCGCCTGCTCCGCGCCGTGCCGCTCCATCAGCTCCAGGGCCGCCTGCGAATCCGTGCCCGGGAGCGAGAAGTCGTTCTGGTAGGCGCCGCCGACCGCCTGGGATCCGGCGGTGAGCGCCGCCACCGTGAGCACCCACAGGAGCAGAGCGCTCCAGCGGTGCCGCTGCGCCCAGGAAGCCATCCGTCCCGGCAGTCCCGTCGTCGCACGTGTCGCCATGGCTACCGGCCGCCCTTCCGCCGTGCGAAGCGGAAGGACACCAGGCAGCCCAGCACCGCGCAGACCGCCGGCACCGCGACGATCAGGGCGACCGGTTCGCCGTCCCGCGCCGGAGTCCGCCCGAGGGCGACCGCGAGGAGGGCCGCGGCCGCGTCGAGCAGGAGGAAGCCGGCGGCCCCGCCGGCCAGCAGGCCGACGAGCCCGGCCCTGACTTGGACATGAGGTGGTGTCTGCATGCCGCCCAGCGTCGGCGCAGGGCTCCCGCCGCGGCATCGGCCTGGAGCCGACACCCGCGCTACTCCCCCGGTCGTACGGCGCGGGCCGCGGGTACTCCGGGAGTCAGCCGCCGAACCAGCCGGGCCGCACCATGCCCGACTCGTAGGCCAGGACGACGAGCTGGGAGCGGTCGCGGACGGCCAGCTTGGTGAGGATCCGGCTGACGTGGGTCTTGGCGGTCGCCGGGCTGAGGACCAGGCGGGCGGCGATCTCGTCGTTGGTCAGCCCCGCGGCGACGAGCTCCATGACCTCGCGCTCCCGCGCGGTGAGGGCGTTGAGGGCCGGGGCGGGCGCCGGCGGCTTGACCCGACCGGCGAACTCGGCGATGAGCCGGCGCGTGACCGACGGGGTGATCAGGGCGTCGCCCCGGTGCGCCGCCCGCACGGCGTGGAGCAGCTCGTCGGGGTCGGTGTCCTTGAGCAGGAAGCCGCTGGCGCCCGCCCGCAGCGCGCTGTAGACGTAGTCGTCCAGGTCGAAGGTGGTCAGGATGACGACCCTGACGCCGTCCAGCCGCGGGTCGGCGGTGATGCGCCGCGTCGCCTCCAGGCCGTCGGTGCCGGGCATGCGCACGTCCATGAGGACCACGTCCGGGCGCGTTTCCCGGCAGGCCGCCACCGCCTGGTCGCCGTCCCCGGCCTCGCCGACCACCTCGACGTCGTCCTCGTCCTCGAGGATCGACCGGAATCCGGCACGCACCAGACGCTGGTCGTCGGCCAGCACCACCCTGATCATCGACGTGCTCCGTTCTCGTGGGGGAAGCGGGCCCGCACCGTGAAACCACCGCCCTCGCGGGGGCCCGCGGTCAGGTCTCCGCCCAGGGCGCGGGCGCGTTCACGCATGCCCATGATGCCGGTTCCGGTCGTGTTCTCCGCAGGGCCCCGCCCGTCGTCGGAGACCTCCACCGCCACCAGGCCGGGCGCGTGTTCGACGCTGATGACGACCTCGCGGGCCCGGGCGTGGCGGGTGACGTTGGTGAGGGACTCCTGCACGATGCGGTAGGCCGCCAGGTCGACCTCGGTGGGCAGCGGGACGGGCTCGCCGGTGACGCGCGTCCGCACCTCGAGCCCCGCGACGCGTGCCGACGCCACCAGGTCGCCGATCCTGTCCAGGCCCGCGGCGGGCGCGGTAGGCGCCTCCTCGCCGTCCCTCCGGAGCAGGCCGAGGGTGGACCGCAGCTCGCGCAGCGCCTCCCCGCTGGCCTCCTTGACCGCTCCCAGCGCCTCCTCGGCCTGCGCGGTGCCGCGTTCCGGGTACCGCGTGAGCCGGCGCAGCGCCGCCGCCGACTGGACGTTGATCAGCGACAGGTGGTGGCCGACGACGTCGTGCAGCTCGCGGGCGATGCGCAGCCGCTCCTCGGTGGCCGCCCGCTGCTCCCGTTCCAGCGCGTACGCCTGGTGGCCGTACCGCACCCAGCCGACCGCGACCACCGCCACCAGCCAGCCGACCAGCATGAACAGGGCGACGCCGTTGACGTCCTCGTTCCCCGACAACGTCCCCGCGCCCGTCAGGATCACGGCCAGGGAGGCCAGCCCGATGGCCGCCCACAGATGCCCTTCGGCCGCGACCCAGTACAGCGCCACGATGAACGCGACCAGCAGCGGCCCGTCATAGGCGCTCACGAGGTAGTGGCAGATCGTGGCCGCCAGCACGAAGAAGGCGACGGCGACGGGCCTGCGGCGGCTGAAGTACAACGCCCCGCACACCGCCGCGAGCAGCACCCAGCACAGGATCGTGACCACCCAGGCCTCGTGCCTCGGCCCGATCAGCGACCGCAGGCTGCCCACCCCCACCAGGACGAACACCAGAGCCGCGACCACGCCATCCGCTCCCCGCCCCCAGGACCGGCCCCGCAACCGAAGACCTCCGCTCACCATGAACGCCAGCCTACGAACCCCCGGCCCGCCCGGCGTCCCCCGCACGGCCTGTCTCCGCTCCCCGGCCTGTCGACCACGGCGGTACGACACCCCCGCCGCCCGCGACCCGCGGAGTACGAACGCCTGGTTCGTCTGCGGGCTCCGGCCTGCAGAACCATCCCGCGTTCGCCTCTCTCCGCTGAGGAGGCGGCGCCTTCGGGCGGCCTTCGGCGGTCAGGAAGCCGACGGGTGGGCGTGGTGGGCCGTCGAGGCCTCCGGATGCGCTTGCTCCAGGGCCTCGCTGCGGGCCAGGAGTGCGGGGTAGTCCACGGCCACTCCGTGGAGGAGGGTCTCGACGACCTTTTCGGCCTCGGTGTCGCTCATGTGGCGGCGGCCGAACAGGGCTCGGTAGTGGACCAGCGATCCGAAGACGTCGAGCAGCTGCTCCCGGTCGGTGTCGGGGCGCAGGTCGCCGCGGGCGACGGCGCGGTCGAGCGTCTCGCCGACCGCGCGACGGGACGGTTCGATGACGGTCTCCAGGTAGCGCGCCTGGAGTTCCGGGTCGGGTGCGCACTCGGCGTACAGGGAGCTGAGCACGTCCGGGCGGATCGTCCGGTAGGCGGCGAGGAAGACGTTGAAGCCCTCCGCCAGGTCGCACAGCGTGCATCCGGTGTCCGGCGGCGCGGGCACGTCCAGCCGTGACGCGATCGCGGCGAGGGCGAGCCGCGCGCGGCCCGCCCACCGGCGGTAGATCGCCGGACGCGAGGTGCCGGCCCTGCGGGCGACCTCCTCCAGCGTCAGGCCGGGGTAGCCCGTCTCGGCGAGCACCTCCAGCGTCGCCGCTATGACGGCTTCGTCGATATGGGGGTCGCGGGGGCGGCCCCCGGCCCCGCGGGTGGTGGAACTGCGCCGGCTCGCCATGGTCTTCAGCCTACAGTTATGTTACGTTGCGGCACGGAACATAATCGAGCCGAGGAGGCGACACCATGAGTGAGGACACCGAGACGGCGCGGCCCGGCACGGGACGCGCCACCCGGCGGGAATGGGCGGGGCTCGCCCTCCTGGTGCTGCCCATGCTGATGTTGTCGACCGACCTGACCGTGCTGTTCTTCGCGCTGCCCGCGCTCAGCACGGACCTCGACGCCACCGCGACCCAGGCGTTGTGGATCGTGCACGTCTACGGATTCCTCATCGCCGGCTTCCTCGTCACCATGGGACGGCTCGGCGACCGCGTCGGCCCGCGGCGGCTCCTGCTGACCGGCTCCGCGGCGTTCGCCGTCCTGTCCGCCGTCGCGGCGTTCTCCGCCGACGCGCAGATGCTGATCATCGCCCGCGCCCTGCTGGGGATCGCCGGCGCCACCCTGATGCCCTCGCTCTTCTCCCTGCTGCGCACGATGTTCCCCGACGACGGGCAGCGCCGGCTCGCCATCGCCGTCATGTTCAGCGCCTTCTCCGTCGGCGGGGCGATCGGCCCGCTCCTGGGCGGGGCGCTGCTGGAGTCCTTCTGGTGGGGTTCGGTCTTCCTCATCAACGTGCCGCCCATGTTCCTGCTCCTGCTGGCGGGGCCCGCCCTCCTCCCGGAGCGCCGCGAGCGGACCACCGTCAGGCTCGACCCCGCGAGCGTCGTGCTCTCCGTGGCGGGAATGCTCGGCACGGTCTACGGGCTGCAGGAGCTCGCCGCCGGGCAGGAGACCGGCACGGGCTCAGCCTGGCCCGCCCTCGCCGCCACCGCAGGGGGACTGGTCCTCCTGGCCGTCTTCGTCCGCAGGCAGCTGCGGCTCCCCGACCCCTTGTTCGACCTCTCCCTCCTGGCCGCCCGCCGCATGTCCGCCTCGCTGGCGACGCTGCTGCTCGTCGGCGTCGGGGTCGTCGGCACGTTCTACCTGTTCACCCAGTACCTCCAGTGGGTCGCGGGCCTGTCGGCACTGCAGGCCGGGCTCTGGACGCTGCCGTACATCGTGGTGAACATCGCCGGGGCGATGCTCGCCCCCGCCCTCGCCGCACGCCTCCGCCCGGCGGTGGTCGTGGCGGCGGGCCTGGCCGTCGCCGCGCTCGGCGGCGTGCTGCTGGTCGTAGCGGCCGGCGCGGACGCGTCCCTCCCCCTCGTCGTGGCCGCCGCGTCGGTCACCGGCCTCGGCCACGGCGGGGCGATGGCCCTGGTCAGCGACCTGATCATCTCCAGCGCCCCGGCCGAGCAGACGGGTTCGGCGGCCGCCGTGCAGGAGGTCGGCGGAGAACTGGGGACCGCCCTCGGCATCGCGGCCGGCGGCGCGGTCAGCATGTTCGTCTACCGCACGTCGCTAGCCGAGACCATGCCGCCCGAGACCCCCGAGGCCACCGCCCGCACCGCACGCACCAGCATCCACGAGGGCATCGCCGTCGCCCAGGAGACCGCGCCCCACGACCCGGCCCTCCTCAACGCCGTACGAGACGCCATCACCCAGGGCCTGCAGACCTACGCCGGAGCAGGCGCCCTCCTCGTCGCCCTGGCCACCGCCCTCATCACCGCGGTCCTCGTGGTCCGCGACCGCCAGACATCATGAGACCCCCGCTCCTACCGCCCGAACCCGGCGAGCATCACCAGCACCTGCTCCCAGCCCTGCCGCTGGGCATCGGCATTCGCTTCACGAGTACCGAACAACTCGACCTCATGTCCGGTGAATCTCTGAGGAGGGGACTCGGGTTACCTCTGCCGGACGATGCGCTGGAACAGGTCCCAGGAAAAGGTCACATCGTACTCGGCAGCACCGATACGCAGTTCGTACGCCGCGTACGGTGACCATTCCTCTCCGTCGGCCAGCGGTCCGTAGGCCGCTTCCACCTCGGTCTTCGTCATGCTCCACGGCTCCAGTTCCAGAGGGTCGTCCGGTGCCGCGGGGGGTCGGCTTCCCGGGGCGCGGACAAAACGCCGGTCCCAGACGATTCCCTGGGCGTTGCCGTAGATCTCGAAAAGGAGGTCCTGCCACAGAGGAAGCGCATAGGTCCGGCACAGGTACGTCTCTCCGTCCGCCTCGCGTGGCTCCTCGCTCCGGGCGGGACCGAGGAGCCTGTCGAGTTCCTCGAACGCCGGGCGCATCCCGTATCTCTTCGCCATGATCCGTTCACCGGCCCGGACCATGGCCGCCCGGTCGGCGCCGAGTCGCGTGAGTGCGTCACGGACCTTTGGTTCGGGTGCTCTGGTCATCGCTCCCAGGACGAAAAGCTGGTAGTCGGCCGCCGTGACGTCCATGCGTTCCCTCCCGTCCGGGCTTGTGCGGTGTTCTTGTCGAGCGTAGGTCAGCGGTCGTAGGTGAGGGGTTTGGTTCGGCGGAGGACGAGGGTGGTCTCTGCGGTCTGGACGCCGGGCAGGGGGCCGATCTTTTCGTTCAGGTAGGTGTACAGGTCGGTGGGGGTGGGGCAGAGCACGGAGGCCACGAGGTTGGTCCGGCCGGTGGTGGCGGCGGCGAAGCGGACTTCGCGGTGGGTCGCCAGGGCTCGGCCCGCTTCGGCCAGGGCGTGGGGGGCGACGGTCAGCCAGCACATGGCTTCGACGTCCTGGTCCAGGTGTTCGCGGTCGTATTCGACGGCGAAGTAGAGCACTCCCGTGGCGCGTAGGCGATCCAGGCGGCGTTTGACGGTGGCTTCGGACTGGCCTGTGGCGGTCTGGAGTTCGGTGAGGGTGGCGCGGCCGTCGTGGTGCAGGGCGGACAGGAGAGCGCCGTCGACGGTGTCCAGGGTGGTGGGGGGTGTGGTGGGCGGGAGGGGCGGGGGGCGGAGGGCGGCTTCCTCGTCCGGGTCGAGGGCGTCGGTCTTGCGGAGCAGGCCGAACGGGCCGCCGTAGAAGGAGTGCAGGATGCCGTGGGCGCTGACCGAGGTGAGGCGCGGGGTGCTCCGAAGGCGTTCGAGGAGCGGTTCGTCGCGTTCCCGGCGGCTGCGCGGCTCCATCGCGCACATCACCTCGGTGCCGCCGGAGACCAGGCCCACGTACCGGGTGTCGGGGCGTTCGGCGAGGGTGGAGGCCAGCCGCTCGGCCACGTCGGGGATGCAGCCGAGCCGGATGATCCAGTTGTCGCGGCCCAGGCGGCTGTCGTCGGTCATCCCGGTCACGCGGAGCCGGGACGTGGAGCGCAGCCGCCTGAACCGGCGCGCGATGGTCTGGTCGGAGACTCCCAGCACGCGTGCGATCCGGCTGAACGACGCCCGCCCGTCGAGTTCCAGCGCTTGCAGGAGCTTCAGGTCGAGCTCGTCGAGCCTCTGGGACACCACGATTCCTCCTTCGGCGGGCGGACGGCGGGGCGCTCGGCGGCGGCCGGGCGGCGACGTTCAGCGCCGTCGAGAAACGCCTCGGAGACCGTGTCCAAGAAAGCCCTCCGCAGCAGGCGTGCGACCACGCCACCCTGCGTCATCTCCCCGTTCCGGGCGGCCCAGCACCCCTGAGCCGCAAAAATCCGACACCGGACACGGCTTCGGCGAGGTTTTCCGTGATGTGTTCAGAGCCCCGGTGGTCGGCTCCGCCGGGGCTCGGGTCCTTCACCTTCGCCCGGAGGGACGGACTGATTCAGCTGATGAGGCGCCAGGCCAGCGGGGGTTGCCAGGCATCCTTGAGGTGGCGCTGGGCCTCGCGGGCGATGTCGGGGCGCTTCTTGGCGAGGTTGCGCTTTTCGCCGGGGTCCTTGCTGAGGTCGTAGAGCTCGATGTCCCAGTCGGGGCCGGGCTCGGTGTAGGCGGGGCCGGGGGCGAAGCCGACCGCCTTCCAGTGGCCGAACCGTACGGCGGCGGCGGCGTTGCGGCCGCGGCCGTCGTCCTCCGCGCGGTGCGAGGGGGTGGCGCCTGCGTGCAGGCGGGCCCAGTAGAGGTACTCGTGGCGGGGCTGGGTTCCGCGGCCGGTGAGCGTCGCGCGCAGGGACAGGCCGTCGGTGCCGGGGGGCGTGTCGACGCCCGCGAAGTCGGCGAGGGTGGCGAGCAGGTCGTAGTGGACGGTGGGGTGGGCGGTGCGCTTCCCCCTGGTCCTGGACATGATCTTGGGCGACCAGACGACGAAGGGGACGCGGATGCCGCCCTCGTAGAGGTTGCGCTTGTAGCCGCGGTAGGGGCCGTTGGCGTTGAAGAAGTCGGGGCGGACGTTGCCTTCTTCGTGCGGGCCGTTGTCGGCGGTGAAGATGACGATGGTGTCGTCGTCCAGGCCGCGCCGGCGCAGGGAGTCCAGGAGGCGGCCGACGTAGGTGTCCAGCCGGGTGACCTGCGCGGCGTGGATCTTGTCGGCGCGACGCCAGTCCTTCTTCGCGTAGGAGCCGAGGCTCGGCGGCGGGGTGGTGCGGGCGTGCGGGAGCGGCAGGGTGAGCAGCAGCAGGAACGGGTCGTCCCCGCTGTCGCGCACGAATTCCAGGGCCCGGTCCATGATGAGATCAGGGCCGTAGTGGGGGCCGCGGTCGCCCTTGTTGCCCGGCAGGCGGGCCGGTTCCACCCCGTCCCACAGCTGTTCGGGGTAGTAGGTCTTGGCCGCGTAGTGGGTGAGGTAGCCGTAGAAGTCGGTGAACCCGTGCTGGTAGGGATGGGACGGGTTGGGCATCCGCCCGCCGAAGCCCCATTTGCCGAACACGCCGGTGCGGTAGCCGGCCTCCTGGAGCACGGTCGCGATCGTCGGGATGCCGGGCGGCAGCGGCAGGTCGCCGTCCTTGGGCGGGTTGCGGCGGACCGGGGAGTGCCCCACGTGCAGCCCGGTCAGCAGCGACGCCCGCGCCGGAGCGCAGACGGGAGCGGCCGCGTAGGCGTCGGTGAACCGCAGCCCCTCGCGGGCCATGCGGTCGATGCGCGGGGTCTTGATCTTCTTCTGCCCCTGGACGCCGATCTGCCCGTATCCGAAGTCGTCGGCGACGATCACCACGAAGTTCGGCCGGCCGGGCGCCCGGCGGGCGCGTGCCGTCCGCCTGCCCGGACCCTCGCCGGGGCCGGCGGCGTTGTCCGCGTTGACCGGGGCGGCCCCGGGGAGCGAAGCGGCGGCGGTGAGCGCCCCCAGGCCGAGCAGGAAACGGCGGCGGCTCGAGAATCCCTCACCCATGGTCGACAAGCGGGAACGAGCGGCGCCGGATCACGGTTCTCCACGGTCAGGGTAGGGGCGGGGGGGGTACTACCTACCGAAACAGCACGGGACATCCGGTATCGGAAGGCGGCATCGCAGACGCTACCTTCCCGACCGGCGTCCGGGACCTATCTCTTCTGGACCGTCACCCGTGAGATGCAAGATCGTTATGCCCCGTTCTCTACACAGAAGCCGAATTCACATGCCTCTGCCCGATGTCTACCGATCCGATGTGGAGACCCTGTGGGACTACCACCAGCTGAACCACCCCCTCCGCCCCGTGGACGTCGGCATCGGGCTGGGCAGCCACGACCCGGGCGTGGCCGTCCGCGCCGCTGAGCTCTTCCACCGGGGCCTCTTCCCCCTGGTCGTCTTCACCGGCGCCAACGCCCCCACCACGATCGCCCGCTTCCCCCGGGGTGAGGCCGTCCACTACCGGGAGCACGCCCTGCGGCTGGGCGTCCCCCCGGAGGCCGTCCTCGTCGAGACCGAGGCCGCCAACACCGGCCAGAACATCGAGTTCACCCGCCGCCTCCTGGCCTCCGAAGGCGTCGAGGCCCGCTCCGCCGTCCTGATCTCGCGCCCCTACCAGCAGCGCCGCGCCTACGCGACCGCCAGGAAGCTCTGGCCCGGACTCGACGTCGTCTGCACCTCCCGCCCCCTCCCCCTGGACGAGTACGTCCAGGACATCGGGGACGCCACCCGCGTCATCGACATGCTCGTGGGCGACACCCAGCGCATCGCCGAGTACCCCGCGCTCGGCTACGCCGTCCCCCAGGTCGTGCCGCCCGCGGTCCAGGCCGCCTTCGAACGGCTCGTCGCCGCCGGCTACACCTCCCGCCTCCTGTGACCGGGGCGCGCACGTCACAGAGGCGGGTCCTGGACGGGCCAGGGGTGTTCGGCCTCCAGCTGGGCGGCCAGGGAGAGGAGGGCGGGTTCGCCGCCCAGGCCGGCGACGAACTGGACGCCCAGGGGCAGGCCGGTCGCGGTGCGGTGGAGGGGGACGGACATGGCGGGGCGGCCGGTGATGTTGGCGAGCTGGGTGAAGGGGACCGGGGCGAGGTTGGCGATCAGCTGGTCCTGCCAGACGGGGGTCCTGGCGGCGGGGCCGGCCAAGCGCAGCAGGAGCATGAGCTCGCCGAACACGCGGAGCGGGCGCGGGGTGTCCAGGGCGCCGATCCGGACCGGAGGGCCCGCCAGGGAGGGGGTGAGCAGCAGGTCGTAGCGTTCGTGGAAGGCGGCCAGGGCGCGGGTGTAGGTGTTCCAGCGGGTGAGGGCGGCCAGGTAGTCGGCGGCCCTGACGGAGCGGGCGGAGCCGGCGAGCAGGCGGGTGTCGAGTTCGAAATCGCGGCGGCGCGCGCCGGTGTCGCGCCGGATCTGCGCGACGGTCGCGGCGGCCTCGCAGGACCACATCATGAGGAAGTCGCGGGCGAGCTGTTCGCCGTCGAGGTCGGGTTCGGCGGGCTCGACGGCGTGGCCGAGGCCCTCGAGCAGCTTCGCCGCGCCCTCCACGGCGGCGACCGCCTCCGGGTCGACGGGCGTGCCCAGGGGCGAGCGGGCGGTGAAGCCGATGCGCAGCCTGCTCGGTTCGCGCCGGGCCAGCTCCGCGTAGGGCATGGCGGGGCGCGCCGGCAGGTAGGGGCCGCCGAGGTCGTCGGCGGCCGTCATCACGTCGAGCATCATCGCGCTGTCCCGCACCGTCCGCGTGACGACGCCCTCGGTGGCGGCACCGTGGAAGTACTCGGCGTGGTGCGGGCCGCTGGAGAGCACGCCGCGCCCGGGTTTGAGGCCGAACAGCCCGCAGCACGCGGCGGGGATCCGGATGGACCCTCCCCCGTCGCTGGCGCCCGCGGCCGGCACGATCCCGGCGGCGACGGCCGCCGCCGACCCGCCCGACGAGCCGCCGGGCGTGTGGTCGAGGTTCCACGGGTTGCGGGTCGGCCCGTACGCCTCGGGCTCGGTGACGGACTTGGTGCCGAACTCCGGTGTGTTCGTCTTGCCGAAGACGACCAGTCCCGCCTCCAGCCAGCGCCGCACGACGACGCTGTGCTCCATCGCCATGTGGCCGCGCAGCGCCCGCGAGCCCCCGCCCGTGGGAAAGCCCTCGTAGTCCTGCATCAGGTCCTTGAGGAGGAACGGCACCCCGGCGAGCGGCCCCGACAGCCCGGCGCGGGCCCGTTCGCGGGCGAGGTCGTACATCGGGTACACGATCGCGTTCAGCCGGCCGTTGACCTCCTCGGCCCGCCCGATCGCCGCTTCCAGCACCTCGTCCGGCTGCACTTCGTTCTTCGCGACGAGCTCAGCCAGTCCGACGGCGTCGAACCGCCGGTACTCCTCATATCTCACACGTACCTGCCCTTATCGGAGCCGAGACCCGCGAGCACTATAGGCCTGCCCCTCCCCCTGCGGGCCTTTCCCGGCGCGGTGCGCGGGCGGCGGCGGTCAGCGGCCGGCCCGGGGGCTCCGCCACCAGGCGAGGGTGGCCAGGACGCCGCCGGCGGCGGTGAGCAGGGTGATCGCGAAGGAGGCCGGGCCCAGACGGGTGTCGGGGGTCAGGCCCGCCGCCACCGCCGGAACGGACCACGGCAGGAGGTCGCCCCGGCCGAGGGCCGCGGCGATCTGGGCCAGGACGAGGGCCGCGACGACGGCGGACAGGGCCGCCAGGTGGCTGCGGGTGGCGCAGGTGACCAGGGCCGCCGGGGTGGTGGCCGCCAGCATGAGGGCGGCGGCCGCCGCGGTCCGGGCCAGGCCGTCCTGCAGGAGGGCCGGGGTGGCTCCGGGGAGGTCCAGGGCCAGGCCGGCGATCATGACCACGCCGGTGAGCCAGCCGGTGAGGAGCGCCGACCACAGGGCAGCGACGGTGAACTTGGCGAGGACGACGGCGGAGCGGGGGACGGGGAGGGCCAGGAGGTAGCGCAGGGTGCCGGTGGCGAACTCCTGGCCGAAGATCCAGACGGTGATGAACGCGAAGACGAACAGGCCGCCCACGGCGATGATCTGGGCGAGGAGGCCCAGCAGGCCGGACCAGTCGGCGGTGAGGCCGGAGAGCTGCGCTTTCTGGTGGAGGATGCCGAGGCGGCGGGCCCGCACGGGATCGGCCAGGACGAACATGAACAGCGCCGCCATCGCGCCCGCCCCCGTCATCGCCAGAAGCGTCAGCAGCGGGGCCTTGGAACGGCGGGCCTTCAGCAGTTCGGCGGCGAGCGCGGCCCGGTAGCCGGTCATCGGGGTCCTCCGGTGAGGCGCAGGAAGTGTTCTTCGAGGTCCTCGGCCTCGACGGCGAGGCGGGTCGGCGGGGTCCCCGCGGACACGAGGCGGGTGGCGACGAGGTCGGGGCGCCGGACGGCCTCGGGGTCGGTGGCCGTCAGGCCGGCCGGTTCGTCGCGGGTGTCGATGCCGTGGTGGCGGAGCGCGGCGGCGGCGCGGCGCGCCAGTTCGGGGGTGCGGAAGTTCAGGACGAGCCGGACGGCGCCCAGGTCCTCGCCCGACAGCTCCTCGACGAGGCCGCCGTCGTGGATGATGCCGATGCGGTCGGCCAGGCGGGCCACCTCGTCGATGAGGTGGGAGGACATGAAGACGGTGACGCCGTCGCCGGCGAGGTCGTGCAGGAGCGTCCGGACGTCGACGACGCCCGCCGGGTCGAGGCCGTTGACGGGTTCGTCGAGGATCAGCAGGTCGGGGCGGTGCAGGAGGGCGAGCGCAAGGCCGAGGCGCTGCCGGTTGCCCAGGGAGAGCGCGCGGGCGCGGACACCGGCGTACCGGTGGAGGCCCAGGCGGTCGACGGCGTCGTCGACCGCGGCGGCCGCCAGGCCCCGGTAGCGTGCCGCGATGCGCAGGTGCTCCAGGACGGTGAGTCCCGGGTACAGGCCGGGGCCCTCCACGAGGTATCCGACGCGCGCCCACAGCGCGGAGGGGGTGCGGCCGCCCCGGACGGGTGTGCCGAGCAGGCTGACCTCGCCGGAGGTGGGCGTGATGAGGCCGAGCAGGACGCGGATCAGGGTGGTCTTCCCCGCGCCGTTGCGGCCGAGGAAGCCGTAGATCTCACCGGGGGCGATCGTGAGGTCCACGCCGTCGACGGCCGTCGTCCGGCCGAAGCGGTGCGTCAGGCCACGTGTCCGGATCGCGGTGCTCATTCCCGCACCTCTACGTGCACGTCGCGCCGCAACGACGTTTTCAGCCACGCCGTCAGTTCCTCGACGTGCTCGTCCCCGATGTCGGTGCGGTGCCATCCGGTGAAGATCAGCGAGCGCAGCAACCCGAGGAGGACCTGCTCGGAGACGTCCAGCACCATCCCCGCCTCCTGCAGCACGGCGAAGACCCGTTTGACCAGGCGGCTGTCGCGTTCCAGAAGCGCTTCCTGCTCCTCCAGCGGGCGGGAGTGCACCGCTCGCAGCCCTTCCTCGCTCATCAGGACCGCGAGGAAGGGGTCCCGTTCGAGCGCGCAGACGGCGCTGTCGACGAGCACGTCGACCACGTGGGCGGGATCCGCCCGCACCGCCTGCTCGATCCGGGCGTGCTCGGCCCGCTCGTGCTCGCCGAGCAGGGCCACCAGCAGCGCCTCCTTGCCGTCGAAGAAACGGTAGAACGCGCCTTTCGAGATCGCCGCCGCCTTCGCGAGCTCCTCGACGGTCGTTCCCCGGACCCCGCTTCGCGCGAAGGCCTCCCGCCCGGCGTTCAGCAGCCGTTCTCGTATCCGTGCGGACTCTTCGGTGGTGAAGGCTCTCGGCATGCCCCCACCGTAGGCCTATTTGACCGATCTAGGCAATACGGTCACTGCTGGCGGGGCGGGAGGCGGCGCGAAGGAGGCGGAGCTGGCCGATCTCGGTGACGTTCTTCATGAGTTCGGCGTTCACCCAGGCGATCGTGTGGGCGACGGTGTACTGGGGGTCGTCCTGCCACGGGAAGGTCGCGGGGGCGTCCAGCGCGGGCTCGTCGAGGTGCTCCAGGACCGTCAGCCACTCCTCGCGGAGGGCGCGCAGCCGGGCGACGGCGGCTTCGCCGTCGCCCGGCCAGGTGATCTCGGCGCGGTCGCGCGGGGCACGGGACCGGACGTGGTCGAGGGCCACGGACCACCACCAGTCGATGTGCCAGGTGAGCCAGGCGATGGTGGGGGTGGGGACCGGGTCGGGTTCGGTCTCGGCCCAGTCTGTCACCCACGTTCCGTCGGGAGCGGGGCGCACCGTCCAGCTGAGGGGGGACGGCTCCCACAGGAAGTCCTCCGGGACCAGCCGCTCCAGGTGGTACTCGGACAACGACCAGGTCAGGTCGAACTGCCAGCGCATCAGGTCACGTCGCGATGTGTTCATCGCCCGACCCTGGCACGCGGCCGACCGGCCGGGAAACGGGTTTTCAGGCGGGGAGGAGGGCGTCGAGGTCGGCGCGGATCTCCTCGGGCGCGGTGGTGGGCTCGTAGCGGCGGATGACCTTGCCTGCGCCGTCCACGAGGAACTTGGTGAAGTTCCACTTGACCTCGTCGGTGCCGATGGCCTCGGGACGGGTGTTCTTGACGTGCTCGTAGAGGAACCCGTGGTCGGGGCCGAAGTCACCGGGCGCCTCGGCGCGGAGGTGGGCGAAGAGCGGAGCCGCGTCCGGACCGTTGACGTCGAGCTTGGCGAAGACGGGGAAGGAGACGTCGAAATTGGTGGAGCAGAAGTCCTGGATTTCCGCGTCGGTGCCCGGCTCCTGGCCGCCGAACTGGTTGCAGGGGAAGCCGAGGACTTCCAGGCCGCGGCCCTGGAAGTCGCGGTAGAGGGCCTGCAGGCCCTCATATTGGGGCGTCAGGCCGCACTTGCTCGCGACGTTCACGATGAGCAGCACCTTGCCGGAGAAGTCCCCGAGGTCGCGGACGGTGTTGTCGGCGGCGGTCACCTGGAAGTCGTGGACGGTCATGGAGGGGCTCCTGTTCGTTCACCGGCCAGACAGACCGGTCTGTACGATACGGACGAAGAAGACACTAGACAGCGCCGCGGAGAACGTCAACACCGCCGCCCCTTTCGCCGGACGGGCGCAGATAACAATTTGCGACTGATATGTCACGCAGGAGGAGAGGACGGATCGCGCGACAAGCCGTATACTTCCCGGCCCAATAGGGGTTTTTGCTAAGAAAGCCGCCGCTGCGGTCATGTCGCCGGTCGGGACCAGGTCCCGGGCCGGTGGCCGGCGGACCGGAGAGAGCGCCGTACCGGGGACCGCCCGGAGGGCCGATCGAGGGAAGCAATGGTCAACGCGGATTTCTGGAGTGACGAGGAAGGCGGCTTCTGGGGGGAGGAAGCGAGGCGGCCCGGCCGGCGGGGCCACGGCGCGCCGCCCGCGACCGGCCGCAGCCCCCATCCGCCCGCCGCTCCCGCCCGGACGGGAGCGGCACGTGTCGCCCCCGCCCGGCCCGCCGCCCGATCCGCGGCCGCCCGGCCCGCCGCACGGCCCGCCCCGGCACGGCCCCTGCCCGCACGGCCCGGCCCCGTGCGGCCCGGCCCCACACGACCCGACGCCGACCGGCCCGACACCGCACGACCCGGTGCCGACCGGCGCAGCAGCCAGGCGACCACCGTCGACCTGCCGGTCCAGGCCAAGCCCGCCTCCCGGCGATCCGGAAGAAAACGGCGGAGCAGCGGGCTGGTGACCGCGCTCGCGGTGCTCATCCTCGTGGCGTCGCTCGGCGGAGGCGGCTACTTCGGCTACCTCGAGGTGAGGGACCGTTTCGGCGCCCCGGACTACTCGGGCCAGGGCACGGGGAGCGTCACCATCGAGGTGGCGGTCGGCGAGTACACCTCCCACGTGGGCGAGACGCTGGTGGAAGCCGACGTCGTCAAGTCCGTCAAGGCCTTCGTGCAGGCCGCCGGAGACCAGCTGAAGGGCCTCCAGCCCGGCTTCTACGACATGCGGAAGCAGATGTCGGCGGCCGCCGCGGTCGCCTTGCTGCTCGACCCGAAGTCCCGTACCGGGATCGTGGACGTCCCTCCCGGTAAATGGGCGGCCGAGGTGTACGCGCAGTTGTCGAAGGCCACCGGCATCCCCGTCGGGAAGTTCGAGCGGGTCGATGCCCGCACCCTCGGGCTCCCTGCCGCCGCCAAGGGCAACGTCGAGGGCTACCTGTTCCCCGGCCGCTACGACCTGCCGCCGGACGCGACCGCCCAGCAGCTGCTCAAGATGATGGTCACCCGGTTCAAGGAGGAGACCGAGGACATCGATTTCGACAAGGGCGCGAAGCTCGGGCTCACCCCCTCCGAGGTCGTCACCATGGCCAGCCTCATCCAGGCGGAGGCCGGGCGCCCCGGGGACTACCGCAAGATCTCGCGGGTCCTGTACAACCGGCTCGAGATCGACATGCCGATCCAGTTCGACACCGCGATCCTCTACGCGTGGCAGAAGCGCACCCTCGACGTGCGGAACAGGCATCTGGAGATCGACTCGCCCTACAACCTCTACCAGAACAAGGGTCTGCCGCCGGGTCCGATCGGCAGTCCGGGCGTCACCGCCCTCAAGGCGGTCCTGAATCCCGCCCCGGGCCCGTGGATCTTCTTCGTGGCGACGAACCCGACCAAGCGCATCACCAAGTTCACCGACGACCCCGAAGAGTTCGACAAGTTCAAGGCGGAGTTCAACCAGTGGCTGGAGGACAACCCCCAACCGAAGGACTGACCGGCGCTCAGCCGAACCAGGAGCGGGACCTGCCGGAGCGGGCGAGGGACAGCACCCAGGCGGCGAGTTCCTCCAGTTCCCCGCGGGTGCGGTCGGACAGGTAGAGGACCTCGTCGTCCAGCGGGTCCATCATGACGTTCTGCAGGAGCTGGTACTGGTACTCGATCTCCAGGAGGGTCTCGCGGGCGGTGTGCTCGCGGATCTCCGCCACCAGGGCGGGGTGCAGCGTCCGCACGACCGCGCGGCCGAGGGCCAGGGCGAACTCCTCGGCCTCCCGCCTGCTCCAGCCGAGCAGCGTGAAGGCGTGGCGGATGCCGTTCAGCAGCCGGACGGCGCGGTCGCCGGTGAGGTGCCAGCGGGACCGGGTGAGGTGCTCCACCACTACTTCCAGCGGGACGTGACGGTCGATCGCCTCGGCGCAGAGCCTCGCCACGAGCTCGGGTTCGGCTTCCGGCCGCAGGCATGTCAGCGTGAGCGGCACTTCCTCGGCCGCCAGCTGCGGCAGGCGGGTGAGCGCGCGGTGGCGCCAGGCCGCGTACTGCTCGTCCTCGATCAGCGCCGGCTCCACGGCACGGCCCGCGAGCACCACTCGTGCCAGCTCCAGAACGTCCTCACGGGCGGAGACGAGTCCGAGCACCGCGGCCACGCAACGCGGATCCGTCTGCCAGGACCAGGTGTTCAAGTGAGCGGTCAGCCGCGTGATGACAGGTGCCGCGACGCCGGGAAGCGCGCAGAGCCGTTCGAAAGACTCCTGATACCTCGTCCAGTCGCCCACCGCAGCGCTCTGCAGGTGCCGAGGCGGGCGGTCCAGCAGCAGAAGAAGGCCGTCCGCGACGCCTTGGTCACCCGCATGGACCGGTTCCAGTTCGGCCAGCTCGATGGACCAGAAACCACGATCTGGCACGGTCCCGCGAGCCAGCAGCGCAGCGAACGCGGGTAGGACGCTCTCCAGCCTCCCGGCAGCGGCCGCCGTACGCAGCAGCATCTTCAGGCAGCCGGGCCCGCGGACCACGATCCTGGAAAGCGCGTTGGTGTCCACGGACGCCCCGTCACCACGCAGTACGCGGGAGAACGGCACGAGGAGATCCGCCGGTACGAAGCGCTTCAACCTCTCGTACCACTCGTCCAGATCCTTCTCCGGGTCGCACGCGAGCTGGTGGAACAGCTCGTACAGCACCGGACCGTTGTCCGCGAGAGCGCTGAAGGTCAGCGTGTACTCCCCTTTGCTGCGAGTACGCACCAGCCGCGCCACCGCGCTCTCTCCCCCGGGCGCTCCTTCCAGGCTCTTCTGCGGGTCCGGACATCTGACGAGCCGGGCGAGGAAGGCGTCCGCGAAACCCAACCGCTCGGCCGACCACAGGTAGCGCACCGTCTCGAGCTCCGGCTCCAGTTGCCAGAGCTTGGCCCGCGCTGCTTTGACCAGCACCTCGAAGTCGCCTCCCGCCTCTGCCCAGAGCGGCTCGACCACCATGAGGTCCTCGACGTTCCCCCGGGCCACCAGCTCGTTGAACAGGTACCGGCGGTCCTCGGCGGAGGGCAGTTCCCGGAAGCGCCCGGACGCGAACAGCCGGTGCAGCCCGTCGTAGGAGAGGCGCCCCTCCCTGGCCGCCCGCAACACCACGCCGGGCAGGTCCAGCTCGTCCAGCATCTGGAGTGCCGCTGCGGTGCCCGGCCCGGCGAGCGGCTCCACCTGCTCCGCGAGGTGGCCCACGACCTTCGCCGGCGGCAGCCCGGCCAACCGTGCCAGGTACACGTTCCCGGCGGGCGGGGAGGGCTCCTGCCAGTCCAGCTCCGCCGAACCCGGGGCGCACCGGGAGGCGAAGGACAAGCCGTCCCCGCCCTCTCCAGTGCTCACGACGAGTCCCGCCCGCAGCCCGTAGGGCAGCAGCGCGCCCACCGCGTCGCAGAACGCCAGCCGCTCCTCCAGGGAGAGCTCCCCTGCCCGGGTGACGGTCACCGGACCGGCCAGGAGCAGCGCCGCGGCGGCGGCCGCCCGGTCGTGCCCGAACCGCTCCACCAGAGCGGTCCGCTCCTGCGCCGATGTCGCGGGCAGTTCGACGTGCAACTCCTTGCCGTCCGGCGGAGGCTCTCTCCCCTTCAGCGCCGCATACAGATCGCCATAACCGATCCGCCCTTCGGAGAGAATCGCGTAGGGAACGGAGAAATATCTGCTGAGCGGAAGGGGGCGGCCTATGGCGTCGATATCGCGCGACCACTCCTGGATCATCACCTCGAACCGGTCCTCGACGACCCCGCCGAACGTCACCCGCGGGCCGGCCGAGGGGGCCGCCGCGGGAAAACGCGCGAAGACCCCGGCCAGACCGGGCACGCGCCCGCCGGAGGCGAGGACCGTGTACTCCTCATGGCAGGCGCGCAGCGCCCAGCCCACCTCCGCCCGGATCACACCTCAGCTCCTCGGCTCCGCCCCCGGAACCACCGCCTGATGAATTCTCACCCTAACCCCCGGCGCCCCACTGATCCACTCCCCTTTCTGACAGTTGCCGAAAGACGGGTGACCGGCGAGTTACGGCCACCCCGGCAGTGCGGTGAAAGGGAGCCGAAAAGCGAGACCGAATGGCTTCCCGCGGAATTCTCCCCGGCGCCTGGCCGGATCCGGCCATCCGGTCCGCCGGCGGCCGCCGGAGCACACCCGAACGTCCCTAAGATCAAGTTGCCGGGACCCGAGTGGGGGGAGACCACGCACATGAGCACCGAGGAACGGCCGCCTTCCTGGGTGATCAACCCGGAGATCCCCAGCGTGGCCAGGATGTACGACTACTACCTGGGCGGCAAGGACAACTTCGCCGCCGACCGCAGGGCCGGGGACCGGGCGGTGGAGGCCGTGCCGTACGTGGCGGAGTTCGTCCGGGCCAACCGGAGGTTCCTCTCCCACGCGGTGACGCTGATGGCGCGGCGGGGCGTCCGTCAGTTCATCGACATCGGCTCCGGGCTCCCCACCCAGGAGAACGTGCACCAGGTGGCGCAGCGCGTCGTCCCCGACGCCAGGGTCGTCTACGTCGACAACGACCCGATCGTGCTCGTCCACGGCAGGGCCCTGCTGGCCGGCGACCCGTTCACCACGGTCGTCCAGGGCGACCTGCGCGAGCCGCAGGCCGTCCTCGACCACCGCGAGGTCGCCGCGCAGATCGACTTCGACCGGCCCGTCGGCCTCCTGATGCTGGCCATCCTGCATTTCGTCCACGACGAGGACGGGCCCGCGCGGATCGTCGAGCAGCTGCGGAAGCGGCTCGCGTCCGGCAGCTTCGTGGCCCTCTCGCACGGCCACGCGGGACGGATCTCCCCGGAGGCCGAGTCGCAGGTCCGCTCCGCCTACGGAGGGACGGCCGCCGGGGACATCGTGCCCCGCACCCCCGAGCAGATCATGGCGTTCCTCGACGGCACCGAACTGCTCGGGCCCGGCCTGGTCCCGGTGGAGGCGTGGACTCCGGACACCGAGCCGTTCACTCCCGACCTGGCCAAGGCGGGCTTCCTCGCCGCCGTGGGAAGGATTCCCTGATGCTGTCGTGGGAGTTCCTGCTCAGCCGCGAGTTCAGCAGCGACCCGTACGCCGCCTACGCGAAGCTGCGCGAACAGGGGCCCGTGCACCGGATCGACTTCCCGCCCGGTGCCGAGGCCTTCCTCGTCGTCGACCACGAGCACGGCCGGGCCGCGCTGAACGACCCCCGGCTGTCCAAGGACACCGCGCACAGCTCCCTGCCCGTCTCGGGAGAGCTGTTCTTCGGCGGCACCATGCTGGGCGTGGACCCGCCCGACCACACCCGCCTGCGCGGTCTCGTCGCCAAGGCGTTCACCGCACGGCGTGTGGAGGCGTTGCGGCCCCGCGTCCGGGAACTCGCGGACGGGCTGCTCGACGCGATCGCGCCGCGCGGCGAGGCCGACCTCATCGCGGACTTCGCCGTCCCGCTGCCCGTCCAGGTCATCTGCGAGCTCCTGGGCGTTCCCGCCGCGGACCGCGACGACTTCCGCGCGTGGACGTCCGTCCTCACCGCACCCGTCCTGGACCGCGAGGCCGCCGGACGCCGCCGTGAGACCGCCCGCGCCTTCAACGGCTACCTGCGCGAGGTCTTCGCCGACCGCCGCGCCGAACCGCGCGACGACCTGATCACCGCGCTCCTGCGCGCCCGCGACGGCGACGCCGCCCTCACCGAGACCGAGCTGCTCAACACCATCGCCCTGCTGATCATCGCCGGTCACGACACCACCGTGAACCTCATCGGCAACGGCGCCCTGGCCCTCCTGCGCTCCCCCGCCCAGCTCGAACTGCTGCGCGGCGACCCTTCGCTCCTCCCCGGCGCGGTCGAGGAACTTCTGCGCTACGACGGCCCCCTGGAGCGCGCGAGCCAGCGCGTCGCCCTGGAGGACCTGGAGATCGCCGGAACTCCCGTCCCCAGGGGCTCCTGGGTGCACGTCTCCCTCGCCGCGGCCGACCGCGACCCCGCCGCCTTCCCCGACCCCGACACCCTGGACGTCACCCGCCCCACCGCCCGCCATGTGGCCTTCGGCCACGGCCTGCACTTCTGCCTCGGCGCTCCGCTGGCCCGGCTGGAAGGCCAGGTCGCCCTCGGCGCCCTCCTGGCCCGCCTCCCGTCTCCTGCCCTGGCCGTGCCGCCCGAAGACCTCCGGTGGCACCGCGACGGCTCCATCGTCCGCGGCCTCGAGTCCCTTCCCGTCCGCTTCTGACGGTCCCGGGTGGTCAGGCGGAGCCGGTGTCCGCGCCGAAGACGCCCGACTCCCACAGGGCCCGGACGTGGGCGACCAGCTGGAGCCGCACAGCGTCCAGTCCGTCGCGGTCGTTCTGCGCGACCGGGTTCGCGATGAGGGCGCCGGTGGCCGCGGAGAGCATCTGGCACGCCAGCAGGCCCCGCTCACCTGAGGCGCCCAGGATGTCGGCGTGCACGGAGGTCATGGCCTCCTGGAGTTCGCGGCGGCGGACGACGGCCTCGGGCCCGGCCGCGTAGACCTCGACCAGGCACAGCCGGGCGGCGGGCCACTCCTCCTTGAGCGCCTCGAGGTAGCCGGTCACGGCCCGCTCGTACCGCTCCACCGGGCCTCCCCCGCCGGACGTCTCGAGCGCCTGCGCGACCCGTCCGAGGAGCAGCCGGGTCGAGGACTCCAGGGCGGCCATGAAGCAGTCGAGCTTGGAGTCGAACAGCCGGTAGAAGCTCAACCGCGACACCCCGGCGCGCTTCAGGACGTCCTCCACCGAGGTGCCGACGTAGCCCTCCTCGACCATGGCCTCGGCCATCGCCCGGCAGAGCCGCTCCCGCTGCACGCGGGCCACCTCCTGCGGGGGCAGCGCGTTCCGTCCCCTCGGCAACCGGCGTGGCGTCGACATCCGTTCACTCTAGGACAGCCGGCGGCCTCCCTGATCAGCCCTCTTTCCCCGGCGGCGGCCCCGGAGGCGGGGCCGCCGCGGTCGGGTCACGCCTTGCGCCAGTCCTCGTAACGGGTCTGCGCCAGCGGCGCGCCGACCTCGGGGATGAGCGAGCGCTCGGCGGGCACGGCGCCGAAGTAGCGGGCGTGCGGGTCGGCGACGACCTCGCGCGGGTCGCCGTTCGCCGCCAGGAAGTCCCGGATGATCTCGTCGAACCGGAACTGCTCCGGCCCCGCCACCTCGATCCCGCCGTTCAGCGGCTCCTCGACGGCCACCTCGGCGACCGTCCTGGCGACGTCCTGCGCCGCGATGGGCTGGAACAGCACCGGCGGCACCCGGACGACGTCGCCGTCGGCCGCCGCCTGCACGATCCCGGGGAGGAACTCGAAGAACTGCGTCGCGTGGACGATCGAGTAGGGGATCCCCGACTCCTGGATCATGTCCTCCTGCACGGCCTTCGCCCGGAAGTAGCCGTTCTCGGGCAGCCGCCTGGTCCCCACGATCGAGAGCGCCACGTGGTGCCCCACCCCGGCCGCCCTCTCCGCGGCGATCAGGTTGCGGGTCGAGGTCCGGAAGAACTCCAGCACCGCGTCCGGCTCGAACGACGGCGAGTTCGTCACGTCGACGACCGCCGACGCCCCCTCCAGCACCTCGGCCAGCCCCTCCCCGGTGAGCACGTCCACCCCCGAGCTCGGCGACGCCGCCACCGCCTCGTGCCCCCGCGCCTCCAGCTCCCGCACCACCTTCGAGCCGATGAGCCCGGTACCGCCGATGACCACGATCTTCATTCTCGTCCCCCAGAGTCGTTCTCGTTCTTCCGTCCTACCACCGGCCCGGCGGGAGGCCCCGGGGCGCCGCGAATGGAGAATCACTATTTTCTAGTGATCTGCCTGCCTCGCACCTAAGATCACCTCTGTGACGGAAGCAACCGCGCCCAAGGGCGTCGACCCCACCGTTCCCTCTCCCGCCCGGATCTACGACGCCATGCTCGGCGGCAAGGACAACTACGAGTCCGACCGCCGGGTCCTGGGCCTCCTGAGCGACCTCTACCCGCACGCCGCGACCACCGCACGGGAGAACCGCGCCTGGCTGGGACGGGCCGTGCGGTACCTGGCCGGGGAGGCCGGCGTCCGGCAGTTCCTCGACATCGGCGCGGGGCTTCCCACCCAGGAGAACGTGCACCAGGTCGCGCAGGCCGTCGACCCGTCCTGCCGCGTCGTGTACGTCGACAACGACCCCGTCGTCCTGGCGCACGGGCAGGCGCTGCTGGCCGGGTCGCAGAACGTCGCCGTCTTCGAGGGCGACCTCGCGGACGTCGACGCCGTCCTGGAGCGGGCCCGCGAGACCCTGGACTTCACCCGCCCGGTGGCCGTGCTGCTCAGCGCCGTCCTGCACTTCTTCACCGACGACCAGGACCCGTACCCGCTCGTCGGCCGCCTGCGCGACGCCCTCTCCCCCGGCGGCCACATCGCCCTCTCCCACGGCACCGGCGACATCGGCAGCGACGACTCCAAGACCTTCACCGACGCCTACTCCCAGCGGGTGAGCAGCAGCCTCTTCCTGCGCGACCACGCCCAGGTGGCCGCCTTCTTCGACGGCCTCGAACCGGTCGAACCCGGCATCGTCCACGCCGTCCACTGGCGGCCGGAGCCCGGCACCGAGCCGCGCCCGGTGGAGGAGGCGCCCGTCTACGCCGGGATCGGCCGCCTCGTCTGAGAGGCTTGGACGCATGACGCACCACCCCGCCGACCTGCTGTTCACCGGTGGCCCCGTCCTGACCATGGACTCCGCGCGCACGCGGGCCACCGCCCTGGCCGTGCGCGGCGGGCGGATCATCGCCGTGGGGCACGGCGAGGTCGCCGAGCTCGCCGGACCGCGCACCGAGCGCGTCGGCCTGCGGGGGCGGGTGCTGATGCCGGGCTTCCAGGACGCCCACGTCCACGCCGTCATGGGCGGGATGGAGCTGAACCAGTGCAACCTGGCCGGCACCGTCGACCGGCGGGAGTACCTGCGCCGGATCCGCGCCTACGCCGACGCCCACCCCGAGAAGGAGTGGATCACCGGGGGCGGCTGGTCGATGGAGAGCTTCGAGGGCGGCGTGCCCACCCGCGACCTGCTCGACGCGGTGGTGCCCGACCGGCCCGTCTACCTCGCCAACCGCGACCACCACGGGGCGTGGGTCAACAGCCGCGCGCTGGAGATCGCCGGGATCACCGCCGCCACCCCCGACCCGCCCGACGGCCGGATCGAGCGGGACGCCGCCGGGAAGCCCGCGGGCGCGCTCCAGGAGGGCGCCATGGTCCTGGTGGACGCGCACATCCCCGACGCCACGCCGCAGGAGCGGCTCGACGGGCTGCTGCGCGCCCAGGAACTGCTGCACGGACTCGGCATCACCGCCTGGCAGGACGCCCTGCTCGGCGGCAGGGACGGCTACCCCGACTTCTCCGACGCGTACCTGACCGCCGCACGCGAGGGGCTGCTCACCGCGAGCGTGGAAGGCGCGCTGTGGTGGTCCCGCCACCGCGGCATGGAGCAGATCCCCGAGCTGCTGAAACTGCGCGAGCAGCTCACCTTCGGCAGGCTGCGCTGCCACACCGTCAAGATCATGCAGGACGGCATCGCGGAGAACTTCACCGCCGCGATGACCGGCCCGTACCTGGACGGCTGCGGTTGCGCCACCGCCAACAGCGGGCTCAGCTTCGTCGACCCGGAGGCGCTGAAGGAGTACGTGCCCGCGCTGGACGCGCTCGGCTTCCAGGTGCACTTCCACGCGCTCGGCGACCGGGCCGTCCGGGAGGCGCTGGACGCCGTGCAGGCCGCCCGCGCCGCCAACGGATGGCGCGACACCCGCCATCACCTGGCGCACCTGCAGGTCGTCCACCCCGAGGACGTGCCGAGGTTCCGCGAGCTGGGCGCCACCGCCAACATCCAGCCGCTGTGGGCCGCGCACGAGCCGCAGATGGACGAGCTGACGATCCCGTTCCTCGACCCCGAGCGCGCCTCCTGGCAGTACCCCTTCGGCGATCTCCTGCGCGCCGGGGCGACCCTGGCCGCGGGCAGCGACTGGCCCATCAGCAGCGCCGACCCCCTGCAGGGCGTCCACGTGGCGGTCAACCGGGTCGTGGCGGGCCACGACGCGCCGCCCTTCCTCCCCGGGCAGTCCCTGGACCTGGCCACCGCGCTGGCCGCCTACACCGCGGGCAGCGCCTACGTGAACCACCTGGACGACACCGGGAGCCTGCGGCCGGGGAACCGCGCCGATCTCGTCGTCCTGGACCGCGACCCCTTCGACGGCCCCGCCGATGCCGTCGCGAGCACCCGCGTGGCGCTCACCTACGTGGACGGGCGGCGCGTGCACGCCGCCCCCGACGCCTGAGCGGGGTCAGGCCGCCCGGCTCGGCGGCGGGACCAGCATCCGCTCGATGACGGTGTGCAGGATGGCGCGGAAGTACTTCACCGCCTCCGGGTCGTCGACCCGCATCATGCCCCGGCCCGGGGCCAGGAGCCCCGTGCCCAGGAAGCCGTTGATGCACCACAGCACCACGCCGAGGAACCCGTAGGGCCCGAGGTCGTCCGGCACCACCTCGTCGATCCGGTGGGCCGCCAGCCGCATGAGCGGGCGCAGGTAGCGGTCCTCGACATCGGTGATCTCGGCCGCGTCCGACACCCAGCGGTGCGTCCACAACGCCAGGAGCTGGGGCCGCTCGACGTAGAAGTCGAGATACGCCTCGGCGATCCGGTAGGCCGCCTCCCGCCCGTCCTCGACCGTGTCCACGATCTCCTGCACCTTGACGCGCTTGGCCTCGAAGACGCGCTCCATCACGAGCATGTAGAGCTCGCGCTTGCTCCCGGCCACCTCCCGCACCTCGGCGGCCGGCACGCCCAGGGCGTCGGCGATGAGTTCGAGGGAGGTCATGTCGTAGCCGAGGCCGGCGAACAGCCGCGTGGCGACCTCGACGACCCTCTGTTCACTAAGCCCCTGGTCCATGCCCTCACCATACGGACTAATCGGTCATTAGTCGCACTACATCTTTAATATGCAAGTAAATGATTAACCACGCAAGCCACATGAAACACCAAGAAAAGCTCACAAAGACCACGAAGTAGGGATAAGACACGCCCCGGCTGGGCAGGGTGTGCACTTCGGCCGCACAAATGGCGACCTATCCCGATTTCTTCCGATCATCCCCGCTGGGAGATACTGCTGTACTTCACGCGGGCAGGGGGAGCGCGGGTCACCGGATCCGGCCCGCTCCGCGGGGAGCGGAGGAGAGATGAGCCCGGACCGTCTGGGACTGGTGATCGGCGCGACCTTCGGGCTGGTGTGGGTGGAGGTCAACGCGGGCGCGGCGCCGTCGCCGGTCGACCTGGTGCTCCGGGTGCTCGGGGCCCTCGTCTTCGCCGGGATACTCGCCGCCCTGTGGCGGGCCAGGGGGCCGCGGCCGGCCGGCGGGGCGCAGCGGCCCGGCTTCGGCCGGGGCTTCTGGCTGGTCGTGGCCGTGGAGGCGATCGCCTTCTTCGGCGGCAACCTGCTGCTCAACGGACCCCTCGGCCTGCCGGAGGGCGTCGTGGCCTGGATCGCGGTCGTGGTCGGCGTGCACTTCGTCGCGCTGGCCAGGGTGTGGGGCGAGCGGTCGGTCGGCTGGGTCGGCGGCGGGGTCGCGCTCCTGGGCGCGGTCGGCCTGGGCATGGCCGTGGCCGGGGTCTCCGACGACGGCATCGCGCTGACCGCCGGGGTCGGCACCGGGATCGTCCTGCTCGGCGGCTGCGGGTGGGCCGCCCTGCGCGGCTCGCGCCCGGTCGCCGCCGGGTAGATGACTAGCGGATTATCCCGCACTGGATGAATCACTTAGGGTGGTGGCATGACTGCCTTGGTTCCCTCCCGCACCGCGCCCGACCTGTCCTACCTGCTGGACCACACGAGCCACGTGCTCCGGACGCGGATGGCCGCGGCGCTCGCGGAGATCGGCCTGACGGCCCGGATGCACTGCGTGCTGGTGCACGCGCTGCAGGAGGAGCGGACGCAGATCCAGCTCGCCGAGCTCGGGGACATGGACAAGACGACCATGGTGGTCACGGTCGACGCGCTGGAGAAGGCCGGGCTGGCCGAGCGGCGGCCGTCCAGCACCGACCGGCGGGCGCGGATCATCGCGGTGACCGAGAAGGGCGCCGAGACGGCGCGGCGGAGCCAGGAGATCGTCGACGGCGTGCACGGGGCCGCGCTCGGCTCACTGCCGGAGGAGGAGCGGGAGGTACTGCTGCGCGCCCTGGAACGGCTGGCCACGGGACACCTGGCCGCGCCCGTGGAAGGGGCGGGCACGAGCCGGCGGCCGCGCGAGCGCCAAAAGTAGATCCATCAAGGATCGTCCGTAACAGAACTATCTGTTACAGTCTCTTCCGTGTTCAACGAACCGGAAGAGACCATGACGCGCACCCGTACCGCCCCCTCGCGCTGGTCGGCGCTCGCCGTCCTGTGCGCGGGAACGCTGATGATCATCCTGGACGGCAGCATCGTGACCGTGGCGCTGCCGGCCGTCCAGCGCGAGCTGGGCTTCTCCGCCTCCGGGCTGACCTGGACGGTCAACGCCTACCTGATCGCGTTCGGCGGCCTCCTGCTGCTGGCCGGACGGCTCGGCGACCTGCTCGGACGCCGGCGCGTGTTCGTCGCGGGCCTGGTCGTCTTCACCCTCGCCTCACTGCTGTGCGGGATCGCGGGCAGCCCCGAGGCGCTGATCGCCGCCCGCTTCCTGCAGGGCGCCGGCGGCGCGCTGGTCTCGGCGGTCGGCCTCGGCATGGTGGTGACGCTGTTCACCGAGCCCGTCGAACGCGGCAAGGCGCTGGGCGCCTACGCCTTCACCGGATCGGCGGGCGCCTCGATCGGGCAGGTGCTCGGCGGGGTGATCACCGACACGCTCGGCTGGGGCTGGGTCTTCCTCATCAACCTGCCGATCGGCGCGGCCGCCGTCTTCTTCGCGTTGCGGATCCTCCAGGACGACCGGGGCCCCGGTCTGAGCGGCGGCGCCGACGCGCTGGGCGCCGCCCTGGTGACCGGCGGCGTGATGCTGGGCGTGTACACGATCGTCCAGGCCGACGAGCACGGCTGGGCCACCGGCCGCACGGCGGGGCTCGCCGCCCTGTCGCTCGTCCTGCTCGCCGGTTTCCTCGCCCGCCAGGCCACCGCGGCCAGCCCGCTGCTGCGGCTCGGGATGCTGCGCGCCCGCAACGTCTGGGGCGCCAACCTCGTCCAGATGCTGGCGCTGGCCGCGACGTACGGCTTCCAGGTCGTCCTCGCCCTGTACCTCCAGAACGTCCTGGGTTACGGGGCCTACGAGACCGGGCTGGCGATGCTGCCCGCCGCGCTCGCGATCAGCGTCGTCTCCCTCGGGTTCTCCGCCCGCCTCATCACCCGCTTCGGGCAGCGCCCGATGCTGCTGACCGGGCTCGGCCTGCTGTTCGCGCTGTTCCTCCTGCTCACCCGCCTCCCCTCCGACGGCTCCTACCTGGTGGACGTCCTGCCGGCCCTGCTGCTGGCCGGCGGTTTCGGGCTCGCCATGCCCGCCCTCACCGGCCTGGGCATGTCCGTCGAACGGCCGGAGGACAGCGGGGTGGCCTCGGGGCTGTTCAACACCACCCAGCAGATCGGCTCGGCCCTGGGCGTCGCGGTGCTGACGACCCTGGCGGCCTCCCGCACCGAGAGCCTCACCGGGCGGGGGGAGTCCGAGGCCTTCGCGCTGACCGACGGCTTCCGGCTCGCCTTCGGCATCGGCGCGGGCCTCACCGCGGCCGCGATCGTGTTGACCGTGTGGATCCTCCGCACCCGATCAGATATCGCTAAATTGCCCGCATGAGGGATCTTCCCGAATACAGGGAACTGCGGGAGCTGGGCTCGGGCGCCCAGGGACGGGTCGTGCTGGCGCAGCACGGCCCGTCCGGGCGTATCGTCGCGGTCAAGTTCCTGCACCGCGCAAAAGCCGCGGCCGTGGCACGCTTCCGGGACGAGGCGGTGCTGCTCCAGCGCGTCGAGAGCCCGCATGTGGCCGCTCTGTACGAGTTCCGCGAACTCGCCGACGGAGCCGCGATCGTCATGGAGGCGGTCGACGGAACATCGTTGCGGGCCCTCCTGGACGAACACGGGGCGCTCACTCCCGAAGCGGCGCTGCTCGTGCTCAAGGGCTCGCTGCTCGGCCTGGAGGCCGCCCACCGGCTCGGAATCGTGCATCGCGACTACAAGCCCGCCAACGTCATCGTGACGGGTGAGGGGCAGAGCAAACTGATCGACTTCGGTGTCGCGGTGTTCGCGGGCAGCCGCGGCGGCTCCGGGACACCCTCATACATGGCGCCCGAACAGTGGACGCGAGAAGCCGCCACGCCCGCGACGGACGTGTACGCCGCCACATGCGTGTTCTTCGAGTGCGTCACGGGACGCCTCCCCTTCCGTGACGGGCTGCTCTCCGACCTGCACCGGCTCGCCCCTGTCCCAGTGGAAGAGGTCCCCGAGCCGCTGCGCGGGCTCATCATGCGCGGTATGGCCAAGGACGCATCCGCACGGCCCCCGTCCGCGCAGAGCTTCGTCATCGAACTGGAAGCCGCCGCGACCGCCGCGTACGGGCGGGACTGGGAAGCCCGGGGACGTGCCGTGCTCGGCGGTATAGCGGCCGGAATGCTCGGTGGGGCGATGCTGTCCACAATGGTGGGGGGCACCGCGGCGACCACCGCCGCCACCACCGCCAAGACCGGCTTGAGCGCGACCATCCTCGGCAGTACTTCCCTGACGGTCGCCAGCGCCGTCCTCAGCGTGCTCGTCACGGCCAGCGTGAGCGTCTTCGCGGTGCAGAAGTTCACCGGAGACCAGCCGTCACCGCCCGCGGTGGCCGCCTCCACTCCAACGAAACCGTCCCTCGCCTACATGACGAACAGCGCCGTCATCGTGAGCGGTCCGGACGGACGGCCCAGGAAGGTCGCTTCGCTGTCCGGAAGGGCTCCCGGGGACTCTCTCGTCTGGTCCGCGAGCGGATCCTGGCTCGCCTGGACGACCGCCAAGAGCAAGAACGCAGGAGGGGACAAGGTCCACCTCGCGTCCGCCGACGGCCGCAAGGCGTACTCCTGGGACTGCGCGGACGGCTCCTGCGGCACCGCGGTCTTCCGGGGCGAGCAGCTGGTCACCGCGGAACGTACGTCCCGGCAGCTGGTCCTCTACCCGCATGGGGACGGCCCGCCCCGCAAGGTCCCCATCACCGGCCTGGCCGAGAACCCGTTCCCCGACTTCCCACCCAACGGGCCCTCCCTGGAGGCCGCGACCAGGGACACGTTGATCGTCTACTACGGCGTGGGGACCAGCGCCTACGGCGGGCCGGTCGCGTACTACCGCGTCTCCGAGAACGGGCAGGCCGCCCTGCTCTTCGACGACGACGGCAGGGGCAACGTCGGGCCGCACTCGTTCTCCGTCTCGCCGGACGAGCGGACCCTCGTCTACATCGGCGCCAGGCGCGGCGGCCACTGCGAACACTACGAGAGCGTCCGGCTCAGCGACCTGGCAACCGGGCAGGTCACCGAGCCGGAGATGCCCGCGGGCTACGTCACCGTCAAGTCCACCTGGTATGACGCCTCCGGTGTTCTGAACGGCACCTTCCTGCCGCAGGAGAAGGAGTGCCCGAACGCCGACGCGGGCATCCCGCGCGGCCCCGCCCTGTTCCGGCTGGCGTCGGGAGCCTGGACGCCCGCCGGGCGCGGCACCTCCGCGGCCCGGTTCGCCAAGGACGGCAGCGAGGCCAGGCTCACCGGCCTGTCCGTGCCCGCGACGCTCACCGTCTCCCGCGACGGGAGGACGACCAGGGTGCCGAAGGTCTCGCTCTTCGCCTGGTCTCCCTGACGTCCCGGTTCAGAGGAGGCGGCCGACCCCCGCGTAGAAGTGCGCGTTCTCGGCCTCCTCCTGGGAGACGATGCGGTCGGGATGCCACAGGGGAGGCAGCACCAGCCCCGGCTCGACCAGCTCGAACCCCTCGAAGTACTCGAGGATCTCGGCGTGGGTGCGCGGCACCAGGGGCGCGGTGGCCTTGTTGTAGATCTCGCGCAGGGCGGCGCCGATCTCGGGCGGGGTGAAGTCGAGGGTGCAGTGCGAGACGACGAGGTAGCTGCCCTTCGGGAGGGCCTCCCGCAGCGTCTTCAGGATCTCCCGGGGGTTCTCCTCGTCCTTGATGAAGTGCAGGATCGCGACGAGGTTGACGGCGATCGGCCGGGTGAAGTCGATGAGCGAACGCACCTGCGGGTGCGCCAGGATCGCCTCGGGTTCGCGCAGGTCGGCCTGGATGACGGTGGTCGTGCCCTGGCTCTGCGTCTCCATCAGCGCCCGCGCGTGGATGAGCACCATCGGGTCGTTGTCGATGTAGACGACGCGGATCTGCGGGTCCACTTCCTGGGCGACCTGGTGGGTGTTGCCCGCGGTGGGAATGCCGGTACCGATGTCAATGATCTGCTTGATGCCGCTTTCGGCCAGAAAACGCACAGCGCGACCGAGAAATGCGCGGTTCATCCGAGCCGTCAGTTCCATCCCCGGCGCGGCCGCCATCGCCGCGTCGGCGGCGGCACGGTCCGCGGCGAAATTGTCCTTTCCGCCGAGGTAGTAGTCGTACATCCGCGCCGGATGCGCGACCGTGGTGTCGATGTTCACCGGCGCCCGGTCGCTGCTGATGGACGTGAAGTCCCACTCTGATCCAGAATCGCTCACGGACGCCTCCCCCGGCATCATGGAATATCGCAAAGCTGATCATATGCCGTGATCTCAGCAGCATGCTCGTTTAAAGAGAGCATTCTCCGGAGGGCGGGAGGCGCCTCATGCCGCCGGTTCAGCCCTTGTCGAGTTCCAGCCGTTCGACCGCGTCCTCCACTGTCTCCTCCGGCGGCTGCCCCGCGTCGACCACCGCTCCTTGCTCATCGGAATGCAGCGGCTCCAGCGCCTCGAATTGCGACCCGACAAGCGAAACAGGCATGAAATGGCCGGCACGCGCCGCGACCCGCGCGGCGACCGCCCCCTGGTCGACGTCCAGATGCAGGAACCTCACCCCCGGCCCCGCCCCGCGCAGCACGTCGCGGTAGCGGCGCTTCAGGGCCGAGCAGGCCACCACCCCGCCTTCACCGCTCCGAAGGCGTTCTCCGATCCACTCCGCGACGGCCGCCAGCCACGGATACCGCTCCTCGTCGTTCAGCGGCAGCCCGGCGGCCATCTTCGCGACGTTGCCCGGAGGGTGGAACTCGTCGCCCTCGGCGTACTCGACGTCCAACCGCTCCGCCAGCATCCGCCCGATGGTCGTCTTCCCGCTTCCCGAGACCCCCATCACCACGACCACGGGCCGTTCTCGCTCAGCGTCCATCCACCCATTCTTCAACGCGAACGGCGAGAACGTCAGCCCCTGGGGCGATCTTCATCTCCGAACCGTTCGGCGCTGAGGGACTCCAGCACCCTTTCGGCCAGGTCCTGGCCGACGTAACCGCGCTTCCAGCGGCCGTCCACCTCGTGGTAGCGGTAGCCGCCGGGCACCCTGAGCACCTTGTCACCGCGCTCGTTCGGCCGGACGTCCGCGCATGCCCGGCACACCTTGCCCGTGGGCATCCCGACCACCTTGCGCTTCAGCACACCCGGACCGTGCAGCGGATTCATCCGGCACGGGACGAGCGGGCGGAGCAGGTCCTTCTCCAGGATCTCGCGGCCCTGCCTGGCCAGCACGATGACCCCGACCAGGTCGAGTGCCGCGCCGGTGTCGCGGGGGCCCGGGTCGGGGCCGACGCCTTCGGACAGGAACCGGGCGGCGTCGTAGGACCGCTGGACGTACAGGCGGCCCGGCGCGTCGTCGGGAGGCGGCATCAGCGCGGCGAGCCTTGCCAGCTCCTCGTCCGCCAGCGCGCGCAGGCTCTTGACCCGGGGCTGGGGAGAATCGTGGGGAGAGCGCGTCAGGGACCGGTAGCGTCCCCGGATCGCCACGGCGATCCCGTACAGCGCCAGGACGGCGCTCAGGCCCGCGAACAGGCCTCCCCAGAAAGAGCCCCACGTCTCCGGTTCGTTCACCGGGAGCTCTTTCCGGCCGAACGGGTCGGCGGTGGCGTACAGCCTGGGTGTGGCGGGTTCTCCCGGCGGCGTCCCGGCCAGTTCGTCGAGCGCGCCCTCGATCCGCTGGGGCAGGTCGGCGAAGGGGTCTCCAGGGTCGGCGGAGTCGACCAGCTCCTCGCCGATGAGCATGTATCCGATGTCACGCGGAACCTCGAACGGCACGACCTCCAGGTCCGCCTCGTGGTCGGCCATCAGATAGAGGCCGTCCTTGCCGAGCTCGTCGTGCAGCCAGTGCAGGAACACGTCGTTGCGGCCGTCGGCCTCCGAACTCGACGGGTTGGGGATCAGGAGCACGAACACCGGCATGCCCAGACTCCTGCTCGTCCTCCTGATCGCCGTCCGGATCCGTTTGCGCTCCTTGGCGTCCAGCGTCCCCAGGAGTTCCTCGTCGATGAAGAAGGGGTCCTTCTCCAGCGCCGTGGCCACCCGGTCCAGGCGGGTGAGCGCGTACGGCGGCTCGTCGGCGGACGCGCCGCCTCCCGGGACGAGCAGCACCAGCACCGCCGTCAGCAAGAACGCAGCCGCCCTCATTTCCGCGCTCCCTTCCGCACGAAACGGAAGGCCAGCAGCACGAGCAGCGGCAGCCCGCCCACCGCCGCGCCGATGGTGAAAGCCTTCATCTCCGCCCGGTCACGCGCTTCGGCGCGCACCTGGTACTCCGGCTTCGGCGCCTGCCGCCGCGCCTCGATCCGCGCGTTGACGTCGGGTGCCTTCAGGATCTCCACGAACCGCGCCACGTACTCCGTCACGTCCGCGTCGTACGGCATCTCCATCCGTGCCGTGTGCCAGGCCTGCTCCACCGGCAACGCCCCGCCGTACTGCCGCGCCGTCCCGTCTCCCGACGGGTCGGTCACCAGGTAGACGCCCTTCTTCCTGAGCCGGTCTCGCAGCAGCGGGATCAGCTCTCCGGGCTCCTCCCGTTCCACCCGGTACAGGCCCGCCGTCTCCACCACGACGAAGAACGGCACCCCCAGCGCCCCGAGCGTCTGCTCGATCCGCTCCGCCGCCCCCTCCGGAACCACCCGCAGCTCGTGGTCGCCCACCTGGACGGGCCGCTTCTTCAGCCGTTCCGCCAGCAGGTCCGCCCGGCTCCTCACCGGTTCGGCCACCGCCGGGGCGGGACATAGACATACCAAGATTGACAAAGTTGCCAAAAGTCCCATGAAGTGGCGCACAGTGAGCGAGTTTAATCAGAGCAGTCCCGTCTCCGCCCGCAGCTCGGCATACGACTTGTCGTGCGCGTGCAGGGCGGAGCGGAGCAGCCCGTCGATCTCCTGGAGCCGCTCCTCGACTTCGGCGAGGGCGGTCCGGGCCTGGTCCAGGCCCGTTCTCCCGTCCGGGGCGCCGCGGGCCAGGCCGTCCCTGAGCTCTGCGTCGGCCTCCCGGTAGCGCTGCAGAAAGGGGATCCGCCTCTCGCTCTGCTCACGCAGCGCCTCGAAGTCCGCGGTGAGCGCCGCCAGCTCAGCGGTCAGGGTCTTCGACCTGACCTGTTCCTCCAGCAGCCTGGCCTTGGCGGCGGCGAGTTCGCGATCGGCCCTGTCCGCATGCTCGACCGCCTCCCTGGCCAACGGGGCCAGCAAGGCGAGCCGGGCGTCGGACGACCGGACGAGTTCGTCGGCGGCCGAGGCCAGCGCCGCTTCCGCCGCCTCGGCGGACTCCAGTTCCGCACGCCGGCGCTCCAGCAGAAGCCGCTGCTCCCGCAGTGCGGGCAGCTCCTCGGCCAACGACCGCAACCGCTGGAGCTCGGCCAGCTCCTGCGCGACCCTCTCCCGCTCGGCGGCGGCCGCCTTCAGCTCGGCGAGGACCGGCTGCAGCCGGCGCAGGGTCTGCTGCTCCTCGCCGAGCTCGGCACGCAGCCGGTCGAGCTCGGCGATCCGGCCGGCGAGGCGCTCGCGGGCGGTCGAACCCAGCATGGCCGCCTCGATGAGCGTCCCGGCCAGGCCGAACAGCTCAGGCAGGTCTTCGAGCGCCCGCTGCAGACCGGTGACGAAGACGAGCGCGGCGGTGTCGTCGGTGAGGTCGACCGACCGCGCCTCCTCGATCACGGCGGCCAGCGCGGCGCGCAGCTCCGTACGGGACGAATCGCTCATGTCCTGGCCTCCAAGGGGATGAAGACGGGAGTGGCTCCGTCACCGGCGCGCAAGGCCAGCACCGCCCCGAGCCGGCGGGAGACGCGCAGCCCCACCTCGTAGGAGCCCGCGGGCAGCGCGGAGAGGTCGAGCCTGCGCACCCCGTCCGCCGCTTCCAGGACGAGCTCGGCGCGGTCTCCCAGCGGAACGTCACCGGGGCCCGCCCCCAGACGCAGCGGCCGCTCCCCCAGGGAGGCGAACTCCCCCGGCCCGACGGGGATCGGGATGTTCGCCTCCTCCAGCAGGCCGTTCCTGACCCGGTGCAGAGGCAGCTTCAGCGGCAGCGGGAGGGGCTCCTGCCGGGTGAACCGGCCCGAGGCCAGCTGGACGGCCCCGTGCGCCGCCGCGTGCGGCCCCGGCGAGAACGCTCCGGGCTTCTCACCGGAGACGTCGAAGACGAATTCGCGCAGCAGCGGGAAACCGACGAACTCCCCCGCCAGCACCGGTTCGGCGGCCGGCACGCGCAGCTCCGCCAGCGCGGAACGCAGCCGCTGCGCGTAAGGGGTGAGGCAGTCCAGCAGCAGGCCCGCGGGGACCGCCTGCCCCTCCACCCACACCGCGGGCGTGTCCCCGTAGGCGGCGTCCTCCCGGGCGAGCCGCAGGGTGACCGCGAGCCGCTCCCCGCCGTCGGCCAGGGCCCGGTGGACGGCAGGACCGCTCCGGCCGGGCAGCGCGCGCACCACGGCGCCGACGAAGGACGCCCAGCCCAGTTCGGGTTCACGTATCCGGTGGTCCACCCGGATCCGGTTCTCCGCGACCTCGGCGAAGCCCGCGTGCAGTCCTCCCGCCGCCAGATCGCACACCGGGAACGCCCCCGAGATCCCCCCGGCCCCCGCGGCCGCGGCGACCGCGGTCAACCGGTCGGCGTAGACGGGCCGCCCGAAGGGCGCGACCACCCGGTGCGCCGCCTCCTGCCAGCCGAGCTCGTCCCCCGAGTCCGGAAGGAGGACGACGAAACGGCAACCGGGCACGGCCAGCCCGTCCAGCCGGAGGCCGGGCGGCAGCCGGTGCACCTCCGGCACGCCCGAACGCACGAGCGTGGCCGTGAACTCGTCGAGATCCAGCACCAGGGTCCCGGTCATCGGCCGAAGAACTTCCTGGACCGGCTCGCCTCGATGACGCCCTTCAGCCAGGCGGAGAGCTCGATCAGCCGCTGCCGGGACTGGTCGCCCACGTGGAAGGACTTCTTGTCCTCGGTGTCCGCCGCGATGGTCTCCAGCAGGAAGGAGTAGTGCTCCAGCTCCGTGCAGATGCTCTGGACGGCCGTGTACCGCAGATCACTCAGATGCGCGTCGCTCATATGCGGCCGGCTCCTGCTCCGCTGGATCGCGGCGGTCAGGATCCGGCACTTCTCCCTGGCTCCGGCCTCGGACACCCCGCTCGCGCGGAGAGAACTCCGGGCCCCGGTCAGAAGACCGACCAGACGGTCCCCGGTGAGCCGCCAGTGCGACTGGTCCAGGCACTCCACCAGCCTGCTCGGCAGGACGCCGCGCCCGAGCATCTCCGCGCAGAGCCGTCCCACGTTCTCCGCTGCGGCGTCCCGCGGCAGCGCCTTCAGGACGATCACGGGCTCCTGGCCCTCCAGCGGCGCGTGCCTCTGGAGCGCCTGCTCCCGCCAGGAGCGGTACCCCTCGTCGTCCGACAGCTCCGGTGCCGCGGCCCGGGCCGCGAGCACCGCCGCCGTCAGCACCGGGGATTCCCGGTAGGCCGTGGCCAGCGCGAGCACCACGGCCACCTGCCGGGGGTCCTTGCACCAGTTCCATTCCCGCAGGTGGGCGGCCAGCCCGGCGAGGATCCTGTCGAGCCCGGCCTCCACCCCGGGAATCGCGCACCCCGCGACGAACCCCTCCCGGTATCCGCGCCAGTCCTCCAGCGCGGCCTTCTCCAGATGGCGAGGCGACCGGTCCCGCCAGAGGAGGAGCACGTCCAGCATTCCCCGGTCGTGCCCTCCGACCGGGTCGAGCTCGAAGATCCAGTCGGTCCAGAAGGCGTGGCCGAGCCTGGCGTCGGTGATCACCAGGGACGCGAACTCGGGAAGCACCCGGTCCAGCCGCCCCCTGACCTCCGCCGCGACCAGCAGCGCATGGAGCGACGCGGAGCCGTGGGCCAGGAACCCCGACAGGGTCTCGGCGTCCAGGGGCCGCTCCGCGTCCCCGTGGAGAACACGGAAGAAGGGATGGAGGAAGTCCGCCGGAACGAAACGGGACAGCTGCCGGAACCAGCCGACGAGATCCGCTCCCCTGTCGACCGCCAGGTGGCAGAGCAGCTGGTGCAGCACCGCTTTGTTGTCGGCCACGGCCTGGAACGTCGCAATGTGGTCCCTTTGGGAGCGGGCCATCACCAGCCGCGCCACCATGACCTCCCCGCCGGGATCCTCTCCCGGCTCCAGAAGCCGGACCAACCCGGCCAGGAAGGGATCCGCGAGCCCCAGCCGCTCGGCGGCCCCCAGATAGCGGCTTCCTTCTTCCGACGGGTCCCGCCGCCGCAGATCCGTCCGTGCGGCCCGGACGAGCGACTTCAGGTCGCCTCCGGCCTCCGCCCAGAGCCGTTCGACGAGCGGGATGTCCTCGACGTCTCCCAGCCCGACCAGCTGGTCGAACAGGGCGGCCCGCTCCTCGGCGCGCAGTTCCCGGAAGCGTCCCGAGGTGAACACCCAGCGGAGGTCCTCGGCCGAGGCCCTGCCGCCCATGGCCGCTTTCAGAACGGTGCGGGGCCTGTCCAGGTCCGCGAAGATGTGGACGGCCTCGGACGGCTCGGCTCCGGCGAGCGGCTCCCCGCAGCCCGCCAGGTGGGCCACGATGACGGACAGAGGGATGCCCCGCACCCCCTTCAGCTCGTGGAGCTGCCCCCAGTAGTCGCCCGCGATCACCGACTCGGACGGCAACCGGGGCGTCTGCCAGTCCAGTTCCACCGAGCCGGACCGGCGCTGCCGGGCGAAGACCAGGCCGAGATGCCGGCTTCCGTCGTTGTGCCAGGTGCTCGCGGTGAAGCGGGTGCGCCAGCCGCAGGGCAGCAGGGCGGCGACCGCCTCGAAGAAGTCCACCCTGTCCCGCGGGGTCAGCTCCTCCGCGCGGGTGACGGTCACCGGGCCTTCGAGGAGGAGGGCCGCCGCCGCGGCGGCCCGTTCGAAGCCGAACCGCTCCACCAGCGCGGCCTGCGCGCCCTCCGCCGTCTCGGGCAGCTCGACGTCCAGCGTCCTGCCGTCGGGCGGGAGGTCCACCGCGTGCAGGGCCGTGTAGAGGTCCCGGTAGGAGATCCGGTTCTCCGCGACCAGCGTGTACGGGACGGCGAAGCACCTGCTGAGCGAGATGGGGCGGCCCGCCGCGTCGGTGTCGTTCGACCAGTCCTGGACCGTCAGGCCGAGGTAGTGCTCGTGGTCGTCGCGGAACACGCTGAGCACCACCCAGGGCAGCGACCCCGGGCTCTCCCGGCCCACCGGCGGGTTGCCCGGGGAGAACCGCGAGAAGATGCCCGCGTAGTCGCCCTTGCCGAACGCCGGGCCGCCCGCGGCGAGAACGGCGTACTCGTCGTGGCTGCCCGCGGGCTTGCCCCGCAGTCCCCAGCCGATCCGTGCGCGGACCATCTCAGCTCCTCGGCAGCAGGGTCTCGGCCAGCCATGCCAGCGGCTCCACCACGTTGACGGGGTAGACGTCGCCCAGGATCCGGGAGGTCCGCCCCTCGTCGCCCTCCTCCTCGACGACGTTCCAGTACTGGGAGTGCCGGAACCTGCCGAGGTCGGGGTCGAGGTAGAAGCCGACCGCCGAGGTCATGAAGTAGCGGGTCCGGTCGGGGTGGAAGTGCCGCCGGATGCTGTTCCTGAGCAGGACCGCGCTGCTCTCGCGGTCGGCCTCGCCCAGGAACTCGAACAGCTCCTCGGCCAGGTCGTCGGGCACCGCGGGGAAGTGCTGGGGGTTGAGCGTCTGGTCGATGAAGCCGTTCTTGAACGCCGGTCCGTAGACGTGCGGGTGGTCGAACTTCGTGATGCACACCGCGAGGTGCTGGGGCAGGAAGCGGTCCCCGCTCCGCGCCGCCGACCGCCGCGCGATCTGCAGCACCGTGTGGTGGAAGTAGTCATAGGAGTCCTTCCTGGTGCGCTCCCGGGTGGGGTCGAAGAGGTAGATGAGGCCGTGGCAGGCGCCGAGGTGGCGGTACAGCCGCTCCTCCTGGCTCTCCTCCTCGTCGTCATCGTCGTCGAACCGCACCCTGGACGGCTCGGCCGGCTGCGACCTGCCGATGAAGTAGCCGCCCGGCGCGTCGATCAGCTCGAGGTCGAGCTCGGAGACGACCTCCCGTGTGGACCTGCGCAGCAGCCTGCCCTCCCGGATCGTCCGGCTGCCCCGGAACACCCACGACAGCTCCCGCGAGAGGTCGGTCGTGGCCGGGGGGAACGTCTTCTGCCGGAGCAGGTCGGTGTGGGAGGACAGGAACGTGTTGGACCATTCGTCCCGCCCGTAGAGCAGCCACGGGAAGTCGCCGCGGTCGAGGGCCAGGCCCAGCGCCGCCAGGAAGGTGGTCTTGCCGCTGGCGGGCGGCCCCCACAACCCGATCCGGCCCCGGGACGCGGCGGGATCGGGCGGCGGCGGGGGCGTGGGGGTCGCGGGAGCCGGGGGCGTGGACATGGTCACCTCGCAGGGACGTCGGCGAGCGGAAACGGGCAGCGGACCGGATCCGCCGGGATCAGGTTCATGTCGACGGCCAGCCGGCGCGGCGTGGCCTTCGGGAGCTCGACGAGCAGGTCCCTGCCGAGCTCCCGCCAGAGGGGTTCCGCGCGGGCGGCCTCGTCCAGGCGGTCGAGCACGGCGAAGCGCCGGGTCACCTTCGCCGCGAAGTCGAGGCGCGCGGCGGAGTCCTGCCAGTCGAGGCCGTTCAGGCAGGCGTGGGCGGGCCTGTCCACGTCCTGGAGAAGGGGGGTGGACGGCGGGTGGGCGGTGCGCCCGGCCAGGACGAGCAGGACCCGCGAGTAGGCGAACGGGTCCCGCGCGCCGCGGTCCACGACCTCGTGCAGGGCGTCCTCCAGCGGCGCCGCGTTCGGGTAGAAGCCGGTGGCACGGTCGGGCAGCGCGTCGAGCACCTCCCGGGCCTCCGGCAGCGGCCTGAGCCAGTCGCCGTGCAGCACGGCCGGGTGCTTCCTGCCCGCCGCGAAGTGCTCCCCGTACCCGAGGACCGCCGCGGAGACCCGGCCGGGCGCCTCCCGCGCCAGCAGCTCGAACAGCCCGGACAGCAGTTCCCTGCGCCGGGCGACCGGTTCCGGACGGCCGTTGAGTTCGAGCAGGCAGACCAGCTCGATCTGTTCCGCCCGCAGGTCGAGCCGGGCGGGCGCCAGCCGTTCCAGCTCCGCGAGGCTGCGGGGGTCGGCCGCCATGCCGCCCGGCCGCACCAGGCGGACCCGGCCGGGCGCCTCCAGCAGGACCTCGAGTTCGTGTGCCCCGCCCGGGTCCAGCGGCCCCGACCAGGCGGAGACCAGCCGCCGCGCGGGTTCCTCGGTGACCACCGCGAGCACCGTGTCCTGCGCCACGCCGCCCTCGACGCACCGCACGCCCGCCCGCGCGGACGTCCCGGGCCGGGTCCCCGCGGCGAACAGCGGCCTGGTGGCCATGCGCACCGTCCGGTCGGGGTTCACCGCGGCGACCAGCAGCCCGTACGGCACGCGCAGCGGCAGCTCCGCCCGTATCCCGTCCAGCGCGTCCTGGACCCGCCCGGTCTCCCGGGCCGTCATCGAACCCAGCGACCGCACGGCCTGCTCCGGGAGGGTCCAGCCCGGGGCGCGGCAGACGGCGATGCGCACCATGCCCTCGGCCAGACCCTCGGCCCAGCGGGTGAGCCGCTGGCGCAGCACCGCCTCCAGGGTGGCCCGGTCGAGCCCGGCCAGCCCGCCCGCGAGCTGGAACCTCCGCTCGGCGGGGTCCTGCGCGAGCATCGGCACGAGCTCCCGCCAGGTGACGCCGTGCCGGGCCGAACGGTCGGCCTGCTCCAGCTCCCCCGCCCGGACCAGGGTCACCGCGACGCCTTCGGCGTCCGTCTCGAACACGGCCAGCGAGTCGGCGGCGCCCAGCGCGGGCAGCACCCTGGCCAGCAGCGGGCGCAGCGGCCGGACGGGCGGGCCCTGCCTGGTCCGCGCCCGCGTCCAGGCGGCCTCGTCGGGGACGCCGCGCAGCCAGGCCGCGTACGGCTTCCAGTCCTCGTCCAGCCGGGCGGCCACCCGCAGGTCGTGGTCGAGCACCGCCTCCTGGAGCGCGGCGGCGAACCCGCTCCGGTCGGCGCGGCCCTGCCGCCAGTCCGTCCGCAGCTCCCAGCCGCACTCGGCGCAGCGGTCGAGCCGCCCGGCGGGCAGCGAGCAGACCGGGCAGGAGGCCTCACCTACGGGCATCGGGCACGTCCTCCGGCCGGAAGGTGTCGAGGTCGGCTGCGGGGTCGGCCTGGGTGCGCTCGGCGATCCCGGCCTCCATCAGCCCGAGCAGCTCCCGCACACCGCGGCCGTTCCCGAAGTCGGGTGCCCTCCTCGCCCGCTCCAGCCACCGGGCGGCCCGCTCGGGCACGCCCTCCCCCAGCGCGTACCCCTCGGCCTCGGCCATCGTCCGCAGGATCTCCCCCAGTTCGGGCACCGTGTAGGGCGGGAAGTCGATCACGCCCGGGAAGCGGGACGCAAGCCCGGGATTGGCGGCCAGGAAGCGGGACATCTCCTCGGGGTACCCGGCGGCGACGACCACGAGCCGGCCGCGCCGGTTCTCCATCTCCTGCACCAGGGTGTCGATGGCCTCCCGGCCGAAGTCGTTCTCCGCGGCGCCCCGGGAGAGGCTGTACGCCTCGTCGACGAACAGGATCCCGTCCATCGCCTCCTCGATCCGCTCCCTGGTCCTGAGCGCGGTGTGGCCGACGTACGCGCCGACCAGGTCCGCCCTGCCCGCCTCGACGACGTGACCCCGGCCGAGCAGCCCCAGCTCCCGCAGGATCCGGCCGAGCTCCCTGGCGACCGTCGTCTTGCCGGTGCCGGGCGGCCCGAGGAACAGCAGGTGGGGGGCGACCACCTCGCCCCTGCCCCGGCGGCGGTTGTGCTGGAGCCGCACCAGCAGCGACCGCACCCCCTCCTTCACCGGGCCCAGGCCGATCATGCCGTCGAGCGGCCCGAGCAGCTCCGCCAGCGCCGCGGGAGGCTCCCCCCGCGGCGCGTCAGCGGGGAGGTCCTCCGGCTCCAGCGGCGCCGTCCGCAGGTGCTTGACCCTGCGCGCCCAGCGCGCACCGGTCTCCTCGACGAGTTCGCGCATCGCCCGCGCGTTCCCGAAACCGGGGTCCCGGTGGCGGTGCATGCGGTGCACGGCCTTCTCCAGGGCGGCGTCGAAGCCCGCTCCCCGGGTCAGGCCGAGCTCGTCCAGCCCGTTGCGGGCGATGTCCGTCAGGACGTCCGGAGGGTAGTCGGGGAAGTCCAGGATGTTGGCCTTCGGGAAGCGGCTGCTCAGGCCGGGGTTGGCCCGCAGGAACTCCCGGATCCGCGCCGGGTACCCGGCCGCGATGACGACGAGCCGCGACCGGTCGTTCTCCATGCGGGCAAGGAGGGTGTCGATCGCCTCGCCGCCGAAGCCGTCGCTCTGGTCGCTCAGCATGTAGGCCTCGTCGATGAACAGCACCCCGTCGATCGCCTCGTCGACCGCCCGGTGGGTCTTGAGGGCCGTCTCGCCCACGTGCGGCGAGACCAGGTCCGCGGCGCCGACCTCCTTGACGTGCCCGCGGCGCAGCAGGCCCAGCTCCAGGAAGACCTCCCCGGCCAGGCGGGCGACGGTGGTCTTGCCCGTGCCGGGGTTGCCGGTGAAGACCATGTGGCGGGTGACCGCCTCCCGGCCCGAAGGAGGCCGCCAGCGCAGGCCCTCCAGGTGCTCGCGGACCCCGTCCAGGCCCCTGAGCCGTGCCAGCCGCTGCCAGACGTCCCCTTCGGGCAGCTCCGGGCCGCTCACCCAGCCCTGCTCGCGCAGCGCCTCGTGGGTCAGCGGCCGCCGCCGCGCGCGGAGCCGGTCCAGCCGGTTCTCCCAGGTGACCAGCGGCAGCCCGTCCCGCCCCATGAGCCGCACCAGGTGGGCGAGCCGGCTCCAGTCGCCGATCTCCAGCCCGCGGCCCACCCGCGTCCGGTGCACGAGCCCGGCCAGCTCGCCCTCCTCCGGCGGCCCGAGGAGGCCAGGACTCCCCGGGCGCCTGCGCTCCGCGGCGACCGCGGAGTCCAGCAGGCCCGGCAGGTTCCGGCTCGTCCTGGCGTACTCCTCGACCTCCGCGAGGTGGTCCTTGTTGAAGACCAGCACGCACACGTTCCCGTGGCCGGACCGGTCGCCGAGCCAGGAGTCGAGCGCGACGGCGAGGTCGCGCTGCGTCGCCGCCTGGAGCCAGCGCTCGATCAGCTCGACCTTCTCCAGGACGATCGCCGTCCGCGTCTCCCGCTGCCCCATCAGGGAGACGATCATCTGCAGCGCGGCGTCGTCGGTCATGGCCGGACCCGGCGGGGCGGCCGGCTCGTGCCGGGGCCGCGCGCGCGGGGAGATCCGGTGCTCCCCCATCGGCCCCTTCACCCTGGGCCTGCGCCGCGGCGGCTCCGCAAGCTCCGGCTCCGGCGCGGGCCGCAGGCGGGAAGCCGGGTCCCGCACGGTGAGCATGCCCTTCAGCGAGAAGAAGACCACCCGCTGGAAACCCGCGGCGGCCAGGGCGTCGTGGACGGCCTGGCCGAGGTCGGCGCGGCGGTACGCCTCGTCGACGAACACGTCCCGCGTGCCCTGCCCGTAGAGGATCAGCGGCGACTCCCCCTCCGCGGCCGCCCGGCTGAACGGCCTCAAGCGGGTCGCGATCGGCTCAGTCAAGGCGCCGCCGACGGCCGCGGATCAGCTGGAAGTCTCCTTCCCCGGGGGACGGCTCGACGCCCAGGTCGGTGGGGGACCCGACGGGGACGCCCTGCCGCCGCAGCGCGGCGAGGAGGTTCTCGGCCCGCTGCACGCGCCGCGTCTCCGAACGCCCGTCGCCGTACGACAACAACCGGATCGCCAGACCCGTGTCGCCTTCGGGGGCGACCTCCACCACCACCTCGCTGCCGTCCCCCAGGTGGCGCACCTTGCTGTAGTGGGCCTCCCGGTAGTCCTCTCCCTCGTAGGTCTCCTCGACGAGCTCGTACCCCTGGTCCTCCAGGGCGTCGATGATGTGGTCGGCGGTCTCGGCCCGCAGCTGCGAGGCGTACAGCCGCGCGGCCGCCCGCTCCACCAGGGCGTCCAGTTCCGCCTCGTAGCGGGGGGCGTGCTCCCGGACGGCCAGGCGGAGGTCCTCGACGGTCAGCGGGCCGTCGAGGACCTCCGCCTCCCGGATCAGTGCGGCGATCTCTTCGCGCAGCGCCGTCAGCCCTCCGTCGGTCCAGAAGTCGACGACGAGCCTGACGTCGGCCGGTGGCTCGCCGTCCTCGCCGGGCACGGGCAGGTCGGCGCGCGCGGCCGCGCGTTCGGCGGCCAGCCGCAGCGCGCCGAGCGCCTCGGCCTGGGCCAGGCACCACTCCCGTTCGGCGAGCTGCACCTCGGCGCGCAGGTCGCTCAGGTCGAAGTAGGCCTCCTGTATCCGGCCCAGCGAGTAGGCGGCCTCCTGCCCTTCGAGCGTGTCGCTGATGTGGACGAGGCGCTGCCGGATCCTGTCGAGCCGTCCGGGGGCGAACTTCTCGTGCGGCATGGACCCGACGGTCTCGCTCATCTTCACGGCGTCCGAGAAGGTGGCGAGCGCCCGTTCGGAGGCGCGGTCACGGCCGCTCTCCAGCTCGGCGACCTTGTCGTCGAGCAGCTTTCGCGCGGCGCGCTCCTCGTCGAGCTCCCTGCGCAGCCGCTGGGCCTCCTCGCCCGTCTCGACGCGCAGCCTCTTCAGCCGGGATGCCTGCTCGCGCAGCCGCCGGTTGGTCTGCTCCTCCAGGTCGCGGGTGTACCGGCTGAGCCCGCCCAGGTCGTTCTCGACCTGCTGCTGCCTGCGGTCGACCGCCCCCAGGGCGCGGTCGAGGTCGGCCTGGTGCTGCCTGCGCACCTCCTCCAGCATCCGAGGCAGGTCCCGTTGCACGTCGGCCAGCCGCCGCGCGGCCTTCTGGGCCCTGTTCCAGGCCCCCTGGTCGACGCTGATGCGCTTCGCCCCGCTCACTGCGCGTCCTCTCCCTCCGCGTCCCGTACGGTCCGCGGTGTCTCCATGGCCTGCCAGGCTGCGGCCACCCGCAGAGGCGGGACGCCGACGAGCAGCGTCTCGGTGCCGCGCAACCGGAACTCCGCCCGGCGCCGCCCCTCGTCGAAGTCGAAACCGCGCAGGCTGTCGGTCAGGTGGTGGACGCGCTGGTTGTCGCTGCCGCGCAGGCCCCGGTCGTCATTGCGGGCGTCGACGTAGCGGCCGTCGATGAGCACGTCGGTCTCGGCCAGCAGTTCGGCCGCGCCGGCCCGGCCGTCGAGTTCCTCCCTGCGAAAGCCCGTGAAGCAGATCAGGGTGAGGTCGCGCTCCCGCCGCGCCAGCCGCGCGGTCTCCGCGAGCCCCTCCGCCTGCGCCATCGGTTCCCCGCCGGAGAAGGTCAGGCCGGTGACGGCCTCGTCCCGCAGCAGCTCCGCGGCGAGCTCCCGCGGTGTGATCCGGCGGGCGGGCCTCTGCGGGATCCACTCGGGCGCCAGGCACCCCCGGCAGTGAAAGGGGCAGCCCTGCACCCAGGCCACCGCGCGCAGTCCCGGCCCGAGCGCGCGCGTCGCGGCGCAGGTCTCCGCGACGTTCAGCACCGTCAAGTCCGCCTCCAGAAGGGGCGGAGCTGCCACCACCTGGAACGGCGCCGCCGCCTTCGTGTCGGTTCGGCGAGGAAGTAGGGGTCGTGGGCGAAGCCCTCCTCCGGCCGCTCCTCCCGGGAGGCGCGTTCCGCCTGGAGCGGCGGGCGGGACGGCGGGAGCGCCTCGGGGGACGGGCCGGGCGGCGGGAGCGGGCTGCCCGGCTGCGCGAACCGGCCGGGATCCTCCTCGATCTCGCGCAGCCGGTGCTCCCGCCACAGGCGCAGGGCCCGCTGGGCGATCTCGTACTCCGCCTGCGCGGTCGCCTGCGCCATCGCGCGGGTCGTCCGCTCCCGCTCGTCGCGCAGATGGTTGGCGTAGGAGAGCTCGTCGGAGTTCTGGATGAAGGTGGTGGCCCGCCGGGTGCGCAGGGTCTGCTTGCCGGTCTGCACGGACTGCTCCTCGTAGACCTTCAGCAGCCGGTCGTAGGCGCTGGGGCGGCCCACCAGCGACAGGACCTTGACGAAGATCGGCAGGCATTCCAGCGTGGTGATCAGCAGGAAGAGCATGATCCGCGCCCACAGCAGGGTGCTGTTGCCGCCGGACGCCTGGCCGAGCGCCTCGAGGCGGACCAGCAGGCCGGTGTTGGCCGCGTTGTTCTCCTCGAACATGCTCTGCTGGTCGGACTGCTGGGTCTTCAGCCTCCCTAGCTCGCCCTGCACGCCGGTGAGCTTCTCCTTGGCCTCGTTCAGCACCTGCCCGCTGTTCTGCCGGGACGTCTCCTGCAGCGCCTCGATCTTGGTGTCGATCTGCTGTTTGATGTCCCGGATCTCCTGCGCGGCCCGCTGCGCCTTCTTGCGGTAGTTGTCGTACCGGGGTCCCGGGCCCGACTTGCGGCTCCCGCCCTCGCACCTGTCACCGGTCAGCTCGCAGGTGGCCTTGTCCTCGTACTCGGACCGTTCCTTCTCGAACGGTTCCAGGCGCTCGCGCAGCGCCTTGACCTCCGGGTCGTCCTCGACGTTGAGCACCGTGCCGCCGCTGCGGATGGTCGCCAGCAGCCGTGTCTCCAGGCCCTCCAGCTCCTCGATGCGCGCGCCGATGGACCCCTGCGACTGCTCCCGCTGGAACGCCTCGCTCTCCTCCTGGCGGATCTTGCTGATCTCCGTCCGGATCTCCGCGTCGAAGACCTGCAGGACGAGCGGGGTGGAGATGACGAGGCCGAGCAGCAGCGCCAGCACGAGCCGGGGGACGGCGACCTTGACCAGGTCCCAGCGGCTGGAGCTGCGCTGCAGCGAGGTGACGAGCCACCGGTCCAGGTTGAGGATCGCCCAGAACCAGACGAGGGAGACCACGAGCGCGCCGAGGAAGGAGGCCTTGACCGCCATCTGCATGGCGAAGAACATCGCGAGGGAGGCGAGCAGCGCCGTGGTGAGGACCGCGCCCCCCATGCCCTGGTATTTCGGGCGCTCAGAGGGGGCGAGCCGCAGTATCTCGGTGTTGGCCCCGGAGAGCCATATCAGGAATGACCCGAATCCCCGGCGTTCTCTTTCGGTCTCGGACGACTGCCCGGTCATTCCCCTCCTCTTTTCCGGCCGTCCCCTTCGTCCGGGGAGGAAGAGCCCTGGAAGGTCCCTCTCAGGAGGGGAGGAGGGGTGAAGCGCGCCACGCCCTCCCGCCTGCGCACAAGCCGGGAGCGCCGCGTCCACGACGCGGTCCGGAGCCGCCATGCCCCCGCCCCGAGCGCCAGGATACGCGCGACCAGGACGTCCAGTTGGGGAAGTCCGAAAGGACCGCCCGAAAGATTAGCATTCGCCCTGTTCGGGGAATGTTCCCCGTCCACTCCGGGCTCGTCCGCCAACGGCCTCCCACTCCACACCATCACTCCGGCGAATGTGCACTCTAACCGTTGGCATCACCCTAACCCAATCTTTCTCTACAGATTTAACGAGTATTGCGTCAGCCGCCACATAACGCCGAACAACACCGGCCGCCGTGGCGGATGTCGACGGCCCGGACCACGACGGGATCGCAACCTGCGGGGACGGCCGCCTCCCGGCGGCGCGCGGGGCTCCGCCGCCACCCGCGAAATGGCCCATAACGGCCAGCCGGCAGGCGTCGACGGGACCCCTGACGGGACCGCGGCGGTCAAGTGGTCCGGCACGGCGAGCAGCCGGCCGGAGGGTCGAAGCCGACGAAGCCCCGCGAGGCCGGGTTTCACGCCCCGGTGCCGGCCGGCGGTCCGTCGTCCGGAGTGGGCGTCCCGACCCCGTCGGGAAGGAGGCGGACGGCCAGTTCCCCGATCAGGTCGTCGGTGGAGTAGGCGGCCGTGATCTCGGGGACGGTGAGGTCGTCGATGACGATGCCGAGCATCGCGAAGTACAGGAGCGCGACGCCGGTGCGGCCGCCGGGCAGGCCCGCCTCCACGTGGTAGTCGATGTTCTCCCGGTGCTCGGCGGTCAGGAACTCGCTGAGCTCGGCGTGGAGTTCGGGCCGGCGGGTGGCCTCCAGGCGCAGCTCCAGCATGGCGAGGTTGCTCGCGCGGTCGCCGCGCATCCGGGCCAGGAGGTCGCGCATCAGGTCCGCGGCCAGCGCCTGGTCGGGCGCGCGCCGCAGCGTCTTGGCCAGCACGACCGGATCGGGGACGAGGCGCTCCCTGGTCCGCCGCATCACCTGGGCCAGCAGGTCCCCCCGGTTGGCGAAGTAGTTGGACGCCGTGCCGCCCGGCACCCCGGCCTCGGCGTCGATGGCCCGCAGGGTCAGCCCTCGCGAGCCCTCCCGTGCGAGCACCTCGATGGCCGCGTCCAGCAGCGCGGTACGGCGGGCCGGATTCTGTCGCATGTGCCTCTCCCTTGAGCGCGTTGACACCACTGCAACCAGAGTACTAAGTTCAGACCACTGCAAGCGGAGTACATCAACCGCAGTACTAAGGAGAGGCATGCGCAAACTCGTCTACTACGTCGGCGCCTCCATCGACGGCTTCATCGCCGGGCCCGGCGGCGAGGTCGACTTCTACCCCCAGGGCGAAGGGCAGGAGGCCGCCGACTACAGCGCCTGGATGAACGAGCAGCACCCGGAGTTCGTCCCGACCCACATCCGCGCCGCCGTCGGCCTCGAGAACGCGCCGAACAAGCGGTGCGACACCCTCGTGATGGGCCTGGGCACCTACCGGCCCGCCCTCGACATCGGCATCACCAGCCCCTACGCCCACCTGCGCCAGTACGTGGTCTCCACGTCCCTCGGCGAGATCGCCGACCCGTCCGTGGAACTGGTGGACGGCGACCCGCTCTCCCTGGTGCGGGACCTCAAGAAGGAGGACGGCCTGGACATCTGGCTGTGCGGCGGCGGCAGGCTCGCCGGCTCCCTCCTCCCCGAGGTCGACGAGCTCATCATCAAGAGCTACCCCGTGGTGGCCGGCACCGGGATCCCCCTCTTCTCCACCGGATTCAGCCCCGCCTACTTCACCCCCACCCGCCGCCGCCCCTTCGACAACGGCGTCCTCGTCACCTGGTACTCCCGCGTGTGACCCGAGGCCCGCACGGCCCCGGGCACACCGCCGAGGCCCGTCCGGGAACCGCCCTTCCGGTCAGGCGGCGCCGTGGAAGACCTGGGCGTGGTGCCAGGTGAGGTGGGCGGAGGCGAGGGCCGGGACGGGCGGGGCGACGGGGCGGCCCGCCAGGGCGTGGACCTGGGCGCGGGTGGTGGGGGTGCCGCCGGTGAAGGCGTCGGTGACGCGGACGCGGTGGTCGTGGGTGAGGGTGAGGACGCCCTTGTCGAAGAGGACGTGGTGCAGGGAGCAGAGGCAGAGGGAGTTGTCGAGGGTGTCGGGGCCGTCGAAGGCGAACCAGCGGATGTGGGCGGCGTCCAGGCCGACCGTGGTCCCGGCCAGGCGGCCCTCGTAGTCGCAGAACGCGCAGCGGTGGGCGTAGGCGTTCAGGACGGCCCGGCGGAAGGCCGGGTCGCGGGGGCGCGTCACCCGGCGCAGGACGTACGGAGTCCGGTGGAGGTCCAGGCCCACGGCGTCGCAGATGCTCTCGTGGAGGGACTCGGGGAAGTTCGCGTCGAGGAGGGCGCGCGCGGCCTCGAGGAGCTTCTCGGGACGGGTGCGGAGCTCGGCGACGACGCTGGGGGTGAAACGGCCGACGGCGCCCGTCTCGCGGAGTCTGACGGGTGAGTCGCCGGGGCTGGGAAGCCCGTCGCCGGTCGCGACCGTCCACAGGTCGTCGTCGTTGGCGAGGCGGTCGAAGGGATAGTAGGGCCCGGCCGCCCCCGGCGGGCCGAAGTCGCGGATGAGCTCGGCGAGTTCCTTCTCGGCCGCCGAGTAGAGGATCGGCCCCTCGCCCTCGCGCTGGAAGCGGGCGAGCGCGTACAGCAGGAGCAGCGGCTTGTGCGGCGCGCGCCTGCCGTTCTGCTGCCACATGCGGATGTTCATGATCCGCTCCACGAGGCTCACGGCTGCCAGACTAACGACGCCGAGGGACATCGACGGAGGAAAGAGGGTGCCGTGAATTTTCCGCGTGGGGTCGAGGTCATCGTGTCGGCGCTCATCGTCAGTCCGGAGGACGAGGTCCTGCTGATCCGGCAGCCGAAGTGGGGCGACCTCTGGACGCCTCCCGGCGGTCACGTCGAGCCCGGGGAGACGCTCGCGGAGGCGGCGCTGCGGGAGGCCGTGGAGGAGACGGGGCTCGAGGTCGCCCTGGAGCGGCTGGTGCACTGGGGCGAGCTCATCGATCCGGACGGCAGGTCCCGTCCGGTGCACTTCGTCTTCTTCGACTTCGCCTTCCGGGCTCGCGGCAGGGAGCTGACGCCCGACCCGTCGGAGATCTCGGAGGCACGGTGGGTGCCCTTCGGGGAGCTGTCACGCTATGAGATCGTCCCGGACTTCCGCGTGAGCATAGAGAAGTATCTGGGGGCGTTGACAGGTTGACCCCGCGGTGATCCCTTGGGGGGATGAGTGAGGACTTCTTCGCCGGGGAGCTGGTCCGCCAGGCCCGCGACGATATCGCCACCCGACCTGATGAGAACCGTTTCGTCGAGCTGCTGGAATCCGGAGAACTGCCGAGAGAACGGCTGAACTGGCTGGCCGGCGAGGAATTCCGGATCGTCAGGAGCGACCAGCGGAGTTTCGCGCTGCTCGCGTCGCGTTTTCCCGACGGATCGGCCGGTGACCTGTTCCTCGGGCTCGCTCAGGGCGAGGCGCAGGCGTCTTCTCTGCTGCTGGACTTCTCCACCGCGCTCGGCTGGGGGGAAAAGGAGCTCAACGAGTATGCGCCGCTTCCGTTCGCGCAGGTCTATCCGGCCTACCTCGCCTGGTGCGCCGTTTACGGAACGCGCAGCGCGGTGGCCCTGGCGATGATCGCGAACCTCGACGAATGGGGCGGTTACTGCGGGCGGGTCGCCGACGCCCTGACGTCCCGGTACGGCCTGGCGGAGGAGGCCGTGGGCTTCTTCCGGTTCTTCGCGACACCGCCGCCCGGGTTCGCGCAGCAGGCCGAGGCGGCGGTCGTGGAGGGGCTGGACGCCGGCGAGGACCCGGTCGAGGCGCTGCGGGCCGCCCAGGCGCTCCACGTGTACGAGGCGGCCTTCTGGGACTCCCTCGTCACCGGACTGGAGTGACCGGCGACCGGACCGACCGGGGAGAACACTCTCGAGAAAACTCTCGGAAGTTGATTTTCGCCATTTTTCATCCGCGGGGTATGGAGACCGCGGAGGAATCCGGGGTTAGATCATTTGCCATGTTGGAGCAGGTGGTCGACACGGCAAGATATCCCCTCCACGAGGCGGGCGGACCGCAGTGGAAAGCGGTGATATCCCAGGTCAGAGCAGAATTGGCGGATACCGGTTGTTGCGTGCTCACCGACTTCGTCCGGCCGGAACTCGAGGAGGTCCTCCGGGACGAGGGCGCCAAGGTCGCCCCGCGCGCCCACTATGACGTCGAGACCGTCAACGTCTACAACATCGCGGTGGACGGCGACCTGCCCGCCGACCATCCCGGACGCGTCGAGTTCCAGCGCGGGAACGCCTTCGTCGCACGCGACCTCATCCCCGGGGAACTGATCGTCCACCGGCTCTACACCCACCCGGTGTTCCAGCGCTTCGTGGCCGACTGCTTCGGCCTGGAGCGGGTGCACGAACTCGCCGACCCCCTCTCGGGCCTGTGCCTGAACGTCGTCCGTCCGGGCATGGAGCACCCCTGGCACTTCGACACCAACGAGTTCACCGTCAGCATGCTGACGCAGGCCCCCGAATCCGGCGGCGTCTTCGAGTACTGCCCCGGCATCAGATCGGCGGAGTCGGAGAACTTCGACGACGTCCGCGCCGTCATCGACGGCCGCGGTGATCACCTCGTCCGCCGCCTCGCCCTCCGGCCCAGGGACCTCCAGCTGTTCAAGGGCCGCTTCTCGCTGCACCGCGTGAGTCCCGTGGCGGGCGCCGCCGAACGGCACTCGGCGATCTTCGCCTACAGCGGGCGCCCCGGGGTGATCGGCAGCGCCTCCCGCACGAGACAGCTGTTCGGCCGCGTGCTCCCCGTCCACGTGGAAGCCGGACGCGCCGTCCGGGGCGACCTCCTGCTCGACTGATCCCGGACCCCGGCCGGCCGATCCGTTCGCCGCGTCCGTCCGGCTCCGCCTCTCCGGGGGACGGCCCTCACCTCCCCGGCATCCCGCACCACTCAAGGAGGAAGACGAGACCGTGCACGTCGACAGCACAGGCAAAGTCTCACTGGATCACATCTACACCGAACCCACACCCCTCACCTACTTCAGCACCCTGCGCAGGCTGGAATACCGGATTCCGCAGGCCGCCAAGCCCCATTTCGAAGGGCTCGTCGAGGACTACCGCCGCGCCACCGGAGTCGCCGTCCCCCGGATCCTGGACATCGGCTGCTCGTACGGCATCAACGCCGCGCTGGTGAAGTACGACGCGACGATGGACGAGCTGTACGAGCGCTACTGCGACGGCCCGCAGAGCCATGAGGCCGTCCTCGCCCGCGACCGGGAGTTCGTCGGCTCCCGCACGCCCCGCGCCGTACGTTTCGTCGGGCTGGACGTCTCGCGGCCCGCGCTCGACTACGCCCTGGCCGCCGGGTTCCTGGACGACGCCGTCCACGCCGACTTCGAGGAGGCCGACCCCACCGACCGCCAGCGCGCGAAGCTCGCGGACACCGACCTGGTCGTCTCCACCGGCTGCCTGGGCTACGTCGGCGAGAAGAGCATCTCCCGGCTGATCGACGCCTTCGGCGACCGGCGCCCCTGGATGGCGCATTTCGTCCTGCGCATGTTCCCGTTCGATCCCATCGAGGAGGTCCTCACCGACGCCGGCTACGAGACCGTCCGCGCCGAAGGCCTCTTCCGCCAGCGCAGGTTCGCCACCGACGAGGAGCGCACGCTCGTCCTGGACCGGCTGGCCACGATCGGGCTGAGTCCGCGTGGCAGAGAGGCCGACGGCTGGTTCCATGCGCGACTCTTCATCTCCCGTCCCCGCGAGGAAACTCGCCCCACTCCGATAGAGGAAAAGTGAACAGCAGCCACGAGACGCCCGCCCGTACCTTCGCGCTGGAGGACGGGCTGCCGCGGGTACCTCTGCCGACGCTCGACCACACCTGCGAACGGTTCATCGAGTGGTGCTCGCCGCTCCTGACCGACGAGCAGCTCGCCGAGACGGAGGCGGCCGTCGCCGACTTCCTGCGCCCCGACGGTCCCGGACGCAGGCTGCACGCGGCGCTGGAGGAGTACGACGCCCGCGAGGACGTGCACAGCTGGCTCGACCTGTTCTGGCCGTCCCGCTACCTGGGCCGCCGCGACAGGATCGCGCTGAACGCCAACTTCTTCTTCCTCTTCGAGGAGTCGCCGCTCGGGCAGGTCGAGCGGGCCGCGCAGCTCGTCGCGGCGGCCGTCGACTACAAGCTGCGCCTGGACGGCGAACGCATCCCGCCCGTCCAGCGGCGCGGGCAGGCCCTGTCGATGGACCAGAACAAGTTCCTGTTCGCCACCACGCGCATCCCCGGCGTCGAGCAGGACACCGTCCGCGCCCCGTATTCGGAGACGGAGCCGGGCCCCTCGAAGTCCACGCACATCCTGGTGTTCCACCGGGGCAACATGTTCCGGATGGAGGTCCTGGACGCCGAGGGCCGCCCCTACTCGCGCGAGGACCTCGCGGCGGGCGTCCAGGCCGTCCTGAAGGACGGTGAGGTACGGGCGGAGCGGGACACGTCCGTCGGGCACCTGACGACCATGGCCCGCGCCGAGTGGGCCGGGACCCGGCGTCGCCTCATCGCCTGCGACCCGGCGAACCCCGCCGCGCTCGAGGAGGTCGAGTCGGCGCTGTTCTGCCTGTGCCTGGAGGACGTCGCACCCGCCACCTCCCTGGAGGCCTGCGACCTGCTGCTGCACGGCGACAGCGGCGACCGCTGGTTCGACAAGGCCGTCTCCCTGATCGTCTTCCCGGACGGTCAGGCCGGCATCAACGTCGAGCACTGCGGCCTGGACGGCACCACGATCCTGTCGTTCACCGAGGACATCCTCGCCACCTTCCCCGAGACGCCCTCTCTCGGCTCCCCGCCCGTCCGCCCGGTGGAGTTCGTCCTGGACGACACGCTGCGCGCCGACGTGCGCGCGGCCGCCGACGCCTTCGCCCAGTACGCCGCCGACACCGCGACGAGCACTCTGTCGTTCCCGGACTTCGGCACGACCCGTGCCAAGCAGCTGAAGATCTCCCCCGACGCCTTCGTCCAGATGGCCTACCAGCTCGCCCACAAGCGTTCCAAGGGCCTCACGGGCGCCACCTACGAGTCCATCGCGACCCGCCATTTCCGTCGCGGCCGCACCGAGGCCATGCGCGTCGTCACCCCGGAGATCCTGCGCTTCGTCTCCGTCATGGACGATGCCGCCGCCGACAAGGCCACCCGTCTGGCCGCCTTCCGTGCCGCCGCCGACAAACACGTCGAACGCGCCAAGCAGTGCCAGGCCGGTGACGCCCCCGAGCAGCACCTGTGGGAACTGCAGTGGATCCAGCGCCGCCGTGGACCCGAACTGGGCGTCACCGAGCACCTGGCCCTCTACGACACCCCCGGCTGGACCGTCACCCGCGACGACTACCTCAGCACCAGTTCCGCGCCCTCGGTCAACATCCAGTACTTCGGTTTCGGCTCCACCAGTGACAAATGCATAGGCATCGCCTATGTCCTGCTCCCCGACCGTTTCAACCTCTACCTCAGCACTCCCGAACCGGTCGCCGCGGCGATGTTCGACTTCGCCGCCCACCTCAGGACCGCCGTCCGTGAACTGGAGGCCCTGCTGGCCGAAGGGTGATCCGAGGCCCCGGACGGCTTGCGAGCCGTCCGGGGCATCCGGCGAATATCGTCAACCCAGGGTTGACGATCGGAGTGCGTCAACCTATGGTTGACGCATGACGAATCCATTGAAGCTCAGCAACCCCCTCCGGCTCGACGACCTCATCGACGCGGTCAGGAAGAGCGACTCCGACGTGCTCGGCCAGCTCTCGAACGCCGTCATCGCCGCCGACGCCCTCGGCGAGATCTCCGACCACCTCGTCGGCCACTTCGTCGACCAGGCCCGCCGCTCCGGCGCGTCCTGGACGGAGATCGGCCGCAGCATGGGCGTCAGCAAGCAGGCGGTCCAGAAGCGCTTCGTGCCCAAGGCCGACGAGTTCGCCCCCGACTCCTCCCAGAGCTTCGAGCGCTTCACCCCCCGCGCGAAGAACATCATCGTCGCCGCGACGAACGAGGCGCACGCCGCCCGCAGCGCCGAACTGACGCCCGCCCACCTCGCCCTGGGCCTGCTGCACGAGTCCGACGGCTTCGCCGCCCACGTGATCCTCGCCCAGGACGTCCTCCTGGACGCCGTCCGGCAGGCCGCGACCGAGGCCCTGCCCCCCTCCGCCGCGGAGCCGCCCGAGCTCACCCCCTACGACGCGGCCGCCAAGAAGGTCCTGGAGCTCACCTTCCGCGAGGCCCTGCGCCTGGGTCACGACTACATCGGCACCGAGCACGTCCTCCTCGCGCTCCTCGAGCACGAGAACGGCTCCGGTCCCCTCAGCTCCACCGGCCTGACCAAGGAGGCGAGCGAGCGCATCACCGTCGAGGCCCTCGCCGCCTTCATCGACCAGAAAGCGAAGTAAGGAAGTCCGCCGCCAGGTCGTCCTGCCGCGCGTCCAGCACCCGCCCCCCGGTGCGGTCGGCGAGTTCCCGCAGCCCGGAGCCGCCGACCAGCACCGGGTACACCGGCACCTCCCGGAGCCAGGGTGCGAGGCCCGCGTGGAAGCGCAGGAAGTCCGCCGGACCGCGCCCTTCTCCGTTCCGCCCGTCGGTGATCAGCACGATCGAGACGACGCGGTCCTCCTCGGGGAGCTTCTCCAGCTCCCGGTAACCGGCCACCAGCGCGTCGTAGATCGCGGTCCCGCCGCCGGGAGCAAGCCCGTCCAGCAGGGGCGCCACCGCCCGCAGCCCCTTTTCCGGCTCTCCGGCCGACAGGCGGACCGACTTCGCCCCGCCGGGACGGGACGCGAACGGCAGGAAGAGAAAGTGCACGTCCCCGCTCCGCGGACTGTCCGTCAGCGGGGCCTCGGCGAGCACCGAGGCGGCACGGCGCAACGCGGCCATCCCCCGCCCGCCCATGGAGCCCGAGACGTCCAGCAGGAAGAGGGTGCGGACGTCATAGCGGTAGCGCCCCAGATAGGCGTCGACCAGCCGGTTGACGACATACTCGTCTTTCGGCAGGCCACGGAGCCGGGGGACGGGGCCGGCGAGCGCCTCGGGAAGCGCTACGCCCGGCGAACTCGGACGCCGGTACGTCGACCGCGCGATCCGTTCCTGCACCTCCCCGTCCAGCAGGTACTCCGTGAGCCGGCTCAGGCTCCCTGCCGTCCGGGGCTCCAGCAGGGGACGGAGCGCGTACCGCGCCGCGATCACGCCGTCGCGGAGCCGGACGGGGACGAGCCGCTCTGCGAGCCGTCCGGAGGCGTTGAGCCGGGCGATCTCCGACTCGTAGGTGAAGATCCCGTCTGCGGTCTCCCCCTGTTCCGCCAGGAAGGCCCCGGTCAGCCCTCCATCCGTCGACGCGCGGAAGGCCTGCGCCGAAGCGAGCGAGCCGAGCCCGCCCGCCGCCGGATGGACGTCCCGCACGGTGAGGGCGTCGGTGACGCCCGCGAGTCCCGTCGCCGCGGCCAGCACGACGGCCCTCCCGCTGAAGGAGCTCTCCGGCGAGCTCATCCCGAAGGTGAACTCACGGTTCCGCGCCGCCTCGGCGAGCTCCTCCCAGCCCACCCCCTCGCCCGTCCATCCGAGCTCCTTCGCGAGCGACTCCCGCAGCCCCAGCAGGACGGGCGACGACACGACGACGGCTCCGGCCGCCAGCCTGCGCCCGGCGGACCCGTGGTCGGCGTGCGACCAGACGGCGTCGACGTCCGGCCGCTCCCGCGCGACGCGCCAGGTGATCCGCGCGGTCTCCGCCACCTGCAGCTCGACCGGAATGCCCGTCTCATCGGTGAAATCCGCCAGCACCGGACGCAGGTCGGCGAGCTCGGGCACCGCCAGGATCCGGATCGGTTCGGCCCTCTCCACCAGCACCGCGACCGCCGCGACCACGACGAGCACCGCGGCGGACAGCGCCCCGACCCACCGTCTCCTCAGGCGGAGCATCCGACGACGGCCCTCCTCAGCCCGGCCATCGAGTCCGCCCCGGGGAACGAAGCGGTGCTCGACGGGTTCGGCGCGGTCAGGGACCCACCGCCTCCCGGCCGGATGCACCCGGCCAGCCCCCTTCGCCGGACCGCCTCCTCGAACAGCGTCCCCCCGTCGGTGCCCCGCAGGAAGAACGACCGCGCCAGCACCTTCTGCAGCTCCGAGGACGGGCTGACGAGGACCTCGCCGACGCGCACGGCCTCCTTCCGCCCCACGAACATGTGCCGGGAGAGCACCCCCGGATCGGGATACAGCAGGGTGTAGTCGCCAGGCCTGAACCCGGGATCCTCCCTCGCCCGGCGGTCGAGGTACATCAGCGCGTCATGCTCGTAGACGAAGATCATCGGATACTGCGGGAAACCGGAGAAGAACTCCCGCACCAGCCTGAAGGTGCTCTCCGGCCAGCCGTTGCGGAACAGCGCCTCCAACCGGACGGCCATCTCGTCCTCGGGCAGGCCGAGCCGCGTCCGGTAGACATGGGCGAGCAGGCTGAGGTAGAGGTTCCCGCCCCCGGTCTCGCACGGGTCCCCGGAGACCACCTCCACCTGGGCGTCCCGCTGGGTGTGCTGAACGGGCCCGCCGATCCGGCCCCACGTCCAGTCCCGCTCGGCCAGCCGCCGGTCCAGGTAGACGGCCGAGTCGAAGATCCGGTACCCCCGGTCGTCCCGGACGAGGCGCTGCTCCTCCAGGCAGTCCAGCAGCGCCCGGTGGACGAGGACCACCATCCGGTCGTGGAACACCAGACCGGCCTTCGGCGGCGAGTGGCCGGCGGCCCGGAGACTTCCCTCCACCTCCGAGGCGGTGTCCTCGTCCGGGCAGAGGAAGAAGTGGTAGCCGTCCAGCTCCCTGCCCCGCAGGGAGGCCATCTCCCCGCCGGAGATGTCGTTGACCGCCACGTCGAAACCCTCCTCCCGAAGGATCCGCTGGACGTCCGCGTCCATGAACAACGACCGCCAGCCTCCGCCGGAGAGGGAGGTCCGGCCGTCCCGCAGCCGGGGGACCAGGGCGCCCCCCGAGGCCAGGACGACGCACCCGCCCGCGAAAAGGAACCTCCTCCGGGACGTCCCCTTCCTCGCCGTCGCGTCGAGCGCCGTCTCGGGAGCCGTCCGGGCCCGCAGCAACGCGGTCCGCATCTCCGCCGCCGTCCGGTACCGCTTCCCGGGGTCGCGGGCCAGCGCGGTGGCCAGGATCCCGTCCCACCTCTCGTCCAGGCCCGGCCGGGTCGGTGACGGCCGCCCGTCACCCGGCGGGGGCCGCCCGGTGAGCAGTTCGTGGAGCACGCATCCCGCGGAGTACAGGTCGGACCGCTCGTCGACGGCCTCGCCCCTGGCCTGCTCCGGCGACATGTAGGCGGGGGTCCCGACCGCCGCCCCCAGTTCGGTGACCCTCGTCGTGTCCCGTCCCACCGGTTTGGCGATGCCGAAGTCCATGACCTTGACCTCCGGCCGCCCCTCCCCGTCCTGGATCATGATGTTGGAGGGTTTGACGTCCCGGTGCACGAGCCCGCGCCCGTGGCTGTGCTCCAGCGCGTCCAGCACGGCGACGACGATCCGCACCGCCTCGTCCGCCCCCGGCGGCTCCCGCAGGACCAGCTCGGCGAGCGTCCTGCCCTCCAGGAGCTCCATCACCAGGTAGGGAACGGCCTCCCCCGCCAGCACGTCCTCCCCGAAGTCGTGCACCACGGTGATGTTGGGATGGTTGAGCCCCGCCGCCGAACGCGCCTCCCGCTCGAAGCGCACCCGGTAGTCCCGGGTCCGCCGCACCTCCGCCCGCACCGTCTTGACCGCGACGACCCGTCCGAGCTGCCGGTCCCGGGCCCGGTACACCGTCCCCATCCCGCCCTCGCCGAGCGGTTCCAGCAACTCGTACCTGCCCGACAGCAGCTGCACCGCGCACCTTCCGGCCGGCCCCGAGCTCACCCGAATCCCATGAAGGTAACGCTCTCCGCTCGCTCCGAAAAGATCCAGAACGGAAAACAAGGGAGAACTCGGGCTCAGGGTGTCAGGTCGCCTCCGGCCAGGCCCTGGTAGCCCAGGTTGACGAGGGTCTCGCCCGCCTCGTGCAGGGCGTTGAGCGCCTTCTCCAGCTCGCGGAGCCGCTGGAACGCAGCGCCGTAGGGGCGCTGCGCGTCCAGGGGGAGGCGGGGGACGGCCGCGCGCCGCACGTCCGAGCGCGAGGTCGTGGTGGTGGAGGAGCGGGCGAGACCGGCGGCGCGCAGGAAGCAGGCCAGGAAGAACGGGTCGCAGCGGTCCGGTTCGGGGCGGAGCACCTGGGTCTGCGGACCTGCCGCCGTTCCGCCTTCGGTGACGACGTGGACCTCCAGCCGGTGCGGGCTCAGCGCCACGACCACGTCCCCCGGTTCCAGCAGGACGATCCCCGGGGCGTCCGCGGTGCGGCCGGACGGCTTCCTGCCCAGCATCACGTCCTTGGCCATCAGCACCGGGACCTCGCCGGAAGCGGTCTCCATCCGCATCGGCGGCTGCCTGAGGGAGACCGCGCCGCTCTGCAGGAGCTCCGTCATCGTCGTCATCGGCAGGTCGCGTGAGTCGTCGGTGAGCGTCCGGAGCCCGTCCACGGCCTCACGCACCGCGCCGATCATCCCGGTGAGGCCGTCGCGGGCCGTCACGAAGTCCAGTCCGCGCGCCACCGGCCGGACGAGGTGCCGCGAAGGCGTCAGGTCGACGGTGTCGTCGAGCAGTTCGATGACCGGGACGCCCCGTGCGAACTCCGCGTCCGGCTGGTCTTCGCGTGCCACCGCCTTCCACGCCGCCAAAGCGGGCTCCTGGAAGTCCTCGAGCTCCGTCAGATCCGCCATCAGCACCAGCGTGGGCAACGGGTCGCCTTCCGCGGGGCGGCGCAGCAACCACAGGTGCGGTGCCGCGGGCGAGCCCGCCGCCATGCCCATGGGCAGTTCGAACACCGCCCGCAACGCGCCCGAACGCAGCAGCTGCGAACGGATGCGGCGTCCTGAACGCCGGTCGGCCGCGGCAGCCGGCATGAGGCATGCGACGTGCCCTCCCGGCTTGGTATGCCAGAGCGCGTGCTGCACCCAGGCGAGTTCCGACTCCCCGCGCGGCGGCAGCCCGTAGGCCCACCGGACGTCCCCCGTCAGCTCCTCGTATCCCCAGGAACGTTCCCCGAAGGGCGGATCGCACAGGACGACGTCCGCCCGCAGGTCGGGAAAGGCGTCCGCGCGCAGGGAGTCGCCGGCTCGGAGGTCGGTCGCCCCTCCGTGCAGGGCCAGCCGCGTCCCGGCTATCCGCGTCGCGACCGGATCGATCTCCTGGCCGAAGAGCCGCTCCGCGCCCGCCTCCTGCGCGGCGAACAGCAGCGTCCCCGTCCCGCACGCCGGGTCGAGCACCGTCGCCCCGCGCACACCGGTGAGCGCGACCATCAGTTTCGCGCTCTCGTGCCGGGTGGTGGCCACCCGGCGTGAATGCGCCTCCAGATACCGGTCGACGACGAATTCGTAGAATTCCGGCGCCTTCCCGTCCTTCACCAACTCGGACAGGTCAACGGAGACCCCGTCGAGCCGCACATTCCGCTTCCTCTCGGCGAGGAAATCCCCGACGTCGGCGACGGCCTCCGCCAGCGAGAGGTCGTCGGCCACCGACCTGAGCCGCTGCCAGATCCGCTCCTCGAGCGGGACCTGCACCCCTTTTCCCCGCCGTTCCAGCCAGTCCTCGACCTCGGAGAGCGCGAACTGAGGACTGCTCGCCGTCCCGCCCACAGGCTGGGGGAAATCGTCATACCGCCGCCGCCAGTTGCTGACCGCGGCCCGCCCGTATCCGGTGAGCCGCGCGATGTCGGCGGCGGTCACCGTGGCGGCTTCGCTCTCGTTCTTCACACTCTCTCCAGCGTCCCAGCGGCCCCCGACGTGACGGTCGTCCGACCGACCTCTTCGCCGTCCGCCCGGCGCCCTGCAACTCCCAGGTGATTGAAAGTTCACAAAGACCGGTTGTGTATTTGGATCACACTACCTCTCGCACTCCGAGTAAGCGCAAGGGCCCAGAGATCATAAGAGAATTATGGCCGCTTTTTGGCAGGTAAAAGCCGTTATCTGGGGTGTGCTGCGCGAGAAACCGCGCGGACACGACGCAGCGGCTGCTCACGCAGCGAGAACGCCTGTCCGGTGTGTGCCGGATCTCCCGTGCGGAGGGCGGCCCGGAATCAGAGGTGAGTGCGGTCCAGGAAGTCGGCGATGAGGGGTGCCATCTCGGCGAGGTGGGTCTCCAGGGCGAAGTGGCCGGTGGGGAACAGGTGGAGTTCGGCGTCGGGGAGGTCGCGGAGGTAGGCGCGGGCCCCGGGCTCGGGGAAGAACGGGTCGTCGGCGCCCCAGGTGAGGAGGGCGGGCGGAGTGCGGTCGCGCAGCCAGGCCTGCCAGCGGGGGTAGAGGTCGAGGTTGGAGCGGTAGTCGAAGGCCAGTGCCAGCTGGGCCTCCTTGCGGCCGGGCAGGTCGAGGAAGTGCTGGTCGAGGGTCCAGCCGTCGGGGGCGATCACGGCGGGCTCGGGGACGCCGGTCTCGTACTGGCCGCGGGTGCCCTCCAGGGTGAAGAGGTCGCGGATCGTCTTCTCGGCGCCCGGCGTCTCGGGGCGCAGGGCGATGAAGTCGCGGGCGCCGGCGGAAAGGCCCTCGATGTAGGCGTTGCCGTTCTGGATGACGAGACCGGCGATCCGTTCCGGGTGGCGTTCGGCCAGGCGGAAGCCGACGGGTGCGCCGAAGTCGAAGAGGTAGGCGACGAAGCGGGTCAGGCCGAGCCGGCGGACGAACCCCTCGGTGATGTCGGCGAGGCGGTCGAACGAGTAGGTGAAGCCGGGCGGGGCCTCGGTGCGGCCGAAGCCGGGGCAGTCGGGCGCGATCAGGCGGTAGTACGGGCCGAGCACGTCGATGAGGCGGCGGAACTGGTGCGAGGCCGAGGGGAAGCCGTGCAGCAGGAGCAGCACCGGGGCGTCCGGGCGCGCGGGCAGCGACTCGCGGTAGAAGACGCGGACGCCTTCGACGTCGAGGTGGCGGTGGATGGTGCGGGCGACCGGGGGGAGCGACATGACTAATGCCTTTCTTCGGCTTTGATGCGTTAGATATAGCGGGCGATGATCTAATGCGTCAACCGATCGATGTACCATTAGCGTTGTGAGTGACGCCCTGCCGCTGACCGGCGAGCACCTGGCCCTGGACCTCGTCAACACCCGTCCGGCCGGCGGCGACCTGCTGGCCGCCCCGCAGGACCTGCACATCTGGCTGGGACTCCAGGCCGAACGTTTCCCCGAGGCGCGCGACCTCGCCGCCGCCGGACCGGACGCCGCCGGCCTGGCCGCCGTCCGCGCCGTCAGGGAGCACACCGCCCGCTCCCTCGACCGCGTCCGGCACGGCGAGCGGCCTCCGGCGGATGCCCTGGCCGCCCTCAACCAGGCGCAACGCGCCGCCCCCGCCGTCGCCGAGCTCGGCTGGAACGGTGAAGCCGTGACCCTGACCCGGCGCCGCACCGGCCCGCCCGAAGCGCGGGCGGCCGCATGGCTCGCCGAAGCCGCGGCCGGGCTGCTGGCGGACCCGTCAGCCGCCAGGGTCCGCCAGTGCGAGGCCGACGACTGCGTGATGCTGTTCCTGCCCGCCCACCCGCGCCGCCGCTGGTGCTCCGCGGCCCGTTGCGGCAACCGCGTCCGCGTCGCCCGCCACTACCAGCGCCGCAAGCCGCCGAACGGGTGATCACCCTGCGGCCGGATGGGTAGGCCTCCCCCCGACGAACGGAGCACCACCGACATGACCGATTCGATGGCTTCCCTGCTGCCGGTCGCGCTGGAGGCGGCCGCGCTCGCCCACGACCTCATCCTCACCCGCGTGCCCGGCGCCGTCACCGCCAAGGGCGACCGGGACATGGCGTCCGAGGTCGACTACGCCGTCGAACGCGCCGTCCGCGACCACCTGCGGGAGCTCACCCCGTCCATCGCCTTCCTCGGCGAGGAGGAGGGACGGACCGGCCCCGCCGAATCCGGCCTCACCTGGATCGCCGACCCCGTCGACGGCACCGCGAACTTCGTCCACGGCATCCCGCTGTGCGGCTTCTCCCTCGGCCTCGCCCGCGACGACACCCCCGTGCTCGGCGTCATCGACCTCCCGTTCCTGGGCGCCCGCTACTTCGCCGCGCAGGGCGCCGGCGCCTACCTGGGCGACCGCCGCATCCGCGCCTCCACCGCGACCTCCCTGACGGACGCCATCGTCGCGATCGGCGACTACGCGGTGGGCCCCGACGCCGACAACGCCCGCCGCCTGGCGCTCACCGGCCTCCTGGCCTCCCGCGTCCAGCGCGTCCGCATGCTCGGCTCGGCCGCCCTGGACCTGGCCTGGGCGGCCGAAGGCAGGCTCGACGCCTCCCTCACCCTGTCCAACAACCCGTGGGACATGACCGCCGGCGCCGCCATCGCCCGCGAGGCCGGAGCCGGCGTCCACGACGCCCGCGGCGCCCCCTACACCCTGGCCGCCGACTCCATCATCGTCACCGCCCCCGGCCTCACCGCCCAGGTCCGCGAACTCCTCGCCGAAGCCCCGCCACCGGCCTGAGACCGGCCTCCGGCCGGGCTGCCGCGGGGCGCCGGCGCAGACCGCCGCCGCCCCGCGGCCCGTCACTGCTCGACCAGGGCCGACGGGCCGAGGAGGACCTTGAGGTCGCCGGCGAAGGCGCCGTTGCGCAGGTCGACCTTGTAGTCGGGCAGGTCGAGGAGGACCTTCCGGCGGTTGAGCTTCTCCAGCAGGATGTGGACGGGCGTGTCGCCGCGGTGGGTGCGGAACATCTGCTTGAGCTCGGCGAGGAGCTCCCGGTTGATCCGGTCCTCGCGCAGGGCGAGGACGATGGGCTCGCGGCCGCCGTCCTGCGGGACGTTGGAGATGTCGAGGAACTCGATGGCCACGGCGTTGAAGCTGACGCTGGACTCCTCGCCGTTGTCCCGGATCCGGATCTTGCCGGTGACCGAGACGACGAGGTCGGGCGCCAGGTTGTCGCCGTAGAGCTGGTAGGTGGCGGGGAAGCAGGGCACCTCGATCGACCCGTCGTGGTCCTCGATCTTGAGGATCGCCCAGACGTTGCCCTGCTTGGTCACCTTCTTGTCGACGCCGGAGATGATCCCCGCGATCCTGATCTCGCCGCGTTCGCGGTCGGCGTCGCCGTTGAGGACCTGGGCGATGCTGTAGTCGCGGTTGCGCTCCAGGACGCGCTCGGCGCCGTTGAGGGGGTGGTCGGACACGTACAGGCCGAGCATCTCCCGCTCGAACGCGAGCTTGACCTTCTTGTCCCACTCGACGGGCGGCACGACGACGGTGAAGGCGTCGTCGCCCGCGTCGTTGTCCTCGAAGGCGCCGAACAGGGAGTCCTGCCCCATCGCCTCCTTCTTCTTGACGTCGATGACAGAGTCGATGGCCTGCTCGTGGATCTGGTGCAGCCCGAAGCGGGGGTGCTCCAGGCCGTCGAACGCGCCGGCCTTGATGAGGGACTCGATGGTGCGCTTGTTGCAGACCACCGCCGGGACCTTGGTGAGGAAGTCGTTGAAGTCGTTGAACTTCCCGTGCTCCTCGCGGGCGGAGATGATCCCGTGGATGGGGCCCTCGCCGACGTTCTGGACCGCGCCCAGGCCGAAGCGCACGTCGTCCCCGACGGCGGCGAAGCGCAGGTTCGACTCGTTGACGCAGGGCGGCAGGACGCGGATCTTCATGCGGCGGCATTCGGCGAGGTAGACCGCCATGCGGTCCTTGTTGTTGCCGACCGAGGTGAGCAGCGCCGCCATGTACTCGGCGGGGTAGTTGGCCTTGAGGTAGGCCGTCCAGTAGGACACCAGCCCGTATCCGGCGGTGTGCGACTTGTTGAAGCCGTAGGAGCTGAACGGCTCCAGCACGTCCCAGACGGCCTTGGCCATCTCTTCGGTGTAACCGTTGTCGACCATGCCGGAGGAGAAGGTGGCCCACTGCTTGTCCATCTCCTCCTTCTTCTTCTTGCCCATCGCGCGGCGGAGGATGTCGGCGCCGCCGAGGGTGTACCCGGCGAGCTGCTGCGCGATGGCCATGACCTGCTCCTGGTACACGACCAGGTGGAAGGTCGTCCCCAGGATCGGCTCCAGCGCGTCCTTCAGGCCGGGGTGGATCGGCTTGATCTCCTGCTTGCCCTCCTTGCGCAGGGCGTAGTTGACGTGCGCGTTGGCGCCCATCGGGCCGGGGCGGCCCAGCGCCAGGATCGACGAGACGTCCTCGAACCGGGTCGGGGCGATGAGCTTGGTGAGGTCGCGCATCATCGTCGAGTCGAGCTGGAAGACGCCCAGCGTCTCGCCGCGGGCGAGCACCTCGTACGTCTTCTTGTCGTCCAGGGGGAGCTTGAGCATGTCGAGCTCGACCCCCCGGTTGAGCTTGACGTTCTCCACGGCGTCGCCCAGGACCGTGAGGTTGCGCAGGCCCAGGAAGTCCATCTTGAGCGCGCCCATGTTCTCCGAGCTGGGCCCGTCGAAACCGGTGATGCGGGCGCCGTCGTCGGGCCGCTGGAAGATCGGCATGACGTCGACCAGCGGCTGGGAGGACAGGATGACGCCGGCGGCGTGCACGCCGGTGCCGCGGGTCAGCCCCTCCAGGCCGAGGGCGGTGTCGATGATCTTCTTGACGTCGGGGTCGTTCTCGTACAGGGAGCGCAGCTCGGTCGCCTCGGCGTACCGCTCGTGCTTGGGGTCGAAGATGCCCGCCAGCGGGATCTCCTTGCCCATGACGGCGGGCGGGAACGCCTTGGTGATCTTCTCCCCGACGGCGAAGGGGTAGCCCAGGACGCGCCCGGCGTCCTTCACGGCGGCCTTCGACTTGATCGTCATGTAGGTGATGATCAGGCTGACGTTGTCCTCGCCGTACTTCTCGGTGACATAGCGGATCATGTCACCGCGCCGGCGCTCGTCGAAGTCCAGGTCGACGTCGGGCATCGAGACGCGCTCGGGGTTGAGGAAGCGCTCGAACAGCAGGCTGTGCTCGATCGGGTCGAGCTCGGTGATCCCCGTGACGTAGGCGACCATCGAGCCGGTGGCCGACCCTCGGCCGGGACCGACCCAGATCCCGCTGTCCCTGGCGTACTGGCAGATGTCGGCGACGACGAGGAAGTAGCCGGGGAAGCCCATCTCCTCGATGACCGACAGCTCGTACTCGATGCGCTCCTGCACGTCGGCGGGCACCGGGTCGCCGTACCGCCGCACCGCCCCCCGCTGGCACTCCTTGCGCAGCCAGCTCATCTCGGTCTCCCCCTCGGGGACCGGGAACTTGGCCGCCAGGTCGCGGTGGGCGAAGACCTCGTCGTAGGACTCGACGCGCTCGGCGATCAGCAGGGTGTTGTCGCAGCCGGCCTTCCACAGCTCGTCGTGGTCGAGCTCGCGCATCTCCTCGGCGGAGCGGATGTAGTAGCCGTTGCCGCTGAACCGGAACCTGTCGGGGTTGGCGATCTGGGAGTTGGTGCCGACGCACAGCAGCGCGTCGTGGGCCGAGGCCTGGTCCTCGGTGACGTAGTGGGAGTCGTTGGTGACCAGCGGCGGGATGCCGAGCCTCTTGCCGATCTCCAGCAGCTGGGAGCGCACGGCCGTCTCGATCAGGATGCCGCCGTGGTCCATCAGCTCCAGGAAGTAGTTCTCCTTGCCGAAGATCTCCTGGTACTTGGCGGCGTGCTCCAGCGCCTTGTCGAACTGCCCGAGCCGCAACCGGGTCTGGACCGCGCCGGAGGGGCAGCCGGTGGTGGCGATGATCCCCTCGTGGTAGGCGTCGAACAGCTCGTCGTCCATGCGGGGGTACTTCTTCATGTGCCCCTCGAGGGACGCCAGCGAGCTGATCTTGAAGAGGTTCCGCAGCCCCTGGGCGTTGTAGGCCCACATGGTCTTGTGCAGGTAGGTCCCGCTCGCCGACACGTCGCCGCCGACGCCGGTCTGCTCGTTGAACTTGCGCTGGTGCGGCTCGCCCCAGAAGACGGCCTTCTTGTGGAAGCGGGACTCCGGGCTGACATAGCCCTCGATGCCGATGATCGGCTTGATCCCCGCGCCCTTGATCTTCTTGTGGAACTCGTACGACCCGAACATGTTCCCGTGGTCGGACATCGCGATCGCCGGCATCCCCAGCTGCGACACCCGATCGGCCATCTTCCCGATCTTCGCCGCGCCGTCCAGCATGGAGTACTCGGTGTGGACATGCAGGTGAACGAACGAATCAGCCACAGGAGATCTCGGCCTTCCGGAGTCAAGCGAGCGGTGCCCCAACTCTATCGAGACGCCACACCGGCCACCCCCGAGTCACCCGAGACCGGCATGATCGAACCGGCGTCCCGGACCGCCCGCACCCTCCCGGCGGAGGGATATTCCGTGGCGGCCCATGGCGGCCGTTCGGTAGCCTGGAGACATGCAATACCTCTTCTTCCTCTGAGGACGACGACGTCGGCCGCTGATGCTGACCCGGTTCCGCCCTGATCGACGGGCACCGGGCGCGGCCGGACGTTTCTGACGTCGTCTCTCATCTTTCACGGGTGTCCCGCACTCCACGCCGCCGCGTGCGCCGGCGTGCCCGGGAGCCCGGTCCTCGGAGGAAGCATGTCCATCGACATTTCCCTGCCCGCCCGTGCGCGGGCCCATCTCAACGCCGTCGACGTGTGCCTCGCCCGCGGCGGCCGGCCGGTCCTGACCGGCGTGAACCTCACCGTCTCCCCCGGCGACCGGCTGGGCGTGGTCGGCGAGAACGGCCGCGGCAAGACCACGCTGCTGCAGGTGCTCGCCGGGAGCCTGCCGCCCGACTCCGGCTCGGTCAACCGGGTCGGCACCGTCGGCGTCGCCGACCAGGAGATGCCGGTCGGCGACGACCGCACGGTCGGCGACCTGATCGACGTCGAGCTCGCGCAGGTGCGGGCCGTGCTCCGCGCGTTCGAGTCGGCGACGCTCGCCCTCACCGAGGGGCGTCCCGGCGCCGAACGCGACTACGACGAGGCGCTCGCGGCCGCGGAGGCCACCGGCGCCTGGGACGCCGACCGCCGCGTCGACATCTCCCTCGCCGCCCTCGGCGCCGTCGACGAGCGGGACCGGCCGCTGCGGGGCCTGTCCGTCGGGCAGCGCTACCGGATCCGGCTCGCCTGCCTGCTGGGCGCCGGGCACGACCTGCTGCTCCTGGACGAGCCGACCAACCACCTCGACGCGAGCGGCCTCGACCATCTCACCGCCCGGCTGCGTGAGCACCCGGGCGGGGTCGTCCTGGTCAGCCACGACCGCGCGCTGCTGGCGGACGTCGTCACGTCCGTGCTCGATCTCGACCCGACCAGCGACGGGCTCCCCCGCACCTACGGCGGCGGGTACACCGGCTACCGCGAAGGCCACCGCGCCGAACGGGAACGCTGGGAGACCGAGTACCGCGACCAGCAGAACGAACGCCAACGCCTCGCACAGGACCTGTCCGCCGCCCAGAACCGCCTGGTCACGGGATGGCGGCCGGAGAAGGGAACCGGCAAGCACACCCGCGCCACCAGGGCGCCCGCCCTGGTGCGGGCCGTCCACCGGCGGCAGGAGGACCTGGAAGCCCACGTACTCGACGTCCCCAAGCCGCCCCTGCGCTTCCAGATGCCGGCACTGGAGGCGACGCCGGGGGTCACGCTCCTGCGAGCCGACGGCGTCGAGGTGGACGGCAGGCTCGAAACACCCTGCTCCCTGCACCTGCGCTCCGGGGACCGCCTCGTGGTGACGGGTCCCAACGGCTCCGGCAAGTCGACCCTCCTCGCCGTGCTCGCGCAGACGTTGACGCCTGATGCGGGGACCGTGCAACGCAGGCGAGGCGCCCGCGTCGGCCTCCTCGCCCAGGAGTCCCCGCCGCCCTCACGAAGGCGGGCCTTCGAGGTCTACGACGCCGCCGTGGGCCGCCTCGTCAGCTCCGGTGTGCTCGACGAGAACGACCGCGTCGGCCTCACCCAGCTCGGCCTGCTGCCTTCCGAGGCCGCGCACCGCCCGGTGAACGAGCTGTCGATCGGCCAGCAGCGCCGGCTCGACCTGGCCCTCCTGCTGGCCTCCCGGCCCCAGGTCGTCCTGCTCGACGAGCCGACCAACCATTTGTCCATGGCCCTGGTCGAGGAACTCACCCAGGCCCTGTCCGCCACGAGCGCGGCGGTGGTCCTGGCCACCCACGACCGCCAGCTGCTCCGTGACACCGCCGCCTGGCCGCGCCTGCGGATCTGACCGCGGCCCCGGCACGATCCCCCTCCACCGCGGCCGGGAGATCGTGCCGGGGCCCCGGGCGGGCTTCCCGAGGATTGCCGATTCGCCGGACAAGTAGCGGTTTGTGGCTGTTTGATCTTCGATGTTGGGTGCAGGTGCTCCAAGAAGGAGAAGGGCGGTCCTGTAGTGGTCCGGCGGAGATTGCTGCGGACGGTCTCCGGGGTGGCGGGGACCGTCGCGGTCGGGATCGCGGTCAACCAGGTGCTCAACGACGACGAGTGGAACCTGTGGGCCCTGGGGATCGCGGTCGCCATCGCGGCGGCGGCGGAGGCCGTGAACCAGTGGCTGGAGCATCTGGACGCACGCGGCCAGGCGGGGGCCGTGACACCGGAGACGGTCAGGAGCGCGGCGGAGGTGCTCGCGCGGCTGGTCAAAGCGCAGTGGACGACCGAGGCCGCGATCCGGTCACTGGACGATCCCGACCCGATTCCCGTCCGCTGGCGGTCGGCCGAACCCGAGATGATGGACCATCCCCGGCATGTCGCCCGGTCGAAGGACCGGGACTGGAGCGGGAGAGGCGACCGGATCGACGAGGTCGCCGCCTGGTTCCGGAGACTGAGGCGGACGCGGCTCGTCGTGCTGGGCGAACCCGGATCGGGCAAGACGACGCTGGCCGTCCAGCTCGTACGGGAGCTCCTGGCCGTCCGCGAGGACGGGGAACCCGTCCCGGTGCTGCTGTCGGTCTCCGGCTGGGACGCCGCCGCGCAGCCTGACGTGTGGGAATGGCTGGCCGAGCAGCTCCACCTCGGTTACCCGGCCCTGTCGGCGCCCGACTTCGGCGGGCACGCCCACCGCGAACTGACCCGCGACCGGATGGTGCTCCCCGTCCTGGACGGCCTGGACGAGATGCCCGCCCCCGCCCGCGCCGCCGTCCTGAAAGCCCTGAACGCCTCGCTCGGCACCGGCGGGCTGATCCTCACGTGCCGCACCCGCGAGTACGACCGCGCCATCGCCGACGCCGCCTCCGTCCTCACCGGCGCCGCCGTCATCCGGCCCGAACCCCTCTCCCCCAAGGCCGCCGCCGCCTACCTCGTCTCCGTCCTGCCGCCCGTCCCCCCGCCCTCCTGGCAGGTCGTCCTCGACACCCTGGCCGCCGGCGGGAGGTCACCGCTCGCCCGGGTCTGCTCCACCCCCCTCGGGCTGTGGCTGGTCCGCACCACCCAGGACAGGCCCGGCGCCGACCCCGCGGCCCTCGCCGACATCGGCCTCCACCCCACCGCGGCGGCACTGCGCTCCCACCTGTTCGACCGGCTCGTCCCCGTCCTCGTCGCCGCCCGGCCGCCCACCGGCGACCCCGCCGACCTGTTCCGCCCCCGCAGACGCCACGACCCCGACGACGTCACCCGGTGGCTCGGCCATCTCGCCGGGATCCTCACCCACCCGCGCACCGGCGACGGCAGGCCCCGCACCCGCGACTTCACCTGGTGGCACCTGGGCCGGGACACCCTCACGCCCGCCCGCCGCAGGATCACGGCAGGGCTCGCGGTGTGCCTCCCCGCCGGGCTCGCGTTCGGGGTCTCGGCCGGGCTCTACTTCACGATCAAGAGCGACCTCCGGTTCGGCGTCTCCGCCGGGTACCTGGTCGCCCTGGTGATGACGCTCCTCGCCGGAGCCACCGCCTGGTTCTCGGCCGCCGGCCTGTTCCGCAGCGAGCCCGGCCACGCCGACCTGAGCCTGCGCGGCCGGACCTCCCTGCTGTTCGCCGAACTCGCCTACAAGGTCGCGCTGGGGATCCCCATCGGGCTCGTCATCAGTTACCTGGGCGGGGTCCCCCAAGTGATCGCGGGCGGACTCGTGTTCGGCCTCACGATGGGACTCGTGACCGGGTTCGCGCAATGGGCGGAGGTGCCCGCGAGCACCGGCCGGCCCGGTTCCCCGCTCGCCGTCTGGCGCGCCGACCGCGCCCTCGTCCTCCTGCAGACGGCCTCGCTCGGCCTCGCGCTCGGCCTCGTGGTCGGCCTCATCAGCGGCTTCGCCGTGGACGTCCCCTTCGGCCTCATGGGCGGCGTCCTCACCGGCCTGATGGGCGGCCTCCTCACCGGCTCCATAGGTGGAAAGCGCGCATGGCTGGGCTACCTTGTCGCCACCTTCTGGCTGGCCCGCGACGAACGCCTCCCCCGCCGGCTGATGCCCTTCCTGGACGACGCCCACCGGCTCGGCCTCCTGCGTGCGGTGGGGCCCCTGTACCAGTTCCGCCACGCCGAATTCCAGGACCACCTCGCGGCCTGCCACGAACCCTCTTCCCCCTGATCCGACGGGGGGGGACCCATCAGGGCGGGAACCGCACGCCGTGTCGGTGCACCTCGTCATAATCTCCGCATGGCTGACGAATGGCCCACGCCGGGCGAGATACGGGCGCTGCTCGGCAAAGCCGGCCGCACGCATCGGATCGCCCGCGGGTTCCTCGCCGAGCACGGCCGTGCCGTCGCCGCCGTGCGGGCCGCCCTCGAACCCCTCCGCGAGCACGCGGCCCGTGCCGAGCTGGCCCGGATCCCGGCCGCCCGGCTCAAGGACGTCACCGAGGGGCGGCTCCGCCTCGGCCCCGTCGAGCAGGCCGGGTACGCCACCGTCCTGGACGTCCTCGACGCCACCCCGTACGCGCTGCAGCTGCTGCCGGGCGTGGGCGTCCAGACCGCCACCCAGCTGCACGCCGCCGCGCGCCAGATCGCCGCCGCGGCCGCCGAGACCGCCCCGATGCGTCTCGACGCCGACGACCGCACCCCCGAGGCCACCGCGCTGGTCATCGCGCTCCACCCGCTGGTGAACGCCGGTCCCGAGCTGCCGCGGGCGATCTCCGCCGCCCGTTCCGTGGCCGGGACGCTCGAACCCCTGCTGGCCGCCGCCGCTCCCGCCCGCAGCCGGCTCCGCCGCCTCCTCGCCGGGCGTCGCCGCCGCGCGGAGTCCCGCGCCGCCCTCACCGCCCTCGCCGGGCTCCGCAACGACCCCGAAACCCCGCGGCTCGTCTTCGACACCGCCCTCGACCTGGGACGGCCGCCCCTCGACGGCACCGGCGCGTGGATCGATTTCGAGCTCCAGGCCCCCGCCTACTACGGCGTGCTCACCGAGCTCGCCGGCGCCCGCCCCGACCGGGACCGCGCCGAGGGCTTCCTGCCCCACGAGATCGCCGACCGGGTCAACGCCCAGCCCCTCGACGACGCCCACCGGCGCGTCTCCCTCCGCGGCTACCAGGAGTTCGGCGCCCGGTTCGCGCTCGCGCAGCGCCGCTGCATCCTCGGCGACGAGATGGGGCTGGGCAAGACCGTCCAGGCCGTCGCCGCCCTCGCCCACCTGCGCTCCGAGGGCGGCACCCGCTTCCTCGTCGCCTGCCCGGCCAGCGTCCTCGTCAACTGGATCCGCGAGATCGAGCACCGCAGCACCCTGCGAGCCCTGCGCGCCCACGGCCCCGACCGCGACGCCGCGCTCGCCGAGTGGAGCCGGACCGGCGGCGTCGCCGTCACCACCATCGACGGCCTCCACGCCCTGCCGGTCACCGACGTGGCGATGCTCGTCGTCGACGAGGCCCACTACGTCAAGAACCCCGCCACACGCCGCGCGAAGGCCGTCGCCGCCTGGGCCGACCGCGCCGACCACGTCCTCTTCCTGACCGGCACCCCCATGGAGAACCGGGTGGAGGAGTTCCAGAACCTCGTCGCGATGCTCCAGCCCGGCCTGCGGATCGACGGCAGCGACGCGATCGCCGGAGCCCAGGCGTTCCGGCGCTCCGTCGGCCCCGCCTACCTGCGGCGCAACCAGAGCGACGTGCTCACCGAACTGCCCGAGCTGGTGCACACCGAGGAATGGGAGGAGTTCAGCCGCACCGACCTGGCCGCCTACCGCCGAGCGGTGAAGGACGGCAACTTCATGGCCATGCGCCGCGCCGCCTACGCCGCCCCCAAGACGTCCGGGAAACTGAAACGCCTGCTGGAGCTGGTCGCCGAAGCCCGGGAGAACGGCCACAAGGTCGTGGTGTTCTCCTTCTTCCGCGAGGTGCTGACGACCGTGCACACCGCACTCCCCGACGCGTTCGGCCCGCTCGCCGGAGACGTGCCCGCCACCCGCCGCCAGGAGATCGTCGACCTGTTCGCCGCCCACCCCGGCCACGCCGTGCTGCTGGCGCAGATCCAGGCCGGCGGCGTGGGCCTGAACCTCCAGGCCGCCTCGGTCGTCATCCTCTGCGAACCGCAACTCAAACCGACGGTCGAGAGCCAGGCCATCGCCCGCGCCCACCGCATGGGCCAGGTCCGCCGCGTCCAGGTCCACCGCCTGCTGTCCCCCGACAGCGTCGACGAACGCGTCCTCGCCCTCCTCCGCCACAAGAAGGCCCTCTTCGACGCCTACGCCCGCCGCAGCGACATAGCCGAGACCACCCCCGAGGCCATCGACCTGTCCGACCCCTCCATCGCCCGCCAGATCGTCGAGGAGGAACAACTCCGCCTCGCCACCGCCTGACCCCGCCCGGGGAACCGTTCCTACGCCGCCTGCGCGGGTCCCTCCAGGGCGGTGACCTCTTCGAGCAGTCCGTCCAGGGTCTTCCACCAGCCGGGATGCGTACGGAGGAGGTCCTCCAAGGCCGGACAGAGCTTGAGCATGTCCCGGCAGTAGTTCACCCAGACCTCGGCCTCTTCTTCGGACATCGCCTCCTCCACCCCGTTCAGCCCGACTTGGAGAACGTCCGCGTACATCTCCGCGATCAGGAGCACGCGGGCCCGATCATCGCCTTCTTCCGGACACGGTTTCCCTTCGAGGACGTATTGCCGAAGCTCCGGCCACTGCAGGAGGTGCCCGGAGACCTCACGCAGCCCCGCGACGTACGCCCAACGCATCTCCTGCAAGGCCGCCCGGTTGCTGATCTTCGTCTGCCGCGCCGTCTCCCTGGTCTGCCAGGCCGTGATCCCACTGGTCACCAGAAAAGCGGCCACACTCCCACCGACAGCAACAATCCAGCCGATCACCCGAAGTCCCCTCTTTCGACGGTCATGCCGGTCAGGCATCACTTAGAGCACGTCTTATGTGGTGATTCGGGAGAGTCTCTTGTAGCAGATCAGGGCGGCGGCGAGGGTGAGGAACGCGGCG
>NZ_PVZV01000008.1 GCF_002995495.1 Actinocorallia populi | reverse complement strand
AACAAGATGATCGGCAACACCTCGGTGGCGACCTACCACGGCCCGTCCTTCATGATCGACGAGCTGACCTACCACTACGAGGGCTTCGACCTGCACTCGGTGCTGATCAACTCGCACTACCCGATCGACGAGAACTCCTTCGTCCTGCACTCGGGCATCATCGCCAAGCACGGCGAGAACCTGCCGCGGGAGGCCGCCGAGGTCATGGCGGGCAAGCTGTCGAGCTTCATCCTCAAGGGCTTCGACCAGGACATCCAGATCTGGAAGAACAAGACCCGCATCGACAACCCGCTGCTGTGCGAGGAGGACGGGCCCGTCTACCAGCTGCGCCGCTGGTACGAGCAGTTCTACGTCGACGCCGCGGACGTCAAGCCGGAGATGGTCGACCGGTTCGAGTTCGAGATCGACACCACCCGTCCCGTCGAGTCCTGGGCCAAGGAGTGCGAGGAGAACCTCGCACGCGCCGCCGCCGCAGAGGGACGGTCATGACCGTCCGTCCCGACAACCGGCTGGCCGACGCGCCCATGCAGGCGCTGCGCTGCCGGCGGTGCGACGGTCCCGTGCTGGTGCGCAAGTCCAGCTGGGAGCAGACCACCATCCAGTGGAGCGAGCAGGCCATGGCCGACTGCCCCAACCTGCGCACCGACCGGTACGAGACCTGCCCGGATCTGCGCATGACGATCCAGCAGGCGACCCTGGACGGCGCCGTGAAGGTCATCGATGAGTGAAGGCGCGCTGGCCGGACGCACGGCCATCGTGACGGGGGCGGGCGACGGCATCGGAAAGGGCGTCGCCCGCCGGTTCGCCGCCGAGGGCGCCCGCGTCCTGGTCGCCGAGATCGACACGGCGAACGGGGAGAGGGTCGCCCGGGAGCTGCGGGAGGAGTTCGGGGCCGAGGCGCTCTTCCAGGCCACCGACGTCACCGACAAGGCCCAGGTGCACGCCATGGTCGACACCGCGGTGCGCGCCTGGGGCTCGGTGGACGTCCTGGTCAACAACGCCTGGGGCATGGGCACCGTCGGGCGGGTCGAGCGCAAGACCGACGAGCAGCTGCAGCGCGCCTTCGCCATGGGCTACTACGGCCCGCTGTGGGCGATGCAGGCCGCCTTCCCCCACATGAAGGAGCGCGGCTGGGGCCGTGTCGTCAACATGTGCTCGCTGAACGGTGTCAACGCCCACATGGGGACCCTGGAGTACAACTCGGCGAAGGAGGCCCTGCGGACCCTCACCCGCACGGCCGCCCGCGAGTGGGCGCCCACCGGCGTGGTGGTCAACGCCGTGTGCCCCGGTGCCAAGAGCGCCGCGTTCCAGCGCAGGGCGGCGGCGAACCCCGAGATCGCCGCGATCGCCGACAAGGCCAACCCGATGGGTCGGCTCGGCGACCCCGAGACCGACATCGCACCCGTAGTGGTCTTCCTCGCCAGCGAGGCCGCCCGCTACCTGACCGGAAACACCCTGTTCGTGGACGGCGGCTCCCATATCAACGGCGTCGCCTGGACCCCGGACCTGGACGGAGAACAATGATCGACAAGGACCAGTACGGCCCGTGGGCCGTCATCGCCGGCGGATCCGAGGGCGTCGGTTCCGCCTTCGCCCACCGTCTGGCCGACGCGGGCATCAACCTGGTGCTCATCGCCCGCAAGCCCGGCCCGCTGGAGGAGACCGCCGAGCAGGTCCGCGCCAAGGGCGTCGAGGTGCGCACGCTGCAGCTCGACCTGGTCGCCCCCGAGCCGCTGAAGGCGGTCCGCGAGGTCACCGACGGCCTCGAGGTCGGCCTGTTGATCTTCAACGCGGGCGCCAACACCTACGGGCACGAGTTCGTCACCGGCGACCTGGACCGCTTCCAGGGCGTCATCGACCTGAACATCACCGCGCAGCTGGCCCTGACCCACCACTTCGGCGCCCTGATGAAGGAGCGCGGCCGCGGCGGCATCATCCTGGTCGGCTCGATGGCCGGCTACATGGGCCAGGCCCAGATCAGCATCTACTCCGCCGTCAAGTCCTTCGGCCGCGTCTTCGCCGAGGGCCTGTGGCTGGAGATGCGCGAGCACGGCGTCGACGTCCTCGAGCTGATCCTCGGCGTCACCCGCACTCCCGCGATGGCGCGCGCCGGCCTCAAGATGGACATCCCGGGCATGAAGGTCGCCGAGCCGGACGACGTCGCCCGCGAGGGCCTGGAGCACCTCACCGATGGCCCCATCTGGGTCGCCGGCGGCAACTACGAGGACGTCCAGAAGCGGGCGGGCTTCCCGCGCTCCGTCCTCGTCGCCAAGGCGCACGCCGCCATGAAGCGCATGCTCCCCCCGGCGAGCTGAGCACCCGAACACCCGGAAAGGGGAGAGCACCGGCCGGTGCTCTCCCCTTCTCCGTCGGCGGTTCCGTCAGGTCTCACGCTCGGCGCGTGCCTCGGCCGCGGCGTCGAGCAGGCCGCCGACGGTGCGCCGCGGGCCTTCGCCGGAACGGGACGGGGCCTGGAAGCGGTTCAGGAGCTCCAGGCGGACCCGTGCGGCCTCGTCGCGGACGACGCGCAGCAGCAGCGCGTCCTTCTCGGCCTCCGGGAGGGAGCCGATCAAGCCGGCCCAGCGGCCGTCGCCGTCCGCGGCGGACGGCAAAGGCGGGCTCGCCTCCACGGCGACGGCCAGCAGGTCGGTGTCGAGCCGCAGGATCTCGGCCAGCGCCCGCTGCGGCTCGGTCAACGACCCCAGCCCCGCCGGCACCGGTGGTTCGCACCGGCTCTCGTGCTCGTCGTCGAAGGCGCCCTCGTCGCGTTCCCAGGTCCCGTAGGCCGCCAGCCAGGCCAGGTACAGCGGCCGCAGGTCTCCCGCGACCAGTTCCGCCCGGACCCCGGCGATCGTCTCCAGCAGCCCCTCGAGCTCCTCCGGCCAGTCGCCTCCTTCCTCCTCCTCGCTGGTCAGCTCCACGAGGACGTGTTCTCCGTGACCCCACGCCTCCACGTACCCGTCGACCAGGAAACCCGCCACGGCGTCGGAGGAGAGCAGCCCTTTCGGCAGGCGCAGCATCACGTGGCGTGTGCCCCAGTCCGCCAGATACAGATGGGCGTCGTAGTAGCGCTCCATCAGCCGCCGGGGCTCCCCCTTGAAGTCCCCCCACTCGTACTCGTTGACGAAGCCCGTCGCGGTGATCTCCGCCCGGGTGGACAGCTCCCGCACCTCGGCCTGCTCCTCCGCGCCCAGCGGACGATCCACCGCGAGAAACTCGTAGTACTGATACTCCCCCAAGGCCCAACCCCTCCTCTGAAATACGACAGGGCACCGTTGTACCGCTGTGCGCGGCCTCAAGGGCGCCATCGGCGGTAAGTGCCGCCCTCCCACCGGTAGAGGGGGTCGGTGGTGTGCCAGGCCTCGTCTCGCAGGGGGCGTTTGACCACCTTGCTGGTGGCCGTACGGGGGAGTTCTGCGGTGAGCCGGATGTATCGGGGAGACCATTTCGTGCCGAGGTCAGGCTGATCGAGCAGGAAAGCGGTGAAAGCCGTGGGATCGAAATCAAAGCCGGGTTTGAGCACCACCGCGGCCATGACCTGGTCGCCGACGTGCTCGTCCGGGACGGCGTAGACGGCGACGTCGGCGAAGGGCTCGAAGCGGGACAGGAGGCGTTCGACGGGGGCGGCGGCGAAGTTCTCGCCGTCCACGCGGAGCCAGTCGCTGTCGCGCCCGGCGAAGTACCAGAAGCCCTCGGCGTCGCGGTAGGCCAGGTCCCCGGACCAGGACCAGCCGTTGCGGACGCGCTTGGCGGTGGCCTCGGGGTTGTTGTAGTAGCCCTCGAAGACGGTGGCTCCGCGGGTGTTGACGATCTCGCCGGTCGCCTCGTCGGCGTTGAGCAGCGTGCCGTGCTCGTCGAAGACCGCGCGGGGGCATTCCTCCAGGGTCTGCGGGTTCACGACGATCGTCCCCTCTTCGGCCACGCCCAGGGAGCCGGGCGGGGTGCCGGGGACGCGGACGATGCGGATCTCGCCCTCGCTGGATCCGTAGGAGTCGAAGACCTCGCAGCCGAAGCGGCGGGAGAACTCCTCGATGTCGCGTTGCGCGGCCTCGTTGCCGAAGGCGATGCGCAGCGGGTTGCTCGCGTCGTCCGGTTGTTCGGGGGTGGCCAGGATGTAGTTCAGCGGCTTGCCGACGTAGTTGAAGAACGTGACGCCATAGCGGCGCACGTCCGGCAGGAACCCCGAAGCGGAGAACTTCCGGCGCAACACCACGCATCCCCCGGCGCTGACGGCCGGTGCGATGCCCGCCATGAGGGCGTTCGAGTGGAACATGGGCATCACGACGTAGAAGACGTCGTCCGCGGTGAGGCCGCGGCGCTGCTGCTGCTGGACGGCGATCCGCCCCAGCCTGCCCTGGGTGCAGACGACGGCCTTGGGCGCCGACGTCGTGCCGGAGGTGAACACCAGCGAGAAGATCGCCTCCGGCCGCACCGCCGCGCCTGCGACGTCCGCCGGTACGGCCTTCGCCAGCGCCTCCGCGTACTCCCCGCCGTCCACGACCAGCCGGGGAACGTCCGGTACGAGCCCTTCGAGCAGAGGTGCCCGGCTCGTCTCGGTGACCAGCACCCCGCAGTCGGTGAAGGTGATGTCCCGCGCCAGTTCCGCACCCCGCCGCGTCGGGTTCAGCTCGACGACCGGCATCCCCGCCAGGGCCGCCCCCAGCAGCCAGAACACATGCTCGGGCCCGTTCTCCAGAAAAAGCCCCACATGCCAGGCCCCTGCTCGCCGCATCCCGAGCGCGACCCCCGCGCGCAGCCGCGCCTCGGCGACGACCTCCCGCCAGCTCCAGCACCGCTCCTCGAACCGCAGCCCGACCCGGTCGTCACCACCCCGCGCCTCGACCAGCCCGGCGAAGGTCACCTCCTCCGCAGGCCTGTCATCGACCAGAACCTCGCCCGAGCCCTTGTCCTGCGGCATACGCACCTCCCACGAGAGACCTCCCCCAAGAAAACCGGCTCGCCGCTCCCCGCCGCCGAAACCGATCTCGCTCACCGGAACCAGCCCGGAACGACCGGTCGGGCCCGGCGCGGGCCCGTTCACCTGACGTGACGACCCGCGCCGGTTCTGCGGTGGTCTCTACAGCCGGCAGAGCAGGGCGGCTTTCGAGACCGCGTAGTCGGCGGTGTCGGGGTCGGTCAGGTCGGCCCGGATGAGGGTGGTGGAGTCGGGGAGCCGGGGCCGCGTGGCGCCGCCGCGGGACAGGGCCGCGGTGTGCGCGCCTTCGGCGGCGAGCAGGTGGACGGTGGCCTGGCCGATTCCGCTGGTGGCGCCCGTGACGAGGACGACCTTGCCGGTGAGGTGGAGATCCATGGTTTCCTCCGAAAGGAGAGCAGGGGGTGTGGAGGGTCGCGGAGCGGGCGGCCGTCAGGCGTGGGCCGCCCGCCTCCTGGTGCGCAGGGCCGCGGCGGCGATGAGGACGCCGAGCAGGACGAGGGCCGTGTTGGCGGCGATGGCGACGGTGACGCCGTCCAGGATCGCCCCGGCGGTCACCGCGCCGGCCGTGGTGGCGGTGACGATCGCGGACATGATCGGGGTGCCCATGGTGATGCCGACCTGCTGGGACATGGACGCGAGGCCGGTGGCCAGGCCCTGCTCGCGGTCGGGCAGGCCGGTGGTCGCGGTGACCATGAAGCCGACGATGACCAGCATGTTGCCCACCCCGCCGAGGAAGGTGGCGGGCAGCAGCAGCCCCATCGACGCCTGCGTCCCGCCCAGGAGCAGCAGCGCCGCGGTGGACACCGCCTGCAGCAGCCCTCCCGCGACCAGCGCGGTCAGGGTGGAGGTCCGGGCGATGAACCCGGCCGCGAGCAGCCCTCCGGCCACCGTCCCCGCGCCCAGCACGCCGAAGGCGATCCCGGCGGTCAGCGCGGAGAAGCCGAGGGTCTCCTGCATGTACAGGGTGAGCAGGTAGACGAGCGAGGTCTCGGTGGCGAAGGCCAGCAGGCCGAGCACGTTGCCCCAGGCCACGGTGCGCTTCTTCAGGACGTGGACGGGGACGAGGGGCTGCGCCGCCTTGCGTTCGACGAGGTGGAAGACGACGAGCAGCACGGCGCCGGCCGCCAGCGAGGCCAGCGCGGCGGGGTGGGTCCAGCCGTGCTCGCCGGCCTGGGTGAGGCCGAGGATCAGCGCGAGCAGGCCGAGGGTGACCGACAGGGCGCCGGGCAGGTCCATCTTCGGGCGCTCGGCGGGACGCGACTCCCGGATGACGCCGGGGGCGATCAGCAGGACGGCCGCGGCGACGGGGACATTGACGAAGAACGCCCAGCGCCAGGAGAGCACGTCGGTGAGGACGCCGCCGAGGACGGCGCCCGCGGTGAAGCCCGCGGACATCAGCGCGCCGTTGAGGCCGAGCGCCTTCTGCCGCAGCGGCCCCTCGGGGAAGGAGGTGGTGAGCAGGGCGAGTCCGGCGGGGGTGGCCGCGGCGGTCGCGAGGCCCTGGGCGACCCGGGCGGCGATGAGGACCCCGGGGCTGGTGGCCAGCCCGCCGACCAGGGAGGCGAGGCCGAGCAGCGCCAGGCTGCCGAGGAAGATCCGCTTGCGGCCGATGAGGTCGCCGACGCGGCCGAAGAAGAGGGTGAAGCCCGCGGCCGACAGGGCGAAGGAGGTGGCGATCCACTGGAGGCCGGACAGGGAGAACCCGAGGCCGTCCCCGATCGCGGGCAGCGCGACGTTCAGGATCGAGAAGTCGACGGCCAGCATGAACTGGGCGACCAGCAGCACCGCGAGGACGACCTTCTGGCGGCCCGTCAGGCGCGGCGGGCGGCCGTCGGCGGCCTCGGCTTCCGGCAGGAGTTCGGCGGTGGACATGGCGGCTTCCTTTCGGTGGGCGGGGGCGTCCCAGAAGAAGGACCCCAAACGGGACTGGTGTTCCGTTACGATGGAGACCGTAGCACCGTTCGCGCCACTAAGGGAACCCGAGTTCCATTTACGCCGAGAAGGAGCCGACCTTGACCGACACACCGCCGCACGGCACCGTCCGCCCCGGCGGGCGCACCGCCCGCGTCCGCGCGGCCGTCCTCGAGGCGGCGGGCGACATCCTGGCCGAACACGGCTTCGCCGCCCTGGACCTCGCCGAGATCGCCCGCGTGGCCGGCGTCGGCAAGACCACCGTCTACCGCCGGTGGGGCACCCCCGGAGCCCTCGCCGCCGACCTCCTGGCCGACATGGCCGAGCAGTCCCTCCCCCGCGCCCGCACCGGCGGCGTCGACGCCGACCTCCGGGAGAACGCCCGCCTGGTCGTCAGGTCGCTCACCGACCCCCGCCAGGGCCGCCTCTTCAAGGCGCTGATCGCCGCCTCCCTGTGCGACGAGCAGGCCGCCCAGGCCCTGCACCGCTTCTACGCCGTGCGCATCGACGAGTGGGCGGGCTGCGTCACCGACGCCGTCGAACGCGGCGAGCTCCCCGCGGGCACCCACGCCCGCCGCGTCGTCGCCCAGGTCTCCGCGCCCCTCTACTACGCCCTCCTCAACACCGGCGAACCGCTGACCGAGGACGTCGCGGACCGCGCCGCGGCGGCGGCGGTGGCGGCCGCGCGGGCCGGTGCCCTCTGAACGGGTGATGCGTATGACCCCCGGGCGAACCGGACCCGGACGCAGGCCGTCATACCCGTGGGTTCCGGTGGCTGGCCGGAAGGACGCGGGAGTGAAGATGGGGCTGTTCGACAGGATCAACCGGGGGCTGGGCGGGCTGATCGGGGCCGTGGACACCGAGACGGTGCGGATCGGCCGGGCCGCGCGGGCCGAACTGCTGGAGGTCGTGCCGCTGGGCACCAGCGTGCGGCACGGGGACGGGGTGGCCGAGCGCGTCTGCGAGTTCCTCGTCGAGGTCACGGTGGAGGACGCCGCCCCCTACCGGGTGCGGGTCCGCCAGCGCATGGCCCAGGTCTTCCTGGAGCGGCCCCTGCCCCGCGACATGTCCGTTGTGGCCGCCTGGGTGCACCCCCGCGACCCGCGCCGCGTCGCCCTCGACTTCGACGCCCCGCCCCCGCGCCCCCGCGCCGCCCCGCACCTGAGCGCCGCCTGACTCAGCCCGCCGGGTTCACGAACTCCGGCTGGTCCAGCAGCCGCAGCCAGCTCCCGTCGGGCTGGCGGCGGACGACCTGCGCCCGTGCGCCCGCGCCGTCCCCCGGCGGAGTCGAGGTGAGGGCGATGCCGCCGCTGACCAGGGTGGGCAGCGGCTCCTCCGGCTCGAAGCGCGGCCGGTCGGCCAGCACCTTCTCCCACAGCTCCCGGATCGCCTCGCGCCCCACCGTCCGGCCGCCCGGCGGGTAGGCCAGCACGGCGTCCTCCTCGTAGAGCGCCGCGACCCCGGCGGCGTCGCCCGCGTTGGAGCGCTCGACGAAGAACCGGGTGATGTCCTCCGGGCGCATGGCCTTCTCGTACTTGTCGTAGTCCGTCATGAGTCCAGCCTGGCCCAGTCCCGATCAGAAGTCCAACAGATAGTTCTTCTGGAAACTAGAATCTGAGCTTATGGAACTGCACCAGCTGGAGTACTTCGTCGCGGTGGCCGAAGAGCGCAACTTCACCCGCGCCGCCGAGCGGCTGCACATCAGCCAGTCCGGTGTCAGCGCCCAGATCCGCCGCCTGGAACGGGAACTCGGCGCCGAACTGTTCGACCGCTCCACCCGCACCGTCGCCCTGACCGTCGCCGGGAAGGCCGCTCTCGAACACGCCCGCGCGGCCCTGGCCGCCGCCGGAGCCGTGGGGCAGGCCGTGGACGAGGTGAGCGACCTGATCCGGGGCGAACTCGCCGTCGGCATGGTCATCGGCTGCACCATCACGCCCCTGTTCGACGCCCTGGCCGCGTTCCACCGCGCCCATCCCGGCGTGGAGCTCTCGCTGCTCGAGAACGACTCCGAACACCTCACCGAGCAGGTCCGCGCGGGCGCCCTCGACCTGGCCCTCATCGGCGCCGCGACCGCCCCCGAGGACCTCGGGTCCCTGACGATCATCAGCGAGCACCTCGTCGCCGCCGTCCCGCCCGCGCACCCCCTGGCGGAGCGGCGTCGAGTCGCCTTGGCCGACCTGTGCGCCCACCCGCTCATCTGCATGCCTCCCGGCACCGGCCTGCGCACCGTCTTCGACCGGGCGTGCGCCGCCCACGGCCTCACCCCGAGAATCGCCCTGCAGGCCGGCGCCGCCGACGCCATCGCCGCCCTCGCCTCGCGCGGCCTCGGCGTCGCCGTCCTCTCCGAGTCCATGGCCGCCCACTACCGCGACCACCTCACCGCCCTCCCCATCGACGGTGCCCGCTCCCCCGCCCTCCTGGCCCTGATCTGGAAGGACACCGGCACCCCCGCCCTCCGCGAACTCCTCGGCCACGCCCGCCGGGCGTTCGCCGGGTCCGGCGACGGCTGACCCCCGCGGGCGGACGAGCGCCGACCGGGCTCATGCCGCGGCGTTCGGACGCCCAGGGGGCCTTGCCCTCACGTGACCGGCAGCCTGCGGGCGTCGGCCCCGACCGCCGGAAAGCCGCGGACGACGAGCAGCACTCCCAACGCGACCTCGAAGAGGCCGCCCGGGACCGACAGGACCAGGCCCACCTCGTGGCCCAGGATCTCCAGGACCGCTCCGGCCAGGAAGACGGCGTATCCGGCCAGGCCCCACACGGCCAGGGGCGCCGGCACCAGCCTGGCGCGCAGCAGGACGCGGCAGAACAGCAGGCCGCCGACGGCGAGGGAGGTCATGGCGACCTGGTAGGCGTACTCGTTCCCCTGGAGCGCGGTCCTCGCCAGCGCCTGGAACAACGCGGAACCCTCGGCCCCGGCGTCGGCCTGCTCCTTCGCGAGGGGCACCAGCAGCAGGACGAAGACGACCCCCACGGCCAGCATCACCGCCTCGATCGCCCGGGAGATCGCGTACGCGTGGGCGGAGGTCTCGTCATGCGGTCTCAGGACGGGCAGCGCCAGCACTCCGATGCCGGCGACGGCCGCGGAGTTGACCAGCATCAGAAGCGCTCCCGCGGGGATCCGCGGGTCGTCCGCGCGGGGCGGGGAGTCCGGGAGGCCCGAGCCGGAGCCGACCAGGGCCGTGCCCGTGATGTAGACGGCGAAGGCGAGCAGGAACAGGGCTCCCACGATCCGTCCGGCTGTTCTCGTCGACATGGCTCTCCTCTTCACAGGGCTGCCGCACGAGTGTTCGTACTTAGTACGAAAGCGTATAGTACTAAGTACGAAACCGCTATCCTCGGAATCCGATGCCGAGGTCAGCCAGTACGAGTCCAGGAGCCCGTGTCCCGCTCAGCCGGGAACGGGTGCTGCACGGCGCCCTCGCCGTCGCCGACGCGCGGGGGCTCGCGGCGCTGACGATCCGCTCGCTCGCCGAGGAGCTCGGCGTCAGGCCGATGTCGGTCTACCACTACGTCGCCAACAAGGACGAGATCCTCGACGGCATCATCGACCTCGTCTTCGACGAGATCGCCGTCCCGTCGATCGACGGGCACTGGCGGACGGAGATGCACCGCAGGGCCTCCTCGATCCGCCTGGTGCTCGGCCGCCACCCCTGGGCGGTCGGCCTCATGGAGTCCAGGACGGTCTCCGGCCCCGCCAGGCTGCGCCACCACAACGCGTCCCTCGGCGTCCTGCGCCGCGCGGGCTTCTCCCCGGCGATGGCCGCCCACGCCTACACCCTGCTCGACAGCTACGTCTACGGGTTCGTCCTCCAGGAGGCGTCCTTCCCCTACGAGGCCCCGCAGAAGGCCGCCGACGTCGCCGAGCCGATGGCACGGCAGATCTCCCCCGAGGAGTACCCCTACCTCCTCGAGTTCGTCACCGAGCACATCCTCCGCCCCGACTACGACTTCGGCGCCGAGTTCGGGTTCGGCCTCGACCTCGTCCTCGACGCCCTCACCCGCTCCGCCGCCCTCGAGCACCGGGCCCGCGAGGGCACCGAGGAATGAGGAACACGGGCGAGCGCAAGGCTTGGGCCGACAAGCGGGCCGAGATCATGGGGCGTCCCGGGGCGGGGGCCTCCTACGAGGCCGCCCGCATCCGTTTCGAGCTCGGCGAGGCCGTACGGCTCCGGTGCGAGGAGCCGGGGCTGACAGGGACCGTTCCCCTGCTGGAACGTCTCGCCGAGGCGCTGGAGATGCGGCTCGGCGTGCGGTTCCGGACCCTTCGCGAAGCGGGTTGATCCGCGCCTTCGAGGGTCTTTTCGGTGGTGCCGGTCAGGTGCGCTGGGGGCGGTTGGTCCAGCCCTTGCCGTCGGCTCGGGCGAACCAGCCGGAGGCGGCGAGGGTGCCGCCGTCGACGGGGATGGTGTGGCCGGTGACGAAGGCGGCGTCGTCGGAGGCGAGGAAGGCGATGACGGAGGCGTAGTCCTCCGGCTCGCCGAAGCGGGCCAGGGGGACCCAGGTGTGCATCAGGGCCGGGTCGTGGTCGCGGAGCATCCAGGCGGCGGGGGTCTGCTCGGTGTTGGCAAGGTCGGGGGCGATGGCGTTGACGCGGACGCCCTGGTTGCCGACGGCCACCGCGAGGCTCTTGGTGAAGGCGGAGACACCGGCGTTGAAGGCCGAGTAGACGGGGTGGGCGGGGATGCCGCGGAAGGCCTCGACGGTGGAGTTGTTGACGATGCTGCCCCTGCGCTGCTCCACCATGGCGGGGAGGACGGCGTGGGTGAGTTTGAAGACGTGCAGCAGGTTCAGCTCGTAGAGGCGCTGCCACTGCTCGGGGGTGCTGTCCTGGAACGACTTGGCGGCGGGGCGGAAGTCGCCGACGTTGTTGACCAGGACGTCCACGCGGCCGTCACCGGCCTCCAGGGCCGTCTCGGTGACGCGCTTGACGGTGTCGTCCTCGACGATGTCGCCGATCACCGTGACGCAGCGGCCTCCGGAGGCCTCGATCCGCGCGCGGGTCCTCTCCGCGGCGTCGGCGTCGATGTCGTTGAGGACGACGAGGTCGCCGTCGGCGGCGAGGCGGCGGCTGGTGGCGCCGCCGATGCCCAGGGCTCCGCCGGTCACGATGCTGGTGCGGGTCATGGAACGTTCCTCACCGGCCGGGTCAGCCGCGCATGCGGCGGACGGGCCTGGTCTCGATCCAGTCGATGTGCAGGGCGCGGCGGGTGAAGCGCCAGTCGCCCTCCTCGCGCCGGTAGGCGTCCTCGTAGCGGATGTGCCACACCAGGTCGGCAGGCTCGCCGTCCCTGCGCACGGACAGGTGGTGGGCGGCGCAGCTCACCCAGCCGGTGGCCGTGTCGTGCTCGGGCCCGGGGTCGAAGACCTGCCCGCCGAGGAAGTGCGAGGTGACGGGGAAGAACTCGACACGGGCTATCGCCGCGCGGGCCTCCTCCCGCCCGGAGTACTCCAGAACGGGTTCCAGCGACCCCGGCGGGTCGGGCAGGACGAGTACCGCGTCGGAGGCGAACAGCCCCGCCAGCGCGTCGAACTCCCGCCGGTCCACGTGCAGCGCGTACCGGGCGACCAGGTCGGCGAGCCCGACCCGGTCGCCCGTCGAGAGCGTCATGCCCCGCCCAGGCCGAGCCGCTCGGCGCACGCCGACAGCTCGTCCTTCGCCTCGGAGAGGTCGCCCGTCGGGGCGGCGCGCAGCACGAGCCGGTCGGCGCCCTGCGCCGCCAGCCTCTCGGCCTTCTCGGGCGTGACGACCGAGAGCGAGTGGCCGAGGGTCAGCTCCAGCGCCTCGGGGTCGCGTCCGGCCTTCTCGGCCTCGGAGCGCATCAGCTTCAGCACCGACTGAAGCTCCTCGCCCGCCAGGCCGAGCGGCTGGATCCCGTTGCCGTACCGGCCGGCGCGGCGGGCGGCGGCCTTGGTGTGGCCGCCGATGTGGATCGGGACGCCGCCCTCCTGCCGGGGCTTGGGGTAGCTCATCAGCTTCTCGAAGCCGAAGAACTCACCGTCGAACGCCGCGCCCTCGGGCGCGGTGTCGGCCCACAGCGCCCGCAGGATCTGGAGCTGCTCGTCGGCGCGGCGGCCGCGGGTGTCGAAGTCCGCGCCGCAGGCCTCGATCTCCTCGCGCATCCAGCCCATGCCGACGGTCAGCCGGACCCGTCCCCCGGACAGGGCGTCCAGGGTGGCGACCCGCTTGGCCAGCACCACGGGGTGGTGGTTGGGCAGGACGAGCACGCCGGTCGCCAGCCCGATGCGAGTGGTGCGCCCGGCCAGGAACGCCAGCAGGTCCAGCGGGTCCGGGATGTCGAGGTCGTCGGCGAGCTCCATCTTCCCGGACTTGTCGTACGGGTAGACGCTGGAGTAGCCGCTGGCCACCACCGCGTGCTCGACCACGACGATCGACTCGAACCCGCAGGCCTCGGCGTGCTCGGCGTACGGGCCGATCCACGCGGGGTCTGCGGTGACGCCCGCCGCGACGGGCGCCAGAACCGCGTACTTCACTCGTTATTCCTCTCGTGCGGCTGCCTTGCCCGCGCGGCGGCCGAAGAACGAGCCGTCGCCCAGGGAGGTGCCGCTGATGTAGCCCTCGCCGTGCATGCCGGACGAGGCCCGGCCCGCCGCGTAGAGGCCGGGGATGTGCTCGCCGGAGACGTTGAGGACCTCGCCGTCCACGGTGGTGTGCAGGCCGCCGAGGGTGAACCCGGCCGCTCCGCTGCCCCTGCCCGCGCCGGTCCCGAAGAAGCCGTCGCGGGGGTCGACCGCGGCGAACGGGCCCTTCAGGGGGCGCAGCCAGCGGGCGTCCTTGTGGAAGTGGGGGTCCTCGCCGTTCTCCGCGTGCCGGTTGTAGACCTCGACGGTGTGCTCGAGGGCGCCCGGCAGCATGCCCAGTGCCTCTTCGAGCTCGGCGAGGGTCTCCTCGACGTACTTGGGCTGCACCTGCCACAGGTCGCCCGGCGGGATGGACTCGAAGCCCTCCTCGTCGATGATCCCCCAGTAGGGGCCGGGCTCCTGGAGAATGGCGTGGGTGCTGTAGATGCCGGGGTAGACGTCCTCGTTGACGAAGCGCTGACCCCGGCCGTTCACCAGCATGCCGCGGGCGACCAGGGCGGGCAGCGCCGTCATCGAGATCTCCACGACGCCCATGCGCCGGGTGGCCGCGCCGATCGCGGCCGCCATCCGGATGCCCGAGCCGTCGTCGAGGCCGTCGCTGACCTTGCCGAGCCCCACCAGCACCGGGGCGTGGTGGGCCAGCATCTCCTCGTTGTCGACGAACCCGCCGGTGGTGAGGACGACGGCCTTGCGCGCCCGGTAGGTGACGGGCGCGCCGAACCTGCGCGCCACCAGGCCGGCGACCCGCCCGCCGTCCATCACGAGGTGGGACGCGACGGTGTCGGTGTGGGTGGCGGCCCCGGCCGCGGTGACGGCCTCCTCGAGCTTCTGCATGAGGAGGTTGCCGGCGAAGCCGGGGGCGGGCGGCCGGTGCCCGCGCGGGGCGGGCTTGGCGATGTCGTTGTACGGCCAGGCGTTCTCGCCCAGCCACATCAGCCCGTCGTCGGTGAACGGCATCCAGGCCTGGCCCTCGAAGAGGGTGTGCTTGAACTCCACGCCGCGCGCGACGAACCAGTCGTGGTGCTCGACGCTCCCGTCGCAGTACAGCCGCAGCTTCTCGGTGTCGGCGTGGGGGCCGAGCGCCTTCTCCAGGAAGGCGTACATGTCCTCGGGCGTGTCGTCGAAGCCGAGGGCCTTCTGGGTCCCGGTGCCGCCGCCGAGGTACAGCTCGCCGCCGGACTGGCCGGAGGAGCCGCCCGCGCCGCTCGCCCGCTCCAGCACGATCACGTTCGCGCCGGCCGCCGCGGCCTCGTACGCCGCCGCGGCGCCGGCCACGCCGAATCCGACGACCAGGACATCGCACTCGTGGTCGAAGGCATCGACTTCGGCGAGCTCGACCGGTTCAACAGAAGAGGACACGGGCGTCACTTCCCGGGCGGGGTGAACGCGGCCAGCGGCTCGGAGCCCGACCAGTCGTGACCCCAGTAGCTGTCGGCGGTGATCTCCTCGGCGGTGTAGTACCTCTCGTCGACGAGCATGCCCTCGCAGCCGTACTCGACGTCCCAGCCGCCGGGGGCCCGGACGTAGAAGGACACCATCTTGTCGTTGGTGTGCCGGCCCAGCGTGGAGGAGAGCGAGAAGCCGCGCTTGTTGATGTTGTCCAGCGCCCGCCCGACGGTGTCGAGCTTGTCGGCCTCCACCATCAGGTGCACCAGGCCGGGGTCGCCGTCGTGCGGGGCGGGGCAGATCGCCAGGCTGTGGTGGCGCTGGTTGACGCCCAGGAAGCGCACCCGCACGTGGCCGCCGCCGACCTTCATCGCGCCGCGCGGCAGGAAGCCCAGGACCTCGCAGTAGAAGTCGTACGTCGCCTGGAAGTTCGGGGTCGGCAGCACGACGTGGCCCATGCCGTTCTCACCGGTGACGAACGTGTTCGCCAGCTTGGTGACCAGCGGGCTGTGGTCGAGGACCGGCGCGTAGAACACCTCGACGGGGTTGCCCGCGGGGTCCTTGAAGGTGATGGCGGCCTCGACGTCCAGCGCGGCGGCCTCCTTGGGAGACAGGTCCGCCACCTCGATGCCGGCCTTCTCGACGGCCTCGCGGACGGCGGCCAGCGCGTACTGGTCGCGAACCTCCCAGCCGATGGCCAGGACGCGGTCGGCGTCGCCGGGCAGCAGCGCCAGCCGGTACCTGCGCTCGTCCATGCGCAGGTAGAGCCCGTCGGGATCCGGTCCGGACCCCTCGGCGAACCCCAGCGAGTCGATCGCCAGCTCGCGCCAGCGGTCGATGTGACGTGTCTGGACCCTCAGATAACCGAGCCCACGGATCTGCGTCATATAACGTCCTCGATCCCATCCTCAACGATTCGCGGCCGAACCTCCGCCCGCAGGATCAAGCTGTCAAAGCCCGCCTCCCTCCGGGTGGCCTTTCCCGCTCAGTGAGAGTCGTCACTCGCTCCTTCCGCGTTGCCGGTGTCATCGGCGGACGGCACGAACGAAAGCGAGATCGGATGACGTCATCGACCAAGCCGGTCGCCCTGGTGACCGGGGCGAGCCGCGGTATCGGCAGGCGGATAGCGCTCGCCCTGGCCGGAGCGGGTCACGACGTGGCGTTCACCGCCCGCACCCTCGTCGAGGGGCAGGGCCGCATACCCCCGCGGTACGGGAACGGGGAGGCGGAGTCCGCGGTCCCGGGCAGCCTGGAGAAGACCCGCGCGGAGATCGAGGCGCTCGGGGCGCGCGCCCTGCCCGTCCGGATGGACCTGCTCGACCTGGCGAGCGTCCGGGCGGCCGCCCGTACCGTGCTGGAGGCGTGGGGGCGCGTGGACCTGCTGGTGAACAACGCCGTGGCGCACCTGGCGGGCAACCACGACCGGCTCCTCGATCTGGACCTGGACGTCGCCGCCCGCACCATGACCGGCAACCACCTGCACCAGCTCGCCCTGATCCAGGCCGTGGTCCCGGCCATGCTCGAGCGGGGCGGCGGCACGATCGTCAACCTGTGCTCGGGGTCGGCCACCACCGACCCGCCCGCCCCGCCCGGCGAGGGCGGCTGGGGCGTGGCCTACTCGGCGTCCAAGGCCGCGTTCGGGCGGCTGGCCGGCGCCGTCAACGCCGAGTACCTGCACCGCGGCGTCCGCGCCTTCAACCTCGACCCCGGCTTCGTCGTCACCGAGGCGGGCGCGGCCAGGGGCGGCACCTCCGCCATCGCGGACAGGGGCTTCGAGCCCACTCCCGAGGAGGCGCCGGGCCGTGCCGTGGTGTGGCTGGCCACCTCCCCCGAGGCCGGGCGCTTCCTCGGCAGGGTCGTCTGGACCCCCAAGCTGGTCGCCTCGCTCGACGCGCCCGCCTGACCGGAGGCACGGAGAAAGGCCCCGTTCCCGAGGGGAACGGGGCCTTCGCGCGCTCGATCCGGGTCAGATCATGGAGCGCATCGGGCCCATGGGGGGCTCGATGTCCATCTGGGTGAGGGCCGAGACGTGGAAGACCGAGCCCGGCACGTGGATGGCGTGGGCCAGGCCCATGTGGGCGTCCCGCCAGAAGCGCTGGATCGGGTTGTCCTTGCGCAGGCCGTTGCCGCCGGAGCGGACCACGATCTCGTTCATGGCGCGGACCGCGCGCCAGGCCGAGCGGACCTGGGTGCGGCGGGCCGCGGCGCGCTCGGCGAAGGTGAACTCCCCGCCCGCGGCGGCCTTGTCGTACATGCGCGAGATGTAGTCCAGCAGCATGACGCGGGAGGCCTTGATCTCCTCGGCCGCCTCGCTGATCGCGTACAGGACGTACGGGTCGTCCTTGATCTTGGTGCCGGTGATCTGGACCCGGCCGCGCTGGTAGGCCAGGTGCGCGGCGAGCGCGCCCTCGGCGATGCCGACCACGGCGGAGGTGATGCCCAGCGGGAAGATCGAGGTGTAGGGCACGTGGTAGAGCGGGTTGGTCAGCCCGGCGCGGCGCACCGCGGTGCCGTCGATGACCTCGTTGTACTTCAGCACCCGGTAGTCGGGGATGAAGGCGTCCTTGACGATGATGTCCTTGGAGCCGGTGCCCTCGAGTCCGACGACGTTCCAGGAGTCCTCGACGATCTCGTAGTCCGAGCGGGGCAGGATGACGTGCAGCGCGGACGGCGGCTGCGCGACCTTGCCCTCGGAGTCGCCGACCATGGCGCCCAGGAAGATCCAGGTGCAGTGGTCGGTGCCGGAGGAGAACTGCCAGCGGCCGTTGAGGATGTAGCCGCCGTCGACGGGGCGCGCCACGCCCATCGGGGCGTAGGGGGAGGCGATCCAGGTGTCCTGGTTCTCGCCCCAGATCTCCTGCTGGACCCGCTCGTCGGCGAACGCCATCTCCCACGGGTGCAGGCCGACGATGCCGGTGACCCAGCCGGTGGAGCCGTCGAGGGAGGCCGCGCCCATGACGGTCTCGGCGAACTCGCGGGGGTGCACCTCCAGGCCGCCGTGCTTGGCGGGCTGCAGCATCCGGATCGCCCCGGAGTCGCGCAGCACCTTGGCGGCCTTGTCGTCGAGCCGCCCGAGGGACTCGTTGGAGGGACCGCACTCGCGGATCTCCTCCGCGCGTTCCATGATCTTGTCGAGCACGCTTTCGCTCATCGCCTGATCTCCCGTGAGAATTCTGTCCTGATGTCAGCCGTCGTAGCTGATCTTGAGTCTGTCGCTGAGGGGCCTCGCCTGGCAGGCGAGGATGAGACCGTCCGCGAGGTCCTGGTCGTCCAGGACGGTGTTGGCGTCCAGCGTGACCTCCCCCTCCAGCACCACGCAGGCGCAGGCGGAGCAGGAGCCCTCGCGGCAGGAGAAGGGCGCGTCCAGTCCGGCGCGCAGCAGCGCGTCGAGCAGGTAGCCGGACCCGGACCAGGTGACGGTGCTGGCCTTCCCGTCGAGGTCGACCTCGACCTCGACCTCGACGGAGCCCTGGCCCTCCCCGGTCTCCGGCTCCGGCTCGCTCTCGGCGAACGGGTCGCCGCCGAGCGAGAAGAACTTCTCCACGTGCACCCGCTCGGCGGGCATGCCCAGGCCGGTGAGCGCCTCGGTCGCCGCGTCCATGAACGGGCCGGGCCCGCAGACGAAGGCCTCGCGGCCGGTGAAGGGCTCGGCCAGCGCGCGGAGCGCCGCGGTGGTCGGCAGGCCCTGCACCGACACCAGCCAGTGCAGGACCGACACCCGGCCGGGATGCGCGGCGACGATCTCCCGCAGCTCCTCGGCGAAGATCACCGACCGCTCGTCCTGGTTGGCGTACAGCAGGGTGATCTTCCCCTGGCCCCGCGCCAGCGCCGACTTGAGGATCGACAGCACCGGGGTGATGCCGCTCCCCGCCGCGACGAGCAGGAAGTCGGCGTCCAGCGAGGCCGGGGTGAACGCCCCGGCGGGCCGCAGCACCTCCAGGACGTCGCCCTCGGTGACGTTGTCGCAGATCCAGTTGGAGCCGAGACCGCCCGCCACCCGCTTGACCGTCACCTTCAGGAGGTCGTCGACCTCCGGTGAGCTGCACAGCGAGTAGCAGCGGGCCGCCCATCCCTCGCCCGCGGGCACCCGGATGGTGAGGAACTGCCCGGGCCGGTAGGAGAAGCGGTCCTCCTGGCCCTCCGCGGGCTCGAGGACGAGCGAGCGCGCGTCCTCCGTCTCGCGGACGACCTGCGCGACCCGGACCTTGAGGGATCCTGTCATGTACGTTCTGCCTTGCGCTTGCCCGCGGCGTGCCTGGCCGCGATGTATCCGAAGACCATCGAGGGGCCGATGGTCGCGCCCGGACCCGCGTACTCGTTGCCCATCACCGACGCCGAGGTGTTGCCGGTGGCGTACAGGCCCTCGATGACCGAGCCGTCCTCGCGCAGCACCCGGCTGTTCTCGTCGCAGACCAGGCCGCCCTTGGTGCCCAGGTCGCCGACCTCCAGCCGGAAGGCGAAGTAGGGGGCGGTCTCGATGGGGTCGAGGTTGGGGTTCTTCAGGGTCGGGTCGCCGTAGTAGTGGTCGTAGGCGCTCTCGCCCCGGCCGAACTCGGGGTCCTTGCCGTCCCGGGCGTAGCCGTTGAACTTGCGGATGGTCTCGGTCAGCGCGTCCGCGGGGACGCCGATCTGCTCCGCGAGCTCTTCCAGCGTGTTCGCCTTGAAGGCGATCCCCGCCTCGAAGAACTTCTTGTGGATCGGCGCGCCCGGCAGGATCTGCGCGAACGGGTAGCGGGACCGGGTCGTGGCGTCCATGATGAACCAGGCCGGGACGTGGCCGCCCTCGAGCTGGTCGTGGACGAAGTTGACGTACGGCGACGCCTCGTTGGTGAAGCGCTTGCCGGTCTTGTCGACGATCACGTGCCGGGGGATGGCGCGCTCGGACACCAGCGGGATCACCGCGCCGGCCGGGTGGCGCACCGCGGGCATCCACCAGGCGTCGTCCATGAAGTCCACCGCGGCGCCGAGCTTCTCGCCCAGCGTGATGCCGTCGCCGGTGAGCTCCCGCGCGCCCATCGCGAAGTCGTCCTGACCGCCCTCGGGCAGGTACTTCTTGCGCATCTCCAGGTTGTGGTCGAACCCGCCGGTGGCCAGCAGCACGCCGTGGCGGCCGCGCAGCCGGTGGACCTTGCCGTCGCGCTCGGTGGCCACGATGCCGGTGACGACGCCGTTCTCGTCGGTGACGATGTCCGTCATGCTGGTGCGCACCCACAGCGGGACGTTCGCGTCCTTGAGCGCCATCCGCAACCGCGCGGCCAGCGCCCGGCCGCCCGTCGACATGTGGCGGCGCAGGACCATGTTGGACGCCACGCGCCAGGCGGCCACCAGCGAGGCACGGCGGCCCGCCCAGGTGCGCTTGACCATCGCCAGGTCGTGGTAGTCCTTGCTGGTGATCCACAGGCCCAGCGGGCCCTTCATGTTGTTGGGCCGCTGGAACTTCTCGTCCTCGCCCAGCTTGCGGGTGTCGAACGGCTTGGCCTCGATGGACCGGCCCAGCGGCCGGCCGCCCTCCAGCTCGGGGTGGTAGTCGGCGTAGCCCTTGGTCCAGAAGAACTTCATCCACTTGCTCTTGCCGACCAGCTCCATCGCGGCGGGGCCGTGGTCGACGTAGGCGTCGAGCCGCGCCGCGGGGACCTTGCCCTCGGTGAGCAGGTCGAGGTAGCGGCGGATCGACTCGCGGCTGTCGTTGTGGCCCTTGGCCCGCAGCGTCGGGTTGTTGGGGATCCAGATGCCGCCTCCGGACATGGAGGTGCTGCCGCCGAACTTCGAGCCCTTCTCGATGATCAGGACGCTCATGCCGGCGTCGGCGGCGGTCAGCGCGGCGACCATGCCGCCGCCGCCGCTGCCCACGACCACCAGGTCGTACTCGGCGTCCCAGCTCTGGTTCTCCGTCATGCCTTCCGCTCCTCACGGGTCAGAAAGGCCAGGACGGCGCTCTCCCACGCTTCCTTCTGCTCGATCATCACCCAGTGACCGCAGTTGGGGAAGATGTGCACCTCCACGTCGGGGGCGGTGCGCATGGGCACCAGGGCCATGTCGACCGGGCTGACCCGGTCGTCGCGACCCCAGGTGATCAGCGTCTTGGCCTTGAGCTTGTGCAGCATCGCCCAGTAGGGCGGCTGCGGGGAGGCCGCCGCCATCTTGGCGCGGGCCGCCATGGCCTTGCTGCCGTACATGCGGCGGGCGCTGGCCAGGGTCTCGGGATCGGTGGCCTGCGCCCAGCGCTCCTCGATCAGCTCCTCGGTGACCAGGGCGGGGTCGTACACCATCGAGTGCAGCCAGCGGATCAGCCTCTCGCGGCTGGGGTCGTCGGTGAACTCCGCGAGGAGCTTGATGCCCTCGCCGGGGCCGGGGCTGAAGATGTTGGTGCCCATGCCGCCGATGGTCACCAGCCGACCGACGCGGTCGGGGTCGGCCATCGCGAACTGGGTGCCGATGATGCCGCCCATGGAGTTGCCGATGACGTCGACCTTCTGCAGGCCCAGGCCGTCCAGGAAGCGCGTGATCGAACCCGCGGCGGCGACCATCGGGTGCTCCTCGGTCGGGTCGCTGACGCCGAAACCGGGGAACTCCAGGACGAGGCAGCGGAAGTGCTCGGCGAACCGCGCCAGGTTGCCGCGGTAGTTGCGCCATCCGGTGACGCCGGGACCGGAGCCGTGCAGCATCAGCAGGGGCGGTCCGTCACCGGCCTCGTGGTAGCGCAGCACGCCCTGGTCGGTGGAGAGCTCACGCAACGTCGATTCGTAGGTCGGCTCTGTGGTCATCGTCCCTCGGTCCTCCGGATTCTCAAGGTGTTCGGAAAGTAGATGAGGGGTCCGCCGCGATGTCCGCGACGATCCCGTTGAGCGGGATGCCCGCCTTTCCCGGGTGCTGGAGCGGCGGTTCGGGGGTTTCTTCCACTCATCGGGATCCTCCCTCCGCAATATTGGACTGGAGTCTTACGTTCGGTACCGCCGAGCCTTCGCCGGCCGCGCCCGCCACGAGGACCACGAGGTGATCCCATGACAGCCGAACCCGCGCTCACCGGTCTCCCGCAGCTCACCCCCGCCGATTTCCGGCGCGCCATGGCGGAGTTCGCCAGCGGCGTCACCGTGATCACCGGCATGGACGGCGCCGAGCCGGTGGGCTTCGCGTGCCAGTCGTTCGCGTCGGTCTCCCTGGAGCCGCCGCTGGTGCTGTTCTGCGCCGACCACCGTGGCCGCACCTGGCCACGCATCCGCACCTCCGGCCGGTTCTGCGTCAACATCCTGGGTGAGGACCAGCAGGACCTGTGCGGGAGGTTCGGGTCGAGCAAGGGGCTGAAGTACGAGGGGCTGGACTGGGAGACGTCCCGGTGGGACACGCCCTCCCTGCCCGGCGTGCTGCTGCGCGTCCACGCCTCGGTGCACGCGGTGCACGCCGAGGGCGACCACGACGTGGTGATCGGCCGGATCCTGGAAGTGGAGCACGTGAACGAGGGCCGGCCGATGGTCTTCTTCCGCAGCAGGTTCGGGCTGGACGAGCCGGCCCCGCTGCTCACCCCGGAGATGTGGTTCGGCAGCGGGCAGTGGGGCTGAGACGCTCACATCCAGTCGCCGCGGCCGTCCAGGGCCAGCAGGCGGTTCATGGTCTCGGCGGACCAGGTGCCGCTCTCCTGGACGGCGGCCGACCGGCTCCGGGGGGCGCGCCCGGGAGCGCGGCGCGGCGAGCCGGTGCCGGGGAAGAGGGTCTGGGCGATCTCGCGGGCGGCCGAGGCCACCAGCGGTGCCACCTTCTCCAGCGGGGTGTTGAGGGTGCCGACCAGCGAGATGCTCGCGACCGGCCCCTCCGGGCCGCGGACGGCCGCCGCCACGCAGGCGATGTTGGGGACGGACTCGCCCCGCTCGAAGGCCAGGCCGCGGCGCTGGCGCACCCGGTAGAGCTCCTGGTGCAGGGTGCCCAGCTCGCCGATGGTGCGGCTGGTCAGCCGGCTGAGCCCGCCGCCGGTCTTCTCGTCGACCTCCTCGGGCTCCAGCCAGGCCAGGATCGCCTTGCCGAGCGCGGTGGAGTGCGCCGGGGCGCGGCCGCCGACCCGCGAGGGCACGGACGAGGCGAACCGGCCGCCGACCTTGTCGAGGTAGAAGATCTCCGAGCCGTCCAGGACCGCCAGGTGCGCGACCAGGCCGGTGGTGATCTGCAGCTCGTGCAGCAGCGGGGCGGCCGCCTCGCGGAGCTTGCCGTGGCCGCGGTCCTGCCCACCGAGACCCAGCGCGCGGCGGCCCAGGGCGTAGCCGTAGGAGTTGTGCTCCAGCCAGGACTGGCGGACCAGCTGGTCCAGGATCCGGTGGGCGGTGGAGCGCGGCAGCCGGGTGTGGCGGGCCACGTCCTCCAGGGTCAGCCGGGCCGATCGCCCGTTGAAGGCGTCGAGGATGAGGGTCATCCGCTCGACCATCGACGGCGGCGGGTCGTCGCGCACCGTGGTCTCCGTGGTCTGCTCGCTCACCGTGCCCTCCCAAACGACTGAAATGAATTCTCGTTAACCCGAATGTAGCAATCGGCCCGCGCCTTGGGAAGAGGGGCCGTCTTGCCTGGTTAACTCGATGTCAGCGGGTTTCCGGCAGCCGGGACCGGCCGCTCCGCCCGACCCCCCGCAGACTAGAACGTTTTCTGATAACTGGCTCATCGCCGACGAGGAAGGACGACGGATGCGCATCGGCATCATCACTCCCGTGGTGGCTCAGCCACCCCTGGGCCACGGCGCGTGGGAGGCGCGGGCGGGCATCGAGGAGATCGGCCTGATCGCCGAGACCGCCGACCGGCTGGGTTACCACCACCTCACCTGCAGTGAGCACGTGGCCGTGCCCGCCGAGGCCGCCGCCCAGCGCGGCGGCGTCTACTGGGACCCGCTGGCGACCTTCGGCTACCTGGCCGCCCGCACCCGGCGCGTCCGCCTGGCCACCCAGGTCCTCGTGCTCGGCTACCACCACCCGCTGGAGATCGCCAAGCGCTACGGCACCCTGGACGCCGTCAGCGGCGGCCGGGTGGTCCTCGGCCTGGGCGTGGGCAGCCTGGAGGAGGAGTTCGAGCTGCTCGGCGCGCCCTTCGCCGGCCGCGGCGCCCGCGCCGACGACGCCCTCGCCGCGCTGCGGGCCTCCCTCTCCCGGCGGGAGCCGTCCTACCAGGGCGAGCACTACTCCTTCTCCGGCATGGTGGTCGAGCCGCACGCCGTCCAGGAGCAGGTGCCCCTGTGGATCGGCGGGCGGACGCTGCGCTCCCTGCGCCGCGCCGCGAACGCCGACGGCTGGGTGCCGTTCGGGCTGCCGCTGGACGCCCTCTCGGCGATGCTCGGCAAGGTCGAGCTGCCGGACGGCTTCGACGTGGTGCTCTCCCCCGACCGGGCGCTGGACCCCCTGGGCTCCCCCGAGGCCGCCGGTTCCGCCCTGCGCGCGTTGGGCGACGCGGGCGCCACCATCGCCGGCGTCCGGATCAAGGCCGCCTCGGCCGAGCACTACTGCGAGCAGCTCGCCGCCCTGCGCGGCCTCGCCGGCAAGTGGGACCTGGCCTTCGGGGAGGAGCTGTGAGCGACGTCGAGCAGCGCCTCGCCGCCATGGAGGCCCGCCTCCGGCGGCTGGAGGACGAGCAGGCCATCACCAGGCTGATCCTCTCCTACGCGCCCCTCGTCGACAGCGGCTGCGACCGCCAGGTCGCCGAGCTGTGGGAGGAGGACGGCGTCTACGACGTGGACGAGATCTACATGCAGGGCCACGACCAGCTCTCGGGCATGGTGCGCTCCCGCAACCACCAGAACTGGATCAGCGGCGGCTGCGCCCACTTCGCCGGGCCCCCGCACATCACCCTGGACGGCGACGAGGCCACCGCCGTCTGCTACACGCTGATGATCGTCAACACCCCCGACGGCTTCACCGTCCGCCGCGCCACCGCCAACCACTGGCGCCTCCGCCGCGGCCCCGCCGGCTGGAAGGCCGTCAACCGCACCAACCGCGTCCTCGACGGCAGGCAGGAGTCCCCCGACCTGCTGGCCTCCCACTTCCCCGAGGCCGTCCGGCACCGTCCCGCGTGAAGTCCCCCGCGGGGAGGGTGGCCCTCCCCGCGGCCTTCCGGGGATCAGCCCGTGAAGGCCTGGACGAGGGTCCAGGTCGCCAGGGCGGCCATGCAGAGGCCGCCGAAGCGCTGCACGGTCCTGAGGGGGACCCGGGTGGCGATGAAGCGCCCGGCGAGGAGGGCGAGGGCGGAGACGGTCATGAGGGCCGCGGCCGAACCGATGGCGGTGGGCAGGAGGCCGTTGGAGGCCGCGAGGTTGGCGGTGGTGATCTGGGTGAGGTCGCCCCACTCGCTGATGAACACGGTCATGAACGCCGCGGTGTAGACGGGCCAGAAGCCGGTGATCGTCCTGCCGCCGCCGTCGGCCTCGTCGTCGTCGCCCCCGGAGCGCAGCAGGACGAAGGCGCCGAAGGCGAACAGGGCGGCGGAGACCAGCTTGACCGCCGTGTCCGGCAGGAGCCCGAGGAGGCCTCCCGCGCCGACCGCCAGGGCGACGTGCGCGACGAACGCGGTGGAGGTGCCGAACCACACGTACAGGGGGCGCATGCGGGTGCCCATGGCCAGGGACGCGAACATCGTCTTGTCGGGGAGTTCGGCCAGGAAGATCAGCCCGAAGGCCGCCAGGATCGCCAGGGGGTCGAGAGACATGCTGGAGCGCTTTCTGCGGGGGCCGGGCCTGCAGGCTCGGGCGGCGCCCGGAGGGGCGACGGGAGAACCGTTCGGCCCGGCATGATGGAGCGGCCCGCGCGGTCGCACGGGCACGGTCATGCCACGGCCGAAGGTCTCGTCCACCCCGTACGGGGCCCGGTGGCCGGGGCCTCCGCAGACGCCCAGTATGTCGACCAGCCGGTATTTCGGGACTACTCCCCTTCGCTGCCCACCAGTGTAGCCCCGGGGTCAAGGGAGTCCCCGCGGGACCCGGCCAGGGTGGTCTCGATGCCGTCGAGGAGGGCGACGAGCCCGGCGGCGAAGGTCTCGCGGGCCTCCTGCTCCAGGTAGGGGACGGTCTCGTCCTCCATCTGGAAGGCGCCCTCGTTCTCCATCCAGGTGATGACGGGGAAGCGCGCGGCGAAGTCGGGGGCGATCTCCTCGAGCGCCTCGGAGCGGGCGTACCACCAGTCGTCGTCGGAGAGGCCGGTGGCCGCGGCGGCCTGGCGGGCCTCCGCGACGGCCTGGGCGGACCCCCGGATGAAGTGGTGCAGGGCCCAGATGCCGCGCCGCAGGGCGGGTGCCGAAAGGCCGCTCTCCCGCAGGATGCGCACGGACGTCTCGAGCATCCGGTACTCGCACGGGCCCAGGACGGGGCGGGCCTGCGACACCTGGAGCGTCCAGGGGTGGCGGAGGTGGAAGTCCCACAGGTCCTCCGCCCTGGCCGCCATGGCGGCGCGCCAGCCGTCCCGGAGGTCGTACTCGACGGGCAGTTCGGCGTGGACGCTGTCGTACATGAGGTCGACCAGCTCGTTCTTGCCGGGGACGTAGGTGTACAGGGCCATGGCCGTGCGGCCGAGCCGCTCGGCGACGGCGCGCATGGACAGCTCCGCCATGCCCCGCTCGTCGGCGACGGCGACGCCCGTCGCCACGATCAGCTCGACGCTCAGGCCCTGCTTGGGCCCGGGGCGCCGCCCGGTGTCGCGGACGCCCCACAGCAGGGCCATCGTCCGGCGCGGATCGCCCTGCGCGGCGTAGACCGTCAACGCGAACTCCTCAGCCCGTCGAGCACGGAAGAAAACGTCCTACCGCTCCTCTAGTATGCCAACCTTGACTCTATACACCCTAAAGTGTTCGGAGGAACCCCGGCATGACCCCGTCCAGCAGCACGTCCGCCTCTCCCTCCGGGTCGCGCCTGCCCGCCGACAGCCATGACGTCATCGAGATCCGCGGCGCCCGGGAGAACAACCTCGACGACATCTCGCTCGACCTGCCCAAGCGGCGGCTCACCGTCTTCACCGGGGTGTCCGGTTCGGGCAAGTCGTCACTGGTGTTCGGCACCATCGCCGCCGAGTCGCGCCGGCTGATCGACGAGACGTACACCGCGTTCATCCAGTCGTTCATGCCCAGCCTCGGCCGGCCCGACGTCGACGCGCTGCGCAACCTCAGCGCGTCGATCATCGTCGACCAGGAGCGCATGGGCGCCAACTCCCGCTCCACCGTGGGCACCGCCACCGACGCGTACGCCATGCTGCGCATCGTCTTCAGCCGGATCGGCGAGCCGTACGTCGGCACGTCCAGCGCGTTCAGCTTCAACAACGCCGAGGGCATGTGCCCCGAGTGCGAGGGGCTCGGGCGGGTCTCCCAGATCGACGTCGACGAGCTGGTCGACCGGGACAGGTCGCTCAACGAGGGCGCCATCACCGTCCCGAACTTCGGTGTCGACACCTGGTACTGGAAGACCATCGCCGAGTCCGGCCTGGTCGACCCGGACGTCAAGCTCCGCGACTACACGCCCGAGCAGTGGGCGGACTTCCTCCACAAGCCCGCAACGAAGATCAAGCAGAACGGCATGAACGTCACCTACGAGGGCCTCGTGGTGAAGGTGCAGCGCCTGTTCCTGGCCAAGGAACGCGAGTCGATGCAGCCGCAGATCAAGGCGTTCGTCGACCGGGCGGTGAAGTTCGAGCGCTGTCCGGCCTGCGATGGGGCGCGGCTCAACGAGGCGGCGCTGTCCTGCCGGATCGACGGCCGCAACATCGCCGAGTGCTCGGCCATGCAGATCAGCGACCTCGCCGAGCTCATCCGCAAGATCGACGACCCGTCGGTGGGGCCGGTGCTCGCCTCCCTGCGCGACGTCCTCGACTCCATGACCGAGATCGGCCTGGGCTACCTCAGCCTGGACCGCGAGTCCGGCACCCTGTCCGGCGGGGAGTCCCAGCGGGTCAAGATGGTCCGCCACCTGGGCTCCAGCCTCACCGACGTCACCTACGTCTTCGACGAGCCGACCGTCGGCCTGCACCCGCACGACATCCGGCGGATGAACGACCTGCTGGTGCGCCTGCGCGACAAGGGCAACACCGTCCTGGTCGTCGAGCACAAACCGGAGGTCATCGAGATCGCCGACCACGTGGTGGACCTCGGCCCCGGCGCGGGCGCGGCGGGCGGCCGGATCTGCTACACCGGCGACGTCGCCGGGCTCCGCGCGTCCGGGACGCTCACCGGGCGGCACCTGGACCACCGCGCCCGGCTGCGCGCGCAGGTGCGCCCGCACCGGGGCGTCCTGCCGATCACCGACGCGGCCACGCACAACCTCAAGAACGTCAGCGTCGACCTCCCGCTGGGCGTGCTGACCGTCGTCACCGGCGTGGCGGGCTCGGGCAAGAGCTCCCTGATCCACGGTTCGCTGCGCGGCCGCGACGACGTCGTCACCGTCGACCAGTCGCCCATCCGGGGGTCGCGGCGCAGCAACCCCGCCACCTACACCGGTCTGCTCGACTCGGTCCGCACCGCGTTCGCCAAGGCCAACAAGGTCAAGGCCGCGCTGTTCAGCGCCAACTCCGAGGGCGCCTGCCCGAACTGCAAGGGCATCGGCCTGGTCTACACCGACCTGGCGATGATGGCGGGCGTCGCCTCGGTGTGCGAGCAGTGCGAGGGCCGCCGCTTCACCCCCGAGGTGCTGACGTACAAGCTGCGCGGCAAGGACATCAGCGAGGTCCTGGCCATGCAGGTCGCCGAGGCCCGCGACTTCTTCCCCTCGGGCCAGAGCCGCGCCGTCCTCGACCGCCTGTCCGACGTCGGCCTGGACTACCTGAGCCTCGGCCAGCCCCTCACCACCCTGTCGGGCGGCGAGCGCCAGCGCCTCAAGCTCGCCATCCGCATGGCCGAGAAGGGCCGCACCTACGTGCTGGACGAGCCGACCACCGGCCTGCACCTCGCCGACGTCGACAAGCTCCTGGCCCTCCTGGACCGCCTCGTCGACGCCGGCAACACCGTCATCGTCATCGAGCACCACCAGGCCGTCATGGCCCACGCCGACTGGATCATCGACCTCGGTCCCGGCGCCGGCCACGACGGCGGCCGGATCGTCTTCGAGGGCACCCCCGCCGACCTGGTCGCCGACGCCGACACCCTGACCGCCCGCCACCTCCGCGAGTACGTCGGCGCAGGCTCCTGACCCGATCCCCCGTTCCAGGACCCGCGTCCCGCGCACCGGCGCATCCGGTGCACGGGACGCGGGTCCCACCGGCGAGAACACCGCCCGGTCACGTCAGCGGTTGCGCCAGGCGCGGATCAGGTCTTCGGGGCCGTAGGCCGCATGGAGGCCGAAGCAGTCGGTGCCGCTGCGGGAGACCGCCACCAGAGGAAGAGGGTCATCGGTGACGGCGGATCGATGGTTCTGCAGGGCGGTGAGATCGCGGTCGTCGAAAGGAGAGTTCTCCAGCCACTTGATGGAGCCCAGGAAGAGGAGCCGACCGGCCACCGGCTGCCGGTCCGCACCCACCAGGTCGATTTCGACGTCGTTGCTGCGCGTCCAGTATCCGCCGATCACCGGAGCCGCCGGGATCTCGCCGTCAGGAAGAAGACGGGCCAGAGAGTCACGGATCGAAGGCTCGACCGCACGACCGCGCCAACTCGTCCATTGCCGCCGGATCCGGGCGAGGGTCAGGTCCCCGCGCAGCCGTTCGATCTCCGCCATGTGCGGATCCAGGAACGTCAGCCAGAAGCGCAGGTAAGGGTCCGCCACCCGGTAGCGGCGTTCTTTCGAGGGCCGGAGCGAGACGGGCAGCTCTGCCGCCACCATCCCTTTCCGGATGAGGACATCTGTGGCCCGGGTGAGGGTGGCGTTCGAGATTCCTCCCGCGGCCCGCGCGATGCTGGTGAACGTCCTCTCCCCGGATCCGATCGCACGAAGCACGGCACCGCTCATCGCTTGGGGCGGGAATTCCGCGGCCAGGGAGCGCTCGGCCGAGACCAGCAGCGCGGAGATCGGGTTGTCCAGCGAGTCACGGAGGAAGTCCCACATCGTCTGCCCGGGACTCCATTCCGCGCAGATCAGAGGCAGCCCACCGGTGACCAGAGCGGCGTCGAAGGCGGCGGCGGGCTCCAGGTCGAGCAGCTCGGCGAGATCTGCGGGATTCAGCGGTCCCAGGACCATTTCACGTCCGCGTTGGTGGAAGGGACGGTCGTAGTCGTTCAACGCCTCCATCATGGAAAGGTCCGAGCCGACCAGCAGCAACAGCACCGGTTTGCGGCTGAGGAACCGGTCCCAAGCCCGCTGCAGCATGCCCTCGAAAGCGTCGACGCGGTCCATGAGATAGGGGACCTCGTCAAAGACGACCACGCTCGGAGCATCATCGGGGAGGAGTTCCGCAAGGAGCCTGAAGGCGGCGTTCCAGTGGTTCGGAGCCTCCTCCGCGAACAGTGCCCGATCAGGGAGAGTCGAGGTCGCGACGGTCTCGGCCAGTTCCACCAGCTCGTCCTCAGCGGGTCCGCCCGCGGCCGTGAAGAAAAGGGACGGCACCTCGGCACGCCGGAGGAACTCCTCGACGAGACTGGACTTGCCCACCCGGCGTCTCCCGCGCAGGAGAACGCACTGCCCGGATCGCTCCGAGCCGATCCCCGCACGGATCCGTTCGAGAGCGGTGGCGAGGACCTCCAGCTCTCGTTGCCTTCCGACGAAACGGTGCATGAGCGCCCCCGACCAACTCTCACCAAGAATAGTTTCATCAGCGATACCATCTCTCAAGAGAGTATCGCTGATGAGACCCTAATGCAGGATGAACCCAGGGCCGCTGCCGCGAAACCGTCCGGAGTGACGCCCGCCGCCTCTCAGGCGGGGTCGAGGACGGGGTCCCGATCGGTTCGGGGCCGCAGGGCACCGTGGGCGAGGTCCGGGTCGTCGGCGAAGAAGCGCAAGGTGGCGGCCGGGGCCTGGCGGCCCAGGGGGCGGGTGACGGTGACGGGCTCGGCGAGCTCGACGACCACGTTGGTCTGGGAGGAGACGGCGAGGGCCAGCCGGCCGTCCGCGAGGGTGACGAGGCCGGTCTCGTTGTAGTTGCGGGAGGTCCGGACGGACTTGATGAGGTGGCGGGGGACGCGCAGGTCGAAGAAGACGCCGTAGCGCAGGCGCAACTCGTCCGGGGTGACGAGGTGGGGGCGGGTGACGCAGGAGGCGATCACGGCCAGGACGATGAGAACGGAGTAGAGGTCGATGACGAGGACCGCGACGCGGACGGCGGCAGGCCAGTCCAGGGCGCGGAGCAGGAACTCCAGGCCGACCAGCTCCACGACCATCGCGAACAGGAACATCAGCATGGTCGTCGTCTGTCCCTTGGAGTAGCCCACGGGGACGGCGCCGGGCGGCACGTCGCGGCGGCGGGCCAGCCACAGCACGAGGCTGGCCAGGCCCCTGAGGTCGAAGCCCATGAGGCGGCGGACCTGGCGCGGGACCAGTTCCTCGTAGACGGCACGCGCCGACTCCCGCCGTCCCAGGCCGTCGCGGCGGGCCGCCAGATAGAGGCGGGTGGCCGCCGTGAGCTCCAGCAGGAGCACGGCCATGACGATGACCTCGGCGCCCGCGACGAGCGGAGCGGGAAGGGGGACATCGGCGACGAGAAGCAGCACCAGGAGCACTTCGGCGGGGATGATGGCGTAGAGGGCGGTCCGGGCGAGGCGGAGGGTCATGTCCGCTCCTTCAGCATGGTCACGACCAGACGGAAGACCTCCGTCTGAGCGGGGGTCACTTCGACGGAGAGGTCGGCCAGCCACTGCGGGACCCGCTGCCCGTCGACATCCGTGTTCGCGGCCATCCCCGACGCCAGCTCCGGCGGCAGGTGCGCCACCAGGTCGGACGCCAGTGCGGTGACGCGGGGGTCGTCCGGAGCGGCGTCGGCGAGCTCGTCGAGCCGCCGGTACAGCTCGTGTCCCCGGGCGACGGCCTCGGGGGCGGTGAGCGGCTCCAGCATCGCCAGCCACTGCGCGCGCTGCCCGGCGTCGGCCGCCGTGTCGACCAGGGCCAGCATCTCGCGGTCGAACTCGGCGAACTTCGATCCCGGGGCGGGCAGGTCGCGCAGGATCGCGGCCATCTCCGGGGAGACCGCCGAATCCGGGTGGAGGTCGGCCTCGGCCAGCAGCGCCGCGAGCCGCCGCCGCCTGGCCGCGAGCTCCTCCTGCTGCCGGGCGAGGTCGGCGTCCAGTTCCAGGAGCACCTCGCGCAGCTCCCGGCCCCGGTCGCCGGCCGTCACGCCGCGGATCTCGTCCAGGGGCATCCCCAGCTCGGCGAGCCGCCGGACTCGGGCGAGCAGTACGGCGTCCCGCAGGCGGTACTCCCGGTACCCGTTGACGCGCCGCACGGGTTCGGGCAGCAGGCCCAGGTGGTGGTAGTGCCGCACGGTCCGGGTGGAGACCCCGACCAGCGCGGCGAGTTCGCCGATCCGCATGCCCTCATGGAACACCTTGACGTCGCGTCAGGGTCAACCGGTGCGCTGCCTCTTGACCGCCACGCCGCAGACCGAGCCGATCTCCTCGATCTGGTCGGGGGCGGTCCCCGGGCGCCAGCGGGAGGTGGGGACCAGGCCGGGCTCGAGCAGTTCCAGGCCGGTGAAGAACGACGCGATCTGCTGCGGGCTGCGGTTGTGGTAGGCCGACTCGGCGTGCCGGGCGTTGTGCCGCGCGGCGGCCGCCACGCGCTCGGGCGTGTCGATGCCGTCGTTGACGACCAGGTGGCTGCCCGGTACGAGGTCCGCCGTGAACCGCGCCACGATCGAGGCGGCCTCGGCGTCGTCGGCGATGTTGCCCAGGATGCCGAGCATCAGCACCGCGACCGGCCGGGTGAGGTCCAGGACCTCGGCGGCCCGCTCCAGGATGTGCTCCACGTTCCGCACGTCGGAGTCGACGTAGCCGCAGCGCCCTTCGGGGCGGGAGGCCAGCAGGGCGGCGGAGTGCTCGAGGACGAGCGGCTCGTTGTCGACGTAGACGACCCGGGACGCCGGCGCGACGCGCTGGGCGATCTCGTGGACGTTGTCGTCCACGGGCAGGCCGGACCCCAGGTCGAGGAACTGCCGGACCCCGGCCTCCCCGGCGAGGTGGGTGACGGCGCGGCCGAGGAACAGGCGGGCGGTGCGGGCGATGCGCGGGACCTCGGGGTAGAGCTCGGCGGCGGCGTCGGCCGCCTCCTTGTCCACCGGGTGGTAGTGCTCGCCGCCGATCCAGTAGTTCCACATGCGGGCCGAGGACGGCACCGAAGCGTCGGAGGGGGCGGGTTCGGGCTGTGCCGGGAGGGTGTTGGCTCTGTCGGTCATGCTCCACCGGAATCCTGGATCGGGAAGGGGAAGATCGATCGTATGTCGCTTTTCGCCGCAGCAGGGCGTCAGCAGGAAGGAATCTCCCCCGCGGGGTGGCGCACGAAGAGGCCCGGCCCTCCAGGGAGGGCCGGGCCTGTGAACGGGATCGCGGGCCGGGGTCAGGCGGCCGGCTCCCCCTTCTCGACGGCGGCGCGCTCGGCGCCGCCGGTGGTGATGGGGACGCGGTGGGGTTCGGCGTCGGCGAAGGCGCCGGCGACCCGGACGTTCAGGATCCCCGCGTCGTAGGTGGCGGTGACCGCCTCGGGGGTCACGTGGTCGGGCAGGACGAACTCCCGGCGGAAGGCGCCGTAGCGGAGCTCGCGGCGGCCCCGCTCGCCGGACCGCTCGTCGCGGCGCTCACCGCGCACGACCAGCCGGCCGGCGTGCACCTCGACGGCGACGTCCCTGGCCGCGTCCACGCCCGGCAGCTCGACGCTGACCACGGCATCCTGCTCCCGGCGGACGACCTCGGCGGCGGGCACGAAACCGCGCTCCCGCACCTCGCCCCTGCGCGGGGCGAGCGCCTCCCGGACCAGGCCGTCGAACTCGGCGAACGGGTCCCAGCGCCACAGCGACACAGTGCTCATGTTCTCTTCTCCTTCTCCCTCGACCCCGTCTTACGGGTCTCGACTGAGAAAACATGAGTCACCCAGACTCAATTCCCGACGTACCAAGATTTTTTTGTGCGGGCCGCTCCCGGACTTCGGCCCGGTGGTGCAGGAGCGCCACCACGGCGGAGGTCACGGGGGCGGCGAGGAAGGCGCCCGCGATGCCGGCGAGGGTGCTGCCGAGGGCGATGGCGATGAGGATGACGGGGCCCGGCAGGTCGAGGGCGCGGCCGTAGATCTGGGGGGCCAGCACGTGGCCCTCGATCTGCTGGACCGCGATGGTGAGGGCGACGACGGCCAGCGCGGCGATCCAGCCCTTGGCGATGAACGCCACGACCGCGGCCAGGAGCCCGGCGAGGAACGCCCCGACGATCGGCAGGAAGGCGCCGATCCAGGTCAGCATGGCCAGCGGTATCGCCAGCGGGACGCCCAGGAGCAGCAGGCCGATGCCGATGAAGAACCCGTCCACGAAGCCCACCAGCGCCACGCCCCGCATGTACCGGCCCACGACGTGGAAGACGATGGACGCGCCCGTGCGGGTCTCCTCGCGGGACGACTCGGGCAGCAGCTCGGTGAGCCAGACGAGCAGGTTCGGGCCGCCGTGGGTGAAGTAGATCGCCAGGACGAGCGCGAGCACGGCGCCGATGAGGATCTCGCCGGTCGCGATGACGCCGGTGAGCGCTCCCCCGGCGATCCGCCCCGACTGCTCGGAGAGCCACTGCCGGGCCTGGTCGCCCAGGTCGGTGAAGCGCGCCTCGTCCACGCCGAACCGGACGGCGGTGCCCTGGAGGCGGGCGACGAACCTGTCGAGGTTGAACGTCAGGTCGTCGATGCCGGCCACGGTGACGGGGATGAGCAGCGTCACCAGCAGCGCCGCCGCGGCGACCAGCCCGAGCCACACCACGGTGGTGGCCGGGGCCGGATGCATGCCGCGCCGCATCAGCCAGTGCGCGGGCGGCACCGTGGCCGAGGCGATGAAGACCGCCACCAGGACGGGGATCGCCACGGTCCGCACCTGCCAGACCGCCCAGACCGCCAGGGTCGCCAGCACCACCACGAGCAGCCGGTGTCCGGCTTTCAATGTCCTGCGCCGCAGCCCGGCCTCAACGTCCACGAACCTGACAATCCCCGGACCGTGATCGCTCCTAACCGCGAGCGGCGTGTCGCTTGCGCCACCGGCGGCCCGGACGCGGCGGCGGAGGCGCGGCCTCGGGCGCCCGCGCCTCCGGTGCGTTCGTGCAGGTCAGGCCGCGGCGGGTTCCGCGGGGCCGAACGCGCCGGACGGGACGGCCAGGACGGTGGCGACCAGCACGGCCAGCAGGATGGAGGCTCCGCCGAGGATGGCGAGGGAGGCCCCGAGACCGGCGGTGGCCGCGGCGAGCGCCCCGACGGCGAGCGGCGAGAGGAACTCCCCGAGGAACAGCGCGGCCGTCCAGATCCCGGTGCCGCGCCCGCGCTGGGCGAACGGCAGCCCGTTCACCGCCCAGGTGACGAGGGTGGGCAGGAGCATCCCGGTGGCGAAACCGGTGAGCACGGCGCCCAGGATGATCAGCGGCAGGGGTCCGCCCACCGCGACGAGCAGCAGCCCCGCCCCGGCCAGGGCGAACTCCCCCACGAGCAGCGGGCGGGCGCCCAGCCGCGACGTCTTGGCGAACAGCCCAGCCCCGACGGCGGTGGCCAGCGACATCACCGCGGTGATACCGCCGATGGCGGCTGTCTTGGAGACACCCGCGTCGTCCAGCACGAAGGACAGCTGCACGATCAGCGTGTAGAACACCAGCCCGCCGGCGACGGTGATCGAGGCGGGCAGCGCCAGCCTCCGCCAGGGCCAGGTGACCGGCTCCTCCTTCTCGTGGCGGACGGTTTCGGGCTGCCACAGGTACAGCGCCATGGGGATCGCCGCCAGCGCCGCCACCGCGTACAACCAGAACGGCATCCGCCATCCGGCGGCCCCGAGCGCGCCGCCGACCACGATGAAGGCGGTCGCCGCGACCGTGGTGACCAGCGTCTGCAACCCCAGGTAGCGGATCCGCTTCGACCCGGACCAGTAGTCGGCGATCAGCGTGGTGCAGCACGTCATGATGGCCGCCTCGCAGACGCCCACCAGCGCCCGGCTCGCCAGGATCGCGTGCAGGGAGTCCAGGTACAGGGGGGCGGTGCCGAACACCGAGTAGGCGACCATTCCCCCGACGAGCAGCCGCTTGCGGTCGAACCGGTCGGCGATGAGCCCCGCGAACGGCGCGCCCAGCGCGATGAACAGCGCCGGGAGCGTCAGCACCACCGGCACGAGGATGTCGGCCCCCGCCGTCGTCTCGAAATGGTCGGTCATCGCCGGCAGCACCGGCGAGAGCAGGACGGCCCCGAGCACGGGCATGCAGCTGCCGACGAGCAGCAGCGCCAGCTGGAGCGTGCCCGCCCGGCGAGGGGGTGAGGGGTGGGACATGTGTGCCTCTCCGAGGATCCGAGGGGGATGTGGCACGCATCACTCTGGACTTCGGAGGCGGCTCGTGGGAAATAGAACTCTCTTATGCGGAGCATCCGTACCGTCGATGCCCGCCGGTACGATCACCGCAGGTCAGCCGGTGTCCCGGGGATCGTTCAGGAGTTGAGGTAGGCCAGGACGGCGAGGACGCGGCGGTGGCCGCTGTCGGTGGGCGGGAGGCCGAGCTTGGCGAACACGGCGCCGATGTGCTTGCTGACGGAGCGCTCGGTGATGACCAGTGTGGTGGCGATGGTGGTGTTGTCCAGGCCCTGCGCCATCAGCCCGAGCACCTCGCGTTCGCGGGGGGTGAGCTCCTGGAGGGGGTCGCGGCGGGAGGTCATCAGCTGGGAGACGACCTCCGGGTCCAGGGCTGTGCCGCCGCCTGCGACGCGGCCCAGGGCGTCCAGGAACTCGTCGACCCGGCTCACCCGGTCCTTGAGCAGGTAGCCGACGCCCTCGGCGCCTCCGGCGAGCAGTTCGGCGGCGTAGGTCTCCTCGACGTACTGCGACAGGACCAGCACGGGCAGGCCCGGCAGCGCCTTGCGCGCCTGGATCGCGGCGCGCAGCCCCTCGTCGCGGAAGCCGGGCGGCAGCCGGACGTCCAGGACGGCGGCGTCGGGGCGGTGCTCGAGCAGGGCCGGGAGCACCTCGGGGCCGTCGCCCACCACCGCGACGACCTCGTGGCCCTCGGAGTTCAGGAGCAGGACGAGCCCCTCGCGCAGGAGGACGTTGTCCTCGGCGATCACGATCCGCACGGCAGCTCCACCTCGAGCGTCGTCCCTTCCCCGTCCGGGCTGTCCAGGCGGGTGGCCCCGTCGAACGCCGCCACCCGGCGGCGGATGCCCGCCAGGCCGCTGCCGCGGCCGTCGTCGGCCCCGCCCTTGCCATCATCCCGCACGGTGATCAGCAGCCGGTCCCGGTCGCGGCGGACGGTGACGGACGCGCGGGCGGCGCCGCTGTGCCTGGCGACGTTGGTGAGCGCCTCGGCGACGACGAAGTAGGCGGCGGCCTCGACGGCCGCGGGCACCCGTCCTTCGTCGACCTCGGTCTCGATGGGGATGGGCTGCCCGGCGGCGAGGGCGCGCACGGCTCCGGCCAGGCCCCGGTCGGACAGGATCGGCGGGTAGATGCCGCGGATCACGGTCCTCAGCTGGGTGAGAGCCTCCTCGATGCCGTCCCTGGCGTCGAGGAAGAGAGTGCGGGCGGCCTCCGGGTCGGTGTCGAAGCGGCGGTCGGCCAGACCGAGGCGCAGCGCGACGGCGACGAGCTGGGCCTGGGTGCCGTCGTGCAGGTCGCGTTCGATGCGGCGGAGCTCCGCGCCGTGCGCCTCCAGGGCTTCGGCGCGGGTCTCGGTGAGCTGCTCGACCCGCTCGGCGAGGCTGGTCCGGCTGGCGGGCCGCAACATCAGCTCGGCGAACCGCGCCTGCCATCGCGCGAGCCTCGGCACGAGCCAGACCAGGATGAAGACGTAGAAGGCGCCCTGGACGAACGGCATCGTCAGCGCCTTCGGCCAGCTGTCCAGGGTGATGAACGCGGCCTGGGAACCTTCGGGCGCCGCCCACCACCACAGCGGCAGCGACAGGGTGAACGGGATCCCCGCCCACACTCCGACCGCGAGCACGGCCGCGACCAGGCCGGTGAAGCCGTGCACCACCATCCAGGCGGCGTCCCGCCAGAAGGTGGGAGTACGCACCATCATGATGCCCTGCTGCAGTTCGGAGGCGTGCGAAGGCCGGTACGGCTCGGGGATCTCGCGGCCCAGTATCCGCCCGGCCCGCTGCCGTTCGGCGTTCGCCAGCCGCCGCAGCGGTTTCACGGCCTGCGGCAGCCACGGCAGGGTGGCGAACAGCAGCACCAGGACGGCCACCAGCGGCGCGAGGCCGAGCATCGCGGGCAGTGCCGTGCGCAATCCCGAGACCAGGTCGCCCGTGGCGTTCGCGCTGCGTCTCAGAACCTTCTTCAGCCTCGTGTCGTGGCTCATGCTCACCTCGCCGTCCACCGTAAGGGGAGGTCGGCCTCCGTGCAGCACGGCCTGCTCCCAGGCCGATGGTGTAGCCCGCTACACCATCGATTCGGGAGAGCGCGCCCATGTGCCAGGACCCGCCGAAATCTAGATTCGACCAGGTGAGCGGCATCGACGACGGAGGAAGAACATGACCATGACGGCCGAGGCGACCGCGGAGGCGGTCAGTCTGGACGCGGTCACCAGGACCTACGGTCCCGTGCGGGCGCTGGACGGCGTCACGTGGACGTTCCGGCGCGGCGGGTTCACCGCCGTCATGGGGCCCTCCGGGTCGGGCAAGAGCACGTTCCTGCACTGCGCGTCCGGTCTCGACCGGCCCACCGAGGGCACCGTCCGGATCGGGGGCGTGGACATCGGGCGGCTCAGCGAGACCAAGCGGACGCGGCTGCGCCGGGAGCGGATCGGGTACGTCTTCCAGGACTTCAACCTGGTCCCGTCCATGGACGTCGAGCAGAACATCACGCTCCCGCTCCACCTCGGCGGCGTCCGCGCCGACCGCGCGTGGCTGGAGGAGGTCGTGCGCCGCGTCGGGCTGTCCGACCGGCTGCGGCACCGCCCGTCCGAGCTGTCGGGCGGCCAGCAGCAGCGCGCCGCCCTGGCCCGCGCGCTGGTGACCCGGCCCGAGGTCGTCTTCGCCGACGAGCCGACGGGCGCCCTGGACCCCCGCACGGCCCGCGACGTGCTGCGGCTCCTGCGCGAGACGGTCGACGCGACCGGCCAGACGCTCGTCCTGGTGACCCACGACCCGGCGGCGGCCGCCTGGGCCGATTCGGTGCTCTTCCTCAGCGGCGGGCGGATCGTCGACGAGCTGGCCGACCCCTCCCCCTCCTCCGTGGCCGCCCGTTGGGAGACGTTGTGAAGAAGGGTGCCCTCACCGGTGTGTTCGTGGCGCTGACGTTCGCCGCGGCGCTCATCGGGGCGTGCGGGGTGCTGCTGGAGTCCGCGTTGCGGGCGCACGCCCCGGTCGAGCGGTTCGGGGCGGCCGCCGCCGTCGTGACGGGGCCCCAACGTGTCGAGACGCGGGTGAAGCGGCTCGGCGAGGGGCCGGCGAAGCAGTCACGGCCGCTGGCCGAGCGCGCCCGCGTTCCGATCGCGGCGGCCGACCGGCTGCGCGCCGTTCCCGGCGTCCAGGACGTGGTGGCCGACGTCTCGTTCCCCGTCCTGACGGATTCGGGACGGCCGGTGACCGGTCACGGCTGGGCCTCGGCGGTCCTGCGCCCTTACGAATTGAGCGCCGGACGGGCACCGCGGGCCGCGGACGAGGTCGTTCTGAGCGAGTCGGCGGGTGCGGCCCTGGGGCAGCGCGTCCGGTTGCAGGCCGACGGGAGACCGCAGCCGTACCGGGTCGTCGGGCTGGTCTCGGCCGGGCCTGACGCGGCGTTCTTCACCGCGGAGACGGCGGCGGCGCTTTACGGGCATCCCGGCCAGGCCGACGTCCTGGCGGTGCTCGCGGACTCCGGTGTGTCCTCGGACGCCCTGCGCGCGGCCGCGCCCGGCCTCACCGTGGCCACCGGGTCGGCGCGCGGCGAGGCCGAGGACCTGTCCGTGGCCTTCGCCCGGAGCGACGTCCTGGAGATGGGAGCGTCGCTCGGCGGCGCCTCCGTCCTGACGGCGCTCGTGGTCGTGGGCGGGCTCATCGTTCTGGTGATCCGGGAGCGGGCACGGGAGTTCGCGCTGCTCCGGGCCGTCGGGGCGACTCCCGGGCAGGTCCGCCGACTGCTGATGCGCGAGACGTGGGCCGTCGGGGCGCCCGCCGCGCTTCTCGGCGGTCTCGTGTCGCTCGCCCTCGGGGCCTGGGCGCACTCGGCGATGGTCGGCAGGGGTGTTCTGCCGCAGGGGTTCGGGTTGTCGCTCAGCCCGCTGCCCGTGCTGGCCGCGTTCGCCGTCACGCTGCTCATCGCCGTCCTCACCGTGCTGGTGGCGTCCCTGCGCGTGTCGAGGATCCTTCCCGTCCAGGCGCTGGGCGAGAGCGCGGTCGAGCCCGCCGGGCTGCCTCGCTGGCGGGTGGCCACCGGAGCGGTGTTCCTCGTCCTCGGGCTGAGCGCGCTCGGAACGTCCATGGCCGCGGGCGGGGACGTCGCCCTCGCCTCGGTCAGCGGCCTGGTCCTCTCCCTGATCATCGCCACCGCCCTGCTCGGACCGCTCGCGGCCCGGGTCGGCGGCCGGGTGCTGGGGCGCGCGGTCCGGCTGGCGGCGCCGGTCACCGGGCGGATGGCCCAGCACGCCGGAGCCGCGGCCGCCCTGCGCGCCGGTTCGATCATCACGCCGGTCGCGCTGGCCATCGCCTTCGCCGGGACGCAGCTGTTCGCGCAGTCCACGGTCGTCCGCGCGACCACCGCGCAGGCCGCGGACGGCAACCTCGCCGACCAGATCCTGGCGTCCTCCGGAGCGGGGCTTCCGGGCGAGGCCGCGGAGGCCGTCCGCCGGCAGCCCGGCGTCACGGCCGCCGCACCGGTCAAGTCCACCACCGTGGTCATGGCGGTACGGGAGCTGGGCGAGCAGACCCTCAGGTCCCTGCCCGCTCGCGGGATCGGCGCGGACGCCGCGGCGACGATGGACCCGAAGGTCTCCGCCGGGCGGCTCGACGACCTGCGCGGCGGCACCGTCGCCCTCAGCCGCGAGGTGGCGGGCGGCCTGCGCGTCGGCTCGGCGGTCCCGCTCTGGCTGGGGGACGGCGCCCGCGTCGAGCTCCGCGTGGCGGCCGTCTACGACCGCGGCCTGGGCCTCGGCGACGTGCTCCTGCCGCACGACCTCGTCGCCGCGCACTCCTCCACGGCCCTGGACGACCACGTCCTCGTCAAGGGGAACGCCGACCTCCGGGCGGTCGCCTCCGCCTACACCGGCGCGCGGGTGGTCGACCGTGCGGCGTTCGGCGCCGAGCTCTCCCAGGCGCTCCGCCTCCAGGGGTTCTTCAGCCAGGTGGTCGTCGCGGCCATCGCCGGGTTCGTCGTCATCGGCCTGGTCACCACCCTGGCCCTGGCGACGGCGGCACGGCGCCGCGAGTTCGCCCTGCTCCGCCTGGTCGGCGCCACCCGGCGGCAGGTCCTGCGGATGGTGCGCCTGGAGGCCGTCATCGTCCTGGGCACCGGCGTCGCCATCGGCTCCCTCATCGCCGCGGTGACGCTCACGGCCTTCGCCTGGGCGGTCGCCGGGCTGCCGCTCCCCGCGGTCTCCCCGGTGGGCGCCGGGCTGCTCCTCCTCGGCGTCGCCGGCTCCGGCGCCGCCGCCATCGTCCTCCCGGCGCGGTTCACCCTGCGCCGGCGCACCTCCCCTCAGATCCCCTGAAAGGCGAACCCATGAACAACACCCTCCGCTGGAGCCTCTTCGGCCTGGTCATCGCCGTCAACATCGCCGTGAGCGTCCTGTTCGACGGCACCTGGTACGGGATCGTCGTCAACGTCGTCAGCGGCCTGATCGCCATCGGCCTCGTCCTGGACTACCTGGTCCGCGTCCGCGAACGCTGAACGCCCGCCGGAAGGGCCGCCCGCCGCCGCGGGCGGCCCTTCCGGCGTTCGGACGAGAACTTGATCTACTTTCGGAAACATTGCAGTACACCTCCGTTCCCGGGGCACTTTGTGCGGTTTACTGCCGCTGGGGTGGTTGATCAGCGCATTTTGTGCGACCGAGACTGGGATACGGATGGACCTTGCGGTGGGTGGGCGGGTACCGGGTTACCGGGATCTGCGGGAGGTGGGGGCGGGGGCCTCAGGACGCGTCGTGATGGCCGTCGACGGGGACGGCGAGTCCCTGGTGGCGGTGAAGTACCTCGCAGAGTGGCTGGCGGGCGACGCGCGGTTCCGGGAGGAGTTCCGGAAGGAAGCGGCACTGCTCGCGGGCCTGGAATCCGAACATGTCGTCCGGGTGCGGGAGTACGTCGAGACCGGCGGCGGGGCCGCGGTCGTGATGGACCTGGTCGACGGGGTCTCGTTGCGGGAGGTGCTCGCCGCACGCGGCCCGCTGGAGCCCGAGGCGGCGCTGGCCGTGTGGAAGGGCTCGCTGCTGGGGCTGTCCTGCGCGCACGAGGTGGGGGTGATGCACCGGGACCACCGGCCCGAGAACATCCTCATCACCGCTGAAGGCGTGACCACCCTGGTGGATTTCGGGATCGTCCCGCGCACCGGTGACCGGGCGGAAACCGGCGGCACTCCCACGTACCTGCCGCCTGAACGGTGGCGGCATGGGCTGGTCCGGCCCGTAGGCGATGTGTACGCGGCCGCAGCGGTGTTCTTCGAGTGTCTGACCGGCCGTCCTCCGTATCAGGCGGCCACGGTCGCCGAGCTGGAAGAACTGTGCGTTCGGGCGCCTATTCCGGTGGAGGAGGTGCCCGAGGCGGTGCGCGGGTTGCTCCGGCAGGGGCTCGCGAAAGACCGCCGCGAACGCGCTGCGAACGGGGCTGAGCTCGCCGCGGAGCTCGAGGCCGTCGCGGAGGCCGCGTACGGGGAGGACTGGGAACGGCGCGGGATGAGAATCCTCGCCATGGCGGTCGCCGAGCTTGCCGTGCTGGCGCTGTCGGAGAAGTCAGCGGATGAGGCTCCAGGAGACGAAGAACCGCCGGAAGAGGAAGAGAAGGTCGTCCCGGTCGCCGTCGGGGCAGTCCGAACGAAACCTTCCAGGAAGGGTTTGCTGCCGTCCAGCAGGATCGGGAAGGCCGTCCTCGTGGGGGTGGTCCTCAGCCTGGTCGCCTGCCTGGCCGTGTTGCTGACGAGGTCGTCCGGTGATGCGAAGGACGCGTCGCTCATCGTGCGGCCGTCGACTTCGGCCCTGGCGGCGGAATCGGTTGCGGGCACCGTTCCGGACGTCGTCGGCGCACAGCAGGCGGACGCCGAGAAGAAGGTCCGTGCTGCGGCGCTCGTTCCGTACGTGATGTTCAAGCAGTCCCTGAAGCACGAGCCGGGAACCGTGATCGAGACCGATCCCGCGCCCGGCACGGACGTCGGCCGTGACGCGCTGGTGGGTCTGGTCATCGCGCAACGGTCACCGGTCTACGCGGTGACCGTCCCCGACGTGCGGGGAAGCTCCTACGCCGAGGCCGAGGCCATCATCCAGAATCTGGGATTGACCCCTCGCCGGGTGAGCCGAGAGGTCTCGGGCGAGCCTGGGAAAGTCGTCTCCACCTCCCCGGACGCCGGTACGGAGGTCGAACGGGGCTCGCAGGTGACCATCTACGTGGCCAAGGCACCGGCGAACGCATCCGCATCTGTGCCGAACGTGACCCTGCTGCCGCAGGACCGAGCCGCGCAGGCCATCCGTGAAGCGGGCCTGAAGCCGGTGATCGTGCCGCAGCGGAACGGCACCGTCCCCCGAGGGCAGGTCATCTCGACCGACCCGAAGGCCGGTGCCCAGATCACGGCAGGTGCCTCCGTGACCCTGTACGTCGCGCAGGCCCCGCCGGTACCGGACGTCACCATCCCGAACGTCGCTGGCTCGTCCTACGAAGCCGCCGCACAGTCACTGCGAAACGTCGGCCTCGTCCCCGAACACGCGGTCAGAGAGACCACGGACGCCCCCGAAGGCACGGCCGTCAGCACCCACCCGCCCGCCGGAACCACCGTCAAGCCCGGCGCCGAAGTGACCGTCCACATCGCCCAGCCCCCGCCCCTCACCCTCTCGGCCGCGGCCTCCGCCACCCCGCCCGTCGCGTACGCGTACTGCCGACGGGGCTACACCTTCGTCTTCTCCGGATCGGTCTCGGTCTCCCGGGGCCCGGTCACCGTGACCTACCGCTGGACCCGCAGCGACGGGGCGTCCGGCCCCGCCCGGACCCTGCGCTTCCCCGGCACGGGCCCCCAGACCCTCCCGGTGGAGCGGACCTTCTGGCGGATGGACGGCCGTGACTACGAAGGCTGGGAGAGGGTGGAGGTCCTCACTCCGAACCCCGCCCTGTCCGCCCCCGCGGCCTTCGCCTACGACTGCCGCCGCACCCGCCGCTGAGGGCCGGGCCGAGGGCTCGCCGTCGACCCTGTCGAGGTCCTCATCACCCGGGAGGGTCTCGATCAGGATCCCGGCTGACATCCGCGGTGGGTTTCCTCAGTGACGCGGGAGCGGTCGAGCCGCCGTTCGTCCCCGGTGATGGATCCTCGCCTTCCCCCTCGTCGGGGAGGCCGGTGGAGCGGTGGTGGTGGAGGAGGGCGGCCGCGGCGGCGGTGAGGGGCGTGGCGAAGAAGGCGCCCGCGATGCCGGCGAGGGCGGCGCCCAGGGCGATGGCCACGAGGACGACGGGGCTGGGGAGGTCGAGGGCGCGGCCGTAGACCTGGGGGGCCAGGATGTTGCCCTCGATCTGCTGGACGGCGACGGCGAGGACCACGACGACCAGGGCGATGAGCCAGCCCTTGGCGGCGAAGGCCACGATCGCGGCCAGCAGTCCGGCGAGGAAGGCGCCGACGATGGGGAAGAAGGCCCCGATCCAGGTCAGGACGGCCAGGGGGATCGCCAGGGGGACGCCGAGGAGCCACAGGCCCAGGCCCATGAGGGCGCCCTCCACGAGGCCCACGAAGGCCACGCCGCGCATGTACCTGCCGATGACCTGGAAGACGACGGAACCGCTCGAGCGGAGTCCTTCGCGGGAGTCCTCGGGGGCCAGTCCGGTGAGCCAGGTGAGCAGCTTCGAGCCGCCGTGGGTGAAGTAGACGGCCAGGACGAGGGCGAGCACGGCGCCGACGAGGATCTCGCCGGTCATGATGACGCCGGTGATCGCGCCGTCGGCGATGTCGCCCCGCTGGCGGGACAGCCAGTCCCCGGCCTGCTCGGTGAGCTCGGTGAGGCGGGTCTCGCTCACGCCGAAGCGGGCGGCGGCCTCCTGGACGTCCACGGCGAACCGGTCGACGTTGAGCCTCAGGTCGTCGATGCCCGCCGCGGTGATCGGGACGAGCGCCACCACCGTGAGCGCTCCCCCGGCGAGTACCCCCAGCCACACCAGGGTGGTCGCCAGCGCCGCGTGCAGCCCCCGGCGGACCAGCCACCGCGCGGGCGGCACCGTCATGGACGAGATGAACACCGCCAGCAGCACGGGGATCGCCACGTTCCGCACCCGCCAGAAGGCCCAGACCGCCAGGGAGACCAGCACCACCAGGAGCAGCAGGTACCCGGCCCTCAGCGCCCTGTTCCTGACATCACCACCAAAATCCACAAAACCGATCATCCCCTGACGTAACCGGCCTAACCGGTCTCCCCCGCGCCCCAACCGGCCATGTAAGAGGGATCACCCCGCCCCGCGCTTTCGCCCCGCAAGGCGTAGCCCGACGGGCTGCCGGTCCGGGAAGAACGCGGAGAGCCTTCCGCCCTGCGGGACCCGTGCCGGTCACAGGAGTTCCAGGCCGCCGTCGATGGTGAGGATCTGGCCGGTGAGCCAGGTATCGGCCGGGTCGGCCAGGCGCAGGATCCAGGCGGCGATCTCGGCGGGGCGGCCGCGGCGGCCCAGCGGGATGCGGGAGGCCTCGTCGGCCTTGATCTGGTCGACGGCGGCGGAGGGGAGGCCGGCGGCGGTGAGGGCCTCGCTCTCGGTGGGGCCGGGGGCCAGCGCGTTGACGCGGACGCCGTCGGGCGCCAGTTCCAGGGCCCAGCTGCGGGTGAGGTGCTCCAGGGCCGCCTTGGTGGCGGCGTAGTGGGCGGCGCCGGGCAGGGGCCGGTGGCCGTAGGTGCTGGAGACGTTGACGATCGAGCCGCCGGTGGCGCGCAGGTGCGGCAGGGCGGCGGCGGCCAGCAGGCTGGGTGCGGTGACGTTGAGGTCGAACAGGTCGCCGATCCGCCGGGCGTCGGCCTCGGCCAGCGGCATGAGGGCGGTGGCGCCCGCGTTGTTGACCAGCACGTCGACGCGGCCGAACCGTTCGGCGGCGACGTCGACGACCGCCCGGGGCGCACCGGCGGCACGGATGTCGGCGGCCAGCACGGTGATGCCCGGATGGTGGCGCGCGGTGTCGTCCAGGGCGTCGGGGCGGCGGCCGACGCCCAGGACGCGGGCGCCGGCGCGGGCGAAGGCGATCGCGGTGGCGCGGCCGATACCGGACCCGGCCCCCGTGACGACGACCGCCCGGCCGGCGAAACGGTCCGGAGAAGCACCGGCGGCAGGCGTCTCGGTCATGGCGGACTCCTTGTTCGATGTTCGTGAAACATCGAACAAGCTACCATGGTGCCATGAAGCAGGCGCAACATCCCGATCTTGGCGATATATCCCTGACCGGGATCATGGGCGCGCTCAGCGATCCGATCCGGGTGGGGCTGGTCCGGCTGCTGGCCGACGGCCGCGAGCGCGGCTGGGGAGAGCTGCGCGCACCGGTGGCCAAGTCCACCCTGAGCCACCACCTGCGGGTACTGCGGGACGCGGGCCTGACCCGCACCCGCCAGGAGGGCACCCGCTGCTACGTGACCCTGCGCCGCGCCGACCTGCAGGAGCGCTTCCCCGACCTGCTGCAGGCGGTACTGGCCGCCGCCGAGGCCGACGACGTGGGCCCCCAGGTAGGCCTGTCCGCCGACCCCGCGGCATAAGAACCTCCGACCGCCGTGGCGGGACGAGAGGCGACGGCCGAACGAAGAGCGATGCTCGGGCCCCGCCGATGTCACCGCCGGGTGGGAGGCTCAGGGGCATGGGACCGTGGAGCCTGCTGGAGATCGATCAGGCGTTGCGCTCCGTGAGGATCGAGATCGGCGAGTCCGAGAGAGGCCGCACCGCCCTCAGGATCTCCCCGCGCGGCTGAGAGGCACCGGTGATGATTCCGAGCCTGCGCCGGAAGAGGAGCCGCTCACCGGGGAGTTCCTTCACAGCCCAGGTGCCTTGCCCGATGTCCCAAGGCTCCTCGTACTTTTCCTGTTGTGGTCGTTCGTCGTCTTGTCGTCACGGACGATGATCCGTACTTCACGCCCGCCTCTGGGCTCTGGGGGCCGCTCCTCGCCATAGACCTCGATGACCTTCGCATAGCGGCCAATGTCTTCCCGACGTGCGGGGGATCGAGCGTCGACCGACAAGGCGGCTAACCTTCATCGGTGATCGTCTCAGAAGGCGCCCGGCTCGGTGAGCGTGCGGCCGAACGGCTTCGTGGTCTCAGCCGGATCGAGTTCGGGCCGGGACTGACCGACGCGGAATTCGCACGCGTCGAAGCCGGGTTCGGTGTCGAGTTCGCCGAGCTTGATGTCGCGCAGGAGGTTCCCGTCCTCGTCGAGCTCGAAGAGGTGACCCATGCCCTTGCCCGCGGTGCGGTCGTAGCCGCCGCAGGCCGGGTTGCAGGTCGTCGCCCGCTCGATGATCTCCACCGACGACATGAAGTGGTGGTCACCGACAAGCAACATAACTACCATCTGGGGATCTTTCGATTAAAGCCACAGAAATCACAATAGGCGCCAATGAACCCCGCCAACCTCCACATGAACCCATGCACTCCCGCACCAATACAAACCCCGGCAGCGGCGGCCCAGCATGATGCGGGCCGCTTCGACTACGCGGTTCACTTCCCCGCTCACAGCGGTAACACCGTGGTATGGTCGCGATATGGCGAAGACGAAGAAAGTAACGATCACACTGCCGGCAGAGCTGCTGGAGAGCATGAAATCGCATACGGACAACGTCTCCGGCTACATCACCGAGCTGGCGGAACGGGCTGAGCGGCGCAGACTTCTACGGGAGGAGCTGGACCGCTACCAAGATGAATTCGGTGCGTTCACCGATGAAGAGATGGCTGAGGCCCACGTGCTCCTGCACGGGATCGACGGGGGGGAGCGCGTGGCGTGAACGTCGAGTCGCTGGTGCTCGACTCACAGGGTCTCTCCTCGTGGATCGACCAGGACCGTAAAGTGATGCGGCTCTTGGAGCAGGCGGAGCGCGACGGGGTCGATGTCGCCATGTCGGCTGCGACGATCATCGAGGTTTCGTACGGGGGCGTGGACACGGCTCGCCTGAACCGGCTGTTGTCCCGTATCCGGGTAGAGGCGGTGACCAAGGAGAGTGCCCGCCGCAGCGCCCAACTCCTGAAGGGGGCAGGGCTGCACGGGCACAAGTACGCCATCGACGCCATGGTCGCTGAAGTGGCGCTACGCCTACCAGGGCCGGTGGCGGTGCTCACGTCCGATGCCGAAGACATGATCAAGCTGTGCGGATCGCGGGTGCGCGTCATCGGCCTGTAGGCGTGTGCTCATGCAGGCCGTGGTGGAAAGGGGGACGGGCGGCTCCTGGAGAGAGGGAGGAGCCGCCCGTCGGGGAGGGAGGGTCAGGACTTCTTCTCGGCCGCCAGTTCGAGGGCGATGTCGATGAGCTGGTCCTCCTGGCCGCCGATGAGCTTGCGCTGGCCGGCGCGCAGGAGGATCTCCGCGCCCGAGACGCCGTAGCGCTCGGCCTGGGCTCCCGCGTGCTTGAGGAAGCTCGAGTAGACGCCGGCGTAGCCCATCATGATCTCCATGCGGCCGAGGTTGCACTCCGACGGCATGGTGGGGCGGACGACGTCCTCGGCGGCGTCGACGATCTTCATGACGTCGATGCCGGTCTTGATGTCGAGCTTGTCGCAGACGGCGGCGAACGCCTCGACCGCGGTGTTGCCGGCGCCGGCGCCGAAGCGGCGGACGGAGCCGTCGATCTGCAGGGCGCCCGCGCGGACGGCGGCGATGCTGTTGGCGACGCCGAGGCCCAGGTTCTCGTGGCCGTGGAAGCCGACCTGGGCGTCGTTCCCCAGCTCCGCCACGAGGGCGGAGATGCGGTCGGAGGTCTGCTCGAGGATGAGCGCGCCCGCCGAGTCGACGATGTAGACGCACTGGCAGCCCGCGTCGGCCATGATGCGGGCCTGCTTGGCGAGCACCTCCGGCGGCTGGGTGTGCGACATCATCAGGAAGCCGACGGTCTCCAGGCCCAGCTCGCGGGCGAGGCCGAAGTGCTGGATGGAGACGTCCGCCTCGGTGCAGTGCGTGGCGATACGGCAGATGGAGCCGCCGTTGTCCGCGGACTCGCGGATGTCGTCCTTCACGCCGACGCCCGGCAGCATCAGGAAGGCGATCTTGGCGCGCTTGGCGGTCTTCGCCGCCGCCTTGATCAGCTCCTGCTCGGGCGTCCTGGAGAACCCGTAGTTGAAGGACGAGCCGCCGAGCCCGTCGCCGTGGGTCACCTCGATGACGGGCACGCCCGCGTCGTCCAGGGCCTCGACGATGGAGACGACCTCGTCGACGGTGAACTGGTGGCGCTTGTGGTGGGACCCGTCACGCAGGGACGAGTCCGTGATACGGATGTCCCATTCGTCGTTGTACGGCATGGTCAGGCTCCCGCGATCTGCTTGGCGAACTCTTCGCCGACCTTCGTGGCGGCGGCGGTCATGATGTCGAGGTTGCCGGAGTAGGGCGGCAGGAAGTCGCCGGCGCCCTCCACCTCCAGGAAGATCGCGACGCGGGCCAGGCCGCCGCTGATCGGCGTCGGGTCGTCGTACTGCGGCTCGGCGCGCAGCCGGTAGCCGGGCACGTACTCCTGCACGGCCGCGACGACGTCCAGCACCGACTCGGTGATCTTGTCGCGGTCGGCGTCGGCCGGGATCGCGCAGAACACCGTGTCGCGCATCAGCGGCGGCGGGTCGGCCGGGTTGAGGATGATGATGGCCTTGCCCCTGGCGGCGCCGCCGATCGTCTCGACGCCGCGCGCGGTCGTCTTGGTGAACTCGTCGATGTTGGCGCGGGTGCCGGGGCCTGCCGACTCCGACGCCACGGAGGCGACGATCTCGGCGTACTCGACGGGCACGATGCGCGAGACGGCGTAGACCATGGGGATGGTCGCCTGGCCGCCGCACGTGATGAGGCTGACGTTGTCCTCGCCGATGTGCTCGAGCAGGTTGGCGGGCGGGACGACCGCGGGGCCGACGGCGGCGGGCGTCAGGTCGATCGCGCGGATGCCGGCCGCCTTGTAGCGGGGGGCGTCGGCGCGGTGCACGTAGGCGCTGGTGGCGTCGAAGACCAGGTCGGGCAGCTCGTCGCGGGACAGCAGCCAGTCGACGCCCTCGTGGCTGGTCTCCAGGCCCAGGCCGGCGGCGCGCTTGAGGCCGGGCGACTCGGGGTCGACGCCGATCATGTAGCGGGGTTCGATGTGCTCACTGCGCAGGAGCTTGTACAGCAGGTCGGTGCCGATGTTGCCGGGACCGACGATGGCGGCGGTTGCCATGATCACCCCTTACTCGAAGGTGAGAGAGACGGAGCCGAGGCCGGTGAACTCGGCGGTGAAGGTCTGTCCCGCGGCGACGTCGATCGCCCGGGTGCAGGAACCGGGCAGGATGACGTGGCCGGCGTGGAGGCGCACCCCGAAGGAGGCGACCTTGCGCGCCAGCCATGCCACGGCGGTGACGGGGTTGCCCAGGACGGCGTCGGAGCGGCCGGAGACGACGAACTCCCCGTCGCGGGTGAGCGTCGCGTCGATGGCCTTCAGGTCGATCCCGGCCGGGGAGACGCCCTCGCCGATGACGTACCCGGCGGAGGAGGCGTTGTCCGCGATGGTGTCGGCGAGCTTGATCTTCCAGTCGCGGATGCGGCTGTCGATGAGCTCCAGGGACGGCACGACCCGTTCGGTGGCCTCGAGCACGTCCTCTTCGGTGCAGTCCTCGCCGGGGAGGTCCTTGCCGAGCACGAAGCCGACCTCGACCTCCACCCGGGGGTAGCAGTAGCGGGCGATCTCGACCGGGACGTCCTGGCGCAGCGCCATGTCGTCCAGGAGGTGCCCGTAGTCGGGTTCGTCGACGCCCATCATCCGCTGCATGGCCTCAGACGAAAGACCCACCTTGTGGCCGTGGATGACGGCGCCCGCGTCGAGCTTGCGTTTGATGTTGAGGAGCTGGATCTCGTAGGCGTCGACCGCGTCGATGGCCGGGAAGGCCTCGGTCAACGGGGCCATGGGGGCCCGCTCCAGCTCGGCGGTGTACAGCAGGCCGGCTGCCGCTCGCCGGTCGTCCTGGGTCAGCATGACCAAGACGGTACGTACCGGCGAGCGGGAACCGCTGCCTCTCATCCCGCTGGATGGGAGTGGATCGGTCTAAGCGCCATAAACAGGCTCAGGAGTGGCGGACTTGGCCAGAAGATCCCGAACGGCGGTGTCGACGTCCGCGGGGTCCCAGCGCTCGCCCTTGTCGACCGTCGGGCCGTGGCGGAAGCCCTCCATGACGGTGATCTTGCCGCCCTCGAGCTCGAAGACCCGTCCGGTGACGTCCGCCGCCAGCGGGGAGCCCAGCCACACCACGGTCGGGGAGACGTTCTCCGGCGCCATCGCGTCGAACTCGTCCTCGCCGGGCTTGGCCATGGTCGCCGCGAAGACCTCCTCGGTCATGCGGGTGCGGGCGGCGGGCGCGATCGCGTTGACGGTGACGCCGTAGCGGCCGAGCTCGGCGGAGGCCACCAGGGTCAGGCCGACGATCCCGGCCTTGGCCGCGGAGTAGTTGCCCTGCCCGACGCTGCCCAGCAGGCCCGCGCCGGAGGAGGTGTTGATGATCCGCGCGTCGGGCTGCCGGCCCGCCTTGGACTCGGCCCGCCAGTACTGGCCGGCGTGCTTCAGCGGCAGGAAGTGCCCCTTGAGGTGGACGCGCATGACGGCGTCCCACTCGTCCTCGCCCAGGTTGATGAGCATGCGGTCGCGCAGGAAGCCGGCGTTGTTGACCAGGACGTCCAGCCGCCCGAAGGTCTCGACCGCCAGCTGGACGAGCGCCTTGGCGCCGTCGTCGGTGGCGATGTCGTGCGGGCTGGCCACGGCCTCGCCGCCCATGGCCCTGATCTCGGCGACGACCTCGGCCGCGGGGCCCTCGGTCTGGTCTCCGCTGCCGTCGCGGCTGACGCCGAGGTCGTTGACGACGACCTTGGCGCCCTGGCGGGCGAACTCCAGCGCGTGGGCGCGGCCGAGGCCGCGGCCTGCTCCGGTGACGATGACCACGCGGTCCTTGCAGATCATTGGCAACTCCGTCCAGTGGGATCGGGCGTGACGGCCCTGGGGCCCGCCTGCTACGTTCTAACAAATGTTAGATTGAGACCGAAGGTAGCTTATGGGAATCCTCACCACCACGAAGGGGCAGGACGGGATCGCCGAGATCGTCGTCGACGCCCCGCCCGTCAACGCCCTGACCGTCCAGGGGTGGTTCGACCTCGCCGACGCCGTCACCGCGGCGGGCCGCGACCCCGAGGTCCGCGTGGTCGTGCTGCGTTCCGAGGGCCGCGGCTTCAACGCGGGCGTCGACATCAAGGAGATGCAGCGCACCGAGGGCTTCGACGCCCTCCTCGGCGCCAACCGCGGCTGCCACGCCGCGTTCAAGGCCGTCTACGAGTGCGAGGTCCCGGTCGTCGCGGCCGTGCACGGCTTCTGCCTGGGCGGCGGCATCGGCCTGGTCGGCAACGCCGACGTCGTCGTGGCCGCCGAGGACGCCACCTTCGGGCTCCCCGAGGTCAAGCAGGGCGCGCTCGGCGCGGCCACCCACCTGGCCCGCCTCGTGCCGCAGCACCTGATGCGCGCCATGGTCTACACGGCCCAGACGGCCACCGCCGCCCAGCTGCACGCGTTCGGCTCCGTCCACGCGGTCGTGCCGCGCGAGGAGCTGCGGGCCAAGGCCATGGAGGTCGCCGGCGGCATCGCGGTCATGGACCCGTTCGTGATCCGCCGCGCCAAGGAGTGCCTGAACGGCATCGACCCCGTCGACGTCAACCGCTCCTACCGCTTCGAGCAGGGCTTCACCTTCGAACTCAATCTTCAGGGCGCCGGCGACCGGCACCGCGACGCGTTCGTGGAGGGCAGCAGCAAATGAGCAAGGTCATCTCGGTCGAGGAGATCGTCGGCAACGTCGAGAGCGGCATGACGCTCGGCATCGGCGGGTGGGGCTCGCGGCGCAAGCCGATGGCCCTCGTCGAGGCGCTGTGCAAGACCGACGTGCGGGACCTGACCGTCGTGTCCTACGGCGGGCCCGACGTCGGCATGCTGTGCGCCGCGGGCAAGGTCAAGCGGGTCGTCGCGCCGTTCGTCACGCTCGACTCGATCGCGCTGGAGCCGTACTTCCGCAAGGCGCGCCAGACCGGCGCCATCGAGTTCACCGAGTACGACGAGGGCATGTTCATGTTCGGCCTGTACGCGGCCGCGCACCGCCTGCCCTTCCTGCCGACCCCCGTCGGCATCGGCTCGGACGTGCTCAAGTACGCCCCCCAGCTCAAGACGGTCACCGACCCGTACGGCGATGAGGAGCTCGTCGCCGTGCCCGCGCTGAAGCTCGACGTCGCGTTCGTGCACATGAACCGCGCCGACGCCCGCGGCAACGGCCAGTACCTGGGCATGGACCCGTACATGGACGACCTGTTCGCCAAGGCCGCGACCCGCACGTACCTCTCGTGCGAGCAGCTCGTCGAGCGCTTCGAGGGCCACCCCTCCACGCTGCTGGTCAGCCGCATGCACACCGCCGGCGTGGTGGAAGTGCCCGGCGGCGCCGGATTCACCGAATGCCTCCCGGACTACCCCCGTGACGAGGCCCGCCAGAAGTCCTACGTCGAGGAGGCCGGAAAGTGACCGTGACCCGAGCCGAGATCTGCGTCACCGCCTGCGCCGACGCCTGGCGCGGCGACGGCGAGATCCTCGCCGCCGCCATGGGCACCTGCTCCGTCCTGGGCGCCCGCCTGGCCCGCTCGACGTTCGAGCCGGACCTGCTCACCACCGACGGCGGCCCGCTGCTGACGGCCGAGCCGATCCCGTTCGGCGCCAAGGCCGGCGACGTCGAGGGCTGGATGCCGTTCCGCGACCACCTGTGGCTGGTCCTCAACGGCCGCCGCCACGTCATGATGGGCGCGTCCCAGATCGACGCGCACGGCAACACGAACATCTCGTGCGTCGGCGACTGGGCCCAGCCGAAGTCCCAGCTCCTGGGCTCGCGGGGGGCTCCCGGCAACACCCGCTGCAACCCGACGTCGTACTGGATCTCCCGGCACTCCACCCGGGTGTTCACCGAGAAGGTGGACATGATCAGCGGTGTCGGCTGGAACAACGGCGCCCACGAGATCCGCCGCGTCATCACCGACCTGTGCGTCCTGGACTTCGAGACCGAGGACCGCCGGATGCGGCTGCGCTCGGTGCACCCGGGCGTCGCGGTGGAGACCGTCGTGGAGCAGACCGGCTTCGAGCTGGTCATCCCCGACGAGGTCCCCGAGTCCCGCACCCCGACCGACGAGGAGCTGAAGGTCCTGCGCGAGGTCCTGGACCCGCGCGGCCTGCGCGACCGCGAGGTCAAGTCATGATCCGCACCGCGCTGACGGAGCTCGTCGGCGTCCGCCACCCGGTCGTGCAGACCGGCATGGGCTGGGTCGCCGGGCCCAAGCTCGTCTCGGCGGTCGCCAACGCCGGGGGCCTGGGCATCCTGGCGTCGGCGACGATGACGCTCAAGCAGCTCGAGGACGCCATCCACGAGGTCAAGGAGCGCACCGACGCCCCGTTCGGCGTGAACCTGCGCGCCGACGCCACCGACGCCAAGGCCCGGATCGACCTCATGATCCGCGAGGGCGTGAAGGTCGCGTCGTTCGCGCTGGCGCCCAAGCAGGAGCTCATCGCCAAGCTCAAGGACGCGGGCCTGGTCGTGATCCCCTCGGTCGGCGCCCGCCGCCACGCCGAGAAGGTCGCGGCGTGGGGCGCGGACGCCGTCCTGGTGCAGGGCGGCGAGGGCGGCGGCCACACCGGCGCCGTCGCCACGACCGTCCTGCTCCCCCAGGTCGTCGACGCCGTGGACATCCCCGTCATCGCGGCGGGCGGCTTCTACGACGGCCGCGGCCTGGCCGCCGCCCTCATGTACGGCGCCGCGGGCGTCGCCATGGGCACCCGCTTCCTCCTGACGGCCGACAGCTCCGTGCCGGAGGCCGTCAAGCAGGTCTACCTGGGCAAGAACGACACCCTGGTCACCCGCCAGGTCGACGGCATGCCCCACCGCGTCCTGCAGAGCGAGCTGGTGACCGAGCTGGAGGCGACCAACCCCGTCTCGCGCACGCTGCGCGCCGTCGGCAACGCCGCCCGCTTCAAGAAGATCTCCGGCCAGTCCTGGAAGACCATGATCCAGGACGGTCTGGCGATGAAGCACGGCAAGGACCTCACCTGGTCCCAGGTCCTCATGGCCGCCAACACCCCCATGCTGCTCAAGGCCGCCATGGTCGACGGCCGCCCCGACCTCGGCGTCATGGCCTCCGGCCAGGTCGTCGCGCTCATCGACTCCCTGCCCACCTGCGGGGAGCTCATCGAGAGCATCGTCACCCAGGCCGAGAAGCAGATCCGCGGCATCGACCTGCAGTAGTCCACCGCACGGCGAAGGGCCCGGAGGTCTTCCGGGCCCTTCGCCGTTCGCCAGGGGCTCAGCGCAGCGTGAGCGGCGTCTCGGATGTGATGCGGGAGAGTTTCTCCGGGTTTCGGACGAAGTAGAGGCCGGTGATACGGGCGTCCTCGACGCGGACGGCCACGACTCCGTCGAACTCCCCGTCCAGATGGACGAGGAGGGCCGGGTTGCCGTTGACCACGGCGGGGCCGAAGGCGAACGCGTTCCCGACCTTGCCGATTCCGGCGGCGAGCAGGCGCGCCACCTCGCCCGCGCCGACGACCGGCCGCGGAACGGCTTGCTTGATGCCGCCGCCGTCGCCCAGATAGACGACCTCGGGGGCGAGCACGTCGAGGAGGCCCCGCAGGTCCCCGGTCTCGAGCGCGCGCCGGAACGACTCCAGAGCCGCCCGGGTCTCACCGGCCGAGGCCGCCCGGCGCGGGTGGCGGGCGTCGACGTGCCGGCGGGCGCGGTAGGCGATCTTCGGCCCACCGCAGCCAGGTCTCCTGGAGGACGTCCTCCGCGTCGGCCGCCGATCCGAGCATCTCGTAGGCGACGGTGAAGAGCACGCCGGGCTTGCGGGCCTCGTCGGCCAGGTGCCCGATGACGCCCTTGCACACGGTCTCCTTGAGCCTGGCGCCCAGACGGCCGTCGATGGTGAACCACACCGCGACGTCGGACCGGTCGGCGAACTGGAAGATGCCTGCGCGCCGGCCCAGGCTGATGCACTGGGCGGCGAACGACTGGTGGAGGGGCTCGGGCCGCTCGCCCGCGATCCGGCTGAGCACCGTGTCGGCGGCCCGCGCGCCCAGCGGCATCGCGGCCTGGCAGCTCATCCGCAGCGGCAGGCCCGACGGCGCCGCCGCATCCCCGGCCGCGACGATGCGCTCATCGTCCACGCTGGTCAGCGTCTCGTCCGTGAGCAGGCGGCCCAGGGCGTCGGTGCTCAGCCCGCTGCGCGCGGCCGGGTCCGGCCGCCGAACCCGGCGGTCCAGACGGTCACCCGGCTCGGCAGCTCGCGGCCGTCACCGAGCCGCACGGCATCGCGGGTCACCTCGGTCACCTTCGTACCGCGGCCTTCGAGCACGCTCACCCCGAGCCCGGCCAGCCGCCCGGCCACCGAACGCCGACCGCGGGCGTGCAGGTACGGGCCGAGCACCCCGCCGCACACCAGGGTCACGGCGCGGCCGGCCTCCGCCAGCTCGGCCGCGGTCTCGATACCGGTCGGACCGGCTCCGACGACGGTCACCGCCGCCGAAGCGGGCTCGGTATGGATCGTTCCGGCCAATGGGACCGCGCCGCCCGTGACCGGCGGGGCTCCATAGCCTTCGCGGAAGGACAGCGGGCCGGAGGGAAGAACGTGGTGCGGCAACGTTCGGAGTGGTCGGACCGGCAGGAGATCCACGAGGTCGTCCTGCGGTACTGCCGGGGCATCGACCGTCTCGACATGGATCTGGTGCGCTCGGCGTACCATCCCGACGCGGTCGACCACCACACCGGTTTCACCGGGAGCGTCGAGGAGTACCTCGCCTGGGTCGAGCCCAGGCTCCGCGCCCGTGCCCGGACCGGCGGGACCATGCACGTCCTGGGCAACCACCTGGTGGAGCTGCACGGGGACGAGGCGGTCTGCGAGACGTACGGCACCTCCGTCCACTGGGGCGAACCGGTCCACAGCGCCCGCGCCAACTTCACCAGCGGGGTGCGCTTCGTCGACCACATGACCTACCGGGACGGCCGGTGGGCCATCTCCGAGCGCTGGGCCGTCCGCGAGTGGACCCGATCCGACGCCGGCCGCTTCATGCCCAAGGAAGGCGACGGCCCCTCGGGACGGCACGACGACCAGGACCCCCTCGTGCGGCTCCAGCAGCTCATCACCTCGCGGAAGGCGGACTCGTGAAAGTCGGCATCAGCTCCCCCATCGTCGCCCTCTCCGGCAACCGCCCCGCGTGGGAGGAGCACGCCGGAGTGCCGGAACTGGTCAAGGTCGCCCGGGCCGCCGACCGGCTCGGCTTCGACTTCATGACCTGCCCCGACCACGTCGCCGTGCCGCAGGGCGTCCCCCAGCGCGAGCGCTTCTACGACCCGCTCGCGACGTTCTCGTTCCTGGCGGGGCAGACCGAACGGCTGCGCTTCCTGCCGTACGTGCTGGTCCTGCCCCTCTACCACCCGCTCGAGCTGGCCAAGCGCTACGGCACCCTCGACTTCCTCAGCGGCGGACGGCTGATCTTCGGCCTGGGCGTGGGCAGCGTGCCCGCCGAGTTCGACATGCTCGGCAAGCCCTTCGAGGACCGCGGCGCCCGCGCCGACGACGCCCTGCGCGCCCTGCGCGCGAGCCTGTCCACCCGCGTCGCGTCCTACGAGGGCCCGTACTACTCGTTCAAGGACGTGGTGGTCGACCCGCACGCCGTCCAGGCCAGGGTCCCGCTGTGGGTCGGCGGGCACACCGGGCGCGCCCTGCGCCGCGCGGTCACCCTCGCCGACGGCTGGGCCCCGGCTCCCCAGTCGTTCCACGGTCCGTCGCCGGAGAAGATGCGCGAGATGCTCGACTCCGTGGAGCTCCCCTCGGACTTCAGCGTGGTCTTCACCCCCGGCCACCGCGTCGACGCCCTGAAGGCACCGCACCGGGTCACCGAGCTCCTGGAGACCGCCGCCGCCGCGGGCGGCACCCACATCAACCTCACCGTGAAGCACGAGTCACTCGCCCACTACCTGGAGCAGCTCGAAGCCTTCGCCGAACTCGCCTTCCCCGCGTAGGCGGCCGTCTCCGCCATCCGCCTAGTGGCACTTTCGATATGAAAGTCTCACTCTTGCCGTCTGGATGGCTTCCACCGTCCGCCTTACCTTCTGAGAGACGTTCTCGGTGGAAGGCGGACGGCATGGGACAGCTGGAAGTACCAAAGATCCCCTGGACGCGGGAGGACGCGTTCCATCCGCCGGCGGGGCTGGCGGAGTTCCGCGCGGGGCCGCCCGCGCGCGTCCTGCTGCCCAGCGGGCAGGTCGCCTGGCTGGTGACCCGGCACGCCGACGCGCGGGCGGTGCTGAGCGATCCTCGGGTCAGTTCCGACGACACCCTGCCGGGGTACCCGCAGCTCGTCCCTCTGCCTCCGTCCGGGGGGCTGCTGTCGTTCCTGCGCATGGACGACCCCGATCACGGGCGGTTGCGCCGGCTGCTGACGACGGAGTTCACGGTGCGGCGCATCAACGCGATGCGACCCGGCATCGAACGGACCGTGGCGGAGTTCCTGGACGCGATGGTCGAGGCCGGGCCGCCCGCCGACCTCGTCCGGGACTTCGCCCTACCGGTCCCTTCCCGGGTGATCTGCCAGCTCCTGGGCGTGCCGTACGCCGACCACGACTTCTTCCAGGAGCGCACCACGAAGATGCTGGAGACGACGGCGACGGTCGAGGAGGGCGGCCGGGCGATGGCGGAGCTCGGCGACTACCTGGCCTCCCTGGTCGCGGCCAAAGTCCGCGATCCCGGCGACGATCTGCTGGGCCGGGTCGCCTCCGGGGTCACCGCAGGGCGGCTGACCGAGGACGAGCTGGCCTCCATGGCGCGTCTGCTGCTCATCGCCGGGCATGAGACCACCGCCAACATGCTCGCGCTCGGCACGCTGATGCTGCTGGTCTCCGGCGAGTGGGCTGCGCTGTGCGCCGACCCCTCGCGGGTCGGCGCCGTGTCCGAGGAGCTGCTGAGGCACCTGACGATCGTGCAGTTCGGAGTGGGACGGGTCCTGACGGAGCCCGTCACCATCGACGAGGTGACGATGGAGGCGGGCGACGGCGTCGTCATCTCGCTCTTCGCGGCCAACCGGGACGGCTCCCACTTCCCCGACCCGGACGCCTTCGACCCCTTCCGGAGGCAGGGCCACCACATGGCGTTCGGGTTCGGCGCGCATCAGTGCCTCGGCGCGGCGCTGGCGCGGCTGGAGATGGACGTCGCCTTCACCGCCCTGGCGGCCCGCCTTCCCGGGCTCCGCCTGGCGGTCCCGCTCGAGGACGTGCCGTTCCGCCCCGCCCAGTTCGTCTACGGCCTCGGCGCCCTGCCCGTCGCATGGTGAGGCTGCACGCGGACCTGGACCGCTGCCGGGGCGCCGGCCAGTGCGTCTTCACCGCTCCCGACCTGTTCGACCAGGACGACGTCGAGGGCAAGGTCGTCATCCTGGTCCCCTCCCCCGGCCCCGACCGGCTCCCGCTGGCCGACCGGGCCACCGTCGCCTGCCCCAACCGGGCCCTCACCCTCGTCTCCGAGTGACGTCCTTCGCCGGGATCCAGAAAGAATCCAGGAAAAGAGAAAGGCGATATACCAGGCTTGTCGGTTATTGGGCGTCGTCTGGTTAGGCTCCCGTCATCAGCACCTCCGAGGAGACGCGCGATGCGGATGAGAGCCGTGGGAGCGGCCTTCCTGGGGATCGCGGCAGGGCTCTGGCCCTGTCCCCCGGCCGCGGCGGCCGCCGACCGGCCGCAGACCCGGGTGGACTGCGCCCAAGCGAAATGCGTGGCCTTGACCTTCGATGACGGCCCCGTCCCCGGCACCGCCCGCCTGCTCGGACTGCTCCGCCGAAGCGGCGCCCGGGCGACGTTCTTCGTCGTGGGCGTCCGCGCCCGCGCCCACCCCGGCCTGGTCGCCCGCGCCCGTGCCGAAGGCCACGAGATCGGCGACCACACCGAACACCACCCGCGGCTGACCGCCCTGCCGTCCGCCCGCGTCCACCGGGAACTCGCCACCACCCGCCGGACCATCACCAGGCTGACCGGCACGCGCCCCACCCTCTTCCGGCCGCCCTACGGCGCCACCGACCGCCGCGTCGCCGCCCAGGCCCGGCGCCTCGGCCTCGCCCAGGTCCTCTGGGACGTCGACACCCTCGACTGGCGCCACCGCGACCCCTCGGCCATCGCCCGCCGCGCCGTCAACGGCCTCCGCCCCGGCGCGATCATCCTCATGCACGACAGCCGCCCCACGACCGTCTCCGCCGTCCCCCGCATCCTGCGCGCCGCCAAGGCCAAGGGCTACACCTTCGTCACCGTCACCGAACTCCTCGGCCCCACCGTCCCCGGCAGGACCTACGTCCACGCACGGCGCTGAACCCGGGACAGACCCGCGAAGACCGATGCCTCACCGGGCGGTCGGCGGGGAGGTCGAGAGGTCGGGACACCGGTCGAGGGCGGTCGCGGCGTCCAGGAGGATGCGGGTGATCTCGGCGGTCTCCATGAGCGCGGTGACGTGGCCTCGGCGGGGCAGGAGCAGGAGCCGGGCGTCGCGGCAGGCGCGGAGGAACTCGCGTTCGTGGGCGCGGAACGGGTCGTTCTCGCCGTTGACGAACCACACGGGGCCGTCGTAGGCGGCCAGGGGTTCCGGCGGCCGCGATCCTTCCATCGCGGCGACGGCCTGGGGCATGGCCTCGCAGGACAGGCCGCCCGCCAGGACGTCGTCGGCGAGCGGGCCCGGCAGCGTGCGGCGGAACGCGGCGGCGCTGAGCCGGTCGGCCCAGCGGGGGTACCGGGCCGCCAGGCCCGCGACCGTCCGGTAGCAGGCCGCGCCCCACCCCTCGGGGCGCAGCGTGCAGCCCATCGGGACCAGCCCGGCGACCCGTTCGGGGTGGCGGGCCGCGGTCGCCATCGCGACGTAGCCGCCCAGGGACAGGCCGGCGACCAGCGCGCGGCCGCCGAGCCCGTCGATCGTCTCGGCGACGGCGTCGGCGGCCGCGTCCATGGTGAACGGTTCGCCGCGGCGGCGTCCGTGGCCGGGCAGGTCGGGGACGCCGACCGGGCGGTGCTCGGCGACGGCGGCGGCGACCCGCCGCCACATGGTGCCGCTCAACCGGATGCCGTGCAGGAGGACGACGGGCAGCGGCCCTTCCGAAGGAGTGCTCATGCCTTCGACGATAGACCAAAATGCAACACAACGTTGCGTTGCTATAGTGGCGGCATGGATCCGGGACCCCGCCGCGCCGCGGCCATCTTCCAGGCGACCTTGGAGCTGCTGGCCGAACACGGCTACGAACGCCTCACGGTGGAGGGCGTCGCGGAGCGCGCGGGCGTCAACAAGACGACGATCTACCGCTGGTGGCCGTCCAAGGCGGCGCTGCTCGGTGCGGCGCTCACCCACGGCGCGCCGCTCGACCTCGCCGCGCCCGACACCGGCAGCCTGCGCGGCGACCTGACCGAACTCGTCCGCGTCCTGGTTCGGCTGCTGACCACCCCTCCGGCCTCCGGCGTCGCGGTGGCGGCCTTCGGCGCCGCCGCCGGCAACCCGGAGCTCGCCGAGTACACCCGCGGTTTCTTCGCCGACCGGCTGGCACGGGAACGCCCCGTTTTCGAGCGCGCCGTCGCCCGAGGCGAGCTCTCTCCGGACGCGGACCCGATGCTGCTGACCGATCTACTGGCAGGCGCCGTCTGGGTCCGCGCGGTCTTCCGCGGCCTCCCGGTGGCGGACGACTTCCCCGAGCACGCCGTAACGGCCGTCCTCGACGGCATTGGAAGGACATGATGACCCGAGATTTCACCGAGACCGTCGCAGAGGTGTGGGGCGACGCCGGTGTCCGCTGGCTGGCGGAACTGCCGTCCGTCCTGGACGCCGTCGCCCGCGACTGGGACCTGACGGTGGAGGAGCCTTACGAGCTGTCCTACCACTACGTCACCCGGGTGGTGTGCGGGGACGGCACACCGGCCGTGCTCAAACTGGGCGTGCCGAGCGGGACCTCACTCGCCGAGGAGGCACCCGCGCTCGCCGCTTTCGACGGGCGCGGGTCGGTCCGGCTGCTGCGCACCGACCTCGACCGCGGCGCGCTGCTGCTGGAACGCGTCTCCCCCGGCGACCGCCTGCGCGACCTGGTGCCCGGCCGGGACGCCGAGGCCACGTCGGCGCTGGTGTCCGTCATGCGGCGCCTGCACGTCCCGCCGCCGCCCGGCTGCCCGATCCCCGACGCCCTGGCGCAGGTCAGCGCGTTCGACGACTACGCGGCCGCGCACGGCGAGAACGGTCCGCTGCCGCTGGACCTCGTCGTGCGGGCGGGCGGCCTGATGCGCGAGCTGTGCGCGTCCGCGCCCGAGCGCGTCGTCCTGCACGGCGACCTGCACCACGACAACGTCCTGCGCGCCGCACGCGAGCCGTGGCTGGCGATCGACCCGCACGGCCTGGTCGGCGACCCCGGTTACGACGCCGGAACGCTCCTGCACAACCCGGACCCGGACGACCGCGACGAGACCCTGACCGCGCTGGTCCCGGCCCGCGTCGAGCAGCTGGCCGACGAGCTGGCGATGCCCCTGGACCGCGTCGCGGCCTGGGGCTTCGTCAAAGCCGTCATGTCGGACGTGTGGACGGCCGAGGACTGGACGCCCGGCACGAGCCGCTCCCCGGTCAGCCGCGCCCTCGACGTCGCCCGCCTCCTGGCGCCCCACCTGACGTGACGCCCTGACGGGCCGCCCGCGGTACCCACTTTTTTGTGGGTACTCGACAGCGGGCGGCGCGAAGGCGAAGCTTGTCATGGGCGGCGGGAAGAACCGCCCGGCGCGGGGAAAGGAGGGACACCGCGTCAGGAGGCCGACTGCGCCTCGGCGAGCCTCTCCAGGCGGCGGTGGCCCCAGTCGGAGAGAGGGGCCAGCATCTCGGAGAGCTCGCGGCCGAACTCCGTCAGGGAGTACTCGGTCTTCAGCGGCAGGACGTCGTGCACCTCGCGGTGCACCAGTCCGTCCGCCTCCATCTCGCGGAGCGCCTGGGTCAGCACCTTCTCGGTGAGGCCCGGCAGCCTCCGGCGCAGCTCGCCGGGTCGCTGAGGCCCGGACTCCAGCAGCCAGAGCAGGGCCGTCTTCCATTTGCCGTCGATCACCGCGATCGCGGCGGTCACCCCGCAGACGTTCAGGTCACGGGCGCGGCCACGCGTCATTTTCCCCCCATTCGTCACTGTTTGTCATTGCCATTGAAGGAGTTGCTCCATGTCCACCTACTCCGACCAGTCTGCCGTCACCGTGCTCGGGCTCGGGCCGATGGGCCGTGCCCTGGCCGGCGCGTTCCTGGACGCCGGGCTGCGGACCACGGTCTGGAACCGGACGCCGGGCAGGGACCGGGAGCTGGTCGCGCGCGGAGCCGTCGGCGCGGGATCGGCGGAGGAAGCGGTCGCCGCGAGCGACCTGGTCGTGGTCTGCGTGGTGAACTACGACGCGGCCGACTCCGTCCTGCGGCGCGACGCGGTCACCGGCGCGCTCAAGGGGCGCACCGTCGTGAACCTGACCGCCGACACCCCGGACCGGGCCCGCGACACCGCGAGCTGGGCGGCCGCGCACGGCGTCCGCTACCTCGACGGCGCGATCATGACGCCGACCACGACCATCGGGACGCCCCACGCGGTGTTCATCCACAGCGGCCCGGAGGACCTCTACCAGGAGCACCGGCCGGCCCTGGCGGCGCTGGGCGGCACCCACACCCACCTCGGCGAGGAGATCGGCCGGGCGGCGGCGTACGACATCGCGCTGCTCGACATCTTCTGGACCTCGATGGCGGGCTACGCGCACGCCCTCGCGGTGGCGCAGGCGGAGGGCGTCACCCCGCGGGAACTGGCACCGTTCGCCCAGGGCATCGCCGCGATCCTCCCGCCGATCTTCGGGGAGACCGCGGAGAACGTGGAGGCCGGCGTCTTCCCCGGGGACGGCAACCCGATCACCTCGGCGGCCTCCACCATGGCCCACATCATCCACGCCTCCGAGGCCCACGGCATCGACGCGAGCGTGATGCGCGCGACCGAGGGCCTGGCCCGCCGCGTCATCGGCCTGGGCCACGGCGCGGACGACTTCAGCCGCGTCACCGACCTCCTGAGCCGCCGCTGAGCCCCCGGCGGCGGTGCGGGGTCGGCACGTGGTCGGCGCGTGGTGGGCAGGTGGTCGCCACGGATGTCCGGGCACGGCCCTGAGGCGCATGCTGAGGGCGACAGGAAAACGGAACGCCCCCGGCGCAAACGAAGGGAACCGACCATGTCGGAGAACACCGAGTTCGAGATGCCGACCCCGAACCCCGCCCTGAAGCGGCTGGACTTCCTCGTCGGCACCTGGGACCTCAAGGGCTCGACCGTCGAAGGACCCATGGGACCCGCCACCGAGATCACCGGCGAGGAGACGTTCGCGTGGATGGAAGGCGGTTTCTTCCTCGTCCACCGCTGGACCAGCACCTTCGAGGTCGCCGGAACCGCAGTGGTCGACTCCGGCTACGAGATGTTCGACCACGACCCCGCCACCGGCGGGTTCCGCACCCACTTCTTCAACAGCCTCGGCCCCTACGACGACGCGGGCAGCAAGTACCACGGCGGCTTCACCGGCGACTCCCTCATCGTCACAGGACCCGCCCGGATCAGCCGCACTCCCAACGCCGACGGCAGCATCACCGTCGACTCCGACGTGCCCGTCGGTGACGACACCTGGGCTCCCATGATGACCTACACGCTCACGAAGACCGCCTGACATGCGGGAGGGCGGCTCCCGGACGGGAGCCGCCCCCTTACCGAAGGCTCGCGGCGGACTCGGCCACGTCCGGCCGGAGAAGGAGGGTGCGGGCATGCTCGAAGCGGGCGCCCAACCGCTCCCAGCTTTGGATGGAGGCCTCCAGGGCCGCGCCGTCCCCGTGGATGCGCCACTTGACACGCTCCAGGCAGGCACCGGCCCAGTCGTTCTGCTCGGCGTCGGCCTCCAGCGCGGGCAGCTGCTTCTCCGCTTCGGGCAACCCGGCCATGGCGGCGAGTTCGACGGCGGCGGCGTGGGCGTACGGCTCGTAACGGGCACCGGGAACGTGCCGGAACGCACGCTCCAGGAGTCCTGCCGCATCGGAGAGGTCGCCGGTGTGGACGGCGATCCTCGCGTCGGTGAAGCAGGCGAGCGGCGTGAGCTGGTCCTGGAACGGGTTGCGGGTGCCCACACCCGCGTCGACGCGGGTGCGCCACCGCTCGGACAGCTCGCGGTCGCCGAGCAGCCCGTAGGCCAGCGAGGTGAAGTGGACCGCCGCCGACAGCCCGAACGCGGGCGGACGGCCTGCGCGCTGCCAGCTGTCCCACATCGTGATGGCGTACCGCAGCGCCTCCGGGAGGTCTCCGGTGAGCACCAGCGCCGGGATCACCTTGGCCGCCGACAGGTAGGGGTGCCCGCCGAGCAGGCCGTCGGCGAGCAGCCGGTGCGCGGTGGCGGTCGCTGCCGGAAGGTCACCGGCGGCGACCGCGTCGGCGCACGCCCCGCCGTAGACGTCGTCGATCTCCGGGGCCGAGTACGGATCGTCCGCGTCCATGCGCGGCAGCAGGGCGAGCCGTTCTCCGCTGAGCCGGTGCGCGTCCCGCAGCCGTCCGGACGTGGCGGCGGCGGTCCGCAGCGCGTCCAGGGCACCGCTGATCAGCACCGGGTCGGCGGTGGCCCGCGCCGCTTCGACGGCACGCGCGCCGAGCACCGGATCGGGGGCGAGCTTGTGCGGACCGGCGTTCCACGCCGCCGCGCAGGCCAGATGGGCGGCGACGGCGGGATCGGCCGGAGAGCCCGCCCCGGCCGCCTCCTCGAGCAGCTCGCCCAGCCGGTCGCGCGGTATCTCGGCACGGAAGGTCGCCGGGAACCGGCCGGCCAGCTCGGCCGCACGAGCCAGCGCTATCGCCTGGGCGTCGCCGTCACCGGCGGTACGGGCCGCGGCGGCCGAGGCGAGCCGCGACTCGAAAGCCCTGCCGGTGTCGTGCATGACCTGCGCGCAGTCCGCCGCGCTGCGCCAGGCGTCGGCGGCGGCCGACGCGGTGGGGGCGTACCCGGCCGCCCGCTGGTAGTGGCCCTGGGACTCCTCCAGGAACCGGCGCGCGTAGGACAACCGGCTGAGCGAGCGCGCCAGCCGGTACGAGACGGGGTGCGGGCCGGGAGGCGCCGCGGCCAGCGCCGCCCGCAGTTCCGCGGCGACGGTGTCGAAGTCCTCGCACCACCGGTCGTCTTCGGGGTCTTCCAGTGCCGCCGCCGTGTCCGCGGCCCAGACCAGGTGCCGGTGCCGGACCTCGGCCCGTTCACCGCTGAGTTCGAGCCGCTCGGCGGCGCAGGCGCGGATGGTCGCCAGCATCCGCCACCGGCTCACCGGCCCCCGCCGGTGCATCACCAGGCTCTTGTCCACGAGCCGGCCGAGGATGTCGGCGCCCGCGGCCGGCGTGACATCGCAGACGGCCGACACCGCCGTCAGGTCGAACGAGCCGGTGAAGGCCGCCAACCGGCGCCACAGGGTCCGCTCCTCCTCGTCCAGCAGGTCGTGGCTCCAGCCGATCACCCTGCGCAGCGAGCGGTGCCGTACGGCGGGACCGCGGCCTCCGGCCAGCAGCCGCAGGTAGTCGCCCAGCGCGGTGAGCAGGCCCGACGCGCCGAGCGAGGCGCTGCGGGCCGCCGCGAGCTCGATCGCCAGCGGCAGCCCGTCCAGGCGGGCGCACAGGTCGGCGACCACCGCCGGATCGGCCGCGTGGTCGGGATCGGCGGCCAGGGCGCGGTCGGTGAAGAGCCGCTCGGCGTCCGAGCCCAGCGGGAGCGGCCCGACGTGCAGGACCTGCTCGCCGGGCAGGCCCAGCCGTTCACGGCTGGTGGCCAGGATCGTGGAGGCGGGGCAGGCCGACAGGATGCGCTCGGCGAAACCGGCCGCCGCGTCCAGCAGGTGCTCGCAGTTGTCCAGGATCAGCAGCGACCGGCCCCGTGCGAGCCGTTCGGCGATGGTCTCCTCCAGCGGCTGCCGCGGCCGCTCCGACACGCCCAGCGCCTCGGCCGCCGCCCGCGCCACGAACCCGGAGTCGACCGGAGCCAGGTCGACGAACGCCCCGCCGAACGGGAACAGGGGGCCGACCTCCTCCCCGACGGCCATCGCCAGCCGTGTCTTGCCGACTCCGCCGGGACCCAGCAGCGTCACCAGCCGCCCGTCCCGCAACGCGGACAGGACGGCTTCACGCTCAGCGGCACGTCCGATGAAGGAGGTCCGGGCCTTCGGCAGCCCGGCCGGCCGGCCCTGCGGGGGCGGGGCGCCGTCTCCGACCGTTCCGGCGAGGCCTGCCAGCTCGCTCCGGCCCGCCACGCCGTACTTGCGCAGCAGCGACGAGACATGGCCCTCGACCGTGCGCACCGACACGTGCAGGCGTCCGGCGATCTGGGCGTTCGCCAGCCGTAGCCCCAGAAGCGCCAGCACTTCGGCTTCACGCGCGGACACCTCGACGGGATGATCACCCACCGCCCCATCATGACCAACTTTCACCAAATTTGTGGCGGTTTACCGGTTGTCGCGCGCCACGTCTCCGCGGACTCCCGGCTTCGAACGGTCGGTGTCGACTTCGGTCGACGAAAGTGGAGACTTTCGAGGACTGCGGGGGGAGATCCCGGCTCCTAGCTTGAAGCGGGTGATCGAAGTCGAGAACCTCAGCAAGCGCTACGGGGACGCCGTCGCGGTCGACGACCTGTCCTTCACCGTGCGGCCGGGCCTGGTGACCGGGTTCCTCGGGCCCAACGGCGCGGGAAAATCCACCACGATGCGCATGATCCTGGACCTCGACCGCCCCTCGGGGGGCCGGGTCCGCATCGGCGGCAGGAGCTACCGGGGGCTGCCCGTGCCGCTGCGGCGGGTCGGGGCGCTGCTGGACGCGAAGGCGGTGCACGGGCGGCGCAGCGCGTACCACCATCTGCTCTGGCTCGCGCAGAGCAACGGGATCTCCAAGGCGCGGGTGCGGGAGGTCCTGCGGCTGGCCGGGCTGGAAGACGCGGGCGGGAAGCGGGCGGGCGGATTCTCGCTCGGCATGGCCCAGCGGCTCGGCATCGCGGCGGCGCTGCTGGGAGACCCGCCCGTGCTGCTCCTGGACGAGCCGGTGAACGGGCTGGACCCCGAGGGCGTGCTGTGGATCAGGAACCTGCTGAAGGGGCTGGCCGCGGAGGGCCGGACGGTGTTCGTCTCCAGCCACCTGATGAGCGAGATGGCCCTGACCGCGGAGCACCTCATCGTGATCGGGCGCGGACGGCTGCTCGCCGACACCTCCGTCCGGGAGCTCGTCGAGACCGGCACCCGTCCGTGCGTACGGATCCGCACGCGCGAACCGGAGCGGATGCGCGACGTGCTGGCCGCGGAGGGCCTCGTGGTGAAGCAGGCGGCGGACGGCGCGCTGGAGGTCTACGACGGCGAACCGCAGACGATCGGCGAGCTGGCCCTGGCCCACGGGCTCGTCCTGTACGAGGCCACCGTGCGGTCGGCCTCATTGGAGGAGGCGTTCATGCGGCTCACCGGGAACGCCGTCGAATACCGGGGGGAGGTCCGATGACGGCGGAAGCGCCCGCCCGGCCGGGCATGGGGGCCGTCCTCCTCGCCGAATGGACCAAGATCCGGACCGTGCCGTCGACCCTCTGGGCCCTGGGGGCGGCCTTCGCCCTCAGCGTCGGGCTCGGCCGGCTGGTGGCGGGCTCCCTGAGCGGCTCCGCCGACACCGGGCCGTCGGCGTTCGACCCGCTCTTCGCCGCCTTCTACAGCCTGACCCTGGGCCAGCTCGCGCTGGTGGTGTTCGGCGTGCTCGTCGTGAGCGGCGAGTACGGTTCGGGGACGATCCGGCTCTCGCTCCTGGCGGTGCCGCGGCGCGGCCTGTTCTACGGCTGCAAGCTGCTCACCGGAACGGGGATCGTCCTCGCGGCCTCGGCGGTCACCGTGCCGGTCACCTTCTTCACCACGCAGGCGGCCCTCGGCCCGAAGGGCACCTCCCCGCTCGCCGACGGCGTACCGTCGGCGATCGCCGGCGCGTGCCTGTACCTGACGCTGATCAGCCTGTTCGCCATGGGAGTGGCGGCGATGCTCCGCAGTTCCACCCTCGCACTCGGGATCCTGCTCCCGCTGTTCTTCCTCGGCTCGCAGGGGCTCGGCAACATCCCGGCGATCAAGGCCGTCACCCAGTACCTCCCCGACCAGGCCGGAACGGTGCTCCTGCATCTCGCCGGCCCCCAGGACGACCCGCGCTGGGCCCGCGACTACGGCCCGTGGACCGGGATGGGCGTCCTCGCCCTCTGGGCCGCCGCAGCCGCCCTGGGCGGATACCTGGTGCTGCGCCGCCGCGACGCCTGAACCCCCGGATCGACCACCCGGCCGCCCACCACGGCCCCGCACACCGCCCGCCCGTCCACCCGGACACCCGAGGCTGCGGGCCGGACAGCCCGCCGCCCGGATACCCGGCTGGACGGCGCGCCGTCCCGGACACCCGAACCAAACGACGCGACGCCCCGACCACCCGGACGCCCGGGGCGGGTGGCGCCTCAGGCACTCGGGCGCCCGGGGCGGGCGGTGCGATGTCCGGGGCGGCGGGTCAGGCGGCGCGGGCGTCTCGGACGAGCAGCGCCGCCTGGACGCGGTTGGCGCAGCCGAGTTTGGCGAGGATGCGGCTGACGTAGGTCTTGATGCTGGTCTCGCTCATGTGCAGGCGGCGGCCGATCTCGGCGTTGGACAGGCCTTCGCCCACGAGGGCGACGACCTCCGACTCCCGCGCGTTCAACTCCGACAGGCGTTGGCGTGCCTCCAGCCGCCGCCCCGCCAGGGGCGGGTCGACCATTCCGAGGACGAGCCGGGTCACCGCCGGGGAGAGGTAGGCCTCCCCGGCGTGTGCCGCGCGGACCGCGCGGATCAGTTCGTCGGGGGTGCAGTTCTTGAGCAGGAACCCCGCCGCGCCGTCCTGCAGGGCGCGGAGCACGTTCGCCTCCTGGCCGAAGGCCGTCAGCACCACCGCGCGCGTGTCCAGCGCGTGCCGCCGCAACTCGGCCAGCGCGTCCAGCCCGTCCGCTCCCGGCATGTTGATGTCCAGCAGGACGACGTCGACGCGGTGTGCGAGCGCCTTCTCCACCGCCGCCCCGCCGTCGCCGACCTCGGCGACGACCAGGATGTCCGGCGCGGACTCCAGCACCGTCCGGATGCCCGCGGTGATGAGGGGCTCGTCGTCGGCGACGAGGACTCGGATCATGAGGGTCATCCTCCCGGTGTGCCTGCGGGTCCGGCCACCACCATGATGGCCGCCGCGGTGAGCACGAGCGCGGCTATCCACAGGCGGTCTTCCCCGGCGGACGGCACCGGCTCCGCCGTCTCCTCGGCGGTTTCGGTCGTCGGCAGCATGGCGACGAGCCGGAACTCCCCTTCCGAGGACGTGGTGTGGAAGGCCCCGCCGGCGAGCCCCACCCGTTCGTCCAGCCCGGCCAGGCCGTGTCCGGCGCGGCCTGGCCGGTGGCCTTCCGGCAGCGGATTGCGGACGCTCACCAGGAACGCGTCGCCCTCGCCCTGCAGCGAGACCGCGACGGGCTGACCCGGCGCGTGCTTGGCGGCGTTGGTCAGTCCCTCTTCCACCACCCGGTACGCGGCGTGCTCGGCGACCGGCCCCAACGCGAACGTGGTTCCTTCACGCAGCACCGTCACCGGCGTGCCCGCGGTGCGGAACTCCTCCACCAGATCGTCGATCCCGTCGAGGGAGCGGGTCTGGGGTTCTCCGCTCTCGCGCAGCGTGCCGACCAGTTCGTGCAGTTCGTCCAGCGCCCGGCGGGCGGTTCCGGCGAGTGCCAGCACCGCCTCGCGCTGCGGTGGCGGCAGGCGCGCCACCTCGAGCGCGGCCGCCTGGATGGACAGCAGGCTGAGCCGGTGCCCCAGGGAATCGTGGACGTCCCGGGCGATCCGCAGCCGCTCGTGCAGCCGTTCCTGGTCGGCCACCAGAGCCTGCTCCCGCCGCAACTGCCTCTGGTGCGCGTCGCGCGCCGCCCGCAGGCTCCGGCGCTGCACGAGGAAGCGGCCGAGCACCGCCGGCAGCGCCACGAAGATCACATACCTGCCCACCAGGCCGGGCGCAACGGACAGGAACAGCTGCCCGCCCAGACAGGCGGCCGCCGTCCCGACGGCGACGGCGGCGCCCGTCCGTGACACGACCCGCTGCCCCGCCCGGTACCCCGTCAGCATGAGCAGCGCGTTCCCCTCACCGGACAACGCGAGCACCAGCGCCGCCGACAGCGCGGTCGCGGGCCACCGCTCCGCCGACACCGCCACCACGGCGACGGCCGCCACCTGCACGACCGCCCACGGATGCGGACCGCCCGCCCCGGCGAACAGCATCACCGCGTCAGCGGCCGCGACCACGAGCGCGACGACGACCGACCTCATGTCCGGCAGGCCAGATCAAAACCGCATATGACCGCCATGGTCACGACTGTATCCACCGCCCGAGGAACCGGACGGAGAAGCGCACACCGATCGACTTTCGCCGCCCGACCTGCCACTTTCGCCGGCGAACCCACGGCCCATGGCACTTCCCCTCGGCGAAGCCCGCAGGCCAGACTGGTGCCGGTAGATTCGGTGCGAGAAGCCGTGGAATCGTGGGGGTCGGGAATGTCGGGCGAACAGCGCGCGCCGGAGGCGGGACGAGGCATGCGGCGGTACGGGTGGATGCTCGCGCTGGCCGCGGCGGTCCTCCTCGTGGACCAGGCCTCCAAGTACTGGGCGGTCTCGGCGCTGTCGGACGGCGAGCGCATCCCGGTGATCCCGGAGCTGATCCAGCTGCGGCTCACCTACAACGCCGGCGCCGCGTTCTCGATCGGCTCGGGCATGACGTGGATCTTCACCCTGACGGCGGCCGCCACGGTCGCCGCCATCCTCTTCATGGGAAGGCGGCTGCGCACCGCCTCCTGGACCGTCGTCCTGGGCGCCCTGCTGGGCGGCGCCACCACCCACCTGCTCGACCGCCTCTTCCGCGAGCCGGGCTTCGCCCAGGGCCACGTCGTGGACTTCATCGACTACGGCCCCTTCGTCGGCAACATCGCCGACATCGTCCTCTTCGCGAGCTGCGCCCTGCTCCTCCTCCTCAACCTCCGCGGCATTCCCTTCGAGGAGGAGGCCGACCAGGAATCCGCCTCCGAACCGGCGCGGACGAGCGCGGAGTAGCCGCGCCCCGCGTCGGCCCGCACGCGGCGGGCCGACGGCTTCCGGGGCCCGCCGCCGCGCCCGGGGAGGGCGGGCCGGTGCGTCAGGTGAGCTGGACGGTCAGGGAGCCGGCGAGCAGCAGGGCGAGGCCGAGCAGGCGCGGGGCGGTCAGGGCGCGCCGGGGCAGTCGGAACAACCCGCGATGGTCGATCAGGGCCGAGGTGAGCTGCTGGCCGGTGACGGTGAGGGCCACGGTCACCGCCGCCCCGATCTCGGGGATGAGCAGGAAGGTCCCGGTGACGTACGCGGCCGCGCAGGCGCCGCCCAGCCAGCCCCACCAGGGCATCTCGCGCAGCGGGGCCAGCCGGGGCCGCGGGGTGCGGCGCGCGGCGCGGAGCGCCAGCAGCACGACGGCGATCGTGAAGGTGGCGACCGTGAAGCTGACCACGGCGGCGGCGATCGGCTCGTCCAGCTCCTCGCTCAGGCGGGCGTTGACCGCTCCCTGCACCGGCAGCACCGCCCCGGCGGCCAGGCCCAGGGCGAGCCATCCGGCGCGGGCCGGCCGGGAGGACTCGACCGTGCCGGGGGCGCCGGCGCTCCGCTGCCCCCTGATGATGACGACGATGCCGCCCAGGACGCCCGCGGCGCCCAGGACCAGACCGGGGCCCGGCACCCGCTCCGCGAGCCCGAACAGGCCGAACAGGTCGAGGGCGAGCGAGGCGGACATCTGACCTGCGACGAAGAGCCCGACGGACGCGAGGGCCCCCAGGCGCGGGAAGAGCAGGATGCCGCTGGTGATGTAGAGCGGGCTGGCCAGGCCGCCCAGCAGGTACCAGACGGGCACGTCCGGCAGCCGCCCCAGCGCGCCGAGAGCGCCGGCCGCCAGGGCCAGGACCGCCAGCAGGCCGGTGGCCAGGCCCAGTTGCAGGGTCGAGGCGCCGTAGGGGGTGCCGACGGCGCCGTTCAGCCGGAGGTTGGCCGCGGCCTGGACGGCCAGCAGGCAGCCGATCAGGAGCGCCGCGCCCAGCAGCACGGTGTGCATGAGGACTCCAGGGGAGTTGAAGTGGACATCGCGTCCGCTTAACATACATACGAAAGACTCATACGGACAATGTGTCCACTTAATAGAGGGCTAAGGTCAACCCGTGAACACCAGCGACGACCACCCCGGCCGGGCGCGGTCGGCCGGACGATCTTCGGGAAGAGCCGTCCACCGGATCGAGGGCATGCCGGAAGAGCAGCGGAACACCGCGGGCCGTCCCGCCCCGCCGAAGGAGCGCGCGGACGCGGCGCGCAACCGCGCCCGGATCCTGGAGGCCGCCGAGCGGCTCTTCGCCGAGCGGGATCCGCGCACCGTCACCATGGACCAGGTCGCCAAGGCCGCCGGGATCGGGCGGGCGACCCTCTACCGCCGCTTCCCCGACCCCGCCTCGATCGCCGTCGCCCTCCTGGACGAGCACGAGCGCCGCCTGCAGGAGCAGCTGATCCAAGGTCCTCCGCCGCTCGGACCCGGGGCCCCGCCCGCCGAACGCCTCAGCGCCTTCTACCTGGCCTCGATCGACCTGCTCGAACGGCATCTGCCACTGGCCCTGGGCGCCGAAACCGGCTCCGCCCGCCACGCCACCGGCGCCTACGGGTTCTGGCGGGTCCACGTCCGCTCCCTGCTGGCCGACGCCCGGGTGGACGACCCCGACGCGCTCATCGACATCATCCTCGGCCCTCTCGCGCCGGAGCTGTACCACTTCCAGCGCCACGAGCTCGGGCTGCCCGCCGAACGCATCGCCAGGAGCCTCAGCCTGCTCGCCCGCAGGCTCCTCGATCCGGGCCGCCCCGCCTGACCGCGCTCCGGACGGCCGAGCCGTCCGGGAAGAGCAAGAGGAGGCGGCCCCCGCGCCGGGGCCGCCTCCTCAAGATGGTGAGCGTCAGAGGCGCTCGAGGATGGTGACGTTGGCCTGGCCGCCGCCCTCGCACATGGTCTGGAGGCCGTAGCGGCCGCCGGTGCGCTCGAGCTCGTGCAGGAGGGTGGTCATGAGGCGGGCGCCGGTGGCGCCGAGGGGGTGGCCGAGGGCGATGGCGCCGCCGTTGGGGTTGGTCTTGGCGGGGTCGTAGCCGGTGTCCTTCAGCCAGGCCAGCACCACCGGGGCGAACGCCTCGTTGATCTCGACGGAGTCGATCTGGTCCATGGTCATGCCGGTCTTCTTCATCGCGTACGCGGTGGCCGGGATGGGGGCACTCAGCATGCGGATGGGGTCCTCGCCGCGGGCGCTGATGTGGTGGATGCGGGCGCGCGGGGTGAGGCCGTGGGTGCGGACGGCCTCCTCGGAGGCGATCAGCAGGGCGGCGGAGCCGTCGGAGATCTGGGAGGAGACCGCGGCGGTCAGGCGGCCGCCCTCGACCAGGGTCTTCAGGCCCCGCATCTTCTCCAGGGTGGTGTCGCGGCGGGGGCACTCGTCCTGGGTGAGGCCCTCGACCTCGATGGTCTCGCGGGAGAAGTAGCCGTTGTCGATGGCGTGGATGGCGCGCTGGTGGGAGTTGTAGGAGAACTCCTCCATCGCCTCGCGGGAGATGTCCCACTGAGCGGCGATCATCTCGGCGCCGTTGAACTGGGAGACCTCGCCGTCGCCGTAGCGGGCGACCCAGCCCTTGGAGCCGACGAACGGGCCCTGGGTGAAGCCGAGGGGCTCGCCCGCGAGCATCGCGTAGGAGATCGGGATCTGCGACATGTTCTGCACGCCGCCCGCGACCACGAGGTCGGACGTGCCGGACAGCACGGCTTGGGCGGCGAAGTGCACGGCCTGCTGGGACGAGCCGCACTGGCGGTCGACGGTCACGCCCGGGACCTCCTCGGGCAGGCCGGCGGCCAGCCACGCGGTGCGGGCGATGTCGCCGGCCTGCGGGCCGACGTTGTCGACGCAGCCGAACACGACGTCCTCGACCGCGGACGGGTCCACGCCGGTGCGCTCCATCAGCGCCTTGAGCGCGTACGCGCCGAGGTCGGCCGGGTGCACGCCCGACAGGGAGCCGCCGCGGCGGCCCACGGGGGTACGGACGGCGTCGACGATGTAGGCCTCTGCCATGGGGTGCTCCTTACGACGAACGGTGGGGTGAGGTCGCCTGCAGTCCTTCGAGGACCATGGCGAGGTACTGGCGGGCGATCTCCTCGGCGTCGAACTTCCCGTCCGGGCGGTACCAGGTGGCCGCCACCCAGACGGTGTCGCGGATGAAGCGGTAGATCAGCCCGGTGTTGAGGTCGGCCCGGAAGGCGCCTTCGGCCACGCCCTGCGCCAGGACGCCCTTCCAGGTCCTCTCGAAGCGCTCCTGGGAGGCGGTCAGGTACTGGAAGCGCTCGGACTGCGCCAGGTAGCGGGACTCGTTCTGGTAGATGACGACGGCGGCGCGGTGGTTCTCGATGCTGCGGAACGAGGAGTGCACCAGCGCCCGCAGGGTCTGCGGGGCGTCCAGCCCGGCGGCGAGGACCGTCTCGTAGTCGGTCCACATCTCGTCCAGGAACGTCGAGAGGATCTCGTCGACCATCGACTCCTTGGAGTCGAAGTGGTAGTAGAGGCTGCCGCCGAGGATCCCGGCGGCCTCCGCGGCCTCCCGGACGGTGGTGGCGGCGTAGCCGCGGTCGGCGAAGACCCCGGCGATCGCGGAGAGCAGCTCGGCCCTCCGCGTCGCCCGGGTCGCCGCGGTGCCCTCGGCGTCGCGCCGTCGTGCGCACATGGATCCGCCTTACGGACGTGCTTCGCGCGGGAGGCCCAGCACCCGTTCGGAGATGATGTTGCGCTGGATCTCGTTCGAACCGGCGTAGATGGTGTCGGAACGGGTGAACAGGAACAGCCGCTGCCAGTCGTCGAGGTCGTAGGGCTCGCCCTGGGCGATCATCCCCGCGGCGCCGAGCACCTCCATGGCGATCTCGCCGAGGTCGCGGTGCCAGGTGCCCCAGACCAGCTTGGAGATGGACGACTCGGGGCCGGGGGCGCCGGCCGCGACGCCCTCCATGATGCGGACGGCGTTGAGGCGCATCGCCTCGAGCTCGATGTAGGAGCGGGTGAGCCGGTCGCGCAGCAGCGGGTCGTCGATGGCGCCGGTCTTGCGGGCCAGCTCGGCGACGCCCTCGAACTCGCGGCGGAAGCCGACCTGCTGGCCGAGGGTGGCGACGCCCCGCTCGAAGCCGAGGGTGGCCATCGCGATCTTCCAGCCCTCGCCGGGCGCGCCGACGATGTTGGCGGCGTCGGTCACCGCGTCGTCGAAGAAGACCTCGTTGAACTCGCTGGTGCCGGTGATCTGGATGATCGGGCGGATCTCCACGCCGTCCTGCTTCATCGGGACCAGCAGGTACGACAGCCCGTGGTGGCGCGACGAGCCGGGCTCGCTGCGGCAGACCACGAAGCACCAGTCGGACTCCAGCGCCAGCGACGTCCAGACCTTCTGGCCGGAGACCTTCCAGACGTCGCCGTCCAGGACGGCGCGGGTCTGCACGTTGGCCAGGTCGGAGCCGGCGTTGGGCTCGGAGTAGCCCTGGCACCACAGCTCGGTGGCGGCGACGATCGGCGGCAGGAAGCGCTTCTTCTGCTCCTCGGTGCCGAAGGCGATGATCGTCGGGCCGAGGAGGTTCTCGCCGATGTGGTTGACGCGCGCGGGCGCGTCGGCCAGCGCGTACTCCTCGTGGAAGATGACCTGCTGCTCCACGGTGGCGCCGCGGCCGCCGTGCTCGACGGGCCAGCCGACGCACGTCCAGCCGTGGGCGGCCATGTGGCGCTCCCACTCGGCCCTGATCTCGAAGGCCTCGTGTTCGCGTCCGGGACCGCCCAGGCCCTTGGCGTGTGCGAACTCGCCGTTCAGGTGCTCGGCGAGCCAGGCGCGCACTTCGGCGCGGAAGGCCTTGTCCTCGGGGCTCTCTTTCATACCGGGGACTCTACCAAACAGTTGTTAGAATATCCGGGCGGCACTCCCTCTCAGTGAGATCGGGCCGCGGCCCTTCGCACCCCAACGGCAGGATGAAGTCCCCCATTCCGTCCCTGAAGGAGAGAAGACCGGATGGCTCCGAACACGCTCCCGGCACTCGTCGAGTACGCCGCCACCACCTTCGGCGACCGCGAGGCTCTCGTGGAGGGCGAGGTCCGCTGGACTTTCACCGACCTGGCCACCGAGATCCGGCGCGCCGCCCACGCCGCGGTCGAGCGCGGCATCCGGCCGGGCGACCGGGTGGGAATCTGGGCGCCCAACAGCAGGCACTGGATCGTCCAGGCACTGGGCCTGTCCATGGCCGGCGCACAGCTCGTCCCGCTCAACACCCGCTACCGGGGGCCGGAGGCCGCCGACATCCTGCGCCGCAGCGGCGCCGCGGCGCTCTACACGGTCAAGGGCTTCCTCGGCGTCGACTACCCCGCGCTGCTGGAGGGCGAGGACCTGCCCGGCCTCCGGCAGATCGTGATGATCGACGACTACTCCGTGTCCTGCTCCGCCGCGGCGCGGCCGCTGCCGGAGGTCTCCCCCGAGGACGTCTCCGACATCATCTTCACCTCGGGCACCACCGGGCGGCCCAAGGGCGTGCTCACCTGCCACGGCCAGAACATCCGCGTCTGCAGCGAGTGGGCGAAGAACGTCAACCTGGAGCCGGGCGACCGCTACCTCCTGATCAACCCGTTCTTCCACACCTTCGGCTACAAGGCGGGCATCATCGTCTGCCTGCTGAGCGGCACCACGATGTTCCCCGAGCCGGTCTTCGACATGAACCGGGCCATCGATGTGATCATCTCCCAGCGCATCACCGTCCTGGCCGGGCCGCCGACCATCTTCTTCTCGCTGCTGGAACTGCCCGACCGCCCCGACCACGCCGTCCGCGTCGGCGTCACCGGCGCCGCGAACGTCCCCGTCGACCTGATCCGCCGGATGCGGGACGAGCTGAAGATCCCCACCGTGGTCACCGCGTACGGGCAGACCGAGGCGTGCGGCTTCATCTCGATGTGCCCGCCCGGCACCGACGCCGAGACCGTCGCCACCACCACCGGGCCCGCCTTCCCCGGCACCGAGATCCGCATCGCCGAGAACGGCGAGATCCTGGTGCGCGGCTACAACGTCATGCGGGGCTACCTCGACGACCCGCAGGCCACCGCCGAGACCATCGACGCCGACGGCTGGCTGCACACCGGCGACGTCGGCGTCCTGGACGAGCGCGGCTACCTCACCATCACCGACCGGCTCAAGGACATGTTCCTCGTCGGCGGCTTCAACGCCTACCCGGCCGAGATCGAGGGCGTGCTCGTCACCCACCCGGCCATCGTGGAGGCCGCGGTCATCGGCGTGCCCGACGAGCGGCTCGGCGAGGTCGGCGCGGCCTTCCTCACCACCCGCGGCCCCGTCGACGACGCCGAGCTCACCGCCTGGCTGCGCGAGCGCCTGGCCAACTTCAAGGTGCCCCGCCACTTCCACATCGTGGACTCCCTGCCGCGCAACCCCGGCGGCAAGGTCGTCAAGCCCGAGCTCCGCGCCATGGAGGCGCGGATGCGTTCCTGAAACAGCCAAAGATCCCGACGGAGGACGTCCCATGAACACTGACGAGCAGGAAGAACTGCGCGCGACGGTTCGTTCGGCTCTACAGCGAGACGACGCCGCCGCCATCCTGGCCGAGCAGCTCGGCGCTTTCGGCCTCGCCATCCCCGAGGAGCACGGCGGCATCGGCTGCACCCTGGCCGACACCCAGATCCTCTGCGAGGAGCTGGGCCGCGCCGCCTCGCCGGTGCCGTACCTGAGCTCGGCCGTCCTGGTGCCGCAGGCGCTGCTGGCCGCCGGCGCCCACGACCGGCTGCCCGCGCTCGCCGAGGGCGCCTCGAAGGGCGCGCTGGCCTGGGCCGAGGGCAACACCTGGGATCCGGCGGCGATCCGCGCCGAGGTCCGCGACGGCAGGCTGTACGGGGTCAAGGAGTTCGTGCTGGACGGCGCGGAGGCCGACTTCCTCGTCGTCCCCGCCCTGCTGGACGGCTCCCTCGCGATCTTCGAGGTGGCCGACGTCTCCGCCGCGGCCGTCGAGCCCCTGGTCCCGATGGACCAGACCCGCGCCCAGGCGCGCGTGACCTTCGACGGCACCCCCGCCACCCTGCTCAGCACCGACGGCGAGGCCGTCCTGGAGCGCCTGCTGGCGGTGGCGGCGGTCGCGCTGAGCGGCGAGCAGCTCGGCGGCGCCGAGCGCTGCCTGGAGCTGACCCTGGAGTACGTCAAGACCCGCGAGCAGTTCGGCCGGGTCATCGGCTCCTTCCAGGCGATCAAGCACCGCCTGGCCGACATGTACGTCCTGGTGGAGTCGTCCCGCTCCCTCAGCCGCGACGCCGCCCGCGCCCTGGCCGAGGACGCGCCCGACCTCGCCGAGCGCGCCGCCATGGCCCGGTCCTACTGCGCCGAGGCCTTCCAGACGTGCGCGGCCGAGACCATCCAGCTGCACGGCGGCATCGGCTTCACCTGGGAGCACGACGCGCACCTGTACTTCAAGCGCGCCCACAGCTCCGCCCAGCTGTTCGGCACCCCCGCCTGGCACCGCGCCCGCCTGGCCCGCAAGGTCCTGGCGGCCTGAGCAGCCCGGGGGCCGGCCCCCAGGCCCCCGCACGGGCGACAGCCGGTCCCCGCTGCGGTCGTCCGTCGCCCCGGTCTCCGGCGGGGCTGAGCTGGCGGGATAGGATCGGGGAACGTGACTGTCAAGCCTCGTATCCCCAATGTCCTCGCCGGCCGGTACGCCTCGCCGGAGCTCGCCGTCCTGTGGTCGCCCGAGCAGAAGGTGGTGCTGGAGCGGCGGCTGTGGCTGGCCGTGCTGCGCGCCCAGGCCGCCCTCGGAATCGAGGTGCCCGAAGCGGCGCTCGCCGACTACGAGCGGGTGCTGGAGGACGTGGACCTCTACTCCATCGCCGAGCGGGAGAAGGTCACCCGGCACGACGTGAAGGCGCGGATCGAGGAGTTCAACGCGCTGGCCGGGCACGAGCACGTGCACAAGGGGATGACCTCCCGCGACCTGACGGAGAACGTCGAGCAGCTGCAGATCCGCCTCAGCCTGGAGCACGTGCGGGACCGGCTCGTGGCGGTGCTGGCGCGGCTGGCCTCGCTGGCCTCGCAGTACTCCGAGCTCGTCATCGCGGGGCGCTCGCACAACGTCGCGGCTCAGGCCACCACGCTGGGCAAGCGCTTCGCGGGCGCGGCCGACGAGATCCTCGTGGCGTTCGCCCGGATCGAGGAGCTCATCGCGCGGTACCCGCTGCGCGGCATCAAGGGCCCCGTCGGCACCTCCCAGGACATGCTGGACCTGCTCGGCGGGGACTCCGCCAAGCTCGCCGACCTGGAGCAGCGGGTCAGCGAGCACCTGGGCTTCGGCTCCGGCTTCACCAGCGTCGGCCAGGTCTACCCGCGCTCCCTCGACTACGACGTGGTCTCGGCGCTGGTGCAGGCCGCGGCGGGCCCTTCGTCGCTGGCCAGGACGATCCGGCTGATGGCCGGGCACGAGCTGGTCACCGAGGGCTTCAAGGAGGGGCAGGTCGGCTCCTCGGCGATGCCGCACAAGATGAACACCCGCTCCTGCGAGCGCGTCAACGGCTTCATGGTGATCCTGCGCGGCTACGCCTCGATGACGGCGGAGCTGGCGGGCGACCAGTGGAACGAGGGCGACGTCTCCTGCTCGGTGGTGCGCCGGGTCGCGCTGCCCGACGCGTTCTTCGCCGCGGACGGGCTGATCGAGACGTTCCTGACCGTCCTGGAGGAGTTCGGCGCGTTCCCCGCCGTCGTCTCCCGCGAGCTCGACCGCTACCTGCCGTTCCTGGCCACCACCAAGATGCTCATGGCCGCGGTGAAGGCCGGGGTCGGCCGCGAGGAGGCGCACGAGGTCATCAAGGAGCACGCGGTGGCCTCGGCGCTGGCGATGCGCGAGCAGGGCGCCGCCGAGAACCGGCTGCTGGACCGGCTCGCCGCCGACGAGCGGCTGCCGCTGGACCGCGCCGCGCTCGACGCCCTGATGGCCGACCGGCTGTCCTTCACGGGCGCCGCCGCGGCCCAGGTGTCAGCGGTCGTCTCCCGGGTGGACGATCTGATCAAGCGGTATCCGGAGGCCGCCGCCTACACTCCGGGCGCGATCCTGTAATCGCGGTTCCGGTTCACCGGTCTCCCCACTTCGCCTACGGATTCTGTCAGGATATGGGGATGGATTCCGGACCAAGGCTACGGCGTTCCTACGGCGGTGCGAGCGCGGAGGTACGGGTGGCCGAGCGCCGTGCCCGCCTCATGGAGGCCGGTCTCGAACTGCTGGGGACCGCCGGGCTGCACGGCACCACGGTCCGGGGGGTGATCGAGCAGGCGCGGCTCACCCCCCGGTACTTCTACGAGAGCTTCACCGACCTCGACGCCCTCATCGCCGAGGTCTACGACGCGGTCGTCGCCGAGCTGCGGGACGCCTCGGTCGCCGCCCTGCTGGACGCGCCCAAGGACACCCGGGCCCGGGTCCGCGCGGTGATCACCACCATCGTCGACCACTTCGGCGACGACCCGCGCAAGGGCAGGCTGGTGCTGGCCGAGGCGATGTCCAGCCCCGCCCTGATGCGGCGCAGGCTCGACACCTCGCACATGTTCACCGACCTGATGTCGGGCCGCGCCGCGGGCCACGAGGCCTCGCCCGAGCTGGTGCTCGCCGCGCGGTTCATCGTCGGCGGCTTCGCCGAGGCCCTCACCGCATGGCTCCAGGGCGATCTGGAGACCACCCGCGAGGCCCTCGTCGACGGCTGCACCACGCTGTTCATGGCCAACCTGGCCACGGCCCGGACGACCCACCCCTGACCGTCCGGGCCGCGCCCGTCAGGCGGCGGGCGTGTAGTGGGCGGCCCGGTCGCCCTCGATGATGCGGCTCTCGCGCCCGTCGACGCCGACCGGGACGTCGCCCGCGACGGTCACCCGGCGCAGGTGGCGCGGCAGGTCGCCGTAGTCGTCGGGCGCGTAGTGCTGGGTGATGCGGTTGTCGAAGACGACGAGGTCGCCCGGCTGCCACTGGACCCGGAAGATGTTCTCCGGCCGGGTCACGTAGTGCTGCAGCAGTTCCAGGACCGCCCGCGACTCCCGGGTGGACAGTCCCACGATGGACTGCGCGAAGCCCCCGATGAACAGCCCGCGCTCCCCCGTCTCCGGATGGACCCGCACGACCGGGTGGGCCGTCCGGTAGGTCGTGGAGGTGAACACCTTGCGGTGCTCCTGCCTCTGCTCGTTGTCGAACTGCGGCTGGACGTAGTCGTAGTCGTTGGTGTGCACGGCCCACAGCCGGTCGGCGAGCTCCCGCAGCGGGCCGGGCAGGTCGGTGTAGGCCGTGGCCGAGTTGGCGATGAGGGTGTTGCCGCCGTAGGGGGGCACGACGACGCCGCGCAGGGTGCTGGCCTTGGGCGGCGTGTGCACGAACGTGACGTCGGTGTGCCAGTTGTTGGCGCGGATGCCCTCGTCGCCGTCGACCTTGAGGATGCGCGGCTGGTCCTCGGCGGACGGGACGGTGGGGTGGGCGCCGGTCAGCGGGCCGAATCGCGCGGCGAACGCCAGCTGACCGGCGTCGTCGAGGTGCTGTCCGCGGAACACCAGCGCCTTGTGCTCCAGGAGCGCGGCGTTCAGTTCCGCGAACAGCGGGTCGGAGATCTCGCGGACGTCGAGGCCCACCACCTCGGCGCCGAGCCGGCCGCCGGCCTTGCGGATGTCGAAGTCGGTCAAGGGGGACTCCTCTCGAGCGGGTGTGCCCCTTCATACGACCATCCGGCCGGTTAGAAGTCAATAATTCCTACAGACTAAGTAGGAATCTATCGACGCGTGAAATGGATCCTGCTGATCATCGGACTCTCACCCCCTCCGCGATCCGAACCGCCTCCTCGCGGCTCATCTGCCGCCCCCTCACCAGGATCACCAGTCCCGGCTCGGGCTGGAAGACCACGTTCTGATGCCCGCCGGTGCTCCACGCCCTGGCCTCACCGCGGGAGACCGGCACCGGCTCCCGCCCTCCCGGGGCCCGCGGCGCGTAGTGCTCCACCGCCGCGCCCTCCAGCGTGACGTCCCCGCTGATCACCCGGATCCAGACGTAGCTCTGCGGGCCCTCCCGGAGATAGGCCACGGTCCATACGGAGCGCCCGTCCTCGACGCCTCCGGGGGCGTCCACCCTCGTGGAGTGCCCGGTCCCCGGCGGAAGCACCGTGACGGTCACCCTGCCCTCGAGCGCCCGGGGCCGCAGCGCCGCGGTCGCCTCCGGGGCGGGGTCGGGGCCCGCCAGGAACTGGAGCGAGACCGGCGCCGCCACCACCGCCGCCGCCGTGGTCAGCACCGCCATGCCGACGGCGATCGGAAACCGCTTCGGACGCCGCCTCCTCCCCGTGCTCACGATGATCCGCTCGGCGAAGTCGGCCGGAAGCCGCACCTCCCGGACCTCGTGCTCCACGCACGCCTCGATCATGGACACCAGACGGTCATCGGCGTTCACGACGCCCTCCCTGCGGGTGCGACGGCGAAGGCCTCGCTCAGCTCGAGCGAGGCCCGCAGCGTCTTCATGGCCCGGTGCGCCTGGCTCTTGACCGTGCCGACGGAGACGCCCATGAGGTCGGCGGTCTCGGCCTCGCTGAGCCCCTCCCAGTACCGGAGCACCACCACGGTGCGCTGCCCCGGGGACAGGTCGCGGAGCGACCTGCGCACCGCGTCCCTGGTCACGTATTCGTCGAACGGCAGGCAGACGCCCTCGTCCTCGGCTCCCAGCCGTTCGAGCACCGCGATCCTGCGGTTGTCGCCGCGCCAGCCGTCCTTGGCCGCGTTGACGATCGACCTGCGCACGTACCATTCCGGATCGCCTCGGTGGGAGATCTTCGTCCAGCGGGAGTAGGTCCGCTCCAGGACCGCCTGCAGGAGGTCCTCGGCATGGTGGCGATCACCGGTGAGCGCGGTGGCGAACCGGAGCAGCCCGGGTCCGCGTTCCCGCACGAACCTCGTGAAATCGGCCTCGGCCTCGTCCACGCGCGCTCCCTCCCACCTGTCGACACCCACTACACGATCGCGGCGTCCGGAAGGTTGTCGGGAAACCCCTGGGACTCTGGGATCACAGGAGTTCCCCGGTTCCCCTCAGCACATGGTGGCGTTGGTGTAGTTCATCCGCTTCGAGCTGACGTGGTAGGCGTTGTTGGTGAGCCGGTGGAAGTAGGCGTTCTGCCACTCGCCCAGGTAGAAGACGCTGGTGCCTCCGCCGTCCAGGATGTAGTCGTCCGCCCTCTTACGCGTGTTCGCTCCCACGATGCCGTCGGAGGTGAGCCCCTTGTCGCTCTGCCAGTTCTTGGTGCCCGAAGTGGTGAGCGGGCCGAACGAGCAGTCCATGCTCCCCACGAGGAAGGCGTCGGCCTGCAGGATCCGCTGCCACATCCAGACGTAGTTGCTGTAGGAGTAGGCGCACCCGTTGCACAGGTTCGCCTCGTCCCCCAGGTCGTCGCCGGGGTCCCCCGCTCCGTCCACGAACAGGCTGCTGGTGGAGCGCTGCACCGGTTCGGGCCTGCGCTCGGCCGGCGGGGCGGACTCGATGGCGCGCCGCGCCTTGCGGGAGGGCTTGGTGGTGTCGGCCGGCAGCGCCTTGACCAGTTTGATCAGATCGCCCCGGCTGAGCGCGTCCCTGGAGGCGATCCGGTAGTTCACCCCGTCCCGCTCGCTCCAGGCGGCGACGGTCAGCCCGGAGACCCCGTCCTCGGCCGTGTTGTAGATCACGACGTTGCGGACGCCCGCACGGGCGCGCTGGACCTTCTTCTTCTGCACGGACCTGCCCACCGCGATCTCCCCGCTCACCGGGGGGACCGCGCCGACCGACCGCATCACGACGAGCGCCCTGCCCTGCGACCGGAACGTCGCGTGGTCCTCTTTGACGGCCTGGTCCTCGTCCAGCACGGACTTGCTCTGCAGTGCCTTCTCCTCGCTGGGTTCGAGGCCGGGATCGATCTTCTCGAGCGCCGCCTCGGCATTGTCCGCGAAGGGTGAGGCGGCGGCCCCCGCCGGAGAGCCCAGGGACAGGGCCAGCGTCAGGGATGCGGCCAGAGCGAAAGATGCCTTATGCACGGCAGTACTCCTTTACACACTGTGCGGAAGTGTCATAACGAAGATCCCATATGTGCCTTCCCCAAGATCAAGTCCTCCGCTCTGACCTGTGATGGCCAGTTGATCAAGGTTTGCGCCGCGCGGGAGGAATGTGTGGGTTCTGCGAGGATGTGCGGATGCGAGTTCTCCCAGTCGGAGGCGGTCCGGCAGTCGTGGAGTGCGACGGACTCACCCGCGTCTACGGGCCCGGCCAGGTCGTCGGGCCGGTGAGCCTGGCCCTCGCCCCGGGCGAAGGGATGGCGTTGACGGGGCCCAACGGGGCCGGGAAGTCGACCCTGCTGCGGCTCGTGCGCGGTGAGGAACGGGCGGACGAGGGGACCGTACGGATCCTGGGAGAGCCGCCTCGGCCGGCGGATCCGGGGTTCAGGCGGCGGGTGCTGGTGCTCGACGAGGTGAGCTACTTCCCCGATCTGAGCGTGCGGGAGCACCTGCTGCTGGTGGCGGTGGGGCACGGGCTGGGGCGTTCGGCCGAGGGCCGGGTGGCGGAGGTCCTGGAGACGTGCAGGCTCGGGGGGCACCGGGACCTGAGCCCGTACAAGCTGAGCAGCGGGTTGCGGCAGCTGATGGGGATCGCGGCGCTGCTGCTGCCGCCTGAGCCGGAGCTGTTCGTGCTGGACGAGCCCGAACGGCATCTGGACGGGACGGCTCGGGGCTGGCTCGGGGAGGTCCTCGGCGAGCGGAAGCGGGCGGGGACGGCCGTCCTGTTCGCCACGCACAGCCAGGAGCTGGCCCGGGCCGTGGCCGACCGGGTGGTGGAGATCGGCGGAGAGCTCGGAGCGGTACGTGACTGAGGCCGTCGCGGAACCGGCCGTCCGGGAGGTGCTGCGGCTGGTCCGGCGGGCCAGGCCCGCCCGAAACCGGGGAGACCTCGCCTACCAGGTGTACTTCGGGGTGCTGGCCGTCCTTCTCGTCGTTCCTCCGGTGGTGGTGGCGGTCCGGGACGCGCTGCGAAAGCCCGCGTCGCTGCCGGACCTTCCCGCGCAGGTGCTCGACGTGCTTCCCCTCGGGCTGGTCGCGATGGCGCTCATCGCGTTGTGGGCCGCGCTGCAGGACGCCGTCTGGCGCGGGCCGGTCCGGGTGAGCGTGGCCTTCATCGACTGGGTGCTGCCGCTCCCCCTCGCCCGGGAGGCGGTGCTGCGGCCGTTCCTGCTCCGTGCCGCGGGCCTCTCGGCCGTGCTCTGGGCCGCCGGCTGCCTGGTGCTCCCCCTGCTCCTGTGGCAGACCGTGCTCCCCATGCCCGACGAGGCGGGTCCGCTGCTCGTCCAGACCGTCGCCGCCGGGGCGCTGCTGGGGTTGTTCGGCTCCTTCGCCGGGACCCTCCTGGGCGACGGCAGGATCCTCGACGGGCTCCGGCCCTTCTTCCATCTCGCCCTCTTCCTGCTGGCGGGGCTGGCCGGACTCATCTGGACGGGTCGCGTCCCGGCGGACGCGGCGGAGCCCGTCCTGTGGTCGGGCCCCTGGGGATGGGCGGGGCTGCTGCTCCTCGACCGGCACCGGCTGCCCGCCCTGGCCCTGCTCGCGGCCCTCGCCCTGGCCGCCGCGGTGGCCGGGACCAGACGGCTGCCCTCGCTCGATCCGCACGGGCTGCGTTCCGGCGCGCAGCTCGCGTCGGGGGTGCGCGCCGGGCTGTGGCTCACCGAAGGCGGCTGGTTCCGCGCCTCGCTCGACAATGCCAGGCGGGCGGACTTCTCCCCCCGTACGGCGCTCCGGCCGCCCCGGAACCCGCGGCTGCTCGTGCCCTGGCGTGACCTGCTGAGCATCCTGCGGGACGGAGCAGCCCTCGTCCGGGCCTTCCTCCTGCTCGGGGCGGCCCTGCTGTGCATCCGGGCGGAGCCGGGAGCGCTGCCTCTCTCCCTGCGGGTGCTGATCGACGTCGCCGGTCCGCTCTGCATGTACCTGGCGGTCGGCGGCCTCCTGGGCGGGGCGCGCGCCTCCGCCTCCTCGCCGGACCGGGCCCGCTACTTCCTCCACTCCCCCGGCGGCCTGGCCCTCGCGCACGGCGTCACCCCGCTGCTCGTCGCGGCCGTGCCGGCGCTGGCCTGGGGCGGGGCCCTCACGCTGCTCGGCGGCCCGGACCCGGGGGTGCTCTGGGCGCTGGCCTGCCTGCCCGCCTCCGCCGCCGCGGCGCTCGCCGGCACCTACCGGGGCACGATGCCCCTTCAGGTCATGTCCGGTTTCGAGACCCCGTTCGGCAACAGCGCGCTCCTGCAGATGGGCCTCTGGCACGCCTCCGGCTTCCTGGGGCTGCTCGCCGTCACCTGGCCGGGGAACGTCCCGTGGCTCCTGGCGGGCACCGCGGCGCTCGGCTGGTGGGCGCGGCACCGCGGGAGCCGGATCATGGGCGCGGACGGCCCGTGAGGTACCGCAGGAAGAGCACGTCCTCGTCGGCGTAGACGGCGTCGAGCGCCAGATCGCGGCGCGCCAGGTCGCCGACCATGCGGGTGTGGTGCCGCGTCCCGATCAGGGTGGGCGCGATGTTGACGCAGAGCTCGTCGACGAGGCCGTCCGCCAGCAGGGACGTGGCCAGCGCGGGCCCTCCCTCGCACAGGAGGTGCTGGAAGCCGTGCTCGCCCTGGAGCCGGTGGAGCGCCAGCGGCAGGTCCACGTCGCCCTCGCCCGCCGAGACGACGCGCACGTGCGCGGGCGGCCTGGCGTCGTCGGACGTCACCAGGATCGGCCGGCCCTCGGTGAACAGCGGCGCGGAGAAGTCCAGGTCGAGGGAGCGGCTGACCACGATGAGGGGGGCGGGCGGGCGGCCCCGCCGGGCGGCCAGCTCCGCGGGGAGCCGGACCGGGCCGAGCCGGCCGGTCCGCACGGTGCCCGCGCCGACCATGATCCCGTCGGCCAGCGCCCGCAGGGTGCGAAAGACCCGCTGGTCGGCCCTGCCGCCCAGCCGGTCGGACCAGCGTTCCTCGTCGGTGACCGAACCGTCGAGGCTCGCCACCATGCCCACCCGCAGCCAGGGGCCGCTCACCCCGTACTCCTCGTACGGGTCCACCTCCGCTGCGGGCTCTGGCAGGAGACGCCTCATTTCCCCAGGTTATCGCGGCCCTCCCGCGGTCATCATCAGAGCATGGACCTGCCGCTGCGACCGCCGGTCGCGCCGATGCTGGCCAGGGCCGTGTCGGCCCTGCCCGAAGGGGATTTCTGCTACGAGCCCAAGTACGACGGGTTCCGGTGCGTGGTCTTCCGCGACGGCGAGGAGGTGGAGCTGTCCAGCCGCGGCGAGCGGCCGCTCACCCGGTACTTCCCCGAGCTGGTGGAGGCCTTCCGCCGGGAGCTGCCCGAGCGGTGCGTCGTCGACGGCGAGGTGGTCGTCCGCCTGGGCGGCAGGCTGGACTTCGAGGCGCTCGCCCAGCGCGTGCATCCCGCCGCGTCCCGGATCGCGCTCCTGGCCCGGCGGACCCCCGCCTCCTACGTGGCCTTCGACCTGCTGGCCCTGGACGGCGAATCCCTCCTGGAGCTGCCCTTCACCGAGCGGCGGGCGCGGCTGGCGCGGGCGCTGGGCCGGTCCCGCCCCCCGGTGCACCTGACCTCGATCACCGCGTCCCGGGACGAGGCCCTGCGCTGGTTCGACCGGTTCGAGGGGGCGGGCCTGGACGGGGTGGTCGCCAAGCCGGCGGACGCCCCCTACACGCCCGGCAGGCGCACGATGTTCAAGGTCAAGCACGAGCGGACCGCCGACTGCGTGGTGGCCGGGTACCGGTGGCACAAGAGCGGCCCGGTCGTCGGCTCGCTGCTGCTGGGGTTGTGGGACGAGAACGGGCTGCAGTTCGTGGGGGTGGCGGCGGCGTTCCCGATGGAGCGGCGCAGGGCGCTGGTGGAGCTGCTGGCGCCCTACCGGATGCCGGGGCTCGCCGGGCACCCCTGGGCGTCCTGGGCCACCCAGGGCGAGGAGGAGCGCATGCCGGGGGCGGTCTCCCGCTGGACCGGCAAGAAGGACCTCTCCTGGGTCCCGCTGCGCCCCGAACTGGTCTGCGAGGTCGCCTACGACCACCTGGAGGGGCGGCGCTTCCGGCACAACGTGCGGTTCCGGCGCTGGCGGACCGACCGCACCCCCGAGTCCTGCGGGTACGCCCAGCTGGAACGCCCGGCCGGCTACGACCTCGACCGGATCCTCATCTGAACCCGGCCCGGGAAAAGGGCGTCTCCTCAGGCATAGCACCCCGGAAGAGAAGAGCCCTCCGTGTCACGTGTCCTCGCGCTCGCCGCCGCCGGAATGATCGTGTTGACCGGCTGCATCCCCGGCCCCAACGACAAGGGCGAGACCTCGGTCCCCGTCTCCCCGTCCGCCCCGGCGACCGCCGCGCCGCCGGACGCCGGGACCCCGCCGCAGACCGGGACGACCGCCCCGCCGCAGACCGCGGCTCCCGCCGCCCCGGCCGGGATCACCTTCGGCAGCGCCCGGGAGGCGGCCGACCACCTGATCACCGCCTGGCGCTCCGGCGACCGGAACGCCGCACTGCAGGCGGCGGGCCCGAACACGGTGGCGAAGGTCTTCGCGCTCCCCGCGCCGGCCGCCGCCGGGGTGGAGGGCTGCGACCCCGGCTCGGAGGCGGGCGACGCCTCGTACGCCTACCGCTGCCACTACCTGTACGAGGGCGGCTCCTCGCACCTGTGGATCAACGCCCACACCGCCGCCGGATGGCGGGTGGAGAACTTCACGCAGAGCGCGGACTGACGCCCGAGGGGACGCTCAGAAGGCCATCGCCGGAGCGGTCCGGCCGTGGCGGGCGTAGGTGCTGCGGACGATCATCACGGCCAGCTCGTTGACGATGGCCTGCACCAGCGTCATCAGCGCCTTGCTCAGCAGGGAGGACAGGAATTCGGACACGGTTGGAGAACCTTTCCAGACGACCTTTGTCCTTTTTATACCCGCTCATCCCCTTTCAGGGATAGTCGGGGAGATGACGTCGGGGTGAACTTTCCAGAACCGCTCGATGACGGCCGCCAGCAGCGACAGGCCCACCGCGCTGGCCAGCGCGATCAGCCAGCCGTGCGGCCCCAGCGGGCGGCACCCGAAGAGCCCGCTCAGGCCCGGCGTCTGCACCACCACGGCGAGCGCCGCCAGCGAACCCAGGGACGCGGCCGGCACCAGCGGGTTGCGCAGACCGCCCGCGAGCAGCGTCTGCACGAGCTGGGCGGCGACCAGCGCCACCAGGGCCGTGGTGTCGGTCTGGCCGCGGGTGCCCCACAACCGGGACAGGAACCAGGCGGTCTGGGCGCTCAGCGCCGTCGTGACGGCCCGCGCGGCGATGTCGCGGTTGAGCACCTCGCCCAGCGACGCCTCAGGCCCCTCGGCCAGCAGGACCTCCTCGGCGGTCTCCCCGGGCGCCCGCACCGCCAGCGCCATCGCCGGCAGCAGGTCGGTGAAGAGGTTGACCAGCAGCAGCTGGCGCACGTTGAGGGGGCTGCCGCCCAGCAGGAGGCCCGCCCCCGCGGTGAAGGCGATCTCCCCCAGGTTGCCGCCCAGCAGCACGGCGAGCGCGTCGCGGGTGGACTTCCACATGCCGCGGCACTGGGCGATCGCCGCCACGATCGTCTCGACCCGGTCGTCGGCGATCACGATGTCGGCGGTGTCGCGGGCCGCCGCGGTCGCCCGGGTGCCCAGCGCGATGCCCACGTCGGCCAGCCGGATCGCCGGAGCGTCGTTGGCCCCGTCCCCGGTGACCGCCACCACGTGCCCGGCCCGGCGCAGCGCCTCCACGATCCGCACCTTCTGCGCCGGGCTCATCCGGGCGTAGACGTGCGCCTCGGGCAGCCGCCCGGCCAGCGCGCCGTCGTCCAGGGCGTCGAGCTCCATCCCGGTCATCACCTGCCGGTCGCGCGCCGCGTCCGCGGTGAGCAGGCCGAGCTCGTCGGCGATCGCCGTGGCGGTGGCCGGGTGGTCCCCGGTGATCATGCACACCCGGATCCCGGCCGCCGTCAGCCGCCCCACGGCCTGGGCGGCGGTGGGCCGCACCGGGTCGGCCAGGCCCAGCAGCCCGCGGAAGCACAGGTCCCGCAGCTCCGCGCCGCGGGGGGCCAGCCCCTCGGCCACGGCCAGCACCCGGTGCCCGAGCCCGGCCAGCCGCTCCAGCTCCCCGAGCACGCTCTTGCGCGCCGTCTCGTCGAACGGCTCCGGCTCGCCCTCCGGCGCCCAGAAGGCGCACGCCTCCAGCACCACCTCCGGTGAGCCCTTGACGCTGAGCCGCGGCCCCTCCCCTCCCTCGCCCAGAGCGGCGTGGTAGCCGCGGGCCGGCTCGAAGGGCAGCTCCTCGGCCCGGCGCCAGCCCGCCAGGCCCAGCTCGCGGTCCACGCCCAGCCTTCCGGCGGCCTTGACCACCGCCCGGTCCGTGGGGTGCGCCAGCCGCTCCCCCTCGGGCGTGGCCCGCAGGGCGGCCGCCACGACACCGCGCATCCCGGGGGTCAGCCCGGCCACGGGCCGGCTCTCCCTGCCGTCGGAGACCATGCCGAGCCGCAGGCGCCCCTCGGTGAGCGTGCCGGTCTTGTCGAAGCACAACACGTCGACCCGGCCGAGCACCTCGATCGTGACGGGGCTGCGGACCAGCGCCCCCTGGCGGGACAGGCGCCGCGCCGTCGCCAGTTCGGCGGCCGTGGCCACGAACGGCAGCCCCTCGGGCACCGCCGCCACGGCCAGGCCGATCGCCGAGTTCAGCACCGCGCTCAGCCCCCTGCCGCGCAGCAGCCCCGCGCCCAGCAGCAGGCCGCCCGCGCCCAGCGAGGTGGGCAGCGTCACCTTGGTGAGCTGCTCCAGCCGGGTCTCCACCCCGCCCGGACGGGAGGTGCCGGTGACCAGGGTGAGGGTCCGGTCGATCTCGGTGCCCGCGCCGGTGGCCACCACCACCCCGATCGCCTCGCCCGCGGCGACGTTGGTACCCCGGTAGAGCATGGAGGACCGGTCGGCCACCGCCCCGGCCATCGTCGGCTCGGCCGCCTTGGCGACCAGCTGCGACTCCCCGGTGAGGCTCGCCTCGTCGGCCTCCAGGCCCTGCGCCCACACCACCCGGCAGTCCGCCGGGACCATGTCCCCGGCCGCCAGCATGATCACGTCCCCGGGGACGAGCCGTTCGGCGGCGGCCGTCTGCTCCCCGTCCGGCCTGCGCAGCCGCACCGGGACCGAGACCTGCTCCACCAGCCTGCGCACGGCGCGGTCGGCGGCGACCCGCTGGACGCCCGACATGACCGCGCTGATCCCGAGCACCACGCCGATCAGCCCGGCGTCCACCACGGAGCCGACCACCGCCGAGACGCTCGCGCCGGTCGCCAGGGCCGGGGTGAGCGGGTTGTCGAGCTCCTGGAGGGTGCGCCGCACCAGGCCCGCCTCCTCGGGCGGCTCCTCCGCGACGGCCTCGGCCCGCCGCCGCTCGGCCTCGGGCTCGGGCAGCCCCGCCCGGGACGAGCCCAGCCGCTCCAGGACGGCGCCGACCGGCCAGGCGTGCCAGGGCGTGCGGTCCAGGGGGCGGGGCGCGGGCCGCCGCGAGAGCTGGGCCGCCGTCCAGATCCCGGTGCCCAGCGCGATCAGGCGGGCGCCGTCCATGATCAGCCGGGCGCGGGCGAAGGAGGCGCCCTGCCGGACGGTCAGCGCCGCGGTCGCCGCGGTGGCGCAGCCGATCGACGCGATCCGCACCCCGCGCCGGGCGGCGTCGCGGGCCGCCATGACCGCGTCGGTGACCAGGCAGGCCCCGTCCAGGCGGCAGAACAGGTGCGCGCCCCACGGCGGGACGCCCTCGCTGTCGGGCAGGCCCACCCCCACGTCGGCGGCGGCCAGCGCCTCGCCGTGGTGCCGGGAGAGCAGCATCACCCCCCGGCCCTCGGCCTGGAGGCCGCGGACCACGGCGGTCAGGTCGGAGCCGGGCAGCCGCCCGTCCACCGGCAGCCGCCGCTCCAGGCCGCGCCCGCGCCCGGCCAGGTGGACCTCGCCGATCCGGCGGGCCGCCGCGACGAACACCTCCCCGAAGGGGTCGAGCTCCTCGGCCAGCGCCAGGACCGCGACCGTGCGCCCCCTCTCGCGCAGGGCGACCAGCACGCTGCCGCGGGCCGCGCACGCCCTGGCCCGCTCGTCGGCCAGCTCCCGCACCTCGGCGGCGCGCAACGGCGCCACCGACCACCCGTCCCGGCTCCGCCTGGCCCGGGGACGCCGCCGGTCCACCAGCGCACGAGCCCTCGCGTCCAGAACCGACAGATCCACACCGCCAGCACCGCCCGCGCCGTTTGCGCCTTCCACGCCACCCGCACCGTCCGCGCCGCCCGCACCCGAGCCACCCGAGCCACCCGCGCCGCTTGCGCCTTCCACGCCACCCGCGCCATTTGCGCCGCCCGCACCACCTGCACCGCCCGCACCGCCTGCGCTGCCCGTTCCGTTTGCGCCTTTCATGCCGTTTGTGCCGTCGGTCAGGGGGATGATCTCTTCCAGGACGTACTCGCCGGTGCGCAGGGCGTCGTCGTCGATGACGACGGTGTCCACGCGGTCCAGCCTGCGCAGGGCGCGCGGGTCGGCGACCGGGATGCCCCGGCCCGCGGCGATCCGGGTGAACTGCACGGCGAACGCGTCGCGGCAGGCGAACGCGGCCTTGGGCACCAGCGAGTGCAGCGCGCCCTGGCCGCGGAGCGGGCTGCGGGTCGCCGCCCACACCCCGCCCACCAGGACCAGCCCGTACGGCATGCGCCCGGCGAGCCGCTCCACGGGACCGGGCGGCAGCGGGGCCGGGCGCGGCGCACGCGCGTGCGCCGGGGTCCGCTGGGCGCCGGGCAGCGCGTCGAGCGCCTCGAACCCCTGGTTCCACACCCGCCAGTGGGTGTAGGCCTCGGCGAGCCGGACCAGCCGCTGCACCCCCTCCACGGCCAGCCCGACCGGCTGCTGGGCCATGGACTGGGTGAGCAGTCCGCCCGCGGTGGCCAGCGTGTCGATGACGCGGCGTCCGGCCGCCCGGTCCAGCAGCGCGCGGATCTGGGGCGTGGTGTCGGCCAGCGCCACGAGGGTCGGCACGATCGGCGGCAGCGCCGGGACCCGGACCATCTTCCCCGCCAGAGCCAGGCCGGAGCCCAGGAAGGCGGTCCCGGCCAGCAGCGCCTCCACCGCCATCGCCTGGTCGTCCCCCGGGCGCGCGGTGTCGCAGAAGTCCTCCCGCTCCCACCCGTAGCGGGTCTCGGCGTCCTCGATCACCTCGTGCAGGTCGTCGGCCATCACCGCGGCGTCCTCGTCGAGGAGGACCACGGCCAGGCCCAGCACGGCGTTGACCTCCACCCGGCGCACGCCTTCGAGCCGGGACAGCGCCGACTCCAGATGGGCGGCCATCTCGTGCGAACCGGGCAGGTGGGCGCCGCGGACCGCGATCTCGGCCCGGCCCGGCAGGAGGCGGATCCGCCTTTCCGGGCGCGCGGCGGCGGACGACGGCAGCGCCCGTGAGGCGGTGTCGAGCAGGCGGCGGAACACCATGTCTGCGGTTCTCAGCCCTTCATGCCGGTGGAGCCCGGCCCGGCGGCCGCGGAACGGGCGGCGGGGCCCCGCTCTGCGCGCTCCCGGGAGCCCGTCCGGCGGGCGACCGCCATGCCGACGCCGATCGCGGCGGCGACCGGCCACTCGATCACGCCGACCGCGGCCAGCGCGCCCAGCCCGGCGTAGTAGCCGAGGCGCTCCTTGGAGGGCACGTGCCCGGACACCGTACGGCCCGCCGCGGCGGCCAGGCCCCCGCCCAGCTCGGCGATCCCGAACGTGGGGATCTGCAGCCGGCGGACGGTGAACCGGGGCGTGACCACCGGCACGGTGATCCCGCCGGAGCCGTGCCGGGGCTCCTTGCGCCGCCCGCCCTTCTCGAGGGCGTCGGCGGTCCTCTCCACACCCCTCGCGACGGCGGACGCGGCCGTTCCCGCGGTCTCGGCCGTCCGCCTGCGCACCGTGGCCGTGGCCGTCGCCGTTCCGGCCGTCGCGGCGCGGGCGCGCGGCTTGACCGCGGCCCGTCCACCGGTCCCTCCGGCCGTGCGCGCACCCGTCTTACGCGCGGCCGTCGTGCGCTGGGCCGTCGTGCGCGAAGCCGTCTTGCGCGCCGCGGTCCCGGCGGTGCTCTTGGCGCCCCTGGTGCTCCTGGTCGTGCTGCTGGTCGTCTTGGCCATCCGACTCGCCCCCCGAGGTTTCCTGTCGGGCCACTTACCCAGGGTGAGGACATGACAACCGGCCATATTCGGACGTCCGCAAATGGGCTCCGCGGCGGTCGCGAGACCCCTCGGGCCCCGCCCGGTCGCTGCGAAGTGCGCCCTGGAAGAAGTACTTTGAGAACATGGAGAAGATCCGGAAGACCGAGGACGAGTGGCGGGCCATCCTCAAGCCCGAGGAGTTCCGGGTGCTGCGGCAGGCGGGCACGGAACGGCCCTTCACCGGCGAGTACACCGACACCAAGACCGAAGGGGTCTACCACTGCCGGGCGTGCGGCGCCGAGCTGTTCCGCTCACAGACCAAGTTCGACTCGCACTGCGGCTGGCCGTCCTTCTACGAGCCGACCGAGTCCGACGCGGTGATCCTGCGGGAGGACTCCTCCCTCGGCATGCACCGGGTGGAGGTGCTCTGCGCCCGGTGCGAGTCGCACCTGGGCCACGTGTTCCGCGGCGAGGGGTACGGCACGCCCACGGACGAGAGGTACTGCATCAACAGCGTCTCCCTGCGCCTCGACGAGGCCTGACAGAAGCCGCAACAACCCTCTACCCCCTTGTTTCGCTTATTTAGCGTAAAACCCGGGCATAGCCGCTCGGGGAGGTCGGCATGAGCACCAAGGCGGAGGAGACGGGCCCGGCCGACGGGCCGGGCTGGGGGCGGCGGCTGGCCAGGGTCGCCGCCGCGCTGATCGGGCTGGCGGCCATGGCCGTCTTCGCCTACTGGGCGTACGTCTTCACGCTGACGCCCGTACCCGACCCGAGGGGCTGGGCCGTGGGGAACACCGAGCCCGGCAGGACGCTGCGGTTCTACCTCGACCGGCCCAGCGTCAAGGAGGCGGCCATCGCGATCGGCGGCAACCTCCTGCTGCTGTCCCCCATGGGCGTGCTCCTGCCGATGGTCTCGCGCCGGATGCGCGGGCCGCTGCGGCTGACCCTCCTGGCCGCCCTGGTGTCCCTGGGCATCGAGGCCGTCCAGGGCACCGCCGTCAGCGGCCGCACCTTCGACGTCGACGACATCATCCTCAACACCGCCGGCGTCCTGCTGGCCTACCTCACCGTGGGCCGCCTCGTCGCCCGCCTCGTCCACGGGCCCCGGCGCTCCTGGCCGCGCCGCCTCCTCGGCCGCGCCTGAGTCAGCGGGTCTCGACCGGACGGCAGGGGCCGGTGACGCTGTTCACCAGGACCACGTGCCCGTTGCCGCTGCGGCGGGCGTGGACGAAGACCACCGGGTCGTCGTCCTTGAACGTGTCGCTGTAGGTGGCCTTCAGGTAGTCGAGGGCCGCCTCGCACAATCCGCGCGCGGCCGGATGCCCGGTGTCGCCCTCGTCGAGGTCGGTGTAGACCCGCAGGAAGTCACCGCTCCAGCGCACCGACTCCAGGTGCTCGGGGGACTCCTCGCGCAGGTGCTCCTCGGCGTACGGATCGCTGTCGGGGTCCTGCCCGTCCTCCGCCAGCAGGTCCGTGACGGCCAGCGTGGGAACGGGATCCCCGGCGGGCCCGCGTTTCGGCGGCTTCGAGGACTCGGCCGCCTGCCGCGAGGAACCCTCCCCCAGGTACCGGTGGGCGGCGAAGCCCCCGACGGCCAGCAGCGCCACCACCAGCACGAACACCGGGACCGTCCTGCGGCGGGCGTCCACCAGCCGGTCGATCAGACGTTTCGCGGCGGAACGCGGTTTTCCATGGCGAGAAGGGGCGCGGGTCACGGCCCGGAACTCTACCTCCCGGAACGACCCGCGCCGTCGCCGTCATCCCGAAACGGGTTAGGGAAGCGCCTCGACGAGCTCGCTGACCGACCGGCGGCGCCCGGTGTAGAAGGGCACCTCCTCGCGGACGTGGCGGCGGGTCTCGGAGCCGCGCAGGTGGCGCATGAGGTCGACGATGCGGTGCAGTTCGTCGGCCTCGAAGGCCAGCAGCCACTCGTAGTCGCCCAGCGCGAAGCTGGGGACGGTGTTGGCCCGCACATCCGGGTAGCCGCGCGCCATCTGGCCGTGCTCGGCGAGCAGCGCCCGGCGCTCGGCGTCCGGCAGCAGGTACCACTCGTAGGAGCGGACGAACGGGTACACGCAGACGTAGTCGCGCACCTTCTCGTCGGCCAGGAAGGCCGGGATGTGGCTCTTGTTGAACTCCGCCGGGCGGTGCAGCGCCATGTTCGACCACACCGGGGTGGAAAGGCGGCCCAGCTCGGTGCGGCGGAAGCGGCTGTAGATCTCCTGGAGGTCGTCGCTGTCCTCGGCGTGCCACCAGAACATGTAGTCGGCGTCGGCCCGCAGCCCCGCGACGTCGTAAAGGCCCCGCGTGGTGACGTCCTTGGCGGCGTAGCCGTCGATCAGCTCCTGGACCTCGGCGGCGACGGCCGCGCGGCTCTCGGGGAGCCGGTCGGCCTTGAACACCGACCACATCGTGTACCTGATCACCTGGTTGAGGTCTCGGGCCTTCGGCTTGTCACTCACAGTTCTTCTTCTCTCAACTGATCGATGACGCGGGCGGCGGCCGCCCGCGCCGTGGACACACAGGCGGGGATCCCGACCCCATCGTAGGCCGCCCCGCACAGGGCCAGCCCGCGGTGCCCCGATACGGCCGCGCGCACGCGCGCGACCCGGTCCAGGTGTCCGACGTCGTACTGCGGCAGCGCCCCGCCCCAGCGGGTCACCCGGGCGTCGACCGGCAGCTCGCTCACCGCGCAGGTGGTGGCCAGCTCGGTCATCACCGCGGCCTTGAGCTCGGCGTCGGAGCGCTGCAGGGTGTGCTCCTCGCCGAAGCGGCCGATGGAGGCGCGCAGCAGTACCGTCCCCGGGTCGTTGCCGCGCCGGCCGGGCCACTTGACCGAGCTGAAGGTGACCGCCTTGACGTCCCGCTTCTCCACGGACGGCACCAGGTAGCCGGTGCCCTTCGGCGGTTCGGGGAAGGCCGTGGCGTGGTAGGCCAGGGAGACGATCGCCATGCTGGCGTACTCGATGCCCGCCAGCTCGCTCGCGGCGGCCGGGACGGTGTCGGCCAGCAGCCTGCTCGCCGGGGTGGCGGGCACCGCGAGCACCACGCCGTCGGCGTCCAGCAGCTCGGGCGCCTGGGCGGGGCCCAGCACCAGCCGCCAGCCCTGCGGCGTGCGCCTCAGCTCCCGCACCATCGCCTCGGTGCGCAGCTCCACGCCCTCCTTGGCCAGGATCCCGGCCATCAGGACGGGCAGCGAGCCCATGCCGTCGCGCAGGGTGGCGAACAGCGGGCCCGTCTTGGCCGCGGCGGCCTCCTTCATCTCGCGGGCGGCCAGGACCAGCGAGCGCTGGGTGCGGCTGGCCTGCGCGAACTGCGGCAGCGCCGCCTCGAACGACAGGCGGTCGACCTGCCCGGCGTAGACGCCGCCCAGCAGCGGTTCCACCAGCCGGTCCACGATCTCCCGGCCCAGCCGGTCGGCGACGTAGTCGGCCACCGAGACGTCCGCGCCGCGCGGGGTGGGCCGCTTGGCCAGGTCCAGCGCGGCGCGGGCGACGCCCGCCTGGGAGATCACCCCGGACTGGGCGAGCGCCACCAGGTCGGAGGGGATGCCCATGATCTGCCCGGCGGGCATCGGGTGCAGCCCGCCGTGGCTGAAGATCGACGCTCCCGCGGCACCGGGGTGGATCAGCTCGCCGGCCAGGCCGAGCTCCTCGATCAGACCGAGCCCCTCGGGCCGCCGGGTGACCACGGACTCGGCGCCCTCGTCCAGCCGCTGGCCCGCGATCTCGCTGACGCGCAGCTTGCCCCCCAGCACGGGGGAGCCCTCCAGCACCGTCACCCGCGTTCCGGCCCGGCTCAGGTACCACGCCGCGGCGAGCCCGGAGATCCCGCCGCCCACGACCACCACATGCTTGGCATTCACCTCTCCACCTTGGCAGAGCCCCCCGGCAGCCGGAGCCATCTCGCAGTGTGAGATGGACATCACCTCGACCGTGACCTTTTCGACGCCGCTCCGTGGCCTGGGAACTGCAACGCAGAGAAGCTCCGGACCCGTCCTAGAAGCATGCGAAAAGCCCTCTGTGCCGTAGCGGCACTCCTCCTGCTGACCGGCTGCTCCGGCTCCGCGGAGAGCGGCTCGACCGCCTCGAAGTCCGTCCCGGAATCCGCCGCCGAGTACGACCGGCCGGCCGCCTCCCGCGACGCCGAGTCGGCTCCGGCCGACCACAAGGCCGGCTCGCCCGGCGAGCCGGGCGAGACCGGCACGGAGCAGCGGGCCATCGCCTACACGGCGGACCTGCGGGTCCGGGTGGCGAAGGTGGAGACCGCGGCCGTGAAGGCCAAGGAGCTCGTCGACGCCGCGAGCGGCTACGTGGCGCGGGAGCGCACATACAGCGCCACCCCGTCCGCGCGGCTCGACTTCCAGGTGCCCGCGGAGCGGTACTCCGGGGTGCTCGACGCCCTGAGCAAGCAGCTGGGCGAGAAGGTCTCCCTGGAGCAGTCCGCCGAGGACGTCACCGAGGAGATCTCCGACGTCGACAGCCGGGTGGAGTCCGCCGAGGCGGCGCTGAAGCGGCTGCGCACCCTGATGGGCCAGGCCGGCACGGTCGGCGAGGTGCTCCAGGTGTCGGAGGAGCTCGACCAGCGCCAGGCCGACCTCGACGCGCTGAAGGCCCGCCAGAAGAGCCTCTCCAAGCGGGTGAAGGAGGCTTCGATCACCCTGGTCGTGGTCTCGGAGAAGGACGAGCCCGCCGAGGAGGACTCCTCCGGTTTCCTCGGCGGACTCAAAGCCGGCTGGGAGGACTTCACCGGCTTCGTCTCCGGCCTGCTGGCCGGAATCGGCTGGCTGCTGCCCTTCTCCCCGTTCCTGATCGGCCTGTTCTTCCTGGGCCGCGTCCTGTACCGGCGACGCGCCAAGCGCCGCTCTCAGGCCGCGTAGGGCCGCTTCTCCCTGGCCTCCTTCAGCGAGCGGGCCCACCAGTCGAGCTGCTCCAGCAGGGTCTTGGCGGCGGTGTCGGCGGCCTCGGAACCGGCGAGCCCGCCGTCCTCGCCGAGCAGCTCCCAGTAGTTCGCGAAGCTCACCTGCTCTCGGACGGTCACCGCGTGCATCTCGGCGAAGACGCCCCGCAGGTGCTCCACGGCCCGCAGGCCGCCGGAGATCCCACCGTAGGAGACGAAACCGACGGGCTTGGCCTGCCACTGGGTGAAGTGCCAGTCGATCAGGTTCTTGATCGAGGCGGGATAGCTGTGGTTGTACTCCGGCGTGATCACCACGAAGGCGTCCGCCCGCTCGAGCCGGGGGGTGAGCCGGGCCAGGACGTCGGCCGTCGCCGCGTCCGGCCCGCTCTCCCTGTCGGGCAGCGAGAGCGGGAGGTCGGCCTCCGCCAGGTCGATCACGTCGAGGTCGAAGGCGCCCTCGGCACGGGCGGTGAACCAGCCGGTGACGACGGGGGCGAAGCGCCCCTGGCGAACGCTGCTGACGAGAACTGCGAGACGCAGGATGTCGGTTGTCATGGCTCCAGGCTGGCGCTCCCGCCGCCCGCCAGGGAGGCCGTGCCGAGACTGGCCCCCGCAGGGCCACGATCCGGCGGACGATGGTCGGTAGATTCCCGACCATGGCCGAGAACGAGCTCAGCGTCTTCCTGCGCGCCCGCCGGGAAGCGATCACGCCCGAGGAGGCCGGCCTGCCGTCCGGTCCCCGCCGCCGCACGCCGGGGCTGCGCCGCAGCGAACTGGCCACCCTCGCCGGCATCAGCGTGGAATACCTGACCCGCCTGGAGCAGGGCCGCGACCGCAACCCCTCCCCGCAGGTGCTGGGCGCCCTCGCCGACGCGCTGCGGCTGAACACCGACGACCGGCTCTACCTGCGGTTCGCGGCGAAGAGCGCGGCGGGCGACTCCTTCATGTCCTGTCCTGGCGCGCACCCTCCCGAAGAGGAGCCGCGCCCGACCCTGCGGGCGATCCTGGACGGGCTGGAACCCGCTCCCGCCCTGCTGCACAACCGGCTCGGCGACATCCTGGCCCGCACCCCGGCCTTCGAAAGGCTGGCCGGACCGCTCGGCCTGCTGGACGAGCCGCGGCCCAACCTGCTGCGCTTCGTCTTCACCCACCCGCGGGCGCGGGAGGTCCACCCCGAATGGGACGAGGTCGCCGAGAGGCGGCTGCACGCCATCCGCAACGGCCAGCCGCCGAACGACCCCCACCTGTCGGGCCTGCTCGACGAGCTCTCCGTCTCCGCCGGAGCCGCCTTCACCGCGAAGCTCGCCTGCGCTCCCGTGCCCCCGCCGCACTCCGGCGTCGAGGTCCTCCGGCACCCCGAGGCCGGGCTGCTCCGGCTCTCCTACGACACGCTGACCAGCGGCGACCAGTCGCTCCTGGTCTACCAGCCCGCGGACCCGGCCTCCGCCCTCGCCCTGGAACGCCTGTCGGGCTTCGGCGCGTTGCGCGCCGTGGACCGCCAGGCCGTCTGAGCCCCGCCGGAGGACGGCTCCCGGACCTCCGCGAAAGGACTCCCCCGCTCCGCCGCGGTCGTGCGGGTGTCAGCCCCCGGCGAGGCGGGCGGACTCGGCGTGGACGAAGTCGGCCAGGCGGGCGAGCTGGTCGGGGTTCGTGGACGGCAGCACGCCGTGGCCCAGGTTGAAGATGTGGCCTTCGGCGGCGCGGCCGCGGCGCAGCACGTCGGCGGCGCGCTCCTCCACGACCTCCCAGGGTGCCAGCAGGACCGACGGGTCCAGGTTGCCCTGCAGGGCTCGGCCGGCCGGGACCCGGCGGGCCGCCTCGTCGAGGGGGACGCGCCAGTCGACGCCGACGACGTCCGCGCCGGCCTCGCCCATGAGGCCCAGCAGCTCGCCGGTGCCCACCCCGAAGTGGATGCGCGGCACGTCCGTGAACGCGGCGAAGATCCGCTCGCTGTAGGGCATCACGTAGCGGCGGTAGTCCTCGGGCGCCACCGCGCCGACCCAGCTGTCGAAGAGCTGCACGGCGGCGGCGCCCGCCGCCACCTGGGTGCGCAGGAAGCCGATGGTGATCTCGGTCAGCGCCGCCATGAGCGCGTGCCACAGCTCCGGCTCGGCGTACATCATCGCCTTGGTCCGGTCGTGGTTCTTGGAGGGGCCGCCCTCGATGAGGTAGGACGCCAGGGTGAAGGGCGCCCCGGCGAAGCCGATCAGCGGGGTGCCGCCCAGCTCGGCGGCGAGGCTCGTGATCGCCTCGGTGACGTAGGGGATGTCGTCGGGCGTCAGCGCGCGCAGCCGGGCGAGGTCGGCCTCGGCGCGGATCGGGTCGGCGATGACGGGACCGACGCCGGGCTTGATGTCCAGGTCGATGCCCACCGCGCGCAGCGGGACCACGATGTCGCTGAAGAAGATCGCCGCGTCGACCGCGTAGCGCCGCACCGGCTGCAGGGTGATCTCGACGATCAGGTCGGGTGTCGCGCAGGCCTCGAGCATCGGGATGCCCTCACGGACCCGCAGGTACTCGGGGAGCGAGCGGCCCGCCTGGCGCATGAACCAGACAGGGGTGTGGGGTACCGGCTGGCGGCGGCAGGCGCGGAGGAACGCGGAGTCTTCAGCAGGCATGCCCCATGGTCCCACGGACCCGCGGGTGTCACGATCCGGGGGTGAGTTTTCTCCCGTCCTTCCGCGCGGCAGCGGATTCGGCAGAGATTCAGGACACGCCGCGCGATATCCAGCGATAAACCCGGCACAGCTGGCATTTTCTGTTCCGGCGGTAAATACCTGGCGAAGACCGGGCACGCCATGCAGATCATCGACGTTTACACGTGAGCTGAGGTCTCAAGTGCCTCCATTCCCCAGCGGTCCCACCGGCGTGGCACTCCCCCCCTCACGGGGGCCGGAGATCTACTCTCGGCAGATGACGCCCCCGAACGAGACCCCCGCCTCCTTCCAGCGGGCGGTCGAGAGCTTCAGAGCCGTGCTCGAGGGCGACCCCGAGCGCCCGGAGCTGGAGTTCGAGGAGATGCCCGCGCCCCAGCGGCTGGCCCCGCACTCCACCGCCCTGTCCGCCGCGGTCGTCCGCGACGACACCGAACTGGCCGTCGGGCGGCTGATCCTCCTGCACGACCCCAAGGGCCGCCCCGGCTGGGACGGCCGGTTCCGGCTGGTCGCCTACGTGCGGGCCGAGCTGGAGCCGGAGATCGCCGACGACGCGCTGATCGGCCAGGTCGCCTGGAGCTGGCTCACCGAGGCGCTGGCCGAGGCGGGCTCGTCGGCCGAGTCGGGCACCATCACCCGGGCCGTCAGCGAGAGTTTCGGTAGCAAGCAGGACGAACCAGCCACCACGGAGCTCGAACTCAGGGCATCATGGTCCCCCTCCGGGCAGGACATGAGAGATCATGTACGGGCCTGGTCGGAGGTGATGTGCATGGCAGCCGGGCTCCCCCCGCGCGGGGTCCGCGATCTGAAGGACGTACGGTAGCCGAGTGGAAGAAGGTCGGACGGCACCGTCGCCGCTGCTGGAACCCAGAGAGGGGATACCGCCCGTCGTCGCCTCCGACGCCGCTCTCGACGAGGTCGTCGCGGCGTTCGCCGAAGGCACCGGGCCGGTCGCGGTCGACGCGGAGCGCGCTTCGGGATACCGCTACGGGCAGCGCGCCTACCTGGTGCAGCTGCGCCGCGGAGGCGCGGGCACCGCGCTGATCGATCCGGTCGCCTGCCCCGACCTGAGCGATCTCAACCGCGCCCTGGCCGGCGCCGAGATGGTGCTGCACGCCGCCAACCAGGACCTGCCGTGCCTGGCGGAGGTGGGCCTGGTCCCCCGCACGCTCTTCGACACCGAGCTGGCCGGGCGGCTGCTGGGCTACCCGCGGGTCGGGCTCGGCGCGATGGTCGAGTCGGTGCTGGGCTTCACCCTGGAGAAGGGCCACTCGGCCGCCGACTGGTCGACGCGGCCGCTGCCCGTCGACTGGCTGCGCTACGCCGCCCTGGACGTCGAGCTGCTGGTGGAGCTGCGGGACGTCCTGCACGCCGAGCTGGTCACCGCGGGCAAGCTGGACTGGGCGCTGCAGGAGTTCACCGCGATCGCCGACGCGCCGCCGAAGCCGCCGCGCAGCGATCCGTGGCGGCGCACGTCCGGGATCCACCGGGTGCGCAACCGGCGGGGCCTGAGCGTGGTCCGCGAGGTGTGGGAGACCCGCGAGAGGCTCGCCAGGGAACTGGACCTCTCCCCCGGCCGGGTGCTGCCCGACACCGCGATCGTCGAGATGGCGCTGGGGCAGCCGCGCACCATGGCCGACCTGTTCGAGATCCCCGCGGTCAAGGGGCGCAACGCCCGCCGCCACACCACGCTGTGGCTGCGCGCCGTCTCGCGCGGCCGCCAGATGCCCGAGTCGGCCCTGCCCGAGCAGAACCTCCCGGGCGAGGGCCCGCCGCCCGCCCACCGCTGGGCCGAGCGCGACCCCGAGGCCGCCGCCCGCCTGTCGGCCGCCCGCACCGTCGTGGCGGCGCTCGCCGACGAGCACGGCCTGCCCAGCGAGAACCTGGTCCAGCCCGACTTCATCCGCCGCCTCTCGTGGTCCCCGCCCGCCGATGCCGACCCGGAGGGCATCAGGGCCGCCCTGGACGCCCTGGGCGCCCGCCCCTGGCAGGCCGACCTGGTGTCGGTCCCCCTGGCCAAGGCCTGGCTCCGCCTGGAGAGCAAGGGCGAGCTGTGACCGCGGCGGCCCCCGGACCGGGGGCCGCCGCGGTTCAGGCCGTCAGTGCCACCGCCGGCGACACGCGTGCGGCGCGGACGGCCGGGTAGAGCCCCGCCGCGGTGCCCAGGAGCACGGTGGCCAGCAGGCCGGCGCCCAGCGACCACGGGGGCACCACCGCGGGCCAGCCCTTCCACGCGGCGAAGCCCGCCGTGGCCAGCGCGCCGAGCACCGCGCCCGCCAGCCCCCCGCAGAGCGACAGCAGCAGCGACTCGACGAGGAACTGGGCGCGGATCTGCCCCCGGGTCGCGCCCAGGGAACGCCGCAGGCCGATCTCCTTGCGGCGCTCCAGCACCGAGATGACCATCGTGTTCGCCACCCCCACACCGCCGACCAGCAGCGCCACCGCGCCCAGGCCCAGCAGCAGCCCGGTGAGCGCGCCGGAGGCCTCGGCCTTGGCCCGCAGGGCGTCGGAGGGGCGGCTGATCTCCACCTCCTCGGGGTTCTCGGGGTTGACGGTGCGGGCCAGGACCGCCCGTACGGCCGCCACCGACTCGTCGGAGGAGCGCTCGTAGATCGTGGTGGGACGGCCGTCGAAGCCGAGGTACCGCCGCGCCGCGTCCCAGCCGACGAGGACGGAGCGGTCGACCTCCGGTGCCAGGCCGACCGGGCGGAGCACCCCGGTGACGGAGAACCAGCGGTCGCCGATCCAGACGCGGACGCCCGGCGCGCGCACCCCGAGCCGTTCGGCCGCCGTGCTGCCGAGCATCACGGCGGGGTACCCGCCGTCGACCGGGAACACGCCCTCGGCCGGCCGCGCCCCGAGGACCTCCAGGAGCTCCGGTCTCGCCGCCAGGACGGCGATGCCCCCGGTGACCTCCTCGGGGATCAGGCCGGTACGCCGCACGGTCGCACCGGTGCCGCCGGTGGCCGCCGCGTCCTGGACGGGGCCGATGCGCCTGACCATCTCCACGGACTCCTCGGGGAGCCGGGACTCCTCGCCGAAGAGGGAGCGTCCCGCCGAGACCGTCAGCAGGCCGGTGCCCAGGGCGTCGAGCCGCCGCAGGAGCTCCTCCCTGCCGGAGGAGGAGATCCCGATGACCGCGACCATCGTGGCGATGCCGATCGCGATGCCGAGGGCGGACAGCACCGCGCGGACGGGCCTGGCGCGCAGCCCGGCGGCGCCCGTCCGCAACGTGTCGGCCGGGCCGAGCCCGGCCGGTCTCAGTTCGCTCATCGCACCCGTCCGTCCCGTACCTCGATCCGGCGGGGCGCCCACGCGGCGACCTCCCGGTCATGAGTGATCACCGCGATCGCCGTCCCCGCGGCGTGCAGTCCCGCGAGCACCTCCAGGACCTCGGCTCCGCCGGCGGAGTCGAGGTTGCCGGTCGGCTCGTCGGCCAGCAGCAGCTCCGGCCCGCCGACCACGGCGCGGGCGACCGCGACGCGCTGCTGCTCGCCGCCCGACAGCCGGTCCGGCCGGTGGGTGCGGCGGTGGCCGAGGCCGACGCGTTCCAGCGCGGCCTCGGCCCGCTCCCTGCGCTCGGCGAGCGGCACCCCGGCGTACAGCAGGCCGTCGGCGACGTTGTCGAGCGCGCTGACGCCCGGTGCCAGGTGGAACTGCTGGAACACGAAGCCGAGGCGGCGGGCGCGCAGCGCCGACAACTGCCGGTCGGTGAGCCTCCCTACGTCGTGCCCGGCGACGCGCACGGTCCCGGAGGTCGGCCGGTCCAGGGTGCCCATGAGGTGCAGCAGCGTGGACTTGCCCGAGCCGGACGGGCCGACGATCGCGGTCAGCTCGCCCTCGGCGAGGGTCAGGTCGACGCCCTTGAGCACCTGGACGCCGCCGTACTCCCTGGTCACGGCCTCGAGTTCGACGACGGCCCTCATGACGCGGGCACCCCGACCCGCATGCCCTCGCGCAGCCCGCCGCCGGAGATCTCGACTCTGCCGCCGCCGAAGGCCCCGGTCTCCACGGCGACCAGCCGGGACGTGCCGCCCGCCACGAGCTCGACGCCGAAGCCCCCCTCGGCCAGGGCCAGCAGCGCCTCGACCGGGACGGACAGGACGCCCTTCCTGCGCTCCCGTTCCAGCTCCACCGTGACCGGCGCCCGGTCGAGCGTCCCGGTGCCGTCCCCGTCGAGGGCGATCTCGACGCCGATCGTCGGCTCGGCGTCCGGCTGGAGCCTCCGCGCGACCGCCCCCACCTCGCTGACGCGGCCCCGGGCCGTCCCGCCGCCGGGCAGCTCGACGGTGACCTTCGCGCCCTTCTTCACCAGGTCCTGCCGGTCGGCGTCGAGATCGACGTGGACGGAGCGGGCGGTCCCGGTGACGGTGAGCCGTCCGGGAGCCCTGGCCCCCGCGGGCGTCTCCGCCTTCTTGACGCGCACCGCCCCGGGTGAGAAGGCGATCTGGGCCCGGTCCACCTCTCCCGTCTCGGGAAGTCCCCTGTCCTCCTGCCATTCCAGGACGGCATACCTCGTCGCGGCGGTGAATTCCCCGTCGGCCGTCAGGTCCTCGCCGTAGCCGAGGGCCCGCAGGTTCTTCTCCAGCTGCTCCACGTCCTCGCCCTCGAGTCCCTCCCCGAGCGTGCGGTACATCGGGACCGCGCCGTACATGAGGGTGACCGGGCCGCCGTCGATCCGCATCAGGGTCCTGCCTCTGCGCACCACCGCGCCCTCCTCGGGGGCCCAGGTGACGGTGCCCTGAACCCCGGCGGTCAACGTGCGTTCTTCGCCGTAGCCGAGCTCGCCGTCGACCCTCTCGGTGTCCACCAGGTCTCCGCGCCGGATGTCGGCGGTGGCGAGGCCTCCGGTCTTCGTCTCCGCCACGCCCTCGTCCTCCCCCGTCGCCAGGGCGACGGCCGCCCCTCCCGCGACGAGCGCCAGCACGGCGCCCGCCGCGACCGCCTTGCGCCTCATCGCGGCCCGCCCCGCTGGATCAGGTGCCGGCAGGCCTCCCCCGCCTCGCGGGTCCTCTCCTCGTTCAGGCCCTCGGGAATCCGGATACCGCCGCCCTCGCCGGGATCGGGCATGTCGACACCGTGCTCGCGCATGCACCGGGCGAACTCCAGCTGCGCGTCCTTCACCGCGGGGTCGTCCAGGTCGGGGATCACCCCGGCCGACTCCAGGACCGGCCGGCACTTCTCCATCGCCTCCTCGATCGCGGCCCTGTTCCCGGAGTCGATCTTGATTCCCGGTCCCGAGCCGGGCACCGGATCGGGCATGTCGACGCCCTGCTCGCGCATGCACCGCGCGAACCTCACCGAGGCGTCCTCAGGGGTGAGCGAAGCCGGGGCGGAGGCCGTCCCGTCCGTCCTGGCCGCCCCGTCCACACTGGCCACTCCCGGCCGTCCCGGCTCACCCCCGCAGGCGCAGAGCGCCGCGAGGGCCGCCGTCGTCAGGAGGAGTACGCGGATGTCCCGCATGAGATGTCCCTTCTCTCCGGCCTGCCGGCCGCGGGCTCATCTCAGCGAAGCGGGGATTAACGCGACATTAGCCATCCGGCTTATCCGGGTTTAACCCGCTGTCCGCCAGCCTTGCCCGGCATACGGCGGACACGGGGAGTCTCATGCGGGTGCTCATCGTCGAGGACGAGGAAGTCCTGGCCCAGGCGATCGCCGAGGGGCTGCGGGAGGAGTCCATCGCCGCGGACGTCGTCGGAGACGGCGAGGCGGCGCTGGAGCGCACCTCCCACACCGGCTACGACGTGGTGATCCTCGACCGGGACCTGCCGGTGCTGCACGGCGACGACGTCTGCCGCGAGCTCGCCGCCGCCCGGTACCCGGCCCGTATCCTCATGCTCACCGCCGCCCACGGGGTCGGCGCGCGCATCGAGGGCCTGTCGCTGGGCGCGGACGACTACCTGGGCAAGCCCTTCGTCTTCGGGGAACTGGTCGCCCGGGTGCGGGCGCTGGCCCGGCGCACCGCTCCCCCGGTGCCGCCGGTGCTGGAACGGGCCGGGATCAGGCTCGACCCGCACACCCGCGCCGTCACCCGGGACGGGTCGCCCCTGAGCCTCACCCGCAAGGAGTTCGCGGTGCTGGAGGAGCTCCTGCGCGCGGACGGCGGCGTGCTGAGCGCCGAGGACCTCCTGGAGCGGGCCTGGGACGAGAACATCGACCCGTTCAGCAACATCGTCCGGGTCGCGGTGGCGACCCTGCGCCGCAAGCTCGGCGCGCCTCCCGTCATCCACACCGTCACCGGAGCGGGGTACCGGTTGTGCGAATGAGCGTCCGGACCAGGTTGACTCTGCTCTACACCGGTCTCTTCCTCACGATGAGCGCCGCCCTGGTGGGCCTGTCCTACCTGCGGGTCGTCCAGGCCGTCGGAGACGGCTTCTCCACCCGCGACATCCTGCTGCGGGTCGTCCCCCGGCTCGGTGCGGTCTCCGACCTGCAGGAGATGTCGCAGCTCCCGGTGGCGGAACGCTCCGCGCTGTTCCAGGCGGAACTGGAGAAGATCGTCGCGGAGGAGAAGCAGGAGGTGCTCGGCGGTCTCGTCCAGGACGCCGCGCTGCTGTTCGCGGTCTTCGCCGCCGTCGCCCTCCTGCTCGGGCACTTCGTCGCGGGCCGCACCCTGCGCCCGCTGCAGCGGATGACGGCGACCGCCCGCCGCCTGTCCGACAGCACGCTGCACGAGCGGTTCGCGCTGGATGGCCCGCGCGACGAGATCAAGGACCTGGCCGACACCTTCGACGCCATGCTCGACCGGCTGCACCGCGCCTTCGACGCCCAGCGGCGGTTCGTCGCCAACGCCAGCCACGAACTGCGCACCCCGCTGACCATCAACCGCACCGTCCTGGAGGTGGCACTGGCCCGCGCCGCCGTCCCCGAGGAGACCAAGGCCCTGGCGGGCACGCTGCTGGCCACGACCGAGCGGCACGAGCGGCTGGTCGAGGGGCTGCTCCTGCTGGCCCGCTCGGAGAACGAGCCGCAGGACAGGCGGCCGGTGGACCTCGCCGCGCTGGCCGCCTCCGCGCTCGCCGCCGTGGACGTCCCGCCGGGGCTCGAGATCGCCGAGGACCTCGCGCCCGCACCCGCCTCGGGCGATCCCGTCCTGCTGGAGAGGTGCCTGGTCAACCTGCTGGAGAACGCCGTCCGGTACAACGTCCCCGGCGGGCGGGTCCGGCTGCGCACCTGGCGGGAGGACGGCCGCTGCCTGGCCCGGGTCGAGAACACCGGCCCGTTCGTGCCCGAGCACGCCCTGGAGGCGATCTACGAGCCCTTCCGCCGCCACCGGCCCGACCGCACCGGCTCGGCCGGGGGCACGGGCCTGGGGCTTTCCATCGTCCGCTCGGTGGTGCGCGCCCACGGCGGCCGCATCGGGACCGCCTCCCGGCCTTCGGGCGGCCTGGTGATCACCGTGTCCCTGCCGTCAGGTGCCGGTGCGCCCGTCGTGGACGGGGGCGGCGGCCAGGCCGAGGTCCTCGGGGGCGGCGTCGGTCCAGAAGGTGACGCGGCCCTCGGGGGTGCGGACACGGCCTGAGCGCAGGCCCTCCAGCCAGCGGTAGACGATCTTGCCGGTGGCGTTCCTGGGCAGTTCGGGAATGAAGAAGACATCCCTGGGGACGGCATGGCGGGCGATCTGGTCGCGGATGTGGTCGCGGACGGTGCCCTCGTCCAGTTCCATGCCGGGGCGCAGGACGATGTAGGCGGCCAGGCGCTGCCCGTACTCGCTGTCCTTGACGCCCGCCACGGCCGCCTCGAGGACCTCCGGGAGTCGCGACAGGGCGTCCTCGACCTCGCGCGGCACCACGTTCTCGCCGCCGGAGACGACCATGCCGTCCTGCCGGCCGTCCACGTAGAGCAGGCCCCGGGAGTCCAGGTGGCCGAGGTCGCCGGTGGACATCAGGCCCTCCCACACCTCGGTGGGGTCGCCGCTGGTGTAGCCCTCGAAGGCGTTCTCGTTGGCGGCGAAGATGCGGCCGATGGTCGCGCGGGGCAGCCGCCTCCCGTCGTCTCCGACGACGGCCACGGATGTGCCGCGCGGCGGGCGGCCCGCGGTGGCGGGGTTCGCCCGCAGCTCCCGGGGGCCCGCGATGCTCACCCAGCTCGCCTCGGTGGAGCCGTAGACGTTGTAGAGGCGGTCGCCGAAGGCGTCCATGAACCGGTGGGCGAGGTCTCCGGGCAGCGACGAGCCGCTGAGCGCGACCACCCGCAGGCCGCGGGTGTCGTAGGAGTCCCGCACCGCCTCGGGCAGCTCCATGATGCGCTGGATCATCACCGGGACGGCGAAGAGCGAGCACCTGCGCCACCTGTCCAGCTCGGCCAGCGTCTGCTCCGGGTCGAACCTGCGGTGCAGCACCAGCGTGGCCCGCAGGCCGAGCCCGAGCTGGAGGGCGGCGAAGCCCCACATGTGGAAGACGGGCGCGTCCACCACGAAGGTCTGCCTGCTGCGCAGCGGGATCCGCGACAGGATCGAGCCCAGCGGGCCGAGGCCGGGGCGCGGCCTGCGGCGGGCGCCCTTGGGGCGGCCGCCGGTGCCGGAGCTGAGCATGATGACCCGGCCGTCGGAGCGCGGCGGCTCGGTCGGACCGTGCGGGGTGTCGGCGATGAGCCGCTCCAGCAGCACGCCGCCGGGCATGGGCGCGTCGGCCCAGACGATGTTCTCGCGCAGCGGGCGCGGGCAGGCGGCCAGCATCGCGGCGAACTCGGCGTCGCAGACCAGCAGGTCGGGCCGGAACTCGGCGAGCACCGACCGCAGCTGGCCGGGGCCCGAGCCGGTGTTGAGCAGCACGGTCTCGGCCCCGCGCTTGCCGCAGGCCACGAGCGTCTCCACCAGGCCGCGGTGGTTGCGGCACAGGACGCCGACGCGGGGCCGCGGCCCGCTCAGCGGGAGGGCGAGCGCGAGCCGGTCGGTGCGCTCGTCGAGCTCGGCGTAGGTCAGGGAGCCGCTGTCGTCGATGACCGCGTGCTTGCCGGGCTGCGCCGCCGCCGCGGCCTTGGCCAGGCCGCCGAGCGTGGTGCCCCAGTGCTGCAGGGTGTTCAGCGCGCGGACCACCCGGACGGGATGGGCCAGGTGCAGGATGCCCGACCCGAGCAGCACGAAGAAGAGGTCGACCGCATGGCCCAGCCGTTGCCTCAACCCCGGCCGGTAGACAGGCCTCGCGTGCACCACCGCGCCCTCCCGGTGACTTTCCGCCACCGTAACCACGCGTGGCGTGCCCCACAAGTGGTCATGAACCGAAAACAGCGGGGGTTTTTCCGCCCTGGCGGAGCAGGGCGGCGGAACACCCGCGTCAGTGACTACTGACTAGTAACATGATGTGTTACCGACGAGTAGCACCGTCGGATCCGAGCCTTGAAGCCTAAGGAGACCTGATCGTGCCTCGCATCGCACGTGATGTCGTGTTCGTCGACGGCGTACGCACGCCGTTCGGCAAGGCCGGGCCCAAGGGCCTGTACGCCGAGACCCGCGCCGACGACATGGTCGTCCGCGCCATCCGTGAACTCATCCGGCGCAACCCCGGCCTGCCGCCCGAACGGGTGGACGAGGTCTCCATCGCCGCCACCACCCAGACCGGCGACCAGGGCCTGACCATCGGCCGGTCCGCCGCGGTGCTGGCCGGGCTGCCCAAGTCGGTGCCGGGCTACGCCGTCGACCGCATGTGCGCGGGCGCGATGACCGCGGTCACCACCACCGCCTCGGGCATCGCCTTCGGCGCCTACGACGTCGTCATCGCCGGCGGCGTCGAGCACATGGGCCGCCACCCCATGGGCGAGGGGGTCGACCCCAACCCGCGGTTCATGACCGACAAGATCGTGGACCCGTCCGCGCTGGTCATGGGCCTGACCGCGGAGAACCTGCACGACCGCTACCCGGAGGTCACCAAGGAGCGCTGCGACGCCTACGCGGTGCGCTCCCAGGAGAAGGTCGCCGCCGCCTACGCCGCCGGGAAGATCCAGCAGGACCTGGTGCCCACCGCGGTCCGCTCGGCCGACCGGGGCTGGGGCCTGGCCACCGCCGACGAGCCGCCGCGCCCGGGCACCACGGTCGAGGACCTCGCCAGGCTCAAGACCCCCTTCCGGGTCGCGGGCAACGTGACCGCGGGCAACGCCGCCGGTCTCAACGACGGCGCCACCGCCTGCCTGCTCATGGCCGAGGACGTCGCGGCGGAACTGGGCATGCCCGCCCGGATGCGCCTGGTCGACTTCGCCTTCGCCGGCGTGGAGCCCGAGGTCATGGGCATCGGCCCCGTCCCGGCGACGGAGAAGCTGCTGGCCCGCAACGGCCTCTCCATCCAGGACATCGGCCTGTTCGAGATCAACGAGGCCTTCGCCGTGCAGGTGCTGGCCTTCCTCGACCACTTCAAGATCGACGAGGACGACCCGCGGGTCAACCCGTGGGGCGGCGCGATCGCCGTCGGCCACCCGCTGGCCTCCTCGGGCGTGCGGCTGATGAACCAGCTCGCCCGCCACTTCGCCGAGCGCCACGACGTGCGCTACGGCCTCACCACCATGTGCGTCGGCATGGGCATGGGCGGCAGCGTTCTCTGGGAGAACCCGAACTGGGAAGGCGCGCAGAAGTGAGCGACCTCAACGAGATCTTCGCCGACGAGGTGGTCACCAAGGCCCTCGTCCGCGACGTCGAACTCCCCCACGGCGCGGGCACCCTGGCCCTCATCACGCTGGACAACGGGTTCGACCACACCAAGCCCAACACCTTCGGCCCCAACGGCCTGAAGGAGCTCGACAGGGCCATCGACGCCGTCGCCGCCCGCGACGACATCGCGGCCGTGGGCCTCACCGGAAAGCCGTTCATCTTCGCCGTCGGCGCCGACCTCAAGGGCATCCCGCTCATCGGCGACCGCGAGCAGGCGCTGGCGATCGGCAGGCTCGGCCACGACGTGTTCCGCAGGCTCGGCGAGCTGAAGGTGCCGTCGTTCGCCTACTACAACGGCGCGGCCATGGGCGGCGGCGTCGAGGTCGGCCTGCACTGCACCTACCGCACCGTCTCGCGCGGCGTCCCGGCGTTCTCCCTGCCCGAGGCGTTCCTGGGCCTGGTGCCCGGCTGGGGCGGCACCTACCTGCTGCCGAACCTCATCGGCGCGGAGAAGGCGCTCAAGCTCATCATCGACAACCCGCTCGCCCAGAACCGGGCGATCAAGGGGCAGCAGGTCTTCGACCTGGGCGTCGCCGACGCGGTCTTCGACACCGCCGACTTCCTCGAGGAGTCCCTGGCCTGGACCGCGCGGGTCCTCAAGGGCGACGTCAAGGTCGAGCGGCCCGCGGTCGACAGGGGCAAGGCCTGGGACGACGCGGTCAACATGGCCGGGTTCGTCCTGGAGGGCAGGCTGCACGGCTCGGCCCCCGCGCCCGTCCGCGCGCTGGAGCTGGTCCGCCTGGCCAAGGACCGCACCCGCGACGAGGGCTTCGCCGCCGAGGACGAGGCCCTGGCGGACCTCATCATGTCCGACGAGCTGCGGGCCGGCCTGTACGCCTTCGACCTGACCCAGAAGCGCGCCAAGCGGCCCGCCGGGGCGCCGGACAGGTCGCTGGCCCGCAAGGTCTCCAAGGTCGGCGTGGTGGGCGCGGGCCTGATGGCCGGGCAGCTGGCCCTGCTGTTCGCCCAGCGCCTGGAGGTGCCGGTCGTCATGACCGACCTGGACCAGGCCCGCCTGGACCGGGGCGTGGCCTACGCCCGCGGCGAGGTCGACAAGCTGCTGGCCAAGGGCAGGGTCAACGCCGACAAGGCCAACCGGCTCAAGGGCCTGATCACCGGCTCGCTCACCAAGGACGCCTTCGCCGACGCCGACCTCGTCATCGAGGCGGTCTTCGAGGAGATGTCGGTCAAGCAGCAGGTGTTCGCCGAGGTCGAGGCGGTCGTCTCGCCCGAGTGCGTGCTGGCGACCAACACCTCGTCCCTGTCGGTCGGCGAGATGGCGGGCAAGCTGGAGCACCCCGAGCGCGTGGTGGGCTTCCACTTCTTCAACCCGGTGGCGGTGCTGCCGCTGCTGGAGATCGTCCGCGCGGACGCCACGGACGATGTGACGTTGGCCACCGCCTTCGCCGTCGGCAGGCAGCTGAAGAAGTCGTGCGTGCTGGTCGAGGACGCGCCCGCGTTCGTGGTCAACCGCGTCCTGCTGCGCCTGCTCGCCGAGATCGTCGGCGCGGTGGAGGAGGGCACCCCGATCGAGGTGGCCGAACGCGCGGCGCAGCCGCTGGGCCTGCCGATGAGCCCGTTCACGCTGCTCGGCCTCGTCGGCCCGGCGATCGCCCTGCACGTCAACGAGACGCTCCACGCGGCCTTCCCCGAGCGGTTCCCCGTCTCGGCGAGGTTCCGCCGGTTCGTCGAGTCCGGCAAGCCCGGCGTCTACCGCCCGGACTTCACCCTCGACCCCGAGGCCGTGGAGCTCTTCTCCGGCGGCGACCGGCCCTCCACCGAGGAGCAGGTGCTGGCCCGCGCGGTCGAGGGCCTGGCCCAGGAGATCCGCATCATGCTGGACGAGGGCGTCGTGGCGGCGCCCGAGGACATCGACCTGTGCCTGATCCTGGGCGCCGGTTACCCGTTCCACCTCGGCGGCATCACGCCCTACCTGGACCGCACCGGAATTTCGGAGAAGGTCACCGGGAACCGATTCCTCGCCCCGGGCGTTGCATCAGTGGGATAGGGATCGTCCCGAAGACCAGCCGGGCGCGGGACTGGGGGGTTACCGGCCCGGCTGATGGAAGGCGTCCCGTGCCTCACGGCACGGGACGCTTTTCTTGCGTCCGCCCTGGTCACCCCCCGGTCGGAGCAGGTCAGAGCACTGACTCGGCGAGGCTTATTGATGAGAGATGTCCGTTAGGACACGATAGGAGCCCGCTGAAAGTCGTCTGGGGGAGTCGTGGGGTTCGGTATCCGCTACTTCGAGCTCGACCCCGATGCCGTCCGGCAGCGTCTGCACGCCCTGGGCGCGCGGTGCAACCAGCCGCCGCACCGCGTCCGCAAGATCGCGCTCGCCGGACCGCAGAGCGGGGTCTGGGCCGGGCTGCGCTCGGACGGCGAGCACCATGTGCTGGCGCTGATGCGGGGCGACCAGGCGGCACGTGAGGTGCTGGTGCAGGACTTCGAGGCGGCCTGGCAGATCCTGGAGGGCCTCGGCCTGGTCACCGGCGGCCGCCAGGAGAGCCTCCAGGAGGTCTGGGAGCTGCACGGCATCGAGTTCCGGCTGATCGAGGCGGCCGGGCTCGCCCCCTCCCTGGAGATCAACGGCCCCCAGGAGGAGCACGTCCGGTGGGCGGTGATCCAGCTGCGGCTGGACCCGGCCCGCGCCCGGATGTCCTCCGCCGTCTCCGGCCCGCAGGCCACCGTGACGTCCGGTCCGCAGCCCGTGCCCCACGTCCAGGCGCCCCCGCCGCAGGCCCCCGCCGCCCCTGCCCTTCCCGGGGTCCCGGTCGCGCCGGTCGCCCCCGGGCCGGGCGGCCCGCAGCCCCCCGCGGCCGGAGGCGGCCCGGCGACCCGGGCGGAGGCGGTGCCGCAGCCGGACGCCGAACCGCAGGCGCTGGTCACCGTGCCGATCCCGCCGCGCGAACCCGCCCCCGCGCCGGCCCCCGAGCCCGAGCCGGAACCGGATCCCACGCTGCTCCGGCAGTTCGTCGTGGCCGAGACCGGCTGGACCGGCGAGGCCAGCGAGTGGGTGCCCGGCGAGCACTGGATCCACTGGGCCGTGGTGCTGGAGAACCCCAACACGCTCTACTGGTGCGAGTTCCCCACCGTCCAGATCACCGTGCGGGACGAGCAGGGGCGGCTGCTGGGCCAGCACGAGCAGGTGCTGACCGCGCTGCCGCCCGGCGCCCGCATCGGCTGGGCCAGCGCGCTGGAGATCACCGGCAACCGCCCGCACACCCTGGAGATCACCCCGCAGCCCGCGGACTGGTACCCCACCGAGTCCCGGCCCGAGGACTTCCCGCCCTTCTCCTACCAGGCGGTCGAGTTCGAGATCAGGGAGCAGGAGTTCGAGGTGACCGGCGAGATCGTCAACCCCTACCCCCTGCACATCGAGGAGGTGGCGCTGGTCGCGCTGTTCCGCGACGACAGGGGGGCGCTGGTCAGCGGTGAGATGACCTTCGTGGAGGGATTGCCGGCGCACGGCACCACCCCGTTCAAGGTCGAGGCGACCGTGCCCGCGCCCTACGGGCCGATCGCCTCGCTCGATCTGCTCGCCGTGCCCTGGTCGTCCGGCGACTCCAACCCCTGGGAGTCGGCGCTGCACCGGTGAGGCGCGCTCAGTAGCGCAGGACCGCCGCGACGCGGCCGTGCTCGTCCAGCGAGCCGTCCGGGACGAAGGTGACCTTCCCGTCCCCGCGCAGGACCGCCTCCACCAGGTCGTCCACCGCGTCGCTGACGTACTCGCCCTCCATGCCGTCGTCCGGCTGCAGGCGGCCGTCCACGATGCGGGCCGGCACGAAGTGGCTCTCCTCCACCATGAGGTGGGCGACGCGGCCGAGGGGCGCCAGCTCCCAGCACTCCTCCAGGCCGCCGGCGAACCTGCGCGCCGAGCGCGCCCCGTCGAGCTCGTCCAGGGCCCGCTGCTGGGCCCTGCGGTGCTCCTCCTCCAGGACGGGCTCGACGGCGGAGGCGACCTCCGCGGGCGTCGCGGTGTCGAAGTTGCCCTCGACCGTCCCGATGACCGCGTCGGCGACGGCGTTGTGGACGACCTCCTGGAAGGCGCTGAGGTGCCGCTGGACCCCGATGACCACGAGGGGGCGCGGGTCGCGCTTGAGGACCTCGGTGAGGTTGGTCTCGATCTGGCGCAGGAACTGCATGCGCCGCTCGTCCCCGATGTGGAACTCGTGGGGGACCGGCCTGCCCCGCTCGTCGGGGACGGGGACCGCCTCGTCGTAGAACATGGGGAACAGCGCGTTGTTCACCTCGCTGATGCGCTGGCCGTCGCCGCCCAGCAGGCGGGTCTGCTTGCCCAGCGACAGCACCCAGTGCTTCCAGGTGTTCTCCAGCATCGCGACGAGGTCGCGGGTGGCGAACGTGTCGTCGATGATGACCCGCTCCCGGACGCTGACGCGCGGCAGGACGAAGGAGTGCGCCTCTCCGCCGTGGGCGGCCAGCAGCACCACCGCCTCGGCGGTGTGGTCGAAGTCGACCTGCTCGGCCGCCTTCTCCAGGTTGCGCATGAGTTCGTCGGCGACGCCCCGTTCCAGCTCCAGTTCGCGCAGCCGGTGCCGGGCCTCGTCCAGGAGCACCTTCAGCCGCACCTGGTCCTCTCTGCGTCCCGGCAGGAGGCGGTGGGTCGGCATGATGATCGAGACGGCCGGGAACGGCCGAGGTTCATGCAGGTCGGCGAGCTGCGACGCATCCACAGAAATCCCCCGATTTCTCGCGATCACTGTTTCCCTCAGGCTACTCAGCCGTCATTTACCCCAAGTCTCCATTGATCGCTCATCGGGCAAAGGATGACCCGGTCCGCGGCCCCGGATCGCGCGGGCCCGCCGGAGCCGGAAGGTCAGACGCGGTCGACCGCGAGGACCCGCCAGTGGTGGGTGACACCGGCCCGGGGGGTGCCCAGGTCCCTGCCCGCGTACGTCCAGCGCCCGCGCAGCCGCCAGGACAGGCCCGTCCCGTCGACGAGCAGGACCTCCAGGGCGAACGTCGCGTCCTGGGCCCGCGGGACGCCCGAGCGGTCGACGCCCGCCGTCGTGACCAGCGGGTCGGACTCGCAGCGCACCGCCCGCAGCCGGGTGCCGGGATCCTGCCGCCGCAGCCCCGACTCCAGGTCGCGGGCGAGCATGGCCGAATAGCCACCGCCCAGCCAGCGCAGCCGGGGAAGGACCTCCGGCGGAGGGAAACCGTACAGCTGGGGGCCGCCTGTCACGTCACGGAACCGTACGTCGAGGGTGGTCACGGGCACCACTTCCCTGCTTCCGACCCCATCGGGGTCCACTGACGATCAATGGCCCCCGATGGTCCTGCGAATCAAAGGTCGCTCAGCGGATCACGCAAGCGGAACGCATGGCCTCCCAGGTGCCCAGCTTGACGCTTTCACCGCGTGAGAGAGACTCTGCCAAAGCTTTCTCCGCCGCGTCCAGACCCAACCAGTGCCTATATGTGACGATTTCCACACCGCGGGAGCGCAACAGCTCTTCCATGTCCCCCGCGGGCCGCGGCCGGGACCCCAGTTCCGACAGGAGCGTCCGGACGGTCTCGGCGGCATCGGACTTGTTGGTGCCCACCACGCCGCTCGGGCCGCGCTTGATCCAGCCCGCCGTGTACTCGCCCTCGGCCACCTTGCCCTCGACGTTGCGGATGACCGAGGCGCGCTCGTCGAAGGGCACACCCTGCAGCGGGACGCTGCGGTAGCCGACCGAGCGGATGACCATGCCCACCGGCAGCGTCTCGAACTCGCCGGTGCCGGCGACCCGCCCGTCCACCAGCGCGGTCCGCTCCAGGCGCAGGCCCTCCACCCGGTCGGTGCCGAGGATCTCCGCGGGCGCCAGCCAGAACCGCAGGTCGATCCGGCGGTCGGCGGGCTTGGGCTCGCCCGTCCAGGCGCGCATCGCCGCGACGTTGCCGCGCACGTGCCGGTCGCTCTCGGCCAGCGCCGCGCTCTGGGCGTCCAGCTCCATGTCCTCGGGGCGCACGTGGATCGAGGCGTGGGGCAGCTCGCCGAGCTCCCTGGCCTCCTTGGTGGTGAACTTCGCCTGTGCGGGGCCGCGCCTGCCGATCAGGTGCACGCGTTTGATCCGGCTCCGGGACAACGCCTCCATCACGTGGACGGGGATGTCGGTCTCGTGCAGTTCCTCGGTGGTCTTGGCCAGGATGCGCACCACGTCCACCGCCACGTTGCCGACCCCGATGACCGCGGCCTCCTCGACCGACAGGTCGAAGGTGTGCCCCGCGGCGTCGGGATGGCCGCAGTACCAGTTGACGAAGTCGGTGGCGGCGATCGAACCGGGGAGGTCCTCCCCGGGAACGCCCAGCTTTCGGTCGACCATCGCTCCGGTGCTGTAGACCACCGCGTCGTAACAGGCGAGCAGATCCTCGCGGCTCATGTCCCTGCCGAGCTCCACTCCGCCGAAGAAGCGCACGCCCGGCGACTCCAGCACCCGCTGGAGATACCGTGCGATCGCCTTGATCGACTTGTGGTCGGGGGCCACGCCGTAGCGCACGAGGCCGTAGGGGGTGGGCAGACGGTCGAAGACGTCGACCTCCACCCCGTTCTTGACCAGGGCTTCGGCCGTGTACAGTCCGGCGGGGCCGGCACCGATCACGGCGACTTTAAAGTCCGTCACACTGGGCATTGTGCCTGCAACCACCTGTCGCAGACCACCGTGAGCTAGATCACGGATCGGGAGCTCTTTTCGGATTCCACCGCGAGCCTGCTGTGCCGGCGGCCGTAGGCCAGGTAGATCGCCGCGCCGAGGAGCATCCATACGAAGAACCGAATCCAAGTCTCGACCGGAAGGTTGACCATCACGAACAGGCTGCCCAGGACCGACAGCACCGGGACCAGCGGGACGAGCGGCGTGCGGAACGCCCGGTGCAGGTCGGGGCGGGTGCGGCGCAGCACCAGCACGCCGACGGAGACCAGCACGAAGGCGAAGAGCGTGCCGATGTTCACCAGCTCGGCCAGCGCCGACAGGGGGATCAGACCCGCCAGGACGGCGACGACCGCGCCCATGAGCATCGTCGAACGGGCGGGCGTGCCGTACCTGGGGTGCACCTTGGCCAGCCACTGCGGCAGCAGGCCGTCCCGGCTCATCGCGAAGAACACCCGGCTCTGCCCGAGCAGCAGGATGAGCACCACCGTGGTCAGCCCGAAGATGGCGCCGACGCTGATGATCCCGGCGAAGACCGGTTTGCCGACGGACTTGAAGGCGTCCGCCAGCGGCGCCGCCTCGCTGAGCTCGGTGTAGTGCTGCATGCCGACCACCACCAGCGAGACCGCCACGTACAGCAGCGTGCACAGGACCAGCGAGCCCAGGATGCCGATGGGCAGGTCGCGCTGCGGGTCGCGCGCCTCCTCCGCGGTGGTGGCCACCACGTCGAAGCCGATGTAGGCGAAGAACACGATCGCGACCGCGCCGAAGACGCCGAACCAGCCGAAGGCGACCGGCGTGACGCCGAAGAGCACCTGGATCAGCGGGGCGCGCACGCCTTCGACCGTCTCGGTGCTCTGCGCGGGCGGGATGAACGGGCTGTAGTTGGCGGCCTTCACGAAGAACAGCCCGGCGATCACCACCAGCGCGATCACCGCCAGCTTCACCGCGACCATCAGCGCGTTGATCCGGGAGGAGATCTTGATCCCGACGGTGAGCACCGCTGTCGCCGCCAGCACCACCAGCACGGCCGGGATGTTGAAGCGGGCGTGCTCACCGGCCAGCGAGGGCGGCAGTTCGAGGCCGATGCCCGCCAGCAGGGAGGCGAAGTAGCCCGACCAGCCGACGGCCACCACGGCCGAGCCCAGCGCCATCTCCAGGATGAGGTCCCAGCCGATGATCCAGGCGACGAACTCGCCCATGGTGGCGTAGGAGAAGGTGTAGGCCGAGCCCGCCACCGGGACGGTGGAGGCGAACTCGGCGTAGCACAGGGCGGCCAGGGCGCACACGACCCCGGCGCACACGAACGACACCGCGACGGCGGGGCCCGCGTACTCCCGGGCGACCCGCCCGGTCAGCACGAAGATCCCGGTGCCGACGATGACGCCGACGCCGAAGACGACCAGGTCGAGCGCCGACAGGTCCTTGCGGAGCCGGTGTCCCGACTCCTCGGTCTCCCTGACGGAACGCTCGACCGACTTGGTACGGAACAGGCTTGCCACCCACACTCCTCGCCACGGTGCGCGTCAACGTCAACACACACCGTAACGGGTCGGTGTCAGGTTGTGCGAGAGGGCGTGGACTCCCGCCGGGTCACCTTGGTGTGGGCGGCCGTGATCTCCTTGGCGAGGTCCTGCGGGGTGAGGCCGATCTCGGCCAGGATCTGGGCCCGCTTGGCGTGGTCGAGGAACTCCTGCGGGATGCCGAACGTGCGCACCGGGACGTCGACCTCGGCGTCGCGCAGCAGGCGGGCCACGGCGTCGCCCACCGCGCCGGTGCGGCCGTTGTCCTCCACCACCGCCACCAGCCGGTGGCCCGCGGCCGCCTCGGCCAGCGCCGGGTCCAGGGGCTTGACGAACAACGGGTCGACCACGGTCACCGCGATGCCCTCGCCGGCCAGGCGCTCGGCGACGTCCACCGCGGTGGGCACCATCGAGCCCGCCGCCACCAGCAGCACGTCCTCGCGCTCGCCCTGGACGATCACGTCCATGGAGCCCAGCTTGCCGACGGCGGGGATGTCGTCGCAGACCGGGCCCTTGGGGAAGCGGATCGCCGACGGGGCGTCGGGGATGTCCAGGCAGGCGCGCAGCAGGGAGCGCAGGCGCTCGCCGTCGCGCGGCACGCCGATGTGCATGCCGGGGATCAGCTGCAGGATCGACAGGTCCCACATGCCGTTGTGGGAGGCGCCGTCGTCGCCGGTGACCCCGGCGCGGTCCAGCACGAAGGTCACGCCCTGCTTGTGCAGCGCGATGTCCATGAGCACCTGGTCGAAGGCGCGGTTGAGGAAGGTCGCGTAGATCGCCACCACCGGGTGCAGGCCGCCCAGGGCCAGGCCGGCCGCCGACGTGGCGGCGTGCTGCTCGGCGATGCCCACGTCGAAGACGCGGTCGGGGTGGGCCTCGGCGAAGGCGGCCAGGCCCACCGGGTGCAGCATCGCTGCGGTGATGCCCACGACGTCCTGGCGCTCGGCGCCGATCTCGAGCATCTCGTTGGAGAAGACCTTGGTCCAGCTGGTGCCGCCGCCGGGCCTGCCCTTGCCGGTCGTGGGGTCGAACGCCCCGCCGCCGTGCATGTGGTCCTCGACGTTGGCCAGCGCCGGGCCGTAGCCCTGGCCCTTGACGGTGATCGCGTGCACGATCACCGGGCCGCCGAACTCGCGCGCCTTGCGCAGGGCGTGCTCCAGCGCCTGCTCGTCGTGCCCGTCGATGGGGCCGATGTACTTCAGGCCCAGGTCCTCGAACATGGCCTGCGGCTGCAGGATGTCCTTGAGGCCCTTCTTGAGGCCGTGCAGGGCCTCGTAGGCGAGCTCGCCGGCGACCGGCACCCGGGGCACGGTCTTCTTCACCAGGTCGAGCGCCTTCTCGTAGCCCTGGGTGACGCGCAGGTCGGCCAGGTGGCTGGCCAGGCCGCCGATCGTCGGGGAGTAGGAGCGCCCGTTGTCATTGACCACGATGATCACCGGCCGGTCCCTGCCCGCGGCGATGTTGTTCAGCGCCTCCCAGCACATGCCTCCGGTGAGGGCGCCGTCGCCCACGACCGCGACCGCGCACCGGTCGGTCTCGCCGCGCAGCTGGAACGCCTTGGCCAGGCCGTCGGCGTAGGACAGCGCGGTGGAGGCGTGGGAGTTCTCGATGACGTCGTGCTCGGACTCGGCCTGGCAGGGGTAGCCCGAGACGCCGCCCTTCTGGCGCAGGCCGCCGAAGTCCTGGCGGCCGGTGAGCATCTTGTGCACGTAGGCCTGGTGACCTGTGTCGAAGAGGATACGGTCGTTCGGGGAGTCGAACACGCGGTGCAGCGCCACGGTCAGCTCCACGACGCCGAGGTTGGGTCCCAGATGCCCGCCGGTCTTGGAGACGGCCTCGACCAGGAATTCCCGGATCTCCGCGTGCAGCGCGGGCAGGCTGTCGACGTCGAGGCGTTTCAGGTCGTCGGGGCCTTTGATCGACTCAAGCAGGCTCAAGCGGTCATCTCCTCTGAAGTAGAGGCCTCCGACGCTCTGTACGCTCCCGGAGCAGGCCCCTGCGGCTTATGGTTGCCCAGAGTTTAATGCGGGTTGGCGGAACTGGCGGAGCGAGGAGAAGAAAGTTCACATGGGCGAGAAGATAGTGTTGCTGGACGAAGCGGGACATCCCACCGGAACAGCGCCAAAAGCAGAGAGTCACCACAAAAACACACCATTTCACCTGGCGTTCTCGTCCTATCTGGTGAACGCCTCCGGACGGGTGCTGATCAGCCAGCGGGCGCACAGCAAGGCCAGCTTCCCCTCGGTGTGGACCAACAGCGCCTGCGGGCACCCCGCGCCCGGGGAGACCCTGCGCGAGGCCGTCACCCGCCGGGTGCGCAGCGAGCTGGGCCTGACGGTGCGCGACATCACGCTGGTCCTGCCCGGATTCGTCTACCGGGCCGAGATGAACGGGGTGGTCGAGCACGAGTGGTGCCCGGTGGTGCGCGCCCTGGTGGACACCGAGCCGGTGCGCGACCCCGCGGAGGTCGAGGCGTTCGAGTGGCGGGACTGGGCGGGCGTGCAGGCCCTGGTCCACGACCCCGACGCCTCGCCCTGGTTCGTCGAGCAGATGGAGCAGCTGGTGAAGCTGGGCCCGCCCCAGCAGTGGCGGCAGGCCGACGAGGGCCTGCTGCCGCCGGCCATCAGGTGGTGAGCACGCGCTCCCGGTGAGAGGGCGGCTCCAGCAGCATCGCCTTCACCTCCGCGGCCAGGGAGGGCTGGACGGTCCACAGCCCGCCCTGGCGCCCCAGCGCCACGATGGGGCGGCGCAGGGGCCGCACGCCCTCCAGCCGCCAGTGGCACTCCCCCGGCTTGGCCCACTCCCCGCACGCGCAGGCGGAGCCGCCGTCGCACACGTCGGTGAGCTCGGCGACGGCGATGGCCGCGCCCAGGGTGGCCAGCGGGTCGGACGGGTCCCAGCCCGCCGCGCGCACCCTGGGCAGCCCGCAGGAGTCGAGGTCCACCCGCATGGCCGCGTGGATCAGGAGCGTTCCACGGTAGGACGTCGGTTCCGGCTGGTTGGACAGCCGCCGGTGCCCTCGGGCGACGGCCCAGGCATACGGCTGCCGCACGCTGATCGCCTGCATGCGCTTCCTCTCCGGGATCCGCCTGACTCTCGGACTTGACACGACCCCGCACCGAACGAAGAGACCGGCCGGAGCCGGGGTAGGCGGGCTCGCCCCCGTCGACCGAGGCCCGGCGGCAGGAGAACCGCGGATTCCACCCGGCGAGAGATGGGGCCTCGTCGGAGAATCCTGACACAGAATCCTACTTTTTCCACCCCCCAGAGAGCGAGAAACCGCCGTCCGGCGAGCCGGACGGCGGTCTCCTGGCGGACGGGTCCGCCCAGCGCCCCTAGCGGGCGATCAGGCTGCGCAGCACGTACTGCATGATGCCGCCGTGGCGGTAGTAGTCGGCCTCGCCCGGGGTGTCGATGCGCACGACCGCCTCGAACTCCTTACCGTCGGCCTTGACCGTCACGGTCTTGGGCGTGCCGCCCTCGTTGAGCTTCTCGATCCCGATGATCTCGAACGTCTCGGTCCCGGTCAGGCCGAGCGAGTCGGCGCTCTGGCCCTCGGGGAACTGCAGCGGGATGACGCCCATGCCGATGAGGTTCGAGCGGTGGATGCGCTCGTAGGACTCGGCGATGACGGCCTTCACGCCCAGCAGCGCGGTGCCCTTGGCCGCCCAGTCGCGGGAGGAGCCCGAACCGTACTCCTTGCCCGCCAGGACGACCAGCGGGACGCCGGCGGCCTGGTAGTTGGCCGAGGCGTCGTAGATGAACGACTGCGGGGCGCCCTCGAGCGTGAAGTCGCGGGTGTAGCCGCCCTCGACGCCGTCCAGCAGCTGGTTGCGCAGCCGGATGTTGGCGAAGGTGCCGCGGATCATGACCTCGTGGTTGCCGCGGCGCGAGCCGTAGGAGTTGAAGTCCTTGACCGCGACGCCGTTGGCCTCCAGGTACTGGGCCGCCGGGGTGCCGACCTTGATGTTGCCGGCCGGGGAGATGTGGTCGGTGGTGACCGAGTCGCCCAGCTTGGCCAGCACGCGCGCGCCGTGGATGTCGGAGACCGGGGCGGGCTGCTCCGGCATGCCGTCGAAGTACGGGGCCTTGCGGACGTAGGTGGAGGCCTCGTCCCACTCGAAGGTGTCGCCGGTCGGGATGTTCAGGCCCTGCCAGCGCTCGTCGCCGGCGAAGACGTCGGCGTAGTCCTTGACGAACAGGTCCTGGGAGATCGAGCTCTCGACGACCTCGGCGACCTCCTCGGGGCTGGGCCAGATGTCGCGGAGGTAGACCGGCCCGTCGGTGCCCTCGCCGATCGGGTCGTTGAGGATGTCGATGTCCATCGTGCCCGCGAGCGCGTAGGCGATGACCAGCGGCGGCGAGGCCAGGTAGTTCATCTTCACGTCGGGGCTGATGCGGCCCTCGAAGTTGCGGTTGCCGGACAGGACCGCGGTGACCGCGAGGTCGTTGTCGTTGACGGCCTTGGAGATCTCCGGCTCCAGCGGGCCGGTGTTGCCGATGCAGGTGGTGCAGCCGTAGCCGACCAGGTTGTAGCCGATCTTGTCGAGGTACGGGGTGAGGCCCGCGCGCTCGTAGTAGCCGGTGACGACCTGGGAGCCGGGCGCCAGGGAGGTCTTCACCCACGGCTTGCGGGTGAGGCCCTTCTCCACCGCCTTCTTGGCGAGCAGGCCCGCGCCGACCATGACGTACGGGTTGGAGGTGTTGGTGCAGGAGGTGATCGCCGCGACCGCCACCATGCCGTGGTCGAGCTCGAAGGAGGTGCCGTCGGCCAGGGTGACCGGGACCTTCCGGTGCGGGCGGTCGTCGTTGCTCTCGCCCGCGGCGGCGGTGCCGACCGCCGGGGAGTCGGAGGCGGGGAAGGACTCCACGCCGGCCTCGTCCTCGGCGTCCTTGACGTAGTTCTGCACGTCGCGGCGCCAGGTCTCCTTGGCCTTGGAGACCTCGATGCGGTCCTGCGGGCGCTTGGGCCCGGCGATGGACGGCACGACGGTGGCCAGGTCGAGCTCGAGGTGCTCGGAGAACTCGGGCTGGGCGTCGGGGTCCAGCCACATGCCCTGTTCCTTGGCGTAGGCCTCCACGAGCGCGATCTGCTCGTCGGAGCGGCCGGTCAGGCGCAGGTACTTGGTGGTCTCGCCGTCGATCGGGAAGATCGCGCAGGTGGAGCCGAACTCGGGGCTCATGTTGCCGATGGTGGCGCGGTTGGCCAGCGGCAGGGCGGCGACGCCCGCGCCGTAGAACTCCACGAACTTGCCGACCACGCCGTGCTTGCGCAGCATCTCGGTGATGGTCAGCACCAGGTCGGTGGCGGTGGTGCCGGACGGCAGCTCGCCGGTCAGCTTGAAGCCCACGACACGCGGGATCAGCATGGAGATCGGCTGGCCGAGCATCGCGGCCTCGGCCTCGATGCCGCCGACGCCCCAGCCCAGGACGCCGATGCCGTTCTCCATCGTGGTGTGGGAGTCGGTGCCCACGCAGGTGTCGGGGTAGGCGACGCCGCCCCGGTCGAAGACGACGCGGGCCAGGTGCTCGATGTTCACCTGGTGCACGATGCCGGTGCCCGGCGGGACGACCTTGAACTCGTCGAAGGCGGTCTGGCCCCAGCGCAGGAACTGGTAGCGCTCCTGGTTGCGCTCGTACTCGACGGCGACGTTCAGGCCGAACGCCCGCGGCGAGGCGTAGTTGTCGACGATGACGGAGTGGTCGATGACCATCTCGGCCGGGGCGAGCGGGTTGATCTTGGACGGGTCGCCGCCCAGGTCGCGCACGGCCTCGCGCATGGTGGCCAGGTCGACCACGCAGGGCACGCCGGTGAAGTCCTGCATGATCACGCGGGCGGGCGTGAACTGGATCTCGGTGTCGGGCTGGGCGTTCGGGTCCCAGTTCCCCAGGGCCCGGATGTGGTCGGCCGTGATGTTGGCGCCGTCCTCGGTGCGCAGCAGGTTCTCCAGGAGAACCTTCAGGCTGTACGGGAGGCGGGCCGAGCCCTCGACGGCGTCCAGCCGGTAAATCTCGTAGGTCTTCTCGCCTACCCGCAGCTCACTCTTGCTGCCGAAGCTGTTCGCGGACACTTCCCGTCCTCCTCCTCCACGGCGTGCCGGCGGGCGGCACACCGGACGTCTGCCTGGGCGCTGGTGGAACTTCTCCCGCCCCGCTGCCTGGCCTGGACGGTCCGGCGCGGTGGGCGCGGTGGCGTTCTCCCCTGAGAATCCTGCCGTAGTCCCGATCGTACTCAGAACGCAGGTAAGCCTAACTTCGGCCGGATTTCTCTTGACGTCAAGGTATCCAGGATTTGTCTTGATATCAAGTTACCCATGGGTAGGTCAGCCACCCCCACACAGGGGGGATACGGACATCGTTGCTTGCCTCTCGAACGTTCTCGATATATCGTTAGTAGTGTCAAGAACGAAAAAGACTGATCGGAGCAACACCATGTACGGACGACGACACGGGGGACGCCGCCCCTTCGGGCTGCTCGACCCGGAACAGCCCTTCGGCGGGTTCCCCTTCGAGGGGCGGGGCGCCCGCCGCGGCGGCCCCTCCGGGCGCGGCCGCAGGAACGGGCGCGGCGCGGTGCGCGCGGCGATCCTCCTGCTGCTCGGCGAGGAGCCGCGCAACGGGCACCAGATCATCCAGGAGGCCGAACGGCGCAGCGGCGGGCTCTGGAGCCCCCGGCCCGGCGCGGTCTACCCCACCCTGCAGCAGCTGGCCGACGAGGGCCTGGTCCGCGGCGAGGAGATCGACGGGCGCAGGGTCTTCACCCTGACCGACGAGGGCCGCGAGCACGTGGCCGCCGCGCCGCCCGCCGAGCCGTGGGCAGAGCCCTTCCCCGGCGCGGGCGAGCTGGCCGCGGCCTTCCGGGACGCGGCACGGCTCCAGGCCGCGCTGGTCCAGGTGGTCAGGGACGGCTCCCCCGAGCTGGTCGCCGAGGCCCGCCGCCTGGTCGACGAGGCCCGGCGCGCCCTGCACGGGCTCCTCGCCGGCGGCCGGACCGCCGACGCGCCCGAAGCGAAGTGACACTCCGGCGCGGGGCCGGGAACCCCGGTTCCCGGCCCCGCGTTATCGATATATCTTTACGGTACGGTGAGTGATCGGAGGCACCCATGCACGGACGGCACGGCGGGCGGCACGGCCCCGGCCCCGAGTTCCTCTTCGGATGGAGCGAAAGGCGCGGCAGGGGCGGCCCCTGGGGCCCGCCCGGCGGCGGCTTCCCCTTCGGCCCGCCGCCTCCCCGCAAGGCCAGGCGCGGCGGGGTGCGCGCGGCGATCCTCCTGCTGCTCGGCGAGGGCCCGCACAACGGCTACCAGATCATCCAGGAGGTCGAGGAGCGCAGCGGCGGCACCTGGAAGCCCAGCCCCGGCGCGGTCTACCCCGCCCTCCAGCAGCTGGCCGACGAGGGCCTCATCCGCGGCGGGGAGTCCGAAGGGCGCAAGACCTTCTCCCTGACCGACGAGGGCCGCGAGCACGTGGCCGCCAACCCGCCCCGCGCCCCCTGGGACGAGCAGCCCTCCACCGAGGAGTGGCCCGGCGACCTCGGCGCGGTCTTCAAGGAGGCGGCTCAGCTGGGCACCGCGCTGGTCCAGGTGGTGCAGGCGGGCACACCCGCCCAGGTCGCCGAGGCGAGGCGCCTCATCGGCCAGACCCGGCGGCGCCTGTACGGCATCCTCGCCGACGACGACGCCGCCCCCGAGGACGAGGACGAGGAGTGACCATGCACCGGCACCACCACCCCGCCTACCAGCGGATCGCCGCCGCCCGGCTGGGCCGGCTCGCCGTGAACGACGACCGCCCGGACCTGCGGATCGGCGACGCCGAGCGCACCGCCGTGACCGAGGCGCTCCAGCGCCACTACGCCGAGGGCCGCCTCGACGGCGCCGAACTCGAGGAGCGCCTGGACCGCGCCCTGGCCGCCCGGACCGAGGCCGACCTGACGGAGATCGTCCACGACCTCCCCGGCCCGCGGCCCTGGCGCACCGCCCCGGAGCCCCGCGGCGGGCACCCCCGCCCCCGCCACCGGGGCTCGCGCTTCCTGATGACGGGCCTGCTCCTGGGCGCGGTCCTCCTCGCGATCGCGGTGGTCACCGGCTTCCCGGTCGTCTACGCCCTGGTCCGCATCCTGTTCCTGGCCCTGCTGTTCGGCCTCTTCTTCCGCCACCTGCGCCGCATCTGGTCGCGTTAGGGCGGCTCAGGCCGCCACGGGGCCGCCCAGGGCGGCGGCCTCGGCCGCGAGCTTCTCGATCCGCGCCCAGTCGCCCGAGGCGACGGCGTCGGCGGGGGTGAGCCAGGTGCCGCCCACGCAGGGCACGTTGGGCAGCGCCAGGAAGTCGGGCGCCGTCTGCAGGGTGATGCCGCCGGTGGGGCAGAAGGACAGGCCGGGCAGCGGCCCGGCGAGGGACCTCAGGTAGGGGGCTCCGCCCGCGGGCTTGGCGGGGAAGAACTTCAGTTCGGTGATGCCGTGCTCCAGCAGGGCCATGGCCTCCGACGCGGTGGAGACGCCGGGCAGGAACGGCAGGCCGCTGCCGGTCATCGCGGCGCGCAGGGTGTCGGTGCAGCCGGGGCTGACCAGGAAGCGGGAGCCCGCCTCGGCGGCCTGCTCGACCTGGCCGGGGGCCACGACGGTGCCGGCGCCCACCACGGCGCCGGGCACCTCGGCGGCGATCCGGCGGATGCCCTCCAGGGCCGCCTCGGTGCGCAGGGTCACCTCGATCACCGGCAGGCCGCCGGCGACCAGCGCCCGGGCCAGCGGTACCGCCTTGGCGGCGTCGTCGAGCACCACGACCGGCACCACGGGGGCGAGCTTCATCAGGTCCAGGGTCCGCATGTTCCATTCCTCGGGTCGCACGGCGGTCCCCCGCGCAGGCCGGCCGCGGCCCCTCCGCCACGGCCGGCCTCCGCGAGGAGGCGGTTCCCGCGAAGCCGGGCGCGGCCCCTCCTCCGGCCACGACCCCGCGGGAGAACAGTCCCCGTGGAACCGGCGCGGCCCCTCCGCCGCCCCGACACCACGGGAAACATCCCCGCGGACCGGGCACGGCCCCCGCCGCCCCGGTACCACGGAAAACATCCCCGCGGACCGGCTCCGGCCCCTCCGCCGTCACCGGGCCCGCAGGAAAACAATCCCCCGCGGAACCGGGCACGGCCTTCCGCCGACCCGGCAACGCGGGAAGTCGATTCCCCGCGGACCGGTTTCGGCCCCTCCGCCGTCATCGGGCCGCGGGAGAACAGTCCCCGTGGTTCCAGGCTCGGCCCCTCCGCCGGCCTGGAACCACGGGAGAACGGTCTCCCGCGGAGCCGGGCGCGGCCCCTCCTCCGGCCACGGCTCCGCGGGAAGTCGATTCCCCACGGGCCGGGTCCGGCCCCTCCGCCGTCGCCGGACCCGCGGGGAAGTCTCGTCTCGGGGCGCCGCCGGAGCGGCGCCGTTCGAGAAGTCTGCAGTCGTCGTCTGGTGACGACGGGGGCTAGAAGACCGAGGCGCCTCGTTCCGCCGGGCCCACCGAGGCGCGGAAGGCGGCGAAGAGGTCGCGGCCGGTGCCGCTCCACTCCTGGCGGGAGGGAGCCGCGCCCGTGCCGGGGCGGGCGGCGAGGTCGGCGAGCGCTTCGAGCTTGCCGGAGTCGGCGTCGAAGCGCACGACGTCGCCGTCCTGGATGCGGGCCAGCGGGCCGCCCGAGGCGGCCTCGGGCGTCAGGTGGATGGCGGCGGGGACCGTGCCGGACGCCCCGGACAGCCGCCCGTCGGTGACCAGCGCGACCTTGAAGCCGCGGTCCTGCAGCACCGACAGCGGCGGGGTCAGCTTGTGCAGCTCCGGCATGCCGGTGGCCTGCGGGCCCTGGTAGCGCAGCACGACCACCACGTCGCGGTCGAGCTCGCCGGCCTCGAAGGCGGCGAAGACCTGCTCCTGGGTGGCGAAGACCCGGGCGGGCGCCTCGATCACCCGGTGCTCGGGCAGGACCGCCGAGATCTTGACGACGCCGCGGCCGAGGTTGCCCTCGAGCATGCGCAGGCCGCCGTCGGCGGAGAACGGGTTCCCGGCGGGGCGCAGCACGTCCTCGTCGCCGGAGGTCTCGCGGGCGGGCTTCCACAGCAGGCCCTCGGTCTCGGCGAGGACGGGCACCGTGGTGTAGGCGTCCAGGCCCTCGCCGGTGACCGTTCTGACGTCCTCGTGCAGCAGCCCGGCCTCCAGCAGCTCGCCGATGAGGAAACCGGTGCCGCCCGCGGCGTGGAAGTGGTTCACGTCGGCGGCGCCGTTGGGGTAGATCCGGGTGAGCAGCGGGGTGACCGACGACAGCTCGGCGAAGTCGTCCCAGGTCAGCTCGATGCCGGCGGCGGCGGCCATCGCGGGCAGGTGCAGCGTGTGGTTGGTGGAGCCGCCGGTGGCCAGCAGGGCCACCACGCCGTTGACGAAGGCCTTCTCGTCCAGGACCTCGGCGATCGGCGGCGCGCCCTGCACGACGCGGCGGCCCGCCTCGTCGGTGAGCGCCTCGCGCAGCTTCGTGTCCGGCGCCACGAAGCTGGCGCCGGGCAGGTGCAGGCCCATGACCTCCATCAGCATCTGGTTGCTGTTGGCGGTGCCGTAGAAGGTGCAGGTGCCGGGCGAGTGGTAGGACTTCGCCTCGGCGTCCAGCAGCTCGTCGCGGCCGACCTCGCCGATGGCGTGCAGCTTGCGGATGCGGCTCTTCTCGGCGTTGGGCAGGCCCGAGCGCATCGGCCCCGCGGGCACCAGCACCGTGGGGAGCTGCCCGAACGCCAGCGCCCCGATGACGAGGCCGGGCACGATCTTGTCGCAGACGCCGAGCATGAGGGCGCCGTCGAACATGTCGTGGGCCAGCGCGATCGCGGTGGACATGGCCACCACGTCCCGGCTGAACAGCGACAGGTCCATGCCGGCGCGGCCCTGGGTGATGCCGTCGCACATGGCCGGGACTCCGCCCGCCACCTGGGCGACGCCGCCCGCCAGCAGGATCGCCTTCTTCAGCCGCTCGGGGTAGGTCCGGAACGGCTGGTGCGCCGAGAGCATGTCGTTGTAGGAGGTGACGATCGCGATGTTCGGCCGGGCGTTCCCGCGCAGCGCCGCCTTCTCCTCCGGGCCGCAGGCGGCGAAGCCGTGGGCGAGGTTGCCGCAGCCGAGCGCTCCGCGCGCGGGCCCCTCGGACCTGGCCTCGGCCACGCGGGCGAGGTACGCGGCGCGCCCGCCGGCGCTGCGCGCGGCGATCCGCTCGGTGACGCGGGCGACGACCGGGTGCACGGCTGCCATTGAAAGTCTCCCGGGGCAGATAGAAGAACCGGAGGCCTACCTTAGCAAGAGATCACAGCGGACTTAAGTAGGAAAAATTACAAAAGTCACGCGGAACAAGCCTCTCCGACATGGTTCACTTGAAGAATGCCGAGAGTGACCGGAGTTGCCGCCACCACCGGGGAGATCCTGCGCCTCATCCGGGAGGAGGGGCTCCACACCCGCGCGGAGCTGGCCCGCGTCACCGGCCTGTCCCGGCCCGTGATCGGGCAGCGGGTGAACGAGCTGCTGGACGCCGGTCTGGTGACCGAGAGCCCGGGCGTGTCCAGCGGCGGGCGGCCCGCGGCGCGGCTGGAGTTCAACGGCGCGGGCGGCACCGTCCTGGTCGCCTCCCTCGGCCACACCCACGGCCACCTGGCCGTCTGCGACCTGGCGGGCACGATCCTGAGCCAGGGGCCGGTCGACGTGGACGGCGGCCCCGAGGCGGGCATCGGCGCCGTCCTCGACCTGTGGGGCGCCCTGGAGCAGGGCCCGGTGCGCGGGGTGGGCATCGCCGTGCCCGGCGCGTCGGCCGAGCACGAGCCGGTCGTCGCCGCGGTCGCCGAGCGCTACCCGGTTCCGGTGTGCATCGACAACGACGTCAACGTCATGGCGCTGGGCGAGCACCGGCTCCGCCACGACGTGGACGACCTCCTGTTCGTCAAGGCCTCCACCGGCATAGGAGCCGGCATCGTCTCCGGCGGGCGCCTGCAGCGGGGCGCCTACGGCTCGGCCGGGGAGATCGGGCACATCTCCGTCCCGGACGGGCTGCTGTGCGGCTGCGGGACCGTGGGCTGCGTCGAGACCGTCGCGGGCGGCGCCGCGCTGCTGGCCCAGCTGGGCGGCCGTGCCGCGAACCTGCCGGAACTGGCGGCCCTGGCCCGTGCGGGCGACCTGGAGGCGGTGGCCGTGCTGCGCGACGCGGGCCGCCGGATCGGCGAGGTCGTCGCCGCCTCCATCAACGTGCTGAACCCGGCCCTGGTCGTCCTCGGCGGCGACCTGGCGGGCAAGAACCTCATCGCGGGCGTGCGCGAGACCGTCTACCAGAAGGCCGCGGCCGTGGCCACCCGCAGGCTGCGCATCGAGCCCAGCCTCCTCGGCGACGACGCGGGCCTCCTCGGCTGCGCCACCATGATCCTCGACCACATCCTCTCCCCCGGCGCCGTCGACGCCGCCCTGCGCGCCGCGCACAGCTCCCAGGACTCCACCCCGGTGCTCTGACCGGCTCCGACGAGCTTCTTGCAACTTTTCTTGCAGCTCTTGCAAGGCTTACCGGCGCGTCCGCCCGGCCTTCTCCCCTCGCCTGCCTGCCTCGCCCTGCCCTCATCACAGCAGTGTCACAAATCTTTCTGCAAGTTGCTGCAAACCATTTACATACTTGCAAGACGTTGCTAGCGTCCGGGCCACCGTCCGGACACCCCCCGGACGGCACCCCCTGATCGATCTGGAGGAAAGCACCATGCGGCGCATCCCCTTGACCGGCGCGGCCGTCGGTCTCGCGCTCGTGCTCACCGCCTGCGGTGGAGGCAGTGACGGCGGCAAGGACACCGAGAAGGCGGCCACGCTCGAGGGACGGGGTGAGATCACCTTCGTCAGCGGCAAGGACACCTCCGGCAACCTGCAGAAGCAGATAGACGACTGGAACGCCGCGCACCCGCAGGAGCCGGTGCGGCTCATCGAGCTCTCCGACAAGGCGGACGAGCAGCGCCAGCAGATGATCCAGAACGCCCAGACGAAGTCGGACGCCTACACCGTCCTCAACCTCGACGTCGTCTGGACCGCCGAGTTCGCCGCCAACCGCTGGGTGGAGGAGCTGCCCGAGGCCGGCCTCGGCCTCGACAAGCTGCTGAAGCCCACCGTCGACACCGGCCGGTACATGGACAAGCTGTACGCGCTGCCGATGGACTCCGACGCGGGCCTGCTGTACTACCGCAAGGACCTGCTGGAGAAGGCGGGCATCGAGAAGGCGCCCACCACCTGGAGCGAGCTGTTCGCCGCCTGCGACACCATCAGGGACAAGGTCTCCGAGGCGAAGGACCTCGACTGCTACGCCGGCCAGTTCGACAAGTACGAGGGCCTGACCGTCAACGCCTCCGAGGCCATCCACGGCGCCGGCGGCTCGGTCGTGGACGAGTCCGGCAAGCCGGCCGTGAACACCCCCGAGGCCAAGGCCGGCCTGGACGTGCTGGTCAACGCCTTCAAGGACGGCCACATCGACAAGAAGGCCATCACCTACACCGAGGAGCTCGGCCGCGCCGACTTCATCGGCGGCAAGCTGATCTTCCACCGCCAGTGGCCCTACCAGTACGCCTCGGCCACCGACCCGAAGGCGTCCAAGGTCGTCGGCAGGTTCGACGTGGCGCCGCTGCCCGGTTCCAGCGGACCGGGCGTGTCCACGCTGGGCGGCCACAACTTCGCCATCTCGGCCTTCGCCAAAAACAAGGCCACCGCGCTGGACTTCCTCAAGTACATGTCCAGCGCCGAGGTGCAGAAGGCCAACGCTTTGGTCATCGGCAAGGCGCCTTCCGTCGCCGCGCTTTACGAAGACCCCGACATCGTGAAGAAGTTCCCGTACATGCCCGCGCTGAAGACGGCCATCGAGAACGCCAAGGGCCGTCCGAAGGCCGTCAAGTACGGCGACGTCACCACCGCCGTCCAGGAGGCCGCCTACGGCGCCCTCACCGGTGAGACCACGACCGAGCAGGCGCTGACCGACCTGCAGGCCAAGCTCGAGACCCTCACCCCGTGAGCCCCCGCCGGGGCGGGGGCGCCGCCCCTGCCCCGGCCCGGAGCTCGAGAGAGAGACCCATGGCGACCATCCTCGACAAGTCCCCCGGCGGCGCCGCCCGCCCGGCGCGGGCTCCCCGGCCGGGCGGCCAGGCGCGCAACACCTCGCGGCGCCTGGCGCTGCTCCTGCTCTCCCCCACCTTCCTGGTGCTGGCGCTCGTCGTCGGCTACCCGGTGCTCTCGGGCATCCGGGAGTCCCTGTTCGCCCAGGCCGAAGGGCTGGACGAGAACGGCTTCGTCATCGAGGGCGAGCGGTTCGTCGGCCTGGACAACTACGCCGCGCTGTTCAGCGGCGAGCGCGGGGAGGCGTTCTGGAACGCCTTCTCCAACACCACGTTCTTCACCGTCACGGCCGTCGTCCTGGAGACGGCGATCGGCGTCGGGCTGGCGCTGATCATGCACCAGGCGCTGCGCGGCCGGGCGCTGATCCGGGCGAGCGTGCTGGTGCCCTGGGCGGTGCCGACCGCCATGTCCGGCCTGCTGTGGCGGTGGATCTTCCAGCCGGACGGGGTCGCCAACACCCTGCTGGGACAGGAGATCCTGTGGACCGCCGACGGCATCGCCTCCAAGCTCGCGATCGTCGTCGCCGAGGTGTGGAAGACCTCGCCGTTCATCGGCCTGCTGGTGCTGGCCGGACTGCAGATGATCCCCAAGGACGTCTACGAGGCCGCCAAGGTGGACGGCGCGAGCGCCTGGCAGCAGTTCCGCCTGATCACCCTGCCGCTGGTCAGGCCCGCACTGGTCGTCGCCGTGCTCTTCCGCATGCTCGACACCCTGCGCATGTTCGACCTGCCCTTCGTCCTCGTCGGCGCCAACAAGGACTCCGTCGAGACCCTGTCGATGCTCGCGTGGATGGAGGCGGGGAACCTGCGCTACGGCGTGGCCACCGCCTACGCCACGATCCTGTTCCTCTACATCGCGGTGATCGCCTACACCTTCGTCAAGGTGCTGGGCGCCGACGTCATCGGCGAGGCGCGGTCGAGGAAACCCGAGCAGACCGGAAAGGAGGTGGCGGCGTGAGGCGTAAGGCTCTGCCCTACCTGGGCGTCGCCCTCATCCTGGTCTTCTGCCTGGCGCCGTTCTACTGGATGGTCGTCTCGGCGTTCCGCCGGCCGTCCGACCAGTTCGACTCCGGCCCGTGGCCGTCGCCGTGGTCCACCGAGAACCTGGAGGCGGTCTTCGCCCCGGGCAACGAGTTCGTCCGGGCGCTGGCCAACAGCCTGCTGGTCGCCGGCGCGACCACCGTGCTGACCCTCCTCATCGGGGTCTTCACCGCCTACACGCTGGCCCGCCTGGACTTCCGCGGCAAGAACGCGGTGCTCGGCGTCATCATGGCGACCTCCATGTTCCCCGGCATCTCCCAGGTGGTGCCGCTGCTCAAACTGTTCACCGAGATCGACTGGATCAACACCTACCAGGCGATGGTCGTGCCCAGCCTGGGCTTCGCCCTGCCGCTGGCCGTCTGGAACCTCACGGTCTTCTTCCGCCAGCTGCCGTTCGAGCTGGAGCAGGCGGCGATGATCGACGGCTGCTCCCGCGGCCAGGCCTTCCGCAAAATCATCATTCCTCTGGCCGCGCCGGGGGTTTTCACGACCGCCATCATCGTGTTCATCATGGCCTGGAACGAATTCATCATCGCCTTCAGCATGGTCAACGAGAAAGAGATGCAGACCGCCACGGTCGCCATCGCCAAGTTCACCGGCGTCAGCGGGTTCGACCAGCCCTTCGGCACCCAGATGGCCGCCGCCGTGGTGGTGACGGTGCCGCTGGTGGTCCTGGTGCTCGTCTTCCAGCGCCGGATCGTCGCGGGCCTCACCGCAGGCGGCGTCAAGTAGCCCTGCCGCACTCCCAGACCGCTCCTATCCCCGGGGGGACTTCTTCATGACCGCTCAGACAGACAGCGTCCGGAGCACCGCGCGCGAGACCGACCGCTGGTGGCGCGACGCGGTGATCTACCAGGTCTACGTCCGCAGCTTCGCGGACGGGAACGGCGACGGGATCGGCGACCTGCCCGGCGTCCGGGCCCGCCTGCCGTACCTGGCGGCGCTGGGCGTGGACGCCGTGTGGCTGACGCCGTTCTTCGCCTCGCCGATGGCCGACTTCGGGTACGACGTGGCCGACTACCGGCGGGTGGACCCGCTGTTCGGCGACCTGGACGACGCCCGAGCCCTCATCCGCGACGCCCACGGGCTCGGCCTGCGGATCATCGTCGACATCGTGCCCAACCACACCTCCGACCGGCACGCCTGGTTCCAGGAGGCGCTGGCGGGCGACGCCGCCGCCCGCGAGCGCTACATCTTCCGCGACGGCAGGGGCGAGGAGCCGCCCAACGACTGGGAGTCGGTCTTCGGCGGCCCCGCCTGGACCCGGGTCGCCGACGGCCAGTGGTACCTGCACCTGTTCGCGCCCGAGCAGCCCGACCTCAACTGGGAGAACCCCGAGGTCCGCGCGGAGTTCGAGGACGTCCTGCGGTTCTGGCTCGACCTGGGCGCGGACGGCTTCCGCATCGACGTCGCGCACGGCATGATCAAGGCCGCGGGCCTGCCGGACGTCGGGCGCCCCGACCAGTCGCGGATGCTGGGCAACGACCCGCTGCCCTACTTCGACCAGGACGGGGTCCACGAGATCCACCGCTCCTGGCGGCGGCTGCTGGACTCCTACCCCGGGAACCGGATCGGCGTCGCCGAGGCGTGGGCGCCCACCACCGAGCGGCTCGCCCGGTACGTCCGCCCGGACGAGCTGCACCAGGCGTTCAACTTCTTCTTCCTGGGCGCCGACTGGGACGCCGGCTCCCTGCGCGAGGTCATCGACCTCTCGCTGGCGTCGGACGGCTCCGTGGGCGCCCCGTCCACGTGGGTGCTGTCCAACCACGACGTGCGCCGCCACGTCACCCGCTACGGCGGCGGCGAGGCCGGCCTGCGGCGGGCCCGCGCCGCGGCGCTGCTCATGCTGGCCCTGCCGGGCTCGGCGTACGTGTACCAGGGCGAGGAGCTGGGGCTGCCCGAGGTGCTCGACCTCCCGCCGGAGTTCCTGACCGACCCGCAGCTCGGCCGGGGCGCGGACGCCGGGCGCGACGGCTGCCGGGTGCCGCTGCCCTGGTCGGGCGAGCTGCCCCCGTTCGGGTTCGGCGAGTGCGAGGGCACCTGGCTGCCGATCCCGCCCGCCTGGAGCGGCCTGACCGTCGAGGCCCAGCGCGCCGACCCGTCCTCCACGCTGTCCCTCTACACCGCCGCCCTGGCCTTCCGGCGCGAGCACCCGGCGCTCGGCGACGGCTCGCTGGCCTGGGAGCCCTGCCCCGAGGGCACGCTGTCCCTGCGCCGCGAGCCGGGCTTCCACTGCCAGGTCAACCTCACCGGCGAGGAGGTCGCCCTGCCCTGCGCCGGCGAGGTCGTGCTGGCCAGCGGCGGCTTCCGGCGCGAGGGCGACGTGGTGTGGCTGCCCGCCGACAGTGCCGTCTGGTGGATCGAACCCGAGGGCGGCCCGCGTGGGCGGTAGATTGAGGCCCATGGCGACACGGTTGTCCGACATCGCGGCGCAGGCGGGGGTCAGTGAGGCGACCGTGAGCCGGGTGCTCAACGGCAAGCCGAACGTCTCCACCGTGACGCGGCAGTCGGTGCTCACCGCGCTGGACGTCCTGGGGTACGAGCGCCCGCCGCGGCTGCGCCCGCAGCGGGCGGGGCTCATCGGGCTGATCGTCCCGGAGCTGACCAACCCGGTGTTCCCGGTGTTCGCCCAGGTGATCGAGACGGCGCTGGCCACGTCCGGGTACACCGCGGTGCTGTGCACCCAGACCCCCGGCGGGATCCGCGAGGACGACTACACCGACCTCCTGCTGGAGCGCGGCGTCGCGGGGATCATCGTGGTCAGCGGCATGCACGCCGACTCCACCGCCACGCTGGACCGCTACACCAGGCTGACCGACCGCGGGCTGCCGCTGGTCCTGGTCAACGGCTACCGGGAGGGCGTCGACGCGCCGTTCATCTCCAACGACGACGGCGCATCGATCGAGCTGGGCGTGGAGCACCTGATCTCGCTCGGCCACACCCGGATCGGGCTGGCGCTCGGCCAGGAGCGGTTCGTGCCCTCCATCCGCAAGGCCGAGGGCTTCCGCAGGGCCCTGGCGGCGGGTCTGGGCATGGACGCCGCGGCGGCCGACGAGCTGATCACGCCCTCGCTGTTCACCGTGGAGGGCGGCCAGGCGGCGGCCTCCCGGCTGCTGGACCAGGGCTGCACCGCGATCTGCTGCGGCAGCGACATCCTGGCGATCGGCGTGATCCGCGCCGCCCGGCAGCGCGGCCTGCGGGTGCCCGAGGACGTGTCGGTGGTGGGGTTCGACGACTCCCCGCTGGTGCCCTACCTGGACCCGCCGCTCACCACGATCCGCCAGCCCGTCCGCGAGATGAGCATGACCGCGGTCGGCTACCTGCTGGAGGAGCTGGGCGGCAACCGGGTGCCGCGCGGCGAGCTGCTGTACCGGCCCGAGCTGGTGGTGCGCAGGTCCACCGGGCCCGTTGCCCGGACGGGCCCGGTGGACGGCGGCTGACCTCCGGCGCCGTTTACTTGAACATTCAAGCACGGCTCCGGGCGGTCAGTCCCCCCTTTCCGCCAGCCGGATCCGGACGACGAGGTCGTGCAGGGCCGCGCCGTCCCGCGGCTCCTCGGGCAGCCGCGAGGCGGCGCGCTCGTCCTCCAGCCGGGCCAGCAGCGCCGCCACGTCCGGCGCGAAGTCCCCGGCGGGCGCCGCGACGTGCTCGGCGGAGCGCTTGAGCCCGATCAGCTCCGGCAGGTACGCCGGGCCGCCCTCCAGCTCGTTCAGGTCGCACAGGACCTCGCCCGTCCGCATCAGGTGGATCCCGGTGAGCAGCACCCGGAAGGTGTAGAGCAGGGGCTTGAGCTCGCCGGTCTTCTCGTGCAGCCGCCACTGGGTGCGGGCGAAGCCCAGGTAGTGGTGGGCGTGGTGGCTGGTGAGCAGGCGCGGGGCCAGGGCGATGAGCTCCTCGTGGACGGGGGTCGTCTCCCGCACCAGGGGCGACAGGAGCTGCTCCAGGACGTAGCCGTTCCGCTTGCGCAGGAGGCGGCAGAACTTGAGCAGGTCGTGGGTGACCAGGTCGGTCTGGCGGTCCTGCGACATCCAGGTGAGGGTCTCCGGCCCCTGGACGAGCCCGACCACCTCCTCGGGCGGCAGGAGGTGCACGCCCCTGAGGTCCAGGTCGGAGTCCCGCGAGGGGAACCCGTACAGGTGCGCCCCGCTGACCGTCACGAAGACGCGGGGATAGGGGCAGACGTCCTCGGGCAGTTCGGCAAGGTTCACAGGGCCCTCCTCCGGACCGAGATCAGGAACTCCTCGACGGCCGCGCGGTCCGGGGCCTCGGGGAGCGGGGTCGCGGCCAGGGCGGCGTCCAGGCCGGCGAGGAGCTCGTCGCGCCAGGCGGCGACGTCCTCCCAGGTCCGCTCGCCCCGCCGGACGGCCAGAAGGCCCTCCCGGTAGGGCGTGGCGTCCACGAGGAGGTCGCCCGTCTCCACCAGGTGCCGGCCGGAGATCAGCAGGCGCAGCAGGTGCATGACGTGCTTCCACTTGACCGGGCCGCCGTCGGCCGGGGTGGCGCGCTGGAACTGCCGTTCGGCGTAGCGCAGGAACGTCCGGTGCGCCTTGCGGGAGAGGAAGGCCGGGCGCAGGGCGCGCAGCTCCTCCCCTTGCGGGGTGGTCTTCTCCACCAGGGGCGACCACAGGCATTCCAGGACGGTGGGGTTGGCCTCCAGCGCCAGCCCGCAGAAGCGCTCGACCTCCCAGGAGAACTGCTCGGGGAGCGGGCCGTCCAGATGGGTGGGCGGCTTGTCCAGCCGCCAGAACAGCTCCGTGGGGGCGACGAAGACGCCTCTGCGGTCGACGTCGCTGCCGGCCGTGTCCAGGCCGTAGGCGCGGGAGCCGGTCACGACGGACAAGATCGTGTGCTCCTCCACCAGTGCGATGGCGTCGATGGTCGGCCTCCGGGAAAAGAGACGCCCCGGCCGGGAGGGCCGGGGCGGGGGCTTGCTGCGGTACGCGGGCGGATCGCGGGCGGGTCAGCGCCTGCCGGTCTTCACCCGTTCCCCGGCGCGGCGGCGGCGGACGCTCACCCTGCGGGGGCGGCGCAGCGTCCGGCGCCGGGTGCGCGGGACGGCGTGCGCCACCCGCATGGCACGGCGCAGCCTGAGCATGATCACCGGGATCGTGCAGGCGGCCAGCAGCTCGGTGGCCGCGGTGAAGCGCATCCACTCCCCGCCGCCGGGCATGCCCGCGGCCCAGGCGACGACCGAGAGGCCGCCGACGGCCGCCCAGACCACCATCATCCCGGCGAGCGTGCGGCTGCTGGGCTTGGGGAAGGGCAGCCGGCTGACCGCCAGGGCCGCCACGCAGGCGATCGCCGCCAGCGCCACCGGGATCGGCGGCGACAGCACGATGATCGAGACCACGGTGAACGCGCACAACGGCGCGGGCATGCCGCGGAAGATCCCCGGTTCCGGCGCCGCGGTGACGTACCGGGCCAGCCGTACCACGATGGCCAGGAAGAACGCCGCGGCCGCCGCCATCGCGGGCAGCGCCCACTGGGAGGCGAACCCGGCCCAGGCCAGGGTCATCGCGGCGGGCACCAGACCGAAGGTGATCACGTCGGCGAGGTTGTCCAGGTGCGGTCCGTAGGGGGTGCTGCGCCAGCGGCGGGCCATGCGCCCGTCGAAGAGGTCGCAGATCGCCCCGATGAGCATGAGGAGGACGGCCCCGGCGAAGAAGTGCTCGTCCGTGCCCCGGAAGTCCCCCTGCACCATGATGCTGCGCAGCGCCGCGATCCCGCACAGCGCGTTGCCCAGGGTGAGGAAGTCCGCGGGGGAGAGCCGTTCCGTGGGGACCGCCTCCGGCTCAATCGCTGACAAGTCGCGTCTCACCGGCCCGGGTCCTCTGTCCGACGACGACCGCGGGGCGGACGCCCGGCGGCAGGTAAACATCGAAGCGGGAGCCGAAGCGGATCAGGCCGAGGCGTTCGCCCTGCTCCACCGTGGCGCCGTCCTCCAGGTAGGGCACGATGCGGCGGGCCACGGTCCCGGCGATCTGGACGCACTCCAGTTCGCCGATCTCGGTCTCGAAGCGCCACACGACCCGCTCGTTGCGGTCGCTCTCCTTGTCGAACGCCGGGACGTGGCCGCCCGCGACGTGCTCGACGGAGAGGATCTTGCCGGCCATGGGCGCCCGGTTGACGTGCACGTCCAGGGGGCTCATGAAGACCGCCACCCGGGTCCGCCCGTCGGGCCAGGGGTCGATGCTCTGCACCTTCCCGTCGGCTCCGGACAGCACCCGGCCGGTGCCATGGCGGGGCGGGTCACGGAAGAACCAGGTCAGGCCCGCGGCGGTGGCCGCCGCGGCGGTGCCCACCAGGGCGCGGTACCGCGACTTCCGGCTCAGCAGAACGGCGCCCGCCGCTCCGGCGAGCCCGGGGACCAGCCAGGGTCCGGCACCGCGGGCGATGGCCAGGGCCGCGCCCTCCGGTTCACGACGACCGGGCACTATCTCTTCAACTCCTAGGCAGAGGAACGGTTCGGGGGAGCTTACTCAGCGAGACGACCGTCACACCAGCGCGCCCGCGAGTGATCCACTCACAGTAGTCGATCACTACCCCCCGGTTACGATATGACACAGTCGGCCCCAGTGTGTCATGACTCGTTTGCCATTCACCTGGATTCCGAGGTGTTCCCTTCACGGTATACGGCGGAATGATTGACTGGAGGGGTGCGGGAACTACTCACCGAAGTGGCCCGGGACGCGGGCGGGGTCGGCGATCCCGCCATTCTCTACCAGCGGCACGACGTCCTGGTGATGCGTGTCGGCGAGATCGTCGTCAAGTCCCACCGGGCCGGGACCACCGGCCTGCAGGCCCGGGTCGCGGTCGCCGCCGCCCATCCCGACCTCCTGCTGGCCCCGCTGGGGCCGGTGCGCCGGATCTCCGGCCGCCTGGTGTCGGTCTGGCCCGCCGGGCTGCCGGTCGACCCCGCCGACCCGGCGGCCGTGCCCTGGGAGGAGGCCGCCCGGCTGCTGGCCGAGCTGCACTCCCGGCCGCTGCCCCCCGGGCTGCCGCGGCAGCGGGCGCCGATCCGGGTCCACGAGGTCCTGGCCAGGGACCTGCCCGCCGACCACCCCGCCACCCCGGTCGTCCGGCGCGCCTACGCCGCCCTGCCGCCGGTCCTGGAACCGGACGGCCCCGCCCGGCTGGTCCACGGCGACTTCCACCTGGGCCAGCTGGTCCGGCACGACGGCGCCTGGCGGCTGATCGACCTGGACGACCTCGGCCGGGGCGACCCGGTCTGGGACCTGGCCCGCCCTGCCGCGTTCTTCGCCTCGGGCGTCCTGGCGCCGGAGATCTGGTCCCGCTTCCTGGACGCCTACCGCGGGCACGGCGGGGCGGCCCTGACCGGCGACCCCTGGGACAGACTCGACATTCCGGCCCGCGCTCTGGCGATCCAAACGGCCGCCCGCTGCGTCTCACATGCTGTGGACGAGAACCGGCCGCTCGACGAGTACGAGACAGCCCTTATCGACACGTGTGACCGTATTGGCAGCCTCGCCCCATGTTGATGGCGTAGGGTGCCAACAAAAAACTCCTGCCACGGCCGGAGCCGTGCTGGAAAGGTGGCGGAAATGCTTCAGTGCCCGAAGTGTCGTGGCACGATGCGGACCTTCGACCGTAACGGGGTCCACATCGAACAGTGCGAGATGTGTCGCGGGATCTTCCTCGACTACGGCGAGCTGGAGACCCTCGCCCGGATCGAGAGCCAGTGGCGCCAGGCGACCCCCCCGCCGCCGGCCGCCGCGCCCGGCTGGGCGGCCCCGCCCGCGCAGCAGGTGGTCCACCACCACCACCCCCGCCACCACGGCGGCAGCCTCTTCGGCATGCTCTTCTCGACCTGATCCCCGGTAGACCGGGTTGCCCCGGTCCCCCCGGATCCGGCGGCACGAGGGCGGCGCCTTGCGGCGCCGCCCTCCGGCGTTCCCGGGCTCAGAGCCGGGGGTCGACCGGCTCGGACTCCAGCGCCAGCACCGCGAAGACCGCCTGGTGCACCCGCCAGAGCGGGTCCCCCCCGGCCAGGCGGGCCAGGGACTCGACGCCCAGCGCGTACTCGCGCAGCGCCAGGGAGCGCTTGCGGCCGAGGAAGCGGTCCCGCAGCCGGACCAGCTGGTGCGGGTCGGTGTAGTCGGGGCCGTAGATGATGCGCAGGTACTCGCGGCCCCGCACCTTCAGGCCCGGCTGGACGAGGTCCCGGCGGTCCGGTCCCGTGGCGGGCGCGGCGTCCAGCGGCTTGACGACCATGCCCTCGCCGCCCGCCTCGGTCAGGGACAGCCACCACTCGGTGGCGGCCGCCTCCGAGGCCGGGTCGGCCAGGTCCACGAAACGCGCCGCGGTGGGCCGGACCAGTCCCGACGGGTCGGCCGCGGCCAGGCGGTCGGCCAGCTCCAGGTGGGCGCGGTGGTCGGCGATCCCGTCCACGTGGGAGCGGCCCTCGGTGGCCAGCAGCTGGAAGGGCGCCAGCCGCACCCCGTCCAGGCCGTCGGTGGGCCAGCAGTAGCGGGCGTAGGCGTCGCTGAAGAGCGCGGCGTTGCGCTCCCTGCCCGTGACCCGCTCCAGGAGCGGGTCCACCTCCAGGCCGCGGGCCTTCGCCCGCTCCAGGAGCGACACCGCGGCGGGCAGGGCGGTGCGCGCGGCGGCGCCGGTCGCCGCGTACTGCACGCGCAGGAGCTCCTCCGCCTTGGCCGACCACGGCAGCAGCTCGCAGTCCAGGACCAGCCACGAGGTGTCGAGCTCCGCCCACAGGCCGGCCTTCGTCACCGCCGTGCGGACCCGGGCGAGGAACTCCTCGGTGATGTCGCCGGAGGAGAAGAACGCGCGGCCCGTCCGGGTGTGGACGGCGCCCGTGGAGCCGTCGTCGACACCGAACCGCGCGCGGGCGGCCTCCTCGTCCCGGCAGACGACCACGACCGCGCGGGAGCCCATGTGCTTCTCCTCGCAGACCACGTGGCGGGCCCCCTGCGCGCGGTAGGCGGAGAACGCCTCAGCCGGGTGCTCCAGGTAGTGCTCCAGGCCGGACGTCGCCACGGGGGCCATGGTCGGGGGAAGGTAGACCAGCCAGCGCGGGTCCACCGCGAACCGGCTCATCACCTCCAGCGCCGCCATCGCGTTCTCCTCGCGCACGGCGACCCGGCCCATCAGCGCGGTCTCCACCCCGCCGGAGCCCAGCACGTCCGTGACGCGCAGGGTGTCGATCTCCCGGTGCGCGCCCTCCTGGGACTCCTGCTCCGCCGCGAGGAGCGGCTTGACCGGCTCGTACCAGACCCGCTCGGCGGGGACGGAGACCAGTTCCTTCTCCGGGTAGCGCAGCGCGGTGAGCCTGCCGCCGAAGACCACGCCGGTGTCGACGCACAGGGTGTTGTTGGTCCACTCGGGGCCCGGCACAGGGGTGTGGCCGTAGACGACCATGGCCTTGCCCCTGTACTCGCCGGCCCACGGGTAGCGGACGGGCAGGCCGTACTCGTCGGTCTCCCCCGTCGTCTCGCCGTACAGCGCGAACGAGCGCACCCGGCCGGAGGCACGGCCGTGGTACTCCTCCTTGAGCCCGGCGTGCGCGACGACGAGCCGCCCTCCGTCCAGGACGTAGTGGCTGATGAGACCGTCCATGAACCGCACGGCCTCGCGGCGGAACTCCTCGGTCTCGGCCTCCAGCTGCTCCAGCGACTCGGCGAGGCCGTGCGAGACGGTCACCTTGCGCCCTCGCAGGGCGCGCAGCAGCTTGTTCTCGTGGTTGCCCGGGATGCACAGGGCATCGCCGTCGCGGACCATTCCCATCGCCAGCCGCAGCACACCCGGCGTGTCGGGGCCCCGGTCGACGAGGTCGCCGAGGAAGACGGCCTGGCGGGACGGGTGGTGCGCGCCGACCGGCCGGCCCTGCTCGTCGCGGCGCAGCTCGTACCCCAGTTCGGCGAGCAGGGCCTCCAGTTCGGCCCGGCAGCCGTGGACGTCGCCGATGAGGTCGAACGGGCCGGTGAGTTCGCGCTTGTCCGTCCACGACTTCTCGTAGACGATGCTCACCGCGTCGATCTCGGCCTCGTCGCCCAGCACGTAGTGGCGTTTGAACTCGCGGCCGATCCCGCGCATCCCGCGGCGCAGCTCGCGCCGCTGCCGGGGGATGACGTGGTCGGGCAGCTGCCGCTCGGGCCGCAGCGCGTTGCGCGCCTTGGCCAGCGCCTCCGGCACGTCCAGGACGATGCCCACGCAGAGCACGTCGTGGTCCCTGGCGATCCGCAGCAGCGCCTCGCGGGACTTCGGCTGGACGTTCGTGGCGTCCACCACCGTGAGGAGTCCCCGCCGCAACCGCGTCGCCACGATGTGGTGCAGCAGGTCGAAGGCGTCGCCCGTCGCCGACTGGTCGTTCTCGTCGTCGGAGACGACCAGCCTGCAGCGGTCGGAGGAGACCACCTGGCTCGGCTTGAAATGCCGGGCCGCGAAGTGGGACTTGCCCGACCCCGACACTCCGATCAGCAACACGAGGCCCATCTCGGGCAGCCGCAGTTCGGTCATCGCCCCAGTCTTGCGTGAAGATCGCAGTGAGGAAACCGGATTATCCATCGCGTGAAGGACACGGCACGCCGGAGACGCCGTACCGGGCACCCCTCCCGGTACGGCGCCTCCGCTCTCTCAGCCCCTGCGGCCGGGAGGGGCCGTGCTGGCCCTCGCCGTCAGCCGGGGCGGCAGGAGGGTGGCCTCGGGGACGTCGAGGCCGTCCAGCTTGGCCATGAGGAGGTCGACCGCGCGGGTGCCGACCTCGTGGGCCTCGATGGCCACGGAGGTCAGCGGCAGCGCGGTGCGCTCGGCGATCTCGTCCGGGCACAGCGCGACCACGGAGAGGTCCTGCGGCACCCGCAGGCCCAGGTCCGCGAAGGCCGCGACCAGCGGCTCCACCAGCGGCTCGTTGTGCACCACCACCGCGGTGAGGCCGGGGTGCAGGGCCAGCAGCCGCTCGGCCACGGCGCGCGCGGCCTCCGGGGTGGCCTCGCACGGGTGGATCGTCGACTCGATCCCGTGCGCGGCGCAGGACTCCTGGAAGCCCTCGATCACCCGCTGGGCGAAACCCGTCCCCCGCCGGTAGACCTCGGGCGGCGAGCCGACGAGGTCGACGCAGCGGTGGCCGAGCGCCGCCAGGTGGTCGACGCACGCCGCGCCCGCCGCCCGGAAGTCCAGGTCGATGCAGGTCAGCCCGGACGGCTCGGCGGGAAAGCCGATGAGCACCGACGGCCGGTCCAGCTCCCGCAGCAGCGGCACCCGCTCGTCGTGCAGCTGGACGTCCATCACGATCAGCGCGTCCGCCAGGGCGCTGCCGGCGACCCGGCGCAGTCCCGCGACGCCCTCCTCCTGGGTGAGGAGCAGGACGTCGTGGTCGTGCCGGCGCGCCTCGGTCACCACCGAGGCGGCGAACTGCATGACGACCGGGACGTGGATGCCCGGGCGCAGCGGCAGCATCAGCGCCAGCACGTTCGAGCGGCTGCTGGCCAGCGCCCGCGCCCCGGCGTGCGGCTGGTAGCCGAGCTCCTCGATGCTCTCCTGGACGCGCCGCCGGGTCTCCTCGGAGATGGTCCGCTTGCCCGACAGCACGTAGGAGACCGTGCTGGGCGACACCCCCGCCCGCCGCGCCACATCCGTGATCTTGACCGGGCTCTTCTTCCGCCTCTTCTCGCTCATGTCAGGCGTCCGGCAGGGTTGCGGATGCCGCCACGTCGCGGTACCAGCGGGCGCTGTCCTTCCAGGTGCGGCGCTGGGTCTCGTAGTCGACGTGGATGATGCCGAACCGCTTTCCGTAGCCGAAGGCCCACTCGAAGTTGTCCAGCAGGGACCACACGTAGTATCCGCGGACGTCCGCGCCCGCCTCGATCGCGTCCAGGACCGCGCCGAGGTGGCCGTGCAGGTAGCCGATCCGCCCCTCGTCGCGGACGGGTTCGGGGAACGCCGCCCCGTTCTCGGTGATCACCAGCGGCAGGCCCGGGTACTCCCGCGACAGCCGCAGCAGCAGCTCGGTCAGGCCGGACGGCTCGATCGTCCACCCCATGTCGGTGACCGGCCCCGGCTCGGCCGAGAACGCCAGGTCCTCGCAGCCGGGGAAGTCCGCCCGGCCGGTGCCGCCGGGCGCCACGACCGTCGTGGTGTAGTAGTTCACCCCGAGGAAGTCCAGCGGGGCGTGGATCGTCTCCACGTCGCCGTCGCGCACGAACGACCAGTCGGTGAGGTGCGCGGTGTGCGCGAACAGCTCCTCCGGATAGGCGCCGGACAGCAGCGGGCCGAAGAAGACCCCGTTGCCGACGGCGTCGGCGCGGCGCACCGCGGCGGCGTCCGGCCCCCGCAGCACCTGCGGGTTGAGGGTGACCCCCCTGCGTCCGGGCAGCAGCCGCGCGGCCAGGCCGTGCGCCAGGTTGAGGTGGTGGGCCGCGGTGAAGACGGCCTCGGGGTCCCGGCGGCCGGGCGCGTGCTCGCCCGTGCCGTGCCCGAGGAAGGCCGAGCACCACGGCTCGTTGAGGGTGATCCAGGTCGGGACCCGGTCGCCCAGTTCCTCGGCCACGACGGCGGCGTACTCGGCGAACCGGTGGGCGGTGTCGCGGTCGGTCCAGCCGCCCCGCTCCTCCAGCTCCCGGGGCAGGTCCCAGTGGTAGAGGGTGGCGGCGGGCTCGATCCCGCGCTCCAGCAGCCCGTCGACGAGCCGGGAGTAGAAGTCCAGGCCGCGCCGCTCGACCTTGCCGTACGGCAGGACCCGCGGCCAGGAGACGGAGAAGCGGTAGGAGCCCACGCCGAGGTCGGCCAGGTGCCCGAGGTCCTCGCGGTACCGGTGGTAGTGGTCGCAGGCCGTCTCGCCGGTGTCGCCGTTCGCGATCGGGCCGAAGCCGTCCCAGATGGACGGCGCGCGGCCGTCCTCGGCGACGGCTCCCTCGATCTGGTAGGCGGCGGTGGCCGCCCCCCAGACGAAGCCCTCGGGGAAACGTCTCATCTGTCCTCCAGGGGGATGACCGCGCCCGGGCGGACGAGCAGCGGAAGGCTCAGCACCCCGTGATTCTCTTTCACCCAGCGGGGCCCGGCGACCTTTTCCCCCGTCAGCAGACGGGTCCACTCGCCCTCGGGCACGTAGTAGGACACGTCGCCCGAAGGATCGAAGACGGGCGCGACCAGCAGGTCGGAGCCGAGCATGTACTGCAGCTCGAGCGTGGCGCAGGCCGGGTCCTCGGGGAACTCCAGGACCATCGCCCGCATCATCGGCACGCCGTCCTCGTGCGCCTCGCGCGCCACCTCGCGCAGGTAGGGCATCAGGGAGAGCTTCAGCTCGGTGAAGTGGCGCAGGACGTCCACCGACTCCTCGTCGAACGCCCACGGCACCCGGTAGGACTCGCTGCCGTGCAGCCGGCTGTGCGAGGACAGCAGGCCGAACGCGATCCAGCGCTTGAACAGCTCGGCGTCGGGCGTCCCCTCGAAGCCGCCGATGTCGTGGCTCCAGTACCCGAAACCGCACAGCCCGAGGGACAGGCCGCCGCGCAGGCTCTCGGCCATCGCGGGGAAGGTCGACTCGCAGTCGCCGCCCCAGTGGACCGGGAACTTCTGGCCTCCGGCGGTCGCCGACCGCGCGAACACGACGGCCTCGTCCTCGCCCTTGTGCTCGCGCAGTAGCTCGAAGACCGTCTCGTTGTACAGCTGGGTGTAGTAGTTGTGCATGCCCTCGGGGTCGGATCCGTCGTGGTAGACGACGTCCGTGGGGATGCGCTCGCCGAAGTCGGTCTTGAAGCAGTCCACTCCCATGTCGAGCAGCGCCTCGAGCTTGGACGCCCACCAGCGGCGCGCCTCGGGGTTGGTGAAGTCGACGACGGCCAGGCCGGGCTGCCACAGGTCCCACTGCCAGACGCCGCCGTCGGGCCGCCTGAGCAGGTATCCCTTCTCCTTGCCCTCGGCGAACAGCGGCGACCGCTGCGCGATGTAGGGGTTGATCCACACGCAGATCTTCAGGCCGCGCTCCTTGAGCCTGCGCAGCATCCCGGCGGGATCGGGGAACGTCCTGGGGTCCCACTCGAAGTCGCACCAGTGGAACTCGCGCATCCAGAACGAGTCGAAGTGGAAGACGCTCAGCGGCAGGTCGCGCTCGGCCATCCCGTCGAGGAAGGAGGTGACGGTCTCCTCGTCGTAGGAGGTGGTGAACGACGTCGACAGCCACAGGCCGAACGACCACTCCGGCAGCTTCGCGGGCCGCCCGGTGAGGGCGGTGTACTTGCGCAGGATCTCCTTGGGCGTCGGCCCGTAGATGAGCAGGTACTCCAGGGACTCGCCGCCCACGCTGAACTGGACGCGCGAGACCGCCTCGGAGCCCACCTCGAACGAGACGTGCCCGGTGTGGTTGACGAACACCCCGTAGCCGGCGTCGGTGAGGAAGAACGGGACGTTCTTGTAGGCCTGCTCGCTGGCGGTGCCGCCGTCGGCGTTCCACACGTCCACCGTCTGGCCGTTCTTGACCAGCGGCCCGAACCGCTCTCCCAGCCCGTACACGTGCTGCCCGACGCCGAGGTCGAGCTGCTCGCGGATGAAGCGGCCCTCGGGGGCGTCGAGCATCGCGGTCGCCTTGGCGGAGGTGCCGGTGAGGATCCGCCCGTCCGCCTCGAACTCCATGCGCCAGGGACCGTCCTTGCGGAACCGGACGGTCAGCGCGCCCGAGGTGAGCGTCGCCTCCTCGTCGGTGATCCTCCCCGGCTCCTCGACCGGAACGGTGTCCAGCGGGAAGCGCGGGCCGCGGTCCGCGCCGCCGGCGAAGTGGGTGACCCGGACGCTGATCACGTCCGCCAGGGGCGCGGCGCACTCGAAGGTGAGCAGGGGGCCCTTGAGGAGGTCGCCGCGGTGCCGGATCCGGGTGACGGGGGCGTACACGTTCAGGCTGCCGGGGCCCGCCTGGGCGTCCAGGACCTCCGCGGGATAGGAGGCCTGCACGCCCTCGCGCATGAGCCAGTATCCGTCGGTGAACTTCATTACTTGATGGCTCCTACGGTGATGCCGCGCGTCAGCGTCCGCTGGAAGATGAGGAAGAAGACGATCGCGGGGAGGATGCCGAGCAGCGAGGCGGCGCTCTGCATCGTGGCGTCCATGTACTTGTCGCCGGCGGTGACGCCGAGGGCGACGGGAACGGTCTGGTTCTCGTTGGAGATGAGGAAGATCAACGGGAGGAAGAACTCGTTCCAGGTCCAGATGAAGAAGAAGACCATCAGCACGGTCAGCGTCGGCATGCTCATCGGGACCACGACCCGCCACAGCGTGCGCCAGCGGCCCGCGCCATCGAGCTGGGCGGCCTCGAGCAGCTCGCGCGGGAACGTGCCGAACACCGACGACAGCAGGTAGGTGCCGAAGGCCGACTGGATCGCGGTGAAGATGATGATCATGCTCAGCCTGGTGTCGTACAGGCCGGTCTCCTTGGCCAGGTAGTACAGCGGGTAGACCAGCTGCTCCTGCGGGAGGGTGTTGGCCACCAGGAAGAGCACCATGATCCACAGCCGGCCCTTGACCCGGCCGATGCCCAGCGCGTAGGCGTTCAGCACCGACAGGACGACCGCGAAGAACGCGACCGAGGCGCTGATCAGGGCGCTGTTCCACAACTTCTGCCCGAAGTCGACACGGTCCCAGAACGCACGCAGGGCGTCGAAGTGGATGCTCTCGGGCAGGGCCAGCGGGCCGCCGGAGGAGTAGTCCGCCGGGGTCTTGACCGCGTTCATCGCCACGATCGCGAACGGCACGAGCATCACGACCGCCAGCACGGCGAGCGCCGCCAGCACGGATCCGCGCCTGATGGCCGTCATGACCGCTCCCCTCGGTCCTGGGCGCGCAGGAACGCGAACGTCACCGCGACGATGACCAGCGTCAGCACGGTCGCGATCGCCGAGCCGTAACCGACCTGGGCCTTCTGGAAGAAGTTCTGGTAGGAGAAGTAGGACGGGACGTTGGTCGACCCGCCCGGCCCGCCCCTGGTGAGCACGTAGATCGGGCCGAACACCTTGAGGGCGGCGATGGTGCAGGTCAGCAGCACCACGAAGACCTCGGGCCGGATCTGCGGCACGGTGATGTGCCGGAACCGCCGCCACCAGCCCGCGCCGTCCAGCTGGGCGGCCTCGTACAGGGCCGGGTCGACCCGCTGCAGGCCCGCCATGAAGATGACCACGGGATAGCCGATCTGCAGCCAGACGAGGATGCCGCCGACGCTGAACAGCGCGGTGGACTCGTCGCCGAGCCAGTCGTGGCCTTCGAGCCCGACCAGGCCGAGCAGCTCGTTGAGCGCGCCGTACGTCGGGTGCAGGATCCAGGTCCACACCACGCCGGCGACCGCGACCGGCAGCACCTGCGGCAGGTAGAAGGCCGCGCGCAGGGCGCTGGCGGGCCGCTGCCCGTAGTGCTTGGAGACGAAGTCGAAGATCGCCGCGGCCAGCACCAGCCCGATCAGGGTCGGAATGACGGCCATCGCGATGATGAGGACGACGTTGTTCTGGAAGGACTGCCAGAACCGGTCGTCCTCCAGCAGCTTCCGGTAGTTCTCCAGCCCGATGAACTCCGGGTCCCCCACGCCGCGCCAGCGGGTGAAGCTCAGCCCGACGCTCATCAGGAACGGCAGGCCGATCACGCACGCGAACAGGACGGCGCTGGGGACCAGGTAGAGCGCGTACGAGCCGCGCGCGGACGGCGGGCGGGCCGCCGTCCGCTCACGGGACTTCACGTCACTCGCCAAGGCCGTTGTCCTCGACGTGCTCCCGGTAGGGCCCGGCCAGGGACTCCAGGAACTGCTCCGGGGTGAAGCTGCCGTTGATCAGCTTCTGGGTGCCGGAGACCATGACGTCGTAGTAGCCGGGCGCGGGCCAGTCGGGGTAGAAGGCCAGACCGTCGCCGTTCGCCAGCTTGTTGTAGTTCTCGATGAGCTCCTTGGACTTGGGGTCCTCGATGGCCGCGGGGTCGGACGCGACCGGGACGCCGCCGGCGTTGCCGAGGATGTTCTGGATGTCCTTGCTCATCGTGATGTCGATGAAGTCGTAGGCCAGGTCCTTGGCGTCGGAGTTCTCCGGGACGACCCAGAGGTTCCCGCTGGAGCCGGCGTGCAGGTCGTTGCCGGGCCACAGGAAGCTGCCCCACTCGAAGTCCTTGATCTCCGTCTGGAAGCGGCCGTACCACCAGCTTCCGGAGACCACGATCGGGTAGTCGCCCTTCATAAAGGACGTGCCCATGTCCTCGGCCTTGATGCCGGCGGACTCCTTGGCGATGTAGCCCTTCTTCACCCAGTCGGCGAAGGTGGTCGCGCCGTACGTCCAGGCGGCGTCCTTGAAGTCGGCGGCGCCCTTGTAGAGCTCGAACCGGTCGACCCACGCGCGGTCGGCCTTGCTCAGCGCGAGCTGGTACATGATCTGCTGGGCCGGGTACTCCGCGCCGGCCGTGGCGATCGGGGTGACCTTCTCGGCCGCGAAGGCGTCGAGCACCCGCGTGAACTCGTCCATGGTCGTCGGGACCTCGACGCCGTGCTTCTCGAAGAGGTCCTTGTTGTAGTAGACCATCACGTACTCGGCGTAGTTGGGGACGCCGTACCAGCGGTCGCCGCCCATGACCCCGCGGTCGTCGTACTTGGCGGTGGTCTGCAGGGACGGGCCGAGCAGCTCGTCCCAGCCGCGCTCGCCCGCCTCCTCGGTCAGGTCGGTGAGCAGGCCCTGCTGGACGAGCAGGCCGGCGGTGGCGTTGCCCTTGTTGTACTCCAGGATGTCAGGGGCCTCGGCGGAGTTCAGCGCCATCGAGCCGCTCTGCTGGATCTGCTCGAAGGACTTCTCCTCGAACTTGACCTTCACGCCGGGGTGGGACTCCTCGAAGCGCTTGATCGCCTCCGCCCACGCCTGGCCCATCGCGCCGTCAGGGCTCTCGTAATGCCACAACCGCAGCTCCTTGGCACCGGACTCCGCCGGGTCCGAGCCGCCGCACGCGGCCAGTGACAGTGCCAGCGCGCCGGCCGTGAGCACGGCGGCGAGCCTGGTCTTTCTTCCCATGGGGTCCTCCTGGGGTGGGTCAGCCCCCGATAATCGAATCGCTTCGATTCGAAACGCTTCGACAGAAGATAGGACAAAGTGACCCAGGGCACAACACGGGAGGCGCACCGGGGCACGCCTCCTCAGGGACTCACGTCCAGGGGTTCTCGGGGATCCAGCCCTCCCGGCGGGCCAGCCGCAGTGCCGCGGCCACGACGGCCTCGGTCACCGGCTCGGCGGCTCGGGCGTTCCACAGCAGCTCCAGGTCGAAGTCCGGGAGCGGGTCGGTGAACGGGACGACGGCCAGGCCGTCGGGGACGTGGGGGATGGTCGAGGACGGGATGACGGTGAAGTTCAGCGGGTCGTTGGGGATCGGGTGCTCCCAGACGGTGAAGTCCTCGCCGGTGCTGGAGAGCGCCTCGAGGACCGCGTCGTGGTAGGCGGGCGCGCGGCGGCGGGGGAAGTAGCAGAAGGTGTGGCCGCGCAGGTCGCGCAGCGCCACGCCTCCGGACAGGGCCTTGGGGTGGGTGGCGGGCAGCAGCGCCACCAGGTGCTCCCTGCGCAGGGTCCGGCGGGCGAGCCGGGCGTGCGCGGGCGCGCAGCGCGTCAGCACCACGTCCGCCTCCCCGTCGAGGAGGGCGCGGTCGGGCGCCCAGTGCTTCACCGCCTCCAGCGTGATGCCCGGGTGCTCCTCGGCCAGGACCCGGGTCAGCTCGGGGACGGTGTCGAACCCCGCGGCGGGCAGGTAGCCCAGCCGCACGGTGCCCGCCGGTTCGGCGAGGTCGTCTCGGCCCAGCTCCCGTACGAGCCGGTCGGCGTCCTCGACGATCCTGCGGGCGCTGGCGACGAACTGCCGGCCGGCCTCGGTGAGGCGGGTCGGCCTGCGCTCGAAGAGCGCGACCCCCAGCTGCCGCTCCAGGTCACGGATCTGTCTGCTCAGTGGTGGTTGGGCCATGTTCAGTCTCCGCGCGGCGTTCTGGAAGCCGCCCTCGTCGGCGACCGCGATCACGTAGCGCATCAGACGAAGATCAACTGACATACCGGCACAGTATTACCGGTCAGTACCCAATGGGTATTGGACCGAGCATGATCACGCCCGGCAGGCTTACCCCCTACCAAGGAGTAACAATCGGGGAGAGAGCTTTTTGTCCGGCGAATACGACGTCGTCGTCGCGGGGGCGAGCACGGCCGGCTGCGCGGCCGCGATGCTCCTCGCGGCGCAGGGCGCGCGGGTCGCGCTGCTGGAGAAGCGCACCGGCATGGACGCCCACAAGGTGCTGTGCACCCACACCCTCCAGCCCGGCGCCCTGCCCGTCCTGAAGACACTGGGAGTGCTGCCGGAGCTGGAGGCCGCCGGCGCCCGGTGGCACGTCACCGAGCTGTGGACGCCGTGGGGCTGGATCCGGCCCCGCCCGGAGCCGGGCGGCCCCCCGCTGCCCCGGGGGCTCAACGTCCGCCGCTCCACGCTCGACCCGGTCCTGCGGCGGGCCGCCGCCGAGACGCCGGGCGTCGACCTGATGCTCGGCGAGCAGGTCACCGGCCTGCTGGAGGAGGACGGCCGGATCACCGGAGTGCGCACCGGCGGGCGGACCGTCACCGCCCGGCTCACCGTCGGCGCGGACGGCCGCAACTCCACCGTCGCCGCGCACAGCGGCCTGCCCGCCAGGGTCAGCGCCAACAACAGGCTCGGGTTCTTCGCCCAGTACCGGGGGCTTCCCCCCGCGCCCAGCCGGGTGTGGTTCCTCGACCCCGACACCGCCTTCGCCTTCCCCAACGACGGCGACATCACGGTGGTCGCCTGCTCCCCCGCCAAGGAGAAGCACTCCGCGGCCTTCCGGCGCGACATGGAAGGCTCCTACGAGCGCTTCATCCGCGCACTGCCCGACGCCCCTCCCATCGACGAGGGCGAGCGGGTCTCGAAGGTGGTCGGCACGTTCGACCTGCCCAACGTCTACCGCAAGCCGCACCGTCCGGGCCTCGCGCTCGTCGGCGACGCGGCGCTGGCCACCGACCCCGTGTGGGGCGTGGGCATCGGCTGGGCCCTGCAGTCCGCGCAGTGGCTCGCCGAGGCCTCCGTCCGGGGACCCGGCGAGGGGCTCGAGGAGTACGGGCGCAGGCACCGCTCCGCCCTCGACGGCCACCACAAGCTGATGGAGGACTACGCCTCCGTCCGCCCGTTCAACCCGTTCGAGAAGCTCCTGCTCTCCGCCGCCGCGCGCGACGCCGCCGCGGCCCGGCACCACCAGCGGTTCGCCGGACGGCTCATCGACGTGAAGGAGTTCGTCTCCCCGCCCGCGCTGCTGCGCGCGCTGCGGGTGAACGCCCTGCACCGTCTCGGCCGCTGACGCCGCCTTCCGTACCCCTTTCCTGGAGTTCCCTTCCATGTCTTCTCGCATCGCCATCATCGGTATGGCCTGCCGCTTCCCGGACGCGGCCAACCCCGCCGAGCTGTGGGAGAACGCCCTCGCCGGGCGGCGCTCCTTCCGCCGCCTCCCCCCGGAGCGCATCCGGATGGAGGACTACTGGTCGGCCGACAGGTCAGCGCCCGACCACTTCTACTCGACCGAGGCCGCGCTGCTGCGCGACTGGGAGTTCGACCGGCTGCGCTTCAAGGTCGCCGGAACCACCTACCGCAACACCGACATGGTGCACTGGCTGGCCCTGGAGGTCGCGGCCGAGGCGCTGGCCGACGCGGGCTTCCCCGACGGCAAGGGCGCGCCGCTGGAGTCCACCGGCGTGGTCATCGGCAACTCGCTGACCGGCGAGGGGCAGCGCGCCGCCGGGATCCGGCTGCGCTGGCCGTACGTCCGGCGGATCGTCGCGAACGCCCTGGAGGGCAAGGTCGGCAGGGAGGACCTCGCCGAGCTGCTGGGCCGGATGGAGCACGACTACAAGGCGCCCTTCCCGGTGCCGGACGGCGACTACCTCGCGGGCGGCCTGGCCAACACGATCGCGGGCCGCGTCTGCAACCACTTCGACTTCAACGGCGGCGGCTACACCGTCGACGGGGCGTGCGCCTCGTCCCTGCTGTCCCTCATCACCGCCTGCAACGCGCTGATCTCCGGGGACATGGACGTCGCGGTCGCGGGCGGCGTGGACATCAGCATCGACCCCAACGAGCTGATCGGCTTCTCCCGCGCCGGGGCCCTGGCCACCGACGACATGCGGGTGTACGACCAGCGCTCGGCCGGGTTCTGGCCCGGCGAGGGCGCCGGCATGGTGGTGCTGATGCGCGAGGAGGACGCCCTGGCGCGCGGCCACCGCGTCCACGGCATCGTCAACGGCTGGGGCATGTCCTCCGACGGCGCGGGCGGCATCACCCGGCCCGAGACCGACGGCCAGCGCATCTGCATCGACCGCGCCTACCGGCGCGCCGGCTTCGGCGTCGAGGAGGTGCCGTACTTCGAGGGCCACGGCACCGGCACCGCCGTCGGCGACGCCGCCGAGCTCCAGACGATCAGCGACGCCCGCAAGGCCGCCGACCCGTCCGCTCCCCCTGCCGTGATCGGCTCGATCAAGGCCAACATCGGGCACACCAAGGCCGCCGCCGGCGTGGCCGGGCTGATCAAGGCCGTGCAGGCCGTGAACCACGGGGTCCTGCCGCCGACCACCGGCTGCGAGCGGCCCCACCCGATCCTCACCGAGGGCACCCCGTCGCTGCGGGTGCTGCCCAAGGGCGAGGCGTGGCCGGAGGGCGCGCCGCTGCGCGCGGGCGTCAGCGCCATGGGTTTCGGCGGTATAAACACCCATGTGGTGGTGGAGTCCGCGCGCCCGTCGCGGCCCCGGATCGACGGGCGGACCCGCACGATCCTCAGCTCGCAGCAGGACACCGAACTGTTCTGCCTGGACGCCGACACCGCCGACGAGCTCGCCGCCACCGCGGTCTCGCTGTCGGCCGTCGCCGAGGGCATGTCCCGCGCCGAGCTGCCCGACCTCGCCGCACACCTCGCCACGAAGCTGGGCCGCCGGGCGCGGCGCGCGGCCGTGGTGGCGAGCACGCCGCGGCAGCTGGCCGACCGGCTCCGCCAGGTCGCCTCGCTCGCCGGAGCCGAACGGCACCTCGACCCGCTGGGCGGCGTGTTCGTCGGGACGCTCGGCGAGCTGCCGCGCGTGGTGCTGATGTTCCCGGGCCAGGGCTCGGGCGGGAACGCCTCCGGGGGCGCGGCCCGCCGCCGGTTCGAGGAGATCGAGGAGCTGTACGAGCGGGCCGCGCTGCCCACCGGCGGCGACCAGGTCGACACGGCCGTGGCCCAGCCGCGGATCGCCACCGCCTCCGTCGCGGGCCTGCGGCTGCTCGACCGCTTCGGGATCCAGGCGCGCGCCGCGGTCGGGCACAGCCTCGGCGAGCTCGTCGCGCTGCACTGGGGCGGCTCCTACGACGAGACCGCGCTGCTGCGGATCGCCGCCGCGCGGGGCAGGGCGATGAGCGAGCTGTCGGAGAGCGGCGGCGCGATGGCGAGCATCGCCGCCGACGCCGCCGCCGTCACGCCGCTGCTCGCCGGCGAGCCGGTGGTCGTCGCCGGCTACAACTCCCCCGGCCAGACCGTCGTCTCCGGGCCGTCCGAGGCCGTCACCCGCGTGGTGGCCGCGGCGACCCGGGCCGGGCTGTCCGCGGTGCGGCTGCCGGTCTCGCACGCCTTCCACTCGCCGCTGGTCTCCCCCGCCGCCGACGCGTTCGCCGCGCGGCTGGCCGAGGAGAGGCCCGGACCGGTGCGCCGCCGGGTCATCTCGACGGTCACCGCGGCCGCCGTCGCCGAGGACCCTCGGGAGCTGCTGCGCGAACAGATCACCGCGCCTGTGCGGTTCACCGAGGCGCTCGGCGAGGCGGCCAAGGACGCCGACCTGCTCATCGAGGTCGGTCCCGGCCAGGTCCTGACCGGGCTGGCACGCGAGATCACCGACGTTCCCGCCGTGGCGACCAGGACCGACGAGGAGTCCCTGGCGGGGCTGCTGCAGACGCTCGGCGCCGTGTTCGCGCTGGGCGCGAACGTTCAGATCGGCGAGCTGTTCGCCGGGCGGTTCAGCCGGCCGTTCGACCCCGCCGCCAAGCCCTACTTCCTGTCCAACCCGTGCGAGACCACTCCCGACGTGGACCCGGAGCTGCTGGTGAGCACGGCCCCGGCCGGGAGCGGCGCGACTGCGGTGTCCCCGGAGGCCGACGACACCACGGACCCTCTGCTGCTCCTGCGCCGGATGGTCGCCGATTTCGCCGAGTTCCCCCTCGAGTCGGTGCAGGCCGACAGCAAGTTCCTGGACGACCTGCACCTGAGCTCGATCGTGGTGGGGCAGATCGTCGGCGAGGCGATGAAGAAGCTCGGCCTGGACCGGCCCGCCGCGCCGACCGGCTACGCGACCGCCACGCTCGGCCAGGTGGCCGAGACCCTCACCCGGCTCGTCGAGACCGGTGAGGCCGCCACCGAGGACTCGGCCGAGGCCGCCGCCAAGATCGTCCCGCCCGGCGTGGACACCTGGGTCGAGGCGTTCGCGATCGACTGGCGCGAGCTGGACGCCCCGGCGCGCAGCGCGATGCGCACGCCCGGCGCGTGGCGGCTCGTCGGCGCGCACCCGGCCGGGCCCGCGCTGGCCGAGGCGCTGGAGGCCGCCGCGTGCGGCTCGGGCGTCGTGGCCGTCGTGCCCGCCGCCGGACCCGAGCGGCTCGGCCTGCTGCGCGCGGCCGCCGGCGCGGTGCTGGCGAACAAGGACGTCTCGCGCTGCGTGATCGTCCAGGAGGGACCGGGCTCCGCCGGTTTCGGCAAGACCCTGCACCTGGAGGCCCCCTGGGTCGCCACGGCCGTCATCACGGCCGACCTCGCGCAGGCCGGGCAGATCGAGCGCGTCGTCGCCGAGGCCGTCGCGACCGACGGGTTCCGCGAGGCCGCCTACGCCGCCGACGGCACCCGTACCGAGCCCGTCCTCCAGCAGGTCGCGCTCGCCGGGACGGACCTGCCGGTCGGCACCGGTGACGTCATGCTGGTGGCGGGCGGCGGCAAGGGCATCACCGCCGAGTGCGCACTGGAACTGGCCCGCGAGAGCGGCACCGCGCTCGCCCTGCTCGGCCGCTCCGACCCCGCGTCCGACGACGAGCTCGCCGCCAACCTGGCCCGCATGGAGGCGGCCGGGGTGACCGCGCGGTACTTCCGGGTCGACGTCACCGACCACGCCGCCGTCGCCGCGACCGTGCAGGAGGTCGGCGAGGTCCTCGGCAAGGTCACCGCCGTGCTGTACGGGGCGGGCGGCAACGTGCCGAAGCTGCTGGAGGAGCTCACCGACGACGACTACCGGCGGACCATCGACCCGAAGGTCACCGGCCTGGAAGCCGTCCTGAACGCCGTCGACCACGACACGCTGAAGCTGCTCGTCACCTTCGGCAGCATCACCGGGCGGGCCGGGCTGCGCGGCGAGGCCCACTACGCCGTCGCCAACGAGTGGCAGAGCGACCTCGTCCAGGAGCTGGCCGCCCGGCTGCCGCACACCCGCTGCCGCGCGGTGGAGTGGTCGTTGTGGTCGGGCGTCGGCATGGGCGAGCGGCTCGGCTCGGTGGAGAACCTCTCGCGCGTCGGCGTCCACACCATCACCCCCGACCAGGGCGTGCGGATGTTGCGCGGCCTCGTCGCCGACCCGGACGCGCCGGTCGTCGCCGTGGTCACCGGCCGGTTCGGGCAGATGCCGACCGTCCGGTTCGGCTCCGGCGAGCTGCCGCTGCTGCGCTTCCTGGAGCAGCCGCGGGTGCTCTACCCCGGCATCGAGCTGGTCGCCGACTCCGAGCTCAGCTGGGCCAACGACCCCTACCTGGCCGAGCACGTCTTCAGCGGCGGCACCAACGCGGTGCTTCCGGGCACCGTGGGCATCGAGGCGATGACGCAGGCCGCGGCCGGGGTGCTGGGCACCGACGCCGTCCCGGTCCTGGAGGACGTGGAGTTCCTGCGCGCCGTGGTCCTCGGCGAGGACGAGAAGGTCACGCTGCGGGTCGCCGCCCTGGTGACCGCGCCCGGCCGCGTCACCACGGTCGTGCGCTCCAGCACCACCCGCTTCCAGCTCGACCACTACCGGGCCGTGTGCGACTTCTCCGCCCCGGTTCGGACGACCGCAGCGCAGCGAGGATCGGCCGAACCGGCCCTCGGGGGTCTGGGGGTCGCCCCCCAGAAGAGCACAGTGCCCGCCCCGCTCGGGTTCGCCGACCCGGCCGACGCCGACCTGCCGGCGATGGCGTTCGACCCGGCCACCGACCTGTACGGGCCGATGCTCTTCCACGGGCCGCGGTTCAAGCTGGTGGACAGCGTGCACCGGACCGGCGCGCAGCTCGCGACGAGCCGGCTGCTGCCCGGCACCGGCGCGGCGTGGTTCGGCCGCTACCTGCCGTCCACGCTGCTGCTGGGCGACCCGGCCGCGCGCGACGCCTACATGCAGCCGATCCAGACGTGCGGCCCGACGGTCCTGGCGATCCCCGCGGGGATCCGGCGACTGGTGCCCGGACCGGCGACCGGCTCGGCCCCGGCGACGGTGCACGTCCGGCACCGGTTCGACGACGAGGAATGGGACGTGGAGGTCACCGGGCACGACGGGCGGGTCATCGAGACCTGGGAGGGCTTCACCACCCAGCTCGTCAGCAAGTACGAGGTGCCGTCGGTGTGGGTGCCGATGCTGCTCGGCTCCTACCTGGAGCAGGCGCTCATCGACCAGGGCCTGGCCGGCCGGATCATGCTCGACCGCGACCCGGCGGGCGCCGGGCGGCGGGAGGCCAGCGAGCTGATGCTCAAGCGGCTGCTCGGCGCGGGCACCGAGGTCTCCTGGCGGCCCGACGGCAAGCCCGAGGTGGACTCCGGACGGACGGTCTCGGTCTCGCACCGGGCCGGCGTCACGGTCGCGGCGGCCGTTCCGGGCGTCGACCTGGAGCTCGTGGAGAGCCGGGACTGGGCGAGCCTGCTCGGCCCGGACAGGCTCGCGCTGGCCGAGACGATCGCCGAGGAGGCGGGCGAGAGCCTCGACGCCGCCGCGACCCGCGTGTGGTCGGCCGGGGAGTGCGTGGTCAAGGCCGGGCTGCCGGTCGAGACCCCGCTCACCTTCGACTCGGTGAACGAGGGCGGCTGGGCCGGGCTGCGCTGCGGCGGGCAGCGCGTCCTCACCTACGCCACCCGGCTGCGGGACGTCGCCGAGCCCGTCGTGCTGGCCGTCCTCACCTCCGAGGGCCCGGCGGAAGGGCAGACCCGCTGATGGGCGACGCCTACGAGTACCGGCACATCGTCACCATCGAGGACACCGACCTCCTCGGCAACGTCAACTACGTCAACTACATCCGGTGGCAGGGCAGGGCCCGCGAGCTGTTCCTGCGGGACTACACGCCCGACGTCGTCGCCGGGTTCGCCGACGGGGTGCGGCTGCTGACCGTCAGCTGCCACTGCGACTACCTGCGCGAGCTGCGGGTGTTCGACGAGGTCGTGGTGCGGATGCGGCAGGGCGAGCTGGGCCAGACCCAGTCGGTGATGACGTTCGAGTACTGGCGGCAGCTCCCCGACGGCGGCGAGGAGCTCGTCGCCACCGGGGAGCAGCGGATCGCCTGCGTCACCACCGACGCCAACGGCCATCTCGTCCCCGCCCGTTTCCCCGAGTCGATGCGGCGCGTCCTTTCCCAGGTCCAGAGTCGTTAGGAGATCCCGTGCACGAACGCAAGGAGGAGGCGGTCGCGGCGACCGCCCGCTGGACGGCGGCCGTACGGGCGCACGAGTCCGGGCTGCCGGACGCGCTGTTCACCGACCCGTACGCCGCCGACCTGGCCGGGGAGGAGGGCTTCCGGCTGCTGGAGCGCTACGGCAACCCGGGCGTCAAGGAGTTCATCGCGATCCGCACCCGCTACCTGGACGAGGCGGTCGCCGGGGCGTCCGGCCAGGTCGTCCTGCTGGCCGCGGGGCTGGACACCCGGACGGCCCGGTTGGCGTGGCGGCCCGGCGCGGTCGTCTACGAGGTGGACCGGCCCGCGCTGCTGGAGGCCAAGGACGAGGAGCTGGCCGGGCTCGGCGCCCGGCACGGCTGCGAGCGCAGGACCGTCCCGGCGGACCTGACCGGCGACTGGCCGTCCGCGCTGCGGGAGGCCGGCTGGGACCCCGGCGCGCCCACCCTGTGGATCGCCGAGGGGCTGCTCTTCTACCTGCCCGAGGAGGACGCCCGCACCCTCGTGGGCGGGGTGGCGGAGCTGTCCGCGCCGGGAAGCGTGCTGGCGGGCGACCTGCTCAGCCACCAGTCGATGGTCAGCGAGTTCTCCCGCGAGGGGCTGCGCAGGCTCACCGAGGACGGCTGCCCCTGGCTGTTCGGCACCGACCGGCCGGAGGACTTCCTGGCCGACTGCGGCTGGCAGCCTTCCGAGGTGAAATGCCCGGGTGAGCCCGGCGCGTCCTTCGGGCGCTGGCCGTGGGAGCCCCTCCCCCGCGAGGTGGAGGGGTTCCCGCGCAACTTCCTGTTCACCGCACGGCGGTGAAGACGCCCATCTGGGTGGGCGGGCCGACCTCCGGGTCGTCCTCGCCCACCGGCTCGTAGCGGACCTGGTAGCCGTACCGGGCGCAGACCTCCTCGGCCCACTCGCGGAACTGCGCCCGGGTCCACTCGAAGCGGTGGTCGGCGTGCCGCATCCCCGTCAGGCCCTCGTAGCGCACGTTGTGCTCCACGTTGGGCGTGGTCACCACGACCGTCCGGGGCCGCGCGTGGCCGAAGACCACGCGGGCCAGGGCGGGCAGGCGGGGCGGGTCGACGTGCTCGATGACCTCCATCAGCACGGCGGCGTCGTACCCGCGGAACCTGTCGTCCAGGTAGGTCAGCGCGCCCTGGAACAGCTCCAGCCGCGCGGCCTGCGCGGAGGGCATGCGGTCGACCTTCAGCCTGCGGCGGGCGATGGCGACGGCGGTGTACGAGACGTCCACGCCGGCGACGCGGGCGAAGGACGGGTCGCGCAGCAGCCGGGCGAGCAGCTTGCCCTGCCCGCATCCCAGATCCAGGACGGAGCGCGCCTCCTCCTTCTTCAGCGCGGCGGAGACGGCCTCCAGCCGCCGTTCGTTCAGCGGGACCCTGCGCTCGTGCTCCTCCTCCGACCGGTCGGCCTCGGGCAGCTCCAGCGCGTCCTCGGGCAGGCCCTCGGCGTCGGCGAGGCGACCGAGCGCGGCCTGCACCAGCCTGCTCCGGTTGCCCAGGTAGCGGCGGGTGATCCCGGCCCGTTCGGGGTGGTCGGCCAGCCAGCCGGAGCCCGCGCGGATCAGCTTGTCGACCTCGTCGGGGGCGAGCCAGTAGTGCTTGGCCTGGTCGAGCACCGGCAGCAGCACGTACACCTGGTTGAGCGCGTCCGCGAGGCGCGCGGTCCCGCGCAGGGTCAGCGTGACGTACCGGGAGTCGCCCCACGCGGGGAAGCGCTCGTCCAGCGGGACGGGCTCGGCGGAGACCTCCCAGCCGAGCGGCTCGAACAGCCTCCGCGCGTAGGCCGCCCCGCCGCGGCAGGGCAGCGCGGGCAGCGACAACTCCAGCGGGACGGCCCCGTCGGCGAGTTCCTGGCGGGACGGGCAGCGCCCGCGCATCGCGGTGCGGAACACCGCGTTCATCGCCGAGGACAGCAGGGACGACGCCGCGTACGGGCGGTCGTTCACGTACTGGCTCAGGGAGAAGTCCGGGCTGTTCTTACCCCGGCTCCGCTGGAGGCCGATCGGGTCCACCTCCAGCAGCAGCGCGGCGGTGCAGCGCTCGGGAGAGGCCTCCGGGTAGAACACGTGAGCCGTCCCGAAGGCCTGCTCGAACGTCTGCACGCGGTCGGGGTGCTTGTGGAGCAGGAAGCCCAGGTCCGTCGCGGGGGCGCTCTCGTCCGAAGTCATCGTGATCGTCAGCAGCACCACGCCAGTCTCCCCCGGATCAGAGAAATGCACGATTTGTTATTCGCGCCGGGTTCCTGGCGAGTAACACCAGACACGAGAATGTCCGCTTGTGATCTCCCGAAGCACAGCAGTCGCCCTCGTCGCCGTCCTGGGCCTCCCCCTGCTCAGCGTGGCGGGGTCCTCGGCCGCCGCCCCCGGCCCCTGCGGGAGCGCGGCCGCCCGCCCCTGGTGCGACCGCGACCTGCCGCCGGACCGGCGCGCCGGGCTGCTGGTCAAGGCGCTGACCCTGGACGAGAAGCTCGGCCTGATGGCCGGGGACGACGCCCTCGGGCCGCTGTCGACGGAGACGAACCCCGACTCGCACGAGGGCACCGTCCGGGGCGTCCCCCGGCTCGGCGTCCCGACCGTGCTCATGGCCGGCGGCGGGCCCGCCGGGATCCGGCAGGGTCCGGGCACGGCGCTGCCCGCCCCGATCGCGCTCGGCGCGGGCTTCTCCACCGCGGCCGCCGCCCGGTACGGCAGGCTCGTCGGCGACGAGGGCCGGCGCAGGGGCAACGACATCGTCCTCGGGCCCGCCCTGGACATCCTGCGCATCCCCAACGCCGGACGGGGATACGAGTCCTACGGCGAGGACCCGTACCTGACCGGCGCCCTGGGCGCCCCCTGGATCAGGGCCGCGCAGAAGCAGGGCGTCATGTCGATGATCAAGCACTACCCTGCCAACAACCAGGAGACCGACCGCTACAAGATGAACGCGGTCGTCGACTCCCGGACGATGCGCGAGATCTACCTGCCGCCGTTCGAGGCCGCGGTCCGCCGGGGCGGCGCCGCCGCCGTCATGTGCGGCTACAACCAGGTGAACGGCAAGCCCTCCTGCTCCAACGGCGCGTTCCTGGGCTCCGTCCTGCGCGGCTCGTGGGGCTTCCGCGGATTCGTCGCCTCCGACTGGCTGGTCGGCGCGAAGAACACGGCGGGGTCCGTGCGCGGCGGCATGGACATCGAGATGCCCGTCGGCCTCGTGTACAGCAAGGACCGGCTCAGCGAGGCGCTGCGCGACAAGAAGATCACCCGGGGGCAGATCGACAAGCGGGTGCGGGCCTACCTGCGCACGCTCTTCGCGCACGGCGTGTTCGACCGGGCCCGGTACCGCGACCGGCCGCAGACCATCGACGTGGCGGCCGGCAACCGGACCGCGCAGTCCGTCGCCGAGAACGGCGTCACCCTGCTGCGCAACAAGGGCGTCCTGCCGCTCAAGGCCGGGACGAGCGTCGCCGTCATCGGCTCGTCCGCCGCCGACTACATCAGCGGCGTGGGCTCCTCCCGGGTCACCCCGCGCGACCCCGTCACCGCGCTGGAAGGCATCCGCGCCCGCGCGGGCGGCACCGTCGCCTACGCCGACGGCTCCAGCCTCACCGCGGCCGCCGCCACCGCCCGCCGCGCCGACGTGGCCATCGTGGTGGTCTCCGACGCGCGGGAGGAGGCCGAGGACCTCAAGTGCCTCACCCTCAAGTGCGGGGCTCCCGACCGCGAGGACCAGGACGCCCTGATCCGCAGGGTCGCCGCCGCCAACCGCAACACCGTCGTGGTCATGCAGACCGGCGGGCCCGTCCTCACCCCGTGGCGGAACAGGATCGCCGGCCTGGTGCAGGCGTGGTACCCCGGCGAGCGCGGCGGCACGGCCATCGCGCGCGTCCTTTACGGCGACGCCGAGCCCGGCGGACGGCTGCCCGTCACCTTCCCCCTCACCGGTGTGAAGGCGGCCAAGGGCGGAACCGTCCGCTACACCGAGCGGCTCCACGTCGGGTACCGCCGGTACAACGCCCGCAAACTCCCCGTCGCCTACCCGTTCGGGTACGGACTCTCGTACACGAAGTTCAAGTACAGCCGGCTGAAGGTGTCCGGCAACCGCGTCCAGGTGACCGTGACGAACACCGGGAACCGTTCGGGATCGGCCGTCCCGCAGCTTTACCTCACCTTCCCGCGCAGCGCCGGGGAGCCTCCCCGCCAGCTCAAGGGCTTCAAGAAGGTCACCCTGGCGCCGGGCCGGTCCAGGCGCGTCACCTTCGTCCTCGACCAGCGCTCCTTCTCCGTCTGGAAGAGCGGGTGGAAGGCCGTCCGCGGCTGCCACACCGTCGAGGTCGGCTCCTCCAGCCGCGGGCTCCCCCTGTCCGCCAGGGTGTGCCGCTGACCCGACCGGTGCGGAACGCATGATCCGCCCGTGCATCATCCATCGCGAGAGGTGACGGCTCGCAACTAGGAGTATCCACCGATTTCCTGAATTCTCGTTTCCAGCGGGCGAACGAGAGGGAGACGTGGACGGCTACGAGTTCTACTGCCGGATGGATCCGTTCTTCTACGACCGGCTCACCTCCGCGGCGCTGCGGGACTCGGACTACGCCAGGACGATCGGCCCCGCGCCGGACGGCTGGCTGCGCCACGTCACCGACACCTGGGTCTACCACGCGCCCGAGGACGCCGGGGACCTGCCGGCCCAGGGCTGGAAGATCCACGTCTCGGCCCGGCACGAGGACGCCGTCCGCGCGCTGGACCTCGTCTGGGAGCACTGCGTCGGGCGGCGGATCGCCTTCAAGCACCTGCGCGGCGCCCCCGCCCTGCTCGCGCAGAACTCCAAGACCGCCGACCGCGCCTCCAGCGGGAAGTTCATCACCGTCTACCCGCGGGACGAGGCGGAACTCGAACTCGCCCTCAAGGAGCTCGACGAGCTGCTCGACGGGATCGAGGGCCCCTACATCCTCAGCGATCTGCGTTACGGGACGGGGCCGCTCCACGTCAGGTACGGGGCCTTCGCCGAGCGCCACTGCCTGGACGAGCGAGGAGAACGCGTCCTGGCCCTGGAGAACGGCGAAGGCGAACTCGTCCCCGACGTGCGCGGAGTCGCCTTCGCCGTCCCGCCGTGGATCCGCCTGCCGGCGTTCCTCGAACCCCACCTGGAGGCGCGCAACGCCGTCACCGTCGCCGGCCTCCCCTACGAGATCGAGAACGTCGTCCAGTTCTCCAACGGCGGCGGCGTCTATTTCGGCCACGACCGCGACGGGCGGCGCGTCATCCTCAAGGAGTCCCGCCCGCACGCCGGTCTCGACGCCATGAACAGGGACGCGGTCGCCCGCTCCCGCCACGAGCGCGACATCCTGCGGCGCCTCGAGGGACTGGACGTGGTCCCGGAGCTGGTCGACCACTTCGTCCTCGGCGGGCACGAGTTCCTCGTCACCGGGTTCGTCGACGGCGAACCGCTCCAGCGCATGCTGGTGAACCGCTACCCGCTGTCCACCGCCCGTCCCGAGCCCGAGGCGCTGGCCGAGTACACCGCCTGGGCCTGCGAGATCCTGCCGAAGGTCGAGCAGGCGGTGGCCGCCCTGCACGCCCGCGGCGTGGTCTTCGGCGACCTGCACCCGGAGAACATCCTGGTGACCGCCGAGGGGCGGCCGGTCCTGATCGACTTCGAGGTCGCCTCCCCGGCCGCCGACGACGCCCGCCCCGCGCTGGCCCACCCGGCCTTCCTCGCCCCGGCCGGCCGGAGCGGCGTCGAGGCCGACCGCTACGCCCTGGCCTGCCTGGTCCTGGGATTGTTCGCCCCCCAGGTGACGATCACCCTCCCGCTGGACCCGGGCAAGGCCGCGCGGCTGGGGGCGCTGATCACCGAGACCTTCCCCGTCCCGCCCCGCCTCATCGAGGACGCCGTGCGGGTGCTGACCGGCGGGCGCGAACGGGGCGCCCCCCGCGCCGCGGCCCCCTCCGCCCTGGACCGGGCGGCCCGGGAGGGCTCGGCGGCATGGCCGGAACTGCGCGACGAACTGCACCGCACGATCCTGGCCTCGGCCACCCCCGAACGCGGCGACCGGCTGTTCCCCGGCGACGTCGCCCAGTTCCGCGGCGGCGGCGCGGTGAACATCGCCACCGGCGCGGCCGGCGTCCTGCTGGCCCTGTACGAGACCGGCGCGGGCCGGTTCCCGCAGTACGAGGACTGGCTGCTGGACCGCGCGCTGCGGCCCGGCAACGGGCTGGGCCTGTACGACGGCGTGATCGGCGTCGCCCACGTGCTGCACCGGCTCGGCCGCCGGGACGACGCGCTGGAACTGGCCGGGCGCTGCCTGGACGAGCACCGCCTGAACGGGCACCGCCACGACCCGGGCCTGAGCCTGTACTCGGGCCTGTCCGGGCTGGCGCTGGGCCTGCTCGGGCTCGGGCTCGCCGACCCGGCGCGCGAGATCGTCCGGACCTGCGCCGAGCGGATCGGCGGTCCGGACGGCGTCCCCGGGCTCAGCGGCGGCCGGCACCCGCGGGCCGGGCTGATGCACGGCTCCTCCGGGGCGGCGCTGCTGTTCCTGCACGCCTACGAACTCGACGGCGATCCCGCGCTGCTGGACCTGGCGCGCGACGCCCTGGCCCAGGACCTGCGCCGCTGCAGACGCGGCCCGGACGGGTCCCTGCAGGTCGACCAGGGCTGGCGCCTCCTGCCCTACCTGGAGGAGGGCTCGGCGGGCATCGTCCCCGTCCTGTCCCGCTACCTGTCCCACCGGGACGACCCGCGGCTCGCCGGGTCCCTCGCCGGGCTGCGCGCCGTCGCCGGGGCGCGGTTCTTCGTCCAGCCCGGCCTGTTCAACGGCCGCGCCGGACTCATCGCCGCGCTGCCCCCCGGCGACCCGGACCTGCCCGGCCTCGTCGCCGGACTGCGCTGGCACGCGCTGGTCCACCAAGGGGGGACGGCCTTCCCCGGCGACCGGCTCCTGCGGTTGTCGATGGACTTCGCGACCGGTACGGCCGGAGTCCTGTTCGCCCTGGGCCACGCGCTCGACGCGGCCCCCTGCTTCCTCCCCCTGATGCAGCCGCCCGGCACCGCGGACCGGAAGCACCGAGCGGCTCCCCCCTCCGACACCTGGAAAGGAGGTGCGTGACATGCCCTGATCTGCCGCTAGGCGCCCGCGAGACCCCCGCATCCCATCAGCGAAAGAGAAGGCGGATCACATGACCCTGCTCGACCTGCAGACCCTGGAGACCCCTGGCGGCGGCGGCCACGGCGGCGGCAGCACCCTGACCGTCCTGGGCTGCGCCTCGGCCAAGCCCAGCAACCTCAGCCTGCTCCTCTGCCACTGAGCGGACCGGCGGCCGGACGCGCCCCCTGACGTCCGGCCGCCGGGACGGCCGTACAGGTGAGACGGCTCCGGGCGGCTCTGCGGAGCACCGCCCGGAGCCCCCGTGCGGACTGGAACATTCCCGAGGACCGGAGGTCGCGGTGCGGTGGTGGCTCGCGCTCTTCGCGGTGGCCGGAGCCGCGTTGCAACTCGCCCTTCCGGCCGTCCTGGGCGCGGCCTTCGACCGGACGGTCTCGGGGGACCCCGGGCTCCTGCCGGCCTGCGCGCTGCTGGTCGGCGCGGCGGTGGCCTGCGACAGCCTGGAGACCTGGGCGGCGGGAGCGACCGGCGCGGCGGCCTCGGCCCGGTTGCGCGAGCGGGTCGTGCGGCATGTCCTGGCGGCGGGGCCGTCGCTGCTGGGACGGTTCCCCGGCGGGGAGCTGGCCACGCGGGCCGGGCTGAACGCCGAGGAGGCCGGGCAGGCGCCCCAGGCCCGGATCGCCGTGCTCGCCTCGCTCGTCCCGACCGCGGGCGGGCTGGTGGCACTGGTCCTGATCGACCCGTGGCTCGCCCTCGCCCTCGTCGTGGCACTGGTCCTGATCGGCCGGGTGCTGCGCGCCTTCCACCGCGACTCCGGCGTCCTCGCCGAGCGCTACCAGCGCACCCAGGGCGAACTCGCCTCCCGGCTCGTCGACGCCCTGGCCGGGGCCCGGACGATCGCCGCGGCCGGCGCGGCGGACGCCGAGACCGCCCGGGTCCTGGCCCCCCTCGCCCTCCTGCGCGCCCACGGCATGCGGTTGTGGCGGGCCAACGCCCGCGCCGGAGTCCGGGCCGGGCTGGTCGTCCCGCTCCTGGAGGTGGCGGTGCTGGCCGCGGGCGGGCTGCGCCTGGCCGCCGGAGAGCTGACCGTCGGGGAGCTGTACGCCGCGGTCCGCTACGCGGTCCTGGGCGCCGGTCTGAGCTCGGCGCTCGGCCAGGTCGGCGCCCTCGCCCGCGCCCGCGCCGCCCGCGCCCGCATCCGGGCGGTGCTGGAGGAGGCCGCGCCCCCGCACGGCGACCGGGAGCCGCCCGAAGGGCCCGGCGCCCTGGAACTGGCCGGGCTGGCCGTGCCCGGCGGCGCCCTGGTCGCCGTCGTCGGCCGGTCCGGCTCGGGCAAGTCCCGGCTCGCCGCCTCGGTCGCCGGGCTCGCTCCCCCCGCCTTCCCCGTGCTCCTGGACGGCGTCCCGGTGCCGGAGCTGTCCCGCCCGGCGCTGCGCCGGGCCGTCTCGGTGGCCTTCGACCGGCCCGTCCTGGTCGGCCCCACCCTGGGGGAGGCGATCACCCTGGGCGGCCCGCGCGCCGATCCCGTGCCCGCGGCGCGGGCGGCCGAGGCCGACGTCTTCCTGCGCGCCCTCCCCCGGGGGTACGCCACCCCGCCCGAGCGCGCCCCGCTGTCCGGCGGGGAGCGCCAGCGGGTGGGGCTGGCCCGCGCGCTGGCCCGCCCCTGCCGGGTCCTGGTCCTGGACGACGCCACCTCCTCGCTCGACCCGCTCACCCGCAACCGGGTCCTGGCCGCCGTGGCCGCGCTCCCCGCGACCCGGCTGGTCGTCACCCACCGGGCCGCCACCGCCGCCGCGGCCGACCTCGTCCTGTGGCTGGAGGACGGCCGCATCCGCGGCCACGGCGCGCACACCGACCTGTGGCGCGACCCCGGCTACCGGGAGGTCTTCCAGTGAGGCGGCGGCCCCTGCCGGTGATCGTCTGGCGGGCGCTGCGGCAGGAGCCCGGACGGCTGAGGCGCATCCTCGCCTGGTCGGTGCTGGAGAGCGCCCCGGCGTTCTTCCTGGGCTACGCCGTCGCACGGGCCGTCGACCTGTTCGCCGAGGGGCGGCCCGCCGGCGGCCTCGCCTGGCTGGCGCTGCTCGCCCTCGTCTGGACGGGGGCGGCGGTCGCGGCCGGGCGGGTCGTGCTGGCGGTGGCCGAGGTGGTCGAGCCGTTCCGGGACCGGCTGCTGGCCCATGTCGTCCGGCACGGGCTGGCCGGGGGGCGCCCGGCGGACGCGCCGGCGGCCCGCGCCAACCAGCAGGTCGAGCTGGCCAGGGACTCCCTCGCCTCCGTCGTCACGGTCCTGCGGTCCTTCGTCTTCACCGTGGCGAGCGTGGTCCTGGGGCTGCTGGCCCTGATGCCGCAGATCGCGCTGCTGGTGCTGCCGCCGTTCCTGCTCGGCCTGTGCTGCTTCCTGTGCTCGCTGCCCGCCCTGGCCCGCCGCCAGCGGGCGTTCCTGCGGGCGGACGAGCGGACCACCGGCGCGGTCACCGGGCTGGCCGGCGGGCTGCGCGACATCGCCGCCTGCGGGGCCGAGGAGCGCCTGGCCGGGCAGGTCTGCGGGATCGTGGCGGAGCAGGCCCGCGCGGGCCGCGCCCTGGCCCGGGTGACCGCGCTGCGGACCGTCGCCCTGGCGCTCGGCGGGCTGCTGCCCGCCCTGGTCCTGCTGGCGGGCACGCCCTGGCTGCTCGGCCGGGGCGCGAGCGCGGGCGCGGTCGTCGGGGCGCTGGCCTACGTCACCCAGTCGCTGGCCCCCGCGCTCGGCGGGCTGGTCGAGGGCCTGGGGATGAGCGGCGTCAGGCTCGCCGCCGTCCTGGACCTGCTGCTCCTCGCGCCCCCGCCGCGGCGCGACCTGCGGCCGCCGCGCCCCGGCCGGCCGCAGGTCGAGCTGCGCCGGGTCTCCTTCGCCTACGGCCCGCGCGCCGCGCCGGTGCTGCGGGGGCTGTCGCTGGCCCTCGACGGCGACGACCACCTGGCGGTCGTCGGGCCGAGCGGCATCGGCAAGTCGACGCTGGCGGGCCTGGTCTGCGGGCTGCTCGCCCCCGACACCGGCGAGGTCCTGGTCCGGGGCGTCCCCGCCCCGCTGCTCGACCCCGCCGCCCGCACGCTGATCCCCCAGGAGGCCTACGTCTTCCAGGGCACGCTCCGCGAGAACCTGTCCTTCCACGCCGCCGCCTCCGACGCCGCGCTCTGGCGGGCCGCCGACGCGGTGGGGCTCACCGGGCTCGCCGAGCGGCTCGGCGGGCTGTCGGCCCGGGTCGACCCCGCCCTCCTGTCGGCGGGCGAACGCCAGCTCATCGCGCTCACCCGCGCCTACCTGGCCCCCGCCGGGCCGACCGTGCTGGACGAGGCGACCTGCCACCTGGACCCCGCGGCCGAGGCCCGCGCGGAGCGGGCCTTCATGGAGCGCGGCGGCGTCCTCCTCGTCGTCGCGCACCGGGTCTCCTCGGCGAAGCGCGCCGCACGGGTGCTGTTCATGGACGGCCGCACGATCGCGCTCGGCCCCCACGCCGAACTCCTCGACTCGTTCCCGCACTACGCCGAGCTCTTCGGATCCGAACCGCCGGTGAACCCGGTGAGACTGGTGGAAGGAAAAGCCTGATGCGTGTGACCGCCTACCCGCGCGCGGAGCGCGGCGACCTGGTGGAGGTCCTGCACGGGCGTCCCGTGGCCGACCCCTACCGCTGGCTGGAGGACGCGGCCTCGGCGGCGACCGCCCGGTGGTCGGCCGAGCAGGACGCGCTGTGGCGCGCCCACGCCGCCGGGCTCCCCGGCCGCGAGGCCCTGCGCGAGCGGGCACTGGCCCTGGCCGACGCCGGGACGGTCACCGCACCGGTCCGGCGGGCCGGACGGGAGTTCGCGCTGCGCCGCCTGCCCGGCCGCCCGCATCCCGTCCTCTACGCCGACGGGCGGGCCATCGTGGATCCGGCCCTGCTGGATCCGGGCGGCACGACCGTCCTGGACTCCTGGGACCCCTCCCCGGAGGGGACCCGCGTCGCCGTCCAGCTGTCCCGGGACGGGACCGAGGTCGGCGACCTCCACGTGCTGGACGCCGGGACCGGGGACGTGCTCGGCCCGCCCGTCCCGGGGTGCCGCCACGCGCCCGTCGCCTGGATCTGCGAGGACGCCTTCTACTACGTGCGCGACCAGTGGATGAGGGTACGCCGGGTCGGCGGCGAGGACACCGCCGTCCTGCGGGTGAGAGGGGTCCCCGGCCTCGGGATCAGCCACGACGGGAACTGGCTGGTGATCTCCTCGGCCGGGCCCGGGGGGACGGGGCTGCGGCTGGCCGACCTGCGGCACGGCTCTCCCGCCGCGCCGCCCTCGCGGCCCGTCCCCCACGCGCTGGCCGCCGCCGTCGGCCGCGACGGGCGCCTCTACCTGGCCGTTCCGGAACGGGACGGGCTCGCCCTCGCCGTCGCCGACCCGCGCCGCCCCCGGGAACGCCGGACGCTCCTGCCGCCCGACCCGGAGGCGCCGCTCGCCGACTTCACCGTCCTCGCCGAGACGCTGCTGGTCTCCCGCCTCCGCGACGGGGCGGGTGAACTCCTGCGGCACGACCGGGAGAGCGGCGCGTACCTGGGTTCCGTCGCGCTGCCCGGCCGCGGCACCCTCGGGCGGCTCTCCGCCGAGGGCGACTCCGCCTGGTTCACCTACACCGACACCCTCACGCCCCCGCAGGTCTGGCGCTACGACGGCGGCGCGGAGGCCGCGTCCCTGTGGGAGGACTCCCCCGCCCGGATCGGACTCCCCGAGGTCCGCACCCACGTCCTCACCGCGACGTCCCCGGACGGGACGCCGGTACGCGTCACCGTCCTGGCTCCGCCCGGCGCCGGGCCCCGTCCCACGATCCTGCACGGCTACGGCGGGTTCGGCCTGCCGATGACGCCTTCCTACGCCCCCGACTCCCTGGCCTGGATCGAGGCGGGCGGGGCGCTGGCGATCGCCCACGTGCGCGGTGACGCGGGCAGCCGTTCCCAGGGCGTGGGCGCCCACCGGATGCGGACCCTGGAGGACTTCCTGGCCGCGGCCCGGCTCCTGATCGACGACGGCTGGACCTCCCCCGACCGGCTCGGCCTGTGGGGGGAGTCCAACGGGGGCCTGCTGGCGGCCGCCGCCCTCACCCGCAGCCCCGAGCTCTTCGCCGCCGCGGTGTGCGTCGCCCCCCTGCTCGACATGGTCCGCTACGAGCGCTCCGGCCTCGGCCCCCTCTGGACCGCCGAGTACGGCTCCGCCTCCGACCCCGCGGCCTTCCACCACCTGCTGGCCTACTCCCCCTACCACCGGGTCCGCCCCGGGACCCGTTATCCCGCGGTCCTCCTCGCGTCCTTCGGCGGCGACACCCGGGTGGACCCCCTGCACGCGCGGAAGATGTGCGCCGCGCTCCAGCGGGCCACCTCCGGGGACGGCCCGATCCTGCTGCGCCACGAGTCCGGGGTGGGCCACGGCGACCGCGCCACCGGCACGGCCGCCGGGCTGGCCGCCGACCTGCTGGCCTTCCTCGCCGCCGGGACCGGCCTCAGCCGTTGAACCGCCGCACGGATTCGTGCCACAACCAGCCGCGCTCCCGGGCGATGGCGATCGCCTCCACCCGGGTGCGCGCTCCGGCCTTGCCGACGATCCGGGCCAGGTAGTTGCGCACCGTCCCCGGTGACAGGTGCAGCCGTTCGGCGATCTCGCCGACCGTCGCGCCCTCCGCCGCGACATTGAGGACGTCCAGTTCCCGGGGGGTGAGCGGCGGAGGCGCGGTCACCAGCTCGGCGTAGGCCAGGTCGGGGTCGACGACCCGCTCGCCGCGCGCGACCCGGCGGATGGCGTCGGACAGCTGGACCGGCGAGCTGTCCTTGAGCACGAAGCCGAAGGCTCCCGCGGCCACCGCGCGGCGCAGGTCCCCCGGCCGGCTCCGCGCGGCCAGCACGACCACCGCGCACTCGGGCGCCGTCACGCGCATCTCCTCGATCAGGGGGAAGAAGTCCAGGCCGGGCAGTTCGGAGGCGACCAGCGCGACGTCCGCCGCGCACTCCATCGCCACCCGTGCCACCTTGCCGGCGTCGTCCGCCTCGCCGCCCAGGACGATGTCCGGTTCGTCGGCCAGCAGCGCGGCCAGCCCGCTGCGGAACAACCGCGCCTGGTCGGCGATCAGCACCCGAATCACAGCCGCCCTTCCCTGGTCACCACCGGCAGGTCGCCCACGACGACCGCAACTCAGCGTGAAGGAGAAATAGCACTAGGTCAAATGTAACATTCGAAACTTTTTACCTTTAAGGCTTCAAAAACCTAAGCGGGATCTTCCTGACAAACCCAGAACTAGCCAGTCAGCTAGCGGCGGCGCCCCCGCCGCACCGCCTGCCTCCCCTGCTTCATAAGACATCGGGTACAAAAGCCCAGTAGTCTGCTGAACCCTGCCAGTCTGGGGCGACTCCAGGCCCCTTGGAGAGATGGGAGACGAACCGCTGATGCGCAAGTCACTGATCGGTGCCCTCGTCCTCGGCGTCGCCCTGCCGCTGGTCGCCGCGGCGCCCGCCGAGGCCGCCCCCGCCGTGCGCTTCTCCTTCGTCCAGTACGACGCCAAGGGCAAGGACACGCGCAAGAACGTCAACGGGGAGTACCTGGTCGTCACCAATCGCGGGCGCAAGGCGGTGAGCCTGGCGGGCTGGACCATCGGTCACACCCGGCAGCTGAAGGACTCCAAGTACGTCTTCTACTTCCCGGCGCGGAAGTTCACGGTCAAGCCCGGGGGCAAGGTCATGGTGCGCATGGGCGAGGGCAGGAAGACCAGGACGACCGTCTACCAGGGCATGCGCCGCCACCTGTGGCCCAACGTCAAGGGCGCGGCCTACCTGTTCGACAAGGCCAACAAGCGGGTCGACGCCTGCGCCTGGAACAGCGCCAAGGGATCCACCGCGTGCTGAACCGCCGCTGAGGAGGCGGGGCGGACGGCTCCGCCCCGCCCTCGGGTCAGCCCCTGACCAGGGAGGCCACGCACTCGACGTGGCTGGTGTTGGGGAACAGGTCGAACGCCCGGAGCGTCTCCAGCACCCAGCCGCGCGCCGAGAAGTACTTCAGGTCGCGCGCCAGCGTCGCCGGGTCGCAGGACACGTACGCGATCTTCCGGTTGGTGCGGCGGGCGATCTCGTCGACCACCTTCTCCCCCGCGCCCGCCCGCGGCGGGTCCAGCACCGTGATGTCGGCGCCGCGCACCCGGGAGCCGCCCCGGTGCCCGGCCGCCCCGCCGCGCTTGGCCTGCGCCGCGGCGGTGCTCCTGCCCTGGCTCTGGCCGAACTCCAGCGCGGCCAGCACCTCCTCGACCTTGCCCTGCTCGACGCTGACCTGGGGCAGGTCCCTGAGGTTGAACTTGGCGTCGCGCACCGCCTGGCCCCCGGCCTCCACGCCGACCACCAGGCCGCCGGCGCCCACCCGCTCGCCCAGCACCCCGGCGAACAGGCCGACCCCGCAGTACAGGTCCAGGGCGATCTCGCCCTGCTTGGGCTGCAGCGCCTCCAGCACGGCCGCCACCAGCGTGTCCGCCGCCCCCGGGTGCACCTGCCAGAAACCGCTGCCGGTGACCTGCCACAGGCGCCCGGCCGCCTCCTCCCGGACGAACGGCACGACCGGACGGCGCCCCTCCCGCTGCTGCTGCGGCGGACCCTTGCGCTCCGGCTTGACCAGCCGCACCGGGACGTCCAGCTGCGGCACCTGCACCGGCTTGCCGCGGCGGCCCTTGGGCTCGGAGACCACCACCAGGCGGTCGCCCGTGGCGGCGGACGTGATGCCCTCCACCGAGGACGCGCCGGACCAGCGCTTGCGCTCGATGCCGATCATCTCCACGCCGGGGTGGGCGATCAGGCACTCGTCCACGTACTCCAGCTCGTGCGAGCGGTGCTTGCGCAGCCCCACCGAGCCCTGGGGGTCCACGGCGAACTGCACGCGGGTCCGCCAGCCGAGGCCCGGGCCGGAGCTCAGCGGCTCGCCGTCCTCGGTGTAGACGGCCGGGACGGGCACCTCCTCCACGTGCACGGGGCGGTCGATCCCGGCCAGCCGCTTCAGCTGCTCGGCGACCACGTCGGCCTTCAGCGCCCGCTGCGCCGCCGGGGCGGCGTGCTGCCAGTCGCATCCACCGCACCGGCCGGGCCCCGCGAACGGGCAGGGCGCCTCCACGCGGTCCGGCGAGGGCCGGAGGATCTCCACCGCGTCCGCCCGCAAATAGGTACGGGTCTCCTCGGTCACCCGGGCCCGGACGAGCTCTCCCGGGAGGGCATGGCGCACGAACACGACCAGCCCCTCGTGCCGGGCCACGCAGAAGCCTCCGTGCCCGACAGGGCCGACTTCGAGTTCAAGGAGATCCGAATCAGTCACGTTCCGCGAGTTTAGTCTGCTCCGGGGAGTCGCCCCGCCGGACCGGGCCGGCCCCTAGGCGCTCGACCCGTGCCTTGCGGCGCGCGGAGGAGGCCAGCTGCCAGGGGACGCTGGTCACCATGACGCCCGGCTGGAAGAGCAGGCGGCCCTTCAGGCGCAGGGCGCTCTGGTTGTGCAGGACGTGCTCCCACCAGCGGCCCACCACGTACTCGGGGATGTAGACGGTCACCACGTCGCGGGGCGACTTGCGCCGGACGTTGCGCACGTAGTCCAGGACCGGGCGGGTGATCTCGCGGTAGGGCGAGTCGAGGACCTTGAGCGGGACCGGCAGGTCCAGGGCGTCCCACTCGTCCTGGAGCCGCGCCGCCTCCTGGGTGTCCACCGCGACCGTGACCGCCTCCAGGATGGAGGGGCGGGTGGCCCTGGCGTAGGCCACGGCCCGCAACGTCGGCTTGTGGATCTTGGAGACCAGCACGATGGCGTGGTTGCGCGCGGGCAGCGCGTACTCCCCCTCGTCGGGCTCCAGCTCCACCGCGACCCGGTCGTAGTGGGTGCGGATCCCCCGCATCAACAGGAACAGGACGGGCATCGCGATGCACACGATCCAGGCGCCGTGGGTGAACTTGGTGATGAGGACGATCACCAGCACGGTCCCGGTGATGACCAGGCCCACCGTGTTGATCAGCCGGGAGGTCTTCATCTGGCGGCGCTTCGCCGGGTCGGTCTCGGTGCGCAGCAGCCGGTTCCAGTGCCGGACCATGCCGGTCTGGCTCACGGTGAACGACACGAAGACGCCGAGGATGTAGAGCTGGATCAGCTTGGTCACGTCCGCCTGGAAGGCGTAGATCAGCACGATCGCGGCGCCGGCCAGCATGAGGATGCCGTTGCTGAAGGCCAGCCGGTCGCCGCGGGTGTGCAGCTGCCGGGGCAGGTAGCGGTTCTGCGCCAGCACCGAGGCGAGCACGGGGAAGCCGTTGTAGGCGGTGTTGGCCGCCAGGACCAGGATCAGCGCCGTCATGGCCGTCACGAACACGTACATGGGCGTGAAGTTGCTGAACACCGTCTCGGCGATCTGGGTGATCACCGTGTTCTGCTGCTTGGAGACGTCCTCGCCGGTCGCCGGGTCGATCAGGTGGCTGCCGTGCAGGGGGTCGGCGGCCTTGGCCCCCGTCAGGTAGGCCAGCGCGGTGACGCCGCCGAACATGGTGACCGCGACCAGGCCCAGCATGGCCAGCGTCTTGGCGGCGTTCTGCCCCTTGGGCTTCTTGAACGCCGGGACGCCGTTGCTGATCGCCTCGACGCCGGTGAGCGCCGCGCACCCGGAGGCGAACGCGCGCAGCAGCAGGAAGACCCCCGCCGCCCCGGCCACGCCGGTCGCGGTGCCCTGGACCTCCAGGTCAGCGGTCTCGGCCCTGAGCTCGGCGCCGAAGGCGAGCCGGGTGAAACCCCAGATCATCATGGAGAACACCGCGAACATGAACAGGTAGGTCGGGACCGCGAAGGCGATGCCCGACTCCCGCAGGCCGCGCAGGTTCAGCATGGTCAGCAGGGTCACGATCAGGATCGCGAAGCCGACCTTGTGCTCGTGGATGAGGTGGGAGAACGCGCCGAGGTTCTCCACCGCCGACGAGATGGACACCGCGACGGTGAGCACGTAGTCGACCAGCAGCGCGCTGGCCACCACCAGTCCCCAGTTGCCGCCCAGGTTGGTGGTGGCGACCTCGAAGTCGCCGCCGCCGCTCTGGTAGGCCCGGACGTTCTGCCGGTAGGAGGCGACCACCACGAGGAGGATCAGGATGACCGCGGCGCCCACCCAGGGGGTGAAGGCGTAACCGGCCAGCCCGGCGATGCCCAGCGTGATCAGGATCTCCTGCGGCGCGTACGCCACGGAGGACAGCGCGTCGCTGGCGAACACGGGAAGCGCGACGCGCTTGGGCAGGAGCTGCTCGTGGGCCTGGCGGCTGCGCAGCGCCCGTCCCAGCAGCAGACGTTTGGCAACGTCGGGAACCTTCGACACGTAGAGAGACTCTAACCGGCGCCCGCATACGTTTTCCTGACGGACTCCCCCCCGGCGGCGGCGCGGCGGAGCCCGGGGGCCGGTATCCCGAATCGCGGTAGACCGGGCCTTGACCCGTTCAGGGGGATACTGTCGCGTACAGCCACCGAACATCTTCACGATCGAGAACGGGACGGTTCGTGCATATCGTCATCATGGGATGCGGCCGGGTCGGCTCGACCCTGGCCCATATCCTGGAGGACAAGGGCCATTCGGTCGCCATCATCGACCAGAGCCCCGAGGCGTTCCGCCGGCTGCGCGGGACGTTCAAGGGCCGCAGGGTGATCGGCATGGGCTTCGACAGGGACGTCCTCATCGAGGCGCAGATCGAGAAGGCCTCCGCCTTCGTCGCGGTCAGCAGCGGCGACAACTCCAACATCATCTCCGCGCGGGTGGCGCGGGAGACCTTCGGTGTGGAGAACGTCGTCGCGCGCATCTACGACTCCCGCCGGGCCGAGGTCTACCAGCGGCTGGGCATCCCGACCGTGGCGACCGTGCGCTGGACCGCCGAGCAGATGCTGCGCCGGCTGCTTCCCGACGGGGCGATGCCGCTGTGGCGCGACCCCACCGGCGAGGTCAAGCTCGCCGAGGTGCAGACCGACCCGGCCTGGATCGGCGCCCGGGTCGCGGACCTGGAGAGCGCCGCGCGCACCCGCGTGGCCTTCCTCAACCGGCTCGGCGAGGCCGTGGTCCCCACCGGGGACACCGTCATCCAGGACGGCGACGTGGTGCACGTGATGGCCCGCACCGCCGACATCGACCGGATCACCGAGGCGCTGGCCGAGCGCGTCCAGGAGGGCGAGTGACATGCGCGTAGCGATCGCCGGGGCCGGCGCCGTCGGCCGCTCCATCGCCCAGGAGCTGCTGGAGAACGGGCACGAGGTCCTGCTCATCGACAAGGACCCCAAGGCCATCAAGGTGGAGATGGTGCCGCGCGCCGAGTGGCTGCTGGCCGACGCCTGCGAGATCTCCTCGCTGGACGACGCGGCGCTGGAGCGCTGCCAGGTGGTGGTGGCCTCCAGCGGCGACGACAAGGTCAACCTCGTGGTCTCGCTGCTGGCCAAGACCGAGTACGGGGTGCCCCGGGTGGTGGCCCGGATCAACCACCCGAAGAACGAGTGGCTGTTCAACGAGTCCTGGGGCGTCGACGTCGCGGTCTCCACCCCCCGCCTGCTCAGCGCGCTGGTGGAGGAGGCGGTCAGCGTCGGCGACCTGGTGCGGCTGATGACGTTCCGCCAGGGCGACGCCAACCTGGTCGAGCTGACCCTGCCCGACGACGCCCCGCTCAACGGCCAGCGCGTCGGCACCGTCCAGTGGCCCAGGGACACCGCGCTGGTGGCGATCCTGCGCGAGGGGCGGGTGCTCGTGCCGTCCAAGGACGACACCCTGGAGGCCGGGGACGAGCTGATGTTCGTGGCCAGCCAGGACGTCGAGGACGAGCTGGGGGACCTGCTCAGCCCCCGCTGAACCGCCGCGGAACGAAAGAGGCCCCCGGGTCCGCCGACCCGGGGGCTTCGTCGTGTGCGGTCACCGCGCTCCGTGCCGGAGCGTCACTCCTCCAGGCCGCCGGACTGGTAGTAGGCGGCCTCCAGGGCCTCCACGTACCGCAGGACGGCCAGCTGCGCCACCGCAGGATGCGCGCCCAGCGGGCGGGCCGGCTCGGCGCCCGCGTCCGCCGCGGCCTTGGCCAGCTCGGTCTCGTCCACGTCCAGCGCGCAGGGGGACAGCGCGGGCCGGTGGGAGCCCATGCCGCGCAGCGACTCGGCGGCGGCGGCCAGCGCCGCCGGGTCGCCCAGCGGCGCGGCCACCACGGGGACGGCCAGCCGGGAGGCCAGCAGCACCGAGGTCACCTCGGCGCTCTCGTCGACGGCGCGGCAGGCCAGTACGACGCCGTCCGCGGCGGTCACCATGCTCATCATGCGGATGCGGTCGGCGCGGGCCAGGCCCGACTCGGCCAGCCTCATGTGCAGCGCCTCGGCCAGCAGCGGGTGCGGGCCGAGCCCCTCGGAGACCAGGATGGGCAGCTCGGCCAGGCCCTGGCGCAGCGCGGTCTCGACCGCGGGGTCGGGGGTGAGCAGCAGCGGCACGACCACGGCCGCGGGGTCGCCGTCCATCAGGCTCAGTTCGGCGTCGGCTCCGGCGTGCACGGGGATTCCGGGGTGCATCGCGGTGATGATCCGTGCCATCTCGGCCATGACCTCGGGCGGCCCGCCGGCGAGCACCACGGCGGGTGAGTCGGGCGGGAGCGTGAAGGAGCCGCCGCGGTGTCGGCCGCCGCGACGACCGGCACGGCGCCGGGTGGGCAGCGCGTCGGGAGTCACATCGGGGAGTTCGGTCACGGGGTAAGGGTAGTCCCGTAACGTACTTACTTTGTGCGATATGCCCGGGGAAGCGCAGGAGATCACCCCCGTAGTAGGCTCCGCACGTCCCCGCCGTTTCACTGTGACCATCCGACGGAACCCCCCACGGAGGCCTGCCGGGCATGCGACGTTCGCGCAGCCAGCCGATCAGATCCGCGATCATCTCGCTGCTGGCAGTCCCGCTCACCGCGCTCGTCGTGCTGTGGGCGTTCACCGCGGCCAGCGTCCTGTCCCAAGGGCTCGACCTGGCCAGGGCGCGCACGCTGAAGGCGGACCTGGTGCAGCCGGTCCGGGAGCTGGTCGGGGCGCTCCAGCACGAACGCAGGCTGTCGATGCTCATCATGAGCCTCCCGGCGGGGGTGCGGCCGGGCCAGCTGCAGACCTACCGCGACCTCACCGACTCGGCGCGCGAGGTCTTCGACCGCAACATCTCGAGCCGCAACCTGCGCGGCTCCGTCGGCGAGGACGTCCGCGACCCCATGGACCGGCTCGGCCGCGAACTGGGCAGCCTGGCGCTGCTGCGCTCCCTCGTCGACGACGGCGGCGCCCGCAACCGCGCCGAGGTCTACACCCACTTCCAGAACCTGGTCGACGGCGCCTTCAGCGTCCAGCGGGCCGTCGTCCCCGTGCAACCGGAACTCGCCCGCGACAACGCCCTGCTCATCTCGCTGAGCCTGGCCAGGGAGCAGGTCTCCCGCGCCGACGCCGTCGCCGTCGGCCGGCTGCCCGCCGCCGCCGGCTCCTGGGACCGCAAGGAGCTGACCGCGGCCGTCGGCGCCCGCGACTACATCTACGACGACATCCTCCCGCAGCTGCCGGCCGGAGAGCGCGACCGCTACAACGCCCTCTTCAACACCGTCGACTACCAGCGGCTCGTGCAGATGGAGGAGCGCATCACCCGCGGCACCGCGGCGGTGCCCCAGCAGGAGTGGGACGCCGCCACCGGCAAGGTGCTCGGCGACCTGCAGGACCTGGAGACCGGCCTGCGCGAGGAGCTCGACGAGCGGGAGCTGTCGGCCTCCTTCGGCGTGCTGCTGCACATCTGCCTGCTCGGCGGCATCGGCCTGCTGGCCGTGGTCCTCTCGCTGGTCATCGCCTGGCGGGTGGCGCGCAGGCTCATCCGGGAGAGCCGGGCGCTCGCCGACACCGTCGGCGACTTCACCCGCGACCAGCTGCCCGTGCTCGCCGAGATGGTGCGCAAGGGCGACCGGATCACCGACCCCGGCGCCCCCTCCGGGGTGCGGTTCAGCGTCACCGAGATCGAGCGCGTCTTCCGCTCGTTCGCCGCCGCGCGGTCGGCCGTCCTGGAGGCCGCCCGGCACGAGGCCGCCACCATGGGCACCGTCCGCGACGTGTTCGTCAACCTGGCCTCCCGCAACCAGGCGCTGCTGCACCGGCAGCTGTCGCTGCTGGACCAGATGGAGCGCGACGCCGACGACCCCGACGAGCTGGCCCTGCTGTTCCAGCTCGACCACCTGGCCACCCGGATGCGGCGGCACGCCGAGGGCCTGGTCATCCTGGCGGGCAAGGCGCCCGGACGCGGCTGGCGCTCGCCCGTCCCGCTCATGGACGTGGTGCGCGGCGCGGCCTCGGAGGTGGAGGACTACACCCGGGTCCGGGTGCTGCCCATGCCGGGGATCGCGGTGCTGGGCCCCGCCGTCGCCGACACCATCCACCTGCTGGCCGACCTCATCGAGAACGCCGTCCAGTACTCGCCGCCGGACGCCCCGATCGAGGTCTCCGGGCAGGGCGTCGCCTCCGGGTACGTGCTGGAGATCGAGGACCGCGGCCTGGGCCTGCCCGCCGACGTGCTGGAGCAGCTCAACGAGCGGCTGGCCGCGCCGCCGGACCTCGCCCTCTCCGACAGCGCGCGGCTCGGCCTGTTCGTCGTCGCCCGGCTGGCCCGGCGGCACGACATCAAGGTCTCCCTGCGCGCGTCCCCCTACGGGGGCACCACCGCGGTGGTCTTCCTCCCCACCAGGATCCTCAGCACGGACCTGCCCGCGGCGGAGCCCGCAGAGCCCCGGGAGAGGCGCGCGACCGCCCCCTCCCCCGCCCCGCTGGAGGCCGCTCCGGACCCCGCGCCTGCGGCGCGGGCGGCGTCCCCCCGGCCCGTCCTGGTGGAGGATCCCCCCGCGGAGCCGGAGTTCCACCAGGGGCTTCCCCGGCGGCGGCGCAAGGCGCGGTCCCAGCCGTCCGCCGAGGCGGCGCCCGCGGGTCCCGCGCCCGCGGCCCCGGGGCCCGTCGGCGCGGTGCCGCCGGCCGCCGGAGCCGAACGCTCCCCCGACGACCTGCGGCTGCGCATGTCGGCGATGCAGCGGGGCTGGGAGCGCGGCCGCTCCGAATCGACCTCCTTGGCCGACGACCCGTCCCTTCCCTCTGAGGAGCGCCCATGACCGAACCCGGTGATCTCAACTGGCTGCTCGACAACCTGGTCACCCGGGTGGCCCAGGTCAGGCAGGCCGTCGTCCTGTCCAGCGACGGCCTGGTCGTCGGCCAGTCCCGGGAACTGGCCCGGGACGACGCCGAGCACCTGGCCGCGCTGGCCTCCGGCTTCCAGAGCCTGGCCCGCAGCACCGGCGAGCAGTTCCAGGGCGGCGCCGTCCGCCAGACGATCGTGGAGATGGACGAGGCCTTCCTCTTCGTCACCTCCGCCGGCCAGGGCGCCAACCTGGCGGTCCTGGCCGACGCCAAGGCCGACGTGGGCGTCATCGCCTACGAGATGGCCATGCTGGTCACCCGGGTGGGGCGGCACCTGTCCGCGCGGCCCCGGACGGCGAGCCAGTCATGACCGGCCACGAGTGGCTCGACGAGGAGGCGGGGCCGATCGTCCGCCCCTTCACCCTCACCGGGGGCCGGACCGCCTCCGGGCATCCGTCCGGTCTCGATCTGATGACACTCGTGGTACGCACTTCCGAACCGGTGTACGGTTCGCTGCTCCTGTCCCCGGAACACGAGGCGATCCTGCGCCTCGCCCACAGTCCGCTGACGGTGGCCGAAGTGGCCGCCGAACTCGACCTCGCGGTGGGCGTGGTGAAGGTGCTGCTCGGCGACCTGCTCGCGGACCGGCACATCACGATGCGCCGTCCCGCTCCGGTGGCACAGTTCCCCCATCCCAGAATCATCGAAGAGGTAATTCATGGACTCCAGGCCCTCTGAGGCCGAGCTCGCCGTCAAGATCCTGGTGGCGGGCGGGTTCGGCGCGGGGAAGACCACGCTGGTCGGCTCGGTCAGCGAGATGCGCCCCCTGCGCACCGAGGAACAGCTGACCGAACGCAGCGTCGGGGTGGACGAGCTCACCGGCGTGGAGCAGAAACGCACCACCACGGTCGCCATGGACTTCGGCCGCATCACCCTGCGGACCGGGCTGGTGCTCTACCTGTTCGGCACGCCGGGCCAGGACCGGTTCTGGTTCATGTGGGACGAGCTGTCCGAGGGGGCGCTCGGCGCGGTCGTGCTGGTCGACACCCGCCGGCTGGCCGACTGCTTCGCCTCGATCGACTACTTCGAGCGGCGCGGGCTGCCGTTCATCATCGCGGTGAACACCTTCGAGGGGGGCAAGAACCACACCCCCGACGACATCCGGGTGGCGCTGGACCTCGATCCCGACATCCCCGTCATCAACTGCGACGCCCGCAGCCGCGAGTCCACGCGCCAGGTGCTCATCACCCTGATGGGCCACGTCATGACCGCGATGGCCCGCCGCTAGCCTTTACCGGACCTTGACCGGCGTGCCTCGGGGGCACGTTAGGAGAGTCGGCACTCTTCGGATTACAACGGTTACTCTCAATAACTTCGGGAGTCCGTCGATGATCCACAGCTTCAGGCGCGGTACCGGCGCCGTCACGCTCGTCTCGGCCCTGGCGGTCGCGGGGCTCGCTCCCGGGCTCCCCGCGCCCGCCCACGCCGCGGACGGGCAGCCGGTGCCGCAGCCCCGGTGGCAGCAGCCGAAGGAACGGCCCAAGTCACTGGTGCGGCCGGCCCGTCCGGCCAAGGCCGAGAAGGCGCGGAAGAAGAAGCGCAGGGCCGCCCGGCCCGTCGAGGCCCGGCGGCCGGAGATCCGGCTGGACATGGGCGGCCCCGAGGGCCCGCTCGTGCCCGGCCGGACCTACGAGTGGCCGTACTCCATCACCAACCTGGGTTCGGAGCGGGCCGAGGAGGTCTTCTTCGTGGCCCCCGTCCCCTACGACCTGGAGTTCGTCTCCGGGCAGGGGAACTGCTCGATGCAGGGCAAGGACGTGGTCTGCGCCGTCGGCCCCCTGGGCGAGGGCAAGACCCACACCGGGACGATCACCACCAAGGTGGCGGAGAGCGCCAAGCCCGCCACCACCGTCCAGGGCAAGGTCACGGTCGAGTGGAGCGGCGGGACGACACACGGGTCCTTCCCCGCCCACACCGTCTCCCCGACCTCGGACCTGGTGGTGACCGCCGACGGCCCGGCGCAGCTCCAGCCCGGACAGAAGATCACCTACACGTTCACCGTGGAGAACCGCGGCCCGTCCCCGGCCACCGGGGTCACCGTGAGCGCCCCGGCCGCCTCGCCGCCGCAGACCGCGGTGCAGGTCGAGGCCGGCCAGGGCTGCACCGCGCAGGCCGGCCAGGGCGTCACCTGCCAGCTGGGCACCCTGGAGGCCCAGCAGAGCAAGACCTTCCACGTGGTGTTCAGGGCGACGCCCAAGGCCTCACCCGGGCTGATCTACGTCAGGCGCTTCGAGGCCGTGTCCGGCGTGCCCGACCTGCACCCGGAGGACAACCACGCCACCGTCCGGCCCACCGTGATCAGGTACCTTCCCACCCGGGACAGGGAGGAGTTCCCCGGCCCCGTGCGGCCCCGGCCGATGCCGCACCTGCCGCAGGACGCCCCGGGGCCCCGGGAGGCTCCCGAAAGGCCGGCCGCCCCCGCCCCGGCGGCTCCTGCTCCGGCGGCTCCCGCCGCGCCCGTCCCGGCGCCGCGCACGGCCGTCGAGGAGCTGCCGGACACCGGGAGCGACACCCAGTCGCGGGTGGACCTGGCACTGGCCCTGCTGGGCACGGGCCTGATCCTGGTCGGCATCGGCGCCCGCCGCAGGCGCGCCGGCGCCCGTTAGCGCGCAGTCACTCGCCGGGCGCCGGACGGGCGCCCGGTTCTGCGTTCCCGGCCGCGGCGGGGGACTCCAGCGGGGTCCTGCCCCGGGCGAGCACCCAGACCATCGCCCCGAAGGAGGCGACCTGCAGCGGCCAGCCCAGCGCGATCTTGGCGGTGCCCAGCCAGCCGACCATGCCCGCCAGGTACAGCGGGTACTGCACCACCACCCGCAGGAGGCACGGCAGCACCAGCAGCCAGGTCAGCCTGGAGCACAGGCGCACCACCGCCGGGTTCTCGCGCCAGGCGGTCGGGTCGCCGGTGACCGAGCCGATGATGAACCCCACCACCGGCCAGCGCACCGCGATCGAGAAGATCATCGCCGCCGCGTAGCCGGCGTTGTAGAGGATGCCCGGCAGGAACGCGTCCTCGGCCTTGCCGGTGCGCAGCGCGAAGAACGCGGCGATGCCGATGCCGAACAGGCTGTTGAGCACGAACTGCACGGTGGAGCGCTGGGCCAGCCGGACCACCAGCAGCAGCACCGCCGAGCCGACGCCCAGCCCCACCGACAGCCGCAGGTCGTGCGTGATCAGCCAGGAGAGGGTGAAGGCGATGGTGGGGACCGCGCTCTCGACCGTCCCGCGCACCCCGCCGAGCGCCTTGCTCAGCTGGGTGCGGACCGCCGCCTCGACGGTCTGCCTGGCCTGCTCGTCGGTGGATTTTGCGAAGGCGTCGGCCTCTGTCACGTGATTCCCCGAAGCTCGTAGCGCGGATTGAAGATGACCTTGCGACCGTCCTGGAGGCTCACCAGGCCCTCGGCGCGCAACCGGCGGCCGGGCTCGATCCCTGCGATGCGGCGGCGGCCGAGCCAGACGAGGTTGACCACGTCCGAACCGTCGTAGAGCTCGGCCTCCAGGGCGGGGGCCCCGCCCCGTGGACGCAGGGTCACGGTACGTAGCGTACCGGCGACCTGAGCGCGGCGGCGCTCCCCGCACTGGGCGATCGGCGTCGCACCCTCAGCGCCCGTGTCCTTCTTGAGCTCCTCCGCTTCGAGCTCGGCGTTGCTGGAGGCGAGGCGGCGCAGGAACCTCCGCAGGCCGCCCCTCTCAGGCGCTTCGTCCATGAAGCAGAGGCTACGGCATCTCGTCCCCTCACCGGCAGTCCGCGTTCATTCCCGGATCATCCTGGCTTCTCCCCCGTCACACGGCCTTCGCCCCGGGGCGCGCCCGCAGCCAGGCCCCGCCCAGCGCGCACAGGGCGACGGCGGCCAGCCCGCCGAGCGCGGCGCCGGAGAAGGAGGCGCGGTTGCCCGCCTCCTCCTGGAGCCAGCCGGCCAGCGCGGAGCCCGCCGAGGTGCCGACCGTCATGAAGGCCACGATCCAGGCGAACGCCTCGGTGACGGTGCCGGTCGGCGCCAGCCCCTCGACCAGCCCGAAGACGCAGGCCAGGACCGGGGCCAGGCAGACGCCCGCCAGGTAGGACAGCAGCACCATGACCGGCAGCGACGGTGTGAGCGCCAGCAGCGCGTAACCGGCGGTGAGCCCGGCCAGCAGCGGGAGGATGCGCCGTTCGGGCGCGCCTGGCCAGACGCGGGAGCCGTAGACCAGCCCGCCGGTGAGCGCGCCCAGCGCGTTGACCGCCAGCAGCCAGCCCTCGGCGCCCTCCTGGCCCCGCCCCTCGGCGTAGGCGGGCATCGCCACCATGAGCACGCCCAGGCTCAGCCCGACGAAGCCCAGGCAGGAGGCGAGGAGCAGCAGCCCGCGGGAGCGCAGCGCGCCGGCCCAGTGCGCGGCGCGGACCTCGCCCCGCCAGTCGCGGGAGGGCCGGGAGGTGACCACCACGAGCGTCCCGGCCAGCCCCAGCAGCGCCGCCGCGTACAGGGACGCGGTGTCGGAGGCCAGCCCGGCCAGGACGACCAGGAGCGGGCCGAAGGTGAAGATCAGTTCCTGCGCCGCGGCGTCCATGGAGTAGGCGGCCTGCACGTGGGAGGGCCGGTGCAGCACCCGGGGCCACAGGGCGCGCAGCCCCGGCTCCAGGGGCGGTGTGAAGAAGCCCGCCAGCGCCACGGTGAGGACCGCCAGCGGGACGGAGGAGATCCCGGTGAGGGCGAAGAGCACGAATCCCAGCCCGGCCAGCAGGGCGCTGGGCAGGAGGATCCTGGGCTGGCCGAGCCGGTCCATCATCCTGCCCAGCAGGGGCTGCCCCACTCCCGTCGCCAGCCCGTGCACCGCCGACAGGGCTCCGGCCAGGGCGTAGCTCCCGTCCTCGGCGCGGGTGAAGAGGACGATGGCCAGCGCCCCCATCCCGTTCGGCAGGCGTCCCAGCAGGGTGCCGCCGAGCAGGCGGGCCGCCCAGGGGACACGCAGGAGCTCTCCATAGACGCGCATTTTTCTCCTCGCTTGTGGGGGTATGCGGGGATATGCGAAAGTAATACGTATGACGAGGGCGGGCATAAGACACAGGCGATGTCTCTGCTCTCCGGCCCGTACGTAATACTTCGTGTTCCACCAGACCTCACCCTAATCTCAAGGGGCGTGATGCCTGCAGAAACTCCGCCCACGAGCAAGGACGTGGCCGCGGCGGCGGGAGTCTCCCAGTCCACCGTCTCGATGGTCCTCAGCGGCAAGTGGCCGGGCAGGGTCTCGGCGAGCACCGCGCAGAAGGTCCGCGACGCCGCCGAACGCCTGGGCTACCGCCCCAACCCCGCGGCCCGCAACCTGCGTCTCGGCCGGACCCGCACGATCATGCTCGTCACCCCGACGATCACCGCGCCGTTCTTCTCGTCCGTCTACATCGGCGCGGCCCGGGTCGCCGCCGAGCACGGGTTCAGCCTGGTCGTCTTCACCTGGCCGCTGGAGCTCGACGGACCCTTCAACGGACCGCACGAGGCCATCGACGGCATGCTCGCCTCCTCCATGGCCGAGGCGTCCCTGGCCGGGATGCGGCGGCCGGTCCCGCTGGTCATGCTCGACAGCGACCCGGGCGGCGCGGCGCCCACCGTCAACTTCGACATCGACGGCGCCATGCACGACCTGACCGGGCACCTGTTCGCGCTGGGCCACCGCCGGATCGGGCACGTGGCCGCCGACATCGACGTCTGGACGTTCCAGTGCCGGGCGGCGGCGCTGGAGGCCAGGGTGCCCGACGTGGTCACCGAGCGGGCGGCGATCAGCATCACCACCGGCTTCGAGGCCGCGATGCGGCTGCTGTCGCGGCCGGACCGGCCCACCGCGCTGGTCTGCGACGACGACACCCTGGCCGTCGGCGCCCACAAGGCCGCGCAGGCGCTCGGCCTCGACGTGCCGGGCGACGTGGCCATCACCGGCTTCGACGACGTGCTCCTGGCCGAGGCGCTGGAGATCACCACGGTCCGGCTGCCGGCCGAGCAGCTCGGCGCCCGCGCCATGCTGGCGCTGCTGGACCTGCTGAACGGGCGCACCCCGCCCCGGCCCGTCCTGCCCACCGAGGTGGTCATCCGGCGCTCGACCTCGCCCACCGCCCCGCTCACCATCGAGACCGGGCACGCCGACACCGCGGACCGCACGGTCTCCTGAGGCGGCGCGCGAAGCGACGAGGGCCCCGGCCGGTGGTTACCGGCCGGGGCCCCTCCTCCCGCCGGGGCGGGCGCGTCAGTGCGGGCGCGCGGTCAGCGGACCTCGCTGATCTCGGGGCCGCGGCGGAACGGGTCGAAGCCGTCCTCGGCCTCGTCCTCGTCCTCCTGCTGGGCGAAGGCCTGCTGCGCCTCGGCGGGCAGGGTGAGCTCCAGCAGCTCGCGCGGCGGCATCGGGTGGTCGCCGCGGACCACGACCACCTGGCGGAACACGTCCTCCAGGAACTGCCACTGCTCCTCGTCCTGGACCGCTGCGCCGGTGACGACGGCGCGCAGGAACCAGCGGGAGCCGTCCACGCCGATGAAGCGCAGCGGCTGCCAGGCGTAGCCCTGGTCGATGATCTCCTGCGGGATCTGCTCGCGCATCTCCTGCGGCATCTGCTCCAGGACCTCCGGGGTCAGCGGCGCCGGGATCATCGCGTGCAGCTCGGGACCGAACGGGCCCTCGGCGTCCTGCACCTGCCCCTGGGCGTTCTCGGTGACCTCCTCGGCGAGCTCCTTGCGCAGCTCGTCCCAGATCCCCGAGCGCTTGGGGGCGGCCAGCGCCTGCAGCTGCATGCTGCTCTCCCCGGCGACCACGGTGATCGCCACGATCCGGCCGTTGACCGGGTTGCCCTCGGCGTCGAACTCGTTGGGCTCGAGGTTGACCTGCACCTCGATGCCGGGCCCGATCGGCACCTGCAGCGCGCCGAAGTCCAGCCGCTCCATCTCGGGCACCGTGTCCACGGCGGCGTCCCAGGGACCGCCGGCGGCCTCACCCGTCTCGGGCGCCTCGGCCTCGGTCCCGGCGGTCTCCGCCGCCGGCTTCTCTTCCTGACGACGACGTCCGAAAGCCACTTGACTACTCCTTCGTTATGAGTGCGCCCGCTGAGCGTATCCCCCGGTGGAGCCGAAACCACCGCTTCCGCGGGCCGATCCCGGCAGTTCCTCCACCTCGTGGAAGGCCGCCCGCTCCACCTTCTGGATCACCAGCTGGGCGATGCGGTCCCCCCGGGCCAGCCGCACGGTCTCCCGGAGGTCGGTGTTGATCAGGGTGACCATGATCTCACCCCGGTATCCCGCGTCCACGGTGCCGGGCGCGTTGACGAGTGTCACCCCCAATTTAGCCGCCAGACCAGAACGCGGATGGACAAAAGCGGCAAAACCATCAGGCAGCGCGATGGCCAGCCCGGTGGGCACGACCTCCCGCTCCCCCGGCTCCAGCACCACGTCCCGCGCCGCGTGCAGATCGGCTCCGGCATCCCCCGGATGCGCGTAGGCGGGCACCGGCAGTTCCGGATCCAGCCGCCTGAAGAGCACCTCGACACTGCTCCGCACGTCACTCCCCCGATGTCCAGGCCTCGGGCCGCCCCGCCCGGGCACGGCCGCCACGGGAACCCTACCGTTCCAGGACCCGTTTCAAGGTCGGCGGAACGGGCCTCAGATCTGCTCGAAGGGCACGGCGTACGGGACCCCGACGGACGCGCCGGTCTCCGCGACGATCGAGCGGATCATGCCCTCGGTGTCGAAGTCGCCGTCGAGGTTGTCGAAGTAGACCTTGTGCGCGCGCAGGGCGTGCAGGCCGGTCTCCATATGGTCGGTGACGTCCACGTAGTGCGCGGCCTGCGGGGAGTTGGCGAACAGCGCGAAGCGCACGCCCTGCCAGGCGGGCTCGGCCAGGTCCCGGAAGACCCACGGGTTGGCGGCGTCGCGGATCGCGTCCACGACGGCCGGGCCCAGGACCCGGTGGTCGGCCATGTTGAAGTTGCCGCCGCCGAACGTCTCGCGGAAGTTCAGGGAGACGACGGCCTCCGGGCGGTGCCGCCGGATCGCCCGCGCCAGCTCCCGGCGCAGCGGCAGGCCGTACTCGAGCGTGCCGTCGGGAAAGCCGAGGAACTCCACCGTCGCCACGCCCACCCGGCGCGCCGCCTCGATCTGCTCGGCCTCGCGCAGCGGCCCGACCCGCTCGGGCTCCATCGACTGGATGCCCGCCTCGCCGCTGGTCGCCAGGACCTCGACGACCTCCTTGCCCTGCGCCGTCCAGCGGGCGATCGCCATGGCCGCGCCGTACTCCAGGTCGTCGGGGTGCGCCACGATCGCCAGGGCGCGCTGCCAGTCCTCAGCCACCGGTTCCATACGTTCCACATTAGCCCGCCCGAATTCCGTATTGATCGGTGGACTCTTCATGGAATTCGCATTACATGGCTCCCCCTTTATCCCCTCACCACCGGACCCATCCGCCGTCGCCAAGCGAGCCATATGACTGAGAATCCCTTCGACAGGCTGCTGGACAACGGCACTCCCCGCGCACCGGCCGACGTGGGACGGCTGGGCGGCTTCCCCCTGAACGCCTCCTGGCGCAGGCCGCTGGAGCCGGAGCCCTTCGGAGGCGCGGCCCTGGAGGCCATTGGCACCGAGCCCGGCCTGCTGGTCCTGGCCCCCTGGTCGTGCTCTTCGCCCGTCCTCCGCTGCTCCTCCGGCGCGTCGCGCCGGTCGCGGGGGCGCGGCGGGCCTGAGGACGCCGCACTAGTCTGTCCGGCGTGAACCTGAAGACCAGTCGCGGCGGGCCGCGTGTGAGGACGAGCGCGCGTCTGGCGCCCCTGGCGGTCCTGCTGGCCGCGGCCACGGCCTGCGGCGGCGGTGGCGGCGACGTCGGCACCGTGCCCGTGTCCAGCGCGCGGACGGCTCCGGCGGCCTCCCCGCCGGCCCCGTCCGCGCCCGGCACCCCCGCCGCTCCGGAACGGGCGCCGGCGGTCAAACCGAAGGTGGCGCCGGGGGTCTCGGCGCGGTGGGTCGTCTACGACCGCACCACCGGCAGGACCGTCAGCCGGCGGGCCGTGCACAAGACCGTGCGCTCGGCCTCGGTGGTGAAGCTGTTCATCGCGCTGGACTACCTGCAGCGGCGCGGCGGGAAGGTGGCGCCCGCCGACGCGAGGCGGTTCCGTGCGATGCTGCGCTCCAGCGACGACAAGGCCGCCACCCATTTCTGGAACCTGGGCGGCAAGGGCGCGATCGTCAAGCGGATGAGCAAGAGGATCGGCCTGACCGACACCGCGCCGCCGCCCGCCGCGCAACCGGGGTACTGGGGCTACACCGCGATCAGCGCGATGGACATCGCCAAGACCTACCGGTACCTGCTGGAGAAGGCCTCGCCGAGCGCCCGTTCGACGATCATGGGCCATCTGCGCAAGGCGACCAAGTGCGGCACGGACGGCTTCGACCAGTCCTTCGGGCTGCCCCGGGCGACCAGGCGGGCCGGGGCCGTCAAGCAGGGCTGGTCCGGCTTCGGGCTCACCCCGCCCTACCCGTGCACGAGCGGCGCCCGGTTCGTCCCGGCGGCCGCGCCCGACCTCGGTCTGGGCCGCCCCGTGCTGCACACCACCGGCACGGTGGGGGGCCGGGACCGCTGGATCGTGGTCGTGCTGACGCTCAACCCCGCGGGCGCGTCCTACCGCTCGTCCGTCGAGCGCATCACCGCGCTCACCAGATCGTTGACGAAGGGCCTCTGACGGGGCTTGACCGGGAGGGCCCGCGGGGGGTTGCATAAACCGAACGCGGTTCTGATGGAGGCGGCGATGACGGTGCAGACGACCGGACCGGCGGGACTCGACCTGTCCGACCCGATGTTCTGGACCCGGCCCCTGGCCGAGCGCGACGCGGCCTTCGCCCACCTGCGTTCGCTGCCCTCCCCGGTGCTCTTCCCGGAGATCGACGTGCCCTTCATCAAGGGCGGCGACGGCTACTGGGCGCTGGTGCGGCACGCGGACGTGGTGGAGGCCAGCCGCCGCCCTGAGGTCTTCAGCAGCGAGCCCACCACCAACAGCATCGCCGACATGCCCGGCTACCTGGCGCGGTTCTTCGGCTCCATGATCAACATGGACGATCCGCGGCACGCCAAGATCCGGCGCATCGTCTCGCGCGCCTTCACCCCGCGCGTGCTCGCCCGCCTGGACCACCAGATCGAGGAGACGGCGCGCGGCATCGTCGACGGCGTGCTGCGCGGCGAGGGCACCGGCGACTTCGTCTCGGACGTGGCGGCCCGGCTGCCCCTGACGATCATCTGCGACATGATGGGCATCCCCGAGGCCGACCGGGAGATGGTGCTCGAGCGCTCCAACACCATCCTGGGCATCGGCGACCCCGAGTACGGGGTCGGCTCGCAGATCAGCCGGGTCAGCGTCGGGATGGCCCTCACCCGGCTGCTCGACGCCGGGATGGAGCTGCAGCTGCTCATCCGCAGGCTCGGCCGGCTCCGCCGCCGCCGGCCCGGCGACGACCTGGTCACCGCGCTCGTGCACGGCAACGTCGACGGCGAGCACCTCACCGACCAGGAGCTCGGCTCGTTCTTCATCCTGCTCGTCGTGGCGGGCAACGAGACCACCCGCAACGCCATCAGCCACGCGCTGAAGCTGCTGACCGTCCACGAGGACCAGCGCGCCCTGCTGCTGGCCGACCCGGCCGCCCGGATGCCCGGCGCGATCGAGGAGGTCGTCCGCTACGCCACGCCCGTCATCCAGTTCCGCCGCACCCTCGCCCGCGACACCGTCCTGAACGGCCACCCGCTGCGCGAGGGCGAGAAGGTGCTGCTGTTCTACAACTCCGCCAACCGCGACGAGGCGGTCTTCCCCGACCCCGACCGCTTCGACATCACCCGCTCGCCCAACCCGCACGTCGGGTTCGGCGGGCCCGGCCCGCACTTCTGCCTGGGCGCGAACCTGGCCCGCCGGGAGATCGGCGTGATGCTGCGCGAGCTCTACACCCGCGTCCCCTCCCTGCGCTCCACCGCCCCGCCGGACCGCCTCCTGTCCGGCTTCATCAACGGCATCAAACACCTTCCCTACGAGGTCTGAGACGGGCTCTCGGCCAGGGTGACGTCGACCTCGAGCGGTCCGTCCGCCGGAGCGACGGCCAGGTCGGCGATGACGCCCGCCGCGCGCAGGTCGGCCTCCGCGCGGGCGGCGAAGGACGCCTCCGCGCCGCGCAGGGCCGCGCGGGCGACCTCGGCGCGCATGGACGTCCGCGCGGCGGACTTGGCCTTGCGGATCTGGCGCAGGGCGTCCGCGGTGGCGGACAGGATCCGCGGGTCGCCCGTCTCCGGCAGCTCCTCGGGGGCGGGCCAGGACGCCAGGTGGACCGAGCCGTCACGCCACCAGGACCAGACCTCCTCGGTGACATAGGGCAGGAACGGGGCGAAGAGCCGCAGCATGACGTCCAGCGCGGCGCGCAGCGCCGACCGGGCGGCCTCGGAGCCGGGCCCCCGGCCGTAGGCGCGCTGCTTCACCAGTTCCAGGTAGTCGTCGCAGAACTGCCAGAAGAACCGTTCGACGCGCTCCAGCGCCCGCGTGTAGTCGTAGGACTCGAACGCGGCGGTGGCCTCGGCGGCGACGCTTCGCAGCTCGGCGAGCATCGCCAGGTCCAGCGGCTCCAGCGCGTCGTCGGCGAGCGGCCCCTCCAGACCCAGCACGAACCGGGAGGCGTTGAGGATCTTGAGGGCGAGCCGGCGGCCGACCTTGATCTGGCCGGTGTCGAAGGCGGTGTCGGTGCCCGGACGGCCGTTGGCCGCCCAGTAGCGGACGGCGTCGGAGCCGTACTCGCGCAGCAGGCCCAGCGGGGTCACGACGTTGCCGACGGACTTGGACATCTTCTTGCGGTCGGGGTCGAGGATCCAGCCCGACAGCGCGGTGTTCGTCCACGGCAGCGAACCGGACTCCAGTTCGGCCCGGACGACCGTGGAGAACAGCCAGGTGCGGATGATGTCGTGCGCCTGGGGGCGCAGGTCGTAGGGGAAGACGCGGGAGAAGAGGTCGGGGTCGTGCTCCCAGCCGCCGGCGATCTGCGGGGTGAGCGAGGACGTCGCCCAGGTGTCGAGGACGTCGGGGTCCCCGGTGAAGCCGCCCGGCTTCCCGCGCTGCTCCTCTGTGTACCCGGCGGGGACGTCGGAGGAGGGGTCGACGGGCAGCAGCCCCTCCTCGGGGACGAGCGGCCGGTCGTGGCGCGGCTCGCCCTGCTCGTCCAGCGGGTACCAGACGGGGATCGGGACGCCGAAGAAGCGCTGCCGGGAGATCAGCCAGTCGCCGTTCAGGCCCTCGACCCAGTTCTCGTACCGCGAACGCATGTACGCCGGGTGCCAGGAGATCTGGCGGCCCCGCTCCAGGAAGCGCTCGCGCAGCGCCTCGTCGCGCCCCCCGTTGCGCAGGTACCACTGCCGGGTCGTGACGATCTCCAGCGGCTTGCTGCCCTTCTCGTAGAAGGAGACCGGGCGGACGACCGGGCGCGGGTCGCCCTCCAGCTCCCCCGACGCGCGCAGCAGCTCCACGATCCGCTCCCGCGCGGAGTGGACGGTCTTGCCCGCCAGCTCGGCGTACGGCTCGGCCGGGACGTCCGACGGCGGCTCGGCGGCCAGCCTCCCGTCGCGCCCGACGGCGGCGCGGATCGGCAGGTCGAGCTCCCGCCACCAGACGACGTCGGTGGTGTCGCCGAACGTGCAGACCATGACGGCGCCCGAGCCCTTCTCGGGGTCGGCCAGGCGGTGCGCCAGGACGGGGACCTCGACGCCGAACAGCGGCGTGCGGACCGTCCGGCCGAACAGCCCGCGGTAGCGCTCGTCGTCGGGGTGGGCGACGAGCGCGACGCACGCGGGCAGCAGCTCCGGCCGGGTCGTCTCGACGTGGACCGGCCCGTCGGGACCGCGGAAGGCCAGCCGGTGGAAGGCGCCCGGGTGGTCGCGGTTCTCCAGTTCGGCCTGGGCGACGGCGGTGCGGAAGGTGACGTCCCACAGGGTGGGCGCCTTCGACAGGTAGGCCTCCCCCCTGGCCAGGTTGCGCAGGAACGCGCGCTGGGAGGCGGTGCGGGCGCGGGCGCCGATGGTGGAGTACAGGTGGTTCCAGTCGACCGAGAGGCCGACCCGGCGCCACATCTCCTCGAACGCCTTCTCGTCGACCTCGGTGAGCCGCTCGCACAGCTCGATGAAGTTGCGGCGGCTGATCGGGATCTGGTTCTTGCCGGGCTTCTCCGGCGGCTGGAAGTCCGGGTCGTAGGGCAGGGAGGGGTCGCAGCGGACGCCGTAGAAGTTCTGGACGCGCCGTTCGGTGGGCAGCCCGTTGTCGTCCCAGCCCATCGGGTAGAAGACGGCCTTGCCGCGCATGCGCTGGTAGCGGGCGACCGTGTCGGTGTGGGTGTAGGAGAAGACGTGCCCGACGTGGAGCGATCCGCTGACCGTCGGCGGAGGCGTGTCGACGGAGTAGACCTCCGCGCGCTCCCTCGTCCGGTCGAAGGCGTAGGTCCCCTGCTCGGCCCACAGCACCACCCACTTGTCCTCCAGGCCGTCGAGGGAGACCTTCTCGGGGACAGCGGGGATGCGTGGTGTCTGTGTCATGCGCCAAGGATAGAGAGAGGTCACAGCCCCGTCGCGCTTATTTCCCGGGGGCCGCGGGGATGAAGGCGGGATCGCGATAGCGTCGTCGCGGTCGGAAAGTGCCGGACGCTGAGGAGGAACGACGAGGATGCGGATGCGCCAGAAGCCGGATGTCGGCTGGAAGATCTTCGTGGGGGTCGCCGGGCTGGCGGGCGGCTTCGTGGCCCGCAAGGGCCTGGAGTACGCCTGGACGAAGGGGACCGGAAAGAAGCCCCCGGTCAGTCCCGAGTCCCCGGACGTCACGCTGGGCGAGGCCCTCGGCTGGTCGGTGCTGATCGGCGTGGGCATGGAGGTCACCCGGGTGCTGATCAGCCGCGCCGCGGTCAAGCGCTGGGAGAGCAGCACGGGTGCGCTGCCGCTGCACCTGCTCAAGGAGACGCCGCTCGCCGACTAGGCGGCGAGGCCCCCTCCGCGCGGCGGGCCGCCTCCGGAAGGAGGCGGCCGGTCAGTCGGCCGGAGGGGGGCCGGGCGGCGGCAGTTCCGAAGGGCGGTGGCCCGGGAACTCGCGGGCTCCCCGGTCCAGTCCCTTCACGCCGCCGTACCTGGCGAGGTCGTCGCGCACCTTCTCCGCGAGCTTCTTGGTGGCCGCGCGGTTGAGCGTCCCGCCCGCCACGGCTCCGGTGAGGAAGGGCCCCAGCGTCGTCATGTGGCGGCCGAGCGTGCGCAGCAGCCGTTTGCGCAGCGCCGCCTTGGCGGCGCTGCCGAGCCCGGCGCTGAGCGAGCCGGTCTCCAGCGGGTTGACGCCCCGCTGCTTGGCCCAGGCGGTGACGTGCGCCATCGCCCGCTGGGCCGGGCCGCCCTGCACCTGCACACCGTGCGCCTCGTGCAGCTCGGCGATCAGCTTGGTCTCGATCGCCGCCACCACCAGGGTCTCGGCGACGATCTGGGCGGGGGCGGTGAGCAGCAGCGGCGGGGCGGTGAACTGCACCGCCGCCAGTGCTCCACCGGCCGCGCCCACCGCCGTGGTGGCGTTCACGGCGTTCCGCGTCAGTTCGTCGGCGAGGGCCTGTGCGGACAGGCCCGGATGGTGCCGGCGGAGCGTCTCAAGATCCCGGATCGGGATCCTGGGGGCGATGTCGGCGAACACCTCACCGAGCCAGCGGCCGCCCTGCAGGCCCCTGATCCCGGCCTGCCTGGCGTTGTCGCTCAGCAGCCGGGCCAGCCTGGCCAGCAGCCTGCCGCGGGTCGCGTTGTCCAGGTCCTCCGTACCGGACAGGCGACCGATCAGCTCGCCCATCTCCCTCCGCTCGTCTTCGGGAGCGGGAAGGTGTTCGCCTTCGTCCGTCATGGTCAGGCCGCGCACTCGGTGCAGACCGGCTCGCCGTTCTTCTCCTTGGCGAGCTGGCTGCGGTGGTGGACCAGGAAGCACCTGCTGCAGGTGAACTCGTCGGCCTGCTTGGGAACCACCTTGAAGGACAGTTCCTCGTTGGACAGGTCCGCGCCCGGCAGCTCGGCGACCTCGCCGGCGTCCAGGTCCTCGTCGATGATCCCGGCCGACTTGTCGGTGCGGCGGGCCTGCAGTTCCTGCAGGCTGTCCTCACCGAGGTCGTCGTCGGTCTTGCGTGGGCTGTCGTAGTCGGTGGCCATCTCTCTCCATCCCCCTCACACCCTCGGGGCGCCGCCCTGAGGCTCCGTTCCTCTATATGCACCCCGTCGCGCGGATGTAACGCCCGAGAGGTCTAACTTGTGCCCGATCTTGGGCGGGAAATTCTGTCACATAATGTGACGCTCAACACACATGTCGCAATGATGCTCTCCAGTCGCGGAAATACCCTCGGGCGTCCGCGGCCGACCTTCCTGCCCGGAAAGGCGGGTCGCGCACCGTGGAATCACCCACATGGAGCGCTACCGCGGCGGGGATCATACCCCTTGGGGACGTCGGGAGGAGTCATGACATGACCATGTGCGACAAAAAACCGCAAGACATTGCCACCTTTGTGGCGAACAACACTGCTTCGTCCACCGTCGCACCAGAGGAAGACCGGACAAGACCGGGACACAGGTCCCTGGGGTGCGGACAGGGCAAAGCTCTAGAAAAGGGCAGAACCTCGGACAGCACTCGTACGTCTGACCTAACGCGATATCGTCGCCGCTTGATGTCCCACCGCGGTGCCTGCACCGGCACGCAGCACCCGTGGGCCGAACGCGCCGGCGCGCGTTGAACGTTTCACCGACCTGGGAGGGGTCACATGCCGAAGTACGCTCCCCTGGAGCAGGGTGACCCGACCTCGCTCGGCGCCTACGAGGTGCTCGGGCGCCTCGGCGCGGGCGGCCAGGGCGCCGTCTACCTGGGCAGGACGGCCGGCGGCGAGCACGTGGCCATCAAGCTCCTGCACGCCCAGATGAACGCCGACCCCCAGGCGCGGGCCCGCTTCGTCCGCGAGGTCGCCGCGGCCCAGAAGGTGGAGCCCTTCTGCACCGCCCGCATCATCGAGGCGCAGGTCGACGGCGAGCAGCCCTACGTGGTCAGCGAGTACATCGACGGGCCCTCCCTGCACGAGCTCGTCGCCACGCAGGGGCCGCGCCCGGCGCAGGAGCTCAACCTGCTGGCCATCGGCATGCTGACCGCCCTCGCGGCCATCCACGAGGTCGGCATCGTGCACCGCGACTTCAAGCCCAACAACGTGCTCATCGCCGCCGACGGCCCCCGCGTCGTGGACTTCGGCATCGCCCGCACCGTCAACTCCCAGGAGAGCGCGGTCACCGCGACCGGCATGGTGGTGGGCACCCCCGGCTACCTGGCACCCGAGCAGCTCACCGGAGCGCCGCTGCAGCCGGGCGTCGACATCTTCGCCTTCGGCGCCACCATGGTCTTCGCCGCGACCGGCCAGTCGCCGTTCGAGGCCGAGACCCTCCCGGTCATCATCAACCGCATCCTCAACGACGACCCCGACCTGTCGGGGCTGCCACCGCAGCTGCGGCCGCTGATCGCCGGCTGCCTGGCCAAGGACGCCGCCCGCCGCCCCTCGGCGCTGGAGGCCCTGCTGCAGCTGGTGCCCCAGTCCGGCGGCGCCGCGGCCACTCCCGGCCAGCGCGAGGAGCTCCTCAACGAGGGCACCCGGATCGCCGCGCAGCTGCCCGCTCCGCCCCCTCCGCGCACGCCCACCCCGGCGCCCTTCGCCCCGCCCGCCCAGCAGCCGCAGCAGCCCTACGCGGCCGCCCCCGGCACGGTCAGCCCCCAGCCGTTCCAGCAGCCGGGCCTGCCGCCGCAACACGGGCAGCCCGGCACCCCGCCGCCGTTCCAGCAGTCGGGGTTCCAGCCCGGACTGCAGCACGGACAGCACCCCCAGCACGGGCAGCACCCCCAGCCGGGCCAGCCGAGCTTCCAGCCGGCCTCTCCGTTCCAGCCGCACACTCCCCCGCCGTTCCAGCCGGGCGGCCACGGGCAGGGCTTCCCGCCCGGCCCCGGCACCCCCGGCGCGTTCGCGCCGCCGCCCCCCGGCCCCCCTGCCCGCAAGTCCAACGGCCCGGCGATCGCCGCCATCGGCTGCTCGGTGCTGCTCATCCTGGTCCTGCTGGTGGCGATCGTGGTCGTCGTCTCCGACAAGGACGAGAACGACCCGATCGTCGCCCCCACCAACAACACCACCAGCGAGCCGTCGCAGCAGCAGCCGCCGCAGAACGTGCCGGAGCCCTCCGGCGAATGCGACCCGCAGCCGTCCGACACGACCTTCTGCTCGGACTACGCCGGCACCTGGACGGGCGTCATCACCCAGGTCAAGCCGTCCACCGGCCGCTACCGGGTCACCGTCGTCATCCAGGAGGGCGCCTCCACCGGGCAGGTCACCTACGCCAACGCCCCCGGCGACGACAGCACCTGGTCGTGCTCGGGCACGCTGACCTTCCTGCACCACACCCCCGACGCCGTCTACAAGACGGTCGTCCGCGAGAACATCACCACCAAGAACAACGCGAAGTGCGACAGCGTCTCATACGACGAGTTGTTCCCTAAGTCCTCCAACAAGAACGAAATGTTCTTCACCAACTTCTTCAACCAGGAAGACGCCGACGAAGGCGGCGACGACTACAGCGCGATCGGCACTCTGACGAGGCAGTGAGCGCTCCCCCGGTCCCGCGCCTCCCCGCGTGATCCGCTACCCCCTTTGCCCCCGCCACCTGCACACAAGCTCATCGCAGATGGGATTCCCCCGTGTATCAACCCCCCGGTAACCCTCCGCCGTACGGCGGCACTCCTCCGCCGTTCGGCGGCACCCCGCCGCCCTTCACCCCGACCCCGCCGCCGCGCAAGTCCAAGCTGCCGGCGATGCTCATGGTCCTGCTCGGCGTCGTGGTGGTCTTCGTCGTCCTCATCGCGGTCCTGATCACCGTCCTGGACGACGGCGACGAACGCCCGACCGTCCTCCCGCCGCCGCAGCAGCAGCAGCAACAGCAGGACCCGCAGCAGCAGAGCAGCACCCCGGCCGACCCGGTGGTCACCGGCGGGTTCGGCCCCACCTACGTGGGGACCTGGCGGGGCGAGGTCATCCAGACCAAGCCCACCACCGGCAGGTACGTCGTCACCGTCGTCATCCCGCAGAACTCCACCACCGGGCAGATCACCTACGAGAACGAGCCCGGCGCCGCCTCCACCTGGTCGTGCTCGGGCACCGTGGAGTTCCTGCACCACACTCCCGGCGCGGACTACAAGTCCGTCGTCCGCGAGAACATCACGAACAAGAACAACGCGAAGTGCGACACGTACTCCTACGACGTCCTCTTCCCCAAGCCGGACAACACCGGCGCGCTCACGGACGGCATGTTCATCAAGAACTACTTCAGTGAGAGCGTCGCGGACGCCGACGACGACCACAACGCGATCGGCGAGCTGAAGCGGCAGAGCTGAACGCGGCCGGCACCGCTCACGCGAAGGGCCCCCGGGACGGCACCGTCCCGGGGGCCCTTCCTTCGTTCCCCTACTGGTGGAGGGGGAGGCTGGCGGTGATGATGAGGCCCCCGCCCGGACGCGGGTTGGCCACGACGACGCCGCGGTGCGCGGTGACCACCGAGCGGACGATGGACAGCCCCAGGCCCGCGCCCTTGGCCGACTCGATCCGGTCGCTGTTGAGCCGCCGGAACGGTTCGAAGAGGCGGTCCACCTCGTAGGCGGGGATCGTCGGGCCGGTGTTCTCCACCTGGCAGGTCGCGAACCCGTTCAGCTCTCCGGTGCGGACGTAGACCTCGCCGTCCTCGACGTTGTGCTTGAAGGCGTTCTCCACCAGGTTGGCCACCAGGTGCTCCAGCAGGACCGGGTCGCCGGTGGTCTCCGCGGAGGTGAGCTCGGTGTGCAGCACGACCTCGAGGGGGTTGCCGCCGGAGCGCTTGCGCATCGACTCCAGGACCGTCTCGGTGACCTCCTTGAGGTCGACGGTCGTGTGCGTGGTCAGCTCCCGCTCGCTGCGGGCCAGCAGCAGCAGGCCCTCGATGAGCCGCTCGTGCCGGGCGTTGTTGGCCAGCAGGGTCTTGCCGATCGTCAGCAGGTCCGGCGAGACGTCCGGGTCGGTGAGCGCGACCTCCAGCAGCGTGCGGTTGATCGCCAGCGGGGTGCGCAGCTCGTGCGAGGCGTTGCCGACGAACCGGCGTTGGGAGTCGAACGCCTCGCCGAGCCGCTCCAGCATGGCGTCGAACGTGTCGGCCAGCTCCTTGATCTCGTCCTCGGGCCCCTCCAGCGCGATGCGCTGGTGCAGGGTGCTCCCGGACAGGCGGCGGGCCGCGGCGGTGATGTTCTGCAGCGGGGCCAGGGCGCGGTCGGCGACGACGTAGCCGAGGAACAGGGCGAGCACGCCGACCCCGCCCAGGGCGAAGAGCATGCGCTTGACCAGCTGCGCCAGCATCGTCTCGCGGAGGTAGTTGACCTCCACCGTGTAGTAGCCCCGCGGGGAGTCCAGGTCCGGGTAGTTGAGCTGCTTGTTCGGGGGGAGCACCGAGCTGAAGGACTGGCCCACGAAGACGTAGGTGACCAGCATCAGCAGCACGCCGGCGAAGAAGAAGAGCGAGCCGTACAGCAGGGTGAGCCGCATCCGGACGCTGACCCGGCGCGGCAGCTGGCGGAGGTCCGAGATGAGGGTGCCCGGGGACGTCACAGCCGGTACCCCACTCCCGGGACGGTCTCGATGACGGGCGGGTCGCCGAGCTTCTTGCGCAGGGTCATCATCGTCACCCGCACCACGTTGGTGAACGGGTCGATGTGCTCGTCCCAGGCCTTCTCCAGCAGCTGCTCGGAGCTGACGACCACGCCTTCGGCGGCCATCAGCACCTGCAGGACGGCGAACTCCTTGCGGGTCAGCTCCACCGGCCTGCCGTCCCTGGTGACGGTGAACCGGTTGGGATCGAGTTCGATGCCCGCCCGCGACAGCACCGGCGGCAGCGGGGTGGCCGCGCGGCGGCCCAGCGCCCGCACCCTGGCGATCAGCTCCTTGAAGGCGAACGGCTTGGCCAGGTAGTCGTCGGCGCCCAGGTTGAGCCCGGCCACCCGGTCGTCCAGCTCCCCCGCGGCGGTCAGCATGAGGATGCGCGCGCCGTAGCGCTCGGCGACGAGCACCCGGCACACCTCGTCCCCGTGCACCTTCGGCAGGTCCCGGTCGAGCACGACCACGTCGTAGTCGTTCACGGAGGCGCGCTCCAGCGCGCCCGCACCGTCGTAGGCGATGTCGACGGCCATCGCCTCCCGCCGCAGACCCGTGGCGATCGCGTCCGCCATCACCCGCTCGTCCTCGACGACCAGAACTCGCACTTCGTCTCCCCCTGTTCTCGCAACAGCATCCGTTATGTCACACACCGGGTAAGTGACCGGTAAGTAGCGCGTGCGAGAATCTCACCCCCTCCTGGATTTCCTGGTTTAGACCAATGAGCCAGGGGTAAGGAGGGTCTGACCCGGAAGGACCGCCCCCATGAGCGAGCTGAACGAGACCATCCAGCAGCGGCTGGCCGAGGCCTACGAGTCGCTGCACGCGGCCAAGACGGAAGGAGACGTCTACCTGGCCGACCTCCGCCAGTCCGAGATCGACGAACTGCGCCGTATCGCCGCCAACCACGACCTCCCCCCGCACGCGGGCCAACCCGTCTAGTCCCGCAGGGGATCCAGCGGGGCCAGCAGGTCGTGCAGCGGGCCGAAGAGATCGGCGGCCGCGGCGATCGTGAGCTCGGGCCCGGCGGCCTCCCCCCGCAGCCCGCCGATCCGCCCGCCCGCCTCGGTCACGATCAGCCTGCCCGCGGCGATGTCCCAGAGCTGGACCCCCCGCTCGTAGTAGCCGTTCACCAGGCCTGACGCCACCATGCACAGGTCGATGGCGCAGGCCCCGTTCCTGCGGATGTCGCGGACGTGCGGCAGCACCCCCGCCAGCACCTCCGCCTGCGTGGCGCGGCGCCGCGGCGCGTACCCGAACCCCGTCGCGATCAGCGCCTGCTCCAGCGGCACCCCGGTGCCGCAGCGCACCGGCTCGCCGTTGCGGAACGCCCCGCCGCCCCTGACCGCGGTGAACGTCCAGCCCCGGCGCGGCACCTCGATCACCGCCGCGACGGTCTGGCCGTCCCGCTCGGCGGCGATGCTCACCGCCCAGTCCGGCAGGTCGTACAGGTAGTTGACGGTGCCGTCGATCGGGTCGATCACCCAGCGGATGCCCGAGGAGCCCTCGCTGGCGCCGCCCTCCTCGCCGAGGAAGGCGTCCAGCGGCCGCGCCGCGCCGATCCGGTCGCGGATCAGCCGCTCGGCCGCCTCGTCCATCTGGGTGACGACGTCGGTGGCGCTGGACTTGACCGCCACCACCTCGGGACCGGTGGCCGGCCGCTTGTCGATGAGCATGCGGCCGGTCTCCCTGGCGGTCTCCACCGCCAGGTCGAGCAGGGCCAGCAGTTCCTGCGGCTCGTCGCCGACGCTCGGGTTCATCTCAGGCCCTCTCGAACAGGTCGCGGGCCAGGGGGGCCAGCGCGGCACCGGGGGTGGAGGCGCGTACCAGGGTCATGCCCAGCTTCTCGGCGGTCTGCCGGGCCTCGACGTCGAGGTCGAACTTGACCTCCATGTGGTCGGACACGAAGCCGATCGGCACCAGCACCACGCTGTCGACGCCCTCCTCGTGCAGGCGCTCCAGGTGGTCGAGCACGTCGGGCTCCAGCCAGGGCTGGGAAGGCGGCCCGCTGCGGCTCTGGTAGACGAGGTCGTAGGGCCGGTCGGACCCGGAGGCCGCGTGGACCCGGCGGGCGACCTCCTCCAGCTCCCGCACGTAGTCCTCGCTGCCCTTCTGCGCCAACGGGACGCTGTGGGCGGTGAAGACGAGCCGCGCCCCCGGCGCCTGGGCGAGCGCCTCGCGGGTGTTGGCCGTGAACGGCTCGAGGAACCCCGGCTCCAGGCAGTAGACCGGCAGCTTGGTGATCTCGGGGGCGTCCGGGACGGCCGCGCGGGCGCGGGCGATGTCCTCCAGGTACTGGCCGCTGGAGGAGTAGCCGCTGTAGGCCGACGTGACGAACGCCGCCGCCGAGCGGACGCCGTCCTCCTTCATCCGGGCGACGGTGTCCTCCAGGTAGGGGGGCCAGTTGCGGTTGCCCCAGTAGACCGGCACGTCGACCAGGTCCTCGATGGCGCTCTTCAGCTCGCGGCACAGCTCGTTGATGGGGCTCACGCCGCCGAAGAGGTGGTAGTGCTCGGCCACCTCTTCCAGTCTCTCCCGCGGCACGTTGCGGCCCCTGGTGACGTTCTCCAGAAAGGGCATGACGTCCTCGGGGCCCTCCGGCCCCCCGAACGAGATCAGCAGCAGAGCGTCCATGGCCTCAGCCTATGAGAACCGCCGGGCGTAGGCGTCGGCGAGGGACAGGACCTTGCGGACGTACCAGTCGGCGTGGTTGTAGGCGTAGACGGCCTTGTAGAGGTCGCGCTGCGCGCCTGAGGCGCACAGGTAGCGGGCCGCCGCCGGGATGGCGTCGTAGGGGTTCATGATGTCCGCCCTGCCGTCTCCGTCGCCGTCCACGCCGTAGGACCTCCAGGTGGCGGGCATGAACTGCATGGGGCCCAGGGCCCCGGCGCTGGACGGGCCGACGTTGGTGCCGTGGTCGCTCTCGACCTGCCCGATCGCGGCCAGGACCGTCCAGGACAGGCCCGGACAGGTGGTGGCGGCCTTCTTGTAGAGGTCGAGGTAGCTGGCTCCGGCCTGCGGGGCCGCGGTGTCCAGGTCCACCACGACGGCCTTCCTCCCCAGGACCGCGCGGACCTTCTTCGCGATGTCCGCGGACGCGGCACCCGGGGCGTTGACCATCAGCGCGACGGAGGAGACCAGCCCGAGCGCCGTCCCGGTGCGCCGGCTGACCAGGAGGTCCACCTGGGGGACGCCCAGCGGCGCGGTGCCGCCCAGGACGACCTCCGGGGCGGAGCGGGCGACGATCTGGTAGGGGCGGCCGAGCTCCAGCTTCAGCTCGCGGGCGGTGCCGGCGGCGGCCACGAACCTGTCGGCGGCCAGCGCCGCCCACAGGTCCTGGTTCCTGGCGGTCGCCGGGGCGGTCCAGGACCGGAACCGCGAGGGGTCGACGGCGAAGACGTTGACCCGCCGCCCCTCCAGGGAGACCGCGCCGCCGTCCACCACGATCACGTCCCGCACCCGGGGGATCCGGCGGACCCGCTCGACCTGCGCGTCGCCCACCCCGGCGGCGGCCACCGCCAGGACGTGCGGGGGGACGACCCGCTCCAGCGGCGCCACCTGCTCGGCGACCACCATGTCCGCGGTGATCCGGGACTGCGGCGTCCGGGCCGTCGGCCGGCCGCCCTCCTCCCCGAGCCGGACGGCCAGCCAGCCCGCGCCGGCCGTCAACGCCAGCACCAGGACCACGGACAGAGCGGTGAGCAGCCGGTTTCTTCTCACCGCAGCAGGTTATCGGGCCGGGTGATACCGGTCCCGGGCCCCCGGTACGGTGATCCGGGAGGAGAGCCCGGCAGTGATCCCTACCGGATGCCGCCCCCGGTCGGATCACGATCGGATAACCATTCGGAACGTGAATTTTCCTCACGAATAGCGTCCACTACTCTCCTCCCATGCCTCCTGAAACCTCCCCCGGTGCCTGGCGCAACTGGGCCGGGAACCAGCAGTCGGCCCCGGCGCGGACGGTCTTCCCCCGATCCGCCGAAGAGGTCGCCGAGCAGGTCCGCCGTGCCGCCGAGGACGGCCTGACCGTCCGCATGCCGGGATCCGGCCACTCCTTCACCGGGGTGGCGCTCACCGAGGGGGTGCAGCTCAGCCCGCGCGAGCTGACGGCCGTCCGCTCCATCGACACCGCCACCGGGCTGGTCACCGCCGAGGCCGGGCTGCCGCTGTGGCGGCTCAACCAGGTGCTGGAGGAGCACGGCCTCGCCCTGGCCAACATGGGCGACATCCAGGAGCAGACGATCGCCGGCGCCTCCCAGACGGGCACCCACGGCACCGGGCGCGACCACGCCGGGCTCGCCTCCCAGATCGCCGGCCTGGAGATGGTGCTCGCCGACGGGAGCAAGGTCGCCTGCTCGCGCACCGAGCGCCCGGAGCTGTTCGACGCCGCCCGGGTCGGCATGGGCGCGCTGGGCGTCGTCACCGCCATCACCTGGCAGACCGTCCCGGCCTTCCTGCTGCGCGCGCAGGAGGAGCCGATGGTTTGGGACGAGGTGCTCGCCCGGCTGGACGAGCTGGAGGCCGACAACGAGCACTTCGAGTTCTACTGGTTCCCGCACAGCGAGGGCTGCCTGACCAAGCGCAACAACCGGGTGGACGGGCCGCGCGAGCCGCTGCCGGGCTTCAAGGCATGGCTGGACGACGAGTTCCTGTCCAACCAGGTGTTCGGCGTCGCCCAGAAGGTGACCCGGCGCCTCCCGGGGACCATCGGCTCCATCAACGGGATATCGGCCAGGCTGCTCGGCGCGCGCGCCTACACCGACACCTCCTACAAGGTGTTCACCAGCTCCCGCGCCGTGCGCTTCAAGGAGCAGGAGTACGCGATCCCGCGCGAGCACCTGGTGCCCGCGCTGCGCGAGATCCGCGCCGCGTTCGACCGGCACGGATGGCGGATCAGCTTCCCGATCGAGGTGCGGGTGCTCCCGGCCGAGGACGCCTGGCTGTCGATGGCCCACGGCCGCCGGACGGCGTTCATCGCGATCCACGTCTACCACCGCAACGAGCACGCCGCCTACTTCGAGGGCGTCGAGGAGATCCTCACCGCGCTCGGCGGCCGCCCCCACTGGGGCAAGATGCACACCCGCGACGCGTCCTACCTGGAGACCGTCTACCCGCGCTTCGCCGACTTCGCCCGGATCCGGAGCGAACTCGACCCCGACCGCCGCTTCGCCAACCCCTACCTCCGCCAGGTCCTCGGGGACTGACCGGAGGCAGCCGAGAGATATTTCTGACACGTACCTCAAAGAGTGGCGTTTCGGCTCAACCATAATGAGGTAGAGAAACCTCAACCAACCACATGTTTTCCCTGTTCCAGCTTGGGTGGACCGGCGGCGGTCGGGAAAAGGATGCATAAGAAAACGGCAGCCTCACCCCCCGGAGGGCCTCCGGCACGGCAAGCTGACCCAGGGAGAAGAACAGCTTTGTTCCTTAACACCAGGTGACCGCACTCACATCGCACTAGCACACCGAACGAATCCAAGCGACGATGTTCGGACATGCCGGGTACGGTGCTGGCAGTGGGTGCGTCCTTGGCGAGAGACTCCAGGGGCTCCGGATCGAAGTCTTCGGTCCGGGGAATCGGGGGAAGGGACGCATGCGCCCGCTGTCGCAAGGACGGTGCTTGGATGAGGGCCGGGGACAAGGCTGGGAAGGACACGCATGCAGGAGCTGCGCCTCGTGGCGGTGAGCGAGGACGGTTCGTACCTCGTGCTGGCCTCCGCCGGCCGGGGCACCCGGTTCACCCTGCCCGTGGACGACCGGCTGCGCGCCGCGATCCGCGGGCACTTCTCCCGTCTCGGTCAGTTCGAGATCGAAGTGGAGAGTCCGTTGCGCCCCAAGGAGATCCAGGCCCGCATCCGCGCCGGGGAGACCGCCGAGGAGATCGCCGAGTCGGCCGGCATCCCGGTTGAACGCGTCCGCTGGTTCGAGGGGCCGGTCCTCCAGGAACGCGAGTACATGGCCCAGCAGGCGCAGCGCTGCGTCGTGCGCGCCCCCGGCGAGTCCACGCCCGGACCGCCGCTGGGCGAGCTGGTCGAGGAACGCCTCGGCCGCCGCGGCGCCGACCTCGAGGAGGTCACCTGGGACGCCTGGAAGTGCGAGGACAACAGCTGGCAGATCCGGCTGTCCTTCTACGACGGCGGCCGCCCGCACGCGGCCGAGTGGAAGTTCGACCCGCGCCGCCGTGTCGCGCGCGCGCTGGACGACGAGGCCTCCCGGCTCAGTTCGCTGACCGAGGAGGAGGCACCCGCCCCCGACACGGTCACCCCGCTGCGCCGCCCCGCCATGAAGATCGTCTCCGACCAGCGGCGCGACTACCCGGCGGGCCGCCCCTTCGCGCCGGCCCCGCCCGCCGCCACCCCGCTCAACCCCGAGCCGTTCACCCCCGAGCGCTTCCAGCGCGAGGCCCGCGCCGCCGACTTCCCCGACCTGGAGGCGCTGAGCGCCCTCCTGGAGGGCGGCGAGCCCACCGTCCTGCCCCCGCCGCCCGGCCGTGAGCCCGGCGAGGCACCCGCCTCGCGCGCCTCCGCCATCACCTTCAACCCGTCCGTCCCGCGGGAGCCCGACACCCCGCCCGCCGAGGCCCCCGCCGCGGACGTGCCCTCCTTCGAGGCACCCACCTTCGAGGCACCCACTTTCGAGGCGCCCGCCGAGGCCGCCGCGCCGCGTCCCGCCGACACCGAGCCCGCGGCCTCCGCCGAGCGGTCCCCGGCCCCGCAGCCCGCCGTCCCGCAGGAGCCCGCCCCGCAGGCCGCCGACGACGCACGGGAGCACGACGCGGCGGTCCACGACGTGCAGGCGCACGACATCCCCGCGCCGCGGCCGTCCGTCGAGGCCGGACCGCCCGTCTCCGCCAAGGCCGACCCGGCCGCCGCCGCGGACTCCGCGGAGGCGCCCGCCGCCTCCGTCGGCGGCTCCGCCCCGGAGGCCGGTGCCTCCGCTCCGCCCGAGCGTCCCGTTCCCGAGCGCCCGGCCTCCGCCGAACAGGACGGCCGGCCGGTCTCCGACCGCCCGGCCGCCTCCACCGCACCCGAGCGCCCCGCCCGTCCCCAGGACGCCCCGGCCGCTCCGGCGGCCACCGGCCCGGACCCCGCCGCACCCGAGCAGCCCGCGCCCAGGCCCGCCGCCCCCGCGGAACCGGCCGCCGCCCAGGAGCCGCCGCCCGCCGAGGCCCCGCCCGCCGCCCAGCAGCCCGCGCCCGCGCCCGAACCGCACCGCGAGCCGCCCAAGCCCAAGCCCGTCCCCAAACCGGCGCCCAAGCCCGCCCCGGTCCCCGCGGCGGCAGCCGTCCCGGCCAAGGCCGAGCCCCGTCCCCGCAAGCGCCCGGCCCGCAGCCGCCGCGCCAGCGTGCCCTCCTGGGACGAGATCATGTTCGGCGCCCGCCGCCCCGACTGACCCGCCCGACCACCAGGAAGGCCCCGGCTCCATGCCGGGGCCTTCCCCTTTCCCCCGAAAGCTCTGCACGGCTCCCGTCCGCCGCCGCAAACAGGACGAAGCCCCGGCACGGAGCCGGGGCTTCGGTGGGCGGACTCAGGTCCGGCGGCGGAAGGCGCGAAGGCACAGCGGGATGAAGACCGCCGCCATGACGGCGGCCCAGGCGAGGGTGATCAGGGCGTGCTGGAGGACGGGACCGCCCACCAGGAGGCCGCGCAGGGCCGTCGTGAGCTGGGAGACCGGGTTGATGTCGGTCATGAAGGTCTTCAGCCAGCCGGGAGTGCCCTCGGCCGGCACCACGAAGGCGTTGCTGAGGAAGGTCAGCGGGAAGATCGCGGTGAAGCCGAAGACCTGGACCTTCTCCGCGTCACTGGCCGTCAGGCCGACCAGCACCGTGATCCAGGCGAACATCAGGGTGAAGGCCAGGAGCAGGAGGAAGGCGCCCAGCACGCCCAGCACGCCCGTCTCGATCCGGAAGCCGATGACGACGCCGACCACCAGGACCACCAGCATCGACCAGGCCTGCTTCACCACGTCCGCGAGGATCCGGCCGAGCAGCGGGGCGGTCCGGGCGATCGGCAGGCTGCGGAACCTGTCGAAGACGCCCTTGGTGATGTCGACGTTGAGCCCGAGCCCGGTGCTCATCGAGGCGAACAGCGCGTTCTGCGCGATGATGCCGGGAATGACGACCGGCAGGTAGGCCGCGACGCTGCCGGAGATCGACGGGCCGAACACGTAGGAGAACAGCAGCACGAACATGATGGGCTGGATGCTGAGGTCCACCAGCTCCATCGGGTTGTGCTTGATCTGCACCAGCCCGCGCCAGGCCAGGGTCAGCACGTTGCGCAGAGCGGTGACCGGTGTGACCTTCCGCGGAAGGACTGCCGCCTGGGCGGCCGGGATCGTCGCGGTCATACGGAGGCCTCTTCCCTTCCCTCGTCCGCGGCCGGGGAACCGGTCCGCTCCCTGTTCCCGGTGAGGGCGAAGAACACCTCGTCGAGGCTGGCCTTGCGCAGGGACAGCTCGCCCACCGCCACCCCGGCGTCGTCCAGCGCGCGCACCACCGCGGGCATCGCCCGGGAGTCGCCCACCGGCACGGTCAGCAGGCCCTGGTTCACCTCGGGGGCCGAGCCCAGCAGTTCGGCGACGACCAGCGCCGCCTTGTCCACCTCCGCCTCGTGCACCGGGCGCAGCTCCAGCACCTGCCCGCCGGTCTGCGCCTTGAGCTGGTCGGAGGTGCCCTCGGCGATCACCCGCCCGTGGTCGATGACCACGATCTCGTCGGCGAGCTGGTCGGCCTCCTCCAGGTACTGGGTGGTGAGCAGGACGGTGACGCCGTCCTCGGCGAGCCCGCGGACCATGTCCCACAGGCCGTTGCGGCTGCGCGGGTCCAGGCCGGTGGTCGGCTCGTCCAGGTAGAGGATGGACGGGTGGCCCACCAGCGAGGCCGCGAGGTCCAGCCGGCGCCGCATGCCGCCGGAGAACGTCTTGGCCGCCCTGTCGCGGGCGTCCCACAACTCGAACCGCCGCAGCAGCTCGGCGGCGCGGGCCCTGGCCCCGGCCCGGCTCAGGCCCAGCAGGCGGCCGATGAGCATGAGGTTCTCGGTGCCGGTGAGCATCTCGTCGACGCCGGCGTACTGGCCGGTGAGCCCGATGAGCCGGCGTACCCGGTGGCCCTCCCTGACCACGTCGTGGCCGCCCACCTCGGCGGTGCCGGCGTCCGGCCGGATCAGGGTGGCCAGCACCCGGACCGTCGTGGTCTTGCCCGCTCCGTTGGGCCCCAGCACGCCCAGGACGCGCCCGGGCGGCACCGCGAGGCTCACCCCGTCCAGCGCGCGGGTCTCACCGAAGCGCTTCACCAGGCCCTCGGCCCGGATGGCGTACGTCATTCGGTTGATCTCCTCGATCTGTGGTCTCCTGCGGCGGCGTGCCCGACCTGGACACGGTAGGACGGCGGCCCCGCCGGAGCCACCGGTTTTCCGCGGCGCCCCGGCGTCCCGCCGCCCCCCGCCGGGACGTTCGTGCGTGACTCGTACGTGGATCCATGCCTGTCTTCGCGCGCGGCCGCAGTGATCCCGGCCACAACACGAACGGTACGCGGAGGGTCTGACATTCCGGAGGACCACGCCTCCGGCCGCATAGGGTGATCTGTGTGAACTCGCGGTTGAGGCCTCCCGCGCACCGGGTGTCGGCCCGCGCGATGGCCAAATGGGCGGTCGAGCTGCTGCTCGGCGGCGCGGTGCTGACCGGCTGCGCCTTCGCGCTGAGCGGCTGGGCCGCCAGGGCGGACTGGGCCTGGCGGTTGCCGTGGCTGCCCTGGCTGGTGGTCGCGGTGACGGCGCTGTCCGTGCTGACCGTCCCGTACTGGCGCTACCGGGTCCACCGCTGGGAGATCAGCTCCGACGTGGTCTACCTGCGGATCGGCGCGCTGCAGCGGCAGTGGCTGCTGGTGCCCGTCAGCCGCATCCAGACGGTCGACGCCCAGCAGAACTGGCTGGAGCGCCTGCTCCGCCTGGCCACCCTGCGGATCAGCACCGCCTCGCACGAGGGCTCCTCGGAGCTCGTCGGCCTGCCGCTGCCGACCGCCACCTCCCTCGCCTCCGAACTGGCGCACCGCGCCCACGCGCTGCGCGACGACGCGACATGAGCGGCGGCGAGCGGCCCCTCCCCGAAGGAGCGCCCCGCAGGCTCAGCCCCCTCACCTGGATCGTCGGGGCGGTCCGCGAGACGCTCGCGCTGCTCGCGGTGGCCGTGACCGCCCTGCTCGTCAGCGAGGGCGGAGCGGGGCTCTACTTCGCGATGGCCGCCCTGGGCTTCGGGCTGGTCCACCAGGTGGTCCGCTGGTGGACGTTCACCTACGCCGTCACCGACGACCGGATCGTGCTGCGCCACCAGCTCATCGGCAGGTCGGTCAAGACGATCCCCCTCGAACGCGTCCGGGGCGTCGACATCACCGCCGGTTTCCTGCACCGGCTGCTCGGCCTCGCGGTCCTGCGCATCGACGCGGCGTCGGACGGCGACGAGGGCGTCCTGAACGCGGTGTCCCGGCGGGAGGCGGAACGGCTGCGGGAACTGCTGCTGGGGCGCCGGGAGGAACCGTCGCGGGAGCACGTCATCGCCCGCGCCGACCTCTCCTGGTACCGGTACGCCCCGCTCAGCGGCGCCTACCTGCTGACGCCGTTCGCGCTGATCGGCAGCCTCCTGGGCACCCTCTACAACCTCAACAACGAGTTCGGCCTGGTCTCCGAGGGCACGCTCTCCCACCTGGGCGACACGGTCGTGGGCCTGCCCCCGATCCTGGGGGTGCTCGCACTCCTGCTGCTGGCGCTGGTGATGCCCGTCGCGTCCGTCCTGGTCTTCACCTGGTTCAACTGGGACTTCACCCTGCGCGCCGTGCCCGGGGAGGACGACAAGGGCGCGCTGGCGGCCGAGCGCGGCCTGGTGTCGCGGCGCAGCGTGACCCTGGAGCGGCGCCGTGTCCGCGGCGTCGAACTGCGCGACAACCCCCTGGAACGCCGCAAGAACGTGGCACGCCTGACGGCGCTCGTCACCGGCCTCGGCGACGCGGAGCACCGCGGGCGCCTGCTGCCGACCGCGCCAAGGGAGACCGTCCTGCACGTGGCGGAAGAGGTCGTCGGCAAGTTCAAGGAGCCGTTGACCGGCCATCCGAGGGCGGCGCTGACCCGCAGGCTCGTCCGCGCGGTCCTGCCCCCGCTGGCGGTCTCCGTCCTGGCGGTCGCCAGCGGGCCGCTGTGGCTGGCGATCGTGGCGGCCGTGGCCACCGTCGCCGCCGTCCCGCTCGCCCTGGACCGCTACGCCCAGCTCGGCCACGCCTCGGGCGGCGGCCTGCTGTCGGTGCGCTCGGGCTCCCTCGTGCGCAACCAGCAGATCATCGAGCACCGCGCCGTCGTGGGCTGGCGGTTCCGCCAGTCCCTCTTCCAGCGCCGCCGCGACCTGGTCACCCTGACCGTCGCGGTCGGCGCGGGCGAGGGCGCCTACGACGCCCTCGACCTGTCCGAGGAGGACGCGCTGCGCCTCGCCTCCTGCGTCGAACCCGACTGGATCACACCGTTCCTGGCAACTCCCCCGAAACCACCGGCAGATCCCCGCGAACCTCCGGCGAGCTGAGCCCGGCGGGCCCCGGCGAACCCGGCCCTCGGGCGAACCGAGCCCCCGCGGCCCGAGCCCTCCGGCGAACCGGCCTCCGACGGTCCGGACCCCCGGACGGACGAAGCCTCCTGGTGGATCGAGTCCTCCGGCGGGCCGTGCCCTCCCTCCGGTGGACCATGCCTCCGGTGGGCCGAGCTCTTCGGCGAGGAGAGCCCGCCCGCAGGCCCGGATCTGCTCGCGGCCCCGATTCCGCGTGAGTCTCCGTTCGGGTGGCACCGACGGCGAGGGGCCGCCCGGTGCTGTACCGGACGGCCCCTGCCGTGGTCTTCGGCCTTTCGGGGCCCCCTTGTCGGGGAACCTTTCGGTCAGGCGGGAGACGAGGTCGTTCCGCGCGAGGCGTCTCCCCTGCGCGGGGCCCTCTCGTCCGAGGGCGCGACCGAGTCGGGTACGGACAGGAACTTGCCCTGCTCGGGGTCGAGGATGTGGACCTTGGCGGTCTCCAGGTCCAGGTACATGCCGACGAGCTCCACCTCGCCCAGCTCCACCCGGCGCTTCAGCCAGGGGTAGGTGAGCAGGTTGTCCAGCTGCTGCATGACGTTGACCTGGCAGAGCCGGGCCAGCGGTGTGCGCGCGTCCTCGGGGCCCGGCTCGTGCAGGAACCGGTCGAGGCTGTGGTTGGCGTGCTTGAGCCAGTTCGACAGCTGGGGCAGGTGCTCGATCTCGGTGCCGCCGCCCAGCACGCCGGCCATGGCGCCGCACTGGGAATGGCCGCAGACGGTGATCGTCTTGATGTCCAGGACCGACGTCGCGTATTCCACGGACGCCATCACCGAATCGTCGGGAACACGCGCGCCGTGGCGGGGAACGAGATTGCCGACGTTTCGCGTGATGAAGAGGTCACCAGGGCCGCTGGCCGTGATGAGGTTGGGCACCACTCGTGAATCGACACAGGTGATGAACAAATGGTCGGGGGTCTGCGCCATGGACAGCTCCGCCATGATCGGCCGGACCAGCCGAGCGGTGCTTCCGTGGTACTCGCGTACCCCTGCCAGCAGGATCTCTCGGGGACTTGCCTGCTCGAGCGGCTCGAGCTGGCGCCTGTCACGGTTCGCCCACGGCGCCCACCAGCGGGGGGACCCCGCGGATTTACGCGGAGGCGGGGAGCTTTCTCCGGTCATCGCGCTCTCATACCAGGATTCGTGGATCTCATCGATGTCGACTCTACCGCCAAGGCGTTCGTGGGAAACGCGCCAGGTATGGATGGCGTCGAACGCCGCGTTGTCCATGAAGTCAACATCGAGGTCGAGATCGACCGGGGCGCCCGGCGGGATCCGGGTGAGCGCGGCGGTGAGCCGGGGCACGCCCAGGAACGTCAGGGACCCCTCGACCACCACGTGCCACCGGCCGTCCCGCTGCTCGGTGCGCACCGCCACCCGGGTGAGCCGCCGCAGCGCCAGGCACGCGGCCAGCCCGATGCCGACCAGCACCCCCTCGCCCAGGCCCAGGACGACCACGCCGCCCATCGTCACCCAGTAGATCAGGGACTCCCGGTGCGGGCGCAGGCCGCGCAGATGCGCCCGGTCGATCATCCGCAGGCCCAGCGTCACCAGCAGGGCCGCCAGCGCCGCCAGCGGGATCTGCTCCAGCACCGCCCCGCAGGCCAGGGCCAGCACCAGCACCCAGACGCCGTGCAGCACCGTGGAGCCGCGGGTCAGCGCGCCCGCCCGCACGTTCGTGGTGCTGCGCACGATCACCCCGGCGACCGGCAGGCCGCCCAGCAGGCCCGAGACGAAGTTGCCCGCGCCCTGGCCGACCAGCTCGCGGTCCAGGTCGCTGCGCGGCACGCCCACCGGCCGCATCCGGTCGATGGCGACACTGCACAGCAGGGACTCCACCCCGGCGACCAGCGCTATCGCCACGACCGCGCCCACCAGGTCGGGCAGCGCCGCGTCCGGGACCGAGGGCGGGCCCCAGTGCACCAGCAGGCTGGACGGCAGGTCCACGCGCGGCACGTCGAAGCCGCCGAACCAGGCGACCCCCGTCGCCGCGGACACCGCCACCAGCGGGGCCGGCACCCGCCGCCACGGTGTGCGCTCCCAGACCAGCAGCACCGCGATGGTCAGCACCCCCAGGCTGACCGCCAGGGAGTGCTGGGTCAGGATCTGCTGGGGCAGCTCCACGAGGTTGGCCAGGGCCGAGTGCTGCGGGCTGCCGCCCATGACGACGTGCAGCTGGGACAGGATGAGCACCACGCCGACCCCCGCCAGCATGCCGTGCACCACCGCCGGGGACACCGCCAGCGCCGTGCGCGCCACCCGGCAGGCGCCCAGCGCGATCTGCAGGAGCCCGCCGCACATGGTGATGGCGCAGGTGGCCCGCCAGCCGTAGGTCTCGATCATCGAGGCCACGATCACGGTGAGGCCGGCGGCGGGACCGCTGACCTGCAGCGGCGAGCCGCCGAGCAGCCCCACCACGACGCCTCCGACGATCGCGGCGATCAGCCCGGCCTCCACCGGGGCCCCCGAGGCCACCGCGATGCCGAGCGACAGCGGCATCGCCACCAGGAACACCACGAACGAGGCGGGTACGTCCCGCCCGGGCGCGAGAAAACGTTTCACTGCTGACTGCGATTCGAGCGTCACACTCCGTATCGAATCACAGTCGGAGGGTCATCGGGGGTCAAATCAGTGGCGGTAATCCCGATAACTGTCCCATTCCTCGGTAGAGCGCTGGCCCGGCTGCTCGCCGTGCTGGCTCCCGTAGGACTGCTGGTCTCCCGTGGGGGCGCCGTAGGGGGGGTTCTGGTCACCGGGGTAGGTGGTGCCGCTGAAGTCCCCGTAGCGGCCCGTCTCGCCCGTTCCCTGGCCCTGCTGGGGGGAGCCGCCGTAGGAGGAGGAGCCCTGCTGGCCGTACCCGCCGCTCAGCGGGTCGTCGTAGCGGGGGGTGTTCTCGCCGCCGTAGGCGGGGGTCGTGGGGTAGCCCTGCTCCGTGCCGTAGGACGAACCGTAGGAGCCGCTGGAGGAATCGTCGTAGCGGGGGGAAGAGGAGGACTGCCAACCGGAACCGTAGTCCCCGTCCGCCGGGTGCAGCGGGTCGTTGAGCGGGTCGCTCAGCGGGGTCGGGCCGCCGTAGGACGACGGCGAGGCGCCGTCGCCGGTCTGCCGCCGGTCGGCCTGGATGCGCTGGAGCAGTTCGTCGACGGTCGGCAGGCGGGTGTCGCCGGTGTCGCCGGGCGACGGCTGCGGCTCGGGCTGCCCGCCGTAGGACGGGACGCCGCCCAGCGGCGGGGTCAGCGGAGCCGACGGCCCGGTGGACGAGGGGTTCAGCGGGGCTCCGCCGAGCGGGCCCGTCCCCAGGGGGCCGGTGCTCTGCGGACCGGTGCCGAGCGGGCCCGCGCTCTGCGGGCCGGTGCTGAGCGGACCGCCGAGCGGACCCGTGTTCAGCGGGCTGGAGCCGGTGCTCTGCGGGCCGGTGCCCAGCGGGCCCGAGCCCAGGGGCGCTCCGCCCAGCGGGCCGCCCAGGCCCGTGCCGCCGACCTGGTAGGCCTGCGTGGCCTCCGGGTCGCGGTTGTCGGCGCGGGCCGCGGGCCGGGCGAACGGGTCCGGCAGGCCCAGCGGGTCGGGCTGGGGCGGGGCCGACGGGCGCGGCGGTTCGTAGGCGGGCTGGTCGTAGACGGCGGGCTGGTCGAACGCGGGCGGGTCGTAGGCGGCCGGCTGGTCGTAGGCCGCGGGCTGCTGCTCGTAGGGCGGGTCGAAGTCTCGGACCGCCGGCTGGTCGAACCTCGTCAGCGGCTCGTCGGCCCGCCAGGACCGCGCCGCGGGCTCCTGCTCGTAGCCGCCGGGCGCCTGCGGGTCGCCCTGGCCGGCGTAGTAGTCGTCGCCGTACTGGGAGTCGTCGGCGTACTGGCCGCGGGCGTACTGGTCCTCGCCGTACTGGTCGCCGTAGCCCTGCTGGTCGGCGTAGCCCTGCTGATCGGCGTACCCCTGCTGGTCGGCGTAGCCCTGCTGATCGGCCGCGTACTGCTGGTCGCCGTAGCCCTGCTGGTCGCCCGCGTACTGGTCGGCGTACCCCTGCTGGTCGGCCGCGTACTGGTCGTTGTAGCCCTGCTGGTCGCCGTAGCCCTGGTCGTTGTAGCCGTCGGCCTGGTACTGGTCGTAGCCGTCCTGGCCCGCGGCGGCCGGCTCGGGTTCGGCGCCGTTCAGGGGGTCGGAGGCAGGGGGCTGCTCGGCTCCCTGGGCGCCCTCCTGCTGCCAGGGGAACTTGGGCTTGTCGAAGGTGATCGTCGCCCAGTAGTCGTCGTCGCCCATCCGGTCGGACTTGCCCTTGGCGCGCCGGGGCTCGGCCGAGGTGGGCGCGGACAGCGGGCCTCCGGCGACCCTGCGGTCGGCGGCGCCCTCCTCGTCCGGTTCGCCCGGACGCCGGCCCTTCGGTTCCGACTCCTCGCTCATCCAGTCTTCGTCGTCCTGATGGCGGCCCTCGCGCATTCCCATCACGACGAGCACCACGATGAGGCCGACCAGCAGTACCAGACCGCCGACAACGGCAAAGATCATTGCTCCACCCCATGCCTCGGCCGGGCGGGGAGGTCCGGCCTCGCTCCGAAAAGCTCTGTCCCGATTATCGTCCGGTGCGCGCCGGGCGTCCCGCTCCCCATCCACGTGCTCGACGAGACCCCCGGGAAGGCGAACTGCCCGTTATAGCCCTCGCCACACCCTTCGTGAGCATCTACCATCACACGATCCCCGCTGTCTCTGCCACGGATACGCCGACTCTCATGAGTCGGCGCTCTGCCCCAGATAGCCGGTGATCCGCCCCCACCCGACGGTTCGCTCGGCGATGGCGGGCAGGGAGTCCTTCAGCTCGGCCACCTGGCCGGCCGGCACGGGCTCCTTGAGCGCGTAGACGGTGTACCGGTACCGGTGCCGCTCCCCCGCCGGGGGGCAGGGTGCGGCGTAGGACGCCTGGCCCGCGGAGTTGCGGCCCTGGACGGCGCGGTCCGGCAGAGACGCCTCCACGAGGTCCGCGGTGGTTCCGTCCAGATTCGCGAGCACCCAGTGAATATAAGTGCCCCCGCGAGCGTCCGGGTCGTCCACGACGATCGCGAAGGCCTTCGACTCGGGCACACCCGACCAGTGGAGCGGCAGCGTCCTGCCCTGACCCCCGCGGGCCTCGCATTGATAACGCCCTGGAATGTCCTTGAGGTCGCTGAAAGCCGGGCTGCTGACGGTGAACTCCGTCAGCTCCCCGCCGTCGCCGGAACCGCTGCCGACGACGCCGCACCCCGAGATCAGGGGAAGCAGCAGGGCCACACCGAGGGCGGCGGCCCGACCCGAAGTCATTTTCATCCGATCAGCACTCCTGGCCGACGATCGTACGCGAGGGGATGGCATGGCGCGTTCCCGCCGGACCACCCTACGGCCTCGGGCCCCGCCGCGGTCCGGCTTCCACAGGCCCGCGGATCTCCGGACCGGGGGTGTGAGCTTGGTCATGCCGAGGGGTCAGGAAATTCGCCGAGTGGAAACTTGTGGCGTAGTTCACGCGCCCAGAACGCTCCAACTTTACGGTTTGGGGAATTTCATTGAATCTTCCCCTGTTATGGCTTGGACTAGACCAGATACATCGGCTACATTGTGAATGTCTTCACAAAGTGATCCATAGGAGCTCTGAGATGGCCAGAAGGCCTGTCGCGAACCCCGACGCCCCGCACGTCCTCATCGTCGGCGGGGGCTACGTGGGCCTCTACACCGCGCTCCGCCTCCAGAAGAAGCTGAAGAGCGAGCTGAAGCGCGGCGACGTCAAGGTCACGATCGTCGACCCGCAGTCGTACATGACCTACCAGCCCTTCCTCCCCGAGGCCGCCGCCGGCAACCTCTCGCCCCGGCACGTCGTGGTGCCGCTGCGCCGGGTCCTGCCGAAGGTCGACATCGTGACCGCGCGGGTCACCGAGCTCTCCCACGCCGAGCGCTGGGCGATCATCCAGCCGGTCGAGGGCCCCCCGCAGCGGATCTCCTACGACTACCTCGTGATGGCCGCGGGCTCCGTCTCGCGCACCCTGCCGATCCCCGGCCTCGCCGAGCACGGCATCGGCTTCAAGACCATCGGCGAGGCCATCCACCTCCGCAACCACGTCCTGGCCCAGCTGGACATCGCCGCCTCCACCGACGACGAGGACGTGCGCAAGCGCGCGCTGACCTTCGTCGTGGTCGGCGGCGGTTTCGCCGGCATCGAGGCCCTGGCCGAGATGGAGGACATGGCCCGCGACGCGATCCGCATGTACTCCAACCTGCGCGCCGCCGACATGCGCTGGGTGATGGTCGAGGCCTCCGACCGGATCCTGCCCGAGGTCGGCCCCGAGCTCGGGCGCTGGACCGCCGAGCAGCTGCGCGGCCGCGGCATCGAGGTCAAGCTGAAGACGTTCCTCACCTCCGCCGTGGACAAGCAGATCGAGCTGTCGGACGGCGAGAGCTTCCCGACCAACACCCTGGTCTGGACGGCCGGCGCCAAGGCCAACCCGGTCGCCAAGTCCACCGACCTGCCGGTCGACGAGCGGGGCCGGGTCAAGGGCAACGAGTTCCTGCAGATCGAGGGCACCGTCCGCGCCTTCACCGCCGGTGACAACGCGGCCATCCCCGACCTGACCAAGGAGGGCGAGTTCTGCGCCCCCAACGCCCAGCACGCGGTCCGGCAGAGCAAGGTCCTGGCCGACAACCTGGTGGCGGCGCTGCGCGGCAAGGCCCTCAAGCCCTACCGCCACGCCTACGTCGGCTCGGTGGCCGGCCTCGGCCTCCACAAGGGCGTCGCCCACGTCTACGGCGTGAAGCTGCGCGGCCTCGCCGCCTGGTTCATGCACCGGACGTACCACCTGTCCCGCGTCCCCACCTTCAACCGCAAGGTCCGCGTGGTGGCCGACTGGACCCTCGCCCTGTTCTTCAAGCGCGAGACGATCTCGCTCGGCAGCATCGAGCAGCCCCGTGAGGAGTTCGTCCTCGCCGCCGCCTCGGACCGCCCCGTCGAGACCGACGTCGTGAAGAGCGCCGCGAAGTAACCGCGAGACCCCTTCAGGAGGCGTACGCCCGTCCGGGCGTGCGCCTCCTGTCCTTTCCCGGAAGGCCGTGACCCGACCGCCCCGGGGGAACCGACTAGACTGGGGATCACGGCGGACGAGCCGGCCGGGCGGCCGCGTCGGGGGTTTCGGTCCCCGCCGAGGAAAGTCCGGGCTCCACAGAGCAGGGTGGTCGGCAACACCGACCCGGGGCGACCCGCGGGACAGTGCCACAGAGAACAGACCGCCTCCCGCTCACGCGGGCGGTAAGGGTGAAACGGTGAGGTAAGAGCTCACCAGCGCACGGGGCGACCCGCGCGGCTAGGTAAACCCCACCCGGAGCAAGACCAGACAGCGGACGCCCGAGGGCTGCTCGCCCGAGTCCGCGGGTAGGTCGCTGGAGGACGCCGGCAACGGCGTCCCGAGATGGATGGCCGCCACTCCCACGAGAGCGGGAGCACAGAACCCGGCTTACAGGCCGACTCGTCCGCCGCTCCCACGCCAAAGCCCTAGGTCAGCAACCTGGCCGGTCGGCCGGACCGGACGCAGCCGCAGGAGTCTCCTCCGCTAGGGAAGGGCTTCGAGGAATTCCCGTTGACTCACGCGAGCCTGACGCAGGATGCCGTGAATGGTGCCGTCTTCAGGTCCCTACGACCATGGTCGGGGATGGTGACCGCACGACCGTCGGGATGCCGCAGGCGGACGTGGCTGCCGGACTGGCGAATCTGGACGAAGCCGAGACCGGCGAAAGCCTTCAAGACAGCGCCGGCGGGAATCGGCGGGATGGCTCGGGGGCTCATGCGGAGAGCTGCACCTCGAAGGGCACCAGAGCCGGAGTCGGGTGGAGCTGTGCCGCCAGTTCTTCGGGGGTCAGGTCTTCGAGAGTCAGCTCCACAGCCTCTTTGATCATGGCCAGAGCGTGTTCGAAGCTGTCTCCCTGGCTGGTGACGTCCAGCTCCGGACAGTGCACCACGTAGGCGTCGTCCTCTTGCCAGATCTGCGCGGTCAGGTGCAGCTTGCTCATGGCGACCAATCTACCCCGACAGTGTCTCGGGGCCCGGGGTTCCAGGACGGGTAAAAAGCTGCGTAGAGGGCTGTCCCGGGGCTGTACGGCAAGATCAGGCAGTGGCCGCATCCAGCCTGGTCGGGGTGGTGACCTCTCCGTTCCCGGCTTCTCCGGGCGGACTCAATGACTTTGCATGTAGGCGGGATGGGGTGCCGGGGCGGGACGGAGCCGTCCGTGCGGGTGGCTCCGTCCGTCTCATTCGCTTCGGGGGCCTGGGGTCGGTGTGCCGTGCTCGCTGTGATGGCGGCGGGGGTCGTATGGGGGATCAACCGATCGGATGATGGGAGGAGGAGCGTTTCTGACGATGTGGGCGGGTAGCGCTTGAGGCGATCCTCGAGGCATGTCGATCATCGAAGTCAGGGGCCTGCGCAAGGCCTACGGCGGCCGTTCCGTGGTGGACGGCGTCGCGTTCGCCGTGGAGGAAGGGGAGATCTTCGGGATCCTCGGGCCGAACGGCGCCGGCAAGACCACGACCGTCGAATGCGTGGAGGGGCTGCGCGAGCCGGACGCAGGCACCGTGCGTGTCGCCGGGCTCGATCCGCGCGCCGACCGCGACGGGCTCACCCGGATCCTCGGCGTCCAGCTCCAGGAGAGCGAACTCCAGGAGAAGCTGACCGTACGGGAGACCCTGGAGCTCTACAGCGCCTTCTATCCGAACCCGGCCGACTGGCGTGGGCTCGCCGAACGCCTCGGTCTCACCGGCAAGCTCACCACCCGTTTCGGCAACCTGTCCGGCGGCCAGAAGCAGCGCCTCTTCATCGCTCTCGCCCTCATCGGCCGCCCCAAGGTCGTCGTCCTGGACGAGCTGACGACCGGCCTCGACCCGCGCGCCCGCCGCGACACCTGGAAGCTGATCGAGGATGTCCGCGACTCCGGCGTCACCGTCCTGCTCGTCACGCACTTCATGGAGGAGGCCCAGCGGCTCTGCGACCGCATCGCGGTGATCAAGCAGGGACGCGTCGCCGCTCTCGACACCCCCGAAGGGCTGATCCGCCGCAGCGCCGGCGGCACGGTGATCTCGTTCTCCCCGTCCCGGCCCCTGCACGACGGCGACCTGGCCGGCCTGCCCGAGACCTCGGCCGTCGAGCGCCGGAACGGCCATCTCACCATCCACGGCACCGACGCGACCGTCAACGCGGTCATCTCCCTGCTCGCCCGCCACCGGATCACCGCCCACCAGCTGCGGGTCGTCGACTCCACGCTGGACGACGCCTTCCTCGAACTCACCGAAGACCTGGAGAACTGACGTGTCCGCGTTCACCGCCGTCCTCAAGGCAGAGTTCCGGCTCTTCCTCCGCGAACCGTTCAGCCTGTTCTGGATCGCCGTCTTCCCCACCGTCCTGCTGACGATCCTGGGCCTGATCCCGTCGTTCCGGGAGCCGGATCCCGGCCTCGGCGGGCTCCGGGTCATCGACCTGTACGTCCCGGTCAACGTGCTGGTCGCCCTGATCATGGCCGGGATCCAGGTGCTGCCGCCCGTCCTGTCCGGATACCGCGAGCGCGGCATCCTGCGCCGCATGTCCAGCACGCCCGTACGGCCGTCCTCGCTGCTGGCCGCGCAGATCGTCCTGCACTTCGCGGCCGCCCTGGTCTCGGCGCTGCTGGTCATCGCCGTCGGCCGCGCCGTCTTCGACGTGGCGCTGCCCGGCCACCTTCCCGGCTACCTGCTGGCGCTCCTCCTCGGCGCCCTCAGCGCGCTCGCGCTGGGCGCCGCGGTCAGCGCGGTCACCCCCACCGTCAAGGCCACCACCGTGGTCGGCATGGTCGTCTTCTTCCCGATGATGTTCTTCGCGGGCGTCTGGATCCCCGTCCGGTCCATGCCCGACCTGATGCGGAGCATCGTCGAGTACTCCCCGTTCGGCGCCGCGTCCCAGGCCCTCGGCCAGGCCGCCGAGGGCGGCTGGCCCGACCTGGCGCACCTCGGCGTCGTCACCGCCTGGGCCGCCGTCCTGATCGCCGCCGCCGTGCGCTGGTTCCGGTGGGAATAGTAAAAAATATCCCGATGGCGACGATCCAGGAGCAGAAGATCCAGGAGCAGTGGGACAGATTCCACCGGTGGGGACCGTTCGGCCTGCTGCTCCTGGCCTCCCTCATGGCCCTGCTCATCCGGGAGGAGGTCATGTCGCCCGCGGAGGAGCGGGCGGCCGTGCCGCTCCTCCTCACCGCCGTGGCCCTCCAGACCCTGCACGCCGCCGGGAAGGTCCACGGCCCCGTCTACTTCTGGATCCGCACCGCCGTCGCGTTCGCCCTCACCTGGCTGAACCCGTTCTTCTGCATCTACGTCGCCCTCGGGTACTTCGATCCCCAGCAGTACCTGTCCGGCCGCTGGGCCGCGGCCGGATCGTTCGTCACGGTGGTCACCATGGCCGGCGCCCAGGCGGGCGGCCTGCCGCCGGGGAACTTCGGCCAGGTGGTCGCGTTCGTCGGCCTCTTCGTCCTGAACGCCGGGCTCGTCTTCATCTTCACCGGCCTCGCCGAGCGGGAACTCGAGCAGTCCCGCGTCCAGGCGGAGACCATCGCCGAACTCGAGCTGACCAACGCCCGCCTGGAGCAGGTCCTCGCCGAGAACGCCGGCCTCCAGGCCCAGCTCCTCGTCCAGGCCCGCGAGGCCGGTGTCGACGACGAGCGCCGCCGCCTGGCCGCCGAGATCCACGACACCATCGCCCAGGGCCTGGTGGGCGTCATCGCCCAGCTCCAGGCCACCGAGGAGAGCGAACACGTCCGGCGCGCCATCGATCTCGCCCGCGAGAGCCTCAACGAGGCGCGCCGCTCCGTGCAGGACCTCGCGCCCGCCCACCTGGAGCACGGCACGCTCCCCGAGGCCCTCGAGAAGATCACCGACGGCAGGGCCCGCCTCACCGTCACCGGAACGGTGGAGCCCCTGCACGACGAACTCGAGGCCGCTCTCCTGCGCATCGCGCAGGAGGCCCTGGCCAACGCCACCCGTCACGCGCACGCGAACCGCGTCGGCGTGACCCTCTCCTACATGGACGACGAAGTGACCCTCGACATCCGCGACGACGGCCGCGGCTTCACCCGCCCCTCCCGGGGCTTCGGCCTGACCGCCATGCGCGAACGCGCCGAACGTGTCGCCGGCACCCTGGAGATCGAGTCCGAACCCGGCCGCGGCACGGCCGTCTCCGCCCGCGTACCGTTGATCCGCCATGGCTGACATCACCCTGCTGATCGTCGACGACCACCCCGTCGTCCGCAACGGGCTGCGCAGCATGTTCGCCGCGGCCCCCGGCTTCGAGGTCCTGGCCGAGGCCGCCGACGGCCGCCAGGCCGTGGCCCTCGCCGAGGACCTCCGCCCCGACGTCGTCCTCATGGACCTCCGGATGCCCGGCGGAGGAGGTGTGGCGGCCATCGCCGAACTCACCCGCCGCGGCCTGCCCTGCAAGGTCCTCGTCCTGACCACCTACGACACCGACACCGACACGATCCCGGCGATCGAGGCCGGCGCCACCGGCTACCTCCTCAAGGACGCCCCCCGCGACGACCTCTTCAACGCCGTCCGCGCCGCCGCCGAGGGCCGCACCGTCCTGTCCCCGGACATCGCCGCCCGCCTGGTCACCCGCGTGCGCGAACCTCGCAGCGGCTCCCTGAGCGCCCGCGAACTGGAGGTCCTGCGCCTGGTGTCCCGCGGCACCGGCAACCGGGAGATCGCCGCCGAACTCTTCATCAGCGAGGCCACGGTCAAGACCCACCTCACCCACATCTACGCGAAACTGAACGTCAAAGACCGGGCCGCGGCGGTGGCCACCGCCTACGACAAGCGCCTACTGCCCTGACGGGTTCCTTCGAGGACGGCGGCCGCGCTCTGCAGGACCCCAACGGGCTCCCGTCCCTGCACCGCGCACTCCGCCTCGCCGGGTGGGCACCGAGCACAAGGGCGCCGACGACACCCGGAACGGCGCGGCCCTGGATTAACGCCCGCTCCGGCCTCGCTTTCCCCCTCCTGATCACGTCCCTCTCCAGGGCTCCCGCGGCGGCAGGGCCAGCCTGTACAGGGCCCCGTCCCTGAGCCTGTCCGTGTAAAGCCACAGCGCGTCGTCGGTGAAGGCATAGTCTCCGGCCAGGACCTCGCCCAGGCCGTCGTACAGGTGCGGGACCGTCCCGTCGTCGAGGCGCCACAGGGCGAGGCGACCTCCGCGGTCCTGCCCGACGGCCCAGCCGCGGACAGTGTCGACGTGCAGATCGCCGAACCAGAGGCCGAGGCCACGGTCGCAGAGCGTCACCAGCGTGGTTTCCGGGGCATCGAGCCGGTAGAGGCTCCATCCCTCCTGGTCCTGCCGGAAGCCGAACCCGTCGTCTGCCTCCCGGGCCGGCCCAGCGCTCGCACGGGCGCCTGCCCGCCACACCTCGGTGAGGGACGCGAGATCGTAACCCCGGGTGCCTTCGGTGTGGGTGACGACGAGGACTCCGTCGTGCACGTCGGCGAGCCGGGGGTAGTCCATCCCGGTAAAATCCAGGGCGCCGGGGACTCTCGCCTCGCCGGTGCCGAGGTCGACCGCGGTCACCGTGCCGTCCGGTGCGACGCCCACCCAGTGCCCGTCCCCGAACGCGTACCCGCCGAACGCGGGGACCGGAACGCGCGCGGTGAGCACGGCGGGCTGGCTGACCGTGCCGTCGCCGTACTCGATCCGCCGGGTCGCGCCGTCGATGACGGTGAGCGTCCCGTCCGCACCGCCCGCCACCGCGTACCGCGCGCCGGGCGCGACCGCGACGGCCGCCGTCGCGGCGTCGGGGACGGGCAGATGCGCCCACCGGGTCACCGTGATCCCGTCGGCGAGCGGCCGGACCGCGACGGGCATGCGGCGGGCCCGCCTGGCGAGCTTGGCGTCAACAGCGGCGTCGTCGAGTTCGGCGTAGAGGACCCTCCGCTCGGCGGCCAGATCCCAGACCAGGACCCCGGATCCGCTCTGCCGCGACGCCACGTACCGGCCGTCCGGGCTCGCGGCGACCGGTGTGCACCAGGTACTCGGCTGCATCCGCAGCCCCGTCCGGCCCTTCACTCTCCGGCCCGACTTGGCGAACCTGGCGAGCTTCTCCACGTCGTGGCTGCGCGAGGCGAACCGGTAGACGTTGTCGGTGACCGGCGAGAACCGCGCGTACACGTCGGTGATGGACTCGACCTCCGACAGTGCCGCCCGGACACCGCCGACCTCCTCTCCCGTCGCCAGGTTCACCACGACCCCCCGGGGCGGCGCTGCCTCGCTCTCGGGCGGCCTGCGCAGGACGACGGCGTGCGCGCCCTTCCGGTCGATGTCGAGGTCGTGGTAGCCCTCCTCCGGCAGCGGGGTGCTCCGTGCGAGGCGCCAGCCGTCCCCGTCCCGCTCCAGCGTGTGGACGGCCGGTCCGGCGACGGCGAAGACCTTCCCCGCCCGCGCGCACAACGCCCCGATCGGAGCGCCGAGCTCCGGCCCCGCGCTGAGAGAGCCGTCCGCGCCGTACCGGACGATCCGCTCCCCCGCCGCGCCGAGTACCTCGCCGTACCCCCATGTGAGCGCGTTCACCGGGACCTCGCTCCGCCACATCGTCCGTGTCCCGTCCAGCAGCGGCCCCGGGCCCTCCGCCACCGGCAGCGCCTCGACCACGCCGTCCTCCCGGGCGACGACGAGCGTCCCGGTGAGCGCCAGCAACGCCGTCACCGGTGCCGTGCAGAGTGCCCCGGACTCCCCGGGCACGGCCCACCGGTACTCCTCCGGGTCCACTGCGGCCTGTTTCTTCCGTACAGCCTTTCCGGTCTCCGTCACGCCCGCCACGCTAACGACGGAGTCCTCCCTGAAACCCTGCCTCGCGTCCTCTCAGGACACCGACAGGACGCCTGTCCTTCCTCTCCCGTGATCCCTGTCCCGGTCCCGTGCGCCCCCGCCTCCCGATCGGCGCTCGACGGCGGTGGTGATGCGCGGCGGGTCACTCCTTCTTGATCGCGTGGTCGATGAAGTCGAGGAGGGCCGCGGTCTGGCCCGGCAGGTCGACGCCTCCGTCGACCGCCCAGGACCCGAGGACGCCGTCGGCGCACCGCAGGATGATGTTCGCGACGCCGCGCGCGTCGAACTCGCGCAGTTCTCCTTCGCGCTGGCCGCGGGCCAGGATCTCGGCGAGCCCGTCCACCTCCTCCGCCATGCCGTCGGCGAAGGCGTGCGAGCCGTCGGGGGCGCGGTGGTTGGTCACGATCTCGCTCATGGCCAGGAACTCGGCGCGGTGCTCGCCGAAGAACTCCATCTGGGATCCGATCCAGGCGCGCACCCGCCCTCTGGCCGTGCCCTCCTTGTCGATCCGGACCCGCATGTACTCCCAGCCCTGTTCGAAGAACCGCGTGACCATCAGCCGCAGGATCTCGTCCTTGCCGCTGAAGTGGTAGGTGATCACGCTCTTGCTGATGTCGGCCTGCTCGGCGATCCGGGCGAGCGAGGCGTGGGCGTAGCCGGCCTCGGCCACCACCTGGGTGGCCGCCTCGATGATCTGGGCGCGGCGCGCCTGTTCGATGAAGGACCTCCGCGGCAGGCCGTCCGGACCGATTTTCTTGGACATGGACTGATTTTAGTTCGATCGAACTGGAATCAGCCGGTCACGGGACCGCGTGCAGGAACAGCAGCCCGAGCCAGGCCCAGCCGCAGATGATCGTCACCCGCTGGATGAGGCCCGCGTACGCGGAGTCGGTCTCCCAGGCGTGCCCGAAGGCGAGAAAACCCGCGGTGAACGCCGCGGAGGTGAGCCCCGAGTACCACTTCCAGGCCGGTTCCTCCAGGGAGAACGCCGCGATGAGCGCTGCCGCCGGCAACGACGTGAAGACGACCATCCCGGCCCAGTCGTGGAGCCGGTGCCGGAGCGACACGTCGTCGGGTGTCCCGTCGGGAGTCCCGGGCGGGTAGCCGCGCATCGCGTCCATCGGGAACACACCCGATGCCACGAGCGAGATCCCGAACACGCCGATCGCGACGGCGAGCAGGGCGCCGCCGCCGGGTCCGGGGATCGCCGCCGCGCCCGCCGTGATCGCCAGGCCGCACACGACGAAGTTCGCCGCCTGGACCCGGCCGCGGGAGCCGAGCGCCAGAGCGCTGACCGGGTGCCGGACCTGCCGGTAGCCCGGACGGGTGGAGCCGTCCAGCAGGAAGACCACGGGGAACAGCCAGGCCCCCGCCGCGCCGCACCACGACAACGCCGTCACGCCGGACGCTCCGCGTCGCGGAGTGCGGTCCTCCCGCGCGGTCCGCCGTCACCCGGCCCCGATCGCCGGACGACCGTACTGATTATCATCCACATATTCGGATTTTAGACCACTCGGACTGTTTTTTTGCCCCGCAGACCGAACCACGTGCCCCCCTTCCGCTCCCGGCCTTCCAGGGTTCGCGTGACCGCTCGGCGGCGGCACCGCGGGCGTAGTGTCGGCTCATGCTGATCTGGATCAATGGCCCTTTCGGAGGCGGTAAGACACAGACGGCGTACGAGTTGCACCGGCGGCTGCCGGGGAGCGTCGTCTGCGATCCCGAAGAGGTCGGTTTCGGGTTGCACCGGATGACGCCTGCACGGCTGAGAGGTGACTTCCAGGACCTTCCGGCCTGGCGGCAGGGCGTGTACGAGGTGCTGGATCTGGTGCTCTCGCGGCATCAGGGCACGGTGATCGCGCCGATGACGGTGGTGGAACCGGACTACTTCCAGGAGACCGTCGGGCGGTTGCGCGAGCGGGGGCATGACGTGCGGCATTTCGCGCTGCTCGCCGAGCGGGAGACCGTGCTGCTTCGGCTGGAGGAGCGGGGACTCGGGCATGCCTTGCGGTTCGTGGCGGGCAAGGAGGCTTCCCTGCGTCTGGAGAGGTTCGCGGTAGCGAAGCTCGACCGGTGTCTGGAGCGGTTGAGCCTTCCGGAGTTCGCCGCTCACATCCAGACCGACCGGCTCACGGTCCCCCAGGTCGCCGAGAGCATCGCCGAATCGGCCGGGGTGGTGCTCGGTTCGAACACCGACGGGAGGCTGCGGGGACGTCTACGCCGGGCCTGGACCGGGGTCAAGCACATACGGTTCTTCTGACGCCCTGGTTCTGCGGCTGCGTCAGGCTGGGTCCTGCTCCATGGTGAGGAGGACGGTGCCCTTCTTGTCGCCGGTGTCGACGCGGTGGTGGGCTTCGACGGCGCGGGACAGCGGGTGGACGGCGTCGATGAAGGGCTTCAGGTGACCGGCCTCTGCGAGCTCGGTGAGGAAGCGGAGGTCTTCGGCCTTGTCGGAGGCCGGGCGGAGGCCGGTGAAGGCGATGGCCGCTCGCCTGCCACTGGATCTCCAGGGCCCGAACGTGCGAAAGAGAATCCCCGGGGACGGGACCGTCGTCAGATAGATCCCGCCTGGCTTCAGCACGCGCTTGCACCGGGAGAAAGAGCTTTTGCCCGCCGCGTCGAAGACGACATCGTAGGTTCGGGAGGTGCGGGTGAAATCCTGAGCCGTGTAATCGATCACCTCATCTGCCCCCAGGGACAACACCAGGTCGATTTTCGAGGTACTGCACACTCCCGTGACGCGGGCCCCGAAGTAGGTGGCGAGCTGGACCGCGGCCTTGCCCACGCCCCCGGAGGCGCCGTTGACGAGGATCTCCTGCCCTTCTCGCAGCGCCGCCTCATCGCGGAGGAAGGGCAGAGCCGTCAGCAGTCCGTCGCAGACGGCTGCGGCCTCGGCGTGGGAGAAGCCGGCCGGAGCCAAGGCCAGCGCTCCGTCCTCCGGCAGGCACACGTATTCGGCGTGGGCGCCGAGTGCGGTACCCGTGTCGGCGATGACGCGGTCCCCTACGGCGAAGCGGGTCACGTCCGGACCGATCGCCGCGACCTCGCCGGAGAAGTCGCAGCCCAGCGTCTTGGTCTTCGGCCCGCGAAGGCCGGTGAACAGGCGGGAGAACAGCGGACGCCCCGCCCGGAAGGTGGCGTCCGCCGCTGAGACCACCGCTGCGTGCGCCCTCACCAGCACCTCCCTGTCGCCGGGGACCGGATCCGCCACTTCCGCGACGCGCAAAACGCCGGGCGGGCCGTACTCGTCGTAGACGATCGCTTGCATCATGTCCTCCTGGAGAGATCAGGGCTGGTCGTCGGGGTACTGGAAAACCTCTTCGAGCGGTACGCCGAACACCCGGGCGATCTGGAACGCCACCTCCAGCGAGGGCGAGTAGCGGCCCTGCTCGATGGCGATGACCGTCTGCCGGGTCACGCCGATACGGGACGCCAGGTCCGCCTGGGTCATCTCCCCTCGGACGAAGCGCAGGTGGCGGATCGTGTTGGTGATCCTGGTGGGCTTGCCCATGGTCAGAAACCCCGGCGGTAGGCGACGATCTTCACGGCGGAGGAGGTGAGCGCGTCGAGGATGAACGCCAGGTAGAGCGCGTTGGCGATCCAGAAGTGCGCCGCCTCGGCCAGGGTCAGGGCGAGCGCTCCGGCCGCTCCGGCCGCGAGGACGAAGTACCCGGCCTGCGTCCCGTACCGGAAGATGCCGACGTCCCGTTCGTCCCTGCGGTCAGGCGTCCCGATCAACATGCCCGCCAGGAAGTTCACGACGATCCCCGCGGCGACGGCGACGAGCAGCGGCCGCACGTAGGAGACCTCCGCCGCCCCGGCGTCCGCCAGCCGCCCGAGCATGATCACGACGTAGACCGCGGGCACCACGGCCGCGACCGCGGCGTAGGCCCAGATCCGCCTCTCCTCGTAGGACATGCCGCCTCCCGATGTAAAAAATCCTTGACATCCCTCAAGGTAAAGAACAGCGGACGCCATGTCAATGATTTTTGACATCACCGGCCGCGAGAAGGCCCGGACGCCGTGCGTCCGGGCCGAAGGGTCAGGGCAGGTAGTGGGTCTCGTTGAAGGAGCGGACGACGCCCGGCCCGTCGGCGTACCAGTCGACGGTGGACAGGGAGGCGGTGTCCAGGTGCAGGCGGTACAGCGCCGAGGTGGGCGCCTCCAGCGCCTGCTGCACCATGATCTTGATGGGCGTCACATGCGAGACGACCAGGACGGTCTTCTCGCGGTGGCGGACCAGGAGCTTGTCGCGGGCCGTGGCGACGCGGCGTGCCACCGAGGCGAAGCTCTCGCCGCCGGGCGGCGCGCAGGACGAGTCGGCCAGCCAGGCCGAGAGCTCGTCGGGCCAGCCGGCCTTGGCCTCGGCGAACGACAGGCCCTCCCAGGCCCCGAAGTCGGCCTCGCGGAAGCCCTCCTCGACGCGGATCTCGGCGCCGGTGACGTCCGCGACGGCGCGGGCGGTGTCCTGGGCGCGGCGGAGCGGCGAGGAGACGATCACGTCGATCCCCCGGTCCGCCAGGGCCTTGGCGGCGGCCGCGGCCTGGAGGTGGCCGTGCTCGGTCAGCGGGGTGTCGCCGACTCCGGCGAACCGCTTCTCGACCGACAGCGGCGTCTGGCCGTGGCGCAGCAGCAGGGTGCGGGTCGGGACGGTGGACGGGGGCACCCACGCCTTGCCCTGCGCGGCCTCCGGCGAAGCCGCCTGGGTCTTGGGCGAGAGCTCCGCGACGTCCCCCGAGGGCGCCCACTCCTCACCGCGGGCCGCGGCGTCCATGGCCTCGTTGGCCAGCCGGTCGGCATGGGAGTTGCTCGCCCGCGGGATCCACTTGTAGGCCACCGACGCGAAGCCCTCCGCGGTGCGGCGGGCCTCCAGCGCCAGGGGCTTCATGTCGGGGTGCTTGATCTGCCAGCGGCCCGACATCTGCTCCACCACCAGCTTGGAGTCCATGCGGACCTCCACCCTGGCCGACGGGTCGAGTTCGCGGGCGGCGCGCAGCCCGGCGATGAGGCCGCGGTACTCGGCGACGTTGTTGGTGGCGCGGCCGATCGCCTCGGCCACCTCGGCCAGCACCTCGCCGGTGAGGGCGTCGCGGACGAGCGCGCCGTAGCCGGCGGGACCCGGGTTGCCCCGGGAGCCCCCGTCCGCCTCGACGGCCAGCCTGCGGCTCACAGCCCCGACTCGGGGGTGCGGACGAGGATCCGGCGGCACTCCTCGCAGCGGACGACGTCGTCGGGGGCCGCGGCGCGGATCCGGTTGAGGTCGGAGGTGTTCAGCGCCAGCATGCAGCCCTGGCACTGGCCGCGGGTCAGCGGGGCGGTGCCCACCCCGCCGAACTGCTCGCGCAGCTTCTCGTGCAGGGCCAGGAGGTCGGCGGGGATGTCCGCGGCGACGCCGGCGCGGGCGGAGCGCGTCAGCTCGGCCTGGCCGTCGATCTCCTGCTCGGCCCTGTCCTTGCGGGCGGTCACCTCGGCCAGGGCGGCCTCGAGCTCGGCCCGCTCGGCCCGCAGGGCGACGACCTTGCCCTCGGCCTCCTCGCGGCGCTCCATGATCTCCAGGACGACCTCCTCGAGGTCGCCCTGCCGGCGCTGCAGCGAGGCCAGCTCCGACTGCAGGCTCGCCAGGTCCTTGGCGGAGGTGACCATGCCGGAGTCCAGGCGCTTGGAGTCCCGCTCGGCGCGGACGCGGACCTGGTCGACGTCCTGCTCGGCCTTGACCTGCTCGCGGTCGAGGTCGCTGACGTCGGTCTCGGCGGTGACGAGGCGGTCGCGCAGCTCGTTCGCCCGCTCCTGCAGGGCGGCGAGCTCGGCGATCTCCGGCAGGGTGCGCCTGCGGTGCGCCAGGCGGTCCAGGCTCGAGTCCAGCTCCTGGAGGTCGAGCAGGCGCTGCTGGTCTCGGGGTGCGGCTTTCACTGAGCTCCTTCAACGGCATGGGACCACGCGTCGGTGACCAGCGTGGAGATACGGGTCTGCACATTCGGGCCGAGCAGGGCGGCCAGGTCGGCCAGCCAGGGCCATTCCGTCGCCCAGTGCGCGGCGTCGACCAGCGCCATCGGGCTCCGCTCCAGCGATTCGGAGGCCGGGTGGTGGCGCAGGTCCGCGGTGAGGTAGACGTCGGCGCCCGCGGCGCGGGCCGCCTCGATCAGGGAGTCGCCCGATCCCCCGCACACCGCCACGGTCCGGACCGGGCGGTCGGGGTCTCCGGCGGCGCGCACGCCCCACGCCGTCCGGGGCAGCCCGGCGGCCGCCCGCGCGGTGAACTCCCGCAGCGGGACCGCCTCGGGCAGCTCGCCGATCCGGCCCAGGCCCCGGCGGGGGTCGGCGGCGGACGGGCTGAGCGGGCGCAGCGGCCCGGTCAGGCCGACGGCGCGGGCCAGGGCGTCCGACACGCCCGGATCGGCGACGTCGGCGTTGGTGTGCGCGGTGTACAGGGCGCATCCCCCGGTGATCAGCCGGTGGACCGTCCTGCCCTTGGGGGTGGTCATCGCCACCGCGTTGACCGGCCGCAGCAGCAGGGGATGGTGGGTGATCAGCAGCTGCGCGCCCGCGGCGAGCGCCTCGTCGACCACTGCGGCCAGCGGGTCGACGGCGAGCAGCACGGAGGTGATCTCGGCGTCCGGATCGCCGCAGACCAGGCCGACCGCATCCCACGACTCCGCCCAGGACGGGTCGAATCGGGCTTCGATCACCTGGATGACTTCGGAGAGACGCACGTCCCGCAGGTTATCGTGGTTTGGCACCGGTCTTCCTGGATCCGGCTCCGGCGAAGCCGGCCCGTGGCTATCGTGCACGGACCGGTGGGAACTCCGGCCGGGCCGGCGGGATCAAACCCGGGCGTCGAATCGTTGGAGAGTTCGTGAAGTCACCGTTCCGCCGCCGCCGCAAGCGGTCGAAGAAGGCCGACGAGCTGGCCCAGAAGGCCAAGCTGGAGGCCAAGATGGCCGTGCCCGAGTGGGCCCAGGAGGGCACGGGGGGCGGCGGTCTGATGAACGCCCTGCGCGGCGACGGCGAGGCCGGGGCCGGGTTCGGCGCGGGCATCTTCGAGGATCTGCACTCCGCGTTCAGCGGCGCGAAGAAGATCCAGCTCCAGGAGCAGGAGGCCGAGAAGCTGCGCCGGGTCGACGACCAGCAGCAGGCCGGCACCGGCGGGAACGACCGCCCCGACCTGGACTCCGGCCGGATCCGCATCCGCGCCGCCAAGCGCCCGGAGCAGCCCGCCGCCCCCGAGGGGGACGACGAGACACCGCCCGAGAGCTGATCCGCCGGATCAGGAGCGGGAGGCCAGCCTCTCCCTGCGCTGGCGGGGCGCGCGCAGCCCGTGCCGTACGCGCCCTTCGGCGAGCCAGGCGTCCAGCCTGGCCCAGGTGGTGGTGCGCGCTCGGCGGCCGGTCAGCACGCCCAGATGCCCGCCGGGCGCGGTGGCGAACCGCACGTCGGGCGAGTGGGGCAGCAGCCGGGTGAGCGGGTGCACCGACCGCCAGGGCGCCGACCGGTCGTCCCGCCCGGCGATCACCAGCACCGGCACCCGCACGTCCGCCAGCGCCACCTGCCGCCCGCCGATCCGCACCTCCCCGCGGGCGAGGGCGTTCCCGGGCAGGAAACGCTCGTACAGCCCCGCGGCCGGATGGTCTGACATTTCCGCGGCGAACGCGTCCTCGGCCTCGGTCTGCGCCAGGAAGTCGGCGTCGTCGAGGTGTGTCAGAACGGCCATCGGACGCGTCAGATATCTGTCGATTCCCGGAAGCCGATATCCGCTTTCGGCCACCGGCCGCGGAATTCCCCCGAAGAATGTGAGCAGTGTCGCCTCGGCGCCTTCGGCGAACCGGGCCAGCTCGTGCAGCGGCCCGCCCCGGCGCGCGGCGTCCCGGTCGACCGGCGCGGCGACCGAGGTGATCGAGGCGACGGGCAGCGCGGGGCGGGCCGCGGCGGCGAGCACGCAGAGGATCCCGCCGAGGCACCAGCCGACCAGTTGCACGGGCTGGCCGTCCACGTCCCGGCTCACCTCGGCGACGGCGCGCGGCAGCACCTCGTCCACCCAGGTCCCCAGGTCCGGGGCGGGCGTACGGCGGCAGCCCGGACCGAGGTCCAGCAGGTAGACGCGGTGGCCGGTGGCGACCAGGTGCTCGGCCAGGCTGCACCCGCGCCGCAGGTCGAAGGCGGCCGCCGCCGCGGGCGCCGGAGGCGGCACGAGCAGCACCGGTGGACCCGTCGGTATCACCTTGCCCGACGGCCGGTAGCGGTAGAGCCGGTGGCCGGGCCCCTGGCCGAACGGCTCGGACGGCGTGGGGCGCAGATCGGCCAGCCCGCCGCTCAGCAATTTGCGAGCCATATGAGAGGCGGCAGCACGGACGCTTCGGGGAGAAGGCAGCAGCATCATTTCATTCATGACCCATCACGAGACGATTGCAAGGGCCGGACCCGGCCATCATCACATCTGTGATGGACCACACTCGCACCGGATCCCGTGCGCGCAATCACGGGATCATGTCCAAAGCGTTAAATCAAGCTCCCCTCACGGAGCGTGAGCACCGGAGCTCCGGGGCGGGCGCCGGGGTCAGGAGGCGGTCCGGCAGCCGTCCGGCCCGTACACGTCCCACAGCTCGCCGAGGAAGAACCGCCCGAAGCGGTGCAGGGCGGACGCCCCGTCGGGGCCCTCGGTGCGGAAGGTGGTGAGCTGCTCCAGGAAGTCGGCCAGCCGGATGTGCAGGGTGCCGGCGCCCAGCGCCGCCCCCTCCGGGTCGCCTTCGCCCAGGTGCCCGGCGTGGATGCGGTAGTACAGCGTCGTCGTGTCCGGCCAGACGTGGGTGGGCGGCCCGTCGCTGAGGTTCTTCCAGCCCGCCAGGGTGCGCGGCTCGCCCCGCACGTCGGTGAAGTGCAGCCGGTAGCGCATCTCCTTGTGCCCGGCCCCGCCGTCGTCCGGAACGAACAGGTGGAACATCCCCCGCTCGACCCGGCGGCGCCCTCCCCCGCCCGGCCAGTCGATCCAGCCCTCGGCGCGGGCCTGCCGCTCCGGGTCGCCCAGGAAGCGGTCCACGTCGTCGAGGGTGATGGTGAGCCGGAACGCCAGCCGCTCGCCCGGCTCGTCGGTGCACGGCTCGGCGGCCCCCGCGACGTACCGTCCCTTCATCTCCTCGGTGAACGACAGCGACGTGCTCCCCTCGGCACGCCCGCCGCCGTCCACCGCCCCTTGTGACGGGGCGGATCCTCCGACCGCCCCGGCCCCCGGTCCCAGGTCCCCGTGGATCAGCTGCCTGCACATCCGCTCGGCCAGCGCCGCGATGGTCAGCGCCGGGTTGGCCCCGACCGGCCCCGGCAGCGCCGCGCCGTCGGCGATGTAGAGGCCGGGCAGGCCGAAGACCTCGCCGAACCGGTCGCAGACGCCCTCGCCCTGATGCCGCCCGAGGGGCGCGCCGCCCAGCGGGTGCACGCTGATGACGCGCTTGCGCAGCCACAGCGGGTTGTCCTCGTAGTCCGCGCCGAGGACGTCGCCGATGCGCTGCATGGTGGTGCGCAACCGGTCGAAGTAGGCGCGGCTGGTCCCCACCGTCCAGTCGGTGGTGAGCCTGCCCTCGCCGTCGAGGCGGAGCACCCCGTCGGGGATGTCGCGGCCCATGCCCAGCAGCGGCAGCGTGCCGACCGCGTGGGAACCGCCGGCGAGCCCGGCCAGCTCCGCCGACAGGTTGGTGTCGGAGTCGCCGGAGAGGAACCGCAGGAAGCGCTCCCAGAGGAACTCCGCGGCCCTGGTGACCTGCCCCGGGACGTCCAGGCCCTGGAGCACCCAGTCGACGAACGCCGGATACCCGCCGTCCTCGATGTAGGCGCCGCGGCCCTGCCCGCCGTCCAGCTCGTCCGGGATGCGGATCGCGCTGGTGATGACGGGCGCCCCGCCCGGGTCGAGCGGCTTCCTGTCCCGGCCCGTGGCCTTGAACAGGAACGTCAGCAGGTCGCCGTTGCCGGAGAAGCGGGTGCCGAGCGCGCCGCTCATGCCCGGCAGCCGCGAGCCCAGCAGGAGGCGGGTCGTCCCGTACGTCCCGGCCGCCATGACGAGCCGGGCGCAGCCGATGGTCCCCTGCCGCCGGCCGCCTGTCTCCGGGTCGTGCCGGACGTAGTCGACCAGGTAGCCTCCGCCCTCGCGGAGCCGGATCCCCTTGACCTCCGTCAGCGCCCGCAGGTCGGCCCCCAGGTGGGCCGCGGCCGACAGATACGTGTGGTCGAGGCTGTTCTTGGACCCGTCGTTGCAGCCGATGTCGCACTCGCCGCACAGCCTGCACGTGGTGCGCAGCACGCCGTGCAGGTTGGGGTACGGCCGCTCGGCGAGCGGCTCGCGCGGCCTCGGCACGGCCCCCGCGTGCGCGGCGAAGCTGATGGCGAGCGGCGGACGGAACCATTCGAGCCCGAGCTGGGCCGCCGCGTCCTGCATCGCCTGCGTCTTGCCCGTCTCGGAGTACGGCGTGTGCTCGACGGGGTAGCGCTGGACGCCGATCATCCTCTCGACGTCGTCGTAGTGCGTCTCGAGGTCGGCCCTGGTCACCGGCCAGTGCTCGTACCCGCCGCCGGGCAGCGCCTGCTCGTGGACGAACCACTTCTCGTCCTTGCGCAGCAGGACGTTGGCGTAGATGAGCGAGCCGCCGCCGAGCCCCGAGGACACGACGGCGTCGCAGCCCTTGAAGCTCCAGACGTCGAACATGCCGTACAGGTGCTCGGACGGGTCCCAGAAGGCCTTGGCCATCTCGGCCGGGGACCGGGGGAAGTCGCCGGGCGCGTAGGTGCGCCCCCGTTCCAGCACGACCGTGGCCAGCCCCGCCTCGGCGAGCCGGTAGGCGGCCACCGCGCCGCCGAATCCGGACCCGACGATCACCGCGTCCACGTGCTCCATGCTCTCCAAGGCCCTCAGACTGCTTTCTCGTGCAGGAAACCGACGATGTGCGGGAACACCTCGAGGTGGGCGTTGCGGCCGATGAACGGATCGGCGTGCCCGTAACCGGGCAGGACCCGCAGCGCGTGCCGTCCGGGCGCCACCCGCTCCAGCTCCCGGTAGGTGACGATGTTGGAGTCGGTGAACACCCTGTTCTCCGACCCCGTGAGGAAGAGGACGGGCGTGCGGACGTCCTCGAGCCCGGTGAGGGCGTCCGGCAGCCGGATGTCCGTCTCATCCCACTTAACGACCCGTTCCGCGGCCGCCATCCGGCGGATGTGCCTGCCGTAGCCGCTGCCGCCCCCGCCGATGACCCGCGTGGCGTGCGGGGACGGCCTGGCCATGCCCATCACCTGCGGGGCGAGCGCGGGGCTGAACCGCAGCCGGGCACGGGCGCGGCGGGACAGCCGCGGGTGCAGCGAGACGCTGTTGGACACCACGCTCGCCACCCGGTCCGCCAGCCCCGCGAAGAGCGAGGTGAGGAAGGTGACCGAGCCGAGGCAGTGGGCGACCACGTGCACCCTGCGCTCCCCCACCGCCTCGCGCAGGCACTCCAGCGCCGCCGGATGGTCGTAGGCCGCCACGTCGTCGAGGGTGAAGCTGTGCTCCTCGGCGTCGTAGGGCAGGCGGCTGCTCATCCGGTGGTCCAGCGTCCACACGTCGGTGAACCCGGCGTCGAGCAGGGCGGAGACCAGGTTGGGATGGCCGGGCCGGGTGAACATCTCCCGCGAGCCGGCGAGCCCGTGGACGAGCAGCACCACGTCGGCGCAGTCCGCCCGGTGGAAACGGGTCAGGCTGAGGCCCAGGCCGTCCGCGGTGGCGAAGAGCCGTTCGGAGACGACCACGTCGGTCACCCCCTCGAAGGCGGGGCGCCTCGTTTCCGTCGCCATCCGACGACCTCCTCTCCACGTCACCAGAACCCTCCCGCATCCGCCGGGGCGGGGCATCGTGGCCACCACTGATTCCGACCCGTAGGTGCCGCCCGGGACCCGTAGGCGACGCTCAGCCCGTGTTCCTGCGCAGGTGCCGCAGGATGTGCGGGAACACGTCCACGTGGACGTTCTTGCCGATGAACGGGTCCACGTGCCCGTACCCGGGGAGGATGACCAGCTCGTGCAGGCCGGGGCCCGCCTTGTCCAGCTCGCGGTGGCACACGATGTTGGAGTCCTCGAACACCCGGTTGTGGTCGCCGGTCAGCAGCAGCATCGGCGTGGTGATCTTGGCCGCCGCCTCCAGGTAGTCCGACGGCAGCCCGGGGTGCTCGTCGTCGTAGGTGACGGCGTGCCCCGCCTCGACCATCTTGCGCATGTGCCGGTAGTAGTGCAGGCCGTTGGCGCCGAAGAGGTCGGCGACCCGGTGGTGGGTGACCGGGTCGAGGTTCTCGTGCCGCCACAGGCCCGGCCTGCCCGCCCCCCACATGAAGCTGATCATGTGGCAGGCGCGCACGTCGCACTCGGGGTGGAACAGCGACACCAGCCGGGAGAACGCCCCGCCCCTGCTCAGCGGCGAGGCCTCGCCGTACCGGGAGTCCAGGACCGACAGGCCCCAGACGTACTCGGTGAGCGGGACGCCGAACCGCAGCTTGAAGCGGGACCAGGCGGGCACCCTGGTGACCAGGGAGACGCTGTTGGAGGTGAAGCTGGCGATGTCGCCGGTGAGCCCGGCGGCCATGCTCATCGAGAACGACACCGCGCCCAGGCACTGCGCCACCACGTGGACGCGCTTTCCCTCACCGACCCGGCGGCGCAGCTCGGCGAGCCCCGCGGGGTGGTCGTACCGCGCGATGTCGTCCAGGGTGTGCCGGTTGGTCTCGGCGCAGTACGGCAGGCGGTTGCTCATCCGGAAGTCCAGCGACCACACGTCGGTGAACCCGTTGTCGAGCAGGTAGGACACCAGGTTGGTGTGCTCGGGCATGATGAACATGTCGGTGGAGGCCGGCAGCCCGTGCAGCAGCAGCACCACGTCGTCGCAGTCGGCCCGGTGGAACCGGGAGAGCTTCAGGCCCAGGCCGTCCCCGGTGGTCACCGGGTACTCGGTGATCTCGGCGCCGGTCACGCCCTCGGTGGTGAACCTGGCGATATGTCCACTCATGCGGATGTCCCTTCTCGTGGCCTCTCGGTCGCGCGCGCTCCGACTATCGGGCAGGGACCGCGGCACGGGCATCGGGGTGAACCCCGATCTTGCCTCCTACGAGTCCGCGGACGTGCGGGCGGTTCCGTGCCGCCCGCCCTCCTCGCCGTCCCGGGCGTCGGCGAGGTCGTGCATCGCGGCCACCACGCCCACCCGGGACGCGACACCGAGCTTGGTGAAGATGTTGGACAGGTGCGTCTCCACGGTGCGGACGCTGATGACGAGCCGGTCGGCGATCTGCTGGTTGCTCAGGTCCTCGGCGACCAGCCGGGCCACCTCCAGCTCCCGGCGGGACAACCGGGACGGCCCGCCGCCCCTGCCGCCCGGCGCGGGCACCCGCTCCCCGGCCCGGCGCTGCTCGCGCACGGTCAGCGCGTGCAGGCCGTGGGCGCCCGCCGCGCCGAGGATCTCGGCGGCGGCCGCGAGCTGCTCGCGCGCCCACGTCCGGTCCCCGGCCTCCAGGGCGGCGGCCCCGGCCACCAGCCGGGCCCTGCCCTCGTCCAGCCGCTGGCCCGCCCCGGCCAGCAGCGCCGCGGCCCCGGCCGCCAGCTTCGCCGCCGCCGCCGGGTCGCCGGCCCGCAGCGCGTGGGCGCGGGCGAGCGCGGCCGTCCCGCGGTTGCCGTCGATCCGGGGATGCGCCTGCTCCTCGGCCCGGTCGGCCCACAACGCCGCCTCCGCGCCCCTGCCGCGCCCCGCCTCGGCCGAGGCCATCGCCTCGGCGCAGCGCAGCAGGCTGGCCTGGTCGAGCAGCGCGAACTCGCTGCCCTCCCACAACTCGTACGCGTCGCGCAGGGCCTCCTCCGTCCGGCCGCAGGCCAGCTGGGCCATCAGGTGCGCGAACCTGGCCTGCACGCGCGGCCACTCCCGCTCCACCCCGCCCGCGCTCCTGGCCTCGGCGGCCAGCCGCAGGGCCTGCTCGGCGTCCCCGGACCAGTTCGCCACGAGGCTCTGCTGGGCCAGCGCGACCACCTTGGCGTGCCCGGAGTGCAGCAGCCGCGCGACCTCGGCGGACTCCTCGGCCGCCAGCGCCGCCTCGCCGAGCCTGCCGCGCACCGCCAGGGTGCGGGCCAGCCCGGCCAGCAGGTTGGTGACGATGAAACTCTGCCCGGTGGCACGGGTGATGGCCACGGCCCGCTCGAACCTGTCCTGGGCGTCCTCGGGACGGCCCAGCCACAACTCCGCCCAGCACAACCAGGCGACGGTGTCCATCCATTCGACGAGGTCGACGTCGGAGACCCCGTCCATCAGCTCGGCCGCGGCCTCCACCAGCCGCAGCGCCTCGTCCACCTCTCCGGCGATGTAGGCGGCCATGGGACGCAGCGCGGCGATCCCGGTGGTCATGCCCGGATTGTCGCGACGACGCTGCTCGGTGGTCTCGGGCATGAAGTCCAGCACGGCCCGCGCGGCCCGGTGGTCGCCGCGCATCAGGCTCTCGGCCACCAGCCGCATCCGCAGCGGCACCGCGGTGGCGGCCTGCGGGTCGGGCAGCTCGCGCAGCTCGGCCAGCAGCAGCGCCCTGCCCTGCGCGGAGCGGTCCAGCAGCCGCTCGACCAGGGCGCCGAAGCGGGCGGCGAACGCCCGCCGGGCGTAGTCGGTGCGCGGCAGCAGCCGCAGCACCTCCTGCGCGCTCTCGCGCCCGTCGACCAGGTGGCCGCTGACGGTCTGCGCGCGGGCCAGTTCCAGCAGCAGGTCGGCCCGGGACGCCCCGCCGGGGGCGGTGTCGCCGGGGATGAGCCGCAGCGCCGTGCCCAGCCACCGGGCGGCGGCGGCCGGGGCGCGCGCCGCCTCGGCCCGCGCGGCCTCGATCAGCGTGGTGATCGCGGACTCGTCGCCGAGTCCCGCCGCACGCTCCACGTGGTGGACGCGCACCGTGGCGGGCGCCCCGACCGCGCTCAGATGGGCGGCGACGCGGGCGTGCGCGCCCAGCCGCCAGCCCGCCGCGGCCGAACCGTAGGCGGCGCTGCGCACCAGCGGGTGCCGGAAGCGGAACCTGCCGTGCGTCGAGGGCCGTACGACGTCGCGCTGCACCAGTTCGTCCAGGGCCAGCAGCGCGGCGGGCCGGTCCACCCCGGCCGCCGCGGCGGCCAGCAGCGCGTCGAACTCGTCGGCCGCCACGGCGGCGCCCTGCGCCACCTGCCTGGCCTGGTCGCTCAGCCGGCCGAGCTCGGCCTGCAGCGCGGCGCCGACCAGCGGCGGCAGGTCGTCGTGCGGGTGCTCGCCGTCGGTCGGCAGCGTCTCCATGCGGGTCAGCGCGTCGAGGTAGAAGGGGTTGCCGCCGCTCATCTCGTGCAGCCTGACCCGCCGCTCGGGATCGACCCGGTCGCCGAGGAACTCCGCGACCTCCTCGGCGGTGAAGGGCGCCACCGGCACCCGGCGCACCCCGGCGCCGGAGACCAGCGCGGCCATCCGCGGCGACAACTGCGCCGGACGGTAGGCCAGCGCGATGACGAACCGGGCGCGCGGCGGATGCCGGATGAGGTGGTCGAGCAGCTCCACCGAGGCGTCGTCGGCCCAGTGGATGTCGTCGACCACCAGCACCAGGCCCGACTCCCCGGCCAGCTCCCCCAGCAGCTGGCGCACCGCGCGGTAAAGGCGGTAGCGGGCGCTGGCGCCGCTGCCCGGCGCGGGCCCCTCCGGAACGATCTCCTCCAGCGCGGGGAACACCGAGGCCAGCTGGCGCAGGACGGGCTCGCCCAGCCGCGACGGCAGGTCGTCCCGGGTCTCCAGATGGTCGTCCAGGGCGTCGATCATCGCCCCGAACGGCATGTCCTCCTCGAACTCCGCAGCCCGGCCGGTGAGCGCGAGGTATCCGGCGTCCCGCGCCGAGTCCACCAGCTCGGCCAGCAGCCGCGTCTTGCCGGCGCCGGGCTCCCCGACCATCGCCACGCAGGCGAAGCCGTCGTTGTCCAGGGACATCGAGATCTCGCGCAGGGCGTCGCGGCGGCCGACGAGCCGTGCGGCGTCACGCCGGTCGTCCACGTGACCACCCATACGCACCTCGAAAGATCAACAAGCTTCGAGAACGAAGATAGCGCGCTCCCACGCCTATGTAACGGCATGTCCAGTACCACCATGTGTACTGCATGACACACTTGAGACGGTGGGGATCGCTTAGATTCGTCCACCCGAGGTGGAGCGCAGCGCCTCCTGCCACTCGTCGTGCAGCCCGTGGGACTCCGCGAGCGGGCGGCACGCCAGCACGTCCCGGCGCAGCAGCGGGTCGCCGAGCCGGACGACGGCCTCCAGGGTCACGTCCAGGGGGTAGTTCTCCAGCGTCGGATCGGTGAGGAGATGCCGGATGCCGGTGACGGCGCGCCGGTCCCCGCGCTCGGCCAGCCCCCGCACGGCCTCGGCCACCACGACCGGCGACGGGTCGTCCATGCGGCGCGCCAGCGCGTCCCGCAGCTCCGCGGTGTCGGCGTCCATCAGGCTCAGCGACATCGTCGCCCAGTCCCGCACGTACTCGTGCTCGTCCCCGGTGAGGCGGATCAGCTCGCCGGCGTCCATCGGCTGCTCCGGCGGCAGCACCTTCACCAGCGCCCTGGCCACCGCGTTGCGGACCCGCTCGTCGGGGTGGCGGGCGTGCCGCAGCAGCTCGGGCAGCGCGGCGGCGTCCCCGTGGTCGCTGAGCGCCCGCACCAGCGAGCGCAGCAGGATCGGATCGTTCTCCAGGCGCGCCATGCGGCGCAGCCTGGGCAGGGTGCGCAGGTGCGGGCCCAGCCGCGCCAGGACGTCCACGCCCAGCGTGCGGTACAGCGGGTCGGGGTGCTCGGCGAGGTCGAGCACCTCCCGCAGGCTCTCCTCGTCGTCCCGTTCCGCCAGGGTGCGGACGGTCTCCTCCCAGGCGGGGCGTTCGGTGACGTGGCGGCGCGCCTCGGCGGCGGTGGGGCGCAGGTAGCGGAACTCCATCGCCCGCGCGACCAGCTCCTCGATCGGGGTGGGGATGTCCAGGACCCGCTCCAGGAGCGTGGCGATCGCGCCGTGCCCGGTCTGCAGCTCGCTCCCCGTGACGCCGAACTCGCCCTCCCGCCCGGCCAGCGCGGTGATCAGCTCGGTGCCGTCGTCCTCCTCCCGGCGGGTGACGACGACCTCGTAGCCGGGTTCGGCGTAGGCCTCCTTCTTCTGGGCGCGCAGCTCGCCCTCGATGTCCACGCCCGTCCAGCGCAGCGCGGCCTCCAGCGCGGTCTCGCCGTCGCCCCTGCCCTCCGCCGCCCCCACCGGGTCGGCCCCGTGGCGCAGCAGCAGCCGGACGATGCCCACCGCGCCCCGGCTCGCCGCCAGGTAGAGCGGCGGGGTGCGGACCTCGCGGTTCGGGTCGGCGCCGGCCTCCAGCAGCCGCACGACGGTGCCGGTGTGGCCGCCCGAGGCCGCCCACTTCAGCGCCGTCCAGCCCCGGTCCTCGGCCTTGTCGACGTCGGCGCCGGCCTCCAGCAGCGCGGCGACCGTCTCCTCGTGCCCCCAGCAGGCCGCGCCGCACAGGGGCAGCCCGTCGCTGTCGCCGAGGCTGGGCCGGTCGGGGTCGGCGCCCGCGGCCAGCAGGGCGCGCACCACGTCGGTGCGGCCTCCCACGGAGGCCGCGTACAGCGCCGTGGTGCCCTCCCCGTCGGGGCGGTCCACCTCGACCCCCCCGGCGAGCAGGGCGTTCACCCGGTCGAGCTTGCCCTCCCGGGACGCCTCGACCAGCGGTAGCTCCCCCGACATGCCTCACTCATATCCGGGGACGCCCCTCGGTAATCGCCTTCCTGATCCGTTTGTCGGAAACGGGGTAGCGGGTGCCCACGGACTGGGCGAACAGGCTGACCCGGTACTCCTCGATCATCCAGCGGACCTCGGGCGGCCGCCCCGCGCGCTCCCATTCCTGGCGGACCCCGGCGACCTGCGCCATGAGCTGCCGGTCCCGGTTGGGGTTGTCGGGCAGCCTGTCCAGCCGGTGGTCGACGGCCCGCAGGTAGCGCAGCACGTCCGGGAGGCGGGCGAACCCCGTCTCGGTCACGAAGCCCGGATGGACGAGCTCGTCCAGCTGGCCGCGGACGTCGGTGAGCGAGGGCACGAGCACCAGGCTGCCCGTGCTCTTCAGCTTGCGCTGGATCCCCTGGTAGGCGGCGAGGATGCGCTCCGTCCAGCCGAGGATCTGCGCGGCGGTGTCGGCCAGGTCCGCCCGGACGGCGTCGTACAGCCGCCCGTAGGACTCCCGGTCCCAGGAGGGGCCGCCGTGGTCGGCCATGAGCTTGTCGGCGGCGGCCTCGATGACGTCGGTGAACAACTTCTGGATGCTGCCGTGCGGGCCGGCCGCCAGGGCGAGCTTCGCCTGGTTGCCCAGCCCGTTCTGCAGCTGCTTGGCCGGGGACGGGGCGTTGAGGAGGATCATCCGCCGCACGCCGAGCCACATGGCGCGGCGCTGCTCCTCCTCGGTGCCGAACGTCCGGATCGCCACGCTGCCGCCCTGGTCGACCAGGGCCGGGTACGCCTTGAGGCGGCCCTGCTCGTGCAGCCGGGGAAGGCCGTCGAAGTCCCAGTCCGTCAGGCCCTCGCGTTCGATGCCGGTGGACTTGGCCAGGGTCTCCCGCTGCCGCGGCGCCAGCCTGCGCTTCAGCTCGGCCAGGTCCTTGCCCTCGGCCACCCGTTTGCGGCGCTTGTCGCCCCGGCCCGAACGGCGGGAGCCGTGCGGGGACCGGCCGGGCCGGTCCCCGGGGGCCTGGGGGTCGCCCCCCTGAACGATCCGGAAGCTCATCCGCAGGTGGTCGGGGATCTGGGCGGGCTGCCAGGCCTCGCGCGGCACCGTGACGCCGGTGAGCGTCCGCAGCTCCGCCTCCAGGCGGTCCAGCAGGGCGCCCTCGCCCGGGTGGACCAGCGCCAGGACGCGGCGGGCGAAGTCGGGCGCGGGCACGAAGTTGACGCGCAGCTGCTTGGGCAGCGAGCGGATGAGCGCGGTGACCAGCTCGTGGCGCAGGCCGGGGACCATCCAGTCGAAGCCGTCCTCCTCCACCTGGTTGAGGACGTGCAGCGGGATGTGGACGGTGACGCCGTCGGCGTCCGCGCCGGGCTCGAACTGGTAGGTGAGGTCGAAGACGAGGTCGCCCTGCCGCCAGACGTCGGGGTAGTCCTGCTCCGTCACCTCCTGCGCCGTCTCGTGGACCAGCATCGACTTCTCGAAGTTCAGCAGGTCCGGCTCGGTGTGCTGCGCCTTCTTCCACCAGGTGTCGAAGTGCGCGCCCGAGACGACGTCCGCGGGCAGGCGCCGGTCGTAGAAGTCGACGAGGGTCTCGTCGTCCACCACGATGTCGCGGCGGCGGGCCCGCTCCTCCAGCTCGCCGACCTCCGCCAGGAGCCTTCGGTTGGCGTGGAAGAACTTGTGGTGGGTCTGCCAGTCGCCCTCGACCAGGGCGTGCCGGATGAAGAGGTCACGGCACAGCTCCGGGTCGATCCGGCCGTAGTTGACCTTGCGGTTGGTGACGATCGGGACGCCGTAGAGGGTGACCCTCTCCAGGGCCATGACGGCGGCCTGGTCCTTCTCCCAGTGCGGCTCGCTGTAGTTGCGCTTGACCAGGTGCTGGGCCAGCGGCTCGACCCAGTCCGGCTCGATCTTGGCGTTGACCCTCGCCCACAACCGGGACGTCTCGACCAGTTCCGCCGACATCACCCAGCGGGGGTTCTTCTTGAACAGGCCGGAACCGGGGAAGATCGCGAACTTGGCGTTGCGGGCGCCGACGTACTCGCGCTTCTCGGAGTCGAACAGGCCGATGTGGGAGAGCAGGCCGCTCAGCAGCGAGACGTGGATCTTGTACGGGTCGCCGGGGGTGGTGTTGACCGTGATCCCGAGGTCGCGGCAGATCTGCTTGAGCTGGCCGACGAGGTCCTGCCACTCGCGGATGCGCAGGTAGTGCAGGAACTCGTTCTTCATGGTGCGGCGGAACTGGCTCCCCGACAGCTCGCGCTGGGCCTCCCGCACGTGGTTCCACAGGTTGAGGAAGGCCAGGAAGTCGCTCGCCGGGTCCTTGAACCTGGCGTGCTTCTCGTCGCTGGCCTGCTGCTTGTCCGACGGGCGCTCGCGCGGGTCCTGGATGGACAGGGCCGCGGCGATGACCATGACCTCGTTGACGCAGCCGTTCCTGTCGGCCTCCAGGATCATGCGGCCCATGCGCGGGTCGACCGGGAGCCTGGCCAGCTTGCGGCCGATCTCGGTGAGCCCGCGCTCGGCGTCCAGGGCGTGCAGCTCGTGCAGGAGGTCGACGCCGTCCTTGATGTTGCGGCGGTCCGGCGGGTCGATGAACGGGAACTTCGCCACGTCGCCCAGGCCCAGGCTGGTCATCTGGAGGATGACGGACGCCAGGTTGGTGCGCAGGATCTCCGGGTCGGTGAACTCCGGCCGGGAGACGAAGTCCTCCTCGCTGTAGAGGCGGATGCACACGCCGTCGGAGGTGCGGCCGCAGCGGCCCTTGCGCTGGTTGGCGCTGGCCTGCGAGACCGGCTCGATCGGCAGGCGCTGCACCTTCAGGCGGCTGCTGTAGCGGGAGACGCGCGCGGTGCCGGGGTCGATGACGTACTTGATGCCGGGGACCGTCAGGGAGGTCTCGGCGACGTTGGTGGCCAGCACGATCCGGCGGCCGCGGTGGGCCTGGAAGACCTTGTGCTGCTCGGCCGTCGACAGCCTGGCGTACAGCGGGAGGATCTCGGTGTCGCGGTACTGCTTCTTGGTCAGCGCGTCGGCGGCGTCGCGGATCTCCCGCTCGCCGGAGAGGAAGACGAGGATGTCGCCCGGGGGCTCCAGGCGGAGCTCGTCCACGGCGTCGCAGATCGCCCCGTAGAGGTCGGACTGGTCGTCGTCGGCGTCCTCGACCGGGCGGTAGCGCACCTCCACCGGGTAGGTGCGGCCGGAGACCTCCACGATCGGGGCGTCGCCGAAGTGCCGGGAGAAGCGCTCCGGGTCGATCGTCGCGGAGGTGATGATCACCTTGAGGTCGGGGCGGCGGGGCAGGATCTGGCGGAGGTAGCCGAGCAGGAAGTCGATGTTGAGGCTGCGCTCGTGCGCCTCGTCGATGATCAGCGTGTCGTAGGCCTCCAGCAGGCGGTCGTGCTGGAGCTCGGCCAGCAGGATGCCGTCGGTCATCAGCCGCACGAGGGTGTCGTCGCCGGTGTGGTCGGTGAAGCGCACCTTGTAGCCGACGGTCCGGCCGAAGGGCGTCTCCAGCTCCTCGGCGATGCGCTCGGCGACGGTGCGGGCGGCCAGCCGGCGCGGCTGGGTGTGGCCGATCAGGCCCCGCACGCCCCGGCCCAGCTCCAGGCAGATCTTGGGCAGCTGGGTGGTCTTGCCCGAGCCGGTCTCGCCCGCGACGATCACCACCTGGTGGTCGCGGATCGCCTCGAGGATCTCGTCCTTCTTCTGGCTGACCGGGAGCTGTTCGGGATAGGCGATCTTCGGGACGGACGCGGCCCGGCTCGCGACCCGCAGCTCGGCCTGCTCCACCTGGCGGAGCAGGTCCTGCTGGGTCTTCTTGCGGCGGGCGACGTCGCGGATCTTGCGCGTGCCCTCCCAGCGGCGGCGCAGGCGGGAGCCGTCGCGCAGCATCAGGCCGTCCAGGCGTTGGCGCAGGTCGGCGGGGTGATCAGGAGGGGAACTCACAACCGCCAAGAATATGCGGCGCTCCGGGGGGCTGCGCAAAGCAATATCTACGGGGATTGCCCCAAAAGTGGCGAACCATCGCATAGGTCACACTAGTATGTGACCTCTTCGTTACTTTGGAGATGGTATGACCCCCAAGTCGCTGGTCGTTCCGGCCTGCACGCTCGCCCTGATCGCCGGACTCGGCATCGGCCCCGCCACCGCCGCCTCGGCCGCCCCCGCCCCGGCCATGTCCAAGGCCGAGAAGAAGGTGCTGACCCTCACCAACGCCGCCCGCAAGAAGGCGGGCTGCAAGCCGCTGAAGGGCAACAGGAAGCTCGCCCTGGCCGCCCGCCGCCATTCCAAGGACATGGCGCTCAACGACTACTTCTCGCACACCTCCAAGGACGGCTCCTCCCCGTGGGACCGGATCAAGCGGACCGGCTACCGCAATCCCGGAGCCGAGAACATCGCCTACGGCTACCCCAGCGCCAAGGCCGTCGTGTCGGGCTGGATGAAGAGCCCCGGCCACCGCGCCAACATCCTCAACTGCGGGCTCAAGTCGCTGGGCGTCGGCAAGTACCGGACCCACTGGACCCAGGACTTCGGCTGGTCCTGAACGACCGGTGAATGACACTCCCTGACTTCTGTCAGGGAGTGTCATGGTCCTGTTGATTTCGGACCGCACTGAATACAGGAAGTTTGTTTCAGGGTGTTTTGTCCGCGTGTCGCTCCCGAGTGACCGGGCATGATGAGCGCGACTCACGGGAACTCCCGTGCCGCCCCTGTCAACGATTTCCTGGAGAGCCGCCCGTGAAAGGACTCCTCGCCCTCTTCGCCGGCCGGGACCGCTACCACTACATGATCGCTTCGGGGCTCGCCTTCGGGCTGCTCGCCGGAGTGCTGGGCGTCTGGGGGGTGTTCACCAGGGACGACGGCATCCTCCAGTTCAAGTTCCGCACGGTCGCCGCCCCGGACGACGGGTGGAAGGTGCTGTTCGAGGACGGCTTCGACGGCGAGGCGAACGCCGACCCCGGCGACCACTGGCTGCCCGACATCGGGCACCACACCGTCTCGCCGCTCGGCGGGCAGGGGCCGATGAACTTCGGCACCACCGAGATCGCCCGGATGACCGACGACCGCGCCAACTACGCGCTCGACGGCGAGGGCAACCTGGCGATCACCCCGCGGCGCAGTGAGGCGGGCGAGTGGACGTCCGCGCGGATCAACAGCGAGCAGGTGTTCAAGACCGCCGACGGCGGGCAGCTCGCCTTCGAGGCCAGGATCCAGATGCCGCAGGTCACCGGCGAGAAGGCACTGGGGTACTGGCCCGCGTTCTGGCTGCTCAACCAGGAGCAGCGGCTGCACCCCGAGGGCGAGAACTGGCCGTCCGGCGGCGAGATCGACATCGTGGAGGGCGTCAACGGGCTCAACCTCGCCCACACCACGCTGCACTGCGGCGTCAAGGGCGGCGGCGACCAGGGCGGCCCGTGCAACGAGCACACCGGGCGCGGCGTGGCCACCGCGTGCACGCCGGTGTCCTGCCAGGACGGCCCGCACGTCTACCGGCTGGAGTTCGACCGGCGCACCGACGCCGAGGAGCTGCGCTGGTACCTCGACGGCAAGCTCGTCCACCGGCTGTCCCGCGAGGAGGCGCCCGACGGCGCCGACGGCGACCAGTGGCGCCAGGCCTGGGACAACCTGAACGCCGGTGAGGGGTTCTTCATGATCCTCAACATCGCGATCGGCGGCGACATGCCCCGCGGCAACGGCGGCGACGTCTCCCCCGCCACCGAGCCGGGCCACCCCATGCTCATCGACTACGTGAAGGTGATGGCCCGCGGCGCGGGCGCGCCCGAGACGGACGTGGACGCCGCCGACCCCGACGGGGGCGAGCCGACGGCCTCGCCGTCCGCACCGGCCTCGCCCTCCGCCTCGCCCTCGGACGCGCCGTCCGCCTCGCCCTCGGACTCGCCCTCCGCCTCGCCTTCGGACTCGCCCGAACCCGCCGGCTCGCCGACGGAGTCCGCCGCGCCCACGCCGTCCCCTTCCGCCGGCAAACCCGACAAGTCGGCGGCGCCCTGGTCGCCCGTGCTCACCCAGGCCGAGGGCTACTCCGACCAGTCCGGCGTCAAGGTCGACACGGCCGAGGACATCGGCGGCACCGAGTACATCGGCTGGCTCGCCGACGGTGACCGCGTCAGCTACGACGAGGTCGACTTCGGACCGGCCGGGCCCAAGAAGCTCATCGCCCGCGTCGCCTCCGACAGCGGCGAGGGCAAGATCGAGGTCCGCCTTGGCTCCCCCGACACCGCCCCCCTGGCCACCGTCGCCGTCCCCGACACCGGCGGCTGGCAGGACTGGGAGGACGTCATCGTCCCCCTCCCCGACACCGCTGGACGCCACACCGTCCACCTGAAGTTCGTCTCACCCCAGGAAGAGGAGTTCCTGAACATCAACTGGTTCATCCTCCTCCCCTGACCCGCGACGCCCACCGAGGGCCGTGGCTCTCCGGAGCCCCGGCCCTCGTCCCTGCGCCGCACTCCCCGCCGACCGCATTTCCGGCCTTCCCGAAATCCAGCGCGCCCGCCTCCACCCCCGCGGAGGCATCGCCCGCCCTCAGAGCTCCGCAGGTTTCCGGATCGAGCGCTCCCGCCTTCACGATCACTGGACTTCCCGCCTTCGCGGCCGCCCACCTTCACGACCGCAGAAGGTTCCCCGACCGCTTTGTCGAGCCTCACGACCGCCGGACTTCACGCATCGCGCGCGCCCACCTTCACGACCGCAGAAGGGCCTCCGGCCGCTTTGCCGAGCCTCACGACCGCTGGATTTCACGCACGCGCGCGCCCGCATTCGCGACCGCGGAAGGGCCTCCGGCCGCTTTGCCGAGCTTCAGGACTCCAGAGTGGAGGGCATCCGCTGCCTCCAAAGATCCGCAGGTTTCCGGATCGAGCGCTCCCGCCTTCGCGACCGCCGGACTTCCCGCCTTCGCGGCCGCCCACCTTCACGACCGCAGAAGGTTCTCCGGTCGCTTTGCCGAGCTTCGGGACTCCAGATACGGACGTGTTCGCGGCCGCCCTCGGGGAGAGGCTCCATGACCGCGCTGCCAGGCTCCGGAGCTTCTGGACGCGTTCGCCTTCGCGACCGCGGAAAGGCCCCGCTCGCTTGGCTTCAGGCCTTCCTTGGCCGCGGGGGGCGGTTCGTCCGGCTCACCGGGGCCACGGGCTACGGCGGGGAAAGGGAACGGCCCCGCGCTCGGGTCGAGGCGGGGCCGGTGTGCGCGTACGGGGTCAGGCGCGCCAGCTGCGGACGAGGTCGCGCAGGGCGACCTTGTCGAACTCGACGCCGAGGTCGGTCAGCTCCTGGGCGACGAGCTTGCCGTCGGGGCCGTGCTTGGCGACGAGGCGGTAGGCGAAGTAGGGGAACCAGTGGTTCTCGCGGATCTTGGCGACCTCGGACTTGTCGATGGCGTAGCCCTCGGCGGCCAGGTCCTCGCAGGCCTTGACGATGTCGCCGGTGTGGCGGTTGAGCGCGTCGGTGACGATGCTGCGCATGCTGGTCGGGTCCGGCTGCGGCTTGAGGTCGGCGGCGGCCGTCTCCTTGCCCTCCTCCTCGACGGTGGGCAGCAGGTCGACGAAGGTCTGCTCGGCGGGGGTCTCCGGCGCGGTGGCGGGAACCTCCTCGGCGACGCGCTCGGGCTGCTTCTCGGCGGCCTTGGCGGCGTCCACGATCGGGTCGGCCAGCTTCTCGGCGGGCGCCTCGAGCTCGGCGACGCGCACGGCGCTCGCCGTGATCTGGCGCGGCTCGGGCGGGGGCTCCAGCGCCGCCCGCTCCTCCTCCTGCTGCTCGGGCGGCTGCACGACGTAGCGGTGCAGCGTGCGCAGCAGCACGAAGAGGCCGAGCATCGACACGATCGGGGGCACCGCCGCGGTCGCCTGGTAGGAGAACTCCCTGTTCAGCACGTGGCCGACGTTGAACACCAGCGAGGCCGTCCAGCCGGCGAGCGCGATGAACAGGGGCAGCATGAAGTCCATCCAGCTGAGCAGGCTCTTGCGGATGGCGTACGCGTCCAGGGCGAGCAGGAAGAGGCCCAGCTCGCCGACGATGATGAACAGGTCGACCAGCAGCGGGAAGGAGGCTGCCTTCCAGCCGCTGAGACCGTGCTCCAGTGCCCACTCGTACAGTCCGGAGTAGGACTGGGCGAACCCTCCGCCCGTCGCGATGAGGACCGCGGCGGCCATCAGGCCCACCGCAGCCCATCGAGTTACGGTTTTGGCCCTTACGGCGGCGCTCATGCGGATGCTCCACTCGACTCTTGAAATGACCTTGGAGGAGGATATCCCTCCCCTTGGGGATCAGGAGTCAACTTCAACTTCTTTGTCCGACTCGTTGCTCGACCGACCCAACGGAGGGGGATGCAGCGCATCGAAGCACAACTCCCCGTCCCGCGGGGCCCTCTTACACACACCGGTCCACTTCGCCCCGGTCGAACAGGCAGGACACGAACCCCGCCACGACCCACGCACCGGCCGGGCCCGGCCGACCCGCAGGCGGACCCGCGCACCACGAAAGCCCGCGCACCGCAGAAGCCCGCACGCCGCGAAAGCCCTCGCACCTCGAAAACCCGCCAGGGCACGGTCAGCCCGCGGGCGGCGGCCCGCGGGCGGCGGGCCGCGCACCACGAAGCCTCCGCACTGCGAAAGCCCGCGCACCACAGAAGCCCTCGCACCTCGGAAACCCGCCAGGGCACGGTCAGCCCGCGGGCGGCGGCCCGCGCACCACGAAGCCTCCGCACTGCGAAAGCACACGCATTGCGAAGACCGCTGCACCGCGAGGACCACCGCACCGCGAAAGTCGGCGCGTCTCGTGGAGAAGGGCGGAGGCCGTGGTGTCAGGGGCGGGGTGCGCCGCGGTAGGTGCCGAAGGACCAGAGGTTGCCCTCCGGGTCGCGGACGATGAAGTCGCGGGAGCCGTAGTCGGTGTCGCCGAGTTCCCGGACGACCGTCGCGCCCGCCTTGAGAGCGCGTTCGTAGAGGGCGTCCGGCTCGTCGGTGACGGCGTAGGCGCCGAAGGTCCCTGGCGGCAGCGTGAAGACGGCCGAGGCGTCGTCCCGTACCGAGCCGAGCATGATCCCGCCGCCCGGCGGCCAGGCGAGCTCGGCGTGGTGGACGATGTCGCCCTCCGCGTGCACGACGGTCTCCTCGAACCCGAAGGCCTCGACGAGAAAAGCGATCAGCCTGCGCGCGTCCCTGGCCTCGAGCGTGGGCCAGACCTGCGGTTGCGGTGTGTTCATGCGCTCACCCTCTCCTTGTGACCTCCTCCCCGTCTTGAACGAAGCGGAACTCCCGGCCGAACTCGTTCTCCAGATACCGCAGCGGGGAGAGCCCCGTCAGCGCGCGGAACTCCCGGGTGAGGTGGGCCTGGTCGGCGTAGCCGCAACCGTGCGCGACCTCCGCCAGGCGCAGCTCCCGGCCGGCTCCGAGCCTGCTCCGCAGCTCCGTCCGCGCCCGGTCGAACCGGATCACCCGTCCCGCGGCCTTGGGCGGCAGCCCCACCTGCTCGCGGAACCGGCGGCGCAGGTAGCGGGCGCTCCACCCGACCTCCCCGGCCAGTTCCTCGACGCTCACCGTGCCGCCCGTCCCGTGCAGCCGCCGCCATCCCCGGGCGACCTCGTCGTCCGCGTCCGGGACCGGCCGCGCCCGCCGCAGCAGGAACTCCTCGACGAGCCGGAACCGCTCGGCCCAGCCCCCGGCCTCGACCAGGCGCTCCCGCAGCTCGCCCGCGCCCGCGAGCACCTCCTCGCCCGCCAGGACCTCGCCCGTCAGCTCGCCCGCGGGCATCCCCAGCAGCGAGCGCGCCCCCAGCGGGCTGAGCCCGATCTGGATCCCGGCCTGGCGTCCCCCGTGCGCGAGCAGCACCGGCTCGGTGTGCAGCCCGCCCAGGACCACCCCCAGCTCCCGGACGCCCGCCCCCTCCACGACCCGGACCGGCTCCTCGAAGGACACGACCACCGTCAACCACGGCGAAGGCACGCCGCGGTGCGTCCGCGGCGCCCCCGTCTCCTGGCGGTAGCCGTAGAACCTCTCCACCCGGCCCCGGAGCGCTTCCCCGGGGATGCGGGACACCATCTCCATTCCTCCACGCTAGACACCGCCACCGACAGTTCGCGCGAACGGGCCGGCCGGGCCCGTGGACGGCCCGGCCGGCCCGGCGTCAGGCGGGTCAGCGCACCCTCTTGCGCACTCCGGAACGTTCGAAGTCGAAGAGGACGTCGTTGATCTGGAGCCCGTCGACGGCGCCCCTGAAGGCGTCGTCGGTGCCCTTCTGGATCGCCACGCTGAGGCTGACCACCGCGTCGGGCATCTTCTCCTTGATGTCCTTGAACGAGCAGGGGCTGGCCAGGGTGCAGCCGGTGACCCCTGGAAGGGGCCGCGACGACCCCCACCTGTTGCCGGGCGCGGTGGCGTCGTACTTCTGCCACGCGTGGCGGAGCTGGGTCGGGGGCCGCGACGGGCTGACGGACTTGTCCGGCAGGTAGACCAGGGTCGTGTAGGACAGACCGGGCAGTCCGGGGTCGACCTCCATCGAGAAGGAGGGCAGGACCGTGCCGATCCCGTAGTCGACCCCGGTGAAGATCCAGTACTTCACCGACCTGATCCGCCGCAGCCGCGTCCCCGCGAAGTCCGTCTCGTTGCCGTAGGCGACCTTCTCCCCGCCGTCGACCGTCAGTCCCAGGCTGCCCTGCCCGTAAGGCGGGGGCTGCAGGGCCGGATACTCCAGGAAGGTGCGCCCGTACGGCCCCATCCGCAGTTCCGCGACCGGCGACCCCGACGAGTTGCGTCCGATGACCCCCCACCGGTCGGCGGGCCGCGCACCGGCCGCTCCCGGGGCCTGCACCACCGCGACCAGCCCGGCGGCCATCACCCCCGGCAGCGCCCACGCCAGACGTCTGGTAATTCTCACGAATTCTCCTCGAATGACGAACGATTCGAAGCCTCGAACCCGTGGCACCCATCCCCGCCGGAGGAAGGGGCAAATCAGCGGCCTCTCTCATTGACCATTGATTTACTCGACAAAATGCCATAGAAAAGGGATCGCTCCCCTTCTCTCCCCTTCCACCCTCCCCGGTATCCTTGAGGCTTCCCACCCGCCACACCCTTTCTACTGAAAGGACGGACGTGTTCCGCCGACTCCCGCGCCTCCTCACCGCCGCGGCACTGGGCGCGACCCTGGTCGCCGCCCCCGCCGCCGCCCTTCCCGGCGAGCGCGCCGCCTTCCTGGGCCCCCAGGGCTACGGTCCCCTCAAACTGGGCATGAGCCTCAAAGCCGCCCGCAAGGCAGGGCTCGTCACCAAGCTCACCAAAGCCGACGGCCAGGCCTGCGGCTCCTTCACCATGAAGAAGACCGGGGCGAGCGTCTACTACGAAAAGAAAAGAGGCGTCACCGCCATCTTCGCCGCGAAATCCACGAGGACCCCGCGCGGCATCAAGATCGGCGACAGGCTCAAGAAGGTGAAGCAGGCATATCCGGGCCTCAAGGCCGGACCCAACGCCCATGACGTCCGCGTACCGGGGAATCGCGGCGCCCGGTACATCTTCCTCTTCGACTCCTCCGACAGGGTCTACGAACTGACCCTGGCCCGCACCCCCGTCCGCTGCTTCGGCTGACGTCCCGCCGGCCGCGGCACCGTCCGGTGCCGCGGCCGGCGAGGCGGGATCAGACGGGTTCGGGGAGGAGGTCGGTGCGGACGCGGGGCAGGCTGTCGGGATGGTGCTCGCGGATCCACGCGATGAGGTCCTCGCGGACGTCGCAGCGCAGGTCGAAGGCTGCGGAGCCGTCCGCGGCGCTCATGAGGGCGCGGACCTCGACGAGGCCGTTCTCCTGGACGTCGGTGACGGCCAGGTTCCACACCTCACCGTCCCACAGCGGATGGGCCCGGATGAAGTCCGACAGGCGGTTGCGCAGGTCGGCGACCGGCACGGTCCAGTCGACCCGCAGGAGGACCGCCCCGATGATGGACTCGTTGCGGATCGTCCAGTTCTCGTAGGGCCGCTCGGTGAAGTAGGACACCGGCAGGACCAGCCGTCGGCCGTCCCAGACCTGCAGGACGACGGTGTTCAGGGTCAGGTCCTCCACCTTGCCCCAGTAGCCGTCGACGACGATCACGTCGTCGACGTGCAGGGCGTCGCCGAAGGCGAGGATGACTCCGGAGAACAGGTTCCCGATGGCCTTCTGCGCCGCGACGCCGGCGATGATGCCGAAGAGTCCCGCGGAGGCCAGCACTCCGGCGCCGATGCCGCGCACCGCGTCGAAGGTGAACAGCATCCAGCCGATGGCGATGACGACGGCCAGGGCCGTCACCACCCGGTTGACCAGCATCACCTGGGTGCGGGCCCGCTTGGCGCGGGTACTGCCCGCCCCGCGCGACCCCGTCACCCCCTTGACGACCGCCCGGGTGACAACGTGCACCACGCGGATGACGAGCCAGGTCATGGAGGCGATGAGCACCAGCACGAGCAGGTGGTCCACGGTGCCCGCGAGGCCGCCGAAGAGTTGTTCGTCCAGGCGCACCGCGCCGTCCTCGGTGTCGACGCGGATCGTCTTCAGCGTCGCCCGGGTGACGAGGGAGCCGACGACGACCGCACCCGGCACGGTCGTCCGGCCCACCAGATCCGACATCTGCGGCAGTCTTCGGCTCAGCCTGCGGGCGAGCAGTTTCCCCGTCAGAAGGACCAGTCCGATCGCCACGAGGACGATCGCCAGCCCCAGAGGCGGTCCGATCACGGTCGAGGTGGGGTCATCGGAGGGCTTCATACCCATCCACACTAGGCGGATACGCCCCATATCCACCAAACAGCGACAAAGACCACTCTCCGCCGGACCCGGGACCGCTGCGGAGACCCGGGCCCGACCGGGCAGAACGGCGGAAGCCCGATCCGGAATGCTCGGATCGGGCTTCTGTGCCGAGTGGGCGTAACTGGGTTCGAACCAGTGACCCCTCGCTTATAAGGGGACCTCAAGAGTCGATCGACCAGGCCAACCACCTGCATGCCCGGCCTGCGGCCGTCCACGGTTGTCCCCCAGGATCCGCTGCCCTCCGCCTCGATCGTCAGGCAGTACGTCAGGCAGCCGCCCCCTGATGCAGCGCGGTGCAGGGTGGTGCTGCTACTGGCCGTTGCGATCCGTCTCAGGGGTCATGCTGATGAATTCTGCGGTGATCGTGTGGGTGGCTTCCGACGAGATGCCGATTGTGCCCAGATCGGTGGTGCGAACGTAGAGAAGCTCGCTGCTCTCCAGCGAGGACTCGCTGCGTTGAGCAGAGGTGGGCCGAGTCCAAGATCCTCGGGTGAGGCCGTCCAAGGCATGTGACGTCGGGGTGTTGAAGGTGATGATCAGCTGGGGGTTGTCGAAGAGGATCTCGGCGCATTCGCTCTTGGAGCGGGTGACCTTGCTGATCTGGGAGGTGTCCAGATGGGGAAGGGTGTTCTGCTTGAGGTGGGCGAACTCCCGGTCGCCTTCACGGGAGCAGTCTCTTGTCGGATCGAGAGCGGTGGCCAGGAAGAAACCGGCCGCGGCTACAAAGCAGACGAGGACGAGCGCCGGAATACCGACTGCCACCCATAGGGGGAGGCGGCGGAATGAGGCGGAGGGCGGCGAGGTGTTTTCAGTCACGTGGATCGCATTCTGGAAGGGCATGGCGGGTGGGGCCTGTAAGTCAACCGTGTGCGTAGGGTGACACGGAAGGCCGTGAGCCCTAGTGGACGATCAGCCTGCCGTGATGTGGCTGGGGTGCCCCGGAGATGGTGAAGATCTTCTCCCTGCCGAACCGCGACCTGCACGAGAGCCGCGCACCAACGCTCCGACCTGCAGGAAGGCTTTCCTCGACCGCAGTCGTCTTCCAACGTCTTTCCGGGCCTCACGGAACAATGACGGAGCAGACCCCTGCCTTGCTCCTGCCTCTCAGGCCCATCCTCATAAGGGCATGATGGCGGCCATGACGGCAGATACACCCGGGCAAGCCATCGTCGAAGCAGCCTGGAAGGACGTCCGGGACGACGGGCGGGTGCCTACCGAACTGATCGACGCCGCATATGCCGAGCCTCGGCTTCGCGAACTCTTCCCCTGGACAGGCATGGGAGAACTCCACTTCAGCCGCTGCACCGGCAAGCGTTGGACCTGGGACATCCCTTACATCGGACCTGCAAAGGACGGCTACCGGGTAGAGGGCCTTCTGCGCACCGAGACGATAGGACCAGCAGCAGACGCTGCTCAAGCCGTCGCCATGGTGGTCGAACGGCTCCCAGCGAACTGCGGCCCCGCATTCATCGGTACTCCAGAAGAGCTCGCCGCTCACGAGGCGAAGAGGTGAGCGACAAGCTCAGAGCCATGCCTCATGGCCAGCAAACAGGGCTCGAACTTGTAGACGGTTCCCCGTTGGCTGACCTGGGGCAAGGTCAACGATCAACCGGATGAGCTGCCGAGATACCTCTCGACAGCTCTTGTCGTTTCGCACCGTCTTCCACGGTCATGTGCCCTGGGCGTGCCCTTGAAGCGGAGACCTGTCAGGACGGCTGGGCTCTCGATCTGGGCTGATTGTCGGCGGAATGCGGTATCCATGGCGGGTGAACGAGGATCAGCTCATCCGCAGGCTCAAAGACGCGGTCTCGTGGTCGGGCATAAGAGGGGCGTCGGCGGAAGACGTCGCCGAGGTCGAGGCCGCAGTGGGGTATCCGATGCCTCCGCTGCTCAAGCGGATCTATCTCGAAGTCGCCGACGGCGGTGAAGGGGGCTGCCTGCTGGTCCTGTCCCTTACGGAGCCGGAATACTGCTGTGATGGCGATCAAGGCGAGCATGCCGAGCCTCTGCTCAGCGAGTGCCTGTCTTGGGTGGAAAGCTTCCCTCGTCATCGCTTGGACCGCTCACCCGCCCTGGTGCCTTTGACCGGGGGATGTGACACGTGGACCCTCATCGACTACAGCACCCCGCAGGGAAATATCTGGAGCCGGAAGTCCTCCCGGCTGTCGGACGAGGGCCTCACCTTTGCCGAGTGGCTGGTCGCGGAGCTGGATGAGTGGGACGCCAGTGCCAAGAGGATGAGTGAGCCTGTCGACATGACGAATCTCCCTTGGTAGCTCTCTCGGCAGGGAGAACGAGTCGGCCGGCCGTTCTCTGCCATTGGGCGATTGTGGGCCTTTCGATGCGGGGCCGTGGCCGCTCCGGTGTGCTCATCCGCGCGAACGACGAGACGTTGCGATGGGGGGATTCGCGCGGATGAGTGCTCCGGCCCGCGGGGGGATGGGGGCCGCGAGGCCCCCGCTTCGAGCTCGACCAACCCCCAAAGTCTTTCCCCGCCACGCTCCCCGAGGTCTTCCCGTCTGCCGTCGTCCCACGCTGCGCGGTAGTCCTCTGGATGGGACGTCGATAGACGGGAAGATCTCCCCACCTCAATCACCCTCCCTGCTCAGCTCTTGTGCTTCTTCCACTCATCCCGGAGCCGGAGTTCCCCGCCGGAGGCATCTGCTCCTTCTCAGAGCCAAGGCCCCTGATGCGTCGGACAGGTGTCGCCCTGCTTTCCGAAGGTCTGGGCTGTGACGGTGCAGGAGTTCCTCTGCGAGCTCCTGGAGGTGGGCGACGGACAGGGTTCTCCCTCTTGGTGGGAGGCAGGATCGAAGGCACGAGGAGCCCTACCGTTCCGCGCCATCGGCGCGGGCCGCCGCCCCCGACGGGTGGGCCCGAAGAGGCCAAGCCCGGCGGGGAGCGAGCGGCGGCAACCCTCCCCAGGTTTGCCACGGATCACGTAGCACTCGAACGGGTCGGCCTCGCTCCGCCCGATCCCACCGACCCTCGGAAGAGAACCCCTTTGTCGGCGCCTGCCCCCTCCAACTCTCCGCGGAGTTCTTCCTCCTGCGCGTCACGGCAGGACGTGGAAAGCGGGTGTCACCTCCGACGAAGGGGCCCGGCTCCCCACCCGCCGCACGTCAGCGGGGCGGGCTTGATGACGTGAAGAAACTTGGAACACCGCCGGTCTTTGGCTTGAGCATCCGGTTCTTAGTCTCTGCTCGCGACGTGGATCAAGGCCAGGCGAACTGGCCAGGGCCAGTCGGCCGACCGTATAGCAGCGGGACCCCAAAGGCGAAGCCGCACAAGAGCGCAAACATCGCAATCAATATCGCGTATCTATACAGTAGGGCTCTGCCGGTCAAGTAACCGACGATAGCCGAGATCACTGAACCGAGCAGGTACGCCACTGCCCAGATCATTATGGCAGGCCCCAGTCTCGCAACGAAAAGCTGGGCCACGCCGATGAAAATCGGAGACCCTCCGAGGAAGATGGCGAACATCCGAGTGACGTCGGCATCTTCCTTTTTGGGGTCCAGTTTCTGCACTACAAGCATGAGCAATAGGGTCGAGATGCCTATACCGATTGCCACGAACCCTGAGAAGTGCACATGCGGATCATGCCAGACCTTAGGGAACCACAGGACTTAACAGCCTCAGACGGTTACCGAGCCGAAAGAGGCTCGGTCTTGAGGCGACCGGGCCGCTAGACGTTCCCTGCAGGCGGGATCGGCACCTTGTAGGCCAGGGTGTACCGATGCGACCCCGGCAGGGATTCGCAGGTTCTCGGTCTTGTAGGGGCGCGGGGCCCGGGTGGTGACTTCCTCGGTGACGTGGGTGAGGGTGACGCCGATGGCGTCCATCCGGGGGATGACGCCTGTGACGGGTCCGGCCTCGGGCTGCTCGATGGGAGTGCCCTCGGTGACGGCCGGCGGCTCATAGGACGTCGAAAGCATCACCGGATCGCATGCGGCGATGTCCAAGCGGGTGGCGATCGCCTTCGGGGCCGTCGACGTTCTCGACCGACATTCCCGCTCAGGGGCCTGGCCCGCGGTCTTGGAGGCTCGGGCGAACGGGAAGCCGGTGGACGGGATCCGTAGAAGTCTCCGATGATCCTTCGCTGCGAGGCTTCAGTGTCCGGACGAAGGGTGCCGCTGGAGAACATCTCCCGCCTGGTCGGCCACAAGGGCACCGCGGTGACCGAGCTGGTCTACCGGCACCAGATCCGACCGGTGATCGAGGACGGCGCGACGGCCATGGACCGGATCTTCCCGCGCAAGATCGAAGAGCCCTGGTCAGGCAGATAGTCAGGCAGAACGGCGGAAGCCCGATCCGGAATGCTCGGATCGGGCTTCTGTGCCGAGTGGGCGTAACTGGGTTCGAACCAGTGACCCCTCGCTTGTAAGGCGAGTGCTCTACCGCTGAGCTATACGCCCCTGGGGACCGGGAAAGTCTACCCCGCCGAGGGGGTGGTCCGCTCCGGGGCGGCGGGGGGCGCGCTTCGCGAACCGGGAAGGGGCAGGAGGCGTCTTATCGGGCATCTGGAGAAAGGGCGGCTGATGGACGTTTTTCTGATCTGCCTGGGCGGAGGGCTGCTGGTGGCGGTCCTGGTGGTGTCGGCCAAGAGGAGGCGGTCGGCTCCGGCCGCGTCCCCGCGGCGGCGGGCGGCCCGGTCGTCCCGGTCGTCGGACGGGGGCTTCGGCGGGTTCTTCGACTTCGGGTCGGGGTCCGACTCCGGCTCCTCGGGTTGCGGCGGGGGTGGGGGCGGGGGCGACTGACGCCGAAAAGGGGCGCGCGTCGGGCGGCGCGTCCCTTCCCGGTGGCCGGGTCACCGGCGGATGAAGGCCAGGAGGTCCTGGTCGAAGGCCTTCTGGTAGTCGCCGGTCAGGCCGTGCGGGGCGCCCGGGTAGAGCTTGAGGGTGGCGTCCGCGAGCAGGCGGGCGGTCTTCGGCGCGGCGGCCCGGACGGGGACGATCTGGTCGTCCTCCCCGTGGGCGACGAGGACGGGGATGTCGATCTTCTTGAGGTCCTCGGTGAAGTCGGTCTCGGAGAACTGGGCGATGCAGTCCAGTGCCGGTTTGAGGCCGGCCTGCATGCCCATCAGCCAGAACGCGTCACGTGTGCCGTCGGAGACGTCCGAGCCGGGGCGGTTCGCGCCGTAGAAGGGGGCGCCGAGGTCCCGGTAGTACTGGGAGCGGTCGCCGCGCACCCCTTCCCTGATCCGGTCGAACACCTCGACGGGCAGGCCTTCCGGGTTGTCGGCGGTGCGCAGCATCAGCGGCGGGACCGCCCCGACCAGCACGGCCCTGGACGCCCGCGCAGTCCCGTGCCTCCCGAGGTGGCGGACGACCTCGCCGCCTCCGGTCGAGTGCCCGACATGGACGACGTCCTGGAGATCCAGTTCCGTCACGAGGTGCGCCAGATCATCGGCGTAGGTGTCCATGTCATTGCCCGTCCACGTCTGGGTGGAGCGCCCGTGCCCGCGACGGTCGTGAGCGATCGCCCGGAACCCGTGCTCGGCGACGAGGCACATCTGGACGTCCCAGGCGTCGGAGTTGAGCGGCCACCCGTGGCTGAAGACCACCGGCTGCCCGCTGCCCCAGTCCTTGTAGTGGATGTGGCAACCGTCCGAAGTCGTGATGTAGCTCATGGTGATAAGTCTAGTTCGGCCGCTTTCCGGGACTTCACACCGGAACACCGGTCAGAACCGAACGGTCCGCGCGGGCATCCCAGCAAGCAGAGAAGCCGCCCCCGCGAGAGAACGGCGCAAGGCCATGAACGATCTCACCCTGCTCTTCGTCCTGATCCCCGGCCTGATGCTGCTCGGCATCTCCATCGCCCTGTGGCTGGTGGTGCGCCAGCAGCGGCAGATCCAACGCGACATCTTCGGGGAGCAGGGCGTACCGCTGTTCGCCGCGCTCTTCCCCACCTCACGGGCCGGTATGCGCTACCACGCGAGCCGGCACGGGACGGACGGCTCCCACCACCGAGGCGGTCACCACGCATCGCCGCACTACTCCCACGACTCCTGGGACCAGGGCGACGGCCCCCACTCCGAGTACTCGGGCCACGGCCCGAGCCACGACCACGGCTACAGCGACTCCGGCTCCAGCAGCTCGTCGGGCTCCGACTCGGGCTCCAGCAGCAGCTCCAGCGACTCGAGCTCCAGCTCCAGCGACTCGGGTTCCAGCAGCTGGTGAGCCGGGCCCGTCCCGGCGCCCCGCAGGACGGCGGCGCTCAGGCGTCGCCGTCCTGCTCGGCCAGGAACTGCTCGAACTGCGCGGCCAGCTCCTCGGCGGTCGGCATCTCAGCGTCCTCGGCCAGCAGGGACTCCCGTTCGGAGGCGCCGGCGAACGCGTCGTACTGCTGCTCCAGGGCGCGGACGACCTTCTGCACCTCGTCGGAGCCCTCGACCTGGGCGGCGATCTCCTTGTCGGTCTCGGCGGCGGCCTCGCGCAGGGCGTCGCCGGGGATCGCCAGGCCCGTCGCGTTGATCACCGTCTCCAGGGCGGTGACGGCCGCGGTCGGATAGGCCGACTGCGCCAGGTAGTGCGGCACGTGGACGGCGAAACCGAGCGCGTCGCGTCCGGCCTCGCCCAGCCGCAGCTCCAGCAGCGCCGCGGCGCTGCCGGGCACCTGGACCTTGCCGAACGGCGACTTGGGCCAGCTCAGCAGCTCCGGACGGGTGCCGTGCGCGGTCAGCCCGATCGGACGGGTGTGCGGCACCCCCATCGGGATGCCGTGCACGGTCACGCTGAGCCGGACGTCGAACCGCTCGATCAGCGACTGCACGGAGGCGGTGAAGCGGTCCCACGCACGGTCGGGCTCGGGCCCGTCCAGCAGCAGGAACGGCTGGCCCACCATGTCGTGGACCAGGTGCAGCAGCAGTTCCGGCTTGTCGTAGGACTCCCAGTGGTCGCCGTCGAAGCTCATCGTCGGCCGACGCGCCCGGTAGTCGATCAGCTCGTCCAGCTCGAAGGTCGCGACCACCCGGTGCTCCAGCGTCTCCAGGATGTGATCGCGTACCAGCCTGCCCGCCGATCCGGCGTCCATGAAGCCTTCCAGGCGGTGCAGCAGTACCGGTCGGTCGAGCTCGGACGGCTCTTCCTCCAACCGGTACAGATCCTCGGGGCGCAGCGGACCCACCTCCCAGTCGACGTATGTCGTGGCTTTTCAGGGACCAACATAGTGCAGGGAGCGTTTCATCCCGTGTGGCGAGCCCGCTTCAGAAAAACGGCCCCGTGCGGCGGGTGGCGCGCACGGGGCCGCGGGAGGCGGTCAGGACGCCGGCCGCACCCGGTCGGCGTTGATCAGGTGGTACAGCAGCAGGAGCTGGGTGATGGCCACCGGGTCGCTGCGGTTGCCGTCGGCGAGCCCGCCGAGCCCGCCGGGGAGGGGCGTGTCCACGTCGAGCCGTTCCCAGACGGCCTTCTTGACGATCTCGGCCTCCTCCGGCGAGACGTCTCCGTGCACGTGCAGGGAGTCGACCGGGCGGCCGTCGGTGTCGCGCAGCAGTCTCAGGTGCAGCGCGTCCGCGCCGCGCACGACCTCGTCCAGTTCCGGGTGGTCGATGGTCGGCCGCAGCAGCAGCTCGGCCGACAGCGGGCCGCCGGGCGGCTCCTCGCGTCCGGCGAGCGGTCCGAAGCGCACGACGATGTCGGCGTGCCTGCGCTGCGGGCGGATGAACGCGGCGCTCTCCAGTTCGCGGCGCCGCAGCTCCTCGCGCACCTGCTCGGCGGTGTAGCCGCGCCTGGTGGTGTCGCGCTGGATCTTCCAGGCGTACCGCTGCTCCTCGGGCGGGTCGAGGTAGACGGTGATGTCGAAGCAGGCGCGCGCCATCTTGCTGTAGAGCGGCAGCAGCCCCTCGACGATGACGAAGTCCCTCGGCTCGACCAGTTCCGGCCGCACGAGCCTGCCGCTGCCGTGGTCGTAGACGGGTTTGAGGATGGGTTCGCCCATGGCGAGCAGCTGCAGGTGCTGCTCCATCACCTCGATGTGGTTGCAGTCGGGGTGCAGGGCGGTGAACGGCTTGTTCCTGCGTTCCTCCCGGTCGTAGCGGTGGTAGTCGTCGACGCAGACCGCGGTCATGCGGTCCTCGCCGAGACACTCGACCAGCCCCCTGGTCAGCGTCGTCTTGCCGGCGGCACTGTCCCCCGCTATCGCCAGCATGACCGGACGGCGGCCCGTGCCACGGGCACGCAGCATGTGCACGATCCGATGGGGCACCCTGTCTCCTTCTCGGTCCGGGTCTCACCGCGAAGGTAGGCCGGGTGTGAGGAGGGCGCCTCACCCGCGCGTGGGAAGCCGGGGGTGAAGGCCGCCCCCCTTACTACTCGCCGGTAGCAAACCTTGTTATGTTGCGGGGATGGCCGCCCCCGTAAGGGTCGTGCTCGTCGACGACCATGAAATGATCCTGGCCGGGCTGCAGGCGATGCTCTCCGGTTTCACCGGCAGAGTGCGCGTCGTCGGCCAGGCCGCCGAGCCCGCCGAGGCCAACCGGCTGGTCACGTCGCTGAGACCCGACATCGTCCTGCTGGACGTCCGGCTCGGCCCGCACAGCGGCCTCGACCTGTGCCGGTCGTTGTCGGCGACGGCGCCGGGGACCCGCGTCGTCTTCCTGTCGGTGTACGACGACGAGCAGTACGTCTTCGAGGCGCTGCGGGCCGGCGCGGTCGGCTACCTACTCAAAAGGGTCGACGGGCTGGAGCTGGTGCGCCGCCTGGAGGAGGTCGCCGGCGGCGAGACGGTCGTCGATCCCACCCTGGCCGGGCGGATGGCCGCCAGCGTCGCCCGGCTCAACCGCGGCGAGTTCTGGCCGGGCGCCAACCGCGGCCTGACCCAGCGGGAGAGCGAGGTGCTCTCCCTGCTGGTCGGCGGGCTGTCCAACCGGGCGATCGCGGCCCGGCTGCACCTGTCGGAGGAGACCGTGAAGAGCCACCTTCGCACCCTGTACCGCAAGCTCGAGGTGACCGACCGCTCCGCCGCCATCGCCGTCGCACTGCGCGAGGGGCTCTTCCGGTGACCGCGCGGGCCCGCGCCCTGGACCTGCTCGCCGGACGGGAGACGGCGCTGCTCGCCCGCGTCGCCGGCGTGGCGTGCGCCGACCGGGAACTGGACGGCCTGGCCGCGAGCCTGACGGAGCTGGTGCTCTCCGCCACCGGCTTCGCCTCGTGCGAGCTGTACGTCCTGGACGACGAGGAGCGGACGCTGGAACGGGCGGGCGCCACTCCCCTCACGGACGGGCCGCCCGCTCCCGTGCTGCTCGGAGAGGGCTTCGTCGGCTGGTGCGCCGCACACGGCATGCCCCGCGCGTACGAGGGGGGCATGGTCTTCCCCGTCCAGGACGGGCGGGACCGCACCCTCGCGGTCGTCCGGGCCCGGACGACCGGCGGTGCCCCCTGCTCCGAGGACGACATCTCCATGGTCGACGCCCTGGCGGCGCTGTTCGCCCCGGTCGTGTGCTCGGCGCGGCGGCTGCGCACGGCCAGGGAGCGCGAGCATTCGGCCGAGGAGTTCGCCGAACGGGCCGTGGAGGCGCAGGAGGCCGAGCGGGGACGGCTCGCCCGCGAGATCCACGACGGCATCGCCCAGCGGCTGGCCAGCCTGGGCTTCCACCTGTCGGCGGCGCTGCGCGTCCTGCCCCCGGCCGAGCCCTCCCTGGCCGAGGCCCGCCGCCAGATCCTCGTCGCCCGCCGCCTGTGCGATCTGGCCTCGGCCGAGACCCGCGCCGCGATCGGCGGCCTGCGCCCGCCCGTCCTGGACGACCTGGGCCTGCCGGCCGCGCTGGCCGGGCTCGCCCGCGAGGCCGACGCCCGCCAGTCGTCCCTGGACGTCACCGTCACCGTGACGGGCGAGCTGGACGCGCCCCTGCCCGACCACCTGCAGACCGCCCTCTACCGCATCGCGCAGGAGGCCGTCGGCAACATCCTGCGCCACGCCGAGGCGTCGACGGCCGGCATCCTCCTGGAGTACGAGCGCGACAGGGTGCGCCTGACCGTCGGTGACGACGGCGGCGGCTTCCACCCCCACCGGCCCGCTCCCGGGTCCTACGGGCTGCGCGGCATGGCCGAACGCGCCGAACTCCTGGGCGGGCGGATGACCCTGCAGTCCCGCCCAGGCGAGGGCACCACCGTCCGCGCCGTCCTGCCGCTGCGTTAGCCGGGCGTCCAGCCCGAGCCGACCAGGTGGCTGACGAACAGCCTGGTCGTGGCGGTGGGCGCCGGGCCGGCCGCGGCGTGCCAGGGACGCAGCAGGGGGGTGCCGGGGGCGTCCACCACGTGCAGCCGTCCGGAGGACAGGTCCCGGCGGACGGCGTCACGGTGGACGAGGGCCACGCCCAGTCCCGCGGCGGCGCCCGCGATCACCGCCCCGTTCGAACCGAGGACGAGGACGGGCGGGGCGGCGCCGTGCTCGGCGAGATAGGCCTCGGCCGCGACGCGGGTGCCCGAGCCTGGCTCGCGCATCACCCAGGGGGTGGCGGGCGGGTCGAACTCCACTCCGGGGGCGGCCACGAGGACCAGTTCGTTGGCGCGGGTGGCCAGGATCGTCGCCCGCGCCCCCGCCGGAGGCCGTCCGCCGAGCACCAGGTCGGCCTCGTGCGCCGCCAGCGCCGCCCAGATCCGGCGGCTGGGGCCCACCTCCAGGGCGAGTTCCACCCGGGGCCAGGCGCGCCGGAAGCCGGCGAGCAGTTCGGGCAGCACCTGGTCGGCCGCGGTCGTGACCGCGGCCAGCCGCAGCCTCCCCGCTCCCGGATCGTGCTCTCCGCGCGCGGCGGCGCGGGCCTCCTCGTGCAGGCCGAGCAGTTTCCTGGCATAACCGGCGTAGACCCGTCCGGCCGGGGTGAGCACGACACCGCGCCCCGCCCGCTCCACCAGCGGGACGCCCAGCTCACGCGAGAGCGCCGTGACCGACGCGGAGACCGCGGACTCCGTCACGTAGAGGCGCTCGGCCGCGGCGCGGACCGAACCGGTGTCGGCGAGAGCGACGAACGTCCGCAATCTGGATTCAGTCATCGCTTGATATTCATCCCGAAACACTTGATGGACATCGAAAGTGTCGCGCCCGCATGCTTGCCTCGTCAATGCGCGTCGAAGAGATGGAGCCACCGATGGGCAGATGGTCCGCGGGCGTGATCCCCTACGCGGAGATGGGTTACTGGCGGCCCGACTACGTGCCGAAGGACAGCGACATCCTGGCGGCCTTCCGCATCACCCCGCAGCCCGGGGTGCCGCCGGAGGAGGCCGGAGCGGCGGTGGCCGGCGAGTCCTCCACCGCGACGTGGACGGTCGTGTGGACCGACCGGCTCACCTCGTACGAGAACTACCAGGCCAAGTGCTACCGGGTGGAGCCCGTCCCCGGCGCCGACGACCAGTTCATCGCCTACATCGCCTACGACCTGGACCTGTTCGAGGAAGGCTCCATCGCCAACCTCACCTCGTCCATCATCGGCAACGTCTTCGGCTTCAAGGCGCTCAAAGCGCTCCGCCTGGAGGACATGCGCATCCCCACGCACTACGTGAAGACGTTCCAGGGACCCGCGCACGGCATCGTCATGGAGCGCGAATACCTGGCGAAGTTCGGCCGTCCGCTGCTCGGCGCGACCGTCAAGCCCAAGCTGGGACTCAGCGCGCGCAACTACGGGCGGGTCGTCTATGAAGCGCTCCGGGGCGGCCTGGACTTCACGAAGGACGACGAGAACATCAATTCCCAGCCGTTCATGCGCTGGCGCGACCGCTTCCTGTACTGCATGGAAGGCGTCACCAAGGCGCAAGCCGCCTCGGGCGAGATCAAAGGCCACTACCTGAACGTGACGGCCGGAACCATGGAGGACATGTACGAGCGGGCGGAATTCGCCAAGCAGCTCGGCAGCGTCGTCATCATGATCGACCTCACCATCGGGTACACGGCCATCCAGTCGATGGCCAAGTGGGCGCGCGCCAACGGCGTACTGCTGCACCTGCACCGCGCGGGCCACTCCACGTACACGCGGCAGAAGAGCCATGGCGTGAGCTTCCGCGTCATCGCCAAGTGGATGCGCCTCGCCGGAATCGACCACCTCCACGCCGGAACGGTCGTCGGCAAGCTCGAAGGCGACCCGTACACCGTCGCCGGGTTCTACGACACCCTGCGCAAGGACAAGATCGAGGCCGACCCCCGCAAGGGCCTGTACTTCGACCAGGAGTGGGCGTCCATGCCGGGCGTCATGCCGGTGGCGTCCGGCGGCATCCACGCCGGACAGATGCACCAGCTCCTGCACTACCTCGACGAGGACGTCATCCTCCAGTTCGGCGGCGGCACCATCGGCCACCCGATGGGCATCGCGGCCGGCGCGGCCGCCAACCGCGTCGCCCTGGAAGCGATGATCAAGGCGCGCAACGAGGGCCGCGACTTCCTCCAGGAGGGCCCCGACATCCTGCGCGCCGCCGCCAAGCACAGCCGCGAACTCGACGTGGCCCTCGCGACCTGGGGCGACATCACTTTCACGTACGCGTCGACCGACACTCCCGACGTTCTGGAAACCCCGGTGGTGAGCTGATGAGGATCACACAAGGCACCTTCTCGTACCTCCCCGATCTCACGGACGAGGAGATCACCCTGCAGATCGCGTACGCGCTGGACAACGGCTGGCCGTGCTCGATCGAGTACACCGACGACCCGCACCCCCGCAACAGCTACTGGGAGATGTGGGGACTGCCGATGTTCGACCTGAAGGACCCCGCCGGGGTGCTGATGGAGCTGAACGAGTGCCGCCGCACCTTCCCGAACCACTACGTGCGGCTCAACACGTACGACGCCCGTTACGGACGCCAGACGACCGCGCTCCAGTTCATCGTCCAGCGGCCCGCGAACGAGCCCGGCTTCCGGCTCACCCGCCAGGAGACCGCCGACCGCCAGGTCCGCTACACCATGCACGCCTACGCCACCGACCGCCCCGAGGGCGAGCGGTACTGAAGACGAGGAGTTCCGGCAGTGACCGCTTTCGGTATGCGCCCTCCCGCCCCTGGAGAAGAGTCACCGCCGGAACTCCTCTCCCCCGACACGGTCGTCGACCTGGCGCGGGAGCGCGCGGAGTCGCAGGTCGACGAGGTCCTGGACGCCCTGGACACCGAACTCGTCGGCCTCGCCCCGGTCAAGACCCGCATCCGGCAGATCGCCGCGCTGCTGCTCGTCGACCGGGTACGGGCACGGTTCGGGCTGGAGGCGGCGCGGCCCAGCCTGCACATGTGCTTCACCGGCAGCCCCGGCACCGGCAAGACGACGGTGGCCGTCCGGCTGGCCGAACTGCTGCACCGCCTGGGCTACCTGCGCAAGGGGCACCTGGTCAGCGTCACGCGCGACGACCTCGTCGGGCAGTACGTCGGGCACACCGCGCCCAAGACCAAAGAGGTGCTGAAGCGGGCGATGGGCGGCGTCCTCTTCATCGACGAGGCCTACTACCTGTACCGGGCGGAGAACGAGCGCGACTACGGCCAGGAGGCCATCGAGATCCTGCTGCAGGTGATGGAGAACCAGCGCGACGACGTGGTGGTCGTGCTGGCCGGCTACGCCGACCGGATGGACTCCTTCTTCTCCTCCAATCCGGGGATGAGCTCCCGCATCGCCCACCACATCGACTTCCCCGACTACGACACCGCCGAACTGGAGGAGATCGGGCTGCTCATGCTGGCCCGCGAGGGTTACGGGCTCGCCGACGAGACCGGACCCGTGTTCCGCTCCTACATCGAGCTCCGGCGCGAGCAGCCCCGGTTCGCCAACGCCCGCTCCATCCGCAACGCCATCGAACGGGCGCGGCTGCGCCACGCCAGCCGGCTCATGGCCACCGCCGCGAAGGTCGACCTCGCCGCGCTGACGACGCTGCGGCCCGAGGACTTCCGTGCCTCCCGCGTCTTCGCCGGGGGATGAACGATTCGGCGGCTTTCCCTCGCCACCCGAGAGGACCCGGCTAACCTCCCGTCATGCGAGAGCTACCTGCGGCGGCGCGCGGCTACGTGACCATGGTGATCGTCTGCGCGGGGGTGCTCCTGACGACGGCGCGCGAGGTGGACTGGGGCGTCTACGCCGTGCTGGCCGCCCTCTTCCTGGTGTGCGACGCGATGTCCGCGCGGTTGTGGGTCAAGAGCGCCAGGGTCTCGATGAGCTACGCGGCGACGCTCGCCGCGGTGGTCCTGCTCGGGCCGGACGGGGCCGCGCTGGTCGGGTTGTGCGCCCTGGCCAGCCCGCAGCGCATCCCCGCGGTCAAACGCGTCTTCAACGCCGCGCAGTTCACGCTCTGCGGCTGGATCGCCGGGGTCGTCTTCCACTGGCTGCAGCCCTCCTACGGCGAGATGCCGTTCGCCCGGCTGATCTGGCCGTTCGCGCTGGTCCTCGTCCTCTTCGTGGTGGTCAACCTGCTGCTCGTCGGCGGGGTGCTGCTGCTGGCCGAGGCGGCCACCGTGCGGGAGCTGCTGCGCGACGCCGGGCCGCTGAGCGCGGGCTGCCTGGGTTTCGGCTGGTTCGGGCTGCTCATCGCCGGGGGCTGGGAGGCCCTCAACGTGGCGGCGCCCGTCCTGGTGCTGCTGCCGCTGTTCACCGCGACGTGGGCGATGGCCCAGGTCTCGGAGCAGAAGGCGGCGCAGGAGGCCACGCTCGCCGTCCTGTGCCAGGCGGTGGAGACCAAGGACCTCTACACCCGCGGGCACAGCGAGCGGGTGTCCCGCGGCTCGGTGATGATCGCCGAGGAGCTCGGCATCACCGGCGCCCGCCTGGAGGCCATCCGCTTCGCCGGGATGCTGCACGACGTCGGCAAGCTCGGCGTCTCCACCCGCGTCCTGCAGAAGGACGGCAAGCCCACCGACCTGGAGTTCGCCGAGATCCAGCTGCACCCGATGCGCGGCCTGGAGATCGTCGGCCAGATCGGCTTCCTGGAGGAGGCGCTCGGCGGCATCCTGCACCACCACGAGAAGCTCGACGGCCGCGGCTACCCGCTGGGCCTCGTCGGCTCCGAGATCCCCGAGTTCGCCCGCATCATCGGCGTCGCCGACACCTTCGACGCCATCACCTCCACCCGCTCCTACCGCCGCGCCCGCACCGTCGAGGAGGGCGCGGCCGAGCTCAGGCGCTGCTCCGGCACCGAGTTCGACCCCCGCATGGTCGACGCCTTCCTGCGCGCCCTGGCCGCCAAGGGCTGGCAGCCCCCGGCCGACCCGCCCCCCGTGCCCCTGGCCGCCCCCGTCCCCGCCGACGTCCTGCGCGACCACGACGACCCCGATCCCCACGACCCGTGAGAAGCGCCTCCCGTCTTCGGCGCCATGGCAGGATGACGGAATGGGCATCGCACACGAACTGGAAGAAATCGGCCGAGAACTGCTCCCCGCGCAGCTGGAGCACCCGACGGTGCGCGGCATCGCGGACGGCACCCTCGACGAGCGGGTCTTCCGGTCGTGGCTGGAGCAGGACTACCTCTACCTGCTCGACTACGTCCGCGTCTTCTCCCGGCTGGCGTGGCAGGCGCCCGCCGCCCACCTCGGCGACCTGGTCGACCTGGCCCACTCGACGTTCCACGAGGAGCTGAGCCTGCACCGGAGCCTGGCCGCCGAGTTCGGCGCCGACCTGGACAACGCCGTCAAGGGCGCCCCCTGCACCGCCTACACCTCCTTCCTCCTGGCGGCGGCCGCCGACTACTCCGACGGCCTCGCCGCCCTCTACCCCTGCATGTGGGGTTACTCCGAGATCGGCCGCGTCCTCGCCGAGAACCCCCCGGCCGACCCCCGCTACAAGCGCTGGGTCGACTCCTACGCCGACCCCGCCTTCGCCGCCCTCGCCCGCCGCTGCGCCACCATGCTCGACGAGGCCGCCCCCGACCCCGCCCGCGCCCGCACCCTCTTCACCGAGGCCATGCACCACGAACTGGCCTTCTGGTCCGTCCCGTGACCTCTGCCGCCGACCGATCCGCAACGGCGTGAAGGGCGGGACGCCGCCTAACCGGCGAGGCCCTGCGCCAACCCCGCCAACCGCGCTTCCGCCCGGCCCGACGAGACCCAGCCGTAGATCCCCATGACCGCGAACCAGAGCCCTAGCAGCAGAGCCCAGGGACCGATGGTCAACGTGTTCACCGCCGCCACCAGCAACAGAACCCCGTAGGCGACCGGCAGGACACGACGGCTTTTCCGCCCCTGTTCGAGGTGGTAGGCGACCGGACGCCGCAGAACGGGGTGAAAGGACGGATCCTCAGGCAGCCGCCCGGTACGCAATGCCCGGACGACCACCAGCCGAGCATGCTGGTCCAGCTCCGCGAAGCCCGACTTCTTCCGCGTCCAGTGCTGCGCCCAGGTCATGAACGCTCCGAGGAAAAGACCGAAGAACGCTCCTATAAGGGCCGCAACGTACGGTTCACGCATCTCTTCATCAGGAGCGGCCAGCCATGTCCACAACCCGAACGACCCGCCGCTCAGCACCGCGACGAAAAGGAACGTGAACCACCACGGCTGGACGGCCCACCTGTCCCCCCACGAGAACTCCGTCCGGTCCGGCATCCCCTCATCAAAGCAGAATCCGCCGCATCGACCCGATCGGCGAAGGAGTCCGGCTTCTCTTCGTCCGCAACCGGCCGACCGCGGGAGCGGTCGGCCGGTTGCGGAGTGCGCGGGTTACAGCGGGATGTTGTTGTGGCGGCCTCGGGCCGGGGTGGCTTCGGCTATGGCCCGGGCCAGGGCGGCGCGGGTGGCGGTCGGCGGGATGATCTCGTCGACGACGCCGAGGTCCATGGCGCGGGGGAGGCCGCCGGCGATCTCGGCGTGCTCGGCGGCGAGCCGCTGCTCGAGGGCGGGGCGCTCCTCCTCCGGGACGGCGGCGAGCTTCTTGCGGTGCAGGACGCGGACGGCGGCCAGGGCGCCCATGACGGCGATCTCGGCGGTGGGCCAGGCGAAGACCCTGGTGGCGCCGAGGGAGCGGGAGTTCATGGCGATGTAGGCGCCGCCGTAGGCCTTGCGGGTGACCAGGGTGATGCGCGGGACCGTGGCCTCGGCGAAGGCGTGCAGGAGCTTGGCGCCGCGGCGCACGACGCCGCCGTGTTCCTGGCCGACGCCCGGGAGATAGCCGGGGACGTCCACCAGGACGACCAGCGGCACGCCGAAGGCGTCGCACAGGCGGACGAAGCGGGAGCACTTCTCGGCCGAGGGGCTGTCGAGGCAGCCGCCGAGGCGCAGCGGGTTGTTGGCGATGATGCCGACCGTGCGGCCGCCGAGCCGGCCGAACGCCGTGACGATGTTCGGCGCCCACTTGGCCTGCAGCTCGATGACCTCGTCGTCGGCGATGCCCTTGACCAGCGGCAGCACGCTGTAGGCGCGGCGCACGTTCTCGGGGAGGATGTCGGAGAAGTCGCGCTCCTCGACCTCCTCGTGGCGGATCCGGCCCTGGTGGCCGAGCAGGACGGCGAGCCTGCGCGCGGTCGTGATCGCGGACGTGTCGTCCGGGGTGGTGATGTGCGCGACGCCCGACTTCTTGCCGTGCGCGACCGCCCCGCCGAGACCGACCATGTCGATCTCCTCGCCGGTGACCGACCTGACCACGTCCGGGCCGGTCACGAAGATCCGGCCGTTCTCCGAGAGGATGACGATGTCGGTCAGCGCCGGGCCGTAGGCCGCGCCGCCGGCCGCCGGGCCGAGCACCACCGAGATCTGCGGGACGACGCCCGAGGCCCGGGTCTGCTGGGCGAAGATCTGGCCGACGGCGTGCAGCGACTCCACGCCCTCGGCCAGCCGCGCCCCGCCGGAGTGCCACAGCCCGATGATCGGCAGCCGTTCGCGCATCGCCAGGTCGTAGGCGGCGACGATGGCCTGGCAGCCCGCCATGCCCATCGCGCCGCCCATGACCCGCGGGTCGCTGGCGAAGGCCACCACCGGCAGCCCTTCGATCCGTCCCTGACCGGCGAGTTTGCCGCTGCCGTCACCGCCGAAGAGGGGGCGGAAGCTCCCCTCGTCGAAGAGGGCCTCGAGCCGGACCCGCGGGTCGCGCGGGTCGGCTGCCGCCACATCCTCGGAAACGGCCTCGGCGGAAGTGTCAAGGACGGTCACGCGGGCTCCTTAGGGCTTCATAGTGCCCGTTCGAACGCCAGGGTCACGTTGTGACCGCCGAAGCCGAACGAGTTGTTGAGAGCGGCGGCCGGGCCGTCAGGCAGCTTGCGCGGCTCGCCCATGACGATGTCGAGATCGACCTGGTCATCCAGGTTCTCCAGGTTCGCCACGGCCGGCACCAGGCCCTCCCGCAGCGACAGAACGGTGATCAGCGACTCCAGCGCGCCCGCGCCGCCCAGAAGGTGGCCGGTCATCGACTTGGTCGCGGTGATGTTGATCTTGCGGGCGTGCTCGCCGAGCGCGCCCTTGATGCCGTTGAGCTCGGCCACGTCGCCCAGCGGCGTGGACGTGCCGTGCGCGTTGATGTGGACGATCTGCTCGGGCTCGAGCTCGGCGTCCTTCAGGCAGCGCTGCATCGCCTTGGCGGCGCCGCGGCCGTCCTCGGGCGGCTGCACCATGTCGTGGCCGTCGGCGGAGTAGCCGACGCCGGAGGCGTAGGCGTGGATCCGGGCGCCGCGCGCACGCGCGTACTCCTCGGACTCCAGGATCAGGACCGCCGAGCCCTCGCCGAGCACGAAGCCGTCACGCGCCTTGTCGTAGGGGCGCGAGGCGAGCTCGGGGGCGTCGTTGCGGGTGGACATGGCGCGCATCGCGCCGAAGGAGGCCATCTGCAGCGGGTGGATGCACGCCTCGGTGCCGCCGGCGATGACGACGTCGGCGCGGCCGCTGCGGATCATGTCGATGGCGTAGCCGACGGCCTCGGCGCTGGAGGAGCAGGCGGAGACCAGCGCGTGGATGCCGGCGGTGGCGTTGAACTCCAGGCCCACGTGCGCGGCCGAGCCGTTGGGCATCAGCATCGGCACGGTGAACGGGGAGACGCGGCGCCAGCCCTTCTCACGGAAGACGTCGTAGCTGTCGAGGGCGGAGTGCAGGCCGCCGATGCCCGAGGACAGCACGACGCCGAGGCGGTCGGGGTCCACGGTCTCGCCGGGGGTGTCCTTGTGCGCGTAGCCGGCGTGCTTCATCGCCTCGATGGCGGCGATCAGGGCGAACTGCTGGCAGCGGTCCATCCGGCGCATCTGGGGCTTGGCCAGCAGGCCGGTGTCGGCGGGCTCGACCGCGGCCTGTGCGGCGAACTGCACGGGGAACGCGTCGAGGTTGTCCCAGGGCAGGGTACGGATACCGGACTTGCCAGCCAGCAGCCCGTCCCACGTGGACGCGACGTCGCCCCCCAGCGGGGTCGACGCGCCCAGACCGGTCACGACAACACGAGTCTTGCCCATTGCACTTGCTCCTCATTACCTGGGGGGTAGGTATTCCGCGACGCGCGGGCCTCTGCAGCGGCCCGCGCGTCGCAAGAGCTCCGGTTCCGGAGACCGGGGCCCGGAAGGAAGGTCAGGCCTTGGCGGCCAGGCCCTGGACGTAGTCCACGACGTCCTGGACGGTGCGCAGGTTCTTCAGCTCGTCGTCGGGGATCTCGACGCCGAACTTGTCCTGGGCGGCGACGGCGATCTCGACCATCGACAGGGAGTCGATGTCGAGGTCGTCGATGAAGTTCTTCTCGGGGGTGACGTCGGCCGCCGGGATGCCGACGATCTCCTCGACGATCTCGCCGAGGCCGTCGAGGATCGTCTGGGTGCTGACTTCAGCCATGCTGGATTACTCCTGTATAGATTTCGGATGTTGTGCCCAGACCCTAGGGGATCTGGATGACCTGGGCAGCGTAGGTGAGACCTGCGCCGAACCCGATGATCAGGGCCGGTTCACCCGAGGGTATGTCGCCGCGCTCGATCATGCGGGACAGGGCCATCGGGATGGACGCGGCCGAGGTGTTCCCGGCGTTGACGATGTCCTCGGCGATCACCGCGTTGGGTGCGTTCAGCTTCTTCGCTATGCCGCGGATGATCCGGAGGTTCGCCTGGTGTGGCACGAAAGCCGCCAGCTCCGACGGGGCGACGCCGGCCCGTCGGCAGGCTTCCAGAGCCACCGGGTGCAGCGCGGTGGTCGCCCACCGGAAGACGGCCTGGCCGTCCTGGTGGAGGAAGGAGTTGCGGTCCTCCACCTTGATCTTGTCGGCGTTCTCGCCGTCGCTCCCCCACACCACCGGGCCGATCTCCGGCACGTCCGCGCCGGTCACCACCGCCGCACCCGCGCCGTCGGCGAAGATGATGCAGGTGGTGCGGTCGGTCCAGTCGATCCAGGGGGAGAACTTCTCCGAGCCGACCACCAGCACGTTGCGCGCCGAGCCGGCCCGGATCGCGTCGCTGGCGGCCGAGAGGGCGTAGGCGAAGCCCGCGCAGGCGGCGTTCACGTCGAACGCGCCGGGCGCCTTGATGCCCAGCCGGAAGGCCACCGTCGCCGAGGCGTTGGGCACCTGGGTCTCGGCCGTGCAGGTCGCCACGATCACCAGGTCGATCTCGTCGGCGGCCAGGCCGCTGGCCGCCAGCGCCTTGCCGCCCGCCGCGACCGCGAGGTCCTCCATGGACTCGTCGGCCGAGGCCAGGCGCCGCTCGGCGATGCCCACCCGGGAGCGGATCCACTCGTCGTTGGTCTCCACCCCCCGGGCGGCCAGGTCGTCGTTGGTGACCACGTTGTCCGGCTGGTAGTGGCCGAACGCCAGGATGCGGGCGCCGGGACGGCCCGCCGCGAGCTGAATGCTCATGCCAGCTCCCGCGCCTTCTCGAGGTCCTCGGGGGTCTTCAGGCCGAGCAGCCGCACGCCCTTGAGCTCCCGGCGGGCCAGGCCCACCAGGGTGCCGGACGGGGCCAGCTCGATCATCGCGGTGACGCCCAGCTCGGCGAACGCGCCCATGCACAGGTCCCAGCGGACCGGGGCGCTGACCTGGCCGACCAGCCGGCGCACGAACTCCGCGCCGGAGGTGACGACCGCGCCGTCCTTGTTGGACACCAGCTTGACCGTCGGGTCCTTGGGCTCGACCGAGGCCGCGGCCGCGTCCAGGGCGGCGACGGCGGGCGCCATGTGCTCGGTGTGGAAGGCGCCCGCGACGGCCAGGGGCCGCAGCCTCGCCTTGGCGGGGGGCTCCTCGGCGAACTCCGCCAGCTGCGCCAGCGTGCCGGCGGCGACGATCTGGCCCGCGCCGTTGATGTTGGCGGGGGTCAGCCCGTGCTTGTCGATCGAGGCGAGCACCTCGTCCTTGTCGCCGCCCAGGACCGCCGTCATGCCGGTCTCGGTGACCGCGGCGGCCTCGGCCATGCCCCGGCCGCGCACCGCGACCAGGCGCATCGCGTCCTCGGGCGTGAGAACCCCGGCCATCGCGGCGGCGCCGAGCTCGCCGACGCTGTGGCCGGCGACCGCGCCGGGGGTCGCCCCGAGCGCCTCGAACGTCACCAGCGCGGCGGCGACCAGCAGCGGCTGGGCGACGGCGGTGTCCTTGATCTCGTCCGCGTCCGCGGTGGTCCCGTAGCGGATCAGGTCCAGCCCGGCGAGGTCGGACCAGGCGGTGAGCCGGTCGCGCACGCCTGGGACCTCGAGCCACGGGGCGAGGAAGCCTGGAGTCTGGGCACCTTGGCCGGGAGCTGTGATGAGAAGCACGGTCTAACCATGCCGCCCGCACCCCCGCCCGAGGCATGCCGAGAGGGACGAAGTTTGATCGCTCCCCTTTGTAGGTCTCTCACAACAGCGACGCGCCCCGCCCCGGGTCAGGAGCGCGCCGTCACGCCGAGCGGGGCCGCTCGGCGTACCTCCCGAGCACCAGGGCGATGCGGAGCGTGAACGCGCCCCGCCCGTCCGTGGGCAGCAGGCCGGTCAGCTCCGACACCCTCCGCAGCCGGTAGCGCACGGTGTTGGGGTGGACGTACAGCAGGCGGGCCGTGGCCTCCAGCGAGGACCCCTGCTCCAGGTAGGTGGTGAGGGTGTCCAGCAGCGGCGCGCCCGCCGCCTGGATGGGCCCGTAGACCTCGCTCACCAGGTACTCGCGGGCGACGTTGTCGCCGTCCAGCGCGCGTTCGGGCAGCAGCTCCGCGGCCAGGACGGGGCGGGGCGCGTCCGGCCAGCCCACCGCCGCGCGCAGCCCGGCCAGCGCGGCGCGGGCCGAGGCGGTGGCGCCGTACAGGTCAGGGGCCTCGGGGCCGACGACCACCGGCCCGGGGCCGAACTTGGCGGACAGGAGCTGGGCGGCGGCCAGCGGGTCCTCGGCCCCGCCGGCGATGACGATCAGGCGGTGCCCCTGCACCCCGGACAGGACGTCCACGCGCAGCCGCCGCGCCGACAGGCGGATCTGGTCGGCGATCGCCTCCGGGTCCTCCTCGGGTGCGTGCCCGGCCAGCACGAAGACCGGCTTGGTGGTCCAGCCGAGCGCCGCGGCCCAGGAGTGCAGTCCGTCGTCGCCGTCGCCGCGCAGCAGCGAGTCGACGACCAGCGCCTCCAGCCGGGCGTCCCAGGCGCCCCTGGTCTCGGCCGCCCGCGCGTAGACCTGGGCGGCGCTGAAGGCGACCTCGCGGGTGTAGCGCAGGATCGCCTCGCGCAGCTGGGCCTCGCCGCCGGGGGCGGCCAGGTCGTGCAGCCTGGTCTCCACCACCTCGCTGATCACCCGGACCATGTCCACGGTGTGCTGCAGCCGGATGGTGCGCATCATCTCGCGCGGCGCGGTGGCGAAGACCTCGCCGCCGAGCGCGACCCTGGTCTTCTCCCCGTTGCGGAACCAGTCGACGAACGCGGCGATGGACGTCTGGGCGACCAGGCCGATCCACGAGCGCTGCTCGGCGGGCATGCGCCGGAACCACGGCAGGCGCTCCTCCATGCGCGCGAGGGCGGCGTTGCCGAAGGTGCTCAGCGCGGTCTCCAGCCGCCGGGTCGTCTGCTCGCGCAGGTCCCGGTTCCCGCCCACGGCGTCGTTGCTCACGGAACAAGAGTGCCATCCCCGGCCCATGCCCGGAACATCCCACGGCGACCGGCCGTGCGGTGTCGTCCGCTCATGCCGCCTTCACGAAGGACTCATCCGGTCAAGACAGGGTCAATTCTTCACCATCCCCTGTCACGCGACACACCCGGATGGTGACGCTCCGCCATCTTGGTGAGGCGCGATCGAGAAGGGAACCGCAATGGAACGGCCGATCTTCGTCGTCGGATGCCCTCGTTCGGGCACCACCCTGCTGCAGTTGATGCTGCACGCCCATCCCAGGATCGCCATCCCTCCCGAGACCCGGTTCCTGCTGCCCGCCTACTACCGGCGCGCGCGGTTCGGGGACCTGCGGGTGCCCGCCAACCGGCGCGCGCTCGGCGAGTGGATCACCGGCACCCGCGGCCACAAGTTCCCGGACCTGGGCCTGGACGCCGCCGAGACGGTGCGGCGGATCGAGGAGGCGCCGCCCACCCTCGGCTCGGCCCTGGGCACCGTCCTGCGGGAGTACGCGCGGCGGCACGGCAAGCAGCGCTGGGGGGACAAGCGGCCCGCCTACATCCAGTACCTGCCCGAGCTCTTCCGGCTCTTCCCCGACGCCCAGGTGGTGCACCTGATCCGGGACGGGCGGGACTGCGTCGGCTCGCTCAAGGGCATGAAGTGGTGGGAGCACGACAGCCACCACGCCGTCGTCACCTGGGCCAACGCCATCGACGCCGGCCACGAGGCCGCCCGGCACTGCCCCGACGGCTCCTACTACGCGCTGCAGTACGAGCACCTCGTCGCCGACCCGGCCCCGCAGCTCTCGGCCCTGTGCGAGTTCCTGGGCGAGCGCTACGACCCGGCCATGCTCCACCCGGAGGCCGTCGCCTCGGTCAACCCCCGGCGCAAGAAGCACCACGCCCGGACGCACAAGGACGTGGACGCCGCGGCCATCCGGGCCTGGGAGGAGCGGCTGGAGCCCTGGGAGGTGCAGCTGTGCGAGTACGTGCTGGGCGACCGGCTGCGCGCCTACGGCTACGAGCTGTCGGGGCTGGGGCGCCCGCCCGCCGCCGTCCTGGCCCGGTACGCGCGCACCCTGGCCTGGCGCAGGCAGGCGGCGCTGCGCCGCGGGTTCCGGGACGGCTGGCACCGGATCGTGTCCGACGACGACCTGGCCTGCCGGCTGGGCGGCAGCGACCAGGACCTCCAGCCCGCGCCCTGAACCGCGGGAGCCCTCGGCATGGAAAGGGGCCGGTGACCGCAAGCGGTCACCGGCCCCTTCGCCCGGCGGCGGGCCTCAGGCGGCTCCGCCGGACTCCTCCGGGGCGTTCTCGCCGGAGACGGCGGCGACGCCCTGGTCGAGGCCGTAGCGGGTGAGGGCCTGCTGCAGCACCTCGTGCTTGAGCTCCCCGCGCCGGACCAGCCGGGTGAGCACCGCCATCACGATGGACTGGGCGTCCACGTGGAAGAAGCGGCGCGCGGCGGCGCGGGTGTCGGAGAAGCCGAACCCGTCGGTGCCCAGCGAGGTGTAGTCGCCCGGCACCCACGGCGCGATCTGGTCCTGGACCGCGCGCATGAAGTCGCTGACCGCCACGATCGGCCCCTGGACGTCCGCGAGGCGGCGCGTCACGTACGGGACCATCTGCTCCTTCTCCGGGTTGAGCAGGTTGAAGTTGTCGCAGTTCATCGCCTCGCGGCGCAGCTCCGTCCAGGAGGTCGCCGACCAGACGTCGGCCGACACGCCCCAGTCCTCGGCGAGGAGGCGCTGCGCCTCCACGGCCCAGGGGCCCGCCACGCCGGAGGCGAGGATCTGGGCGCGCGGGGCGTCCTCCTCCAGGGAGGGGCCGTCGGAGAACTTGTAGAGGCCCTTCAGCAGGCCCTTGACGTCCAGGTCCGCCGGCTCGGCGGGCTGGGTGTAGGGCTCGTTGTAGACGGTGAGGTAGTAGTAGATGTCCTCGGAGTCGGGCCCGTACATGCGGTGCAGGGCGTCCTTGACGATGTGCGAGAGCTCGAAGGCCCACGAGGCGTCGTAGGCCACGCACGCGGGGTTGGTGGAGGCCAGCAGCGGGGAGTGCCCGTCGGCGTGCTGCAGGCCCTCACCGGTGAGCGTGGTGCGTCCCGCGGTGGCCCCCAGCAGGAAGCCGCGGCCCATCTGGTCGCCCAGCGCCCACATCTGGTCGCCGGTCCGCTGGAACCCGAACATCGAGTAGAAGATGTAGATCGGGATCATGTGCTCGCCGTGCGTGGCGTACGCGGTGCCCGAGGCGATCATCGAGGCCATGGAGCCGGCCTCGGTGATGCCCTCGTGCAGGATCTGGCCCTGCTCGGACTCCTTGTAGCTGAGCATGAGCTTGCGGTCGGCCGCCTCGTACGTCTGCCCGTGCGGCGAGTAGATCTTCGCCGTCGGGAACATGGCGTCCATGCCGAAGGTGCGGGCCTCGTCGGGGACGATCGGCGTGAAGCGGTGGCCGATCTCCTTGTCCTTCATGAGGTCCTTGAGCAGCCGCACGAAGGCCATGGTGGTGGCGACCTTCTGCTTGCCCGAACCCTTGCGGAGCTCCTTGTAGGCCTCGTCGCCGGGCAGCTTCAGCGCCTTGGCGCGGTTGACGCGCTTGGGCAGGAAGCCGCCCAGGGCCGCACGGCGCTCGCGCATGTACTGGATCTCCTCCGACCCCTCGCCCGGGTGGTAGTAGGGCGGCAGGTCGCCCTCCAGGGCCGAGTCGGGGATCTCCAGGAAGAGCCGGTCGCGGAACTCCTTGAGCTCGTTCTTAGACAGCTTCTTCATCTGGTGGCTGGACATGCGGGCCTCGAAGTCCGGCCCCAGCGTCCAGCCCTTGATGGTGTGGGCCAGGATCACGGTCGGCTGGCCGGTGTGCTCGCGGGCGGCCTTGAAGGCCGCGTACAGCTTGCGGTAGTCGTGGCCGCCGCGGGAGAGCTTGGTGAGGTCGTCGTCGCTCAGATGCTCGACGATCTTGCGCAGCCGGGGGTCGTCGCCGAAGAAGTGCTCGCGGACGTAGGAGCCGGGCTCGACGGAGAAGGTCTGCATCTGGCCGTCGGGCATGGTGTTCATCTTGTTGACCAGCACGCCGTCGACGTCCTTGGCCAGCAGCGGGTCCCAGTCGCGGCCCCAGATGACCTTGATGACGTTCCAGCCGGCGCCGCGGAAGTACGACTCCAGCTCCTGGATGATCTTGCCGTTGCCGCGCACGGGGCCGTCGAGCCGCTGCAGGTTGCAGTTGATCACGAAGGTGAGGTTGTCGAGCTCCTCGCGCGCGGCCAGGCCGATGGCGCCGAGCGACTCGGGCTCGTCCATCTCGCCGTCGCCCAGGAAGGCCCACACGTGCGAGCGGGAGGTGTCCTTGACCTCGCGGGACAGCAGGTAGCGGTTGAACCGGGCCTGGTAGATCGAGTCGATGGCGGCCAAACCCATCGAAACTGTCGGGAATTCCCAGAAGTCCGGCATGAGCCGAGGGTGGGGGTAGGACGACAGGCCGCCGCCGGGGTGGGAGACCTCCTGGCGGAAGCCGTCCAGCTGGCTCTCGGTCAGCCGCCCCTCCAGGAAGGCGCGGGCGTAGATGCCGGGCGTGGCGTGGCCCTGGATGAAGACCTGGTCGCCGGACTCGCCGTGGTCCTTGCCCCGGAAGAAGTGGTTGAAGCCCACCTCGTACAGGGAGGCGGCCGAGGCGTAGGTGGCGATGTGGCCGCCCACGCTCAGCTCCGGCCGGTTGGCGCGGGAGACCATGATCGCCGCATTCCACCGGATGTAGGCCCGGATGCGGCGCTCGATGTGCTCGTCGCCGGGGAACCAGGGCTCCCTCTCCGGCGGAATCGTGTTGATGTAGTCGGTGCTGCGCAGGCCGGGCACCCCGACCTGCTGCTCACGGGCTCGTTCCAGCAGGCGGAGCATCACGTAGCGGGCCCTGGTCCGGCCCTCGGTCTTGATGACCGTGTCCAGTGATTCGAGCCATTCCCGAGTTTCGTCGGGGTTGATGTCCGGGAGCTGGCTCGGCAGGCCGTCGCTAATGATCGAGAAGCGTTGGCGTCCGGAAGGCACTGGGGTCCCCTTGTCACGCGCGGTGTTTCATCGGCTGTTTGCCGATGCTCGTTTCCATCCTGCTCCTCAACGGGCGCGATCGCATCTCTACCGCTGAGTAACTCATCGCAGGTCACAGCGGGATTCACTGTGTCCTTCCACACTGCCACACCCCGGTGGACGCCCGTCCAGAGCGGTTCGGGCGACCCGCCGCCGGGCCCGCCGGTGGCCGAAGTGGTCCAGACCTGTGATGATCCTCTCATGAAGAGCACGGTGATCCCCGTCTCGACGGGCCGCGAGGAGGCCGTCCTCGACCTCACCCGGCACTGCGCCGCGTTCGTCGAGGGCGAGGGGGACGGGCTGCTGCACGTCTTCGTCCCCCACGCCACCGCGGGAGTGGCGATCCTCGAACTGGGGGCGGGCAGCGACCGGGACCTCCTGAACGCGCTGCGGGACCTGCTGCCGGCCGACGACCGGTGGATCCACGCGCACGGATCGCGCGGACACGGGCGTTCCCACGTGCTTCCCGCGATCATCCCGCCCTATGCTTCGGTGCCCGTCCTGGACGGCCGGCTCGCCCTCGGCACCTGGCAGTCGGTCGCCCTGGTGGACCTCAACCTCGACAATCCCGACAGGCAGGTGCGGTTGACCTTTCTTCGGGGAACGTGAAAAAGCATGTGGGCCGTACCGCGGATCATGCGGATGGGGTATGGGCACTTGCGCAGGGGGCCGTCCTTTGTGTGGACTGTCCCGCAATACCTTGGGGTACGCCGGAAAGACAGTACGGTGCATTCCATGAAGACGACACAGGGAGGACGTCAGTGAGCGCGACCGCGGGTCAGGCGCAGACAGAGCGCAGCCTGGCCGAACGGCTCGGTTTCAAGCCGGGTCAGGTGGTGCAGGAGCTCGGCTGGGACGAGGACGTGTCCGAGGAGCTGCGGGCCTCGATCGAGACGGTCACCGGCAGTGAGCTGGTGGACGAGGAGTACGAAGACTATGCCGACGTCGTGCTGCTGTGGTGGCGCGAGGACGACGGCGACCTGGTCGACGGCCTGGTCGACGCCCTCACCTCGATCACCGGCGGCGGGCACATCTGGCTGCTGACCCCCAAGGCCGGCCGCGAGGGCCACGTGGAACCGAGTGACATCGGCGAGGCGGCCCCGACCGCCGGGCTCTCCCAGACGAGCAGCGTCAGCGCCGCGCCCGAATGGTCGGGCACCCGGCTGGTCGCACCCAAGGGCCTCAAGTAACCGCGCCCGCGGCGTCGGGCCGCACCCCGCCGGGTGGCAGACTGGGGGCTCGCGAGGTTTTCAGTCTCCTCCGGAAGGGAATAAGACATGGCCGTTGAGGTGGGCGACAAGGCTCCCGATTTCGAGCTGAAGGACCAGCACGGCACGCCCGTCAAGCTGTCGGACTTCGCGGGGAAGAAGGACGTCGTCCTGGTGTTCTACCCGCTGGCCTTCAGCGGGATCTGCACCGGGGAGCTCTGCGCGATCCGCGACGAGCTGCCCACGCTCGGCGGTGACGACGTCCAGGTCCTGGCGGTCTCCGTCGACTCCGTCTTCGCCCTGCGGGCGTGGACGGAGCAGGAGAAGTACCAGTTCCCGCTGCTCTCGGACTTCTGGCCGCACGGCGGCGTCGCCCAGTCCTACGGCGTCTTCGACGCCGAGAAGGGTCTGGCCCGGCGCGGCACCTTCATCATCGACAAGGCGGGCGTCGTCCGCTGGAAGGTGGACAACGCCATCCCCGAGGCCCGCGACCTCGAGGCCTACCGCAAGGCGCTGACCGAGCTGTCCTGACACACCGCTCCCCGGCCGGGCCCCCTCCTCCAGGAGGGGGCCCGGCCCTCGGCGTTCCCGTATACCGGGGCGGCCGGACGATCCCCCTTCTTCATCTGAAGATCACCTTTTGTTCTCCTCCGCCGGGTGGGCGCCGGCGTCTGAGTGGTCATGAGAAAAGCGCTCATCACGGCTCTGGCCGCCCTGCTGCTGGCGGGCGGCTGCTCCACCCCCGACTCCTCCGGCGGCGAGGGCGCGCTGCGGATCCTGGCCGGCAGCGAACTGGCCGACCTCGCGCCGATCCTGCGGGAGGCGCGCGCGGAGACCGGGGTGTCCGTCGAGCTCGACTACACGGGCACCATCGAAGGCGTCGAGCAGGTGGTCTCGGGCCAGGCCGCCCGCGGCCACGACGCGGTCTGGTTCTCCTCCAACCGCTACCTGGAACTGCACCAGAACGTCCGGACCGGCACCGCCACCCCGGTCATGTCCTCGCCGGTCGTGCTGGGCGTGCGGCCCGAGGCCGCCCGGCGGCTCGGCTGGGACTCCGCCCGCCCGACCTGGAAGCAGGTCGCCGAGGCGGCGGCCCGGCGCGAGTTCACCTACGGCATGACCGACCCCGCCTCGTCCAACTCGGGCTTCTCCGCGCTCGTGGGCGTGTCCATCGCGCTCAACGGCGGCAGCGACCTCGACCCCGCCGGGATCGAGAAGATCTCCGGGGACCTCCGGAAGTTCTTCTCCGCCCAGCTGCTCACCGCAGGCTCCTCCGGCTGGTTGTCGGAGTCCTTCGTCCGCAACGGCGCCGAGGTCGACGGGCTGGTGAACTACGAGTCGGTGCTGCGGTCGCTCAACGCCTCCGGGCAGCTCGCCGAACCCCTCGTCCTCGTCTACCCCGCCGACGGGGTGGCGACCGCCGACTACCCCCTCACCCTGCTGGGGTCGGCCTCGCAGGAGGCCCGGGAGAGGTACGGCAAGCTCACCGCCTACCTGCTCAAGCCCGAGGTGCAGCAGCGGATCGCCCAGGTCACCCATCGCCGCCCGGTGACCGCCGGGACCGGCGGCGCCGGCCCCTCGGACCTGAAGGAGCTCCCGTTCCCCGGCGCCCCGGACACCGTCGACCGGCTGGTCGCGGCGTTCTTCGACCGGCTGCGCCGACCGTCCCGCACCGTGTACGTGCTGGACGTGTCGGGCTCCATGCGCGGCAACCGGCTCGACGACCTGAAGACCGCGCTGGTCTCCCTGACCGGCGCCGACGACGGCTTCCACCGCTTCCACAACCGGGAGGAGGTCACGATGCTGCCGTTCAGCGGCAAACCGCAGCAGCCCCGGCGCTTCACGGTGCCCGACGACATGCCCGGCCCCGTCCTCCAGCAGATCCAGCAGTTCTCCGAAGGGCTGAACGCGGGCGGCGGCACCGCCATCTACGACAGCCTCGCCGCGGCCTACGAGGCGACGAAGCAGCAGGTCGCCGACGACCCCGACCGGTTCACCTCGATCGTCTTGATGTCCGACGGGGAGAACACCCAGGGCATGGACTACTCCGACTTCGTGAGTCGCTACCGGGACGGGCTGGCCGTTCCCGGCGTGCCGGTCTTCCCCGTCCTGTTCGGCGAGGCCGAGGAGGACGAGATGAACGACCTCGCCTCGCTCACCGGCGGCCGGGCGTTCGACGCGCGGAAGCAGTCTCTCGCGACGGTCTTCAAGGAGATACGCGGATACCAGTAGCCGATACGACAGAATGTGAGACAGCCGACACCTCACGTAAGGGGAGCTGTTGAACATCGTGGTGACCGGCGGGGCGGGGTTCATCGGCGCTCATCTGTGCCGGACCCTGGCCGCCCGGGGAGACAGGGTGACCGCGTACGACGACCTGACCGGCGGGTTCGCGGTCAGCCTCTCCGGATCCGGCGTCTCGCTGGTGGCCGGGTCGACGGCGGACCGGGAGCTGCTCGGCGAGACCGTCGCCCTGGCCGACACGATCGTCCACCTGGCGTCGCTGCCGTCGGTTCCCCGCTCCGCGGAGGACCCGGCGGCGGCGCACGAGGTGAACGTCACGGGCACGCTGAACGTGCTGGAGGCGGCGCGGCACTGCGGGGCGCACGTCGTCCTCGTGGGGTCGGCCGCCGTCTACGGCGAGCAGGACGCCCCGTCGCACGAGGACCTGCCGGCGCGGCCGCTCAGCCCGTACGGCGCGAGCGAGCTGGCCGCGGAGGCGTACGCGCTGGCGTACGGCCACAGTTTCGGCGTGCCCGTCCTGCCGTTGCGCGTCTTCAACGTCTACGGCCCGCTCCAGACGGTCGGGCGCGCGCACAGCGCGATCGTCCCGGCGTTCATCGACGCGGCGCTGCGAGGGCTGCCGCTGCAGGTGCACGGCGACGGCCGGCAGGTACGCGACCTCACCCATGTGAGCACGGTCGTGGCGGCGATCCGCGACGCGATCGACCGCCAGGTCACCAGCCACGTCCCCGTCAATCTCGCCCTGGGTGCCGCCTGCACCCCGCTGAGGCTCGTCTCGCTGCTCGAGTCCCTGCTGGACCGCCGCCTGGAGGTCGTCCACACCCAGCCCCGCCGCGGCGACCAGCGCGTCTGCCTGGCCGACCCGGCCCGCTTCCGCGCCCTGTTCCCCGCCCTGGCGCCCGTCCCCCTGGAGCAGGGCCTGTCCGACACCCTCGCCTGGTTCCGCTCCGAGGAGTCCATCCCCGTCTGAGCCGCCCGCCCCGGCCCCCGCCCACCGGACCACGACCCGTCCGGACGGAAGGATCGCGGACGCCTGGCCGGAACGGCGCTCACCCGAGACGGCACCCCCGCGGGCCCCGGTCCGGGGCGCCGTGAACGTGTCGCCGGAACGGCGTCTGAGACGGCGCTTCGCCGGGTGCTCGTCCGGACGGGCGCCGGTACGGACGGCGGGGGCCGTAAAGCGTTCCGCCCTCCGGAGGTGATCCGGAGGGCGGAGGGTCGGGGTCGCAAGGGGGTTCCGTGCGGGCCGCACCGTCAGACGGCTGCGTGCAGCCAGCGGACGGGGGCGCCGTCGCCGGCGCGGCGGAACGGCTCGAGCTCGTGGTCCCAGGGGGTGCCCAGCAGGGTGTCGATCTCGTGTTCCAGGGTGGTCTTGCCGGAGGCCGCGTTGGCCATCACGTGCCGCAACCGGTCCTCGGGGATCATGATGTCGCCGTTGGCGCCGATCGTGGCGGAGAAGACGCCCAGGGTCGGGGTGAAGCAGTAGCGGATGCCGTCCGCGCCGGGCGACGCCTCTTCGGTGACCTCGAATCTCGCCAGTTTCCAGGCGCGCAACGACGAAGTGAGGGCAGCGGCGATGCCTGGCTTGCCCTCCCAGCACAATTCGGCCCGCTGGCTGCCGGGAGCAGCGGGCTGATCGGTCCACACCAGCTTGACGGGTACGCCAAGCACACCCGCGGCCGCCCACTCGATATGCGGGCACAGCGCAGGTGGCGCGGAGTGGACGTAGAACACACCACGTACGGTCACTCGGTCCTCCTGGTAGTGCTGGTCGAGGCGCGTCTTCCCCTACGGCCTCTCGCCAACGCTCTCAGTAGGTCCGTGCGCCCCTCATTGTGCCCGATGGGCACCCTCCGCACCAGCGTGATTGACGAACAGAAACGTCCTGGCGACAATGCGCGACCTGTCCGTCCTGCGGTAGAGACCATGGTCGCGCTCATGAAACGAAAGTGTGCTCCCCCATGTAGGCGTCCATCTCGGCGGTCAGACGGCTCTTGTCCGCATCCCCCATGAAAGATCCACGAACGGCGGCCTTCGCGAGTTCCCCGACTCCGGCGGCACCGAGGCCGAGGAGCCGCGCGGCGACGAGGTACTCGCGGTTGAGGTCGGTGCCGAACATCGGCGGATCGTCGCTGTTGACGGTGACCGGCACGCCCGCCTCGACCAGCCGCGGCAGCGGGTGCTCGGCCAGGCTCGCGACGGCGCCGGTGGCGAGGTTGGACGTCGGGCAGACCTCCAGCACGATCCCGTGCTCGGCGAGGTGCTCCAGCAGCCGCGGGTCGTGCACGGACCGGATGCCGTGCCCGATGCGTTCGGCGCCCAGTTCGCGCAGCGCGTCCCAGACCGTCTGCGGGCCCGTCGTCTCACCCGCGTGCGGCACGCTGTGCAGCCCGGCGGCGCGCGCCTCGTCGAAGAACGGCTTGAACAGCGGGCGCGGCCAGCCCACCTCGGGACCGCCCAGGCCGAAGCTCACCAGGCCGTCGGGCGCCTGGTCGACGGCGATCCGCACCGTCCGCTCCCCCGCCGCCGGACCGGCCTCGCTCGGGATGTCGAAGCACCAGCGCAGCATGACGCCGAGGTCGCGCTCGGCGCTGTGGCGCGCGTCCTCGAGCGCTTCGACGAACGCCTCGTCGGCGACGCCCTTGAGCAGCGTGAAGTACGGCGTGACCGTCAGTTCCGCGTAGCGGATGTTCTGCCGCGCCATGTCCTCGGCGATGCCGTAGGTGAGCATCCGCACGTCCTCGGCGTCGCGGACCAGCTCGACGACCGAGACGTAGACCTCGATGAAGTGGTCGAAGTCCCGGAAGGTGAAGTACTCGGCGAGCAGCTCCGGGTCCGCGGGGACCGCGGTGGTGCCCTCGTGCCGGGCGGCCAGTTCGGCCACGATCCGGGGGGAGGCCGAGCCCACGTGGTGGACGTGCAGTTCGGCCTTGGGCAGTCCGGCGATGAAATTCTCAAGCGACATTCTGCTCCCCCTTGGTCATGTTCAAGATCCTATGTGTTCGGCGCGACCCGCGGCCCGGGGATGTGGACGGGCGCGCACACTGGGCCCATGTCCGATCGAGGTGCCCGGCTGGAGCGGCTGCTGGCCCGCCACCGGGACGCCCGGCTCGTCGCGCCGGGCACGCTGCTGCGGCGCGACCAGCTGCTGGTCGCCGACCGCGACCTGCCCCGCGTCGAGGAGCTGCTGCGCCGCTGGTGGGACTCCCGCGAGGAGGGTCACGGCGTGACCCGGCTGCGGCTGGCCCCGTCGGCGGGCGTCGACGTGTGCGAGGTGAGCCTGCTGGCACGCGCGCAGGGACTGGACGTCGGGCCCAACCACCTGGTGTACGGGCAGCCGATGTGGTGGGCGGGACCCGCCGACCGGCCCCGGCCGGCGCGGCCCGTCCCGCTGCCCGCGTGCGGGCCGGTCCGGCGTGACGTGACGGTCGCGGTCCTGGACACGGGACTCGACCCGCACCCCTGGTACGCCGCCGCCGACTGGTTCGCCGGGCAGCGCGACCTGGTCGCCGAGGCGCTGGACACCGATTCCGACCACGCGCTCGACGCGCAGGCGGGGCACGGCACGTTCGTCGCGGGCGTGGTGCTGCAGTACGCGCCGTCCGCGCGGATCACGGCTCGGCGGGTCATCGGCGGCGACGGCATCGGGGACGAGCTCACCCTCATCCGCGCACTGCGCGGGCTCGGCCGCGTGGACGTCGTGAACATCTCCCTGGGGTGCCACACCTTCGACGACCGCCCCTCCCCCGTGATGTCGCAGGCCGTCGCGGCGCTCGGGCCGGGCACCGTCGTGGTGGCCTGCGCGGGCAACACCGCCTCCGACCGCCCGTTCTGGCCCGCCGCGCTGCCCGGTGTCATCGCGGTGGCCGCGCTGGACGGGACGGAGCGCGCCTGGTTCAGCAACCACGGACCGTGGGTGGACGCCTGCGCGCAGGGGGTCGCCGTCCACAGCAGTTTCGTATGGTTCGGAAAGTTCGACGGCTACGCGCTCTGGTCGGGCACCTCGTTCGCCGCGCCCGCCGTCGCGGGGGCGGTCGCCGCCCGCGTCACCGCCGGGTCCGGCGGTCCCGCGGCCGCCGCGGCGGTCCTGTCCTCCGGTCCCGCACGTTCCGGGCTGGGGACGATCATCGCGATCGGGTAACTCTCAGCGACTTCACGCTCACTTTCAGCGCACGCCCCTCTAGCGTCTCCGCAAGCGGCACGCAGGGCACGGGAGGGCGCAAGGTGAGAAGTGAGGTCGACGTCACCGCCGGGGAACTGGTGGTGCGCGCGCGGAAGGGAGAGGCCGCGGCCTGGGACGCGCTGGTCAGGCGGTACACGCCGATGCTCTGGTCGGTCGCCCGGTCCCGCGGTCTGGCCGGCCCCGCCGCCGAGGACGCCGTCCAGGCGACCTGGCTGCGGCTGGTCCAGCGGATCGACACCCTCTGGGAGCCCGAGAGCGTGGGCGGATGGCTGGCCACCGTCTGCCGCAACGAGTGCCACGCCCTCTTCGACGCCCCCTTCGCCCCGCCGCCGCGACCACCTGGGGACGACGCCGATCCCGCTCCCGGCCCGGAGTCCCGGTCGGTCGACCGCGACCGCCTGGAACGGCTGGCCGCCGCGCTGCGCGCGATGCCCGAACGCTGCCGCACGATGTTGCGGATGCTGGCCTCTTCGGCCACCTACACCGAGGTCTCGGCCGCGCTGGACCTGCCCGTGGGCAGCGTCGGCCCGATCCGGGCCCGATGTCTGAGACGTTTGCGGGGTTCCCTCGATGAATGAGGCGAATGAAGTGGATGAACTGCTGGATGAACTGCGGCGCGCGTTCGAACTGCTCGATCCGCCGCCGCCGGCGTTGTTCGAGGCCGCGCGGGCCGCGTTCGCCTTCCGCGACCCGGACGCCTCGCTGGCCGAGCTGACCCGCGACTCCACCCCGGCCGGCGCGGGACTGCGCGGCACGTCCCGGCTGCTCACCTTCACGGGCGAGAACGTCACGGTGGAGCTCCAGGTCTCCTCCGCCGGGCCCGTCCGGGTGCTCACCGGACGGCTGACGCCGGCGCGGCCCGCCACCCTGTGCGTCCGCCACAGCCGTGGCGAGACCCGCGCCCAAGTGGACGAGAGCGGCCACTTCGTCACCGGCGGCATCCCCTCCGGGCAGGTGATGCTGCACTTCACCCTGCCCGACGCCACCACCGTCGTCACCAGCTGGAGCCGTCTGTGATCGACACCCTGCTCGCCGACGCGCTGGCCGCCAAGGAGTCCGGCGAGCTCGCCCGCGGCCTGGCCGTCCTGGAGCGGGCCCTGCGGCTGAGCCGGGACGACGCGCGCGGTGCCGCCCGGGTGCGGGCCACCATGATCCCGCTGCTCACCGCGCAGGGCCGCACCGCCCAGGCGCTGCACATGGCCGAACTGGCCGAGCCCCACCTGGACGGGGCCGACCTGGAGCGGTTGCGGATCAACCTCAGCTACGCCCGCGCCAGCCGCGGCAGGCTGGAGAAGCCCGCGCCGCCCCGCCGGGGGGATCCGGCCGCCCGCACCGGACGGCTGATCGCCAACGGGCTGACCCACGCCTACGCCGGCCGGTTCGAGGCGGCAGGCAGCGCCCTGCACGCCGCGGCGGCCCTCGCCGCCCGGTGCGGGCCGCGCGTCCTGGAGCTGATGGTCGCCAACAACCAGGCGTTCCTGGCCGCGCGCCGCGGCGACCTGCCGTGGGCGCTGGGCCTGTTCGCCGAGATCGAGCCGGAGCTGGGCGGCGAACGGCTCACCCAGTGCCGGCTGGACCGCGCCGAGGCGCTGCTCGCCGCGGGGTTCGCCGGGGACGCCAGGGAGCTGCTGGCCGAGGCCGCCGTCGCCGCCGCGGCCATGGGGTTCGCCGCCGACGCGGCCAACGCCGTCTACCTGCGCTCCCTGGCGGAGCTGGCCTGCGGCGACGCCCGCGCCGCCGCGGAGTCGGCCGTCCTCGCCCGGATCGACTTCGCCGCGCAGGACCGTCCCGGCTGGGTGGTCAAGGCCGAGCACGCCCTGGTGCGGGCCCGCGCCGCGGGAGGCGACCGCTCCCCCGCGCTGCTGGCCTCGGCGCGCCGCACCGCCGAGGAGCTGGAACTGCTCGGCTGGCCCGAGCCCGCCGCCCGCACCCTGCTGGCCGCCGCCCTGGCCTTCCCCCGGGAGGCGCCGGAGCTGCTGCCCCGCCCGTCGGCCCGCACGCCCGCCTCGTTGCGCCTGGCCCTTGACCTGGCCGCCGCGCAGGTCCACGCCGCGCGGGGCGAGAACGCGCCCGCCCTGCGCGCGGTCCGCGCCGCGCTGGAGACCGCCGACCGGCTCACGCGGGGATACCTCTCCCTGGAGCTGCGCGCCCGCACCGACCGCACCTGCCGGGAGCTGATGGCGCTGGCCGTCGAGCTGACGCGAACGCCCCGCGAGCTGCTGGCCTTCGAGGAGCTGCGCCGCCGGATCCTGCGTCCGCCGTCGCCCGCCCGGCCCCCTCGGACGGGAGCCGAAGACGAGCGGGAGCGGCGGGAACTGGCCAGGACCGCCGCCCTGACCGCGCCGCGGCCGCACGTCACCATGCCGGACCTGCTGTCCGCCCTGGACGAGGCGGTGCTCGTGGAACTCGTCCGGGCGGGCGACGGGCTCCACGCCGTCGTCGCCCGCGACGGGCGCTGCCGGAGGCTGGATCTGGGCTCCTACACGGAGGCCGTCAAAGAGGCGCGGATCCTGCGGTTCTCCCTGACCCGGGCGATGCTGGACGGCGGCACGCCCGGACCGCCGCCCGCCCGGTTCGCCGACGCCCTGGCCCTGGCCGCGGGCAGGGAGCTGGTCCTGGCCCCCACGGGCGCCCTCTACGGCATGCCGTGGGCGGCGCTCACCGGTGTGCCGTTCACCGTCGTCCCGTCGGCGACCGCCTGGCTGGCGGCCCAGCGGCGCGAGGCCGTCCGCGGTCACGTCGCCCTGCTCCACGGGCCCGGCCTCGACCACGCGCGGGAGGAGCTCGCCGCCCTGGCGCCCCGGTACCCCGGAGCCCGGACGGGGACGTCCGCACGGCTGCTGGCCGGGGCGCGGCTGGCACACCTCGCCGCGCACGGGACCTTCCGGGAGGACGACCCGCTGCTGTCGGCGATCCTGCTGCAGGACGGGCCCCTGACGGGCTACGACCTGGCGGAGCTCGGGCCGCCGCCCGAACTGGTCGTCCTGTCCGCCTGCGACGCCGGCCAGGGCCACGACCTGCTGGGGCTGCCCGGCGTCCTGCTGTCGCTGGGCGTGCGCACGGTGATCGCCTCGGTCACCCCGCTGCCCGACGCGTCCTCGCCCGCCCTCATGCGGGAGCTGCACCGGCTGCTGGCCGAGGGCCTGGCGCCCGCCGCCGCCCTGGCGGCGCTCCCCCGGGACGCCGCGGCCCTGGGCCTGCAGTGCTTCGGCGCGGGCTGACCGGGGCTCACAGGCCGGTGGCCACCGGGTTCATCGGGTCGGCCACCCAGTTCGACCAGGAGCCGACGTACAGGGCGGCGGGGACGCCGGCCAGGTTCAGGGACAGGACCTCGTGGGCGGCCGTGACGCCCGAACCGCAGTACACGCCCACCTCGGCGGCGTCGGTGGCGCCCAGGGCCGCGAACCGCTCGCGCAGCAGCCGGCCGGGCAGGAACCGCCCGTCCACCCCGACGTTGCCCCAGGTCGGGGCGTTGACCGCGCCGGGGATGTGGCCCGCCACCGGGTCGACGGGTTCGGTCTCGCCCCGGAAGCGCTCGGCGGCCCGGGCGTCCAGCAGGACGCCGGACTTGGCCAGGACCGCGGCGCCGCCGGCGTCCAGGACGGGCAGGCCACCGGGGCGGGCCGTGAAGTCGCCGGGCACCGGGTCCGGCTCCCGCTCGGTGAGCGGCAGCCCCTCCTCCCGCCAGGCGCGCAGGCCGCCGTCCAGGACCCGGACCCGCTCGTGCCGGAAGTAGCGCAGGCACCACCAGGCGCGGCCCGCGGCGGTGGCGTCGGCGTCGTCGTACACCACGACCGTGGAGTCGGAGCGCACGCCCGCCCGGCGCATCGCCGCCTGGAACACCTCGGTCGGGGGCAGCGGATGGCGGCCCAGCGGGCCGGGCTCGCCGGCCAGCTCCCGGTCGAGGTCGACGAAGACCGCGCCGGGCAGGTGCCCGGCGCGGTATGCCTCGATCCCGGGCGGACCGGCCAGCCGCCAGCGCACGTCGAGGATCACGAGGCCGTCGTTCTCGCTGACGGCACGGGCCAGGGTCAGCGCGTCGATGAGAGGGTGCACACCGCCAGTGTGACCCTCGGCATCCCTTTCGGGGAGGGGCAGATGTCCCGGGCTCACCGTGTCATCTCCAGCAGCGGCACCAGCTGCTCCTCGGGCACCAGCGACCCGTGCATGCCCACCATGAGCGCCTCGACCGGGTGCGCCGCGGCGTCGGTCACCGCCAGGTCGCCGTACGGGACGGCGATCACGTCGCCGATGCGGGGCAGCAGCGCCGGGTCGACCGCGCCGAAGACGCCCTCCTCGATCGCCTGCTCCCGGCCCATGACCCAGGCCCGCCCGGCCAGGATCCCGCTCCAGCGGGCGAGCACGTCCGCGGCGGCGCCCGGCTCGGCGTAGACGTGCCGGGCCCTGGGCTCGCCGCCGAGCAGGGCGACGCCCTCGGCCAGCTCGGGGACGTCGCCGACGTCGATCTTCTCGGACGGGTTGCTCATGCCGTGGTCGGCGGTGACGTACAGGGCCGTCCCGGCCGGAAGGATCCCGGCGACGCGCTCGGCCAGCAGGTCCACGAACCGCAGCTGGTGCCGCCAGGTGGGCGAGCCGGCGCCGTACATGTGGCCGTTGGTGTCGAGGTCGGAGTGGTAGACGGTGACGTGCGCGCGGTCGTCGGCCTTCAGCGCCTCCTCGGCGCGGGCCACCAGCTGGCCCATGCCGTCGGCCGGGACGTACCGGGAGCCGCGGGTGATCGCCTGGTTGAACCCGGTGCCCGCGTAGACGCCCGAGGCCAGGTAGCTGGAGGCCACCCCGGCCGCCTCGGCCCTGGCGTAGACCGTCTCGCGGGACTGCCAGGCCTGCGGGTCCGTGCGGCCCCCGTCCCAGCGCAGGCAGTTGAGCAGGCGGCCCTCGCCGGGGACCGACACCAGGGTGCCGACCATGCCGTGCGCGCCCGGCGGCAGGCCCGTCGACAACGAGCTGAGGCTGGTGACCGTGGTGGCGGGGAAGCCCGCGGTGAGCGGGCGGCCCGCCAGCGAGCTGAGGAACGGAGCGTCCTCGGCGTGCTCGCGCAGCAGCTCCCAGCCCATGCCGTCGATCAGCAGGATGCAGGCCCGGGGCAGCTCGGGCAGCCCCAGCGTGTCGGTCTCGCCGGGCACGCCCAGCGAGGCCAGGACGGAGGAGGACAGATCGGCGAGCGTCGCCTCGCCGTAACGCGGTGCGGGGATCATGTCCCGATCATGCCCGGACGCGGTCCCGGCCGCCCGGTCCCCGTGTCCCGGCTCCGCCCGGATCATGTCGTGGTCATCGCCGAGAGCGCGCGGGCGAAGGCCAGCACCTGGACGACCGCCTCGGCGCCGTCGGCGGCCTCGCTGACCCGCAGGGACAGGTCGTCCGCGGTGACCGCCCCGGTGTAGCCGTGGTCGGCGTCGCAGTTCTCGTCGCCGCAGCCGGCCGGCTCCAGGTCGATCCGGGAGTTGACGCCCCAGGCCAGGGTCAGCACGACCTCGGTGGGCGGGTTGCCGGAGACGTACTTCTCCGGGCGGGGCACCACCCGGGTGATCGCGACGGAGCTGATCCTGTCCAGCCGGACCGTCTCGGTGGTGGTGGAGCAGTGCGGCTGGGGCACGAGATCGCTCGGTGGATGCTCGTCGGTGTGGCAGAACAGCAGCCTGGTCGGCGACAGCACCAGGACGGTCACATGCCGCCGCACCTCCATACCGGGATCGAACGCCGCTTCGTGGTGGACGACGTAGGCCAGCACCTCCTCCGCGCCCAGCGCGGACTCGACGGCGTCGGCGACCAGTTCAGGGTAGTAGCCGCTGCGTTCGATGGCCGTGCGCAGCTCCTGATCGCCCTTCGCTCGGGTTTCCCTCATTCCCCCATCCTGCCCTGTCCCGCGCACCCGGCGCACCCCGGGCGGGCACGCTTGTGGATCGTTCGGCGCGCGCGGCGCGCATTCGGTCACGAACAGGGCACCGCCAGGCGTCCGCCTCTCTGTGGATCATGCGGCACGCATAACGCGCGTTCGGCCACGAACAGGCGTCCGTCCCCCCGTGGACCGTTCGGCGTCCGCGTCCTCACAACCGTCTCGGCTCCAGTTCCGGCCGGTGGCCGGCGGGTTCGGCCAGCCTGAGCCGGGCGCTCGCGACGGTCACGCCGGTGGCGTCGGCCAGCACGGGCTCCAGTTCCAGCAGCGCCGTCTCCGGCAGGTCCGCGGCGAGCAGCGAGACCCTGATCAGGAGTTCCTCCAGGGCGGGCAGCGCGATCGGCTCCGAGCCCCGGTGGCCGAACAGCAGCGGGGCCATCCGGATGGAGCGGACCATGTCGGCCGCCTCCAGGTCGGTGAGCGGCGCGAGCCGGTAGGCGCGGTCGTCGAGCAGCTCGGCGGCCACGTCCGACAGGCGGAAGGAGATCACCGCGCCGAAGGAGGTGTCCTCCCGGGTGGCGATGCGCAGGGCGAGGCCCTCGCGAGAGCCCCCGACCTTCACGCCGTAGCAGGAGAGCAGCTCGGCGGCGTCACCTTCCCGGCCGGCCGCCCTCCACCCGGCCACCAGGTCCTTGGCGCGTTCGCGGTCCAGGCCGTCCAGCTCGGGGATCCGGCCGCGGGGGCGGCGGCGCCAGGAGGCGTACCAGGTGGCGTTGGCCAGGGCGCGCATGGCGTCCTCGGGGCCGAGGTAGGACGGGACGGAGCCGGGCCCCGGCTCGCCGTCGGCGGTGGGGGCGCGCAGCGCGCGCGGCATGCCCTTGGCGCCCAGGTAGGTGGCCAGTACCGGCTTCCCGGCGTCGCGGGCCAGCCGGACGATCGTCTCGGCCACCGGGTCGGAGTGCCGGTCCGGGCCCAGGAGGAGCTCGGCGCCGCCGATCACGGGCGGGGTGTAGAGGACGGCCACCGAGTCCACCGCCGGGTCGGCGAGCGCCTCGGCGAGGGCCCTCTCGTAGTCCTGCGCTCCGGCGAAGGGGCCGAGGCCCGCCGGGGGGCGCACCACCAGGCCGAGCGCGGCGGCGGCGTCCTGGGCCAGCAGGCCCAGGGAGTCGGCGTTGTGGATGATCGCGACCCTGTTGCCGGTCGGGAGCGGCTGGTAGGCCAGGAGCTGGGCGACGTCGAACAGCTCCGAGAGGCTCTCCACCCTCAGCACCCCGGCCTGCTCGAACAGGGAGCTGACGGCGTGGTCGGGGAGTTCGATCTTGCGGACGGCGTGGCCGAGGGGCACGCCCTGCAGGGTGCGGCCGGTCTTCACCGCGACGATCGGCTTGATTCGCGACAGCCTTCGGGCCAGCCGGGTGAACTTGCGGGGGTTGCCGATGGACTCCAGGTGGAGCATGACGGCCTTGGTGGACGGGTCCTCCTCCCAGTACTGCAGGAGGTCGTTGCCCGACACGTCGGCCCTGTTGCCCGCCGAGACGAAGGTCGACAGGCCGAGGCCGCGCTCGGCCGTGCGCTGCAGGATCGCGATGCCCAGCGCGCCGGACTGGGAGAAGAAGCCCACGGGGCCGCGTCCTGGCATCACGGGTGCCAGGGTGGCGTTGAGCCGGACGTCGGGGTCGGTGTTGGCGATGCCGAGGCAGTTGGGTCCCACGACCCGCATGCCGTTGGCCCTGGCCAGGCTGACGAGCTCCTGCTGGCGTTCACGCCCCTCCTGGCCGGTCTCGCCGAAGCCGGAGGAGACGACGATCAGGCCGTGCACGCCCTTGGCGGCGCACTGGTCGAGCACTTCCTTGACCTTGGCCGCGGGGACGGCGACCACCGCCAGGTCGACCTCGTCGGGGATGTCGAGGACCTGGGCGTAGGCGCGGACGCCCGCCACGGCCTTGGCGGTGGGGTGCACCGGGTAGACGGGGCCGGTGAAGTCGCCGCCGAGGAGGTTGCGCAGGACCGTCTGGCCGACGCTGTGGGCGACCCGGCTGGCGCCGATCACCGCCACCGAGCCGGGGAAGAGCAGCCGTTCGATGGAGCGGGCCTCGGCGCGGTGCTCGCGGGCGGCCATGACCTCGCGGGACGTCTCGGTCGGCGACAGGTCGAGGGTGAGCTGGATGATGCCGTCCTCGAAGCGCTGCTTCGCCGCGTACCCGGCGTCCCGGAAGACCTTGGTCATCTTCCGGTTGTCGGGCAGGACGTGGGCGACGAACCGCTCCACGCCCCGTTCGCGCGCGGCGGCGGCGATGTGCTCGAGCATGACCGAGCCGACTCCGCGGCCCTGGTGGGCGTCCTCGATAAGGAAGGCCACCTCCGCCTCGTCACGGGTATTTGTACGGTCATAGCGAACGATTCCCACCATTTTCGTACCAATCGTGGCGATCAACGCGACACGATCGGCATAATCCACGGTCGTGAAATGGTGGATCTCCCGCTCGCTCAGCCGGGGCCGGGGCGAGAAGAACCGATAGTAGATCGACTCCGCGGAGACCCTCGCGTAGAAAGTCCGCAGCAGTTCGGCGTCCTGCGACCGGATCGGGCGCAGGTGGGCGGTCCCGCCGTCGGAGAGGACGACGTCGGCCTCCCAGTGGTCGGGGTAAGGGTGATCGGTCACGCTCCCGAGCGTAAGCGACGGCGAAAGGGTGGTCACGGGAGGGTCACGAGCACCCGGGCTCCCGTCCGTTACCGGTTTCGCTGCGCGTTCGAGACCAAATCCGAGGGTTGAAGCTGTTACGGTCAACGACACGCCCAGGCAGAATGGTGCGGACCAGTCAGGTACGAGCGAGGTGACAACGTCATGACACGCGTGGTCGTGGTCGGCGATCTGATGACCGACGCCGTGGCCCGAGCCGCGTACCCCCTGGCCAAGGGGAGCGACACCCCGGCCAGCGTGACGATGCACGGCGGGGGATCGGGGGCCAACGTGGCGGCCTGGCTGTCCGTCGAGGGGGTCGAGGTCGCGTTCGTGGGCCGGCGCGGCTCGGACGTCGCGGGCCGCAACAGGGACATGGAACTGATGGGCTACGGCGTGGACGCCCGGCTCGTCATGGACCCCGAACGCCCCACCGGCACCTGTGTGGTGCTGGTCACCCACAAGGGCGACCGGACCATGATGTCCGATCCCGGCGCCAACGCCGCGCTGCTGCCCGACGACATCCCCGCCGACCTCTTCACCGCCGGGGCGCACCTGCACCTGTCGGGGTACTCGCTGCTGAACGAGGGCTCCCGCAAGGCCGCGCTGCACGCGCTGCGCATCGCCCGCAACGCCGGCATGTCGATCTCGGTGGACGGCGCCTCGTCGTCCCCGCTCAAGCGCGCCGGCGCCGAGCCGTTCTTCGAGTGGACCCAGGGCACCAAGCTCCTGCTGGTCAGCTCCAGCGAGGCCGAGGCCCTCACCGGCCGCGAGGAGCCCGAGCTCGCCGCCAAGGTGCTGACCGCCTGGTACCCCCAGGTCGTCATCAAGATGGGCGACGACGGCGCCCTGTGGTACACCAACGGCCGCCCCGAGCCGGTCGTGGTGCCCGCCGAGCCCGTCGAGAAGGTCATCGACGGCACCGGCGCGGGCGACGCCTTCGCCGCCGGCTTCCTCCCCGCCTGGCTGGAGGGCAAGCCGCCCGCCGAGGCCCTCACCGCGGGCTGCCGCCTCGCGGCCAAGGCCGTCGGCCACCTCGGGGCCCGCCCCGAACTCTGACGCGAACGTTCCGATCGAAAAGGCGGGGCCGTCGGCCCCGCCTTTTCGTCGCGTGACGTAGCTAACACTCCGTCATGATCCGTAACTTAGTGGTTTGTCAGACATGAACCATTTGTGGTTAGCTCATGTCCATGACCGTGCCCAGGGCGCCCCTGACCCCCCGGCCGCCGTTCACGCGCCGGCCGCGTGACGGGGTGTGTCGCCGCACGCGCGGCTGAGGAACCCCGAGGCGTCTCGCCCCCCTTTCCCGCCCTCTCGGTGCCCGCGCCACGCGCGGTCCAGCGGACGGCACACCTCTGGACTAAAACCCATGATTCATATCGAAAATATCCGGAAGGTCTACCGCGCCCGCGGCCGCACCGTCACGGCGCTGGACGACGTCAGCCTCCATGTGGCCCCCGGTGAGGTGTACGGGGTCATCGGCCGCAGCGGCGCGGGCAAGAGCACCCTGCTGCGCAGCGTCACCATGCTGGAACGGCCCGACCGCGGCCGCGTGGTCGTCGACGGCGCCGACCTGTCCGCACTCTCCGAACGGGAGCTGCGCGCGGCCCGCCAGCGCATCGGCATGATCCACCAGCACTTCGGCCTGCTGTCCTCGCGGGACGTCGCGGGCAACGTCGCGTTCCCGCTGGAGGTGACCGGCACCCCGCGCCGGGAACGGCTGAAGCGCGTCGCCGAACTGCTCGACCTGGTCGGCCTCGGCGGCCTCGGCGGCGCCTACCCCGCCCAGCTGTCCGGCGGCCAGAAGCAGCGCGTCGGCATCGCCCGCGCGCTGGCGGGCTCGCCGTCCGTGCTGCTGTCGGACGAGGCGACCTCGGCCCTCGACCCGGAGACCACCGGCTCCATCCTGGCCCTGCTGCGCCGGCTCAACCGGGAGCTGGGCCTGACCGTCCTGCTCATCACCCACGAGATGGACGTGGTCAAGAACATCTGCGACTCCGCCGCCATCATGCACGACGGACGGATCACCGAGGCGGGCGGCGTCCGGGAACTCCTGGCCCGGCCCGGCTCGGAACTCGCACGCGGGCTGTTCCCCCTGCCGCCGCCCTCCGCCCGTCCCGGGACCACGGTCGTCGACGTGACGTTCACCGGAGAGGCCGCCGAGGAGTCCCCCACACGGTTCGTCGCCGCGCTCGCCCGGACCTACTCCATCGACGTCGACATCCTCGCCGGCTCCATCGAGGACGTCGCCGGAGGACGGGCCGGCCGGCTGCGGATCGAACTGCCCGGCTCCCCCGCCGACAACACGGCCCCGCTCGCCCACCTGCGCGAGCGCGGGCTGACACTGGAGGTCGCGGCGTGAACGGGCTCGACGAGATCCTCGTCCAGGCGCTGCGGGAGACCTTCCAGATGGTCTGGGTCTCCGCCCTCCTCACCGCCGCCGGCGGCCTGCTCCTGGGCGTCCTGCTCATCCTCACCGGCCGGGGCGGGCTGCTGCCCTGCCTCCCGGTCAACCGGGTGCTCGGGCTGGTCGTCAACGTCGGGCGCTCGCTGCCGTTCATCATCCTGATGGTCGCGATCCTGCCGTTCACCCGGATGGTCGTCGGCACCACGATCGGCACCACCGCGGCGATCGTGCCGCTGACCGTCGGAGCCATCCCCTTCTACGCCAGGCTCGCCGAGACCTCCCTGCGCGAGGTCGACCCCGCGGTGGTCTCGGCCGCCCGGGCGATGGGCGCCTCCCGGTGGCAGATCGTCCGCAAGGTCCTGCTGCGCGAGGCCATGCCGGGGCTGGTGGCGGGCCTGACCATCACCGTCATCACCCTCGTCGGCTACTCGGCCATGGCCGGGGCGGTCGGCGGCGGGGGACTGGGCGACCTGGCCATCCGCTACGGCTACCAGCGGTTCGAGACCGACGTCATGATCGCGTGCGTGGTCGTCCTGGTCGTCCTGGTGCAGCTCGTCCAGATGCTGGGCGACCTCCTCGTCCGGCGGCTCTCGCACAGACAACCCTGAAAGGCACCACCTTGCTCAAGAAGATCACCGTCGTCCTGTCCGCCGCGGCCCTGGCGCTCACCGCGGCCTGCGGCGGCGGCTCGGAGTCGCCGGACGCGCTCGTCGTCGGCGCCACCCCCTCCCCGCACGGCGAGATCCTGACCTACGTCAAGGACAACCTCGCCGAGAAGGCCGGGCTCGAGCTGGAGATCAAGGAGTTCTCCGACTACGTCCAGCCGAACGTCGCGCTGGGCGACGGCCAGCTCGGCGCCAACTACTTCCAGCACAAGCCCTACCTGGAGGACTTCGCGGCCGAGAAGGGCCTCAAGCTCTCCTGGGTCGGCAACGTGCACCTGGAGCCGCTCGGCGTCTACTCCGAGAAGACCGAGTCGCTGGACGGGCTGGCCTCCGGCGCCACCATCGCCATCCCGAACGACGCCACCAACGGCGCCCGCGCCCTGCACCTGCTCGCCGACAACGGCGTCATCACCCTGAAGGAGGGGGCGGGCACCGCGGCGACCGAGCGGGACATCACCGGCAACCCGCGGAACCTGAAGTTCACGGCGCTGGAAGCCGCCCAGCTCCCCCGTTCCCTGCAGGACGTCGACGCCGCCGTCATCAACGGCAACTACGCCCTCGAGGGCGGCCTGACCCCCGCCGACGACGCGCTCGCCCTGGAGAAGGCCGACGGCAACCCCTACGCCAACGGGCTGGTCGTGAAGGCGGGCGACGAGTCCGACGCGAACGTCAAGAAGCTCCTCGAACTCCTGCAGTCCGAGGAGACCAAGAAGTTCATCACCGACAAGTACCAGGGATCGGTCCTTCCCGCGGCCTGATCCACAGGTCGTCCCACGGCTCCCGGCGGTCTCCCGCCGGGAGCCTTCCCGTCCCGGGCGCCGCCGCGCCGGAGCCCTTCCCCGCGGCGATGCGGCCGGCGCCGGACGGCCGGGTTCTGTCAGTGGCGATCGATAGTTTCGTGGCATGTTCCGACAAGGAGACATCCTCATCCAGCCGGTCGCCGACGAGGCGGTACCCGACTCGACGCGGACCCTGCCGACCGCGCCGCGCGACGGCCGCGGCCGCATGGTCCTGGCGCTGGGCGAGGCCACCGGGCACGCCCACGCCGTCCACGCGCCCGGCGCCCTGCACCGCTCCGGCCACCCCTTCGTGCCGGACTACCTCCACCTTCCGTCGGGCGGCCGCCTGGTCCACGAGGAGCACGCGCCCATCGCGCTCCCCACCGGCTGGTACCGCGTCATCCGCCAGCGCGAGTACACCCCCGGCGCCGTCCGGATGGTCTCGGACTGATGCCGTTCACCGCCCTCCCCGCCGACCGCGCCCGCGCCGAGGCCGGCGTCCGCGCCGCCTACGCCGCCGCAGGCCTCGCCCCGCCCGCCTCCTTCCTGTGGGTCGCCTCCCCCGCCGCCGGCGCCCTCCTGTCCGTCCTGCTGCGCCCCGGCCTCCCGCCCGGCACCCGGACCGCCCTGTTCGACGCCCCCTCGCTCCGCTCCCTCCTCGCCGGCCTCCGGGACCACGGCGTCGCCCCGGCCAGGACGCCCGCCTCAGCCGACGGCCCCGCTTCGGACGACGTTCCCGCCCGGGGGGACGCTCCCGGTGCCGACGGCGTTTCGGACACGAGCGGGGCCCGCGGTCTCGAGGCGTCCGGTGCCCGTGCCCCGGTCCTGGCGGATGTCCCTTCCGGTGGGAGCGGTCCCGAGACCGCCGGTCCGGAGGGCGGGCAGGCCGCGCGGCGGGTGTTCGAAGAACTGTTCGCGGGCGTCGAGACAGGCGCCTGCGTGCGGGAGCGGGTGCGGACGGCCCCGTGGGAGCGGGAACGGGCCGCCGCGCGTGCCGAGCTGGGTCCGCACGGCTGGGTCGAGGCCTGGGCCCGGACCGGGGCGTTCACCTGGGAACGGGTGAACGAGCTGGTCACCCGGATCAGGCGCGCCATCGGCGAGCTCGACGAGGAGCACGGCCCCCTGCTGCGCGCCGCCACGCTCGACGCGGTGCTCGGCCAGCACGACGCCCCCTGGCTGGAGCTCTTCGCCTCCCTCGACCGGCTGGCGCCCCTGCACGGGCCGGCCGAGGTCGCCGCCTCCGCGGGCTGGTGGTGGCCCTACGAGAACCTCGTCATCCTCAGCGAACGCCCCGTCGAGCTCCACCGCGACGAGCCCGGCCGCCTCCACAACGGCGACGGCCCCGCCCTCTCCTACTCCGACGGCTTCGCCCTCCACGCCTGGCGCGGCATGCCCATCCCCCCGGGCTTCCTCGACACCCTCTCCGGCCTGACCGCGCACCGCATCCTCGCCGAGGAGAACGCCGAACTCCGCCGCGTCATGCTGGAGCGCTTCGGCTACGACCGCTACCTCGCCGAAGCCGGCGCCCAGCCCCTCCACCGGGACGAGACAGGCGTCCTCTGGCGCATCGACCTCCCCGACGACGAACCCGTCGTCATGGTCGAGGTCGTCAACTCCACCCCCGAACCCGACGGCACCCGTCGCACCTACTACCTCCGCGTCCCGCCCGACACCCGCACCGCCCGCGCCGGCGTCGCCTGGACCTTCGGCCTCACCGAGGCCGAATACCGCCCCCTCCAGGAGACCTGACCCTCTCCGTCCCGGACGGGGGCGGGGCCTCCATCGAGTTCTCGAGCAGGCCGAAGGGGTCCCCCGGCTACGGCGAAGCCTTCTCCAGGCTCCTCGGGTGAGGGTGGAAGCCTCTCCTGGCTCCTCAGGTGAGGCGAAGCCACCTCCGGCCCCTCGGACGAGAGCGGAGCCCTCTCCGAGTTCCTCGGACGAGGCGAAGCCTTCTCCGGATTCTTCGGGTGAGGGCGGAGTCCTCTCCGGACTCCTCAGACGAAGCGAAGCCACCTCCGACTCCTCAGACGAGAGCGGAGCCCTTTCTGAATTCCCCGGACGAGGCGAAGCCTTCTCCGGGCTCTTTGGGTGAGGGCGGAGCCCTCTCCGAGTTCCTCGGACGAAGCGAAGCCATCTCCGGCTCCTCGGGTGAGGGTGGAGGCCTCTCGTCGGGTGGTCTGCGGGACGTGGTCGGGGAGGGGTGGTCAGGGCAGGATCGGGATGCGTTCCAGGAGTCCGTCGGTGAAGACGTCGTAGAGGCGCAGGGGCTCGAAGTGGACGTAACCGATGTGGCAGTCGCACGAGGTGTTGGGGCAGGCGGACGGTTTCGGGGTGGGGTGGAAGGTGCCGTCGTAGAGGTTGCCCAGGGGGGTCTTGATGAAGTGGCAGCGGGTGACGGTGCCGTCGCCCGCGACGGAGACGACGTCGTGACCGGTGCGGCAGGGCAGGCCGCGGGTGCGGTGGGGGTGGCGGCTGTAGGGGAAGAGCGGGTCGAGTTCCGTCCAGCGGTCGGCTTCCTCGTCGGTGTAGGTGTGGCCTTCGGCGGCGTTCACCCAGAGGTAGACCGGGGACGGCAGCTCCCTCCGCAGCCGGCGAGCGGCGTCGAGGTGCTCGGGGAGGCCGACCACGCCCACGCTGTGCCGCACTCCCCGCTCGGCCAGCGCACGGGATTTCGCGAGGAACCGCTCGTGCGTCACCTGGCCGGGGTGGAACGTCGTCCACAGCGCCAGTTTCGTCAGGTCGGCCCGAGCGGTCCACTCCGTCCGGCCGCTGAGGTTGGTCTGGATGGCGGCCCTGCGGACGTGCGGCATCAGGCTCAGCTCCACCAGGGCCTCCCGGTACCAGGAACGCACCAGCCCCTCCCCCCAGGGGGTGAACAGCACGGAGAGCTCCTCCTCCCGGGCGGCCGCCCAGGACATGAACCGCGCGAGCGCCGACCGGTCCGCCCGCAGCTGCTCAGGCGTGTCCCGCCGCTTGGCGAACGGGCAGTACGGGCAGTCGTAGTCGCAGCTGGCCAGCGGCCCCCGGTACAGCACGGTCAGCATCCGGCCGCCTCGCAGCGGTCCGGCCACGTCTTCCCGCCGTCCGGAACGCCGCTTCGTCCGTTCGATGAGGGGAGATGGCCGGTGAGTGAGAATGCGGGGAAAAGAGGCGGCCTTGACATAGTAAGGCGGGAAATGAAAGGGCGGAAGGTCGGCATCAGCGGGCTCGGTAGGTGTCCATGAGGGCGCGGACGTGCGGGGAGAAGAGGGCGGGACCCAGGGCGTCGGAATGGGCGAGGCCCTCGGGCGTGAGGACCAGGGTGCCGGGGGTCTCCTCCAGCCAGCCGCGGCGGGCGAACGGGGCCAGATCGAAGTCGGCGAGGACATCAGTGCCGAAACGGGCGCGGTAGGCGAGGCGGTCCAGGCCCTCGGCCTGGAGGAGGGACTGCAGGAGGTGGCGGCGGCGATGCTCGTCGCCGGTCATGGCGAAGCCGACACGGGCCCGGGTGAAGTCCTCGGTGCGGACGTAGTCGTCGATGATGGCGCGGACCTCGGTGGCATGGACGGCGTACTCGAAGGAGTAGTGGAGGTTCGCGGTGTAGGAGCGGGCACCGCAGCCCAGACCGACCATCCCGTCCTCCTGGCAGGAGTACTCGGTTCCGCCGGCCCGCGTCCCCGGGAGGCGGAACATCCGCATCGAGACCTGCTCGTACCCGTGGGACAGCAGGTGGTCCCGTCCCAGCCGGTAGAGGCGCAGCCGCTGGTCGTCCCAGTCTCCCCCGAGCCTCCCCAGACCCGTCAGCGGCCGGATGTACAGGGGGTACAGGTAGAGCTCCTCGGGCCTCCACTCCAGCGCCCGGTCGATCGACCGCGTCCACGACTCGGCCGTCTGCCCGTCGATCCCGTAGATGAGGTCGATGTTCAGCACCGGGAACCCGACGTCCCGGATCGTGTCGAGCGCCCCGACCACCTCCTCTGCCTTCTGCGGCCGCACCGCCGCCCGCGCCTCGGCCTCCACGAAGCTCTGCACCCCGATCGAGACCCGCCTGGTCCCGTACGCCCGCAACACCTCCAGTCTGTCCTTCGTCGCCGTCCCCGGCGACGTCTCCACCGCCAGCGGCACCCCCGGACGCCCTCCACCGGCCACGGATGCCGAACCCGGACCAGAAGCGAGAAGTCCGTCCGCCCGAGCAGAGCTCGGTGGCCCCGCCGGACGCGCGGAACTCGAACGAAGGGTGCGGCCGTCCGGCCGAGCGGAACCCGTGGGCCCCGCCAGGTGCGCGGAACCTGGACGGGAGATGCGGAGGCCGTCCGGACGGGCGGAGCCCGAGAACCCCACCGGATCCGCGGCACCCGAACCGAGGCCGTCCTGCCGAGAGCTCAAGGAATCCACCGGATGGGAGGTGCGGAGGCCGTCCGAACGGGCGGAATCCGAGAACCCCACCGGATCCGCGGCACCCGGACGGAGACCGTCCTGCTGGGCGGAACTCGAAGGTTCCGCCGGGTGGGTGAGGATGCGGGTGGTGAGGTCGCAGAGGCGGGCCAGTTCGGGGGCCGTGAGGTAGGTGGGGGTGCCGCCGCCGAAGGCGGCCTGGGTGAAGCGGGCGGCGGGGCCCAGGGCGTCCAGGGTCGCTTCCGCCTGGCGCTCCAGGGCGTCGAGGTAGGCGGTGGTGAGGGACTCGGGGGCGCCGGTGCGGGTGAAGAGGTTGCAGAAGCCGCAGCGGATCTCGCAGAAGGGGATGTGGAGGTAGAGGAAGAGCCGGGAGGTGTCCTCATCGCGCCACACGTCGCGGAGGGCGGGGGCGGGGTCGAGGGGGCGGTAGGCGGTCTTGTGGGGATAGGCGTAGACGTATCCCTGGTAAGGCTTCATTCGAGGACGAACTCCGCGTATGGCACGGTCCAGACGACCTCATGGCCGAGACGGTGGCCGGTGTGGCCGCCCTCGCCATAAGCGGTGCCGTGGTCCGAGCAGATGATGACGAAGGTGGGGCGGCGCAGTGCGGTGAAGAGCCGGCCCATCCGCGAGTCGACGTACTCCAGCGCCGCCGCGTGGGTCTCCAGGGTGTCACCGGACGCGCCGGGCAGGTAGTGGTGGTTGGGCTGGTGCAGCGCCGAGACGTTCAGCAGCAGGAACAGACGCTGCCGCGTCCTCGCGACGATCTCAGCGATCCTGTTCACCTGGTGGTCGAGGCTGTCCGGGCAGGTCACCCCGAACTCGGGCGCCCAGTGGGACTCGGCGAACATGCCCGGCAGCACCGACCCGAGGGCGGTCTGCCCGTTGAAGAAGCCCACTCCCCCGACGCACGCCGTGTGGTACCCGGCCTGAGCCAGACCCGAAGGCAGGTCCGGCGCGTCGTACTTCCAGGTCAGCGGGCTCGTCGTCTCGCTTCCGGGGAACGCCGAGGCGAACAGGCGGGGATGCGGCCCCGGCGCCGCGGGCGTCGGCAGGAAGCCCGCCAGCATCGCCATGTGCGACGCGAAGGTGAAGTTCCCCGGCGCGTGCCGCTCCTCCCACACGAACCGCCGCGAGAACTCGGGCGTCCGTCCCGCCGTGGCCGACTCCACCGCCACGTCGTAGCGCAGCGTGTCCAACGTCACCAGCACCACATCATGCGTGCCGATAATCTCGTTCATGTCCCGCACCGGACGTCTCCTCCCTCCACGATGGACGCGGCCTCTCCACCGACCGCAGGTACGACCTCCTCCTCCGGGACACGCACGACGCCCTCTCCGCCCTTGCGCGGGGTGCCCATGCCGTCCGCCGGGGCGGGGCGTTCTGTCGGGGTGGGATGCGGCCCCAGGGCGGGCGGGGTGTTTCGGCGGGAGCCGTGCAGGGCGGCGCGGACCTGGGCGGTGTAGGTGTCCAGGCCTTCGGCCGGGGTGCCGGGGAGGCCGGTCAGGGCGGGGAGGAGGTCGCCGAAGGCGTTGACCTCGGCGACGGTCGGGCGGCGCCAGCCGAGGCCGATCATGAGGTCGACGGCGACCATGAGGCTGCGGGGGAAGCAGGCGGCGGCGCGGGCGCACACGGACATCGCCTCGTCCCAGTCGACGCGGGCGCGGACGGCTTCCAGATCGCCCCGGGCGCCGCCCAGGTGGAGGTTGGTCATGGGCGCGGTGCTGGTGCGCACCACCGCGTGGGCGGGCTCCCCGGCGATCACCACGACGCGCAGGTCCAGGAGGCGGCCGTCCAGCGCGGCCTTGGGGAACCACTTCTCGACGTGCAGGCCGTCGGGGGCCAGGGCGTCGACCAGGCGGGCCACCTCCCGCTCGGACGTGTACGCCCGCACGCGCAGCGAGTTGCGCCAGCCGTCCCCCGCCGGGACCGCGGAGCTGACGGCCTTGACACGGCCGGGCGCCGTCCGCAGGGCGACGACGCCCGAGGCCGAGGAGCCGTGGGCGGGTTTCACGAACACGCGGTGGACACGCCGCTCGGCCATCCGCTCGCGCAGCTCCTGATACCCGCTGATCGGGCCGAGCGAGGCCGGGACGGGCACGCCCGCCTCCAGCAGCCGGGCGTGGCATGCCCGTTTGTCGAACATGACCGCGATCTCGTCGACGTCGCTGACCGACGGGAGACCGCGGAGCCGCTCCAGGCCTCGCGACAGGGTGCGGTACCAGCGGGCGCCGCCGCCGACCCGCGCCGGGTCTCCGGGGCCGCGCAGCAGCGCGTCGGCCGCGGCGTCCTCGCCCGGGGAGTCGATCCGCAGCAGCCCGTCCACCTCCAGCGGCGCGCCGCTCAGCACGTCCGTCCAGGGCAGGAGTCTGGGCCGGGGCACGCCGGACGACGCGCAGGCGGCGGCGAACGCCTCGACCCTGCGGTCTCCCCGTGTCCCGACGACCGTGAAACCCGTCATCGGCTACTCGGCCACTGCCACGTAGCGCCACTCGTCCCGCTGCTTGTCGCCGAGATCGACGTCGACGCCGGGCAGCGCGGCGCGGACCCGTTCGATCATCTCGTCGGACAGGTAGTGGTGGTGGAGGTCGAGATGCTTCAGGTGGCTGAGCGGCTGGCCGGAGAGCAGCGCCTCGGCTCCCTCATCGGTGAGCATCCCCATCGACAGGCTGAGGGACTCCAGCTGCGCCACGACGGGGGCTCCGGCGACGGCGGCGGCGATCTCGTCCTGGATCTCGGCGTCCTGGAGTCCGAGGTGGCGCAGTCCGGGGAACCGCTCTCCGCTCAGCAGCGGGCCGAGGTCGGCGAGGGCGGTGTCCCCGCCGTACTCGTCCACGCCGAGCCACAACTCCAGCGACCGCAGCGCCGGGAGGCCGGACGCGCCCAGCGCGCGCACCACCGAGCCGGGCAGGCCGCCGGTCTCCAGGCGCAGCTCGCTCAGGACGGAGCTGGTGAGCGGGGACAGCGCCATCCCGCTGCCGCCCCTGATGACGACGGTCTCCAGGCCGGGGAACGCGGTGAACAGCGGGGTGACGTCCCCCTGCTCGATCCAGGAGATCTCCGTCTCCTGCTGCAGCCACTCCCCGAAGAACAGCGCCTTGAGCGCGGGGAACCGCTCCGCCTCATCGGTCAGCAGCCTCAAGGGCCGGTCCGCGGAGACCTCGTGGGTGGCGCCCCAGTTGCCGATGATCAGCGCGGTCACGGACGCGGTGTCGACGGACTCGAGGAAGCGGGAGAACAACTCCTGGAAGGGGGCGAAGTCCTCGATGAAGTCGTCGAGGCGCACCCGCCAGGCGACCTGGGCGGATCCGGGCAGCCCCTCCGGCCCGGTCTCCGGGGTGAAGTCGAACACGGGCAGCCCCGCGAAGGATTCCACGTACTCGTAGTGGGACGTCTTCGTCATCTCAGTGGCCGTTCTCGGTGGTCTGCTGCTGACGTGACTGTCCTATCACCGCCCGACGACAGATCCGACGTCGTCCACAGCCCTTCCCGGCTCCGGGCCGCTCGTCCACAGGGACGGCGGCGCGCTGAACCGTCCACAGGCCGGCCCGAACCGGACCGGGACGTCCGTGACCGGTGATAGTGATGGGGCATGGACTTGCGGACGGAAGCCGAACGGTGCCTGCGGGCGCTGGCGGGAGAGCACGCCCGGTTGCGGGAGGACCAGTGGACGGCGATCGCCGCCCTGGTGGAGGAGCGGCGCCGTGCCCTGGTCGTGCAGCGCACCGGCTGGGGCAAGTCCGCGGTCTACTTCGTCGCCACCGCGCTGCTGCGGGCGCGCGGCGCGGGCCCGACGGTGATCGTCTCGCCGCTGCTGGCGCTGATGCGCAACCAGATCGACGCCGCGGCCCGTGCGGGCATCGCCGCCCGGACGATCAACTCGGCCAACCCGGAGGACTGGCGGCAGGTCTACGCCGAGGTCTCGGCGGGCGCCGTCGACGTCCTGCTGGTGAGCCCCGAACGGCTGAACAACCCGGAGTTCCGCGATCAGGTGCTGCCGGAGCTGTCCGCCACGGCGGGGCTGGTCGTGGTCGACGAGGCGCACTGCATCTCCGACTGGGGCCACGACTTCCGGCCGGACTACCGGCGGCTGCGCACCCTGTTCGGCGAGCTGCCCCGGGGCGTGCCGGTGCTGGCGACGACGGCCACCGCCAACTCCCGGGTCACCACCGACGTGGCCGAGCAGCTCGGCGAGGGCACCCTGGTGCTGCGCGGCACGCTGGAGCGCGATTCGCTGCGGCTGGCCGCGGTCCGGCTGAGGACCGCGGAGGAGCGGCTCGCCTGGCTGTGCGAGCGGCTGGAGGAGCTGCCGGGCTCGGGGATCGTCTACACCCTGACGGTCGCCGCCGCCCATGAGGTCGCCGCGATGTTGCGGGACAGGGGTTTCGCGGTCGCGGCGTACTCGGGCCAGACGGAGCCCGCCGAACGGCTGCAGGCCGAACGTGACCTGCTGGACAACAAGCTCAAGGCGCTGGTGGCGACCAGCGCCCTGGGCATGGGGTTCGACAAGCCGGATCTGGGGTTCATCGTCCATCTGGGCGCGCCGTCCTCGCCGGTCGCCTACTACCAGCAGATCGGCCGGGCGGGCCGCGGTGTCGAACGGGCCGAGGTGATCCTGCTGCCCGGCCCGGAGGACCGCGACATCTGGTCCTATTTCGCCTCGCTGGCCTTTCCGCCCGAGCCCGTCGTGCGCAACGTGCTGGCGGCGCTCGGCGAACGCCCCCTGTCGACGGCCGCCCTCGAACCGCGTGTCGACCTGTCCCGCAACCGCCTGGAGATGATGCTCAAGGTCCTGGACGTGGACGGCGCGGTCCGCCGGGTCAAGGGGGGCTGGGTCGCCACCGGCGAGCCCTGGGCGTACGACGCCGACCGCTACGCCCGGGTCCAGGCCGCCCGCGACCACGAGCAGCAGGCGATGCTCGACTACCAGGGCACCTCCGAGTGCCGGATGCTCTTCCTCCGCCGCTGCCTGGACGATCTCGCGGCCGAGCCCTGCGGCCGCTGCGACAACTGCACCGGCGAGCACTGGCCGTCCGAGCTCTCCGAAAGGGCCGTCACCCGGGCCAGGGACCGGCTGGCCCGTCCCGGCGTCGAGCTCTCCCCGCGCCGCATGTGGCCGACCGGGCTCAAGGACGAACTCGGCCTGTCCGGCCGGATCCCGGCCGCCCTGCAGGCCGAGCCGGGCCGCGCCCTGGGCCGCCTCACCGACATCGGCTGGGGCCCGCGCCTGCGCGCCCTGCTGGCCGACGGCTCCCCCGACCAGCCCGTCCCCGACGAGATCGCCGCGGCCATCGTGCAGGTCCTCGCCGCCTGGGACTGGTCCGAACGTCCCGTCGCGGTGGCCTCGATCGCCTCCCGCACCCGCCCCCTGCTCGTCTCCAGCCTCGCCGAGCACCTCTCCCGCGTGGGCCGCCTCCCCTACCTCGGCGCCCTCGCCTCCCAGGGCCCGCCCGCCCCGCCCCAGCACAACAGCGCCCAGCGCCTGCGCACCGTCCTGCACTCCCTCACCCTCGACCTCCCCGTCCCACAGGGCCCCGTCCTCCTCGTCGACGACCACTCCGACTCCGGCTGGACCCTCACCGTCGCCGCCAGACTCCTCCGCGAAGCCGGAGCCACCGCCGTCCTCCCCCTGGTCCTCGCCACCCCCTCCTGACCCCGCCCGAAGAGCACCGGACCGTCCGGCGACGCGCCACCCGAACCCGTCCAGCCGCCCCGGCAGGACGGGTTCGGGTGGCGGACGGCCGCCCCCACGACCACGACGGCCCCATCGCCTCTTCCTTCCCGGATCTCCGCACGACCCCGGAAACCCCGAGAGCTCGTCGCACGATGTCCACGACCGGCCGCCCGACGTCCAGGATCAGCCGCGCAATGCCCACGACCAGCCAGCCCGACACCCGGGATCAGCCGCGCAACATCCACGACCGGCCGCGCGACGTCCAGGGTCATCGTGCGGTCGGCGGGCGACGGCGGAAGGCCGTGAGGAGGCCGGCGGTGGTGGCGCCCAGGAGGCCGAGTGCCTCGTCTCCGAGGGTGTCGCGGTAGATACCGATGGATTCGGGGGTGTCGAGGATGAACGCGCCGTATTCGGCGAGCTCCCAGGCGATGGCGGCTATGGCGCCTGCTCCTGCCACCAGGAGGACGGTCACCCAGCGGGGCAGGCCGGGTCCGCGGAGGAGCGCCGCTCCCGCGGCGCCGCCGAGCAGCGCCCAGTTGCCGAAGTGGCACGCGTCGTCGAACCAGCCCACCGAGTCGTACAGGTCGAGGGCGTTGCCCGCGACGTCGATGACGAAGGGGGCGGTGAGCAGGGCGTCGACGTCCCAGGGGAAGAGGCCCGGACGGCCGAGCCGACGCCGGACCAGCCAGATCGCGGGCACCAGCAGCGCGGCCAGCGGATAGGCGACGGCACGCGCCCCCATGGCCTTGTCGGCGAAACGGTCCCATTCGGGGAAGGCCAGCGCCAGCGCCAGCAGCACGGCCAGCACGGCCTTCAGGAGGAGCGCCGCATGACGCCAGGGGGTGCGGTGTACCGGTTCCATTCGGCACAGCCTGCGCCATCGCCCCCCTGCGGCCAAGGGCGCGCCTACTCAATCCGGAGAGGACGAATACCTGGTTCCCCGCAGCAGGCCCCGGCAGGCGACCCCGACGACCGGCCCCCGCCGACCAGTGGATCACGATCCAGGCGAAGACGCAGCCGGCGGCCCTCCAGACGATTCACCGGTCCGCCCGACCACGATCCGGGCGAAGGCGTGATGAGCGGATCTCCAGACGGCTTGGCGGTCCGCCCTCACCGGCCGGCGGACCGCATCCGGACGGAGACATGACCGACGGCCCTACGGGCGGCGACGTCCCCGCCTCGGCAAGAGCGGACCACGATCCGGGCCAGGACGTGGTGAGCGGATCTTCAGGCGGACGGGTGGCCTGCGTTCGGCGGGCGGAGTCAGAGCCAGCCGCGGTCGCGGGCGGACTGGACGGCGGCGTGGCGGTTGTCGACGCCGAGTTTGGTGACGGCGGAGGAGAGGTAGTTGCGGACGGTGCCTTCGGAGAGGCTGAGGGCGCGGGCGATGCGGCTGACGGGGGAGCCTCCGGCGGCGGCGCGCAGGGCGTCGAGCTCGCGCGGGGTGAGGGGGCACTCCTCTGCGGCGAGGGCGTCGGCGGCGAGTTGCGGGTCGATGTAGCGGGCGCCGCCGTGGACCTGGCGGATGACCTCGGCGAGGCGGGAGCCGGGGGTGTCCTTGCCGAGGAAGCCGCGGACGCCGGCGGCCATGGCGCGGCGGAGGTTGCCGGGGCGGCCGTGGCCGGTGACGATGACGACGCGGCAGGACGGCAGGGCGGCGGCGAGGCGCTCGGCGGCGGACAGGCCGTCCAGGCCCGGCATGTCGATGTCGAGGACCGCCACGTCCGGGCGGTGGTCCAGGGCCCGGTCGACCGCCTCGTCGCCGCGCCCCACGTCGGCGACGACCTCGATCCCGTCCTCGGTGCCCAGCAGCAGCGCCAGTGCCTCCCGGACGAGGTGGTGGTCGTCGGCGAGCAACACCCTGATCGCGGTCAACGCCCCTCCTTCTGTCCCGCCGCACCCTCGGCCAGCGGGACGGTCGCCAGCACCTGGAAGGTACCGTCCGCGATCAGCCCGGACTGCAGCCGCCCTCCCACCGCGGCGAGCCGTTCGCGCAGCCCGGCCAGCCCGCTGCCGGCCCCCTCGGAGCGGCGGGCCCCGTCGTTCACGATCTCCAGCCGGGCATCCGGGCCGTCGGCGCGCAGGGTCATGCGGCACAGGGTGGCGCCGCTGTGCCGCAGCACGTTCGTGACCGCCTCCCGCGCGACCCAGCCCAGCGTCTCGTGCACGTGCTGGGGCAGCTCGTCGGGCAGGAGCGGCGTCTCGCAGGAGATCCCCGCCGCGCGCAGCACGGCCGTCGCCCCGTCCAGCTCCGTGCGCAGCGACGTGACGCGGTAGCCCCGCACCACGTCGCGCACCTCCTGGACGGCGCCTCGCGCCATCTTCTGGATCTCGGCCAGCTCCCCGGCCACGCGTTCCGGGTCGCGGGCGAGCAGCCGTTCGGCCAGTTCGGCCCGCAGCGCCACGGCCTGCAGGCTGTGGCCAAGGACGTCGTGCAGGTCGCGGGCGAAGCGCATCCGCTCCTCCCCCACGGCGCGGCGCGCCAGTTCGGCTCGGGCGTCACGCAGTTCCTTCACCGCCAGGCTCAGCCACACCGTCGCGTACGCCGACAGCGCCACGACGGGGAAGCTCACCGCCAGCAGCACCGCCTGCGGTCCGCTCGCCCCCGCCAGCAGCGCCACCCCGGACGCCAGCAGCGCCGCGCCCCCGACCAGCGGCACCGACCAGTTCTCCGGCAGCGTCACCGCGATCATCCCGGCCACCGCGAACATCGCGGAGAACCAGGCGGGACCGAGCAGCAGCGGCAGGGGGAAGCACACCAGCGCGATCACCCCGAGCATGATCCGGCTGCCCGACGTGACCTCCCGCCGCGCCGACTGCCACATCAGCCGCCCCTGCAGGGCCGCGACGAGCAGCGCCGCCATCGTCCCGACGACGAACCGCCACGGCTCGCGTCCGGCGGCCTCGATGACCGCCTGCGAGAAGAGCCCGCACGTGGCCAGGGTCGACAGGACCACCACGAACGTGACGATCGACATCTCGCCGGGAAGCCTGGGCTGCATCGACCACCTCCTCGTCCGGGATTCCACAGCGTATGCGCTGCCCCGGCGGAGGAAGGCCGTTGTCCACAGGCGGCGTACGCCCGACGGCGTCCCGCCCGCGGCCGGACGCGCGCCGGCGCGCACCGAGTGGTCCACCGGCTCAGGCGGCCAGGAGGTCGACCGGCGAGTCCAGCAGCACCACCCGGTCGGCCTTCAGCGCCTCGGCGGGGCACCGGGCCGCGACGAGCACGGGGATGCCGAGCGACTTGACGAGCCGCCACACCTCCCGCGCCTCCTGCGGGTCGAGCCCGGTGGCGGGCTCGTCGATCACCAGCGCGTCCGGCTGGGAGACCAGCACGAGCGCCAGGTCGAACCTGCGCCGCTCCCCGGAGGTCAGCCGGGAGTAGGGGACGCACTCGCGTCCCTCCAGCGCCGCCAGGGCCGTGACGGTGTCCCGGTCCAGGGGCCGGGACGCCCAGCGCCGCCACGCCCCGATGATCTCCTCCAGGGCGAGGTCGCCGTAGAGCCCGCCGTCTGCCCACAGCGCCCCGACGCTCACCCCCGCCCGCTGCCGGTAGGGGTCGGACCCGCCGACCGCGACCCGTCCGCGGGCGGGGAGCCGGTCCCCGCTGACGGCCTCCAGCAGGGCGGTCGTCCCCCTGCCGCACACCGCGACCACCTCACCGGCCCGGACGGTGAACGCGACCGGTCCCGAAACCTCGATCATCCCGACCTCCTCGGCAGCACTCCGAACCTGCTCCAAGGGTGCCGCGGACGGGGGCGGGGCGGTCAGTGCCGGGCGTCAGGAACCGGCGCTGAGACTTTCACCCCGGTGCAGTGACAAATGTCATGCCAGCAGGTCGCGCCCCAGTTCCCGGACGCTCCCCGCGCCGCAGAGCGCCAGCGTCAGCTCCAGTTCGGCCAGCAGGCAGCGCAGGACGTGCCGCACCCCCGCCTCACCGCCGAGTCCCAGCCCGTAGGCGTACGGGCGGCCCACCAGCACGGCCTCGGCCCCCAGCGCCAGCGCCTTGGCGGCGTCGGCGCCGGTGCGCACGCCGCTGTCGAACAGCACGCTCAGCCTGTCCCCGACCGTGTCGACGATCTTGGGGAGCTGGTCGAGCGCCGCGACGGCCCCGTCCACCTGCCGCCCGCCGTGGTTGGAGACGACGATCCCGTCCATTCCGGCGTACGCGGCGCGGCGGGCGTCGTCGAGGTGCTGGATGCCCTTGAGGACGATCGGCCCGTCCCAGCGTCCGCGCAGCCACGCCAGGTCGTCCCAGGTCAGCGTCGGGTCCCCGAAGTTGGCGACCCAGTGCAGGATCGCGCCGGTCTGGTTCTCCTCGGTGACCTCCCCGCCCACGGCCGCGCGGAAGACGGGGTCGCTGAAGTAGTTCTGCACGCCGATGCCGCGCAGGAACGGAAGGTAGGCGGTGTCGAGGTCGCGCGGGCGCCACGCCAGCTTGAAGGTGTCCAGGGTGACGACGAGCACCTCGTACCCGCCGGCCTCGGCACGCCGCAGGAAGCTCTCCGCGAGGTCCCTGTCCTTGGGCCAGTACAGCTGGTACCAGCGCGGCCCTGCCGCCTCCGCGACCTCCTCCATGGTGCGCGACGCCGCGGTGCTGAGGAGCATGGGGACGCCCAGGGCGGCGGCCGCCCGCGCGACCGCGGCCTCCCCCTCGGGGTGCAGGATCGACAGGACGCCGATGGGGGCGAGCAGCACGGGGGCGGGCATCGGCGTCCCCAGGACGTTCACCGACAGGTCGATCCCCGAGACGTCGCGCAGCATCCGGGGCACCAGCCTCCACCGGTCGAAGGCCTCCCGGTTGGCCCGGGCCGTGGCGCCGCTCCCCGCGGCTCCGGCGACGTAGCCGAACGCCTGGGGATCCAGCCGTTCTTCGGCCACTGCCTCCAGTGTGGAGAGGTCGGTGGGAAATTCCGGTCGTACGTCCCCCAATCCCCCCAGGTAGATCTCGTGCTGGAAGTCCGAGAGGCCCATGGCACCCCCTCCTGGTACGAAACTGTCGTCAGGACCCGCGAGAATGGCGAGCATGGCACGTCGGACTGGTCAGACTCCACCCCCGGAAGACTTCGAAGAGAACATCATCGACATCGATGTCGCCGAGGAGATGCGGGGCAGCTTCCTCGAGTACGCGTACTCGGTGATCTACTCTCGCGCTCTTCCGGACGCGCGTGACGGCCTCAAGCCGGTACAGCGCCGCATCCTCTACTCGATGAGCGCGATGGGGCTGCGGCCTGACCGCGGGCACGTCAAGTGCGCGCGGGTCGTCGGCGAGGTGATGGGCAAGCTGCACCCGCACGGCGACACCGCCATCTACGACACCATGGTCCGGATGGCCCAGCCGTGGGCGATGCGGATGCGCATGATCGACGGGCACGGCAACTTCGGCTCCCTCGGCGGCGACGACGCGCCCGCCGCCATGCGCTACACCGAGGCCCGCATGTCGCCCGAGGCGCTGCTCATGGTCACCGGTCTGGACGAGGAGACCGTCGACTTCCGGCCCAACTACGACGGCCAGGAGACGGAGCCGGAGGTCCTGCCGGCCGCCTTCCCCAACCTGCTGGTCAACGGCGCGACGGGCATCGCGGTCGGCATGGCCACCAACATGGCCCCGCACAACCTCGGCGAGGTCGTCGCCGCCGCACGGCACCTGGTGACCCACCCGGACGCCACCCTGGACGACCTGATGAAGTTCGTCCCGGGCCCCGACCTGCCCACCGGCGGCAAGATCGTCGGCCTGAACGGCGTCCGCGACGCCTACGCGGCCGGCCGCGGCACGTTCAAGACCCGCGCCACCGTGCACATCGAGAACGTCACGCCGCGCCGCAAGGGCCTGGTCGTCACCGAGCTGCCCTACAACGTCGGTCCCGAACGGGTCGTCGCCAAGATCAAGGACATGGTCCAGGCGAAGAAGATCCAGGGCATCGCCGACCTGAAGGACCTCACCGACCGCACCGTCGGGCTGCGCCTGGTCATCGAGATCAAGAACGGCTTCCACCCCGAGGCGGTGCTGGAGGAGCTCTACCGGCTCACGCCGATGGAGGAGACCTTCGGCATCAACAACGTCGCCCTCGTCGACGGCCAGCCCAAGACGCTCGGCCTGCGCGAGCTGCTGCAGGTCTACGTCGACCACCGCATCGACGTGGTGCGCCGCCGCTCGCTGTACCGGCGCCGCCGCCGCGAGGAGCGCCTGCACCTGGTCGAGGGCCTCATGACGGCCCTGATCAACATCGACGAGATCATCCAGGTGATCCGCAGCTCCGACGACTCCGCGCAGGCCAAGTCCCGGCTGATGCAGGTCTTCCAGCTGTCGGAGATCCAGGCCCAGTACATCCTGGACACGCCGCTGCGCCGGCTCACCCGCTACGACCGGCTGGAGCTGGAGAAGGAGCAGGAGACCCTCCGCAAGGAGATCGCCGCCCTCACCGAGATCCTGGAGTCGGAGAAGAAGCTGCGCTCCCTGGTCTCCAAGGAGCTGGGCGAGGTCAGCAAGAAGTTCGCCACGCCGCGGCGCACCGTGCTGCTGGAGGCCGACGGCGCGCCCCGGCCGGTGGTCCCGCTGGAGGTCGAGGACGACCCGTGCCTGGTGCTGATGTCCTCCACCGGCCTGCTGGCCCGCACCACCGACGTCGCCCCCCTGGCGGACGACGGCCCCCGCGCCCCGCACGACGTGCTCCAGTCGGTGATCTTCACCTCGGTGCGGTCGGAGTTCGGCGTCGTCACCTCGGCGGGCCGGCTCCTGAAGGTCGAGGTGGTCGACCTCCCGCTGCTGCAGCCCTCCGACGCCCCGCCCTCGCTGGCGGGCGGCGCGCCGCTGGAGGAGTACGTCACCCTCACCGAGGACGAGCGGGCCGTGGGCCTGGCAAGCCTGGCCGAGGACGGCCCCGGCCTGGCCCTGGGCACCGAGCAGGGCGTGGTCAAGCGCGTCGCCAACGACTACCCGGCCAACCGCGAGGAGTACGAGGTCATCACCCTCAAGGAGGGCGACCGGGTCGTGAGCGCGGTCCAGCTGGAGTCCGAGGAGCAGGACCTCGTCTTCATCACCGACGACACCCAGCTGCTGCGCTACCCCGCCTCCAACGTGCGCCCGCAGGGCCGCCCCGCGGGCGGCATGACCGGCATCAAGCTCGGCGCCGACGCCAGGGTCATCTGGTTCGGCGCGGTCGACGCGTCCCGCCCCTCGGTGGTGATCACCGTCTCGGGCTCCGCCACCGCGCTGCCCGGCACCCAGACGGGCAACGTCAAGGTCAGCGACTACGCCGACTACCCGCCGAAGGGCCGGGCCACCGGCGGTGTGCGCTCCCACCGCTTCCTCAAGGGCGAGGACGTCCTCATCGCCGCCTGGGCCGGCCCCGCTCCCGCCAGCGCCACCGACATCGCGGGCGAGCCCGTCGACCTCCCGGCCGACCTGGGCCGCCGGGACGGCTCCGGCGTGCCCCTGCCCGCTCCCATCGGCGCCCTGGGCGGCTCCATCGGTCCCCGCACCGACGAGTCCTGACCGGCACCGGCGACACGCCCCGGCGCCCTTCGGAGAAGGGCACCGGGGCGTTGCCATGCGTGCTCCGGCCGGTCGGCGGGATCGTCAAGGGTGCCTCCGGCCGTCCGGGTCGCCCGGATCTCAGCGGAAGAGGCCCGCTGGCCCGTGGGGATCGATCTTCACACGGGGCGGGGCGGCGAACCAGGGGGCCTCGCGGATGGCGCGCAGGGCGGCCTTGCGGCGGGCGGTGTCCATGCGGTCGAGGAAGAGGACGCCGTCCAGGTGGTCGGTCTCGTGCTGGAGGCAGCGGGCGAGGTGGCCCCGGCCGACGACCTGCAGGGGACGGCCGTGCAGGTCGTAGCCCTTGGCCACGACGTTCTGGCGTCGTCTGGTGTCGAAGTACAGGCCGGGCATGGACAGGCAGCCTTCGGGGCCGTCCTGCTCCTCTTCGTCGGGGAAGTGCAGGACGGGGTTCACCAGGTGCCCCGAGGCGTCGTCGTCGTGGAAGACGAACACCCGGAGGCCGATGCCGAGCTGGGGCGCGGCCAGACCGGAGCCCTGCTGCTCGGTGAGGGTGTCGTCCAGGTCCCTGACGAGCTTGCGCAGCTGGGCGTCGAAGTCGACGACCTCGGCCGCGGGGGTGGTGAGCACGGGGTCGCCGAACAGGCGGACCGGCATGACGGTCATCTGCGGACTCCTCTCATGGCATGTTTGCAAAGAGTACACTTTGCAAAGTGAGTGAAGCACACCGTCCGCTGAGCGCCCACCCCGTCCGCGCGGCCCTGCTGGAGCTGATCGGCCGCGAAGGCGCCGTCACGGCCACCGACGCCGCCCGCGAACTCGGCGGCAACACCGGCCTCTACTCGTTCCACCTGCGCCGGCTCGCCGAAGCGGGACTCGTCGAGGAGGTCCCCACCTCCGGCGGCCGCGCCAAACCGTGGCGCCTGGCCGGCGACACGCCCCCCGAGGCCCCGCCGGAGGTCCCGCGGGCGCCCTCCGACGCCGAACTGGCCTTCATCGCACGCGGCCTGGAGGACGAGAGCTACCGGCAGTGGCTCGAGCGCCGCGACGAAGCGCCCGCGGAGTGGCGGCACGACGAGGCGTTCAGCCAGGCCGCCTACCTGACGCCCGAGGAGATGGCGGGCGTGGCGGACGTGGTCCGCGCCGTCATCGCGCAATTCCGACACCGCGATACCGACCCGTCATCCCGCCCTGCGGACGCCAAACCGGTAGCCATCATGGCCCGGTTGTTCCCGCTGCTCTGAAATGTTTTCGGACGCCGCTCACCGGATAAGCAACCACTGGAAAGATCTACCGTTTCACTATCGGGAATATTCTCCAAACCAGACAATCGCCACATAGCTCAATGCCCACCAAAAATCACACCATTCCCAAAACGGATTAGCAGAAACAGCACCGCCACCACGGGAGCGAAACGCCCGACTTGACGGAAAAGTAAGATGTTTACCATCTCAAAGCCCTTCTCTTTTCCAATTCTTCATGCTTCTTGACTCCAACTTTGCCCCATCCAGAGGCAACCGGGAGTGACTAAGCACATCTGCTTAACTACGGTACGTGATAGCCGGATGTCGATCACGGCATCCGAATACGCAACGGGAGGACACTCAATGCGGCTCGCCACCCAAGCGCTCGGCGCCCTCGCCACTGCCGGAATTCTCGCAACCCTCGTCCCCGGAGTCGTCCACGCCGAGGCGGCGAACAGCGCCGCCAGTTCGATCGCGAGGAGGGTGGACGGGATCATCTACGTGGGCAAGAAGAGGTACGTACGCCCGGCCGCGGGCCGGTGCTACTTCTACAAGGGCGCCCCCATCAAAAACGGCACCGGCAGGGTTCTTCGGATATTCAAGGACGACGAGTGCTCCACCAGCCTTTTCCAATACGTTGACGTCTGGCCGGGCGCGGCCGTCCTGCGTGCGACCGGCAAGAGCTTTATGCTGCTGCCTTAGCACAAAGCCAATGCACGAGCTCCGATAAAGTATGCATTCAGTACCCTCGGAGCGAAGAACGAAAGAAGATGGAGCCTGCCGCCGGTGCACTGCGCCGCCTCTGAGGGGACCGGGGCAGGCTCCTCGGCCCGGGCCGGAAAACAAGTTGAGCCCCGGTACGCCTTCCGGTTATCAAGAACTCATGGAGCAGGCGTTGCACGGCCGGGTCGCGCTCATCACCGGCGTCAGCAGGCGGCAGGGCATCGGATATGCCATCGCACGCAGGCTCGCCATGATGGGCGCCGACCTGTTCCTCACCCATTTCCAGCCGCACGACCGGCTGCAGCCCTGGGGCGCGGACGAGATTCCGGAGCTCCTCGCCGAGCTCCGGAACGCCGCGCCCGGGGCATCCGTCGCGGAGATGAGCGCCGATCTCGGTGAGGCCGAGGCGAGCCGGGCGGTCGTGGACGCGGCGGTCGAGCGGTTCGGGCATGTGGACGTCCTGGTGTGCAACCAGGCGCGCAGCGGGGGCGACGGCCGGCTGCTGGAGCTCGACGCGGACCGGCTGGACGAGCACTGGCGGGTCAACACGCGTGCCACGCTGCTGCTCACGCGGGCCTTCGCCCGGCAGCACGACGGGCGGCCGGGCGGGCGGGTCGTCTGGATGACCTCCGGGCAGCAGCTCGGCCCGATGCGGGGCGAGGTCGCCTACGCGACGTCCAAGGCCGCGCTCGCGGGAGTGCTCGCCACCGTCTCCGACGAGCTCATCGAGCGGGGCATCCTGCTCAACGCCGTCAATCCCGGCCCGGTGAACACCGGTTATCTCCGCCCCGAGACCGCCGACCGCGACCGGCGCGTCCTGGACGAGGTCCTGGCCGCGTTCCCGCAGGGCCGGTACGGCGAGCCCGACGACCCCGCGCGCCTCATCGCCTGGCTGGTCTCCGACGAGGGCCGCTGGGTCGCCGGACAGGTGATCGACTCCGAAGGTGGATTCCGACGTTCCCGCTGGTAGTGGCCGGAAGCGGACGGGGTGACGGAAGGGTGAGACCTGCCTTCCACCCGAATCCGTCGCCGCCCGCCTGGTTACGCTCGAGGAGTCAACGGGGTGCTCGAGAAGGGCCGCGGCGTGGTCTCGTCATCGCTTCCGGAACCGCCCGAACGGCTGCGTGCCGACGATCCCCGCCTCCTGGGCCGCTACCGGCTGCTGGGACGGCTCGGCACGGGCGGCATGGGAGTGGTCTACCTGGCCTGCGACCCGGCCGCCGCGATGCCGCGGCCCGTGGCGGTCAAGGTGATCATGCCGGAGCTGACCGAGGACCCGACGTTCAGCGCCCGGTTCCGGCGCGAGGTCGCGGCGGCCCGCCGCGTCCGCCCGTTCTGCACCGCCCCCGTCCTGGACGCCCGGCTCGACCACCCCCCGCTGTTCGTGGTCACCGAGTACGTGCCCGGCCCGACCGTCCGGCAGGTCGTGGCCGAACGCGGCGCGCTGCGCGGAGCGGACCTGGACGCGCTGGCCGTCGGGGTCGCCACCGCGCTGACCGCGATCCACGCCGAGGGCATCGTCCACCGCGACCTCAAGCCCGCGAACGTGCTCCTCTCCCCCATCGGACCCCGCGTCATCGACTTCGGCATCGCCCGCAACACCGACTCCTCCACCCGGCTGACCGCCGCCGAGGGCTCCGTCGGCACCCCGTCGTTCATGCCCCCGGAGACGTTCCGGCACCAGCCCGTGGGGCCGCCCGGCGACGTCTTCGGCTGGGGCGCGCTGATCGCCTACGCGGCTTCGGGCCACCCGCCGTTCGGCTCCGGCACCCTCGCCGAGATCGCCTACCGGGTCGTCCACCTGGACCCCTCCCTGGACGGGTTGCAAGGCCCGCTGCACGACCTCGTGGCACGCGCCCTCGACAAGGATCCCGAACGCAGGCCCACCGCCCAGGCACTGCTCGACGAACTGGTCAGCCGGCGCGCCCCCGGTGTCCGCGGCGTGCCGACGGAGCCCGGCGGCCTCCGGCAGCGCCCCCGGCCGCGATCGTTGCCGTCCCTGCACGCGCACAGGCCGCTGGTCGCCGCCGCGGCGGCCGTCCTGCTGGCGATCGCCGCCACGGCGGGCCTGACCCGCGGCCTCCTGGACGGCCTGGAACGGCCGTCCGTCCGGGAGGTGGCGGCCGGGGAGGACCTCGACATCCCGCCGCGGCCGCTCGAGCAGGTCCTCCCCGCCACGGCCTTCCCGCAAAAGGAGTACGGCTGGACCCAGGGCGAGCAGAGCAGGTCCGAGGACGGCACCTACACCGTCTCCACCACCTCGGGCTACCTGGTCTTCTTCTCCGGCCCCACGGTCGGCGTCCTGCCCGAGCGCCTGCTGGTGACGGCCCGCGCCCGTTTCGCCAGCACGCGGGAGTCCGGCCAGGTCGGCGTCTACTGCCTGGGCCGGGGCTTCGACGGCGGCTACGCGTTCACGGTCCGCCGGGACGGCGCCGTCACCCTCTACAAGGCCGATGGCGGCAGCCGCTTCCCCCTGGCCACCGGCATCTCTCCCGGCCTCGGCGAGACCTACCACACCATCCAGGGCCTGTGCTGGGTCTCCCCCGGCGCCACCCGCCTCATCATGTGGGTCGACGGCCGCAAGGTCGCCGACGTCACCGACACCGACGCCCCCCACGCCTCGGGCGCCGTGGGAGTCCTCGTCGGCCACGACCCGCCCGACTCCCCCGACACCGTCGCCGTCTTCAGCGAGTTCTCCCTCACCCGCGCCTGAGCCCGCCCGAGCACCGAAGCCATCCGCTCGGACCCCGTCCACAGGGCCACCGGGCGCCGAGGAGCCGCCGGTCCCTCCCCGTGGAGGGCGGGAAACGCGGGCGTCCGGCGGGCGAAGGGGCCCGCTCGGAGGCGGTCGCCGCCCGCCCGCGACCCACCGGGCCGGGGGAATCGCCGAAAAGCGCGGCCCGCGAAGAGCCGGAGAGCATTCCGGCACCTCAAAAGGCGGAGATCACCGGCTCGAAGATCTCCGCCGTCCTGTTCCCCGGCACACCCGGCACACCCGGCACACCCGGCACACCCGGCACCGAAGGGATCGTCGGGCTCTGCCGGGCGGGGCGGGCGGCCGCCCCTGGTCCCGTAGCCGGATCGAGGTGTCCATGGTGTGAGCCGGAGACCGGGCTCACCGCAGAGGGCTGTGGGCGGCCCCTTCCCGGTCAGGACTGGGTGATGTCCTCGGGGCCCCAGTAGGCGCGCATGCTGGTGACCTTTCCGGCGTCGTCGAAGGTGAAGACGTCGATGACGGCGATCTTCATGCCGGGCATGTCGACGGTGAAGGCCATGGCCGCGGCGGAGCCGTGCGAGCCGCGGACGGGGGCTTCGAGGGTCAGCTTGGCGCCGCTGCCCACGGCGTTGCGGTAGAACTCGGCGATCTCCTCGCCGCGCTTCTCGGGGGTTCCGACGGGGTCCTCCACGACGGCGTCCGCGGCGAAGAGGGCGATGACGGACTCGGGGTCGCCCTTGGCGAAACCGTCGACGTAGGACTGCAGGGCTGCCTTCATCTGTTCCTGGCTGGGCATGGGGAACCTCCTCCGGGGGTGGGCCTGCAGGCTACCAAGCGTTAGCACGGGCGCCGGAGAGGGGGATGCCCCGGCGGTGACACGATGGAGCCATGGCCATTTCCTCGTTCCTCGTCCCGCTGGGGACGCCCGCACCGGACTTCACGCTGCCCGCGACCGACGGAACGCCGGTCACGCCGGGTGACTTCGCCGGCGCCCCGGCGCTGCTCGTGGTCTTCCTGTCCAACCACTGCCCCTACGTCAGGCGCATCGAGAAGGGCCTGGGGACGTTGACGGCCGAGTACGCGGCCAGGGGGCTGGCGGCCGTGGGGATCTGCTCCAACGACATCCGCACCTACCCGGACGACTCCCCTTCCAACCTGGCCCGGCAGGCCGAACGCGCCGGTTTCGCCTTCCCGTACCTGTACGACGACTCCCAGGACGTCGCCCGCGCCTACCGGGCGGCGTGCACGCCCGACTTCTTCCTGTACGACGCGGGCCGCAGGCTCGCCTACCGGGGCGAGTTCGACGGGGCCCGACCGTCCAACGACGTGCCGGCGGACGGCGCGAGCCTGCGCGCCGCCCTCGACCTCGTCCTGGCCGGAGAACCCGTGCCCGAGCCGCACCGGCCGAGCCTGGGCTGCGGCATCAAGTGGCGCCCCGAGGAGTTCGAGGACTGAGCCGGCTCAGGTGTCGATGCGGCTCTCGTCGATCTCCGAGGCGCCCGCGATGATGAACTGGCGGCGCGGAGGCACCTCGCTGCCCATGAGGAGGTCGAACATGCGGTCGGCCTCGGCGGCGTCCTCGATGCGGATGCGGCGCAGCGTGCGGTGGCGGGGGTCCATGGTCGTCTCGGCCAGCTGGTCGGCGTCCATCTCGCCCAGGCCCTTGTAGCGCTGGGGGGGCTCCTTCCAGCGCACGCCCTTGCGCTCGAGCTCCACCAGCTTGCGGCGCATCTCGGCGTCGGAGTAGCAGTAGATGTACTTCTCCTGGCCCCGCTTGGGGTTGATCAGCTGGATGCGGTGCAGGGGCGGGACGGCGGCGTAGACCCGGCCCGCCTCGATCATCGGCCGCATGTAGCGGTGCAGCAGGGTCAGCAGCAGGCAGCGGATGTGCGCGCCGTCGACGTCGGCGTCCGCCATCAGGATGATCTTGCCGTAGCGGGCGGAGTCCACGTCGAAGGAGCGGCCCGAGCCCGCCCCGACCACCTGGATGATCGCCGCGCACTCGGTGTTCTTCAGCATGTCGGCGACCGACGACTTCTGCACGTTGAGGATCTTGCCCCGGATCGGCAGCAGCGCCTGGAACTCGGAGTTGCGCGCCAGTTTGGCGGTGCCCAGCGCCGAGTCCCCCTCGACGATGAACAGCTCGCTGCGGTCGTCGGTGGTGCGGCAGTCCACCAGTTTGGCCGGCAGCGCCGAGGACTCCAGGGCGGTCTTGCGCCGCTGGGTGTCGCGCTGGGTGCGGGCGGCGATCCGCGCCTTGGCCGCCGCGACGATCTTCTCCAGGACGGTGCGCAGCTGCTGCTTCTGCGCCTTGCCGGGGTTGTCGAAGATCTCCTTGAGCTGCCTGCCGACGACCTGGTTGACGATGCGGGTGGCGTCGGAGGTGCCCAGGATCTCCTTGGTCTGGCCCTCGAACTGCGGTTCGGGCAGCCGGACGGTGACCACGGCCGTCATGCCCTCGAGGATGTCGTCCTTGAAGACGTTGTCGTCGCTGTTGCGCAGCAGCTTGACGGCCCGCAGCTGCTCGTTGACCACCCGCACCAGCGCCTTGTCGAAGCCCTGCACGTGGGTGCCGTGCTTGGGGGTGGCGATGACGTTGACGAAGCTGCGGACCACGGTGTCGTAGCCCGTCCCCCAGCGCAGCGCGACGTCGACCTCCAGGTCGCGCTCGACGTCGGTGGGCACCAGGTGGCCCAGGTCGTCCAGGACCGGCACGGTCTCGGTGAAGTGGCCGCGGCCCTGGATGCGCAGCACGTCGCAGATCGGCGGGTCGGATGCCAGGAAGGTGGTGAACTCGCTGATGCCGCCGTCGAACCGGAACTTCTCGTGCAGCGTCCCCTCGACGCGCTCGTCGGTGACGGTGATCTCCAGGCCCGGCACCAGGAACGCCGTCTGGCGCATGCGGTCGAGCACCAGATCGGTGGAGATCGTGGCGTCCTTGAGGAAGATCTGGAAGTCCGGCCAGAACCGCACCCGGGTGCCGGTGCGGGTGCGGGGGATCTTCTCCCCCTCGCGGACGCCGGACTTCTTGCGGAACGAGGCGGTGGGGCCGTCGGCGGAGAAGACGCCGGGCAGGCCGCGCCGGAAGGAGATGTGGTGGGTGTACCCGGAGCGGTCGACCTCGACGTCCAGCCGCGCCGACAGCGCGTTCACCACCGAGGCGCCCACGCCGTGCAGGCCGCCCGAGGCGGTGTAGGAGACGCCGCCGAACTTGCCGCCCGCGTGCAGCCGCGTCATGACCAGCTCGACGCCGGGCAGCTTGGTCTTGGGCTCCAGGTCCACCGGGATGCCGCGCCCGTTGTCGGCCACCGAGCAGGAGCCGTCGGCGTGCAGCACCACGGAGATCTTCGAGCAGTGGCCCGCGAGCGCCTCGTCCACGCAGTTGTCGACGATCTCCCAGAGGCAGTGGATCAGGCCCCTGCTGTCGGTGGACCCGATGTACATGCCGGGCCGCTTGCGCACGGCCTCCAGCCCCTCCAGCACCGACAGGTGCCGGGCGGAGTACCCGGTGGTGTCCACGTTTTCCTCGACAGCGGCGGTGGTCAACGGTGCTCCTCAACACATTCGAACATGCTTTGCAGTGTTCGTCGCAAGACTGTACCCCTTAGGACGGACACAGGAGCGTCCTGACGGATCGCGCTGCGCACCCGCGGGCTCCGAAGATTTCGTCCTCGACTGCACCCTATGACCATCCTCCGCCTCAAGGACGCGTGTTCCGGGGCGCGGAGGTCACCACCTTCGGGGGGCCGCGGCCCTATTCTCGGATACGCCCGCCGGACGGGGGATCCGGGCCGCTTCAGCACCGCGCAAAGCGCCGGGCACGGGATGATCATCCACGGGTGTGACCCGGGTCACGTTGTGGGGCGTTCTGCTGTCGGCGTAGCGGAAGAGGTTTTGGGAACGCCCAGGTCGGGTTAGATGTTCTCCTAAGTACCGACCCCCGAGTACAGAGGAAGGTGCCGTGACTGGAACCCTTGCCCCGACCAAGCCGCTCACCGCGCAGGACCGCTGCGATCGTTGTGGGGCCCAGGCCTACGTCCGCGCGACTCTTGCGGGTGGCGCCGATCTCTTGTTCTGCGCTCACCACGGCCGCAAGTACGGAGAGACCCTCCGTGCTTCGGGGGCGGAAATCCACGACGAGACCGACAAGCTGATCGAGAACCGACTCCGCGGCGAGGACCACTCCTAAGGACGCCGGCCTCACGAAACACTGGTGACGACGGAGGACCGCTCCACACGGGCGGTCCTCCGTCGTCGGAGGACCGCTCCACACGGGCGGTCCTCCGTCGCCGCATTCCGGGGCCCCCGGGACGCCGCCGGGACGCCCCGGGACGAAGGACCGGCATAATCACCGCGTGCTCATCCTGCTTCCGCCCTCCGAGGGCAAGGCCGCCGCGGGCGACGGCCCCGAGCTGGCCCTGGAGGCCCTCTCCCGTCCCGCCCTGACGCCCGTACGGGAGCGCGTGCTCTCCGCCCTCATCGGCCTCTGCCAGGGCCCCGAGAAGGCGGCTCTGGAGACTCTGGGCCTCTCCGAGGGGCAGAAGGACTCCCTGGCCCGCAACAGGCAGCTGCGCGAAGCCCCCGCCCTGCCCGCCCGCGCGCTCTACACGGGCGTCCTGTACGACCACTTGCGCCTGGACGAGCTGGACGACGCGGCACGCGCCAAGGTGGTGATCTTCTCGGGGCTGTGGGGGGCGCTGGGCGCGGACGACCGCGTGCCGCCCTACCGGCTGGCCATGGGGGTGAGGCTGCCGCCCCTGGGGGCGCTGGCCGGCGTGTGGCGCCCCGCGCTGACCGACGCGCTCCGTCCGGACGGCCTGGTGGTCGACATGCGCTCCGCCCCGTACGCGGCCGCCTGGAGAAGGCCCTCCGTGGGCGTACGGGTGCTGCGGGAGCGGATCGTCGACGGCGTCGTCAGGCGCTCGGTGGTGAGCCACATGGCCAAGGCCACCCGGGGGGTGATCGCCCGCGACCTGCTGCTGCACGGGGTCGAGGCCGCGGACCAGGAGGAGCTGGCCAAGGCCCTGGGTGAACTCGGCCACACGGTGGAGTCCCACCGCGCTGGAACGATCGAAGTGATCGTCGGCGACGGGTGACCGGCGGTCAGTGACCGATGATGTTGAGGTGCTTGCACGCCTTGACGTACTGCTCGACCTCGCCGCCGCCCAGGTAGCTCCACGGCAGTGACGACGGCCGGCCCAGCGTGCGCAGCAGGTGGTTGCGCGCGGGGCGGCGGGCGTCGCCCAGGTGGAAGGCCGCGCCGAAGAGGTTGTGCGCCTCCAGGGTCCGTGGATGGGGGCGGTGGCCCTCGTGCCAGCCGCGGGCCGCGGCCTCGACGTCCCGGATCTCCGCCTCGCTGAACCACGAGGACGAGCCCTTGATCAGCCCCGAGCGCTCCTGGACGAAGTACTCGAAGTAGGCGAGCGGGATCAGCGCGGCCCTGGGGTCCTCCCGGGACGACATGCTCATCGCCACCCGGGCGAAGTCGAACATCTCCTCGGCGACACCGCCCCACTGGGGCGAGAGGCTGATGATCCGGGCCACGTGCGCCCCGTACAGGGTCGGCCAGCGCTCGACCGCCCGCCGCCACAGGGCCTCCTTGTCGGCGGCGTCGGTCTCCAGGCCGAGGGCCAGCCACTGCATGGACTCCCAGGGCACGGGGTCGTCCGGGCACAGCTCCGCCGCGGTCTTCAACGGCTCCCGGGCGCCCTGCAGCGCCCGGGCGAAGGCCTGGTACCCCCAGGCCTGCTGCGACCGCGAGCGCGCGGTCGGGCGGATGCGCCACGCCTCCTCGATCAGGGTGCGGCCCAGCCAGAGGTGCAGGTCGGGGTTGTAGGGGTCGTGGGCGAGCAGCGCCTCGATGCCCCGGCTCAGGCCGGCCGCGGCCTTGGCCAGGTACTCGACGCGCAACGAGCGCAGTTCGGCGTCGGTTCGGGTCTCCCGCAGGGCGGAGACCGCGACTCTCAGGTAGCGTTCGCGGACGGCGTCGCAGGCCCGGTCCAGCACCGGATCCCGCCAGGGGCGCCCGCCGATCACACGGGCCGCGCGGGGCCGGTGGCCCCCCGTCGTCAGCGCCCGGTCAGCCTCCGTCACTCCCATGTTCTGGAGGGTAGGGAAGGACGGCGCAATGGTAGGTACCTGTAGGTAAATACCGTGTTAAGCAGCAACGCGCCGCCTACCAAAGCGGTCAAAGCACAACGGACCGCCCAGAAAGACGGCCCGTTGCGTTCGCACGTGTTCTAGTCGAGGTAGTCGCGCAGCACCTGGGAGCGCGACGGGTGGCGCAGCTTCGACATGGTCTTGGACTCGATCTGCCGGATCCGCTCCCGGGTGACCCCGTAGACCTTGCCGATCTCGTCCAGCGTCTTGGGCTGGCCGTCGGTCAGGCCGAACCGCATCGACACCACGCCGGCCTCGCGCTCCGACAGCGTGTCGAGCACCGAGTGCAGCTGCTCCTGCAGGAGGGTGAAGCTGACCGCGTCGGCCGGGACGATCGCCTCGGAGTCCTCGATCAGGTCGCCGAACTCGCTGTCGCCGTCCTCGCCCAGCGGGGTGTGCAGGGAGATCGGCTCGCGGCCGTACTTCTGGACCTCGACCACCTTCTCGGGCGTCATGTCGAGTTCCTTGGCCAGCTCCTCCGGGGTGGGCTCGCGGCCCAGGTCCTGGAGCATCTGGCGCTGCACGCGGGCGAGCTTGTTGATCACCTCGACCATGTGGACCGGGATGCGGATGGTCCGCGCCTGGTCGGCCATGGCCCGGGTGATCGCCTGCCGGATCCACCAGGTGGCGTACGTGGAGAACTTGTAGCCCTTGGTGTAGTCGAACTTCTCGACCGCGCGGATCAGACCGAGGTTGCCCTCCTGGATCAGGTCCAGGAAGAGCATGCCGCGGCCGGTGTAGCGCTTGGCCAGCGAGACCACGAGCCGGAGGTTGGCCTCCAGCAGGTGGTTCTTGGCGCGGCGGCCGTCCTCGGCGATCCACTCGAGGTCTTCCAGGTCCTCCTCCGACAGGCGGCCGGCCTCGTTGGCCAGCCGCTCCTCGGCGAACAGGCCGGCCTCGATGCGCTTGGCGAGCTCGACCTCCTGCTCGGCGTTGAGCAGCGGGACCTTGCCGATCTGCTTGAGGTAGTCCTTGACCGGGTCGGCGGTGGCGCCGGCCGCGACGATCTGCTGGACGGGGGCGTCCTCGTCGTCGTCGGTGTCGGTGAGGACGAAGCCCTCCTCCTCGGATGCGGCGGCGGCCGCGGGGGCCTCCCCGGCGGCGCGGGGCTTGGGCACCTCGGCCTGGGGCTCGTCCTCGTCGTCGGCGTCGACCTCGACGACGACCTCGTCCTCGACCTCCAGGTCCTCCAGCTCGATGTCCTCGAGCTCCTCGAGGTCCTCGACCTCGTCGTCCGCCCCGGCCTTCTTCGAGGACGCCACGGCCTTGGCGGCGGGAGCGGCCTTTCTGGAGCCGGGGGCGGCGGCGGTCTTCTTGGCGGCGGGCTTGGCCGCGGTGGCGGCCTTCGGCTTACGGGCGGCGGCGCGGGCGGGCTTGGCGGGCGCCTCCTCGGCGCCCTCGTCCACCACCGCGGTCACCGTCTCCGGCTTCTCCTTCGCGGCGGCCGCGGTCTTGGTCTTGGAACGGCGCGGGGTGGCGGCGGTCTTCCGCGGGCGTTTGGGCGCCGCGGAATCAGCAGCTGTCACCATGACGGTCACACCCTCCTTGCTGAGGCTCCGCAGGATGGCGGGGGCCTTCGACACCGGAATGTCGGCCTCCTCGAAGGTCCGGCGTACATCATCGGCCTCGATGTAGCCCTGCGTCCTGGCACGTTCGAGGAGCTGCTCGATAACAAGGTCGTGCAGCTCGGACGGCTTCGAGGTAGAACTGGCAGGCGACACAAATACCTCTCGAACGAACGTGTGGCTTCTACGGCCCGACTCCCGGGGCAGGGAGTGCGAACCTCAGGCCCGTAAGGGAAGGAGCATCGTACCCGGAGCCCGATAACACACCACCTTAGGGGGAGTCCAGTGGTCCTTCGTACGGACTACGCCGAGTTTCTGGGTGGAACATGGAGCGCGAGAACCGTGACGTCGTCGTCCTGGTCGTACCCCGCGAGCATCTGATCGACCAGGTAGTCGACCAGAATCTCCGGATCCCGCACTACTTCGGATGGGGCGTTCCCGGCTACCGCGACCAATTCGTCGAGGCCCGCGTCCACCCCGCGACGACGGTTCTCCACCAGTCCATCGGAATAGAAGACCACAGTGTTGCCGGGTTCCACGGAAAAACTTGACTGTTGTCGCTGACTGGGCCATCCCAGCGGGGTTCCGGGCTCGGCCAGGCCGAGCACCGGAGGCCCGTCGGTACGCACCACCAGGGCGGGCGGATGGCCGGCGTTGGACACCACGGCGGCGCCGGTGTCGGGGTTGATCACCGCGTAGGCGAGGGTGGTGAACTGCTCCTCGTCCTCGGTGGCGCTGAAGACCCGGTCGAGCCCGGCCAGCACCGCGGCCGGGCGGGGGTCGTTCAGGGCCAGGGCGCGCAGGGCGTTGCGGACCCGCCCCATCACCGAGGCGGCCAGCACCCCCTTGCCCATGACGTCCCCGACCGCCACCGCGAGCCGGTCGTCGGCGAGCTTGAAGGCGTCGTACCAGTCCCCGCCGACCTGCACGTGCCGGGTGGCCGGGTGGTAGCGGGCCGCCAGCTGCATGCCGGCGAGCTGGGGCAGGCTGTCGGGAAGCAGGCTGCGCTGGAGCTGCTCGGCGGTGTTGTGCTCCTGCTCGTACAGCGTGGCGCGGCCCACCGCCAGGGCGCACTGGCCCGCGAGGGCCTCCAGGAAGACCCGCTCCTCCTCGGTGATCTCCCGGGGGCGGGTGAAGGCGAAGCGCAGCGCGCCGATCGCCGAGCCGGCCATGAGCAGCGGCAGGCCCACCCAGGCGCGTTCGTCGGTGCGTTCCAGGTAGCGCTCGAGGTCGTCCTCGCCGCCGAGCTGGCGGCGCAGGCTGTCGGGCGTTCCGGCCAGGAACGGGCGGCTCTCGCGCACCGCCACCGACATCGCGGTCGCCGCGCTGACCGGGACGACCTGGGAGTTCTCCCCCTCCTGCTCGGTCCCCGGCGTGATCACGGTGAGCTTGAGGCGGTTGTGGTCCAGCAGCGCGACCGCCGAACGGTCGGCGCCGATCGCCGAGCGGCCCACCTCGGTGATCACCGAGACCACCTGGCTGACGGTCAGCGCCTCGGCCAGCATCGAGGTGGCCTGCTGCAGCCGCGCGGTGCGCAGCGCCGCCGCCGACAGCTGCTCGGTCAGCCGGCCGCGCATCTCGTCGGCCTCGCGCTGGCCGGTGACGTCGGTGTTGGCGCCGACCCACTCCACCACGCGCTCGCCGCGCTTGATGGGCACCGCCCGCACCTCGTACTGCCGGTAGGCGCCGGTCCTGGTGCGCACCCGGTAGCCGCTCTGGAAGGTGCGCTCGTCCTCCAGGCACTCCCGCCAGGAGGCCTCGACGCGCTGGCGGTCCTCCTCGTGGACCACCGCCAGCCAGCCGCCCTCGCGGTACTCCTCCAGGCTCTGGCCGGTGATCGCGCGCCACTCGGGCGCGTCGTCCACGGCGTCGCCGGACGGGGTGGCCACCCACACCACCTGGGAGCTGGCCTCCACCAGGGAGCGGTAGCGCTCCTCCTTGCGGCGGATCTGCTCCTCGTCCAGGCGCCGCTCGGTGACGTCGACGGCGATCAGGGCCACGCCCATCACCTTGCCGTCGGGCCCGTGCGAGGGGAACCAGCTCGTCGCCCAGCACCGCGTCACCGCGGGCTCGGCGTCGCCCTCGCGCGCGGGGAATCTGAGGTCCTTGTCGATGACGGCCCGGTCGGTGGAGACGACCTCGCTCAGGTAGCCGGCCACCTCCACGGCGGCCTCCTCGGCCAGCAGCTCCCGGGGCGTGCGGTCGACCAGCTCGTCGACGGGTCTGCCGAGCAGTCCCGCCAGGGTGTCGTTGACCCGGCGGCAGCGCTGGCCGGTGTCGAAGAAGGCGAAGCCCATCGGGGCTTCCTTGATCAGGGTCGCGAACAGCGCGGAATCCGAGGCGGCCAGGCCCGAGACACGTGGGCCGGGCACGGAAGTATCAGTGCTCATCGCCGCCACCTCCGGCGCCCCTCAGGCCTTACTGCGAGGCTCATGGTCATCACTATGGGTGAATGGGAGCAGGCTAGTGCTCCCGCCTCCATCACAACAGCGGTCGGAGTCAGGTCTCATCATCCCGGGGTCACCACGGTTTCCACAACCGTCTGCCCCCTTCGGCTCAGCCTGTAAGGAACACCCTATGCGTCCCCTTCTTCAGGCGTCCACGGTGCGAGCCGTCCCGAGATCCTAAGGGCTCGGCCCTCGCCGTGGCCCCTAACTCGCCGGTATCCCTTCCGGTCCCGTCGTTCCCGCCGCCGCTCACCCCGCGGCGGCCGCCTTGGCCGACCTCTTGTACTCGCGCACCCTGACCAGCGAGTCGGGCCCCGTGATGTCGGCGACCGAACGGTGCGAACCCTCTTCCCCGTAGGGCCCCGCGGCCTCCCGCCAGCCCTCGGGCGCCACCCCCAGCTGCTTGCCCAGCAGCGCCAGGAAGATCTGTGCCTTCTGTTTGCCGAATCCGGGCAGCGCGTTGAGCCTCCGCAGCAGCGTCCGGCCGTCCGGCACGTCCTTCCAGACCCGCTCGGCGTCGCCCTCGTGATGCTCCACGAGGTAAAGGCACAGCTGCTGGACCCGCTTGGCCATCGATCCCGGGTAGCGGTGGACCGCGGGCTTCTCCGACAGGAGTGCGGCGAACGCCTCCGGGTCGTACGCGGCGATCTCGTGCGCGTCCAGGTCCGGCCTCCCCATCCGCCGGGCGATGGTGAGCGGCCCGGCGAACGCCCGCTCCATCGGGACCTGCTGGTCCAGCAGCATGCCCACGAGGGCGGCGAGCGGGCTGCGGGCCAGCAGCGCGTCGGCCTCGGCGTCCTGGGCGAGTCTCAGTTCCGGCATGCGAACCATTATGGATCCCTTACGTGGGAGCGGACCCCATGGCCGCAGGGGTGTCCGCCTGCTGGAATGCGGGGGTGGACGAAAGAGACGGCGGAGGCTCCCCGGTCGGGCGCCGCATCGTGCTGGGAATGCTGGGGCTCGGCGCCTTCGGGGTCGCGGCGGGCGCGCGGTTGCAGCAGGGCGTGAACGAGGCGCTCGAGCCGATCAGCGGCTTCGTGCCGGGGGGAGGCGGGTTCCGTTACTACTCGGTGGTCTCCTCCGTGCGGGCGAAGACGGCCCAGAGCTACCGGCTGGAGGTCTCCGGGCGGGTCTCGCGGCCCCGCGCGTTCACCATGGCCGATCTGGCGGCGCTGCCGCAGACCTCGCTGACCCTGGACTTCCAGTGCGTGACCGGCTGGCGGGTGCCGGACGTGCCGTGGAGCGGGGTGGCGCTGCCCGACCTGCTGGACGCCTGCGGCGCAGCCCCGGACGCCAAGGCGCTGACGTTCACGTCCTTCGACGGGGTCTACACCGAGTCGCTGACCATGGAGCAGGCGCGGCGCCGGGACGTCCTGGTCGCGACGTCCATGTACGGCAAGCCGGTCACGCACGACCACGGCGGACCCGTCCGGCTCTACGTGGCGCCCATGTACGCCTACAAGTCGCTGAAGTGGCTGGGCGGCATCGAGGTCGTGGACGAGGTGGAGCCCGGCTACTGGGAGCTGCGCGGGTACGACGTGGACGCCTGGGTGGGCCGGTCGAACGGGCGGGACGATGCGCCGACTGCCTAGGTTCGGGGCGCCGGAGCGCACCGTCCACCACGCCACCGCCCTGCTGATGATCGTCTGCCTGCTCACCGCGGTGTGCCTCTACCTCCCCGCCGTCTCCACGCTCGTCGGGCGGCGGCACCTGCTGAGGACGATCCACCTGTGGGCGGGTTTCGCGCTGCCCGTCCCCGTCCTCCTCGGCTGGTTCTCGCGCGGCTTCCGGCAGGACCTGCGGCGCCTCGACCGCTTCACCCCCGTCGACCGGCAGTGGCTGCGCCGCCGCGACCGCCGCGCCGTCCGGGACGGGACCGGCGTGCTGCCGGTCGGCAAGTTCAACGCGGGGCAGAAGATCAACGCCGCCTTCGTCGCGGGATCGATCCTGGTGATGACGGCGACCGGGGCGATGCTGGCCTTCCCCGGCCCCTGGCCGGTCCCCCTGCGCACTGGAGCGACCTTCGTCCACGACTGGCTGTTCCTGGCGGTCGCCGTGATGACCTGCGGCCACCTCTGGTACGCGCTGCGCGACCGGGAGGCGCTGATCGGCATGGCCACCGGCTCGGTGCCGCAGTGGTGGGCGCGGGCGCACCACTCCGGATGGGCCGCGGAGGAGGCCCGCCGGGCGGGCGGCGCGGAACCTCTCCCGAACGAACGGCCTTCCGGGCGGGTTCGTCCCTAAGGATCCCTGGTCCGTGCGGGTAAGGTGGCTGAACGTGAGTCCGCGCCCCGCCGAGGAGATCTCCGGGATCTTCGACGACATGCTCCTGCACGCAAGGGAACTGCTGGCCGTCCGCAGTCCCCTGGACGCCGAGATGATCGTCAGCGAGATCCTCGGCTCCTGGTACGGGCACAGAGCCGCCAGCCGCGACGTCGAGGAACTCGTCGGCGAGGCCCTGCTGGAGTACGCCGCGCGGCGGGGCACCCCCGCCTCGCTGGCGCTGCTGGCGGGCGTGGCCGGCCTGGGCACGCCGCGGCAGGCGGCGATGGCCGAACGCGACGCGCTCCGGCTCATCGACGAGGGCGTCGCGCGCCCGCCGTGGGCCGACAGGGTCGGGCAGGTGCGGCCCGAGGAGTGCTACGTCTCCCGCGACGTCTACGGCGACCAGGACTCCGTCATCTGCACCTACACCTACGCCGGCAGCGAGCGCCACGCCCTGGTGGTCGTGGTCGACAACAACCTCGGCGGGCGCTGGGACGTGCCCTGCGAGAGCGGCCTCGTGCGGGACGCCTGGGTCACCTCCAAGGTCGACCGGCTGCTCGAGCACTGCCGGAACGAGGCCGCGGGCGAGCTGACGGAGTTCACCGCCCTGGACGCCGCGGAGGCCAGGGCGGTGCTGGAGCCGGCGCTCGCGCTGACCGCCTCGCTGGCCGACGCCCCCGTCAGCGACACCTTCGCCGCCTACCACGCGTTCCTGCGCTCGCGGATACGCGCGCTGCCGCCCGGCGGGCGCAGGCCGCCCGCGCCGGTCTACAGCGCCGACCGGCGGGCCACGCTCGCCGCCCGCTTCCTGGCCTCCCGCGAGGCCGAGGAGCTGTCGGACCTGTCGGCCGCGGGCAAGTGCGTGGACCGCGTCATCGACTACGGCTGCGCCCGCGACTTCGGCCGGCCTCTGCGGGTCAGCCCGGTCAAGTGCGAGATGTTCCTCCTGGACTGGCTGCCCCGCAAGATCTTCCTCACCCCGCCCGAGCAGGAGGCCATGCCGCACGTGCTGGCCGCCTGGGTGCGCTGGGCCGGGCGCCGCACCGGCCTGCCCGAGACGGGGGTCCGCGCCACCCTGGACGCCCTGTGGGACGCCACCCACAAGTTCGGTGAGGCCTACCGCGATCCGGTCACCTTCGGTCTGGACCGCTCCCTGGTGGAGAAACTCCTGCCCGACGGCGACCTGGAGGCATTGCCGCGCCGGGCGTTCGCGCTGCCGTTCCTGACCGGGTCGCTGGCCTCGCTCGACCCGGCCGACCCCGCCGACCGGCGGGAGCTGCTGGCCTTCGAGCACCCGGGCGCCACCGAGGCGGAGCTGGACGGCTACGAGCTGCTGGCGGTGCGGTTGTGGCGCGGCGATCCCCCCGACCTGTGGGAGACCGCGCAGCACCTGCTCGACCAGGGCGCCGAACGCCACCTGCTGGTGCACCGGCTGATGCTCCTCGTCGTCGAGCACGACGAGGACCGCCGTTCTCTGTGCGGAGCTCTCCGAGACCTGCGCGTCGACGGGCTTTAGACTGTGTCCTCCGTCCACCCCGTTTGCGCCGGGACGGACGGACCGAGATCATGCGCAGCAGGACCGGGGAACTCCCCGCGACGGGAAGTGGAGTTTCGCCTTGGAGTGGTCGGAGTTCGCCCAGCGGTTCGCCCTCGAGCTCGCGAACCTCGACCGCGACACCATCCTCATCGTCCGGGAGCGCGACGAGAGCCGGCACTACGTCCAGGCCATGCGCGAGCCCGACCGGCTGTACGCCGAGGCGGTGAGCAACAACTTCCTGGAGGGTCCGCTGCTGCTCGGCCCCTCCGACGAGGAGGTCCTCACCGAGGCGGGGTGGCGCCCGCCGACCCCCGACTGGACGCCCGCCAACTGGTGGACCGAGCTGCCGCCCGACACCGGGCCCCCGGGGTTCGCGGTCCTCGCCGACATGATGGTGACCGCGCTGCGCGACGTCCAGGGCGTCCGGCGGCCGCTGGACCTGGTGTACGAGTCCTTCCACCGGCAGGGGGCCGGGCTGATCGAGCTGACCGGGTTCGGCCTCGAGCCCGCCGACCCGCAGCGGATCGCCGACCGCAGGCCCAGCCCGATCGCCGCGCCGGTGAACGGCGCGCCGCCGCCCGCCCACCCCTCGCTGGAGGACAGGCTCGCCGACGCGCGGCTGCGCGGCGACCACCTGGCCTACTTCGACCTCCTGCTCGGCGCCGAGCTGCTGCTGCCTGCGGGCGGTCCGGGCGCCGAGGCCGCGGCGTCCGCGGAGTTCCAGACCGCGCAGCGCGACGGCGTCACCCACGTGCTGGCCTTCACCTCGGTGCAGGCGCAGGGCGCCGCCGGATACGCCGGGCTGCACCGCAGGACGACGTTCGCCGCGCTGGCCAGGTCCTGGCCCGACCCGTCCTGGCACCTGACCATCAACCTCGACCTGCCCAGCGAGATCCAGCTGGACGCGGCGATGATCCTGCGGCTGGACACGATGCACCGCGCGTCGCCGGAGACCACGCTGGTGGAGCCGGTCCCCGCCCCGCCGCCCGCTCCCGCCGTCCCCGCCCCCGCCCCCGCCGGCCAGGCGATCAGGCTGCCGCACGGCGCCCAGCTGTGGTCCGATCTCGGCCTGCTCGCGGTGTTCGACGCCGTGAGCGGCGGGTGGACGCCGGCCGGCCGGACAGCCTGACCGCCATGGACTGGGCGGAATTCACCGAGCGGCTGGCCCGCGAGCTGGCCGGCCTCCACCCGCAGATGGTGCTGGTGGTGCACCGCGCCGTGCAGGGAAGCCATTACGTGCAGGCGTTCCGGACCGGCGACAGCGTGCACGCCGAGGCGGTCAGCAGCGAGGTGCTCGTGGCCGACCTGCGCTTCGAGCCCCGCGCCGAGGAGCGGCTGGCCGAGCTGGGCTGGGAGCGGCCCGAGGCGTACGGGAACTGGACGTTCGACCTGCCGTTCGCCTCGCCCCCCGCGGCGTTCCGGCGGCTGGCCTCGATCATGGTGATCGCGCTGCGGGACGTCCAGGGCGCGGAGCGGCCGTCCGACCTGGCCTACGAGGCGTTCCGGGACACCGTCTTCCTCGACCTGGTCGAGCTGGGCCTGGCGCAGTCCGACCCGCTGCGGCCCACCGAGAAGCACCTCTCCCCGTTCCTGGAGCCGGCGCCGGCGCCCTCTCCGCCGCCCGAGCCGCCGCCTCCCGCGACGCAGACGCAGCCGCCGGTGTTCTCGCCGGAGGCGCCGCCCGCGCCGCCCGCACAGCCGGAGCCCGCGGGCGGCGTGCCGCTCCCGCCGCGGCCCGAGCCTTCCGTGGTGCCCGAGTCCGTGGTCTCCCACGCCCCCGTCCCGCCCGCCCCCGCCGTCCCGGCCTCCCGGCCCGAGCCCGCGCGGCCCCGGCCGAACAAGACGGCGATCCGGCTCGCCGAGGCCAAGGCCAACAGCGACAAGGAGGGCTATCTGGCGGTCCTGCTCGACGCCGAGCTGTACGCGGCGGGCACCGTCGTCTACGAGGACGGCGTCTACGTGCGGGCGTTCACCGCGCCGCCGCCCGAACCGCACCAGGCGACGGACCTGCGGACGCTCGCGGAGCAGTGGCCGCAGCCGCACTGGCAGCTGGCCATCGACGACGGACATCCGGACGCCGGCTACCTCGACCCCTTCACCATCGCCAGGGTCGGCCGCGCCCCGGCGCGGCCCGTCATGCAGAAGGTGTTGCCGCATCCGCTGGTCGTGCACTACGTCGAGGGGGGATACGACCGCGTGGCCGGGTACGTCCACCGGGTGTGCGACGTCCTCCAGCTCGTCACGCCCAAGCAGATGTACGCCGCGCTCGGCCTCGGCCACCGCGGCTCCTCCTTCTCCCCCGACGACGACTCCGTGCACGTGCTGCGCTGGCACGCCCCGTTCACCGAGCTGCTGCGCCCGCCGTACGGCGGGACGGACGAGGCGGCGCTGGCCGCGATGCCCGGCGGCTGGGTGGTCGAGCACCCGCCGTTCGACGGCACCGGGTTCGCGCCCGGCACCGGCCTGGCGATCCCCGAGTTCAAGGTCGACAGCCAGCGGCTGCCGCACGGCGCGGAGATCTACCGCTTCGACAGGTCGGGGCGGTGCGCGCTGGTCGCGCTGTTCGACGCCGACGGCACCCGATGGGTGGCGGTGTAGATGAGAGACGGCTACTACGCCCGCTGGCAGGGCGAGGAGTTCCCGTGCGGCCCTGCCCACGAGGAGGTCCGGTTGTACTCCGCCGACCCCCGGATGGGGTTCGTCGCGGCAGCGCCGGGCAGGTTCGTGAAGGTCGTCCCGGCCGCCGAGGTCGAGGAGCTCTGCTATGTGGTGACCCGCTGCCGCTGGCGGGACGAGCCGTTCGTCATCCTCGGCGAGCACGAGGGCTGGCTGCGGGTGGAGTACACCGGCGGGCGGGCCCCGGTCGCCGAGGCGATGGGGCTCGAGCACTTCGACCGGGGCGTCTACCAGGCGTGGGCGCCGGTCACCGAGGTGGGCGACGTCCGCGAGGAGGTGTACCGGTGACCGACCGGCTGGTCGCCGGGCCCGCCATGGAGCAGGGGAGGAGACCCACCGTCATGGACCTGCGCGGCATGGACCTGAACGCCGATCTCGGTGAGGGCTTCGGCGTCTGGCGGCTCGGCGACGACACCGCGCTCATGTCGGTGGTGACCAGCGCCAACATCGCCTGCGGCTTCCACGCCGGGGACCCGCTGATCATGCGGTTGACCTGCCGCACCGCGGTGGCGCACGGGGTGTCGATCGGCGCCCAGGTCTCCTACCGCGACCTGGCCGGGTTCGGGCGCCGGGCGATGGACGTGCCGTTCGACGAACTGGCGGCGGAGGTCCTCTACCAGCTGTCCGCCCTCGACGGCATCGCGCGCAGCTGCGGCGGCCGGGTCTCCTACGTCAAGCCGCACGGCGCGCTCTACAACCGGATCGTCCACGACCGGGGGCAGGCCGCCGCGGTGGCCGAGGCGGTGTTGTCGTTCGACCCCTCGCTGCCGGTGCTGACCCTGCCGGGCTCGGTGCTCGCCGAGGTCAACGACGAGCTCCAGGTCGTCGCCGAGTGCTACGCCGACCGCGCCTACACCCCCGAGGGCACGCTGGTGCCGCGGCGCTCGCCGGTCTCGGTGGTCACCGACCCCCGCGAGGTCGCCGAGCGGGCGGTCCGGATGGCGGTGGACGGCGAGGTGGAGGCGATCGACGGCACCGTCGTGCCGGTCGCGGCGCGGTCGATCTGCGTGCACGGCGACACCCCGGGCGCGGTCGAGCTGGCCAGGTCGGTCCGCGGGGCGCTGAACGACGCGGGCGTCGAGATCATCCCGTTCGCATGAGGGAGATCCGCCGGGCCGGCGACCGCGGGCTGCTGGTGGAGACCTCCGCGCCGCACGCGCTGCGCGCGGCGATCCTGGCCGCGGACCTGCCCGGCGTGACCGACGTGGTGCCGGGCGAGGCGACGGTGCTGGTCGTCGTCTCCGGCTCCGCCAGGGAGGCGGCCCCCGGATCGCCGGGTGCAGGCCGGCCGGCCCCCGCTTCGCCGCGGTCATCTGATCTGCCGGTCCGGGGAGCAGCCCCCGGATCCCCGAGCGCAGAACGGCCGATCCCCGCTTCGCCGCGGCCGGCCGGTCCGCTGCTGGACCTCCTCGAGCGGCGGCTGCGCTCGCTGGAGGCGGGCGCGGAGTCTCGGTACGGGCGGGAGGTGGAGATCCCGGTCGTCTACGACGGGGCCGACCTCGCGGAGGTCGCCGAGCTGACGGGGCTGTCCGCGGCCGAGGTCGCCGCCCGGCACAGCGCCGCCGAGTACACCGTGGCCTACCTCGGCTTCTCCCCCGGCTTCGGCTACCTGACCGGGCTCGACCCGGTGCTGCGGGTGCCGCGCCGCGCCGTCCCCCGCACGTCCGTCCCGGCGGGATCGGTGGCGGTGGCCGGGCCGTACACCGCGGTGTACCCCTCGCCCTCGCCCGGGGGCTGGCGGCTCCTGGGCCGCACCGGCCTGGCGTTGTGGGACGTGCGCCGCGACCCGCCCTCGTTGCTGGCCCCCGGCGACAGGGTCCGGTTCGTCCCTGCCCGTTGACGGTCCCCGGCCGGGTCCGGAAGGCCTCGCGTCGTTCGTCCGGCCTGGAGAGGCCCCGCCCGTTCGCGCGATGACGCCGCCGGGAAATGTCGGTGTCCGGGCTTAGCATCACGGCATGCAGAACCTCACCTGGCCGCAGGTGTTCGCCTGGCGGATGCGCCGGCAGTTCCTGACCGTGCCCGAGGAGCACGGTGATCCGGTCGCGGTCACCCGGCGGCTGGCCGGGGTGCAGGCGCAGGTGGCCTCCGCCGCCGTGCAGGCGCTGGCGGTGCGCGGCGCGGTCCTGTCCGGGGACGTGGCGGAGAACGGTCTGATCCGGACGTGGGCTATGCGCGGCACCCTGCATCTGCTGCCCCGCGAGGACGCCCCCGCCTACCTCGCGTTGTGCGCGACCGTGCGCAACTGGGAGAAGCCGAGCTGGACGAAGGCCTTCGGCGCCACCCCCGCCGACCTGGAGGCGATCGCCGAGGCGGCCCGCGAGGCGCTCGACGGGGTGGCGCTCACCCGCGAGGAGCTCACCGAGGCGGTCGTGGCGCGCACCGGCTCAGAGCACCTGCGCCAGGCTCTCGGCTCCGGCTGGGGCCCCCTGCTCAAACCGCTCGCCTGGTGGGGCGTGCTGCGCCACGGCCCCTCCCGCGGCGGCAAGGCCACCTTCACCTCGCCCGGTTTCGGGGAGTTCCCCGCACCGGAGGAGGCCGCACGGGTGGTGCTGCGCGCCTACCTGGGCGCGCACGGGCCCGCCACCCCGCCCATGTTCGACAACTGGCTCATGCGCAGGGCGAGCCGCAAGTCCGACGTCAAGCGCTGGTTCGCCGCCCTGGACGGCGAGCTGTCGGCGGTGAGCGTGGAGGGCGAGGAGATGTACGCCCTCACCTGTGAGCTGGACGCGCTGCTGGACACGGCGCCCTCCTCCGCCGTCCGCCTCCTCGGCCCCTTCGACCAGTACGTCCTGGGCGCGGGCACCGACGCGGTCCACCTGATCCCGCCCGACCGCAGGTCCGAGGTCAGCCGCGCCGCGGGCTGGATCGCCCCGGTCGTCCTGCACCGGGGCCGCGTCGCGGGCACCTGGGATCCGCAGACCGCCGAGACCTCCCTGTGGGAGGAGGTGCCGGCCGACCTCCTCGCCCGGGAACTGGAGCGCTGGAAGCACCTCGCCTGACCCGGATCCGCGACGTGGAGGCCGCCTCCCGTGGCGGCGGGCCGTCCGCGGCGAAGCGGGGCCTCCTGATCCGTGCTCAGGGATCGCACCCGGCAAGCGGGTCAGGCGAGGCGGAAGCGGACGTGGTCGCCGGGGCGGAGCTGGGCGGCCAGGGGGAGGTCGGGCGTGGTGACGACGGCCAGGACGGGGTAGCCGCCGGTGGTGGGGTGGTCGGTGAGGAAGAGGATGGGCAGGCCGTTCGGGGGGATCTGCAGGGCACCGGTGACCATGCCCTCGCTGGGCAGCTCGCCTTCGCGGGTGCGGGGGAGGACGGGCCCGGCGAGGCGGACGCCGACGCGGTTGCTCTGGGAGGTGACCTCGTAGGGGGAGCCCGTCAGCAGGGCGAGGGCGCCGGGGGCGAACCAGTCGTCGCGCGGGCCGGGGACGACGTGCAGGACGGGGTCGGCGGGCGGGCCGGGGACGGGTGCCACGTCCACCTCGGGGAACTCCCCGGCGGCCTCGCCGACCGGGAGGCGGTCGCCGGCGGCCAGCGGGGCGGGGCCGAGACCCGAGAGGAGGTCGGTGGCGCGGCTGCCCAGGACGGGTTCGACGGCGATGCCGCCCCGGACGGCCAGGTAGGTGCGCAGGCCGCGGGCCGGGACGCCGACGTCGACGGTCGCGCCCGCCGGGACGAAGCACGGCGCATTCACCGGGCTCGGCCGCCCGTCCAGCGTCCAGGGCGCGGGCGCGCCGGTCAGCGCGACCCACGACGGGCGGGCGAAGCGCAGGCGGGCGCCGCCGAGGGTCAGCTCCAGCGCGGCCGCGCCCTCGGGGTTGCCGACCAGCCGGTTGGCCAGGGTGAGGGCGGCGGCGTCGGCGGCGCCGGACACCGGCACGCCCAGCTCCGCCAGGCCGGGGCGGCCCAGGTCCTGGACGGTCGCCAGCGGGCCGGGCCGCAGCACCTCGATCATGTTCCGGTCACCCCGTCCCGTCGATGTGGATGTCAGGTTGCGTCAGCGTGACGAGGTCGGCGGTGGTGGGGTCGGCCAGGGCGGAGACCCGCACGTCCCTGGCCGTGCAGGCGCGCTCGTACACCGTCCGGGCGAACCGGGCGTTGCCCAGCTCGTCGATGGCGCCCCGGCCGCAGGCCCGCTGGAAGAGCAGCGCCAGGTCGTCCAGCGCGGCGTCGTCCCACCGGTCGCCGTGCTCGGCGGCGATCGTGACGGCGATCCGCAGCAGTTCGTCGGGCCCGTAGGAGGGGAAGAGGATCCGGGTGTCGAAGCGGGAGGCGAGCCCCGGGTTGGCGGCCAGCAGCCGGTCCATGTCGGCGGTGTACCCGGCGAGGATGACCACCAGCCGCTCCCGGTCGTCCTCGGCCCGCTTGAGCAGGGTCTGGATCGCCTCCTGGCCGAAGGCGTCGCCGCCGGAGTAGCCGGTGCCCACCAGGCCGTACGCCTCGTCGACGAACAGCACGCCGCCGAGCGCGGAGTCGATGACCTTGTTGGTCTTGATGGCGGTGGCGCCCAGGTGCTCGCCGACCAGGTCGACCCGGGAGACCTCGACGACGTCGGGGCGGGCCAGCAGGCCCAGCGCGGCGAAGATCCGGCCGAGCACCCGGGCCACCGTGGTCTTGCCGGTGCCGGGCGGGCCGGTGAAGACGAAGTGCCGCATCGGCGGCTGGGCGGGCAGGCCCTGGGCGGCGCGCAGCCGCCGCACCTGCAGCTGCGCGGTGATCTCGCGGACCTGCTTCTTGACCGGGGCCAGGCCGATCATCGTCTCGAGGGAGGCCAGCGCCTCCTCCAGCGTGGGGGTCTCCGCGTAGCCGCGGTAGCGGGCGGTGAGCTCCTCGTAGGCGGCCCGCATGTCGGCGGCGCCGATCGTCACCAGCTCGGCCGCCGACGGGTGCGCGTTCTGCGAGACCACCCGCAGGTCGCGCGCCCGCGCGGCGCTCTCGGCCAGCGAGCGCACGAACCGCCCGTTGCCGAGCTGGTCGACGATGCCGCGCCGCTGGATCTCGGCGAAGCAGGTCTCCAGGTAGGCGCGGGCGTCGTCGGACAGGACGTCGCCGCGCGCCTCCACGTTGGCGCGGCAGATCTCCAGCAGCTCCGGCGGCCGGTAGCCCGGGAAGAGCACGCGGGTGCCGAAACGGGAGGCGAGCCCGGGGTTGGAGTCAAGGAACTCCTCCATCTCGGCCTCGTACCCGGCCAGGATGATCACCAGCCGGTCCCGGTCGTCCTCGGCCCGTTTCAGCAGCGCCTGCACCGCCTCGTTGCCGAACCGGTCGGGCTGGCCGTCGCCGGAGTTGACCAGCGAGTACGCCTCGTCGACGAACAGCACGCCGCCGAGCGCGGAGTCCACCACCTGGTTGGTCTTGATCGCGGTGGCGCCGAGGTACTCCCCCACCAGGTCGGCCCGGTGCACCTCGACGACCCGGGCGGAGGGCAGCAGCCCGAACGCGTAGAAGATCTTGGCCAGGGTGCGGGCGACCGTGGTCTTGCCGGTACCGGCCGGTCCGGCGAAGACCAGGTGCCGCAGCGGCTTCTCGATCGGCACCCCCGCCTCGGCGCGCAGGTGTGCCGCCTCGATGGAGGCGGCGATCGAGCGGACCTGCTGCTTGACCGGGGCGAGCCCGATCATGTCCTCCAGTTCGGCCAGCGCGGCGGCCGCCGTCGGCGGGGGTTCGGGTTCCGGCTCGGGCTCGGGGCCCGGTTCGGCCGCGGGCCGCGGCGCCTGCCGGGCGGCGGGTGCGGCCGGGACGGGGACGGGCTCGGCGGCCGGGGGCCCGGCGGGCTGGACCGCCTCCTCCACCCAGCCGGAGTCGTAGGAGTCGGCGGCGGTCATCCGCCGCGCCTGGTCCCACCGGTAGGCCAGGACGAGCAGCGCCGCCGCCCAGGCGGGCGCGACGTGCAGCCGCGGGGCGGGCTGGGCCAGGACCGCCGTCGCCAGCCCGGCCAGGCCCAGCGCCCACAGGGCGCTGCGCCAGGGGACGTACCCGCGCAGGCGCAGGCAGGCCAGGGCGGCGCTCGGGCCGAGCAGGGCCAGGAAGGCCGCGTGGTGGGCCGGGTCGGGGAACAGCCGGGCGAGCGGGACCACCGCGGCGAGCCAGCAGGCCACGACCGCGAGAACGGCGATCCCCGCCGGGGAGCGGAACGTCAGATCGACCACCACCAGCAGCAGGAGGGCGGCGGCCAGCGCGTGCCCCACCGGCAGCCCGGCCACCACCGCGCCGGTGAGGGTGAGCGCCAGCAGGAAGAGCCCGGTCAGCCGCCTTATTCCAGAATGAATCTGAAAATATCCCGCTCGAGTGCGCTCGAAAAGCTCCCGCGCCGCGAAGGTAGGCGGCCGGTTCCTCGGGCGTCCCGACGCTTCCATCTTGAAGGAAAAGACTGACCGGTGAAGGGCCCCGCGTCCAGAGCCCGCCCCGAATCCGCCGAAAATACGTGCGCCCGACGGCTTCCTGCCAGTGATTGAACGCACGCCGACGCGCCCCGGACGAAAATCCCGGGCCGGAAACCTCGCATCAGGCTCGGCCGGGGCCGTGCTGCAACGCCCGCCGCGCGGCCCCGAGCCTCACATCAGGCTCAGCTGGCCCTCTCCGGCACGCGGGTCGCGGTGTTTGCGCAGGTGCCGCCAGCGCGGCAGGTCGTCCAGGTAGGACCAGGAGAGGCGGTGGTGCTCGGTGGGTCCGAGCCTTTCCAGTGCCTCCTGGTGCCGGGGCGAGGGGTAACCGGCGCATTCGTCGAACCCGTAGGCGTCGCAGCCCGGCAGGCCGGCCATGCGGCGGTCCCGGTGCACCTTCGCCAGGACGGACGCCGCCGCTACCGAGACGCAGGTCCGGTCGGCCTTGATCTCGGTGCGCACCCGCCAGGGGGCGCCGAGGAAGTCGTGCTTGCCGTCCAGGATGACCGCGTCCGGCCGTTCCGGGAGGGCCTCCAGGGCGCGCACCGCCGCCAGCCGCAGCGCCCCGGTCATGCCCAGCTCGTCGATCTCCGCCGCGCTCGCCTCCCCGATCGCGTGGGAGTGCAGCCAGCCGGGCAGCAGTTCGGCGAACGCCTCCCGGTGGGCGGCGCTCAGCAGCTTGGAGTCGGTGAGGCGGACCGGCCGGCGCGGGCGCCGCAGCACGGGCGGCTCGCTGAAGTCGGCGACCGCCGCGCACACCGTGACCGGCCCGGCCCAGGCGCCCCGGCCGACCTCGTCCACCCCGGCGATCCGGACGGCGCCGGCCGCCCGCAACGTCTCCTCGATCGCATAACCCGCGCAGGCGTCGGGCTCCGGAACGGCAACCATGGATGCAGGCTACTTGCCGCGGCCGACCGTCCAGCGAAAACCCCAGCCGTAGGCCTCGTCCGCGAGCTGCTTGCCGCCCTTGCGCCCCTCGTCGGCGAAGTAGCGGCCCTCGCGGGTGACGACCAGCTCGCCGTCGACGTTGTCGATCCGCGCGATCACCGCCGTCCGGGCGCGGGGGCGGTCGCACTCGTCGAGGAACATCTCGATCGGCGCGCCCCCCTGCGGGTGGAGGGTCGCGGTGGCGTTCAGCCCGGCGAAGCTCTCGGCGCCCTCGTAGATCACGGCCAGCACCAGCAGCCGCCGGAACTCGGGGCCGTGGTCGAGGTTGATGGTGAGGTTCTCGCCCTCGGTCCGCGCCCCGGTGCGGTCGTCGGCGTCCAGCAGCACGTACGGCGGCTCGCCGAACGCGCCGAAGCTCCTGGCCAGCGGGTCGATCATGCCCTTCCGGCCGTCCCGCAGCTCCCACATGCAGCACAGGTCGAGGTCGAGCCGGCGGGTGAGGCCCAGGGAGGGGAACCTGCCCTTGCGCGGCGCGGCGGCGCTCTGGGCCGTCCAGTTGAGGTTGACCCGCATCGCCCCGGACGTCGCGCCGCGCTTGGTCAGCGACACCGAGGGCTCGCGCTTCGTCAGCGTGATCTTCTGCAGGCTCACGGGAGGCGGCGGCGGGGGCTGCGGCGCCTCCTCCACGGTGATGCCGAAGTCGGTGGCCAGCCCGGCCAGCCCGGTGTCGTAGCCCTGGCCGACGGCGCGGAACTTCCACGCGTCCTGCCGCCGGTAGAGCTCGCCGAGCACGAAGGCGGTCTCGGTGGTGGCGTCGGACGGGTCGAAGCGGGCGATCTCGGTGCCGCTCCCGGCGTCCAGCACCCGGATGTGCAGGCCCCGGTACCGGCCGAAGGGCCCGCCGTCCGCCGAGGCGACCACGGCGATCGTGTCGATCCCGGCCTCGACCCGGGCGAGGTCGACGAGCAGGGCGTCCACCCACCCTCCGCCGGGCACCTGCCGCTTGCCCTCGTGCCGGACGGCTCCGGACGGGTGCGCGGGCTGGTTGTAGAAGACCATGTCGCCGTCGCCGCGGACCCGTCCGCCGGCGAGCAGGAGGGCGGTGGCGTCGGCGTCGGGACCGGACTCCCAGCTCAGCTCCACCCGTACCGAGGACGCGGGGACGGGGGCGTTGGCTCCTTTGGGAAGCTGCATCGCGGGCTCCAGTGGCGAGGGCGGGATCACGGAGAGCGGAAAGAGAGCAGGGGGCGCGGACACCCACGCCCCCTCTGTCGAGCCCGGAACCGAAGCGCGCCATGCACGATCCCGCGCCTTCGATGTGCATCGTACGCGCTCTTCTTCCGGTACTTCCGTAACGACACCCCGCCCCGGAGCGATCTCTGTGATGCGGGACATGTTGAAAGTAACTGATTACTTATGCCACCTTGGACGAGATCCTACGGCGCACCCACCCCGCGCATGAAGTGAGGCCCCCCATGACGAGCGCAGTGGCTCCCCCGCCCCCCGAGCGGCACAAGACCTTCCAGGACGAACCCGTCCCCAGGGTGGCCCGGGACACCCTGAACTGGTTCGCGCTCTCCCTTGCCATGTCCAACGTGCTCATGCAGCTCTCCAACATCAAGGTCGGCTACGGCGTCGCCGAGAGCAAGGTGGAGACCGGCCGGCTCGACAAGCACCCGATCAAACGGGGCCGCACCACCCTCACCTTCCTGGCCGTGGCCAGCAACGGCACCGCGGCCGAGCGGGAGTACCTGCGCCAGGAGGTCAACCGCTCCCACCGCCAGGTCCACTCCGAGCCCGGCGCGGCGGTCAAGTACAACGCCTTCTCGCCCGACCTGCAGCTGTGGGTGGCCGCCTGCCTCTACCGGGGAGCCGTGGACCTCGCCAAGGCGCTGGACCTCCCGCTGGGCCGCGACGACTGGGCCGCCTTCTACCGGCACTCCGCCCGGTTCGCCACGACCCTCCAGGTCTCCCCCGACATGTGGCCGGCCGACCTCGAGGCATTCGACGCCTACTGGAACGAAGAGGTCAAGAAGCTCGAGGTCGACGACTACACCCGCGAGTTCCTGCACGACCTCGCCACCCTGGGCTTCCTGCCCTCCCCCGTGCAGCGGCTCTTCGGCCCCTTCATGCTCTTCCTGACCGCGGGCTTCCTCCCCCAGGAGTTCCGCGACCTGCTGGGCCTGAAGTGGAACCGCCGCTCCCAGTTCCTCCTCGATCGCTACGTCCGCCTCGCCGCCGCCGTCAACCGCGTCATGCCCGCCGCGGCCCGCGAGTTCCCCTTCAACCTCTACCTGTGGGACTTCCGCCGCCGCATGCGCCAGGGCCGTCCGGTCGTCTGACGGCCCGTCCGGAACGGCGGCGGCCCGCGTCAGCGCAGCCAGACCGCGGTGTCCGGAGGCAGCAGTCCGTCGCCGTCGAGGGGTCCGCTGGCCAGGAGCACCTCGCCGGCGACCGGCACCGGCGCCGCGCCGAGGTTGACGACGCAGCGCAGGCCCGAGTCGCGGGCGAAGGCGAGCACGCCCTCCTCGGACGGCAACCATGTCAGCGAGCCGTCGCCCAGTTCGGCGCGGCGGACGCGCAGCGCCTCGCGGTAGAGCTCCAGCATCGACGCCGGGTCGGCGAGCTGGGCCTCGACGGTCAGCTCCTTCCATCCGGCGGGCTGCGGCAGCCACGGCTCTGCGTCACCGAAACCGAACGGCGGCTCGACGCCCGACCACGGCAGCGGCACCCGGCAGCCGTCGCGGCCGCGGTCGGTGCGGCCGGAACGTTCCCAGATCGGGTCCTGCCGCATCTCGTCGGGCAGGTCCTCGACCTCGGGCAGGCCCAGCTCCTCGCCCTGGTAGATGTAGACGCCGCCCGGCAGCGCCAGCGACAGCAGCGCCGCCGCGCGGGCCCGCCGCACGCCCAGCACCGGGTCGGTGGGGGCCAGGTGCTTGCGGTCGGCGTGGTCGAACGAGGTGTCCCGCCTGCCGTACCGGGTGACCGGACGGGTCACGTCGTGGTTGCCCAGCACCCACGTCGCGGGCGCGCCCATCGGACCGAGCGTGGCGAAGGTGTCGTCGATGACGCCGCGCAGCACCCCGGCGTCCCAGGGCGCGCCGAGGAACGGGAAGTTGAAGACGGTGTGCATCTCGTCGGGCCGCAGGTACCGGGCGAGCCGTTCCTGGTCGGGCAGCCACACCTCGCCGACCAGCACCCGGCCGGGGTAGGTGTCGGCCAGCGCCCGCCAGCCCCGGTAGATCTCGTGGACGGCGTCGCGGTCGGTGTAGGGGTCCAGGCCGTCCGGCTCGGCGTCCGGGTCCTTGACCAGGACCGCGGCCGAGTCGACGCGGATGCCGTCCACGCCGCGGTCGAACCAGAAGCGCAGCACGTCCAGGAACTCCTGGACGACCTCGGGGTGCGTCCAGTTGAAGTCGGGCTGCTCGGGCGCGAACAGGTGCAGGTACCACTCGCCGTCCGGGACCCGGGTCCAGGCGGGACCGCCGAAGATCGACTTCCAGTCGTTGGGCGGGGCGTCGCCGCGGCCGGGCCGGAACCAGAAGCGCTCGCGCTCGGGCGAGCCCGGTCCCGCGGCCAGCGCGGCGCGGAACCACTCGCTCCGGTCGGAGGTGTGGTTGGGCACCACGTCCACGATGATCCGGATTCCGAGGCCGTGCGCCTCGCCGATGAACGCCTCGGCCTCGGCGAGGGTGCCGAACCAGGGGTGGACGCCCCGGTAGTCGGCGACGTCGTAGCCGCCGTCCGCCATCGGCGAGGGGTACCACGGGTTGAGCCAGATCGCGTCGATCCCCAGCTCGGCCAGGTAGGCGAGGCGAGCGCGCAGCCCGGCCAGGTCGCCGGTCCCGTCGCCGTTCCCGTCCGCGAAGCTGCGGAGGTAGACCTGGTAGATAGCGGCTCCCCGCCACCATGTTTCGGACATGCTGCAGCGCTCCTTGAAGTCGAGTGAGAGAAGTGGCCGGGCCGGTCAGCCCTTGAGGCCTCCGGCGGTGAGGCCGACCATGATGTGCCGCTGGAAGATGAAGAAGACGATGATCGTCGGAAGGGACGCGATCACCAGCGCGGCGACGAGGACGTTCTGCGGGGTGTTCGCCGACAGGGAGGTGATGCCGACGCTGATGGTCATCTTGTCCTGCTCCTGGAGCACCAGGAGCGGCCACACGAAGTCGCGCCACACGTTGACCACGGTGAAGATCGACACCACGCCCAGGATCGGGCGCGAGACCGGCAGGATGACCGACCACAGGATGCGCAGCGCCGAGGCTCCGTCGAGTTGCGCGGCCTCCAGCAGGTCGGCCGGCACCGAGTCGAAGAACCGTTTGAGCAGGAAGATGTTGAACCCGTTGGCCACCGCGGGGAGCCAGATGGCCCACGGGGTGTTCAGCAGGTCCAGGTTGACGATCGGCACGTCCTTGACCGTCAGGTACATCGGCAGCAGCAGGACGGTCGGCGGGATCATCAGCGTGGCCAGCATCATCAGCAGGATCACGTTGCCGAAGAACGGGCGCAGCTTCGACAGCGCGTAGGCGGCCGCGACGTCGAAGGCCAGCGCGAACGCCCAGGCCCCGAACGCGTAGAAGAGGGTGTTGCCGAGGAACCTGTCGAGGTTCATCAGGTTCCACGCCTCCACGTAGTTCTCCAGCGTGAACCGGGGAGGCGTGTAGGTGGGCGGGATCTGGGCGAACTCCTCGCCCGTCTTCATGGCCCCCGTCACCATCCAGTAGAAGGGGAACACGAAGACGGCGGTGAACAGCATCACGATGAACGTCAGGACGGCCCAGTAGGCGCGTCGGCCCCAGCGGGTGTTGAGCTGGTAGGGCGACAGGACGGTCCGGTGCGTCGAGGGGAACGGCCTGCGCGCGCGCCTGCCGGGCGCGGGGCCCTTCTGCGGCGCCTTCTCCGGCGGGCGGGTGGCGGTGGGATGCGGCATCGTGGCGTTCCTACGTGTTGTCGCGCGAGACGCGCAGGTAGACGGCGGAGAAGACCATGAGGACGATCATGAGCATCAGTCCGAGGGCGCTGCCGCCGCCGAAGTTCCCGAAGTTGAAGGCGTACTGGTACATGAGGTAGACGACGGTGACCGTCGCGTCCTCCGGGCCGCCTCCGGTGAGCAGGTACGGCTCGATGAAGACCTGCATCGTCGCGATGACCTGCAGAAGCAGCATGACCAGCAGGATCAGCCGGGTCTGCGGGATGGTGACGTGCCGGATCCGGCGGAACACGCCGGCGCCGTCCAGCTCGGCGGCCTCGTACAGCTCGCTCGGGACGGTCTGCAGCGCGGCCAGGTAGATCAGCGTGCCGCTGCCCAGGTTCATCCAGGTCGACACGATGACCAGCGAGATCAGCGCGGTGTCGGTCGAGTCCAGCCAGCTCAGCCCGGGCAGATGCACCAGGCCGAGGACCTGGTTGAACAGGCCGGGTCCCGGGTCGTAGAACCATTTGAACAGCAGCACCGAGACCGCCGGCGGCAGCATCACCGGAAGGTAGACCACGAATCTGAGGTAGCCGCGGGCGTGGCGCAGCTCGTTCAGTACCAGGGCGGTCATGAACGGGATCACATAGCCGACGAGCAGTGCCAGCAGGGTGAAGACCCCGGTGTTCACCCAGGCGGACTTGAACGCCGGATCCTGGAACACCGACTTGAAGTTCTCGAGTCCCACCCAGACGGGCGGGTCGACGAAGTTGTTCTCCTGGAAGGAGAGCACGACCTCGCGGAACATCGGGTACCAGGAGAACAACGCGAAACAGATCAGCGCACCGCTCAGGAACCCGTAGGCGGTGATGTTCCGTCGCGCGATGATCCCGAACCGCCGGCCCTTCGCCGCGCGGGTCTGGGGAACTGCCATCGAAATCCTCACGGTCGGAGGCCCGGAGGCGTCCCATGGAACGCCTCCGGGCGGGGGTTCACTTGGTGCGCAGCAGCAGGGCGTTGACCTTCTTCTCGGCGTCACCGAGAAGCTCGTCGATGTCGGCGTCCTCGCGGGTGAGCACCGCCGACATCGCGGTGTCGAGGATCGCGTAGATCTCCTGCGCGTGCGGGGGCTCGACCTTCGGCCGGATGTTCGGCGAGCCGGTCTCGTACGGCGCGAAGTTCTCGACGGGCACCGTCGCGAACTCCTTGCGCAGCTCCCGCTCCTTGCGGCCGCTGGCGTTGTCGCCCCACAGGATGTTCTCCGGGACGCCGACCGGACGGCCGCCGGCCTTCGACCGCTCGTGGTTGAACTGGCCCTCGCCGGGGGTGAGCTCGTGGAACTCCAGCCACAACATGGCGGCCTTGATCTGGTCCGGGGTGGACTTGGGGTTGATCATGTAGCCGTCGCCGCCGAGGAGCGACGCCCGCGCCTCCGGCAGCGTGGTGGCGCCGATGTCCTCGATCTCGGCGCCGAAGTTGTTGAACACCTCGACCGCGACGTCGGGGGCGGCGACCATCATGCCGAGCTTGCCCGAGCCCATCATGCGCATGAGGTCCTCCCAGCGGTGGAGCTGCTTGGTCCCCATGGAGTCGTCGGTCCAGCGCATGTCCTTGAGGGTCTGCAGGACGGCGCGGCCCTCCGCGCCGTTGAACGCGGCCTTGGTCCCGTCGGGGGTCAGGATGTCGCCGCCGCGGCCGTAGAGCTCGGAGGTGAAGTGCCAGCCGCCGGTGTTCCCGGCGCTGTACTCGCCGTATCCGACGTAGCCCTCGCCGAGCGCGGAGATCTTCTTGGCTGCCTCGCGCACCTCGGCCCAGGTCGTGGGCGGGGCGTCGGGGTCCAGGCCGGCCTGGGTGAAGAGCCTGCGGTTGTAGACCATTCCCGTGGTGTACGCCTTGCGCGGCAGGCCGTAGACCCGGTCGCCGTCCTTGAACGCCTCCAGGAACAGGGGGTTGACGTCCTTGACGCTCTTCATGCCGCTCACGTAAGGGGTGATGTCGGCGGCCTGCCGGTTCTTGATGATCTTCTGCGTGTCCGTGTAGTAGACGTAGAAGACGTTCTCCATCTGCCCGCCCGCCAGCTTGGCCTGGAACGTCTCGGGCACGATGCAGGGGAACGCGTCCTTGCTGACGATCGTGATGTTCGGGTACTTCGCCTGGAACGCCTGAACGTCGGCGTCCCAGTCCGCGCGCTGCCCCTTGGCCGTCTTGGGCGGCTGGCAGCCGACGGTGATGGACACCTTGACGTTCGGGTCCAGCGGTCCCGCGCTCTCCATCGCCGGGCCGGGCCCGGCGTCGTCCTTCTCGCTGGACTTGGCACCACACGCGGCGGCGGTCAGGGCGAGCGCCGCGGACAGCAGCACCGCCATGGGGCGGACTCTCATCGGTTCCTCCTGGGGGGCGACTGCGAGGAACATACAGAGACTTACATCTCATGGCAATAGATGAACAGATCTACGCAAATTTGCGACACTAGATCGCCAGAACGCGCCTCCTCGACAAAACCCCTGGCAGAAGCAGAAAGCCGCCGGCCCTGACGGGCCGACGGCTTTCGCAAGAATCAGACTCAACGCCGAAAAACATGTGTCACGATTACGTAACAGGCAAGGCGCGGACGGGCGCGGTGGAACCGCGCACCACCAGCTCGGGCTCGTAGAGGAGTTCCTCCCCCGCCACGGCGCGGCGTTCCATCCGGTTGACGAGCATCGTGACGGCGGCCCGCCCCATGGCCTCGATCGGCTGCCTGACCGTCGTCAGCGGCGGATGCGTGCAGTTGATGAACGCCGAGTCGTCGAACCCGACGACCGACAGGTCCTCCGGCACCGACAGCCCCGCCCGCCGGACCGCGCGGATCGCGCCCAGCGCCAGCACATCGCTCGCGCAGATCACCCCGGTGAACCCGTTCGCGATGATCCGGGACATCACCGAACGGCCGCCCTCGATCGAGAACATCGCGTACTCCACCGCGTTCTCGTGGATCTCCAGGCCCGTGCTCGCCGCGATCTCCCGGAAGGCGGCGAGCTTGCGCCGGGAGGGGACGTGGTCCCGCGGCCCCAGCAGCAGCGCGATGCGCTCGTGCCCCAGGGAGACCAGATGGTTGAAGGCCTGCTCCACCGCCACGGCGTCGTCGGTGGACACCCTGGGGAAGTCCAGGTCGGGAACCGCCGCGTTCACCAGGACGACCGGCAGCCCCAGCTCCATCAGCCGGAAATAGTGCTCGTGCGGCGAGTCGGTCTCGGCGTAGTGGCCGCCCGCGAAGACCATGCCCGACACGTGCTGGTCGACGAGCATGTCGACGTAGTCGGCCTCGGACAGCCCGCCGGCCGTCCGGGTGCACAGCACGGGCGTGAAGCCCTGCTGGGCGAGCGCGCCGCCGATCACCTCGGCCAGCGCCGGGAAGATCGGGTTGCCCAGTTCGGGCAGCACCAGGCCGACGAGCCGGGCCCGCTCCCCCCTCAGCTGGGTGGGGCGCTCGTAGCCCAGCACGTCGAGCGCGGTGAGCACCGCCGCCCTGGTGCTGTCCGAGACGCCCGGCCTGCCGTTCAGCACCCGGCTCACGGTGGCCTCGCTGACCCCGACCTTCTTGGCGACCTCGGCCAGGCGCCGTGTCCTGGCGGAGTCCCCCGTCGAATGACCCATCGTGCAAGTGTACGTCTGTTTTCTGAAAATAAACGACAGAAACCTCCGGCCGCGACGCAACCGCCGACGCGTGCGCCGGGGCCGTCCTCAGCCGGCCCCGGGCCGAAGGGGAGCCGCTCTCTCCCCGGCTCCCCTTCGGCCCTTGGGCGCTACCGGGACCGCAGCGCCGCGATCAGCCACGCGAAGGCCGGGACGGCCGCGGGAGCCGGGGTCTCGCCGTTGACGACCGCCAGCAGGTGCCAGTAGCGCTCGACCCTGGCGTCGGTGAACGTCTCCAGCTGCTCCAGCATCCGGGCGCGGTGCTCCGCCGGAGTGTCCGGGGCGACGATGCGGTCCAGGACCTCCCGTCCCGCCGCCGAGGCGGGGTCGACGCCCTCGGCCAGCGCCCGCCCGGCGTGCTCGAGGACCAGCCGGTGGTCGGGTCCGGGGACGGCCTCCCCGGCCGCGTCGCCGTCGCCCGCCACCGCCATGGAGCGGACCTTCCGCCGGAAGTCCTCGTCGGTGACGAGCTCCCCCAGCTCGATCCAGGCGTCGACCTGCTCGGGCGCCGGGTCGTCCGGCAGCTCCGCGGGCAGCCGCCGCATGCTCCGGACGATCCCCATGGCGGGCGCGTCGGGGTCGATCCCCTCGGCCACCTCGGCCAGGAAGTCGTCGATCAGCTGCTGCCGCTCCCGCGCGGACAGCCTCGCCAGCTTGTGCATCAGTACCGTCTCCTCGATCGTGCTCTCACGCGCGGCCACCGTGCTGAGCACGGCCCGGCGCAGGCGCAGCACCCGGATCTCCACGTCCAGCGCCGCGACATGCGTCCTGGCCACCTCGGCCACCGTCGTGCCGCGCGCCAGCACGGCACGGACGGCGTCGAGGCCCAGCCCCAGTTCCCGCAACGTCCTGACGAGCTCGAGCCGGGCCACCGCCTCCACGTCGTAGAGCCGGTAACCGCCCGCCGACCGCCCGGCCGGCGGCACCACCCCCAGGTCCGACCAGAACCTGATGGTGCGTGCCGCGAGCCCCGTCCTGCGGGCGAGCTGCCCGATGGTGAACAACTCCTCGCTCGTGCCCATGCACCGACCCTCCACCTTCCATCCGCTGGAAGGTCAACCGGAATATCCGCACCGGCCGCCCGTCCGCGGCCCCGACACGCCGGAAGGGGAGACGGCCCCGGGCCGTCCCCCCTTCCGGGTCGATCACATCAGGTCAGCTGCAGCCGCTGGTGGAACCGCAGCCTTCGCAGACGTAGCAGCTGCCGGCAGGGCGCATGCCGGTGCCGCAGGTCATGCACATCGGCGCGTCGGCGGTGCGGCGGCCGTGGCTCTCGGTGGCGTCGACGCGGGACGGCGCCGCGGTGACCACCGGGAGGGACTCGGCCGGGCGCTCGATCTCGGCGGACTGGGCCAGGGCCTTGACCGTCTCGGCCTCCTCGGTGTGCAGGGAGGCGGGGTCCTCGCCGGCGGCCTGAAGGGTGCGCTCCTCGGCGGAGAAGATGCCCAGGGCCGCCCGGGACTCGTACGGCAGGTGGTCCAGGGCCAGGCGGCGGAAGATGTAGTCCATGAAGGACGTCGCCATGCGGATGTCGGGGTCGTCGGTCATCCCGGCGGGCTCGAAGCGCATGTTGGTGAACTTCTCGACCCACGTCTCCAGCGGCACGCCGTACTGGAGGCTGATGGAGATGGCCATCGAGAACGCGTCCATGACACCGGCGAGGGTCGAACCCTGCTTGCCGAGCTTGAGGAAGACCTCGCCCAGGCCGTTGTCGGGGTAGGACGACGCCGTCATGTAGCCCTCGGCGCCCGCGACGGAGAAGCGGGTGACGGTGGCCGGACGCTTCTTGGGCAGGCGGCGGCGCACCGGGGGGACCGGTCCGGCGGAGGGGGCGGGCACGGCGGCCGGGGCCTCCTTGACCTCCTCCTTCTTCTTCTTGGCCACCGACAGCGGCTGGCCGACCTTGCAGTTGTCGCGGTAGATGGCCAGCGCCTTCAGGCCCATCTTCCAGCCCTCGAAGTAGACCTTCTCGATGTCCTCGATGGTCGCGCTCTCGGGCATGTTCACGGTCTTGGAGATCGCGCCGGACAGGAACGGCTGGGTCGCCGCCATCATCCGCACGTGGCCCATCGGGCTGATGGAGCGCTCGCCCATCGCGCAGTCGAACACCTCGTAGTGCTCGCGCCTGAGGCCCGGGGCGTCCACGATGTGGCCGTGCTCGGCGATGTACTCCACGATCGCCTCGACCTGCTCGGGCTGGTAGCCCAGCTTGCGCAGGGCGCGCGGCACCGTGTGGTTGACGATCTCCATGGAGCCGCCGCCGACCAGCTTCTTGAACTTCTTCAGCGCCAGGTCGGGCTCGATGCCGGTGGTGTCGCAGTCCATCATCAGGCCGATGGTGCCGGTCGGCGCGAGCAGCGACGCCTGGGCGTTGCGGTAGCCGTTCTTCTCGCCGAGCCTGAGGCACTCCGCCCACTCGCGGGTGGCCTCGATGTGGAGGGCCTTGTCCATCTCCTCCAGCGTGCGGATGGTGTCGTTGGCCGCGGCGTGCTTGCGCATGACGCGCTTGTGCGCCTCGGCGTTGCGGGCGTACCCGTCGTAGGTGCCCACGGCGGCGGCCAGCTCGGCCGAGCGGCGGTAGGCCGAGCCCGTCATCAGCGAGGTGATGGCCGCGGCGATGGCCCGGCCGCCCTCGGAGTCGTAGGCGTGGCCGGTCGCCATGAGCAGCGCGCCCAGGTTGGCGTAGCCGATGCCCAGCTGGCGGAACGCGCGGGTGGTCTCGCCGATCTTCTCGGTCGGGAAGTCGGCGAAGGTGATGGAGATGTCCATCGCGGTGATGATCAGCTCGACCAGCCTGACGAACGACGCCACGTCGAACGTGTTGTCCTCGCCCAGGAACTTCAGCAGGTTGATGCTGGCCAGGTTGCACGAGGAGTTGTCCAGGTGCAGGTACTCCGAGCAGGGGTTGGACGCGGTGATGCGGCCGGACTCCGGCGCGGTGTGCCAGTCGTTGATGGTGTCGTCGTACTGGACGCCGGGGTCGGCGCACTCCCAGGCGGCCTGCGCCATGAGGCGGAAGAGGTCCTTGGCGCGGATGGTCTCGATGACCTCGCCGTTCAGCCGGGCGCGCAGCCCGAACTCGCCGTCGGTCTCCACCGCGCGCATGAACTCGTCGGAGACCCGCACGCTGTTGTTGGCGTTCTGGTACTGGACGGAGACGATGTCCTTGCCGCCGAGGTCCATGTCGAACCCGGCGTCGCGCAGGGCCCGGATCTTGTCCTCTTCGCGGGCCTTGGTCTGGATGAACTCGGCGATGTCGGGGTGGTCGACGTCCAGGACGACCATCTTGGCGGCACGGCGGGTGGCGCCGCCGGACTTGATGGTGCCGGCCGACGCGTCGGCGCCGCGCATGAAGGAGACGGGGCCGCTGGCGGTGCCGCCGGAGGAGAGAAGCTCCTTGGACGAGCGGATGCGCGAGAGGTTGACGCCGGAGCCGGAGCCGCCCTTGAAGATGACCCCTTCCTCCTTGTACCACTCCAGGATCGACTCCATCTGGTCGTCCACGGAGAGGATGAAACAGGCGCTGACCTGCTGGGGCGACTTGGTGCCGACGTTGAACCAGACCGGCGAGTTGAAGCTGAAGACCTGGTGGGTCAGGGCGTACTTGAGCTCGTGCTCGAAGATCTCGGCGTCCTCGTCGGACGCGAAGTAGCCGTGCTCGCGGCCGGTGTCGGTGTAGACCTGCACGACCCGGTCGACGAGCTGCTTGAGGCTCCACTCGCGCTGCGGGGTGCCGACCGCGCCGCGGAAGTACTTCGTGGTGACGATGTTGGCGGCGTTGACCGACCAGAAGGCGGGGAACTCCACACCGCGCTGCTCGAAGTTGATCGAGCCGTCCCGCCAGTTCGTCATGACGACGTCCCGGCGCTCCCAGTCGATCTCGTCATAGGGGTGCACTCCGGGCTTGGTGAAGATGCGCTGCATCTTCAGGCCCTTGCGCACCGCGGCCTTGCCACGACGAGCCGGTCCGCTGACCGTCTCGGTCATGTCTCCCCCTCACTGGGCCCTCCTCGTCGGGGCCCGTTGTTCACACATGACTGATCGCACCCGGCTCCGGTAAGCCGCCCGGAGGGGTGTGTTTTCAACTGTGCGCCCGCGGTGTCTACAGCGGATTCGCCGGCTTCCTCATTCCGGCGAGTCCCGGCCACGCAGGGCGTTGATCTCTTTCTCGAAGTCGTCGATCGACTCGAAGCCCCGGTAGACCGAGGCGAAGCGCAGGTAGGCGACCTCGTCGAGCTCCCGCAGGGGCCCGAGGATCGCCAGGCCGATCCCGTGGGACTGGATCTCGGCGGCACCGGTGGCCCGGATGGCCTCCTCGACCTTCTGCCCCAGCAGGGCGAGCGCGTCCTCGTCGACCGGGCGGCCCTGGCAGGCCCTGCGCACCCCGGCGATGATCTTCTCCCGCATGAACGGCTCGGTCACCCCGCTGCGCTTGGCCACCATCTGGAGCACGGTCTCCTGGGTGGTGAACCGCTTGCCGCACTCGGGACAGGAGCGGCGGCGCCGGATGGCGGCGCCGTCCTCGGTGGACCGGCTGTCGATCACCCGGCTGTCGGGGTGACGGCAGAATGGACAGTGCACGTCCCTGCTCCTTCCCATGGACCGGGGTCAACTATTCGCCAGGAGACCACAACTTATGGAGAGTTACATCCGTGTAACTACTAGATGTTGTGGTCCAAACCTAAGCCCCCGGCACCCCCTTCGCAAGCCGGAACGCCCGTCCCCGCGGTAGAGCCTGGTCACACGGACCCCTGCGGCGTGTCGCGGCGCGGCGCGGAAACACCCATTTCTTGAAGCATTCCTCGAATCCCCTTTCGATAGAACGGATGTACGATAAACCGAGCGGTTCGCGCGGATCGGCCGCACCAATCTCGAACAATTGTTTGATCATTGTCCGGGAACGCGCTAACGTGCTGTCGCGCGAGCCGTCCCGGCGAGGGCAGACGAAGAGCACACGAGACAGGAGGCGAAGGCGCCATGGGCAAGGTCTCTCAGACGCCTGAGGAACCCCTGGACGAGACCGGCCTCACCCAGCGCCAGCGCATGGTGCTCGAAGTGATCCGGGACTCCGTCCAGCGGCGCGGCTACCCGCCGTCGATGCGCGAGATCGGCGAGGCGGTCGGGCTGACCAGCACCTCCAGCGTCTCGCACCAGCTGCGCACCCTGCAGCGCAAGGGCTTCCTGCGCCGTGACCCCAACCGCCCCCGCGCGGTGGAGGTGCGCGTGCCCGGCGGCCGCCCGGTGCGCGCCACCGACCCGGCCTCCTCCTACGAGGAGGGCCCCGTCCCGGCGTACGTGCCGCTGGTGGGCCGGATCGCGGCCGGCGGGCCGATCCTGGCCGAGGAGTCCATCGAGGACGTCTTCACGCTGCCCAAGCAGCTCATCGGCGAGGGCGAGCACTACCTCCTGCAGGTGCAGGGCGACTCGATGATCGACGCGGCCATCACCGACGGCGACTGGGTCGTGGTGCGCCAGCAGCCCGACGCCGACAACGGCGACATCGTGGCCGCGATGATCGACGGCGAGGCCACGGTCAAGACCTTCAAGCGCCAGGACGGGCACGTCTGGCTGCTGCCGCAGAACCCGTCCTACGACCCCATCCCCGGTGACTCCTCCAGCGTCCTGGGCAAGGTCGTCGCGGTCCTGCGCAAGATCTGACGGCGCCGACGCCGAAGCCGCCCCCGCGTGATGCGGGGGCGGCCTCCGTCGTGCCGCCCGCCGTTCAGGCGGCCCAGCCGAGGGCACGCAGGTCGCGGTTGGCCTCCTTGAGGTCCTTGGCGGTGTCGATGCCGCGCCAGTAACCGTCGATCTCGTAGGCGCCGAGCCTTCCCCCGGCGGCGAGGCGGGGGAAGGTCGCGGTCTCGTGGTCGCCGAGGTCGGGCAGCAGCCCGCGCATGCCCGGCTCGAAGAGGTAGATCCCGGCGTTGATCCAGTGCGGCAGCACCGGCGCCTCGTCGAAACCGGTGATGCGCCCGTCCGCGGCAATGTCGACGATGCCGTAGGGCGACTTCAGCGCGGTCACGCCCAGGGTCGCCAGCGCCCCGGAGTCGGCGTGCTGGCGCACCAGGTCCGCCAGCGGGAAACGGGTGAGGATGTCGCCGTTGAGCCCCAGCCAGGGCTCGTCGGCGAAGGGCAGCGAGCGGGCCGCGTGCTTCAGCCCGCCGCCCCGGCCCAGCGGCCGCTCCTCCACCGCCAGGCTCACGCGCAGCGGGAAGGTCCGGCCCAGCACGTGGCGCCGCATCATCTCGGCGAGGTACCCGCAGGAGACCACCACGTGCTCGACGCCCTCGGCCGCCAGCCACTCGACCTGGTGCTCGAGGATCGGCCTTCCGCCGACGTCGACGAGCGCCTTGGGGACGCGGTCGGTGTACGGCCGCAGCCGGGTGGCGTTGCCGCCGGCCAGGATCACGGCCTGCCGCACGTGGGTCACGGTGGAACCTCCTTCGTCTGGACGGTTCCACCCTGCCGGACGGACGTTACACCTGAATGACCAGGATCTGACTGTTTGTTACGTTTCGCTGAGAACTGTCGAAGAATCGTCAGGCGGTCACCCAGATGGACCGCCAGTCGGGGAACTCCAGGTACCGGCGCAGCTCCGCCAAGCCCGAGACCGAACCGCACCATCCGGCGAACACCTGGTCGCCGTCGTCGAATCCGCTCTGGACGAACGTCAGCCTGGTGCCCCCGCCGGAGTCGGCCAGCTCCCAGGTGGTGACGCCCATGTCCGCGCCCCAGTCGACGCCCATCCTCCGGCCGGGCTCCAGGTCCACGATCCGGGCGCCGCCGTGGTCGTCCTCCAGGCCGCCCATGGCGTAGCGGCCGCCCACGAACGGCTCGATGCCGATCGGGTACCCGAACCACTCGGTGGCCTTCTCCCCGTCGGTCAGCGCGTCGTAGACACGCTCCCTTGGGGCGGCGATCTCGACCTCGGCCCGCAGGTCGCCGTCGGTGAAGTCGCACCAGCCGGTGACGGGACGGCCTTCCACCAGGTCGACGAGGTTGGCCGAGGCCAGGTACCAGAACGTGAAGAGCACGTTCTTGACGCCTTCCTCCCGCTCCGCCAGGCCGGGGTCGATGCCCTCCTGCGCGATCGTGATCAGGGTGCCCCCGCCGTCCTGCTCCGCCAGGGCGAACTCCGTGGTCCGCTCCACGCCGTCGAGCGTCCAGGCGAACCGGAGCGTCAGGTCGTCGACGTGCAGGAGCCGCTGCCGCGGCACGTCGCCCCGGGGGGTGTAACGACCCCAGAACTCGTACCTCTCGGGCAGCTCGACCCGGGCGTGCTCGGCCAGCCATCCGCGCAGCGTCGCGGCGTCGGTGAGCGCGTGGTGGACCTCCTTGGGGGACGCGGTGGTCCGGGCGACGATCTTCATCGACTCAGTCATCTTCTTCCTCCGCTTTCGGGTAGCAGGCCACCGCGAGCTTGAAGGCGTCGCCTTCGGCCCCGCCGTAGCGCGCGAACAGGCCTTGCAGGGTGTCCCGCAACTCGTCCAGGAACTCCTGCCGCCGCTCCGGCGCGATCCGGATCTGACCGGAGACGCCGAAGGAGGGGAGCTCGGACACGGCGGGGTCGAGCTTGGCGACGTCCTCCTGCACCTCTTCCATGAGGTCGAGCAGGTAGCCGAGGCTCATCGCGTCCCTCGCCTCGCGCAGCCCGCCGATCCGGCCCACCAGCCGGGGGGACAGCCAGTACGACCGGGCGGTCGCCTGGTAGACGCCCTCGTGGACGGCGCGGACCCTGCGTTCGGCCACCCGGGCGACCAGCCCCGCCTCCTCCAGCAGCTTCACGTGGTAGTACACGCGCTGCTTGGACTGGCCGAGGTGCTGCGCGACCTCCCCGCAGGTGCGGGGCTCGGCCAGCAGCCGCAGCACCTCGATGCGCTGCGGCTTGAACAGGGTCTCGGCCTGCTCGATCTGCTCCAGGTACAGGATGTCTCTCATCGCAAAGCCAAGTTTTTATGTAAAAATAGATTTTGTCAATGGGGCCGGAAGAAGGGCCGCCCCGTGCGGGACGGCCCTTCGGCGAGCGTCAGACGACGATGTTGACGATCTTCGGGGCGCGGACGATGACCCGGCGGACGGTGCCGTCGCCGATCGCGGCCTGCACCTTCTCCGAGGCCAGGGCCAGCTTCTCCAGCTCGGCCTCGGAGATCTCCGGCGGGACCTCCAGCCGGTCGCGGACCTTGCCGGTGACCTGCACGACGCACGTCACCGTCTCCTGGACCAGCAGCGCCGGGTCGGCGACCGGCCACGGCACGCGGGCGATGGAGCCGCTGTGGCCCAGCTTCTCCCAGCCTTCCTCGGTGATGAACGGAGCGATGATCGACAGCAGCAGCGCCAGGGTCTCGGCCGCCTCGCGGACGGCCGGGTCGGCGGCGCCGGGACCGGAGTCGATGGCCTTGCGTGCCGCCGACGTCAGCTCCATCATGCGGGCGACCGCCACATTGAACCGGTACGCCTCGACCAGCCGGGTGACCTCGTCGATCGTGCGGTGGGTGACGCGGCGCAGCTCCACGTCGCCGCCGGAGAAGTCGACGCCGGGCTCGCTGGCGACCTCCGACATCACCCGGTAGGCGCGGGCCAGGAACTTCTGGGAGGCCGCGGGCGAGACGTCCGCCCAGTCGATGTCCTCCTCCGGCGGGCCGCCGAACAGCATGGTCAGCCGGACCGCGTCCACGCCGAAGTCGTCGATCTGCTGTCCCAGGTCCACCCCGTTGCCCAGGGACTTGGACATCGCCTTGCCCTGGTTGATGACCTGGCCCTGGTTCAGCAGCCGGGTGAAGGGCTCGGTGAAGTCCACCATGCCCATGTCATAGAGCACCTTGGTGAAGAACCGGCAGTACAGCAGGTGCATGACCGCGTGCTCGATGCCGCCGATGTACTGGTCGGCCGGCATCCACTGCTTCACCTTCGCCGGGTCGAACGGGCCCTCGGCGTAGCCCGGCGAGGTGTAGCGCAGGAAGTACCAGGACGAGTCGACGAAGGTGTCCATGGTGTCGGTGTCGCGCTTGGCCGCGCCGCCGCACTTCGGACAGGGAACGTTGACCCAGCTCTCGGCGGCGGCCAGCGGCGAGACCCCCTTGGGCGCCAGATCGGCGCCGCGCAGGTCGTCCGGCAGCCTGACGGGCAGGTCCGCGTCCGGGACGGGCACCTCGCCGCAGTCCGGGCAGTGGATGATCGGAATCGGCGTGCCCCAGAAGCGCTGGCGGGACAGCAGCCAGTCGCGCAGCCGGAAGTTGACCGTGCCGCGGCCCAGCCCCTTCTCCTCCAGAACGCCGATGATCCTGGAGATGGCCTCGGCCTTGCCCAGCCCGTCCAGCGGACCGGAGCCGACCAGTCTGCCCTCACCCGGGGTGGCGACGCCGGTGACAGCCGGGTCCTCGGCCCCGGTCTCCAGGACGACCTTGACCGGCAGGTCGAAGGCCTTGGCGAAGTCCAGGTCGCGCTGGTCGTGCGCGGGCACCGCCATGATCGCGCCGTGCCCGTAGTCGGCCAGCACGTAGTCGGCGGCCCAGACCGGCAGGCGCTCGCCGTTGACCGGATTGACCGCGTGCACGCCCAGGAAGACGCCGGTCTTCTCCTTCTCCGTGGACAGCCGGTCGATGTCGCTCAGCTTGGCGACCTCGGCCTGGTACGCCTTCAGCGCCGGGCGCTGCTCATCGCTGACGATCTCCTCGGCCAGCGGGGCGTCCGCGGCCACGACGAAGAACGTCGCGCCGTACAGCGTGTCGGGCCGGGTGGTGTAGACGGTGACGGGCCTATGGCCCTCGATCTCGAAGGTGACGTCGGCGCCCTCGGAGCGGCCGATCCAGTTGCGCTGCATCGTCAGCACCCGGTCGGACCAGCCGCCCTCGATCTGCTTCATGTCGTCCAGCAGCCGCTGCGCGTAGTCAGTGATCTTGAAGTACCACTGGGTCAGCTCGCGCCGCACGACGTCGGCGCCGCAGCGCTCGCATTTGCCGTTGACGACCTGCTCGTTGGCCAGCACCGTCTGGTCGTTGGGGCACCAGTTGACCAGACCGCCTTTGCGGTAGGCCAGACCGCGCTCGAAGAACCGGGTGAACAGCCACTGGTTCCACTTGTAGTACTCGGGGTCGCTGGTGTGCAGCCGCCGGGACCAGTCGAAGGAGATGCCGTAACGCCGGAAGGAGTTGGCCTGCGTCTCGATGTTGGCGTACGTCCACTCCGCGGGGTGGGCGTTGCGCTTGATCGCGGCGTTCTCCGCGGGCAGGCCGAAGGAGTCCCAGCCGATCGGGTGCAGCACGTTGTAGCCCCGGTGGAACCAGTACCGCGCGATCACATCGCCGATGGCGAAGACCTCGCCGTGGCCCATGTGCAGGTCGCCCGACGGATAGGGGAACATGTCGACCACGTAGCGCCGCTCGCGCGGATCCGCCGGGTCGTCGCTGGCGGCGAAGGTGCCGAGCTCCGCCCAGCGGGCCTGCCACTTCTCCTGGACGGCACGGGGGTCGTACTGCTGCTCTTCGTCGCTCACTGGGGTTCCCTTTTCCGGTTCCTGCTTCAAGTCAAATGAAGAAGCCCCTCACGCAGGGAGGGGCGGCCACGCTGGTTCTTCGTCGTCAGCGCGGCGGGCTGAGAAGCAGCCTCGATCGCATACCTTAAGAATAGCGCAACGGCAACCCGGCCAAGGTGGGTTGAGACATACGCCTCATTTGCCTCTGGACGCCACCCCCCGGTTCCCGGTTGGATGGGTTACCCGCACGTAAAGTATGCGACCGAGTCCCGGGAGAGAGACACCATGCTCAACCTGTCCGTGCTGATCGAAGACGCCGCGCGAGAGACCCCTGACCGGGACGCCCTGGTCTTCGGCGAGATGCGGCTGTCGTACTCCTTCGTCAACACGGTCGCCAACCAGGTCGCCAACCTGCTGGTCTCCTGGGGCATCCAGCCGGGCGACAAGGTCGCGATCTCCTGCCCGAACCTGCCCTACTTCCCGATGGTCTACTTCGGGATCCTCAAGGCCGGCGCGGTCGTCGTCCCGCTGAACGTCCTCCTCAAGCCCCGCGAGGTCGCCTACCACCTCGGCGACTCCGACGCCAGGGCGCTCTTCTGCTTCGAGGGCACCCCCGAGCTGCCGATCGGCGAGGCCGGGTACGCCGGCTACCAGCAGGCCGACGGCTGCGAGCGCTTCGTGGTCCTGCCGGCGAACCCGGCCGCCACCGAGACCCCCTTCGACGGCGCGGAGCTGTTCTGGGCGGCGCTGAACGGGCAGCCCGGCACCTTCGAGTCGGTCGCCACCGAGCCGACCGACACCGCCGTGGTGCTCTACACCTCCGGCACCACCGGGCAGCCCAAGGGCGCCGAGCTCTCGCACGGCAACATGATGATGAACGCGATGGTCTCCGACGGCCTGTTCTCCCGGACCCTGCACGACACCTTCATGGTGACGCTGCCGCTGTTCCACATCTTCGGCCAGACCTGCGTGATGAACACCGGCATCTACCGCCGCGCCACGCTCGCGCTGGTGCCGCGGTTCGAGGTCAAGGCGGCCGTCGAGCTGATGGTCAAGGAGAAGGTCAACATGTTCGCCGGCGTGCCGACCATGTGGTGGGCGCTGCTGATGGACGACACCTCCGAGGACGACGTCAAGGAGATCACCGCCAACCTGCGGGTGGCCGTCTCCGGTGGCGCCGCGCTGCCGCTGGAGATCCTCAAGGGCGTCAAGAACAAGTTCGGGGTGGACGTCCTGGAGGGCTACGGCCTGTCGGAGACCTCCCCGGTGGCGTCGTTCAACCGCCCTGACCGGCCCACCAAGCCCGGCTCGATCGGCCTGCCGATCTGGGGCGTCGAGATGAAGCTGATCGACGACGAGTGGAACACCGTCGAGGGCGAGGGCCCCGGTGAGATCGCCATCCGCGGCCACAACATCATGAAGGGCTACTACAAGCGGCCCGAGGCCACCGCCGAGGCGATCAAGGACGGCTGGTTCCGCACCGGCGACCTGGCCCGCCGCGACGACGAGGGCTACTACTTCATCGTCGACCGCTCCAAGGACATGATCATCCGCGGCGGCTACAACGTCTACCCGCGCGAGGTCGAAGAGGTCCTCATGACCCACCCGGCCGTCTCGCTGGCCGCGGTCGTGGGCGTCCCGCACGACAGCCACGGCGAGGAGATCAAGGCGTACGTCATCCGCAAGCCCGGCGCCGAGGTCACCGAGGCGGAGCTGGTCGCCTGGGGCAAGGAGCAGTTCGCCAACTACAAGTACCCGCGGATCGTGGAGTTCCGCGACGAGCTGCCGATGACCGCCAGCGGCAAGATCCTCAAGCGCGAGCTGCGCTAGGACCCGTGAGGAAGGGCCCCTCCCGGCGGGAGGGGCCCTTTCCCCTGTTCAGCCCCTGATGAGGTCGGCGGCCTTCTCGGCGATCATGACGGCGGGGGCGTGGGTGTGGCCGCGGATGATCCGCGGCATGACCGAGGCGTCGGCGACGCGCAGGCCGCGCACGCCGCGCACGCGCAGCTCGGGATCGACGACCGAGGTCTCCTCGATGCCCATGCGGCAGGTACCGACCGGGTGGTAGAGGGTCTCGCAGTTCTCCCTGACGTGCTTCTCCAGCAGTTCGTCGTCGGCGGCGCCGGGGTAGGGCGGGTAGTTCTCCGCGGCGTACGGGCGGAGCGCCTCGGTGTCCAGCAGCCTCTCGGCCTCGCGGATGCCGTGGACCAGGCGCTTGAGGTCGCTCTCCCCGGTCAGGTAGGCGGCGTCGATCAGGGGAGGGTCGGCCGGGTCGGCCGAGGCCAGGCGCAGGGAGCCGACGCTGTCGGGCTGCAGCAGGATGACGCCGATGGTGATGCCCTCGTCCTTGGCGGCGTCCCTGTCCAGGCCGTGCCGGATGAACGGGACGGGCGCGAAGATCAGCTCCAGGTCCGCCGCGGGCAGCGCCGGATCGCTGCGCAGGAACGCCACGGCCTCGCCCACGTTCGTGGTGAACGGGCCTTTGCGCAGGGTGAGGTACTTCACCAGGTTCGCCGCGGTCTCGGCGCCGGACAGCGTGACCTTCTTCGGGCACCTGCGGAAGACACCGATGGACAGGTGGTCCTGGAGCCCCTGCCCGACGGCCGGGAGCGGATGGGCCACGCCGATGCCGTGCTCGGCCAGGTGCTCGGGATCCCCGATGCCCGAGAGCATCAGCAGGTGCGGGGAACCGACGGTCCCGGCGCAGAGGACGACCTCCCTGACCGCGCGGAGCTCCTGGCCGCCGTGGACGACGCCGGCGGCCCTGCCGTCCTCGACGAGGATGCGGGAGACCTGCACGTCGGTGATGACGGTGAGGTTCGGCCGGTGCAGGACGGGTTTGAGGAAGGCGTCGTAGGTGCTCCAGCGGCGGCCCTTCTTCTGCGTGACGGGCGTCTGGGCGTACCCCTCGTTCGACGGGCCGTTCAGCTCGTCCAGCCTGCGGTATCCCGACTCGTCGCAGGCCTTCAGGAACGCCTTGGTGGTGACGTTCGGGTCGCGCAGCTCCTCGATGTGCAGCGGGCCCTCGGTGCCGTAGACGCCGCCCGCGTTGGATCCGACGCGGCGTTCGGCCTTCCGGAAGTACGGGAGGACCTCGTCGTACGACCAGCCCGGGACCTCCCAGCCGTCGTAGTCCTCCCTGGTGCCGCGCACCCACATCATCGCGTTGATGCTGGAGGAGCCGCCCAGGACGCGTCCGCGCGGCCAGTACAGCTCGCGTCCGGCCAGCGCCTCCTGCCCGACGGTGGAGAAGTCCCAGTCCGCCTCGGTCCGGAAGAGCTTGGGGAAGGCCGCCGGGACCTGGAACTCCCTCCTGTCGTCCTGCCCTCCGGCCTCGATCAGGGCGACGGTGACGCCGGGGTCCTCCGACAGCCGTGCGGCCAGGGCGCAGCCCGCCGAACCGGCTCCGACGATCACGTAGTCGTACTGCACAGTGCTCCTCCGGGGCATGGCGCGGGATCTTCCCCGGACTATCCCGCCTTCCCGGAGGAGCTGTCCAGCATCCGGACGTCAGATCTTCGCCCACGCCTCGGTGAGGACCGAACGCAGCTTCTGCTCGATCTCCTCGAAGTGCTCGGGGCCGCAGATCAGCGGCGGGCTGAGCTGGATGACGGGGTCGCCGCGGTCGTCGGCGCGGCAGTACAGGCCGGAGTCGTAGAGCGCCTTGGACAGGAACCCGCGCAGCAGCCGCTCTGACTCCTCGGCGTCGAAGGTCTCCTTGGTGGCCTTGTCCTTGACGAGCTCGATGCCGTAGAAGTAGCCGTCGCCCCGCACGTCGCCGACAATCGGCAGGTCGAGCAGCTTCTCCAGGGTGGCGCGGAAGACGCTCTCGTTGCGCCGGACGTTGCCCAGCAGGTCCTCGCGCTCGAACAGGTCGAGGTTGGCCAGGGCGACCGCCGACGAGACGGGGTGCCCGCCGAAGGTGTAGCCGTGGGCGAACATCGTCTCGCCCGTCTTGAAGGGCTCGAACAGCCGGTCGCTGACGAGCATCGCGCCGAGCGGCGAGTAGCCGGAGGTCAGGCCCTTGGCGGTGGTGATGATGTCGGGCTGGTAGCCGTACTTCTGCGCGCCGAACATGGTGCCCAGGCGCCCGTAGGCGCAGATGACCTCGTCGGAGACCAGCAGCACGTCGTACCTGTCGCAGATCTCGCGGACCCGCTGGAAGTAGCCGGGCGGCGGCGGGAAGCAGCCGCCCGCGTTCTGGACGGGCTCGACGAAGAACGCCGCGACGGTGTCGGGGCCCTCGAAGAGGATGGCCTCCTCGATGCGGTCGGCGGCCCAGCGGCCGAAGGCCTCGGCGTCGTCGGAGTGCACGGGGGCCCGGTAGTGGTTGGTGTTGGGCACCCGGAAGGTGGAGGGCACCAGCGGTTCGTAGGGCGCCTTGAACGCCGGCACGCCGGTGATCGACAGCGCGCCCTGGGTGGTGCCGTGGTAGGCGGTGGCCCGGCTCAGCACCTTGTGCTTGCCCGGTTTGCCGGTGAGCTTGAAGTAGTGCTTGGCCAGCTTCCACGCCGACTCGACGGCCTCGCCGCCGCCGGTGGTGAAGAAGACGCGGTTCAGGTCGCCGGGGGCCGCGGCGGCCAGCCGCTCGCCCAGCTCGATGGCCTTGGGGTGGGCGTAGGACCACAGCGGGAAGAAGGCCAGTTCGGAGGCCTGCTCGGCGCCGGCCCTGGCGAGCTCGGCGCGGCCGTGCCCCGCCTGCACCACGAACAGGCCGGAGAGGCCGTCGAAGTACTTCCTGCCCTTGTCGTCGTAGATGTAGGCGCCGTCACCCCGGACGATCACCGGCACCTCGCCGCCGTTCTCGTAGGTCGAGTGGCGGGTGAAGTGCAGCCACAGGTGATCCCTGGCCGCTGCCTGTGGGTCGTTCATCACAGCTACCCCAATACGATCAGGACGACTTATTTCGCGGTCTTAACCCGCTCGAAACACTGAAACACGCAGAATCTCTGCTTTCACCAACGATATCCGAAGGCTCTCGCGGGTGCGAGACCCCGCCGGGGCACTCCGGCCCCGCCCCGCGGAGGTAGCGTCACCGCCATGAGCGAGATCACCACGATCCAGGCGAACGGGCTGGAGTTCGGCTGCCTGACGGCCGGCCCCTCCAGCGGGCCGCTGGCCCTGCTGCTCCACGGCTTCCCCGACACCCCGCACAGCTGGCGGCACCTGAGCGCCGCCCTGGCCGGGCGCGGCTACCGGGTGGCCGCCCCCTACATGCGCGGGTACGCGCCCACCTCCCTGCCCGCGGACGGCGCCTACCAGACCGGCGCGCTGGCCGCGGACGCCAACGCGCTGCACGAGGCCCTGGGCGGAGACGGGTCGGCCGTCCTCATCGGGCACGACTGGGGGGCGGCCGCCGCGTACGGGGCCCTGGCCGCCGAGCCCGGACGCTGGCGGCGGGCGGTGACGATGGCCCTGCCGCCGATCAACGCGCTGCTGGAGGGCTTCTTCTCCTACGAGCAGCTCAAGCGGTCGTTCTACATCTTCCTCTTCCAGACGCCGCTGGCGGAGACGGCACTGGACGAGGGGTTCCTGACGGGACTGTGGCGGGACTGGTCGCCGGGGCACGAAGAGGACCTCTCCCCCGTCATGGCGGCGCTGGGAACGCCCGAGAACAGGGCGGCGGCCATCGGCTACTACCGGGCGATGCTCGACGCGACGCACCACCTGCCGCGCTACGCCGCCGAGCAGGAGGCCGCCGGCTCGGTCGGCACCGTCCCGCTCCTCTATCTGCACGGGGCCGACGACGGGTGCCTGGGCGCGGACGTGGTCGGCCTGGACGGCGGGCTGCTGAAACACCTGCCGCCCGGTTCAAAGGCGCAGGTCATCGCGGACGCCGGACACTTCCTGCAGGTGGAGCGGCCGGCCGAGGTCAACGCGGCGGTGCTCGACTGGCTGTGATCCAGGTTACATACAGCGTACGTCAGATCTTTGGCATGATGACGTAACCGAATGTTGTTCTAGTGAGGATCGGGACATGCTCGAAGTCGACGAGATCAACCTGACCGACTGGTCGTTCTGGCAGCGGCCGTTCGCCGAACGGAACGAGGCATTCCGGCGGCTGCGCGAGCACCCCACGCTGGTCACGTTCGAAGAGCCGAAGATCGAGATCATGCCGCAGGGCCCCGGCTACAAGGCCGTGGTCACCCACGCCGACCTCGTCGAGGCCTCGCGGCGCCCCCAGGACTTCTGCTCCGGCAAGGGCTCGATCAGCATCCCCGACATGCCGGGCGACGTCCACGAGTACTTCGGCTCCATGATCGTCATGGACGACCCGCGGCACGCCAAGATCCGGCGCATCGTCTCCCGCGCCTTCTCCCCGCGGGTGATGATGCAGCGGTTCGAGGACCAGATCCACACCGTCGCCGAGGAGATCATCGCCGACCTCAAGGCCGGCAAGGGCACCGGCGACTTCGTCCTCGACGTCGCCGCCCGGCTCCCGCTGCAGATCATCTGCAAGATGATGGCCATCCCGGAGTCCGCGTACGGGACCGTCTTCGACGCCTCCAACGTCATCCTGGCCGGCAACGACCCCGAGTACCTGCCGACGGGCGACCCCATGGGCATGCTCACCAAGCTCATGGAGGCCGGCGAGTCCCTGCAGAACCTGGTGCAGGAACTGGCCCGCGAGCGCAGGGGCGGCGACGGCGACGACCTGGTCTCCCAGCTCATCAACGCCAACATCGACGGCGAGTCGCTGACCGACCAGGAGATGGGCTCCTTCTTCATCCTGCTGGCCGTCGCGGGCAACGAGACCACCCGCAACGCCATCGCGCACGGGCTGCACCTGTTCACCGCCTTCCCCGAGCAGCGGGCCCTCCTGCTGAGCGACTACGACGGCCGCGTCTCCGGCGCGATCGAGGAGATCGTGCGGTTCGTCTCCCCGGTGATCTGGATGCGCCGCACCGCCACCCGCGACACCACGCTGAACGGGCACGAGATCAAGGAGGGCGAGAAGCTCGTCCTCTACTACAACTCGGCGAACCGCGACGAGTCGGTCTTCACCGACCCCGACAGGTTCGACATCACCCGTTCCCCGAACCCGCACGTCGGCTTCGGCGGCCCCGGCCCGCACTTCTGCCTGGGCGCCCACCTGGCCCGCCAGGAGGTCAACGTGATGTTCCAGCGCCTGTTCACCGAGTTCCCCGAGATCAAGGCCGGCACCCCCGACCGGCTCTTCTCCAACTTCATCAACGGCATCAAGCACCTGCCCTACACCCTCTCCTGACCGGGCCGTCCCCACCGCCCGCCGTCTCCGCCCACCACCATCACCACCCGCCGTCTCCGCCCACCGCCCGCCACCGGGCGGGCCCGCTGGGGTCGGCGCTGGAAAGCCGCCCTGGGCGCCTTCGACCTCGCCTTCGACGGCCGCCTCACCCGCGACCATCACTGAACAGCGACAACAACCTGTCCCGCCATTCGCTCAACAGACCCCCGCCGCCCGCCGCCGGCTCGGCCGACGGCGGGCGGTGGGGCGGTGGGCGGTGCCTTCTCCGCTCCGGCCGACTCACAGGCCGAGGTCGGTGAGGGCCCTCTCGCGCCAGAGCGGGGAGGGCCGGGAACCGGGGGCGGTGACGGTGAGGTGGGCGGGACGGCCCGGGAAGCCGGGATCGAGGCGGAGGGACAGGCGGGTGCGGGCCCTGCCGTGCGGGCAGCGGGCCAGGGCCGCGCCCAGGTCGGCCGCGGTCACCGCGAGGCCGGCGGGGAACTCGCGGAAGGCCGGGATCGGGGGGCGGGCCAGCGCCGCCCAGTGCTCGCGCAGCAGGCGCTGGGCGAGGGCGAGCAGGACCTCCGTCCAGCCGGATCGTTGCCGAGAGGTGATACGCCGGACCCTGAGCTCGGGGAGGCCGAAGATCCGCAGGCCCCTGGTGCACAGGGTCCAGGAGCGGCGCGGCGCCGGGTCGGGCAGGCCCGCGACCGAGAGCCATTCGGCGGCCGCGAAACCCTCCGGCACGTCGAAGGGGTCGGGCGGCCGGGCCCAGGGCTCGAGGTCGGCGGTGGCGGCGTCGACGAGGACCCCGCCGGTGCGCTCGGCCAGGTCGTAGGCGACGGACGCGGCGACGGTGAGGTGGTCGGGCGGCCAGGCCGCCGGCCCCGTGGCGGTGACCCGCAGATGCCTTCCGGCCTCGCGCAGCCGCCTGACGACCGGGTTGTCGTGCTCCAGACCGCACCGGGCGCACCGGGGGCACTCACCCGCCTGGACCAGCCAGGGCAGCGGCGGCTCCCGCCCGTCGACGACATCGACCAGCGCTAACGTCCCCGCCCCCGGCTCCGGCGGGATCCACAGCGGAGCCGCGACCAGATACACGGCGTGGACCACCTCGGGCACCGGCAGGATCAGCGTCTTCGTCATACCGGCAAGCTAGGTCCGCCCACCGACATTCCCCGCGTCCCCTCCCCGCCTCCTGTGGACAGTCCCCCGAGCAGCCGACGCACGCCTCCCCGAAGAACACCCAGCGCCCAACCGACCGCCACCGAGCACACGGTTTCTCGTGGAGCGATCGACCATGGGCGGCGTGCCGACGGGCGTACGACTTCCCAGAGAACAACCAGCGCACACAACGCACAGCCAGCCACAACCAGACCACCGAGCACACGGCTCCTCGTGAAGCGGTCGACACGCGACCGACCACAGGCGGCAAGCCGACAGGCGCACGACTTCCCAGCGGACAACCGGCACGCACAATGCGCAATCGGCCGCAACCAGACCGCCACCGGGCACACGGCTCTTCGTGGAGTGAGTGGTCGGCGCGCGGGGGTGTGCCGACGGGCGCACGCCTGCCGTGGGCAGGAGGGCGGGTGGCGGACCGTCGGCCGCCGCCCGCCCTCGTGTTCCGGGTCAGATGCCCCAGGCGGCGCGCAACGGCATCCCCGACTCCTTGGAGGCGGGGAGCTTCACGCCCAGGATCTGGTGCAGCTGCACCATGTTCTGCTCGAAGCCGAGCCGGCAGCCGGCCATGTAGAGCCGCCAGACCCGGGCCGTCTCCGAGCCGACCTCGGCGACCGCGTCGTCCCAGTGCGCGTCCAGGTTGCGGCACCAGTCGCGCAGGGTCATCGCGTAGTGCTCGCGGAGGTTCTCCTCGTGCCGGATCTCGAAACCCTGGTCGTTCATCTGGGTGAGGAGGAAGCCGGGGCCCTCCAGCTCCCCGTCGGGGAAGACGTACCGGTTGATGAAGCCGTCCGGGCGGATCGACTCCTGGGTGTTGTCGGGCCGGGTGATGCAGTGGTTGAGCAGCCGCCCGCCCGGCTTGAGCTTGCGGTGCAGGAACTGGAAGTAGCCGGGGATGTTCGCCTGCCCGATGTGCTCGGTCAGGCCGATCGAGCTGACCGCGTCGAACCCGGCCTCGGGCACGTCCCGGTAGTCCAGGTGGCGCACCTCGGCCAGCCCGCTCAGCCCTGCCTCGGCGATGGCCTTCTGCGCCCACTCGGCCTGCTGCTTGGACAGGGTCACGCCCAGTGCCCTGACCCCGTACTCGCGGGCGGCGTGCATGACCATGCCGCCCCAGCCGCAGCCGATGTCCAGCAGGCGCATGCCCGGCTCCAGGCCGAGTTTGCGCGCCACCAGGTCGAACTTGGCGCTCTGCGCCTCCTCGAGGGTGGTCTCCAGGGTGGGGTAGAGGGCGCACGTGTAGGCCATGGAGGGGCCCAGCACCCAGGCGTAGAAGGTGTTGGAGACGTCGTAGTGGTGGCTGATGGCCTTGGCGTCGCGTTTCTTGCTGTGCCGCCGCAGCCGTCCCGCCCCGCGCACCTCGACGGAGGGCGGGGGCATCCTGGTGGCGGCGGCGGCCCGCAGCAGCGGGTCGTCCGCGACGCTCGCGAGCACCTTCAGCCGGTCGGTGACGGTGAGCCCGCTCAGCGTGCGGGAGAGCCGGCTCAAGGTGGTGTACATGTCGCCGTACACCTCGATGTGCCCGGCCACGTAGGCGCGGGCCAGACCGAGGAGGCCGGGTGAGCGGACCAGGTAGGACACCGCGTAGGGCGACCTGATCTCGATCCGGACGTCGGCGTCGGAGCTGCCGGCGCGGCTGCCGTCGTAGGCCGCGAACTCGACCGGAACGGTCTCCCCGTGTGTCACTTTCTCGAAGACTTCAGCCAGGGTCATGTGCCCCTCACACACTTTTCGTAGAGATCATACAAACGGCGCTCGGGGTCGTATTCGTCCTTGAGCGCCTGATAGGTGGCACCGTCGTAGTGCCGCCAGAATTCATCGCGCGTATAGAAAGAGGTGGAATAGAGGGATTTGTGACCATCCAGCGCGTCCACCACACGTTCGATACGGCGGTTGTGGTGGTCGGGCAACTTTCCCGGCTGCTGGGGGACGGTCCCCCAGAAGCCGACGTTGACATAGCTGCGGCCGGGTTCCAACGGGTACAGCGGCCACTTCTCCCTCGCCTTGAGCGGGCAGAGCCAGACCGGGCTCATGCCGATCTCCTCGTGGAAGAACTCCAGGAACTCCGGCAGCCGCTCGGTGGGGACCTCGATGTCCTGGATGACGTCCTCCCGCGGCGGCCTGCCCGTCCAGCGGTCGATCCGCGCGGTGAGGTGGGTGCGCTTGTCCAGCGCGACGAGCCTGCGGTAGACGTCGGAGCGCTTGCGGGAGTCCGGCCACATCCGGCGCACCCAGGGGCGCTGCAGCCCGAAGGCGCCCGAGCACCAGAACCAGTCGGTGTCCCAGCGCCACAGGTAGTCGTGCACGGTCAGGAAGTCGATCGAACGCTCCTGGACGGAGCGGAAGTAGATCCGCTGCCCGGTGTAGTCCGACAGGTAGGGCGCGCTGTCGGTGAACGTGCCCACCGTCAGGTAGACCTCGTCCGGCCCGAACACCGTGCCGTCCAGGAAGTCGGCGTCCTCGATCTCCAGGATGGCCCGCGACGCCTCGGCGGCGTCGGAGAACCGCAGGTGTCTCAGCTTCACGAACGGCTTCACCGGGATGAGGTCGATCGTGAGCTTCAGCGCGTACCCGAGCGTTCCGTAGGAGTTGGGGAAGCCGTAGAAGAGGTCGGCGTGCTCGTTGTCGCGGCGGGCGGTGACGATCCGGCCGTCCCCGGTGAGGACGTCCATCTCCCGGACGGCCTCGTGCGGCAGGCCCAGCCGGAACGACGTCGACTCGATGCCCAGGCCCGTGACGGCCCCGCCCAGGGTGATGGTCTTCAGCTGCGGGACCACCGTCGGCATCATGCCGTGGCGCAGCGTCTCGGCCACCAGGTCCTCGTAGGTGGTCATCCCCTGGACGACGGCGGTGTCGCCGCGCACCTCCAGCACCCTGTCGAACCCGCCCACGTCCAGGCCCGGCGCGGCCGGGGCGTCCCGGAAACGGAACAGGTTCGAGGTCGTCTTGGCCAGCCGCACCGGAGAGCCCGGCGGGATCGCGGAATAGGACGCGCGCAGCGCGGCGACCGCCTCGTCATGTGAGGATCCGACTATGAGCATGGGTGCCTCCCCCTCCGATCTTCACATCCGCCGGTGAGCGCAAACCTGTCTCCCCAGAAAAGATCTACGCTCATTTGGCGCCTCTCGCCACCGGCAATTAATGCCAGACTCCGTTCTATTACGGGCAGGACATAAGGACAATACGCCCGGTGGCGACGGTGTTCAGGTGGTGGAGCGCTCCCGGTACTGCCGGCCGGACTCGACGGGGGTCCCGGCCAGCAGTTCGCTGACCGTCACGAACCGGTAGCCGCGTTCGGCCAGCCCCGCCAGGATCTCCGGCACCGCCTCGATGCTGCTCAGGTGGATGTCGTGCAGCAGGACGATGTCGCCCGGCCCGGTCTGTTCGAGCACCCTGCGCCTGACCTGGACGGAGTCGCGGTCCTTCCAGTCGAGCGGGTCCACCGCCCACATGATCTCGGCCAGGCCCAGCTCCCGCGCCACCGCGGCGACGCGCTCGTTGGTCGCGCCGTAGGGGGGGCGCATCAGGGTCGTGTCGCGGCCGGTGTGCGTCTTGATGGCCGCCTGGGTCCTGCCGAGTTCCGCGCGGACCCCGTCCGGGGAGAGCGCGGCGAGGCTGGTGTGGCTCCAGCTGTGGTTGCCGATCTCGTGGCCCTCCATCAGCTCCCTGCGCAGGATGTCCGGGTTCTCCTCGACCATCCGGCCCACCACGAAGAAGGTGGCCTTCACCCCGTACCGGGCCAGGATGCGCAGCAGCAGCTCGGTCTCCTTCGCCGGACCGTCGTCGAAGGTGAGCGCCACGCACTTGAGCACCGCGCAGTTCGTCCTGGTGTACTCCGGCCGCAGCCCGCGGCGGACGTCCGGATCCGGCTCCTTCAACGACACCGGCAACGGTGCCGACGACGCGGTCTCGGCCGCGTGCATCGGCTTGACGTTCCCCGCTGAACCGCCGCAGGCCACCAGAGTCCCGATAAGCCCGGCCATCAGCACGATCCGCCGCATCGCTCCCCCCGAACCCTCGGAAACGATAGGGACATGCCCTGGCATACACCCTTGGGAACCAGATGCCGGATATCTTCGTTATCGTTTTCCCTCCCCTTTTCCCCCACAGGATGGTCGGAATCAGGATGAAGTTCTGGGACCGTTTCGGACTTCGCCGCCACCGCGGGGCGTCGATCCAGCGATTCGACCGGGAAGCGACGAACTCCGACCTCAAGGCGCTCATCGCCTTCGCCAAGGACCGGCAGGGTGTGGAGTTCTACGTCGAACCCGAGACCTTCGCCACCGACACCACCGCGGTCGCGATCGCCCACGACGGCGAGTGGATCCGGCGCCGGGTCGGCGCGCCCGCGGTCATCGCCAAGGTGGCGCGGGATCTGAAACTGCCGGTCTACGACGTACAAATCACTGGATATCCCAAACGAATGCGCGAATGGAACGAACGTAACAAACACCAGCGCGGGTCGCTCTGAGCCGGCCGTCCGCAGGCAGAACGCGCCCGACGGCGAGCCGCCCGCGGCCGAGCACGCCGCACTGTCCACAGGGACTCCTGCGAGCCCTCGTGATCCGTGAAAACGTCGGGCCATGAACGATTCACGGCTCGGTGGTCCGCGGCGGGGCTCCTCCCCGCTGGTCATCCGCGACGCGGCGGACCTGGTCTCGGCGGTGCCCTACATGCTGGGCTTCCACCCGTCCGACAGCCTGGTGGCGATCGGCTGCGGCGGTCCGCGCGGCTCCTGCGCGCTGCGGTACGACCTGTCCCTTCCACCCCCGGCCGCCCTGCATCTGGCCGAGGTGCTGGCCTTCCACGACTTCAAGACCGCGATGCTCGTCGGCTACGGACCACGGGAACAGGTGGCTCCATCGGTCGAGCTGGCCGTCCGGGCGCTGCGGGGCGCCGGGATCCCCGTGCACGAGACGGTGCGCGTCCACGAGGGGCGCTTCTGGCCGGACTCGTTCGACGAAGGCGAGGGCAGCCCGCTCACCGCCACCCCGCTGGCGGCGCAGGCCGTGCTCGACGGGCTGGTCGCGCTGCCCGGACGGGAGTGCCTCGCGGCGACCATCGCCCCGCTGCCCGATCCCGTACGGGCGCTGGCCCTGCGCGAGACCGCCGGAATCGGCGGGGAGGTGGCGGTGGCCGAGGGCCTCGCGCTGGTGCGCACGCTCGCCGCGGAGCTGGAACGGGGTGATCCGCCGCCCTCGGTGCCGCGGATCGCCCGCCTCACCGTGGCCCTGGGTGCGATCCGGGTGCGGGACGAGGCCTGGGTGCGCATCGACCCCGGCGCGATCCCGGAGCACCTGGAGTTCTGGCGCCACGTCCTGCGGCGCACCGCGCCCCCGCTCCTGGCGGCGCCCGCCTCCCTGTTCGCCTACTGCGCCCTCCTGTCCGGTGAGGGCGGGCTCGCCAACCTCGCCCTCGACCTGGCCCTGGAAGCCGACCCGGCCTACTCCATGGCCCTGCTGCTCCGCCAGGCCATCGTCTCCGGCATGCACCCCTCGTCGATCACGATCGGCCTGACGCCCCGAGAGCTCGCCGACTCCTACCGAGACCCTCCCGAACTGCGCGCCGGCCTCTCCGAGGAGCACCCGCCTCCGGCCGCGGCCCGGCGGCGTCCGGGCTCGACCAGGACCGGACAAGCGGAAGAAACGGGAGGTAGAGAGGCAAATACGGACTTTGCGTGACCTGGGTCATAGAGTGCTCGGCGTGAATGTCATGCGTCGATGGCCCCGGCCGCTCCGCTGGGGCGCCCGGGTCCTTGCCCTCCTGCTCGTGCTCGCCCTCGTGGCCTCCCTCTGGGTGGTGTGGACCGTCCGCCGGTCCTTCCCCGACTACGGCGGGGAGGTCCGGCTGGCGGGGCTGAGCGCCCCGGTCACCGTCCACCGGGACGCACACGGAGTGCCGCAGATCTACGCCGACACCCCCGAGGACCTCTTCAAGGCGCAGGGCTACGTCACGGCGCAGGACAGGTTCTGGGAGATGGACTTCCGGCGCCACGTCACGTCCGGCCGGCTGTCGGAGCTGTTCGGCGAGACCACCCTGGAGACCGACAAGGTGGTGCGGACCCTGGGCTGGCGGCGTGTCGCCGAGCAGGAGCTCACCCTTCTGGAGCCGGAGACCGTCCGGCTGCTGGACGCCTACGCCGCGGGTGTGAACGCCTGGCTCGACGAGCACCCCGACACCTCCGACCAGTCCCTGGAGTACGCCGTCCTGGGGATCCAGCGCAGCGGCTACCGGCCCGAGCGCTGGAGCCCCGCCGACTCGGTGGCCTGGCTCAAGGCGATGGCCTGGGACCTGCGCTCCAACATGGACGACGAGCTCGGCCGCGCCCTGGCCGGCACCGCGCTCCCCGCCGAGCGGGTCGACCGGCTCTACCCCGCCTATGACGACGAGCGCATGCCCGTCATCGTGGGAGACACCGAGAAATCCGGCGACCGGCCCTCCGGCACGCCGGTGCAGGCACCCGCCCGCGCGCTGAGCAGCGTGCTGGAGACGATCCAGGCGATGCCGGAGATGCTCGGCAACGGCGCCCCGGAGATCGGCTCCAACTCCTGGGTCGTCTCCGGTTCGCGCACCGCCACCGGCAAGCCGCTGCTGGCCAACGACCCGCACCTGGCCCCGCAGATGCCGTCGGTCTGGTACCAGGCCGGACTGCACTGCCGGAAGGTCACCGCCGAGTGCCCCTACGACGTCACCGGATTCACCTTCTCCGGGCTGCCCGGCGTCGTCATCGGGCACAACCACCGCGTCGCCTGGGGCTTCACCAACCTCGGCCCCGACGTCACCGACCTGTACGTGGAGCGGATCGACGGGCAGAACGCCGAGTACAAGGGCGAGAAGGAGCCGCTGCAGGTCCGTGAGGAGACCATCAAGGTCGCCGGTGGCCAGGACGTCCGGCTCCCGGTCCGCGCCACCCGGCACGGCCCGATCATCTCCGACGTGCTGGAGGACTCCGCGAAGCTCGCCTCCGGCCCCACCGAGGCGATCGCGATGCGCTGGACGGCGCTGGACCCGGGCCGCACCGCCGACGCCGTCTTCCAGATGAACCGCGCGACGGACTGGACGTCCTTCCGCGAGGCCGCCGCCTCGTTCGAGGTGCCCGCGCAGAACCTCGTCTACGCGGACGTCGACGGCAACATCGGCTACCAGGCCCCCGGCCGCATCCCGGTCCGGAGCAAGGGCGACGGCACCCGGCCCGTGCCCGGCTGGGACGGCGAGCACGAATGGACGGGCTTCCTGCCCTACGAGGAGCTCCCGTCGATCCAGAACCCGGAGAAGGGCTACATCGTCACCGCCAACAACGCGGTCGTCGGCTCCTCCTACGAGCACCTGCTCACCAAGGACTGGTCATACGGCTACCGCGCGGCCCGCATCGACGAGCTGCTGAAGGCCGACGGCAAGATCGACGTGACCGGCATGGCGGACGTCCAGCTGGACTCCCGCAACGGCTTCGCCCCCGTTCTCGTCCCGCACCTGCAGCGGGTGGGCGCCGGCCTCAAGGGCGTCGACCTGCTGGACGGCTGGGACTTCACCCAGCCCGTCGACTCGGCCGCCGCCGCGTTCTACAACGCCGCCTGGCGCCACCTGGTCCTGCTCACCTTCAACGACGACCTCCCCGAAGGCGCCCGCCCCGACGGCGGCGACCGCTGGTTCGAGGTCGTCCGCTCCCTCCTGGAGGACCCCGCCGACCCCTACTGGGACGACATCACCACGCCGGACGAAGAGGACCGCGACACCATCCTCAAGTCCGCCCTCCGCAAGGCCGCCGACGAGCTCACCGACCTGCTGGGCGACGCCCCCTCACAGTGGCGCTGGGGCGACCTGCACACCCTCACCGTCACCAACCAGACCTTCGGCACCTCGGGCATCGCCCCCGTCGAACGCCTCTTCAACCGCGGCCCCCTGCACCTGTCCGGCGGCCAGTCCATCGTCAACGCCACCGGCTGGAACGCCCAGGAGGGCTACGGCGTCGACTGGGTCCCCTCCATGCGCATGGTCGTCGACCTCGCCGACTTCGACGCCTCCCGCTACATCAACCTCACCGGCGCCAGCGGCCACGCCTTCACCGACCACTACTGGGACCAGACCTCCCTGTGGGCCGAAGGCAAGACCATCCCCTGGCGCTCCACCCCCGCCGCCATCGAGAAGCACGCCCGCCACACCCTCACCCTGAACCCCTGACCCCCGGCGCCCCCGCCCCAGGCGGGGGCGCCCCAGAAAGCACAAAACGGCACCAGCCGTCCCCTGCTCTGCCGACCTCTCCATCGGCCGCCCTGCTACCTCGATGACCGTCCCGTCACCCCTGAGCGCAACGGCGCCAACCGTCCCATCGCTCCGTCGATCGTCCCGCCGTCCCCAGCGCGGCGGGACCGACCTCTGCTCGGGGCTGCGGGGTGGCGGAGGTAGGACCGGGCGATGGGTCCGGCGGGTGGGTGTGGCGGGGTGGTCGGCGGCTCGCCGACGGGGGCCGGGGTGGAACGGGCGGGGTCAGGAGGCGGTGAGGCGGGTGAGGGCGGCTCGGACGACGGACGGGTCGGTGGTGGTCCAGAACGGGGGGAGGGAGGACAGGAGGAAGGAGCCGTAGGTTTTGGTGGACAGGCGGGAGTCGAGGATGGCGACGACGCCCTTGTCGGTGGTGCTGCGCAGGAGGCGGCCGGCGCCCTGGGCGAGGAGGAGGGCGGCGTGGGAGGCGGGGACCTGCATGAAGCCGTTGCCGCCGCGGGCGTCCACGGCGCGCTTACGGGACGAGGAGACGGGGTCGTCGGGGCGGGGGAAGGGGATGCGGTCCATGACGACGAGGGACAGGGACGGGCCGGGAACGTCGACGCCCTGCCAGAGGGACAGGGTGCCGAAGAGGCAGGTCTCGGGTGACTCGGCGAACTGCTTGACCAGCTGGGACGTGGAGTCCTCGCCCTGGCAGAGGACCGGGAAGTCGGTCTCGAGCTCCTCGGCGGCCTGCTTGGCGGCGCGCATCGAGGAGAACAGGCCCAGCGTGCGGCCGCCGGCCGCCTGGATGAGCTCGGCCAGCTCCGCCAGGTACTCCTTGGGCAGCCCGTCGCGGGTGGGGGAGGGCAGATGCCGGGCGATGTACAGGATGCCGCTGCGCGGGTAGTCGAAGGGCGAGCCGACGTCGAGACCCGTCCAGATCAGGGGCTTCTCGTCGTCGGCGGAGGCGCCGCCGTCCTCGGCTGCGGGGACCTGCGGCTCGGGGGCGCCGAGCGGGGGCAGGCCCCACTGGCGGGCGAGCGGCTCGAACGAGCCGCCGAGGGTGAGGGTGGCGGAGGTGAGGACCGTGGTCCGCGTCTTGAACAGGGCCTCGCGCAGCAGTCCGCCGACGGCGATGGGCGCGACGTGAAGGGCGGGCGGCCATTTGCCCTCGAAGGACTTCGACACCCAGACGACGTCCCAGCGATCGGGGATCGGCGCCTCGAACGATGCGAGCATGCGCGCCGCCGTGGTGTGCAGGTCCTCCAGGGAGGTCTTGGCGGCGCGGCGGCCCGCCGAGATCGCCGGGTCGGCCTCCTTCGGCTCGGGGCCGAGCTCGCGCAGGCACTCCTGCGCGTTGTCCCGGATCGCCAGGAGGGTGTTGCCCAGGTGCGAGGGGAGCACGTCCAGCCGGGCGGCGCCCTGCTCCTCCAGCGCGACCCGCAGGTCCTCGCCGAGTTCCTTGAGCCGGTCGGCGGAGCGGTCGGCGATGAGCTTGCCCACCCGCCGCGCCGCCGTCTCCACGGCGTTCGCCGACAGTTCTCCCGAGGCCACCGAGGTGACCCGGTCGACGAGGTCGTGCGCCTCGTCGATGACGACGGCGTCGTGTTCGGGCAGCACCTGGAAGTCCTCGAGCGCGTCGATGGCGAGCATCGCGTGGTTGGTCACCACCAGGTCGGCCTCGGCGGCCTGGGCCCTGGCCTGCTCGGAGAAGCAGGTCTGGGCCTGCGGGCAGCGCTGCCCGCCCAGGCATTCCTTGGCCGTGACCGACACCTGCCGCCACGCCTGCTCCGGGACGCCCGGCACCAGCTCGTCCCGGTCGCCGGTCTGCGTCGTGTCGGCCCATTCGTGCAGCCGCTGCACATGGCGGCCGAGCGCGGAGACCTGCGAGGTGTCGAACAGACCGTCCTCGGGGTCGTCCGGCGCGCCCACCGACAACCGGTTGAGGCACAGGTAGTTGCGCCGTCCCTTGAGGATCGCGTAGTGCAGTTCCCTGCCGAGCAGCGGCTCGAGCGCCGCCGCGAGCCGGGGGAGGTCACGGTCGACGAGCTGCTGCTGCAGCGCGATCGTCGCGGTGGAGACCACGACCGTGGCCCCCTTGTACACGGCATGGCGCACCGCCGGCACCAGGTAGGCCAGCGACTTGCCGGTGCCCGTCCCCGCCTGGACGGCCAGGTGCTCCGCGCGCCGCAGCGCCTGGTCGACGGCCTCGGCCATCTTCGTCTGCCCGGGTCTCTCCCTCCCCCCTACCGCCTCCACCGCCGCGTCCATCAGCTCACTGAGCGGCGGCAGATCCTTCTTGGCGATACGCGGTTGCGGTGCGGGAGAAGACACCCGGCAACCGTACCGGCTCCCACCCACAGAACACTCCGTCATCCACAGCCCCGCCGCCCCCTACTCCCGCCACCAGGCCACGACAGGTTCCCGAACACCCGACACCCCGGCCTCACCTACCGGCACCGCCCCTGCCACCAAACGCGATAGAGCTCCGGCCGGGCGACGGACGGGTCCCTCACCACAACGACGCAGCAGCGTCCCGCCGCCGCCCGCCCAGTCCTCCGCGGCAGTGCGGGCTGGGCACCCGCGGACCCCATCCGATCGGGCTCGTGGGACAGCCCCACCGGTCTCCCCGCGCCATCAGACGCGACAAGGCTCCGGACGGGCAACGGACAGACCCCTCAAGACGCCGACGTTCGATTGCGCGAGGCTTTCCGCACGTCTTCCGGACGCGGCGGGGCTCCGGGCGTACGGGCGACGCGGGGGCCGGCCTCAGACTCGGCGGGTCTCCAGGAAGGTGGCGAGACGGGTGATGGCGTCTTCGAGGACTTCCGCGTGGGGGAGGGTGACGAGGCGGAAGTGGTCGGGACGGGGCCAGTTGAAGCCGGTGCCGTGGACGATGAGGAGTTTCTGCTCTTCCAGGAGGTCGAGGCAGAAGCGCATGTCGTCGGTGATCGGGTGGACGAGCGGGTCGAGGCGGGGGAAGACGTACAGGGCGCCCTTGGGGCGGACGCAGCTCACCCCGGGGATGTCGTTCAGCAGTTTGACGGCGCGGTCGCGCTGCTCCAGGAGGCGTCCGCCGGGGAGGACGAGGTCACGGATGCTCTGGCGGCCGCCCAGCGCCGCCTGGATGGCGTGCTGGGCCGGGGCGTTCGGGCACAACCGCATGTTGGCGATGATCTCGATGCCCTCGATGTAGGCCTGGGCCTCCAGCTTCGGTCCGGACAGCACCACCCAGCCGGAGCGGAACCCGGCCACCCGGTAGGACTTCGACAACCCGCCGAAGGTCAGGCAGAACAGGTCGGGGGCGAGCGCGGCGATCGAGGTGTGCACGGCGCCGTCGTAGAGGATCCGGTCGTAGATCTCGTCCGAGAAGACGATCAGGCCGTGCCGCCGCGCCAGCTCCGCGATGCGCTCCAGCGTCTGGGCCGAGTAGACCGCGCCGGTCGGGTTGTTGGGATTGATGATCACCAGTGCCCGCGTCCGCGGGGTGATCTTGTCCTCCATGTCCTGGAGGGACGGCTGCCACCCGTCCTCCTCGTCGCACAGGTAGTGCACCGGGGTGCCTCCGCTGAGCGACACCGCGGCGGTCCACAGCGGGTAGTCCGGGGCGGGGATCAGCACCTCGTCGCCGTTGTCCAGCAGCGCCTGCATCGTCATGACGATGAGCTCGGAGACCCCGTTGCCCAGGAAGACGTCCTCCACGTCCAGACCGCGGAAGCCCTGCTCCTCGTAGTGCTGCACCACGGCCCGCCGCGCCGACAGCAGCCCCTTGGAGTCGCTGTAGCCGTGCGCCTGGGAGAGGTTGCGGACCACGTCCTGGAGGATCTCCGGCGGCGCCTCGAAACCGAACGGCGCCGGGTTGCCGATGTTGAGCTTGAGCACCCGGTGCCCGGCCTCTTCGAGCTGCTGGGCCCGTTTGAGCACCGGCCCCCGGATCTCGTAGCAGACATTCGCCAGTTTGTCGGACTGTTTCCCCCGCATGACACAACAGTAGTCGTGGCCCGTTCCAGATGTCGCACGGGTTTCCGGGTCCTGTGACCCGCGCAACATACAAGCAGGCTTGATTGCTTGTATGTGATCGACGTACCGTCCAGGCATGTCCACGAGCAGGCGCCGCCACCGCGGACCCGGCGGCCGCACCCAGGCCGAGCGCCGGTCCGCCACCCAGGCCCGGCTGATGGAGGCCACCGCCCAGACCCTCGCCGACCTCGGCTGGGCGGGCCTGTCCACCACCGAGGTCTCCCGGCGCGCCGGGGTCAGCCGGGGAGCCCAGCAGCACCACTACCCGACCAAGATGGAACTGGTCGCCGCAGCCCTGGAGCACCTCCTGAACAGGCTGCGCGACGAGTACCACGACGCCTACGCCCGCCTGCCCGACGAGCAGCGCAACGTCGCCGGAGCACTCGAGCTGTTCTGGAACACGCTCCAGCAGCCGCCGGCGATGGCCCTCCTGGAGCTCGCGCTGGCCGGGCGCACCGACGAAACGCTGCGCGAGATCAGCAACCAGCTCAACAACCGGGTCGTGGAGATCATCAAGGAGGTCTTCCACGAGCTCTTCCCCGAGAGCCTCCCCGAGGAGGCCGTCGACACGCTGATCCGCGCGCTGTTCGCCCTGCTGGTCGGCCTCTCCCTGCAGCACTCCCTGGACGGCGACGCCGACGGCCACCAGCGCGCCGTCCTGGACATGATCAAGACTTTCGCCCAGGACCTCATCCCCCCGGTCTGAAGGAGCAGGAACCATGGCCAAACCCCCCGCCGAGCTCGCCGAAGAAGTCCGCGAGACGGTCAAGGACCGCAAGTCCTACCTGGGCGTCATCGACCGCCTGAACAAGGCCAGCGTGGACAAGCACTGGGAGGCCTACGCGGACATCCCGTGGGACGACCCCGACTACCGGATCGACCAGGACGACCCGCGCTGGATCCTGCCCGCCGACGACCGGCTCGGCTCCACCGCCTGGTACCGGGCCCAGCCCGTCGAGGTCCAGGCCCGGATCGGGTTGTGGCGGGTGGCCACCGCGATGAAGATCGGCCTGCAGTTCGAGAACCTGCTCAAGCGCGGCCTGCTCAACTACGCCTACCGGCTGCCGAACGGCCGCCCGGAGTTCCGGTACGTCTACCACGAGACGACCGAGGAATGTCACCACGGGATGATGTTCCAGGAGTTCGTCAACCGCACCGGGATGCCGATCAAGGGCATGCCGCGGTCGCTCAGCCTGGTCGCCCAGCTCGCCCCGCTGATCCCGCTGGTCTCCACCGAGCTCTTCTTCGTCTTCGTGCTCGGCGGGGAGGACCCGATCGACTACGTGCAGCGCAAGTGGCTCAAGGAGGGGCGCACCAAGCACCCCCTCGAAGAGACCATCATGAAGATCCACATCGCCGAGGAGGCGCGGCACATCTCCTTCGCCCGGCACTTCCTCAAGCACCGGGCGCCGCGGCTGAACCGGGTGCGCCGCCTGGCCCTCGGCCTGTTCACCCCGATCGTGCTGGGGGTGATGGCGCGGATCATGCTCTCCCCGCCCGGCTCGATGATCCGGCACTTCGGCATCCCGCAGGACGTGGTGCGCGAGGCCTACCGCAACGAGGCGGCCCGGGTGGAGCTGCGCAACTGCGTCGCCAAGATCCGCGACCTGATGGGTGAACTGGGCCTGATCAACGGGGTCAACAGGCGGGTCTGGGCCGCCTTCGGCATCTGGGACGAGCCGAAGCAGGCGCGCAAGGCCGCCAAGACCGCAGCGTGAAGCATCTGAGGTGCGTTCTTCCGCCGGGAAGAACGCACCTCTGGCTGTAGTGCTGCCCCAAATCAGCGCCCTAGAATCTAGCGACTTGTCGGCTTGATCAAAATTGGGGCGTCTCATGAGCATCACGATCGTCACCGGAGGCGCTTCGGGAATCGGCCGCTCCCTCGCTGCGAGGCTCGCCGGACGCGGCGACACCGTGATCATCGCCGACATCGACGCCGCGGGAGCCGCCGAGACCGCCGACGACCTGAACGGCCGGTTCCACGGCAAGACCTTCGCCGCCGAGCTCGACGTCACCGACGCCGGCGCCGTCCACGACCTCTACCGGCGGACCGCCCGCGACCACGGCCGGCTCGACCTCGTCTTCAACAACGCCGGCATCGCCGTCGCCGGCCTGGTCGAGGAACTCACCCTCGCCCACTGGGACCGCGCCGTCGACATCAACCTCAAAGGCGTCATCCACGGCGTGGACGCCGCCTACCGGATCATGCTGGAGCAGGGGCACGGCCACATCGTCAACACCGCGTCCCTCGCGGGACTCTTCCCCATGCCGCTCGGCATCCCCTACACCGCGACCAAACACGCAGTCGTCGGCCTGGGCCTGGCCCTGCGCGCCGAAGCCGCCACTCGCGGCATCAAGGTCAGCACCGTCTGCCCCGGTTTCGTCGACACCAGCCTGCTCAAAACAGTCAACGCGGGGCTTCCCGAAACCGGTATGAGCAGCAAACCCGAGGCCTCCGACGAACCCGGCGCCGGCAACCTCTACTCCCCCGACGCCATGGCCGCCGACATCATGAAGGGCGTCGCCCGCAACCGCGCCCTCATCATCGCGCCCGCCACCGGCAGGCTCGCCTGGCGCGTCATGCGGATCAGCCCCAGGCTCGCCGTGCGGCTCGGCCGCTTCGCCGTCAAGGGCTACCGCAAAGAGCACGGCCTGGGCTGACCCGCCCCGCGGCTACCGTGGAGGCATGGAACGCGTACTGGTGAGCAGCTGCCTTCTGGGACGGCCCGTCCGCTACGACGGCCAGGCCAAGACCAGCTCGTCGGACATCCTCGCCCGCTGGCGCGCCGAAGGACGGGTGGTGCCGTTCTGCCCCGAACTCGCCGGCGGTCTCGGCGTACCGCGCCCACCCGCCGAACTCCGGAACGGGCAGGTCGTCACCGTACACGGTGACGACGTCACCGACGCCTTCGTCCAAGGCGCCGAACTCGCCCTCACCGCCGCACGGGAAGCCGAAGCGCGCGTCGCCGTCCTCAAAGAAGGCAGCCCTTCCTGCGGCAGCCGCCAGATCGCGGACGGCACCTTCAGCGGCAACAAGATCCCCGGATCCGGCATCACCACCGCCCTCCTCCGATCCCACGGCATCACCGTCTTCAACGAAGAACAATTCGAAGAGGCGGACGCGCTTCTCCGCGGCTGAACGAAGGGGGAAGGCAGGGGGAGAAAATACCCCTGGAAATGCGGAAAGGCCCCGGACAGAAGTCCGGGGCCTTTCCTGATGTTGATTGCGGCGGTGACCTACTCTCCC
>NZ_PVZV01000007.1 GCF_002995495.1 Actinocorallia populi | reverse complement strand
GGGTGCCCCTTCCACCCCCGCTGCTGGAAGGCGCAGGACCTGTGCAGGACGGCCGTCCCGCCGCTGGAGGAGAAGGCAACCGGCCGGCTCGCGGCCTGCCACTTCCCCGAGAACACCCAGGACATCCCGCCTCTCCTCCGCAAGGAGGGGGCGTAGATCCCCATCCCGGAGGGGGCCCCACAGCCCCGGAGACCCTACCTTGAGGGTGTGAGTTCCCGTATCCGTGACCTGAGGGCCTGGCTGGGCGGACACCCGATGGTCCCCGACAGCCTCCTGGCCGCGCTGCTGCTCGTCTTCACGCTCGTCGACCTCGCGCAGGACGTCACCTTCCCGGGCCACACCTTCGTCCCGCACGACGCGCTCGCCTACACCGCCACCACGGTGATGATCGGCGTGCTGGCGGTGCGCCAGCGGTTCCCGATGACCGTCATGTTCGTGGTGCTGTGCGGGGAGGTCTTCCTGCTCATCCAGGACCACCGGGTGTCCGGCGAGATGTTCGCCTTCCTCATCGCCGTCTACACGGTGGCCGCGCACCTGCCGCTGGCCCGCAGCATGCTGGGCGGCCTGGTGGCGCTGCTGGTGCTGATCGTCATGGTCGTGGTGAGCGGGCAGGAGTCCGGCGACGGCTTCTACACGCTGGTCACCAACCTGGGGCTGGTCGCGGGGGTGTGGTGGCTGGGCCGCAGCCTGCGGCTGCGCCGCTCCTACCTGGCCGAACTGGAGGACAGGGCGGCACGCCTGGAGAAGGCCCGCTTCTCCGACGCCCGCACCGCGCGCGTCGAGGAGCGCTCGCGCATCGCGCGGGAACTGCACGACGTCGTCGCCCACCACGTGAGCGTGATGACCGTCCAGGCCAGCGCCGCCCGCCGCATCATGGAACGCAACCCCGACGCCGCCCGCGAGTCCATCGAGACCATCGAGCAGGTCGGCCGCACCGCCCTGGCCGAGATGCGGCGGATCGTCGGGGTGCTGCGCACCGAACGGGACCCGGCCGCGCCCGCCGCCGAACTCACCCCCCAGCCCGGCACCCAGGACCTCACCGGACTGGTCGAGCAGCTGCGCGAGACCGGCCTGGCCGTGCAGCTGGAGGTCGACGGGGAACCGCGCGACCTGTCCACCGGCGTCGACCTGGCCGTCTACCGGCTGGTCCAGGAGGCCCTCACCAACAGCCTCAAGCACGCCGGCCCGCACGCCCGCGCCTGGGTCCGCCTGAAGTACTCCGACCGCGCCCTGACCCTGGAGGTCGCCGACGACGGGCACGGATCCAGCGAGGCGGCCTGCAACGATCCCGGCCCCGGGCACGGCCTGGTCGGCATGCGCGAACGCGTCGCCCTCTATGGTGGCGAGTTGCGGATAGGCCCACGCGCCGGCGGCGGGTTCGAGGTCCGCGCCCGATTCCCCCTGGAGGTCACGTGAGCACGGCGGCGGTACGGATCCTGCTGGTCGACGACCAGCCGCTGCTGAGAACCGGGTTCCGGTTGATCCTGGAGAGCGAGCCCGACCTGACCATCGTCGGCGAGGCGGGCGACGGCGCCGCCGCAGTCGAGGCCACCCGCGGCCTGCTGCCCGACGTGGTGCTCATGGACATCCGGATGCCCGGCGTCGACGGCATCGAGGCCACCCGCCGCATCGTGCGGGACCGCGCCGCGGCACACGACCCTCGCGTCCTCATCCTGACCACCTTCGACCTGGACGAGTACGTCATCGAGGCGGTCCGCGCCGGCGCCAGCGGCTTCCTGCTCAAGGACGCCCCGCCCGAGGACCTCATCAGCGCCATCCGCATCGTCGCCGACGGCGACGCGATCGTCGCGCCGAGCGTCACCCGCCGCCTGCTGGACCGGTTCGCCTCCCGCCTGCCGGCGTTGCGCGAGGAGGGCCCCCCGCCCGGCCTGGACCACCTGACCGACCGGGAGCGCGAAGTCCTCGGCCACGTGGCGCGCGGCCTGTCGAACGCCGAGATCGCCCGCGAGCTCGTGGTGTCGGAGACCACCATCAAGACCCACGTCGGCAACGTCCTGGCCAAGCTGGGACTGCGCGACCGCGTCCAGGCCGTCGTGTACGCCTACGAGACCGGAGTCATCCGGCCGGGGGCCCAATAGGGGGAGAACCCCCGGGGAACCCCTACTCCCGGGGGATGAGGACGGGGCCGGAGGTCCTGCGGGCGGGGGAGCACCAAGTCCCTTCCCCAGGCCGATCCGCGGCGGCCCCGGGGTTCCTAGGCTGGTGATCAGTTCTTCGCACCACCGATCACCGACCCCCCGAGGGAGCAACTCCGTGTCGCACACCGTCCCTTCCCCCGCCCCGCCCCGCGGTGAGCTCGCCGCCCGCGTCGCGCGGGTCACCAAGTCCTACGGGACCGGTGACGCCGAAGTGAAGGCGCTCGACGACGTGACCGTGGGCATCCCCAAGGGCCGCTTCACCGCCATCATGGGCCCCTCGGGCTCGGGCAAGTCCACCCTCATGCACTGCATGGCCGGCCTGGACTCCGTCACCTCCGGCGAGGTGTTCGTCGGCGACGTCGAACTGACCCGCCTGGACGACAAGCGGCTGACCCGGCTGCGCCGCGACCGCATCGGCTTCATCTTCCAGGCGTTCAACCTGGTCTCGACGCTGACCGCGCTGGAGAACATCACCCTCCCGCTGGACATCGCCGGCCGCAAGCCCGACCAGGCCTGGCTGGACACCGTCATCGACACCGTCGGGCTGCGGCCCCGCCTCAAGCACCGCCCGTCGGAGCTGTCGGGCGGCCAGCAGCAGCGCGTGGCGTGCGCCCGCGCCCTCGCCTCCAGGCCCGAGATCATCTTCGCGGACGAGCCGACCGGCAACCTCGACTCCCGCGCCGGCGCCGAGGTGCTGGCGTTCCTGCGCTCCTCGGTGCGCGAGATGGGCCAGACCATCGTCATGGTCACCCACGACCCGGCGGCCGCCGCCTACTCCGACGAGGTGCTGTTCCTGCAGGACGGCAAGATCGTCGACACCATGGCCGACCCGAGCGCCGAGAAGGTCCTCGAGCGCATGAAGGGCTTCGACCTCCCGAAGGTCGTGGCACCGTGATGCTCAAGGTGACGCTCCGCAACCTCGCGGCGCACAAACTCCGCCTCGTGCTGACCGCCCTGTCGGTCATCCTGGGCGTGGCCTTCGTGGCCGGCACCCTCATCTTCACCGACACCATCAACAAGGCCTTCGACGAGATCTTCGAAGGCGACGGCCGCCAGGCGGTGGTCGTGCGCGGGGAGAAGCCCGCGGGCGACAACGGCGAGGAGACGGCGACCAGCGAGGTCACCGTCCCGCAGACCCTGCTGCCCGCCCTGCGGAAGATCCCCGGGATCGCCGAGGTCCACGGCAGTGTCCAGGGGCACACCGCGGTCGTCGACAAGGACGGCGACCCCATCGGCGGAGGCGGCCCCCCGCAGCTCGGCCTGAACTGGACCGGCGGCGAGGACCTCACCGCCGGGCGGGCGCCCGCGGGCCCGGGCGAGGTCGTGCTCGACCAGAGCACCGCCGAGAAGGCCGAGGTCGGGATCGGCGACCGCGTCAAGGTCGCCGTCGCCGGCGGCGTCAAGGACGTGACGGTCTCCGGCCTGACCGAGGGCGAGAACGGCGGCGCGACCCTGGTGTTCTGGGAGACCGCCGCCGCGCAGAAGCTGCTCCTGAAGCCCGGCGAGTTCAGCACCGTCACCCTGGAGGTCGCCCCCGGCGGCACCGAGAAGGAGCTGACCGAGCGGGTCGCCGCGACCCTGCCCGGCGGGCTCGAGGCCATCACCGGCGAGCAGCTGCGCGAGGAGGAGCGCAGCGACATCGACGCGATGCTGGGCTTCCTGCGCAACTTCCTGCTGGCCGCCGCACTCGTGTCGATCATCGTCGGCTCGTTCAACATCTTCAACACGTTCTCGATGCTGGTCGCCCAGCGCACCAGGGAACTGGCGCTGCTGCGCGCCGTCGGCGCGTCCCGCCGCCAGATCACCCGCGCGGTCCTGGGCGAGGCCGTGGCCGTCGGCGTCGTCGGCGCGACCTTCGGCCTGGCCCTGGGCGCGGGCCTGGCGGCCCTGCTCAAGGCGGTGTTCGAGGGCCAGGGCATGGAGATGTCGGGCTCGCTGGTCTTCACCGCCACCCCGGTGATCGCCTCCTACGCGGTCGGCGTCCTCGTCACCTGCCTGGCCGCCTACTTCCCGGCCCGCCGCGCCGCCAAGATCCCGCCGGTCGCGGCCATGCGCGACGACGTCGCCCTGCCGCAGCGGAGCCTGCGCATCCGCGCCGTCGTCGGCACCCTCATCGCGCTGGCCGGCGCGGTGTTCACGGGCCTGGGCCTGTCCGGCAGCGGCAGCACCGAGGAGACGCTGTCCCTGCTGGGCGTCGGTGTGCTGCTGATCTGGCTGGCCGCCGCGACGCTCGCCGCCGTGATCGGCAGCCCGGTGGTCAAGCTCCTGGCCAGCTGGTACCCGAAGGTCTTCGGCGTCGCCGGCCGGATGGCGCGCGAGAACCCGCGGCGCAACCCGCGCCGGACCGGCGTCACCGCGGTCGCGCTGATGATCGGCCTGTCGCTGGTGACCACCGTCAACGTGCTCACCGCCTCCATCAAGGCGACCATGGACGAGATGGTCGACGAGCAGTTCGGCGTCGACTACGCCGTCTCGTCCACCACCTTCCAGGGGATGGGCCCCGACCTGGTGAAGTCGCTCCGCGAGGTCCCCGGGGTCGTGGACGTCGTCGAGACCGGTGACGGCGAATTCCAGCTGAACGGCGAGAACACCTGGTACGTCTCCGGGGACTTCGGCGCGCTGCTGAAGGCCGCCAACGCCCGGCTGCTGAGCGGCGACACCGCGACGGGGCCCGACAGGATCCTCCTCGGGGAGGAGGAGGCGGAGAAGAACTCCCTCAAGGCCGGAGACACCGTCAAGGCGGTCTTCCCCGACGGCGAGAGCGAGACCCTGCGCGTCGGGGGCGTCTACAGCGACAACGACATGATCGGCTCGCGGCTGCTCTCCCCGGAGGCGTGGAAGGCGCACACGACACGGGCCCTGCCGACCCTGCTGATCCTGGAGACCGAGCGGACCGACGCGAAGCTGCGCGCGGCGGTGGACGCCGCGGTCGACCCGTACCCGGGCGTCGTCGTGCAGGACAAGACCGACCTGAAGGAGCAGGTGCAGTCCCAGCTCGACATGATCATGATCTTCTTCACCCTGATGCTCGCCCTCTCGGTGATCATCGCGGTGTTCGGCGTGATCAACACCATCGTCCTGTCGGTGATCGAGCGCACCAGGGAACTGGGCCTGCTGCGGGCCGTCGGCCTCAGCCGCCGCCAGCTGCGCCGCATGGTGCGGCTGGAGTCCGTGGCCATCGCCCTGTTCGGCGGGCTGCTGGGCATCGGCCTGGGCGTCGGGTTCGGCGCCGCGATCCAGCACAGCGCCAGCGAGGAGATCAGCGTGCTGGCCATCCCGACGGGCTTCCTGATCGGCTGCGTGCTCTTCTCCGTCCTGGTCGGCATCCTGGCCTCCCTGTGGCCGGCCTGGCGGGCGGGGCGCATGGACGTCCTGAAGGCCATCGCCACCCAGTGAGCCCCCGCTGAACGAGACCCCCGGCACCACCGCCGGGGGTCTTCCCCTTTTGGGAGGAAATTGGCTGTTGTGGCGGGTTGGCTTGGCCGGTCGCGAGGCACGCTCCGACACAGGAACGCACCGGAGGCGGGAGACGGCGATGCTCGAGGAAATGGCCCGTAACTGGTGGGTGCTGGCACTGCGCGGCGGCCTGGCCGTCCTGTTCGGCCTGCTCGCCTGGATCTGGCCCGGCATCACCGTCCTGGCCCTGGCCCTGCTGTTCGGCGCCTACGCCCTCGTCGACGGCGCCGTCGCCCTCTACCACGCCTTCAAAGGCGGCGTCCGCGGCCAGTCCCGCAGCTGGCTCGCCCTGACCGGCGCCTGCGGCGTCGTCGTGGGCCTCCTGGCCCTGTTCTGGCCCGGTGCCACCGCCTTCGCGCTCATCGTCCTCATCGGCGCCTGGGCCATCGCCACCGGCGTCACCGAGATCGTCGCCGCCATCTGGATGCGCCGCCAGATCGAAGGGGAGTGGTGGCACGTCCTCAGCGGCGCGCTCTCGGTGCTCTTCGGCCTCGCCCTTTTGGTCTGGCCCGGAGCCGGCGGCCTCGCCCTCGTCTGGCTCATCGGAGTCTTCTCCATCGCCTTCGGCGTCGCGCTCATCGCCGCCGCGTTCCGGCTGCGCTCCCTGCGCCACGGCACCGGCGCGGCCCGGCCGGGCGCCCAGGTCCACTGAAGAAGCCCCCATCCCGGGCCCTCCGCCCCGCGCGGAGGGCTCACGGGCGTCTCAGGGCCGCCCGTCCCACATCATCAGGTTCTGCAGCAGCTCGGCCTGCTCCACCGCGTCGTCCAGCGCGTGATGGGTGTGCGGACGCGCCGGCAGCAGCCTCCGCGGCATCTTGCCCTTCACCGCGTCCCGCACCCGCACCCCCGCCCGAGCCGCGTACAGCGTCTTCATGTCCAGCGCACGCGAATGCCCGAACGGCGACCCGCCCTCGGCGAAACACACGAAATACCAGTACATCCACATCCAGTCGAAGCCCAGCGGGTAGGCGGCGAACACCGGGAAGGCACGCTCCCGCGCCGCCCGCTCCCGCACCCACCGCGCCGCCTCCGTCATCGCCCGCGCCGGCTCCGCGCCCCCCGCCACCAGCGCGTCCCGGTCCAGCCCGCCGACCGCCAGCGCCTCCGGCACGAACGACTCGCCGACCGGCTTCAGCTCCGCGTAGAACGTATGAGCCAGCGGGTCATGCGGGGTGAACACCGACCCGTCGAAGCTCCCCGCGACCGACAGCCCGAAACTCAGCATCGAGTACGGGCCCGGCACCGGCCCGTCCGCCTCCACGTCACAGGAGAAATAAAGATCACGTGACCCCATGCGGGCACGGTAGCCGCCCCGGCCCCCGCCCGCACCGGGATTTCCCCGCCCCTACAGGTCCGCCGACACGTCCCTCGCCGCCGGCACGACCCGCGGCTCCCCGGCGTCCGGCCGGCCCTCCGGCAGCGGCGGCGGCGTCCCGCCGAACTCCGGGCAGCGCTCCTTGTGGTCGCACCAGTCGCACAACCGGCCCGGCCGCGGCCGCCAGTCACCGGTCTCGGTCGCCCGCCGGATCGCCTGCCACAACGCCTCGACCTTGCGCTCGGTCGCCCGCAGATCCGCCTCGTCCGGGACGTAGCGCAGCACCTCGCTGTTGCCCAGGTACATCAGCTGCAGCAGGTTCGGCACCCGCCCCCGCACCCGCCACAGCACCAGCGCGTAGAACTTCATCTGGAACAGCGCCCTGGCCTCGAAGTCCGCCCGCGGCGCCGAACCCGTCTTGTAGTCCACGATCCGCAGCTCACCCGTGGGCGCCACGTCCACCCGGTCCACGTAACCGCGCAGCTTCAACCCCGACGGCAGCACGGTCTCCACGAACAGCTCGCGCTCGGCCGGCTCCAGCCGCCGCGGGTCCTCCAGGGCGAAGTACCGGTCCACCATGCCCCGCGCCCGGTCCAGCCACTCCTCCAGGGACTCCTCGGCCCCCTCCTCGAACAGGACCGACAGCTGCGGCTCCTCGGCCGCCAGCCGCTCCCACTGCGGCTCGAGCAGCCCCCGCGCCGCCTCCGGAGTCCGCTCCGCGGCCGGCAGGTCGAACAACCGCTCCAGCACCGCGTGCACCAGCGTCCCCCGTACCGCGGCCGCGCTCGGCCGCTCCGGAATACGGTCGATCACCCGGAATCTGTACAACAAAGGGCAAGTCATGAAATCCCCGGCCCGCGAGGGGGACAACGAACCGATCACGGCGGGCCCGGCACCGGTGGAGGTCATGCCCCAGAGACTAGGGGACCGGTCGGACGGAAACGCGCCGCACACGACTAGCATCGACGACGTGCACGAAGACCGCCCCACCGAAGAGAAACCGCCCGGCCTGAGCCTGGGCGCCGTGGCTGGAGTGCCGGTCTACATCTCCCGCAGCTGGTTCCTCATCGCCCTCCTCATCACCCTCGCCTTCCTGCCCGCCGCCCGGTCCGTCGCCGCCCAGCCCGCCGCCACCCTCATCGCCCTCTCCTTCGCGATCTTCCTCTACGTGTCCGTCCTCGTCCACGAACTCGGACACGCCATCACCGCCAAGGCCTTCGGCCTGCCCGTCCACTCCATCGTCCTGCACCTCCTCGGCGGCGTCACCCAGCTCGAACGCGAGGCCACCCGCCCCGGCGCCTCCTTCCTCATCGCCGCCGCCGGACCCCTCCTCTCCCTCGTCCTGGCCGCCGCGGGCATGGGCGCCCTCACCTTCACCGACCTGCCGCCCGTCCCCGAACTCCTGCTGCGCGCCCTGACCCTGACCAACCTCACCGTCGGCGTCTTCAACCTCCTGCCCGGCCTCCCCCTGGACGGCGGCTTCCTCGTCCGCGCCGCCGTCTGGAAGATCACCGGCAGGGACCGCACCGGCACCCTCGCGGCCGCCCACGCAGGCCGCGTCCTGGCCCTGCTCGTCCTCGCCGGAGGACTCCTCCTGGCCACCCGAGGCACCGGCGGAACCGACTGGATCGCCGTCGTCTGGACCGCCTTCCTGTCCTCCTTCATGTGGATCGCCGCCACCCAGTCCATCCGCGCCGAACGCGTCCGCGACCGCATCCCCCTCCTGCGCGCCCGCCGCCTCGGCCGCAGAGCCGTCGCCGTCACCGCCGCCACCCCCCTGTCCCAGGCACTGGCGGACGCCGCCGCCGCCCGGGCCGGCGCCATGGTCGTCGTCGACCACGACGGCCGCCCCACCGCCCTGGTCAGCGAACGGGCCGTCCACGCCGTACCCGAGCACCGCCGCCCCTGGGTCAGCGCCGGCGAGGTCTCCCGCGCCCTGTCGGCCGTCACCACCCTGCCCGCCGACCTCTCCGGCACCGAGCTCATCGACGCCGTCCGCGACTCCGGCGCCGCCGAACACCTCCTGGTCGAACCCGGCGGAGAGATCTACGGCGTGCTGTCCACCCGCGACCTCGAGCGGGTCCTCGCCCAGACCTGACCGGCCCGCCGCGCCGCTAGGCTGGAGCGATGACCGCCAGCACCCCACCTGCCCCGCCCGCCCCCCGGACCCCGCACGGCATCCTCAGGGACGGCGACCAGGTGCAACTGACCGACCCCAAGGGCAGGATCAACACCCTGACCCTGCAGACCGGCAAGCAGTGGCACGGACACAAGGGCTGGATCTCCCACGACGAGATCATCGGCAGGCCCGAGGGCATCGTCGTGCGCTCCACCGGCAACATCGAGTACCTCGTCTTCCGGCCCCTGCTGCAGGACTTCGCCGTCCGCATGCCGCGCGGCGCCGCCGTCGTCTACCCCAAGGACGCCGGCCAGATCGTCGCCATGGCCGACATCTTCCCCGGCGCCCGCGTCGTGGAGGCCGGAGCGGGCTCCGGCGCCCTGTCCTGCTTCCTGCTGCGCGCCGTCGGCGAGCACGGCACCCTGTCCTCCTACGAGCGCCGCGAGGACTTCGCCGAGGTGGCGCGCAAGAACGTCGAGAAGTTCTTCGGCGGCCCCCACCCCTCCTGGAAGCTCACCGTCGGCTCCCTCGAGGACTCCATCACCGAGACCGACGTCGACCGCGTCGTCCTCGACATGCTGGCGCCCTGGGAGTGCCTGGACGCCGTCGCCAAGGCCCTGGTGCCCGGCGGCCTGGTGTGCGCCTACATCGCCACCACCACCCAGATGTCGCGGGTCGTGGAGGGGCTGCGCGAGCACGGCTGCTTCGCCGAGCCCTACGCCTTCGAGACGCTGGTGCGCTCCTGGCACGTGGAGGGGCTCGCGGTGCGCCCCGACCACCGCATGGTCGGCCACACCGGCTTCCTGGTGACCGCCCGCCGCCTCGCCGACGGCGTCACCCCGCCGCTGCGCCGCCGCCGCCCCGCCAAGGGCGCCTACCCGGAAAGCGGTTCAGCGGAACTCACCCGGGGTAATGACAATGGTTCCGCGGACACTTCGGGCGAAGAATCCGGATTTGGTTCGCCTCCGGCGTAACCGGCCGGTCCTCCCCGCGACACGCCGTGATTTTTCTGTTTCGGTGGTGTTTCTTTTGACGCCTGAACCTACTCTGACCTGCGAAGACAACAACCGGTAACGGATCGACAGCGGTACGGAAACGCAATAGTCAGGTTACGGAACCCCGCCAGATAGGTAGGGTCAGAGTAGGTCGTCGGCTCTTCGTGAGGAGGTGACGGGGCGTGGCCGCTCGTGATGACGCCGCGGGGCGAAAGGCGCATGACAAGGAGGTTCGTGACCTCCAGACGCAGCTCTCTTTCCTGGAGGAAGAGATCTCCGTCCTGCGTCGGAAGCTCGCGGAATCCCCCCGCCAGACGCGGGTGCTCGAGGAGCGCCTGCACGAGGCACAGGCGAATCTGGCCGCGGTGACCGGCCAGAACGAGCGACTGGTGTCCACACTCAGGGAGGCGCGAGAGCAGATCATCGCGCTCAAGGAGGAGGTCGACCGGCTGGCGCAACCGCCGTCCGGCTACGGCATCTTCCTCAACGCCCGCGAGGATGGCACCGTCGACATCTTCACCGGGGGCCGCAAGCTCCGGGTGAACGTCAGCCCGGCCGTGGAGATCGACGATCTCCAGGTCGGACAGGAGGTCATGCTCAACGAGGCCCTCAACGTGGTCGAGGCCCTCGAATTCGAGCGACAGGGCGAAGTGGTGGCGCTCAAGGAGGTGTTCGCCGACGGCGAACGCGCCCTGGTCGTCGCCCACGCCGACGAAGAACGCGTGGTCCGGCTGGCCGAACCGCTGCGCGGCATGACACTGCGCGCAGGCGACTCGCTCATGCTCGACACCCGCTCCGGATACGTCTACGAGAAGATCCACAAGGCCGAGGTCGAAGAACTCGTCCTGGAAGAGGTCCCCGACATCTCCTACGAGGAGATCGGCGGCCTGAGCTCGCAGATCGAACTGATCCGCGACGCCGTCGAACTGCCCTACCTGCACGCCGAGCTCTTCCGCGAGCACCGGCTCCGGCCGCCCAAGGGCGTCCTGCTCTACGGCCCGCCCGGCTGCGGCAAGACGCTCATCGCCAAGGCCGTCGCCAACAGCCTCGCCAAGCAGGTCGCCGAGAAGACCGGGCAGGAGGGCAAGTCCTTCTTCCTCAACATCAAGGGACCCGAGCTCCTCAACAAGTACGTCGGCGAGACCGAACGGCACATCCGCCTGGTCTTCCAACGCGCCCGCGAGAAGGCGTCGGCCGGCACCCCGGTCATCGTCTTCTTCGACGAGATGGACTCCATCTTCCGCACCCGCGGCTCCGGAGTCTCCTCCGACGTCGAGAACACCATCGTGCCCCAGCTGCTGTCGGAGATCGACGGCGTCGAAGGCCTCGAGAACGTCATCGTCATCGGAGCCTCCAACCGCGAGGACATGATCGACCCGGCGATCCTGCGGCCCGGCCGCCTCGACGTCAAGATCAAGATCGAGCGGCCCGACGCCGAGGCCGCCAAGGACATCTTCTCCAAGTACCTCGTCACCGACCTGCCGCTGCACCCCGACGACCTCAAGGAGCACGGCGCCGACCCCACGCAGACCGTCGACGCCATGATCCAGCGGACCGTCGAGCGCATGTACACCGAGACCGAGGAGAACCGCTTCCTCGAGGTGACCTACGCCAACGGCGACAAGGAAGTCCTGTACTTCAAGGACTTCAACTCCGGCGCCATGATCCAGAACATCGTCGACCGGGCCAAGAAGATGGCCATCAAGCAGTTCCTCGACACCGGCCAGAAGGGCCTGCGCGTCCAGCACCTCCTCGACGCCTGCGTCGACGAGTTCTCCGAGAACGAGGACCTGCCCAACACCACCAACCCGGACGACTGGGCACGGATCTCCGGCAAGAAGGGCGAGCGGATCGTCTACATCCGCACCCTCGTCTCCGGCACCAAGGGCGCCGAGGCGGGCCGCTCCATCGACACCGTCGCCAACACCGGCCAGTACCTCTAAACCGGCAAGACTCCACCAACAACTCCATGCACACGGTGAACGGCGGGCACCCCACGGTGCCCGCCGTTCACCGCGTTCACACACCCGCAACCTGAACCGGCCAAGATCTTGGCGCCGATCACCGACCCGGCGCCCTCGCCCACTAGGCTCGAAGCATGAGCGTTCGGCGGGTCATGGGAACAGAGACCGAGTACGGCATCTCCGTACCGGGGCAGCCCGGTGCCAACGCGATGGTGACCTCCAGCCAGGTCGTCAACGCGTACCTCGCGGCATCGGCGGCGCGGGCCAGGAAGGCCCGCTGGGACTTCGAGGAGGAGAACCCCCTGCGCGACGCGCGCGGGTTCGACCTCGCCAGAGAAGTGGCCGACCCCACCCAGCTCACCGACGAGGACCTCGGCCTCGCCAACGTCATCCTCACCAACGGTGCGCGCCTGTACGTCGACCACGCCCACCCCGAGTACTCCACACCCGAGGTCACCAACCCCCGGGACTGCGTGCTCTGGGACAAAGCGGGCGAACGCGTCATGGCCGACGCCGCCCGCAGAGCCGCCCACGTCCCCGGCACCCACCCCATCCAGCTCTACAAGAACAACACCGACGGAAAAGGCGCCTCCTACGGCTGCCATGAGAACTACCTCATGCAGCGCAGCACCCCCTTCTCCGACATCGTCAAACACCTCACCCCCTTCTTCGTCACCCGCCAGGTCGTCACCGGCGCCGGCCGCGTCGGCATCGGCGCCGACGGCCGCGGCCACGGCTTCCAGATCAGCCAGCGCGCCGACTTCTTCGAAGTCGAAGTGGGCCTCGAGACCACCCTCAAACGCCCCATCATCAACACCCGCGACGAACCCCACGCCGACCCCGAGAAATACCGGCGCCTCCACGTCATCATCGGAGACGCCAACATGAGCGAGATCTCCACCTACCTCAAAACCGGCACCACCGCCCTCGTCCTCGCCATGATCGAAGACGGATTCCTCACCGCCGACCGCTCCATCGAAGCCCCCGTCGCCACCCTGCGCGCCATCTCCCACGACCCCACCTGCAAACACCAGATCACCCTCCGGGACGGCCGCAAGATGACCGCCGTCCAACTGCAGATGGAATACCTCGAACAAGCCCGCAAATACGTCGAGGACAAATACGGCGCCGACACCGACGACATGACCAAGGACGTCCTCGACCGCTGGGAATCCGTCCTCACCCGCCTCGGCGACGACCCCATGCAGCTCTCCCGCGAACTCGACTGGGTCGCCAAACTCGAACTCCTCGAGGGCTACCGCAGCCGCGACGGCCTCGACTGGTCCCACGCCCGCCTCCACCTCGTCGACCTCCAGTACTCCGACATCCGCCCCGACCGAGGCCTCTACAACCGCCTCGTCGCCCGCGACCGCATGGAGCGCATCCTCACCGAGGACCAGATCACCGACGCCATCGAGAACCCGCCCGCGGACACCCGCGCCTACTTCCGCGGCCGCTGCCTCGCCCAGTACGCCGACAACGTCGCCGCCGCCAGCTGGGACTCCGTCATCTTCGACGTCCCCGGCCGCGACTCCCTCCAGCGCGTCCCCACCCTCGAGCCCCTGCGCGGCACCAGGGCCCACGTGGGAGCCCTCCTGGACCGCTGCCGCACCGCGGCCGAGCTCCTCGCCGTCCTCGCCGGAGAGGACGGCTGAGCCGCCCTCCGCACCCCGCACCGCCCCTCAGGGCCCCGTACCACCCGTACGGGGCCCTGAGCCGTCCCAGAGCCCCGCACGCGGCGTCGAACACCCGTTCCCGCCGTCCGCGCGCCCAGGCCCCCACGGGGACGCTGAGGCCCCGCCGAACTCCTGGTCACTTTGCCCGTTTCGGAATCGCAGCGGAAGGCGATAACCGTAAGGACCCTCCGGGCCACTCCGCTAAGGGCGGAAGCACGTGCCTACTACCGCGTGAAGGCCGCGGGTAGGGTCGGCGTAACGCGACGGCGTAACGCGGCACGTACGGGAGGAGCCCCAATGGCCACCAAGGACACCGGCGGACAGAAGCAGACCACCCGCCAGACCGAAGAGGTCGAAGAGACCACCACCGATGCCTCTTCCGAAGTTCAGGAGCGCCACGAGAAGCTCTCGGACGATGTCGACGCAATTCTCGATGAGATTGATGAGGTCCTCGAGGAGAATGCCGAGGACTTCATTCGGAGTTATGTCCAAAAAGGGGGCCAGTGAGGCAAAAGTCCGAATTGATTCGGATGTTATTGCCGCTCCCTTATCTTCCAAGGCTCGCACGGGGAAATCTTTCGAATCCCTGTGCGGGCCTTGTGCTTTGGTTTACTCTTCCGGGCATGAACGAACAGGAACTGCGCACAAAGCGCTGCCCAGGGTGCGAACTGGACAAACCGCTTTTGGATTTCAGCGTCGATCTGAGTCAGCGGGACAATCTCTCGCGCCGGTGCAGGCCGTGCACCAGTGCGGCGGCGCGTGCTCGTCGTGAGAAGCGACTGGCCGCGTTGGGGAAGGAGATTCGGAAGCCGATCTCGCCAGAAGAAGTCATCGCAAACGGAAAGAAGTGCCCGGACTGTGGAGAGGTTAAGGCGTCCGAGGAATTCGGGCGAAACAAGGGATATCCCGACGGGCATGGCTTCTACTGCAAACCCTGTACGCGGGTCCGGTCGAACCGCACCTACCGGGAGAGGGCCGAACGGGAGGGCCGGAAGATCCGCGAACGTGTCGAGGTGCCCGAGGGCTTCAAGTGGTGCCCCTCGTGCGAGCAGGCGGTGCCGCATGAGAGATGGGACAAGAACCGACAGACGAAGGATGGCCTGGCGTCGGCGTGCAAGGCGTGCCGGAAGGAGCGGGGCGCTCGCGACCACCTGAAGCGCTCCTACGGGCTGACGCCCGAGGACGTGCGGAAGATGTTCGAGTTCCAGGACGGGCTGTGCGCGATCTGCTGCGAGGGGCCCGCCGAGCACGTCGACCACGACCATGAGACGGGCGAGGTGCGGGAGCTGCTCTGCTTCAACTGCAACACGTTGCTCGGGAAGGCGGGCGACTGCTGGAGGCGGCTGGAGCGGGCGCGGTCGTACCTGCTGTGGCACAAGTTGGGTCACATTCCGGTTGCGGAAGGGCTCCTGCGGTTACGGGTGGTTCGCCGTGAGCGGACTGGGGGAAGATCTCGCGGCATGCGCACAGAGGTCAAATGTCAGTAGGGTCGAGGCAGGTTCTACCGGCGTGCTGGGGAAGGAGTCGCATGGCGTCCGTGCCGATGAGCGGTGGTCTTCCGGGGGTCTTCATGAACTCGGGGTCGTCGTCTTTCGCTGACTTTCTGGGGGCCTACCGGCCCGAGATGCTTCCGGGGAACCGGACGGTGCAGGGGGGTGCGGAGCGGTTGGACATCCCGCACGCGACGACGATCGTGGCGGTGACGTTCCCGGGCGGTGTGATCATGGCGGGCGACCGCCGTGCGACGGCGGGGAACGTGATCGCGCAGCGGGACATCGAGAAGGTGTTCCCGGCGGACGAGTACTCGGCGGTGGCGATCGCGGGGACCGCGGGCATCGGCCTGGAGATGACGCGGCTGTTCCAGGTGGAGCTGGAGCACTACGAGAAGATGGAGGGCCGGCTGCTGTCCCTGGAGGGGAAGGCGAACCGGCTGGCGACGCTGATCCGGGGGAACCTGGGGATGGCGATGCAGGGCCTGGTGGTGGTGCCGTTGTTCGCGGGTTACGACCTGGAGCGGGGCGCGGGGCGGATCTTCTCGTACGACGCCGCGGGCGGCCGGTACGAGGAGCACGACTTCCACTCGATCGGGTCGGGTTCGGTGTTCGCGCGGGGCGCGTTGAAGAAGTTGTGGCGGCCGGATCTGTCGCGTGAGGACGCGGCGCTGGTGTGCGTGCAGGCGCTGTACGACGCGGCGGACGACGACTCGGCGACGGGCGGGCCGGATCTGACGCGGGGGATCTTCCCGGTGCTGGCGGAGATCACCGATGAGGGGTACCGGCGGGTGCCGGACGGTGATGTGGGTGAGTTGGCGCGGGCGGTGGTGGAGGCCCGGCATGGTGCGCCGGGCGGTCCGAACGCCCCGCTGCGTTAACGGTTCCGGTATTCCCCCAAGGAGGTCGAGAAGATGACGATGCCGTTCTACGTCGCGCCAGAGCAGCAGATGAAGGACCGCGCGGACTACGCGCGGAAGGGGATCGCGCGGGGCCGTTCGGTGGTGGTCCTGCAGTACGACGACGGGATCCTGTTCGTGGCGGACAACCCGTCGCGGGCGTTGCACAAGATCTCGGAGATCTACGACCGGATCGCGTTCGCGGCGGTGGGCAAGTACAACGAGTTCGAGCAGTTGCGTCTCGCGGGTGTGCGGTACGCGGATGTGAACGGGTACATGTACGACCGTTCGGATGTGACGGCGCGGGGGTTGGCGAACGCGTACGCGCAGAGCCTGGGTGCGATCTTCACGGAGCAGACGAAGCCGTACGAGGTGGAGCTGGTCGTGGCGGAGGTGGGCGAGGACGCGGACGGCGACCAGATCTACCGGTTGACGTTCGACGGTTCGGTGGCGGACGAGCATGGTTTCGTGGCGATGGGCGGTGCCGCGGACGCGGTGGCGACGGCGCTGAAGGAGCGTTACCGGGACGGGGAGTCCCTGTCGGAGGCGATGCAGGTCGCGGTGTACGCGTTGCAGCAGCAGGACGCGGAGCGGGTGCTGGAGGCGGAGAAGCTGGAGGTGGCGGTGCTGGATCGCAACCGGGATCGCCGTCTGTTCCGGCGGTTGCCGGCGTCGCGGATCGATGAGTTGCTGGCTTCTTCGCGGGGGGACGCCGCCGCGGAGGGCTGAGGGTTTCGCGGGTGGGGCCGTCCTGGCGGGGTTTTCCGTCGGGGCGGTCCCGCTGTGTTTTTTCTGGTGGTTTTCGGGGGGATTTTTGGGGGAAGCGGGGGGCGGTCATGAGAATGGTGGGTGCGGGAGGCTGCCATTTAGGGCTGGGGGCGCATAGGGTCGAGGTGTGGACAGGCGCATTTTCGGGCTCGAGAACGAGTACGGGGTCACCTGCACCTTCCGCGGGCAGCGGCGGTTGTCACCTGATGAGGTGGCGCGTTATCTGTTCCGCCGGGTGGTGTCATGGGGCCGGAGTAGCAACGTGTTCCTGCGGAACGGGGCGCGGCTCTATCTGGACGTCGGCAGTCATCCTGAGTATGCGACGCCTGAGTGCGACAGCGTGGTCGATCTGGTCACGCACGACAAGGCGGGTGAGCGGATCCTGGAGGGTCTTCTGGTGGACGCCGAGCGGCGTCTGCGGGAGGAGGGCATCGCCGGGGACATCTATCTGTTCAAGAACAACACGGATTCGGCGGGCAACTCCTATGGCTGCCATGAGAACTATCTCGTGGGCAGGCACGGGGAATTCGGCCGGCTGGCGGATGTGCTGATTCCGTATCTGGTGACGCGGCAGATCATCTGCGGTGCGGGCAAGGTGCTGCAGACGCCGCGGGGTGCGGTGTACTGCGTGTCGCAGCGGGCGGAGCACATCTGGGAGGGCGTGTCGAGTGCGACGACGCGTTCTCGTCCGATCATCAATACGCGGGACGAGCCGCATGCGGATGCGGAGCGGTTCCGCCGGCTGCATGTGATCGTGGGCGACAGCAACATGTCGGAGACGACGATGTTGCTGAAGGTCGGGGCCACCGATCTGGTGTTGCGCATGATCGAGGCCGGGGTGGTGATGCGGGATCTGACGTTGGAGAACCCGATCCGGGCGATCCGCGAGGTGTCGCATGACATGACGGGCCGGCGGAAGGTGCGGCTGGCGAACGGGCGGGAGGCCTCGTCGCTGGAGATCCAGCGGGAGTACTTCTCCAAGGCGAAGGACTTCATGGACCGGCGTGGTCCGGATCCGACGGTCCAGCGGGTGCTGGAGCTGTGGGACCGGACGTTGACGGCGGTGGAGACGGGGGATCTGGATCTGGTCTCGCGGGAGATCGACTGGGTGACGAAGTACCAGCTGATCGAGCGGTACCGGCGGAAGTACGATCTGCCGTTGTCGAGTCCGCGGGTGGCGCAGCTGGATCTGGCGTACCACGATGTGCATCGGGGCCGCGGGCTGTACTACCTGCTGGAGAAGCGGGGCGCGGTGGAGCGGGTCACGAAGGATCTGGCGATCTTCGAGGCGAAGTCGGTGCCGCCGCAGACGACGCGGGCGCGCCTGCGCGGGGAGTTCATCAAGAAGGCCCAGGAGAAGCGCCGTGATTTCACGGTGGACTGGGTGCATCTGAAGTTGAACGACCAGGCGCAGCGGACGGTGTTGTGCAAGGACCCGTTCCGTTCGGTGGATGAGCGCGTCGACAAGTTGATCGCGGGGATGTAGGGGCGGGACGGGCTGTTTTTACCGGGTTGTAACCCTCGTTCAAAGAGTTACGGACCGGTAGGGTTACAGCCCGTCCTTCCTTTGTGATCTCCGAGGTATCCATTGATGCGTCGTTTTGCCGGGTCGCTGGCCGTCTCCGTGTTGTTGGCCGTGTCGTTGACCGCCTGCGGGGGGGACGAGCCGGGTGTGGCGGTGGAGGGGGAGTTCGGGCAGCGGCCCGAGGTGGAGTTCCCCAAGGGCGAGGCGCCGCCGGAGGTGTTCCAGGTGGAGACCCGGATCGAGGGTTCGGGCCGGGAGGTCGGCGACGGTGATCTGGTCGTCGCGGACTACGCGGGTTACGTCTGGAAGAAGGGCGGCACTTCGACGCTGATCGGCAGCAGCTATCAGGGCGGGGTGCCTTCGTCGTTTCCGACGTGGAATCTGGTGAAGGGCCTGAAGAAGGCGCTGGTGGGGGCGAAGGTCGGGTCGCGGGTGGTCGCGGTGATCCCGCCGGAGGACGGCTACGGGGACAAGGGCGCCCCGCGGCTGCAGATCGGCGGTGAGGACTCGCTGGTCTACGTGCTGGACGTGGTCGCCGCGCATGCCAAGAGCGCGACGGTGGAGTCGGATCAGGGCCTGGAGAAGGCGGGTCTGCCGAAGGTGACGGCGGGTGCGGTGCCGGGGGTGGCGGTGCCGGACGGCCCGGCCCCCGAGGAGCTGGTGGTGGAGACCGTCAAGCGCGGTCCGGGCGCGGAGATCCGGCCGGGCCGCCTGGTGGCGATCCAGTACGTGGGCGCGTTGTGGCGGGACGGCAAGGTGTTCTCCTCGTCGTGGTCGGACGGCAGGGTGTACGCCTCGGTGATCGGCCAGGGCCTGGTGATCAAGGGCTGGGACGAGGCGCTGGTGGGCAGGACGGCGGGCAGCCGGCTGATGGTGGTGGCTCCGCCGGACAAGGCGTACGGGGACGCGGACCTGAAGGTGAAGGGCCTGCCGAAGTACGGGATCAAGGCCGACGACACCCTGGTGTACGTGATCGACGTCCTGGGCGTGTACTGAGCGGCCCGGGCGCGGGGCGCCCGGGCCCGGTCTCACAGCAGTGAGGCGGTGTGGCGGCCGGCGGCGGCGCAGGTGAGGAAGTACTCCAGGTCGCCGTCGAGCCGCCTGCCCATGGTGGACATCCGCACGCCCCACGCCTTCTCGTCGGCGCGCAGGGCGTCTTCGAGGCCGTCGACGGGCACGGGGACGAGGGTGTGGCGTTCGCGGAGGGCCTCGGCCTGCCGGGCGACCCGGGCGCCGAACTCGCCGGGGAGTTCGGGGACGGGCACGTCGGCGCGGGTGAGGGCGACCCGCCCGTAGGCGGTGAGACTGTGGTGGGAGACGCCCTGGTGGCGCTGCCGGGCGTCGCCGGAGCTGACGCGCAGTGAGGCGACGGGCCGTCCGGAGAGCGTGGCGGCGGCGTTGACGGCTTCTCCGGCGGTGACGCCGGAGAAGCCCCAGCGGGTGCCGGTGCCGAGGTTGCCGGGGCCTTGGGCGAGGACGGCGACGTCGGCGTCCAGGATGAGGCGGGCGGCGAGCAGCCCGGTGTGGACGGTGACGGTCTCGAGGTCGCCGCCGAAGGCCTGTCCGGTGGTGACGCAGGCGGCGAGGGCGCCGGCCTCCTTGAGTTGGGCGATGGACATGGAGAACCAGGACGGCAGCGCGCCGCCGTCGGGCATGACGTAGACGACGCGGGTGCCGGGCCGTTCCAGCAGGAGGCCGGACAGCAGGGCGGGCAGCGCCGAGTGGAGGTCGGCGACGAGGACGGGCATGCCGTGCAGGGAGTCGGCTTCGGCGAGCAGGTCGTGGTGGGGGGAGTCCTGTTCGTCGGCGCCCAGGACGGTGGCCTGCAGGGGGGTGTAGCGGGCCTTGACGAGGTGGCCGGGGCCTGTGGGGTCGGGCGGGAGCCGGTCGGGGACGGCCACGACCATGGCGTAGCCGCCGGTGCCCAGGCCCATCGCCAGGGCCGTGGTGTTGAGCAGGACGGTGTCGCCGGGCTCGGGGCGGCCGACGAGGGCGGGGTAGGCCAGGGCCCTGGCGTCCTCCCCGTCGATCGTCACCCGCAGTTCGACCGCTCCGGGCCAGGTGCGCCGGATCTCTTCCACTCTGCCTTTGCGCCATCGGATCACGTTGTAGACGGTAGCGTTTCGGTGCGAGGGAGGTGGTGCGGAATGTCACGGCGAAAGACCGACCGTCTGCTGCATCTGGTGGTGTGCCTGCTGGCGACCCGGCGGTATCTGACGGCGGCGCAGATCAGGCAGGCGGTCCCCGGTTATCCGGAGTCCGACGAGGCGTTCAAACGGATGTTCGAACGCGACAAGGAGGAGCTCCGCGAGCTGGGCATTCCGTTGGAGGTCGGGGCCGAGGAGGACGAGACGGGGTACCGGATCCCGCCGCAGGCCTACGAGCTGCCGGAGCTGCACCTGACGTCGGACGAGGCGGCGGTGCTGGGCCTGGCGGCGCGGGTGTGGAAGCAGACGAACCTGGCCGAGGCGGCTTCGGGTGCGCTGTTCAAGCTGCGGGCGGCGGGGATCGAGACGGATCCCGAGGGGTCCTCGGTGCTGGAGCCGCGGGTGGGCACGGACGAGCCGGCGTTCCCCGCCCTGTACGAGGCGGTGCGGGACGGCCGCGTGGTGTCGTTCGACTACCGGGCGATGGGCCGCAGCGAGCCGCAGCGCCGCCTGGTGGAGCCGTGGGGGCTGACCTCGGGCCGCGGCCGCTGGTACCTGGTGGGGTACGACCGGGTGCGCCGGGCGCCGCGGGTGTTCCGGTTGAGCCGTGTGCTGGGCGAGGTCGTGGCGCAGGGGCCGGAGGGCGCGGTGCGGGTGCCCGAGGACGTCGACATCCGGAAGATCGCGTTCGAGCGCGAGGAGCGGCCCGCGGAGCGCCGGTCGGCGCGGGTGCGCCTGCGCCGGGGCAGGGCGCTGGGCGTGCGGCGGTGGGCGGTGTCGGTCGCCGGGGTGGACGAGGCGTGGGACGAGGCCGAGCTGCACGTGTGGGACGTGGAGTTCCTGGCGGCGAGTCTGGCGCGGTTCGCCGATGATGTGCTGGTGGTGGACCCGCCGGATCTGCGGGAGGCAGTGATCCGGCAGTTGAAGGGGGTGTTGTCGTGAGGTCGTCGTCGACGTCGGCGGACAGGTTGACGCGGTTGCTGGCGCTGGTGCCGTACGTGGTGGCGCGGGAGACGGTGAGCATGTCCGAGGCCGCGGAGGCGTTCGGGGTCTCCGAGCGCCAGCTTCAGGACGACCTGAACCTGCTGTGGTGCCTGGAGCTGCGTTCGCCGGATCCGTACTGCCCGATCGACCTGTCGTACGAGGGCGGGGAGATCACGGTCAGCGAGGCGGAGTCGATCAGCAGGCCGCTGCGGCTGGGCGCGGACGAGGCGGCGGCGCTGCTGGTGGCGTTGCGGATGCTGGCGGAGCTGCCGGGGTCGGCCGAGCGCGACGCGTTGACGCGGCTGGTCGCCAAGCTGGAGGCGGCGGCGGGGGAGGCCGCCGCGGCGGCGCGGCAGCTGTCGGTGGACGTGGATCCGCGGACGGGGTCGCTGGGCGTGGTGCAGCGGGCGCTGCGCGAGGAGCGCCGGCTGCGGCTGGTGTACTACGTGGCGGGCCGGGACGAGAACACCGAGCGGGACGTCGATCCGATGCGGGTGCTGGTGGTGGACGGCCGTACGTACCTGGAGGGCTGGTGCCGGCGGGCGGAGGCGGTGCGCCTGTTCCGGATGGACCAGATCCTGGAGGCGGAGGTGCTGGAGCTGCCGGCGGAGGTTCCGGCGGGCGCCGAGCGCAGGGATCTGGACGGCGGCCTGTTCCAGGGGTCGGCCAGTGATGTTCGGGCGACGCTGGAGCTGACTCCGTCGGGCCGCTGGGTGGCGGACTACTACCCGTGCGAGCGGGTGGAGGAGCTGGGTGAGGGCCGGTTGCGGGTGGTGCTGCTGACGTCGGACGCGCGGTGGGTGCGTTCGCTGGCGCTGCGGCTGGGGGAGCAGGGCCGGGTGGTGGCTCCGGTGGAGCTGGCCGAGGGGATCCGCCGGGACGCCGAGCGGGCGCTGGCGCTGTACGCCTGAGGCGGTGTCGCGGGTCTGATCCCGGGGGCCGCAGGGGTGCGCTACCGTTCGGGTGTGGCTTGGGCGATGGTGTCGGTGGTGCTGGGTTTCGTGGGGTTGGGCGCGTTGTCGTACGCGGCCTTCCGGGTGTTCCTGGGTGCCAGGGGGCTCGGTCGGGAGCTGGAGCGCACCCGCCGGAGGCTGGAGCCGCGGCAGCGCGAGTTGCGGCGCCGGGTGGACGGATTGCGGTCCAGGGCGGGGAATCGGTGACGGTTCGCGTCCGGGGCGTGCGTTTCGGCCGCGGTATAGGGCGCTTGGCGAAGAAAACGTAGGATTTACCGGTCGGCCACGCTGTATTACCTTTGGGTGGGCGTAGCATCGGTGCGAGTAGACCTGCTGAAATGAGGATTCCATGGGTTCGTTGGGTTGGCCTGAGCTCCTGCTCATCGCTGTTGTGATCCTGGTGCTGTTCGGTTCCAAGAAGATGCCGGACGCGGCACGGTCCCTGGGCCGTTCGCTGCGGATCTTCAAGTCCGAGACCAAGGGCCTGGTGAACGAGGACAAGGCGGAGAGCCCGGAGCAGCCCGCGCCCGCGGCGGCCCCGCAGCAGCTGCCCGCCGGCCAGCAGGGTGACGGGACCACCCTGAACGGCGTGCCGGTCAGCAAGGACCAGAAGCACAGCGCCTCCTGATCTGCCGGGGCCCGGCCGCGGTCCCTGTCCCAACTGAACCGACGCGAGGATGAGGATGAGCAGGCGTCCGGAAAATCCCGAGGGCCGCATGCCCCTTCTCGACCACCTGCGTGAGCTGCGCAACAGGTTGCTCAAGGCGCTGCTGGGCCTGGTGGCGGGCATGGTGCTGGGCTGGATGGTCAAGGAGGAGGTCTGGGACGTCCTCAAGGAGCCGTTCTGCGAGGTTCCCCAGTCCAAGGACCTCCGGGGCGATGCCTGCTCGATGGTGGTCAACGGGATCTTCTCGTCCTTCTTCCTGAACCTGAAGATCGCGTTCATGGTCGGCGCGATCGCCTCCTCGCCGGTGTGGCTGTACCAGTTGTGGGCGTTCGTGGCGCCCGGCATGCTCCGCAAGGAGAAGCGCTGGACGGTGCTGTTCCTGTCGCTGGCGCTGCCGCTGTTCCTGGCGGGCTCGTTCCTGGCGTACTTCACGATCGAGCGGGGCCTGGCGCTGTTCCTGGGCTTCACGCCCGATGACGTCGCGGCGCTGATCACCGTCGACGAGTACCTCAGGTTCCTGGTCACCATGCTGCTGGTGTTCGGACTGGCGTTCGAGCTGCCGCTGATCGTGACGATCCTGAACCTGGCCGGCGCCCTGTCACACGCCACGATCAAGAAGTGGCGCCGGATGATCATCTTCGGCATCTTCGTGTTCGCGGCGGCCGCCACGCCCAGCGCCGACCCGTTCACGATGGTCTCGCTGGCGCTGCCGGTGGTGGTGCTGTTCACCGTCTCCGACGGCGTGGCCTATCTGGTGGACAGGCGGCGGGCGTCGCGTCCGTCGCTGTACGAGGGCCTGTCGGACGACGAGGCCTCGGCGATCGAGGACGAGCCGTTCGACATCGGGGAGCCCGCGCCCCTCGAGGAACGCCGTTAAGATCAGAAAACTCGGTGGGAATCGGTCCTGCTGAAACCATAGGCTGGTGGGTATGAGCAGTCCCGCCGAGCGCTATGCGGCCCACAGGAGACAGGTTTCGCAGAACGGGCCCGCCTTGCGGGAGTTCCAGGGCCTGTACGACTTCGACCTCGACGAGTTCCAGCTCAGGGGCTGCCGCGCCCTGGAGCAGGGGCACGGGGTCCTGGTCGCGGCGCCCACCGGATCGGGCAAGACCGTGGTGGGGGAGTTCGCCGTCCACCTGGCGCTGCGCGAGGGCCGTAAATGCTTCTACACGACCCCGATCAAGGCGCTGTCGAACCAGAAGTTCAGCGATCTGCAGAAGCGCTACGGCGCCTCGCGGGTCGGCCTGCTGACGGGTGACAACTCCGTCAACGGCGAGGCCCCGATCGTCGTGATGACGACGGAGGTGCTGCGGAACATGCTGTACGCGGGGTCGCAGACCCTGGCGCAGCTGGGTTACGTGGTGATGGACGAGGTCCACTACCTGGCCGACAGGTTCCGCGGCGCGGTCTGGGAAGAGGTGATCATCCACCTGCCGGACTCGGTGCGGGTGGCGGCGCTGTCGGCGACGGTGTCCAACGCCGAGGAGTTCGGCGAGTGGCTGCAGGCGGTGCGCGGCGACACCACGGTGATCGTGGACGAGCACCGGCCGGTGCCGTTGTGGCAGCACATGATGGTGGGCACCCGGCTGCACGACCTGTTCGTGGACGACGGCCGGGAGGGCCGCCCGAAGGTCAATCCGGAGCTGCGCCGGATCTCGCTGGACGACGTGCGCAAATCCAAGATCAACAACAGCCGCCGCTCGGGGCGGCGCCGCGACCACCGCCCGGTGCGGTTCCGGCCGCCGCCGCGCCCTGACGTGATCCAGCGGCTGGACCGGGCAGGGCTGCTGCCGGTGATCACGTTCATCTTCAGCCGGGCCGGGTGCGAGGCCGCGGTGGAGCAGTGCCTGCTGTCGGGGCTGCGGCTGACCTCGCGGGAGGACGCCCAGCTGATCCGCCGCCGGGCCGAGGAGCGCACCGCCGACATCCCCGAGGCCGACAAGCTGGTCCTGGGCTACCACAACTGGCTCGCCGGCCTGGAGCGCGGCATCGCCGCCCACCACGCGGGCATGCTGCCGGTGTTCAAGGAGGTCGTCGAGGACCTGTTCGCCGACAACCTCATCAAGGCGGTGTTCGCCACCGAGACCCTGGCGCTCGGCGTGAACATGCCGGCCCGGACCGTGATGATCGAGAAGCTCGACAAGTGGAACGGCGAGCAGCACGTCGACCTGACGCCGGGGGAGTACACCCAGCTGACGGGCCGCGCGGGCCGGCGCGGCATCGACGTCGAGGGCCACGCGGTGGTGCTGTACCAGCCGGGCATGGACCCCGGTTCGGTCGCCGGGCTGGCCTCGACCCGCACCTACCCGCTGAACTCCAGTTTCCGCCCGTCCTACAACATGGCGGTGAACCTGGTCGGCGCGGTCGGCAGGGAGCGGGCGGCGACGCTGCTGGAGGAGTCGTTCGCGCAGTTCCAGGCGGACCGGGCCGTGGTGGGGCTGGCGCGGCAGCTGCGCAAGGCCGAGGAGGCGATGGCCGGGTACCGCGAGGCCGCCGAGTGCCATCTGGGCGACTTCATGGAGTACGCGGGCCTGCGCCGCGCCCTGTCGGACGCCGAGTCGGCGCTGTCGCGGGAGCGGGCGGGGGCGCGGCGGCTGGAGGTGGCGCGTTCGCTGGAGCGGCTGCGTCCGGGGGACGTGGTGGTGGTGCCGACGGGCCGCAGCGCGGGTGCGGCGCTGATCCTGGACACCGGGGTGGCCAAGCGCTCCGACGGCCCGGCCCCGCTGGTGCTGCTGGACAGCCGGCAGGTCAAGCGCCTGACGATGGCGGACTTCACCGCCCCGGCCGAGCCCGTCGAGCGGATCAAGATCCCCAAGTGGTTCAGCCCGCGCAACCCCCAGCACCGCAAGGACATGGCGGCGACGCTGCGCGAGAAGGTGCCGCACGGCGAGGTGAAGCGGCACCGGACGCGCGGCGGCGGCGCCGACGGCGACGACGCGGAGATCCAGCGGCTGCGCACGCGGCTCAAGCAGCACCCGTGCCACGGTTGCGACCAGCGCGAGGACCACGCCCGCTGGGCGGAGCGCTACTTCCGCACCGAGCGGGAGACCTCGGGGCTGCGGCGCCGGGTGGAGTCGCGCTCGCAGGTCATCGCCCGCACGTTCGCCCGGGTCTGCTCGGTGCTGGAGCAGCTGGAGTACCTCAAGGACGGGCGGGTCACCGACGAGGGCAGGCGGCTGGGCCGCATCTACTCGGAGCTGGACCTGCTGACGGCCGAGTCGCTGCGGGAGGGCCTGTGGGACGGGCTGGGCCCGGCGGAGCTGGCGGCGTGCGTGTCGGCGCTGGTGTACGAGTCGCGGCAGCCGGACGACGCGGCGCCGCCGAAGATCCCGCCGGGCACGCGGGACGTGCTGACCCGCATGGTGCGCCTGTGGGGCGAGCTGGAGGGCGTGGAGAAGGACAACCAGGTCTCCTTCCAGCGGGAGCCGGACCTGGGGTTCGCGTGGGCGGCCTACCGGTGGACCGGCGGCGAGGACCTGGACGAGGTGCTCACCGAGGCGGGCATGACCGCCGGTGACTTCGTGCGGGCGATCAAGCAGCTGATGGACCTGCTCGGGCAGATCGCGGACGCCGCGGGCCCGGGGCCGGTCAGGGACACCGCGCGCAAGGCGGCGGACGCGATGCGCCGCGGTGTGGTGGCGTACTCGAGCGTCGCCTGACCGCCCGCAAGTGACCTTACTGCGTCAAGGCGAGGGCTCCCGGCGGTCAGGAGCCCTCGTAGGTCTCGGCGTGGGCGCGCAGGCCCTCGGGGTCCAGGATCGTGGTGCGGCGCCAGCCGGTCTCCACGAATCCCAGCGTCCGCCACTCGCGCAGCGCGCGGGCGACGGTCTCGCGGGAGGAGTCCACGCAGCTGCCCAGCTCGGCCTGCGACAGCGGAGGGATGCTCACCCCGCCGCCGGGGCGGGCCCGCCCGCTGTCGGCGGCGAGCCGCAGCATGAACAGCGCCAGCCGGGCGGCGCCGAACCGGCCGCCCAGCGCCATGATGCGCGCGTCGGACTGGTTCAGGCGCCGGTTGATCGAGCCGAACACCTTCGGCCAGGCGCCGGGGTGCTCGCCGAGGAAGGCGTTGAACCGCGCCAGGGGGACCGACAGCGCGATCACCCCGTGCAGCGCGGTGGCGGTCGCGGTGCGGGCGGTGCCGGTGAGCGGCCCCGCCTCGCCGAGCAGGTCGCCGGGGCCGCGCACCGCGATCACGCACTCGTGGCCGTCCTCGTCGGTCATCCAGACCTTGACCCAGCCCTCGCGCAGGACGAGTACGTGGTCGGCGGGCTCGCCCTGGTAGCACAGGTGCTCGCCGGAGCGGTACCGGCGCAGCCGCCCGCCGCGCAGCAGGGCCTCGCGGGCGGGCGGCTCCAGGCTGCTCCAGAACGTCGTGGGAGGGGAGTCGGTCATGGTCCTCCGTTCAGTGCGCCACCAGCTGGACGGCCACGGTCCAGAGGGCGAACGCCGCGCCGGTGCCCAGGGTCCACAGGCGGGCGCGGAAGGTCCAGAACCGCCGGGTCTCGATCCCGGCGAGGAGCTGGACGCGGTCGGCGGCCGAGCCGATCGACGTCGAGGCGTGGTCCAGCAGCAGCACGATGCGGGTGCCGGCGGCCAGCAGCGGCACGCCCAGGGCGGCCAGGACGGCCTGGGCGGGGGACGGCGGCGCCTGCGCGAGCAGCACCGCCTGGACGAGCAGGCCCAGGGCCATCGTGGTGACCGCCCACCCGGCCAGCGCCGTGTCGTGGTTGGAGCGCTGGACGCAACGGGCGAGCTCGGCGTCGGAGGCGTCGGTGAAGGGCAGGGGGCGGGGGCTGTGCAGGACGGTCATCGGGTGCCTTCCGGGAGCGTCAGGGGTCATCCCTTGCCAGGGAACACCCGCACGCGAAGAAAGGTTGCGCCTGCCTGCCCAGGAGATCTGTGCCCGGTGACACAGGGACCGTTACAACGCCGCGAGGAGCCGCTTCACCGGTGAGGCGAGGTTCCAGCGCTCGGCCAGCGCGTCCAGGGCCGCGGGGTCCTTGGGCGCCGACGGCAGCGTGTCGTCGACCTGGATCGGCAGGTCCGTGGCGACCCGGCACACCAGCTCGGCCGGGCCCAGGTAGGCGCGTCCGGCCTCCAGGCGCCTGCGGTTGCCGGGGGGAAGGCCCTCGGTGACCCCGGCGTCCAGTGCCTCCAGCAGTCCGGCCAGCGACCCGAAGCGGGAGATGAGCGTGGCGGCGGTCTTCTCCCCGATGCCGGTGACGCCCGGCAGGCCGTCGCTGGGGTCGCCGCGCAGGATCGCGTAGTCGGCGTAGGCGCGGCCGGGGATGCCGTACTTGGCGGCGACCTCCTGCTCGCCGAAGACCTCCAGGTTGCGGATGCCCTTGGCGGTGTAGAGGATGCGGACGTCGCGGTCGGCGTCGACGAGCTGGAAGAGGTCGCGGTCGCCGGTCACCACGTCCACCGGTCCCGGGTCGCGGGCGGCGAGCGTGCCGATGACGTCGTCGGCCTCGTAGCCGGGCACGGACGTGCGCGCCAGCCCCAGCGCGTCCAGCACCGCGTCGATGACCGGCAGCTGCGGGGTGAGCGTGTCGGGCGTCTCCTCCACCGACCCCTCGGGCGTCTCCTCCGCGACGCGGTGCGCCTTGTAGGAGGGGATCGCCGCGACCCGGAACTCCGGGCGCCAGTCGGCGTCGAAGCAGCACACCAGCCGCGTGGGCCGCCGCTCGGAGACCAGTCTGGCGATCATGTCGAGCAGGCCCCGCACGGCGTTCACCGGTGTGCCGTCGGGAGCCTTCACCGACTCGGGCACCCCGAAGAACGCGCGGAAGTACAAAGAGGGCGTGTCCAGCAGCATCAGGCGTCCGGCGGGCATGCGCCCCACCCTAGCGGTTAGCTTGGGGGAATGATCGACGATGACCTGATGAGGCGCCTGTACCCGGCGGAGCGGCTGGCCGAGGTGCGCAAGGCCGTGGCGGAGGCGGGGCTGGGAGCGGTGCTGCTCACCCCCGGAGCCGACCTGAGATATGTCAGCGGGTACCACGCGCACGCCATGGAGCGGCTGACGTGCCTGGCCGTTCCGGCCGAGGGCGAGCCGTTCATGGTGGTGCCGCGGCTGGAGCTGCCCACGGTGCAGGCGTCCCCGGCGGGGGGCCTGGGGCTGGAGTTCGTGCCCTGGGAGGAGACGGAGGACCCGTACGCGCTGGTCGCCGCGCGGCTGCCCGGTACGGGGACGGTCGCCGTCGCCGACCAGATGTGGGCGATGATGGTGCTGCGGCTGCGGGAGGCCATGCCGGGGGTGCGGCAGGTCGCGGCGGGCGAGGTGATGCGGCGGCTGCGGATGCGCAAGAGCGCCGCGGAGGTCGAGGCGCTGCGCGAGGCGGGCGCGGCCATCGACCGGGTGCACGCCCTGGTGCCGCGGCTGCTGCGGGCCGGGCGCACCGAGCGGGAGGTCGGCCGGGACATCGCCGAGGCGATCCTGGCCGAGGGGCACGTGAGCGTCGACTTCGTCATCGTCGGCTCCGGGCCCAACGGGGCCAGCCCGCACCACGAGCTGTCCGACCGGGTCATCGGGTCCGGCGACCCGGTCGTGGTCGACATCGGCGGCACCATGCCCAGCGGCTACTGCTCCGACTCCACCCGCAACTACAGCGTCGGGGCGCCGCCGCGGGACTTCCAGGAGTACTACGGGGTGCTGCTGGAGGCGCAGGAGGCCGCGGTGCGCGCGGTGCGGCCGGGTGCGGCGCCCGAGGCGGTGGACGCCGCCGCCCGCGACCTCATCGCCGCCGCCGGGTACGGGGAGTACTTCGTGCACCGCACCGGCCACGGCATCGGCCTGCAGACCCACGAACACCCCTACATCGTCAGCGGGAACACCGAGCCGCTGGAGCCCGGCATGGCGTTCTCCGTGGAGCCCGGCATCTATCCCGGCGCGCACGGCGCCCGTATCGAGGACATCGTGGTGTGCACCGAGGACGGCGCCGAGCGCATGAACACCACGCCCCGGGAGCTCGTCGTCGTGGACGGATGAGACGGGAGGGGTTTTTGTCACGGCGGGCCCTTGCGCTTCGGGGGCCCGCCGTTCTTCATGATCTCGTCCGTAACGATCTCCTCACGAATAAGGGGGTGGTAAAGAGAGATCGTGTGACTCACCGGTAGGGAGGGTACTGAGCCGGAACCCACCCGAACCAGAGGAGCAAGAGCATGCGCACCCCCCGTTTCGTCGGCGTGTCTCTCGTCGCAGGTCTCGTTCTCTCGGCCACCGCGGCATGCGGAGGCGGCGACGACGGCGGTGAGGAGACCGCCTCCGCCGATCTCAAGGGCGTGACGCTCGAGGTGGCCGGCCCATGGTCGGCCGGCGGCGGTGAGCAGACCAACTTCCAGAAGGTCCTCGACGGCTTCGCCGCCAAGACCGGGGCGAAGGTCAACTTCACCTCCAACGGCGACACCCTCATCACCGTCCTGTCCTCCAAGATCCCCGGCGGCGGCCAGCCGGACGTCGCGATGATGCCCAACCAGGGCGCCATCAACGACTTCGCAAAGAAGGGCTGGCTGAAGCCGCTGGCGCAGGACGCGCAGAAGGCCACGGACGAGAACTTCGCCCCGATCTGGAAGACGCTGGGCACCGTCGACGGCACCCAGTACGCGGTGTACTTCAAGGCCGCCAACAAGTCCACCGTCTGGTACCGGCCCAAGGCGTTCGAGGACGCCGGGGTCCAGCCGCCCGCCACGTGGGCCGACTGGGTGAAGTCCGCGCAGACGATCGCCGACTCCGGCGTGGCGCCGCTGTCGATCGCCGGCGCCGACGGCTGGACGCTGACCGACTGGTTCGAGAACGTCTACCTCTCCCAGGCCGGGCCGGAGAACTACGACAAGCTGGCCAAGCACGAGATCCCGTGGACCGACGGCACCGTCAAGACCGCGCTGAAGACGCTCGCCGAGCTGTGGGGCAAGAAGGAGTTCATCAACGGCGGCCAGCCGGGCGCGCTGTCCACGGACTTCCCGACCTCGGTCGTCAACACCTTCAAGGACCCGGCGAAGGCCGCGATGGTCTACGAGGGCGACTTCGTCTCCGGCGTCATCGGCGAGAACACCGACGCGAAGGTCGGCACCGACGCGCTGTTCTTCCCGTTCCCCGCGGTCGGCTCGACGGCCCCGGTGGTCAGCGGCGGCGACGCCGCCGTCGTCCTCAAGGACAGCGAGGGCGCCCAGGAGCTCGTGGAGTACCTGGCCTCGCCCGAGGCGGCCGAGCTGTGGGCCGAGAACGGCGGCATGGTCTCGCCGAACAAGAACCTCGACCTGGCGGTCTACCCCGACGAGATCCAGCGCTCCATCGCCAAGTCCGTCATCGACGCCGGCGACAACGTCCGCTTCGACATGTCCGACCTGGCCCCTGCCTCCTTCGGCGGCACCAAGGGCGCCGGCGAGTGGAAGATCCTGCAGGACTTCCTGAAGAACCCGGCCGACGTGGACGGCGCCGCCGAGGCCCTGGAGAAGGCCGCGGCCAAGGCCTACGAGTAATGGCGAACCCCGTGACCAAGGGGGCGCCCGCCCGCCCGGCCGCGCACCGCGGCCGGGCGGGCCTCACCCGCGCGGGCTTCCTGCTCCCGGCCCTGGTGCTGCTGGGCCTGCTGGTGGTGTACCCCATCGGGTACACCGCCTGGCGCAGCCTCTTCGACGCCGACGGCACGGCGTTCGTCGGCCTCGACAACTACGCCGAGATGTTCACCGACGGGGCGACCTACACGGCGTTGCGCAACAACGTCGTCTGGGTGGTCGTCGCCCCCTCGGTCATCACCGTCCTCGGCCTCGTCTTCGCCGTCCTCACCGAGCGCGTGCGCTGGGGGACGGCGTTCAAGACCATCATGTTCATGCCGATGGCCATCTCGTTCCTGGCCGCCGGCGTCATCTTCACCCTCGTCTACGACCACGCGCCCGAGAAGGGCGTGCTCAACGCCATCGCCACCGGCGTCCACGACACCTGGGAGGCGCCCTCGCCCTATCCGGGCGCGAGGCCGCGGGAGGGCGGGCCGCTGAAGGCGTCCGGCGGGGGCGCCGAGGCCTCCGCCCGGCCGGGTGAGGCGGCGCTGCTGCCGCTGGTGGCCGTCAGCCCCGAGACGCAGGACGGGCTGCGCGCCGCCGCTCCGGCCGCGCCGGAGCCCGGCGCGCTGACCGGCACCGTGTGGGTGGACTTCGCCCCCGGCGGGGCGGGCGAGCCCGGCCGGATCGACCCCGGCGAGAAGGGCATGAAGGGCGTCGTGGTCCAGGCCGTCGCCGGCGGGAAGGTCGTCGCCTCGGCCACGACCGGTCCCGACGGCACGTTCCGGCTGGCGGGCGTCTCGGGCGACGCGCAGATCCGGTTGCCGGCCGAGAACTTCGCGCCCCGCTACGGCGGCGTCGAATGGCTCGGCCCCGGCCTGGTCACCCCGTCCATCATCGGCGCCTACGTCTGGATGTGGGCGGGCTTCGCGATGGTGCTCATCGGCGCGGGCCTGGCCGCCATCGACCGCGACGTGCTGGAGGCGGCGCGCACCGACGGGGCGAGCGAGTTCCAGGTCTTCCGCAAGATCACGGTGCCGATGCTGGCGCCGGTGCTCGTCGTGGTGGTGGTCACCCTCGTCATCAACGTGATGAAGATCTTCGACCTGGTGTACGTGCTGGCGCCGGGGCCCGTGCAGCAGGACGCCAGCGTGCTGGCCCTGCAGATGTACGTGCGCTCCTTCGGCGGCAGCGACTCCGACCAGGGGCTGGGCAGCGCGATCGCGATCGTGCTGTTCCTGCTGGTGCTGCCCGCGATGATCTTCAACATCCGCCGCTTCCGGAGGGAGAACACATGAGCGCCAGGCTGGTGCGGCTGCTCGGCCGCGGCTTCCTGCACGCCCTCCTCGTGGTGGTCGCGCTGGTGTGGCTGGTGCCGACGTTCGGGTTGTTCCTCACCTCGTTGAGATCGGCGCCCGACAACAACTCCGGCGGCTGGTGGACGGTCTTCACCAGGCCCGCGCAGCTCACCCTGGACAACTACGAGAACCTGGTGAAGAACGAGTCGATCTTCGACGGGTTCGTCAACACGGTGCTCATCGCGGTGCCCTCTACGCTGCTGGTGGTGGGGATCGCCGCGCTGGCCGCCTACGCCTTCGCCTGGCTGGAGTTCCCCGGCCGCGACTGGCTGTTCCTCGGCGTGGTGGCGCTGCTGGTCGTCCCGGTGCAGATCGGGCTGATCCCGTTGTCGGAGCTGTTCGGCACGCTGGGGATCATGGGGACGGTCACCGGGGTGGTGCTGTTCCACGTGGCGTTCGGCCTGCCGTTCGCCATCTTCCTGCTGCGCAACTTCTTCGCCGCCATCCCCGCCTCCCTGCTGGAGGCGGCCCGCATCGACGGCGGGCGCGACTGGACGATCTTCTTCCGGGTGATCCTCCCGCTGGGCCTCCCGGCCATCGCCTCGCTGGGGATCTTCCAGTTCCTATGGGTGTGGAACGACCTGCTCATCGCGTTGATCTTCGCCGACCGGGACTCCCAGCCCCTGACGGTGGCGCTGCAGCAGCAGACGCGTTCGTTCGCCTCGAGCGTCGACGTGATCTCCGCCGGCTCGTTCCTGTCCCTGATCGTCCCGCTGGCCGTCTTCTTCGCCTTCCAGCGCTACTTCGTCCAGGGGGTGCTGGCGGGCTCGGTCAAGTGACGCCGCGTCCCGGCGCCCGTCCGGCCCTCGGGCGGGTCGGGCGCCGGGACGCGCCGGTCAGGCCTTGGCGACGGGCTCGGGCACGCCCAGGCGGCGGGCGGTCTCGGCGGCGTCGGGGTGGCCGACGGCAAGACCGGTGCCGGCGTCGAAGAAGTGCAGGCGGTGGGTGTCGATGCCCAGCTCGAGCTCCTGGCCGGGGCGCACGCGGGAGCGGGCGTTGACCCGGGCGGTCCACAGGGCCTTGTCCTCCAGCAGCGGCAGGGCGGCGTCCTCGCCCTCGCCGTCGGTGGCGTCGCTGGCCAGGTCCGCGGTGTCCTTGTGCACGACGGGCGCCGCGTCGATCGGGAAGATCACGTTGATCTCGGAGCCGAGCTCCTCGGTCACCCCCGCCTTGACCGGGATGCGGGTCCACTCGGGCTTGGCGTGCTCGGCGTCCTCGAAGTCCGAGGGGCGGATGCCGACGATGAGCTCGCGGCCCAGGTAGCCGGCGAGGTCGGGCTTGGCCTCGAACACGTCGGCCGGCACCGGCAGGCGGAGGCCGGCGAACTCCACGAAGGCCTCGGACGTCTCGCCGGTCAGCCGGGCGTTGGCGAAGTTCATCGACGGGGAGCCGATGAACCCGGCGACGAACAGGTTCACCGGGCTGTCGAACAGCCGCTGCGGGGTGTCGACCTGCTGGAGCTTGCCGTCGCGCAGCACCGCGACCCGGTCGCCCAGCGTCATCGCCTCGATCTGGTCGTGGGTGACGTAGATGGTGGTGACGCCCAGGCGGTCGTGCAGCTGGCTGAGCGAGGCGCGCATGGACACGCGCAGCTTGGCGTCGAGGTTGGACAGCGGCTCGTCCATGAGGAACGCCTGCGGCTCGCGCACGATCGCGCGGCCCATCGCCACGCGCTGGCGCTGGCCGCCCGACAGCGCGGCGGGCTTGCGCTTGAGGTAGGGGTCGAGGCCGAGCATCTTGGCGGCCTCGTCGACCCGCTGCTTGATCTCGTTCTTGGGGGTGCCGCGCAGCTTCAGGCCGAAGGCGAGGTTCTGCTCGACGGTCATGTGCGGGTACAGGGCGTAGTTCTGGAAGACCATCGCGATGTCGCGGTCCTTGGGCGCCAGGTCGTTGACGACCCGGTCGCCGATGCGCAGGGTGCCGCCGGAGATGTCCTCCAGACCGGCGATCATGCGCAGCGCGGTGGACTTGCCGCAGCCGGACGGGCCGACCAGCACCATGAACTCGCCGTCGGCGATGTGGAGGCTCAGGCCGTCGACGGCCTTGACCCCGCCCGCGTAGACCTTGTCGATGCCGTCCAGGACGATCTCCGCCATCGTCTTCCTCTCTGCCGGAAAGTGGAAACGTTTCCACTGTGGGGGATGCCGGGACGGGGTGGGCATGAGGGTGCCCCCGCCGTCCGTTCTGCCCCTACTGTGCAGCCTGGTGGGGTGGCTTGTCCAGTCCTGGACGGGGTGGAACCGGCAGCCGGTGGGGGTGGAGAGGGGATGGAAACGTTTCCACTCCGGCGCGGGCATGGCAGGATGGCCGGAACGGGAGGAGGCCGATGGGCGGGGCGACCATCAAGGACGTGGCGGCGGCCGCGGGGGTGGGGATCGCGACGGTCTCCCGGGTGCTGTCGGGCTCCGGCCCGGCCAGCGAGGCCACCCGGCAGCGCGTCCTGGCCGCGGCGAAGGCGCTGGAGTACCGCCCCAGCGCCCTGGGGCGCGGCCTGAAGACCCGGAGCACCGGCGCCATAGGCCTGCTCGTCCCCGACGTCACCGACCCGTTCTGCGCCGAGCTCACGGCCGGGGTCCTGGCGTGCGCCCGCAGCCAGGGCGGCCACGTCGTGCTCGACGCCACCGGAGAGGACCCGGACGTGGAGGCCGAGCTGCTCGAGCGGCTGGCCGAGCAGCGGGTCGAGGGCGTCATCGCGATGCCGGCCGGGCGCGACCCGCGGCCCTGGCAGGCGCTCATGCGGCTCGGCACGGCCGTGGTCTTCGCCGGGCGGACGGTCCCCGGGCTGCCCTCGGCGCCCTGCGTGCTGGCCGACGAGGCCGGGGGAGTGCGCTCGGTGGTGGAGTACCTGGCGGGCCTGGGCCACCGGCGCATCGGTTTTCTGGGCGGCCGGGGCACGGACGGGCCCGCCGTGCGCGAGGAGGCCTTCCGCGCCACCCTGGCCGCCCTCGGGCTGGCCGTGGAGGAGGAGTTCTTCGCCCGCGCCAGACCGACCGCCGACAGCGCCTACGCCGCCGCGGCGAGCCTCTTCCAGCGCCGCCCCGACCTCACCGCCGTCGTCGCGGGCGGCCACCGGCTCGGCGAGGCCGCCGTCCTGGCCGCCCGCGAACTCACCCTGCGCGTCCCCGCCGACGTCTCCATCGCCATCGTCGAGGACGTGCCCTGGTCGGAGCTGTGCGACCCGCCGCTGACCGCGGTGGCGCACCCGGCGCGCGACCTGGGCTACCGCGCCTGCGAGCTTCTGCTGCGCGCCTCGGCCGGGGTCCCGGCGCGCTCACCGGGACGTCCGGTGGTGCTGGCGACCGAGCTGATGGTGCGGGCAAGTTGCGGTCCGGTCACCGGTTCGGTGCGAACAGGGCGCTCACGGTAGGTTTCTCCCCGTGGAGGACACAGACCGCCAGATCCTGCTCCTGCTCGCCCGCGACGGCCGCATGAGCTTCACCGACCTGGCGAAGGAGACCGGCCTTTCGGTGTCCGCCGTGCATCAGCGCGTACGGCGGCTGGAGAAGCGCGGCGCGATCCAGGGGTTCAGCGCGCAGCTGGACGCCGAGCAGATCGGGCTGCCCCTGACCGCGTTCATCTCGATCAAACCCATCGACCCGGCCGCCCCCGACGACGCGCCCGAGCGGCTGGCCCACATCGAGTCCATCGAGGCCTGCCACTCGGTGGCCGGCGACGAGAACTACATCCTGAAGGTCCGGGTGGCCAGCCCCCGCGAACTGGAGGACCTCCTGCAGCAGATCCGCTCCGCGGCCAACGTCAACACCCGCACCACCATCGTGCTCAGCACCCCCTACGAGGGCCGCCCGCCCAAACTGTGAGGGGCGCTCAGGGCGCCGCCGCCACGAACGTGCAGTCGCCGAAGGCGACCTGGTCGCCCGGCCGCAGGACCGCCGGGCCGGTCAGCCGCCAGCCGTTGACCTTGGTGCCGTTCATCGACCCCAGGTCGCTGATCGTCCAGCCGCCGTCCTCCGTGCGGATCTCGGCGTGGAACCGCGAGACCGTCAGGTCGGTGAGCACGAACTGGCAGCCGGGCGCCCTGCCCACCAGGACGCGCTGCTGCTGGCGCGGCGGCAGCAGGAACCGCGGCAGGCGCGGCGTGCGCCAGGCCGACTCGATGCGCGCGGTGGCGGACGACAACGACGCGATCGCCCCGGTCACCCGGCGGATCAGCCGACCGCGCGGGGGCAGGTCCCGCAGCAGGTCCTGCAGTTCGGCCTCGCTGCGGGCGCACAGCGCCTGCTCCACGCGCTGCTCGTAGGTCTGCGGCGACATCCGGCCCTCCACGACCCGGTCGCGGAGCTCCTCGATGATCCGATCGCGCTGCGCGTCGGAGGCCCGTACCGGGAATGCGGGCGGTCCGTCCATAGACGTGAGTATTCAGATCAACTTGAGCCATGTCCAGCGGAGGGCCGGTCGCCGCCGGGCGCGCCGGGCCGCGGCCCGCAGGGACGAAGGGCCCGCCGCGAACGCGACGGGCCCTGCGTCCGCCGGAGCTAGTGCAGCGGCATGACCTCGACCTTGTTCTCCGGGCGGTGCCGCGGCAGCAGCAGCGCCGGGACGAAGGCCAGCGCGAGCAGGGCGATCGCCCACCAGAAGGTGGCGCTGAACGACTCGGCCATCTTCGGGGCCAGCTGCGCCATCACCTCCGGCGGCACCTCCGCCGTCGCGCCGAGACCGCCGCCGCCCCCGCCGGGCATCCTGTCGGCGAGCTCGTTGGTGAGGATCACCGAGATGGCCGCGGTGCCGATCGACCCGGCGACCTGCTGGATGATGTTCAGCGCGGTGCTGGCCCGCGGCACCTCGTCGTGGCCCAGGGACTGCATCGCGGCCGACATGGTCGGCATCATCGTCATGCCCATGCCGAGGCCCATGACGAACAGCGCGACGCCCAGCACCGCCTTGGAGGTGTCGACGTCCATCTGGGTGGTGAAGCCGATCATGCCCGCGACGATGAACACCAGCCCGGCCAGGACCACGCGGCCCGGACCGATCTTGTCGGTGAGCTTGCCGCCGACCGGCATCGTGAGCATCGCGCCCAGGCCCTGCGGGATCAGCAGCAGGCCGGTGTGGAAGGCGCTCTCGCCCCGCACCACCTGGTAGTACATCGGCATCAGGAACATCGCGCCGAAGAACGCCAGGCCGAACAGCACCATCGTCCCGGACGCCGCGGCGACCGAGCGGCGCTTGAACAGCCGCAGGTCGATCAGCGGCACCTCGGCGCGCAGCGCCCGCACCACGAACCCGGCGACCAGGACCGCGCCGACCGCGGTGAACCCGATCACCTCGGCGGAGTCGAACGCGCCCTTCTCCGCGCCGGTCGCCAGGCCGTAGATCAGCGCGGCGAGACCGGGCGAGAGCAGCAGCAGGCCGAGCAGGTCGAGCCGCTCGCCGGGCTGCGGCCTGTCACGGTCCAGGATCCTCCAGGCGAGGAACAGCGAGAACACGCCGACCGGCACGTTGATGTAGAAGATCCAGCGCCACGAGACGTCGTCGACCAGCCAGCCGCCGAGGATCGGTCCGCTGATGGGGCCGAGCAGCATCGGGATGCCGACGACGCTCATCACCTGGCCGACCCGCTGGGGACCGGCCTTCTGGGTCAGGATCGTCATGCCCGCGGGCATGATCATGCCGCCGCCCAGGCCCTGCAGCACCCGGAAGGCGATCAGCGACTCCACCGACCAGGCCATGCCGGCCAGCGCCGAGCCGATCACGAACAGCCCGAGCGAGATCATGTAGAGCCGCTTGGTGCCGAACCGGCTGGCCGCCCACCCGGTCACCGGGATCACGGTGGCCAGCGCCAGGGTGTAGCCGGTCGCGACCCACTGGATCTGCGACAGCGGCGCGCCGAACTCCTGGGACAGCGCGGGGACGGCGATGTGGACCACGGTGACGTCGAGGATCGACATGATCGCGCCGAGGACCACGACCATGGCGACGGCGAGCACACCGCGGTCGAGGCCGCCGCCACCGCCGTCGTCGGGTTTGCCGGCGGGGGCGGCGTTGACCTCCGGGGGGGCTGAAGAACTCACGTGTGGATCCCATCTTGAGCGCCCGGATGTGCGGGCTGGACAAGCGTCAGCGCCGGGGGAGGCCCCGGCGCCCTCCGATCAGCGGTGCGGCGGACCGTTCTTATTCCGTGGGGAAGAGGAATGTTTCCAGGTCGACGGCTCAGGCGCCCTGCGGAGGACTCCCCCGCAGGATCCGCCGGCCACGGCGTGACCGCCGTCCGCGGCCGCTGCACCTATGATCCCGCTTGAGCCGGCGCGGTGCGAACCGGGGCGGGCGGTCCGGCGGGACCACCCGCAGCTCCAGGGCATGGAGTCCACGATGTGGTACATATCACCCGATCTTGATCGCGGGTGGGTACCGGAGGCGGGCGGTCCGGCGAGGCCGGGCCGCCCGCCGGCCGCGTCAGCGGTTGAGGAGGTCGCGGGCGATGTGGGTGATCTGGAGCTCGTCGGTGCCGGCGTAGATCTGGAAGACCTTCGCGTCGCGGGCGAGCTGCTCGACGCGGAACTCCGACATGTAGCCGTTGCCGCCGAACAGCTGGACGGCCTCCATGGAGACCTCGGCGGCGGCCTGGGCGGAGTACAGCTTCATGGCGCTGGCCTCGGCCAGGGTCATGGAGCGGCCGGTCTTCTGCATCTCGACGTAGCGGAACACCAGGTTCTGCACGTTGAGGCGGGCGACCTCCATCTTGGCGAGCTTGAGCTGGATCAGCTGGTAGTCGGCGATCGGCTTGCCCCAGGCCTGGCGGGACTTGGCGTAGTCGATCGACAGGCGCATGCACTCCTCGATGACGCCCAGCGCCATCGCCGCCACGCCCGAGCGCTCGGCGGTGAAGTTCTGCTTGGCCGACTCCTTGCCGCTGCCGCCGCCCGACAGCAGCCGGTCCGGGCCGACCCGCACGTCCTGCAGGAACAGCTCGCCGGTGGGGGAGGAGTGGCAGCCCATCTTGCGCAGCGGCTTGCTCTGCTCCAGGCCGGGCATGCCGCTGTCGAGCACGAAGCACAGGATCTCGCGCTCGCGCACCGGGCGGCCGTCGTCGAGCTTGGCGTAGAAGACGATCGTGTCGGCGGCGGGGCCGTTGGTGATGAACGTCTTGTTGCCGTTGAGGATCCAGCCGTCGCCGTCGGGCCTGGCCGAGGCCTTCATGCCGCCGAAGGCGTCGGAGCCGGAGTCGGGCTCGGTGATGGCCCAGGCGCCGACCTTCTCGAAGGTCAGCAGGTCGCGGCCCCAGCGCTCCTTCTGCTCGACGGTGCCGCGCTTCATGATGGTGCCGGCGGCCAGGCCGAGCGACACGCCCATCGCGGTCACCAGGCCGGGCGCGACCTTGCACAGCTCGATGATCGGCAGCATCGACATCGCCGCGCCGGGGTCGCCCTTGCCCTCCTTCTTGGGCTTGGGGGCCTCGCCGGCCTTCTCCCGTGCGATGTTCTTGTCGAACTGGGCGGCGGCCATGTCGGCCATGCCGAACGTCCTGTACAGGTCGCGGATGATCCCGTACGGCGACAACTCCCCGGAGTCCAGCTCGTCCAGGTGCGGGCGCACCTCCTTGGTGATCCAGTCGCGCACCGCGTCGCGGATCATGAGCTCTTCCTCGGACCACTCGATCATCTGCTCGCCCTCCGGGGCAGGAGTAAGGGGGTAATGCCGGAGTCCCCATAGATAGCAGACCTTGAAAGTGGCTGCTTACGCGCGTCCCGGCGCTAGGGTGCTGCCCCATGACGGACTTCGATCCCTGGCCCAGCGTCCGGCGGTTCTCGGCCCATCTCGACGACGTCAACGGCACCTCCGACCACGAGCGGGCACTGCGCCTGATGAAGCTCTCCGAGGAGGTCGGGGAGGTCGCCGAGGCGTACATCGGGATGCTCGGCCAGAACCCCCGCAAGGGCGTCAGCCACACCCGGGAGGACGTGGCCGAGGAGCTGTGCGACGTGGTGATCACCGCGATGATCGCGTTGTGTTCCTTCAGCGACGATCCCGAGGGCGCGCTGCGCGCCAAGATCGAGGCGGTGGACGCCCGTTATCTGGACGCCTCCTGAACAGCGGTTCTTCTGCCGTAGGCCACCTCGAAGCGGGATGATCAGGGGTAAACCCGAAAGGAATCCCTCTTCATGACCGATCTCGTCGCCTCCCTGCAGGCCAAGGACCCCAAGGAACGCCAGGCGCAGCTGGTGGACGTGCTGGTGGAGGCGTTCGCCCCGCTGATGGAGCGCAGCCCCGCCGAGTTCCGCCGCCGGTTCCGCAAGATGGCCTCCGACCCCTTCGCCTTCTACCGGGGCAGCGCGCCGATCTTCTACGCCGACATCGTCCACGACGCCGACCCCTGGGCCGACGAGCGCACCGGCCGCGTCTGGATCCAGGGCGACCTGCACGCGCAGAACTTCGGCACCTACATGAGCGACGACGGGGTGTTCGTCTTCGACGTCAACGACTTCGACGAGGCCTACGTCGGGCACTTCACCTGGGACGTCAAGCGGCTGGTGGCCAGCGTCGCGCTGATGGCCTGGACCAAGGCGATCTCCGACGCCGACATCACCCGCATGATCGAGTCCTACGTGCGGGCCTACGTCGACCAGGTGCGCGCCTACGCGCGCGCCGAGAACGACTCCTGGGCGCTGACCCTGGACACCGCCTCAGGGCACGTGCGCGACGTGCTGATCGAGGCGCTGTCCTCCACCCGGGTGGACCTGCTGTCGGCGCTGACCGTCGTGGACGCCCACCAGCGGCGGATGCGCCGCCGCCCCGGCATCCGCGACCTGGACGAGGCCGAGCGGGCCGCGGTCGAGGCCGCCTACGAGCGGTACCTGGAGACCATCCCGCAGGACAAGCGGTTCTCCGGCAGCCTCACCTACAAGATCAAGGACGTGGTCGGCGCGTCCGGGTTCGGCATCGGCTCGGCCGGGCTGACCGCCTACAACATCCTGGTGGAGGGCCACAGCCAGGCGCTGGAGAACGACGTCATCCTCTCGCTCAAGCAGGGCAACGTCGCCGCGCCGTCCCGGGTCGTCACCGACCCGCGGATCGCCGCCTACTTCCACCACCACGGGCACCGCACCGCGGTCTCCCGGCGGGCGCTGCAGGCCAACGCCGACCCGTGGCTGGGCCACACCGAGATCGGCGGGGTCGGCTTCGTGGTGCAGGAGCTCTCGCCGTACGAGGCGGACCTGGACTGGTCGGGGCTGACCGAGCCCGACGAGATGATCGAGCTGCTGGCCGACCTGGGCCGGGCCACCGCGAAGATCCACTGCGTCTCCGACGGCGACTCCGACCACGCGCTGGTGCCGTTCCAGGTGGAGGACGCCATCGACGCGGCGATCGGGCCCGACGCGGCGGACTTCGTCGCCGCCATGGTCGCGTTCGGGCACGGCTACGCCGCGGTGGTGCGCGAGGACCACCGGCTCTTCGTCGACGCGTTCCGGGAGGGGCTCATCCCCGGGCTCCAGCCGTCGGCGCCCGCGGCCGAGTAAGGAAACCTCCCCGAAATAATTCCACATGCTGAGACGCCCGGCGCGTCTGCGAGGCCCCGTTCGCTGCGGCGAGCGGGGCCTTCGCCGTTCCGGTTCCGTCGCCGGTGCGCGGCGAAGTCGGATCTTCGCAGGCGGGAGGGGGGTTCGCAAGGCATCTCATGGGTCCGGGGGAGGAGATCGATCACGGAATGGTTGCGAACTCGTCGCCGGGGCCCGTCCGGGGTTGACGTGACCTGACGCACTCTCTACCTTCCCTTTCATTAGGACAGTTTCCTAATAATTGATGGCGCGGACGAGAAGGTGGACGATGGCGGAGCACATCCCGGGCACCCCCCAGTTGTTGCGCGCCATCAACGACCGCGCCGCCCTGCGCGCCCTGCTGGAGCACGGCCCGCTGACCCGGCCCGAGCTCGGCGACCTCATCGGCCTGTCCAAGCCCACCGCCTCCCAGCTGCTCACCCGGCTGCGCGAGGCGGGCCTGGTCATCCTGCACGGCCGCCGCGGCGGCAGCCTCGGCCGGACCGCCGAGGAGTACGCCATCAACCCCCGCGCGGCGTTCGTCTGCGGGCTGGACATCACCACCAATCGCATCCAGACCGTGGTGGCCGACCTGGCGGGCGGGATCGCCGGGGAGTACCGGCTGCCCGCCCCCTCCCGGGCCGGCGTCAAGGCCGCGGAGGAGATCTGCAGCGCGGTCGCCGGGGCCTGCAGCGCCGCCGGGATCGTCTCGGCCGAGCTGTCGCGGATCGTGGTCGGCGTCCAGGGCGCGGTCGACCCGGCCACCGGGCGGCTGAACTACTCGCGGCACCTGCCCGGCTGGCACTTCACCGACCTGGTCGGCGACGTCGAGGCCAGGGTCGGCACCCGGATCGAGATCGAGAACGACGTCAACCTCGCCGCGCTGGCCGAGGCCGCCCACGGCGTCGCCCAGGGCTATGAGAACTTCGTGGTGCTGTGGGGCGGCTCGGGCATCGGCATGGCGCTGGTGCTCGGCGGCCGGCTGCACCGGGGCGCGAGCGGCGGGGCCGGCGAGCTGGGCTACCTGCCCGTGCCCGGCGCGCCCACCGCCCGCGACACCGGCCGCTTCGCCAACCACGGGCTGCAGGCGCTGGCGGGCGGCGCCGCGGTGCGGACGGTCCTGCGCTCCCACGGCTTCCGCGGCGCCAACACCACCGCGGCCGTCCGCTCCGCCGCGGCCAAGGCCGCCGAACCCGCCGGGCAGGAGGCGCTGCGCGACATCGCGATCCGCGTCGCCACCGGACTGGCCGCGGTCACCGCGGTCCTGGACCCCGAACTCGTCGTCCTCACCGGAGACATCCTCCTCGCAGGCGGCGAACCCCTGCGCGAGCTCGTCGAACACGAGCTCCACCGCATGACGATCCCGCGGCCGCCGTTGCGGCTGTCGGTCATCGAGGGCAATCCCGTCCTCACCGGGGCCGTCGAACACGGCCTGGAACTCACCCGCGAGGAGCTCTTCGGCTCCACGGTGCCGCCCTGAGCGGCCGGTACGGTCTGTCCACCGGACCGGCCGAGGCACCAGACCCCCCTCGAAGAAAACACCTCATTCCAAGGAGTGCTCACATGGCCCAGCAGGACCCGCGGGAGACCGCAGGCGTGGACCGGCGCGACGTCCTCAAGCGCCTCGGGCTGACGGCCGCGGCCGTCCCCGGCCTGTCCCTGCTCAGCGCCTGCGCCACCGGCGGTGGCGAAGGCGAGACCAAGGAGAACGACGTCAGCGGCGAGGACGCCAAGAACCCCTTCGGCGTCGACGGGAGCAAGCCGCTCAGCGTCGTGATCTTCAAGGGCGGCCTGGGCGACGACTACGCCACCCAGGTGCACGAGCCGATGTACGCCAAGGCGTTCACGGGCGTGAAGATCAACCACGAGGGCATCGTGGAGATCAACAAGACGCTGCAGCCGCGCTTCTCCAGCGGGAGCAACATCCCCGACGTGGTGGCCAACGCCGGATCCGACCTCATGGACACCGGCGCGCTCGCCGAGGCCGGCCACCTGCAGGACCTCACCGCGCTGTGGGACGCCCCCTCGCTGGACGACCCGAAGAAGAAGGTCCGCGAGGTCGTCCTGGCCTCCGCCCCGAGCACCGGCGAGGTCCTCGGCAAGCCCCTCCTGCTGCCGTACGTGTCCTCCACCTACGGCCTCTGGTACGACTCGGAGCTGTTCGCCGCCAACGGCTGGACCGCGCCGAAGACCTTCGAGGAGTTCAAGACCCTCGCCGAGCAGATCAAGGCCAAGGGCATCACCCCCTTCGCCTACGCCGGCAAGAACGCCTCCTACTACGCCTACTGGATGATCCTCATCTCCGCCGCCAAGGTCGGCGGCAACGAGGTGCTGGTCAACATCGACAACCTCGAGGACGGCGCCTGGCAGCACGACGCGGTCAAGCAGGCGGCCGCGGCCTGGGCGGAGATCAACACCAAGTACTCCGACAAGTCCTTCGAGGGCCTCATCCACACCGAGGTCCAGACCGAGCAGAACAAGGGCAAGATCGCCTTCTACCCGTCCGGGTCCTGGCTGGAGAACGAGCAGGCCAAGTCCACCCCGGCGTCCTTCAAGTACGCGATCGCCCCCACCCCGTCGGTCACCGCCGCCGACAAGATGCCCTACGAGGCGCTGCGCGTCGCGGCGGGCGAGTACTACTTCGTCTCGGCCAAGGGCACCAACCCGCAGGGCGGCCTGGAGTACTTCCGCATCATGCTCTCCAAGGAAGGCGCGAAGGGCTTCACCGAGAAGTCCGGGTCCCTGACCATCGTCAAGGACGCCACCGACGGCCTGTCCATGTCCCCCGGCCTGACCTCCGTGGCCGCCGCGCAGAAGGCCGCCGGCGACAACGTCGTCACCAACAGCCTGTTCGAGAACTGGTACAAGGAGCTCGAGACCGAGCTGCGCCGCCAGACCAACAACCTGATGTTCGGCCGCATCGACGCCCAGAAGTTCTGCGACGAGATGCAGAAGGCCGCGGACAAGGCCAAGAAGGACGCGGGCGACGACATCCAGAAGCGCACCGTCTAGTTCACTCTCCAGCGACACCGGAGGCACCTGGCCATGCGGCAGGGCGACACCATCAAGATCAACAAAGGGCCGGGCCCCGTGCGGAAGTCCCGGACAAGCGAGGGCCGGCCGCCCAGGAGGCGGCGGGGCCGGAACGAGTACCCGTTCGTCATCGGGTTCCTCGCCGCGCCCGTCCTCCTCTACGCGGTCTTCGTGATCGGACCCTATCTGCAGGCGTTCCAGATCGCGCTGACCGACTGGAGGGGGCTCAAGGCGCCGAACTACATCGGCCTCGAGAACTTCACGGAGCTCTTCGAGGACGACGCCTTCAAGTCGGCGCTGTGGCACCACCTGTGGATCCTGATCGCCCTGCCGCTGGCCACCGTCGCGATCGCGCTGTTCTTCGCCTTCCTGCTGAACGTCGGCGGGAAGGCGAAGAGCGGCGGGCCCGGCGGAGTCAGGGGATCGTCCTTCTACAAGGTCGTCTTCTTCCTGCCGCAGGTCCTGGCCGTGGCGATCGTCGGCGTGCTGTTCCAGTCGATATACCGGCCGACCTCCAGCGGCATGATCAACGGCCTGCTGGACCGGGTGGGCATCGCCCCCGTGCAGTGGCTGAACGATCCGGACATCGCCCTGTGGTCGATCATCGCGGTGGTGGTCTGGCAGAGCGTCGGGTTCTACGTGGTGCTCTTCTCCGCGGGCATGGCCTCCATCCCCAAGGAGCTCTTCGAGGCCGCGGCGCTGGACGGCGCGAGCAGGTTCACGGTCTTCTTCCGCGTCACCCTCCCGCTGCTGTGGGACACCCTGCAGGTCGGCTGGGTCTACCTGGGCATCATCGCGTTCGACATGTTCGCGATCGTGCAGGTGCTCTCGGTGGACCGCGGCGGCCCGGACAACTCCACCACCGTCGTGGCGCTGGAGATCTACCGGAACGCCTTCACCTATTCCGAGTACGGCTACGCCTCGGCGATGGGCGTGGTGCTGTTCTTCATGACGATCACTTTCGCGGCGCTCACCCTGCGGGTCACCCGCCGTGAGCGCATCGAGTTCTAGGGCGGCGACGATGACGACCGAGACCGTAGGAAAGACCACGGCGGCGCGCCCGTCCCGCGCCACCGCCCGCTCCCGCCGGAGCGCCGCCTCCGGCGTGTTCACCGGCCTGTCCCACCTGGCGCTGGCCGTCTGGGCGCTGCTGGTGATCGTCCCGCTGGTGTGGACGTTCGTCGCGGCGTTCAAGACCAACGACGAGATCTTCGGCGACGCCTGGTCGCTGCCGGACACCTGGCACCTGGACGCCTGGACGCGCGCCTGGGCCAAGGCCAACGTCGGGCGCTACCTGCTCAACACCGTCATGGTGGTCGGCGTGAGCACGTTCCTGACCATGCTGCTGGGCTCCATGGCGGCCTACGTGCTGGCCCGCTACACCTTCCGCGGCAACCGGCTGATCTACCTCATGTTCGTGTCGGGCATGACCTTCCCGGTCTTCCTGGCGCTGGTCCCGCTGTTCAAGGTGGTCCAGAACCTCGGGATGCTCAACACCTTCCACGGCCTGATCCTGGTGTACGTCGCCTACTCGCTGCCGTTCACCGTCTTCTTCCTGTCGGCGTTCTTCAAGACGCTGCCCACCTCGGTGGCCGAGGCGGCGTTCATCGACGGCTGCGGGCACACCCGCACGTTCTTCCGGATCATGCTGCCGATGGCGAAGCCGGGCCTGGTCTCCATCACGATCTTCAACGTGATCGGCCAGTGGAACCAGTACCTGCTGCCCCTGGTGCTCATGCCCGCGGACGAGGACAAGTGGGTCCTCACCCAGGGCATCACCAACATCAGCACCAGCGCCGGCTACGAGGCCGACTGGCCGGGCCTGATGGCCGCCCTGAGCACGGCGATCATCCCGGTGGCCATCGTCTACGTGATCTTCCAGCGCCAGATCCAGGCGGGGCTGACCGCCGGCGCCGTCAAGTAGGACGGCACGGCACGCGGGTCCCGCGCCGCCCAGGGGTGAGGCGGCGCGGGACCTTGCGGTTGTCACGGTTACGCCATGGTCGTCTGTCCTTTCGGGGAGGCCGACCTTATCCCGAGGGCGCGGACGCCGCCGACATTGCACTATGTAACGAATCAGTCGCTCTTGGAGAAGGCTTTCGCTGCATGTTGCAAGATGTTGAGACCTGTTCCCCCTCCTACCCTTTTGACCAGGGCAAATCAGGTGAGGACCTGCACCCCCTCTACGGCGCGCTCGGGCCCGGCGTCCACCGCGTCCGCATGGTCCAGGCGGGCCTGGACGCCTTCATGGTCACCGACTACGCGCTGCTCAGGCAGGTGTTCGAGGACGAGGCGACGTTCCGGCCGCTGGAGGAGAACATCCCCGGCATCCCTCCCGTCCAGGGCACCCTGCTGGGCATGTGGGGGTCCGACCACCGGCGCGTCCGCCGCCCCGCCGTCGCCTCCTTCACCGCCCACGCCGTCCGCGAGCGCCTGCCCGGCATCGGCGCCCAGGTCGCCGGCCGGCTGGAGGCCCTGGCCGCGCGGGGCCGTCCGGTCGACCTCGTCTCCGAGTTCGCCTTCCCCCTGACGCTGGCGGTCCTGGGCGAGACCCTCGGCGTGCCGGAGGACGACCGGCACCTGTTCGCCGACTGGGGCGACCGGTACGTCGACCTCACCGACCTGGGGGAGGCGGAGCGGGCCGCCCGGGAGATGTGCGCCTACATCGCCGAGGCCCTGGAGCGGCGCAGGGCGGCGGGCCCCGCCTCCGACCTCCTGTCGCGCTACGTGCACACCGAGCACGGCCTGCGCGTCAGCGGCGAGGAGGCGGCGATGGTGGGCATGGCCGTGATCGTCGCCGGCTGGGAGAGCACCGCCGGCCTCATCACCAGCATGGTCCACTACCTGCTCACCCACCTCGACCAGTGGGAGCGCCTCGTCGCCGACCCGGCGCTGGCCGACAATGCCGTCCACGAGCTCCTGCGCACCCGCGCCGCGGGCAGCGACGACGGCCCGGCCCGCCGCACCACCCGGGACGTCGTCCTCGGCGGCGTGGAGATCCCCGCCGGAACGATCGTCCTGGTGGCCAAGGACGCGGCGAACCGGGACGCCGCCAGGTTCCCCGACCCCGACGCCGTCGACCTCGCGAGGCCGGACGCCGACGAGAACCTGTCGTTCGGAGCGGGACCCCATGTGTGCCTGGGCAGGAACCTGGGGGTCGCGGTCCTGCGCTGCGTGCTGTCCGAACTGGCCGCCCGCCACCCGGGCGCCCGCCTGACCGGCGAGCCCGTCACCTGGCAGGAGGGCAGCGGCGTGCGCAGGCCCGAGCGGCTGATGGTGACCCTGGTCTGAGCGGCGGGAGGACGGGCCGGGCTACCCGGCCCACGGGGGGCCGCCGACACCGGCCACCTGCCACTGGTGCGTGGGTGTCATCGCCATGACGTCCAGCACGCCCGCGCACCCGTCCTCGAGCCGGATGTCGTACCGGCCGTGCGGGACGGGGTGCGGGCCCAGCGGGACGATCGTCCCCCGCCACTCGATCTTCGAACGGGAGCCGTCGGGTCTCAGGAAGGCCTCCACGAGGAACTGCTCGCCGTCGCTGCTGTAGAGGGTCGCAGGCCCTTTATAAGTCATCATGGACGAACCATGGCAGAGTGGATGGCCCGGTGTCCCGGGGAAGCCGTGCCGGCGCCTCAGCCGCGCAGGGCGCGGAGCCTGTCGCGCAGGCCCCACCGGGCGACCTTGACCATCGACTCGATGATGACGCCCTGGCTCATCTTGCTGGAGCCGTGCACCCGCTCCACGAAGGTGATGGGCACCTCGGCCACCCGCAGGCCCGCCCGCAGCGAGCGCAGGGCCAGGTCGACCTGGAAGCAGTACCCGCGCGAGTCGACGCTCTCCAGGTCGATCTTCTCCAGCGTCTCGCGGCGGAAGGCCCGGTAGCCGCCGGTGGCGTCGTGCAGCGGGATGCCGAGGAGCAGCCGGGTGTAGATGTTGGCGCCCCTGGAGAGGAACTCGCGGTGCCTGGGCCAGTTGCGCACCCGCCCGCCGGGGATCCAGCGGGCGCCGATCACCAGGTCCGCGCCCGCCAGCGCCGACAGCAGCGAGGGCAGCTGCTCGGGCTGGTGGGAGCCGTCGGCGTCCATCTCGACCACGACGTCGTAGCAGCGGTCCAGCGCCCAGGCGAAACCGGCGAGGTAGGCGGCGCCCAGCCCGTCCTTGGCGGTGCGGTGCAGCACGTGGACGCGCTCGTCGGCCGCGGCCAGCCCGTCGGCGAGCTCCCCGGTGCCGTCGGGGCTGTTGTCGTCGACGACCAGGACGTCGGCCCCGGGGGTCGCCGCGCGGACCCGCGAGACGATGCGGGGCAGGTTCTCCCGCTCGTTGTACGTGGGAATGATCACGATGACGGAGTCCAGGGAGCTCATCTCATCCCTCCAGGGTGTCCGGGGCGGCACGCCTCCGGGCACGCACCGCGGTCCCCGTACCGATGATGCCCGCCAGGGCCAGAAGCCACTCGGGGATCCCGCCGAGCCGGTCGCCGACCGTGGCCGAGGTGCGGACGGGGACGGTGGCGACCTGGATGTCGGGGGTGAACTCGCGGGACCGCCGCACCATCCGCCCGTCGGGGGTGATGATCGCGCTGATCCCGCTGGTGGCCGCGACCAGGACGGTGCGGTCGTGCTCCACCGCGCGCATCCGGGACATGGCGAGCTGCTGCCAGGGCAGGCTGGTGTAGCCGTAGGTGGCGTTGTTGGTCTGGACGACCAGGATCCCGCTGTCCTTCGCGGCGTCCCGGACGATGCCGTCGTAGGCCACCTCGAAGCAGATCACGTCGCCGACCACGGCGGGGCCCATCGCCAGCTGGTTGTCCCTGCTGCCGCGCGCGAAGTCCCTCGGCACCCGCTCGAGCCGGGAGATGAACCGCGTCAGCAGGTCGCGGAAGGGCACGTACTCGCCGAAGGGCACGGGATGCCGCTTGGTGTAGTGGTCGCCGGGGCCCGTCTCGGGGTCCCAGACGATGCCGCGGTTCTCCACCTCGGTGTTGTCGGGGGTGGCGGTCAGCGCGCCCACCAGGACCGGCACGCCCACGTCCCTGACGGCCGCGTCGATGATCGCGTAGGCCTCGGCGTCGCGGTAGGGGTCGATGTCGCTGGAGTTCTCCGGCCAGACCACCAGGTCGGGCCGGGGCACCTGCCCGGCCCTCACCTGGGCGGCCAGCTCCCTGGTCCGCGCCACGTGGTTGTTCAGGACGGCCTGGCGCTGGCCGAGGAAGTCCATGCCCGAGCGGGGCACGTTGCCCTGGATCACCGCGACGGTGATCTCCTTCTCGCCCGCACCGGCCGTCCCGGAGCCGGTGGGGATCAGGACGCCGGCCAGCGGGACCGCCAGCGCCCCGGCCAGGCCGAGGGCGGCGGCCCGCACGCGGTGCACCAGGACGGCGTAGGCCAGCAGGGTGCCGATCAGCGCGGTGGCGAAGCTCGCCAGCGGGGCGCCGCCGAGCGCGGCGTAGGCGGTCAGCGGGGTGTCGGTCTGGGAGAACGCCAGCCGCGCCCACGGGAAACCGCCCAGCGGGAACCTGCCGCGCACGAGCTCCTGGGTCACCCACAGCGCGGCGATCCAGAACGGCCACAGGCGGCTGCGGGAGGCCAGCGCCATCGCGGCGCCCATCGGCGCGAAGTACAGGGCCTCGGTGACGCTCAGCCCCAGCCAGACGTCGGTGCCGATGGGCCGGACGCCGGGCAGTACCGGCAGGAAGAAGGCGAGGCCGCACAGCAGCCCGGCGAGCGCGGCGGTCCACGCGCCCAGGCCCCGCACCGCCACGGTGAACAGCGCCACCCCGACCGGCGCCAGCGGCCACAGGCCCGAGGCGCTGCCCTCCGCGGGCCCCAGCACGCTCGGCGGGAACGCCAGGTACATGATCAGGCCGGCGGTGACGGCCGCGGCCAGGCGCACGAGACGGCGCGGCGGGGCTGGTGCCGGGGGAGGGGAGGAGGCGGACCCGCCGGAGCCGGCGCCCGCCGTTTCCGTGTCCGCCGCGGTGTCCTGCATCAAACGTCTCTCCAGCCGTCCACCCGGATTCATCCGACGGTGAGACGTTACCGGTAGTTCAGAAGGGGCCCGGACACCCGTCGGGCCGGGCGCCCGCCCACAGGACGTGAGCTGAGGTCGTCCGTTGTCTATAGGGTGCCCGGGCCCAGTCCTTCTGGTGCTGGACCAGACGGCCTAACCTACCGGAAGGCCGGTCTTTGTCAACCTTTGTCAATTTTTATCGATAAAGGTGAGAAAAGGGGGTGGAGATCTCAGCCGCGGGAACGGTCGAACAGGCCGCCGGATCGGCCATGATGGAGGCATGCGCCCGCCGGTCACCCTCCTGTCGTTCCTGGTCCTGCCCGTGCTGGAGATCCTGCTGATGCTCTGGCTGGGACGGGCGGTCGGCGGCTGGTGGGTGGCGCTGGCCCTGGTCGTCCAGGGCGTGCTGGGCTCGTGGATCGTCAAGCACGAGGGCCGCCGGGCCTGGCGGCGGCTGAACGAGACACTGGCGGCCGGCCGCACCCCCGAGCGCGGCACCGGCGACGCCGCGCTGATCCTCCTGGGCGGCGTCCTGCTGGCCCTGCCCGGCTTCCTGACCGACCTGCCCGCCCTGGTCCTCCTGCTGCCCTTCACCCGCTCCCTGGCCCGGGGCCGCCTGCTCGCCTGGGCCGAACGCCGCGCGACCACCACGGGCCTGCCCGGCTTCCCAGGCTTCCCCACCGCCCCCTCCGGCGGCCCCTTCGCCGAGCACCCCCAGCGCCCCCGCGGCACGGGCGTGATCAAGGGAGAGGTCATCGAGGACGACGGCGAGGGCCCCGCCGCCCCCGCGGACGACCCGGCCCGCAAGGACGGCCAGGACCGAAGACTGGAGCCCTGAGCCCTCGACACGGTGGCCGGGCGAGGGCCGAGGCCCTCGCCTCCCGCCTGCGGAGGGCGTACGGCGGGCGAGGGCCGCGCACGCGAGAGGGCGGGGACGGCCCGGCACGGGCGGCCCCGCCCTCTCGCGGCGGATCTGGTGGTAGGTGTCAGGCGCTCTTGCGGCGTCCCGCGCGCAGGATCGCCAGGCGTTCGGCGAGCACCTCCTCGAGATCCTCGATGGAACGGCGCTCGAGGAGCATGTCCCAGTGGGTGCGCGGGGGCTTGCCCTTCTTGGCCACCGGGACCTCGCCGTCCATGAGCAGGGCGGGGACGCCGCAGCTCCGGCAGTCCCACGTCATCGGCACCTCCACCTCGGTGGCGAGGGTGACGGTGAAGTGGTGGCCCTTCGGGCAGGTGTAGGACACCTCCTGGCGGGGCGCCAGGTCGGTGTTGCGGTCGTTCTCGTAGCTCGTCGCTCCGAGTCTCGTGCCACGAAGTGCGCGCTCTGCCATCGAAAAACGCCTCCCAGACGGCTTGCGGTCCTGATGTGACCAACGCTGGATCCGGTCACAAGATTCCCGCCCGGAGGCGTTTCCAATCCTGTGAGTTGTCGGCGTGTTGCGGTCCGTCCGGTCAGCCGACCGCGGCGTGCCACAGGCCCCGTCCGGCCAGCACGCCGCGCAGCGCCTCCAGGTCGTCGGTCATGATCCCGTCGACGCCCGCGTCGAGCAGGCGCTCCATGGTGGCGGCGTCGTTGACCGTCCAGGCGTGCACCGCCAGGCCCAGCGCGTGGGCCTGGGCGATGTAGGAGGTGGTGGCGAAGGGCACCGGGCCCAGGCTGTGCGGGATCTGGGCGCAGGCCACACCCGCGGCGGCGGCACGGGCGGGCGCGCCGCCGAACCGGATCGCGGCGACCCCGCGGGGGCCCAGCGCGGTGCAGACCGGCTCCCGGGTGAACAGCGCCGCCCGCACCCGCAGCTGCGCCAGCCGCCGGGTGGAGAACGAGGTGATGCACACCCTGTCCCACGCCCGGGTGCGGTGCAGCACCCGCACCAGCGGGCCGATCGCGGGCTCGTCCTTGATGTCGATGTTGAAGCGGATCCGGGGGAACGAGCCGAGGGCCTCCTCCAGCAGCGGGATCGGCTCGGTGCCGGCCACCCGCGCGCCGCTCACCTCGCGGTAGGGCAGCCGGGCTATCAGCCCCCGCCGGTCGGTGACCCGGCCGAGGTGGGGGTCGTGGAAGGCCAGCAGGACGCCGTCCGCGGTGGCCTGGGCGTCGGTCTCGATATAGCGGTAGCCCAGGTCGGCCGCCCGCTGGAAGGCGGCCATCGTGTTCTCCGGCGCGCCCAGGGCACCGCCGCGGTGGGCGAAGGCGAGGGGGCCGTCGTGATCGAGGAACGCGTAGCGCACCTTACCCAGTATGGGGTCAGTCCCGCCCGGCCCACTCCCTGCGGCGGATCTCGGCCAGCGCCACGGCTGTGGCGACGGCCACGTTGAGGGAGCCGACCCGGCCGGTCTGCGGGATGTAGGCGACGGCGTCGCAGGCCGCCAGCAGGGCCGGGGAGCAGCCGTGGTCCTCGCCGCCGACGGCCAGGCAGACGTCGCCGTCCAGGGGCGCCTCGTGCAGCGGCACGGCGTCGGTGGTCAGCTCCAGCGCGACGATCCGGAAGCCCTCCTTGCGCGCCTGCCGGACCGCCTCGGCGGGCGTGCCCGCGTGGCTCCAGGGCACCAGCCGGTCGGTGCCCAGCGCGGTCTTCTGGGCATGGGGGTGGGTGGGCTCGGTGGCGTTGCCCGCCAGCCACAGGTGGTCGACGCCGAACGCCGCCGAGCTGCGGAAGATCGAGCCGATGTTGAAGGGCTGGGTGACCGACTCCACCAGCAGCCCGAGCCGCCCGGTGGTGTTGCGCCGCCAGGTGCGGTTGAGCCGCTTGACGTCGGTGGGCCGCAGCTGCCTGCGGACGGGGGGGTTGGCGGGCTCAGCGGACACGGGCCTGGACCTCCAGGATGCGGTAGGACGAACGGGAGGCCAGCCGGGCGGCGGGCAGGCCGGAGTCGGTGAGCCAGCGCTGCAGCGAGTCGCTGCCCAGGTGCTTCTGCACGACGAGATGGGCGAGGCCGCCCGGCTCGAGCCGCGGCAGCCAGGCCTCCAGCAGCTCGTGCAGCGCCTGCTTGCCGATCCGGATCGGCGGGTTGGACCAGATCGCCGCGAAGGCCGTCTCGGGCGGCACCTCCTCGGCGGTGAGGAACTTCACGTTGGCCAGGCCCGCGCTCTCGGCGTTGCGCCGCGCCAGCTCCAGCGCCCGCAGGTTCACATCGACCCCGTAGACGGTCGCCTCCGGCGCCCGGCTCGCCATGGCCAGCGCGATCGGCCCGTACCCGCACCCCAGGTCCAGCAGGTTCCCCCGCCGCGGCGGCGCCGGGACGGTGTCCAGCAGGATCCGCGTCCCCGCGTCGACCCGGTCGGGCGAGAACATCCCCCGGTCGGTCTCCAGGCGCAGATGCAGGTCGCGCAGCACCAGATCGACCGTTCCCGGCCTGCTGGCGGCCCCGGGCTCGGCCGAGAAGTAGTGATCCCCCACGGCCGACCAGCCTAGTGGGAACCCGGGGCCCCTCCGACCTCCCGGAAGATCAGGGCAGGCGGGAGAACCACAGCAGGGACAGGGCCCCGGTGGCCATCGCCAGCAGGGCGGCCAGCAGGGTGAAGGTCGAGGTGACCTCCTTGTCCTCCACGCGCCAGCCCAGCGAGGTGCCGATGCTCTGGTAGACCTCGGAGAGCTGCGCGGAGTCCTCGGCCTCGTAGGCGTGCCCGTCGGTCTGCTCGGCCAGGGCGCGCAGGACCACCTTGTTGACGTCCACGGTGGTGGTCTCGCCCTCGATGGTGACGGTGCCGTACGGGGTGCCGAAGGCGATCGTGGAGACCGGGATCTTGGCGTCGCGCGCCGCCATGACCGCCTCGCTGATGGAGCGCCCGTAGGTGTTGTCGCCGTCGGACAGCAGCACGATGTGGGCGGGCGGCGGGTCGTCGCCGCTGCTGGAGTCGAACGAGCGGATGGCCTGCAGGGAGGCGAACACCGCCTCGCCGATGGCGGTGCGGCGGTCCAGCACGAGGTTGTCCACCGAGCGCAGCGCCGAACCCCGGTCGGAGGTGGGCGGGGCCACGACGGTGGCGGTGCCGGCGAACGCCACGACCCCGACGTTGAAGCGCTCGGGCAGGCCCTCGATGAACGTCTTGGCCGAGACCTTGGCGGCCTCGAACCGGGACGGCTCGACGTCGGTGGCCTCCATCGACAACGACACGTCGACGGCGACCATGATCGTCGCCCGTTCCCGCGGAACCTTGACCGGCGCGGCGGGCTGGGCGACGCCCATCACCAGCAGCGCGAGCATGGTCAGGAACAGCCCCGCCACCAGGTGCTTGCGCCAGGCGGGGCGCTTGGGCGCCACCTGCGCGAGCGTCGGCAGGTTGGTGAAGGGGACGGCGAACCGCTTGACGCCGCGCTGCCGCAGCACGTACAGCACCAGGAAGAGCGGCACCAGCAGCAGGAGGAGCAACCACTGGGGGGAGAGGAAGGTCATGTACGGCTCCCGAGGCGGCGGCGGCGCAAGGCGAACCGCGCGATGTCGATGACCCAGTCACGGTCGGTGCGCAGCACCAGGTGGGCGATTCCGGCGCGGCGCAGCGCCGCCGCGTTCGCCGCCCTCTGCTCGAGCGCGGCCTGCCGGTAGGCGGCGGCCACCCGGGGGGTGAGCATGATCTCCTGGATCTCCCCGGTCTCCGGGTCGGTCAGCTCCATCAGGCCGCCCCCGGCGGGAAGGTCCAGCTCCCGCGGGTCGATGATCTCCACGGCGAGGGTCTGGTGCCGGGCCGCCATGCGGCGGATCGGCGCCTCCCAGGCCGAGCGGTCGAGGAAGTCGCTGATGACCACCCGCAGGCCGCGGCGGCGCTGCCCGCGGTCGAGCGCGGTGATCGCGGCGGCCAGCCCCATCGAGCCGCGGCCGATGTCGGTGCGCTCGACCTCGCGCAGCAGCGCGTACAGGCCGGACCTGCCGGTGCGGGCGGGGCGGCGGCGCAGCCCGTCCCGCTGCATGAGGTAGGCGCCGACCCGGTCGCCCAGGCGGGTGGCGGTGAACCCGACGGCGGCCAGCGCCGCCACGGCCAGCTCGCGCTTGGCGTAGTCGGCGGTGCCGAAGTCCATGCTGGCGGTCAGGTCGACCAGCGCCCAGGCCTCCAGCTCGTGGTCGGCGATGAGGTCGCGCACGTGCGGGACGGCGGTGCGGGCCGTCACCGACCAGTCCATGTGCCGCACGTCGTCCTCGCCCGGCTGGTAGGCGCGGGCCTCGGCCAGCTCGCTGCCCGGACCCGGCAGCAGCCCCATGTGCTCGCCGCCCAGCAGCCCGTCCAGCTTTCCGGTCACCTTCAGCTCCAGCCTGCGGAGCCTGTCCTCGGGGATGCGCATCAGGCGGGGCCGTGGTTCCAGACGACGCGCGGCGGCGGCACGCAGGCCAGGACCCGGGCGACGAGCTCTCCGGCCGAGACGCCGTCGGCGACCGCGTCGAACGACAGCACCAGCCGGTGGACGAGCACGTCGCGCGCCACGTCGTGCACGTCCTCGGGCAGCACGAAGTCCCGGCCGCGCAGCAGCGCCAGCGCGCGCGAGGAGGACACCAGGCCGAGGGTGGCGCGCGGGCTGGCGCCGATCTCGATCAGCGGCACGAGGTCGGGCATGCGGTAGGCGCCCGGCTCGCGGGTGGCCATGACCAGCCGGACGATGTAGTCGGCGACCAGCTCGTGCACCGTCACCCGGGCGGCGGTCTGCTGCAGCTCCTGCAGCAGGTCCGGGTCGAGCACCTGCTCGGGCACCGGGGGCGTGGCGCTCATCCGGCGCAGGATGCGCAGCTCGTCGTGGGCGTCGGGGTACGTCACGTTGATGCGCATGAGGAAGCGGTCGCGCTGCGCCTCGGGCAGCGGGTAGACGCCCTCGGACTCGATCGGGTTCTGGGTGGCCAGCACGATGAACGGCCTGGGCAGCGGGAACGTGCGCCCGGCCAGCGACACCTGCCGCTCGGCCATGACCTCCAGCAGCGCCGACTGCACCTTGGCGGGTGCGCGGTTGATCTCGTCGGCCAGCACGAAGTTGGCGAACACCGGCCCGAGCTCCACGTCGAAGGACTCGCTGGAGGGCCGGTAGATGCGGGTGCCCACGATGTCGGAGGGCACCAGGTCGGGCGTGAACTGCACCCGCGCGAAGGTGCCGCCGGTCACCTGGGCCAGCGAGCTGACCGCCAGGGTCTTGGCGACGCCCGGCACCCCCTCCACCAGGCAGTGTCCGCCGGCCAGCAGGGCCACCACGAGCCGCTCGACCATGTGCTCCTGGCCGACGATGACCTTCTTCACCTCGGCGAGAGCCCGTTCGAGCAGCACCGAAGCCTGCTTCATGTCGTCGGCGACAGTCACACCGGCCCCTTCACCCGAAAATCGAAGTACCCGTCCGACCCTACGTGAATTACCCCTCGCCACGGAGCCGACACGAGCACAGAGATCACAGTAGGGTGCGGGCATGACCGCCCCACTCGGCCCGTTCCGGCTGACGGCCAGGATCCTGTCCTCGCCCGCCGGTATCGTGTACGCCGCGCTCGACCCGGCGGGGCGTCCGGTCCAGGTGGCGCTGCTGACCAGGGGAGCGGCCTCCGACCCGGCGGCCCGCGACAGGTTCGCCGCGGCGGTGCGCTCCTTCGGTCCCGAGGTGCTGGCGGCCGACACCGACGACCAGGGGCCGTGGGTGATCGGCACCGGCGGTCTCGCGGGCCTGCTGGAGCCGGTGCTGCTGCGCGGCGAGGCCGGGGGGCCGGGTGGGCCGCAGTTCCTGCACCACTGGGCGGGACGGGGAGAGGACCCGGCCTTCCCCACGGGCCGGCACGCCGGGCAGGACGGAAAGAAGAAGGCCGAGTACCCCACCTTCACCGGTTCGCCGGGATCCGGCGGCTGGAGCACCGACGGCACGCTGTCCCCGGCGGCGAGCCGGGCGCTGGCCGTGCTGGCGCTGCTCATCCTGGCGCTGCTGCTGGCGGGGGTCGTGGTGCTGCTGGTGTGGCTGCTGCGCTCCCAGCCCGCGGAGCTGCCGGTCGAGCCGGTGCCCACCCTCACCACCACCGAGCCGGGCTCCCCCACGGACTCGCCCGGCCCCTCGGGCAGCTCCGGCCCGCCCACGCCCGACCCGTCCGGCACCACCCCGGTCCCCACCGGCCCGGGGACCGGCCCGACCCCGGGCACCACGCCCTGGCCGGACGACGGCGGGGATAATCCGCTGTGACCGCGGTTACATAACCCGCGACACCCGCGACGCCGGAAGGACCCGCCGTGTACATCGCCGCGATCGACCAGGGCACCACCTCCAGCCGCTGTCTGGTGTTCGACAGTGCCGGGCGGGTGGTCGCCGACGCCCAGCAGGAGTTCACCCAGATCCTGCCGCGCCCCGGCTGGGTGGAGCACGACGCGGCGGAGATCTGGTCGTCGGTCGAGGCGGTCGTGGCGCGGGCGCTGGAGAGCGGCGGCCTGACGGCCTCGGACCTGACGGCCGTCGGCATCACCAACCAGCGCGAGACCACCGTGGTGTGGGACGCGGAGACGGGCGAGCCCGTCCACAACGCGATCGTCTGGCAGGACACCCGCACCGACCGCGTCTGCCGCGAGCTGCAGGGCGCGGTGGGCCAGAACCGCTTCCTGGACTCCTGCGGGCTGCCGCTGGCCACCTACTTCTCCGGGCCGAAGCTGCGCTGGCTGCTGGCCGAGGTGCCGGGCCTGCGCGAGCGCGCCGAACGCGGCGAGGTGCTGTTCGGCACGATCGACTCGTGGCTGATCTGGAAGCTCACCGGAGAGCACGTCACGGACGTCACCAACGCCTCGCGCACCATGCTCATGAACCTGCGCACCCTCGACTGGGACCCGCGCACCCTGGAGGCCTTCGGCGTCCCCGCGGCGATGCTGCCGGAGATCCGCTCGTCGGCGGAGGTCTACGGCACCGCCCGCGGCGTGCTGGAGGGCGTGCCGGTCGCCTCGGCGCTGGGCGACCAGCAGGCCGCATTGTTCGGCCAGTGCTGCTTCGCCGAGGGCGAGGCCAAGAACACCTACGGGACGGGCGCGTTCCTGCTGCAGAACACCGGGACGAAGCCGGTCGTCTCCCGGCACGGGCTGCTGACGACCGTCGGCTACCGCATCGGGGACGAGCCGGCGGTCTACGCGCTGGAGGGCTCCATCGCGATCGCCGGGGCGCTGGTGCAGTGGCTGCGCGACAACCTCGGCCTGATCTCGTCGGCGGAGGAGGTCGAGGCGCTGGCCCGCACGGTCGACGACAACGGCGGCTGCTACTTCGTGCCCGCCTTCTCCGGCCTGTTCGCGCCCTACTGGCGGTCGGACGCGCGCGGCGCGATCGTCGGCCTCACCCGCTTCGTCAACCGGGGCCACCTGGCGCGGGCGGTCCTGGAGGCCACCGCCTGGCAGACCCGCGAGATCGTCGACGCGATGAACGCCGACGCCGGGATCGCGCTGGAGTGCCTGAAGGCCGACGGCGGCATGGTCGTCGACGAGCTGTTCATGCAGATCCAGGCCGACGTCCTGGGCGTCCCCGTGGTGCGTCCCGGCGTCAAGGAGACCACCGCGCTGGGCGCCGCCTACGCCGCGGGCCTGGCCGTCGGCTTCTGGAGCGACAAGGAGGAGCTGCGCGCCCACTGGAAGGAGGACGGCCGCTGGGAGCCGGCGATGACCGCCGAGGAGCGGCACGCCGAGCACACCCGGTGGCGCAAGGCCGTCACCCGCACGTTCGGCTGGGCCGAGTAGCCCCCCGGAGGTCAGCGGGGGAGCCAGCTCACCTTGCCGGCGAGCAGCACCCAGCCCACGAAGGCCACGATGTCGATGAGGGCGTGCGCCACCAGCAGCGGCATCACCCGGCCCCAGCGGCGGTACAGCCGGGCGAAGATCAGGCCCATCACGAAGTTGCCGACCAGCCCGCCGATGCCCTGGTACAGGTGGTAGGAGGCGCGGACGGCGGCGCTGGTGAGGTCGGCCTTCCAGTCCGGCCAGCCCAGCTGCCCCAGCCGGTGCAGCAGGTAGCCCAGGACGATGACCTCCTCGACGACCGCGTTCTCGACCGCCGACAGCACCAGCACCGGGATGCGCCACCACACGTCGCCCAGCGTGGTGGGCACCACGGTGAGGTTGGCCCCCGTGGCCTGCGCCAGCAGGTAGAGCACCAGCCCGGAGCCGCCGATGAACGCCGCGACGGCGGCGCCGAATCCCAGGTCGCGGCCGCGCGGCAGCCAGACGGCGCCCAGGGTGCGGCCCATGGGCTCGTCCGAGCGGGCCATCAGGTGCGCCACCAGCGCGACCGGCACCAGCGCCGAGGCCACGGAGAACAGCTGCCAGGCCAGGCCGAGCCAGGGGCGGCCCGGCGCGGAGTCGGTGACCAGCGAGGCCGTCTGGTCGTTCAGCGCGCTGGGCGCCGTCACCGAGCCGAGGAAGGAGATGACCGCCGCCACCCCCGAAGCGCCCAGGGACAACGCGAACACGAGCCAGATCTCCTGGCCCAGAACGCGGCGGGAGGGCAGGGTGGGGGAGGGCGGGGCCGTACGGGTCACGGCACCGATCGTCGCACGCCGGCGACCGAGGGTGTCAAACCGGGCACATGAGTGGCAGAAGGGTCCTGGAATAGGCCAAGATCCTCCCTTAGGTACGGGCTAAATCGGAGTGGTCGACCATGGACGATCACCGGCGCGGCAGGGCGCTGCCGGCGGGTGTTTACCGGCTGTTCGCCGACGGAGGCAGCGGCCGCACGCTCAACGTGCCGCTGCCCGACGGGGCGGTGGTGTGGCCCGACCGCACCTACCGCAGGGACCACGTGGTGACGCGCCCGGCGTTCTGGCTGAGCGACGCGCCGGTCACCGGCGACGTCTGGTGCGAGCTCGCGGCCGAGCACCCCTACTCGGGGCTGTGGCCGCTGCTGCTGGACGAGTCGGCCCAGCCGTGGTCGGCGGGGCAGGTGGCGCCCGAGCCGGAGACCGAGATCGACGTGTACGACCCGGCGTTCTTCATGGCCGAGGTCTGGCAGGACATGATCGAGCCGAGGCTGCGCTACGGCGACGACTTCGAGGACCTGGCGCCGTTCGGCAAGTACTGCCCCGGCCTGGCCCCGCCCGGGGTCCCGATGGCCGAGCCGCAGGAGGCCGCCGACTGGTACGCCGGGCAGCTCGGCGACGGCCGGACCACGCTGCTGGGCCTGGTGGCCGCCGCGCGCAGCGCCGACGCGCTGGCCGTCATGGGCTGGCAGGGCGCGCTCAACCACAACCAGTGGACGGCCCCGCTGGCGGCGGTCGTGCGCAGCTGGGAGGACAGGTTCGGGGTCCGGCTGGTGCGCGTGGGGTTCAACACACTGGAGTTCAGCGTCTCGGCCCCGCCCCGGGACGCCGAGCACGCCGTGCACATCGCCGCCGAGCACTGGGCGTTCTGCCCCGACGTCATCGTGCAGGGCGCCGGCACCCTCGAGGCCTACGCGACGGAACTCGTCGGCCGCAACGCCTGGTCCTTCTGGTGGGACTGACCGCAAGGAGAACGACTTGTCGAACCGGCTCGCCGGCGTGCTCGCAGCCCTGCCCGCGCTCCTGCTGCTGTGGTACCTGCCCGCGCTCGGCGGGCTCTACTGGTGGCGGGCGCAGACGCGCTACGGGGCGTCCGGCTCCCTGGACGGCGGCCCGTCCGAGGCGGCGGCGCTGCTGAACCCGCCGGACTGGACGGCGCACGCCGCGATCACGCTGGTGCTCGCCGCGGTCGTCCTCGGCATCGCCCTGGCGGGGACGGCCCGGCGCCCGGCGTTCGGGGTCCTCGTGGGCCTTCCGCTGACCGCCGCGGGCGTGTACGGGATGCTCTCGGCGCAGAACGCGCGCGACCTGACCGGGGCGCTGAAGGTGCTCTCCCTCGCCGGGGGCCCCGACGTCAGCGCCGGGCAGTTGCGGGCGGGCACGGCGACCTACCTGGGCCAGGGGCTCTGCCTGCTCGTCGGCGGCACGCTGCTGGCCGCCGCGCTGTGGGCGCAGCACCCGCCGCGCGAGCGGCGGCGCGCGCTGCCCGCCGCCGGGGCGGGCCTGCTGGCGATGCTCGCGGCCTGGGGCTGCCTGTTCGAGGCGGGGGCCAGGGGCACCGGACCGTGGCTGGTGCTGACGTGCGTGGCGGCCTTCCTGCTCGGCTGGACGGCCGGCTCCGGGCACCTGCCGGCCGTCGCCCCCCTGGTCTGCGGGCTGCCCGCCCTGGTCCTGGGGCTGGGGGACGTGCTCGGCCGGGACTTCCTGCTCGAGATCGCCGACACGGTGCTGCCGCTGTCCCCGGACAGCGGCGAGCACGTCCTGCTGCTGCGCGGGTCCGTGCTCGCCTCCACCGTCCCGCTGCTGATCCTGGGCGGCGCTCTCGTCGTGGCCGCGGCGGGCGCGCTCGGTGCCCCCGGCCACCGGACCTCGCGCGGAGCCGGGAAGGGCAGGGCGGCACGGAGGCCGCAGCGCGCGGCGGGCCGCAACCGCGGACGGCGCCCGCAGAGCCGCCCGTCCGCCAGGGCCCGCGCGCGGTCCTGATCACCGCGGCGGCGGGATCTTCCGGCTTCACGCCGCGAGAGCGGTTATAGTCGGAGGGCAGGCATCTCTCTGTGGAGGAGACCCAACGTGGCAGGTGACGTCGACATCTCCGGAATACCCGGAGCTGAGTGACCGCCGGCGCGCACGCGCCGTCGCGGTTCTTCGTCGTTCCCTCTGCCCGTTTCCCGGGCGCCCCAGGCGCGCCCGCGTCGCATCGAGGTTCCACCGATGTCCCGCACCTTCATCGTCTGTTCCGACCTTTCCTTCTCCTGGCCCGACGACACCCCCGTCTTCGACGGCCTGTCCTTCACCGTGGGCGGCGGCCGCACCGGCCTCGTCGCGCCGAACGGCGCGGGCAAGAGCACCCTGCTGAAGCTGATCGCGGGGGAGTACCGGCCCGCCCGCGGCACCGTGACCGTGGAGGGCGAGCTCGGGTACCTCCCGCAGAGCCTGCCCTTCGCGGGCGACCTGAGCGTCGCCGAGGTCCTCGGCGTCGCGCCGGTGATCGCGGCGATCGACGCCGTCGAGTCCGGCGACGCCGCCGAGGAGCACTTCACCACGATCGGCAACGACTGGGACATCGAGGAGCGCACCCGCGCCCAGCTGGACCGGCTCGGCCTCGGCCATCTCTCCTTCACCCGGCCCCTGCACACCCTCAGCGGCGGCCAGGCGATCTCCCTCGGCCTCGCCGGGCTGCTCCTCCGCCGTCCCGACGTGCTCCTCCTCGACGAGCCGACCAACAACCTCGACCTCGACGCCCGCCGCCGGCTGTACGCCGTGCTCGAGGAGTGGAAGGGCTGCCTGCTGCTGGTCAGCCACGACCGCGAGCTCCTCGACCGCATGGACCGCATCGCCGAACTCGACCGGGGCTCGGTCCGCTTCTTCGGCGGCGGCTACACCGCCTACGAGGAGGCCGTTGAGGCCGAGCGGGACGTCGCGGAGAAGAACATCCGAAGTGCCGAGCAGGACCTCAAGCGTGAGAAGAGGGAGCTGCAGCAGGCCCGGGAACGGGCCGAGCGGCGGGCGGGCAACGCCGCCCGCAACCTCAAGAACGCCGGTCTGCCGCGCATCTTCGCCGGCAACATGAAACGGGGCGCCCAGGAGTCGGCGGGCAGGTCCGGGCAGGTGCACGCCGCGCGGGTCGACGACGCCAGGGCCCGGCTCGACGAGGCGGGCCGCGCCCTGCGGGAGGACCAGAAGCTCAGCCTGCGGCTGCCGGAAACGAACGTCCCGGCGGGACGGACGGTCTTCCTCGGTGAAGGGATCAAGGTGCGCCTCGGCGACCGGGAGGTCTTCGCCGGGAACGGCGTGGACCTGGCCGTCAGGGGACCCGAGCGCATCGCCCTGACCGGCCCCAACGGATCCGGGAAGTCGACGCTGCTCCGCGTGGTGAACGGCGACCTGGAACCCGAGGAGGGCCGCATCCAGCGGGCCGACGGGCGCATCGCCCACCTGTCGCAGCGGCTGGACCTGCTCGACCTCGACCGCACAGTGGCCGAGAACCTGGCGGCCTTCGCGCCCGCGATGCCCCAGCCGGACCGGATGAACCTGCTCGCGCGCTTCCTCTTCCGCGGACAGCGCGCCCACCTCCCGGTCGGCGTGCTCTCCGGCGGCGAACGGCTGCGCGCCACCCTGGCGTGCGTGCTGTGCGCGGAGCCCGCGCCCCAGCTCCTGCTGCTGGACGAGCCGACCAACAATCTCGACCTGGTCGGCGTCGGCCAGCTGGAGAACGCCCTCACCGCCTATGAGGGCGCGTTCGTCGTCGTGAGCCACGACGAGCGGTTCCTCGACCGGATCGGCGTGAACCGCAGGATCGAGCTGCGCGAGGGCGAACTGCGGGAGATGTGACCCCGTGCGGGCCGGCGCCCGGGGCCGCGCGGCGGCGCGCCCCGGGCGCCGCGCCTCAGCGGACCCGGCCCCGCGCCTTCAGGGGGACCGGCGGCAGCTCGGGGGCGGGGATGCGCGGCCCGTGGTAGCCGTGGACGACGCCCAGGGAGTCGCCCGTCGCCCACGCCTCACGCGCGGCCTCGATCTCCTCGCCGGTGCGGGCCACGAAGTTCCACCACATGACCAGGCGCTCCTCGAACGGCACCCCGCCCAGCAGGATGACCCTGGCCGCCGAATCGGCCTCCAGCCGCAGATCGTCGCGTCCGCAGCCCAGGTAGAGCAGGCGGCCGACGGGCGCCGGGGAGCCCTCCACCCGCACGTCTCCGGACATCGTGAGCACCGCGTACTCGAAGTCGGCCTCCAGCGGCAGGCGGGCGCGCGCGCCGTCGTCCAGGTCCACGTCCGCGCCGGTGATCGGGGTGAAGGCCCGGCCGGGCGAGACGGTGCCGTCCAGCTCGCCGAGGAACACCGTCGCCCGCAGCCCCGGTGCGGCCACCACCGGCAGGTCGGCGTGGTGGGCGAAGGCGGGGGCGGTGTGCCGGTGGGAGTCGGGCAGCGCCACCCACAACTGCGCTCCGTGCAGGACGGGGTCGTGCGGGACGGGAGACTCCTCCGAGTGCGCGATGCCCCGTCCCGCCGTCATCAGCCCCAGCTCGCCCGGCCGGATGGTCTGCAGGCTGCCGAGGCTGTCGCGGTGCAGGACGTTCCCGGCGTGCAGCCAGCTGACCGTCTGCAGCCCGATGTGCGGGTGCGGGGCGACCTGCATGCCGGGCTCGTCGGCGACGTCGTCGGGGCCGTAGTGGTCGAGGAAGCACCAGGCGCCGACCATCCGCCGCCCCAGCGTCGGCAGCAGCCGCCGGACCCGGCTCTCCCCGAGCCACACCTCCTTGACCGGCAGCGGCTCCAGCACCGGCTCGGCGGCCACGGCGGCGGTGCCGCCGACCAGGTTCGGCACCGGATGCGTCTCCAGATTGCTCATGCCCTCACGGTACTCGCCGCCGGCGGGGGCGATCGTTTCCGCCCGGACCGGCGTCCGCCGGGTGACCTGGTGCGGAACAGCGGTTACCGTGAGTCCGACCGGAGTGCGCGAAACGGCGAGGGCGGGGCGGCGGTGGACGGGGAGAGGGGCGATCGGCCCGAGGAGGGCCTGGTCGCCGAACTGTGGGACCTGGCGGGCCTGGGCCTGCTGCTCACCGCGCCCGTACGCGACCTGGGCCGCGACGTCGCCGTCCACCTGGCCAGGACGGGACTGGAGCGGGCGCTGGAGCAGCCCGCCGTCCGCGGCCCGGTGGAGCAGGCCGCCCGCCACGCCGCGGCCCGCATCGCCGCCTCCCTCACCGACCGGCTCGCGGGCGAGCTGGCCGCGGCCGCCACGGGCAACCCGGTGGCCGCGGCGGCCCTGGGCGCGGCGGGCCGCGCCGCCGACCACCCGTGGTCGCGCGCCGCGCGGCGGCTCGCCCTGCGCAACCCCCTGGCCCGCGCCACCACCGCCAACCTCGTGGGGCTGACCGAGCGCGCCGCGGGCACCGGCCTGGCCAGGGCCGCCGCCGGGGCCACGCTGGAACCGGTGGTCGACGTCGTCGCCGACGTCGTGCTGGACGTGGTGCTGGAGCTCGGCCCCGAACTCGCCCTGGAGATCGCCGAGGAGGCCGCCAGGCAGACCGCGGCCGATCTGGCGGGGACGGTCCGGGCGGGCCTGGCCGGGCTCGGCTCGGCCGCCGGGGAGCTCGGCCCGCTCCCGGCCGCAGCCGCGGACTGGACGGGCGGCGCCGCGCGCAGCGAACCGGTCCGCCGGGCCGCCCGCACCGCCGGGGAGGCGGCCGGCGCCGCCGAACGGCTCGGTGTCCCGGAACTGACGGCCAGGGGCGCGCTCGGCGCCGCGGGCTGGGCCGCCCGCACCGATCTGGGCCGGGCGCTGACCGCCATGGCCGAGGAGGTCGTCCGCACCGCCCTGCGCGACCTGATGCGCGACATCGCCCGCGAGTCCGTCCGCCAGGCCTGGACCCGCGCGGTCGCCGTCCTGCTGGACGAGCGGCCCCCGCCCCCGTCCGAGCCGGACACCGCCCCCCGCATCGCCCGCCTGATCGCGGACCCCGCCCGGGAGGCCGCCGCCGGACTGGCGGTCCGGGTCTCCTTCCGCCTGGTCCCCGCCACCGTCCCCCGCATCGCGGTCAGCGCCGCCAGGAGCACCGGGGCACGCGCCTTCCGCCGCACGTCCTGACGCCCGCCGCAGCGCCGCCGGGGGATCGTTCCCCTGTCTCTACTCTGGCGGTAAAAAATTTACATTGCCTTTGCTGACCCCGGGAAATGGCGCTGTAAGGAATCGCGGATTAAGGTCATCAAGGTGCAGCCCGACCCCCCGCCGCTCTGCAAGGCGCCAGAAGAGGCGTTCGTCCGTGACCACACGCGGCTGAGAACAGTCCCCTACCTCCCCGAGCTCCGCCTCCACCAGGCCGACGACCCGTACGGCCTGGGAGAGCACATCGAGGACACGGGCCTGCCCTACTGGTCCTTCGCCTGGGCGGGCGGCCTGGCGCTGGCCCGGCACGTGCTGGACGTGCCCGAACTGGTCCGCGGCCGCACCGTCCTGGACGTGGCCGCCGGCTCGGGCGTGGCGGCGCTGGCCGCGGCTCGCTCGGGCGCCCGCGAGGTCACCGCCTGCGAGATCGACCCGTACGCGGCCGCCGCCATCCGCGCCAACGCCGAGGCCAACGGGGCGCGCGTCACCGCCCTCTGCGCGGACCTTCTGGACTCCCGCCCGCCCGCCTGCGACGTCGTGCTGGCCGGAGACGTCTTCTACGACAAGGCGCTGTCCCGCCGGATCGAGCCGTTCCTGCGCGATGCCGCCGCCTCCGGCGCACTGGTGCTCGTCGGCGACCCCGGGCGGCGGTACCTGCCGCGCGGCGCGTTCACCGCCCTCGCCCGCTACGACGTCCCGGTCAGCCGCACCCCCGAGGCCTCCCGCCACCGGCGCACCACCGTCTGGCAGGTCCCCGCCCGCTGACGCGCCGGGTTGGAACCGCGGCGCGAAGCGTGCGACGCTGGTCGCCCCCCATCCCCCATCGGAGGTTTCCTTGGCCGAGGAGGAGGCGTTCCGGCGGTTCGTGGCCGAACGCTCCGCCGCGCTGCTCCGGCTGGCCTACCTGCTGACCGCCGACCGCGCGGGCGCGGAGGACCTGGTGCAGAACGCCCTGGTCAAGGCGTATCTTCGATGGCGGAACATCGAGAGCAATCCCGAGGCCTACGTGCGGCGCGTCCTGGTCACGGTGGCCGCCGACGAGCGCAGGCGGGCCCACCGCAGGCACGAGACCGCGATGGAGGCGCTGCCCGAGACCGTCGACGGGACCGACCCGTACGCCGGGATCGACGGCAACGTCCGGCTGCGCTCCGCGCTGGCGTCCCTGCCGTCCCGGCAGCGGGCCGCCGTGGTGCTGCGGCACTGGGTGGGCCTGGAGGTCGCCGAGGTCGCCGAACTGCTCGGGTGCTCGGCCGGGACGGTCCGCAGCCAGACGCTGCGCGGCCTGGAGAAACTGCGGGAGGCCTACGGGTTGGCAGTGGAGGGGGAGGCCCGTGGATGACAGGGAACTGCTGGGCCTGCTGGCCGCCGAGGCGCCCGCACCGCGGCCCGGCCTGGCCGACGAGGTCGTCGCGCGGGCCCGCCGCACCCGGACGCGCCGCCGATGGAAGGCCGCCGCGGGCGGCCTCGCCCTGGCCGCCGCCGTGGCGATCGCCGTCCCGGTCGTGCTCCAGCACGAGAGCGCCCTGCAGTCGGACAGCTCGGCGGCCAAACCGGCGAGCGGTCCGCTCGAAGGCCAGAAGCTGCGGGAGAAGTCGGGAGAGGCGTACTCCCTGGGTGATTCCGCTCCGGAGGCCCTCGCCTCGGGTCGTTCGGCGGGGTCCGCCGCCGTCTACGAGGCCGCGATCGACGCCTTCCTGAAGGAAGGGACGAACGACGACCTGAGAAAGGCCCGTCCTCTGCGGATCCTGGACCAGGTCTGCCCGCTGCGTGGCGAGTGCGCCGACCGTCCGCTCGACCGCGGCCTCAAGCGGGAGCTCTCCGAGCGGATGCCGGAGGTGAGCTTCGTCCAGGACGATCTCACCCTCGATCTGGTGGAGCCCCTGCGATTGGGCGAGGCCCGGATCGACGGGGACAAGGCGCGTGTTCCCGTCTCCGGCAGACTGCTGCGCCTGGAGCTGAGCCGGGGACGCTGGCAGGTCGTGGGCGGGCTCTGACGCGCGTTCACGTCAGATCGAGCCGGGTGACGGTGTGCGCCTCGGTCGGGTCGGGGGTCTCCCAGCGGGCGGCCAGCCGGGTGATGACCGCGTCCGGGACGGGAGAGGGGCGGGCGCGGTTGCGGGCGCGCAGAACGGCCGGAGCCGCCTCCAGCGACACCAGTTCGATCCTGGCCCGGTAGGCGGCGGCGAGGCCGATGCACCGGTCCCGCAGCTGCCGTGACACGTTGGTGGCGTTCCAGACGAACGGGCGGCCCGCCCGCAGGTGGCCTCTGGCCTGCTCGAAGGCTGCCGCGACGACCGGCCCCTGGTCGGCAGCAGGGGAGACGCCCAGCTCGGCGCGCAGCCGGTCGAGGCTGACGACCGGCAGGTCCGGGCGGTGCGCGGCGATCCAGGTGTCCTTGCCCGCGCCGGGCAGCCCCGACAGCACGGTGACCGTCAGGAGGGTGTCGTCGTAGGCCGCGTAGGAGGGATCGCGGCCGGGCGTGCGGAAGTACTGGAACCGGGCGTGGTCGGAGGGGAAGGCCCGCGGCCCGTCCAGGCATTCCTCCTCGGCGCAGTACTCCTCGTACAGGGCGACGTTCTCCAGCATCCCGGGGAGGTCGCCGCACTCCCTGCCGCGCAGGTCGGCCTCGGCGAGCAGGACGAGGTCGGCGTTGGCGGCGAGCAGGCTCACCCGGAAGGCCGTCCGCCGCAGGTCGGGGCGCTCCAACCCCCAGAACGGCACCTGGTGGTGGCGGACGAGCGCGGTCACGTGCTCGCGCCAGGCGATCGGAACGCCGAGCTCCCACAGGATCCGGCGGGCCATCAGGTCGCCGTGGCGGGAGTGGCCGTGCGCGGTGATCCGGCCGTCCTCCTCCTTGGTGCACCGGGGTTTGGCCACGTCATGCAGGAGCGTCGCGGTGAAGAGCCTCGTGCGCTCGTCCTCCGGGCGCTCCCGCCAGCGCGGCAGCGCGGCCAGCGCCTCGCACGCCAGGCGCGTGTGCGTCTCGACGTCGCCTTCGGCGTGGTGCACCGGATCCTGCGCGACGCCCGCGAGCTCCCGGATCCAGGGGAACCGTTCACGGACGGCCGCCCAGTCCAGCCGCCAGTGCGGCGGCCGCGGGCAGAGTTCAGCGAACACCCGCATAAAGCACCTCCGGGTCGGCCAGCCCGTTCGCGACGATCGGCCGGTCCTGCCAGTGGCTTCCGGCGTCGAGGATGGCGGTCAGGAAGCTCGAGCGCACCCACTTGAACCGGTCGACCGTCCGCCCGCCTTCCTCGACCTTGAGGTAGAGGCCCTCCATCTCGTCGGCGGAGTCGGTCTCGGCCCGCACCCGCCCGGGATCGAGCCCGGCGGCCAGCGCGGCCGCATCCAGCGCCTCCCGCCAACGCCCGGTCCGGCACGTGGACGGACCGACGAGCGACGTCAGCTCCTCCAACCGGGCGACCTTCCCTTCACGCAACACCGGGACGGAGTGGACGGGAGTGCCCGCGAGCAGTTCCCGGCGCGCGGCGGTGGAGAGGAACACGTCCTCATCGCGGTCGTAGACGTCGAACTCGCAGAAATAGTGGGGAAGGGCGTCGTAGAAGACGGTGTGCTTGGCGTACATCCACTCGCCGTATACGACATACCGGGAGCCCAGCACCGGCCACAGCAGGTGCGAGACTGCCGACGCCCAGGCCTTGAGCGGCGCGAACTGCCGTTCCCTCGGGCCGCCGGCCAGGTAATGGCCGCGCGACTGCAGCCGCAGCCCGCCGTCCGCGTCGAAGCTGATGCCGCAGTTGGCCCCGTCGAGTTTCTCCTCCACGACCAGGTACCGGCCGGCCACGTCCCGGAACGGCACCGCCGCCAGATCGTGGTCGCCCGGCTGGAGCCGCGACCCCTGCAGATGTGGAGTACGGGGGTATTTGCGGATCATGCCACCGTTGTACGCGGTGCGGACGGCTCCGTCGAACGATTTACCGCAGCCGGGCGCGCGCCTCCATCAACGCGAAACCCAGCAGGTTGAGCCCCCTCCAGCGGGCCGGGTCGGCGGCGCGCTCGTCGTCGGCGGCCAGCCCGATGCCCCAGATCCGGTCGAGCGGGCTCGCCTCGACCAGGACCCGGGTACCGGTGCCCAGCAGGTAGCCGCGCAGTCCGGGGTCGGCGCCGAACTTCGCCACATTGCCCTGGACGACCAGTTCGAACCGGTGCTCGGCCCAGGTCCTGTCGTCGAAGCCCCGCACCCGGCGGCCGAGCCTCTTCGCCTCGTCCGGATGCCCCGAGGCCAGGACCAGCGCCTCGGTCTCCGCGTCGCCGAACAGCCGCGCCTTGCCCGCCATCATGTAGTGCTCGGCGCTGCGGTAGACCTGCCCGTCCGCCTCGAAGTCGTGCTCGAACCACTGGCTCAGCACGTGCCTGCCGCTCGGGTGCGGCCGGTGCCCCCAGAAGAAGAGGTACTTCAGGGCGGCGTCGGCCGCCTGCGCCTTCCGGAGGTCTTCCACGCTGCGCGGTTCCATGGGCGACACCTTAGGAGCCGCGGACGCCGCGATCCCAGGGGTTTTCGGACCGTTAAACTCGCTCCGGTCGCGGCTCCGGGGCGCCGGACGCCGCTCACCCGCCGATCGGGAGGACTGAGCATGGGTCGATGGAGAACGGTCCTCGCCTGGGCGCTGGTGGCGCCCTTCCTCATGTGGACGGTGTTGCGGCTCTCCGGGATCGACGCCGGCTTCCGGTGGATCCAGCTGGTCTCCTTCACCCCCTACGTGGCGGGTGCGGCGTTCGCCGTGCCGGTCGCCGCGCTGCTGCTGCGCCGCCGGGTGCCGGCGGTGGCCGGGCTGGCCGTCGCGGTGGTGCTCGGCGGCCTCGTCCTCCCTCGGCTGCTGGAGGAGGGGCAACCCGAGGCGAAGGGGCCGGTGCTGCGGGTGCTCAGCGCCAACATCCGGTTCGGTCTCACCCCGCCCGACCGGCTGCTCGGCCTGGCGCGGGAACTGCGCGCCGACGTGCTGTCGGTCCAGGAGCTACCGCCTGGAACCCGCCAGAAGTTGGAGGAGAAGGGCATCCTCGACCTGTTCCCGCACACCGCGAACGGCACGCACGACACCACGCTGTACTCGCGCCACCCCTTCCAGGCCAGGGTCGCCCCGGCGGGCGCCGTCCGGGCGGTGCTGGACGTCCCCGGCTCGGCGCAGCGGACCGAGTTCATGGCCGTGCACACCTGCGCCCCCCTGCACCCCGGCCTCGGCCGTTGCTGGCGCGCCGCGCAGGCCGAGCTGCCCGCCGCCACGCCCGAGGGCGAGCTCCGGATCCTGGCCGGGGACTTCAACGCCACCCTCGACCACGCGAGCCTGCGCGGTCTGCTCTCCACCGGCTACCGCGACGCCGCCGAGGTCCGCGGCGCGGGACTGCACGCCACCTGGCCCACCGCGGGATGGTCGACGCCCGGCATCGTCATCGACCACGTCTTCGCCGACCGCCGGATCGCCGTCCTGGACTACTCGGTCCACGACCTGCCGGGCAGCGACCACCGCGCCGTGTACGCCGAGCTGCGCCTGCCCTGAGCGGCCCCGCCCGAACGTGCCTGGTGAGACCCCGGATCCGACCGGGTCCCGAGCCGTTTGCCATGATCGTGACATGACGTTGCGTGTGGTGCTCCTCGGTTACGGGACCGGTGGCTCGGTCTTCCACGCCCCGCTGATCACCTCGGTGCCCGGCCTGGTCCTGACGGCCGTGGTGACGGGGAACCCCGAACGGCAGGAGGAGGTGCGGCGGCGCTACCCGGGGGTGGCGGTGCTGCCCGATCCGGCGCCGGTGTTCAACGACCCGGCGCACTGCGACCTCATGGTGATCACCACCCCGAACCGCACCCACGTGCCGCTGGCGACCCGGGCGCTGGAGGCCGGGCTGCCGGTCGTGCTCGACAAACCGGTCGCGGTGACGTCGGAGCAGGCGCTGGCGCTGGGCCGGATCGGGCCGCCGGTGTTCCCGTACCACAACCGCCGCTGGGACGGCGACTTCCGCACGCTCCGGCGGCTCATGGCCGAGGGCGCGCTGGGCGAGGTCGGGCGGTTCGAGTCGCGCTTCGAGCGGTGGCGGCCCCGGGTCAAGTCCTCCTGGAAGGAGTCGGCCGACCCCGCCGACGCAGGGAACATCGTCTACGACCTGGGCACCCACCTCATCGACCAGGCGATCTGCCTGTTCGGCCCGCCGACGCACGTCTACGCCGAACTCGACACCCGGCGGGCGGGCGCGGCCACCACCGACGACGCCTTCCTGGCGCTGACCCACGAGAACGGCGTCCGGTCCCACCTGTGGATGAGCGCGGCCGCCGCCGACCTCGGCCCCCGGTTCCGGGTGCTGGGCGACAGGGCCTCCTACGTCACCCACGGCATGGACGGCCAGGAGGAGGCGCTGCGCGCGGGCCGCACCCCGCGCGAGCCCGGCTGGGGCCAGATGCCGCCGGAGACCTTCGGCTTCCTGGGCGTGCCCGGCCAGTCCCGCCCCGTCCGCACCGACCCGGGCGCGTGGCAGGAGTTCTACGCCGGGGTGGTGAACGCGCTCGAGCACGGCGGACCGCCTCCGGTGCCGCTGGAGGACGCCGTCGCGGGGCTGGAGGTCGTCGAGGCCGCGCTGCGCTCCGCGGCCGGCAGGTAGCGGTTTTCGGACGTCGCTCTGGGCGGACGCCCAGCTCCGGCGCTCGTGGTCGAAAAAGTATTCGACATCTGATCTACCGTTGGGGCGTGACAGAAACACAGCTCTCCGGCGGCCCCGGCACGACACGGGCGAACCGCCTCGCTTTCGGCGCGGTGGCCTTCACCGTCGCGGCCTGGGCCTCGGCGTTCGTGGCGATCCGCGACCTCGGCGACGACTTCGGACCGGGCCCCCTGACCCTCGGCAGGCTGGTCGTCGCGGCCGTCGTGCTCAGCGCGCTGCTGGCCGTGCGCCGGGAGTGGGTGCGGCCCACCCGCCGGGAGTGGACGCTGGTCGGCGTGTACGGGGTGGTCTGGTTCGGCGTCTACAACGTGGCGCTGAACGCCGCCGAGCAGCGCGTCGACGCCGGGACGGCCGCCATGCTCGTCAACATCGGCCCGATCCTCATCGCGCTGCTGGCCGGGACCCTCCTGCGCGAGGGCTACCCGCGGTGGCTGCTCGTCGGCGCCGGGGTCGCCTTCGCCGGAGCCGCGCTGATCGGCGTGGCGACGGCGGGCGAGGACGACGCCGACCTGCTCGGCATCGCCTTCGGCGTGGGCGCCGCCGTCGCCTACGCGATCGGGGTGGTGGCGCAGAAGCCGGTGCTGCGGCGGCTTCCGTCGCTGCAGGTGACCTGGCTGGGCTGCATGGTCGCCGCGGTCGCCTGCCTGCCGTACGCCCCCGCGCTGGTCGAGGAGAGCGGGCGCGCCTCAGCCGGAACGCTCGGCTGGCTGTTCTACCTCGGCCTCGTCCCCACCGCCCTGGCCTTCAGCACGTGGGGTTACGCCCTGGCCAGGATGGACGCCGGGCGCCTCGGCGTCACCACCTACCTCGTCCCGCCGCTGGCCATCGTCCTGGCCTGGATCCTGCTGGCCGAGGCCCCCGCCCCGCTCGCCCTCGCCGGCGGCGCCGTCTGCCTGGCCGGCGTCGCCCTCTCCAGGCGCCGCTAGCCCCCGGCCCTCCTCGTCCTCGGCCGCACGCCTGCGGTCCAGCAGGACCGCCCCGGCGATCACCCCGACGATGGCCAGGGCGGGGACGAAGAGGGCGATCGACTCGACGACCGGGTGGTGGGCCAGGATCATGCGCCCGACCGTACCGCCGGACGGCCCCGCACCGCACCGGCTATCCGCGAGACGCCCCAGCCGAGGGCCAGCACCAGCAGCAGGGTGCAGGCCAGCACCACCGAGGAGGCCGCGGCCCACACCCAGCCGGGCACGTCCTGCTTGAGCTCGCGCTGCAGGAGGGGCTGCTCGGCCTGGACGTCCCGGGTGAACCGCGCGTCGGCGGGCAGCTCCTTCGCGCCGATCGCCGGGTCCTCGGGCAGGAAGACCGGGACGGCGGCGAGCGTACGCCCGTCGTGGATGCGCACCAGGGTCTTCCAGGTGCCGTCCAGCGGCATCGGCTCGGTGGTGCGGTAGGTGGCCGGCCCGGTCCGCTCGAGCAGGTCCACGTGCAGGTCGCCGCCCTGCCAGGCGGTGACCTGGATCCAGGCGGGGTCGTCGAGCCCGCGGCTAAGCGTGAAGGTCCCGTGGCCGTCGGGGGTGAGGGCCGCCGTGACCTGCATCCGGTCGGGGACGGTGAACACGAGGCAGTTGGCGACCGCGGCCGCGATGACGAGGAGCGAACCGGCGAACAGACCGCGGCTGGCGGCCGGGCGGGGGAGCCGGCCGGCCAGCCCCTCGGCCAGCAGGACGCCCAGGACCGCGCCGGACAGGCCGCCCGCCAGGGCCATCAGGACGCCCTCGACCAGGATGTCGGGGGTCCACGGCAGCCGGAAGGCCACCTGCGTCCAGGCGTACTCGGCGGCGAACCCGGCGGTGCCGACGACGAACCCGGCGGCGACGCCGAAGGCCAGCGGGCGCCGGATCAGCGCGAGCGCCACGAGCTCGATGAGCACGGCCTCGGCCAGGTACATGGGGACCGCCGCGTTGAGCTCGCCGATGACCGGTCCGACGGCCAGCGAGACGCCGCCGCGCACCACCATGTAGAAGACGGCGGCCAGGACCGCCCCGCCCCTGCCGACCCACAACCGGGCGGCGACCAGGGCGCAGCCGGCGGCCAGCGCGATGAGGAACGGCTGGTTGACCAGCCGGAACTGCGGCACGCCGAAGTCGAACTCGGCCTGGAACACCGACAGGCCGATGAGCAGGCCGCCGCAGGCCATGCCGCGGCGCAGGTAGGACAGGGCGGCGGGGGCGGGGGTGACGCCGGAGGCCGCGAGGCCCTCGCGCTCCAGGACGAGCATGCCGACGAGGGACAGCCCGGCGCCGCCGATGAGCATCAGGTGGGTGGGGCCCCACAGCGTGACGTCCTGGCCGAAGATGCGGTGCCAGACGTCGTCCAGCGGGAAGCCGAGCAGGGCGTAGAACCCCGCTCCCGCGACGAGCGCGCCGCCCGCCGGGACGTGCCAGGTGCGGGTGATGCGCACCGGCGCCGGTCCCGGCTTCTCCTTCACCGGCAGGGCCAGGGCGATGACACCGGCGGCGAAGATGCCGAACAGCCCGATGAGGATGGGGTAGTGGGCGATGTTGGCCAGCGGTCCCTCGTCCCGGCCTCGGGTGATGTGCAGGGAGATGTCCCAGTACATCCCGAGCAGCGCGGTGATGAGGGAGACCATGGCCACGATCATCGGCAGCGCGGCCCAGCCCGGCAGTCCCCGCGCCGCCCCTCTGCTCGCCAGCGCGGCCAGGGCGCCGAGCGCCCGCAGCCGCCCGGTGCGGTGCCCGTGGCCCAGCACCAGCAGCACGGCGGCGAGCAGGAGGCCGACGCCGCTCGCGATCAGCACCTGGTCGAGTGCCGCGCCTCCGGCGGGTTTCAACTCCTCGGCGAGAACTCCCATGAACGACTCTCCTCGGTGGGGGGTGACAGCACGGCACCCTAATACCCCACTGGCTTATGTGTCATTCACCAATGTCTCATTGTGGGCGTGGAGAAGGTGTGGCGTTCGCCACCGGAGAGGGCTCGCGAGAAGTTGTATTTTTCGACCGGAAAAGTAGAGAAAAAGCCGGAGCGGGCCCGGCGGGACCCGGGCCCCGCCGGAGTTCGGACGCCCCGCCGGGCGGGTCAGCCCACCAGGCGGGAGCGCAGGGCGGCGGTGTCGTCGGCGGTCCAGCCGTTGGCGGCGAGCCAGTCCAGGGCCCCGCCGTGGCTGCGGTCCAGGACCGCCAGGAAGCGCTCCATGATGAAGGCGTGGGGGAGGTGGCTGTCGGTGGGGCGGCCGCTCAGGTCGGTGCGGTAGGTCTCGCTGCTCAGCAGGCGGTCCAGGATCGCGTCGATCCGCTCGGCGGTCAGCGCGTAGTCGGCGATGACGGCCTCGCGGGCGACGCCGGCCACCTCCAGGGCCAGGGCGCTGACCACGCCGGTGCGGTCCTTGCCCGCCGCGCAGTGCACGATCGAGGCCGCCTCCTCGTGCGCCATGACGCGCAGCGCGGCCACGATCGAATCGGCCCTGTCCCGCAGATAGCCGTGGTAGAAGCCGACCGACTTGTGCTCGGGGTCCTCCTGGACGGTGCGGCTCTGCCAGGGCAGCGCCTTGTCGACCTCCACCCCGGCGGCGATCTGGGTCTCCACGAACAGCGACAGGTGGTGGATCGTCACCCCGGCCAGCCGGGTGAGCGGCCCCGGTCCCTCGCGCTGCACCTCGGCCAGGCTGCGCAGGTCGATGACGTGCCCGACCCCCATCTCCCCGGCCAGCAGCGAGACGTCACCGTCGGTGAGCCCCTGCAGGTTGTCCGAGCGCAACACCCGGCCGAAGCGCGTGCTGCGCCCGTCCGTGGTGGGAAGGCCGCCCAGGTCACGGACGTTGACGGCCCCGTCAAGGCTGATCCAGCGACTCTGCTCCATCACGACGGAAAGCCTACCCTTGGACAAAGGTCAGCTATCGCCTAAATCACGTGATGAACAGCGGTACCGACGGTTTGAACAGGTTCAACACTTCTGTAGTGTGGGCCGGGTGAGTGTCGCGCTGGGAGCCTCTGAGCAGCTGACCGTCCGCACGGTGCCGGTGGACGGGCCCGTCGACCTCATCGCCCGGCTGCCGCACCCGTCCGCGCTGGCCTGGGTCCGGCACGACGCGGGGCTGGTCGGCTGGGGGGAGGCCGCGCGCATCGAGGTGCCCGGCGGCGACGACAGGTTCGGCTGGGCGCGGCGCAGGCTCACCGCGCTGTTCCGCGACGCGCTGGTGGACGACCCCCTGGGAATGCCGGGGACGGGGCCGGTCGCCTTCGGGAGCTTCGGGTTCGACCCCAAGAACGACGAGTCGGTGCTCATCGTCCCCCGGGTGGTGCTCGGCTGGCGGGACGGGCGCGCCTGGCACACCACGATCGGCGACGGCGTCGACCCGCTGACCCTCGTCCGTCCGCTGGAGGAGCCCGCCGGGCTGGAATGGTCCGGGGGCTCGCTGGGGGAGGAGCAGTGGGGACGGGCCGTGGAGAGCGCCGTGCGGAGCATCCGCGGCGGCGCGCTCGGCAAGGTCGTCCTCGCCCGTGACGTGCGGGTGCGGGCCGAGGGCCCGATCGACGCGCGGGTGCTGCTGCGCCGGCTGGCCGAGCGCTACCCCGAGTGCTACACCTTCGCCGTCGACGGGCTCGTCGGCGCCACCCCCGAGCTGCTGGTGCGCCGGTTCGGCGGCCGGATCGAGTCGCTGGTGCTGGCGGGCACCACCCCGCGCGGCACGGACGAGGACGAGGACCGCGAACTGGGCAGGGCGCTGCTGAACTCCGGCAAGGACCGCGGCGAGCACGCCTACGCGGCCGAGATGGTGCGCGAGGCGCTGCGCCCCCTGTGCGTCGAGCTGGACGTCCCGTCCGTTCCCGAGCTGCTGCGCCTGGCCAACCTCCAGCACCTGGCCACCCCCGTGAGCGGCAGGCTGGCCGGGGAGCGCTCCGTCCTGGACGTGCTGGCCGCCCTGCACCCCACGCCCGCGGTGTGCGGCACCCCCACCGGCGAGGCGATGGAGCTCATCCGCGAGCTCGAGGAGATGGACCGCTCCCGCTACGCGGGCCCGGTCGGCTGGGTCGACGCCCGGGGCGACGGCGAATGGGGCATCGCCCTGCGCTGCGCCCAGCTCGAGGGCGACCGGGCGCGCCTGTTCGCCGGCTGCGGCATCGTCGCCGGCTCCACCGCGCAGGGCGAGATCGCCGAGACCCGCACGAAGTTCGGCGCGATGCGCTACGCCCTGGAGGGCTGACCCCCGCCTGGCCGCCTCACACCTCCGGGGGGCGGGCCTGCCGCTGTTCCAGCAGGGGCAGGAGGGCGGCGACCCGGGGATCCTGCTCCCCGGTGGCGCCGATCATCGCGATCAGCTGGCCGGAGAGCCAGGGGACCAGGCAGTCGCGGCTGAGGGTGCGCTCCTGCAGCCAGGTGAGCACGGCGCCCTCGCAGACGGCCACCCAGCAGCGCAGGGTGAGCAGCAGGAGCGCCGGGGGAGGCCCGGTGTGCTCCAGCCGGGCGAGCACCTGGCCGACGACCGCGTGGCGGGCCTCGTCGACCAGGGCGGCGGTCTCGGAGGTGGCGATGACAGAGCCGCTGCGCAGCAGGGCGATGTACCCGGTGGCGTGCTCCTCGGCGTAGGAGACGAACTCCTCGAGGGTGTTCTGGAGCTGCTCGGGCAGGCCGCCGTCGCGCACCCGCGCCAGCCGGCCCACCAGTTCGTCCACCGCGGCGCGGAGCGCGGCCACCCGGATCTCCTCGATGTTGGAGAAGTACCGGTAGACCAGGGCCCGGGAGACCTCCGCGTGGGCGGCCACGTCCTCCATGGTGACGCGCTCGGGGGCGTTCCGCCCGAAGAGCTCCAGCGCGGCGTCGATGAGCGCCTGCCTGCGCTCCTCGGGGGACATGCGGCGCGGGCGGTGATCGGTGGTGGTCATGCTCGCCTTGTCTGCTCGGGGAGCCTCGCGCGCGCCGTGGAGGCCTGCTTCGACCGGCCATAGTAGAAGCAGCCTCCGCCCGCCGCCAGGTTTCCGCCCCTCACAGGGGGTCATGACAAATTCCGGGTCACGGCCCGGTCACGTCCGGGAAACGGGTAGCCTCCGGAAAATGCGACGAGCGCTGAGTACCCTGGCCGGGCTGATGGGACTGGTTCTGGTGGGCGGATGTGCGGGTGAGGCGGCCGAGACGGCCCCGGTGCCCGGCGCGGGGCTGCCGCAGGCCCAGCTGGGCCTGCCCCGGCCGGCCGCGGAGTGCCCGGCGGTCGAACCCGCGGCGGACGGCCCCGCCCGGCAGGTCCGCGGCATGTGGATCTCCTCGGTGTACGGCGGGGACTGGCCCGGCGACCCGAAGGCCCCGGTGGAGAAGAAGAAGGCCTCCTACCGGGCGATGCTGGACTCGGCCAAGGCCAAGAACCTCAACACCGTCTTCATGCAGATCCGCCCGGCCGGAGACGCCTTCCACCCCTCGTCGCACGAGCCGTGGTCGGTGTGGCTGACCGGCACCCCCGGCAAGGACCCCGGCTGGAACCCGCTGAAGTTCCTCATCGACGAGGCGCACGCCCGCGACCTGGAGTTCCACGCCTGGTTCAACCCCTACCGGGTCGGCGAGGACAACGACCGCGCCAAGCTGGCGCCCACCAGCCCGGCGCGCGAGAACCCGTCCTGGGCGGTGAAGTACGGCAAGTACCTGTGGTACGACCCGGGCCTGCCGCAGGTGCAGGACCTGGCGAACAAGGCGGTCATGGAGGTGGTGGAGAAGTACGACATCGACGGCGTGCACTTCGACGACTACTTCTACCCCTACCCGTCCGACGGCGACTTCCCCGACGAGGGGACGTACAAGAAGTACGGCCGGGACTTCGCGAACAAGGGCGACTGGCGGCGCGACAACGTCAACAAGCTCGTCGAGCGGCTGTCCACCGGGATCAAGGAGGCCAAGCCCTGGGTGAAGTTCGGCATCAGCCCGTTCGGCATCTGGCGCAACAAGGGCAACCACCCCGAGGGCTCGGACACCAACGGGCTGGACTCCTACGCCCAGATCTACGGCGACACCCGCAAGTGGGTGAAGGAGGGCTGGCTGGACTACGTGCTGCCGCAGCTGTACTGGGCCATCGGCGACCCGCGCGCCGACTACGCCACGCTCGTCGCCTGGTGGTCCGACCTCGTGAAGGGCACCGGCGTGCAGCTGCTCATCGGGCAGGCCGGCTACCGGATGGGGGAGTCGTCGTTCGCCACCAAGGCCGACCAGCTGAGCCGGCACCTCACCCTCAACCGCAGGTACCCGGAGGTGCGCGGTGACGTCTTCTTCAGCGCCGCCGACTACGTCGGGGACAAGAAGGGCTTCGTGTCGGCCCTGCTGCGCGACCACTACCGGACGCCCGCGCTGATCCCGCCGTCGGAGGGCGGGGAGCGCCCCGCCGCGCCCGCCGGGCTGGAGGCGAGCCGGGCGGACGGCGGAGTGAAGCTGTCGTGGAAGGGCGAGGCGACGTCGTACGCGGTGTACCGCAGCGACGGAGAGGGCGAGGAGTGCGCCGCGGTGAAGGCGTCGGAGCTGCTCACCACCACCCGCGGCACGTCCATCGTGGACACCACCGCGCGGGCCGGGAAGGCCTACACCTACCGGGTGACGGCGCTGGACCGCACGCACGCCGAGAGCGGTCCGTCCCGGGCGTCCGTCCTGGCGCCCTGAGATCCGTCCGGGCCCCGATCGGGGCCCGGACGGAGGATAGAAACGGTCTTGATAGGGGAAGAGAACGGGGCAAGGTGACCCCCCGGAGGTACGGCATGGCCTTGTCGATGGACGAGGAGCGCATCCTCACCGAGATCGCGTCCCGGCTCAGCCAGGACGATCCCGCGCTGGCGCAGCGACTGGAGAACTTCGGCGGCCCCGAGGCGACGCCCCGGCGCCGGATCATCGCGGCGGTGTTCGTCGTGGTGTTCGGCACGGTGGCCGCCGTGGCGACGGCTGTGGCGATCCTGTTGTCGCAGTGACGCCCGGCTGAAGGACCGGCGGCCGCGTGCCGCCTTCGACCCCGGTGGCGCCGCCGGGGTCCTGGTGCTGCGCGCACCCTGCCGCCCGGCGGGCGGAAGTTCAGGCCGGTGTGGTGGTCGCCTCTCGGCGGATGGCACAACACGGTTCCAGCCGGACGGTATTCCGTGAAGGCTTTAGATGCGGCCCGGGGACACTGGCCACACCGGCGTTCTCCACCTTAGTGCCCCGCGGGGGGTGCCGCCTCCCTCCGCGCCGAGAGCTTTTTCACTGTGACACCGGCGACCTGCGCTCCGCTGACTTTGGACCGTGTCAGTGGACCCCGGCTGAATGTGACGCGGGTCATGTACTCCAGACTGGGGGCACGTGCGTCCCAGCTTATGGGCATACGACTGGTTTGTTCGGGAGGAGTGGTCGATGGCGGAACCGGGTTCCCGGGCCCGTCCGGGAACGGACGCGTCACACAACAGTGCCGTTTCGGCCAGACCTCACCGCCCCGCACTTTGCCGTGGGCAGACGGGGAACACTCCGGGAGGAGGGCCGGGGGCCCTCGGCCGCCGGTACAACGCACGTCGATCGGGAGGAGACGGGCAGTGGAAGCACCGCGACTAGGGCTGGTCGGCTGGTCCGGCGCCCGCACCGCGGCCTGGGACCTTCACCCCGATCTGCGGGCACCGGGGCAGGCCCGCGCACTGACCCGTACCGAACTGGCCGCCTGGCGGCTCGCCGACCCCTCCGACGTCGACGACATCGTGCTGATGGTGGACGAGCTCGTCGCCAACGCCGTCGTGCACGGCAAGGGCCCCATCCGGTTGCGGCTGCTGCTCGACGGGCTGCTGCTGCGCGGGGAGATCTCCGACGAGAGCCCGCTGGAGCCGCCGCCCGCGCCGACCGCCGAGCGCTCCTTCGACGCCGAGGACGGGCGCGGCCTGTTCCTGGTCGCGATGCTCGCCGCCGACTCCGGCTGCAACGGCGGCGCGTCGGGCAAGACCGTCTGGTTCACCCGCTGGCTGAGCGGCCTCGACCACCTGTGAGCGACCGGCCGAAAGTCACCGGAGACGACTAGGATTTCGGTGTGAACTGGCAGACCTCCGGAACCCCCGCCGATGATCCCTTCGCCAAGGCCGAGGCCGACGTCCGGGCGATGACCTCCTCGCAGTGGTGGCAGACGGCCGCGCCGCCGCAGCGGGCCGAGCAGGTCGCCTCCCGGCTGCTGGCCGGCCCCGGCGAGTGGTGGCTCTTCGGCGCGTGGGGCCGGTGGTACCGGTGCGGCCTCGACGCGCACTGGCACCCCTCGCCGCCGCCCGCCGACCCGGCGGCCCGCCGTGTCCCGGCGCCCGCCCCGCCCGGCGTCGGCAACCCGCCGGTCCCGCCCCAGCTGATCCCCACCGGCCCGGACGTCACCGCGGGCCCCATGGCCACCGCCGGGCTGCTGGGCGAGGGCCCCACCGCCGACCTGGTGGCCCGGGTGCAGCAGACGCTGATCACCGCGATCGCGGTCGACCCGCAGCAGTTCGCCATGCAGGACCCGGCCTTCCAGCCCGGCACGCCCGCCACGGTCGCCGCGCTGTGGGGGGCGGTGCTCTTCAGCGCCGGCACGCCCGTCGTGCTCGGCGAGCACCCGCTCGTCGCCATGTTCGCGCCCTACCTGACGGTCCAGGCCGAGCACCTGCGCTGGATGATCGCGCCGGACCTCATGCGGCTGGCGGTGTACTACACCGACCGGCTCACCGCCGGCGACCCGGTCGGCGCCGCGTTCCTCGTCCGGATGATGGGCGAGATCGCCTCCGCGCTCGCCACCGAGCCGGCCTTCCAGCCGGGTGCCTCCGCGCTGGCCGCCGTCTGCGCCACCACGCTCCAGTACGTGCAGGCCGACCTGCAGGCCATCCCCTACGGGGCGCAGACCGTCGCCCGCGAGTGGTTGCGCCGCTGCCCCGCCGAGTACGCCGCGCCCATCGTCCGGGAGGCCTCGCCCGGCGAGTACCTGCGGCTGGCCCTGTACGACCTGGCCGTGCTGTTCGGCGAGCTCACCGAGGGCATCCCGCCCAGCCCGTCCGATCTGCGCCGCGCCGCGGCCGCCGTCATGGCCGCCGACCTGCAGACGGTCCCGCAGGCGGTGCCCGCGGTGCTGCCCTGGCTGGACCCCGAGAGCGCCCGCACCGTCCAGGAGGTGCTCGGCCAGGCCCAGCACCCGCTGCGCGAGCTGTTCCCGCAGGGCGTGCGGCTGCCGCCCAAACTCAGCAGCACCGAACCCGCCAGGGTCCGCGCGCTGCTGGCCACCAGCCACGCGCTGGCGATGACGGCCTGCCGGCTGGCCCAGATCGCGCCCCAGCACCTGGAGTTCGTCGTCCCCGCCGCCTGCGCCGCCGAGCTCGGCACCCCCGCGCTCAGCCGCCCCAAGGGCACCGGCGAGCTCAGCGCCTGGGAGATCATCAACGCCGCGCGCAAGCATCTGGCCGACGAGCGCGGCACCGCCCAGCCCGCCGCGGAGGCCGCCCCGCCCCCCGCGCCCGCCCCGCCCCCCGCGCCCGCCCCGCCTCCCGTCCCCGCCCCGGCCCCGCCGCCCCCGGACGACGACCCGTTCGCCACCCGCCAGGGCGGAGGGACGGGCGCCGCCCCTGCGTTCCCCCCGCCCCCCGCCCCCGAGCCCGCGGCGGGCTTCGAGCAGCCCGCCCCCGTGCACGACCCGTTCGGCGACCACGCCCCCGAGGTGTCCTCCCCCCGCACCGTCCAGGGCGCCCCCTACGGAACCTCGGACTCCACCCCCGACCAGTACGGTCAGCAGCCGCCTCCGTTCGGCCAGCCCGCCCCCGACCAGTACGGTCAGCCCGCCCCCGACCAGTACGGTCAGCAGCCGCCTCCGTTCGGTCAGCCCGCCCCCGACCAGTACGGTCAGCAGCCGCCTCCGTTCGGTCAGCCCGCCCCCGACCAGTACGGTCAGCAGCCGCCTCCGTTCGGTCAGCCCGCCCCCGACCAGTACGGTCAGCAGCCGCCTCCGTTCGGTCAGCCCGCCCCCGACCAGTACGGTCAGCAGCCGCCTCCGTTCGGTCAGCCCGCCCCCGACCAGTACGGTCAGCAGCCGCCTCCGTTCGGCCAGCCCGGGCCTGACCAGTACGGCCGGCAGCCGGTCGCGGACCAGTACGGCGGGCCCGCTCCGTACGGGCAGCAGCCCGACGGGTTCGGGCAGTACGGATCCGAGCAGCCCGGACCGTTCGGGCAGCCGCCCGCGGCTCCGCCGCCTTCCCCGCATCCGGAGGACGCCACGGCTCCGTACGCGCCGCCGGAGCCGTCCGGGGAGACGTCCCCCTACATGCCCACGTTCGCCACCCGGACGCCGCCGCCCATGCCGGTGCAGCAGCCCCCCGCTCCCGCGCGGCCTCCCGCTCCCGCGCAGCCCCCGGTGTCCGGGCGGCCGGGTGCGCCGTTCCCGCAGGGGGACGGCACGCGGATCGTCGAGGCGTACGGCATCAGGTTCCTGTGCGGGCCCGACGACGCCGAGCGCATGCTCACCGAGGTGCGCCGCCGCGGGAAGTGGGCGCAGCAGCTGCGCGGCCAGGAGGTCTCCAGCGCCTCCGCCCCCGCCGTCCTGCTGGTGGGCGCGCCCTCGACCGGCCAGCGGCGGCTGGCCCGCATGGTCGCCCGTGCCCTGGCCGATGTCGGTTTCAGCGGCGACCAGGTGCGCACCCTGCACCTGGAGCAGCTCAGGGAACGCGGCCCCGAGGGCCTCGCCGCCCTGCTGCGCGAGCACTCCGGCCACACCGTCCTGCTGGAGGACCTCGACCAGCTCGTCCTGGAGGACGGCCAGGGCGACGCCTACGCCCGCGCCCTCTACCGGGTCCGCGCCGAGGGCGTCACCGACACCACGCTGGTCGCGGGCTGCGCACCCGACAGCTTCGAGGCCTTCTCCGCAGCCCACCCCGAGCTGGTCACCGACTTCCGCACCGTCCGGCTCCCCGACCTGACCCTGCCCGACCAGCGCGCCGCCCTCCTGGGGCTGCTGGCGGAGGAGCGCTTCGTGGGCATCGCCGAGGACGCCTGGCCCGTCGTCCGGCGGGACCTGGGCTCGCTCCCCGGCCGCGGCCGCCTGGCCAACGCCCGCCTGGTCGAGGCCTACCTCGACCGCGCCTGCACCCGCCACCTCGGCACCGCCGACGCCACCGTCGCCGTCATGGGGGAGCGCGGCTTCACCCTCACCGCCGCCGACCTGGAGGGGCTCGCCGCCGAACTCCCCCGCTGAACCGCGCCCCGTCCCGCGGGACGGGGCCGCAGGAAGCACCCCGGCCGGCGCCCGCGGAACCCGCAGGGGCCCTCGCGGGCGTCAGATGGGCAGGTCGGAGATGACGCGCGGGGGAGCGGGCGGCTGGGCGGGCCAGAGCTGGACGAGGTAGTGCTCGACGCCCTGGAGTTCGCGCAGGGCCGCCTGGAACTCGTTGCTGAAGCCGTCGCGGAAGCGGTCGAGGAGCCCGTCGTAGAGGCGGGCGATCTCGGCGCGGTGCTGGGCGCGGACGGCCAGGTGGTAGCGGCCGACGCCGCCGGCCAGGCGGACGCCGTGCAGGACGGGTTCGCCGGTGGCGGTGCACACGGCCACGGCGCCGCGCAGGTAGAGCTCGCTGAAGGCCTCCTGCTCCCACGGGCCGGGGGAGGAGGGCGGTTCGGCGTCCCACTCCTCCAGGAGGAGGGTGATCTCCACGTCGTCCTGGAGGCTGCCGATCCACATCTGGTCGTAGCCGACGCTGACCAGCTGGGTGCCCGGAGGCGGCGGGGCCTGCACGCTCGTCGGGTCGGCGCCCAGATCGTGCAGCCGGAACATGCCCTTGTCCGGGTGCAGCCGCACGCCCACGCGCAGCAGTCTGCGATTCACTGGTCAGATCCCTTCCGGCCCCCGTGGCAGCACTCGCTGCAGGGGGACATCCTGCCGTATGGGGGTGCGCTCCGGACACCGAGGCCCCCGGCGGGGGCGTTTGACGTCGCAGAGGCCGGCGGAGTTGTGACGAACGCCACTGTAGGCGGATCGCCCTCGGCGGGGAGCAGAAAACCGGGACTCGCACGGCGGATCGGACGCGAGCCGGGTTAGGGTGCGGCCATGATGGATCACCGCGTTTACTGCGATCTGCTGGAGCCGGAACTCGTCCGGCTGGCCGCCGCGATCGGCGCGGCCGAGCCGGGGGCCGCGGTTCCGGGCTGCGACGGCTGGACGGCGCTGGACCTGGCGCAGCACGTCGGGGTGGTCCACCGCTGGGCGACCAGGCTCGTGGAGACCGCCGCGACCGCGCGGATCCCCTTCCGCGAGGTGCCCGTGGAGTATCCGGCGCACTGGGGCGACTACCCGGGCTGGATCGAGGAGGGCGGCCGGGCGCTCGTCGCGGCGCTGCGCGCGGTGGACGGGGCCGCGCCCGTCTGGGCGTGGGGTCCCGACCAGCACATGCGCTTCTGGTCGCGCCGCCAGTTCCACGAGGTGATGGTGCACCGCGTCGACGCCGAGCGGGCGGCCGGGCTGTCCCCGGCGATCGACCCCGTCCACGCGGTCGACGCGATCGACGAGTTCCTCGAGAACATCTCCTCCGGCCGCGGTTCGGGCCCGGCCGTCGCCGCCGCCTGCGCGGCCGGGCCCGGCACCGTCCACCTGCACGCCACCGACGCGGACGGCGAGTGGATGATCCACCTGGCCGCGGACGGCTACCGCTGGGAACGCGGCCACGGCAAGGGCGACGCCGCGGTCCGCGCCCCCGTCGCGGACCTCCTGCTGCTGACCTACGGCCGCCGCGCCCCCGAAGGCCTGGAGGTCTTCGGCGACCAGGCCCTCCTCACCCGCTGGTGCGAGGCCTCCCGCCTCTGACCCCGGGCCCCCGGACGCGGCGGGCCCTCAGGACGGGCGGGCGGCCTGCGGACGCAGGAGGAACAGCACGCCCAGGGCCACGTAGGTGGCGAGCATCCAGGCGGTGAAGACGTAGGCCATCACCTTCTCGCCGAAGGCGATCTGGCTGGCCATGCCGACGACGAGCCACAGCGCGCCTGCCAGCGGCAGCCAGCGCGCCGGACCCCGCCAGCGGCCGACCCTGATGACGGCGACGGCGGCGGCGAGCATGGCGATCTGCGACAGGGGCCAGGCCGGGTCGGTGGCCAGCACCCAGGCCGGCGCCTCCTCGTAGGTGTCGTAGGGGATCGTGCCGAGGCTGCTGGCGGCGCCGAAGGGGAAGAGCACCATCGGGACGATCGGGAAGGCCCTGCCCTTGCGGTCCCCGGTGGCGCGGGCCGCCAGCACCACCGAGGCCAGGCCGAACAGCGCGAGCAGGAAGAAGACGGAAGTGATCATGTCGAAGTCGTAGACCTCGTTCTCCTCCATCGCGGGCTTCTTGAGGAACGAGGCGGCCCAGACCAGCGGACCGGCGACCAGGAGCAGGCCGGCGAGCCGGACGTGCCAGGCGGCGGGGCCCCGCCCCGGTACGGGCCCCGAGGGGTGGACCTCGCTGCGTTCCACGCGGATGGACATGGGCTTCTCTCCCTTCCGGACGGCGCCCTGCCGCCCGGTCTCCACCGTCGCGGCCCGGCGTCCCGGGCGGCCAGGTACCGCCGGGCCCGTCGCGGTCCCCGATCGGGGCAGGACATCGGGGACACGGTGTCCCGGCGAAAAAGGACACCGATCCCGAGACCGGGGGCTTTCCGGCATGGCACGGTGGCGGGGTGAAGACCCCCGCCACCTCCCCGGGCAGAGCCCTGGACCGCGTCCTGCGCGGTGCGGCGCTGCTGACGGCGCTGCTCGGCGTCGCCCTCCTCGCCGCCTCCGTCTGGCTTTCGGCCGCGACCCCGGACGGTCCGGTGCCCTTCCCCCTCGAATGGACATACTGGGGCTCGTCGGGCGCGGGTCTGGCGCTGGTGCTGCCGGGCGCGCTGCTGGCCGTCCGGCTGCCCCGGCACTGGCTGGCCTGGCTGCTGATGCTCGCCGGGACGAGTTCGCTGCTGGCGGCCTTCGGCGCGGTCTACGCCCCGTACTCGCTGCTGGCCCACGACGGGACGCTGCCGCTCACCGGCCCGCTCGTCTTCGCGGGCGCGCGGTTCGGGCCGGTCATCCACGTCGTCATCCCGGCCCTGCTGGTGCTCTTCCCGACGGGCCGTCCGCCCGCCGGCCGGTGGCGGATCCCCGCGGTGGCCGCGCTCGCCTGCATGGTCCTCGGGATCCTGTACATCCTGGCGGTGCCGTGGTCGGGCTACTCGCTGAACGAGCCGCTCACCCCGCAGCTCGCCCGCTTCACCCTCGACCTCCCCCAACCGGACGGGCTGAGGCAGGTGTGGGTGTCGCTGGGCCCGGGGGTGTTCACGGCGAGCGCGAGCCTCTCGCTGGTCTGCGCCGTCGCCGTCTTCTTCGGGCGGTTCCGCGGCGCGGGCGCCGAACTCAGGGCGCAGCTGCGCTGGATGCTCTTCGCGGGGCTGGCCACCGTCGCGTCGATGCTGGGCCTCATGCTGCTGCAGACGGCGTTCGGCTACGCGGAGGGCGCCCTCGGTGTGCTGGTCGAGGCGGTCTTCATCCTGGAGAACGCGCTCCTGGCCGGAGCGGTGATCATCGCGGTGACCCGGTACCGGCTGTACGACATCGACCTGCTCATCGGCCGGACCCTGCTGTACGGCGCGCTGGCGGCGGCCGTCGTCGCGATCGACCTGGCGCTGTTCGTGGCGGCGAACTCCCTGGTGGAGGACCGGCTGGCGGGGGTCGCGGCGGCCGGGGTGGTCGCGGTGCTGTACGCGCCGCTGCGGACGCGGCTGCAGCGGCTGGTCGACCGCGTCCTCAAGGGCCGCGCCGACCCTTATGACGTGGTGTCGGTGCTGGCCCGCAGGCTGGAGGAGTCCCCGGGTCCGGACGAGCTGCTGCAGGAGACGGCCAGGGGCGTGGCGTCGGTGTTCCGCTCGCCCTACGTGCGGGTGGAGCTGGACCGTCCGGACGGCACGACGGTGATCGTCGAGGAGGGGGTGCCGCGCGAGGACGTGGTGCTGCTGCCGTTCGCCTACCGGGAGGTCCCGATCGGGCGGCTGGCGCTGGTCCCCCGGCCCGGCTCGCGCCGTTCCGACCTGGACCAGCGGCTGCTGGCCGACGTCGTCAGGCAGGCGGCGGCGGCCGCCCGCGCGACCGCGCTCACCGAGGAGCTGCAGCGCAGCCGGGAGCAGCTGGTGACGGGCGTCGCCGAGGAGCGCCGCAGGCTGCGCCGCGACCTGCACGACGGGCTGGGCCCGGCGCTGGCCGCGGCGAACCTGAAGATCCAGGCGGCGCGCAACCTGGCCCGCCGCGACGCGCGGACGGCCGACCGGACGCTGGTGGAGGTCTCCCAGGACCTGTCGGCGGTGCTGGCCGACGTCCGCCGCCTGGTGCACGACCTGCGGCCCCCGGCCCTGGACCAGTTCGGGCTGCTGGGCGCGATCGAGCAGCAGGCGGCCAGGTTCGGCGGCGGCGCCCTGTCGGTCCGGGTGTCGGCCGAGGGCGACCTGGCGGAGCTGCCCGCCGCGGTGGAGGTGGCGGTCTTCCGGATCGTCAGCGAGGCGCTCAACAACGTCGTCCGGCACGCCGGCGCTGCCCGCTGCACGGTGCGGTTGGCGGCCGGTGAGGGGCTGGTGCGCCTGGAGGTGAGCGACGACGGGCGGGGCGTGCCGCCGGGCGCGCTGGTCGGGGTGGGGCTGGTGGCGATGCGGGAGCGGGCCGAGGAACTGGGCGGCCGCTGCTCGATCGTCCAGGGCGCCGAAGGCGGGACGACGGTGAGCGCCGTCATCCCTGCCATCATGGAACGTGTACCCGTCGTTCAGGGAGCAGCATGATCCCCCGTGTCCTCGTCGCCGACGACCACCCGGTCTACCGGGACGGCCTGAGCCTGATGTTGTCGTCCACCGGCGAGGTCGATGTCGTCGGGAAGGCCCGTGACGGGCTGGAGGCGGTGGAGCTGGCGGGGGAGCTGCGCCCCGACGTGGTGGTGATGGACCTGCAGATGCCGCGCCTGGGCGGCATCGAGGCGACCCGCCGGATCGCGGCGGGGGAGTCCGCGCCGGGCGTCCTGGTGCTGACCATGCACGAGGACGACGAGAGCGTGTTCGCCGCGATGCTCGCGGGCGCGCGCGGCTACCTGGTGAAGGGCGCCGACCAGGAGGAGATCCTGCGGGCCATCACGGCGGTCGCGCACGGCGAGGTCATCTTCGGCCCGGCGCTGGCGGCCCGCGTCACGCGTTACTTCTCCCTGCTGTCGGGGGCCCGCCGTCCGGCGGAGGAGCCGTTCCCCGAGCTGACGGCCCGGGAGCGCGAGGTGCTGGACCTCATCGCCGCGGGCCTGTCCAACCCGCAGATCGCGGCGCGGCTGTACCTGTCGCCCAAGACCGTCCGCAACAACGTCTCGAACGTCTTCGCCAAGCTGCGGGTGGCCGACCGGGCCCAGGCCATCGTCCGCGCCCGCGAGGCGGGACTGGGCCACTGACGGTCAGTGGCCGGAGAACCCGCCGTCGACGAACAGGCACTGCCCGGTGACGTACTCGGCGGCGGAGGAGGACAGGAAGACGGCGGCTCCGGCGAAGTCCTCGGCCACCCCGTTGCGCCCGATCAGCGTGCGGCCGGCCATCTGCTCGCAGAACACCGGGTCGGCGGACGCCTGCGCGGTCAGCGGGGTGATGACGAACCCCGGCACCAGCGTGTTCACCCGCACACCCGAGGGCGACCACGCCTCGGCCTGCGACCGGGTCAGCGAGGTGAGCCCGCCCTTGGACGCCCCGTACGCCCCGCTGTTGAAGAACGCCCGGAACCCTTGCTGCGATCCGACGTTGATGATGCGCCCCCAGCCGCGTTCGGCCATCTTCGGCCCGAACCGCTGCCCCAGCAGGAACGGCGCCCGGAGGTTGACGTCCATCGCCAGGTCCCACTGCTCCTCGGTGAGGGCGTTCATGTGCGGCCGGGGGTTGACCCCGGCGGAGTTCACCAGGATGTCGATCTCCCCGAACGGCTCGACCGCCCGTTCCGCGGCCTCGCGGACCCGGTCGCCGATCCCGAGGTCGACGCTGACGTACGCGGCGTCGCACCCGTGGGACCGCAGCTCCGCGACGGTCTCGCGCAGCGCCTCCTCGCCGCGCGCGGCCACCACGACCTTCGCCCCGGCCCTGCCGAGCGCGACGGCCACGGCCCTGCCGATCCCGGAGCTGCCCCCGGTGACCAGGGCCACCCGTCCGTCCAGGCCGAACATCTCCCGCAGATAGTCCATCGTGTCCTCCTCACCGAGAACCTTACTAGGTAAAGGCCGCGGGTCTTGCGGCCGCCGTCCGTCCGCGCACGTGAGGGGCCGTCGGTGAGGTTCCGATCACCGAGGGTAGGGGTGTCGTATGGCGAGCACATCACCGAACGTGAGACTGAACAACGGCGTCCAGATCCCGCAGGTCGGATTCGGCACCTACCAGATACCTCCGGAGAAGACCAGGGAGGCGGTGCTGACGGCACTGGAGGTCGGGTACCGGCATATCGACACGGCGCAGATGTACGGGAACGAGCGGGAGGTGGGGGAGGCCGTCCGGGACTCGGGGATCGACCGCGACGAGGTCTTCGTGACGAGCAAGCTGAACAACGGCGCCCACGCCCGCGACGCGGCGCTGAAGGCGTTCGACGGGACGCTGGAGGCGCTGGGGTTCGAGCGGATCGACCTCTTCCTCATCCACTGGCCGCTGCCGACGGTGGGGGACTTCACGCAGACGTGGGCGGCGCTGGAGGAGATCTACCGCTCGGGGCGGAGCCGGGCGGTGGGCGTCTCCAACTTCCAGCCGCCCCACCTGCGCCGGCTCATGGAGTCGAGCGACCTGGTGCCGGCGGTCAACCAGGTGGAGGTGCACCCCTACTTCGTCCAGAACGAGGTGCGGGCCTACGACGCCGAGCACGGCATCGCGACGGAGCCGTGGTCGCCGATCGCCCAGGGCCTGGTGCTGGACGACCCGGTGATCAACGCCGTCGCCGACCGCCTGGGCAGGACCCCCGCCCAGGTGACCCTGCGCTGGCACGTCCAGCGCGGCGACATCGTGATCCCCAAGTCGGTCAGGCGCGCCCGCATGCAGGAGAACCTCGACCTCTTCGGCTTCGAGCTCTCCGCCGAGGACATGGCGGCCGTCACCGCCCTGGACCGGGGCGAGCGCACCGGTCCCGACCCCGACACCTTCGACTGGACCGGCTGAGCGGCCCGTCGGCGAGGTCAGTCCTTGATGCGCTTCATGGTGAGGTGGGAGTCGACGCGGGAGACGGCGGGGAGCAGCATGATCTGCCGGCTGAGGAACTCCTCGTAGGCGACCTGGTCGGCGACCGCCACGCGGATGTAGTAGTCGGGCCGCCCGAACATGCGCCGGAACTCCAGGACCTCCTCCAGCGCGGTGACGCGCGCCTCGAAGTCCTCCACGGTCTTCAGGTCGTTGACCGCGATCTCCACCGAGATGACCACCTCCAGGGGGCGGCCCAGGGCCTCGGGGGAGATCTGCGCCCGGTACCCGGTGATCACGCCGGCGTCCTCCAGGCGTTTGACCCTGCGCAGGCACGGCGGCGGGGTCAGCCCCACCCGGCGGGCCAGCTCGACGTTCGACATCCGCCCGTCTCGCGCCAGTTGGAACAATATTTCGCGATCAACGGCATCAAGACTAATATCACTGCGCATAGGCTTGATATTAGCTAATGAATGAAACCATATTATGCGGATTAAGCACTAAAATTACCCCCATGGTTGGTATGGGAGTGAAGGGCGGATCACAGGGATTCGCCAGGGCGGTGGCCGACACCGCCTCGGTGGGGCTGAGCCTGTTCCCGCTGGGCATCAGCTTCGGCATGCTGGTGGCGCACACCGGGCTGGACTGGTGGTGGGCGACGGTGTTCACCGCCGTGGTCTACGCGGGGTCGCTGGAGTTCCTGCTGCTGGGGCTGGTCGCCGCCGTCACGCCGCTGGGGCAGATCGCGGCGACGGCGCTGCTGGTCAACCTCCGCCACGTCTTCTACGCCCTGTCCTTCCCGCTGGCCAGGGTGTGGCCGCTCGGCCGCGTCTACGCCACCTTCGCGCTCACCGACGAGGCCTACGCCCTGACCGCGGGAGGGGAGGCCCGCTCCTGGAGCGGCTCCCGGATCCTGTGGATGCAGGTGCTGCTCCAGGCCTACTGGGTGGCCGGCGCCACCTTCGGCGCGCTCGCGAGCTCGCTCATCCCCTTCACCCTGCACGGCTTGGACTTCGCGCTGACCGCCCTGTTCGTCGTCCTGACGATCGACGCGTGGCGCGCCCGGCGGGACCTGCCCTCCCCGCTGCTGGCCGCCGCGAGCTTCGCCGTCGCCGCGCTCCTGATCCCCGGCCAGGCGCTGCCGGTCGCGATGGCGCTGTTCACCGCCGGCCTGCTCGCCCGGTACGCGCTGCGGGACCGCGGCGCCCCGCCCGCGGCGGCGGACGTCCCGGCCGTCCCCGAACACGAACCCGAACCCGAAGAACCCGTCCTCAGGACGCCGGTCGCGGCGTCGTCGAGAGGGGAGTGAGAACCGATGCCCAGCCCCCTCTACCTCGCCGCGGCCGTGGCCGTCAGCGCCGCCATCACCTGGGGCCTGCGCGCCCTGCCCTTCGCGGTCCTCACCCCGCTGCGCCGTTCGGCGGTCCTGGGCCGCCTCGCCGTCCAGATGCCCGTCGGCATCATGCTGATCCTCGCCCTCTACACCCTGCAGCAGAGCCGTCCCGCGGACTGGCCCGCCGCCGCGGCCACCGCCCTGTCCCTGGCCGTCGCGATCGGCCTGCATCTGAGGACCCGCAACGCCGTCCTCAGCATCCTGGGCGCCACCGTCCTCCACGTGGTGCTCTCGACCTGCCTCGCGGCGTGAAGAGCCGCCGGCGGGGAAGCTTGTCCGGGGGGATGCCGGGGCATGAGGTGTTCCATGAGCGATGAACAGATCATGGAGCGGATCAGACGGATGATCGACGAGGAGCACCGGCTGCGCGGGTCGGGGGAGCCGGACCGGGCGGCCCGGGTCAAGGAGCTCGAGGAGCAGCTGGACGTCTGCTGGGACCTGCTGCGCCAGCGCCGTGCGGCGCGGGACGCCGGTGAGGGCGAGCACGCCGAGCACATCCTGGCCCGCCCGGTGGACGAGGTGGAGAACTACAGGCAGTAGCCCGCCCGCGTTGATGATCGCTTCCGCTAATATCGGTCATCGGACGGGACGTATGAGGAGGTGAGACCCATTACTGCTGGTTGGAGCGGGGTGTTCTCATCTGACGGCCGTGGAGTCCGCCGGTTCGGGTGACAGGGAGGGCGCCCCCGTTTTCGGAAGGCGTTCTCATGGCTGTTCTTCTTTCTTCCACCGCTCTGTCCGCCGTCGTCGCGCGGTTGCGGGCCGCAGGCTGCGTCTTCGCCGAGGACGAGGCCGCGCTGCTGGTCTCCGCGGCCGCCGACGGGCCGGGGCTGGACCTCCTGGTCGGGCGGCGGGCCGGCGGGCTGCCGCTGGAGCAGGTCGTGGGCTGGGCGGAGTTCCGCGGGTCGCGGGTCGAGGTGGATCCGGGGGTCTTCGTCCCCCGGCGCCGTTCGGAGTTCCTGGTGGCCGAGGCCGTGGCGCTGGCCCGTCCGGGCGACGTGGTCGTCGATCTGTGCTGCGGTTCGGGCGCGCTGGGCGTGGCGCTGGCGGAGGCGGTGGCGGGGCTGGAACTGCACGCCGCCGATGTGGAGCCGGCGGCGGTGCGGTGCGCGCGGCGCAACGTGGCGCGGGCGGGTGGCCGGGTGTACGAGGGGGACCTGTTCGGGGCGCTGCCGGGGCCGTTGCGGGGGCGCGTCGGGGTGCTGCTGGCGAACGTCCCGTACGTGCCGAGCGGCGAGGTGCGGTCGCTGCCGGCGGAGGCGCGGCTGTACGAGCCCAAGGTCGCGCTCGACGGCGGCGCGGACGGCCTGGAGGTGCTGCGCCGGGTGAGCCGGGAGGCGCCGGAGTGGCTGGCGCCGGGCGGTCACCTGCTGGTGGAGGTGAGCGGGCGCCAGTGCGGCCGGGCGGTGGAGGTCCTGGCCGCGGGCGGTCTGGTCGCGCGCGCGGTGCGGTCGAAGGAGTGGGGGTCGTGCGTGGTGGTGGGGAGCCGGCCGCGGGTTCATGGGTGAGCCGTGGCCCGAGCTTGGCACGGCGGGGGGCGGGCGGCCCGGTAGTCTGATCGTTCCTCGGGTTTCCGGCGGCTGAGCGGGTAAGAGGGGGCTGGGGCATGGCCGTGCGCACCGTCGCGGCTTCCTGCCGTGGACACGCCTGGCGGCTGGTGGTGCTGCTGGCCGTGCTGGCGGGTCTGGCCCCCGGCGTCCGCCTCGCCCCTCCCGCCGAGCCGGGCGTCCTCGCGGGCGTCGGGCACGTGGTGTGGGACGAGGACTGTTCGGCGCCGCCGCGTCTGGTGCGGGTGGCCGAGCAGCCGGTCGTGCCCGTGGCCGAGCCGTCCGCCCTCGTCGTGGTGGTCGCGCCTCCGGTCGTGGCATGGGTGCGGGGCCAGGTGTGGGAAGGGGCCGAGCGGTCCTGGTTCGCGGTGTCGCGGGCCGGGCGTGCTCCGCCGCTCCTCCCGGGCATCTGACATCTCCCCCTTTTCGTTACGCGGTTCGCTGGACGCGGGCCGTGCCATGCCTGTTGGAGTTTTCTTGTCACGTACGCGGATGACACGCGGGACGCGGATACGCGCGTTGATCGCGCTGGCCGTGGTGGCCTTCGCGGCCTACATCACGGTGACGACGCCCGTGCGGCTGGGCCTGGATCTGCGGGGCGGTACGCAGATCGTGCTGGAGACGCGGGACTCGGCGACGGTGAAGGCGACCTCGGAGGTCACCGACAACACGGTGGAGACGTTGCGGCGCCGGGTCGACGCGCTGGGCGTGGCCGAGCCGCAGCTGGTGCGCTCCGGTGACAACCGGATCATCGTGGAGCTGCCGGGACTGCAGGACCCGCAGGAAGCGGTGGACGTGCTGGGCCGGATGGCCGTGCTGGGTTTCCACCCGGTCCTGGGGTACGCCGAGGAGTCGGCGGAGAACAAGCAGGGCGAGCTGGTGCTGCCCGACGAGGACGGGCAGCGGTTGCGGCTGGGGCCGGCGAAGCTGACCGGCGGTGACGTGAGCGGCGCGGAGCCGGGCAGTGATCCGCAGTCGGGGCCCGGCTGGTTCGTCAATGTCGACTTCAAGGGAGCCGGCCAGGAGAAGTGGGCGGAGCTGACCGGCCAGGCGGCGTGCGCGCCCGACGGCGATCCGCGGCGGCGGGTCGCGATCGTGCTGGACGGGGAGGTCATCTCCTCACCGCAGGTGGTGCCGTCGGTGGCCTGCGGGGTGGGCATCACCGGCGGGTCGACGCAGATCACGGGAAGCTTCACCTTCGAGCAGGCCGAGGAGCTGGCGCTGCTGGTGCGCGGCGGCGCGCTGCCGGTGCCGGTGGAGGTGGTGGAGCAGCGGACGGTGGGCCCGACGCTGGGCGCCGAGGCGATCGCCGACAGCGCGTGGGCCGCGGTGATCGGCACCGCGCTGACGTCGCTGTTCATCATCGTGGTGTACCGGCTGCTGGGGCTGATGGCGGCGGTGGCGCTGGTGTGCTACGGGTTGATCTCGTATGCGGCGCTGGCGGGGCTGGGCGCGACGCTGACGCTGCCCGGCCTGGCGGGTTTCGTGCTGGCGATCGGCATGGCGGTGGACGCCAACGTGCTGGTGTTCGAGCGGGCGCGTGAGGAGTACCGCGCGCCGCGCGCGACGTTGCGGACGGCTCTGTCGGCGGGGTTCCGCAACGCGTTCAGCGCGATCCTGGACTCCAACGTCACCACCCTGGTGGCGGCGCTGCTGCTGTTCTTCCTGGCCTCAGGCCAGGTGCGCGGGTTCGGTGTGACGCTGGCGATCGGTGTGCTGGCCTCGATGGTCAGCGCCCTGGTGATCACGCGGGCGCTGTCCGAGGCCGTGTTGTCGCTGCGTGCGGTGCAGAAGCGTCCCGGCATCACCGGCATCTCGAAGATCGGGCGGGTGCGCGAGTGGCTGCAGCGGCGCGATCCGCACCTGATGCGCCGTCCCGGCCGGTGGCTGCTGGTGTCGCTGCTGGTGGTGCTGACGGCGTTCTCGGGCGTGGCGGTACGCGGCCTGAACCTGGGCGTGGAGTTCACCGGCGGGCGGCTGATCGAGTACTCGTCGTCGGTGCCGGTGGATCCCGAGCAGGCGCGCGAGGCGATCGCGGACGCCGGGTTCCCGCGGGCGATCGTGAACTCCTCGGGCGACGGGAACTTCACGGTGCGGACCGAACCGCTGTCCAACGCCGAGGAGGGGCGGCTCACCCAGGCACTGGGGCCGCTGGACGGGGACGTGCAGAAGGTCAGGGACGAGCTGATCGGCCCGAGCCTGGGCGACGAACTGCGCCGGTCGGCGATCATCGCGCTGCTCGCGGCGCTGGCGGTGCAGATGGCGTACCTGGCGTTCCGGTTCCGGTGGAGCTTCTCGGTGGCGGCGGTCGCGGCGATGGCCCATGACGTGCTGGTGCTGGTGGGGATCTTCGCGTGGCTGGGCAAGAGCCTGGACGGCGTGTTCCTGGCGGCGCTGCTGACGGTGATCGGTTACTCGGTGAACGACTCGGTGGTGGTGTTCGACCGGGTGCGGGAACTGGTGGCGTCGGATCGGGGGCCGTTCGCGCGGCTGACGAGCACGGCGATCAACCAGACGATCCCGCGGACGATCAACACCGGTCTGGGCGCGGTGTTCATCCTGGGCGCGCTGCTGGTACTGGGCGGCAGCACCCTGCACGACTTCGCGCTGGCGCTGCTGATCGGTGTCCTGGTCGGCACCTATTCGTCGGTGTTCACCGCCGCGCCCCTGGCGGTGGTGCTGCACCGGCTGGGACGGCGGAGCCCGGCGGAGAAGAAGGCGGAGCAGGCGGCCTGAGCGGGTGGAGGGGGCCGGACCGGCCCCCTCCACCCGGCGGGACGCCTCCGCTTCACGGGGGACCCGCGGCGCGCAGCGACGTCTCGGCGGCGGCGAGCATGCGGGCGGCCTGCTCGCGCAGGAACAGCAGGTACTCCTCCTCGGCCTCGATCTCGTAGGAGACGCCCTCGGGGATCCAGACCAGGACCGTGGTCATGAGCGGGAAGGTGTCTCCGCCGAACGGCCAGCGGGTGCGGGCGTCGTCGACGGCCCGCGCGTCCTGCGCCCACGGGCCGAAGCGGGCGCGCATCTCCTCCAGCGGCATGTCCAGCACCGCGTGCGCGGTGTGCAGGGTGGGGATGGAGCCCGCGGCCACCGCCACGAACTCGGCGGCGTCCTCGGCGGGCAGGTCGCGCGGTTCGGCCCGCACGCGGGTGCCGGACAGCTGCTCGACGCGGTCGACGCGGAAGGTGCGCCAGTCGTCGCGGTCCACGTCCCAGGACACCAGGAACCACTTGCGGTCGGCGGCCACCAGCGAGTGCGGCTCCACCAGCCTGCGGCTGCGGGCGCCGTCGGCGGCGGTGTAGGAGAAGCGGATCCGCTCGTGGTCGCGGCACGCCAGCGCGAGGGCGCCCAGCAGTTCCGAGGCGACGGGACCGCCCCGCGGCGTCTGCGGTTCGACCGCGCGGCCGATGGCGTTGACCCGTTCGCGGACGGCGGGGGGCAGCACCTGCTCGAACTTCGCCAGCGCGCTGAGCGCCGTGCTCTCGGCGTCGGCGATGCCCGTGGTCGCCGCGATCCGCAGGCCGACGGCCACCGCGACCGCCTCCTGGTCGGTCAGCAGCAGGGGAGGCATGCGGTTGCCCGCCACCAGGCGGTAGCCGCCGGCGGTCCCCGGCGTCGATTCGATCTCGTAGCCCAGCTCGCGCAGCCCGTCGATCCGCCGGCGCAGGGAGCGGGTCGTGATGCCCAGCCTGCGGGCGAGCTCCTCGCCCGGCCACTGCCGGTGCGACTGCAGCAACGACAGCAGGTGCAGGGTGCGGGCGGTGCTCTTCTCCATGCCGTCAGGCTACGGACCATTGAGGACGGGGAACGTCCGCATCGGCTTCTAGCGTTCGGGGCATGAACGACCCGATCATCACGGCCCGCGGGCTGTCGAAGACCTTCACCGCGGCGCGCCGTACCGTCACCGCCGTCACCGGTCTGGACCTGGACGTGGCCGAAGGCGAGCTCGTCGCCTTCCTCGGTCCCAACGGAGCGGGCAAATCGACCAGCATCCGGATGCTCACCACCCTGCTGCCCGCCACCTCGGGCACCGCGCGCGTCGCCGGCCACGACGTGGCTCGCGACCGCGCCGGGGTGCGGGGGGCCATCGGCTACGTCGGGCAGGGCAACAGCGCCGGGCACAACCAGCGGGTGCGCGACGAGCTGCTCAGCCAGGGCGCGTTCTACGGGATGACGCGGCGCGACTCCGCCCGGCGCGCCGACGAGCTCCTGGAGTCCCTGAACCTCGCGCCGCTCGCCCGGCGCGGCGTCATGACCCTCAGCGGCGGGCAGAAACGCCGCCTGGACGTCGCGCTCGGCCTCGTGCACAGCCCGCGCGTGCTGTTCCTGGACGAGCCGTCGACCGGCCTGGACCCCCAGAGCCGCGCCCACCTGTGGCAGCACATCCTGCAGTTGCGGCGCACCGCCGGGACGACCGTCTTCCTCACCACCCACTACCTGGAGGAGGCCGACCAGTTCGCCGAACGCGTCATGGTCATGGACCACGGCCGCGTCATCGCCGACGACACCGCCTCCCGCCTGAAGTCGCGGCTCGCCGGGGACACGGTCACCGTCGGGTTCGCCGGTCCGGAGCAGGCGCGTGCGGGGGAGCCGGTCGTCGCGCGGCTCGCCGGCCGCGAACCCGACCGGGTGGACGCCGTCACGCTGCGCGTGACCGCGGACAAGGCGGACGTCCTCGTCACGGATCTCGTCCGTGCCCTGGACGAGGCGGGTGCTCCCGCCGCCCGCATCGCCCTGCGCGAGCCGACCCTCGACGACGTGTTCCTCTCCCTCACCGGCCGCAGCCTCCGCGACACCGGCGACGCCCCCGCTCCCGACCACGAACCCTCGGAGACCCGATGACCACCGCCTCCGCCGCCGTCCGCGCCGTGCCCGCGGCCGCCGAGCGCCCCCTCCTCGACACCTGGAACGTCTTCGTCCGCGAGATGCGGCCGACCCTGCGCGACCCGTTCTCGCTGATCTTCAACCTCCTGCAGCCGCTGGTCTTCCTCGGCCTGTTCGGGCCGCTGCTCATCGGCTCCTTCAAAGCCCCCGTCGGCGAGACGCTCACCTGGTTCGTCCCGGGCATCCTGGTGATGACCGTCCTGTTCGGATCCGGCTCCACCGGGGCCAACCTGCTGATGGAGATGCAGACCGGCTCCCACGAGCGCACCCTCGTGGCGCCCATCGCGCGTTCGGCGCTGCTCGTCGGCCGGGCCCTGAAGGAGATCGCCCCGACCATCGCCCAGGCCGTCCTCATCGTGGCGGTCACCCTTCCGTTCGGGTTCCGCGCCTCCCCGTTCGGGCTCCTGGCGGGGCTGGTGCTCCTGGCGCTCTTCGGCGTGGGGCTGGGCTCGCTCAGCTACGCCCTCGCCCTGGCCAGCCGCGCGAAGGACTGGATGTTCTGGGCCGTCCAGCAGTCCCTGATCTTCCCCCTGATGATCCTTTCGGGCATGCTCCTGCCGCTGGACGACGCGCCCGCCTGGATGCGCGCCGTCGCCTCCGTCAATCCCATCAGCCACATCGTCTCGGCCGAACGTGCCCTCCTGACCGCCGACCTCCTGTCCGCGACGGTCCTGAAGGGCTTCACGGCCGCCTTCCTCCTGGCGGCCATCGGCCTGGCCGTCGGCATCGGAGCCATCCGCCGGCACTGATCCCGGGCTCCCGTCCGGTGGCCTGCGGTCTCCGGACGGGAGCGGGGAAGAGGGGCTACAGGCGGGATTCGACCGGCATCGACGATGTGCCGGTGTCGAAGGCGCGGAGCATGGCGTCCTGGGTGAAGGAGGCGATCAGGCGTCCCTCCCCGGTCAGCACCTGGCCGCGGACGTGGCTCATGCCCGCGCCGGCGTAGGTGCTCTCGTGGTGGTAGCGGATCCAGCCGTCCCAGGCGAGGGGTTCGTGGAAGTGCACCGAGATGGCCAGGGGCGCGGTCGAGAGGGTGTGATGGGCCTGGGAGGTGCCGATCCCGGGGTGCGGCCGCATCGTGGTGGACAGGGAGAGGTGGCCGGTGAAGTGCGCCAGCAGCGCGCGGCGCAGGTCGTCGCGTTCGGGTACGGGGTCGTAGCGCAGCCAGGCGTCCAGGACCGGCGGGCCGACCTCGTCGGGGTCGTCGCGCTCGCGGACGCCTTCGAGGCGCAGTTCCCTGCCCGGCAGGGGCATGGGGGAGGGGAACGCGGCCTGCGGGCCGGCGGGGGGCGGGCCCGTCCACCGGTCGTGCCGGACGACGTCGGGGCCGGGGCGGTCCAGCAGCACGTTGGCGGTCGCGCGGATCCGGTCGCCCTGCGCGGCGGTGACCGTGGTGAAGGCGAACGAGCGCCCCGCCCGCACCGGGGCGACGGTGAACTCGAGCCGTTCGTCCGGGTCGGCGGCGGAGGCGAACATCATGTGCGCGGAGCGCGCCGTGTGGTCGGGGAACGCCTTGCCGGCGGCCACGACGGCCTGCGCGAGCAGCTGGCTGCCGTCCACCACCCGGCGGCCTCCGCCGTCGCTGTCGCCGGTGAAGCGCCTGCGTTCGGCGTCGGCCGGCGTCACGTCGAAGATGGAGATCATCCGTTCCAGAGACGACTCGTTCACGGGCGCACTCCGGTGTAGCGGCCCTTGCCGATGGCGACCTCGACCCGCTCCTGGTCGAAGGCCACGTAGCCCGCCAGCGGGGCGACCTGCGGGAAGGGCTCGGGGTAGCTCCAGGCGATGCCGGGTCCCTCGCCTCCCGCGGCACGCCAGTACACGGCCTCCCCCTTGAAGGGGCAGACGGTGCGCTCTTCGGTCGGCTCGAGCCGGGAGAGGTCGACCGCGTCCCGGGGGAAGTACACCACCAGTCCGTGGTCCTGCTCGTCGACGATCAGGCAGGCGCCGCTGCGGGCCAGCCGGATCCCGTCGAGGGAGGCGGTGCAGAGGTTGGTACGGGGCAGCAGGTCGACGCGGTAGTCAGGCCGCTCGTGGTACAGGGACCGCACGGGAGTCGCGCCCATGGCTGGAACCTCACTTCATGAAGGGGTTTGCCATGATTATTAATGATTTAGTGGTTTTTTGTCTGAGAAGTCTGAGCAGCCCTGGCAGTGCGGGGCACGAGTGACGGTTCCGCGCCGGTGCCGGAGGGCATGGATGTGCGGGGAGGAACCGGAGAGAGGAGCGACATGGCCGCAGCGGAGTCCCGGAAGCTCGCCGAACTCGACGACGAGGAGTGCTTCGCGCTCCTGGCTCCCGGAGGGGTGGGCAGGGTCGCCTTCACCGACTTCGTCGGCCCTGCCGTCGTGCCCGTCAACTTCGTCCTGGACGGCAGGGTCCTGGTGTTCAGAACGGCGCTGGGCGGCTGGCTCGACCAGTCCCTGACCACCTCGATCGCCGGCGCGGACGTGCGCATCGCCTTCGAGGTGGACGACTTCGACCCCGCCACCCGCACCGGCTGGAGCGTCCTGGCCCGCGGCGGAGCCCACCACGTCCCCGCCGCGGAGGCGGGCGACCTGCGGGTCGACTCCTGGGCCGGCGACGACCGCCAGTCCTACATCCGCCTGACCCCCCGGGAGATCAGCGGCCGCCGCGTGCGGGCCTGACCCGGCCGGAGGCGGGGGGCCGCCCCCGTGCGGAGCACCCTCCGCGGTCGCATAGTATTTCGTTAATTAGCGAAATGCCGAAGGATGGTGGGTGTGCTCGAGGAGTGCAAGGCCCTGGCGAACGAGACGCGGCTGCGCATCCTGGAGTGGCTCAAGGACCCGGAGGCGAACTTCCCGCCGGGCGCGGACGAGACGGCCGGGCTGGGAGTGTGCGTCGGCTTCCTCCAGCAGAAGGCGGGGACCTCGGCGTCGACCATGTCGGCGCACCTGGCCGTCCTCCAGCGCGCCGGATTCGTCCAGGCCACCCGGCAGGGCCAGTGGACGTACTACCGGCGGGACGAGACCCGCATCCGCGCCTTCGCCGAGCGGCTCCACCGCGATCTGTGACGCACGAAAGGTACCTCATCATGTCGACCGCACTGTCCCTCCTCGACCTCGCGCCGGTGGCCCCCGGCCAGCGCGCGCGTGACAGCTTCGAGGCCAGCGTCGAGCTCGCCCGGGCCGCGGAGCGCAGCGGCTACCGGCGGGTCTGGTACGCCGAGCACCACAACATGGCCTCGATCGCCTCCACCGCGACGAGCGTGCTCATCGGGTACGTCGCGGAGCACACCGCGACGATCCGGCTCGGTTCGGGCGGCGTCATGCTCCCGAACCACTCCCCGCTGGTGATCGCCGAGCAGTTCGGCACCCTGGAGACGCTCTACCCCGGCCGCATCGACCTCGGGCTCGGCCGCGCCCCCGGCACCGACCAGAACACCATGCGGGCGCTGCGCCGCAGCAACACCTCGGCCGACACCTTCCCGCAGGACGTCCTGGAACTCCAGGGGTACCTGAGCGGGAACTCCCGGGTCCCCGGCGTGCAGGCCGTACCGCGCGCCGAGGGCGTCGTGCCCCTGTACATCCTGGGCTCGTCCCTGTTCGGCGCCCAGCTCGCCGCCCAGCTCGGCCTTCCCTACGGCTTCGCGTCCCACTTCGCCCCGGACGCACTGCACCAGGCGGTCGCCCTCTACCGGGACACCTTCAAGCCGTCCGAGCAGCTCGCCGAACCGTACGTCATCGTCGGCGCCAACGTCTTCACCGCCGAGGACCACGACGAGGCCGAGGCGCAGAAGGCCGCCGCCTACCGGGCCCGCGCCCGCGCCATGATCGCCCGCGGTCCGATGGGAGAGCTCACCGACGACCAGATCGACGCGTTCCTGGCCTCCCCGGGCGGCCACCCGCTCGCCTCGATGACCCGCTACACGGCCGTCGGCACCCCCGCCGAGGTCCGCGACTACCTCGAGGGCTTCGCCGCCTCCACCGGCGCCGACGAGCTCATCCTCGCCCACCACGCCCAGTCCCTGCCCGACCGGATCCGCTCCGTCGAGCTGACCAGCGCCGCGATGGCCGGGGTGTGAACTTCTCCGATTCGTGATCCGTGAGACGCCGATCCGCGTTCGGATCGTCATGCCGCCGTGTCACAACATGATCCATGCAGACCACTCGGCGGCGCTTCCTCACCGGCGCGGCGGCCACTGCGGCCGCCTCCGCGCTCCCGCTCTCCGTCCAGAAGGCCGTGGCCGTGGCCGCACCGCCCGGCGGGCTCGAGTCGGTCGAGCACGTGGTGTTCCTCATGCAGGAGAACCGCAGCTTCGACCACTACTACGGGACCCTCTCGGGGGTGCGCGGCTTCGGCGACCCGAACGCGATCAAGCGTCCGAACGGCAAGAGCGTCTTCGAGCAGCCCGGGTTCGCCCGCGACGTCCTGCCGTTCTCGATCAGGAAGGCGATCGGCTTCGACCTGCGCCCCAAGGAGGCGCAGCAGTTCGTCGCCGGGCTCCCGCACAGCTGGCCGGACGCCCAGGCGGCGCTCAACAACGGCTGGAACGACCGGTGGGTCCACGCCAAGACCCCCGGGACGATGGCGTACTACGACCGCCAGGACATCCCGTTCCAGTACGAACTCGCCGACACCTTCACCCTCTGCGACGCCTACCACTGCTCCCTCCCCGGTGGAACGAACCCGAACCGGATGTTCCACTGGGGCGGCAACGTGGGGTACGAGCCCGACGGCAAGCGCACCACCGACAACAGCGCCTACGCCGACGACCACCCCGGCTACGAGATGACCCCCTACGTCGACCGTCTCGAGGCGGCCGGCAAGTCCTGGCGCGTCTTCCACGAGTGGGACAACTTCGACGACAACGCACTCGAATACTTCAAGTCGTACCGCGAACTCGCCAAGAAGGCCCTGGCCTCCACGACCTACCGCTCCATGAACGCCTTCTACGGCGCCGTGGGCAGGGCAAAAGACCCCACGGCCCTTCTGGACCAGTTGGAAAAGGGCTACGCCACCCTGACGGACGCCGAGAAGTCCGCCTTCGACAACGGCCTGCGCCGCACGCGAAAGGGCGAGCTCGGCAAGTACTTCCGCGAGGAGGCCCACGCCGGACGTCTCCCGAACGTCTCTTACGTCGTCGCCTCAGCGGCGGAGAGCGAACACCCGCTCAGCTCCGCCCCGGGACGCGGTGCCGGCATCACCTACGACATCCTGGACGCCATCGCCTCCGATCCCGGGCTCTGGGCGTCCACGGCGGTGTTCATCACCTACGACGAGAACGACGGATGGTTCGACCACGTCCCGCCGCCCGCTCCGCCCGAGGGAACCCCCGACGAGTTCGTGGACGGCAGGCCCCTGGGCCTCGGCACCCGCGTCCCCATGCTCGTCGTCTCCCCGTGGACGATCGGCGGCTTCGTCTGCTCGGAGGTCTTCGACCACACCTCGACGATCCGCTTCATGGAGACCTGGCTGGGCGTCCGGGAACCCAACATCGGCCCCTGGAGGCGCACGGTCGCGGGCGACCTGACCTCGGCGTTCGACTTCGCCCGCCCCCGTTCCCGCAGGGCCGTCGGCCGTCCCGCCCCCGACCCCGGCGCGCGGGCGCTCCTCCCCGCCCTCCCGCCCGTCTTCCAGAAGGCGCCCGTCCAGGAACCCGGCCGCCGCCCGGCCCGCCCCCTCCCGTACCGCACCGAGGCGTCCGCACGCCTCACCGGCACGACCCTGACGCTCACCCTCCAGGACGAAGGTCCCCGAGGCTCCCACTTCGCCGCCTACCCCTACGCCGGGGAACTGCCCTCCCCCCGCCACTACGACGTCCGGGGCACGGCCACCGACGCACTCCCCGTCACCGACGAGTACTCCGTCACCCTGACCGGCCCCAACGGCTTCCGCAGGGAGTTCACCGGCACGCCCACCGGCAAGGCCGCCACAGCCGCCGTCTCCTCCGCCCAGGACCGCCGCACCCTGGTCATCACCCTGGAGAACCCGACCACCACCCCCCTGACCTTCACCCTGAAGTCCCACGCCCACAACCACCTGAACGAGACCTTCACCCTCGCCCCGGCCACCTCGAAGACCGTCCGCCACCGCACCGCGAACGGCTGGTACGACCTCACCGTCACCACCAAGGAGGACACCACCTTCACCCGCCGCCTGATGGGCCACCTGGAGACCGGCCGTCCCAGCACCACCCCCTGACCCGAACCCGTCCCGACACCCGCTCATGACCCCTCCCGGGCGATGAAGGCGGTGCGATCCGTGCGGTCGCCCGGCGGTTCGGCCGCTGTCAGGCGGGTGTTCGTTCGGGGAGCGTTCGTGGGCGGGTGGCCAGGGCCTGGGCCTCGGGGAAGGTCAGTTCTGTGCCGCGGGTGAATTCGGCGGTGAAGGGGTCTTCGCCGAGTTCCGTGCGGGCTCTGCGGGTGATGCGGTCGAGGTCGCCGCGTTCGGCGGGTGCGAGGGGGAAACCGGAGGATGCGCGGAAGGTGTCCGCCGCGCCCAGCAGGCGGGCCGCGTCCGTGTGCTCTCCGGCGGCGGCCAGGGCGCCGGCCACGCCCTCGATGGCGCTTATCAGTTCCCGGCCTCCCTCGATGGTCGCGGCGGCGGCGAGCGCGTCGAGGTGGTGGGCGAGGGCCTGTGCGGCCCGGCCGCGCTGCTCGGCGGCGAAACCGAGCTCGACCAGGACGATCGGCAGGTGCAGCGGTGTCTCCCCGGGCTCCACCGCGTCGACCAGGCGGCGCAGGTGGACCTCGGCCTGGTCCAGGTCGCCCGTTTTGCGGGAGGCGAAGCCGAGGCCGAGTTCGCCGAGGGTGCGGATCGACCGCGCGCCCTGCTCGACGGCGAGCCGCAGCGCCCGTTCGCAGTTCTCGCGGGCCTGCGCGTAGTCGCCGAGCTGGAGGTCGATCCAGCCGAGCCAGGCCAGACAGCCCGCGACGTCCGGCCACAGCGCGAGCTCCTCGCCGAGGCGGAGCGCCTCGTTCTGGAGGTCGCGCGCCCGCTTGTGGTCGCCCGTCATCTCCGCCAGGCCGCTGAGCCACACGGTGGCCTGGAGCATGCCCCAGCGGTCGCCCAGCTCTCCGAAGAGCCTGACGGCGTGCTCGCTGTCGCGTTCGAGTGCCGCGGAGTCGCCCCTGACGTGGGAGATCTTGGCGCGGGCGATGAGCACCGCGGCCTCACCCCACCGGTCGTCGGCCGCGCGGAAGGCTGCGAGCGCCCGTTCCAGCATCTCCTCGCTCGCGGCCAGCTCACCCGTGTCGATACCGAGGTAGCCCAGGAACCACAACGCTCGGGGATCGCCGGGGTCGGCCCGCGGATCGCGGTAGGCGTCCCAGGCGGTGCGGTCGCCCTCCAGCAGGGCGAACCCGGCGAGCCACGCCCGTGCCCTGGCCTTCGGCTCCGCGGGCCCGTCATGGGCCAGAGCCGCCTCCAGCGAACGCCTGGCCTCGGTGAGCCTGCCGCGCAGGAACCACGACCAGGCGAGGGCGTTGGCCACCCGCAAGGACCGCGGCCCCTCCAGCGCGCCGCGCAGGTTGGCGGCCTCGGCGTCCAGGCGGTCCAGCCACCGTCGCTGCCCGGCTCCGTACAGGTGGGGCTCGGCCTGCTCGGCCAGGCGGGTGTAGTGGTCGCGGTGCCGTGCCCGCACGGCTTCCAGCTCGCCGGCCTCCCGCATCCGCTCGACGCAGTAGGCGGCCACGGACTCCAGCAGCCGGTAGCGGGGGCCGTTCCGCCCGTGGTCGGTCATGACCACCAGCGACCGGTCCACCAGCCGCGCCAGCAGATCCAGCGTGTCGCCCTCGACCGCGCACACCGCCTCGGCCGCCTCCAGGGTGCAGCCGTCGGCGTGCACGGCCAGCCTGCGCAGCACGACCCGCTCCGGTTCGGTGAGCAGCTCCCAGCTCCAGTCGATCACCGCCAGCAGCGTCTGCTGCCGCGGCGGCGTCCCGCGGTGCCCGGTCGCCAGCAGCCGCAGCCGGTCGTCGAGCCGGTCGACCAGCCCGTGCACGCCGAGCGCCCGGACCCTGGTCGCGGCCAGCTCCAGCGCCAGCGGGATCCCGTCGAGGCGGCGGCACAACACGGCGACCGGCTCGGCGGTGCCGGCGTCGAGCGCGAAGCCGCGGTCCGCGGCCGAGGCCCGCTCGACGAACAACCGCACCGCCGCCACCCGCTCCAGCGCGGCCGGGTCGGCCTCCGCCCGGTCCGGCACGGCCAGCGGAGGCACGGCCCACACCACCTCGCCGGGCAGGCAGAGCGGCTCCCTGCTGGTCGCCAGGATCCGCAACCCGGGGACGGCGCGCAGCAGCGTCCCGGCCAGCTCCGCCGCCGACTCGACCACGTGCTCGCAGTTGTCCAGCACCAGCAGCACGTGCCTGCCGCCGAGAGCCTCGACGAGCCGGTCCAGCGGAGCCTGCGCGGCGCTGTCGTGGACGCCCAGGACCGCCGTCACCAGGTCGGCGAGGCCGGTCGTGCCGGTCGTGCCCGCGGGCAGCGGCGCCAGCTCCACCAGCCACACCCCGTCGGCGTGCGACCCGTCCGCCCGGCCGGCGACCTCCAGCGCCAGCCGGGTCTTGCCGACCCCGCCCGGACCGGTGAGCGTGACCAGGCGGTCCGTTCCCAGCCTCGCGCCCACCTCGGAGACCGCGCCGGACCGGCCGACGAGCCCGGTGAGCGGTACCGGCAGGTTCGTCCGCGGCCGTGCGCGTGACGGCGCGGCGGGCAGGTCCTGCGCCAGGATCGACCGGTGGAGCGCGGACAGCTCGGCACCGGGATCCAGACCCAGCTCGTCGGCGAGCAGCGTCCGCAGTTCGGCGAAGCTCTCCAGGGCCTCGCTCTGCCGTCCCGCCGCGTAGAGGGCGCGCATGTGCGCGGCCCTGAGCCGCTCCCGCAGGGGGTGGGCGGCCAGGAGGCCGGCCAGCTCACCGGCCAGCAGGGCGTGGTCGCCGAGGGCCAGGCGCGCCGCGGCGCGGTCCTCGTACGCGATGAGCCGCAGCTCCTCCAGCCGCGCGATGGCGGCTTGGGTGAACGGCTCGTCGGCGAAGTCCGCGAAGGCGGGACCGCGCCAGAGCGACAGGGCCTCGGTCAGCCGGTCGGCCTTGGCCCGCGGGTCGTCGGTATCGCCCGCGCGGGCGACCAGGTCCTGGAAGCGGCGGGCGTCCACGGCCTCGGGCCGGACGGCCAGCCGGTAGCCCGGCGGGCGGGCCGCCACCAGGTCGCGGCCGCCGGGTTCGGCGTCGCCCAGCGCCTTGCGCAGCTGGGAGGCCTTCGCCGAGAGGGTGCCCGCCGGGTTCGCGGGCGGGTCCTGCGGCCACAGGTCGTCCACCAGCCGGTCGGCGGACACCGTGCGCCCCTCGTGCAGCAGCAGGTCGGCCAGCAGGGCGCGCACCAGCCTGCCCGGCACGGTGACCGGCTCGCCTTCGTCGGTCCACACGGCGAGGGGACCCAGGACACCGAACAGCACGATCCGCACCATAGCCGTTTTCCACCCGTATTACGGCAGGCGCGGGCCGATCGGCAACGAACCGTCAACGAACCGGAAAGGCACTGCGGCACAGTAGGACACGTCAAGCGGAACGGCGGAGGGAGGACACGATGGAGCACCGGAATCGGCTGCGGGTGGTGGTCATCATCGCCAGCACGCGCACCGGCCGGTTCGGGCCGACCGTGGCCGGGTGGCTCGTCGAGAGGGCGGGCCGGCACCCGGACCTGGAGACCGACCTGGTCGACCTGGCCGAGGCGGACCTGCCGGCGACGCTCACCGACCACGACGAGGAGCCGCCCGCGGCGGTGCGGGCGCTGGCTCCCCGGCTCGCCGCGGCGGACGCCTTCATCGTGGTGACCCCCGAGTACAACCACGGGTTCCCGGCGCCGCTGAAGACCGCGATCGACTGGTACTACGAGGAGTGGCACGCCAAGCCGGTCGCGATCGTCTCCTACGGCCGCGAGTCCGGCGGCCGGCACGCCGCCGCCCAGCTCCGCCAGGTCTTCGGCGAGCTGCACGCCGTCGCGATCCGCGACACCGTCAGCCTGTCCCGCTACTGGAACGACTTCACCGCCGACGGCGGCTGGCCCAAGCCGGCCGCCGAGTGCAACACCACCGTCGAGACCATGCTCGACCAGCTCGCCTGGTGGGCGCGCGCCTTGAGCGAGGCGCGCACCGCATCCCCCTACCAGGCCTGACCATCCCCCGGGAGAAGACCATGCGCAAGATCATCAACTCGACCTACGTCACCCTCGACGGCGTCATCGACGACCCGCAGGAGTGGAGCATTCCCTACTTCGGCGAGGACGCCCAGAAGTACGCACACGACCTGCTGTTCTCCTCCGGAGCCCTGCTGCTGGGCCGCAGGACCTACGAGGGCTTCGCGTCGTCCTGGCCGTACATGGAGGAGCAGACCGGCGAGTACGGCGTCCGGATGAACGCCCTGCCCAAGTACGCCGTGTCCACCACGCTGGACAAGGCCGACTGGAACAACACCTCGATCATCTCCACCGACGTCGTCGCGGAGATCGCCCGGCTGAAGGAGCAGCCGGGGCAGGACATCGTGCAGTACGGCTTCGGCGAGCTCTCCCGCACCCTGGTCGAGGCCGGCCTGCTCGACGAGCTGCGCCTGTGGATCCACCCGGTCTTCGCCGGGCTGAAGAAGGGCGGCGACCGCCTGATCGGCACGGAGTCGTTCACCGCCTCCTTCGAGCTGGCCGAGACCCTGACGCTCGGCACCGGCGTGGTCATCCACACCTACCGCAAGGCCGCCCCGGCCGCGTGACCCCCGCCGGTGCGGGGCCCGCGGGTCCCGCACCGAGCCCGTCCCGCCGCGGAAAACCGGTTTCGGCGGGGCGGGCCGTCTCTCTACACTCGGGCTCGTGCGGTGCGATCGGCATCGCAGCGCGTCTCGACCAGTGAGGGGAGCCCGGCCATGCGTTGTCGCACCGCCGCGGTCTCTCCCCGGTCACGGTACGACGTGATCCCGGTGTCCTCGTCCACCCGGTGCCGGCTGCGCGGCCGCCACCGGAAGACCGTGGCGAACGCCTGACCCGTCCGCGCGCCGGGCGGCCGCCGAGCCGCCGGTGCGCTCCGACGGGCCCGCACGCCTCCGGGCCGACCCGGAATCCGAGCCGTTCGCACGGGAATCGCGCCGCCCTGCTCACCAGCACCCCGAAAGGCCCTGGGCCGTGCGCACCGAACCACGACACCGATCCCCGTCCACCAGCCCGCTGACCCGCGTCCGGAACCTGGGCATCCTCGCCCACGTCGACGCCGGGAAGACCACCGTCACCGAACGGATCCTGTACCTCACCGGAGCCACCCACAAGCGGGGCGAGGTCCACGACGGGACGACCGTCACCGACTTCGACTCCCAGGAGCGCGACCGCGGCATCACCATCTTCGCCGCCGCGGTGAGCTGCGTCTGGGACGGCCACCGCGTCAACCTGATCGACACGCCCGGCCACGTCGACTTCGCCGACGAGGTGGAGCGCTCGCTGCGCGTGCTCGACGGCGCGATCGCGGTGTTCGACGCCGTCGCGGGTGTCGAACCGCAGAGCGAGGCGGTGTGGCGGCAGGCCGACCGGCACGCCGTGCCGCGGATCGCGTTCGTCAACAAGATGGACCGCGCCGGGGCGGACCTCGACGCCGCGGTCCGGTCGATCCGGGAGCGGCTGGGGGCCGTCCCGCTGGCGGTCCAGCTGCCCATCGGTCAGGAGGGCGCGTTCACCGGGGTGGTGGACCTGCTCCGCATGCGCGCGTCGACCTGGCGCGCCGGCCGCGACGGGTACGAGGAGGGTCCGGTGCCGGACGTCCTGCGGGAGGAGGCGGAACGGCGGCGCCGTCTGCTCGAGGAGGAGGTGGCCGAACTGCACCCGGCCGCGCTGGAGGAGTTCTGCGCGCGCGGCGCGGTCTCCGGCGAGACGCTCGCCGGGGCGCTGCGCGACCTGACCCGCAGCGGTGAGGCCGTCGTGGTGCTGTGCGGGTCGGCGTACCGCGACTGCGGCATCGAACCGCTGCTGGAGGCCGTCGTGGCGTACCTGCCCTCGCCGCTCGACGTTCCGCCGGTACGGGGCGCCTGGGACGGCGCGCCGCAGGAGCGGGCGGCCGACCCGGCCGGTCCGTTCGCGGGACTGGTGTTCAAGGTGAACTCGACCGCGACGGGGCGGCTGACGTACGTGCGCGTCTACGCCGGGACGATGCGGAAGGGAGACACCGTGCTGGACGCGGGAGCACGCCGCTCGGAGCGGATCGGCCGGATACTGCGCGTGCAGGCAGACCGGCACACCGAGATGGACCGGGCGGCGGCCGGGGACATCGTCGCGGTGGTCGGGCTGAAGACCGTCCGCGTCGGCGCGACCCTGTGCGCCCCGGCGGCTCCGCTGCTGCTCGAACCGCCGGTCGTCGCGGACCCGGTGGTCTCGGTGGCGGTCGAGGCGCGCAGGCGCGTGGACGTCGACCGGCTGGCCACGGCGCTGGCGCGGCTGGCCGAGGAGGATCCCTCTCTCGTGGTCCGCGCCGATGCCGAGAGCGGTCAGACGGTGCTGTCGGGCATGGGCGAACTGCATCTGGAGGTGGCCGTGGAGAAGATCCGCCGCTCCCACGGGCTGGACGTCGGCGTCGGCCGGCCGCAGGTGGCGTACCGCGAGACCGTCGCCCGCGGCGTGTCCGGACTGGTGTACCGGCACGTCAAGCAGGACGGGGGCGCGGGGCAGTTCGCGCACGTGGTCCTCGACGTCGAGCCGCTGGAGCCGGAGGAGGGCTTCGTGTTCCGGTCGGTCGTGACCGGCGGACGGGTTCCGCAGGAGTACGTCCGCGCGGTCGAGGCCGGTTGCCGGGACGCCCTCGCCGAGGGCCCTCTCGGGGGCCATCCGGTGACAGGGCTGCGGGTGACGCTGACCGACGGTGCCACGCACTCCAAGGACTCGTCGGAGATGGCGTTCCGGGCTGCGGGCCGGTTCGGGCTGCGGGAGGCGCTGCGCGCGGGCGTGATGGCGCTGCTGGAACCGGTGGCCGAGGTCACGGTCACCGTGCCCGACGAGGCCGTCGGCACGGTGCTCGGCGACCTGGCGGCGCGGCGCGGCCGGGTCTCGGGCCGGGCCGCGCGGTCCGGCACCGCGGTGATCACGGCGACCGTGCCGCTGGCCGAGCTGTTCGGCTACGCGTCGCGGCTGCGCGGCCGCACCCAGGGCCGCGGCACCTTCACGACCCGGGCCGCCGGCTACGCACCGGCGCCCGGTGAGAGGACGACGCCGTAGATCCAGGGACGGCCCCCGCCCGTACCGGGCGGGGGCCGTCCCGGCTCGTGCCGACGGCGGTCGCCGTGAGAACCAGATGCCCCGGGCGGGGTTCTGCGGAAGGCTCTCCGCTTCGCCGGCGTTTCGTCGAGGACGCCGGGGCGTCGATCAGGACGGGTGCGCGTACGGATCAGGAAGGACGCGAAGCGGCCGGGGGTTCGGCCGACGAGGGGCGCAGGGCCTCCATGACCCTGTCGAGGCGGGCGCCGAGGCCGTCGAGGTCGCCGTCGCGCAGGGCGTGGGAGACGGCGGAGAGCAGGCAGGCGAAGGCCGCGCCGACGACGGCGCGCAGGACCACCGGGTCGGGGCGGCAGGCGGGGTCGCGGGCCACCGCGCGGGCCGACAGGCGTTCGGCCATCTGCTCCTGGAGGCGGTCGGCCCTCTCCAGGTGGGCGGCGTGCAGGGCGGGGCACTCCTGGACGATCTGCTGGACCGCCAGGTCGTGGGCGCGGCCCTTCTCGTCGGTGAGCACCTCGACGACGACGTCGAAGGTCCGGCGCAGGCAGTCCCAGTCGGGCTCGTGCGGGGGACGGGTGTCCAGCCAAGTCGGACATAGACTGCGGCGCAGCGGAGATCCGGGCTCTTCCGCGCCCGGTGCGGGCAACGCCGCCGTCGACCGGCCCACCCGAGAAGAGAAAGGCCACGCCTCCCCGTGGAGTTGCACCCCGATATCGACAAGGGCGCCCCGCCCGCCGCAGGGACCGAGCAGGCGCTGCCCCGCCATGTCAAGATCGCGATCGCCCTGCCGATCCTCGCCGCGTTCGTGATGATCCTCAACGAGACCGTCATGAGCGTGGCACTGCCCAAGCTCATGACCGAGTTCTCCGTCGGGGCCGCGACGGCGCAGTGGCTGACCACCGGGTACATGCTGACGATGGCCGTGGTCATCCCGGCCACCGGCCTGATCCTCCAGCGCTTCGCCACCCGGACGGTCTTCATCACCGCGACGTCGCTGTTCGCCGCGGGCACGCTGCTGGCGGGACTGGCGCCGCAGTTCGGCGTCCTCCTGGCCGCCCGGGTGATCCAGGCGTCGGGGACGGCGCTGGTGCTGCCGCTGCTGATGACCACCATCCTCACGCTCGTCCCGGCCTCGCGCCGCGGCGGCACGATGGGGCTCGTCGCGATCGTGATCTCGGTCGCGCCGGCCGTCGGCCCCACCTTCTCCGGGCTGATCCTGTCCGAGCTGAGCTGGCGCTGGCTGTTCCTGTCCGTCCTGCCGATCGCGGTGCTGACCGTCGCAGTCGGGGTCGTGCTGGTCAAGAACGCGGGCACCCCCAGGCCCGTGCGCTTCGACCTGCCGTCGTTCGCGCTGTCCGCCGTCGGCTTCGGCGGCCTGATCTACGGCCTGAGCAGCATCGGCGAGGCGGCGGGCGGCCACGCCCCGGTCCCGCCGGCCGTCCCGCTCGCCGTCGGCGCCGCGGCGCTCGTGCTGTTCGTCCTGCGCCAGATCCGCCTGCAGCGCGGTGACGCGGCGCTGCTCGACCTGCGCCCCTTCAGGACGCGTTCGTTCGTCGTCGGCATCGTCCTGCTGCTGTTCTCCATGGGGGCCCTGTTCGGCGCGCTCATCCTGCTGCCGATCTACCTGCAGAACGTCCGCGGCCTGACGACCCTGGAGACCGGCCTCCTCCTGCTGCCCGGCGGGCTGGCCATGGGCCTGATCGCGCCGCTGGTCGGCAGGCTGTCCGACCGGTTCGGGCCGCGCCCCCTGGTCATCCCGGGGACGTTCACCATGGCCCTCGCGCTGGCGCTGATGAGCCTGCTCGACGAGACGACCCCCACCTGGTTCGTCATCGTGATCCACGTGCTGACGAGCCTGGGCATCGGCTTCGCCATGACGCCGCTGATGACCTCGGCCCTGGGCTCGCTGGACGCGGGGCTGTACTCGCACGGCAGCGCCATCCTCAACACGCTCCAGCAGCTCGCCGGAGCCGCGGGCACCGCGCTCTTCGTGACGCTCATGACCCTGGGCACCGACGCCGCGCTGGAGACGGGGACGAACCCGGTCTCCGCCCAGGCCGCGGGCATCCACGACGCGTTCCTCTGGGGAGGCGGCGTCGGCCTGGCCGCCGCCCTCCTGTCCTTCGCAGTCCGGCGCCAGGAGAACGCGTCCGCCGAGGCCGACGCCGAGGCCCTCGTCCTGCACTGACGCACGGCACACGACGGCGGCGGTTCCTGCGGGCACCGCCGCCGTCGCACGTCAGCCGAACGCCCCCGGCTCCGGCCGCCCGCCCGCATGGCCGTCCTCACCCGGCGGGGCGCCGGGATCGCGGGGCGGACGGTTGTCGAGGCAGCAGCGGACGAAGTCCCCGATGACGGGGTCGGCGTCGTCGGCAGGGGACCAGGCGACGCCCACGCGGCTGGGGCTGACGCCGCTGAGAGGCCGGTAGACGATGCCCGGACGGGCGTAGAAGCGGGCGGCCGACGCGGGGGCCAGGGCGATGCCGCGGCCGTTGGCGACGGCGCTGAGCCAGTCGTCGGGCCGGTCGGTGACCGCGCCGATGCGGACGGGGCGGCCTTCACGTTCGTCGGCGGCCAGCCAGTGGTCCCGCCAGCGGCCCGTTTCCGCGGGCGCCGCGACGAAGGGCTCGTCCCACAGGTCGGAAAAGGGGATCACCTCGCGGGCGGCGCGGGGATGCGCGGCGGGGAGCGCGACCCAGCGGGGCTCGGTGAACAGCGGCTCCACCCGCAGGGCGTCCTGGCCGGGGAAGGGCAGCCGGACCAGGGCCACATCGACGTCCCCGTCGGCGAGCCCGGCGGTCGGGTCCGACCAGGCGGCCTGCCGCATGTCCGCGCGCCAGCCCGGCCGGCGGCGGGCGAACTGCGCGACGATGTCCGGGGTGGCCTCGTTGGCGGCGCTGGCCAGGTATCCGACCCGCAGGACGCGGGCCGCGCGCAGGGCCGTGCTCCTGGTCTCCCGCAGCGTCCGGTCCCAGCCGGCCAGCAGGGCGGGCGCCCGCGCCGCGAGGGCCCTGCCCGGTTCGGTGAGGGCCATGCCGGTCCGCGACCGGGTGAACAGCCGCACGCCGAGCAGGTCCTCCAGCTGCCTGATCTGTTTGGTGAGCGCCGGTTGCGAGACGTAGAGCCGTTCCGCGGCACGGGTGAGGGTCCCCTCCTCCGCCACGGCGACGAAGGACCGCAGCAGCCGGGTGTCGACATCCATTCCATAAGGTTATAGATGCAGGTATTGGACACCAAGTCAGTGGTTGAGGAGGCTGGAGGCCGGAAGCGAGCAGAAGGCTCGCCGGAGGAACCGAGGAGAACCCATGCCCGTCCTGTACGTCGTGGTCACCGTCATCACGATCGCGGCCAACGCGGGCATCGCCGTGGCGGACTTCGCCCGAGCGAAGTTCGTCCTCGCCAACTCGGCCGAAGTGGGCCTTCCTCCATCCTGGATCCCCCTGCTCGGCGCGCTGAAGGCGGCGGGGGCCGCCGGGCTCGCGCTGGGACTCCTGGGCGGCCGGACCATCGGCATCGCCGCCGCCGCCGGGCTCGTGCTGTTCTTCATCGGCGCGATCGCGGCGCACGTCCGTGCCCGGGTCTTCCACAACATCGCCTTCCCCGGCGGCTACCTGGCACTGGCCGTCGCCTCCCTCGTCCTCGCCGTCGTGAGATAGCGCATGGCCACGTCGCCGGTCCGGGAGCGGACGGCGGCGGGTCAGTCTCCGGCGGGCGCGGGGGGAAGGACGCGGCACAGCGCTTCGAGGGCGGGTCCGTAGGCGTGTTCGGGCGGGGTGGCGTAGCCGACGACGAGGCCGTCCCTGGCGGGCATGGTGGCGGCGGGGTGGCGGAAGCCGGCCAGACCGTCCAGGGCGAGGGAGTTCGAGGCGGCGGCCTCGACGGTGGCGCGCTCGGTTCCGGGCGGCAGGTGCAGGACGGCGTGCAGGCCGGCGGCGATACCGGTGAGGGCGATGTGCGGGGCCCTGGCGGCGAGGGCGGCGACGAGGCGGTCGCGGCGGGCGCGGTAGCGCTGGCGCATGCGGCGGACGTGGCGGTCGTAGTGGCCCGAGTCGATGAAGTCGGCGAGGGTGAGCTGGTCCGCCACGCCCGTCCATGCCTCCCGCTCGCCCTTGGCCGCCAGGACGGGGTCGAGGAGGTGCTCGGGCAGCACCATCCAGCCGAGCCGCAACGCCGGGGACAGGCTCTTGCTGGCCGAACCGAGATAGACGACCCGCTCCGGATCGAGGCCCTGCACCGCGCCGACCGGTTCGCGGTCGTAGCGGAACTCGCCGTCGTAGTCGTCCTCCAGGATCACGCCCCCGCGGGTACGCGCCCAGTCCACGGCGGTCACGCGCCGCTCGGGCTGCAGGGGCCCGCCGGTCGGGAACTGGTGCGCCGGGGTGAGCAGCACCGCCCGTGCGTCCTTGAGGTGCTCCAGTTCGGTGGTGCGGGCGCCGTGCCCGTCGAGCGAGAGCGGGACGGTACGGACGGAGGCGGCCTCCAGGAGGGAGCGGTGGAAGGCGAGCCCGTAGGACTCCACGGCCAGCGGCCCGCGCAGGACCCGGCCGCCGAAGAGCAGCCGCAGCGCGTGGGCGAAGCCGGAGCACACCACGATCCGGTCGGGCGTGGTCCGGACGCCGCGGGCGCGCGCCAGGTACTCGGCCAGCGCGCGGCGCAGTTCCAGGCGGCCCTGCGGGTCACCCGGGCCGAAGGCGTCGTGGGGGGCGGCGTTCAGCGCGCGGCGGGCGGCGGCCAGCCAGGCCGGACGGGGGAAGGAGGCGGCGTCGGGCTGGCCCTGCCTGAGGTTGTGCGACGGCGGGGCCGGACGTGCGGCCGCCTTCTTCGGCGGGCGCGGCGGCCGGACGGGCTCGGCTCGGGGCGCCACCCGGGTGCCGGAGCCCTGCCTGGCGATCAGCCACCCCTCGGCGACCAGCTCGGCGTAGGCGTCCGCGACGGTGTTGCGGGCGAGCCCGAGGTCGGCGGCGAGGGAGCGGTACGGCGGCAGCCGGGTCCCCGGAAGGAGTCTTCCGTCCCGTACGGCCTCCCGCAGCGCGTGGATGAGGACGGCGCGGCGGCTGCCGGGCCCCGCGAGCTCCAGATGCAGGTCGCTGCCGAGCCGTTCCGCCACATTGACCCATGAATCCATCATGGGAATGCACCTTATCCAAGGTCTTTCCCGGTTCTAGTGTGGTGTCCATGACGAAGACGATCATGAGCACTCTGCACTCCGCCGTCCGCGGACGGGTTTTGCTGCCCGGGGACGCCGGGTTCGACACCGCGCGCCGCGCCTGGAACCTGGCCGTCGAGCAACCGGTGGCGGCCGTGGTGGAGGCGGCGGACGCCGACGACGTCGCCGCCCTGGTCCGGTACGCCCGCTCCGCCGGCCTGAGCGTGGCGACGCAGCCGAACGGGCACGGCGCCACCGGCCGCACCGACGGCACCATCCTCCTGCGCACCGCCCGGCTGGACGCCCTGCGGATCGACCCGGACGCCCGCCGCGCCCACGTCGGCGCGGGCGTGGCCTCCGGCAGGGTGCAGGCCGCCGCCGCACCGCACGGGCTGACCGGCCTGCCCGGCAGCTCCCCGGTCGTCAGCGTCACCGGCGTCGCCCTCGGCGGCGGGCTGAGCTGGTTCGGCCGCGCCCACGGCTGGGTCGCCGACAACGTCACGGCCTTCGACATCGTCGACGCCGAGGGAGGGCGGCGGCGCGTCACCGCCGACGCCGACCCCGACCTGTTCTGGGCGCTGCGCGGCGGAGGCGGCGACTTCGCGATCGTCACCGCCCTCGAGCTGGCCCTGCACCCCGCGCCGCACCTGTACGGCGGCCGGGTCCTGTGGACGGCCGAGCACGCCCCGGCCGTGCTGGACGCCTACCGGCGGATCACCGCCACGGCGCCCGACGGGCTGACCGCCTGGCTGGATCTGCTGCACTTCCCCGGCGCCGACCCCATGGTCGCCGTCGACGTCACCCACCTCGGCGGGGAGGACGAGGCGCGCGCCCTGCTCGCCCCGCTGGACGGCCTGCCCGGTCCGCTGTCCGACGGCAGAAGGATGATGCCGGTCTCCGAGATCGGGACCATCACCGCCGAGCCCACCGACCCCGGACCCGGCATCTCGCGCGCCGAACTGCTGACCGCACTCGACGACACCGCGGCCAAGACGTTGCAGGCCGACCCCATCGCCCCGCTGCTGAGCGTGCAGATCCGGCACCTGGGCGGCGTGTTCGCCCGCCCGTCCGACAGCCCCCACGGCCCGCTCACCGAGCCCTACGCCCTCTACATGTTCGGCATCCCGACCGACCCCGCCACCGCCCGGGCCGTCACCGCCAGGCAGCGCGGACTCGCCGAAGCCCTGCCCGTCAGCGGCCGCAAGCCCTTCACCTTCCTCAACCCCGAGGAGACCGCGGCCGACGCCTTCACCCCCGCCGCGCTGACCCGGCTGCGCGGCATCAAGCGCCGCCACGACCCGCACGGCGTCTTCCGCAGCAACTTCCCCGTTTCGGGTTGAGCCTCCGGCCTCGCGGCGCGCCGGTTGCGGGGAGATCATGTAACCACTATAAATGGTTACATGACACTGAACTGGAAGCTGGTCGTCGACAGCGCCGACGCGCCCGCGCTCGCGGACTTCTGGGCGGCGGCCCTGGGCTACGAGGTGGAGGACCCCGGCCCGCTCATCGAGCGGCTGCTGGCCGCCGGGCACCTGGAGGCGGAGGCGGTCGCCGAGCACCGCGGGCGCAGGGTCTTCCGCGGCTACGCCGGGATTCGCCACCCCGACGACCCGTTCGACGAGCTCAGCGGCGTCGGCCACGGCCGCCGCCTGCTCTTCCAGAACGTGCCCGAGCCCAAGACGGTCAAGAACCGCCTGCACCTGGACGTCCACAGCGAGCCCGGCGGCCGCGACGAACTGGTGGCACGCCTGGAAGGCCTGGGCGCCACCCGCGTCCGCGAGGTGGACCAGGGCCCGGCCGGCCACTGGTGGGTCATGGCCGACCCGGAGGGCAACGAGTTCTGCGTGGCCTGACCGCCCGGAACGGTCCTTCGCCTGCGGAAGACTTGTGGGCGACCGCACCGGTGGACGAACAGGGGACCCGATGAGCGCACGATTCGAGGAACTGGCCTACGAGCCCACGCCCAAGGGCGACATCAGCCTGCGCCGGCGCCGGGACCCCGTCCTGGGCGCCGACGTGTTCGAGATCAAGCTCGACGAGGACTTCCTCATGTCGAGCCTGTTCACCGCGGGGGAGGTCGCCCTCGCCGAGCTGGCGCTGGCGCAACTGCCCGGGGAGCGTCTCGACGTGGTCGTGGGCGGGCTCGGCCTGGGCTACACCGCGCGGGCCGTCCTGGACGACCCGCGCGTGCGGTCCATGATCGTGGTCGAGGCGCTCGGCGAGGTGATCGACTGGCACGAGCGGGGCCTGATCCCCCTGGGCGCGGAGCTGACCGCCGACCCCCGCTGCCGCCTGGTCCGCGGCGACTTCTTCGCGATGGTCGAGGCCGGCGACGGCTTCGACCCGCAGGACGGGGACCGGAGCTTCGACGCCGTCATCGTCGACATCGACCATGCCCCCGGCCACGTGCTGCATCCGGGGCACGCCGCGTTCTACCGGCCCGAGGGGCTGCGGCGGCTGTCCGCCCGGCTGCGCCCGGGAGGGGTGTTCGCCCTGTGGTCCAACGACCCGCCGGAGGAGGACTTCATCGCCGTCCTCGCCGAGGTGTTCGTCGAGCCGCACGCCCGCGTCGTCGCCTTCCCCAACCACCTCCAGGGCGGCGAAGCCACCAACACCGTCTACCTCGCCAGGTCGTCGGCGGCGTGACCCGCGGGAATCCCGCCGTTCCCGAGCCGTGAGAACCGGCCTCCGCACCCGGCCCGCCGGTCGCCGGGACTCCTGAGGCTCCGCCCGCTTCCCGAGAAGGACGCAGAGCGGCAGGATCTCCTCTGGAAGGGAGCGGAAATGGGTGATGTCGGATACGCCATGGGCAAGGGCGCGGGGAGCGGGCGGGGGGCGGAGCACGCGGCCGCCGCGCTCACGGCGGTGGCGGCGGGGATGGCCGTGGCGGGGAGCCTGGTCCCGCAGTTCGGGGAGGGGCCGGGGCTGCTGGGGGAGGGGGCGGGGGCCTTCCGGTACGTGCCCGAGCTGGTGCTGGTGGTCGCGGCGGCGGGGATGATGCCGTTCCGGCGGACGTTCGGGGTGGCGGCCGGGCTGGTCGTGGCCTACGCGCCGTTCGCGTGGTCGAACGCGGTGGGGGACATCGAGTTCGCGCTCAGCGGGCAGGGGGGCATGGGGCCGGGGTTCGTGGTGTTGCGGACCGCGCACGTGCTGCTGGTGATGGCGGCGGTGGCGGCGTTCGCGGCGCTGGCGCGGGGCGGGTGGCCGCGGTCGGCCGGGGGAGGGCCGTCGTGGGCGGTGGCCGGGGCCTGCCTGGCCTTGCTGGGGCTGCTCGGGGAGTGGCTGCCGTGGGTCCGGACGACGACGACCTGGTCCCAGGACGGGGAGAGGGTCTCCGACCACCTGGACTGCTGCACGCTCTTCAAGGAGGAGGTCGGGCTGCCCGCCAGCGTTTCCGCGGTCGCCGCGGCGCTGGTGGCCGCGGGAATGCTGGCGCTGGCCGCCTTCACGGCCAGGCGGGACGTCTCGGCGGGGCTCGCGCTCGGCGTGGCGTGCTGGCTGCTGCCGGACATCCTGTCCTCGACGGCCCAGCAGCTGACCTGGGAGCCGGGGGACCCGGAGACGCTCCGGCAGGCCTGGGAGTACGACGTGGAGAGCTTCAGGCTGCTGGAGGCCACCGAGAGCCAGTCCCTGCTGCCGGGCATGTGGATCACCACGGTGAGCGTCGTCGGCATGCTGCTCTTCGCGGCGGGCCGCGCACGCCGGACCGGTTAGGAAAGGCTCCCGGCAAGGGGAGCCTTTCGCGTGCGGCGGGAGTTCAGGGGGTCTTGGGATCCTCGCCGGCGGGCTTCTCGGTGGTGCCGTCGGGGTTGGTCAGGCTCTCGTCGTCGGCGGCGAGGGTGGTCAGGGAGTCGACCTTCCAGGCGCCCTTCTCCTGGACGAGTTCCAGGAGGAGTTTCGTGCCGAGGACGCGGCGGACGCCGGCGGTGCTGTGGACCTCGGTGTCCAGGACGATGAGGGTCTTGGCGCGCTGGCCGTCGACCTCGTTGACGTAGATGTCGCGGACGGTGGCCTTCGCGTCGGCCTCGTACTTCTTGATGACGTCGGCGAGGCCGTCGAAGGCGGTCTCGTAACTGCGGCCGAAGTCCTCCGAGGACAGCGAGCGGATGCGTTCGCGGGCCTGGTCCAGGTCGGTGTGCCGGTAGGCGAGGAGGGCCTGGCTGAACTCGGCGGACCTGGTGCGGACGAGCTGCTCGGTGCGGGCGGCCTCGCCGAGGCGGTCGGCCTCCCGCCACTGCACCACCGCCGTCGTCACCGAGGCGACCAGGACGAGGACGGCGGCGGCGACCAGCAGGACCCTGCCGCGCGGGAAACGCGGTCCGCCGCCCGCCTGCTCCGGCGGCGGCTCCTTCGAAGGAGGCTCCTCGGCGGTCTCCTCCGCGGTCTCCTTCTGCGGCGGCTCCTCGGCGGGAGCCTCTTCGGTGACGTCCTCGGAGACGACGTCCTCGTCGACGTCTTCGGCCTTCGTCGTCATCTTGGTCTCCTGGTGGGTCAGCGGGACGTGTTTCGGAAACGGCGGACGGTGTGGGCGGCGACGCCGAGCAGGACGAGGGAGCCGGCGACGATCGGCAGCAGCGTCAGCCAGTTCCCCGGCCCTTCGTCCGCGGAGTCGGCGGCCCGGGGGACGACCGTGGTGAACGGCTGGGGTGCCGCGCGGTCCTGCGCGGCGGTGGAGGGGGCGTTCTCGCGGGCGGGGCCCTCGGGCGCCGCGCTCCGCTGCTCGGTCCCGGTCTTGCAGTAGTAGACCGGCGGAACGGCCGGGGCGGCCAGCTCCGTGGCGTACTCCTCGGCGTTGGAGACGGGACCGGCCAGCGTGAGCACCAGCTTGACCTTGGCGTACATGCCTTCGGGCCGGGTGATGAGGATGTGGTCGGCGATCACCGGGAAGTCCTTGTGCATGCTGGTGAGCGCCCGCTCGAGCTCCTTGGCGTTCCGGTCGGTGAACAGCGGTGCGCCTTCGGTCTCCAGCGCGGTGAGCAGGCAGCGCGCGCCGGGCTTGGACTCCTCCAGCAGTCCGTTCACCTGCTCGAGGAAGCCGGGCGAGCGGTCGAGCAGGCTGTCGAGCTCGGCGCGGGAGCCGCTGAGCGTCCCGGTGAACGCGGCCAGGTCGTCGAGCCCGGAGGCCAGCCGCGTCCGCGAACCCGCCAGGGTGCCCGCCAGCTGGGTGAGATGGACGGCCAGCGCGTCGAGCACGCCGGAGTTCTCCGCCAGCGTCCCGGTGAGCTGGTCGAGGTCGGCGACGGTGTCCCGCAGCGGGTCGCCCTGCCCTTCCAGGCCGGTCGCCAGCTCGCCGGTCAGCGTCTTGATGTCGGCGGGCTTCACCGCTTTCAGCAGCTCCCCGGCACTGTCGAAGAGCCGCTGGTACTCGACGGCGACCTTGGTGTTGGCCAGCGGGACGACGTCGCCGTCCGCCAGCAGCCCGCCGCCGCGGGAGGCGGGCGGCGAGAACTCCACGTAGGGCTCGCCGACCGCGGACTTGCGCAGCACCTGCGCGGTGGCGTCACGCGGCACCTCGACGCCCTCGTCGATCTCCACGGTCACGTCGACCCGGCCGGTGCGCAACGCGATGCGGTCGACCCGCCCGATCTTGACGCCGAGGTAGTCGACCTCCAGGTCCTCGCGCAGGCCGGGGAAGGACTCGAACTCCACGCGCACCTGGAAGGTGCGCTCCCCGATCCGGATCGGCAGCAGCGTGGCGCCGGCCCAGACGAGCATGACGACGCCCAGGACGGCGAAGACGCCGAGGTTGAGCAGGATGCGCGGCCTCATCTCGGTCCCATCAACTCCTCGAGCGTGTCGGCGAAGTCCGGCCGCCCGCGGGCCGGGGCGGCGGGCAGGAAGCCGTTCAGCCACACATGGATGAGGGCCTGGCCCTCGTTGGTCATCGAGGGCGCCTTGGCGAAGCCGTCGAGGATGCCGGCGGTGAACGCCTTGAGCTGGTCCTTGCCCTTGATCATCTTGCCGAGGACGGCGTCGAGCCGCAGCAGCAGCCGGCGCAGCCGCTCGCCGTGCTCGGCGCCCACCTGCGCGTTGACCGCCGAGGCCATCTCGGTGAGGTCCTTCACCGCCTGCTTGAGCTCCCCGCGGTCCTTCTCGACCCGGGCCGTGGTCTCGACCAGCAGGCCGGGCAGCCGGTCGAGCGCGGGACCGCTCTCGGCCAGCGACCGGCCGAGCCGCCCCATGCCGTCGATCACCTCGGCCAGGTCCCGGTTGGCCGCGGCGTAGTCGTCGGAGATCTCGGCGGCCTGATCGATGATCTCGTTGAGCCGGGGGCCCTGGCCCTCCAGGCCGGTGGACAGACCGGTGACGATCTCGTTCAGGTCCTGCCCGCCCAGCGCGGCGATGACCGGGGCGACCCGCTCGCTCACCTGCTCCAGGCCCGGCTGGACGGCGGTCTCGGCGATCGTCGCCCCGCTGGCCAGGAACCGCGCGCCCGGGTCCGGCGGCGGGTCGAGCCGGACGAGGTTCTCGCCCAGCAGCGACGCCTTGGCCAGGGTCGCGGTCGTCCCCGCGGGGACGCGGACCCCGTCGACGATCGACATGGTCACCCTGGCCCGGTAGCCGTCCAGGCGGACCTCGGCCACCGAGCCGACCGGCACGTCGGAGATCTGCACCGAGTGCCCGGCGACGAGGTTCTGCACGTCGTCGAACACCGCGTACAGCACGAAGTCGCCCTTGGGCGCCCCCAGCGTCTGCACCGAGCAGGCGCCGGAGGACAGCACGGCGGCCGAGACCGCCACGACCGCGACCAGCCTTCTCACGAGCCGCCCCTCTCCACCGTCTCGCCGGCGCAGTTGCCGATCGGCCTCTCCAGGCACGGCACCTCGCCCCAGTTCATGGCGTCGAAGATCGGCTGGAGCCAGATCCGCATGGTGGCGTTCAGCTGGATCCGGATGGCCGACACGTCGTTCTCGCGGTCCCAGGTGCTGACGGCGAGGTCGGTGAAGCGCGCCAGACCGGTGATCGTCTTGGCCAGCGAGGCGCTGTTGGCCTTGAGCGTCATCACCAGGGTCGAGGTCTTCACCAGGGTGGTCGGCAGCTTCTCCCGGTAGGCCCTGATGACCACATCGCCCGTGCGGATGAGCGTCTCCAGGCCGACGAGGAAGTTCTTCAGCCGGGTGCGCTCGTCGGCGAGCTGCCCGCTCACCGTCGCGAAGGAGTCGATGAGCCTGCGCAGCTTCTCGTCCCTGTCGTTGAGCGAGGAGGACAGGTCCCGCAGCCCCTCGGCCACCGAGACGAGCCGCTCGTCCTGCGCCGCCAGGTCGTCGGCGAGCTCCGAGGTGGTGGAGAGCGCCCGGTTGATCGAGTCGCCCCGGCCCTCCACCAGGTCCGCACCGGTCCCGACAAGCCGGGAGACCTTCGCGGGATCCACCGACTCGGCGAGGTCGGTGAAGGCCGTCAGCGCCTCGTCGATCTCCACGGCCGGCTCGGTCCGCTCGATCGGGATGACGGCTCCGGGCTTCTCGCGCCCGTCGCCGGGCCTCCAGGCGGGGAAGAGGATGACGCTGCGCTCGCCGATGGCGCTCTCCGCGGCGATCGTCGCCCGCACCCCGGAGGGCAGCGGGACACCGGAGTCGACCCTCAACCGGACGCGGACCTTGTCGTCCTCGATCCGCAGGTCCTCCACGACGCCCACGTTCGAGCCCATCACCTTGACGCGGGACGCCTCGTACAGCGCCGGGGTCTTCTCGAAGTAGACGACCACCGGATAGCCGCCGTCCTCTCCCACGACCCCGCAGCCGCCCAGCCCGAGCATCAGCGCGCCGCTCAGAGCGGCTGCGAGGAATGTGCGCGGTGCCGTCATCGCCCGCCTCCCATGCCCTGGGTGAGCTTCTTGATGTCCTCGGCCGACAGCAGGCCCAGCTGCGTGCCGATGGCGTCGACCCAGGGGCCGTGGCTGTTGCTGGCGTTGAAGGCGCTCAGCGTGGGACCCATCCAGGCGAGCAGGGTGTTCAGCTCGCCGATCTGGGGGTCGAGCCGCCCGACGACGCCGTCCAGGCTGTCGACGAGCTCGATCAGGTCGGTCTGCTGCCGGCTGATCAGCTTGCTGATCCGGGTGACCGCGGCGTCGCCGCTGCCCAGCAGCACCGACAGCTCGAGCTGGCGGTCCCGCAGCTCGTCCAGGAGCTTCTGGATGTTGCGGGCCAGCGCCGCGAGCTGGGCGTCCTTGGCCCTGGCCAGTTTCAGGACGCGGTCGCTGTCGGAGACCAGCCGCTCGAGCCGGGGCCCGGAGCCCTCCAGGGTGTCGGCCAGGTCCGTGAGGTTGCGCAGGGAGCGCACGAGCCGCTCCTTGGTCCGCGGGGAGATCCCGCCGACCTGGTCGATGACGTCGGAGATGAGCTCGGTGTCCAGGTCGGCGAGGCTCCTGGTGCCTGTGGCGAGCAGGTCGTTGACCGTGGTCGGCGTCTGGGTCCGCTCCAGCGGGATGCGGCGGCGCTCATCGGGCAGGCCCGCCAGGTGGGGTTCGGCGACGGGGCCGGACAGCCGCAGGTACCGGCCGCCCAGGATGTTGGAGGTCCGGACCTCGGCCCTGGTCCGCGGGCCCAGGTCCACCCCCGAGTCGACCTCCCAGGTGATGAGCACGGTGCCGCGGGAGAAGTCGGGCTCGACCGCGGTGACCTCGCCGACCTTGATCCCGGCGACCTTGACGTCGTTGCCCGAGTGCAGGCCGCCGGTGTCGGTGAACACCCCGGTCAGGGTGTAGCGGCTCTGCAGCAGGCCGAGGCTGCCGACGAGGAAGACCGCGACGAGCAGGAGGGCGATGGCCGCGGTGGAGACGAGCCCCAGGACGACGGGATTGCGGTCGCGGAAGGACTTGAGCCGCATCACTCTCCTCCCAGGATGAGCTTCTGCAGGGCCCGAGGAGACTCGGCGGGGCGCTCCATCGAGCCGACGAGCTTGGGGTCGAACGGGCACGGACCGGGCGTGAGCGTGACGCAGGGCGCGGTGCCGGTCACGTACTGGCCGTCGTTGAAGGTGTCGTACAGCCGCTGGAGCTTGGGCCCCATGACGGTGACGGTCTCCAGGAGCGGGTCGAGGTTGCGCTGGGTGCCGTCGGTGACCTTGGCGAGCTTGACGAGCATCTCCTCCAGTTCGTCGCCGTTGCGGCCCAGCACGACGTCGGTGGTGCGCAGCATCGCCGACAGCTGCGTGATGGCGTCCTCGACGAGCTGCCGGTTGTCGACGAACGCCTGGGAGACCGTGACCAGGTCGTCGGTGGCCTTGGCGATCTGGTCGTCGCGTTTGGCGATGATCCCGGTGACCTTGGAGTAGTCCTCCAGCATCGTCTTGAGCGTCTGCCTGCGCGCCGCGATGGTGGAGGAGAGCTTGTCGACGTTGGCCAGCAGCTGGGAGACGTCGTCCTCGTTGCCCTCCAGAGCCAGGTAGACGGAGGTGAGGATCTGGTTGACGCGCCCGGAGTCGAGGTTGCGGGTGAGCGGCTCCAGCCGGTGGATCAGGTCGCCGATGTCCACGACCGAGCGGGTGCGCTCGATCTCGTCGCCGTCGCGCAGCCGCTCGCCGCTGGTACCCGGCAGCAGGTAGACCACCCGCTGGCTGATCGCGTCGCGCCAGCGGATCGCCGCCTCGCTGTCGGCGGGCAGCCGGTGCTCGGTGCGGATCTCCAGTTCGACCTCGGCCCTGCCGTCGCGGACCCGGATCGCGCCGACGCGCCCCACCGGGGCGCCGGCGATCTTCACCTTGTCGCCCTCGTACAGGCCGTTCACGTCGTCGAAGACCGCGGTCACCCGGTAGGTGTCGCTGAAGTCGAACCGGGCGATCTGCGCGGTGATGACATAGGTGAGCGCTCCGGTGACCGCCAGGAACGCGACGAGCTGGAGGAGCGCGGAGCGGCGGGCGCGGACGCGGGGGTCGGCGGCCATCTCAGTCCCCCCTTCTCTTCGGCTTCTTCTTCACGGCGCCGGTGTCCTTCACGGGGCAGACGCCCAGGAACATCTGGCAGGGGTCGCTCGGCAGCACGATGTTCACCGCGAGCATGCGCTTGTCCTCGCCGATGGGCGCGAAACCCAGGGCCCGGTAGATGGGGAGCATCTCGTTGAGCGTCCGTACGGCGGGACCGCCGATCCCCAGCTGCCGGGCCAGCAGCGCGACGGCCCGCTCCGCGGAGCGCACGCCCTGGGTCATGCCGCCGTCGTAGCGGGTGAAGCCGCCGGTGACGGTGTCGGCGGCCGCCGAGGTCCCGGCGGCCAGGTCCTTCACCCGGTCCTGCCCGGAGGTGAGGGTCTCCAGGGTGTCGGCCCCCGAGGTGACGACGGCCCCCACGTCCTGGCCGATCCCGCGGATGCGGGCCAGCCGGGCGAGGTCCCCGACGAACGCCCTGGCGTTCCGGCGGTGGTCGTGCGCGACGTCCACGAGGGCGGCGGTGTTGCCGACCAGCCCGCGGATCTCGTCGCCCTGCCCGGCGAGCGCCGTGCTCAGCGTGTCGAAGATGACCGCGACGTCCGTGGGGTCGATGGCCGCCACGGCTTTGTCGGCGTCGACGAGCAGGTGGGTGAGGTCGCCGCTCTCGGAGGTGCGGGCGATGTCCTGGCCGTCGGCCAGGAACGGGCCGGTGCCCTCGTGCTCGCCGGGGACGAGGTTGACGAACTTGGGCCCGAACACCGACTCGGGCTCCACCGCGGCCGTCACGGAGTCGGGGACCCGGACCCCGGGGTCCATCCGCAGGGTCAGCCTCGCGCCGCTCGTCCCGGCGAGCTCGATCTCCTCGACCCGGCCGACGGTGACCCCGCGCAGCTTGATGGGCGAGCTGGTGGTGAGCCCCTGGCTCGCGGTGCCGACCTCGGCCGTCAGCGCGATGCCCTCGGCAGCGAACGGCTTGGCGATCATCAGGTGGGCCGACGCCGCCAGGACGGCCAGGGTGGCCGCGCTGATCAGCACCCGGGTGCCCTTCGACAGGTGGTCCAGGTTCATCCGGCGAGCCTCACTGTTCCGCCCTGCCCCCAGAACACGTACGACAGCAGCAGGTTCAGCGTCACGATCGTCACGATGGACGTGCGGATCGCCCGGCCCGCCGCGCGGCCGACGCCGACCGGGCCGCCGCTGGCGTAGTAGCCGTAGTAGCAGTGGATCGCGATGACCGCGAAGGAGAAGATCCCGACCTTCACGGTGCTGAAGATGAGGTCCTGCATGGGGAGGTACAGGTAGAAGTAGTAGTCGTAGACGCCCGGCGCCAGGTTGAAGAACGACGTGGAGATGAACCGGGTGGCGAAGAAGCTGGCGAACAGCGCGATCAGGTAGAGCGGCACCAGCGCGATGAGCGCGGCCGCCACCCGGGTGCACACCAGGTAGACGAACGAGTTGATGCCCATCACCTCGAGGGCGTCGATCTCCTCGGAGATGCGCATCGCGCCGAGCTCGGCGGTGAACGCGCTGCCGCACTGGGCGGCCAGCGCCACCGCCGCGATCACCGGGGTGATCTCGCGGACGTTGACGAACGCGCCGACCAACCCCATGAACGACTCCGCGCCGATCACCTGCAGTCCGGTGTAGACCTGCAGGCCGACCTCGGTGCCCAGGAACAGCGACATGACGAAGATGACGAAGACCATGCCGCCGCCGATGACGGTGGCGCCGACGCCGATGACGATGTCGCTGACCTGGAGGGCGACGGTCTTGGCGTACCTGAACCGGAAGACGATGTCGCGGACGCAGTAGAAGAGCACCTTCGCCAGGAACAGCGGCCAGGTGGCCATGCCGGCGAACCGGTCCACGGCGCCGCCGGAGAGGCGGGTGAGGCCGAGCACGGCCTTGCGCGGCAGGTGGATGTACATCAGGTCACCGGGGGGTAGGCGAGGAAGTAGATGGTCGTGATGATGTAGTTGAAGGCGAAGACGAGCATGAACGCCAGGACGGTCGACTGGTTGACCGCGCGTCCCACCCCGACCGGGCTCAGCTCGCAGTTCATGCCCTTGTGGCAGGCGACCAAGGCGGAGATCATCCCGAACAGCCACGCCTTGAAGAGGGTGACGAACAGGTCGGACGTCCGCAGGAGCCCCATGGCCCCGTCGACGTAGGCGCCCGGTGTCACGCCCTGGAGCAGGACGTTGAAGACGAACCCGCCCACCGCTCCGGACATGATGACCAGTGAGGCCAGCATCGTGGACACGATGCTCGCCGCCCACATGCGCGGGGTGACCAGGCGGTGGACGGGGTTGACCCCCATCACCTCCATGGCCGACAGCTCGTCGCGGATGTTGCGCGCCCCCATGTCGGAGGTGATGGCCGAGCCGCCGGCCCCGGCGATGATGAGGGCGGCGGCGATGGGCGCGACCTCGCGGACGAGCCCGACGATGACCGCGCCCCCGGTGGCCGACTGGGCGCCCAGCTGCCCCGCCAGGTCGCCGACCTGCAGGGCCACCGTGGCGCCCAGCGGCAGGGCCACGAGGATGACGGGAAGGGTGGTGACCCGGGCGAGGAAGACGCACTGCTCCACGAACTCCCAGAACCAGGCTCGGATGTCCCAGGTGCGGCGCATCCCCTCGAACCCGACGGCGAACATCTCACCGAGGGACATGAGCCCCTGGTGAACCCGCGCGGCCGGTTGGAAGGTGGTCATGATCGACTCTTTCTCCCGGGGGTGGGGGGAGACAGGAAGAGGCAAAAGATAATGTATATAATCAACAATATTGCCAACTTCGGTCACCGTAGCCTGCGTCACACCCCGCCAGCAAGCCCTTTCATCAGATCGTTCCGGAGGGAGTCCGGTCTTCGAGGGGGGAGAGGTCCGGTTCCTGCCTGATGTGGAGGGGGTGCCGTCTGTGGTGGGGTGGCCGAGTGGGTCTCTGCGGGATCTCGAAGTCGAAAGACCGGTGGACGGCGAGTGCGCGGGTGGCCTGCTGGTTGCGGTGGTCTTCGGAAAGCCTGAGTGCCAAACGCAAAGTAGCGATATGGTCGCGTTATGTTGTCGGCGAGGGGTGGGAGTGACCGGGTGCGCTCGGTACACTTTTCGGCTCCGCGTGTCCTCCACCGCCCTTGCGGGTCTGCTGGCGGAGTGGGGCCGGTGCCGGTGGGTGTGGGACCAGTGCGTCACCGCCTCCCGAGTAGCCCGTCGAATCAGGGAGAAATGCGGTCCAGCCGGGCTCGACAGGATGCTGACCGGCTGGCGTGGCGAGCACGAGTGGTTGCGGGCGGGTGCGTCGGTGCCGCAGCAGCAGACCATTCGGGACTTCGCCAAATCGCGTGCGAAGGCGCTCAAGGACATCAAAGCCCGGCTGCCCATGCGACAGAGGGCGGGCATGCCCCGGTTCAAGAAGAAGGACTTGGCGGCCCCGACGTTGAACTACACCCGGCGCGGGTTCCGTCTCAAGGACGGCCGCCTGTATTTGGCGGGGGCATCGTTCTGTCGGTGGTGTGGTCTCGGGAGCTTCCCGGTGAGCCGTCCAGCGTCCGCGTCTACCGTGACGGTTTGGGTCACTGGTATGCGTCCTTCGTCGTCCCCGCGCAGGTGCTGCCGCTGCCGGAGACGGGTCGGTGCATCGGCGTCGACTGGGGCGTGAAGGAGGTCGCGACCACCACCAGTGATGAGCATGATCTGCCGCATCCGGAGTACGGGCGGAAGGCCGCCGGCCAGCTGGCCCGTTACCAGCGGATGATGGCTTGACGTCAGCCCAGGCCCGGGCAGGCGGCCTCCCGCGGTTACCGTCATGCACGGCGGCAGGCCGCCAAGACGTACAAGAAGGTCGCTCGGCAGCGGCAGGATACCGCCCGCAAGTGGGCCAAACGGGTGGTGGTCGACTTCGACCAGCTGGCGGTGGAGGACCTCCGGCCGAGGTTCCTCACCAGGTCCACGATGGCCCGCAAGGCCGCGGACGCGGCGATCTCGGCCGCCAAGCACGAGTTGATCAACATGGCGCGCAAGCACGGCCGCACCGTCCACCTGGTGCATCCCGCGCACACCACCATGGACTGCGGGCGTTGCGGAGCGAGAACCAAGCACGCACTCCCGCTGTCGGAACGCACCTACACCTGCATCGCGTGCGGAGCCGTCTGTCCCCGGGACAAGAACTCCGCACGCGTGATGCTCGTCCGGGCAGGTCTGGACCCGGCCGGTGCTGATCACGGAAGACCCGACCGGCCGACGGCCGGCCGGGCGGCGTGAGCTGGGAATCCCCGTCTTCAGACGGGGAGCGGTCAATTTTTGAAGAGGTCTCGATCGGTGAACATGTCGGCGAACATCGAGGAGTAGTCCGGGCCGCGGCGGAGGTGGTGGCCGCCGTCCACGTTGATGATCTGGCCGGTGATCCAGGAGGACTCCGGGCCGGCCAGGAAGCGGACGGCCTCGGCGATGTCCTCCGGTTCGCCCACGCGGGCCAGGGGCATGCAGGACAGGTAGTCCTCCAGGATCGGGCCGGTGTCGGCGATGCCGGCGACCAGTTCGGTGCGGGTGATGCCGGGCCGTACGCCGTTGACCCGGACCTGGAAGGGGCCCAGTTCGTCGGCGGCGAGCTGGACCAGGTGGTCCACGGCGGCCTTGGAGACGCCGTACGCGCCGAACCAGCGGTGGGTGTTGGAGGAGGCGATCGAGGAGACCACCACGATCGCGCCGCCCCCGGCGTCGGCCAGCGCCCGCGAGCCGTGCTTGATGGTCAGCATCGTCCCGGTGGCGTTCAGCTCCAGGGTCGCCCGCCAGGCCTCGGTGTCCAGCGAGCCGAGCGGGCCGATCGAGGTGGATCCGCCCGCGTTGGCCACGATCGAGCGCAGTGTCCCGCGCTTGGCCGCGTGGGCGACGGCGGCGGAGATCTGCTCCTCGTCCGTGATGTCGGCGACGACGTAGTCTGCCTCGCCGCCGAGTTCCTCGACCGCGCCCCGCAGCCTGTCCTCGTTGCGCCCGCAGATCGTGACGGCCGCGCCGTCGGCCAGGAGCCGAGCCGCGCAGCCCAGGCCGATACCGCTGCCGCCGCCGGTGACCAGGGCGGAGGTTCCTTCGAGCGAGCTCATCTTCTTCCTTCTTCCTCTTCTTCGGGGGGGTGGGGGGTTCAGCGGTCGACGGCGGTGGCGCCGCCGTCGACGGTCAGGTGGGTGCCGGTGATGAACGAGGCCTCGTCGCTCAGCAGGAAGCGCACCGCTCCGGCGACCTCTTCGGGGCCGCCCATCCGGTTGAACGGTGACTTGGCGGCGAACTCCGCGCGCATCTCCTCGGGCGCGATGCCCAGGAACGGGGTGTCGATGTATCCCGGGCACACCGCGTTCACCCGGATTCCGTCGAAGGCCAGCTGGTGGGCGAGCGCCTTGGTGAGCCCGAGGAGGCCGGCCTTGGACGCGCAGTAGGCGGGGATGAACATCTGCCCGACGAACGCGTCGATGGAGGAGATGCCGACGACGGCCGAGCCGGGGTTGGCGCGCAGGTCGGGCAGCAGCGCCTGCACCAGCAGGGCGTGGGCGCGGAGGTTGACGTCCTGCACCGCGTCCCACAGGGACTCGTCGAGGTCGCCCAGGGCCACGGGGACGGAGACCCCGGCGGCGTGGACGAGCCCGCCGACGGTGCCGAGCGCCTCGCGGCTGCGCCCGATCGCCTCGGGGAAGTCGGCGGCGCGGGTCACGTCGACCTGCAGGGCCGCGGCGGCCGTGGAGGTCTCGGCGGTGATCTCCGCGGCGAGGTCCGCGGCGTCGGAGGTGTCCCACAGGGCGACCGGGCGGCCCGCCGCGGCCAGGACGCGGGCGCAGGCGGCGCCGATCCCGGACGCCGCTCCGGTGATGACCACGCCGGTCGGGGGGTTGCCGGCCCGGGAATGCATAGGTCTCCTTATAATTGATACTTGATGTATTTGGCTGCTCACACTACCGTGCCGGTTGTTTCTCTAAAAGTGTTCGAAAACCGGATCGGAAGCGGGAGAACGTCATGGACGAGCTGGGCGGCCGGACGGCCGCGATCACCGGTGCCGGCAGCGGCATCGGCCGGGCCCTGGCCCTGCGGCTGGCCGGTGAGGGCATGGACCTGGCCCTGGCCGACGTGCAGCCCGAAGCGCTCGCCGAGACCCGCGGGCTGGCCGCCGCGCACGGAGTCCGGGTCGTCTCCCGGGTCACGGACGTGGGGGAGGAGCGGGAGGTCGAGGCGTTCGCCGACCTGGCGTTCACCGAGCTCGGCGCGGTGCACCTGCTCTGCAACAACGCGGGGGTCTTCGCGGGCGGGCAGGTGTGGACGAGGCCCGCCGCGGACTTCGAGTGGTCGCTGCGGGTGAACCTGTGGGGGATCCTGCACGGGCTGCGGTCCTTCGTCCCCCGCATGATCGAGCAGGACACCGAGGGCCACATCGTCAACACCTGCTCGGTCGCGGGCCTCTTCGTGGGCCCCGGCTCCGCCCCCTACACCATCTCCAAGTGGGCGGCCTTCGCCGCGACCCTCACCCTGGCCCAGGAACTGGCGGTGCAGGGCTCCAAGCTCCGCGCCTCCGCGTTGTGCCCCGGCGGCGTGACCACCCGCATCCACGAGTCCGAGCGCGTCCGGCCGGCCGGGCTGGCCAGCGAGCCCGGCGACGACTCGGCCTTCATGCTGGAGATGATCAGGACGACGGTGGAGAACGGCATCTCCCCGCAGGAGGTGGCCGACCAGGTCGTGGACGCCGTGCGGTCCGAACGCTTCCTCGTCCTCACTCATCCCGCGTACACCCCGGGCCTGCCCGAACAGGCCGAGGCCCTCATCAACGGCGTGCTGCCCCGCATGCCCGACTTCGAATGGCAGGGATGATGACCACTGCGAAACCCGCCCCGCGCGGTATCGACTCCCCCCTCGTCCCCAAGATCCTCCGGGTGATGTCCCAGGCCAACGTCTTCGTCTACCGCAGGACCGGCGGCAGGATCGGCGGCAGGTGGCGGGTCGGCAGCGCCTTCCCGCGCGGCGTCCCCGTCTGCCTCGTCACCACCAGGGGCCGCAAGACGGGCAGGCCCCGCACGCTCCCGCTGCTCTTCCTGCCCGACGGAGACCGCGTCATCATCGTCGCCTCCCAGGGCGGCCTCCCCAAGAACCCCCTGTGGTACCTCAACATCAAGGCCGACCCCGAGGTCCTGGTCCAGGTCGGCCGCGTCGAACGCAGGATGCGCGCCCGCACCGCCTCCCCCGAGGAGCGCGCCGAGTTGTGGCCGCGCCTGGTCGCCATGTACGCCGACTTCGACTCCTACCAGGCCCGTGCTCCCCGGGAGATCCCCGTCGTCGTCTGCGAGCCCCACCCGGCCGCCCCGAGCTGAGACGGCACGGCCGGGGGGAGGGTCCCACCGGGACCCTCCCCGCCGTGTCCGGCCGTTCGCGAACGGGGTCGGTCCGGTCAGCGCAGGTTCCATTCGACCCGCTTGCCGGACTTGAAGACCTGCTGGCCCTCCGAGAGGGACTCCTCGTTGAGGGATGTCTGCACCAGGGTGTCGCCCACCGCCAGGGCTTGGCGGTAGGCGAGTTCGCGGGTGTACCAGACGGCCCGGACGGTCCCCTGGAGGGCGAGGGCCGGCTGCGAGGCCATGGTCTGGGCGACGCGCAGTGCCGTCTCCTGGAGTTCCTCCGCGGGCACGACCTCCTGGACCAGCCCGATCTCGTACGCGCGCCGCGCGCTCATGCGTTCGTGGGAGCCCATGAGGGACATGCGCATGACCTCGCCCAGCGGCATGCGCTGGGCCATCATCATGGACTCGTAGACGGTGGCCATGCCGTAGGTGGTGTGGGGGTCGAAGAAGGTGGCGTGCTCGGCGGCGATCATGAACTCGACCTCGCCGAGCAGGTAGAAGGCGCCGCCGCAGGCCATGCCGTTGACCGCGCCGATGATGGGCTTCCACAGGTCGCCCGCGGTCTTGGGCATCAGCCAGTCGCCGGGTTCGTTCTGGTGCATCGGGGTGGCGCCGCGCTGCCCGAGTTCGGGGGTGCGGTGGTCCTCGCCGACGGCCGCGGCGGTGCGGTCCAGGCCGGTGCAGAAGGCCTTGTCGCCCGAGCCGGTCAGCACGATGACGCGGATGTCGTCGTTGTCGCGCAGTTCCCGCCAGCAGGCGTGCACCTCTTTGATCATCTGCATGTCGAAGGCGTTGTGCACCTCCGGCCGGTGCAGGGTGACCCGGGCGACGGGGCCGAACTCCTCGTACTTCAACGTCTGGTAGCGGGACAAGTCCGTCTCCTCAGATCAGGTCAAGGGTGCCGAGTTCGCGGATCATGGCGCAGGACCTGGCGGCCATGGCCAGGAACATCCGGTCGCCCCGTTCGGTCGGGGTGCCGTAGGCGCAGCCCAGGACGGTGATCAGCGGGCCCTGGACGGCGGCGAAGCGGTAGTCGTCGAAGCACTCCCGCAGGCTGTAGTCCGCCACCCCGTACGCCTGCAGCGCCTCGTGGTAGGCGGCGACGAGGTCGTGCTCCCGGGCCGCCCTGTCCTCGGGGAGCAGGCCGGTGCCGAGGAAGAAGGACAGGTCGCGGACGGGATGGCCGAGGCTGAGCGTCTGCCAGTCCACCGCGATCACGCGCTCGCCGTCCCCGGGCGAAAAGAGCAGGTTGTCGGGACGGTAGTCGCCGTGGACGGGTCCGAACCGCTCGGAGCGGCCCAGCACCCAGGCGGCGACGTGCTCGGCGGTCTCGCGCAGGGTGCGCTTGTCCTCGCCGGAGAGCTCCGCGGCGAACCGGTCGACGAAGATCTCGACGGCGGGGGCGAAGACCTCGCCGAGCGTTGCGGCGTCCTCCTCGCCCACGGTCCCCAGCCAGGGCAGGTCCAGCAGCGTCGGGTCGCACCAGCGGGGCCCGTGCAGCCCGGCCAGGTTGACCACGGCCCCGAACGCCTGGTCCGGGGAGCAGCCCGCGAGCTGGTCGCCCTGCACGGCGGGGAAGGCGTCCTCCAGCAGCAGGGTGAAGACGGTGCCGTCCTCGGAGATCGCACTGTGGTGGCAGACGGGGACGCGCGCGGCGACGGTGTGCGCGAGGTCCCGGTAGAACGACACCTCGGTGCGGTAGGCGGGGCCGAGGAAGGCCCGGCTGCCCTCGTCCTCGGCGGGCAGCTTGGCGATGAGGCTGCCCGGGACGCCGGGGCCGCCGGTGAGCTCCAGCCGGTAGCACGCGCCGATCTGGCCGGAGCCGACCCTCTTCCAGCTCACCGAGGCCACCTCGGCTTCCAGCGCCTGGCTCAGCCATGACGCCGTCAGCAGCTCGGGGGAGTCCACCACGCTCATCGCGGGCTCCGTCCCGGGTTGAGGTCGGCACGGACGCCGAGTCCCGCCGGACGCACCGCGCGGTAGGCGGCCAGCACCGGCTCCAGCTCGGCGGGAGCGGCCCCGTGCAGGATCACCCCGTCCGCCCCGGCCTCGAACTGGTCCAGCACCCGCCCGGCGCACCGTTCGGGCGAGCCCGTCGCGGACGCGGCCAGCCACTCGTCGGGGAGCAGTTCCGACACCCGCTCGAGCTGCTCGGTCGTGCCGATCGCGTCGAACGCGCCGGGGAACCCGGCGACGAGCTCGTCGGCGCGGAACCGGGCCAGCACCGCCGGATCCCATCGGTTCAGCCGGACCAGCAGGTCCCCGTACCCCTGCAGGTAGGTGGCCAGCCGCCCGGTCAGCTTGCGCAGCCGCAGCTCGGGTCCGATGTGGTCGCCGACGACGGCCAGCACCGACCAGACGCGCACCGAGGAGGGGTCGCGCCCGGCCTTCTCCGCGCCGCGCCGCACCGCCTCGACCGCGCGGTTCAGGGTCTCGTCGGTGAAGAACGTGTGCAGGACGACGCCGTCGGCGACGCGCCCGGCGAACTCCAGGGTGCGTTCCCCCATGGCCGTCAGCATGATCGGGATGTCCTCGTCGAACGAGGGGTCCTGCATCAGGTAGGGGAACCTGCCGGCCGGGCCGTCGTGCCCGGCGACGGGCTCGCCCCGCCACAACGTGCGCAGGATCCCGATGACGTCCTCGAGCTGGGCCTGGGTGACGCGGGGCAGCCCCATCACGTCGAAGAGCATGTCGAACCCGCGGCCGAGTCCCAGCGCGAACCGGCCGCCGGTCATCCGGTGCATCGTGGTGGCGAACGTCGCCGTCAGCAGCGGGTGCCGGGTGTTGTGGTTGGTGGCGGCGGTGGCGACGCCCATCCGCTCGGTGGCCGCTCCGGCGGCACCGGACAGCGCCGCGGCCTCCTTCACGTTGAAGCGCTCGGAGAGGAACACCGCGCCGAGCCCCGTCCGCTCGGCCGCGCGCACCTCCCCCAGCAGGTCCCTCGGATCGTCCGAGTGCCCGGCGAGGCCGTAGAAGCCCAGCTCCCACAGGTCGTCCATCGTCGTTCCTCCGGCCTCGGTCAGCGCGCCGTCTTGGGGGCGGGAGTGAAACGCACCTTGAAGGTCTCGTAGCCCGACACGAAGTTCGCCGGGCGGTGGGCGGGCTCCCCGTCGTCGACCGGTTCGATGTCGGGCAGGCGCTGGAGCAGCTGCTCGAACATCACGCGCAGCTCCAGCCGGGCGAGGCTGTTGCCGAGGCAGAAGTGCGGCCCGTTGCCGAAGGCGATGTGGTCGTTGGGGAACCGCGTGACGTCGAACCGGTCGGGGTCGGTGAAGACCTCCTCGTCCCGGTTGGCCGACGGGTACAGCAGCAGGACCTTGTCGCCCTCCTTGATCGTCCGCCCGCGCAGCTCGAAGTCGCGGGTGGCGGTGCGGTTCATGTTCTTGATGGGGGAGACCCAGCGCAGCATCTCCTCGACGGCGGTCGGGATGCGGCCGGGGTCGTCGATGAGCAGCCGCCGCTGGTCGGGGTTGACGCACAGCTGGTACATGCCGCCGGAGATGACGTGCCGGGTGGTCTCGTCGCCGCCGATGAGGATGAGCAGGGACTCCTGGACGAGCGAGTCGTGGTCGAGCCTGTCCCCGTCGACCTCGGCGTGGACGAGGGTGCTCAGCAGGTCGTCCATCGGGCACTTGCGGCGTTCTTCGACGGCCTGGCCCGCGTACTCGGTGAAGCCGTTGAAGGCGTCGCCCGCCTTGACCATCAGCTCCGGGTTGTCGCCTCCGGTGAGGCCCCTGACCATGTCGTCGGACCAGGTGAGCAGGAGCCCCCGGTCCTCCGGCCGGAAGCCCAGCGCGTCGCCGATGACGATCATCGGGAGCATCGCGGCGATGTCGGCGACGAAGTCGCACTCGCCGCGCTCGCAGACCGCGTCGATGATCTCGTCGCAGACCCGGCGCAGGTACTCCTCCTGGTCGGCGACCCGGCGCGGGGTGAAGCCGCTGCTGACCAGCTTGCGGCGCATCTTGTGCTGCGGGTCGTCCATGTCGATCATCATCGGCATGGCGAAGGAGTCGGGCCGGATGCCCTGGGCGTTGGAGAAGACCTCGGGCGTGCGGGAGGCCATCCTCAGGTCGGCGTGCTTGGACAGGCCCCACACCCCCGAGTGGGGGTCCAGGTAGACCGGGGCGTTCTCCCGCATCCAGCGGAACGCGTCATGCGGGTTGCGGCCCCAGAACTCTCCGCTGATCAGGTTGATGGCGTTGTTGACAGGCTGTTCGGGCATGGGACCTGCTTTCTTGCCGGGGTGGGGGTTGCGTTCTCAGGAGCCGTCGCGCTGGACCACCAGCGGCAGCTTCGCCAGACCGCGGACGTTGCTGGAGTAGTGCCGCTCCACCCCGTCCGGGTCGATGGTGAAGTCGGGGAAGCGCTTGAGCAGCTCCTCGAACGCCACGCGGGTCTCCAGGCGGGCCAGGGAGGCGCCCAGGCACAGGTGCCGGCCGAAGCCGAAGCTGACGTGCCGGTCGATGTCGCGGTGGATGTCGAAGGCCTCGGGGTCGGGGTACTTGCGCTCGTCGTGCACGGCCGAGCCGGTGATCAGGATGACGCGCTGGTCGGCGGGGATGACGGTGCCGCGCACCTCCACCTCGCGGGTCGTCCAGCGGCCCTGGTAGTGCGAGGGCGGGTCCCAGCGCAGCATCTCCTCGACGGCCTGGGGGATCAGGCCCGGGTCGGCGACGAGCTCGCGGCGCTGGCCGGGGTACCAGGCCAGCGCGATGACGCCGTTGGGGATGAGTTTGGCGACGGTCTCGTGCCCGGCGAAGGCCAGTTCCAGGAACCGGGAGGCCAGCTCGTTGTCGCCCAGGGAGCGCAGGTTGCCCTCCTCGTCCTCCACCTCGGTGTTCATCAGCATCGTGATGACGTCGTCGCCGGGGTTCCTGCGCCGCTCCTTGACCAGCTCCGTCAGCAGCACCAGCAGTTCGGCGCTGGCCTCGTAGACGTCCGGCGGGATGGTCATGTCCTCGCGCCGGGCGGCGACCCGGTCGCTGAGGTGGTGGATGCGCTCCCGCTCGGCGACGGGGATGCCGATGAGCTCGCTGATGACGTCCAGCGGCAGCCGGAAGGAGAACTCCTCCACCAGGTCGAACCGGTCGGTGTCGCGCACCTTGTCCAGCAGGTCGGCGGCGGTGCGCCGGATGAACGGCTCCAGCTGCGAGATCCGCCGGGGGGTGAACAGCCGGGCCACGATCTTGCGGTGGAAGGTGTGCTCCGGCGGGTCCTTGACGATGAGGAACGGCGCGCCCTGGTCGACGCCCTCGATGGTGACGCCGTGCGCGCTGGAGAACACGTCGGTGTCGAGGTGGGCGGCGATGACGTCCTCGTAGCGGGACAGCGCCCAGAAGCCGACCTCCTCGTTGCGGTAGACGGGTGCCTCGTCGCGGAGCGCCTTGTAGACGGGGAAGGGGTTGTGGACCGTCTCGCGGTTGAACGGGTTGTACTCGACCATTCAGGACTCCTTGCGGGACGGGAGGAGAGGCCGGCCGGAGGCGTCCACCACGGCGGTGGGGGAGCGCAGGGTGAGGTGCTCAAGGCACACGCCGGGCCTGCCCAGGGCGGAGGCCACGACGCCGAGCAGCACGTCGGCGACGTCCTGCGGATCCATCATCTCCTCCTGGGCCAGGCCCCTGGAGATCCAGTCCCGCAGCATCCGGTCGAGGATCGCCGCCTCGAAGTCGACGCCGAAGTCGGTGGGGAAGGAGGCGCCGACGGTCACGGTGGTGAAGCGCATCCGGGGGTGCTCGATCCGCCAACTCTCGATCATGCGCTCCAGCGCGGCCTTGCTGGTGGAGTAGGCGCCGATCCCCGGGCGGGGCTGCCCCACGCTCTCGGAGGACAGCGCCACCACCATGGCGTCGTGCTCCAGCAGGGGCAAGCAGCCGCGCAGCAGCCTGCCGACGCTCAGCACGTTGGTCTCGAAGAGGCGCCGCCAGTCGTCGTCCCCGGTGTCGGCGATCAGCCGCATGGGGGCCGCCCCGATGCAGGAGACGATGAGGTCGAGGCCGCCGAGCCGGTCCCGCACCGCCTCGACCAGCCGGGCGCAGTCCTCCTCGCGCGTGAGGTCGGCGGCGACGGCCTCGCCGCCGCCCGCCTCCTCCCGCAGCGACTCCAGCTGCTCGGCGCGCCGGGCGGCCAGGACGACGCGCGCCCCCGCCTTGACGGCTCCCACGGAGAAGGCGCGGCCGATGCCCGCCGAAGCTCCGACCACGAGGACGCGGGCTCCGGCGAGTGAGGAGAGGTCGTTGTTCGACATGTGTGGGTACCGTCCCGTCAGCAGGCTTCGGCGATGGTCTTGATCTCGAGGTATTCCTCGAAGCCCGCGAGGCCGCTCTCCCTGCCGACGCCGCTCTGCTTGTATCCGCCGAAGGGGGCGTCGGCTCCGTAGTAGAGGCCGCCGTTGATGGAGATGGTGCCGGTGCGGATCCGGTTGGCGACCGCGCGGGCGCGTTCGTCCGAGGCGCTGCAGACCATGCCGGACAGGCCGTAGGGGGAGTTGTTGGCGATCGCGACGGCGTCGTCGTCGCCGTCGTGGGCGATCACCACGATGACGGGGCCGAAGATCTCCTCCTGGGCGACGGTGGCGTCGGGGGTGACTCCGGTCAGTACGGTCGGCTCGACGTAGTAGCCGCGCGCGAGGTGTTCGGGCCGGCCGCCGCCGAGCGCGATCTGCGCGCCTTCGGCGACGCCCTTGTCGATGTAGCCCAGGACGCGGTCGCGCTGGCGGGCGTTGATGAGCGGGCCCATGAGCACGCCCGGATCGGTCGGGTCGCCGCAGGGCCAGCCGGTCAGCGTGTTCACCAGCTTCTCGACGCCCTCGTCGTAGCGCTCACGCGGCAGGATCAGGCGGGTGAGGATGGCGCAGCCCTGCCCGGCGTGCGTGGTGATCTGGAAGGCGGCGTTGCCGACGACGGCGTTCATGTTCGCGTCGTCCAGGGCGATGAGGGCGGACTTGCCGCCGAGTTCGAGGAACACCTTCTTGATGTTCTCCGCGCCCGAGCGCATGACCTTGCGGCCGGTGGCGGTCGAGCCGGTGAAGGAGATCATGTCGACCCGGGGGTCCTCGGACAGCTGCTGCCCGAGCTCGTGGCCGGATCCGGCGACGACGTTGAACACCCCGGCGGGGATGTCGGTCTCCTCGGCGACGATGCGGCCCAGCAGGGTGGCGTTCCACGGGGTGTCGGGGGCGGGTTTGAGCACGACGGTGCAGCCCGCAGCCAGCGCGGAGACGATCTTCGCCAGGACGATCTGGACGGGGAAGTTCCACGGGGTGATCGCGCCGACCACGCCGATCGGCTCGCGGCGGACGATGCGGCGGCTCTTGATGCCGAAGGGGGAGGCCACGCCCAGGTCGGTCTCCCACGCGTAGTTCTCGGCGAGGTCGGCGACCCAGCCGATGCCCTCGACGGGAGAGGCGAACTGGGCGCCGTCGGTGAGGGTGACCGGGCAGCCGACCTCGGCCACGATCGCGGCCTTGAACTCCTCGGCGTGCTCGGTCAGGGCCTCCTGGAGCCGGCGCAGGCAGCGCACCCGCAGGGCGTGGTCGCTCGCCCAGGACGTGGTGTCGAAGGCGCGGCGGGCCGCGGCGATCGCCCGGTCCATGTCGGCTGCCGTGGCGTCGGCGGTGTGTCCGATCACCTCTTCGGTGGCGGGGTTGACGTTGGGAAACGTGCGCCCGTCCGAGGCGGGCACGAGCTCGCCGTCGATGAGGAGGAGCTGCTCGCGTCCGGTGCCCGATGTCATGGAGCCTCCGAGGGGTGGGCGGTGGCCCGGGGGTGCCCCTGACCACGCGGATCGGATTTTGAAAACTTGATGATATATATTATCGCTATATCGGGTGCCGGCCAACGCCGGTTCGGGACGGCGGGCACCGCCTTCATGGAAACGCTCCACTGAGGAGGGCGCGGATGCGCTTCGCGGACAAGGTCGCCATCGTCACCGGCGGGGGCCAGGGCATCGGAGAGACCTACGCCAAGTCCCTCGCCGAGCAGGGAGCGAGGGTCGTCGTCGCCGACCTCAACACCGAACAGGCCGCCCGGGTGGCCAAGGAGATCGAGTCCGCGGGCGGCGCCGCGCTCGCCGTCCGGGTCGACGTCTCCGACCCGGAGAGCGCGCTGGCCATGGGGGCCGCGGCCGAGGAGGCCTTCGGCGGGGTGGACTACCTGGTCAACAACGCCGCCATCTACGGCGGCATGCAGATCGAGTCCCTGCTGAAGGTGGACCTCGACTACTACCAGAAGTTCATGGCCGTGAACATGAACGGCGCCCTGCACTGCACCCGCGCGGTCTACCGGAGCATGCGCAGGCGCGGCGGCGGCGTGGTCGTCAACCAGTCGTCCACGGCGGCCTGGATGGCGGGCGGCTTCTACTCCATCGCCAAGGCCGCGATCAACAGCCTGACCGTCAACCTCGCGGCCGAGATGGGCTGGATGAACATCCGCGTCAACGCCATCGCGCCCGGCCCGACCGACACCGCGGCCACCCGTTCGGTGGTGGGGGACATGGTCGACCCGCTGGTCAACGAACTGATCATCAAGCGGATCGGCACGCCGCAGGACCACGTCGGCGCGCTGCACTTCCTGCTGTCGGACGAGGCGTCCTGGGTGACCGCCCAGATCCTCGCCGTCGACGGAGGGCACATCGTCCGGCTGTGAACCGGACCCGTACGCCAAGAGCCCGTGTCCGGGAGCGGAACCGCTCCTTCGACACGGGCTCTTCTTCATCCCTCGGACTGTACAGACCGGGCATTCCGTCGGGAAGACCCGAGGCGAGACCAGAGTCTCATACCGCGGTCGGCCGAGCTTGCGGAAGAACTGGCGGATGTCGTCGATCAGCAGGTCGGGGGCGTCGTGGGCGGCCCAGTGGCTGCCCCGGTCGTAGGTGTTCCAGTGCACGATGTTCGCGTGGTCGCGTTCGGCGAAGCGGCGGATCGGGCGGAAGTCGTAGGCGAAGGAGGCCAGCCCCAGGGGGAAGCCGGTCGGCCCTTCGGCGCGGGCGGCGCGGTGGTTCTCGTAGTAGAAGCGGGCCGAGGACGCCGAGGTGTTGGTCAGCCAGTAGATCGAGGCGTTGGCGAGCACCAGGTCGGGGTCGGGCACCCCGCCCAGGAGTTGGCCGGTGTCAGCTCTTGGCCGCCGCCAGGGTCTGTCTGGCGATGACGACCTGCTGGACCTGGCTGGTGCCTTCGTAGATGCGGAACAGGCGTACGTCGCGGTAGAACCGCTCCACCACGACGCCGCGCATGTACCCGGCGCCGCCGTACACCTGGACGGCGCGGTCGGCGATGCGTCCGACGGCCTCGCTGGCGAAGTACTTGGCGCAGGAGGGCCCCATACGGGTGTCGGAGCCGTCGTCGAAGGCGCGGGAGGCCTCCATCACCAGGGAGCGCGCCGCGTACAGGTCGGTCTGGGAGTCGGCGATCAGCCCCTGGATGAGCTGGAATTCGGCGATCGGGTGGCCGGACTGCCTGCGTTCGAGCGCGTAGGCGACGGTCTCGTCGACCAGGCGCTGGGACGCGCCGACGCACAGCGCGGCGATGTGGAGCCGCCCGTGGGCGAGGCAGCGCATGGCGGTGATGTAGCCGTTGCCGCGTCCTTCGGGTCCGCCGACCAGGGCATCCGCGGGTACCCGGACGTTCTCCAGATACACCTCGGCCGTCCACGCGCCGTGCTGGCCCATCTTCTTGTCCTTGGGGCCGACGGTCAGGCCGGGGGCGTCGGCGGGGACGAGGAAGACGGAGATGTCGCGGGAGGCCTTGGGGTTCTCGCCGTGGCGGGCGAAGACCATGAAGACGTCGGCGACGGGCGCGTTGGTGATGTAGCGCTTGCTCCCGGACAGGACGTAGGTGTCGCCGTCCCGGCGGGCGGAGGTCTTCAGCCCGGCGGGGTCGGAGCCCGCCTCGTCCTCGGTGAGGGCGAAGGAGGCCGTCCACTCACCGGAGGCCAGGCGCGGCAGGTACGCCTTCTTCTGCTCCTCGGTGCCGCCTTCCAGGAGGACGTGCCCGGCGATGCCGTTGTTGGTGCCGAACAGGGACCGGAACGACGGCGTGGTGTAGCCGAGCTCCATGACCAGGCGTGCCTCCTGGGCCATGGACAGGCCGAGGCCGCCGTACTGCTCGGGGATGGCGAACCCGTACAGGCCCATGTCGGCCGCCGCGCGGCGCAGCTCGGCGGGCATCTCGTCACTCTCGTCGATCTCGGCCTCGCGCGGGAGGACCCGCTCGCGCACCAGGGCGCGCACCGCGCCGACGATCTCCTTGACGTCGCTGTCGTCCATGTGACCGGGAACCTCGTCCTTCTTCACGGGGATGTGGGGTGGAGCGGCGGTCAGCCGCGGGGGACCTCGCGCCAGGGCCTTCCCTCCCACGGGTCGGGCTCCTTGGGCAGGCCGAGGACCCGCTCGGCGAGGATGTTCTTGTTGACCTCGCTGGTGCCGCCCTCGATGGTGTTGGCCCTGCTGCGCAGCATGCCCCGCACCTCGGCGGGCATGTGCTCGGCGTAGGCGGCCAAGGGGTCGGACGCGGCGGTTTCCGAGGGCGTGCCCTCCCAGGCGGTGGCGCCCAGGCCGAGCATGCGCGCGGCGGCGGCCTGCATGCGCTGGTTGAGCTCCGAGCCGTGGACCTTGCCGATCGAGCTCTCCGGGCCGGGCGGCAGGCCCGCCTTCAGGCCGGCGCGCACCCGCATGTTGGTCCAGCCGCGGATCTGCTCCTCGCACCACAGGCGGACGAGTTCGTGCCGGGTCCCGGCGTCGTCCCAGCCGTGGGGCAGGCCCTGTCCGGAGCGCTCGAGGGCGAGGTCGATGAGGCGGCGGCTGCCGGAGCCGCCGATGCGGTCGACGCCGCCGGAGCCGGATCCGGAGACCATCTGGCGTTCGCCGCTGAGCGTCGCCCGCGCCACGCGCCAGCCGTCGTTCACCTCGCCGATGCGCTGGGAGTCGGGTACGTACGCGCCGTCGAGGAAGACCTCGTTGAAGTCGACCTCGCCGCCGATGTGGGGGAGCGGCCGGACGTCCACGCCGGGTCGGCGCATGTCGATGAGGAAGTAGGTGATGCCCTTGCGCTTGGGGGCGCCGGGGTCGGTGCGGGCCAGCAGGACGCCGAAGTCGGCCAGGTGGGCCCAGGTCGTCCAGACCTTCTGGCCGGTGATCCGCCAGCCGTCGCCGTCGCGTTCGGCGCGGGTGGCCAGCGAGGCCAGGTCGCTGCCCGCGCCCGGCTCGCTGAACAGCTGGCACCAGACCTCCTCGTTGGAGACGATCTTCGGCAGGAAGCGGAGCCGCTGTTCCTCGGTGCCGTGGGCGAAGAGCGCCGATGCGGTGAGGTTCAGGCCCAGGGGGTTGAGCCGCGGCAGGTGGTAGGGGGCCAGCAGCCGTTCGGCCGCCTGCGCGAGTCTCCGCGGCCAGCCCAGCCCGCCGTACTCCACCGGCCACTGGGGCACGACCAGGCCGCTGCGGGCGAAGGCGGGGTACCACGCCCGGTACTCGTCGGGGGTGCGCACGGTGCGCACCAGGCTCGGCCCGCCTCGTTCTCCGGCCTCCCGCCAGGCTTCGGGCACCTCCCGTTCGACCCACTCCTTCACGGCGGCCCGCGCGGCGTCTTCGTCATGGCACTCGGCCAGGGACGGAACCTCGCTCATCTCCGGTCTCCTCTCGCCTCGCTCGGCGCGCGGCCGAGGCGGATCGTCACTGTGTGCACCGCCGTGCCCCCCTGGCCTCGGTCAGGCCCGTTTCCAGGGCCTGCCACAGGGCGCGTTTCGTCGCGGCGACGGCCTGCGGGTCGTTCTGCGCGATGCGCTCGGCCAGGCGTTGGGCGGCGGGGCGCAGCCCGTCGGGGGCGACGACCTCGCTGACCCAGCCCAGCCGCAGGGCGTCGGCGGCGGAGACGCGCTCGTGGGCGCCCAGAAGGGCCATGCGCGCGACGGGGCCGAAAGCCGCGCGGCGGGCCAGCGCGATGGTCTCGAAGGCGCTGACCTGGCCCACCGAGACGTGGGGGTCGAGGAAGGACGCATCCTCCGAGGCGATGACGATGTCGGAGTCGACCACGAAGTGCAGGCCGCCCCCGGCGCAGACCCCGTTGACGGCGGTGACCACGGGCTTGGCGACGCCCAGGTGCCAGGCCGTCAGCCGGAGGTCGGCACGCTTCGTCCGGCGGGACATCTCACGCAGCGCGCCGGGGTCGCGGTTGAGCTGGACCACGTCCAGGCCGGTCTGGAACGCCGCGCCCTCGCCGGTGACGACGATCGTGCGCACGTCCGGGTCGGCGTCCAGTTCGCGCCATGCCTCGGGGAGGGCGGCCATCATGGCGGCGTCCATGGCGTTGCCCCGCCCGGGGCGGTTGAAGATCAGCCAGCCGACGGGTCCGTGCCGCTCGACCAGCAGGGTCTCGCCCATTCTCGCCCGACCTCCCTGAAACCCGCCTGGTTTCGCGCATAGTTTATATTTGATATCAATATCACAGGACAGGGTCGTGCTGCCTGCGGTGACGCCGGCCGAGGCAAGGAGACGGAGCTTGGCAACTGGGAAGATCACGGACGAAGGGGTGGCACGCTTGCGCTCCCGCATCGGTGTCCCGCAGCTTTATCCGGCCCCGCCGCACTACCGGCGGCCCGGTGAGGACGCCTTCCGGCACGTCGCCTGGGCCTACGGCGACGACAACCCGCTGTGGGCGGACCCCTCCTATGCGGCGGGCACCCGGTGGAAGGGCTCGATCGCCCCGCCCGCCCTCGTCGGCGGCGACAGCCTGGTCGGCGAAGACGTCCTCACCGAGGCGGAGCTGGCCCGGCAGGGCGAGCTCAAGGGCGATCCGCTGCGCGGTGTGCACGCCTTCTACGCCGCCAGCGAGCGCGAATGGTGGGCCCCGCTCACCCCCGGCCACCGCGTTCTCCGGCGCACCGCGCTGGTCGGCGTGGTCGACAAGCCGAGCGAGTTCGGCGGGCGCGGTGTCCAGGAGTGGACGTCGCAGGCGTTCCAGACCGACGACGGCACCCTGCTCGGCGCGCAGTACCGCATGATGTACCGCACCGAGCGGGAGAAGGCCCGCGAGCGCAAGAAGTACGACGGCGTCACCATCGAGCCCTGGAGCGAGGAGGGCATCGCCGAACTCGACGCCCGGTACGCGGCCGAGAAGCCGAGGGGCGCCGAGCCGCGCTGGTGGGAGGACGTCGAGGAGGGCCAGGCGGTCGGCCCCCTGGTGAAGGGGCCGCTGACCGTCACCGACATGGTCTGCTGGCACGTCGGCATGGGCATGGGCATGTACAACGTCGCCCCGCTGCGGCTGGCGCACCACAACAGGCAGCGGATTCCCCGCTTCTACCACCGCGACGAGCTGGGCGTCCCGGACGCCATGCAGCGGGTGCACTGGGATCCGGCGTTCGCCCGCAAGTCCGGCAACCCCACCACGTTCGACTACGGGCGGATGCGCGAGACGTGGCTGATCCACGCCTGCACCGACTGGATGGGCGACGACGCCTGGCTGTGGCGGCTGCGGGTGGAGTTCCGCAAGTTCAACTACGTCGGCGACGTGCAGTGGGTCGAGGGCGAGGTCGTCCGCAAGTACCTCGCCGAGGGCGATCGCCCGGCCGTGGACCTGGAGCTGCGCACCCGCAACCAGCGCGGCGAGGTCACCTCCCCGGCTTCGGCGACCGTGCTGCTGCCCAGCCGCGAGCACGGCGCGGTCCGGCTGCCCGAGCCGCCCGGCGCCGCCACCACCCTGGAGGACGCCTTCGACGCGACCATCGACCGTTTCGCCCGGGAACGCTGATGGACGAGAACGAGCTGAGGCTGCTGCGCGACTCCGTCCGCGAGGCCCTGACCGCGCTGTCGCCCTCCTCGGCGGTCCGTGAGCAGATGGCGGGCGAGGACGGCTGGGACCGCGCGATGTGGCGGCGGCTGTGCCGCGAGCTGGGCCTGGCCGGTTTCATGGTGCCCGAGGAGCACGGCGGCGGCGGGTTCTCCGCCGTCGAGCTCGGCGGGGTCTTCGAGGAGGCCGGGCGCACCCTCCTGTGCGCGCCCCTGCTGGCCACGGCCGGGCTTGCCATCCCGCTGCTCCTCGCCCTCGGCGACCCCGAGGCGAACAAGCGCTACCTGCCGGGGCTGTGCGACGGCTCCCTCACCGCCACCGTCGTGACGGCCGACGCCTCGGGCAGGCCGCTGCCCGGGAGCCTCCCGGTGGAACTCGGAGTCCGGGACGGCGTTCCCGCCGTCTCGGGGACCGCCGGATTCGTGCTGGACGGTGCGACCGCCGGTGTGATCCTGGTGCCCGTCCGAGCCGGCGAGGGAACGGCCGTCTACGCCGTCGACACCGCCGCGCCGGGTGTCACGGTGACCCCGCTGATGACGCTCGACCGCACCCGCAGGCAGGCCAAGGTCTCCTTCCGGGACGCACCCGCCGTTCGGGTGGGAGAGGGGGACGCCACCCCGGCGCTGGAGAAGGCGCTGGACCTCGCGCGGGCGATGCTCGCCGCCGAGCAGGCGGGCGGTGCGGCCGTCTGCTTGGAGACGGCCGTCGAGTACGGGAAGACGCGGGTGCAGTTCGGCCGTCCGATCGGGAGCTTCCAGGCTTTCAAGCAGAAGGCGGCGAGCCTGCTCATCCAGGTCGAGTCCGCACGGAGTGCCGCCGAAGCCGCGGCCCAGGCCGCGGCCGCGGCGTTCGACCCCGAAACGGCGGTGCGGCTGCCGGGGCTGCCGGAACTGGAGACGGTGGCCTCGGTCGCGCAGCTCTACTGCTCGGAGGCGTATGTCGCGGTGGCCGCCGAGAACATCCAGCTCCACGGCGGCATCGGCTTCACCTGGGAGCACGACGCCCACCTGTACTTCAAGCGGGCCTGGGCGAGCCGGGAGATGCTCGGCCGCCCCGAGGAGCACACCGAACGGCTGGCCGGGATTCTGGCGGCGCAGGCCGTCCGGCCCGCGCTCTGAAAGGCGGAGCACGTGAGCGAACACACCCGCGGACCCGCGGACGGCGGCCTGGCCGCCTTCCTGCTGGACCACGACGATGCCGCAGACACCCCCGTCCTGCACTGGAAGGACGGTTCGCGTACCCGCGGTGAGCTCATCGACGCCGTGAAGGTGCTGGCCGGGCGGCTCGGTCCGGTGGCCGGGCGGCCCGTCGCCTGCCTGGTGGACGACGGGGTGCGCGCGATCACCACGATGTTCGCGGCCTGGCTGGCGGGAGGCGTCTACGTCCCCGTCAACGCCAGGCTCACCGACACCGAGGTGCGCGGCCAGCTGCTCGCCCAGGCCCCGGCGCTGGTCGTCACCGGACCAGGGCAGGCCGCGCGGGTGCCCGAGGGCATCGGCGTGCTGGTGGAGGAGGCTCCGGGGAGCTGGGCGCTGCTCCGGCCCGCCGCCGACCCCTCCGGACCATGCTTCGGTGAGGACGAGGCGGTGGTCATGCGGACGTCCGGTACCACGGGGGAGTCCAAGCCCGTCGTGCTGAGCCACAAGGGCGTCCGTGACGGCATCGACACGGTCATCGCCAAGCTGCGCGGAGGCGCGGCCAGGGGCGGCCGTCCGCCGATGCCCAACCTCATCCCCACCTCGCAGGCGCTGTGGGCGGGGGCATGGAACGCGTTGTTCTCCTTCCGGCTGGGCGCGCCCGTCATCCTCATGGACCGTTTCGATCCGGTGGAGTACGCCGAGCTGGTCAAGCGCTTCGCGCTCAGGTCCACGATCCTGGCGCCCGCGATGATGACGATGCTGCTCGAGGACTCCCGGGTCAGCGACCTGGGCGGGCTGCGGTTCGTGCGTTCGGTGACCGCGCCGCTGGCTCCCGACCAGGCGCGTGCCTTCCGCGCGAGGTTCGGCGTGGACGTGCTGAACTCCTACGGCCAGACCGAGCTGGGCGGCGAGGTCGTCGGCTGGACCGCCTCCGACACCCGCGAGTTCGGCTCCGCCAAGCTGGGCGCGGTCGGCCGCGCCCATCCCGGCGTCGAGATCCGCATCCTCGACGACGAGCGCGGTGGGCTCCCGGCCGGTGAGCCCGGCGAGATCTGGATCAGGTCGCCGTTCGCCCACACCGCGGACCTGCCGGCCGGCCGGATCGCCGACGGGTTCCTGCGCACCGGCGACCTGGGCCGCCTGGACGCCGACGGGTTCCTGTGGATCGAGGGCCGGGTGTCGGACATGGTCAACCGCGGCGGGCTCAAGATCGTCCCGCAGGAGGTGGAGGCGGCGCTGCGTCGGCACCCGGCGGTCGCCGACGCCTGCGTGGCGGGCGTGCCGGACGCCCGGTTGGGCGAGGCACCCGTCGCCTGGGTGCGCCCCGTGGCGGGGGAGCGGCCGGAGGAGGCCGAGTTGCTGTCCTTCCTGCGCCGCGACCTGGCGGGCTACAAGGTGCCGGTGGCGGTGCGCTTCGTCGCGGACTTCCCCCGCACGGAGATAGGCAAGGTGCTCCGGCGTGAACTCGTCGCGGGCTTCGACCGATCCCCCGAAGGATCCGAGGAAACGGAGAGTCGATGAGCTACCAGACCCTGGAGGTCACCCGCAGGGGCCGCGTCGGCTGGCTGGTGTTCGACCGCCCCGAGGTGCGCAACGCGATGAACAACGCGATGCGCGACGAACTCCGCCAGGCCTGGACGGAGCTGGCCGAGGACCCGGAGGTGCGGGTGATCGTGAACGCCGCGAACGGGAAGTCCTTCCAGACCGGCGCGGACGTGCTGGAGCTGGCCACCGACGGTATCGGCATGGAGCGCTACCGCAAGTCGGTGGAGGCCTGGGACCTGGGCTTCACCAGCTGGCAGCTGGGCATCGACAAGCCGGTCATCGCCGCGGTGAACGGCATCTGCGCCGGAGGCGGCCTGCACTTCGTGGCCGACGCCGACATCGTGCTGGCCGCTTCGGACGCCGCCTTCACCGACCCACACGTCTCCGTCGGGCAGACCAGCGCGATCGAGACCATCGCGCTGATGCGCAAGATGCCCGCCGAAGCGGTCCTGCGCATGGCGCTCGTCGGCAAGTACGAGCGCATGAGCGCGGCCCGCGCCCTGCAGCTCGGCCTGGTCAGCGAGGTGATCGACCCGCCGGAGCGGTTGCACGAGGCGGCCCAGGAGCTCGCCGAGAAGATCGCCCGCAACTCGCCCGCCGCGGTGCGCGCCACCAAGCGCGCCCTGTGGGGGGCGCTGGAGCACGGCCTGACCGACGCGTGCCGTGCCGGTGCCGCTGAGCTCACCGGCCTGTGGGGCCATCCCGACCAGGCCGAGGGCCCCGCGGCCTTCGCCGAGAAACGCGAACCGCAGTGGCTCGTTTAGCGCACGTCCGGCCGTGGATCGTTCAGTGCGCGTCAGCGCTCGTTCAGCCACGGGCGGTGCGCCGTCAGGCGCACATCCGGCTGTGGAAGGCCGAGCGACCGTGTCACTCCGGGGCGCCGGTGGGGACCGGCGCCCGGCGGGGGGCTACAGCCCCTGGAAGTCCGGGGTCCGGCGTTCGACGAAGGCCTTCATGCCCTCGCGGAAGTCGGGGCTGCGGGAGCTCAGCTCCATGGCGTACGCCTCGTCGCCGAGATGGCGGCGCAGATCGTGGTCGGGCGCGGCGTTCAGGAGGCCTTTGGTGAGGCCGAGGGCGACGGTCGGCCCGGCGGCCAGCCGGGCCGCCAGCTCTGCGGCGGTCTCGGCCACCTCGGCGGCGGGGACGGCGCGGTGGGCGACGCCCCATTCGACGGCCTCGGCGCCGTTGAGCCTGCGGTCGAGCATGAGCAGCTCGCGTGCCCGGACGGTGCCCACGACGCGGGGGAGGAGCCAGGTGCTGCCGGAATCGGGGGTGAAGCCCCGGCGCAGGAACGGGTACCAGAAGACGGCGTCCTCGGCGGTGATGGTGAAGTCCGCGGCGAGCGCGAGCTGGGCGCCGATGCCCACGGCCCAGCCGCGCACCGCGCACACCACCGGCAGTTGGAGCTCCAGCAGCAGCGGGATCAGCCGGTTGGCCTGGACGGGCATGCGCCGCTGGATGCTGCCGGTCCGCGGTCTGGGCGCGGCCTCGCCGCGCTTGTTGCGGCCGACGATGTCGAAGCCGCTGCAGAAGTCGTCACCCGCCCCGGTCAGCAGGACGGCCCGCAGCCCGTCGTCGGTGGAGGCGGTCTCCAGCGCCCTGATGAGCCCCTCCATGGAGGTGTCGTTGAGGGCGTTGCGCCGTCCGGGCAGGTCGAGGACGAGCCGGAGCACCCCGGCGTCGTCGGTCTCGACGGCCAGACCGGGCACCGATGCGTAACGGGTCATATGGCTCCTCCGCAGGATGGCTTGTAGTTTTAATATAATAAACAATCCAATGTGAGGAGGGCCCCGTGCCCCAAGCCGAAGGGCTGCTGTCCGGACTGCGCGTCGTCGAATGCTCGATGCTCGGCCCCGGCGCCGTCTCCACCCCGCTCGCCGACCTCGGTGCCGACGTCATCAAGGTCGAACCCCCGTCCGGCGACTACATCCGCTCGATGAGCTGGCCGATCGTCCGGGGCGACTCCCTGCTGCACCTGCACATCAGCCGCGGCAAGCGCAGCATCGTGCTGGACCTGCGCACCGAGGCGGGCCGGGAGACCTTCCTGGAGCTGGCCGCCCGGGCCGACGTCGTGGTGGAGGCGATGCGCCCCGGTGGCTTGGACCGTCGGGGCCTGGGCTACGCGAAGCTGCGCGAGGTCAATCCGAAGGTCGTCATGTTCACGATCTCCGGATACGGGATGACCGGTCCCTACCGGGATCTGCCCAGTCATGGCATCGCCTACGACGCCTGGGCCGGCACCGTCGCCCCCGTCCCCGGCCCCGACGGCCTCCCGTCGATCCCCGATCACACCTCGATCGGGATCACCGCCGGTCCGCTCTTCGGCACCGCCGCCGTGCTCGCCGCCGTCCTGCGCGCCCGCGAGACCGGCCGGGGCTGCCACCTGGAGGTCGCCCAGTCCGACGCGGCGGCGGCCTTCGACTGGCTGCGCAGCGAGACCCACCGCGCCTACGCCCGCCCCGAGGACGAGGTCACCGGCAACCCCACCGACGGCTACGAGCGTCGTCCGCCCGGTACCGGCGGCATGGACGAGGGGGTGCGTTACCAGTTCTACGCCTCCAAGGACGGCCACGTGCTGTTCATGGCCTCCGAGCGCAAGTTCTGGCAGAACTTCTGCGAGGCCATCGGCCGCAAAGACCTGTTCGACGCGCGGCCGGGCGAGAAGCTCGCCGACCATGCCCGAGGCGACCTTCCCCTGCGCCACGAACTGGCCGCCGTCTTCGCCACCCGCACCACGGCCGAGTGGATCGAGTTCGGCCTGGCCCACGATGTGCCCCTCGGCCCGGTGAACACCCCGGAGACCATCGCCGCCGACCCGCAGTTCACCGACCGCATGCCCTGGCAGCCCGCCGAGCGTCTGGTCGCCGACCAGCTGCCCTTCCCCGTCCGGGTCGTGGGCGAGGCCCCGCCCGCCGCCACCCGTCCCGCCCCCGCCCCCGGCGAGCACACCGAGGAGATCCTCCGCGACGTCCTCGGCTACGACGACGCCCAGGTGAGCGCCCTCCGAGAATCCGGAGCCTTCGGGAGCTGACATCCGGAGGCGCTTCCCAGCGCTCCGGGAAGCGCCTCCACGACCGTCGCACAGGCTGGAGCCAGGTTCTCAGCGCTCCGGACGCGAAGGGAACAGCCAGCGCAGGGAATCGAGGCTCTTGTCGAGGTATTTGCCGTGTCCCGGCTCGATTCCGTACGCGAGGTCCTCCAGCGCCGCGCATCTGGCGTAGAACACGGCGCGCGTTCTGAACTCCTCGGGGTCCTGGGCGTCGTTCCGGTAGTTCCGGAGGGCGAGGTCGAGGAGATCGGGACCGAGGTCGCGGTACAGGAGGCCGAAGTCGTGGGCGGGGTCGGTGATCGCCGCATCGCTCCAGTCGATGACGCCGGTCACCTCCCAGGTGGCCGGATCGACGAGGACGTGCTCGATGCCCAGGTCGTTGTGCGAGAAGGCCGCAGGATGGCCGTCGTCCGGAGGCGGGGCCGCCAGGAACGCCTCGACGGCGGCGCGGTGCGCCTCGGGCACGTGGTCGGCGACCGCGGCGTAGGTGTCCCCGGCTTCGCACAGCCAGAGCTCTTTCGGCTGGTCGTCGACGCCGGCCAGCCCGCTCATCGCACCGGTGGGAACGCGGTGCAGCGCGGTGAGGAACCCGCCGAGCACGACGGCGACGGGACCGGCGTGAACCGCCCGTTCCCGGGCGGGAAGGTCGATCAGCGGCAGGCCGGGAAGCCTGGAGTAGGCCAGGCATCCCCGGTCGGCGACCGCGAAGAGGGGCACGGGCACGGGGACCGGTGAGATCTCCGCGACGGCCCTGAGAAGGCGGAGGTCCGCGTCCACCCGCGCCGCCCGCTCCTTCGGGTCGGGCTCCTTGCCGAAACGCACGATCAGCTCGCCGTCGACCTCGTAGGCGACGTTGTCCTGCCCCTCGCCGAGCCGCACCACCGAGCGGACCCGGCGGCCTGACGCGTGTGCCGCGACGATCGCCCCGATCTCCGCTGAATGATCACGATATGCATTGCCCATAGGAGTCAGACGGTACCGGCGGAAGGCGGAGGCCACCGGTGAATGAGGCGAGATCCGCGGCGGAGCAGGGCGTCCCGGAGGACGTCTTCGTCGAGCAGCCGCTGAAAGACCTCGTGATAACGGCGTTCGAGTTCTTCCCAGCTACTGAATTCCTCGAATCTGGAGTCTTCTCCTCCGCCCCACCACAGCTCTCCAGGCGGTGCCGACGTTCTCGAGGCGGTCCAGGAGCCGCGCAGCGGCCTTTTCCAGCGTTCGCCGTGGAATGAGGAGAGGAGGTCACGCGGAGCGTCGGCGGAGGCCGGACGGAAACAGTGGACGTTCCCTTCGCGGTCGTCAATGTACAGGCTTCCGCATTCCTGGCATTGCCACATCGGCCTGCTCCAGTCCCGCAGGCGCTGCCGGGCGGTCTCCCCGCTCTCCGGGCCGATCGCGTCCTCCCAGTCCTGGTCCGCGATCAGATAGGCCTTGCCGGGCAGGAAGTCGGTGTTGTCGATGATGACGCCACCGCATGCACAACGGATCTTCATGTCCCGAGTCTCCCCGACACGAACGGGCGCCTTGCGATGATGCCGTGGTCATCGCAAGGCGGGACACGTCGAGCGGATCAGGAGGCCACGGGCTGCCAACGCTGGGCGACGGTGCCGTTGCAGTCGTAGATCTGCACGCCGTTGCCGTTGCGGAAGTCGGCGGCGGGGATGTCCAGGCACCTGCCGGAGGCGGGGTTGCGCATGCCGAACTCACCGACCTGCTCCCACCGCTGCGCGGACGAGCCGTTGCAGGTGTGGAGCTGCACGGCGGTACCGTTGGCCGTGCCCGCGGCGGCGACGTCCAGGCACTTGCCGGACTGCGGGTTGACCATGATTCCGGACCTCCACTCCCACTGCTGGGCGGGTGTGCCGTTGCACTCCCACGTCTGGATCTTGGTGCCGTCCGCGCTGCTCCCGGCGTTCACGTCCAGGCAGAACCCGCCGTTGTCCGGGCTGTAGGCGGCGGAGGCGCTCGTCGGCGCGCCCGTGGTGACCTTGAAGGAGCACCAGGACGACCAGGCCGACACCTCTCCGCCGTTCTCCGCCCGCACCCGGAACTGGTAGGTACCGGGGGAGAAGGTCCCGTCGGGAATGCCGAACGACCACGCGTATCCGGCCGCCGAGGTGTCGCTCTTACGGAAGAACGGCTCCTCGCCCGGCCGTCCGGCCTCCAGGGACGCCACCGCGGCGGGTTGCGGAGCCGTGGCGGGCGTCGCGGCGAACGTGGCGCCCGAGCTGTCGGAGGCGAACTGCGGCACCACCTTCGAACAGGGCTGGAAACCCGCGTACGGCCCGGCCGAGATCCGCAGTGACTCCGGCGGCGCGGGTGCCTCCGCCGCCGACGCCGTCGCGGGGACGCCGAGCAGTCCGAGCGCCGTGCACGCGACCGCGGTGAATTTACGTGCCATCAAGGATCCTTCGAGAGCGGAAACATCGAACGGAGCAGAGTCCACACCGAAAACCCTGTTCTGTCCGTCTCCGGACCGGTCTCGTAAGGACTCCTTAAGATCTTGAAAAAGGAGGTCGCACGCTCCTGCGGCGTGCGAACTCGTGCTGGTGAAACGGGTCGGCCGCCGAATCGGAGGCGGTCGAGGACGGCGTGCGAGCAGGCCGGTGCCGCTGGCGGGTCCCCGCACCCGGGCCGATTTCCCCGTCCCGACCTACCCGGTGAGAAGGCGGCATAACAGGGCCCGAGGGAGACTTTTTTCACTCAGAACCACAATGCAGTAGAAACTGCCTTAATCCTCAAGAAAAAACGCCCTGTTCCCGGATGTGCTCCTATCCGGGGTCCTGTGCCGGGGAGCCGGGAATCGGCGACCGGGCACCGGGGCCTGGTCGGGCCTCTCCCGGAAAGGGGGGCAAGGACGCGTGGCCGACCGTCCGTCGGCTGCCGCGAACGGTGCGGCGGAGTTCGGCGCCGGACAGTGATTCGATTCACTGTACTCCGCGTAAGTGGAGAAATAGGGCGATTGGTGCTACTGGGGGTAACGTAGGCTTCATTCGGACATCCCTCCTGGGGATTTTTTACAGCAAGGGGCATATTGATGGTGAAACGTGATGTGGCCGCCGACCTGGTGGCGTTGTTGTCCGCCGAGGGGCGGGACGTGGCCGCCGAGTGGGCGCAGCGGGCCTCCGGGCCCCTGGCGGGCCGGATGAGCCTGCTGGCGCTGGAGCGGGAGTTGCGGGAGCTGTACACCGCCCTGGTGGAGGCGCTGCGGCAGGGCGCGGCCGACGTTCACGCCGAGCAGATGTCCGAGGTGCGGGCGCTGCTGACCGAACTGTCGCGGAGCAGGGCCCGCCAGGGGTTCACGCCGACCGAGACGGCGGTCAGCATCCTTTCGCTCAAGCGGGTGCTCGAACCCGTCCTGCAGGAGGGATCCGTCGAGGAGGCCGGGTCCTACTTCCGGCTCGGCCTCCTGCTGGACGACCTGAGCATGTTCACGATCGAGGCCTACACGCAGACGCGTGAAGAACTCATCATCGTGCAGGCTGAACAGCTGATGGAGTTGTCGACGCCGGTGGTGAAGCTGTGGGAGGGCGTGATCGCCGTCCCCCTCGTCGGAACGCTGGACTCGGCGCGCACCCAGGTCGTCATGGAGAAGCTCCTCCAGGCCCTGGTGGACACCGGCTCCGAGCAGGCGATCATTGACATCACGGGCGTTCCGGCGATCGACACCCAGGTCGCCCAGCACCTGCTGAAGACGATCGTCGCCGTGCGCCTGATGGGCGCGGAGTGCACCGTCTCCGGAATCCGGCCGCAGATCGCGCAGACCATCGTCGCCCTGGGCATCGAGTTCGGCGACATCCAGACGAAGGCGACACTGGCGGACGCGCTGCAGCTGGCCCTGCGGAAGTCGGGAGTGGACATGGTGGAACACGCGGGCGGTCACCGGTGACCGAACGCGTGCCGATCCTGCGGATCGGCGAAGTCCTGGTCGTCTCCATCCAGTTCGACCTGGAGGACCAGACCGTCCTGCACCTCCAGGAGGACCTGGCGGAGCAGATCGTGGCACGTTCCGCCCGCGGCGTCATCATCGACATCACCGCCCTGGAGATCGTCGACTCCTTCGTGGGCCGGATGCTGGCCACCATCGCCGACGTCTCCCGCATGCTCGACGCGCGGACCGTCGTGGTGGGCATGCGTCCCGCGGTGGCCATCACCCTCGTCGAACTGGGCCTGTCCCTGGGCGGGGTGGACACGGCGCTCGACCTGGAGAAGGGGCTGGCCCGGCTGCGCCGGCCCGCCCGGTCCGCGGACCGCGTATGACGGCGCCCTGGTCGGCGGGCGAGGAGCAGCAACTCCTCCCCGTGGCGCGCAGCAGCGACGTGGTGCAGGTCAGGCAGATGATCCGCACCCTGGCCCAGCAGTGCCGGCTGTCCCTGGTGGACCAGACGAAGTTCATCACCGCCGCGAGCGAGCTCGCGCGCAACACCCTCGTCTACGGCGGGGGCGGCACGGTCAGGGCCGGAGCGGTGGAGAAGGGCGTCCGCAGGGGCGTCGCCGCGGTCTTCGCGGACGAAGGGCCGGGCATCGCGGACGTGGAGCTGGCCATGACGGACGGCTGGACGTCCGGCGGCGGCCTGGGCCTGGGGCTCAGCGGCACCCGCCGGCTGGTCGACGAGTTCGACCTCGTCACCGAGGTCGGCGCGGGCACGACCGTCACCATCATCAAGTGGGCACGGTGAACGCCGTCGCGGTCCTGGACTGCGAGGACGTGGCGTGGTTCCGGGACGGCCCGTCGCTGGCCGCCGCCGCCCGTGGAGCGGCGGCGGCGCTGGCGCGGCGGATCGGCCTGGACGCCCACCGTGCCGCCGAGGTGGCCCTCGCCGTCACCGAGGCGGCCACGAACGTCCAGCGGCACGCCGACGACGGTGCCCTTCTGCTGCGCGTCCTGCGCGACGCGGACCAGGCGGCCGTGGAGTTCCTCACCGTCGACTCGGGGCCGGGGATGGCCGACGTCGCGTCGGCCCTGGCCGACGGCACGTCCAGCGGCGGCACGCTGGGCATCGGCATGGGAGCCGTGGCCCGGCTCGCCGACGCCTTCGACGTGCACTCCCTGCCGGGCCGGGGAACGGTCATGGCCGCGCAGTTCTGGAACCGGGACGCCGACGGGAGGGCGCCCGCCCGCATGTCGGCGGTGTCCGGCGTCACCCGGCCCATCAGCGGTGAGCTGAGCTGCGGGGACGCCTGGGCGACCCGCGTCCTGGACGCGTCGGCGCTCCTGGTGATGGTGTGCGACGGGCTCGGGCACGGGCCGATGGCGGAGCGCGCCTCCGCTGCGGCGGTGCAGGCCTTCCACGCCACGCCCGCCCACGACCCGGAAGGGGTCGTGATGGCCGTGCACCGCGCGCTGAACGGGACCCGAGGCGGGGCCGTGGCGGTGGCCTGCGTCGACATGGCCGCCGCGCGGGTGACGTACTGCGGGATCGGCAACATCAGCGGCTTCCTCATCGGTCACGACACGCGCAAGGCACTGCTGTCGGCCCCGGGCATCGCGGGTTCCCAGATGCGCAGGCTCCGCACCTTCGAGGAGGGGCTGCCTCCGGGAGGCGCCCTGGTCATGCACTCCGACGGCCTGACCGAACGCTGGCAGCCGGCCGCGTTGCCGGGGCTGCTGCAGCACGCGCCCGCGGTCATGGCCGGGCAGCTGCTGAGGGAGGCGGGTACGCGCCGGGACGACGCCGGCGTCGTCGTAGTGAAGAACATGTGGTGATCGGTTTGAACATGGCGAACGTACAGACGGCCCCCCTGGTCTTCGGCCTGTCGTCCTCCCAGGACGTCTTCACCCTGCGCCGCAGCGCCAAGAGGGGGGCCGAGGCGCTGGGCATGGAGCAGCAGGACCAGGTGCGCCTGGCCACCGCCTTGAGCGAGCTCGGCCGCGAGCTGCTCGGCGCCGCCGATCTGTCGGTGACCTTCGGCCTGGAGGACCTGCCGTCGCCGGCCGTCGTCGTCGTCCTCGCATGGCGGGCCGGGCCCCCGCCCGTCGCAGAGTCGCTGGAACTGTCCTCCCGGCTGGTCCAGGAGGTGCGCTACGAGCCCGGCGACGAACGCGACAGGATCTTCGTACGCCAGCCGCTTCCCCGTATCGGCGCCTCTCTCGCGGAGGAGAACGACCGGTTCACCCGGGTGCTGCGGGAGAACATCTCGTCCTCGGAACTGGACGACCTGCGCGCGCAGACCCGCGACCTGGCGGCGGCGCTGGAGGAGACACGGGCCCAGCGCGAGGAACTGCTGCGGTTGAACGAGGAACTGGAAGAGACGAACAAGGGGGTCATGGCCCTCTACTCGGAACTGACCCAGGAGCTGGAGACGACCAACAGCGGGGTGCTGGCACTGCACACCGAACTGGAGGACAAGTCGCGCCAGCTGCGTGACGTCAGCGAGGCGAAGACGCGGTTCTGGGTGAACATCAGCCACGAACTGCGCACTCCGGTCAACGCGGTGGTCGCCCTCTCCCGGCTGCTGCTCGCGTCCGACTCCGGGCGGCTGTCCGAGGAGCAGAAGCAGCAGGTGGAGCTCATCGCGAACTCCGGGCACACGATGCTGGCGCTCGTCAGCGATCTGCTGGACGTGGCCAAAGCCGAATCCGGCCAGCTCGACATCCACCTCGGACCGACGGACCTGCGGCTGCTGGTGGGGCAGCTCAGCGGCGTCCTGCGCGGCGCGTATCCCCGTGACGCCGTCACCCTGGTCACCCCGGAGGCCGCGAGCCTGCCCGTCATCACCACGGACGAGACGCTGCTGACGCGCATCCTGCGCAACCTGCTGTCCAACGCGCTGAAGTTCACCACGGAGGGCGAGGTGCGCCTGTCCGTCGACGCCGACCGGACGGGACCGGAACCCGTCGTGCTGTTCACGATCACCGACACCGGCGTCGGCATCCCGGAGGAGGACGTCGGCCGGGTCTTCGAGGAGTTCTACCAGGTGCGGGGGGAGCACCAGAGCGGCAGGAAGGGCACGGGCCTGGGCCTGCCCTACGCGCGCAAACTCGCCGAACTGCTGGGCGGCGCCCTCACTCTCACCAGCACCCTCGGCGTCGGCACACGGGTGGAGGTGCGGGTGCCGGACCGTACCGGCGCCCGGCGGGCACTCGCACTGGAAAGGGCATAGTGGCGATGGACGGCACCCAGGACACGGCTCCGGCCACCATCTTGGTGATCGACGACAACGAGACCAACCGCTACGTGCTGGCCAGCTGGCTGCGGCGTTCGGGGCACACGGTCCTGGAGGCGGGAAACGCGGGCGAGGGGCTCGCGCTGCTGGCCGCCGGGACGCCCGACATCGCGATCATCGACGTCTGCCTGCCCGACATGAGCGGCTTCGAGGTCAGCGAGCGCATCAAGCGCGACCCCGAGACCGCGGCCATGCCCGTCATCCAGATCTCCGCCGCCGCGATCAGCTCGGAGGACCACGCCGAAGGCCTGCACCGGGGCGCGGACGCCTACCTCGACCAGCCCGTCGACCCCGCCGAGCTGCTGGCCACCGTCACCGCCACCCTGCGGTACGCCCGCGCCCGCCAGCGGGCCGAACGGCTGACCACCCGGCTCATGGCGCTCAACCAGGCCACGCTGGCGGTCTACAGCGCCATCGGCTTCCACTCCTTCGCCGCCGCCGCGACCGGTGGCGCCGCCGCCCTTCTCGGCTGCGCGGCCAGCGCGGTCTTCCTCTCCCCCCAGGGGCAGGCCGTTCACAGCATGGTCGCGGCCCCGGGGGCCCGCGCGGACGCGAATCCCGTCACGGAGGACGTCCTGGAGCAGGTGGCCGCCCACGGCCTGGGCGACGGGACCGGAGCGGTGATCGTCACCATGCCGCAGGCGCGCTGGCGAAGCCTGCTCCCCGCAGCCCGCCTCACCGGCGACCTGGTCCTCGCGGTGGCCCGCACCAAGCACGGGCGGCCGCCCGTCTGCCTGGCGGTGCCCGCGGGCGCCGTCACCGGCGCCGACGACGAACGGCTCGTCCAGCAGTTCGCGCACGCCTGCGCCCTGGCCCTGGAGGCGCTGCGCACCTACAACGAGGAGCACGCCCTGGCCCTCGCCCTGCAGCGCTCGCTCCTGCCCGACAGCCTGCCGGCCGCCGAGGACGTCGACCTGGCCTTCCGCTACCTCCCCGCCTCGCAGAACGCGGAGGTCGGCGGCGACTTCTACGAGGCCCTGCAGACCGGCAACGGCCTGCTGCTGGCCATCGGGGACGTGGCGGGGCACTCCCTGGCCGCGGCCACGATCATGGGGGAGGTGCGCCACGCCCTGCGCGCCTACGCCTGCGAAGGCCACCGCCCCGACCACATCCTCGACCGCCTCGAGACGCTGCTGGCCGTCTCCCATCCGGCGATCACCGTCACCCTCTGCATCGTGCTCATCGAGCCCGGCGCCCGCCGCGTCCACATCGCCAACGCCGGCCACATCCCCCCGCTGCTGATCGGCCCGGACGGCGCGGCGCACTTCCACACGCCGCACGGGCCCCTGCTCGGGCTGCAGCTCCCCCACCCGCCGCCCACCGCCGTCGACACGCCTCCCGGCACCCGCCTGGTGATGATCACCGACGGGCTCGTCGAGGAACGCGATCTCGACATCGAGGTCTGCCTCGAGAACCTCCGCGGCTCGGCCCTCAGCGCGCCCGCCGGTCCCGAGAACCTGTGCGACCACCTGCTGGCGACCTGCGGCGAGGACAAGGAGGACGACATCGCCATCATCACCGCCACCCTCCGCTGAGGCCGGACGCCGCCCGGCTCAGCGGCGGTCGAGGACGGCGTGCAGGAACGCGCGGGTGCGCTCGTGGCCGGGGTCGGTGAACAATACGTCCGGCGTGCCCTCCTCGACGACCCGGCCCGCGTCGAACATCATCACCCGGTCGGACACCTCGCGGGCGAAGCCCATCTCGTGGGTCACGCACAGGAAGGTGATGTCCGTGGTGGACGCGATCTTCCTGAGCAGGGCCAGCACGCCCGCCACGAGTTCGGGGTCCAGCGCCGAGGTGACCTCGTCGAGCAGCAGCACGTCGGGCCGCATCGCCAGGGCGCGGGCGATCGCGACGCGCTGCTGCTGCCCGCCGGAGAGCCGGGTCGGGTGCTCGCGGGCCCTGTCGGCCAGGCCGACCATCTCCAGCAGCGCCATCGCGTGCGCCTCTGCGGCGTCCCGGCTCTCGCCGAGCACGTGCACCGGGGCCTCGGTGACGTTCCGCAGGACGTCCATGTTGGGGAACAGGTTGAACTGCTGGAAGACCATGCCGATCCGCTTGCGGACCTTCCGCAGGTGCTTCTCGTCGGCGGGCACCAGGCCCTTGCCGCGCGGCATGTGCGACAGCGGCTCGCCGCCGACCTCGATCAGGCCCGAGGTGACCCGCTCCAGGGTCATCAGCAGCCGGAGGATCGTCGTCTTGCCCGATCCGCTCGGCCCGATCAGGGTGACGAACTCACCGGGTGCGACGGTGAAGCTGAGCTCCCTGCACACCTCGTTGTCGCCGAAGCGCTTGATGACGTTCTCGAACCGCACCATCGGCGCCGTCCCTGCGTCAGGGGTGTGCGACACGACGTTCCAATCTCCGCACCAGGATGGACGCGGGGTAGCTCAATGCGAGGAAGACCAGGCCGGCCATGGTGTACGCCTCGATCACCCGGTAGTTGTCGGCGCCGAACTCCTTGGCCCGGTTGAGCACGTCCAGCACGCCGATCGCCAGCAGCAGAGGCACCTCCTTGAACATGGAGATCGTGTAGTTGCCGAGCGCGGGGACCACCCTGGGCACCGCCTGCGGCAGGACCACGCCGAGCCAGACCCGCGAGCGGGGCAGCGACAGGGCGGTCGCGGCCTCCCACTGCCCGGCCGGCACCGCGTCGATGCCCGCCCGGTAGACGTCGGCGGTGTAGCAGGCGTAGTGCACGCCCAGTGCGAGGACGCCGGTCGTCTCGGCGTCCAGCTTGATGCCGGTCGCCTGCGGCATCAGCCAGAACAGCACGAAGACCTGCACCAGGACGGGAGTGCTGCGGATCGCCTCGATGAACCCGCGCAGGAGCTGGTGGGCGACCGGGATGCGGGCCCGGAGCAGGACGGCGAACAGCAGGCCGAGCGCGTAGGCCAGCAGCGACCCGAACAGGGTGATCTTGAGGGTGACCAGCAGGCCGCGGGCGACGTAGGGGAAGCTGCCGAAGAACAGGTCCCATTTCCACGCGTCCATCTACAGACCTCCTCCGGTGGCCGGGACGCCGGCCCGGCCGGGCGCCTTCCTGCCCAGCCTGCGCGCCGCGACCCGCTCCAGCCGGCCCGTCGCGAAGGTGATCAGCAGGGCGAGCGCCAGGTAGAGCACGGCCAGGACCAGGTAGATCAGGCCGAGCTGCCCGCCGTACTGCGGGCGCAGGATCTCGCCCTGCCGGAAGATCTCCGGCACCTGGATGAGGAACAGCAGCGAGGTGTTCTTCAGCAGCTGGATGAAGAGGTTGTTGAACGGCGGCAGCATCTCCACCACCGCCTGCGGCAGGATCACCCGCCGCATCCGCTGCGCGGGGCCGAGGTTCAGCGCGACGGCGCCCTCGTACTGGGCCCTGGGCACGGACCGCACGGCGCCGCGGACGATCTCCGCCCCGTACGCGCCGTGGTTGAGGCCCAGCACGAGGATGCCCGCGAACAGCGGCACCAGCTGGAGGCCGACGAGCACCGGGAGGGCGAAGTAGATCCAGAACAGCTGGACCACCTCGGACGTCCCGCGGAACCCTTCGACGTAGACGCGGCTGACGACGCGCACCGTCCGGGAGCGCGACAGCAGCGCCAGCCCGGCCGCGAACGACAGGACCGCGGTGAGCGCGATCCCGCCGGCCGCGGCCCCGGCCGTGTACGGCAGGCCCTGCAGGACGGTGCGCAGGATGAAGTCGAGGTTCTCCGGCATGGGAGCGTTCCGCTGATCAGCCCTGGCAGAGCGACTCGGTGGTGACCTCGGGGCCCGGGACGTTCTGCTCGCCGAAGCCGAACGGCTCCACGAGCTCGACCCACTCGCCGTTCTCGTGCAGTTTCTTCAACTCGGCGTTGAACGCCTCGCGGATCGTGTCGTCGCCCTTGCGGAAGACGAAGGCGCCCGCGGAGACCACCGGCTCGCCGCCGCTGACCGGGGTGAAGCCCGGGGTCACCTCGACCTTGGAGTCCGGGTTCTTGGAGACCAGGTCGTTGAGCGAGATGTCGGTGAGGGCGGCGGCGTCGACGCGGCCGTCGTTGACCGCGCGCAGCAGGTTGTCCTGGGTGTCGAAGGTCTGGATCTGGTCCTCGGGCACGCCGGCGTCGGTGGCGTAGCCCTTCTCGACCGCGCCGCTGAGCACCGCGAGCGAGGCCTTCGACGACTTGATCTCCTCGAAGGTCTTCACTCCCTTCGGGTTGCCGTCGGCGACCAGGAACGCGCTCTTGGTGGTGTAGTCAGGGATGGAGAACGCGGCGTTCGCACAGCGCTCGGGGTTGATGAACATGCCCGCTGCGACCACGTCGAACTGGCCCGCGCTCAGCCCCTGGATCAGGCCGTCGAAGCCGGACAGCACACCCTCGATCTTCGGCACGCCCAGCTTCTCGAACACCGCGCGGGCCACCGCGGGCGCCTGGCCGGTGAGCTCACCGTTCGCGTCGGTGAAGCCGTAGGGCGCCTCGTTGGCGAAGCCGACCTTGATGGTCCCGGCCTCCTTGGCCTTGGCCAGGGTGTCGCCTTCGGCGGTGTCGGTGCTGCTGCACGCGGACAGCACGAGGGATCCCGCCAGGGCCACGACACCGGCCGTGGCAGTCCTTCCGAGGAAGCCCCGTCGTGTCCAGCCCTGACTCATCATCGGTATTTACCCCTTTATGTGCATATGCATCAGTTCTGTTTGTTCATCGAACGTAGGGGGACGCTCGTGGCCCGGTCAACCCGGAGGGAGAGCGGCACGAGGGAAGGACCACGAATCGCATCATCGTGTGCAGACCGTATCGACGACCCGTCTCAGCTGCGGCTGGCCGCCGATACCGGTGCCGTGCGGCCGGGAGATCCCGGCTCATCGGATGTCTGCGGGCACGGCTTCGCGTGCCCAGGTCGGCCGCATATCTCGTCTATGCAACGGAAATTGCTCAGCGGATATGCGATGCCGGGAAGGCGCCCGCCGTGAAGAACTGCGGATCTGAGTCAGGAAAGGGGCCCCTGGGGGATCCCGGGCGCCGGACCTCGGCCCGGCTCCGGCACCCGGCCGGGGTTCGCCGCGAGTCGGAGCAGGTCACGGCCATGAGATGGCCAGATCCCCAGGTCGACGGTGCGCGGTGACCGATCTCCCGTGAGAGGCGCGGCTTGCACGGAGAGGGCGGATCGGAGCGGAATCCCGTGTCTTTTCGCGGGGGGATCCCCGGCTGCCTCCGGGTGTTCACGGGGGGTTGCCGGAAGTGTCAAAGCGGAGAGGAAGGAAAAACCGGAGCCCCTTGTTCACCAGGCGATATCGAGGGCTTGTTATGGTTTGTCGAAGGCGAACTCCGACGCTTTGGTTACGTTCGGATAACGAAAAATTCGAGTCGTGCTCCAGCGGCGCGGAGCACGACTCCGATCTGCGGAGGATGCGTTCTCTCTCGGGTCTGGAGAATGGTCAGCCGGACATGCGCGCCGTGGCGGTCATGGCGGTCGTGCCGTCGTTGCGCACGACCTTCAGGTCGTACACGTCCTCCTCGCCGGCCGGGGCGCCGACGATGGTGAAGGGCACGTCCACGAAGAGAGGCGCCGTGGCGCGGAAGGAGAACCCGGCGAGTTCGCGGCCCGTACGGGCGCGCACGGATCCGGCGAGGGTCATCGCGGACAGGGGGCCGTGGACGACCAGGGCGGGGTAGCCCTCCTCCGCGGTGGCGTAGGCGTGGTCGTAGTGGATGCGGTGGGAGTTGAAGGTGACCGCCGAGAAGCGGAACAGGTCGACGGGGGTGCGTACGAGCTCCTCGGCCCAGCCGCCTTCGGGCGCGGGCTCCCGGTGCGAGCCCTCGGGGAGGGGGACGGGAGCGCCCTGGGCCCGGTAGACGAGGTCCTGCTCTTCGACCAGGAGCGTCTCGCCGTCCCGGCCGAGGCGGTGCTCGACCGTCACCACCATCAGTTCTCCGGAGCGTGCCCGCTTGCGCTCGGCGCGCAGGACCGAGGAGGCCCGGGTGACATCGGCGCCGAGCTCCAGGTCGCCGAGGACGCGGACGCGGCCGCCCGCCCACATGCGCCGGGGCAGGCCCTTGGTGGGACCGCCGGAGGGGATGCGGGGGTGGCCGTCCGGCCCCAGGTCGCCGGTGGGGGCGGTGGGGGTCGCGAAGGCCCAGTGCCACAGGACGGGCAGGGCGGCGCCGTCGCGGGGGTCCAGGGGGTCGTCGAGCACGGCGGCGACCCTGCGGGCGTGCTCGGTGCTCAGGCGGAGCTCGGTGACCTCGGGGATGCCGAAGTCGGCCGGCCGGGGGTCCATGGGTCCTCCTCGGGTCAGGACCGGGCCAGGCGGGCGCGCAGGTCGTTCTTCAGGACCTTGCCCGCCGCGTTCACCGGCAGCTCGGCCACCACGTGCACCTGGCGGGGCACCTTGTAGTTGGCCATGTTCCGCCGGGCCCAGGCGATCAGTTCGTCGGCGTCCAGGGTCGCACCCCGCCGGGGGACGACGAACGCCGCCCCCACCTCCCCCATGCGCTCGTCGGGGACGCCGACGACGGCGCTCTGCGCGACGGACGGGTGGGAGTCCAGGAGCTTCTCGATCTCGGCCGGGTAGGCGTTGAAGCCGCCGACGATGAACATGTCCTTGATGCGGTCGGTGATGCGGATCCGCCCGTTCGCATCGATGATCCCGATGTCGCCGGTGTGCAGCCAGCCGTCGGCGTCGACCGCGGCGGCGGTCTCCTCGTCCTCGCCGAAGTAGCCCTTCATCACGGTGTAGCCGCGCACGAGGATCTCGCCCTCGGTCTCCGCCGGGGTCGGCACGCCCCCGGCGTCCACGGTGACGACCTCCAGGCCGGGCAGCGGGCGGCCCGCGGTGGCGGTGATGACCTCCGGCGGGTCGTCGTAGCGGCACATGGAGACGATCGCGCAGGACTCGGTGAGCCCGTAACCGGTGACGATGTGGGAGAAGCCCAGCTCCTCCTTGATGCGGTACAGGATCGCGGGCGGGACGTTCGCCGCGCCCGTCACGGCCAGCCGGAGCCCGGAGACGCCGTCGGAGCTGAAATCGGGGTGCTCCAGCATGGTCTGGTACAGCGTCGGCGTCCCGGGCAGGACCGTCACCTTCTCCTCGCGCACGACCTTCAGGACGTGCGGGACGTCCAGGGTCCGCGCGGGCAGGATCGTCGCGCCGACGATGAGCGAGGCCAGCCAGCCCGCCTTGTAGCCGAAGCCGTGGAAGAAGGGGTTGACGATGAGGTAGCGGTCGCCCTCGCGCAGCCCGACGACGGCCGCCCACACCGCGTAGGCGCGGAGCGTCTGGGCGTGGGTGCACATCGCGCCCTTGGGGCTGCCGGTCGTGCCCGAGGTGAACAGCATGTCCGACAGGTCGTCCGGATCGATCTCGGCGGCCCGCGCCCGTACCCGCTCCCGGTCCACGGACGAACCGGACGCCAGGAATTCCTCCCACGGGACGTGCCGTCCGGCCGGGCCGTCGCCGAGGACCACGACCTTCTCCAGCGCGGGCAGCGCCGCGTAGGGGCGGCCGTCTCCGGCGCCGCCCGCGGCCTCCTCCAGTGCGGCCGGGTAGTCACGTCCGAGGAACCCGCCGATGACGCACAGGATCCGGGCCCGGCTCTTCTCCAGGATGTAGGCGGCCTCCTTGCCCTGGAACCGGGTGTTGAGCGGTACGAGCACGCCACCGGCACGCTGGAGGCCGAGCGCCGCGATGATCCAGCGGACGGTGTTGGGCGACCAGACCGCGACCCGGTCCCCGCGCTCCACCCCGGCCGCGAGGAAGGCCGCGGCCGCCTCGTCCACCGCGGCGTCGAGCCGGGCGTAGGTGAGGCGCACGCCGCCGTCGACGACCGCCTCGGCGTCGCCGAGCCTGCTCGCGGCGTCGGAGAGCAGCCCGCTGGTGGTGCCCCAGCGCAGGTCGCCGCGGGGGTCGACGAAGCCGTCCTGGTCCGCCGTGGGGGTGGTGGTCACCGGTTCCTCCGAGAAACGTGGACGAGGGGGGACATCGGGCAGTATGTTCAATAACATATACATTCTGCAATGAGGGGGCCGCCTGAACAAGGCGGCCGCCCGGACCGGAATTCGTCAGCCCAGAAAGGCGGGACCGTGGCCCGACTGCTCGAGGACAAGATCGCCATCGTGACGGGGGCCGCGCACGGCATCGGCCGCGGGCACGCGCTGGAGCTGGCCAGGCACGGGGCCAGGGTGGTCGTGGCCGATCTGGGCACCAGCATCCAGGGCGAGGGCTCGGGGCGGGACGCCGAAGAGGTCGTCGAGCTGATCACCAAGCGCGGCGGCACCGCCATCGCGGATTTCGCCGACATCTCCGATGAGGGGCAGGCGACCGCGCTGGTGGAGCGGACGGTCGCAGAGTTCGGCCGTCTGGACATCCTGGTGAACAACGCGGGCATCGCCCGCGACAAGGTGATCTGGAACATGAGCGTGGACGACTTCGATGCCGTCATGCGCGTGCATGTGCGCGGCACCTGGCTGATGACGCATCTGGCCGCGCGGCATTGGCGGTCCCGCTACCAGGCGGGGGAGCGCTTCACCGGCCGGGTGGTCAACACGACCTCGGGTGCGGGTCTGGTCGGCAACTTCGGCCAGTCGAACTACGCCACGGCCAAGGCCGCGATCGTCGGCCTGACGCTGACCACCAGCCTGGAGCTCGCCCGCTTCGGGGTGACCGTCAACGCCGTCGGGCCCGGCGGCATGACCCGGCTGACCGCCACGATGGGCAAGGACCTCAAGTCGTTCGAGCCCGACGAGCTGGGCGAGGACGAGTACCACCCGATGGACCCGGCGGGCAGCTCCCCGCTGGTGGCGTGGCTGGCCAGCGACGAGGCCCAGCATGTCAGCGGCCAGGTCATCCGCGCCATCCACGACAAGATCCACCTCATGGGCGGCTGGACCGAGGACGCCACGATCTCCAACGGCGAGAAGAAGTGGGACGCCACGAGACTCGGAGGGCGCATCGCCACCGACATCTTCCATACTCGGGCCCCCGGGCTGCGCTGAACCGGCCCGCAGAACCCGTCGAAGGAGAACACGTGGAGTTGCAGGACACTCCCGAACTGGCGGCCTTCCGGGCCGAGGCCCGCGCCTGGCTGGGCGAGAACGCGCCTGCCTTCTCGGGCAGGGTGAAACCCCGGCTGCACTTCGAGTCCGCCGATTCCGCCGAGGCCTACGAGGCCGCCGAACGCGCCAGCCTCGAGGCGGCCAAGGAATGGCAGGCCCGCCTCCGCGCCGGAGGCTGGGCCGCGATCTCCTGGCCCGAGGCGTTCGGAGGGCGGGGCGGGACCCCCGGACAGGAGGCCGTCTTCGCCGAGGAGTGCGAGCGGGCCGGTGTTTCGGTCGGTCCGCTGCTGATCGGCCTGAAGATGGTCGGGCCGACGCTGATGCGGCACGGCACGGCCGCGCAGTGCGCCGAGCACCTGCCGCCGCTGCTGAACGGCGAGCGCGTGTGGTGCCAGCTCTACAGCGAGCCCGGCGCGGGCTCGGACCTGGCGTCTTTGCGCACCCGGGCGGTGCGCGACGAGGCCACGGGGGACTGGCTCGTCACCGGGCAGAAGGTCTGGACGTCCTCCGCGCAGGTGGCCGACTGGGCGATCCTGCTGGGCCGCACGAACATCGACGTGCCCAAGCACCAGGGCATCACCTACTTCCTGCTCGACATGCGCACCCCCGGCATCGAAGTGCGGCCGCTGCGCCAGATGAACGGCTCGTACCACTTCAACGAGGTGTTCCTGGACGGCGTCCGCGTGCCGGCGGGCAACGTCGTGGGTGAGGTGGACGCGGGCTGGAAGGTCGTGCACACCACGCTCGCCGCCGAACGCGCCATGATCGGCGCGGGCGGGGGAGAGCGGGCCCGCGCCCTGGTGGAGCTGGCCCGCGCCTGCGGCCGGATCGATGACCCTCTCGTGCGGCAGCGCATCGCCGAGGTCTACACGCTGGATGAGATCCTGCGCTTTCTCGGCCTGCGGATGCGTGCGGCGGTCGCCCGCGGGGTGCCGCCGGGCCCCGAGGGGTCGATCATGAAGCTGCTGGTGGCCCGGCGCGCGCATCTCGCGGGTGAGGCCGCCCTGGCCATCGAGGGCGCCCGCGGCCTCCTCGCCGGCGAGGAGGCGCCCGGCGGGGGAGCGGGGCAGCAGCAGCTGCTCAGCGCGCAGGGCCTGCGGATCGGCGGCGGCACCGACTTCATCCAGCTCAACGCCATCGCCGAGCGCATCCTCGGCCTTCCCCGCGAGCGGCATCCCGACAAGGATGTGCCGTTCAGGACGACGATCGCACAGCGAGACGGGAGCGAGTGAGCCATGGCGGCGGACCAGCCCATCATCGACACGATGATCGGGTTCCCCATGCGGGACCCGAAGGCGACGTACGGGTTCATCACGAAGCAGACCAAGGACGCCGAGTCCGGGAAGCTGAAGATGCCCGCGGGCTACATGTTCAAGGACGTGCCCGACCAGGCGGACGAGGAGCCGGTCGACCCGGTCGCGGTGACGCTCGGCCAGATGGACGCCCACGGCGTCTCCGTCGGGCTCGTCGGCGTCCGCGGCGAGGACGGGAGACGCGCGGTCACCGACCACCCCGACCGGTTCGCCGGGTGCCTGTCGGTCGACCCGAACAAGGGAATGGAGGCGATCCGGGAGATCACGGCGGCGCACTCCGAACTCGGCATCAAGGCCGTCGACGTCTTCCCCGCCGGGACGAACCCCCAGGTCGCCATCAACGACAAGAAGATGTACCCGGTCTACGCCAAGTGCGTGGAGCTGGGCCTGCCCATCTTCGTGTGCGCCGGGATCCCCGGCCCCCGGGTGCCTTTCGAACCGCAGAAGGTCGAGTACATCGACGAGGTGATGTTCGACTTCCCGGAACTGGTGATGGTCACCCGCCACGGCTGCGAACCGTGGGTCGATCTGGCCGTGAAACTCATGCTCAAGTGGCCCAACCTGTACTACTCCACGAGCGCGTTCGCACCGAAGTACTACCCGCGGGAGATCATCGACTACGCCAACTCCCGGGGCGCGGAGAAGGTCATCTACGCGGGCTACTACCCGATGGGCCTGTCCCTCGACCGCATCATGAAGGAACTGCCGAACGTCCCGCTGAAGGACGACGTGCGGCCGAAGTTCCTCCACGACAACGCCAAACGCGTTCTCGACCTGGAATAACCCCACCCCGGAGGATCTCGTGACCGACACCGTTCCGGGCCGCCAGGCCCCTCCCGTCACCCTGCGCTGGACCGCCGACCGGTCGCTGAGCGAGGACATGCGGAACCTGCTGTGCGGCCCGGACGGTCCCTTCGAACGGACCACCGAAGACGTCCTCGGCTCGGCCGTCGAGGTCTTCGTCCAGCGCTCCCCGCACCTCCCGGCGCTGCTCGCCCGCGCGGCCGAACGCCATCCCGACGCCGAGTACTGCGTCTTCGACGGCCCCGAACCCGACACGCTCACCTTCGGGGAGGCGCTCACCCTGGCCGCCGCCTACGCCGAGGTCCTGGCGAACGAGTACGGCGTCACCAAGGGGGACCGCGTCGCGGTCGCCGCGCCCAACGGCAAGGAGTACCTCCTGGCGTACTGGGCGACGCTCTCGCTCGGCGCCATCATGGTCGGCCTCAACGGCTGGTGGGCGCCCGCGGAACTCGACCACGGCATCACCCTGACCGGACCCAGGGTGCTCTTCGGCCTCGGCCGCCCGCTGGAGCGCCTCGGCCGGACGGAGTTCGCCGCGAAGGGCGGAACCCCCGTCTCGCTGCGCGACCTGCACGAGGCCGCGCTCGCCGTCCACGACCCGGGCCGCGGCCTGCCGGACGTCGAGATCGCCGAGGACGACCCCGCCACCATCCTGTTCACCAGCGGGACGACCAGCCTGCCCAAGGGCGCCACGCTCTCGCACCGCAACTTCGTGCACTTCGGACTGTTCGGCGGTCTCGGCGGCGCCGTCGTGGTCGTGAACGGCGGCGGAAGGTACCGCCAGATCCCGGGCGACGTGCAGCGGACGTCGATCTGCTCCAACCCGTTCTTCCACGTCTCCGGCGTGGGCCCCGCCATGGTCATCGCCCCGTCGTTCGGCTCCCGCCTCGTCTTCCCCGAACCGGGGCGCTGGGACGCCGAACGCGCCCTGAAGCTGACCGACAGGTACAGGCTCACCCAGTGGCACGGCGTCCCGACGCACTTCTGGCGCATGCTCACCCACCCCGACTTCGAGAAGTACAGCACCGACCAGGTCGCCGTCATCGGCAGCGGCGGCTCGACGTTCGCCCCCGAGCTGCTGCGCCTCTTCGAGGAGAAGATGCCCGGCGTCCAGATCACCAACGGCTACGGCATGACCGAGACGACCGGCGGCGGCACCTTCCTCAACGGCCCCGAGATGGACGGCCACCCCGCGTCCGTCGGAGCCCCCGCCCCCACCATGGAGGTCCAGGTCCGCGACCCCGACGGCGTCCCGCTGGGCGAGAACGAGGTGGGCGAGGTCACCATCAGGGGCGCCGGCGTCTTCCTCGGCTACTGGAACAACCCCGAGGCCACCGCCGAGGCCTTCGCCGAGGACCGCTGGTACCGCACCGGCGACTACGGCCGCATCGCCGACGGCGTCCTCTACCTCGAAAGCCGCATGCGCGACCTCATCCTCCGCGGCGGCGAGAACATCTACCCCATCGAGATCGAGTACCGCCTCGTCGAGCACCCCGCCATCGCCGACGCCGCCGTCATCGGCGTCCCCGACCGGATCCTCGGCCAGCAGGTCAAGGCCTTCGTCGTCCCGGAGCCCGGCGCACCCCGCCCCTCCGACGACGACCTGCGCGCCTGGGTCGCCGAGAAGCTCGCCGCCTTCAAGGTCCCCGCCTTCATCGAGTTCCGCGACGCCCTGCCCTACAACGAGACCGGCAAGGTCCTCAAACGCCGCCTCGAGGAGGAGTCCGGCATCTCCTGAAGCCTCAGCTCAGGTGGGCGAGCCGCGGCCAGAGCTCCGGCCACGGGGAGCGGGGGCCGCGGCAGATCCAGATGGTCTGGCCCTGCTCCTCGTTGTCGAGGCCGACGCCGTTGTCGACGCGGCCCGCGGCGGTGACGTCCGTCCAGAAGCGGAGCAGGCCGGCCGCGCTCTCCGCGCCGACGAAGATGACCGGGTCCGCGGTGTCCGGGGGACGCCCGAAGTAGTGGTAGCCGTTGTGGCCGCTGTAGGCGCGGGGCAGGCCGAGGGCGGGGCCGTAGCGGTCGATGGCCCCGGCCTCGCCGTAGTTCACCGTCAGGACGGCGGCGCGGGAGCGCTCGTCCTCGGGCAGCGAGCGGTGCACCCGGGCCACCTCGGCGGCCAGCCGGGGCCAGCCGACGGTCTCGGCCGCGTCCGCGTTGACGTACGGCTGCGGGGTGCGGGCCAGCAGGTCCACCGGGTACACGGGCAGGGAGATCAGGACGGTGACGGCGCCGGTGATCGCGTACGCCGGGACCGAGACCGCCCATCCCGTGCCGCGCGGGGCGCCCCGGCGCTCGATCTCGACGGCGCCCGCCGCCCACAGCGCCGCCCACAGGCCCGCGAGGTAGTACGGCTTTCCGGCGGTGGCCAGGAAGACGAGCGCCAGCAGCAGGTACGCCCAGCCGAGGAAGCGGACGCGGGTGAGGTCGGGTGAACGGAACAGCCGCCACAGGCCGTAGATCCACAACCAGGACAGCACCACGCCGGTGAGGACGAGCTGGAACGGCAGGAAGCCGAGCCGTCCGCCGAAGTCGCCCTCGGCGGCGATCTGGTCGGCCATCTCCAGCTGAGGCCAGTCGTGCCGGGCCTGCCAGAGCAGCGCGGGAAGGGCCGCGAGCGCGGCGACGGCGGCACCGGCGAGCGTGGCGGGGCGGCGCAGGAACTCCCGGGGACCGCTGATCAGCAGGCCTGCCACGAGAGCGGCGGCCAGGAAGACGACCAGGTGCTTGACGTTCAGCGCGACGGCCGCCACGGCACCGGCGGCGAGCGGCGACCACCGGTCGCGGGTGCGCGTCCACCGGACCGCCAGCCATACCAGCGCGGTGGAGGCGAACACGTCGAAAGTCGCCGTGGAAAGCAGGTGCCCGGTGGCGACGATGAAGGGGCATACTGTGTACGCCCCGGCCGTGAGCAGCTGGGCACGCCGGCCGCCGCCCAGCTCCCGGGCCGTCAAAGCGGCGAGCACCACTCCCGCCGCGGTCAGCAGGGCGGACGGCGCCCGCAGCAGGAACAGCGAGTCGCCGAACAGCTCGGTGACCGCTCGGGCGACCAGCGGGACCAGCGGGGGCTGGTCGGGATACCCCCAGTCCAGGTGCCGGCCCGCGGCCCGGAAGTACAACTCGTCGCGGTGGTAGCCGTATCGCCCGGCGAAGGCCAGCAGCACCGCGCCCAGCACGGCGGCCATCGTCAGGACGGGCCGCCACGCCACCGGCGACACGCCGGATTCCCGTGGATCGACAGGCTCCGACATGTGCGCACCTTATGCCGCCGGTGATCCCCTCGCTCGGCGTCTGTCCGCATCCGGACGGGGATCCGGGAGGACGAGCGAGGGCCCGGGTTCACCGTTCCCGGTCGTGCCGGGTCACCAGCGCGTGGAGGAGCCCGGGGAAGGCCTCGTCGATCTCGTCGCGGCGCAGCTCGTTCATGCGGGAGGTGCCGGCGTAGTGCTGGCGGATGAGGCCCGCCTCGCGCAGCACGTGGAAGTGGTGGGTGGCGGTGGACTTGCTGACGGGCAGGTCGATCGTGCCGCAGGCGAGGGCCTGGTCGGCGGCGTACAGCGCGCTGACGATCTGCCTGCGCACGGGGTCGACCAGGGCTTCGAGCACCTGCTGGAGGCCGATCGTGTGGATGTCCGGGTGAGCCGGGACGCGCTCACTCCGGCTGCTCCGCCGCGCCGTTGCCATCGACCGCCGTCCTTCCGCTCCTCGTTCGACTCCTGTCAAAGTACCATGAGCATCGAAGTTTGACAGAGATCGAACTTTGCGTTTGGGTGGGACGCGGCGGTGCGGTCGTGTCGCCGTCATCGTTCGAAGGGATCCGTGATGGTCGCGACGGTGCGTTTCCATGAGTACGGCGGGCCGGAGGTGCTGCGGCTGGAGGACGTGGAGGTCGGCGGACCCGGACCCGGCGAACTGCTGATCCGGGTGGACGCGATCGGCCTCAACCGCGCCGAGGTGCTGTTCCGCGGCGGCCACTACATCGAGCCGGTCAAGGAGTTCCCCGCCGGGCTCGGAGCCGAGGCCGCGGGAGTGGTCGAGGCCGTCGGCGCGGGCGTGACGGGGTTCGAGCCCGGCCTGCCGGTCAGCGTGGTGCCCGCGTTCTCGATGAACGACTACACCGTCTACGCCGAGCGGGCGATCGTGCCCGCGGCCGCGGTCGTCCACCGCCCCGACGGGCTCGGCGCGGTCGAGGGCGCGGCGGTGTGGATGCCCTACGTGACGGCCTACGGGGCGCTGGTCGAGGTGGGCGGCATGAAGGCCGGGGACGCGGTCGTCATCACCGCGGCCTCCAGCAGCGTCGGACTGGCCGCGATCCAGCTGGCACGGCGCGTCGGCGCGGTGCCCGTCGCCACCACGCGCAGCCGCGCCAAGAGGGACGCGCTGCTCGGGGCGGGGGCGGCCGACGTGATCGTCACGGACGAGGAGAACGTGGCCGACCGCGTGCTCGCCCTGACCGCGGGCAGGGGCGCCGAGTTCGTCTTCGACGCCGTCGCCGGACCCGGCGTCGTGGAGCTGGCCAGGGCGGTGGCCCCCGGCGGCACGCTCTTCCTGTACGGGGCGGTGAGCGGCGAGGAGACTCCCTACCCCGGCTTCGCGCTCGGCATGCCCGCCCTGAACATGCGCACCTACACCATGCACGAGACGACCAGGGACCCCGAACGCCTCCGCCGTGCCGAGGCGTTCGTCTCCTCCGGCCTGCGCACCGGCGCCTTCCGGCCCGTCGTGGACCGCACCTTCGGCCTGGACGAGATCGTCGCGGCGCACCGCTACATGGAGGAGGGCGCCCAGGTGGGCAAGATCGTCATCACCGTCGACCACTGACGGCCGCCCCCGCCCGCAAGACCCACGCCGCCGTCGGGATGATGCCCGCCGATGAGGACGGCTGGGACCGGTACAAGGCGGCGCAGCGACTCGACGACTGCCGTCGGCTCGACGGCGATCTCGACGGCGAACCGGCCGCCAGGCCGCGCGGGAGTACCTCGACTGGGGTCTTCGCCCTGGTGCGCCGCTGAACCACCATGCGGCATGGCCGGGCGTCCGTCCTGCGGATGCCCGGCCGTGCCGCCGTGGGCGGTTCTCAGTCCGGTGATCGCAGGCGTGGGGCGACGGTCTCCAGGAACCAGGCGGTGAACTCGTCGGCGGGGTCGAGTTCCGTCCGGGCCATCGACGACCAGTCGTCGCGGTGGAGGACGGCGAGATAGCGGTTCAGGAGGGCGGACCGCTGGTCCGGGGGGAGGCTCGGGACGTCGGGATCCTCCTGGCGGAGGTGGTCGGCGATGAAGGCGGCGGTGAAGTAGCGGGCCGGTGTCGGTTCCTGGTGGGCCAGGTGGGTGACGTGGGCGTCGAGGACGTGGCGGACCGAGTGGTAGCCGCTCCAGGACATGCCCATGCCGTGGTTGCCGGCCATGACGCGCAGGAGGCGGCCGGTGTGGTCGACGAGCTCGTCGTCGGGGTCGGGGGCGGTGATCGCCTCGTGGACGTCGGCGGCACGGGCGACGGCGCCCGCGTAGTAGCCGTTGAGCGCGTCGCCGTCGATGGCTTCGCGCAGCAGCCAGGAGCGGGCCGAAGGGCCTCCGACGTGGCAGAGGGCTTCGACGATGTAGACGCGGCCCCAGCCGGCGGTCCGCCGGGCGAGCCACAGGAGCGCCGTGTTCCCGCCCCTGCGCCGTCTCAACGCCCGGGCGGCGAGCGGGCCGAAGGTCTCTGACAGCAGGCCGATGTACTTGATGAGGTCGGTGTCCTCCTCCGCCCAGTCGGAGGCGAGGAGGGCGAGTCCGATCAGGACCGAATCCTGGTCGGGGCTGTGGCGGACCAGCCATCGGCCGGTCTCCTGGACCCGCGCGAGGTCGGCACGCAGCGCGGCGGCGGCGATGTGTTCGTTGGAGTGGATGGGGACGTCGACGTCGCGGAAGGCTCCGACCAGTTCGTCCGGTGTCGCGTCGGGGCGGGCGAAGAACGCGTCCAGGACGGCGGCCGCACCCGCGCCCTGGCGACGACGGTCGTCCTGCGTTCCCGGACTCCGTCGGGGGCGGGAGCCGCTGTCCGGATAGGGCTGGCCGTCGTTCGGAAGCGCGGTGTCGGGGTGCAGGCGGTGGAGCCGCAGAGCGTGCTCGTACAGGCTCGTCTGGTTTCCGAGCGGTTGGGGCCCGGTCGTCTCGCTCACAGGCGGACGGGGGGCTCGATTCTCTCGATCATGCGCACAGCATAGGTCCGATCAGCCGGTCGAAGCACGCTCCTGGGCCTCGAACAGTTCGTCGCCGTGCTCGGCGACCCACCGGGCCAGTGCGGTCATGGGGCCGTCCACGAGACTCCGTCCGAGGTCGGTGAGCCGGTAGTCGACACGGGGCGGCGCCTGCGCGTACACGCGGCGCTCCACGAGCCCGTTCGCGGCCAGCCGCCGCAGCGCCTCGGTGAGCACCTTGTCGCTCATCCCCCCGATCGCCGCGCGCAGCTCGTGCCTGCGGCGCTGGCCCTGCTGGAGCGCGGCCAGCACGACCGGGTCCCATGTGTGCGCGAACAGCTCCACGGCCGCCCGCAACCGGCAGTCCGCCACCAGCTCATGACACTCGCTCACAGGCCCATGCTCGCATCCCGTCGCGCACCGATCGGTGCGTATCGTCCTACCTACCTTGCTCCCATGAACATCGGAATCCTGGGAACCGGAAATCTGGCCGAAGCCCTCGGCGCGGCCTGGACGCGCGCCGGACACGAGGTGACGATCGCGGGACGGTCGCCGGCCAAGGCGGAGGCGCTGGCGGACCGGCTGGGCGCGGGAGCCCGCGCCGCCGACGCCCGCGAAGCGGTCACCGGACGGGACGCGGTGCTGCTCGCCGTGACCTGGACGGGCGCCGCCGACATCCTGCACAGCGCCGGAGGCCACGAAGGCACGCTCGAAGGCACACCGCTCATCGACCCCACGAACGCGGTGGAGCACGGTGTGGGCGTCCTGCTGACGGGCGCCGAGTCGATGGCCGAACGCGTCGCCGCGCTCGCTCCGGGCGCGCACGTCGTCAAGGCCCTCCACCTGTTCGCCTCCACCCAATGGACGGCTCCCGACCCCGAGCGGCCCCCGGTGACCGTCGCGATGTGCGGCGACGACCAGGCGGCCCTGAAGACGGTCGGCGACCTCGTCCGGGACCTGGGCGGAGTCCCGGCGGTACTGGGCCCGCTGGCCCGGGCCCGCCAGCTGGAGGAGGTCGCGGGCTTCACCATCGGCCTGTTCTTCTCCGGCGTCGATCCGCGTTCCGCGCTCCCCGGCCTCGGATGAGGGGCATGCGGGGCGCATCCGCGCCCCGCATGCGGGTCAGCCTTTGAGGAGTTCGGAGAAGGCGGCGTCCTCGCGGGCGCGGGCGGCCAGGACGGCTTCCCGGTGGGCCTCGGCGATGACGCGCTTGGTGGCGAGGAGGGAGGGGAGGGGCTTGGCGGCGAGTTCGCGGGCGAGCTCCAGGGTCTCCTCCAGGACCTTCTCGCGGGGGCAGGCGCGCAGGGCCAGGCCCGCCTCCACCGCTTCCTCGGCGGTGAGGGGGTGGCCCCACAGGAGGACCAGGTTGGCCCTCTGGGGGCCGAGGTAGCGGGGGAGAAGGTAGCTGCTGGCGGCTTCGGGGGCCACGCCCATGGTGGTGAAGGGGGCGCTGAGCTTGGCGCCTTCGGCGATGAGGACGAGGTCGCAGTGGGGGAGGATCGTCAGGCCCAGCCCGATGCCGGGGCCGTTCACAGCCGCCAGCAGGGGCTTGGGGAAGTTCACCACGGCGTCCATGAGGATCTGGAAGCCCTTGCCGGTGTCGGGGGTGGCGTCCCCGGAGGCGACGGCCTGGGCGATCGCGGCCATCTCCTTGAGGTCGGTGCCGGCGGAGAAGACCTTGCCCTCGCCGGTGAGGACGACGACGGAGACGGCGTCGTCGGAGGCCGCCGCGTCGAGGGCTGCCGCGGTGGTGCGGTAGAGCTCTTCGCTGAAGGAGTTCGCGGCCTCCGGGCGGCGGAAGGTCAGGGTGCGGACCTTGTCCGCGTCGTGGATTCCTAGCACCATCTCGTCAGGCTCCTGTCAGCTGGGCGTCGAGGCGGCGGACCAGCGCGTCGCGGTGCTGGTCGGTGCCGCCGAAGATCAATTGTGAACTCTTCGCCCGGCGAAAGTACAGATGCGCGGGATGTTCCCAGGTGACGCCTATGCCGCCGAGCAGCTGGATGGCCTCGGCGGCCACCCGCATGGCGGAGTCGGTGCAGCAGGCCTTGGCCAGGGACGCGGCCAGGGGGAGGTCGGGAGAACCGGCGGCGGCCGACCACAACGCGTGGTGGGCGGCGGCGCGGGCCGACTCCACCTCCACGTACATGTGCGCGCAGGCGTGCTGGACGGCCTGGAAGGCGCCGATCGGCCGGCCGAACTGCACCCGGTCCTTCACATGGGCGACGACGACGTCCAGGAGGTGCTGGGCGACGCCGACGGCCTCGGCCGCCAAGACGGCGGAGGCGTGGTCGAGGACCCGGGAGAGGATGCGGCCGGCCGCGTCCTCGGGGCCTACGGGATGGGCGGGGACACCGGCGAACTCCAGGCGGGCCAGCTTGCGGGTGGGGTCGAGGGTGCGCGACGGGGTGCGGGTGAGGCCCGCCGCGTCAGCGCTGACGGCGTACAGGCCGACGCCTTGCTCTCCGCGTGCGGTGACGAGGACGAGGTCGGCGTGGGCGCCGTCGAGGACGAGTTCCTTCGCCCCGTCGAGCAGCCACCGGCCGCCGGAGCGGCGCACCGTGGTGCGCTCGGCGGGCGCGTCCCAGGGGCGGCCCGGCTCGGTGAACGCGAGCGTCGCGACGGTGACGCCGCAGGCGATGCCCGGCAGGAGCTCGCGGGAGCAGCCGGGGTCGTCGGCGGCGAGGATCGCCTGGGTGGCCAGCACGCACGTCGACAGGAAGGGCGCGCCGAACAGCGCCCTGCCCATCTCCTCGGCCACGATCCCGACCTCCAGCGCCCCCGCGCCCGCCCCGCCGAGGTCCTCGGGGACGGCGAGCCCCTGCAGGCCGAGCTGGTCGCTCATCTTCGTCCACACCTCGGCGTCGTATCCGCTCGGCGTCTGCATGAGCCGGCGGACCTCCTCCTCCGGCGAGACGTCGTGCAGGAACGCCCGGACGACGCTCTGCAGATCCTTCTGCTCGTCGCTGAAGGTCAAGTCCATGTGCGTCTTCCTCGGGTCAGTCCTGCTTGAGCAGCGGGGAGAGGGTGTTGGACGGCCACTGCGGGCGGTGGTAGCCGCGGAAGTGCAGGTCCCCGCCGCGCAGTTCGCGGATCGTCAGGAAGTCGCCCTTGTAGCCGCGGTGGTCGTACTCGGCGAAGGTGATGTAGCAGCCGGGCCCGCCGTTGGTGCACGGCATCCACTTGATCTTCTCGAGGCCCAGCTTCACCTCCTTGGGGGTGGCGATGCGGGCGTTGGCGATGCCGTGGATCGCCGAGCGGGCGCTGTCGTAGGACAGGGCGACGACGACGTTGCGGCTGGTGCGCCCGAAGCGGGCCTGGAACCGCTCCATCATCGCCTCGTAGTTGGGGTTGGCGCCGTCCTCGCCGAGCTGGTCGACACCGTGCCACCCTTCGAGACCTTCGGCCCACGCGTTGGAGTTGGAGTAGAACATGAACGCCGTGCCCATGAAGCGGGGCGGGTCCCAGTCGAGCGCCTTGAAGGCCTTGGCGAAGTGGAAGGTGGAGTAGCCGTAGCCCATGTAGACGATGCTCTGGGCGCCCTGGTCGCGCATGGTCTCCAGGTGCCGCTGGAAGTCGCGCGGGTTGGGGCCGAGCTGGACCTCCTTGATGATCTCCAGGTCGTACTGCCGCGCGTAGTCGCGGAAGAAGTCGGAGTACAGGTCGCCCGAGGAGCCCTGCTCCCAGAAGAAGCCGACCTTCTGGTAGCCGTTGCGGAAGCACCAGTCGGCGGCCATCGCACCCTCGGTGGGGATGTCGCCGTTGGCGACGGTGAAGCAGTACTCGCCGGCGAAGCGGGTGGTGCCGGTCCAGCCGATGCAGGCCACACCGGTCTCGTTGACCTTGTCGCAGAGGTTGACGGAGTTGTCGGAGATGAACGGCCCGATCACCACGACGCAGCCCGCGTCGACGAGCTTCTGGTACCCGTGGTGGACCTTGAGGTAGTTCTCGCGCGGCAGGCCGCGGGCGTCCACGGTGAGGATCTCCACGGGCCGGTCGTAGACGCCCTCGTTCAGCGCGTCCTCGACCGCCAGGATGATCGGGTCGATGGTGTCGGCGAGCAGCTGGCCGAGGTCCATGTCGATGAGCAGGCCGATCCTGACGGGCTCGAACGGGTCGCCCTGGCCGACCACGCCGCGCGTCGGCGGGTAGACGACGACCGACTCGACGGCCTTCTCGCCGATGCGGCCGCTGCCCTGGTACCACAGCTCGTTCTCGTGCGCGCCGGCCTCGGTGTCCGTGCCCGACCGCACCGTGGCCACGGCCCGGTCCTCCCGGGCGATTCCGTGGTCCACCGGGGCGGGGAACAGGCGCTCGGCGTAACGCTGGGAGTCCTGGTCGGACATCGGGACCTCCTTAGGGCCGCCCGGAGGAGCGGCGGATCACTGGGCACGCGATCCCAAGTTATATATAAAATCTATTTTGCGACAAGCAGGAGCGGACGACGATCCGCGGAAAGGCGGGACGACCCATGGACGCAGACAGGCAGGGAGGCGCCGTGGCCGACGAACTGGAGATCCGCAACGTCCTCGCCCGCATCGCGCAGGGCTCCGACGCCGGCGGGCTCGCCGACTACGGCGAGCTCTTCACCGAGGACGCGCGCTGGGAGATGCCCGGCGTGCCGGTGAAGAACGGCCGCGCGGAGATCGTGGCCGCCGGAGCCGCCCGCCGGGCCGAGGGAGTCACCGGCCCCGGTTCCCGCAGCCGCCACCTCATCAGCACCGTCGCGGTCTCCGTGGCGGGGGACAGGGCGGTCGCGGAGTCCTACTGGCAGTTCTTCACCGATACCACGACCACCCCGACCCTGCGTTCGATGGGCGCCTACCGCGACACCTTCCGCCGCACCGAACACGGCTGGAGGCTCGCCGAACGCCTCATCACGCCGGGCTGATCCCTCACATGTGGCGGCCGCCGGTGACCTCCATGACCGTCCCGGTCATGTAGCTGGAGAGGTCACTGGCGAGGAACAGGGCGACCCTGCCCACCTCCTCGGGTTCGGCCGCGCGTCCCATCGGGACGCCGGCCAGCTTCTCGGCCCAGATGTCGGGGCGCAGCGCCTCGGTCATCGCGGTGCGCACCAGGCCGGGCTGGATGGCGTTGACGCGCACGCCCAGGTGCGCGAGCTCCTTGGCTCCGGCCTTGGTCATGCCGACGATCCCGGCCTTGGCGGCGCTGTAGTTGGTCTGGCCGACCAGGCCGACCTTGCCGGAGATCGAGGAGATGTTGACGATCGATCCGGTGCCCTGCTCGCGCATTCTCAGCGAGGCGTACTTCATGCCGAGCCAGGTGCCGAACAGGTGCACGTCCATGACCTGGCGGAACTGCTCGGCCGTCATCTTGCGCAGGGTCGCGTCGCGGGTGATCCCGGCGTTGTTGACCAGGACGTCCACCGAGCCGAACTCCGCGGCGCACGCGGCCACCATCGCCTCGACCTCGTCCTCGTCCGTGACGTCGCAGCGGACGGCCAGCGCCGTCGCGCCCGAGGCGGACAGCTCCCCGGCGGCCTCCTCCGCCGCTCCGCCGTTGACGTCGGCGATGACCAGGCGGGCTCCCGCCCCGGCGAAGACCTTGGCGATGGCCAGGCCGATGCCCTGGCCCGCGCCGGTGATGATGGCGGAACGTCCTTCCAGCAGGTCCATCGGACCTTCCTTCCCTTGAGATCCTGTGGGGCGCGGGTCAGTCAGCGAGGCGTTCGAAGACGGCGGTCAGGCCCTGGCCGCCGCCGATGCACATGGTCTCCAGGCCGTAGCGGCCCTGGCGGCGCTCCAGTTCGCGCAGCAGGGTGGCCAGGATGCGGCCGCCGGTCGCGCCGACGGGGTGGCCCAGGGAGATGCCGGAGCCGTGCACGTTGGTGCGCTCCCAGTCGGCGTCGCCGAACTCCCACGCGCGGGCGCAGGCCAGGACCTGGGCGGCGAACGCCTCGTTGAGCTCGATCAGGTCGATGTCGCTCAGCTTCAGCCCGGCTCGTTCCAGGGCGAGGGCGGTGGAGGGCACGGGTCCGATGCCCATGGTCCTGGGCGGTACTCCGGCGACCGCCCAGGAGGCCAGACGGGCCAGCGGGCGCAGCCCGAGCCGTTCGGCGTTCTGGCGGGTGGTGACGACGCACGCCGACGCGCCGTCGTTCTGGCCGCTGGCGTTGCCCGCCGTCACCGTGGCCTGCGGGTCCTGCCGCCCGAGGACGGGCTTGAGCTTCGTGAGGGCCTCCATGGACAGGCCCGGACGGGGGTGCTCGTCGGCGTCGACCGTCACCTCGCCTTCGCGGGTCCGCACCGTGACGGGGACGATCTCCTCGGCGAAGACGCCCGCCTGCTGTGCGGCCACCGCCCGCTGGTGGGAGCGCAGTGCCAGTTCGTCCTGCTCTTGGCGGGAGATGTCGTATTCGGCGCGCAGGTTCTCGGCGGTCTCCAGCATGCCGCCGGGCACCGGGTGGAACCTGCCGCCCGCCGTCACCCGGCCCCGGGCGAGTCCGTCGTGCAGCTCCAGTGACGGGCCGCGCACGCCCCAGCGCATGTCGGTGGTGTAGAACGCGGCCGAGCTCATGCTCTCCGCGCCGCCCGCCACGATCAGCTCGCTCACACCGGTCTGGATCTGCATGGCGGCGTTCAGGACGGCCTGCAGGCCCGAGCCGCAGCGCCGGTCGATCTGCAGGCCGGTGACCGACACGTCCAGACCGGCGTCCAGCGCGGCGACCCGTCCGATGGCGGGGGCGTCGGAGTTGGGGTAGCACTGGCCGAGGAACACCTCGTCGATGTCGCCGGAGGCCAGCCCGGTGCGTTCCACCAGGCCGCGCAGCACCGCGGCGGCGAGGTCGACGGCGGGGACGTCCTTGAACGACCCGCCGTAGCGGCCCACGGGCGTGCGGACGGGTTCGCAGATGACGGCTTCACGCATGTCGGCTCCTTCAGGACTCACAGGACGTAACGCAACAGCATGGAGGCGACACATGCGGGCTTGGAAGCCCCCTCGACCTCCCAGGTGAAGCGGAGCCGCACCAGCAGCCCGCCGTTCGCGTCCTGCACGTCCTCGAGTTCCGCGCCCACCCTGATCTTGGAGTCGACGGGCACCGGGGCGGGGAAGCGGATCTTGTCGTAGCCGTAGTTGACGCCCATCCGCATGCCCTCGATCTTGTAGATCTCCCGGACCAGGCGGGGGCCGAGGGACAGGGTGAGCAGCCCGTGGGCGATGGTGCCGCCGAAGGGGCCCTGCGCGGCCCGCCCGGGGTCCACGTGGATCCACTGGTCGTCGCCGGTCAGCTCGGCGAAGGCGTCGATGTCCCGCTGCGTGACCGTGCGGTACGCGCTGTGGCCGAGGTGCTGCCCGACGGCCGCCCGGATCTCGTCGACACCGTTGAGTACCCGCATGGACTCTCCCCTCATCAAATATTTTAGAGAATGTATCAAAAGTAGTTCCCCCGACCTAAGGTGAGGCCGTGACGACCCGCCCCCTCGCCCCTCCCGGGACCCTGCCCGGAGTCCTGGAACGCGCGCCGCGCGCCGCACCCGCCCTGATCGAAGGGGAGGTGCGCCTCACCTACGGGGAGCTGCTCGACGCCGCGCGGTCCGTCGCGGCGGCACTGGCCGCCTCGGGCGTCGGAGAGGACGAGGCGGTGGGCGTCCGGCTGCCCAACGGGTGCGACTGGGCGATCGCCTCCTACGGGATTTCGTGCGCGGGGGCACGGGTCGTGCCGATCAACATCCGGTACACCGACGCCGAGGCCGCCGACATCATCGCCCGCTCCGGGTGCCGTGCCGTCATCGCGGAAGGAGGCGGTCCGCCGGAAGAGGCCGTGGTGCCGGTGCACCGGGTACGGGAGCTGCTGGCATCGGCACCGGACGCGACCGAGGCCGACCGCCGGATGGCGGCCCTCCACCCCGGCCGGATCAGCCACGTGCAGTACACCTCGGGCACGACCGGCCGGCCCAAGGGCGTGCTCCTGCGGCACGGCGGAATGGTGGAGACCACCCGGAGCTGGGTGGAGAACACCGGCCTGCGCGGCGGTGACAGGTACCCGGTCGTGGCGCCCTTCGCGCACATCGGCGGACACAAGACGGGTCTGCTGGCCTGCGCGGTGGCGGGCGCGACGGCGCTGCCGCAACCCGTCCTGGACCCGAAAGCCCTGGTGAAAGCCGTCGCCGAGCAGGGCGTGACGGTGCTGCAGGGACCGCCCGCCCTCTTTCAGGCCCTGCTGGCCGAGCCGGACATGCCTGCGGGCCGGGTGAGGATCGCGGTCACCGGAGCAGCCGTCGTGCCACCCGAACTGGTTCGCGGCCTGAAGGAGCGCCTCGTCATCCCGTACGTCTTCACGGCCTACGGGCTGACCGAGGCCTGCGGGGTGTGCACGATGACGCGCCCGGACGATCCGCTGGAAGCCGTCGCGGGAAGCGCGGGAGTCCCCATCCCCGGCGTCGAGGTGCGGATCGGCGAGACCGACGGGGAGATCCTCGTGCGGAGCCCCGGCCTGATGGCCGGTTACCTCGACGACCCCGAAGCGACCGCGGAGGCGTTCTCGGACGGCTGGCTGCGCACCGGCGACGTGGGGGAGCGGGACGGAGAGGGCCGCCTTCGGGTGCTCGACCGGATCAAGGACCTGCTGATCGTCGGCGGCCTCAACGTCTCCCCGGCGGAGGTGGAGGAGGTCCTCACCGGACACCCGGGGGTGCGGGCCGCCGCCGTCGTGGGCGTCCCGCACGAGCGGCTGGGTGAGGTGCCCGCCGCGTTCGTCGTCGGAGACGCGGAGTTCGGGGAGCTGGTGGCGTACTGCGGGGAGAGGCTGGCGGGCTTCAAGGTCCCGCGCACGCTCTGGCGGCGGGACGCGCTGCCGCTCAACGGCGCGGGCAAAGTGGACAAGTCCCTGCTGAGACGGGAGGCGGGCCTGCGGTCGGCAGGCCCGGGGCCCCGCTCTTGAACCCGGCGCCCCCAGCCTGTCTATTATATCAATGATTATTTTTAAGGCTCTTTTCCGAACATCGAGGCAGACGGAGGTCCGAAGGTGGACGCGGCGAAGAAAGTGGCAGTGATCGTCGGCGGCGGTTCCGGCATGGGCCGGGCCACCGCGGAGCAGCTCGCGGCGCAGGGGAGCACCATCGCGATCGTTGACCTCCCGGACGGCCGCGGCCCCGAGGCCGCCGAGGCGCTGGGCGCGACCTTCCACCCCTGCGACGTCACCGACGAGCAGGGCGTGGAGGCCGCGCTCGAGGCGGTCCTGGCGGCGCACGGCGCGGTGCACATCGCGGTCAACACCGCGGGCGGCGGCGTCAGCAAGCGCACCATCAGCAAGAACGGCCCGCTCCCGCTGGCGGAGTTCCGCAAGCTCATCGAGCTCAACCTCATCGCCACGTTCAACCTCAACCGCCTGCAGGCCTGGCACATGAGCAAGAACGAGCCCGACGGCAACGGCGAGCGCGGCGTCATCGTCAACACCTCCTCCATCGCCGCGTTCGAGGGCCAGATCGGCCAGGTCGCCTACACCGCCGCCAAGGCGGGCATCGCCGGGATGAGCCTGACCATGGCCCGCGACCTGGGCAGCCTGGGCATCCGGGTGATGGCCATCGCGCCCAGCCTGTTCGCCACCGGCCTCCTGGAGGGCGCGCCCGAGGAGATCGTCAAGGAGCTGACCAAGGACGCCGCCTTCCCCCGCCGCCCCGGGCAGCCGGTCGAGTTCGCCTGGCTGGTGGAGTCCATCGTCAAGAACCCCATGCTCAACGGCCAGACCATCCGCCTCGACGGCGGCCAGCGCTTCGCCCCCAAATAGGGCCACCGGGTAGGAGAGAAGATGAACGAAGCGGTGATCGTCGCCGTCGCCAGGACCCCGATCGGACGGTCGCACAAGGGTTCCCTGGTGGACGTCGACGCGTTCGCGCTGGCCCGGACCGCGGTGACCGCCGCCGTCGAGAGGGCCGGAGTCCCGGTGGCGGACCTCGACGACCTGGTGCTCGCCGAGTCCCTGCAGGGCGGCGGCGTCATCGGCCGGTACGTGGCGGTGGAAGCCGGTCTGGAGCACATCCCGGGCCTGGCCGACAACCGGCACTGCGCGGCGGGACTGAGCGCGGTGCAGATCGCGGCCGGCTCCATCCTGGCGGGCATGGATAAAGCGGTCATCGCGGGCGGCACCGAGAGCCTGAGCTCGATGCCGCGGACGCTCAAGTCCATTCCCGCCTCGGCCCGCGACTACGAGCAGTGGATGTCGCCGAGCCACCCGGCGACCCCGCAGGCCCCGCCGTGGGACATGCCGCTGACCGTGGGGGAGAACACCGCACGGCTGGCCGGGGTGACCCGCGAGCAGGCCGACGAGTGGGCGATGCACTCCCACCTGCGCGCCGCCGCGTCCGTCGCGGAGGGGAGATTCGCCGAGGAGACCGTGCCCGTCGTGCTGCCGGACGGCTCGCTGTTCACCACCGACGAGCACCCGCGCGCCGACACCACCATGGAACGGCTGGCAGGCCTGCCCGTGCTGCATCCCGAGCTGGAGGGGGCCGTCGTCACGGCGGGCAACTCCGCCGGCCTCAACGACGCGGCCGCCGCGCTCGTCGTCGTCTCCGGCGACTACGCCCGCGCACACGGGCTGAACCCGCTCGCGCGGATCGTCTCCTGGGCGTCGGTGGGCGTCGCCCCCGAGCGCACCGGGCTCGCCCCGGCGCTGGCGGTGCCCAAGGCCGTGGAACGCGGCGGGCTGAAGGTCGCCGACATCGACCTGTTCGAGATCAACGAGGCGTTCGCGACCGTGGCCGTGGCGTGCGGCCGCGAACTCGGCCTGGACCACGAGCGCGTCAACGTCAACGGCAGCGGCTGCGGCCTGGGCCACCCGATCGCCGCGACCGGAGCCCGCATGGTGGTCACGATGATCGGGGAGCTGCGCCGCCGCGGCGCGTCCCTGGGCTGCGTGTCGATGTGCGCGGGCGGCGGCATGGGCTCCGCCCTGGTCCTGGAAGCCCTCTGAAAGGGGATGAGGCAGTGAACGACGACGGAACGGCCGAGGCCAGGGCGCTCGTGGAGCGCTTCTGGGCCGCGCTCTACGCCCGCGACTGGACGTTGCTGCGCACCTTCTTCGACGAGAGCTCGATCTACTACGACGTGCCCACCGGAACCGGAGCGGCGGCTCGCGGCCCGGCGGGCATCGAGGCGCGGCTGCGGCTGGGCCTCGACCGGCTGGCCGGATACGACCACGGCCGCTCCGCGGTCATCGCCTCCGGCGGCGTCGTCGTCACCGAGCACGAGGAGCACTGGCGCTGGCCCACGGGGGAGGAGGTCACGCTGCCCTTCGTCTCGGTCCAGCACATCGAGAACGGCGTGATCAAGCTGTGGCGCGACTACTGGGACCTGGGCACCCTCATGGCGGGGGCGCCGCCGAACTGGCAGGACACGCTGTCCTCGGGTGACCTGTCGTGGATCGTCGACGTGACGGGCGAGGTCTGAGAACCCCGGCCCGGCCTCCGCTCACCGCGGGGCCGGGCCCTCGGCGTCACGGGAGCGGCCGTTGAACAGGCCGCGGTTGGTGAACAGCTCGGCGACGAGGTCGCCCTGGTGCTGGAGCATCATCGCGTAGGCGTCGGCGGCGGCTCTGCCGTCACCGGAGGCGATCGCGTCCAGGACCGTCCTGATACCGGTCCGCTCGACCTCGATGGCGCCGGGCACCAGTGCGAAGAAGTTGCCCGGCACGATGCCGACCATGGCGCGCAGCACGGCCCGCAGCCGGGGCGAGCTGGCCGTCTTCATGATGAGCCCGTCGAATTCGCGGTTCAGCCGCGCCACCGCGGCCGGGTCGTCCTCGCCGTCGAGCCGTTCGCACACCGCGCCGAGCCGCTCGAGCATCTCGGGGGTGCGCCGCTCGGTGGCGCGCTGCGCGGCGAACCCGTAGACGAGCCCGTAGAGCGCGTAGTGGTCGCGCACCGCGGCCTCGTCCAGGGAGCCGATGAACGCCCCGCGGTGGGGGCGGATCGTCACCCAGCCCTCCCGCTCCAAAGAGAGCAGCGCCTCGCGCACCGGGATGCGGCTGACCCCGAGCGTGCGGGCGATCTCGTCCTGGGGGACGCGGTCGCCCTGGCGCAGCCGCCCGTCGAAGATGAGCCTGCGGATGTAGAGCGCGGCCTGCTCGCCGCTGCTGCGGCGGACCATCGCCTCCCCCGGGGGAGGCAGTGCCGCGCCGGCGGCTGTGTCTGAGGACACCGGAACCCCTCAATCGTCTACGGTCTGAAATATCGGTCACGCTGGGCGGAGGTCATTTCCGGCTCCGCCGTGCAGCCAGCCCGCGCTGGACGGCGCGGACCGTCTCGGCGAACTCGGGCCGCTCCACCGACCACTGCTGCGCCGCCAGTTCCAGCTTCGCCGCCTCCGCCCCGTCGGCCAGCGCGAGGCTTTCGGCCAGGGTCCGCTTCGCCCGTCGCACCAGCGGCGCGGACCGGCCGGCGGCACGTGAGGCCAGGCGGAGCGCGGTGGGCTCCAGCTCGTCCTGCGGCACGCACCGCCAGGCCAGTCCCTTGGCCTCGGCCTCCTCGCCGGTGAGCAGGTCGCCGCACAGGACGAGCGCGGCGGCCCCCTGCGCGCCCACGCGTCCGGCCAGCCGCCACAGGTGGCCGCCGCCGGGATGGATGCCGACGTCGAGGAAGCGCGGGTCGAAGCGCGCGGCGGGGGAGGCGAGGACGACGTCGCAGGCCAGGGGGAGGTTGACCCCCGCCCCGATGGCGGGTCCGCCGACCGCGGCGATGGTGGGCACCGGGGCCGCGGCGAGGCGCTCCATGCCCGCGTACGCCGCCGCGAGCGGTGCCGTCCGGTCCAGCAGCCCGTCGAGGGATCCCCCGGCGCAGAAGACCGGGGGCTCGGCGGTGAGCACCAGGGCGCGGGCGCCGCCGGCCAGCGCGTCGTCCACCGCGGCGGCCAGGTCGTCGCTCATCCGCCTGGACAGCGTGTTGCGGTGCTCCGGGTCGGCCAGGACCAGCACGCCCACCCCGTCGTCGACCGTGACGCGCACCAGCCGGCGCTCCGGAGATCCGCTCATGTCCCATCTCTCCTTGCTCGACATCAAGATGCTATTTTATACATAATCAAATCCTTTTACCGAGGTGATCGATGCAGCCGTTGGCCGGAGTCCTCGTCGTCGCGGTGGAGCAGGCCGTGGCGGCCCCCGTGTGCACCCGCCATCTGGGCGACCTCGGCGCCAGGGTGATCAAGGTGGAGAACCGGCGGGGCGGCGACTTCGCCCGCGACTACGACGACGTGGTCAACGGCATGGCCGCCCACTTCGTCTGGGCCAACCGCAACAAGGAGTCCCTCGCCCTGGACCTCAAGCACCCCGAGGGCCGGGAGGTCCTGGCCCGGCTGCTCGCGGAGGCGGACGTCCTGGTGCAGAACCTCGCGCCCGGCGCCGCCGCCCGCCTGGGCCTGGGCGCGGCGGAGCTGCGGGAGCGGCACCCCCGGCTGATCACCGTGGACATCTCCGGCTACGGGCGCGGCGGGCCGTACGCGCTCGCCCGCGCCTACGACCTGCTGGTGCAGTCCGAGGCGGGCTCCTGCGCCATCACCGGCACCCCGCAGGACCCCGCGAAGCCGGGCATCCCGATCGCCGACATCGGGGCGGGCATGTACGCGCTGACCAGCGTGCTCACCGCCCTGTACGCCCGGGAGCGCACCGGCCGGGGGGCCTCGGTGTCGGTCGGCCTGTTCGACGCGGTCGCCGAGTGGATGGGCTTCGCGCTCAACCAGGCCCGCTACGGCGGCTTCGACGTGCGCCCCAACGGGCTGAGCTCCCCGATGGTCGCCCCGTACGGCGCCTACGCGACCGCGGACGGGCAGACCCTCGTCCTGGGCACCACCAACGACCGCGAGTGGCGGCGCCTGGCCGCCCGCGTCCTGGACCGTCCCGACCTGGCCGAAGACCCGCGCTACGCCACCAACGGCGACCGGGTGGAGCGTCGTGCCGAGCTCGACGAGATCATCGCCTCCTGGGCCTCGGGCGTCCCCCTGGCCGAGGCCCGCGAGCTCGCCGAGGAGGCCGGGCTCGGGCACGCCAGGCTCAACACCCCCACCGAGGTCGTAGCCCACCCGCAGCTGGCCGAACGGAACCGCTGGCGCGAGGTCGGCAGCCCCGCGGGCCCGGTCGCCGTGCTGCTGCCGCCACCGGAGTGCGACGACTGGGACTGGCGGCTGGACGCCGTTCCCGCCCTGGGCGAGCACACCGAGCCGATCCTGCGCGAACTGGGCTACGGCCCGGACGAGCTGGAGCGGCTGCGCGCGGACGGCGTCATCGGCGCCCCGGACACCCCCTGAGAGGAAGAACACCGTGCTCGAAGTGGATCTGGCCGCGCTGCTCCTGCGGCTCGCGGTCGGCGGAACGATGGTCGCGCACGGCTGGAACCACGCGTTCGGCGGCGGGAGACTGCCCGGCACCGCGCGCTGGTTCGAGTCGATCGGCATCCGGCCCGGCCGGGTGCACGCGCTCCTGGCCACCCTCACCGAACTGGGCGCGGGCCTGATGCTCGTGCTCGGCGCCCTCAACGCGCTGGCGGCGGCCGGGGTCGTGGGCGTCATGCTGGTGGCGCTGGTCTCCAACCACCTGAAGAACGGCTTCTTCATCTTCCGGCCGGGCGAGGGCTATGAGTACGTGCTGATGATCACGGTCGTGGCCGCCGCGCTCGGCGCGCTGGGCCCCGGCCGGTACTCCCTCGACCACGTCCTCGGCCTGGAGCTGGACGGTGCCGCGGGCCTGGCGGTCGCGGCCGGGGCCGGCGCGCTGGGGGCGGCGCTGCTGCTCGCCCTGTGTTGGCGGCCGAACCGCGCGGGGGAGGGCGGCGAGAAGGCCTGATCCGGGCCCTGGCGATACGGGGCACCCGCTGCTATCTTCCGATTCAAGAGAACTTTTAAAGAGATCTCTCAAACTCTTGCGACGGGAGAAGACGACATGTCCCGGTTCCCCTTCCCGATCCCCAACGGCTGGTTCGCCGTGGCCCGGTCCGACGAGGTCGCGACCGGCCAGGTCGTCCCCGCCCACTACTTCGGCCGCGACCTCGCCGTTTTCCGCACCGTCGACGGCGAGGCGCGGGTGGTCGACGCCCACTGCCCGCACCTGGGCGCCAACCTCGCCAAGGGCGGCCGTGTCGCCGGGCAGCTGCTGGAGTGCCCCTTCCACGCCTGGCGTTACGACGGCGTCTCCGGCCGCTGCGTGGAGGTGCCCTACACCGATGCCGAGCCCTCGCCCAAGGCGGTCGTGCGCGCCTACCCGGTCGTCGAGCGCTTCGGCCTGATCTTCGCCTGGCACCACCTCGGCGCCGCCGCCCCCTACATCCCGATGCCGGAGATGGCGGAGTTCGAGGACGAGGAGTGGTCGACGCCGGTGCTCTATGAGTTCCGCTTCGCCACCTGCGTCCAGGAGATGGCCGAGAACAACGCCGACTACGTGCACTTCAAGTACGTGCACGGCATGGAGACGGTGCCCGGCGGCGAGGTCGAGTACGACGGGTTCGTCAAGACCGTCACCGAGCGCCAGGAGTTCAAGAACAAGGAGGGCAAGGTCTACGCGCTGGACTTCGTCCGCAAGTCCTACGGCCTGGGCTTGGGCGCGCTGCGGCTGAAGGGTGTCATGTCCTTCGTCTCCTCGGTGACCCCCGTGGACGAGGAGAACGTGCACATCCGCTGGATGTTCACCTTCCCGAAGTCCATGGAGAAGTTCTCCCCGAGGCTGATCAACGAGTTCGTGAAGCAGATCGGCGAGGACGTGCCGATCTGGGAGAACAAGATCTACATCGAGAAGCCGCTGCTGATCAAGGGCGACGGACCGATCATGGAGTTCCGCCACTGGGCGAAGCAGTTCTATGGTGAGGAGGTCCCGGAGGGCCCGTGGATCCCCAACCGGGTGCGCCGACTGGAAGAAAGCGGTGTCTGAACGAGCAGGAGAGGGCCGCGGCGGACGCGGCGCCGGAACCCGGCAGCGGATCCTGGACGCCGCGGAGCGGCTCATGGCCGAGCGGGGCATCGAGGGCGTGTCCCTCAACGAGATCAACGGTGCCGCCGGCCAGCGCAGCACCGCCTCGCTGCACTACCACTTCGGCGGCCGGGAGGGCCTGCTCAAGGCGGTCATGCAGCGGCACGGCCCCTGGCTGCGCGCCCGGCACGAGGAGCTGTACGCCGCCCTGGTGAGCGAGGGCGGGGAGGACGACGTGCGGGCGCTGGCCGAGGTCATCGTCCTGCCGCTCGCCGAGTACCTGGCGCTCGGGCCCAGCCCCCGCGCCGCGATCCGGATCTGGGCGTCGGCGCTGAACCGGCCGCGGCTGACCGTCGAGGAGGTGCAGTACCTGGTCGACCCCGCGCTGACCGAGGCGTCCCGGCGGCTCATCGTGCTGATGAGCCGCTCGATGCCCCGTGAGCTGGCGGTCGAGCGGCTCTTCCTGGCCTCCCAGTCCGCCCTGCACGTGCTGGCCGACCGGGCGGCGCTGGAGGACGCGCCCGACAACCGGCGCCGGCTGCTGCCGCTGCCGCTGATGACGGCCAACCTGGTGGACATGACCGTGGCCGCGCTGACCGCCCCGGTCGGCGCGCAGACCGCCCGGATCGCGGCCTCCGTGTTCGACCCGGCGTCCGCCTGACGGCACGCTCCCCGGGCTCGCCCGGGGAGCTTTTGTCCCGTACTCTGTATATAGAATCCAATATTAGGAGGAGCTCGTGACGGAGCAGGTCGTCCGTCCGGACGTGCTCGACGCCCGGCTGGCCAAGATCCCGAAGCTCATCGACGTGGACGCCCATGTCGTCGAACCCCCGGACGTGTGGACCTCCCGCCTGCCCGCCCGGTTGCGCGAGCGCGGGCCGCGGATCGTTCACGCGCCCGCCGGTGAGGTGCGGCTCGTCGACGGCCGGTACGAGGAGTCGCCCGGCACCGAGGGCCGCGACGTGGCCTGGTGGAACTACGACGGTGTCATGACGCAGATCAAGAAGTACATCGCCGCCGCCGGGGTGCCCGCCGACGAGGTCACCAACGAGGGGATCACCTACGACGACATGCGCCCGGGCTGCTGGATCCCCTCCGAGCGCCTGAAGGACATGGACATCAACGGCGTCGAGGCCCAGATGTGCTTCCCCAACTACCCGCGTTTTTGCGGTCAGATCTTCCTGTGGGGCAAGGACCGCGAGCTGGCCGAGCTGTCGGTGCGCGCCTACAACGACTGGATGGTCGAGGAGTGGTGCGGCTCCAGCGGGGGCCGGCTCATCCCGCTGTGCATCATCCCGCTGTGGGACGTGGAGCTGGCCGTGGCCGAGGTGCGCCGCAACGCCGCGCGCGGCGTGCGGGCGGTGGCCTTCAGCGAACTGCCCGCCTACCTGGGGCTGCCCAGCATCCACTCGGGGTACTGGGATCCGTTCTTCGCCGCGTGCGCCGAGACGGGCACCGTTCTTTCGATGCACATCGGCTCGGGTACCAAGACCCCGCAGACCTCCGCCGACGCCCCGCCCGCGGTGGGCTCGACCATCATCTTCGGCAACAGCGTCGCCAGCATGACCGACTTCATGTTCTCCGGCGTGCTGCACCGCTTCCCCGAGCTGAAGCTGCTGTACGCAGAGGCGCAGATCGGGTGGGTGCCCTACCTCCTCGAGCGCATCGACGACGTCTGGGAGACCCACCGCGGCTGGGCCCGCACCCAGGACAACTGCCCCGAGCCGCCCTCGGCGTACTACTACCGGCAGATCACCAGCTGCTTCTTCAAGGACTCCGTCGGCGTCGAACTCCTGGACAAGGTCGGCATCGACAACGTCACCTTCGAGACCGACTACCCCCACCAGGACGGCACCTGGCCGCGCTCGCGCGAGGAGGCCGCCCTGCAGTACGGGCACCTGGACCAGGCGTCCATCGACAAGATCGCACGCGGTAACGCCATCCGCCTCCTCGGCCTCGACCTCCCTGCGGCGGGGTGAGCGGCGGCCGCGAGGAGGGGCAGGTCACAGCCCTGTACGGCGCCGATCGATCAACCGGCGCGGTACAGGGCTGATATCTTATTCTTAAGACGGGTGACGGAGGGTCACCCCGCGAGTCGAGGACGTGAAACGAGATGGCACGCCGCCAGGGGGCCGCAGCGGCCGACATCCTGTCCGCGCCCCAGGAGGGCACCGCGCTGCCGGACGGCAGCCTGGCCCGGATGAGCAGTGGCGAGCAGGTGCGCCTGTACGTCCGCAGGCTGATCTTCGAAGGGGTGCTCAAGCAGGGCCAGCGGGTGCCGCAGGACGCCATCGCCCAGGCCCTGGGCGTCTCGCGCATCCCGGTCCGCGAGGCGCTGATCGCGCTGGAGCGCGAGGGCTGGACGACGATCATCCCGCACCGCGGCGCGTTCGTGAACGCGCTGGACGAGCCGTCGGTCCGCGACCACTACGAGCTGTACGGCCTGTTCTACGGGTTCGGCGTGCGCCGCGCGGTCGAGCGCAAGGGCACCGCCCTGGCCGAGCCGCTGCGGGTGCTGCAGGAGCAGATCGCCGCGGCCACCGACCCCGAGACCCTGCACCGGCTCACCCTGGACTTCCACCGCACGGTGATCGAGGCGGCCCAGTCGCCGCGGCTGCGCACCATGCTGCGCCAGATGACCGACATCGTGCCGGGCAACTTCTTCGCGCTGGTCCCCGGCGCGGACGCGGTCGAGCGCGAGGGCGTGGCCGCCATCGTCACCGCGATCGAGCGCGGCTACCCCGAGCTGGCCGAACGCGAGTACGCCACCATGCTGCGCCGGCAGGGCGACCTGGTGGTCGAGCTGTTCCACGCCCGCGGCATGTTCGACGCCGAGGACTCCGAGGGCGAGGCCGCCTCCGGGTGACCCGGAGGCGGCGCCGTCGGGGCGACGCTGCTCAGGCGGTGGCGTTCTTGGCGAGTTCGCCCAGTTCGATGCCGATGGACTTGGTGAAGCGGCCCTTGTCGCGGGAGCGGATGCTCACGTCGTGGTCGCCCGCTTCGGCGCGCAGCGCGCCGACGGTGGCGGTCTCCTTCGTGCGCCCGTTCACGAAGGGGTCGAAGGAGTACCAGCGCATGGCGTTCTGGTAGGTGATCTTGTTGAGTTCGTCGGCGGGCACGTCGGCGGCGACCGCGATGAGCTCCTCGGGGGCGTTGGGCCAGGAGGAGTCCGAGTGCGGGTAGTCGCATTCCCAGGCGATGTTGTCGATGCCGATGAGGTTGCGCAGCTGCACGCCGACGGGGTCGGAGATGAAGCAGGTCAGGAAGTGCTCGCGGAAGACCTCTGAGGGGAGTTTGTCGCCGAAGTCCTGGCCGGTCCACAGGTGGTGCATGTCGTAGGTGCGGTCGATGCGGTCCAGGAAGTAGGGGATCCAGCCGGTGCCGCCCTCGGACAGGGCGAACCTGATGTCGGGGAACTTCTTGATCACCCGGGACCACAGCAGGTCGGCGGCGGCCTGGCAGATGTTCATGGGCTGCAGGGTGATCATGACGTCGATGGGCGCGTCGGGCGCGGTGACCGACAGTTGGCCGGAGGAGCCGAGGTGGATGGACACCACGACGTTCTCGTCCGAGACGGCCTGCCACAGCGGGTCCCAGTACTCGTTGTGGAAGCTGGGGTAGCCCAGGGTGGCGGGGTTCTCGGTGAAGGTCAGTGAGCGGCAGCCCTTCTTGGCCACCCGGCGGACCTCGCGGGCGCATTCCTCGGCGTCCCACAGGACGGGCAGGGCCATGGGGATGATGCGGCCCGGGTAGGTGCCGGCCCAGTCGTCGATGTGCCAGTCGTTGTAGGCGCGCAGGACCGCGAGGGCGAGGTCCTTGTCCTCGGCCGCGGCGAAGAGCCGTCCGCTGAAGCCGGGGAAGGACGGGAAGTTCATCGAGGCCAGGATGCCGCCGGCGTTCATGTCCTTGATGCGCTCGTGGATGTCGTAGGTGCCGGGGCGGATCTCGTCGAAGGCGGTCGGCTCGATGCCGTACTCCTCCTTCGGGCGGCCGGCGACGGCGTTGAGGCCGATGTTGGGGATGGTCGAGCCGTTGAACGTCCACACGTCCGAGCCGTCCCGCTTGGTGATGACCTTGGGAGCGGCGTCCTTGTACTTGGCGGGGATGTGGCCGTCGAACAGGTTCGGCGGCTCCACCACGTGGTCGTCCACGCTGATCATGATCAGGTCTTCGGCGTTCACGTTGCTCCTCGGGTGGCCGGAGTCGGGGGCGGAGGGGCGGCCGGGGGTTGAACCCTTGTCTCAGAAAAGTGAACCGTAGTTCACTCGAGGGGGCAATAGCCTCCGGGCCCTTGTCGAAAAAAGTAGATTGGATAATATATCCATGCAACCTCACCCTGAAGGAGAACGGATGTCCGACTGGGCGAACGCCGAGCAGAGCACCCTGCTCGAGCTGCTGGACCGTCGCCTCGGCCGTGATCCGGACGGACCGTTCCTGGACTGCTGCGGCACCCCCTACACCGCCGCGGAGATGGACCGCGAGGCCAACCGGGTCGCCAACGCGCTGGCCGAACTGGGCGTCGGGCACGGCTCGACCGTCGCCACCATGCTGGAGAACGGCCCGGCCGCGGTGGTGTCCTGGTTCGCCGTCCACAAGCTCGGCGCGATCTGCGTCCCGGTGAACACCGCGCTCAAGGGTCCGATGCTGCGCCACCAGCTGTCCGACGCGACGGCCTCGGTCGTCATCGTCCAGGACGATCTGGCCGAACGCCCGCTGGAACTGCTCGACTCCCTGGAGACGGTGGACCACGTGGTCGTGGTGGGGAAACGGGACGCGGCGGCCCGGACCGGCCGCTGGTCCCTGCACGCGTGGGACGACCTGCTGGGCGCCGCCGACGACAGGCCCGGCGTCCTGGTCCGCCCCTCCGACCTCGGCACGATCGTCTACACCGGCGGCACCACCGGCCCGTCCAAGGGCTGTGCGCTCAGCCACAACTACCACCTGTCGATCGCCCGGCAGATCATCTCCTCCTGGGGCCGCACCCCCGAGGACGTCGTGTGGTCGCCGCTGCCGCTGTTCCACTTCAACGCCATCTCGTGCATGCTCACCGGCACGCTGCTGACCGGCGGGCGGGCCGCGCTGTCCCGGCGGTTCTCGGTCTCGGGCTTCTGGCCGGAGGTCAACCGGACCGGGGCCACCATCGCCTCGCTGCTCGGTTCGCTGGCCGTCCTGGTCGCCAAGGCCGACGACCACCCGCAGGCGAAGAACTCCGGCGCCCCGGAGGCCAACACCGGCCTGCGGCTGCTGACCGGCGCGCCGATCCCGCCGGAGATCGACCAGATCTACCGCGAACGTTTCGGCGTCGCCACCTTCAGCAACGCCTACGGCACCACCGAGGCCTCCCTGGTCTCCTGGCTGCCTCCGGGCATGCCGGGCAGGCCGGGTTCGGCGGGCATCGTCAACTCCGAGGGCTTCGACGTCAAGATCTTCGACGACGACGACCACGAGGTGCCCGCGGGCGAGGCGGGCGAGATCGTGTGCCGTCCCCGCATGCCGCACGTGATGTTCGAGGGCTACTGGAAGCGCCCGGAGGCCACCGTCAAGGCCTGGCGCAACCTGTGGTTCCACACCGGCGACATCGGCAGGATCGACCAGGACGGCTACCTCTTCTTCGTCGACCGCAAGGCCGACTACATGCGCCGCCGGGGCGAGAACATCTCCAGCTGGGAACTGGAGAAGGTCTTCCACGAACACCCCGGCGTCAAGGACGTGTGCGTGCACGCCGTGCCGAGCGAGGTCAGCGAGGACGACGTCAAGGTGACCGCCGTCCTCAGGGAGGGGGTCTCCCTCACCGAGGAGGCGCTGTGCCGCTGGTCGATCGACCAGCTCCCGTACTACGCGGTGCCCCGCTACTTCGAGTTCAGGAGAGAACTGCCGATGAGCCAGACCGGCCGGACCACCAAGAACCTGCTCAGGGACGAGGGCGTCACGCCCGCGACCTGGGACCGCGAGGCCGCCGGCGTGAAGTTCGAGCGCCGCTGATGAGCGCCGGACCGACGGGCCTGAAGGGCGACGACCTCGGCACCCCGTACCTGCGCTTCGAACGCAAGAGCCCGCTGGCCTGGTGCGTCGTCGACCGGCCCGAGGCGCGCAACGCGCTGACCAGCGCCATGTACTTCGGCGTCCGCCGGGCGGTCGACCTGCTCAACCGCGACCCGGAGCTCGCCGCGCTCATCATCACCGGCACCGGCGACATGTTCATGCCCGGCGGCGAGCTGCGCGGCCGCGAGCCCGACCGCTGGCTGGACTTCCCCGACCTGCTGGGCCTGGATTCCACCCCGTTCGAGGCGATCCGCCGCTCGCCGAAGCCGGTCGTCTCGGCGGTCAACGGCATCGCCCAGGGCGGCGGCCTGCTCATCGCGATGCTCTCGGACGTCGCGGTGGTGGGGGAGAGCGTCACCGTGCGGGCGCCGGAGCTGCTCCGCGGCATCGCCGACACCGGTTACGCGGCCTACCTGCCCGCCCAGATCGGCATAGCGCGAGCCCGGGACATGCTGCTCACCGGCCGCACGGTCACCGCGCGCGAGGCCGAGAGCTGGGGCATGTTCTCCCGCGTCGTGCCCGACGACCAGGTGCGCGCCGTGGCCGAGGAGGTGGCGGTCCAGATCACCCGCACCGCGCCGCAGGCCCGGCTGCAGGTCAAGCGGATCGTCAACGACGGCTACGGCGCCGTCGACCGCATGACGTTCGACGCGCTTCTCTACAACGAGGAGATGAGGGAGGGCGGCAGGGCCTTCGCCGAGCGGCGCGACCCGTCCTGGGTGCCGCCGGAGTTCCGCACCGGGGGCAGGCTCTGACGTGCAGCCGCCGGTCTTACGACTCCGCGATCACGAAGGCGGCCTCGACCGTCTCCAGCAGTGTGGTCAGGGGGAGGGGCACCGGCCCCTCCTCCGCCAGCTCGCTGGCCTGGAAGGCGCTCACCAGCCCGGAGAACATGCGGGCCAGCAGGTGCGGGTCGCCTCCCTTGAGGACGCCTGTCCGCTGCCCGCGCCGGAACAGCTCGGCCTGCATCTCCTGGGCCTGCCGGAAGTTGGCGAGGATCTCGCCGTCGGAAGGCGCCCCGGTCAGCGCCGAGGCGATCGAGCCGCTGCGCAGCACGAGCCTGCCGTACTCGGGGTGGGCGCGGAAGAACCCCACCTGCCACTCGGCGAGGTCCAGCAGCTGCCGCTGCGGCGGATGAGGGGAGGAGAACACCTCCTTCATGCCGCCCAGGAACACGGTGGCTCGGCGCAGGAAGATCTCCCGGTACAGCTCGTCCTTGCCGGTGAAGAAGCCGTAGACGGCGCCGACGGAGTACTCGGCGAGCTCGGCGATCTCCCGCAGGGAGGCGTCGTGGAAGCCCTTGCGCGCGAAGACCTCCTCGGCGACGTCCAGGATCTGGTCCCGGCCGAGCTCACGGCGGCGCTCCCTGCGCTGTTCCCGCAGACTTCGCTCGCTCATCAGAGTACGGTCCCCCTATTCACGACAGGAAACATCGTATAGGTCCGGCACCGCCCGGCCGCCGACACACGAAGGAGTTCCCCATGGACCCCGTCGCCTCCACGGATCCCGTCCATCCCGTGCTGGAGGGCAGGCTGGACGCCTCGGCGGAGCTCGCGGGCGCCGTCCGCAGGCTGATCGAGCTCACCACCGCCACCACCGCCCCGGAGGAGGCCACCCTGGCCGCCGTACGGGAGCTGAACGCGATCGCGGACACCCTGGAACGCCATGTGCCCGACCCCCTGCCGCCCAACACGGTGGTGCACTCCCCGGCCGAGGGCCTGCCCGACCTGGCCGGGCGGATGCCGTTCGACGTGGTGATCGGCCGGCACAATCCGCTGGCGCTCCCGCTGGAGGTGTCCCTCGAGCCGCCGAAGGCACTGATGAGGGGGACGTTCACCCGCGCCTACGAGGGGCCTCCCGGCTGCGTTCACGGCGCGATGCTCGCCTCGGCGTTCGACGTCCTTCTGGCCGCGGCCAACGTCGTCGCGGGAGTGGCGGGTCCCACGGCCCGGCTGGAGATCAAGTACCGGCGGCCGACGCTGCTGAACGTGCCCTGCTTCCTGGAGGGCGAGGTGGAGCGGCACGACGGGCGCTCGGTGCACACGGTCGGGCGCCTGGTCCAGAACGGGCGCGTCACCGTGGAGGCCGTCGGCGACTTCGTGAAGCTCGACCGGGAGCAGATCGAGAGGATGGCAGGCCGCGCCCGGGACATGTCATGAGATGACCTTCTCCGCCCGTAGTGCGGCCAGTTCCGCCTCGGTCAGGCCCAGCTCGGCCCGCAGGACCCGGTCGGTGTGCTCGCCGAGCCAGGGCGGGCGGGTCTCGGCGGCAGGGGGGACGTCGCTGAGGCGGACGGGGTTGCCGGGAACGAGGACGGGCTGCTCCACGCCGTCGGTGCGGGGCAGCTCCACCAGCATGTCCCGGGCCCGGACGTGCGGGTCGGCGACGACCTCGGCGTCGGACAGGCACGGGCCGGCGGCGATGCCCGCGCGGCCCAGCAGGTCGCAGGCCTCCAGCTTGGTCAGATCCGCGGCCCAGCCCTCGACGGCGGGGCGCAGGAGCGTCTCGAGGTGGTCGACCCAGCCCTGGCGGGTGGCCAGGCGGGGGTCGTCCTTCCACTCGGGGCGGCCGATGAGGTCGGCGAGCCTGGTGAAGTGCTGCTCCCGGGCGACCTGGAGGACGAACCAGCCGTCCGCGGCGCGGAAGCCGTGCATGATGAGCGGACCGGTGTCGCCGTCGCGCAGGCCCATGGACCAGAAGTTGGTGACGATGTCGGTCATCGCGATCATGGTGTCGAACATGGCGATGTCGACGTACTGGCCGCGGCCGGTGGCCTCGCGGTGGCGCAGGGCGGCGAGGACGCCGATGGTGGCGAAGAGGGCGGCGCCGATGTCGCCGAGCGCGCCGACGGGCGCGGGGCGGGGCGGCTCGTCGCCGGTGCGCTTCATCTCGTAGATGCCGGACATGGCCTCGACGATGGGGGCGAAGGCGGGCCAGGTCCCGTAGGGGGTGGGGACGGTGTTGCCGAAGCCGGAGACCGAGACGTAGACGCCCGCCGGGTGGACGGCGGCGATGTCGGAGTAGGCCAGGCCGAGGCGTGCCATCGCGCCCGCCTTGGAGTTCTCGGCGATGACGTCGAACCTCGGGGCCATCTCCAGGACGAGCTCCCTGCCGCGCGGGTTCTTCAGGTCGACGCAGACGCTGCTCTTGCCGAGGTTGTTGCGCAGGAAGGTGGCGCCGACCCGCCGTCCTTCGGGGTCGGTCACGGCGGGCAGCGAACCGCGCCCGGAGTCCCCGGCCGGCGGCTCGATCTTGACGACCTCGGCGCCGAGGCGGGCCAGCAGCTGGGTCGCGTAGGGGAGCGCCTGCATCTGTTCCAGCGCCAGGACGCGGATGCCGTCGAGGGGCCGGGTTCCACCTTGAGTCATGGGGGGAGTCTAATTGCAGATTAGATCTTTTATCCAATCTACGAGTAGGATGCCGGTATGCGCGGAATCTTGTCCTGGGGCGGCTACCTGCCCTACCGGAGGCTCGACCGCCGCTCCATCAGGGCGGTGGCCGGCGCGGGCGGCGGCCGGGGTGTCCGGGCCGTCGCCTCTTACGACGAGGACGCGGTCACCATGGGCGTCGCGGCGGGGCGGCTCGCCCTGAACGGGACGCCAGCCGAGCCCCGCGCCCTGTGGTTCGCCACCACCGAACCCCCCTACCTCGACCGTACGAACGCCACGACCGTCCACGCCGCCCTGCGCCTGGGCAGGGACGTGCCCGCCTACGACGCGGTCGGCTCGGTCCGCTCGGCCGCGGGCGCGCTGGGCGCGGCCCTCGACGCCGCCGTCCCGGTGCTGGTGGTCGCCGGGGACCTGCGCGGCGGGCTGCCCGGCGGGCCCGACGAGGCCGCGGGCGGCGACGGCGCGGCGGCCCTGCTCGTCGGCTCTGACGCTGACGGGCCGCTCCTGGCCGAGCTACTCGGCCGTTCCTCGGTGACGGAGGAGTTCGTCGACCGCTGGCGGGTGCCCGGCGAGGCGGCCTCCAGGCTGTGGGAGGAGCGCTTCGGCGAGACCCGCTACACCGCTCTCGGCACGGAGGCGTTGAAGCTCGCCCTCGGCGAGGCCGGGCTCGAGGTCTCCGACGTGGACACTCTCATCGTGGCGGGCCTGCACGGTCGAGCCGCCAAGGCCGTCGCGGCACGCTCCGGCGTCCCCGCAGAACGTGTCGCAGACCGGCTCGACGACACCGTCGGCAACGTCGGCGCGGCCCAGCCCGCGCTGCTGCTGGCCGCGGCACTGGAATCCGACCCCGCCGAAGGGCGCGTCATCGTCCTGCTGTCCCTGGCCGACGGCGCGGACGTGCTGGTCCTGCGCACCACGACCGCGCTGGCCGCGCACAAGGTGGAGCGTTCAGTGCAGGCGCAGATCGCCTCCGGCGCCCCCGTCTCCTACGGCACCTACCTGGCCTGGCGCGGGCTGCTGCCGGTCGAACCCCCGCGCAGGCCCGAGCCCGCCCGCCCCTCTTCCTCGGCGGCCAGCCGCAACCGCGACTGGAAGTTCGGTTTCGTAGGCTCCCGCGGGGAGGACGGCATGGTGCGCATGCCGCCGTCACCGCTGGACGGTGCGGCCGTGCCGATGGCCGCGACGGCGGGCACGATCGTCACCTTCACCGTCGACCGGCTGGCCTACTCGCCGAGCCCGCCGGTGGTGTTCGCGGTCGTCGACTTCGACGGCGGCGGACGCCTGCCCATCGAGCTCACCGACGTGAACGAGGCCGATGAGGACGCCTTCGAGATCGGTGCCCGGGTCGAGCCGACCTTCCGGAGGCTGTTCACCTCCGACGGGATCCACAACTACTTCTGGAAGGCCCGGCCGCTGCCGAAGCCGGAGAGAGAGGGCTGAGATGGGCTCGCACGGCATCAAGGACCGGGTCGCCATCGTCGGCATGGGCTGCACCCGCTTCACCGAACACTGGGACAAGGGCGTCGACGAGCTGCTGCTCGCGTCCACGGGTGAGGCGTTCGCCTCTGCCGGGGTCGACAAGGAGCAGGTGGACGCCTACTGGCTCGGCACCGCCCAGTCGGGCATGAGCGGCCTGACCCTCTCCAAGCCGCTGCGGTTGCGGGACAAGCCCGTCACCCGGGTGGAGAACTACTGCGCGACCGGTTCGGAGGCGCTGCGCCAGGCCGCCTACGCGGTGGCCAGCGGGGCTTACGACGTGGCGATGGCCGTCGGCGTGGAGAAGGTCAAGGACTCGGGCTACCAGGGCCTCAACGCCTTCCCCATCCCGAACGACGGCACCCAGCGCACGCTGACGGCCGCGGCGATGTTCTCGATGGTCGCTCCCGCCTACGCCCGCCGCTACGGCGTCGACTCCGGTGAGATGCGGACGGTGCTGGCACGTATCGCCTCCAAGAACCACGCCAACGGGGCTCGCAATCCCCGGGCGCAGTTCCGCAAGGAGATGTCGGTCGAGAAGTTGTGCTCGATGCCCGCCGTGGCCGGAGGGCTGTCGGTCTTCGACTGCGCCGGAGTGGCCGACGGCTCGGCGGCGGCGATCGTCGTGCGGGCCGAGGACGCCCACAGGTACACCGACAAACCGCTGTTCATCAAGGCGTTGTCGTTCGTCGCCGGTGACGGCTCGGGCCTGATGGACCCCGCCTACGACTACACGACCTTCCCCGAGGTGGCGACCTCCGCGCGGGACGCCTACGCCCAGGCGGGTATCTCCTCGCCGGCGGAGGAACTGGCGATGGCCGAGGTGCACGACTGCTTCACTCCGACGGAGCTGGTGCTGGTGGAGGACCTGGGCCTGGCCGAGCGCGGTACGGCCTGGAAGCGCATCCTGGACGGAGCGTTCGACCTGGACGGGGAGCTTCCGGTCAACCCCGACGGCGGGCTCAAGTCGTTCGGGCACCCGGTGGGGGCGTCCGGGCTGCGCATGATGTTCGAGGCATGGCTCCAGCTGCGCGGCGAGGCTCCCGAGGAGCGGCGCATCTCCACCTACGGTTCCCGCTCCCTGGCGTTGACCCACAACCTGGGCGGCTATCCGGGGGAGATGGTGAGTTTCGTGTCGATCCTCGGCACGGAGTGAGACGGGTGCGGGTGGCGGCGGAGGTGAGGGATCGCCGCCGCCCGTACCTTCGGGCCGTCCGGGAGGGGGGCTCAGTCCTCCCAGTCCGTGCGGTCCTCGCGGGACGGCTGGCGGCCGGTGCGGAACGGGGACAGCGGGGCGTCGACCAGCAGGACGCGCTCCCGGTCCCGGACGAGGTCCGCGGCCTTGGCGGGCAGGACGTCCTCGCCGCGGATCTGCGCGCGCTCCACCGCGCCCCATTGCTCCCAGGTGGGGATGCTCCACAGCAGCAGGCACTCGTCGAGGTTGCGCATCGCGGTCGCCCAGGCGCCGACGAGGTTCCATCCGGTGCGGGAGCTCGCGGTCTCGGCGCCCGCCATGGCGGCGTCCAGGAAGTGCCACGCCGTACCGGGTTCCACCTTGATCAGCTCGTGGGCGTAGACCTCGCCGCCCGCCCCGGCCGCGCACAGCTGCTCGATGGTGCGGGTCTGCGGGTGGGGGACCACGATCCGGTCGTAGCCGCCGGAGCGCAGGTCGGCCGCGGCCGCCCACCACTTCTCCAGCGCCGGGTCCTGCAGGAGTCTGTTGCCGAACTCGAGCCGGAAGGACGAGGCGAGCCCGTCGAAGCCGTCCTCCTCCCACATGTTCACCGTCTGCGGCCAAGGGCCGGTGCTGCCGACCACGCCCCACACGCCGTAGCAGAGCTGATTGCGCTGCTCCTGGGCGATCGGGCTCCAGTTGGCCGTCATGTGGTGCATGTAGCGGGCGCGGTTCTGCTTGGTGATGTGGATGAACTCATGAATGTAGACCTTGTCGTTCGTGTCGCTGTCGTTCATGTCGCTCACGCTTCCCCGGTCTTCCCTGATTGATGATGTTTTATATAATTTACACTCAGTCTTCGAGAAAGGCGGCGACCCATGCCCGCACAGGCAGCACCCCCCGAAGGGCCACCGGAACCCGAGCTCCTGTGGGAGACGGGGGAGGACGGCGTCGCGAAGCTGACGCTCAACCGGCCGCATGCGGGCAACGCCATCACCGGGCCGCAGCGCGAGGAGCTCATCGCACGGCTGGCCGGGGCGAGCGCCGACCCCGGGGTGCGGGCGATCGTGCTCACCGGCGCGGGAGACCGCCACTTCTGCACCGGCGCGGACCTGGCCGCCTCGGCCGCGCCCGCCGGGCCCCCGCCGCCGGACATGCCCGAGCGCCCGGCCGGAACGGTGGCGCGGGCCATCGCGGGCGGCGCGCAGCGGTTGGTCTCGGCGGTGCTCGACTGCGAGAAGCCGGTCATCGCCGCGGTCAACGGCACGGCCGCCGGCATCGGCTGCCACCTCGCCTACGCCTGCGACCTGGTGCTGGCGGCCGACAACGCCAGGTTCATCGAGGTGTTCGTGCGGCGCGGCCTGGTCGTCGACGGCGGCGGCGCCTACCTGCTCGCCCGCCTCGTCGGGCCGCAGAAGGCCAAGGAGCTGATCTTCTTCGGCGACGACCTGCCCGCCGCCGACGCCGAGCGCATCGGCCTGGTCAACCGGGTCGTCCCCGCCGGGAAGCTCGCCGACACCGCTGCGCAATGGGCGGCGCGCCTGGCGGCGGGACCCACGGTCGCGCTGGGCCTGGGCAAGCGCCTGGTCAACCGGGCCCTGGACGGCGACCGCGCGTCGAGTCTCGCCGAGGAGGCCATGGCCGCGGAGATCAACATGACCAGCGAGGACGGGCAGGAGGGCCTGCGCGCCTTCCTGGAGCGCCGCCCGCCCCGGTTCCGCGGCTGGTGACGCAAATGTCCATCAGTAGATTGTCGGCATCGCGCATGCCCCTGCACAGGAGCTCCTCGTGGATCTGCGTCTGACCCCCTCGGAGACCGGCTTCCGGGACCGGTTGCGGTCCTGGCTGGCCGACGTCCTGCCCGCCCTGCCGGACAAGCCCGACCGAGATGACTGGCCCGCCCGCCGGGTGTACGACACCGCCTGGCAGCGCATGCTCTTCGACGCCGGATACGCGGGCGTGGACTGGCCCGCCGACCACGGCGGGCTCGGCGCGTCCCCGACCGAACAGCTGATCTTCCTGGAGGAGACGGCCCGATCCCGGGCCCCCTACGTCGGCGCGAACTTCGTCGGCCTCCTGCATGCGGGCCCCACCCTGATCGTCGAGGGCACCGAGGAGCAGCGGGCCGCCCACCTGCCGCGCATCCTGCGCGGCGAGGAGGTGTGGTGCCAGGGCTTCTCCGAGCCCGACGCGGGCTCCGACCTGGCCGCCCTGCGCACGACGGCCGTCCGCGACGGCGACCACTACGTCGTCAACGGCCGCAAGGTATGGACCTCGCACGCCGAGGTCGCCGATTACTGCGAGCTCCTGGTGCGCACCGATCCGGCCGCGCCCAAGCACAAGGGCATCACCTGGCTGATCCTGCCGATGGACACCCCCGGCGTGCAGGTCCGCCCGCTGCGCACCGTGGTGGGCAGCAGCGAATTCAGCGAACTGATCCTGGACGACGTGCGCGTGCCCGTCGCCAACCGCGTCGGCGCGGAGAACGACGGCTGGCGGGTCGCCATGGTCACGTTCTCCTTCGAGCGCGGCACCGCGTTCATCTCGGATGTCATCGAGTCCCGCAACCTGCTGGAGGAGACCGTCGCGATCGCGAAGAAGACGCCCGCGCCCGGCGGCGGCACCCTGTGGGACGACGCCGCGCTGCGCCGCGACGTCGGCAGGCTCGCCGCCGAGGTGAGCGGGCTGTGGTCGCTGATCCGCAAGAACGTCTCCGAGGCCCAGGCGGGCATGATCCCCGTGCAGGGCGCGTCGGTGTTCAAGCTGAAGTTCACCGAGAGCCGCCAGCGCATCGGCGACCTCGCCTCGCACGTCCTGGGCCGGGCCGCCCTGGCGATGAGCGGCCTGCCGGGCGCCCACATCGTGGAGGACCGCGTCAACACCCTGTCCTTCACCATCGCGGCGGGCACCTCCCAGATCCAGAAGAACATCCTCGCCGAGCGGGTGCTCGGCCTGCCCAAGGAGCCCCGGTGGACCTGACGCTCAACGCCGACCAGAAGGACCTGCGGGCGGCACTGCGGGACCGGCTGGCCGACCTGTGGACCCCCGACCGGCTCCGCGCCGCCTCCGAGACGTCCTCCTTCGACCGCGACGCCTGGAAGGCCCTCGCCGAGACGGGCGTCTTCGCCATCACGCTGCCGGAGGCCGACGGCGGCATGGGCCTGGGCACGGCCGACGCCGTCATCCTCTTCGAGGAGCTCGGCCGCGCCCAGGTGCCGGGCCCGGTGACGGGCACCTTCCTCGCCGCGGGGCTGGTGCCGGGTGCCGCCGAGGGCGACGCGGTCGTCACGCTGCTCGACACCCGTGATGCGATGTCCGTCATCGAACACCCCGGAGCCGCCACCCACCTGGTCGTGATCGACGATGACGGCCTGTTCCTGCTGCCCGTCCCGCGGGCCGAGCCTGCCGCGCTGCCGCTGGACCCGCTGACGCCCGTCGCCCGGGTGTCGGTGAGGGCGGAGGACGGCGAGCGGATCGGGTCCGCCGAGGACGCCGCCCGCTGGCGGTTGCTGGGCGCGGTGCTCACCGCCTCCCTCCAGGTCGGCGCCGCCCAGGGCGCACTCGACCTCGCCGTCCGCTACGCCAAGGAGCGTATGCAGTTCGACCGCGTCATCGGCTCCTTCCAGGCCGTGAAGCACCTGCTCGCCGAATCCCTCGTCAGGACGGACCTGGCCCGCGCCGCCGTGCTCGTGGCCGCGCTGGTGGCCGACGACCCCGCCTCCGGCGACCTCCGCGAGGCGGCCTCGACCGCCAAACTCCTCGCCGACGAGGCGGCGGCGCACGGCGGCCGCACCGGCATCCAGGTGCACGGCGGCATGGGCTTCACCTGGGAGGTCCTGGCCCACCTCTACCTCAAGCGCGCCTGGGTCCAGGAGACCGTCTTCGGCACAGCGGGGGACCACGCCGAACACCTCGCCGCGGCCTTCTGAGAACCTGGCCCCAGCCCCCCTAGGAGGAATACATGAAGCGTCTGGCGCGCACCGAGGGACTCACCGAGGTCCAGCAGGAGATCCTCGCCGCGGTGGCGGAGTTCGCCGAGAAGGAGATCCTGCCCGTCGCCACCGAGCTCGAGCACGGCGACACCTACCCGGCGGAGATCGTCGAGGGTCTCAAGAACCTCGGTGTGTTCGGCCTGATGATCCCCGAGGAGTACGGCGGGCTGGGCGAGACCCTGCTGACTTACGCCCTGGCGGTCGAAGAGCTGTCCCGCGGCTGGATGAGCGTGTCAGGCGTCATCAACACCCACTTCATCGTCGCCTACATGGTGATGAGGCACGGCACGGAGGAGCAGAAGGCGAACCTGCTGCCCCGCATGGCCACCGGTGAGCTGCGTGGCGCGTTCTCGATGTCGGAGCCCGACTGCGGCTCGGACGTGTCGGCGATCAAGACCAAGGCCGTCCGCGAGGGCGACGACTACGTGATCACCGGCCAGAAGTACTGGCTGACCAACGGCGGCTCCTCCAGCCTGGTGGCGGTGCTGTGCGTCACCGACGAGGGCGCCGGCTCCGTCTACAAGAACATGAGCACGTTCCTCATCGAGAAGACCCCCGGCTTCGGGGAGGTCGCCCCCGGCCTCACCATCCCCGGCAAGATCGAGAAGATGGGTTACAAGGGCGTCGACACCACCGAGATGCTCTTCGACGGCTTCCGCATCGGCGCCGAGCACGTGCTGGGCGGCGTCCCCGGCAAGGGCTTCGCCCAGATGATGGACGGCGTCGAGGTCGGCCGCGTCAACGTCGCCGCCCGTTCCTGCGGCATGGCGCGCCGCGCGTTCGAGCTGGGCATCGCCTACGCCCAGCAGCGCGAGACGTTCGGCAAGCCCATCGCCCAGCACCAGGCGATCCAGTTCCGGCTGGCGGAGATGGCCACCAAGGTCGAGGCGGCCCACCAGATGATGGTGATGGCCGCCCGGCGCAAGGACTCCGGCGAGCGCAACGACCTGGAAGCAGGGATGGCCAAGTACCTGGCGGGCGAGTACTGCAAGGAGGTCGTCGAGGACTCCTTCCGCATCCACGGCGGCTACGGCTACTCCAAGGAGACCGAGATCGAACGCCTCTACCGCGAGGCCCCCATGCTGCTGATCGGCGAGGGCACCGCCGACATCCAGAAGATGATCATCGGCCGCCGCCTCCTCGAGGACTACCGGATCTGACGGGAGACGGGGCGACCCCCGGCCTGCGGAAGGCCGGGGGTTGTGCGGAAGCGGCGGGCGGGGCCGAGTCCCGTCACCGCCGTGACGGATCCCGTGGAACAGATGTGACCGCTTCCCGCGATCGGTTCCCGGACGCCCGACCGGCGTCCGTGAGGAGGAACGCGGTAAGGAGGGCGGCCAGGTAGAACGCGGCGGCGCCGAGCAGGCCGGTGGTGTAGCCGCTGGTGAGGGCGTCCCGCAGTGCCGTGCCCGCGGGCTGCCCGGCGGTGGTGGTGGCGGCGACGGTGGCCAGGGCGGCCAGGCCCAGGGCGCCGCCGATCTGCTGGCTGGTGTTGATGAGCCCGGAGGCGACGCCCGAGTCCTCGGCGGCGACCCCCTGCACGCCGCCGATCGTCGCCGCGACGAAGCCGATGCCGAGGCCGACGCCCGCGACCAGCTGGGCCGGGAGCAGGACGAGCAGGGCGTTCTGGTCGGGGGCGAGCAGGCTGAACCAGACCATCGCCGCCGCGGCCACCGCCATGCCGGCCGCCAGGACGTTCCGGGGGGAGGTGCGGGCCTGCAGGGCGGGCCCGGCCAGGCCGGAGCCGAGGCCGATGCCGATCGCGAACGGCAGGTACGCCAGACCCGTGATCATGGGCGAGTAGTGCTCGACCGACTGCATGTAGAGGGTGAGGAAGTAGAAGGTGGCCAGCTGGCCCGCGCCCATGAGCAGCATGACCAGGTTGGCGCCGAGCCTGCCGCGGTCGGCCAGGACGCCGGCCGGCAGCATCGGGTCGCGGGTGCCGCGCTGGACGGCGGCGAAGGCGGCGGCCAGCACGAGGGCGGCCGCGCCGAAGGCGAGGGTGAGGCCGTCGCCGAGCCCGTCGGACCCGGCCCGGTTGATCGCGTAGACCAGGGAGCCGAGGGCGAGGGTGGCGGTGACCGCGCCGGGTAGGTCCACGCCGCCGCGCCTGCGGGTGCCGGGGACGAGGACGAGCGTGCCCGCGAGCGCCAGGAGGACGAAGGGCACGTTGATGAACATGATCCACCGCCAGCCCAGGTACTCGGTGAGCGCGCCGCCCAGGAGCAGGCCCACGACCGAGCCGAGTCCGCCCATCGCGCCGTACACGCCGAGCGCCTTGTTGCGGGCGGGCCCGGCGGGGAAGGTGTCGGCGAGCAGGGACAGCGCGGCCGGGGCGACGATCGCGCCGCCCACGCCCTGGAGCACGCGCGCGGCGATCAGCGTGCCGCCGTTCTGCGCGACGCCGCCCAGCAGGGAGGCGAACAGGAACACCGCCAGCCCGATCCGGAACAGCCTGCGACGGCCGAACACGTCGCCGATGCGGCCCCCGGCGAGCAGCATCCCGCCGAACGCCAGCGCGTAGGAGGTGAGCACCCAGTCGAGGTCGGCTTCGGCGATGCCCAGACTGGAGCCGATGACGGGAAGCCCGACGGTCACGATGGTGCCGTCCATGACGAGCAGCAGTTGCGCGGCGGCGATGACCAGGAGGGCCAGGCCGCTCTTGTCGCCGCTTCGGGTGTGCGAGGTCATCAGGGCCTCCTCAGGCGTCCGTGGCGGCGCGGTGGACGGCCGCGGCCAGCCGGTCGTGTTCGGGATAGGACCAGTTGAAGGAGAAGCGGCGGCGGGTGTAGCCGAACGCGACGCCGCTGACGGGGTCGGCGAAGGACTCCGACCCGGCCGAGCCGTTGTGGCCGAAGGCGTTCGCGCCCAGGAACGGGTAGCGCAGGCCCTTGGCCTGGAAGCCGAGGGCGTACTGGCCCTGGGGTCCGGTGACGAGGTCGGCGCCGGTCGAGTGGAGCATCGCGAACTCGCCGAGGGTGTCGGGCTCGAGCAGCGGGGCCCTGCCGTCCAGGCCGAAGGCCGCGGCCGCGTACAGGGCGGCCAGGCCCCGGGCGTTGCCCACGCCTCCGGCGGAGGCCTGGCCGAGCGCGCGCACCCGGCGGGTGTTGAGGAAGGCGACCTGGTCCAGAGGGAGGGCGGAGTTGAGGCCGTAGCCGATGCCGGTGATGCTGTGCGGGCCGGGGACGGTCGCCCAGAACGCGGCGAGTTCCTCGGGCGTTGCCAGGCCGGGCAGGATCTCCCGGTAGCGGTCCTCCAACGCCTCCGGCAGGCCGAGGTACAGGTCCAGGTCGTAGGGGGCGCGGATCCGCTCTTCGAAGATCTCCTGCAGGGCGGTGCCGGTGACGCGGCGGATCACCTCGTTCACGATCGCGAACACCACGAAACCGCCGTAGCCGTAGGCCGAGCCCGGCCTCCAGTACGGCCGCTGCCCCGCCAGGCGCCCGGCGACCGTCCGGTCGTCGGCGAGCTCGTTCGCGGTGAACCCGCCGTCGACGCCGATCACGCCGGAACGGTGGGTGAGGACGTCCCGCAGGGTGATCCCGGACTTGCCCGCGGCGGCGAACTCCGGCCAGTGCCGGGCGACGGGCTCGTCCAGCGCGAGCGCCCCGTCCTGGACCAGCAGTGCCGCCACCAGGGTGGCGGCGCCCTTGGTCGAGGAGTAGACGCCGGTCAGGGCGTCGCCGGCTGCCTCGTCCCCGGTCCACAGGTCGACCACCCGCCTGCCGTGCACGTAGGCCGCCAGCTGCGCGCCGGTGCCGCCCTCCTCGGCCACCACGGCGGCGAACTCCTCGCGCACCGCCTCGAAACCGTCGGCCACTGTCCCGCGGACGTCGTTCTCGTTCATCGTCTGCTGCTCCGTTCACTCGATGTGTTCGGAGGCATGACGCATGGACTTCAACGAGTGTGACCGGACTCTGCCGGTCACATCCCAGGAGTTTCATTCGTCATGAGTGCAGAGACCTGACGAAGGATTGAGCATGAACGAACGTGATTTCCTGGCCCGGCGGTTCGAGGACCACCGCACGCACCTGAAGGCGGTGGCCTACCGGATGCTCGGCTCCCTGGCCGAGGCCGACGACGCGGTCCAGGAGGCGTGGCTGAGGCTGGCGCGCTCGGAGGCCGACGAGATCGACAACCTCGGCGGCTGGCTGACCACGGTCGTCGGGCGGGTCTGCCTGGACATGCTGCGCTCCCGGCAGTCGCGGCGCGAGGACCCGCTGGAGGCACGGCTGCCGGATCCGATCATCAGCCAGGAGAGCGCCGATCCCGAGCGGCAGGCGCTGATGGCCGACTCGGTGGGCCTCGCGCTGCTGGTGGTGCTGGAGGCGTTGAACCCGGCGGAGCGGCTCGCCTTCGTCCTGCACGACATGTTCGGCATGTCGTTCGAGGAGATCGCGCCGATCGTCGACCGCACCCCGGCCGCCGCGCGCAAGCTCGCCAGCCGGGCCCGGCAGCGGGTGCGGGGCGAGGCGCCCGAGCCGGAGCCGGACCCGGTCGCGCAGCGGCGCGTCGTCGACGCCTTCCTCGCCGCGGCGCGCGGCGGCGACTTCACCGCGCTGGTGGCCGTCCTCGATCCCGACGTCGTGCTGCGCGCCGACGGCGGGAAGGCGCTGCCCGGCGGCATGAAGGTCCTGCGCGGTCTGGAGGCGGTGGCCGGGCAGGCCGCCACCTTCCAGCGCATGGCGACGCTCTCGACCGTCCGGCCCGCGCTGGTCAACGGGATGGCCGGGCTGGTCAACACCGTCGACGGCGAACTCTTCTCGATCATGAGCTTCACCGTCGCCGGCGAGCGGATCGCCGCGATCGACATCCTGTCCGACCCCGAGCGGCTGGCCCGCCTCGACCTCGCGGACCTGCCGTCCTGACCGCTCACGCCCGCGGGGGAGCGCCGCCCGCGATCCGGGCGGCCTCCTCGCGCAGGCGGGCGACGTCCACCTTGAAGGTGGCGTTCACCGGCAGGTCGGCGACGAAGACCACCTCGTCGGGGACCTTGTAGTCGGCGATGCGGCCGCGGCACCAGGACTTCAGGTCCTCGGCCGTGGCCGCTTCCGGCTTCCGCAGGACGGCGAACGCGACGCCGATCTCGCCGATGACGGGAACGGGGGTGCCGACGACGGCCACCCGGGCGACCTCCGGATGGGCGGCCAGCGCCGCCTCGACCTCGGACGGGTAGACGTTGTAGCCGCCGCGCAGATAGGCGTCGTCGGCGCGGCCCACGATCGTCAGGTTGCCGTCGGCGTCCAGGGAGCCGAGGTCGCTGGACGCCAGCCAGCCGTCCGGGCCGATCGTCTCGGCGGTGCGCTCGGGATCCTTCCAGTAGCCGCGCATCATCGCCCGTGAACGCAGGTGGACGCGGCCGACGGACCCCGCGGGCAGCGACTCGCCGAGCGGGGAGCGGATCTGGACCTCGGCGCCGCCCAGCGGGCGGCCCACGGTGCTCGCGACGACGTCGGCGGGGTCGTCCAGGCGGGTGCCGAACGCCAAGGGCACCTCGGTACTGGCGTACCTGACCACCACCTGGCAGCCGATCCGCTCGCGCAGCCGGGAGACCAGAGCGGCCGGTACGCGGCTCGCCCCGGTCGCTATCAGCCGCAGCGACGACAGGTCCGCCTCGTCGAGCTCGTCCAGCATGACGAGTTTCTCCCACTGGGTCGGCACGCCCTGGCCGAGCGTCACCCGTTCCCGCTCGAGCACATCCAGCATGCTCCGCGCGCTCCAGACGGGCGGGGTGAGGACCAGCGCGGAGCGGTGGGCGACCTGCTCGTAGACGCGGGTGACGTAACCGGAGTGCGCGAACGGCACCGGCATGAGCTTGCGGTCGTAGGGCGCGCTGAGCGGGCCGAGGTTGCCGCCGATGAACCGCAGGGCGCCGTGGTCGAACCAGGCGCCCTTGGGCAGCCCGGTGGTCCCGGTCGTCCAGACGATCACGGCGGGGTGCCCGCCGTCCGCCTCGAACGCGCCCTCGACGGAGGGGGTGCCCCCGGGGGAGGGGCCGCGGGAATCGAGGACGGAGCCGCAAGGGACCCGGTCGGGGGCGTCGGTGACGGTGAGGACGGGCCGGGACCGGGCGAGGACGTGGTCGATCTCGGTCGGCCCCAGCCGCGGGTTGACGGCCGAGACGACCGCGCCCAGCCGCAGCACCGCCAGGTACCAGACGGCGAACGCCCGGCCCGAGGGAAGCAGCAGCGCCACGATGTCCTTCGGCCGCACGCCCCGTTCGGCCAGGGCGCTCGCGGCGAGCGCGGACTCCCGCCACCAGCCGCCGTAGGTGAGCACGTCGCCGTCCTGGACGAGCGAGGGGAGGTCGGGTTCGGTGGCGAGCAGGGCGTCGAAGAGCGTGCCGAGGGGCGCCCCGGCGGCGTGCGGGCCGGGGCGCGCGGGCCGTGCGTTCAAGTCAGTCTCCCGGGACCGCCTCCAGCAGCGCGGAGAGCTCGGTCCAGTCCTCGCCCCGGCGCACGGCGATGCCGGCCAGGACGGTGTGGATCTGTTCGGTGAAGGGGGCGGGCTCCAGCAGGGACGGGCCGGCCGCGAGCCGCTCCAGGTGGGGGAGGTCCCGGTCGCCGCGCGCCAGGACCCTGCGCAGCTCCGGCTCGAACGGCCGGTTGCGGTCGCGCAGGCGGGTGACCGCCGCGCCCAGCGCGCACTCGGAGACCAGGTCGTAGGCCCGCCGCGCCTCCTCGGGCGAGAAGCCCTGGCGCAGGCACAGTCCGAGCGCGGTGTTCACCGGCTCGGCCATCACCTCGAGGCTGATCGCCCCTTTGACGTACTGGGCGAACAGTCCCGGGTCGCGGACGAAGGCCTCCCTGATGTAGTACGCCCACTCGCAGAACCAGACGGCCCAGTGCTGGCCGCGGTCGACGGGCAGGCTCAGCCGGGTCACCGACTGCTCGGCCGCCAGCTTCAGCAGGTCGTCCCGCCCCCGCACGTAGTGGTAGAGGCTGGGCACGCTGACGCCGAGCCGCTCGGCGACCAGCCGCAGGGTCAGGTCGCTCAGCGGGATCTCGCTCGCCACCCGGGCGATGGCCGCACGGTCGATCTTGGGCGGGCGGCCGGGGCCGCGGCCGCCCGTGCGGCCCGGACCCGCCGGGGAGTGCTCGATGTCGTTCACGATGCTCCTGACCGGTGCGCGGCGGCCCGTGCCGCCGCGCCTTCTCAGGACAGGATTCCATGCTCGTCCACAACGGTCGGGCAGAGTCCGGCCGACCACCGGTCGGCCCGGTCGCGCAGGGTGGCGGCGGTCGCGGCGAGGTCGCCGGTGATGCAGTAGGCGCCGTTCCTGATGCCCTCGACGACCTGCTCGGCCAGTTCGTCGAGCGGCTGGACGGGCAGCCGGCCGCCCTTGGCCGCGGTCATCTCGACCAGCTGGGCCACGGTGAGGGCGGGGGTGGTGCGCGGCCGCTCCCTGGCCAGCTCGTCCGGCCGGTTGCGGTCGGCGGTCCACAGGCCGGTGTCGAGCAGCCCGCCGCCCGGCAGGAACAGGGAGACCCCGATGGGAGCCGCCTCCTCCCGGAGCTGGACGGCCAGGCACTCGGTCAGCGTGGACACCGCGGCCTTGCTCGCCGCGTAGACCGACGCGGCGGGCAGCGGGTTGACGGCGCCGTCGCCGGAGGAGGTGTTGACGATGTGGCCGGGTTCGCCGCCGGCCAGCATCCTGGGGACGAACGCCTGGACGCCGTGGGCGACGCCGAAGACGTTCACCGCGTGCACCCACCGCCAGTCGTTCGGGGTGGTCTCCCACACCTTGGCCGACGGTGCCCCGACCCCGGCGTTGTTGACCAGCACGTGCACGGCCCCGTACCGCTCGTACACCTCGGCGGCGAGCGCCTCCACCGAGGCCGGGTCGGTGACGTCCGTCCGGACGCCCGCGACCTCGCCGACGAAGGACAGCTCCTTGACGGTACGGTCCAGGGCCTCGGCCTCCACGTCGGCGAGCACGACCCTGGCCCCGGCGGCGGCGAAGCGCTCCCCGAGGGCGCGTCCGATGCCGGACGCGCCTCCGGTGACGACCACGACCCGCCCGCGGAAGTCCTGCAGAAATCCGCTCACGGCGCCTCCGTTCCGTGGATCTCCTCGACGGTGGGGCCGACGCGGGCCACGTGCGGGGCGAGCGCGTCGAGGTCGAAGCCGTAGACCCCGGCGGCGGTCAGGCCGAGGATGCGCCGCACCTCGTCCCGCGGGACCCCGCCGAAGCGTTCGGCCAGCCAGGGGCGGGTGTGCGGCCAGGTGCCCTCCGGGTGGGGGTAGTCGCTGCCCCACATGAGGTTGCCGACGCCGATCAGGTGGCGGCGTTCGACCTCGATGTCGCCCATGACGGAGGCGGCCATCCAGCAGTTGCGGTCGAAGTACTCGCTGGGCTTCATGGTGAGCCCGGACCGGAAGGCGGACGGGCCGAACTTGCGGGTGGCGTGGTCGCCCTCCCACTTGCTGTCCATCCGGCTGATGATGTCGGGCGTCCACCAGGCGCCGTTCTCGGCGATGACGTACTTGAGCCGCGGGTGCCGCTCGAACACGCCGCCCAGGATGAGCGCCCACAGCGGGCGGGCGGCCCACCAGTAGGCCTCGACGGTGTAGATGGCGATGAGGCCGGGCGTGATGCCGTAGTCGTCCTCGTCGGGCCCGACGCCGGAGTGGGTGTGGACGGGCAGCCCCGTCTCGGCGGCGGCCGCCCACACGGGGTCGTAGACGGGGTCGTTGTAGGAGGGCAGGGCGCCCCACTTGGTGGGGATCATGATGCCGCCGCGCAGGCCGTTGCCGGCGGACCATTCGATCATCCGCACGGCGGCGTCGATGTCGTGCAGCGGGACGATGGCCACCCCCGCCCGGCGCTCGGGGCTGTTCTTGCAGAAGTCGGCGATCCAGCGGTTGTGCGCCCACGCCCCGGCCAGGGTCATCTCGGCGTCGTCGCTGCCGGTGGAGCCGAGCCCGGCGGTGAAGGGGGTCTTGGCGACGCCGCCGACGCCCGCGGAGTCGGCGTCGGGGAAGACGACCTCGGCGGCGACGCCGTCGTGGTCCATCTCCTTGTTGCGCACGGCCGGGTCCCAGGCGCCCTTCATGCCGCCGTGGTGGCCGATCTCGGAGTCCCACTCGTTGAGGAACCTGCGGTGCTCGTCGGTCTCGGCGAGCCGCCGCATGGCCTCGGCCTCGGCCTGCGCGGCGTCGAACGCCTCGTGGTAGCGGGAGTCGATGTACTCGCGGTATCCCTCCGCGGGCAGGCCCGCGTGGCTGTCGGTCGAGATGAGGACGTAGCGCTCGCTCATCTGTGCCTCCTGGGGCTCACTGGTACCGGATCGGGGCGTACGGGGCGAAGGCAGCGGGATCGACGGGGCCGACGACCTTCGGGACGTTCTGGCTGGAGCGGCGCGTCCACCGGAGGACGGGCGCCGACAGGACCGGCAGGTCGACGACGGGGCAGCCCGGCAGCTCCCGCAGGACGAGCTCGCCCTCGACCGCCTCGACCCGTTCGGGTCTGCGGACCTGTTCCATGCGGACCAGCAGCGGGTCGCCGTCGAAGCCGGTGCCGTCGACGGCGGGCTGGAACTTGTACCAGAACTGCCGCGCCGGGTACGGGTCCGGAACGGGCAGGTCGCCGGTGATCCGCCCGGTCATCTCGATGAAGGTGACGCCCTGGCGGGTGATGGCGGCGTGGACCGCGCCGTCGTCGGCGCGGGTGAGCTCGATGTCGGCGAGCTTCTTGGGCTCGCCGAACCGCTCCCGGCTGATGGCGATGGCCGGTTCCATGTCGATGGGGATGAGCAGCGGGTACTCGCCGGGCTCGCCGTCCAGTTCGGCCTCGACGGCGAAGTAGCCGACGAGCTCCTTGTGCCGGTACTCGCCGAATTGCAGGTCGATGTCGGTGACGCGGACGTGGACGCGCGGCTGCTTCGGAGGGGTCAGCGGCGGGGGCAGCACCTCGGCGAGCGCCTCGGGGTCGGTGAGGTAGACGGCCTCCAGCGAGGGCAGGGGCGGCACGGAGTTGGTCAGCCCGGAGGCCGGGGCGGGTTCGGAGACCCAGCGGGTGCGGCGGCTCACGCGTCCTCCCGGGGAAGCGAGTAGAACTGGCGGCACCAGCGGCGGTGCTCGCTGACGTCCTTCTCCGAGGGCCGCAGGACGGGCGGCTCCCGGTAGATCTTGTTCTCCCAGATCGGGATGTCCTGGCTGAGCCCCTCGCAGAACAGCAGGGACGCCTCCTCGGCGGCGTTCGGGCCGAGGGAGCGCGGCGAGGTGAAGATCCAGCGGACGTGGACGTTGTCCTCGTCCAGCGGGGTGGTGCTGGAGACGAACGTCGTCCAGCCCTTCAGTCGCAGCACACCCAGGCCGAGGCCGAAGCCCTCGCGGACGAAGTCGCCGCCGCTGCCGACCGCCTTCTTGTAGGCGCCGTCGACGTGGAACTCCTCCTCGGGGACGGAGTCGGTGCCGTGGACGAACTTGAAGTGGGCGCGGTCGACGTTGTTCTCGGCCATCTCCTGGCAGCAGGTGGCTATCTGGAAGTCCCGGACGACGATCGGCGACCAGTCGGGGTCGTCGAACTCCGGCACGATGGGCACGTCGTAGAACGGCTCACCGCCTTCGAGGTGGTGCCAGGCCCAGATCATGTGGTTGCGCTCGATGGTGGGGTAGGTGCGCATCGACGCGCGCTGGGGGATGTGGTCGACGTCGTCGTAGGGGACGTCGACGCACTCGCCGCTGGCGCCGTCGAACTTCCAGCCGTGGAACGGGCAGCGGATGCAGGAGTCCTCGACCCTCCCGCCGACGGCGAGGTGCGCGCCGAGGTGGCTGCAGTGGGCGTCGAGGACGTGCGGGACGCCGTCGGTTCCGCGGAACAGGACGAGGTCTCTGCCGAAGGCGTAGAGGGGCCGGATGTCGCCGGGGGCCAGGTCGGCCGAGGCGGCGACGATGAACCAGCCGTTGGGGACGGGGAAGGGGAACCGGCCTCGGGGCTCGCGGATGACGCGCGGGCGCAGTTCCGGACGGAAGAGGAGGTCGGCGTCGCGGGGCATGGGCAGCCCCGGGAGGTTGCGCGGGACGGACCGGGCAGGCAGATCGAGTTCGGGGGTGGACAACACGATCTCCTTTTTCCAAGGAGTTTTGGAAGGTGCTTCAAAAATGGCACCCGCGGGCCGCCCGGTCAAGGGCCCCGGGGCCGGGACGTCCCGGCCCCGGACGCCTCAGGCGAACGCCGGCCGGAGCTCGGAGCCCACCAGCCACATGGCGAAGTACTGCGCCGCGCCCCCGTAGGCGTGGCCCAGCGCCACCCTCGCCCCCTCCACCTGGTGCTCGCCCGCCGTGCCGCGCACCTGGCGGGCCGCCTCCAGGCAGCGGACCAGTCCCGAGGCGCCGATCGGGTTGGACGACAGCACCCCGCCGGACGGGTTGACCGGGAACGAGCCGCCCAGTTCCGTGGCCCCGCTGTCGGTGAGCTTCCAGCCCTCGCCCGGGGCGGTCAGCAGATGCCCTTCCAGCCACATCGGCTCGTACCAGGAGAAGGGCACATAGAGCTCGGCGCAGTCGATCTGCCGCAGCGGGTCGGTGATCCCGGCCTTGCGGTAGAGCGCCTCGGCGCAGTCCACCCCGGCCCGCGGGCGCACCGGGTCGCGGCCGGGGAAGGAGGCGTACTCGCTGCGCTTGGCGTGCGCGATCACCCAGGCGGGCTTCGCGGGCCCCCTGCGCGCCAGGTCCTCCGAGGCCAGGACGACGGCCGCGGCCCCGTCGGAGGACGGGCAGGACTCCAGGAAGTGCAGCGGCTCCCAGAGCATCGGCGATTCCTTGACCTTCTCCACCGAGATGTCGGGGATGCGCAGGTGCGCGTGCGGGTTGCGCAGCGCGTTCCTCCGGTCCTTGACCGCCACCTGCCAGCCGATGTGCTCGGGAGCCCCCGAACGCTTGATGTAGCTGCGGATCCACGGCGCGAAGGTGCCGCCCGCGCCCTGCCCGCCGGACTTGCCGCCCGACAGCGCCCAGGTGGCGTTGCCCTCGGACTGCTTCTCGTAGCAGACGACCAGCACCCGGTCGTACCGCCCGGACTCGACCATCGTCACACCGCTGATCGCGGTGGCCGCGCCGACCGAACCGGCGGTGTGCACCCGGTGGATCGGCTTGCCGACCGCGCCCAGGGCGTCGGCCAGCGACAGCTCCGGCATCATGACGCCCTCGAGCAGGTCGGGCGCCTTGCCGATGACGACGGCGTCGATGTCGGCGAACGTCAGCCCGGCGTCTTCCAGGGCCTCCAGGGCGGCCCAGCGCACCAGGCCCTCCAGGCTCACCTCCAGGCGCCGCCGGTAGTCGGTCTGGCCGATGCCGACCACGGCACAGGGACGGGCCATCAGTGCTCTCCTTCCAGGACGGCGACGAGGTTCTGCTGCAGGCACGGGCCGCTGGAGGCGTGCGCCAGCCCCCGGCGGGCGTCCCCGGCGGCGATGCGCCGCGCGACCTCCACGACCCGGGCCAGGCCGGTGGCCATGACCGGGTTGCCGGCGAGGGGGCCGCCGGAGGGGTTGACCGGCACCGCCTCGTCCAGGCCGAGCGCGGCGCGCAGGACCACCTCCTCCGGGCTGTGCACGACCATCAGCTCGGCCACGTCGACCGGCCCCTCGTGCACGCCCGCGCCGCGCGCCGCCCGCGCGGCGGACGGCGAGGAGGTCAGGTCCCGCAGGCCCAGATGGTGGGACTCGATCCGGTGGTCCATGCCGGTGATCCAGACCGGCGTGCCGGGCAGCTCCCGCACCCTGTCCCCGGCCGCCAGGATCAGCGCGGCCGCGCCGTCCGCCGGAGCGGCGACGTCGTGGGCGCGCAGCGGATCGCACCAGTAGTCGGCCTTCAGCAGCTCCTCGACGGAGGCTCCGGGCAGCGCGCGGGCGGCGGCGGCGGCGAAGTCGGCCTCGGTGGCCCTGCCGGAGTCCAGCAGCGCCCGCGCCTGGATCCCGGCCAGGGAAACGGGGTCGGTGCCGAGCGGGGTCATCGTGTACGGGTCGGTCTGCAGTGCGAACACCTCGCGCTGGCGGCCCGCCGAGGCCCGGCCCGAGCCGACGACCAGCGCGGTGTCGACGTCCCCGCACTGCAGGCGCAGCCACGCCTCGAACAGCGCCCAGGCGCCGTCCATCTCCACGTGGCTCTCGTAGACCGGCGGCCAGGCGCCGACGCCCTCGAGGTTCATGACGAACGAGAAGGGCGTGCCGCCCAGGTAGTCGCAGCTCCCGGCGATGGTGAACTCCACCTCCTCCCGCCGCAGGCCGGTGGTCTCCAGGAGCTCGTTGACGCAGGTCATCACCAGGGCGGCCTCGGGCCCGGCGAAGGACGCGTAGGCCGGGGTCAGCGCGGTCGCGACGACGGCGACCGGTCGGAAGTCGTGGCTCAAAACGCGTGCTCCTCGAGTGCGCGGGTGTCCGCATCGGGTTCGCCGGTGGGCTCCCACCGGTCGATAACGCCCTCCCAGCCGCCGGTCGAGCGGTTGTCGAAGGCGCTGATGTCGCGTTCTCCCTCGGGCTTCCAGACGGCCCGCAACCGCAGCCCGACCCGGAACTCCGCGAGGGGGATGGTGCGGATGTCCACGCCGGTGATGGGGGAGTCGCTGCCGTCCAGCAGGATCGACGCCCTGATGTAGGGCTCGGTCTCCTTCTGCCCGTGGTACCGCACCGGGGTGATCTCGGTGAACGAGCTGACGGTGCCGCGGTCGGCGACCACGACGTCGTGCTCTTCGGTCATGAGGGTGCGTTCGAGGTGGTCGTAGCCGCGGCCCGGCACGTAGACCTTGCCGGTGACGGGAGAGCGCTGCCCGGTGACGACGCCTTCGAGCAGGCCGGTCAGGAAACGCACCCGGTGCGGGTGGTAGGGCTCGGTGTAGGTGAGGGAGAGCGGCTGCTCGGTCAGGGTGACGGGCTCGCCGCCCTCGACGGGCGGGGCGGGTTCGGCGCCGTCCTCCTCCGGCACGAACCAGAAGTCGGTGACGGCGCCGGCGCGCTGCTCCTTGAAGCGGATCGTCACCCGCATGCCGGTGGACATGCGCTCGGGGCCTCCGGCGTCCACGGCGTGCAGGAAGCCGGTCGACGCGCCGTCGGGGACGATCAGCGCGAAGGCGAAGGGGTGCCGGAAGGGGTGCGACGCGGTCGGCTCCCGCACCCACGTCCAGGACGAGACGGTGCCGCAGGGGCCGACCTCCACGGGGTCGAGGTCGGCCGGCGCTCCGGTCCCGGGGTCGTACTCCAGGGGAGGGCAGCGGACCTGGGCGCCGATCCGGCCGCCGAGCAGCCGCCCGTCCCTGATCCCGGTGAGGAAGGCGCCGATGACGGGGCCGGTCGTGCGGGTGTAGGGGTACTCGAGCACGGTGCGCATCGGCGGAAGGCCGGGTTGTGGCATGGACCTGCTCCTCGGAGAGGCTGGTTCAGGGAAAGAATATCTTATACATTATTGCTAACGCCCGCTAAAGGCCCCGCGAAGGAGTATTTGTGGATCTTCCGGAAGGGGATGAGATGTACGATCTGGCCATCGTCGGAGGCATGCTGATCGACGGCACCGGCGCCCCGGCCCGCCGCGCCGACATCGGGATCAGGGACGGCGTCATCGTCGCCGTGGGCGAGGGCCTCGCCGGGGACGCCGCCGAGACCGTCGACGCCGCGGGAATGATCGTCACCCCCGGGTTCGTCGACATCCACTCCCACTACGACGGCCAGGTCACCTGGGACACCGCGCTCGACCCGTCCGCCTCGCACGGGGTGACCACGCTCGTCTCCGGCAACTGCGGCGTCGGCTTCGCGCCCGTGCGGCCCGGCAGCGAGAAATGGCTCATCGAGCTGATGGAGGGCGTGGAGGACATCCCCGGCGCCGCTCTCTCCGAGGGCATCGAGTGGAAGTGGGAGAGCTTCCCCGAGTACCTCGACACCGTCGACGGGCGGGAACTGGCGGTCGACTTCGGCGTCCAGATCGCGCACGGGCCGCTGCGCGCCTACGTCATGGGCGAGCGCGGCGCGCGCAACGAGGAGGCCTCTCCCGAGGACGTCGCGAGGATGGCCGAACTGGTGGAGGAGGCGGTCCGGGCCGGGGCGCTCGGGTTCTCCACCTCCCGCACGGTCACCCACCGCGCCATGGACGGCACGCCCGTGCCCGGCACGTTCGCCACCGAGGACGAGCTGTTCGCGCTCGGCCGCGCCGCGGCGGCCGGGGGCCGCGCCGTCTTCGAGCTGGCCCCGATGGGCACCGCCGGCGAGGACATCGTCGCCCCGCACCGCGAGATGGAGTGGATGAGGCGGCTGGCCGCCGAGACCGGCCTGCCGGTGACCTTCGCCCTCCTGCAGGTCGACGCCGCGCCGGAGCTGTGGAAGGAGATGCTGGCGGAGTCCAGGGCCGCCCACGAGGCCGGCGCCCCCGTCTACCCGCAGGTCGCGGCCCGCCCCTTCGGCATGGTCGTCGGCTTCACCGGCCGCCACGCCTTCACGATGCGGCCCACCTTCGAGGAGCTCGCCGCCCGCCACGACGGCGAGGAGCTGCTGGCGCAGCTGGCCCGCCCCGAGATCCGCGAGCGCATCCTGTCCGAGCCCGACCGCGAACCGCGTCCGGGCAGCATGGACGACATGATCGCCCTCGGCCAGGCGTTCCTCACCGACCGCATCTTCCCGCTGGGCACGTCCCCCGACTACGAGCCCGCCCCCGAGCGCTCGGTCGCCGCCCTGGCGCGGGCCGAGGGCGTCGACCCCATGGCCAAGCTCTACGACCTCATGCTCGAAGAGGGCGGCCACGCCATGCTCATGGTCCCCATCTTCGGCTTCAGCGACCACGACCACGAGGCGCTCCGCGAGATGCTCCTCCACCCCGCCGCGGTGATCGGCCTCGCCGACGGCGGCGCCCACGTGGCCATGGTCTGCGACGCCTCCATGCCCACCTACCTCCTCACCCACTGGGCCCGCGACCGCACCCGCGGCGAACGCCTCCCCCTGGAGTACGTCGTCCGCAAGCAGACCCGCGACACCGCCCACCTGTACGGCCTCACCGACCGGGGCGAGGTCGCCGTGGGCAAGAAAGCCGACCTGAACGTCATCGACTTCGACAACCTGTTCCTGGACGCCCCCCGCGTGGCCCGCGACCTCCCCGCCGGAGGAGCCCGCCTCCTCCAGGACGCCCGAGGCTACGCCGCCACCGTCCTCAACGGCGTCATCACCCGCAGGAACGACAAGGACACCGGCGCCCGCCCAGGCCGCCTGGTGCGGGGAGCCCGCTGACCCGTCCGCGCCGGGACGGGCCGGCGGCCCCCGAGAACAAGGCGCCGCACCCCCACCCAAGGCCCTGGAGCAAGAGCGGTCCAGGCCCGCCGCTTCCGTTCCACCCGGCTCGACCGCCGCACACCCCTGAAATGTCCGCCCTGTCTGTCACGATCCGTCCTTATGATGATCAAAGACATTGCGGACGACCTCGCGGAGGCCCGTGCGGCGCTCGGCGAGGACACCTGGGAGTGGTTCCACACCCTGGCGCTGGAAGGCGAATCCGACTGCTCCTCCTGCTTCGACGGGGGCGCTTACAACCTGTGGGACAACGGCCGACTGTCGAGGTCGACGGCACCCGCGATCCCGTTCCTGGTCCGCTTCGCGGTCGCAGGAGTGCACTCCTCCGAGTTCTTCAGGTTGGTCTCCGAGATCGGCCACGGCACCCGCGACCGCCGGAGCGCGAAGGCCGTGGCGGCGCACCGGGCCGTCCTCGATCAGGTTCCCCTCCTGCTGGAGCTCGCCCGGACATCACAGGACAGGTACGTGCGCTGCCACGCGGTTCGCGCCGCCTCCTGCGGGCCCGCGTCGGACGTTCTTCCGGTGGTGCGCTCTTTGTGGGACGACCAGGGACTCGACGACGGGACCCGGGCCGAAGCGCTGCGCGTCCGGTTGTTCCTGGAGCCGAAGAAGGCCCGGCCTGTCGCGGCCGAGGTCGTGAAGACGGGTTCCGATCCCCTGAAGGTCCTCACCATCGCGGCGCTGGCGGCCTCCGGGGCGAAATGGCGGCCGAGCCACGGCCGTATCTTCGCCGCCGCCCACGACGGCTACCGCAGGAGCAAGGTCACCGCTCTGGACGACCCGCTCTGGAAAACGGTGACGGCCCTCGCCTCCCAGGACCGTGCGCAGGACGCGGCGCGCCTGCTCGTTCCCTTCTTGAGTCCGAAACGAGACCGCTGGACCAGGCATGGCGCACTGTGCCTCGCCGAGAATCTCGTCAAGCACCGCAAGGCGCGGGCGATTCTGCTCCCGGCGGTGCTTCCCCTGCTCACGAAAAGACGTTCGGCCGAGAACGCTGTGCGCTTCCTCGAACGATTCGGCCGCGGCGACACCGGAGTCATCGACGCCATCGCCGCTCTCGCGGCCGCTCCGGCCGCACCGGGATCCCCGCAGGCCCTGGCCTTCCTGATCGAGAGAGCCGATGCCCGCTCCACCGCCCTGCTGACGCTCCATGTCGCCGAACTCGCCACGCCACGACTCCGGAACGACTTCGAGTGGAACTACCAGGCCGTCTTCTGGGCGCTCAGGGAGCAGCGACCCGCGTTCGACGCCCCCCTGCTGAACGCGATCCGGACCTGGATGCGCACATGGCCCCGTGAACCGGACTGGAGGGACGAACCCGGCGGCCCGCGAAACACCGTCCTGGACCTGCTCGCCCGCTGGGGCCCCGCCGCCCACGAGGCCGTCCCCGAACTGATCGACGTCCTCCCGAACCACTATCTGGCCGTGCTCCCCACCCTGAGAGCCGTCGCCCGCACCGCTGACGACCACGTCCGGATCGACCGCCACCAGGCGCAGGCCGAAGAGGCCGCGGCCGCCCGCAAAGCCACCGCCAAGGCGGAACGGAAGCGACGCCGAACCGCACGCCCCAAGTCCTTCCCGAACGCCTTCGACCCGGACGGCCCCTGGTTCCAGGACGAGCCGAACGACGCGGGATGCACGACGGAACCGCCTTTCTGAGCGGGCGCGCCAGGGCCGGTGCCGCTGGATCAATCGCCTCGCTTGAAGCGGACCGTCGGTGGAAGTTCTTCGAGAGTTCGGCGGTCGCACTGCTCGGCGCGCACGCAGGCGGCGAAGCGGGCCAAGCCATGGGGGACGTCGGGCATGGCACGTGACCGTCTCGTGGACATGGCCTTGTACGTTTGCCACGGACATCCTTCGCAAGGCGGTCCCAGCATGCCAAGGTCCTGTCCTGCCGCGTGTTGAAGGCCATTCAAAACCGACAGGGGCCTGACTACATCCTGCAAGTGCATGGATTCGACGGATCCCCGCCTTCCGCAGGGGGCTCATCTCCAAGGACCACGGCTGCCGCTTGGTGCAGGGTGCGTCCGTCACCGGGATCGATGAAACCTATGAGAAGGGCCAAGGCGAACTTGCTGAGGAACGTGGTTCCTGTTGCAGGGTCGATCGCCTTCGCATACTTTTCCAAGCCCTCCTCTTCGCCTAGGAGGGCGCGGAAGGCGACGGATTTCCCAGCCAGATGCAGGGCGAGGGTGAGATCCTCGACCGTAATGCCTGGGCGTAGACGAAGATCCTGAGCCTTGAGGATCTCGGAATACAGGTCGCACCAGCCGTCGAGCTGGCGCCGATGGACCCGTCGCAGCGCGCGCACCAGGACTTCGTCGTGGGAAAAGAGGGCCTGGAACGCCGTCTGCAGGCGGAACGCCCGGTTTTGGTGGGTGGTGGTCGCCTCTTGATAAGCGACCTGTTCGATCATCTGCACGAGCGGTGTCTCGCTCGACGAGGTCTGCAGATCATGCATCTGCTTTGGGTACCGCACCACCGACAGTAGCGATCGTAGGGCGAAGTGGACGAGGTCTGACAGGTACTCCGGCATCCGTCCCCATCGATGCCGGAAGGACGATTCGGTGAGGGCACCGCCGTTCTCGCCTTTCCGGGCCTCGGCGACGACCCCGCGCCGGGAGACGCCGGCCAGTACCTCCTTGAACGGTGCCCGGGCCGCCGGGGCATCGTCAAGCCCCATCTGCCGAAGGAGTAGCCGCTCTCCCGCGAGCAGCAGGTCCTTCGTCTGTTCGTCGACCAGTTCCTCTGGAATCTCCGACAGCAGGTCTGCGAGGTCCGCAAGTTCATTCGGAAGAGAGTTGGACGTTTCGTCCATTTTGTACACCTTTGTCGTCTGTCTTGACTGGGCCACCCAACTGGGGCGTGACAAAAGTAGCTCGAAAAACGGCTATGTGCGAGCATGTTGAAGAAATTACGAAAGATGCCCTTTGCCGCCGTTGCTCACTGAGTATGTGTTTCTGGCGAAAAGTCATGATTGGATGAGCATGAAGCTCTTTCGAGGTCGATGGTCCCCGCCCCATGAGGAAGTGAAGGACCTGCTCTTTTCGGGTGCGCCGCAGTTGCTGCGCCTTTTCGATCGGCTGACCCAGCGCAAATGGCGTGATACGGACCTCCCTTTCGTGCACCTCATACGAGAGGATCCTCAGCAGGAGCCGTTCCGCGGTCTGCTCGACCGCCTGCGTCACGCTGGAAGGAGTAAGTCTCCGTACGCAGAGGTGATCCTTGGGCCTGGCGACGTCCAGCCGACGCCGGGGATCCCGGTCGTCAAAAATGTCTTCGACCGGGCGGTGACCGACCTTGGCACTCATGGCAGGCAGAGCTACCGGTTGCGCTTTCCGCGCTATATCCTCAGCTCCTGGATCTGTGATCTCAAGCCGGCCCCTGAGGTCACTGACTGCGACCAGCTCGTCGACGAGATCGGCAGGCGGCTGCGGGATCGCCTGTTCGGCCGCAGGGCTTCCTCCGCGCAGGCCGGCCCCGGCAATACCATCCAGGACGTTGCGGCAGGACTCCCGTGGTTTCTCCTGATCATTCCTGTGGCTTGGACCTGGTGGCGGAACCTCGCAATTCGCTATTTCCTGAGTGCGCCGCGCTTCATCGCTCGGCAGCGCCCGTCGGAAATTCACGCTGGCAGTTTCGTGCAACTGGCCTTCGCGCTGTCACAAATGCCTGACGGTCCTCGCAAAGAACAGATCCTCAACGATCTGCTCGTCAGTTCGTTCCTGGAGGACCTGCGGCAGGGCTATCGCGGCTTGGCCGGTCGGTTGCGCATGGGACGTCGCCACCCCACGCTCTTCCTCGCAGGCGAAGGGGCCGGAGCCGAGGCCGCGTACAAGGCACTCGATGCGATCACGCAGATCCGGAACGGGTTTCGCTCCAGACGGCCCCATCTCCCCGTGTGGGATCCGTTGCTCATCATCACCACCCTTCCGCCCGCTGTGCAGGCGATACGAGCGCACCCGCCGACCGATGCGGGGATAGTCCATGAAGAGTGGCTGCACCGGCTGCGCAGGGACGGCAGCCGACGTACCTGGTCGCTGCCCTTCCGGCTCCCGTCCAGTGTGGAGACAGGGGTCTACCGTACCGATCTCCATCGTGTGGGTCTGCCCCCCTGCCGGCTGCCGTTGGTGATGATCACCTTCTTCGCCGTTCTCGTCTTCGGCCTGGGCGGTGTATCGACGTTCAACATCCGGCACTGCCAGGCGTTCATGTCCATGCCGCGTGCTGACGTCCACCGCGAGGCGCTCCGCGGAGACAGATACCAGTGCATCGGTTTCATCACCGATCCAGCGGACATAGACACCCGGCTCGTAGGCCCCGACGAGGGTTTTGCCAGGATCACCGAGATGAACAGGAAGGTAAAAAATGAGCCAGAATGGTATGAGGTGGTCTATTTTAGTATGCTTGAATCGGGCGATCATGACGGATATCTTTTTGCCCGTGAAGAATTGCGCGGGATTGCGATAGCGCAGCAAAAGTTGTTCCGTGAGGGTACGCCGGTCTACATCCATCTCGTGAACTCCGGTGATCTCATGGAGCATTCGGCACGCGCGGCCCAGGAGATCGTCGAGATGGCGGAGAAGAACCGGCGACTGATTGCCGCTCTCGGTTTCGGCTTGAGCAAGAGGCAAACGGCGCACGCGGTGGTCCGGCTCGGGCGGATCGGGCTGTCCACGCTCGGGACCTCCACTTCTGCCGATGCCATGTCCGACCTCCCGGGATACCGGCAGGTCGGGCCCAACAACCTCCGGATCGCACGTGCCGCCGTCGAGTATGCGGTCGGTGAGCTTGAATCCCGGTTCGTGCGTATCTACTACTCGGGCAACACGGAGGACATCTACAGCGAGAACCTCGCCATGGATGCCAGAGTGGAGTTCTCCGGCCGTGGGATCGAGGTGACGGAGATCCTGCCCTACCACGACACCACCCCGTCGGCTCACGAGTCGGCCGGTGACCTCGGTGAACAGGCGTGCGCTGCGAAGACCGGCGAATTCGTCTTCTATGCCGGGCGTTCCGAGGAATTCAGTGAATTCCTCGGCGGGATGCAACGGGCCTGCCGCAACACCTCCCCCCGGGTCCTCGCCGCCGACGACATCACTCGTTGGGTGCTCAACGGAGACTACCGCACTTATCCGGGGGTCGAGCTGGACTACATCTCCTTTGCCAGCAGCATTGCCTTCGGCAAGAACTGCACGAAGGATCCAGCTTCCTTCTACACCTCTTATGCCGAGGTGTTCCCGAAGGGAAGTGCCTGCAAAGATGCGAAAGACGGCCAGGCGGCGATCGCCTATGATGCGATGCTGGTCCTCCAGCAGGGCATCGAGGACGCCAAAGGCAAGGACACAGGTGCGGAGATACGGAGCGCTCTGTTCGAGACTCTGGGTCAGATCCGAGGAGGCAAGAAGATCACGGGTGTGACCGGAGATCTCGACTACGGCGACGATCGATTTCCTGGCGCTCCGAAAGACAAGGCAGTACTCATTCTCCATGCCGCGCCCACCGGCCCGTGTCTCGCGTTCATATCAGGCTCCTTTTTCAGGAAGGAGAAGCGGGTCATGTGCTCATGACCCGCCCGCATCGCCGTCATCGGGCTCCTGACATGAGCCGTGCCGGACCGGGACGGGGCGGCGGCTCCGAGAACAAGGTGTCGCGCGCCTGTCATCCTTCTCTGCGGGCGGTGAGGGATCAGCCGAGGGCGCCGGAGGCGCGGAGGGCGGCGATGGACGCCGGGGCGAGGTCGAGGTCGGCGAGGACGGACTCGGTGTCGGCGCCGAGGAGGGGGGCGGTGCGGACGCCGCGGTCTTCGGCGCCGGTGTCGATGGGGGAGGCAGGGACGCGGAGCCTGCCGAGGCCCGGCTGGTCCACCTCGTGCAGGAGGGGGTGGTCGTGCTGGAGGACTTCGCGGAAGGTGCGGTAGGGGGACCACAGGACGGAGGTCGCCGTCAGGGCTTCGGTGGCCTCGGCCGTGGTGCGGGTGGCGAACCAGGGTTCGAAGAGGGCGGCGAGGGACTCGCGGTGGCGGTAGCGGTCGCCTTCTGAGGTGAAGTCGGCGCGGGTGAGGCGTTGCAGGTCGGCGACCTCGTCCGCGGTGCCGGTGAGGGCCACCAGGTCGGTGAAGTGGCGGCTGGTCAGGGTGACCAGCATGAGGCGGCCGTCTTTGGTCGGGAAGTCGCGGGCGAAGCCGCCGTAGAGGTGGTTGCCGATGCGGGGGCGGTCGGTGCCGTTCAGTTCGGCTTCGCCGAGGAAGCCGAGGTTGCCCGCGGTGGCCAGGGCCACGTCGGAGAGGGGGATGCGGATGCGGCTGCCCTCGCCGGTGCGGGAGCGGTGGCGTTCGGCGGCGAGGATGGCGATGGCGGCGTACAGGCCGCAGGCGATGTCCCAGGCGGGCAGGACGTGGTTGACCGGCTCGGTGGCTCCGGCGGGGCCGGTCACGAAGGGGAAGCCCGTCTCGGCGTTCACGGTGTAGTCGACGGCGGGGCGGCCGTCGGCGTGGCCGGTGATCTGCACGTGGACGAGGCCGGGGATCTCGGCGGCCAGGTCGTCGTAGCGGGGGCGGGGGGCGTTGGTCAGGACGATGCCGGCGCGGCGGGCCAGGCGGGTGAGCAGGTCGCGGCCCTCGGGGGTGCGCTGGTCGACGGTCACCGAGCGTTTGCCCTTGTTCAGGCCGGCCCAGTAGATGGACGCGCCGTCGCCGGTCAGCGGCCAGCGGCCGGTGTCGGCGGCGCCGCCGGGCGGGTCGACGCGGACGACCTCGGCGCCGAGCTGCGCCAGGGTCATGCCTCCGAGGGGTGCGGCGACGAAGCTGGAGACCTCCAGGACCCGCAGTCCACTGAGCATGGTCGTTCCTCCCGATCCAGAACAATCCGTATATGTTATATGAATCCTGTGCGCCTGCCCCGGGGAGCCGAGCCCATGAGCATCACCGAACACGCCTCCCGCACTCCCGACAAACCCGCCGTCATCGTCCCAGGACTGCCCCCGCTGACCTACCGCGGGCTGGAGGAGGACTCCTGGCGCCTCGCACGCTTCCTGCGCTCCCATGGCCTCGAACCCGGGGACGCGGTGGCGATCCTCATGGAGAACCGGCCCGAGTACGTGCTGGCCCAGTGGGCGGTCCGCCGCGCGGGCCTGGACTACGTGGTCCTCAACCCGCGGCTCGCCGTCCGCGACCTCGCCCACATCGTCGAGGACTCCCGCGCCGGCGCGCTGGTCACCTCGGCCGCCTGCGCCGACCTCGCGGCCCGGATGCCGGTGTCCGGACCCCGGTTGAGCGTGGACGGAGCCGAGGGCGGCGCCCCGCTGGCGGAGGTGCTGCGCGACCACTGCGCCGACCCGCTCGAGGACGTGCCGCTCGGCCACGACCTGATGTACTCCTCGGGCACCACCGGCCGCCCCAAGGGGATCCAGACGGCGCTCGGCGGCGAGATCGGCGCGATCATGCAGAGGATGTACGGGCTGACGGCCGCCGACGTCTACCTGTCCCCGGCGCCGATGAGCCACACCGCGCCCGCCCGCACCGTGGCGGGGCTGGTCACGCTCGGCATGACGGTGGTGATGATGCCCTCGTTCGAGCCGCGCGCCTTCCTCGAGCTGGTGGAGAGCCACCGGGTCACCGTCACCCAGATGGTCCCCACGATGTTCGTCCGGCTGCTGCGGCTCCCCGAGGCCGAGCGCGCCCGGCACGACCTGTCGTCGTTGCGGACCGTGCTGCACAACGCGGCGCCCTGCCCCGTCGCGGTCAAGGAGCAGATGATCGGCTGGTGGGGCCCGATCCTGCACGAGTCCTACGCCGCGACCGAGGGCAACGGCTTCACCCACGTCACCTCCCGGGACTGGCTCGCCCGTCCGGGCACCGTGGGGCGGGCCGCGGCGGGACGCATCCGCATCCTCGGCGAGGACGGCGCGGAACTGCCGCCCGGCGAGGTGGGCCTGGTCCACTTCGAGGGCGGCGGGAGCTTCTCCTACCGGGGCGACCCGGCGAAGACCGAGGCCGCCCGCAGCCCCCAGGGCTGGACGACCACCGGCGACCTGGGCCGCCTGGACGCGGAGGGCTACCTCTACCTCGCCGGAAGGGCCGACGACATGATCATCAGCGGCGGCGTCAACGTCCACCCGCAGGAGGCCGAGGACCTCCTCATCTCCCATCCGGCCGTGCAGGACGCGGCGGTCTTCGGCATCCCCGACGACGACATAGGCGAACGGCTCAAGGCCGTCGTGCAGCTGGCGGATCCGGCCGCGGCGAGTGCGGTGCGGGCCGCGGAGCTGCTCGCCCACTGCCGGGAGCACCTGGCGCCGATCAAGTGCCCCGCCGTGCTCGACTTCAGCTCCGAGCTGCCCCGCGACCCCAACGGCAAGCTGCTCAAACGGCTGCTGCGCGTCCCGGCCCGGGAAGGGCGGGCGTGATGACGACCTTCTGGAGCCTGGTGGAACGCAGGGCCGCGCTCACCCCGTCCGCCGAGATGCTCGTGGACGAGCGGGACCGGCGGATGACCTTCGCGGGGTTCCGGGACCGGGCCGAGGCGCTGGCCGCCCGGCTCGCCGGGCACGGCGCCGCGGCGGGCGTCCCCGTCACCTGGCAGGGGCCGACCGTGATCGAGTCGCTGGTGCTGACCGCCGCGCTGGCCCGCCTGGGGGCCGTCCAGAACCCGGTGATGGCCGTCTACGGTGCGGCCGACCTGCGGTTCGTGCTGCGGCAGACCGGGGCGCGACTCCTGGTCGTCGTCCCGCAGCCGCAGGGCCGCGACCTGGCGGCAGGGGTGCGGGAGGCGGCGGAGGGCCGGGAGGTCCTCGTGCTGGACGGGGAGCTCCCCGAGACGGGGACGTGCCCGCTTCCCGCGCCGGAAGGGGACGACGAGGCGCGCTGGGTCTTCTACACCTCCGGCACGACCTCCGACCCCAAGGGGGCACGGCACACGGACCGGTCCGTTCTGGCCTCCGCGCGGGGCATGTGCGAGCGGCTGGCCTGCACGGAGGCGGACCGGGTGGGCATGGCCTTCCCCGTGGCGCACATCGGCGGCTGCGGCACCTGGCTGGGCGGGAGCCTGATCCACGGTTGCACCCTGGTCCTGGACGCCGCCTTCCATCCGGAGCGCACGATCGGGCGGCACCGGAGCGAGGGCGTCACGCTCGCCGGCTCGGGCACGGTCTTCATCCAGGCCTACCTCCAGGCCCAGCGCCGCACTCCGGGGGAGCGGCTCTTCCCGCGGGTGCGCGCCATGACGGCGGGGGCCGCTCCCAAACCGCCCACGCTGCACGCCGAGGTCAAGGACGAGCTGGGCGGCGCCGGAGTGCTGTCCGGGTACGGCATGACCGAGGCGCCGATCCTGACCATGGGCGCGGCCGGGGATCCCGACGAGGCGCTGGCGCTCACCGAGGGCCGCCCGACGGCCGGGGTGGAGCTGCGGATCGCCGCGGCCGACGGCACCGTCCTGGGCCCCGGCGAGGAGGGCGAGATCCGCGCGAAGGGCCCCCAGGTGATGCGGGGGTACGTCGACTCCGCCCTGGACGCCGAGGCCTTCGACGCCGACGGCTACCTGCGCACCGGCGACCTGGGCCGCCTGGACGAGGCGGGGCGCCTCACCGTCACCGGACGGCTCAAGGACGTGATCATCCGCAAGGGCGAGACGATCAGCGCCCGCAGGCTGGAGGAGGAGCTGCAGCGGCACCCCGGCGTCGCGGAGGCCGCCGTGATCGGCCTGCCCGATCCCGAGCGGGGGGAGATGGCCTGCGCGGTGGTCGTCCCGGCCGGTGATCCTCCGTCGCAGGCGGACCTCGCGTCCTTTCTGGCGGAGCGGGGACTGCCGCCTCACCAACGGCCGGAGCGGGTGGAATTCCTGCCGCGGCTTCCCCGCAACTCCATGGGGAAAATCCTGAAGTCGGAACTGCGCGGGCGCTATAACGGTTGAGTGTGTAACCGAAAACAAGTCCATTACCCACTCATCCCTTGATCATGCCGACATCGGGTAATCTGTGAGGAAGTACGCTCCTGAGCTGCGGAGACGGGGCGGTGTGCGGGGTGCTCCGGCGCCGATCGGATTGTGATCTCCGTGACTGTCATGAATAAAGACGGTCAATAGGGGCATAGTAGACGGAAATGTCTACTGGCTGAGGATCATGTTGGAGAAACTGGAATCCGTGGCGGTCGGGGTCGAAGAGGAATTTCACACAGTCGACCTCGCCACCCGCAAATTGGTGCCGCGAGCCGACCGGCTCCTGCAGAACCTTCCGGACAGCAGGTTCTCCAGCGAGCTGCAACGCTCGGTGGTGGAGACCAACAGCAGGCCGTTCGTCCGCCTGGCCGACGTGCTGGAGGACCTCGCCGCGCTGCGCCGGGCCGTGGCCACCGAGGCCGAGGCCTTCGGCCTGGGCGTCGTGGCCGCAGGGACGGTGCCGGTGGTGGACCTCGACGCGCTGAAGGTGACGCCCGACCCGCGCTACGAGAACATGCTGGAGGAGTACCAGTTGCTCGCCCGCGAGCAGCTCATCTGCGGCGCCCAGGTGCACGTGGAGGTGGAGGACCGCGACCTGGCCGTGCAGATCGGGCACCGCGTGTCGCCGTGGATGCCGATGCTGCTGGCCCTCTCGGCCAGCTCCCCGTTCTGGCTCGGCTCGGACTCCGGGTACGCCAGCTACCGCACGCTGCTGTGGAACCGCTGGCCCACGACCGGACCCGCGCCCGCCGTCTCCTCGGCGGCCGAGTACGACGGGATGGTCGCCGACCTGATCAGGACCGGCGTGATCACCGACCCCGGGATGATCTACTACGACGTGCGGGCCTCCGACCACGTGCCCACCGTGGAGCTGCGCATCCCCGACGCCTGTCCCCGGGTGGAGGACGTGGCGCTGCTGGCCGGGTTGTTCCGCGCCCTGGTCGCCACCGAGCTCGAGGCGATCGAGCAGGGCCGCCCGCCGGTGCCGACCGCCCGGCCCGAGCTGGTGCGCGCCTTCACCTGGCGGGCCGCGCGGGCCGGTCTGGAGGGCGAGCTCGTCGACCCGCTGGAGGGCAGGGCCAAGCCCGCCCGCCAGATCGTCCGGGAGACGGTGAACCAGCTGCGCCCGGCGCTGGAGGCCGCAGGCGACTGGGACCTGGTCTGCGACCTGATGGACAACGTGCTGCGCCGGGGCACCTCGGCCTCGCGCCAGCGCACCGCCTACGCCACCGGCGGTCTTGAGGCCGTCGTCGACCTGCTGGTCGCCGAGACCAAGGCCAACACCGAGTGGTGGCCCGAGGCCCGCTGCGCCGAGATCGTCTCCATGATGGGCGGCTCCTACGACACCTCCGCCGACGAGGCGGTCGTCTTCGACGGCACCGCGCGCGGCCCCTACGGGCTCGTGCTCACCGCGCTCGACCGGCTCGGCGCCCAGGGGCTCGCCGAGCGGAACCGGCAGAAGGAGCAGGTCCAGCACGACCTCGGCATGTACTTCGAGGAGGGGCGGCTCTTCCCCGTCGACCTCATCCCGCGCATCGTGGGGAGCGAGGACTGGGAGCTGCTCCAGGCGGGGCTCAGCCAGCGGACGCGGGCGCTGGAGCACTTCCTGCACGACGCCTACGGCCCCGGCCGCGTCATCGAGGACGGGGTCGTGCCCAAGGAGCTGGTCACGGGCGCCCCCGGCTACCGCGAGGAGGGCCTGCTCGTGCCCCCGGACACGATCCGGTGCGCCATCTCCGGGACCGACCTGGTCCGGGACGGCGCGGGCCACTGGTTCGTGCTCGAGGACAACCTGCGTGTCCCGTCCGGGCTCGGCTACGCGATGGCCAACCGGTGGTTGTCGGCACGGGTCGTGCCCGAACTGGTCCGCGCGGTGGCCACGCCCGCGCCGCGGCGCGCCATGGCCGTGCTGCGCGGCGCGCTCACCCAGGCGTCGCCGGAGCTGGCGCTGATCACGTCCGGGCCGGCCGACCCGGCCTACTACGAGCACCGGCTGCTGGCCAGGGAACTGGACGTGCCGCTGGTGGAGCCCGGCGACCTGGAGATCCGCGACGGGGAGCTGTTCGCCGTCGAGGGGCGTCGCATCCGCGTGCTCTACCGCCGGATCGACGAGGAGGACCTCTGGGAGGCGATGCCGGGACTGCGCGACCTGGTGGCCTCCGGCTCGGTCCTGCTGGCCAACGCGCCCGGCAACGGCCTGGGCGACGACAAGGCGATCTACGCCCACGTGCCGCGGCTGATCTCCTACTACCTGGGGGAGACCCCGATCCTCGACAACGTGCCGACCTACCTGTGCCGCGAGCCCGCCGACCTGGAGCAGGTGCTGGACCGGCTGGAGGAACTGGTCGTCAAACCCGTCGACGGGTACGGGGGCCAGGGCGTGGTGATCGGCCCCGACGCCTCCGCAAAGGAGCTGGCGGCCGTCCGCGCCGAGATCATCGCCTGCCCCGACCGCTGGATAGGCCAGGAGACCGTGGCCGTCTCCACCCACCCGACCTTCACCGGCGGACGGCTGGAGCCGCGCGTGGTGGACCTGCGGACCTTCGTCTGCCTGGGCGCCGAACCCGACGTGGTGCCGCTGGCCCTGTCCAGGGTCGCCGCCCACGGCAGCCGGATCGTCAACTCCTCGCGCGGCGGCGGCTCCAAGGACACCTGGCTCCTGTGAACACGAGCGAAAGGATTCTTCTTCATGTGTGGCTTCTGCGGTGAGTTCCGGTTCGACGGGGCTCCCGCCGATGTGACGGCCGTGACCAGGATGAACGCCACCCTGGCGGCCCGCGGGCCGGACGGTCAGGGCGTCTGGTCGTCGGGCGCCCTGGCCCTCGGTCACCGGCGGTTGCGGATCATCGACCTCTCCGACCGGGGGGCCCAGCCGATGACCGACCCGGAGCTGGGGCTGACGGCCGTCTTCAACGGCTGCATCTACAACTACCAGGAGCTCAGGCGCGAGCTGGAGGCCGCCGGGCACCGGTTCTTCTCCACCTCCGACACCGAGGTGATCCTCAAGGGCTACCACCACTGGGGCCGCGACTGCGTGAGCCGCTTCAACGGCATGTTCGCCTTCGCCGTGCACGAACGCGACACCGGCACCCTGGTGCTGGCCCGCGACCGGCTCGGGATCAAGCCGCTCTACCTCAGCGCCGGGCCGGGGCGGCTGCGGTTCGCCTCGACGCTGCCGGCCCTGCTGGCCGGGGGGGAGGTGGACACCTCCCTGGACCTGGTGGCGCTGCACCACTACATGACCTTCCACTCGGTGGTCCCGGCGCCGCGCACCATCCTCAAGGGCGTCTCCAAGCTGCCCCCGGCGACCGTCCGGACCGTCCTGCGCGACGGGAGCTTCGAGGACCACGTCTACTGGGACCCGTCCTTCACCCGGGGGGAGGGGCCCGCGGACCCGCGGGAGTGGCCCGAGGCGATCCTGGAGAGCCTGCGGGCGGCCGTGGACGTGCGGATGGTCGCGGACGTGCCGGTGGGCGTGCTGCTCTCCGGCGGTCTGGACTCCAGCCTGATCGTCGGGCTGCTGGCCGAGGCCGGGCAGCCGGGACTGGAGACCTTCAGCATCGGCTTCCACTCCGCCGGAGGGGAGTCGGGCGACGAGTACGAGTACTCCGACCTGGTGGCGCGGCACTTCGGAACGAAGCACCACAAGATCCATATCGGTGACGACCGGTTGCTGCCCGCCCTGCACGGGGCGGTCGGCGCGATGAGCGAACCGATGGTCAGCCACGACTGCGTGGCCTTCTACCTCCTGTCGCAGGAGGTGTCGCGACACGTCAAGGTCGTGCAGTCCGGGCAGGGCGCCGACGAGGTGCTCGGCGGCTACAGCTGGTACCCGCCGCTGGCCGGAGTCCCGCGCGAGGGGGCAGCGGCCGCCTACGCGAAGGCCTTCTTCGACCGGCCGCACGCCGATCTCGTCGGCCAGCTCAGCCCCGCCTACCTGGACCGCGACCACAGCATGGAGTTCGTCGAGGCGCACTTCGGGCGGCCCGGGGCCGAGAAGGCCCTGGACGCGGCGCTGCGCCTGGACACCACGGTCATGCTGGTCGACGACCCGGTGAAGCGGGTGGACAACATGACCATGGCGTTCGGCCTGGAGGCGCGCACCCCGTTCCTGGACTACCGCCTGGTCGAGCTGGCGGCCGCCTGCCCGCCCGAGCTCAAGATCGCGCAGGGGGGCAAGGGGGTGCTCAAGGACGCGGCGCGGGGCGTGGTGCCCGACGCCGTGATCGACCGCACCAAGGGCTACTTCCCCGTCCCGGCCATCCGGCACCTGTCCGGGCCCTACCTCGACCTCGTCCAGGAGGCGCTGACCGACCCGGCGGCCAAGGCGCGCGGGCTCTTCCGGCCCGAGTACACCGAGCGGCTGCTGGCCGACCCCTCGGGCGAGCGCACCACGCTGGGCGCGAGCGCGCTGTGGCAACTCGCACTCTTGGAGTTCTGGCTGCAGAAACACGGTGTTTAGCTCCTATCCTGAACGAGGAACAGCAGGCAGCAGACCGTAGGGAGGCTCTATGTGCCGTCACTTCGCCTGGCTCGGCAACGATCGTTCGGTCAAGGAGCTCGTCCTGGACCAGCCCTACGGTCTGCCCAGGCAGGCGGCCCGGCCGCGCTGGCAGCACATCGACCTGATCAATCAGGACGGCTTCGGCGTCGGCTGGTTCCCCGCCCCCGGCACCGCCACCACCTACCGCCGGACCGGCCCGATCGAGGCCGATCCCGACTTCCCGGCGCTGGCCGCCTCGATCGTCGCCGACTGCGTGATCGGCGCGGCGCGCGGCGCCAGCCCCGGCATGCCCATCGAGGTGGAGGCGACCGCGCCGTTCACCAACGGCTCGGCGCTGATGTCCCTGAACGGCCACCTCAACGTCGGCGTCACCGCCTCCCTGCTGGAACCGGGCCGCCGGCCCGAGTCCACCTGCGACGCCGCCTTCCTGGCGGCCCTGCTGTGGCAGCGCCTGGAGGCCGGGCAGCAGCTCACGGCGGCCGTGCCCGAGCTGGTGTGCGACGTGGCGGCCCTCGACCCGAACGCGTGCCTGAACGTCCTGGCCACCGACGGCCTGACCGCGATCGCCACGACCTGGGGCGAGACGCTGTGCTACCGCAGGGACGACGAGGGCGCCCTGCTGGCCAGCGAGCCGCTCGACGACGAGGACGACTGGGTCAAGGTCCCCGACCGGCACGTGGTCGTCGCCGACCCGCTGGGCGTCACCGTGATGCCCCTGCAGATCGTCCTCCCGCACCAGGAGACCGGCTCGGAGGAGCCCTCCACGGTGCCCGACCCGATCTGACCTCCCGGGCCGTCCGGCCCGGCGGGCACCCCCGCCCCCGGCGCCCCCGCGGGTCCGTGAGATCTTGGTCTGGACACGGAGAGGAGTCGAGATGCCACTCAAAGGAGAGTACGAGCCGAGCCCCTTCGCCCCCGTCGCCGAGCAGGTGGAGCTCTACGAGCGCACCGGCGGCGAGGAGGGCGGCACGATGCAGGGCAGGCCCGTCGTCATTCTGACCACCAAGGGCGCGAAGTCCGGCAAGATCCGCAAGACGCCGCTGATGCGGGTCACCGACGGCACCCGCTACGCCGTCGTCGCCTCGCTGGGCGGCGCGCCCAAGCACCCCGTCTGGTACCACAACATCGTCGCCGAACCGCACGTCGTCCTCCAGGACGGCCCCGTCGTCCGCGACTACGTCGCCCGCCGCGTCGAAGGCGACGAACTCGACCGCTGGTGGGCCCGCGCCGTGGAGGCATACCCCGACTACGCCGAGTACCAGAAGAAGACCGACCGCGACATCCCGGTCTTCGTCCTGGACCCTTCGCCCTGACCGCCGCCCGTCCCCGCCCGAGGCGGGGACGGCGGCCCCCCGCCGGACGACCGGAAGGAGCGGCCGTGGCCGACACCTACCCGTTCGCGTTCGCCCCGCGTCACCGGCTGCTGCTGAGGGCGCTCGGCGTCCGTCCGGACAACAGCCGGGTCGTGGTGGGGGACGGGTTCTTCTCGGCCCGCTTCGGCCGCTGGGAGCTGACCACGCCCCTGTCCAACCTCGCCTCGGCCGACGTCTCCGGTCCCTACAAAGCGGTCAAGGCGATCGGAGTGCGGCTTTCCCTCAGAGATTCGGGGCTGACCTTCGGCAGCGCGCTGAGAGGCGTGTGCGTCGAATTCCGGAAACCCGTCCGGGCCTTCGGGCCGCGTGCGCATGAGGCCCTCACCGTCACCGTCGCCGACCCCGAGGGTCTCGCCGAGCACCTCGCCTCCGTCATCACGCGCGGCTGAAGGCCCGTCCGCGGCCAGGCGTCGAGGGCGTCCTCGCCGGTGGCCCGCTGGAAATGAGGCGCACGCCTCAGCCGTTTCGGCCCGGCGCCGAGAACTCGGCATCGGCGTCGATCGTCTGAACACATGCGGAGACGCCATCGCCCTCGGCCACCCCCTCGGAGGCGGCGGCGCCCGCACCGTGACCGCCTCCAGCGCGTGCCGGAGGGCAGGGACACCCGGTCCGGCCCCCAGACGAGGCCGGACCGGCAGGGCCAACACGACGACCTTCGAACGGCTGTGAAGAAGATGATGACGACTCCGGTCCGGGCGCTGACGCCTGGAGCGTTCCTCGATGCGCCCGCGGGCGGTCTGATCGAGGCGGACAGGGGGCTCTGGGGTTCCGACGGGCTGCACGGCGGGCTCTCACTCGCTCTCATGGCGGGCGCGATGAGCGCCCATCTGCCCGGACGGGCCCTGGAGAGCGCGACGATCCGGTTCCACCGGCCCATCACCGAGGCGTTCCGGCTGGAGACCGAGCTGGACGGCTTCGGCCGCACCCTCCCGACGGCGACGGCCCGCGCCTTCACCGGCCTCGGGCCCTGCGCCGACGCGACCGCCGTCTTCGCCTCCGCGCACACGGGAGGCCACCGCGTCGTCACCCGGCCCGCGCCGGCCGTGCCGGGGCCCGAACGGTGCGAGCGCCTCGTCGTTCCGCCGGAGACCATGCCGGTCGCCTCCCACCTGGACATCCGGCCGGCCGGTCCCGCCCTGCCGCGTTCCGGCGGCACTGCGCCGGTGCGGACGGCCTGGATCCGACTCACCGAGGACGACACCCCGCCGGACTTCCGCCGGCTCGTGTTCCTCCTGGACGTGCCGGCCCCGTCCCGCCCCACCGTCCAGCTCACCGCCCACCCGGGCCTGGGCCTGTCGCGGGCGTCGTCCCCCTGGGTGCTGGTGCGGGCGGCGACCCGCCCGGCGGCCGGGGACGGCTGGACCGACGAGCGCGTCGACGCCTGGGGCCCGGACGGGCTCCACCTCGGCTCCGCCCGCCGGCTCCGCGTCGTCCGTGGCGCTTAGAGGCCGAAGAGCGCGGCCGCGTTGTCGTGGCAGACGGCGCGCAGCCACTCCTCGCCCAGTTCGAGGCGCTCCAGGCTCTCCAGGGCATGGAGGTAGGGGTAGGGGATGTTGGGGAAGTCGCTGCCGAAGAGGACGCGGTCCCGGAGGTCGAGCAGCAGCGGCAGGGCGTCGCGGGGGAACGGGGCCTCCTCCTCGATGAAGTCGGTGAAGACCATCGTGGTGTCGAGGCGGACCTCCGGGTGGCGCAGGGCCGTGCGCAGGAAGTCGGAGTACTCCGGCGCCCCGCAGTGCGCGATGATCACGCGCAGGCGGGGGAAGCGCTCCAGTACCTCGCCGATGGGACCGGGGCCGGTGAACGGCCCCGCGAGGCCGGGTCCGGAGCCGCAGTGCACCACGACCGGCACGGCGGCGTCCCGGAGCGTGCCCCACACGTCGTCGAGCAGGGGGTCGCGCGGGTCGTAGGCGCCGACCTGCAGATGCGACTTGAAGACGCGCGCGCCGGCTTCGACGGCCTTCTCGACATAGCGGGCGGCGTCCGGTTCGGGGAAGAACGTGGCGGTGTGCAGGCAGTCCGGGGTGCGGGCGGCGAACTCGGCGCACCAGGCGTTCAGGTTCGCCGCCATGTCCGGCTTGTGGGGGTAGATCATGGAGGTGAAGGCCCGCACCCCGTAGGCCCTGATCCGTGCGAGCCGCTCGTCCTCCTCGTGCCGGTAGGTGATGGGCCATGTCCTGCCGATGGCCGGACCGGCCATGTCGAAGTAGGCCCACACCTTGTCCAGCAGCCGCTTCGGCATGAAATGCGTGTGCACGTCGATGAGTCCGGGCAGCCCCAGCCGCCGCCAGAACTCCACGACAGGTGCGGTGTCGGAGAGCGTCATGGACCCGGAGCCTACGCCTCGGGGCCTGCCAGGACGCGGGTGTCCCGGCGGAGGGGGTGGTCGGCGGGGATCTCCACCAGGACGATGCGCACGCCGTCCGGATCGGCGATCCACATCTCGATCAGGCCCCAGAACTCGACCTTCGGCTCCCGCAGGACGGTGACGCCCGCGGCGGAGAGGCGTTCGTGCTCGGCGTGGACGTCGCGGACCTGGATCCACAGCTCCAGCGACCCCCCGGGCGGCTCGGGGGAGTGCCCGGAGACCTCCAGGAAGCCGGAGCCGAGGAAGAACACGACGCCGGGGGAGTCCGGCGGCCCGAACTGGCGGTAGACGGCCAGGCCCAGCACGTCGCGGTAGAAGGCCTGGCTGCGTTCGAGGTCCGCGGGCCGCAGCATGACCCGGCTGCTCAGTACGTCCATGGGTCCGATCCTTCCCTCTCGGTGATCAGGGCCGGGTGGCGGGGGTCGTCCGTCTTGACCACGACGTCCGCCGCCCGTCGGGGCCGGACCTCCCGCTCGTACCTGGCGTAGGCGGGCAGCGTCCAGGCCTCGTCCCCGTCCGTGCGCCGGGCCAGCGCGGCGGGGGAGAGCGCGAGGTGCACGGTCAGCTCGAAGGGGAGCCGCCGGCCCAGCAGCAGCGCCCCGTCCACCAGGACGACGCCTCCCGGCGGGACGTCCACGTACTTCGCCCTGGTGGCCCTGTCCCGCACCCGGTCCCACAGGCTCGGCAGCACCTTCCCCGTCCCGCCGGGCTCCAGCGGCGCGAGCACCTCCCGCAGCAGCCCGTTCGCGTCCAGCCAGTCGTCGTAGAAGGCATCCGGGTCATCCCGCCCGAATTCATAACGAAGCGATGCGGGCCGCAGGAAATCCCACGCCGACACCCGCAGCGCCTCCCGCCCCCGCGTCCGCAGCGGCTCCACCAGCGCGTCCGCCAGCCGCCCCGGTTCCGCCGCCGGAGCCCCGTCGATCGCGACGCGCAGCCGGCGTTCCCGCGGAGCGCGCACGAGCCGGTCGCAGAGTTCCTCGACCAGCCGCTCGAACGAGATCGGCCGCGCGCGCATCCCGTCAGCCCGGGAACCCGGCCGGAGCCCGGCGCCTGCGGTCCGCCCCGGCCCGGGACACGTCGGCGCGGGCGTGGCGGCAGGGATCGAAGCGGGCCTGCGCGGCGGCGGTGCACATGTTCCGATCCTTTCACGGTGCCCGTGGCCGCCTCGTCGGGCGGTGGGCCGGTGCTCGTGAGCGGCTCTAAACTTCAGCGATGGGACATGTAGAGGCAGCGCACGTGGAGTACTTCCTGCCGGACGGGCGGGTGCTGCTCAACGACGTCTCGTTCCGGGTCGGGGAGGGCGCGACGGTCGCCCTGGCGGGGGCGAACGGGGCGGGGAAGACGACGCTGCTGCGGTTGATCGCGGGAGAGCTGAAGCCGCACGGCGGGAAGGTGAACGTCACCGGCGGGCTCGGGGTGATGCCGCAGTTCGTCGGATCGGTCAGGGACGAGCGGACGGTGCGCGACCTGCTGGTCTCCGTCGCGCAGCCGAGGATCAGGGAGGCCGCCCTGGCGCTGGACGAGGCCGAGACGGCGATGATGGAGCGGGACGACGAGGCCGCCCAGATGGACTACGCGCAGGCGCTCAGCGACTGGGCGGAGGCCGGCGGGTACGAGGCCGAGACGTTGTGGGACATGTGCACCCTGGCGGCGATGGGGACGCCGTACGAGAAGGCCCAGTGGCGCGCGGTGCGGACGCTGTCCGGCGGCGAGCAGAAACGCCTGGTGCTGGAGGCGCTGCTCCGCGGCCCCGACGAGACGTTGCTGCTCGACGAACCGGACAACTACCTGGACGTTCCCGGCAAGCAGTGGCTCGAGCAGCGGTTGAAGGAGACCCGCAAGACCGTCCTGTTCATCTCGCACGACCGGGAACTGCTCGCCCGCACCGCGGAGAAGATCGTCAGCGTCGAGCCGGGCCCCGCCGGCAGCGACGTGTGGGTGCACGGCGGCGGTTTCGGCACCTACCACGAGGCGCGCGCAGAGGTTCGAGCGGTTCGAGGAACTGCGGCGGCGGTGGGACGAGCAGCACGCGAAGCTGAAGAAGCTCGTGCTCGACATGCAGCAGTACGCCAAGCGCAGCGACGAGATGGCGTCGCGGTACCAGGCGGCGAAGACCAGGCTGCGCCGGTTCGAGGAGGCGGGCCCTCCGCCGGAGCCGCCGCGCAAGCAGGAGATCACCATGCGGCTGCGCGGCGGCCGGACCGGGGTGCGGGCGGTGACCTGCGCGGGGCTCGAGCTTTCGGGGCTGATGAAGCCTTTCGACCTGGAGGTCTTCTACGGGGAGCGGGTGGCCGTCCTGGGCTCCAACGGCTCGGGGAAGTCGCACTTCCTGCGGCTCCTGGCGGGAGAGGACGTCGCGCACACGGGTGCGTGGAAGCTGGGCGCCCGCGTCGTCCCGGGCCATTTCGCGCAGACGCACGCCCGCACGGAACTCCTGGGACGCACTCTCACGGAGATCCTGTGGACCGACCACGCCAAGAGCCTGGGCCCCGCGATGAGCGCGCTGCGCCGTTACGAGCTGGACAAGCAGGGCGACCAGCGTTTCGAGACCCTCTCCGGAGGCCAGCAGGCCCGCTTCCAGATCCTGCTGCTGGAGCTGGGCGGGGCCACCGCCCTTCTGCTGGACGAGCCGACCGACAACCTCGACCTGGAGTCGGCCGAAGCCCTGCAGGAAGGTCTCGAAGCCTACGACGGCACGGTCCTGGCGGTGACGCACGACCGCTGGTTCGCCCGGTCCTTCGACCGTTACCTGGTCTTCGGCTCCGATGGTGTCGTCCGCGAGACGTCCGAGCCGGTCTGGGACGAACGCCGGGTGGTCCGCGACCGCTGACCGACCTTGGACCGGGGTACGGACGCCCGTCGATTCCGCGGCGACGTCTGGGGCCGGCTCCAGGCGCACGGCCGGGTCGGCAGCCGGGCGTCCTCGGCGGATCTTCAGGGCCGTTGCGGAGAAGTATCCGGCCGTCGGGGAATGAGCGTAGGCCCGGCCGTCGTCGGACGGCCGGGCCCGGGTGGGCGGCGGTTCAGAGAGCCGTGCCGCGGAGGCGGGCGGCGACTGCGGAGATCCAGAGCATGCCGGTGATGACACCGACGGCGAGGACGAGGGAAGCGGCGGGGGAGTTGCTCATCGCCCACAGGTTGCCCAGGGCGACGGCGGTGCCCGCGAGGCGGGAGAGGACGGCGCGGGCGCGGTCGCCGGCGCGGGCGTAGCGGCGGGCGAGGACGAAGCAGGCGGCGGCCAGGGCGATGAAGGCGATGGAGCCGGAGGCGAGGTGGAGGAGGGCGTGCCAGCTCACGGTGGTCGGCGCTCCCGCGGGGGTGCCGACGGGGAAGCCGTCCGCGGGGTCCATGACGAAGACGCCGGCCGCGATCATGCCCAGGCCGTAGACGGCGACCAGCCGGGGCGCCCAGGTGCCGCCGGGGGTGCCGTGCAGGGCGCGGCGCAGGCCTATCGCGCCGACGGCCGTGAGGACGCCGCAGAACAGGAAGTTGGCGATCTGGAGCCAGCCCAGGGAGCCGGTGCTCAGCACGCTCAGCGGGTGCCGCGTCAGGTCGTAGCCGTCGCGGGTGAGGGCCTGGGCGAGGGAGACCGCCGCCCACAGGGGGGAGGCCGCCGCGAGGAGCGTGAGCGCCGTCCGGGTGCGGGCCGGTGCGGAGGCGGTGTGCTGGAGGGTGATGGTCGTCATGGTGTCTCTCCCGGATCGTTCGGCTGTTCTCATCCGGGACGTCGTACCGAGGATGTGACAGGGAACGCGTTCCCTGTCACATCATCCCGATCGACGGAGGGGCGTAAGGCGAAACGGAAAACGAAGAAGGAGCGGATATGCGATACCTGATGACCACCAAGGGCGGCGCCGAGGCGGACGAGAAGCTGTTCGCCGAGATGGGGGCGTTCGTCGAGGAGATGACCAAGGCCGGCGTGCTGCTGGCCACCGGCGGGCTGGAGCCGCGCGGCCTGCTCGTCAACTCCTCCGGTGGCGAGATCACCGTGACGGACGGGCCGTTCCTGGAGGCCAAGGACGTGGTCGCCGGGTTCGCGCTCGTCGAGGTGCGCTCCAAGGAGGAGGCCATCGAGGTGGCACGGCGCTTCCGGAAGATCGCCGGCGACGGAGAGAGCCAGATCTGGCAGGTCTTCGGCTGACGCGCCGTCCACGGGGCGCGCACCGCTCCGGTTGCGAGCGCACCGGGGCGGTGTTGTGATTCCCGCTATGACGGTCGAGGACGTTCACCGCACGATCGACGCGGTCTGGAAGCTGGAGGCCGCGAAGATCGTCGCCGCGCTCACCCGGCTGGTCCGCGAGGTGGGCCTGGCCGAGGAGCTGGCGCAGGACGCCCTGGTCGCGGCGCTGGAGCAGTGGCCGTCGCAGGGCATTCCGGGCAACCCGGCCGCCTGGCTGATGACGACGGCCAAACGCCGGGCCATCGACCACCTGCGCCGCCTCGAACGGCTGGAACGCAAGCAGGAGCAGCTCGCCCACGAGCTGGAGCAGGCACCGGAGCCCGAGCCGGAGCAGGGCGACGACGTGCTGCGCCTGATGTTCGTCTCCTGCCATCCGCTGCTGTCCACCGAGGAGCGGGCCGCTCTGACGCTGCGGCTCCTCGGCGGCCTCACCGCGGGGGAGATCGCCCGCGCGTTCCTCGTCTCCGAGCAGGCGGTCGTCCAGCGCGTCGCGCGGGCCAAGCAGGCGCTCGCCGACGCGGGCGTCCCCTTCGAGCTCCCCGACGGGGCGGAGCTGGCCGAGCGGTTGTCGTCCGTGCTCGAGGTCATCTACCTGATCTTCAACGAGGGCTACTCCGCGACCTCGGGCGAGGACCTGATCCGCCCCGCCCTCTGCCTGGAGGCGCTGCGCCTCGGCCGGATGCTGGCCGGGCTCGCACCCGGCGAACCCGAGGTCCACGGCCTCGTCGCGCTCATGGAGATCCAGGCGTCACGCTCGGCCGCGCGCACCGGCCCGTCCGGGGAGCCGCTCCGCCTGCACGAGCAGAACCGCGGCCGCTGGGACCCGCTGCTCATCCGCCGCGGCATGGCCGCCCTGCTCCGCGCCCGCGAGAACCCCCGCCCGCCCGGCCCTTACGTCCTCCAGGCCGCCATCGCGGTGACGCACGCCCGCGCCCGCACCGCCGAGGAGACCGACTGGCCGCAGATCGCCGCCCTCTACGACGCGCTGCTCCACGTCCTGCCCACCCCCGTCGTCCGGCTCAACCGCGCCGTCGCGATCGGAATGGTCCGCGGCCCAGAAGCCGCCCTGGCCATCGTCGACGAGCTGACCGGCGACCCGTCCCTGAAGGACTACCACCTCCTCCCCAGCGTCCGCGCCGACCTCCTGGCGCGGCTCGACCGCCCCGCCGAGGCCCGCACAGAGTTCGAACGCGCCGCGTCCCTGGCCCGCAACGCCGCCGAACGCGCCTTCCTCCTCGACCGCGCCGCCGCCCTCCCCGCCGCCCCGCCCGACCAGGGCGTCACCCTCGCCGAGGCGGCGGAGGCCTTCCTCACCCGGGACGACCTGACCCCCTCCACCCGCCGCTCCTACACCCAGACCCTCCACCGCCTGCTCCGCGCCCTCGGCGCCCGCACCCCCCTCACGACCCTCACCCCCGACCACGTGGCCCGCGCCTTCACCACAGCCTGGCCCGACGCGGCACCCAAGACCTGGAACCGCCACCGAGCGGCCGTCCGCTCCTTCACCGACTGGACCTCCGCCCCGCCCCGCGCCTGGCTGGAGACGGACCTCTCGTCGTCCCTGCCCCGCCACCGCGAATCCGGCGCCCCCCGCACCCCCCTGCACCCGGACGAGTTCGCCCGCCTGCTGGCCCGCCCCGACATCCCCCTGAGGGAACGCGCCCTGTGGTCCCTCCTGTACGAGTCCTCCACGACGATCGCCGAGGCCCTCGCCCTCAACGTGGAGGACCTCAACGTCGAGGACCTCGCCCCGGACCGGCTCCCCGCCGCCGCAGACCTGCTCCTGGGCCTCGCCGCGGGCCGGACCCGCGGCCCGGTGTTCCTCTCCGACCGCCGCCCAGCCCCTTCCCGCACTCCCGGCCCCGCCGACCTCTGCCCCGACACGGGCCGCCGCCGCCTCTCCTACGAACGCGCCGAATACGTCTTCAAACAGAAGACGAAACCCCTGGACCCGTCAGGCCGCGGCTACACCCTCCACCAGCTCCGCCACGCCCGCCCGCGCTGACCTCGGGCCTCTTTCCACGCGAGACGTAGAGAGCCTTCTCCCCGCAGCGGGGCCGTCCCTCGCAAAGCCGGAAAGAACTTATCGACGCTCGATGCCGTTGTCTTAGGGCAGAGGCGGTCACCGAGCTGCATTTCGCCGACGGTCCGGTTCCAGGCCGCCGACCAGGAAGAGGCCATGGCCGGTTCCTGGCGATGCGTACCTGCTTCCGACGGAGGGAATCATGGGGCTGGAGCACAAGGGCATCTCGTACATCGTCGAAGGCAGGAGCGATGACGCCGTGCGGCGTGATCTGCAGGTCATCGCCGAGGAACTGCACTGCACGACGGTGATGCTCATCGGCACGGACACCGAAGCGCACATCGAGGCCGCGGAACGCGCGTTGGAAGCAGGACTCGACGTCTATGTCCGGCCGTCGTTCCCCGACCGGCCGCGTTCGGAGCTCCTGGCCCACCTGGCGGCGACGGCGACCGCCGCGGAGGCTCTACGCGTCCGGTACCCCGGCCGGGTCACGCTACTGGTCGGGAGCGAGTTCTCCTTCACGGCCCCGGGAATGATCCCGGGGCCGAACACTTTCATCCGCCTGCAGATCCTGGTACGGCCGCGGTTGCTGCGGCTGTTCGAACGCCGGATCACCCGCAAGCTCGACATGCTGCTCGCGGACGCGCTCGCCACGGCCCGCGACGCCTTCCACGGCCCGGTCACCTATGCCGCGGGCGCCTGGGAGAAAGTGGACTGGTCCGGCTTCGACGTCGCGGGCGTCAACCTGTACCGCCTCGGCACCGACCCCGCCGCCTACGAGAGAAGGCTGCGCTCCCTCCTGGAGAACGCCGGCAAACCAGTTGTCATCACCGAATTCGGATGCGGCGCCCACATCGGGGCCGACAGGCGAGGGCCGAGCTCCTTCCGGATCGTCAAATGGCTCACCGAGACACCCCACGTCAAGGACGGCAACGTACGCGACGAGCCCACCCAGGCGAAGTACCTCGCCGAGCTCATCGACCTGTACGCCGCGCACGACGTCCACGGATGCTTCGTGTTCACGTTCGTCATGCCGAGCTTCCCCCACCACACCGAGCCCCGGCACGACCTGGACATGGCGGGCTTCGGCGTGGTGAAGGTCCCCGCCGACGCACCCGGCACCTGGCAGCCCAAAGAGGCGTTCCACGAGGTCGCCCGCCGCTACGCGGCGCTTCGCCCCCCGTGACCGGCCCGCCATCGAGCCGGACCTCAGGAGGGCCGCCGGGCCCGTCCTCGTGAGCGGTTCTCGAAGAGGGATCGGAACCAGACCCAGAGGATCAGCAGCCACCTCTGCCAATCGGGCTGGAGCAGCCGGACGTACACCGCTTCCCTGACCCTGCGCCACTCGGGTCTCCCGTTCGACCACGACGTGACGAGGTTCAGCAGCAGCCGTCCGCCTCCCGTCGTGCTCTCCGCCGCGTCGAGAAGCGATGACAGGACGAGAGGGCGCAGCGCGGGCCGGGCGACGGCGGTCTCCAGCCAGAGGCGGAGGACCTCTTCGAACTCGGGGAGCCGGCGTTCAGGTCCTGAGGCGATGCCGAACGCCACGGACCACGCGGGGGTGAGGCCGGCGAGGTCGACGGGGGCATGGCCCGACAGGAAGACCGGCGGGCCCGAGCCGTTTCGTTTTCCGGCCAGGGCGAGGAAGACCTCGGCGCCCAGCGACGCCTGGAGCGTGATGCCCCTCGTGGAGCGGTCGTCGGCGCCTCTCGTCCAGGACAGGAGCAGGTCGAGTACGGGCCAGGGGTACTCGGCGGCCAGTTGCAACAGGTTCTTCAAGAGGAGGGGGCGAAAGCGGGAATCGCCCTGCGCGGCCAGGAAGTCGATGATTCCGAGGACGTCGCGGAGCTCGGCCGGGCCGCCCTGGGGCAGCAGCGTGCACAGCAGCCGCAGCCCCACCTCGATTCTGTTGATGTTGGCGCGGTCGGACATGCGGGCCGCGGTTCGGCACCACTGCAGTGCCGTCCGGAAGACCGCCGGGGGATTGTTCCTCGCGAGGGAACAGGCCACCTCGAACACCTTGTCCCGGATCTCCGCGTCCCCGTAGGTCGCCAGATGCTTGAGGCGGGTCAGCGCGATGGACAGGTGGGTCTGCCCCAGGACTTCACAGACCTGGATGACCGTCAGTTTCAACGACCGGGGAGCGGTCCGCTCCTTGGACCAGAGGTAGAGCCGCGTGCGCACCCGGCCGCCGACGCGCGGGTGGAGGCAGGTTCGGGCGAGCACGATGTAGGCCAGATCAGCGGTCCGCCGACGGCCGTCCGCCCAGTGCTCCGCCCGCTGGACGATCTTCTCCGGAAGGTTGTAGTCGGCTGCCAGGTCGGCGAACGATTCGACGAGCCGGTACCGGAGCGCGGGTTCCAGGGTGACGACGGGGTCGGTGGGCAGCTCCGACAGCCAGGACAGCAGGTCCAGCCGGGCCAGCGGGTGCTGGGTGCAGACGTGGCGCAGGACCGATTCGGCGTAGCCGAGCCTGCGGAACACGATCCGGTCGCCGTCCTCGCGTTCGGCGTCCAGCAGGCCGTCCAGCGCGGCGGACGGATGCCATGCCAGACCGCCGCCCTCCAGGGGGACGTCCAGCCGCTTGGCCAGGGTCAGCGCCGCGCCGTACACGCTGTCCTCGTCCGCCGGGGCGATCGTCGTGGCGGCGATCATCAGGATCCGTTCCAGCAGCCCGTGCTGGCCGAACCAGCCGCGCAGCTCCTCACCCCACCCGAGGTAGGCCTGCTCCACCTGGTACGCGTCGCCGCCCCTCTGGACGGCGTCCCACACGAGGTCGGCGAGGCGGCGCCCGTGGCCGGGAAGGGACCCGTCCAGCAGGTCGCGGGATCTGGGCCAGTCGTACCAGCGGGTGGAGCCCAGACCGCGGCGCTCCAGCCTGCGGCGGTAGACGGCCTCGGCCGGAGGCGGCTCGACCAGGACCATCTGGAGGTGGTCGGCGAACCGCCGCTGTTCGGCCTCCGTGCCCATGACCACCAGATAACCGCCGGACGAGAGGACGGCCTCGACACAGGACCGGAGCCGCGACGTGTCGTCCTCGTCGGCCGCGCGCACCAGGTACCCGAGCACACCGCTGATCCTTATCTCCTCGACATCGTCCTTCTCGGTGGCGAACAAGCGGATCGCCAGCCCGGGGCGGAGTTCCCGCAGGGCCGCGATGGCCGCCGTCTTCACCCCGGAGCCGTCCGGTCCGGCGAGCGCCAGGACGTGGAAGTTCCGGAGCGCCTTGACGATCTGGACGTGGTTGAAGGCGGGCACGTACTCCTCGACCCGCTCGTCGATCTCATCCGAGGACAGCACCATCGAAGCGCGGTGGCGCACGAAGTTGAGCTGCTGGAGGATGACGTCGCCGCCGATCTCGTTTCCGAAGACGTTCTGGTTGCCGTCCCCGTTGATCGTGACATCCTCGTCCACCGTCACGGCCGCCCCATCTGGAAGCCGCCGCTGATCTGGTTGCCGAAGACGTTCTGGTTGCGGTCACCGTTGACCGTCACCCCGCCGGGCGACGTCCCGCCGGGCGGAGCGGCGGACGGCGCGGCGGGAGCGGCCTCGGGCGGTGTGCCGTTCCGGGAGGGCACGGGCACGTAGAGGTGGGCGGGCCGGTCGAACTGCTTGACCTTGACCCGTACCTCGGTGAACCGGCTGGTCCGCAGGCCGGTACGGCCGCCGCGCACGTAGGCGGTGAAGACCTCCTCCGACAGCAGGAAGGCGGTGAAGGTGGCGTCCGGGTCGCTGTGCTTCAGTGCGTCCCGCAGCGGACCGGCGTCGAGGAGCCGGTTGACGTCGATGACCGCGGTGGAGATGCCGGGCGCGTCCGGCCGCTCCTCGTCGAGCAGGCCGACGTGCACCGCCGCCCGCAGCCGCAGGCGCATCCCGCGTGCCCGCAGCCGGGGCGCCGCCTGGGCCAGGGCCTCCTGGAGCCACAGGGGGAACGGGTCGATGAGCGTGGGGATCACCCGGTGCGGCAGGGCGGTGAGGAGCCCGTCACCGGTGCTCTCCAGGAACCGGACGGCCTGCCAGACCTCCCCGAGCCCACTGGCTTCGAAGGCGGAGGCGACGGCGGAGCGGATCTCCAGGTGGAGGTCGGGCAGGTCGTTGTCGCGGTGGCCGCTGAACTGCTCGGCGTCGACGACGAGCAGCGCGTGAAAATCTTCCATGATGTCTCCCGGAGTCGTGAAGTAGCACCACTCTGCTGAGATGACATTGGCGGAGATGTCTGAAATCAGATGTCCCGCTGGCCCGAACCGGCCAGTGCCCGCAGTCCGGCGAGATCGCGGACGACGATCCTGCGCCGTTCGGTGCGGACGAGACCCCGCTCCCGGAAGCGGGACAGGGCGGCGGCGACCATGCTGCGCGACAGGCCCACCGCCTGCCCGATCTCCGTCTGGTCGAGGTTCACCTCCGGCAGGCCGTCGGCGCCGGGCGTCGCGAGCCGCTCCAGCGCGCGGGCCACCCGCGGCCCCGCGGGCAGCGCTGCCAGCTCCGCCCGCCACGCCTCGCCCTCGAGTATCCGCCGCATCGTGCGCCGCAGCAGCGCCTCCTCCAGGCCGTGCGCCCGGATGAGCTCCCGGAAGCGGTCGGCGGCCAGCACCCGCGTGATGCACGGTTCCAGCGCGACGACGGTCGCCGAGCGGTCGTGCCGGCCGATCACGCCCACCGACCCGAGCAGCTCACCCGGACTGCGCACGGCCAGCAGCAGCACCGTCCCGTCCGCGGAGCCGGTCAGCACCTTCACCCGGCCGGACAGCAGGATCGACACATGTGTCGGCGGGTCGCCCTGCCGCAGGATGTTCTCCCCGGTGCCGAACCTCACCTCGGCGCCGGTCGCGGCGAGCGGCTTCCACGTTTCCGCAGAGAATTCCACGCATCCTGTCTGTCATGGATCGTCATGGTTCACGGTGGAATCTGGGTTTTGTGATGGTGAGGTGACCGCCGGGGGTCATCTGCTGATGTAGCGGATGATGAGTTCGGCGAGTTCGTCGACCATGCGGTCGTGGGGGATGGGCGGGCGGTCGAGGACGTAGCGGATGGCGAGCTGGCCGACGGTCTCGGTGATGATCCACAGGGCGGCGTCGATGTCGAGGCCGGGGCGGAAGCGGTCGCGGTTGAGCAGCAGGTAGATGCGGACCATGTCGGTGAGGCGCTGGCGGAGGGCGTCGAGCTTGTCGAAGGGGCCCAGCCGGGGGACGTGCTCGACGACGACGCGCAGGAGGTCGGCGTTCTCCTCCAGCAGGCGGATCTGCGCCTCGAGGAGGGAGCGGCCGCCGGACTGCCAGGGGCCGGACATGGCGGCCTCGATCTCGGCGCCCAGCCGCTCGGCGAGGTGGTCGGCGAAGCGGTCGAGGACGGCCACCACGATCGCGTCCTTGTTGGGGAAGTACTGGTAGAGGGAGCCGTTGCTCAGGCCGGCGGCGGCCGCGATGCGGTTGGTGGAGGCGCCGTCGTAGCCGCGTTCGGTCAGAACGCGAGTGGCGGCGTCCAGGATGCGCTCCATGGTGCGGCGCGACCGTTCCTGGCGGGGGATCTTCCGTGGTGAATGCGCTGGCAGGGGCGGCAACGGACATCACCTTCCGAACGCGACTTGTAAGCGACTACTTATTCGCGTTTAGCTTATGGGGACATCCTTCACCCGTCATCCCTGAGGAGGAGCGGTGAGTCTCATCGAGGAAGGCGTCTCCCGTGGAACGGCGGAACGGGACCCCGAGCCGTTCGGGCCCGGTTCCCTGCTGTGGGACCAGATCGGCCTGTACACCTCGGCGCTGGCCGGGAACAGTGTGTTCATCCTGCAGACCATGCATCCGGCGATCGGCACCGTCGTCGACCGGCTGTCCAGCTTCCGCACCGACCCCGTGGGGCGTGCAAGGCGCAGTTTCGCCTCCGTGCAGACCTGGGTCTACGGCGGGCAGACCGCACTCGAGGAGGGCCGGCGCCTCCGCGAGATGCACAAGCCGCTCAGCGCCGTGGACGAGCACGGCGTGCGCCATCACGCATTGTCCGCCGAACCCTGGGCCTGGGTGCACCTGACCGGCTTCTACGCCGCCGTCACCGCGCCCCGCTACTTCGGCACGGAGCCGCTGACCCCGCAGAAGGAACAGCAGATCTTCGACGAGTTCATGCGACTGGGGCGCATCCTGCAGGTGCCCGAACGCATGCTCCCCCCGACCATCCCCGACTACTGGAAGTACTTCGACGCGATGGTCGCCGACACCCTCGTCCCCCACAAGGTGGCGCTCGAGGTCCTGGACGCGATGGACAAGGTCCCGGCCGGCATCCCCGCGCCCCTCCGCCCGGCACTGGCCCCGGTGATGGCGACGGTCGGCAACCTGGGCCGCTTCATCACCGTCGGCACGCTCCCGCAGGCCGCCCGCGACAAGCTCGGCCTGACCTGGACGTCCCGCGACGAGCGCCTCCTGCACGTGGCGGGCCAGGCCATCGCCCGCTCCACCCCCCTCCTGCCCGAGCGCCTGCGCTACATGCCGATCGCCTACCGAGCCCGCCAGGCCGCCCGCGCCCGCGAACGCCTGGACCGCGCCCTGGCCGCCCGCCCCCTGTAGCCCTCCACGGGGGCGTCGGCCTGGACGGCGCCCTCATCCGGAGGGCCTACGCCCGAATCGGGAGGTGGATCACCCCGCCGGGGGAGCGGGTTGGCTCTCCGGCGGGAAGCGGGTTCCGCGGGGCGCTGCCACGATCTGTGACATGAAGCCCTCGACGGCCGCCTGGGCCGGAGCCGCGTCCCTGCTCCCCTACGTAGTGATGAAGACCTATTGGGCGTTCGGCGGAACGGCCGGCAAGCCGCCGGGCGACCTGGCCGCGCAGTTCCGGGAGAACGGCGCTCCCGAGGCGCTGGTGTGGATGGAGCAGCACGGCCTCGACTTCACCGTCCTGGGCGCGTTCGCCGGAATGCTGCTCCTGGCCGCCCTGGTCCTTCCCTGGGGGAGGAGGCTGCCCCGCTGGTCGCTCCTGTTCCCCGGCTGGGCCTGCGCCCTCCTGCTGACCCCGTACGGCCTGGCCACCATGGTCGCCGCCCCCTTCGGCCTCACCGTGGGCGACGCCGGGGGCTGGTCCCCCTGGGTGGGCGTCATCGGCGGCCTGGCGTTCGCCGGGCTGGGCGCGTCCCTCGCCGTGTGCGCCCTGCCCCACCGGCGCTCCGCAGGTAGGACACCCGTGCCGGAGAATTCATAAATCTCCGTTATTTGCCGATGAATGGCCCGCGTATTTGTCGCCGTGCGCCGGCGCATGGGAAAGTGTCGAAATGACATACGTTCCCGAGAGGATGCCGCAGCCGAGCAGGGCACGGGCAGCGGAATTCGCGAAGGGCATCGGATTCGGTTCGGTGTTCGTCGAGGCGTCCCGTCTCGCGGTGGCGCACGTGCCGATCCAGGTGGTCCTCGACGAGGGCACGGGGCTTCCCGCCGAGGTCGTCTTCCACTTCTCCGTCAAGAACGAGCTGGTCGGGCTCCTGGCGGGGTCGGCGCGGGCGCTCCTGGTCTTCCGCGGGCCGGACGGGTACATCTCCCCGCGCTGGTACGACCAGGAGAGCTTCCCCACCTGGGACTACGCCTTCGTGCACATGACGGGCCTCGCCGGGCCCGTCGCCGAGGCCAGGCTTCGCCGCCATATCAAGGACCTCGTGGAGCGTTTCGATCCCGGATTGGCCTTCGGTGAGGAATTCATCGACCGGTACATAGGCGGTATCCGCGGATTCTCGATGTCCTTTCCCGAGGTCGAGCCATTGTTCAAACTCAGCCAGGACAAGAACGAGGCGTCGGTGAACGGCGTGCTCCGCGGGCTCCGGCGACGCGGGGAGAGCCTCGACGGGCGGCTCGCGGACGCCATCGAGGCGGTGCGGCGGTAGACCGGCTGCCGCTCGATAGACTGCGGGTCTCGTATCGGACCTCTCATGGCATACCGGGAGTGACTCATGGACCTGTTCCGGCTGGACGGCAAGACCGCGCTGGTCACCGGGGGGACCCGGGGCATCGGGCTGATGATCGCCCGGGGCCTGCTGGAGGCCGGGGCGGCCAGGGTCGTCATCAGCTCCCGCAAGGCCGCCGCGGTGGACGAGGCCGTCGCCGAGCTCTCCAAGGTCGGCGGCGGGGAGGTCGTCGGGGTGCCGGCCGACCTGTCCACCGAGGAGGAGTGCCTGCGGCTGGCCGGGACCGTCGAGGGGCCGCTGCACATCCTGGTCAACAACGCCGGCGCCACCTGGGGAGCCCCGCTGGAGGAGTTCCCCTCCTCGGCCTGGGACAAGGTCATCGACCTCAACCTGAAGTCCCCCTTCTACCTCACCAAGGCGCTGGTGCCGCGCCTGCGCGAGGCCGCCACCGCCGACGACCCGGCGCGGATCATCAACATCGGCTCGATCGACGGCATCATGACGCCGGGCCAGCGCTACTCCTACACCTCCAGCAAGGCCGCGGTCCACCAGCTCACCCGGGTGCTGGCCAAGGAGCTCGGACCGCAGGCGATCACCGTCAACGCGATCGCGCCCGGCCCGTTCGAGTCCAAGATGATGGCCGCGACGCTCGACGCGTTCGGCGAAGCCATCGCCGAGGCGGTGCCGCTCAAGCGCATCGGCCGCCCCGACGACATGGCGGGCGCCGCCGTGTTCCTCGCCAGCCGCGCCGGGTCGTACGTGAACGGTGCGGTGATTCCCGTGGACGGCGGCCTGACGGTCGCCTAGTCTCTGGTGACTCCCGGCCCGTGCCGGGATCCGGGCGAGTACAGGAGTGGCGGCGCATGGCGGCTGAGACCGTCCAGGAGGCTTGGGCGGACCTGCCGCCCACGGCGCAGAGGCTGCTGATGGCCGCGCTGGACGCCTTCGGCGAGCAGGGTTACCACGGGACTTCGACCCGCCAGGTGGCGTTGCGTGCGGGGATGAGCCCGGCCGCGATGTACATGCACTTCGCCACCAAAGAAGCGCTGCTGTACGAGATCGCGCGCACCGGGCACGAAGTGAACTCCGAGCAGGTCCGCCGGGCCTGCGAAGAGCATCCGGATCCGGTGGAGCGGGTGCGCGCCATCGTCGAGGTGATGGTCTCCTTCCACGCCGAGCACCACACCCTGGCGCGGGTGGTGCAGTACGAGCACACCTCGTTGTCCCCGGCCCGCCAGCGGGAGCTGATCGTGATCCGGCGGCGGACCGAGGCCTTCCTGCGCGAGGCGATCGACGAGGGCGTCGCGGCCGGGCTGTTCGAGGCCGCGGCGGCGCCCATGGCCACCACGGCGATCATGTCCCTGGCGATCGACGTGGCCCGCTGGTACCCCAGCCAGCGCAGCCGCGGCGCGGACCAGATCACCGCGGCCTACGCCGACCTGGCGCTGCGCATGCTGGCGTCCCGCTAGCGGGACGGGACCGTCAGAAGAGCACGACCTGCCGGACGGCCTCGCCGGTGTGCAGCCGGTCGAAGCCCGCGTTGACCTCCTCCAGCGGCAGGGTGCCCGTCAGCAGCCGGTCCACCGGGAGGACGCCCTCGCGGTACATCTCGATGAAGCGGGGGACGTCCCGCCGGGGCGCGCAGGAGCCCAGGTAGCTGCCGCGCAGGGTCTTCTCCTCGGCGACGAGGCTGAGCGCGGGCAGCGCCAGCTCCCTGCCGGGAGCGGGCAGCCCCACGGTGACGGTGGTGCCGCCCGGGGCCGCCGCGTCGTAGGCCTGGCGCAGCACCGGCACGACGCCCGCGGTCTCGATGACCTTGTCCGCGCCGCCGCCGGTGATCTCCTTGAGCTCCGCGACGGCGTCCGGGCCGCCCGCCACGGTGTGGGTGGCGCCGAGTTCGCGGGCGAGTTCCAGCTTGGCGGGCACGACGTCGATCGCGACGATCGTCTCCGCGCCCAGGGCCTTGGCCGCCAGCAGCGCCGACAGGCCGACGCCGCCGAGCCCGAAGACGGCGACGCTGTCGGCGGGGGCGACCTGCGCGCTGTGCAGGGCGGCGCCCGCGCCGGTCAGCACCGCGCAGCCGAACAGCGCCGCGATCTCGAACGGCAGGTCGGAGTCGACTTTGACCGCCGACTGCTGGGAGACCACCGCGTAGTCGGAGAACGCCGAGACGCCCAGATGGTGGTTGATCCGCCCGCCGTCGATGCGGCGCCCGCCGCCCAGCAGGGTGCCCGCGCCGTTGGCCGCCGCGCCCGGCACGCACAGGGCGGGCCGCCCGGACCGGCAGCGGGGGCACCGCCCGCAGGCCGGCACGAACGCCAGCACGACACGGTCGCCGACGGCGAACTCCGCTCCCTCACCGGCCTCGACGACCTCGCCGGCGGCCTCGTGCCCCAGCGCCATCGGCAGCGGCCGCACCCGCGACCCGTTGATCACCGACAGGTCGGAGTGGCACAGTCCCGCCGCGCCGATCCGCACCAGCAGCTCGCCCGGCCCCGGCGGGTCGAGCGTCACCTCGGTGACCTCCAGCGGCCGGGAGGCCGCGTAGGGCGCCTCCCTGCCGAGTTCGGTCAGCACCGACACCCGGGTCCTGGTCATGACGCCACCACCAGCTTCTCCATGGCCTCGCGCATCCGCCCGGTGATCGGCACGGGACGGCGGGTCTCGCGGTCGACGAAGACGTGGGTGAAGTCGCCGTGGGCGATGAGGGTCTCGCCGTCGGCGCGGTGCAGGCCGATCTCGTACCTGACGCTGGAGGTGCCGAGCCTGCCGATGCGCAACCCCACCCTGATGACCTCGGGGAAGCGGGCCTCGGCCTTATACTCGCAGCGGGATGCCACGCACATGCCGATGGTGTCACCGTGGAACGGGTCGAAGCCCGCCTCGCGGATGAGCCAGGTGTTGGCCACGGTGTCCATCATCTCGTAGTGGATGACGTTGTTCATGTGGCCGTAGCAGTCGTTGTCGTTCCAGCGGGTCGGGACGCTCTCCCAGTACAGGTAGCTCACGGGAAACTATCCTACTGGTCAGTAACATCGGGTGGTGTGACGGGGCTCCCATCGAAGGAGTCGAAAGTGGCGAACTCCGACACCGCCGCACGCCGCAGCCGTGTCGGCCTGCGCACCGGATGGCCCAGGAACACCACCGACGCCAGCGCGACGCCGTCCGGAGCCCCCAGCAGTTCGCGCACACCCTCCTCCTGGCGGATGTGGATCGTCGTCATCACCCCGCCCAGGCCCTCCTCGCGCGCCGCGAGGAGCAGGTTCCACACGAACGGGTAGACCGACGCGCCGCCCGCGAACGTGTAGCGGTCGTGGTCGCGGTCGACGGCCGCCAGCTCGTTCAGGTCGGCGAACACGGCGAGCATCACCGGCACCTTGTCCATGTTGAGCGCGAAGTCGGCACGGTGGTCCTCGGCGGGCTCCCGGTCCAGCGCCGCGGCCTCGGCCTCCCGGTCGGCCAGCGGCGACCACGCCCGCAGCCCCGCCTCGCCCAGCGCCCGGTAGTCCCGCCAGCCCGGCAGGTACAGGTCGCGCATCTTCGCGCGGACCTCGGGGTCCTTGACGACGACGACCCGCCATCCCTGCTTGTTGCCGCCGCTGGGCGCGAACCGGGCGGTGTCCAGGATGCGGTGGACGACGGCGTCGGAGACGGGTTCCTCCGTGAACTCCCTGATGGCGGCGGTGCCGCGCAGAGCCTCGAGCAGTTCCATGACCGCATCGTGTCATGCCGGGCGGACCGCCGACCGCGGCCCGCCCCCGTATCACCGGAGGCTCAGTGGCCCCGGTCGAGCCACTCCTGCAGATGCGGGGCCTCGTCCCCGATCCTGGTGGAGTCGCCGTGCCCGGTGTACACCTTCGTGTCGCCGGGCAGGGTCAGCAGCTTCTCCCGGATGGAGCCGATGATGGTCGGGAAGTCCGAGAACGAGCGCCCGGTCGCGCCCGGACCGCCCTGGAAGAGGGTGTCGCCGGTGAAGACCGTGCCCAGCTCCGGCGCGTACAGGCAGACGGCGCCGGGCGCGTGGCCCGGGGTGTGCAGGACCTTCAGCTCGATCCCGCCGACGGTCAGGGCCTGCCCGTCGGCCAGCTCCCCGTCGGGCCGCCGGTCCGGGTGCGTCATCTCCCACAGCGGCAGGTCGGCCGGGTGCAGCAGGATCGGCGCGTTCGTGGCGTCGGCGAGGACGGGGGCCGCGTCGATGTGGTCGTTGTGGGCATGGGTGGAGACGATGGCCTTCAGGGTGCGTCCGCCCAGCGCGTCGCGGATGGCGGCGGCGTCGTGGGCGGCGTCGATGACGATGGCCTCGTGCTCGTCGCCGATGATCCAGACGTTGTTGTCGACGTCCCAGATGCCGCCGTCCAGGGAGAAGGTGCCGGAGGTGACCAGGTGGCTGATGGCGGCGGTCACAGGATCACCACCGAGCGCAGCACGTCGCCGTGGTGCATCTTGGCGAACGCGGCCTCGATGCCATCGATGCCGATGGTCTCGGTGACGAACGCCCCGAGGTCGAGGCGGCCCTGCAGGTACAGGTCGATGAGCATGGGGAAGTCCCGCGAGGGCAGGCAGTCGCCGTACCAGGAGGACTTCAGCGCCCCGCCGCGGCCGAAGACCTCCAGCAGCGGCAGCTCCAGCCTCATCTCCGGGGTCGGCACCCCGACCAGGACGACGGTCCCGGCCAGGTCACGGGCGTAGAACGCCTGCTCATACGTCTCGGGACGGCCCACGGCCTCAACCACGACGTCCGCGCCGAACCCGCCGGTCAGCTCCCGGATCGCCTCGACCGCGTCGGTCTCCTTGGAGTTGACGGTGTGGGTCGCGCCCAGCTCGAGCGCCTTGTCGAGCTTGCGCTGGTCGATGTCCACGGCGATGATCCGCCGCGCTCCGGCCAGCCGCGCCCCCATGATCGAGGCCCCGCCGACGCCGCCGCACCCGATGACCGCGACCGAGTCGCCCCGGGTGACGCCGCCGGTGTTGATGGCGGCGCCGATCCCGGCCATCACCCCGCAGCCGAGGAGACCCGCGACCTCCGGCTTGGCCGCGGGGTCGACCTTGGTGCACTGCCCGGCGGCCACCAGGGTCTTGTCGGCGAAGGCCCCGATCCCCAGCGCGGGCGACAGCTCGGTGCCGTCCTCCAGGGTCATCTTCTGCTTGGCGTTGTGGGTGTTGAAGCAGTACCACGGACGCCCGCGCAGGCAGGCGCGGCACTGGCCGCAGACGGCCCGCCAGTTGAGGACCACGAAGTCACCGGGCGCGACCTCGGTGACCCCGTCGCCCACGGACTCCACGATCCCCGCCGCCTCGTGGCCCAGCAGGAACGGGAACTCGTCGTTGATCCCGCCCTGCTTGTAGTGCAGGTCCGTGTGGCACACCCCGCACGCCTGGACCTTCACCACGGCCTCGCCCGGCCCCGGGTCCGGAATGATGATCGTCTCCACCCGTACGGGTTCGTTCCTGCCCGGTGCGACGACCCCGCGTACCCGCTGCGCCATGTGCCTCGTGCCTCCCTTTTTCGCCGGTCAGAGACCATCCTCTCAGAACGTTCCCCGGTGTCAGGGCCTGCGGAAGGTGCGGTTCAGGGTTTCGCGGGTGGCGGGCCGGGTGGAGGAGTCCGCCTGCGCCCAGGCCTCGAAGGCGAGGGTGGCCTCGAAGCCCTGGGTGGCGGCCAGCCCGACGGCGGTCTTGATGTCGCGGGCCAGCCCCGGCGGCACGGAGGCGAACCTGCCGGCCATCTCCAGGGCGGCGGCCAGGGGGTCGTCGTGCAGTTCCAGGGCCAGGCCGTGCCGGACGGCCTGCTCGCCCGCGAGGGTGCCGCCCTCCAGGAGGACGGCCAGGGCGCGCTGGCGGCCCAGTGCCTCGACCAGGAAGTAGGTGCAGCCGCCGCCGGGATGCAGGCCGATCCGGCTGAACGTCGCGCTGAACTTCGCCTGCGGCGCGGCCAGCCGCACGTCGCAGGACATCGCCAGGTTCAGGCCCGCGCCGATCGCGTGGCCCTGCACCGCGGCGATCGTCGGGATGGGCAGGTCCCGTACGGCCAGGAAGGCGTCGTACATGCGGGCGGCGTCGTCGCGGATCTCCCGCACCGGCAGGTCCTCGGCACCGAAGAGCTCGCCCAGGTCCGCGCCGGAGCAGAACGACCGGCCCGCTCCCGTGACGATCAGGACCCGCGCGTCATGGTCGGCCCGCAGCCGGGCGGCGCAGTCGACGAGGTCGTCGCGCATCGCGAAGCTGATGGCGTTGTGCCGCGCCGGGTCGTCCAGCGTCAGCACCCGCACCCCGCCGTCGCGGCTCTCCAGCCGCAGCGTCTTCCACCGGCTCATGCCCGTCCTCCTCGATCGTCCTGTACGTCTGCCTGTACGGCCACTTGTACGTCCACGCCGGTCGATCCCCACAACCGGTCGTCGCCGGGCCCCGGCCCGGCGGCGCGGGCGAGTGCCCCGGCCCAGTGCCGGGCGTCGGCCCATTCGTCCCGCCACGCCCACAGTCTGCGGGTCGTGTGGTGCAGGGGGTGTTCGCGGGTGACGCCCATCGCGCCGTGCACCTGGTGGGCGGCGGCGGCGACCTCTCCCGCGGCCTCGGCCAGCCACAGGCGCAGCGCCGCCACCGGGGCGCCCGTCCCGGCCTCGGCCGCCCGTGCCAGCGCGGTCTCGGCGCCCTCGACGCGGGCGGCGGCTCCGGCCAGCGTCAGGGAGACCGCCTGGAACGCCGCGAGGGGGCGGCCGAACTGCTCGCGGGTGCGGGCGTGGTCGGCGGCGAGCCGCAGCGCGGTGCGCAGGGCCCCGACGAGCTGGGCCCCCTGCAGGAGGGCGGCCCGTTCCACGACCTCCTCGCGGGAGACGTCGCAGGCGATCCGGTGGCCGGGCGGGATCCGGCACCCGTCCAGGTGGACCGTGTCGCGGGGCTCGCCGGCCAGGTTCCGCCCGGGTTCGACCCGCCAGCCGGGGACGGTGCCGTCCAGCAGCACCAGCTCCCCGTCGAGCGGCACGACGACCAGGTCGGCGGCGGACGCCCAGGGCACGCGTTCGATCGTCCCGTCGAGCGTCTCGCCCGTCCGCAGCCCGGGTCCGGGCAGTGCGACCGTGGCGGTCATCCGGGCGGGGAGGGGCCGGCCGGCCCGGACGAGCAGCCGGCAGGCCAGGGAGGTCTCCAGGAGCGGGACGGCGGCACCGTGTTCGCCGACCGCCTCCAGCAGGGTCAGCAGTTCCGTCAGGGTGCCGCCCTCACCGCCGAGCTCCTCCGGCAGGCCCGCGCCCGCCCAGCCCAGCTCGCGCAGCTCCTCCCACAGGCCGGGGTCCTGCCCGCGCCCGGCCAGGACGTCCGCCGCCAGCTCGCCGAGCGGCGTCCGGCCCGGCCGGGAGGGCGCGTCCGAGGTGAGGCCCTTGGCGACGATCGTGCCGAGGATCTCCGTGGTGCCGCCGCGCAGGCTGAAACCGGGAACGGCGGGCACGGCCTGGGCCATCAGCCGTTCCAGCCCGCCGCCGTCCGGGTCGGGCAGGGCGCCGCGGACCCGCCGGACGGTCTCGACGACGTCCTTCTCGAAGGCGGTGCCCAGCGACTTCAGCAGGGCGGCCTCCCTGATGGGTGCGCGCCCCTCGTCCATGTCGGCGGCCACCCGCCAGGCCATCGCCCGCAGCACGGACAGCCGGGCGGTCAGCTCCCCGGCGGCCTGGACGGCCAGGGAGTCGCCGGGGTCGACGTCGGCGACGAACGCCGCGAGCAGGGGATAGGTGCTGAGCACCCGTTCCGCGCCGCCGCGTTCGAACGACAGCTGCTCGGTGACCTGCTTCCAGCCCTGGCCCTCGACGCCCAGCAACCGGTCATGGGGGATGAGCACGTCGTCGAAGAACACCTCGTTGAAGTGGTGCTCCCCGGAGAGGTCGAAGAGGGGCCGGACGGTCACACCGGGCGTCGCCAGGTCCAGCAGGAACTCGCTGAGCCCCTCGTGCTTGCGGCCGGTCGCGTCGGTGCGCGCCAGGACGTAGGCGTGGGTGGAGCGGTGGGCGTGGCTCGTCCAGACCTTGCGCCCGTTGAGCAGCCACCCTTCGCCGGTGCGGGCGGCGGTGGTGCGCACGGCCGCCAGGTCGCTGCCGGCCTCGGTCTCGCTCATCGCGACGCAGAAGGTGATCTCGCCGCGGGTGATGCCGGGCAGGAACCGCCGCTTCAGTCCGGCCGAGCCGTGCCGCAGGATCGCGGGCCCGATCTGCCGGTCGGCCATCCAGTGCGCGGCCACCGGGGCGCCCGCCCGCAGCAGCTCCTCGGTGACGACGAGCCGGGCGAGGTGGGAGCGCTCGGCCCCGCCGTACTCGCGGGGCCAGGTGAGCCCGATCCAGCCGCGCCCGGCAAGGGCGCGGGAGAAGGCGGTGTCGTGCTCGCGCAGCCAGGAGTCGCAGCGGGGGGCGAAGCGGCCCTCCTCCTGCCACTCCCGGACGAACGATCTGACCTCGTTCCTCAGCTCCCGCAGACCCTCGGCCGAATCACGTTCTGTTCTCATGGGCGGCAGTCTGCCGTCTCCTGTGGCGGCCGGTCGAGTGCGGGCCGGTCATGCGGAGGCGTCCGGCACGTAGTGGTCGAGGACCGACGGGTCGGCGAGGGAGCCGCGGTTGACCGCCTTGTCCGGGTCGACGCCCTGGAGGATCTTGCGGACGGGGACCTCGAGCTTCTTGCCCGACAACGTGCGAGGCACCCCGGGGACCGGCACGAAGCGGTCGGGCACGTGCCGGGGCGAGAGGTCGGCGCGCAGCGCCGCCCGCAACCGGCCCAGCAGCTCCTCGCCCAGCTCCGCGCCCGGGGCGAGCTGCACGTACAGGATCAGCTCGCCCTCCGCGCCGAGCCCGCCGGTGTCGATGACCAGGCTGTCGGCGATCTCCTCGAACGACTCCACCACCCGGTAGAAGTCGCTGGTGCCCATGCGGATACCGCCCCGGTTGAGGGTGGAGTCCGACCGCCCGTAGATGACGCAGCCGCCGTCGGGGAGCACCTTCACCCAGTCGCCGTGCCGCCATACGCCGGGGAAGTCCTCAAAGTACGCCTCCCGGTAGCGCACGTTCCCCGGGTCGTTCCAGAACCCGACGGGCATGCACGGCATCGGCTCGGTCAGCACCAGCTCGCCGACCTCGTCCACGACCGGGCGGCCCGCCTCGTCGAACGCCTCGATCTTCGCGCCGAGCGCGCGGCACTGGATCACCCCGGCGCGCACCGGCAGCAGCGGCACCGGTCCCACGAACCCCGAGCACACGTCCGTGCCGCCCGACAGCGAGCCCAGCAGCACGTCCCGCTTGACCTCCTCGTACACCCAGGAGAACCCCTCGGGCGGCAGCGGCGAGCCGGTCGAGCCGATCAGCCGCAGCGCCGACAGGTCCAGGCTCGCGCCCGGCGTGAGCCCCGCCTTGCGGGAGGCCATGATGTACGGGGCGCCCAGGCCCAGATGGGTGGTGCCGGTCTCGGCGGCCAGCCGCCACAACACCTCCCCGGCGGGCGCTCCGTCGAACAGGACGATGGTCGCGCCCAGCATCAGGCCGCTGACCAGGTAGTTCCACATCATCCAGCCGGTGGTGGTGAACCACAGGAACACGTCGTCCGGGCCGAGGTCCTGGTGCAGGGCGAGGGACTTGACGTGCTCCAGCACCATCCCGCCGTGCCCGTGGACGATCGGCTTGGGCAGCCCGGTCGTCCCGGACGAGTACAGGATCCACAGCGGCTGGTCGAACGGCACCCGGTCGAAGGCGGGCTCGGCGGGCCGTGCGAGCTCGTCGTAGGGGAGCGCGCCCGCCACCGGCTCGCCGGGGACGACGTCGATCAGCACGGTGGCGGCCAGCGTCGGCAGGGCCGCGCGGATCTCCGCGAGGGTCTCGCGCCGGTCGAAGACCCTGCCGTTGTAGACGTAGCCGTCCACCGCGAGCAGGACCTTCGGCTCGATCTGCTGGAACCGGTCGATGACGCTCGGCGCCCCGAAGTCCGGGGAGCACGACGACCAGGCCGCGCCCAGCGAGGCCGCCGCCAGCATGACGACCAATGCCTCCGGCCGGTTCGGCAGGTAGCCCGCGACCCGGTCGCCGCGGCCGACGCCGAGCGCGGCCAGGCCCGCCCGCGCCCCGGCCACCTGCTCGGCCAGCCGGGCCCAGGTGAGCTCCACCGTGGTGCCGTCGTCGGTGCGGTAGACGACGGCCGTGCGGTCGGGCCGCTCGGCGGCGTGCCGCAACATGTTCTCGGCATAGTTCAACCGCGCCGAGGGGAACCAGCGCAGCCCGTCCACCGGGGTGGGCCCGCCCTCGCGCACCGGCCCGTCACCGCGGTCCCCGACGATCTGGAAGTGGTCCCAGACCGTCTGCCAGAACCCGTCGACGTCCGCCACCGACCAGCGCCACAGCTCGTCGTAGTCACGAGGCCGCGACGGCAGCGCCCGCATGAACGCGGTGATCCTCGCCCGTTCGACGGTCTCCTGCGACGGCTCCCACAGGGTGATGCCCTCCTGCACGGCGGCCTCCCGGCTATTTTGAAACGGCGTTTCCCAGACGTAATAGATTTAATCAGGCGCGCCGGTTCACAGTCCCGGCCACTCCGGGCGGCGCTTCTCGTTGAACGCGGCGATGCCCTCGCGGCGGTCGCCGGACAGCGCGGCGGTGCGCCAGGCGGCGTCCTCGACGTCCAGGGCCGCGGCCAGGTCCAGCGGGGCGCCGTGGCGCAGCGCCCGCTTGGCCGCGCGCAGCGCCACCGGGGAGTTGGCCGCGATGGTCCCGGCCAGCTCCAGCGCGGCCGCGCGGTCCTCGCCCGCGGGCGCCGGGCGGTCCACCAGGCCCAGGGCGACGGCCTCGTCGAAGCCGACCTTGCGGCCGGTGAAGATGAGGTCGGCGGCCTTGGCCGTGCCCACCCGGCGCTGCAGCAGCTGGGTGCCGCCGCCTGCCGGGATCAGCCCGACGCCGACCTCGGGCAGCCCGAAGACGGCCGTCGGGTCGGCGACGACGAGGTCGCAGGAGAGCGCGAACTCCGTGCCGCCGCCCAGGGCGAAGCCGTGGACGGCCGCCACGACGGGCTGCGGCAGGTGCAGGACGGCGCCGAAGGCTCTGCGGAAGACCGGACGCTGGCGCATCAGGTCGTCGTCAGTCATCGAGGCGCGTTCCTTCAGGTCCGCGCCCACGCAGAAGGACTTCTCGGCGGAGGACGACAGGACGACGGCGCGCGCGTCGGAATCCGCGACCTCCGCGCACACGGAGGCGAGCCGGACGGCCATCTCGGTGGACAGCGCGTTGTGCGCCTTCGGACGGTCCAGGACGATCTCGGCGACGTGCCCGTGCCGGTTCAGCGTGATCATGCAAGCCCCAGCTGGCGAGAGATGATCATGCGCTGGACCTCGGAGGTGCCCTCGCCGATCTCCAGGATCTTGGCGTCCCGGTAGAAGCGGCCCACCGGGAACTCGTTCATGAAGCCGTAGCCGCCGAAGATCTGCGTGGCGTCGCGGGAGTTGTCCATCGCGGCGTTGGAGGCGGTCAGCTTGGCGATCGCGGCCTCCTTCTTGAACGGCTCGCCGCGCAGCATCCTCGCCGCCGCCGCATAGTAGGCCACGCGGGCGGTCCACACCCGCTGCTCCATGTCGGCGATCTTGAACTGGATCGCCTGGTACTCGCCGATCGCCCGGCCGAACGCCTGCCGCTCCTTGACGTAGCGCAGGGACTCGTCGACGCAGCCCTGCGCCAGGCCGACCGACAGCGCGGCGATCGCGATGCGGCCCTCGTCCAGGATGCGCAGGAACTGGGCGTAGCCGCGGCCGCGCGGGCCCACCAGGTTCTCCTCCGGGACGCGCACGTCGTCGAAGAACAGCTCGCGGGTGTCCGAGGCGCGCCAGCCGACCTTGGAGTACTCCGGCCCCACGGTGAAGCCGGGCGTGCCGTTGGGGACGATGATCGTGGAGATCTCGTTCTCGCCGGTCAGCGCGGTGACCGTGACGAACTCGGTGATGTCGGTGCCGGAGTTGGTGATGAAGCACTTCGAGCCGTTGACCACCCACTGGCCGTCCTCCAGCCGGGCCGTGGTGCGCATGCCGCCCGGCACGTCCGAGCCGCCGCCCGGCTCGGTCAGCCCGAACCCGGCCAGCCGCTCACCGGTGAGCAGCTTCGGCAGGTACCTGCGCTTCTGCTCCTCGGTGCCGAACCGGTAGATCGGCATCGCGCCCAGGCCGACGCCGGCCTCCAGGGTGATGGCGACCGAGGAGTCCACCCGCGCCAGCTCCTCCAGCGCCAGGCACAACGCGAAGTAGTCTCCGCCCATGCCGCCGTACTCCTCGGGGAACGGCAGCCCGAACAGGCCCATCTTCCCCATGCCGGCGACCAGCTCGTAGGGGAACTCGCCCCGCTCGTAGTGGCCGCCGATGACGGGGGAGACCGCCTCGCGGGCGAACGCCTCGACGCTCTGCCGCAGCGCCTCCTGCTCCTCGGTGAGGGTGAAGTCGATCATGAGTTGCTCCTTGCGGTGACGACGCGGGAAGGGGAGGGACGGCCGAGCCTCCCGGCCATCCAGGTGCTGGTCTCGACCAGGGAGTCCAGGGACACGCCGTGCCGGATCCCCAGGCCGTCGAGCATCCAGACCAGGTCCTCGGTGGCGAGGTTCCCTGTGGCGCTCTCGGCGTACGGGCAGCCGCCGAGTCCTCCGGCGGAGGCGTCGACGGTGGTGACGCCCGACTGCAGGGCGGCCAGCGTGTTGGCGAGCGCCTGCCCGTAGGTGTCGTGGAAGTGCACGGCCAGTGCGGCGGGGTCGCCGAAGGCCGCGATGAGCTCCTGGACGTGCCCGGCGGTGCCGACGCCGATGGTGTCGCCGAGGCTGAGCTGGTAGCAGCCCATCTCCAGCAGCCGCTTCCCGGCGGCGACGACCTGCGGGACCGGCACGTCGCCCTCCCACGGGTCGCCGAAGGCCATCGACAGGTACACCCGCACCCGCATGCCCTCGGCCAGCGCCCGGGAGACGACCGGCTCGAACATGGCGTACTGCTCGTCCATGGAGCGGTTGAGGTTGCGCTGGGCGAAGGACTCGGTGGCGCTGGCGAAGATCGCGATCTCGCCGACCCCGGCGGCCAGCGCGCGGCCCATGCCGCGCTCGTTGGGCACCAGCACCGGGTAGGACACCCCGGGCCGGCGGTCCATCCGCTTCAGCAGCTCGTCCGCGTCGGCCAGCTGCGGCACCCACTTGGGATGCACGAAGCTGGTCGCCTCGATGGTCTTCAACCCGGCGTCGGCGAGCCGGCCGATGAACTCGGCCTTCACCTCCACGGGAATGGCGGTCTTCTCGTTCTGCAGGCCGTCGCGGGGACCGACCTCGTAGATGGTGACCTGTTCGGGCAGGTTCATTCCGCCTCCTCGGACGTGATCTCGGCCAGGACGGCGTCGAGCGCCACCTGGTCGCCGACGCGGACCGGCAGCCGGGCGACGGTCCCGGCGACGGCGGCCACGACCGTGTGCTCCATCTTCATCGCCTCGACGATCACGACCGGCTGGCCCTCGGCGACGGCGTCGCCCTCGGCGACCTTCACGGCCAGGACGGTGCCGGGCATCGGACTGCGCAGCACGCCCCCGGCCACGGCCGACGCGCCGCCGGCCGCCAGCCGCTCCCGCTCGCGGACCGACCAGGTCCGCCCGTCCGCGCCGATCCAGACCGCGCCGTCGTGACCGGTGGCGCGGCGGTGCGGGTGGCGGCGCCCGTCGAGCACCAGGGCCTCCCCGGACAGGACCGCGTGCCGGGGAGGCCCGTCCCCGACGGCGACCTCCTCGCCCCTGGTCCGCGCCTCGACCGGCTCGCCGCCGTCGACGACCAGCGCGTGCGGGGTCCACGCGGCCTCGCCGACCCGCCAGCCGTCCATGGCGTCCCACGGGCCGTCCCCGGCAGGGGCGTCCGCGCGCATCCGCTCCAGCGCGGCGGCGGCGAGCACCCACTCGGGAACGGTGGCGTCGCCGGCGTTCAGCTCCGGCAGGACCCGCTCGACCAGGCCGGTGTCCAGCTCGCCCGAGACGACCTCGGGCCGGGCCAGCAGCCTGCGCAGGAAGGCGACGTTGGTGTGCACGCCCAGCAGCGAGTACTCGGCCAGGGCGCGGTCCAGCGCCCGCAGCGCCTCGGCCCGGTCCCTCCCGTGCACGACCACCTTGGCGATCATCGGGTCGTACCGGCTGCCGATCTCGTCGCCCGCGCCGATGCCGGAGTCCACCCGGGCCTGCGCGGGCTCGGCGAGCGCCAGGACGCGGCCGCCGGTCGGCAGGAAGCCCCGCGCCGGGTCCTCGGCGTAGACGCGGGCCTCGACGGCGTGCCCGGTGAGCACGACGTCGTCCTGGGTGAACGGCAGGGGCTCGCCGGAGGCCACCCGCAGCTGCAGCTCGACCAGGTCCAGGCCGGTGACCAGTTCCGTCACCGGGTGCTCGACCTGAAGGCGGGTGTTCATCTCCATGAAGTAGCGCTCGTCGGGCCGTTCGCCCGCCACGATGAACTCCACGGTGCCCGCGCCGACGTAGCCGATGGAGCGTGCCGCGTTCACCGCGTGCGCGCCGATCTCGGCCCGCTGCGCGGCGTCCAGCAGGGGAGAGGGCGCCTCCTCCACGATCTTCTGGTGGCGGCGCTGCAGGCTGCACTCCCGCTCGCCCAGGTGCACGACGTTGCCGTGCGCGTCGGCGAAGACCTGCACCTCGATGTGGCGGGGCCCGTCGATGAACCGCTCGGCCAGCAGGGTGTCGTCGCCGAACGCGCCGCGCGCCTCGCGCCGCGCCGAGGCGATCGCCCCGGCCAGCTCCTCTTCGGCGCGCACCAGGCGCATGCCCTTGCCGCCGCCGCCCGCCGACGGCTTGAGCAGCACCGGCAGGCCGATCTCCAGGGCGGCCTCGGCGATCTGCTCGTCGCTCAGCCCCCGCTCGTCGCGGCCCGGCACGACCGGCACCCCCGCGGCGGCGACGGTCAGCTTGGCCTCGATCTTGTCGCCCATGGCGTCGATGGCCGAAGGCGGAGGGCCGATGAAGACGACCCCCGCCTCGGCGCAGGCACGGGCGAAGGCGGCGTTCTCGGCCAGGAACCCGTAACCGGGATGGACGGCCTGGGCGCTGGTGGCCCGCGCGGCCTCGATGATCGCCGCGCCGTCCAGGTAGGACGGGATCCGCACGGCCTCGTCGGCCTCCCGTACATGGACGGAGCCGGCGTCGTCGGGCGCGTACACGGCGACGGAGCGCACGCCCAGGCGGCGCAGGGTGCGCTGGACGCGGACGGCGATCTCGCCGCGGTTGGCGATGAGGACGGTGGTGAACATGGGCCTCACATCCGGAAGACGCCGTAGCCGACGTCGGCGAGGGGGGCGTTGGCGGCCGCGGACAGGGCCAGGCCGAGGACCCGGCGGGTGTCGACGGGGTCGATCACGCCGTCGTCCCACAGGCGGGCGGTGGAGTAGTACGGCTCGCCCTGCGTCTCGTACTGCTCCCGGACGGCGTCGGCGTCGGCGTCGCCGACGGTGGTCAGCACCGAGGCGGCCTGCTCGCCGCCCATCACCGAGATCCGGGCGTTGGGCCACATCCACAGGAACCGGGGCGAGTACGCGCGGCCGCACATGGCGTAGTTGCCGGCGCCGTAGGAGCCGCCGATGATCACGGTGAACTTCGGCACCCGGGCGCAGGAGACGGCGGTGACCATCTTGGCGCCGTGCTTGGCGATGCCGCCGTGCTCGTAGTCGCGGCCGACCATGAAGCCGGTGATGTTCTGCAGGAACACCAGCGGGATCGAGCGGCGGTCGCACAGCTCGATGAAGTGCGCGCCCTTCATCGCCGACTCGGCGAACAGGATGCCGTTGTTGGCGATGATCCCCACCGGGTGGCCCTGGATTCGGGCGAAGCCGGTCACGAGCGTCGGCCCGTACTCCTTCTTGAACTCGGTGAACTCGCTGCCGTCCACCACGCGGGCGACGACCTCCCGCACGTCATAGGGCGTGCGCGGGTCCGCCGGGACGATCCCGTACAGCTCGGACGGGTCGTAGAGGGGCTCGGCGGACGGCCGGACGTCCCACGGGCGGGGCGGGCGCGGGCCGAGCGTCGCGACGATCTCCCGCAGGATGCGCAGGGCGTCGGCGTCGTCCTCGGCCAGGTGGTCGGTGACCCCGGAGACCCGGGAGTGCACGTCGCCGCCGCCCAGCTCCTCGGCGGTGACGACCTCGCCGGTGGCGGCCTTCACCAGCGGCGGGCCGCCCAGGAAGATCGTTCCCTGGTTCCGGACGATGACGTTCTCGTCGCTCATCGCCGGCACGTAGGCACCGCCCGCGGTGCACGAGCCCATGACGGCGGCCAGCTGCGCCACGCCCAGCGCCGAGAGGTTGGCCTGGTTGTAGAAGATCCGGCCGAAGTGCTCGCGGTCGGGGAAGACCTCGTCCTGCATCGGCAGGAACGCGCCGCCGGAGTCGACCAGGGCGATGGACGGCAGCCGGTTGTGCAGCGCCACCTCCTGCGCCCGCAGGTGCTTCTTGACGGTCATCGGGAAGTACGTACCCCCCTTGACCGTCGCGTCGTTGGCGATGACCACGCACTCGCGCCCGGAGACCCGGCCCACGCCGGTGATCATCCCGGCTCCGGGCGCCTGGCCGTCGTACAGGCCCCAGGCGGCCAGCGGGGACAGCTCCAGGAAGGGCGAACCCGGGTCCAGCAGCCGGTCGACCCGTTCGCGGGGCAGCAGCTTGCCCCGGGACACGTGCCGCTCGCGGGCGCGGGCGGACCCGCCCAGGGCGGTGGCCGCCAGCCGTTCCCGCAGCTGGGCGGCGAGTTCGGCGTTCGCCTCGGCGTTGCGCTTGTAGGGCTCGCCCGCGGCGTCCGCCCGGCTCGGCAGCACTCCCAACGTGTCCCTCCTCCATCGAATCGCTCGATCCGGTCGATACGGCCGGCGGGGCCGCGCGGCGGCGGCACCCATGTTAATGGTCACTAACAACGATGTTAATCATCATTAACTGCGTCGTCTACACTGGGGGCATGGAGATCGATACCCGGGCCAGGCGGGCGCAGATCCTGGCCGCGGCCGCCGAGCTGTTCGCCCGGCGCGGCTACCACGGGGTGTCCATCGGCGAGCTCGGCGCCTCCGTCGGCCTCACCGGGCCCGCGCTGTACCGGCACTTCGCCGGCAAGGAGGCGCTGCTGGCCGAGATCCTGCTGGACATCAGCGCCCGGCTGCACGACGAGGGGTTCCGGCGCGCCGCGGCCGCCGCCGACCCGCTCGGCGCCCTGCTGGACTGGCACATCTCCTTCGCGCTGGACCACCCGGCGCTCATCGTCGTGCACGAGCGCGAACTGGAGAACGTCCCCGAGGCCCCGCGGCGGGAGATCCGCCGCCTGCAGCGCGCCTACGTCGAGGAATGGGTACGGGTGACGCGCGAGCAGTGGCCCCGCCCGGAGGACGAGGCCCGCGCCGCCGTCCACGCGGTGTTCGGGCTGCTCAACTCCACCCCGCACAGCGCCGGGGAGCTGGACCGCGCGGGCATGGCGCGCCTGCTGCGCCGCATGGCCGAGGCGGCGCTCCTGGCCGGGACGGCGGCGTGTCCGGATACGGATACCGGTGATCTCCGGGAGTGAGCCTTCTCGTTACCCTGTGGGAGTGAACGCGCCATTTGTCAGCCCGATCCAGGACCTCCTGGACGACCTGCACGCCCGTCTCATCGAGCAGCGCGCCGGTGAGGTCGCCACCTACATCCCGGAGCTGGGCAAGGCCGACCCCGAATGGTTCGGGCTCGCCGTCGCCACCCTCGACGGGACCGTCTACGAGGCGGGCGACAGCCGGGTGCCGTTCACGATCCAGTCGGTGTCCAAGCCGTTCGTCTACGCCCTGGCCCTGCAGGACCGCGGCCTGCCCGACGTGCTCAAGCAGGTCGGCGTCGAGCCCACCGGAGACGCCTTCAACGCCGTCCGCCTCGAGCCCTACACCGGCCGTCCCTACAACCCCATGGTCAACTCCGGCGCCATCGTCACCTCCACCCTCGTCGGCGGCGACACCTTCGAGGAGCGCCGGGAGCGCATCCTGACGGGCCTGTCGGCCTTCGCCGGACGCGAACTGGCCGTCGACCGCAAGGTGATGGACTCCGAGGCGGCCACCGGCGACCGCAACCGCGCCCTGGCCTACCTCATGCACGGCGCGGGCACCCTCACCTGCGACGTCGAGGAGTCGCTGCGGCTGTACTTCGAGCAGTGCGCGGCGCTGGTGACCACCAGCGACCTCGCCGTCATGACCGCCACCCTCGCCGGAGGCGGCATCAACCCGCTGACCGGCGAGACCGTCGTGTCGGTGGAGGCGGCGGCCAACGCGCTGACCGTCATGGCCACCTGCGGCACCTACGACTACGCGGGCGAGTGGCTGGTCCGCGCCGGGCTGCCCGCCAAGAGCGGCGTGTCCGGCGGGCTCATCGCCGCGCTGCCCTCCCAGCTCGGGCTCGGCCTCTTCAGCCCCCGCCTGGACTCACGCGGCAACAGCGTGCGCGGCGTCGCGGCCTGCGAGGAGCTGTCCCAGCGGTTCGGGCTGCACCTGATGCGCCCCGCCGAACGTTCCGGACCGGTCTTCCACCGCACCCTGCGCGGCGACACCGCGCACTCCTCCCGGGTCCGCGCCCACGACGAACGCACCGCCCTGGCCCGCCTCGGCGGCGCCATCCGCGTCTACGTGCTCCGCGGCGACCTGGCGTTCAGCAGCGCCGAGGCGGTCGTGCGCACCATCAGCGAGGACACCGGCTCCGTCCGCTGGGTCGTCCTGGACCTCAAACGCGCCGGGCGGGTCGCCTCGGTCGCCGAGACCCTCATGGAGGGCCTGGCCGCCAAACTGAAGGAACGCGGCATCACCACGGTCGTCGTCGACACGGAGAAGGGCGTCACCGTCCCCTCCGCGGTCATCTCCGAGACCAGGGACGCCGCGCTGGAGTGGTGCGAGGACGCCCTGCTGGAGTCCGCGGGCGCCTCCCGCATGACCGTTCCGCTGGCCGAACAGGACCTGCTGCGCAGCCTCGACCCGTTCCTGGTCACCGCCCTGGAGGCCTACCTGGAGCCGCGCGAGTACGCCCCCGGCGAGCGCCTCCTGGAGGACGTCGCCGCACTGTGCTTCATCATCTCCGGCGGCCTGGCCCGGCAGATCATGGTGGGCACCCCGCCTCGCCCCGTCCGCGAGACCTCCATGGGCCCCGGCACCGCCGTGGGCCGCCTGGCCCTGATCGACGACGCCGAGCACACCCACCGCATCGTCGCCGAATGCCCCACCTCCTGCCTGGTGCTCACCACCCGGGAACTGGCCCGGCTGGAACGCGACTCCCCGCGCCTGGCCGACGCGCTGCGCTGGTCCATCGCCAACGCCATCGCCGCCCGCCTCCGCCGCACCGACGCCGAGAACCACGCCCTCATCCACTGACGGACGTCCGCCTGGCGGCGTCCTGCCCGTGGCTGTACACGCGCTGGCGCGCGTTGGACGTTCCACTGACGGACGTCCGTCTGGCGGCGTCCTGCCCGTGGCTGTACACGCGCTGGCGGGCTCGTCCTCATCGGTCGGCCGGTGACCGGTGCGGTTCGGGGGTGGACGGGGGGAGGGCGGTGCGGAGGGGGACCTCACGGATGAGCCAGGAGGCGGCGAAGGTGAGGAGGGCCAGGACGAGGGTGCCGTAGAGGATGAGGTGGAGACCGCCGGTGACGGCGGAGCGGACGGCATCGACGGTCTCCGCCGGCAGGGCGGGGAGGAGGGCGGGGGTGAGGGCGCCGCCTTCGGTGAGGTGCGCGGCCGTGGACGGTCCCAGGCGGGCGGTCAGGTCGGCGGCCATGCGGGCGGCGTAGAGGGTGCCCAGGAGGGCGATGCCCAGCGAGCCGCCGATGGTGCGGAACAGCATGAGGGTGCCGTTGGCGGCGCCCATGTCGCGCGGGTCGGCGCTGTTCATGGTGATGAGCGTGCTGCTCTGCATCAGCAGGCCGATTCCGGCCCCGATGAGGAACGTGAGGGCCGAGGCGGCGGGCGCGGGGGTGCCCGTGCCGAGCTGGAGCAGGGCGAGGACGCCCGCGGTCATGAGGGCGCCGCCGAGGATCGGGTAGCGCCGGTAGCGGCCGTCGGCGCTGATGAGGCGGCCGGTGAGCAGCTGGGCGCCGAGCATGCCGAACATCAGCGGGAGCAGGAGCATGCCGGCGGCGGCCGGAGACGCGCCCTGCACGAACTGGAAGTACTGCGGCAGGTAGTTGGTCACGGTCAGCATCGCGGCGCCGACGAGGAACCCGAGAACCTGCACGACGGTGAAGTCGCGGTCGGCGAACAGCCGCGGCGGGATGATCGGCTCGGCCGCCCGACGCTCGACGGCGACGAACCAGGCGACGCCGAGGACGCCGGCCGCGCCCAGGCCGAGGATCTGCGGCGAGGCCCACGGGTAGGCGGTCCCGGCCCAGCTCGCGAGCAGGGTCAGCGCCACGATGGAGGCCGTCAGCAGGGCGGCGCCCGCGTAGTCGATGCGGGGCCGCCCGCGCGGGGCGGGCGGCGGGTGGACGCGGGTCGCGATGAGCAGGAGGGCCACCGCGCCGACGGGCACGTTCACGTAGAACGTCCAGCGCCAGCTCAGATGGTCGGTGAGCAGGCCGCCGAGCAGCGGGCCGCCGACGTAGGCGATCGGCATGATGACGCCGATCATCGACTGGATCCGGCCGCTGTCGCGGGGCGGGACCAGCACGCCGATGACGGCGAGCGCCCCGACCATGAGCCCGCCCGCGCCCAGCCCCTGCACGGCGCGGAAACCGATGAGCTGGGCCATGTCCCGTGCCAGGCCGCACAGGACGGACCCGGCCAGGAAGAGCACGATCGCGGTGACGAAGACCGCCTTGCGGCCGAACAGGTCGCCGAGCTTGCCCCAGACGGGGGTGGTGGCCGCGGCGGCGAGCATGTACGCGGTCACCACCCAGGGCAGCCGGTCCAGCCCGCCGAGGTCCCCGGCGATCGTGGGCAGCGCGGTGCCCACGACCAGCCCGTCGAGCATCGCCAGGAACATGCCGAGCAGCAGGCCGAACACACCGGCGTGGAGGGACCGGCGCTCGGTTCGGGCGAGGTCGTCCATGTCAGGCGGCGTAGGGGGTGGCGGCGCGGGCGGTGCGCAGCGCGTGCGTCCACCAGGCGAGGCGGTCGAGCATGAGCCTGCCGGCGGCTTCGACGGCCGGGTCCACTGCACGGCCGTCGCCGTCGAACTGCTCCCACGGGCTCTGGAGGGAGACGGCGTCGCGGATCGCCACCGCGTGCACTTCGGCGAGGACCGGGCGCAGCTGCTCGATCGCCCGCAGGCCGCCCGAGAAGGCGCCATAGGAGACGAAGGCGACCGGCTTGGCGTGCCATTCGGTGTTGTGCCAGTCGATCGCGTTCTTCAGCGCCGCGGGAAAGCTGTGGTTGTACTCGGGCGTCACGATGACGAAGGCGTCGGCCTCGGCCAGGCGGGGCGACACCGCGGCCAGCAGTTCCCGGTCCGCGGCGGACGCGGGCGGCTGGCCGAGGACGGGGAAGACGGTCGGCAGCGGGGTCTCGACCAGGTCGATGACGTCGGCCCGCATGTCCCCGCGCTCGGCGATCAGGCTCTCCGTCCACGCGGCGACGGAAGGGGCGAAGCGGCCGTCCCTGGTGCTGCCGACGAGGATCGCGATCTTCATTTCGTGCATGGCCGTCCCCTGGGTGTGTACGTCGTATTGATCGAGATACAACGTACACATCGCTATGTACGTTGTCTACTTGGGATACGTTGTACTCATGGGTACGGAGAAACCGGGGTCACTGTGGGAGCGGCTGGAGCGTCCCGCGCCCGCGCCGCGTCAGACGCTGTCCCCCGAGCGCATCGCCTCGACCGCGGTCGCGCTCGCCGACGCGGAGGGGCTGGAGGCCGTCACCATGCGCCGGCTGGCCGCCGAGCTGGGTGTCGCCCCCATGGCGCCCTACCGCTACCTGTCCGGCAAGGACGACCTCCTGGACCTGATGGTCGATCACGTCTACGCCGAGCCGTGGACGCCGGACGGTCTCGGCTGGCGCGAGGCGCTCCGGGACCTGGCCTTCCGCACCCGGGAGCTGACGCTGGCGCACCCCTGGCTCGGCCGGCTGCCCCTGCGGGCCAAGCTGGCGCTCACGCCGAACCGGATGGCCGTCGCCGAGCAGGCGCTCGCCGTGCTGGACGGCCACGACATGGACGCCGACACGATGATGAGCGTGTTCAGGGCCGTCGACGCCTATGTGGAGGGCGCGACGGGCTACGAGACCGCCGTCACCGAGCTGATCGACGACGAGGGGCTGGCCGGTGGCGACGGGCTGCGCTCCGAGCTCGCCCCGACGATGGTCTGGCTCACGGGCACCGGCCGCTACCCCGCCTTCGAGAAGTACCTCAGGACGGCCACGCGCAAGGACGACGCCGAATGGCGCTTCGCCCACGGCCTCGACTGCCTGCTGGAGGGCATCGCCGCCCGCCTCGGCATCTGACCGGCGGCGCCCGTCGCCGTCGAACGGTCCACCGGCGATCTCGGTTAGTCTCGCTGGCCGTGACAGACGACATCTACGTGGGCAACGCCAACATCGACGCGCCCGAGGAGCGCGGCTGGCTCCTGGGGCACTTCATGCCCGAGGGAGACGCCCGGCACAGCACCGACGTCGAGATCAAGTGGGGCGTGCACCCGCCCGGCGACACGCGCGCCGCATGGGTGCACGGCGAACACCGCACCGCCCTCCTGGTCCTCATCAGCGGCCGGTTCCGCATGGAGTTCCCCGGCCGCGACGTGGTGCTGAGCAAGCAGGGCGACTACGTCGTCTGGGGCCGGGGCGTCGACCACTCCTGGTACGCGGAGGAGGAGTCGGTCGTCCTCACCGTCCGCTGGCCGTCCATTCCCGGCTACAAGGTCGAGGGAGCCGAGACCGGACCCTGACGGGAAGGGCGCGGCACGGCCGCCACCGGGCCCCGATGGCGCGGCGGCCGGGAGAAGGGAGAATGAGGGAATGTCTTCGAAGTGTCCGTGCGGGCTTTCCGAGCCCTACGAGCGGTGTTGCGGTCGGTTCCACGCAGGGGAGAGCAGCGCGCCCACGGCCGAGGCGCTGATGCGTTCGCGGTACAGCGCTTTCAGCGTGGGCGACTCGGACTACCTGCGGCGCACGTGGCACCCCGCCACCCGGCCCGCCGGCACGGGGGTCGACCGGCGGACCAGATGGACGGGCCTGGAGGTGCTGGAGACCGCCAGGGGCGGCCCCTTCGACACCGAGGGCACCGTGCGGTTCCGCGCCCACTACGTGGAACGGGGACGGCGGGGGCGGATGGAGGAGAACAGCAAGTTCGTCCGCGTCGAGGGGGACTGGGTCTACGTGGGCACCGTCTAGGCGGCGAGCAGGGCCTTCTCCTGCTCGGGGGAAAGCCCCACCTTCCGGCCGAAGACGGTGTCGGGGGCGCTCCAGCCGGAGGAGCGCATCCAGGCCCAGGTGCCGGCGACGGTCTCGGCGGCCGGGCGGCAGACCAGGCCGCGGGCGAGGGCCTTGGCGGGGTCGCCGGAGTGCATGGTGTCGTGGAGTTCGCCCGGCGGCAGCCAGACCGGCAGGTCCGACCACGGCTCCACGCCCGCGGCCTCCACCTGTTCGGGGGAGAGCCAGCGGAGGTCGGGGGCGGTGCCGGTCGCCGCGGCGCAGGCCTCCAGCAGGCCGCGCATCGTGGTGTGGCCGGGCGGACCGATCAGGTCGAAGGCGCCTCCGGTGGCGGGGTGGTCCAGCAGGAAACGGGCGAGGTCGCGGGCGTCGATGAACTGCAGGGGCAGGTCGGCGGGGCCCGGTGCGGGGATCGTGCCGCCCCGGGAGACCCGGTCCAGCCACCAGGGGAGGCGGCCGACGTTCTCGTACGGGCCGAGGACGAGCCCCGCGCGGGCGAACAGCGCGCGGTCGCCGAAGGACTCGGCCACGGCCATCTCCCCGCCGAGCTTGGCCTGCGGATAGGGCACGTCTCCGGCGTCGGGGGCGGCGCCCTCGACCAGCGGGCCGCTCTCGTCGCCTCCGGGCGGCGCGGGCTGGGCGTAGACGGACCGGGACGAGACGTAGGTGTAGTGGCCGGCCCGTCCGGCCAGCAGGCGGGCCGTCTCCCGCACGGCGCGGGGCGCGCCCTTCCAGGTGTCGATCACCAGGTCCCAGGAGCCGGTGCGCAGCGCGTCCAGACCACCGAGCCGGTCGCCGGTCAGCATGGCCGTTCCGGCGGGCGCGGGACGGGTGCCGCGGTTGAACACCGTGACGTGGTGGCCGCGGGAGACGGCCTCCTGCGCCGCGATCGTTCCGACGAACCGGGTGCCGCCAAGAATTAGGACTTTCATGACATACATCCTTATCTGGGATAGATATCCGTTTCAATGGAGATCGCGATGGGCGAGCAGGTGCATCGGCGGTCGGTCCCCGGGGTTATTTGTCTCACCTTTTGAAACAGAAGTCGCACTTCAGGTGGAAAGCATGGAATTGTTAGCTCCCGTCCGGGTTGTCATTCTCCAGGAGGAACCCCCCATGAAGAAGATCCTGATCCACCGGCCGGGAACGGTGGGCCTGCGCGGGGCCGCCAGCGCCAAGCATTCCGGCTGAAAACCCCCGCGGCGCGGACGGCCCGTTCGTGGACCGCTCCATGCGGGAGAGTGGAGGATCCCCGCACGGAGCCGTTCCCGGCGCCGTCCGCGCCGGACGTTTCAGCGCGGCAGCGTGTCGAGCGCGCTGATGAACAGCTCGAGGCCGAACTCGAAGTCCGTCTCGGGGTCGTGCGCGGTGAGCTCCTTGGCCAGCGCGGTCACGTGGGGGAACTCCACCGGGTCGAGCTCGGCGAAGGCCGCCGCCGGGTCGGCCGGCAGGTAGTCCAGCATCTTCACCATGTCGGTCTCGCGCAGCTGGGCGCCCAGCGCGTAGGCGATGATCGCGCGCATCACCCGGACCGAGGTGGGCCCGTCGAATCCGGCCGAGTCGGCGATGACCAGCGCCCGCTCGATCGGCCTGATGCCGAACGGCAGCTCCACGCTGTGCGTGACGATGAGGTTCATGCAGGCCGGGTAGTCGCGCGCCACCCGGCGGAAGGCGCGGATGAGCGTGCGGGCCTGGGTCTTCCAGTCGGCCCCGGTGTCCTCGTCCAGGTACAGGCCGGTCATCACGCGGTGGGCGATGCCGTCCAGGAGCGCGGCCTTGCTGGGGACGTGGTTGTACAGGGACATGACCGCCACGTCCAGCTCCGCGGCGACGGCCCGCATGGACAGCGCGTCCTCGCCGTGCCGTTCGACCAGCGCGATCGCCGCGTCGATGATGCGCCCCTTGCTGAGCAACCGTTGACACCTTTCCAGCGCTGTGCGACTTTACGTACATCGTACGTTCTACGTACGTTGTACGTCACAGACGGGAGTACAGCGTGTCGACCCACGAGCTTTACACCGCCCCCGTTTCCCGGGAGACCTGGAACGTGCCGCTGGCCGGTGACAGCCGATTCACCTGGGAATACGACGAGGGCCGTGACAGGCTTCTCAATCTGTACCAGAAAGGCAAGGACAAGCAGTGGGACGCCGTCAAGCGCATCGACTGGAGCCTTGACGTCGACCCCGCCAACCCGCTCGGCCTGCCCGACCAGGCCAACGCCATCTACGGCACCCCCTACTGGGAGAAGATGAACGACAGGGAGCGGGGAGAGCTGCGGCTGCACCTGACCTCCTGGCAGTTCTCCCAGTTCCTGCACGGCGAGCAGGGCGCGATGATCACCGGTGCCCGGATCGTGGAGACCGTCCCGGACCTCGACGCCAAGTTCTACTCCGCCACCCAGACCATGGACGAGGCCCGCCACGTCGAGCTGTTCGGCAAGTTCCTGCACGAGAAGCTCGAACTCGTCTACCCCATCAACGACAACCTGCGGTCGCTGCTCGACGACACCCTCTCCGACAGCCGCTGGGACATGCCCTACCTCGGCATGCAGGTGCTCATCGAAGGCCTCGCCCTGGCGGCCTTCGGCCTCGTGCGGGACATGACGACGGCCGAGCTCCCCAAGCAGATGCTCACCTACGTCATGCAGGACGAGGCCCGCCACGTCGCCTTCGGCCGGCTCGCGCTGCGCGACCACTACCGCGAACTCACCGACACCGAGCGCCGCGAGCGCGAGGAGTTCGTCATCGAGGGCTGCTACCTCATGCGCGACCGCTTCCAGGGCCTGGAGGTGTGGGAGAACTTCGGCATCCCCAGGGACGAGGCGAGCCGCCTGGCCCGCGAGTCGGAGTACATGAAGATCTTCCAGAGCCTGCTGTTCAGCCGGATCGTCCCGTGCGTGAAGGACATCGGCCTGTGGAGCGAGCGCGTCCAGAACGCCTACGCCGACATGGGCGTCCTGGAGATGTCCAAGGGGGACCTGGAGGCGCTGATGGCCCAGGACGAGGAGCTCGCCGACCGGCTCGACGCCGAGCGCTTCGCGGCCGAGGAGGCGGCGCGCCGCGAGGAGGTCGACGCGGTCATCGCCGAGGCCGCCTCCGCCTGACCCGCCCGTCGGGGGAGCGGCCCCGCAGGGGTCGCCCTCCGTCTCCGCTGGGTAGGAGAGCGGAGACGGAGGAGAGCCGATGGAGGAGATCCTGGTCGGCGTGGACGGGTCGGAGCCCGGGAACGCCGCGCTGGAGTGGGCCGCGGTGCAGGCCGGGCGCCGTGCGGCGCGGTTGAGGCTGCTGCACGTCCCCGTCGCGGCGGGTGGGCACGAGCTGCTGGAGACCGCCGCGGCCCGGGCCCACCGGGTCGCCGGCCAGGCCGACCTCGTCATCGAGGCCGAGTCCGGCCGGCCCGGCGAGGTGCTGCTGGAGCGGGTGGGCGGGGCAGGCCTGGTGGTGCTGGGGACCCACGGGCACGGCGCGGTGGGCAGCCTGGTCGCCGGTTCCGCGGCGCTGGCCGTGGCCGGCTGCTGCCCCGTCCCGGTGGTCCTGGTCAAGAACGACGCCTCGGCCCTGCACGACGCGCCGGTCGTGGTGGGGGTGGGCGCCGAGCCGTCCGCCGCGGTGCTGGAGGCCGCCGACGCCGAGGCCCGGCTGCGCGGCCGCGCCCCGCGCCTGGTCCACGCCTGGTTCCAGCCCCCGGTGGAGGGGTTCGGCGCGCCCGCCTGGATCCCGCCGCTGGACACCGCGCCCGTGCTCGCGGGTGTGCGCGAGCACCTGGCCCGCGAGCTGGAGCCGTGGACGTCGCGCTGGCCCGGCACGGCTCCGGTCGTCGCGCCGGGCTTCGCCCGCGACGTGCTGCTGGAGGCGTCGGCCGGTGCCGGGCTGCTGGTGCTGGGGCGGCACGAGCGGCCCGGCTGGAAACTGCGCGCGCTGGGCGCGACCACCCGCGAGCTGATCCGGGACGCCCCGTGCCCGGTCATGGTGGTGGGGGAGCCTGCGCCCGCCTGAGCGGCGTCAGGAGGAGCGGTTCAGCACCCGGGAGAGCATCTCGCGGGAGTCGCCCGGCTGGGCGGCCTCGAGGGCGAGCCGGTTCATCACCTGGAGGTAGCGGTCGATGTCGGCCGGCTTGTCCAGGTACAGGGCGCTGGTGAGCTGCTCGAGGTAGACGATGTCGGGCAGCGTCGCCTCGGGGAAGCGCAGGATGCTGAAGGCGCCGGAGACCGCGGCGTGCCCGCCCGCGTTGAAGGGCAGCGCCTGGATGGTGACGTTCCGGCGGCCGCTCAGCTCGATGAGGTGCTCGACCTGCGCCCGCATGACCGCCTTGCCGCCGATGGGGCGGCGCAGCGCGTTCTCGTCCACGACCGCCCACACCCGCAGCTCGCCGGCGAGCAGTCTGCGCTGGCGCCGCATCCGCAGCTGGACGCGCCGCTCGAGCTCCTCCTCGGAGATCTCGGGGAAGCCCAGCGGGATGAGGGCCCGCGCGTAGTCCTCGGTCTGCAGCAGCCCGGGGATGAACTGCAGCTCGTAGGTGCGGATGATGGACGCCGCGCCCTCGAGGCCCATGTAGACCTCGAACCAGTTGGGCAGCAGGTCGTTGTAGTTGTACCACCAGCCGGGTTCGTTGGCGCGGCTCACCAGCTCCAGGATCGGGGCGCGCTCGGCCTCGTCCAGCACCCCGTAGAGGGTGAGGAGGTCGGCGACGTCGCGCTCCTTGAAGCCGACGCGGCCGAGCTCCATCCGGGAGATCTTGGAGTGGGACGCGCGGATGGTGTAGCCGGCCTTCTCCGCGGAGATGCCCTTGTCCTCACGCAGTCTCCGCAGCTGGGCGCCGAGCATCATGCGCAGCACGGTGGGCCCGCCGTCGAGCGGAGAGAGGTGGCCCTCCGGATGGTCCGGAAGACTCGCTGAAGCGTTCACACGAGACCTGCCTGATCGGGGGAATGCGCTTGCTTTCCTACATGATCGTTACCCGCGGGGCAACACTACCCGGCAGATGTAAATGGAGCGTGACATTGAAGACTACCGAGACGTTACACGGCGCGCCAGAGCCCCAGCTCACTACCTACCATGATGGTATTCCATACTCGGAAAGTATAAAATCTGCGCAACCGTCTGCGAGGAGCCCCCCATGGCGCTGTGGAAGCCCGATCCGACCTTCTACCCCTCTCCCAGGGACGCGGCCTCGGCCCCGCCGGAGAAGCTGGCCTACGTGGCCGCCTTCGACCGGGCCGCCGAGAAGCCCGACGCGATGGCCGTCCTGGACACCGACCCCGAGTCGGACTCCTACGGCGAGGTCGTGGGCTGGACGGACCTGCCCCACCTCGGGGACGAACTCCACCACTTCGGCTGGAACGCCTGCAGCAGCGCCCTCTGCCCCGGCGCCCCCCACCCGCACGTCGAACGCCGCTACCTCATCGTCCCCGGTCTGCGCTCCTCGCGGATCTACGTCATCGACACCAAGGCCGACCCGCGCGCCCCGCAGATCGTCAAGGTCCTGGAGCCCGAGGAGCTGGCCGAGCGCGCCGGCTACTCCCGCCCACACACCGTGCACTGCGGCCCGGAGGGCCTGTACGTCTCCGCGCTCGGCGGCGCCTCCGGCCAGGAGGGCCCCGGCGGCATCGCGCTGCTCGACCACACCTCGTTCGAGGTGCTGGGCCGCTGGGAGGTCGACCGCGGCCCGCAGTACCTCGCCTACGACTTCTGGTGGCACATCGCGCACGACGTCCTGGTGACGTCCGAGTGGGGCACTCCGTCGATGGTCGAGGACGGGGTCGTCGGAGAGCTGCTCCTGGGCCGCCAGTACGGGCACTCCCTGCACTTCTTCGACCTGCGCAAGCGCAGGCACATCCAGAGCATCGACCTGGGCGACCGGTACCAGATGGCACTGGAGCTGCGGCCCGCCCACGACCCCACGGCGCAGTACGGGTTCGTGGGCGTCGTGGTGGACGTGGAGGACCTGTCGGCCTCGGTGTGGCTCTGGTACAGGGAGGGCGGCGAGTTCGCGGTGAAGAAGGTCATCACCATCCCCGCCGAGCCCGCCGACCCGGCTTCGCTCCCGCCGGTCATCGCCCCCTTCGGCGCCGTCCCGCCGCTGGTCACCGACATCGCCCTGTCCGTGGACGACGCGTACCTGTACGTCTCGGCCTGGGGGACCGGCGAACTGAAGCGCTACGACGTCAGCGACCCCTTCAACCCGGTCGAGGCCGGTTCGGTGCGCATCGGCGGCATCGTCGGCCGCACCCCGCACCCGGCGGAGCCGGACCTGCCGCTGGCGGGCGGTCCGCAGATGATCGAGGTCAGCCGCGACGGTGAGCGCGTCTACGTCACCAACTCCCTGTACGGCTCCTGGGACGACCAGTTCTATCCGGACGGCGTGGGAGCCTGGGCGGCCAAGCTCGACTCCGGCGAGGAGTTCACCTTCGACGAGCGCTTCTTTCCGCACGGAGAGGACTTCCGGGGACTGCGCCCCCACCAGGTCCGGCTCCAGGGCGGCGACGCCTCCTCCGACTCGTACTGCTTCCCGTGACGCTGGCGTCGTTGCTGGTCCTGGGAGCCTTCCACGGACTCAATCCCGGCATGGGGTGGCTGTTCGCGGTCGCCCGGGGCCTGCAGGAACGTTCCCGCGCGCGCATGCTGGCGTCGTTGCCCGCCATCGCGGCAGGGCATGCCGCCTCGGTCGCGGCGGTGGCGGTGCTGGTCTCCCTGACCCGGTCGGTGGTCGCCACCCAGGCGATGGCGATCGCGGGAGGAGCACTGCTCGCCGGTTTCGGGCTGTGGAGGTTGTTGTCGCAGCGGCATTTCCGCTGGGTCGGGATGCGGCTGTCGTTGTGGCAGCTGGCCGTCTGGTCGTTCCTCATGTCCTCTGCGCACGGCGCAGGGCTGATGCTGTTGCCCGTGCTCACCTCGATGGAGGGCGGTGGAGGAGCGCATGACCACGGGCTGGGGGCAGGGGCGGGAGCAGGTGACGCCGTCAGCGCGGCGGTCTTCGTCACCGGGGTGCACACGCTGGCGATGTTCGCGGCGGCGGGCGCGGTGGCCCTGGTCGTCTACGAGGTGGTGGGACTGGCGGTGCTGCGGCGGGCCTGGTTCAACCTGGACCGGGTGTGGGCGGTGGCGCTGATCGGCGCGGGGGCGGCGACGCTCGTCACGGCCGCCTGACGGCGCGGCGGAAGGACGGGACGCGGGACGGCTCGGGGCGTTCCACCGACTCCAGGAGGGGCAGGACGCGGGGGGCCACGAGCTCCGACAGGGCGATGACGCTGGTCGTGCGCACCACGTCGGGGATGCGGTTGAGCGCCAGGAGGGCCTCTTGGAGCCCCTCGTGGGAGGGGGCGGCCAGCCGGCAGTGGAGGTCGTCCTGGCCGGTGGTCGCGTGCGCCTCCAGGACGGCGGGCAGGGCGCGCAGGTGCTCGGCGACCTCGGCCAGCGCGCCCTGCGAGATCTGCAGGGTCACGAACGCCATGACGGGATAGCCGGCCTTGGGCAGGTCGACCTGCGGGGCGTGGCCGCGGATGACGCCCGCCTCCTCCAGCCGTTCCAGCCGGGCCTGGACGGTCACCCGGGAGGTGCCGGTGATCCGGGACAGCTCGAGGAAGCCGGCGCGGGGATGGTCGGCCAGCGCGCGCAGGAGCCGGATGTCGAGCTGGTCGAGAGTGGTTGGCTGATCGGGCATTTTGTGACCACCTGAACCGGTTTTTGCTTTCCATTCTGCACAGCTGCCGTCAGAAAGCTTGTCATCGTGGGTAGACCAGGGTCAAGGTGGCCGCATCCGGCAGGGAGAGGAGGCAAGCCGCATGACCCAGCTGAGCCGGCCCGCCGACGAGGACGTCCTCGTCGGGGCCGTTCCCCACGACTTCTCCGAAGACCCTTTCCCGGTGAGGGGCCTGGACCACGTCAGGTTCCTCGTCGGCAACGCCTGGCAGACCGCCCACTACTACTCCACCGCGTTCGGCATGAGCTGCGTGGCCTACCGCGGCCCCGAGACGGGCTGCCGCGATTACGCGGAGTACGTCCTGACCTCGGGCAAGGCACGCTTCCGCATCACGGGAGAGGTGCGCGCGGGCACCGAGGTCGGTGCCTCGGTCGCGGCGCACGGCGACGGGGTCGGCGACCTCGCGCTGGAGGTCTCCGACGTGGACGCCGCCGTGGCGCACGCCCGCGACAGCGGCGCGCACATTCTGGAGGAGCCGTACGAGCTGTCCGACGAGTACGGCGTCGTCCGCATGGCCGCCCTGGCGACCTACGGCCAGACCCGCCACACCCTGGTCGACAGGTCCCGCTACTCGGGGCCCTTCCTTCCGGGCTTCGTCCCGTCGGGACCGCTCTTCCAGGGACTGGCCGACCGTACGAAGCACTACTTCCAGGCGATCGACCACTGCGTCGGCAACGTCGAGCTCGGCAAGATGGACGAGTGGGTGGACTTCTACCGCCGCGTCATGGGTTTCACCAACCTGAAGGAGTTCATCGGCGACGACATCGCCACCGAGTACTCGGCGCTGATGTCCAAGGTCGTGGCCAGCGGCGACCACCGGGTGAAGTTCCCCCTCAACGAGCCCGCGCCCGGCAGGCGCAAGTCGCAGATCGACGAGTACCTGGAGTTCTACGGCGGTCCCGGCGTCCAGCACATCGCCCTGGCCACCTCCGACATCGTGACGGCCGTCCGGGAGATGCGGGCGATGGGCGTGCGCTTCCTGGAGACGCCCGACGCCTACTACGACACCCTCGGCGACTGGGTCGGCACCACCCGGGTGCCCGTCTCCACCCTGCGGGAGCTGCGCATCCTGGCGGACCGGGACGAGGACGGCTACCTCCTGCAGATCTTCACCAAGCCCGTGCAGGACCGGCCGACGGTCTTCTTCGAGCTCATCGAGCGGCATGGTTCGCTCGGGTTCGGGAAGGGCAATTTCAAGGCGCTCTTCGAGGCGATCGAACGGGAGCAGGCGAGACGGGGGAACCTGTAGCCCCCGCGCGGACCCTGGAGACGAGGGAAGCGGCCCATGGCGTACTACCGGAGAGTCGGCGAGGTCCCGGACAAAAGACACACCCAGCACCGGGCTCCCGACGGGTCTCTGTACCACGAGGAGCTCATGGGGGAGGAGGGCTTCAGCTCCGACTCCGCCCTGCTCTACCACCGCGCCAGCCCCTCGGCCCTGTCAGACGCCCGCGTCTGGGAACCTCCCGCCGAGGACTACCGCCGCAACCATCCGCTGCTGCCCCGCCACCTCTGCCTCCACGCGCTCTTCCCCGACGGGAGGAGCGGCGTGGACGCGGTGACGGGGCGGCGCGTCCTGCTGGGCAACGCCGACGTGCGCATCTCCTACGTCGTGGCCGACGACCCCTCACCCCTCTACAAGGACGCGATCGGCGACCAGTGCGTCTACGTGGAGGAGGGAGAGGCGGTCGTCGAGACGGTGTTCGGCGCGCTGAGCGCCGGGCCGGGCGACTACGTGGTGCTGCCCCGGGGGACGATCCACCGCTGGGTGCCGTCCGGGCGGGTGCGGCTCTACTGCATCGAGTCGGCGAGCCACATCACCCCGCCGCACCGCTACCTGTCGCGCTACGGCCAGTTCCTCGAGCACGCCCCCTACTGCGAGCGCGACCTCCGCGCCCCCGCCGAGCCGCTGCTGCGGGAAGGGCGGGACGTCGAGGTCCATGTCAGGCACCGGGGCGGGGGGACGGTCCACGTCCAGGCCACGCACCCCTTCGACGTGGTCGGCTGGGACGGCTGCCTGTACCCGTACGCCTTCAGCGTCCACGACTTCGAGCCGATCACCGGGCGCGTCCACCAGCCGCCTCCCGTCCACCAGGTGTTCGCGGGCCGCAACTTCGTGGTCTGCAACTTCGTGCCGCGCAAGGTCGACTACCACCCGCTGGCCGTCCCAGTCCCTTATGCGCATTCCAACGTCGACAGCGACGAGGTCATGTTCTACTGCGGAGGAGATTACGAGGCCCGTCGGGGCTCGGGGATCGGGCGGGGCTCTGTCTCGCTGCACCCGGGAGGGCACACCCACGGCCCCCATCCGGGGGTGCGTGAACGTGCGCTGGGTCTCGAAGCCGTCACCGAACTCGCGGTGATGGTCGACACCTTCGCTCCGCTGGAGCTCGGCGAGGGCGCGTCGGCCTGCGAGGACCCCGACTACGCCTGGACGTGGAATGTTCGACGCTGAAACCCTGCCCTACGGGGTGTTCACCACCTTGGACCGGCCCGGGATCCGCCGTGTGGGGGTCGCGGTGGAGGACCGGATCCTCGACCTGTCGCAGGCCCGCGTGCCGCATCCCGCTCTGTTCGCCTACGGGACCCTCGACCCGTTCCTGGTGGCGGGGCCCGACGTGTGGCACGCGGTGCGGGAGTCGCTGCTGGCCGGGCCGGTCGGCCCGTACGTGCCGATGTCGGAGGCGACGCTGCACCTGCCCTTCACCGTCGCCGACTACGTGGACTTCTACGCCTCCGAGCACCACGCCACCAACGTGGGCCGCATCTTCCGTCCCGGAAGGCATCCGCTGACGCCCAACTGGATGCACATGCCGATCGCCTACCACGGGCGCGCCGGCACGGTCGTGGTCTCCGGGACGGAGATCCACCGCCCGTCGGGGCAGTTCCGGCCGGACGGCTCGGTCGCGCCGTTCTTCGGCCCGACCCGGCGGCTGGACTTCGAGGCGGAGCTCGGCTTCGTCGTGGGCGCGCCCAGCCCGATGGGCGTGCCGGTGCCCACAGGGGACTTCGCCGAGCACGTCTTCGGGGTCTGCGTGGTCAACGACTGGTCGGCCCGGGACCTGCAGTCCTGGGAGTACGTGCCGCTCGGGCCGTTCCTCGGCAAGTCGTTCGCCACTTCGGTCAGCCCTTGGGTGGTGCCGCTCGCCGCGCTGGACGGCTTCCGCGTCCCCGCCCCGTCCGGGAGGACGCCGCTGCTGCCCTACCTGCGCGAGGACGAGGACCGGGGCCTGGACCTGGTGCTGGAGGTGAGGCTGAACGGCGAGGTGGTCTCCCGCCCACCGTACGCCTCCATGCACTGGAGCCCGGCCCAGATGCTCGCCCACCTGACGGCCAACGGCGCCTGCCTGCGTCCCGGCGACCTGCTGGCCTCCGGGACGGTCAGCGGCCCCGGGCAGGGCGAGGCGGGCTCGCTCATCGAGCTGACCGGCGGGGGGGAGCAGGGCCTCGTGCTGCCCGACGGCTCGGTCCGCACCTGGCTGGAGGACGGCGACGAGGTGGAGGTGCGCGCGCTCGGTCCGGACGGGCGGTTCCTGGGCGCGGTGCGCGGGCGGATCGCCAGGTCGGCGGCGGTCACGGTCTGAGCGACTCCCGGCGCCGGCGCACCATCTGCTCCAGCGCCGCGACGCAGGCCAGGACGACGCCGACGTCGTCGATGAGGATCGGGTCGGGCAGCAGGTCCACCGGGCTGAGCGCGTAGATCCAGGCCCCGTAGTAGGCGGCCTTGGCCGTGCCGGGGGCGTCCGGCGAGCGCACGAACCCCCGCAGCCCGCGCATCCGCCTGAGCAACCGGACGACGGCGTACAGGCAGGCCAGCACCACGACGGCGGCGAGGGCCGCGATGATCCATGGCCAGTTTCCGTCCGGCACCTGCGCCTCCTCGACGTCTCCCGGGAGGTTTTACCCGTTCTTGGCGGGAATCACCCGGTACACATGCCAGCCTTCGGCGATCAGCTCGCCCTCGGTGTCGCGCACCTCGGCCTGGCAGAACACCGTGGACCTGCCGCGCTTGGTGATCCACCCCTCGGCGACGAGGTCGCGCTCGCGGGCCGCCCCCAGGTAGCGCAGCTGCATGTCGACGGTGAGCATGACGGGGACCCGGTCGTAGGGGCTGGCCACCGCCGGGACCACGACGGTGTCGATGAGCGTGGCGATGGCCCCGCCGTGCACCACCCCGGCCGGCTGGTTCAGCTCCGGCCGGTAGGGCAGGCGCATCCGGGCGTAGTCGGCCCGGACCTCCTCGATGGCCAGGCCCACGAACCCCGCGAAGAACTTCTGGTTCTGCTCGCCGTTGAAGAAGTCCTTCCAGAGCCGCTCCCGGCCGGCGGGGAGGGGCTCGTGCAGCTGAGCGCGCACCTTGTCACCTTCTCGAACGTCAAAAACCCTGAAACCTGAAAATTCGGACAGATCATCCTCGCACGTCGGCCAGCGCCAGCCGCAGGGCGGCCCCCGCGGCGTTGGGGCGGCCCAGCATCGCGGTGACCGTCGCCCCGTCCACCAGGACGAGCAGCTGGTCGGCGCGCAGGTCGGGGTCGGGCGCGCCCTCGCGGACGGCCAGCTCCCGCAGGAGGGCGTGGAGCCGGTCCTTGTGCCTGCGGACCGGCAGGGTGACCCGGCCCCCGAGTTCGCCGTAGGCGTTGAGGAAGGCGCAGCCGCGGAAGTCGTCGGTGGAGAACCACTGGACCAGCCAGGCGAAGAGCTCGATGACCCCGCCGTCGCCGACGAACGTGCGCAGCGAGGACAGCCAGCGCTCGTCGCGCCGGTCGAGGTAGGCGGCGACGAGCTCGTCCTTGGACGGGAAGCTCTGGTAGAGCCGCTTGAGCGACACCCCTGCGGCCGTGCGCAGCTCGTCCATGCCCACGGCCTGGATGCCGCGGGCGTAGAAGAGCCGCTCGGCGGCGTCCAGGATGAGTGTCTCGTGGTCGGTCTGGTGCATGTGCGGCGCCCTTGCCTAGAGAACGATCGTTCTCTAGGCTACCGGAGAACGACCGTTCTCCATAGTCGAGGGAGCATCACATGAAACCGCCGTTCACCCTGGAGTCGGCCCGGGCCAAGGTCCAGGCCGCCGAGGACGCCTGGAACACCCGCGACCCCGAGCGGGTCTCGCTCGCCTACGCCCCGGACACCGTCTGGCGCAACCGGTCGGAGTTCGTCACCGGCCGGGCCGAGGTGGTGGAGTTCCTCACCCGCAAGTGGGAGAGGGAGCTGGACTACGCCCTGCGCAAGGAGCTGTGGGCGTACGGGGAGGACCGGATCGCCGTGCGGTTCCAGTACGAGTGGCACGACGCCCAGGGCCGCTGGTGGCGCAGCTACGGCAACGAGCAGTGGGAGTTCGACGCCTCGGGGCTGATGCGGCGCAGGGAGGCCAGTATCAACGACGTGCCCATCGGCGAGGGCGACCGCCGGATCTTCGGGCCCCGCCCGGAGACCGAGCGGGGCCTGGACGTGCTGCCGGTCGGCTGAGTCAGGCCACCGAGTCGAGGTAGCGCAGGGCCTGGGCGTAGGAGGCGACCAGGCCGGTCTCGGTGTAGGGCAGGCCCAGCTTCGCGCAGTGCTCGCGGACCATGGGCTGCACCTCGCGCAGGGCCGGCCGGGGCAGGCCGGGGAAGAGGTGGTGCTCGACCTGGTAGTTGAGGCCGCCGAGGAACCAGTCGGTGAGCCGGCCGCCCCGGATGTTGCGGGAGGTGAGCACCTGGCGGCGCAGGTGGTCCCAGTCGTCGTCCGGGCCGGGCATCGGCATGCCCTTGTGGTTGGGCGCGAACGCGCAGCCCAGGTGCACGCCGAGCACCGCCTGGTGGACGGCGATGAAGACCAGCGCGACGGCCGGGGGCATCAGCAGGAAGGCGAGGGCGAGGTAGCCCACGAGGTGGGCGGCGAGCAGGCCGCCCTCGATCCAGCGGTCGCGCGGGTCGCGGTTCTTCAGGTCGCGGATGCTGGAGACCTTCAGGCTCAGGCCCTCCAGCGTCAGCATCGGGAAGAACAGCCACGCCTGGTTGCGGCTCAGCCAGTTCAGCGCCCCGTGCCGCTCGGCGGCCTGCTCGGGCGTCCACACCAGGGCGCCGGCGCCGACGTCGGGGTCGCGCTCGGCGTGGTTGGGGTGGGCGTGGTGCAGGTTGTGCTTGGCGTTCCACCAGCCGTGGCTCATGCCCAGCATGAGGTCGCCCAGCAGCAGGCCCAGCCTGCGGTTGGTCCGCGCGGAGGAGGCGATCTGCTTGTGGCCGGCGTCGTGTCCGAGGAACCCCGTCCGGGCGGCGAGCAGCGCGGCGGGGACCGCCAGCAGCACCGACCACCAGGAGCCGGTCAGCGCCACGCCGACCCAGACCGCCGCGGTGCCCAGCACGTTGCAGGCGATCGAGGCGGTGTAGTAGCCGGTTCTGCGGCGCATCAGCCCGCTCTCGCGGACCCGTCGGGCCAGCGGCGTGAAGTCGCTGCCCTTCGTGGATGCGTGGACGGGCGGAAGCTCGGTCGTCGTCATACCTCTCCTCACGGGGCGGGAGCTTCCGACGCTACGGACCGGGCGGTCGCGAGCGGACCGGTCGGGAGGACCAAACGCGGACTGGTCCTCAAGGGGGTCGACACCTCCCTCCCGGGTATCGATCGGGGGTGGTGACGGACCCTCGCTCAGCCGGTTTCGGCAGGATCGGTACCGGTTTCGACGTCGTTGACGGAGACGCGCAGCGCGTGCAGGGCGCCGATGACGGCCCGCGCGTCCTGCTGGCTGAGTTCCGGCAGGGCGAATCTGGCCCGGTGCAGCGTCTCGGTGGCCTCCTCGGCCAGGGCGCGGCCCCGGGGGGTGAGGGAGGCCAGGACGACCCTCCGGTCGTGCGGCGCGGGGGAGCGGGTGACCAGGCCGCGCGACTCGAGGCGGGTGATCACGTTGGTGACGCTGGCGGGGTGCACCAGCAGGCGCCGCCCCATCTTGCCCATGGGCAGCGAGCCGGTGCGGCTGAAGGCCAGCAGGCGCAGCGCCTCGTAGGCGGCGAAGGTCAGCCCGAGCGGTTTGAGGAGCTGCTCGATACGGCTGAGCAGCAGCTGCTGGGCGCGCATGACCGAGGTGACCGCGGCCATGTGGTCGGCCTGGTCGGGCCAGCGCGCGCTCCACTGGCGGTGCGCCTCGGCGAGGGGATCGAACGACACGGGTCCACCGTAAGGGAGGCGGCCGGTTGACGTCCCGGCCGCGTGCGAATTATTTTAGCTTCCAAATATTAGACTTCAAAGTTATTGGGGCGGGCACCCGGGAGGACGCATGGTGGAGTTTCACAGGCCGGAGCACCCGGTGCGGTTCGTGACGGCGGCCGCGCTGTTCGACGGGCACGACGCCTCGATCAACATCATGCGGCGCATCCTGCAGGCGCAGGGCGCCGAGGTGGTGCACCTCGGGCACGACCGCTCGGTGCGCGAGGTCGTGGCGGCGGCCGTGGAGGAGGACGTCCAGGGCGTGGCCGTCAGCTCCTACCAGGGCGGGCACGTGGAGTACTTCGAGTACCTGGGGCAGGCGCTGAAGGAGGCGGGGGCGGGCCACGTCAAGGTCTTCGGCGGCGGCGGCGGGGTGATCGTCCCGGCGGAGATCGAGCGGCTGGCCGCCGCGGGGGTGCGGATCTTCTCGCCCGAGGACGGGCAGCGCCTCGGCCTGCCCGGCATGATCAACGAACTCGTCCGCGAGTGCGACGTGGACCTGTCGGCGGCGCCCGCGCCCGCCGAGGCGGTGCTGGCGGGGGACCGGGCCGCGCTGGCCCGCACCCTCACCTGCCTCCAGCGGGGACGGCCGCAGGCCCCCGAGCTGGCGGCGGCGGGAGCGGCCCGCGCAGTGCCGGTCCTGGGCATCACCGGCACCGGCGGCTCGGGCAAGTCCTCGCTGACCGACGAGTTCCTGCGCCGGCTGCGCGTCGACCAGCAGGACAAGCTGCGCGTCGCGGTGCTGGCGGTGGACCCGACGCGGCGCCGCGGCGGCGGCGCGCTGCTGGGCGACCGCATCCGGATGAACTCCCTGGACCGCCCGCCTGCGGACGGGGACCGGGTCTTCTTCCGTTCGCTGGCGACCAGGGGCGGCCGGGAGCTGCCCGACCACATCGAGGAGATCATCACCGCCTGCAGGGCGACGCACGACCTGGTGATCCTGGAGACCCCGGGCATCGGCCAGGGCGACGCGGCGATCGTCCCCTACGTCGACGTCTCCCTGTACGTGATGACGCCGGAGTTCGGCGCTGCCTCCCAGCTCGAGAAGATCGACATGCTGGACTTCGCCGACGTCGTGGCGATCAACAAGTTCGAGCGCCGCGGCGCCGCCGACGCGATGCGCGACGTCGCCCGGCAGATGATCCGCAACCGCGAGGCGTTCGGCGCGCGCCCGGAGGACATGCCGGTCTTCGGCACCAGCGCCGCGACCTTCGACGACGACGGCGTCACCGCCCTCTACCAGCACCTCCTCGCCCTGCTGGCCGAAAAGGGGCTGACGGCGGAGCCGGGCGTGCTGCCCCGGGCGGAGGTCAAGGCCTCCACCCGCACCGCGCAGATCATCCCGCCCGCCCGCGTCCGCTACCTGTCGGAGATCTCCGAGACCGTCCGCGGCTACCACGCCGAGACCGAGCGGCAGGCCGAGGCCGTCCGCAAGGTCCAGCACCTGGACACCGCCCGCGCCGTGCTGGCCGACGCCGGCTCCCCGTCCGCCGGGGAACTGGAGATCCTGGCCCGGGCCGCGGAGGCCGAGGTCGCGCCCGAGGCGGCCTTCCTGCTGGCCGAGTGGCCCGCGCGCGCCGCCTCCTACACCGGCGACGAGTACGTCTTCCAGGTCCGCGGCCGCGAGGTGCGGGTGGCGCTGACCCGCGAGTCCCTGTCCGGCAACAAGATCCCCCGGGTGGCGCTGCCGCGCTTCTCCGACCACGGCGACCTCCTGCGCTTCCTGCGCTCGGAGAACCTGCCCGGCTTCTTCCCGTTCACCGCCGGGGTGTTCCCCTTCAAGCGCGACGGCGAGGACCCGGCCCGGATGTTCGCGGGCGAGGGCGACCCGTTCCGCACCAACCGGCGCTTCAAGCTCCTGTCGGCGGACTCCGAGGCCAAGCGGCTGTCGACGGCGTTCGACTCCGTCACCCTGTACGGGCGCGACCCCGACGACCGCCCCGACGTCTACGGCAAGGTCGGCACCTCCGGCGTCTCGGTGGCCACCCTGGCGGACATGAAGGCCCTCTACGACGGGTTCGACCTGGCGTCGCCCACCACGTCGGTGTCGATGACGATCAACGGACCGGCGCCGACGATCCTGGCGTTCTTCCTCAACACCGCGATCGATCAGGGCCTCGAGCGCTTCCGGGAGGAGCACGGGCGCGAACCGGACGCGCAGGAGGCCGAGGCCGTGCGCGCCCGCGTTCTCCAGACCGTCCGGGGCACCGTGCAGGCCGACATCCTCAAGGAGGACCAGGGCCAGAACACCTGCATCTTCTCCACCGAGTTCTCCCTGCGGATGATGGGCGACATCCAGGAGTGGTTCATCGCCAACGGCGTCCGCAACTTCTACTCGGTGTCCATCTCCGGCTACCACATCGCCGAAGCCGGGGCGAACCCCATCAGCCAGCTGGCCTTCACCCTGGCCAACGGGTTCACCTACGTCGAGGCCTACCTCGCCCGCGGCATGGACGTCGACGACTTCGCGCCCAACCTGTCGTTCTTCTTCTCCAACGGCATGGACCCCGAGTACAGCGTCCTGGGCCGGGTCGCCCGGCGCATCTGGGCCGTCGCCATGCGCGAGCGGTACGGCGCGGACGAGCGCTCCCAGAAGCTGAAGTACCACGTCCAGACCTCGGGCCGGAGCCTGCACGCCCAGGAGATGGACTTCAACGACATCCGCACCACCCTGCAGGCGCTGATCGCCCTGTACGACAACTGCAACAGCCTGCACACCAACGCCTACGACGAGGCCGTGACCACCCCGACCGCCGAATCGGTGCGCCGCGCCCTGGCCATCCAGCTGATCATCAACCGGGAGTGGGGCCTGGCCATGAACGAGAACCCCCTGCAGGGCTCGTTCGTCATCGACCGGCTCACCGACCTCGTCGAAGAGGCGGTCCTGACCGAGTTCGACCGCATCAGCGAGCGCGGCGGCGTGCTGGGGGCCATGGAGACCGGCTACCAGCGCGGCCGGATCCAGGACGAGTCCATGCTCTACGAGCAGCGCAAGCACGACGGAACCCTGCCCATCATCGGCGTCAACACCTTCCGCTCCCCGGACGCCCAGGCCTCGCCGCCCGTCATCGAGCTGGCGCGCGCCACCGAGGAGGAGAAGCGTTCGCAGCTCGAGCGGGTGCGCGGCTTCCAGGCGGAGAACAGGCAGGACGCCGAAGCGGCCCTCGCCCGCCTCAAGCAGGTCGTGCGCGAAGGCGGCAACGTCTTCGCCGAGCTCATGGACACCGCCCGCGTCTGCTCCCTCCAGCAGGTCACCGACGCGTTCTTCGAGGTGGGGGGCCAGTACCGGCGCAACGTCTGATCACGCGAAGTAGCGGACTGTGCGCGCTGCGCTGATTAGGCTCGGGCGGAAAGGAACCCGTCCGGGAGGTCGCCATGTCCGTCCTGCTCGCCATCGGAACCGTCAAGGGCCTGTTCCTGGCCCGGAGCGAAGACCGCCGCACCTGGGAGGTGGCGGAGCCCAGGCACCCCATGTCGGAGGCCTACAGCCTCTGCTTCTCCGGCGGCCGGCTGCTGGCCGGGCTGAGCGACCCCGTCTACGGCCCGGTCGTCTCGGCCACCGGCGACCTGGGCGCCACCTGGACGGAACTGGGCCGTCCCGTGTTCCCTGACGACACCGGCACCTCGCTGGAGCGGGTGTGGCAGCTGGCGGAGGGCCCCACCGGGCGCCTGTACGCCGGTACCCAGCCGTCCGCCCTGTTCACCTCCGACGACGGCGGCCGGACGTTCGCGCTCGTCCGGGCGCTGTGGGACCACCCGCACCGCCCGCGCTGGGAGGCGGGGTTCGGCGGGCAGGCCGTCCACACGGTCCTGCCGCACCCCCACGACCCGGACGAGGTGCTCGTGGCCATGTCCACGGGCGGGGTGTACCTCACCCGCGACGGCGGCGCGTCCTGGACGGCGTCCAACACCGGCGTGCAGGCCACGTTCCTGCCCGAGCGCCATCCGGAGTTCGGCCAGTGCGTGCACAAGGTCGCGCGCGACTGCCGCGACCCGCAGCGGCTCTACCTGCAGAACCACGAGGGCGTCTACCGCTCCGACGACGGGGGAGCGGCCTGGAAGTCCATCGCCGAGGGCCTGCCGGGGGACTTCGGGTTCGCCATGGTCGCCCACCCCCACCGCTCCGGGGTGATCTACACCTTCCCCGTCAACGGCGACGAGCGGGGCCGCTACCCGTACGACCGGCGCTGCCGGGTGTTCCGCTCCGAGGACGCGGGATCCTCCTGGGAGGCGCTCACCGAGGGCCTGCCGCGGGAGCCGTTCTACCAGGTGGTCCTGCGCGACGCGATGTGCGCCGACGACGCGGACCCGGCGGGCGTGTACTTCGGCACCAGGTCCGGCGAGGTGTTCGCCAGCGGAGACGAGGGGGGCACCTGGACGTCCGTCGCCGCGCACCTGCCCGCCGTCTGCTGCGTGCGGGCGGCGGTGGTCTGACCCGCCGCCCGCGTCCCGTCACCCCGCCGGCTCGGTGGCCGGCGGGGTGTCCGACGGCTTCGGGTCGGGCTTCTCCGGCTCGGGCCTGGGCGTCGGCTTGTCGCTGGGCGGCGCGACCAGGGTGAAGGTGACGGCGGACCCCCTGGCCACGGCGGCGCCTGCGGCGGGCGACTGGCCTCCCACGGTGCAGCCCGCGCAGTCGGCGCCGCTCGCCTGGGCGGCCAGGCCCCTGTCGCGCAGCACGGCCCGGGCGCGCTCCGCGCTCATCCCCGACAGGTCGGGCACCGTCACGGGCGCGGGCCTGGCGACGTCGACGGTCACCCGCGAGCCCGGGGAGACATGGACGCCGGCGGCTGGGTCGGTGCCCAGCACGGTGCCCTCGGCCAGATCGCTGGACACCGGGTGGCGGACCGGCTCGAGCCCGGCCGCGCTCAGCTGCCGCGCCGCCTCCTCCCAGCCCAGCCCGCGCACCGACGGCACCTGCACGCGGGGCGCCCGCGCCACGTGGACGGTCACCCTGCTGCCGGGGTCGACCGGCTGCCCGGCCGCCGGGGTGGAGGCGACGATCCTGCCCTCGGGCACGTCCGAGGTCTCGCGCGTCGCGCGCACCACCCCGAGGTCCGCCCGGCGCAGCGCGGCGGCGGCCTCCGCCGGGGTCAGCCCGGTGACGTCGGGCACCAGCACCTGGTCGGGCTCCAGGGAGACGACGAGGGACACCGTGGAGCCGGCGGTGACGGTCGAGCCCGCGCCCGGCGTGCTGGAGAGCACCAGCCCCGGCGGGTGCTCCCTGGTCTTCTGCGGGGTGCGGGAGACCTTCAGGTCCAGCTTCCGCAGGGCGGCGGCCGCCTCCTCCACCGGCCTGCCGGCGAGGTCCGGCAGCTTGACCTTGGCGGGCGGCGGCGCCTTGGCGATGGTGAGCAGCACCCGGCCGCCCTGGTCGAGCAGCTTCCCGGCCGGCGGGTCGGTGGTGAGCACCAGGCCCTGCTCCACCTTGTCGGTCTCCTTGACCGTCCAGGCCGAGACGAGCTTGAGCGTCTTGAGCGCGCTGACCGCCTCCTCGTAGGTGAGCCCCTGCAGCGGCGGGACGCCCACCTGCTCGCCGGGGGCGGCCTCGGCGACGGTGAGCGTCACCGTGGAGCCCCGCGGGACCCGCGAGCCGGAGCGGGGGGAGGCGGCGATGACGGTGCCGGGCGGCCGCCGGGAGCCGGCCCCCTCGACCCGGGCCACCAGCCCGGCCTCCCGGATGCGCTGCAGCGCGGTGATCTGGCCCAGGCCGACGACGCCGGGCACCGTGGCGGTACGGCCCGGCGCGGCGGCGGGGGCGGCCGGCGACGGCGGCTTGACCTCGTCGGTGCTGGTGTAGGTGGGGACGGGCTGGGGCCGCCGGTCGGCGGACTCCGAGCGGCTCACCGCGACCAGCGCCCCGCCCGCCAGCACCCCGCCGACCAGGATGACGCCGGCGGTCCTGCCGAGGACCGCGCGGGACGGCAGGGCGGGCAGGGGCGGCCGCCAGGGGCGGGAGGCCCTGAGCCGGGTCACCACGTGCGAGATCTGGCCGGGCCCGCCGATCTCGGGCACCGTGTGGTTCTGCTCCGGGGTGCTCAGCGCGGTGGCGACGGCGGAGGCCAGGAAGAACAGGGCGCGGCGCTCCCAGTCCTTGCCGTACGCGGCCTCGGCGACCACCTGGAGCTCCTCGACGAAGGCCACCGCGCTCTGCGGGCGCTCCACCGGGTCCTTGGCCAGCCCGCGCCGGATCAGCCAGCGCACCGGCCCGGGCGCGTCCTTGTCGGGGATGGACGCCTTCATGTGCTGCACGGCCAGCGCCTCGATGGAGGGGGCGCGGAAGGGCCGGCGGCCGGTCACGCACTCGAAGAACACGGCGGTGGCCGAGTAGATGTCCCCCGCGGGGGTGGCCGCGCCGTTCTCCCACAACTCCGGCGGCATGTACGAAGGGGTCCCGGCGGCCCGGGGCCTGCTGCCCGAGCGCACCGCGATGCCGAAGTCGACCAGCGTGGAGACGCCCGCCTTGGAGACCAGCACGTTCTCGGGCTTGTAGTCGCGGTGGACGACGCCCGCGGCGTGCGCGTCGGCCAGCCCGAGCAGCGTCCCCTTGAGGACGGCCAGCGCGGCCTCGGGGATGGTCGCTCCGCTGCGGTCCAGCAGCTGCCGCAACGACACCCCGTCGACCAGGTCCATGACGATGGCCGCCCCGTCGAGGGTCTCGACGTACTCGCGCAGCCTGACCACGTGGCGGGAGTCCAGGCCCGACAGCAGCCGGGCCTCGGCGCGGAACTCCGACCGGAACCGCTCGTCGGTCACCAGGGGCTCCGACAGGTACTTCACCGCGACCTGCTCCCGGTCCTCCCTGCGCTCGGCGAGGATCACCCGTCCGAAGGCGCCGGAGCCCAGTTCCCCGAGCTCGGTGTAACCCGGGATCTGCCAGCCCCGTGTGGTCGTCGACGACATGCCGCTTCCTCCTTTTAGCGACCTCTCAAAATAGGAGTCGGCGGCGGGCGGCGGGCCGAGCCTCGCGAAAGAGATACCGGATTCTGCGCCTTGTTTTCCGCGAGGGATGGATCAAGTAACTACGTACTCTGGCGAACTGTATGAGTCGTGATAGTTCCGCTTTGTCCGTGGTGCCTGACATGCTGGGATGTAGTGGCGGCGAGATGAAGTCCGGGAAGTACGGCGATTTTTCTGCCGCGTTCTGTGGTGTATCCAGAGAGATGTCTTATGTATAAGTCTTTGCTCTGAAAAAAGCTGAAGGGAATGGTCGTGGCGGAAACAGGATCCCCCCGGCGGCGGGACGCCCGTACCGGAGGCCGGGCGGTGATGGCACAATCTCTGACGTGGAAGGGATCGAGCACACCGAGATCACCGCGGGCCTGTGGCACCTGAGGCCGCCCCGCGAGAGCGAGGCCGCCGACCTGCTGGAGCTGTCGGCCGACCCGGGCGTGCGGCTGTACACCCCCAGGACCAACGGGGTGGACACCGAGGAGCGGGCCCGCGAGCAGCTGCGCCAATGGGCGGCCTGGGAGGAGCGGATCGTCTTCTCGATCCTGGAGCCCACCACCGAGCGGTACGCCGGCCACGTGATGGTCTTCCGCCTCGACCGGGAGAACTCCGCGGCCGAGATCGGCTACCGCGTCGCCTCCTGGGCGCGCGGCCGGGGCGCGGCCACCACCGCGGTCCGCTGCGTCACGGGCTGGGCCTTCGGCGCCCTGGGCCTGGAGCGGATCACGCTGGCGCACTCGGTGGGCAACGACGCCTCCTGCCGGGTCGCCGAGAAGAACGGCTACCTGCTGGAGGGCGTCCACCGCTCGTCGTTCCGCGGCGGCGACGGGCTGCTGCACGACACCCACCTGCACGCCCGGTTGGCCTCCGACTGAAAAGATCTATGATGCGGGGATGGACCAATCTCCGCTGGTACGGCTCGCGAGCGAGAAGTACGTGCTGGTGACGACCTACCGCAAGGACGGGCGGGCGGTGCCCACCCCCGTGTGGGTCGTCAGGGACGGCGACGCGCTGGGCGTCTGGACGGTGGCGGACTCCGGCAAGGTCAAGCGCGTCCGCAACCGCTCCGACGTCCTGGTCGCCCCCTGCGACGTGCGGGGCAACCCCACGGGCGAGGCGGTGCCGGGCACGGCCGAGCTGTGCAGCGAGGAGGACACCGCCGCCTACCGCACGCTGATCCGCAGCAAGTACGGCCTGCTGGGCACACTGACACTGTTCGGCAGCCGCCTCCGGCGCGGCGACGAGGGCACCGTGGGCATCAGGATCAGGCTCGCCTGAAACCAGGGCGGGCGGGACTTTTCGGGGGAAAGATGGATCTGCGCGGGGAGAAGGTGACACTGCGCCCGGCCACCGGGAGCGACGTCCCGGAGCTGGCCGCCATCCGGGCGAAGCCGGAGGTCAGGCGCTGGTGGGGCGGCGGCGCCGACCTCGAGTCCGAGGTGCGCGCCGGTCTGTCCGATCCGGACGTCGAGGTGTTCGCGATCCTGTACGAGGGGCGGGTCGCCGGGGCGATCCAGTGGTACCAGGAGAAGGACCCCGACTACCGCAGCGCGGGGCTCGACGTCTTCATCGACCCCGGCATCCGGGGCAGGGGCCTGGGCACCGACGCCGTGCGCACCATGGCCCGGCATCTGGTCGAGGACCACGGCCACCACCGCCTGATCATCGACCCGGCCGCCGACAACGCCGCCGCGATCGCCTCCTACGGCAAGGTCGGCTTCCGCCCGGTGGGCGTGATGCGCCAGTACGAGCGCGGCCCCGACGGCACCTGGCACGACTGCCTCCTCATGGACCTCCTGGCCGCCGAGCTCACCTGAGACCGGCCCGCGGGGAAGATCCGGCGACGGGGAATGACGGGCGGCCGTACGGGGTTCGAGCGTTCATGACCTTGAATCGCATCGGTACCTCGGATCTGCTCGTCTCCCCGCTGAACCTCGGCGGGAACGTCTTCGGCTGGACCGCCGACGAGCAGACGTCCTTCGCCGTCCTGGACGCCTACGCCGCGGCCGGCGGCAACTTCATCGACACCGCCGACTCGTACTCGGCGTGGGTGCCCGGGCACACCGGCGGCGAGTCCGAGGAGATCATCGGGCGCTGGACGGCCGCGCGGGGCAACCGGGACGACATCGTGGTGGCCACCAAGGTCGGCCAGCACCCCGAGTTCAAGGGGCTGAGCCCCGAGACGATCCGGCGCGCGGCGGACGCGTCGCTGCGCCGCCTGGGCACCGACCGCATCGACCTGTACTACACGCACGCCGACGACGAGAGCGTGCCGGTGGAGGACATCATCACCACCCTGGACGCGCTGGTGCGCTCGGGCAAGGTGCGCCACATCGCCGTCTCCAACATCTCGCCCGAGCGGCTGAAGGCGTCCCTGGAGTTCTCCGACCGGGAGGGCCTGTCCAAGTACGTGGCGATCCAGCCGCACTACAACCTGGTCTCCCGCGAGACCTACGAGGGCCCCCGCGCGGACCTGGCGGCCGAGCACGGCCTGTCGTGCATGCCCTACTTCGCTCTGGCGTCGGGCTTCCTCACCGGCAAGTACCGTCCGGGCGCCGCCGCCGACAGCGGCCGCCCGCCCGCCGTCGCCGGGCACCTGGAGACCGAGCGGGGCGTGAAGGTGCTCAAGGCGCTCGACGAGGTGGCCGCCGCGCACGGCGTGGAGCCCGCGACGGTGGCGCTGGCGTGGCTGGCCGGCCGGCCGACGGTCGCCGCCCCGCTGGCCAGCGCGCGCACCCCCGAGCAGCTGCCCCCGCTCCTGGCCTTCGCCGGCCTGGAGCTGACCGCCCGGGACCTGTCCCTGCTCGACGAGGCGTCCGCGGCCACCGGCTGATCCGCGGCGGTACGGCGGCGCGGCCCCCGCGGCAAATGTGATCATTGCGGAAGATCAATTGTAGGGATTTTCCTGGTCATTGTGCTCGATGATGGGTGCTGCCCCGGACCGACCGGTTCGGGGAAGGATCGACTTCGAGGAGCTGTGATGGTGTACAAGACCTGGGAGTGCTTGGTCTGCGGCCTCATCTACGACGAGGAGCAGGGCTGGCCGGACGAGGGCATCGCCCCGGGCACCCGCTGGGAGGACATCCCCGAGGACTGGAACTGCCCCGACTGCGGCGCGGCCAAGGAGGACTTCGACATGGTCGAGGTCACCAAGTCCTGACGTCCGGCCCCCGGCCCCCTCCGGACCGCCGCCGGATGCGCGCGCCGCGCCGGAGCGCCAGCGCGCTGGCCAGGACGCAGGCGGCCAGCAGCACCCCCAGCCGGATGCTCTGCCCCGCGCCGGGCTCCTCCGCGACGACGAGCGTGGTCGAGGCTCCGGGCTGCGGGGCGGCCGGACGTCCCGCCGGTCCGGCGCCGTCCGCCGGGAAGGCCTGCGGAGGCGTCCGGGCCGGCGTCTGGGCCGGCACCTGAGGGAGGCCGAGCAGGTCGGTGGGGGCGGGAGAGGCCGCCACGGGGGCCGCGGGCGGAGGCGGCGGTTCGGAGGCCGCGGGGGACGGCGAGGGCGTGCTCCCGGGCACCGCCGGCGCGAACGTGATCCGGGTGTGGTCCCCCGCGGGCCACATGCCGTCGGCCCAGGCGAAGGCGCCGAGGCCGAGGGTGAGCGGGGCCTCCCCCGAGGGCACCTCGACGGTGAAGGGCACCGTCGTCCCCGCGGAGTCCACCTCGCCGAGCCTGCAGTGGCCCGGCACGGCGGGCGCGCAGCCCCCGGAGACCCGGACCTCGCCGCGGGAGCCGGCCGCGAGGAACAGCACGACGTTCTCCGCGGTGGCGCCGGGGGCCGAGACCCAGGCCTGCGCCTCGACCGGCGCGCCCCGCCGCGGTTCGCCGGACAGGACCGTGACGTGCACCGCCAGCTCGGCGCCCGGGGCGCGGGGGACGGCCTGCGCCGAGGATGCGGTGCTCATCAGGACGACGCCGAGGACGAGCGTCGCGGCACCTGTGCGCATGGGGTCGCCTTCCGGGAAAGTGCCGTGATCTTACTCGATCGCCCGCCGCTCGGCAGGCGGTGCCGGCAGGGCGCAGGGGATTAATCGGATGATCTAAAGGCGGCATTTGCGGCACTATTGCGGGATGCGTCCCCACATCGATGATCTGCTCGACCCCGTCCGGCTGGCGGAGGCGGTGGCCGGGGGATACGTCAAGGAGCAGACCCACCCGGAGCTGCCGCTGCGGATTCTCAACTACACCGAGAAGACCCAGTACGAGCGCGCCTGGACCGAGGTCACCCGGCTCTGCCGCGGCCTGGTGGTGGACCGGGACGGCCGGATCGCCGCGCGTCCCTACCCCAAGTTCTTCAACTACGCCGAGTACCCCGAAGGCTCCTTCGACCTCGACGACCCCGCGGTCGTCTCCGACAAGGCGGACGGTTCGCTCGGCCTGCTCTACCCGACGCCGGACGGGCACGCGGTCGCCACGCGGGGCTCGTTCGCCAGCGACCAGGCGCTGCACGCCACGGCGGTCTGGCGGGAGCGGTACGAGGGCAGGATGAAGGTGCCCGAGGGCGTCACCTGCCTCTTCGAGATCATCTACCCCGCCAACCGCATCGTCTGCGACTACGGCGGCCTGGACGACCTGGTGCTGCTCGGCGGCGTGGAGATCGCCACCGGCCGGGTGGTCGAGGTGGACGGCTGGCCGGGCCCGGCCGTGGAGACGTTCGCCTACCGGACCCTGCGGGAGGCGCTGGCCGCCCCGCCCCGGCCCGGCGCCGAGGGGCTGATCGTGCGGCTCCCCGGCCGCGGCGACCTCATGGTCAAGCTCAAGCAGGAGGACTACCTCGCGCTGCACCGCCTGATCACCGGCCTGAACGCGCGCGTCGTGTGGGAGCGCCTGGGCGCGGGCGAGGACACCGCGGCCATCTGCGAGAAGCTGCCCGACGAGTTCCACGGCTGGGTGAACGCGCTCGCGCACGACCTCGCCGAGCGGCAACGGGAGCTGCTGGCGCGGATCGAGGCCGAGCACGCGGCGATCGTCGCGGCGCTGCCCGAAGGCTGGAGCCGCAAGGACTACGCGGCCGTGGCCTTGCGATCCCCGCTGCGCGGCTGGCTCTTCAAGGTCCTGGACGGCCAGGACCCGTCCGAGCGGATCTGGCAGACGCTCAAGCCCTCCGGCGACGACCGCCCCTTCTCCCACTCCGAGGACGTCTCCTGACATGCCCACCCTGCACATCACCCGGGGCCTGCCCGCCTCCGGAAAGACGACCTGGGCCCGCGGCTGGGCCGCCGAGGACCGGGAGCACCGCGTCCGGGTCAACCGCGACGAGCTGCGCCGGATGCTCGACGACGGCACGTACCTCAAGGGCGTGACCGAGCAGCGGGTCCTGGCCGTCCGGGACGAGGCGCTCACCCGCCTCCTCCGGAGCGGTTACGACGTCGTCTGCGACGACACGAACCTGCCGCAGTGGAACGCCCGGGCCCTGGCGAAGCTCGCACTGCGGGCCGGCGCGGAGTTCGAGGTGCACGACTTCACCCATGTACCGCTGGAGACGTGCCTGGAGCGCGACGCCGCACGCGCGGCACCCGTCGGCGAGGAGCGCATCCGCGACCTGCACCTGCGGTTCCTCGCGGGCAGGAAACTGCCGTTGCCGCTGCCCGAAGAGAGCCCTCCGGCCGGGCTGGTGCCCTACGAACCCAAATCCGGCACGCCGAAGGCCGTCCTGGTCGACATCGACGGCACCACCGCCATCATCTCCGGACGCGGCCCCTACGACCACACCCTCGTGCACCAGGACCTCCCGAACGCCCCCGTCATCACCGTCATCCGCGCCATGCACGCGGCGGGCCACCGGGTGGTGTTCCTGTCCGGACGCTCGGACGCCTGCCGCGCCGAGACCGAGACGTGGCTGAAGAAGCACGTGGCCGTCCCGTTCGACGCGCTGCACATGCGCGCGCACGGCGACAACCGCCGCGACTCCATCGTCAAGGTGGAGCTCTTCGACGCCCACGTGCGCGACGCCTACGACGTGGCCTTCGTCCTGGACGACCGCGACCAGGTCGTGGAGGCCTGGCGGGCCCTGGGCCTCACCGTCTTCCAGGTCGCCGAGGGAGACTTCTGACCCGCCGGACCGCGGTCAGGGGAAGAAGGTGAGGAAGAGGAAGGCCGCGAAGATCGCCAGGTGGAGGCCGGCCTGCAGGAGGGTGGCTCGGCCCGGCACCACGGTGAGGGTCGAGACGCCGACGCCGACGGCGAGGACGAGCAGGACCAGCTGGGTGGAGCCCAGGCCCAGGATGAGCGGGCCCTCCACCCAGATCGAGGCGATCGCGATCGCCGGGATGGTCAGCCCGATGCTGGCGGTGGCCGAGCCGAGCGCCAGGTTCAGGCTGGTCTGCAGCCGCTGCCGGCGCGCGGCGCGCACCGCCGCCAGCGTCTCGGGCAGCAGGACGAGCAGGGCGATGACGACCCCGACGACGCCGTGCGGCAGCCCGGCCTTGCGCACCGCGGTCTCGATGACCGGGGACTCGGTCTTGGCCAGGCCGACCACCGCGACCAGCGCGAGCAGCAGCAGGCCGAGGCTGATCAGCGCCTGCCTGCCCGAGGGCGGGTCGGCGTGGTCGCCCTCCCTGTCGTCCAGGATCTCGCCCTCCCGGGTGACCGGCAGGAAGTAGTCGCGGTGCCGGAGGGTCTGGGTCAGCACGAACAGGGAGTACAGCACCAGGGAGGCCACCGCCGCGAAGGCCAGCTGGGACGGGGTGAAGCGCGGCCCCGGCTGGGTGGTGGTGAAGGACGGCAGCACCAGGGTCAGCGTGACCAGGGAGGCCACGGTGGCGAGCATGCCGCCGGCGCCCTCGGCGTTGAAGACCGCGGTGCGGCCGCGGATCGTGCCGAACAGCAGGGACAGCCCCACCATGCCGGTGGTGCAGATCATGACGGCGGCGAAGGCGGTGTCCCGCGCCAGGGTCGCCGCCTCCTCCCCGCTGCTGATCATCACGCTGATGATCAGCGAGACCTCGATGACGGTCACCGCGAGCGCCAGGGTCAGCGCGCCGAACGGCTCGCCGATCCGGTGGGCGACGGTCTCTGCGTGGTGGACGGCGGCGAGCACGGCCCCGGCCAGCAGGATCGCCAGGACGAAGACGAAGACCCCCGTGGGGACGCGGCCCCATGCCAGCGCCAGCGCGCACACGGCGAGGATCGGCATGACCGTGGCCCAGCGCAAGCGGCCCCCCGTCCGGATCGCGTGTCGTCGTACGTGCGCGCACCGGGGGGTGCCCCAGGCCTTACCCACCATGATCTCCGGATGAAACACCCCATTGCGTAAGTGACTTCTGGCGTGGCAGGTTCGACGGCATGCAACCCGCATTCGAGGAGAACACAGCGGCTTTCGAACAGACCGTCCGGGCCGTCATCGGCCTGGCGGAGGGGTTCACGGACGCCGAGTGGGAACTGCCGACGGACTGCCCCGGCTGGACCGTCAAGGACATGGTGTCGCACCTGGTCAGCGCCGAGGAGCTCTTCCTGGGCGATCCGCTGCCCGCCCACGACCTGCCCGACCTGCCGCACGTGCAGAACGAGCTGGGGCGGATGGTGGAGATCGGGGTGGACGTCCGGCGCCCGCTGCCGGGCGCGCAGGTGCTGGAGCAGTTGAAGGCGGTTCTGGAGCGGCGCCTGGCGATGCTGCGGGAGGTGGACCCCGCGGCGGAGGCGCCCCAGCCGGACGGCAAGCCCGGCGACTACACCCGGCTGATGATGTTCCGTGCCTTCGACTGCTGGATCCACGAACAGGACATCCGCCGCGCGACGGGGCGCCCCGGCGGGTTGGACTCGCTCGCCGGAGCCGCCACCTGGAAGGTGCTGCTGCCCGGACTGCCCTTCGTCGTCGGAAGGAGGGCGGGGGCAGAACCGGGGGAGTCGGTGGCCTTCGAGATCACCGGCGCCCGCGAGTACTCCGTGGGGGTCGTGGTGGACGGGAACGGGCGGGGAGTTCTGGGTGACGTGCCCGCGGAGCCCACGACGCGGATAACGCTCGATTGGGAGGACTACGTGAAACTGGCGGCGGGCCGGTGCGCTCCGGGAGAGGCGAAGGCGGTCGTCGAGGGCGACCGGGAGCTGGCCGGGCGGATCCTTGCGAACATGGCGGTGACGCCATGACGCCGGAAGAACTGCGCTCACGCGTCGCGGAGTTCCGCGAGAAGCACGACCACACCCGCATGGAGCCGCTGGAGTACCTGCGGGCGCGGTTCGACGCCGGTCTGGCCTGGGTGCACTTCCCCGAGGGAGCCGGCGGCCTCGGACTGCCCCGCGAGTCGCAGCGCGAGGTGGAGAAGGCGTTCGCGGGCACGCCGAGCAACCGGCCGGAGGGCAACGCCATCGGCCTGGGCATGGCCGCCCCGACGATCCTCGCGGTGGGCACCCCCGAGCAGAGGGAGCGCTGGCTGCGCCCGCTGTGGACGGGCGAGGAGATCTGGTGCCAGCTGTTCAGCGAGCCCGGCGCGGGCTCGGACCTGGCGGGTCTGGCCACCCGCGCGGTCCGCGACGGCGACGGCTGGGTCGTCAACGGGCAGAAGGTCTGGACGTCGCTGGCGCACCGGGCCCGCTGGGCGCTGCTCGTGGCCCGCACCGACCCGTCGGTCCCCAAGCACCGGGGCCTGACCTACTTCGTCTGCGACATGACCGCGCCCGGTGTCGAGGTGCGCCCGCTGCGGCAGATCACCGGCGAGGCCGAGTTCAACGAGGTCTTCCTCACCGACGTGCGCATCCCCGACGCGCACCGGCTCGGCGCGGTCGGCGACGGCTGGAAGGTCGCCAACACCACACTGATGAGCGAGCGGGTCGCCATCGGCGGGCAGGCCGTGCCGCGCGAGGCGGGCGTGCTCGGACTGGTCTCCCAGGCGTGGCGGGAGCGTCCCGAACTGCGGGACCCCGCCTTGTACGACCGGCTGCTGCGGTTGTGGGTGGAGGCCGAGGTCGTCCGCCTCACCGGGCAGCGGCTGCGCCAGCAGCTCGCGCAGGGCGAGCCCGGCCCCGAGGGCAGCGCGATGAAGCTGTCCTTCGCCGAGCTGAACCAGCGGCTCACCGGCTTCGAACTGGAACTCCTCGGCGACGAGAGCCTGCTCTACGACGACTGGACGATGCGGCGCCCCGAGACCGTGGACTTCGCCGGGCGTTCGCCCGGCTACCGCTACCTGCGCGCCAAGGGCAACTCGATCGAGGGCGGCACCTCCGAGATCCTGCGCAACATCATCGCCGAGCGGGTGCTCGGCCTGCCCGGCGAGCACCGGGTCGACAAGGACACCCCGTGGAAGGACCTGCCCCGGTGAGCGAGCTGCTTTACGGCGAAGTCGAAGAGGAGCTGCGGGCCGGGCTCCGCGGGGTGCTGGCCGACCGGGCGGGCTGGCAGCACGTCCTGGCCTGGACCGAGCGCGACGAGACCCACGACGCCGGCCTGTGGCGGGTCCTGGGCAGGGAGCTCGGCTGCGCGGGCCTGCCCGTCCCCGAGGAACTGGGCGGCTCCGGCGCGGGCTGGCGCGAGACCGCCGTCGTCGCCGAGGAGCTGGGCCGCGCCGTGGCGCCCGTCCCGTTCCTGGGCGGCGCGGTGCTGGGCGTGGCCGCGCTGCTGGCCTCGGACGACCGCGACCTGCTCGCGTCCGTCGCGGCCGGTGAGGCCGTCGCCACCCTGGCGGTGCCCTACGGCTCTCCGGAGCGCCCCGCGCGGGACGGGAAGGTCACCGGCGTGGCCGACGCGCTCGCCGCCGACGTCCTGCTCCTGCCGCAGGAGGACGGCCTGTACGCCTACGACGCCCCGGACGTCACCCGCACCCCGCTCACCACCCTCGACCGGACCCGCCCGCTGGCGGACCTGGACTTCGGCGGGGCGCGGGGCCGCAGGATAGGCGGTACGCAGGCCGTGGGGCGCGCTCTGACGGTCGGCGCGGCGATCCTGGCCTCCGAGCAGCTCGGCGTCGCCGAGCAGTGCCTGGAGACCACCGTCGCCTACGTCAGGACCCGTTACCAGTTCGCCCGGCCCATCGGCTCCTACCAGGCGGTCAAGCACCGGCTGGCCGACCTGTGGGTCGCCGTCGCCCAGGCCAGGGCCGTCGCCCGCCACGCCGCCGACTGCGTCGCGAGCGGCGGCCCCGACACCCCCGTAGCGGTGGCGATCGCCCAGTCGCACTGCTCGGAGGTCGTGGTCCACGCCGCCGAGCAGTGCGTCCAGCTGCACGGCGGCATCGGCTTCACCTGGGAGCATCCCGCCCACCTCTACCTGAAGCGGGCCAAGAGCCTGTCCGCGGCGTTCGGGGGAGCCCACCGCCACCGGGCCGCCCTCGGCGGGCTGGTGGACCTGGCGCCCTGATCCGCCGGGGCGGGGAGGTCAGAGGTACCGGCGGCGCAGCTCGCGCTTGAGCACCTTGTGGCTGGGGCCCAGGGGCAGCTCGGCGGCGAACTCGACGCGGCGCGGGTACTTGTGCCGGCCGAGCCGCTCCCGCGCGAAGGCGATGATCTCGTCGGCGTCGGGCAGGGCGCCCGGCGCCGGGACGACGACCGCGCAGACCTCCTCGCCGGTCACCGGGTCGGGCAGCCCGATGACGGCGGTCTCGGCGATGTCCGGGTGGGCCAGCAGCGCCTCCTCCACCTCGGTGGGGTAGACGTTGAACCCGCTGCGGATGATCATGTCCTTGAGCCGGTCGACGATGGTGACGAACCCGTCGGCGTCCTTGGTGCCCAGGTCGCCGGTGCGGAACCAGCCGTCCACCAGGGCCGCGGTGGTCGCCTCGGGGTTGCCCAGGTAGCCGGTGAAGACGTTGTGGCCGCGGATGACGATCTCGCCGAGCGCTCCGGCCGGCAGCAGTTCGATCTCGTCGGGCCGGTCGGGGGCGGCGATCTCCACCTCCACACCCCAGATGGCGTGCCCGACGGTGCCCGCGCGCGTCCCGAAGAGCGGCTGGTTGACCGCGGCCGTGGGCGAGGTCTCCGACAGCCCGTACCCCTCGTACACCGGGGTGCCGAAAGCGGTCTCGAAGGACTCCAGGATCGTCCTGGGCAGCGCGGCGCCGCCGGAGACGCACAGTTCGAGCTCCGGCAGCCGGGAGGCGTTCTTGGCGGCCTCCACCAGCCCGAAGTACATCGTCGGCACCCCGTGGAAGATCGTCACGTCCTCGGCGACCATCAGCTCGACCGCCTGCGCGGGGTCGAAGCGCGGCAGCAGCACCAGCGTCCCCAGCGCGCGCCAGGTGGAGTTGAGGCTGACCGTCTGCCCGAAGATGTGGAACAGCGGCAGGGCCCCGAGCGCCACCTGGCCGGGCCGCACCGGGTGGGAGTCGAAGGCGTTGATCGTGGCGTTCATCACCAGGTTGAGGTGGCTGAGCACCGCGCCCTTGGGCCGCCCGGTCGTGCCGCTGGTGTAGAAGACGACGGCCGGGTCCTCCGGGGCGCGCCCGACGAAGGTCTGCAGCGGCTCGACGGTCCCGGCGAGGTCGGGCAGGCTGCCGTCGGTGCCGGGCAGCGGGCCCCGGCCCAGCGAGCACACCCGTGTTCCGACGGCCTCGGCGGCCTGCGCGGCGACCTCGGCGAACAGCGGGTGGCACAGCAGCACCGTCGCCTCGCTGTCGCGCAGCACGTGCTCCATCTCGGGGGCGGTGAGCAGCAGGTGGACGGGCACCACGACGCCTCCGGCGGCCAGCACCGCGTAGTAGGCCAGGGGGAACTCCGCGGTGTTGGGGCACAGCAGGGCGACCCGGTCCCCGGGCCGCACCCCCAGCCGGACCAGGGCCGCGGCCTGGGCTCGGGCGCGCTCCCACACCTCGGCGTAGGTCAGCCGCAGGTCGCCCTGGATCAGCGCGGTCTGCCTCGGGCGGCGGCGGGCGGATTCGGCCAGGACGCTGGCCAGGGAAAGCGTCGCGCTCATGTCGGCATGCTCCTCCGTCGGGGGGCGGGGAGGGAGCCCCGCGGAAAACTAGCAGTGCAAGTCACAGGTGCCGCCGATGGTAGAACAAAGAAACTAGCGCTGCAAGGTTCTCGGGTGCTGCCAGAATGAACGCTTCCGTCGTCCGCAGAGGGGGAGACCTTGGCCCGGCCACGTCAGCCGCTGCTCAGCCGTGAACGCATCGTCGAGGCGGCGCTGGCTTTGCTGGACACCGAGGGCCTGGAGGCGGTCTCCACCCGGCGGCTCGCCGCCGAGCTCGGCGTCAGCGGCCCCTCCCTGTACAACCACGTGGCCACCAAGGACGAGCTCCTCGACGCCGTCACCGACACCGTGCTCGCCGAGGTGGACCTGTCGATGTTCGAGGGGCTGCGTCCCGGCGGCGAGCCCGGCTGGCGCGCCGCCCTGTACGCCTGGGCGCACTCCTACCGCGCCGCCCTGGCCGCCCACCCCAACATCGTGCCCGTCCTGGCCCGCGGCCCCGGCCGCCACCGCCGCGTCATGCTCCGCGTCGCCGACGCCGTCTTCGGCGGCCTGGTGGACGCCGGCTGGCCGCGCCGCGAGGCCACCGGCGTGGGCGCCCTCATGCGCTTCTTCGTCATCGGTTCGGCCCTGGGCTCCTTCGCCGGCGGCTTCCCCGACGACGCCGCCGTCTACGCCGGCGAGTACCCCCACCTCGACCAGGCCCACCTCCTGGCCGACCGCCAGCAGGAGATCGACGGGTCCGCCTTCGAGACCGGCCTCCTGGCCCTCCTGGACGGCCTCGAGCTCCGCTTCGCCGGGCTGTAGCGGCCCGGTTCAGCCGTCGGTGCGCCGGCGCCTGGTGCGGCGGGGGTAGGCCTTGGCGGTCTCGGCCAGGCGGGTGGAGTGCTCGGCCTGGCGGCGCCAGTGGCCGTAGGCCTCGCCGCGCTGGGCGAGGCGGTCGAGCCTGCGCATGGTCTCCACGGGGATGAAGGCCGGGTCGGCGTCGCGCCAGGGGGTGCCGGGCAGCGGCATGAAGGTGTGGGTGTGGATGCGGGCGCCCAGGTCGACGAGGTCGTCGGCCAGGCGCAGGGAGGCGTCCTGGTCGGCGGCGTCCTCACCGGGCATGCCGAACATGAAGTCGACGTTCGGGCGGAAGCCGTGCTCGACGGCGATGCGCACGGCGTCGCGCACCGGGCCCGCGCCGTGGCCGCGGCCCGAGGCGGCCAGGATCCTGTCCGAGCCGGACTGCGCGCCGATGATGATGTTGTCGTTGGCCACGTACCTCCTGAGCATCAGCATCGCCTCGGGGGTGACGTGCTCGGGGCGCACCTCGGACGGGAAGCTGCCGAAGAAGATCCGGCCGTCCTCCGGCAGCTCGTCTTTGACGCGCGACAGCAGCTCCTCGACGGCGTCCAGGTCCGGGTCGGGGCCCGGCGAGCCGTAGGAGAGCGAGGTCGGGGTGATGAACCGGACGTCCCGCAGCCCGAACTCCTCCCGCATGCCCCGGACGTGCGCCACGACGCCCTCCACCGACCGGTGCCGGAACTGCCCGCCGAACATGAACGGCGTCTGGCAGAAGCGGCAGGTGTAGCGGCAGCCGCGGGTCAGCTCGATCGGCCCGACGTGCCGGCGCGCGCCCGAGGGGAAGGAGCGGTAGGCGTCCAGGGGCAGCTGGGGCGCGGGACGGGTGCGCAGCGCCACCCCGTCGTGGTCGCGCACGGCCAGGCCCGGCACCGTCGTCGGTTCGGCGCCCTCGCGCAGCGCGGTCACCAGCGAGACGATCGTCGACTCGCCCTCGCCGATGCCCGCGAGGTCCCAGCCGGAGTCCAGGACGTGCTGGGGTTCGGCGGTGGCGTGCACGCCACCTGCGATGTGCAGCACGTGCGGCCCGTCCGCCAGCGCGCGCACCGCCGCCAGCTCGGCCGCCATGGCCTCGGCGTCGGGCGAGTAGAACGACCACAGCACCAGCACCCGGTCGCCGCCGCTCGCGGCGATCTCCGCGGCGGTCTCCTCGGGGCTCGTGCCGTAGCGCAGCTCGCACTCGACGCCCGAGGCCTGCAGGGCCGCGAGCAGCGCGTGCACCCCGTAGGTGACGGCCTTGCGGTAGCGCACCACCACGCTGACTTCGTGACTCACGCACGGCAGCGTACCGGCGCCGGGGGTCGGTTAGGGTCGCGACGTGGATGAGTACCGCATCGAGGAGCTGGCACGGGAAGCAGGGGTGCCGGTCCGCACCCTCCGGTACTACCAGGAGCGGCGGCTGCTGCCGCCGCCGCGCAGGCAGGGCAGGGTGGGCTGGTACTCGCGGGCGCACCTGGAGCGGCTGCGGCTGATCGCCCGGCTGCTGGAGCGCGGGTACCGGCTGGACGGCATCGAGGAGCTGCTGGCCGCCGCCGACGAGGGCCGCGAGGTGACCGAGCTGATCGGCCTGGCCGCCGCGGCCGAGGAGCCGTGGGCCGAGGGGAGGCCCGCCGCGCTGACGGCCGAGGAGCTGGACGGGTTGTTCGGCCGCCAGTTCACCCCGGAGCTGCTGGCCGAGGCGGTGGAGCTGGGTTACGTCCGGGTCGAGGGCGAGCGGTACGTGCTCTCCAGCACCCGGCTGCTGGAGGCCACGGTGGAGCTGGTGCGGGCGGGCGTCCCGCTGCGGTCGGTGCTGGCGGTGAGCTGGGAGCTGGAGGCGGCCTTCGACCGCATGGCGTTCGCGGTCGTCCAGCTGGCGCGCACCCACCTGATGGACTCGGAGGACCTCGTGGCCACGGTGGGCAAGCTCAAGCCGGTGGTGCGCGCGGTCGCCGACGAGCACTTCGGGCGGGCGATGGACCGCCGGATCCGGGCTGAGTTGGACCGCTGGTCTGGCTCTGATTAGACACATCGTCTACTCTCCTGAATGTCCCAGTTGGAACTGGAAACATCAGGAGCAGTGATGACGGTAGCGGTGGTGACCGGGGCGGCCCGGGGTCTGGGCGAGCTCATGGCCAAGAAGCTGGCGAAGCGCGGGATCAAGGTGGCGCTGCTGGGCCTGGAGCCGGGAGAGCTGGCCAGGGTGGCCGGGGAGTGCGGCCCCGACGCCGCCTTCTGGACGGTGGACGTCACCGACGACGCCGCGCTGGCCGTGGTGGCGGCCGAGGTGAAGGAGCGCTTCGGGCGGATCGACATCGTGGTGGCCAACGCCGGCGTCGCCACCGGCGGCCCGGTGGAGTTCTCCGACCCTGCCACCTTCAACCGGGTGATTCAGGTGAACCTCATGGGCAGCGCGAGCACCGCGCGGGCGTTCCTGCCCGCGCTGCGCGAGTCCAGGGGCTACTTCTTCCAGGTCGCCTCGCTGGCCGCGCTGGTCTCGGTCCCGATGATGGCCGCCTACTGCGCCAGCAAGTCCGGCGTCGAGGCTTTCGCGCACTCGCTGCGCGCCGAGGTCGCCGTCCACGGCGTCGGCGTGGGCGTCGGCTACCTGAGCTGGACCGACACCGACATGGTGCGCGGCGCCGACCAGGACGTCGTGCTGCGCGACATGCGCGCGAAGATGCCCTACCCCGGGGGCAGGACCTACCCCCTGGAGCCGACCGTCGACCGGCTCGTCGCGGGCCTCCTGCGCCGCCGCCCGCAGGTGTACGGCCAGTGGTGGCTGCCGGCCCTGCGGGTCGTGCGCCCCCTGGTCCCGGGCGTCGTCACGCGCAAGTCCATCAAGATGCTGGAGGGGTTCGAGGAGCGGTGGAAGGCGGCGGGCGCCAACACCCGTCTCGTGGGCGCGGGCGGCGCCGCCAACGACGAAGAATGATCGCGCCTACTGGACTTGGAATGTAGGTAAGGCTTACCTTCGTAAGGCTTGCCTAAGTTCTTTCGGCCCGTCCATGAAGGGGCGCCCATGTCCAGTACCGCAACAGAGCACGTCCACGACCTGGTGGGAATCGGTTTCGGTCCCTCCAACCTCGCCCTGGCCATAGCGTTGCGCGAGCAGGCGGCGGAGCTCGACGCGGTCTTCCTCGAGCGGCAGAGCAGGTTCGGCTGGCACCGGGGGATGCTCATCGAGGGCACCACGATGCAGGTCTCCTTCCTCAAGGACCTGGTGACGATGCGCAACCCGTCCTCGGAGTACTCCTTCCTCCACTACCTGAAGGAGCGCGGGAGGCTGGCCGACTTCATCAACCACAAGACGATGTTCCCCTCGCGCCTGGAGTTCCACGACTACCTGGAGTGGGCGGCCGACCGCTTCACCGGCCAGGTGGAGTACGGCTCGGAGGTGGTCGCCGTCCGCCCCGTGACCGAGGACGGGACGGTCGTCGCGTGCGACGTGGTGGTCCGCCAGGGCGAGGCGGTCACCACCCGCCGCGCCCGCAACCTCGTCATCGCCACCGGGCTCGAGCCGGTCGTGCCGCAGGGCATCGAGCCCGGCGCCCGCGTCTGGCACAGCCACGAGCTGCTGCGGCGGCTGCCCGAGCTGGACTCCCCGCGCCGGCTGCTGGTGCTGGGCGCGGGCCAGAGCGGCGCCGAGGTCGTCGACCACCTGCACCAGCGCTACCCCGCCGCCGAGGTGTGCGCGGTGTTCGCCAAGTACGGCTACACCCCCGCCGACGACAGCTCCTTCGCCAACCGCATCTTCGACCCCGCCGCCGTGGACGAGTTCCACCACGCGCCCGAGGACGTGAAGCGGATGCTGCTGGACTACCACGGCTCCACCAACTACTCGGTGGTCGACCTGGAGCTCATCGACGAGCTGTACCGGCGCGTCTACCAGGAGAAGGTCCAGGGCGTCGAACGGCTGCGCATCCTCAACGCCTCCCGGCTGACCGGGCTGACCGGGCACGACGGGGGAGTGCGCGCGGTGGTGGAGCACCTGCCCACCGGCGAGCGCACCGTCCTGGAGGCCGACGCCCTGGTGTGCGCCACCGGCTACCGCAGCCGCGACGCGCTGGCCATGCTCGGCGAGCTGGCCGGGCACTGCGCGCGGCTGCCGGACGGCGGGCCCGACGTGGGCCGCGACTACCGCATCGCCACCGGGCCCGAGGTCCGCTGCGGCATCTACCTGCAGGGCGCCACGGAGCGGACGCACGGGCTCAGCTCGACCCTGCTGTCCAACACCGCGGTGCGCGCGGGCGAGATCGTGCGGTCCCTCACCCGGGCCGAGGCCCTGGTGACCGCCTGATGAGCAGGGGACGGGCGGCCGGCGCGGGTCATCCGTCCCCGTCCGCCCCGCCGTCGATGAGGCGCTGGACGCCGGGGGCGTAGAGCTCCGCGACCCGCGCCACGTCGGCGGCGGCGGCCGCGCCGTCCCGGTGGATGACGAGCACGGTGCTCAGCCCCAGGAACTGGGCGACGACGAGCTCCGCGCGCAACCGGGCGTCGCGGCCCTCCAGCAGCGCGGCCAGCCGGGCGGTCGCCTGCTCGCGGAAACGCTCGGCCAGCAGGGCGCGCTCGTCCCCGGCCGCGATCCCGAAGATGACGCGCAGCAGCGGCGGCGGCGCCCCGGTCCGCCGGGTGACCAGCGCGGTCTCCACCAGGTGGCGGCCGAGCCGCTCCCTGGGCACCGACAGCAGCAGGTCGACGTCGGGCCCGAAGTCGGCGACCGCGTCGAAGAGCTGCTCCTTGCCGCCGAAGTGCTTGACGATCAGCGCCGCGCTGACCCCGGCCTCCGCCGCGATGCCGCGCAGGGTGACCGCCGCGTAGGGCCGCAGCGCGAAGGCGCGCCGCGCCGCGCGGAGGATGGCGTCCCGGCCGGAGTCGCTCATGCCGCCGCGGGGACCGGCTCGGGCGCCCGGCGCGGCACGGCCAGCGCGGTGGCCAGGGCGGCCAGCGACACTCCCGCGGCGATCAGGAAGACCAGCAGGTAGGCCTCGAGCGTCGGCCGCCCGCCCGCGGTGTGGTGGGCCAGGACCGCCGCGGCCGCCGCGCTGGAGGCGGCCTGCCCGATCGAGCGCATCAGCACGTTCTGCCCGTTGGCGGCGGCGGTCTCGCCGACCGGCACCGCCCGCATGATCAGCACGGGCAGGGCGGAGTAGGCCAGGCCCGCGCCCATGGCGACGACGGTGGATCCCACGATGATGGTCCAGAGCTCGTGACTGGTGAAGAAGCGGACCACATAGCCTACCGCCAGCAGCCCCGATGCGAGGGCGACCGTGGTCCCCGGCCCCCACCTGACCGAGATCCGCGCCGAGACCGGGGACAGCAGCGCCAGGCACAGGCCGCCGGGTAGCAGGCACAGCCCGGTCGCCATGATCGACAGCTCGAGCCCGTAGCCGGTGCTCGCCGGCTCCCGGACGAGCTGCGCCGTCGAGAGCGTGTTGGCGTAGAAGGCGAAGCCGACGAACAGCGCCGCCAGGTGCGCCGCGAGCGCGGCGGGGCGGACGGCCGAGCGCAGGTCCACCAGCGGGTCGGGCACCCGCAGCTCGTGGCGGACCCACCCGGTCGCGGCGACCAGCCCGCAGGCGGCCAGGGCGAGGGTGGGCGGCGCGGTGAACCCCCACGTCCCGCCCTTGCTGACGACCAGCAGCAGGCAGAGGAGGAAGAGGGTGAGCCCGGCCGACCCCCTCACGTCGAACCGGCCGGGCGAGCGCACCGGCGACTCGGGAACGATCCAGCGGACGAGCGCGAGCGCCAGCAGGCCGATCACCGCGCTCACCCAGAACATCACCCGCCAGCCGGCGTACTCCATGACGAACGCGGCGACCGGGAGCCCCATCGCGGCGCCGATGCCGATGGTCGAGCTGATGAGCCCCGCCGCGGCGGGCACCCGTTCGGGGGGCAGCTCGTCGCGCAGGATGCTGATCCCCAGCGGCATCACCGCCAGGCCCATTCCCTGCAGGGCCCTTCCGGCGACCAGCGCCGGCAGGGAGGCGGTGGCCGCGCAGACCACCGACCCGGCGGCCACCGCGGCCAGCGACCACAGCAGGAACCTGCGCTTGCCGTACATGTCCCCGGCACGGCCCAGCAGGGGGGTGCAGATCGCGCCGCTCAGCAGCGTCACCGTCACCGTCCAGCTCGCGTCCTCCGGCGAGGAGCCGGTCAGCCCGGGGAGCATCGGCAGCAGGGGCAGGATGATCGTCTGCATCAGGGCCACGACGATGCCGCAGGAGGCGAGGACGGCGGTGACGAGGGAGGGTGCACGTCTGTTCACCCCGCCAGGGTAAACAATCGTTCACCGCGGGCGGGCGGCGGGGCCGGAACGCTCCACGGGACCGTGCTGGCATCATCGTCGGATGTCGCGATGGTGGCGGGATTACCGGAAAGAGTGGATACGCGGCGACCTGATGGGCGGGCTCACCGTGACCGCCTACCTGGTGCCGCAGGTCATGGCGTACGCCGCGGTCGCCGGGCTGCCCCCGGTGGCCGGCCTGTGGGCCATGCTGCCCGCCCTCGTCGCCTACGCGCTGCTCGGCTCCTCCGAACGGCTGTCGGTCGGGCCGGAGGCGACGACCGCGCTGATGACCGCCGTGGTCGTCGGCCCGCTCTCCGGCGGCGACCCCGCACGGCACGCGGGGCTCGCCGCCGCCCTGGCGGCGCTGGTCGGCCTGTTCGCGCTCCTCGCACGGCTGCTGCGCCTGGGCGCCGTCGCCGACCTGCTGTCGCACCCGATCCTCGTCGGCTACCTCGCCGGGGTGGCGGTGCTGATGATCGTGGGCCAGCTGGAGCGCACCACCGGAGTGCCGGTCGAGGGCTCCGGGGTGGTCGCCGAGTTCGGCTCCTTCCTGCGGGGGATCGGCCAGTGGCGGCCGGGCACGCTGCTCCTGGCCGCCGCCTGCCTGCTGTTCCTGCTCGCCCTGAGCCGGTGGCGGCCGAACTGGCCCGGTCCGCTGCTGGTGGTGCTGCTGGCCACCGCGGCCGTCGCGGCCTTCGGCCTCGACCGCTACGGCCTGGAGGTCGTGGGGGAGATTCCCGAGGGGCTGCCGCTGCCCATGCTGCCGGAGTTCGCCGACCTGGGGGTGCTGGTACCGGCGGCGCTGGGCATCCTCGTGGTCGGTTTCACGGACATGACGCTCACCGCCCGCGCGTTCGAGCGACCCGGAGGACCCCGTGCCGACGGCAACGCCGAGCTGCTCGCGCTGGGCGCCGCCAACCTGGGCGCCGGCCTCTTCCAGGGCTTCCCGGTGAGCAGCAGCGGCAGCCGCACCGCGCTGGCCGCCGCGGCGGGCGCGCGCACCCAGCTGTTCTCCCTGGTGACGCTCGGCTGCGTCCTGGCCGTCCTGCTCGTCCTCAACCCGCTGCTGGCGCTCTTCCCCGGCGCGGCGCTGGGGGCGCTGGTGGTCTACGCCGCCCTGCGCCTGGTGGACCTGGCGGGCTTCCGCAAGCTCCTGGCCTTCCGCCGCACCGAGTTCCTGCTGGCGCTGTCGGCGACGTTCGGGGTCCTGCTGCTGGACGTCCTGTACGGCATCCTCGTGGCGGTCGCGCTGTCGGTGCTGAACATGATGGCGCGGGTCGCCCGCCCGCACGACGCCGTCCTGGGGCATGTGCCGGGGCTGGCGGGGATGCACGACATCGACGACTACCCCGAGGCCGAGGTCGTCCCCGGGCTGGTCGTCTACCGGTACGACTCGCCGCTGTTCTTCGCCAACGCCGAGGACTTCCGCCGCCGCTGCCTGGCCGCGGCCGACGAGCACGCCGAGGGCCTGCGCTGGTTCGTGCTCAACGCCGAGGCGATCGCCGAGGCCGACAGCACCGCGCTGGCCGTGCTGGAGGAGGTGCACGCGGAGCTGGCCCGCCGCGGCGTCACGTTCGCCCTCGCGCGCGTCAAACAGGACCTGCGAGGGGATCTGCGCCGGTTCGGGCTGCTGGACGTCCTGCGCGAGGAGCTGATCTTCCCCACCCTGCCCACGGCCCTCGAGGCCTTCCACGCCTGTGGGGAGAAGGCGCCCTGACCCGTCAGCGGAGCTCGGAGGCGACGTCGGGGACCCGGTGGGCGGCGCGCCGGGGCGGGCGCACGTAGCCGGTGGACGGCGGCCGCTCGGGCAGCGTGATGCGCGGGGGCTCCACCTCGTGGTACGGGACGGTCGACAGCAGGTGGCTGATCATGTTGATCCGGGCCCGCCGCTTGTCGTCGCTGTCGACCTCGTACCAGGGCGCCTCGGGGATGTCGGTGTGGGTCATCATCTGGTCCTTGGCCCGCGAGTAGTCCTCCCAGCGGGTGAGGGAGTACAGGTCCATGGGGGAGAGCTTCCAGCGCCGCATGGGGTCGTCGAGCCTGGCCCGGAAGCGGCGCTCCTGCTCGGCGTCGCCGACGGAGAACCAGTATTTGCGCAGCAGCACGCCGTCCTCGACCAGCAGCCGCTCAAAGATCGGACACTGATGGAGGAAACGTGCATATTCCTCCGGGGTGCAGAAGCCCATCACCTGCTCGACGCCGGCCCTGTTGTACCAGCTGCGGTCGAACAGGACGATCTCCCCGGCGGCCGGGAGCTCGGCGGCGTAGCGCTGGAAATACCACTGGGTCCGCTCCCGCTCGGTGGGCTTGGGCAGCGCCGCGATCCGCGCGACGCGGGGATTGAGGTACTCGGTGACGCGTTTGATGGTGCCGCCCTTGCCCGCGGCGTCCCGCCCCTCGAACACCACGACCAGCCGCTGACCCTCGGCCCTGACCCATTCCTGCAGCTTCACCAGCTCGCCCTGCAGGTCCAGGATCGTCCGCTCGTACACCTCGCGTGACAACTTCTTCGCCATCCGATCATTATGGGCGGGCCGGCGCGCCGTCCCGCCTCGCGGGCGGCGGCCCCCTTCCCCGTCGCGGGCTCCGTATTCCGTCTTCCTTGCCACACTGCTTTCTGTAGTGAAAGGCGGCTCTCGAAATTATTTACCATTTCCCCGGTTTTAGTAATCTTTGTTCTGCTTTTACTAGGAGTCTTTGGGGGCTATTGCTAGCCTTTTAGAGAAATGAGGAGGAGAGGGTTGATGCGATTCCTGCGGTTGGCGGTGAGCCTGCTGTTCTGCACGGGTTCCCTACTGGTCCTCCTGATGAGCGTGCACGGCCTGATCGTCTTCCCGAGCGCCCTCTTCGGGCGCCCCGCCGGGGGGATCGGCCTGGAGCGGATGTCGCCGGGGGACGTGGCCGCGCTCGTCCTGCTGTACCCGCTGATGTCCCTGGTGGGCGTGGGCAACGCCGTCCTCCTCGGCTGGAGCGGCGCGCGCGGGCTGAGGGCCGTGGACGACCCGTGGCGCTGGCGGAACCGGCAGGGGACGGGTCTGGTCGGCCTGCTGACCACCGGCCTGGCGTCGCTGGCCGCGGCCGCCGCCGCGCCGCCCGACAGCCGCTCCATCGTCCGCCTCCCCCTGTCGGTGGAGGTCGTTTCGTGCCTCTACCTGCTGTACTTCAGCCTGCTGGGCCTGCTGGCGCTGTCCGTCCTGCTGCTGGACGGCAGGCGGATGCCCACCGGTGGGACGGACGTGACGGCGGTGCGGAAAAGGGTCCGGCGGCAGCAGAGGCACCTCTCCGGAAAAATGTGAGCTGTGTCATAAACGAGAGGTACTTTCCGGTGGAGCGATCCACCAAGGGAGTTGAGATCTCCTGGCAGGTAAGGTCAACTCCCAGGAGGTGGAAGCCGCTTTGGCAGAGACGAAGGACCGGATCTGGACGGTGCCGAACGCCCTGAGCCTCGCGAGGCTCCTGGGGGTGCCGCTCTTCTTCTGGCTGGTCCTCGCCGGCCACGACGGCTGGGCGATCGGCCTGCTGATGCTGGCGGGCCTGTCGGACTGGGCGGACGGCAAGCTCGCCCGGATGCTGGACCAGACCAGCCGGCTCGGCATGCTGCTCGACCCCGCGGCCGACCGCCTCTACATCCTGGCCACCCTGGTGGGGCTGACCGTCCGCGAGATCGTCCCCTGGTGGCTGACCGCCCTGCTCGTCGGCAGGGAGGTCTACATGGCGGGCCTGCTGGCCCTGCTGAAGCGATATGGCTGGAACGGCCTGCCCGTGCACTTCGTGGGCAAGGCCGCCACGATGAACCTCCTGTATGCCTTCCCGCTGCTGTTGTGGGGCTCCCACGACGGCGGCGTCGCCACCGCCGCCCGCGTCATCGGGTGGGCGTTCGCCCTGTGGGGCGCGGCCCTGTACTGGTGGGCCGCGGTCCTCTACACCGTTCAGGCACGACAACTCATCCGAGCCCTGCCCCCCGGGGGCGCCGAGAACGAGGGAGTCGCATCCGCGCCATGAAGGCCGTAGTGATGGCAGGAGGCGAGGGGACGCGACTGCGTCCCATGACCGCCAACCAGCCCAAGCCTCTGCTGCCCGTCATCAACCGCCCGATCATGGAGCACGTGCTCCGCCTGTTGAAGAGGCACGGCTTCACCGAGACCGTCGTCACCGTCCAGTTCCTCGCCTCGCTGATCCGCAACTACTTCGGCGACGGCGAGGAACTGGGCATGAGCCTGCAGTACGCCACCGAGGAGGTGCCGCTGGGCACCGCCGGAAGCGTCAAGAACGCCGAGGACGCCCTGCGGGACGACCGCTTCCTGGTGATCTCCGGCGACGCCCTGACCGACCTGGACCTCACCGACATGGTGCGCTTCCACAAGGAGAACGGCGCGCTGGTCACCATCGGGCTCAAGCGGGTGCCCAACCCGCTGGAGTTCGGCATCATCATCGTCGACGAGCAGGGCCGCATTCAGCGGTTCCTGGAGAAGCCCACCTGGGGCCAGGTGTTCTCCGACACCGTCAACACCGGCATCTACGTCATGGAGCCCGAGGTCCTGGAGCGCGTCGCCCCCGGCGAGAGCGTCGACTGGTCCTCCGACGTCTTCCCCGCCCTGCTGGCCGAGGGCGCCCCGCTGTACGGCTACGTCGCCGACTGCTACTGGGAGGACGTCGGCACCCACGAGAGCTACCTCAAGGCCCAGGCCGACATGCTCTCGGGCAAGGTCGACCTGGAGATCGACGGCTTCGAGCTGTCCCCGGGCGTGTGGGTCGCCGAGGGCGCCGAGGTCGACTCCTCCGCCGTCCTCAAGGGCCCCCTGTACGTCGGCGACTACGCCAAGGTCGAGGCGGGCGCGGAACTGCGCGAGTACACCGTCCTGGGCAGCAACGTGGTCGTCAAGGAGGGCGCCTTCCTGCACCGGGCGGTGGTCCACGACAACGTGTACGTGGGCCCCTCCACCAACCTCCGCGGCTGCGTGGTGGGCAAGAACACCGACCTCATGGCCGGGGCCAGGATCGAGGAGAACGGCATCGTCGGCGACGAGTGCGTCATCGAGGCCGAGGCCTACGTCTCCAACGGGGTGAAGGTCTACCCCTTCAAGACCATCGAGGCCGGCGCCGTGGTCAACGCCTCGGTGATCTGGGAGTCGCGCGGCCAGCGCAACCTCTTCGGGCCCCGCGGCGTCTCCGGGCTGATCAACGTGGAGATCACCCCGGAGCTGGTGGTGCGGCTGACCAGCGCCTACGCCACCACCCTGAAGAAGGGCGCCACGGTCGTCACCGCCCGCGACGCCTCCCGCGCCGCGCGCACCCTCAAACGCGCGGCCATCGCCGCGCTCACCGCCAGCGCGATCAACGTCGAGGACCTGGAGGCGTGCGCGCTGCCGCTGGCCCGGTTCGAGACCGCCCGCGAGGACTGCGCGGGCGGCATCGTGATCCGCACCACGCCCGGCGACCCGCAGGGCGTGGACATCCTCTTCCTCGACGACACCGGCGCCGACCTCTCCCAGGCGGCCCAGCGCAAGCTCGAGCGCGTCTTCGGCCGCCAGGAGTACCGCAGGGCCTTCCCGGGCGAGATCGCCGAGCTGAGCTACCCCCAGCGGACCGTGGAGTCCTACAGCCGCGACCTGCTGGCCCGGATGGACATGTCCGGGATCAGGGAGGCCGAGCTCAAGATCGTCGCGGACTGCGCCGGCGGTGTCACCTCCAACGTGCTGCCCTGGCTGCTGGGCCGGGTCGGGGTGGAGGTGCTCACCCGCAACAACCGGCTCGACGAGGCCAACCCCACCGAGACCCCGGCCGAGCGCTCCCGGGACCTGGCCCTGCTGGGCGAGCTGGTCTCCTCCTCGCGTGCCGCCTTCGGCGTCAGGTTCGACCCGGTGGGGGAGCGGATCTCGCTGGTCGACGAGAACGGCGTGCGCATCTCCGACGACCGGGCCCTGCTCGTGCTGCTCGACCTGGTCGCCGCGGAGCTGCGCGGGGGCCGGGTGGCGCTGCCGGTCACCACCACCCGGGTCGCCGAGGAGGTCTGCGGCAGGCACGGCGTGCGGGTGGAGTGGACCTCCACCTCCCAGGACGTGCTGACCAGGGCGGCGGCCGATCCCGAGGTGGTCTTCGCGGGCGACGGGCGCGGCGGTTTCGTCTTCCCCGAGTTCAGCCACACGGTGGACGGGATCGCGGCGTTCGTCCGGCTGATCGGGCTGGTGGCGCGCACCCGGATGACCCTCTCCCAGATCGACGAGCGCATCCCGCAGGCCCACCTGCTCAAGCGGTCGGTGCCGACCCCGTGGGCGGCCAAGGGCAGCGTCATGCGGCACGTGGTGGAGGCGGCCGCCGACCGGACCGTCGACACCACCGACGGGGTGCGGGTGGTGGAGAAGGACGGGCGCTGGGCGCTGGTCCTGCCGGACCCGGCCGAGGCGGTCACCCACCTGTGGGCCGAGGGCCCCGACCACGACGGCGCCACGGCGCTTCTGGAGGAGTGGGCGGCGGTCGTGGAGGCGGCCGGGTCCTGAACGATCCTCACCTCAGGGCGGCATCGGGGTGTCCGAAACACCCCGATGTCACCCCGCATCCCAGTGATTCGGGCATGATGATTCGATCTTCCGCGCACCGGTAGTGCCGCCAGCGCGGTACGGTCTTCCTGACAGGCTTTCCGGCAGGCCCGTTCCGCGCGGCGGCATAGACCGTCGGACAGGTGGCCGGTAGCGTTGTCCAGACCGGAGTCAAGCAGAGTGGGGCGTGTCCAGGGGGACACGCCGATGGTAGGAGGCCGAGCCGATCGATGCCGAGCGTTTACTGCACGCAGTGCGGTCACGCCAATCCCGATGGCGCCCGCTTCTGCTCCAATTGCGGCACTCCGCTGGTCCGCAGCGCGCAGCCGGCCCCGGAGACCCCCGGTGAGTCGACCTCGACCATCTCGATCAGCGGGCTGACCGACGGGCTGGAGATCCCGGAGGCCTCCGAGGAGGCGCCGGACCAGCTGAGCGTGGAGACCCTGCCCCCGGGCACCGCCCTGCTGGTGGTGCGGCGCGGTCCCAACGCCGGCAGCCGGTTCCTGCTCGACAAGGACCGCACCTCGGCCGGCCGCCACCCCGAGAGCGACATCTTCCTCGACGACGTCACCGTCTCGCGGCGGCACGCCGAGTTCGCCAGGCACGGGGCGGGCTTCACCGTCCGGGACGTGGGCAGCCTGAACGGCACCTACGTCAACCGGGAGCGGATCGACCACGCGGCGCTGAACGGCGGCGACGAGGTGCAGATCGGCAAGTTCCGGGTCGTGTTCCTCACCAACCCCCAGCACGGGTGAGCGCGAACGCCGCCCGGGCGTACATGACCATCGGGGACGTCCTGGCCAGCCTGCAGGGTGAGTTCCCGGACATCACCCACTCCAAGATCCGCTTCCTGGAGGCCGAGGGGCTCATCGAGCCCGAGCGCACCCCCTCGGGCTACCGCAAGTTCACCTCCGTGGACGTGGAGCGGCTGCGCTACATCCTGGCCGCCCAGCGCGACAGGTACCTGCCGCTGCGGGTGATCAAGGAGCAGCTCGACAGCCGGCCGCCGCGCACCCTGGTGGCCGCCGACGCCGGCTCCCCGCCCGCCGCCGAGGTGGCGCTGACCCGGCGGCAGCTGCTGGACGGGGCGGGCATCAGCGAGGAGCGGCTGGAGGAGCTGGAGGCCTACGGGCTGGTGCGCCGCGCCGGCGCGCACTACGACTCCGACGCGCTGACCGTGGCCAGGACCGCGGCCAGGCTGGCCGGATACGGCTTCGAGGCGCGGCACCTGAGGACGATCAAGGCCGCCGCCGAGCGGGAGCTGGCGCTGATCGAGCAGACCATCGCGCCTCTGCTCAAGCGCCGCGCCCCGGGGGCGCACGAGGCGGCGGGCAGGACCGCACGCGAGCTGAGCGGGCTCACCCTGGCGCTGCACACCGCGCTGGTCTCGGCGGGTCTCAAGGACAGCTTGGGCGGTTAGCCGACCCAAGGTGTAGTTTGGGCTGCAGGACCATCGTGAGGCGAGGAGCCGCTGTGAAGCAGATGGAGGTCGTCGGCGTCAGGGTCGAGATGCCCTCCAACCAGCCGATCGTGCTGCTGAAGGAACTCGAGGGCGATCGTTACCTGCCCATCTGGATCGGCGCGGTGGAGGCGACGGCCATCGCGTACGCGCAGCAGGGCATGCTGCCGGCGCGGCCGCTCACCCATGACCTGTTCAAGGAGGTCATCGAGGCGCTGGGTGCCACTTTGCACACGGTGAACATCACCGCGCTGCGCGAGGGGATCTTCTTCGCCGACCTGGTGTTCTCCAACGGTGCCGAGGTCAGCGCGCGGCCTTCGGATTCGATCGCGCTGGCACTGCGCACCGGTTCGAGTATTTTCGTCAGCGAGGAAGTCCTGGACGAGGCCGGGGTGTCCATCCCGGACGAACAGGAAGACGAAGTGGAGAAATTCCGCGAGTTCCTCGACACGGTGTCCCCTGAGGACTTCGAAAGTGGCGCCTGACCTGCGGGTCCGGCCGATCCCACGGGGTCCCGTCCGTTTCCGCCCCCGCCGAGCGGGGGTAGGGGTGGAGGGGGAGATGGCAAGCTGAGCCGTTTGCGCATGTGAAGCCGGATACATCCGCTCTGCGACGCGCCGACGGTGAACGTTGACCCTGCCCTGACCGGCACCTACCGTGCTGGTGGAGCACTCGTGGGGAAATTCCGGCAAACCCCCTTGCCGGAGACCTGGGAGCTGACAGAAGCCGGAGGTCCGCGTGGCGGTGAGCAGCGGCGAGGACAAGGTGGACCGTGAGCGCCGGCTCGCCTCTCGGCAGGCCGGCGAGCAAGGCCTGCTTTTCGACAGCGCAGTGGCCATGCCGAACGCGAGCGCCGGCTACCGCGGCCCCACGGCGTGCGCGGCGGCCGGCATCACCTACCGTCAGCTCGACTACTGGGCCCGCACCGGCCTGGTCGAGCCGAGCATCCGCCCGGCGCACGGCTCGGGCAGCCAGCGCCTGTACGGGTTCCGCGACATCCTGGTGCTGAAGGTCGTCAAGCGGCTGCTGGACGCCGGGGTCTCGCTCCAGCAGATCCGCACCGCGGTCACCCACCTGCAGGACAGGGGAGTGGAGCACCTGGCCACCATCACCCTGATGAGCGACGGCGTCAGCGTCTACGAGTGCACCAGCGCCGACGAGGTCGTCGACCTGCTGCAGGGCGGTCAGGGCGTCTTCGGCATCGCCCTGGGCCGGGTCTGGCAGGAGGTCGAGGGCAGCCTGGCGAGCCTGCCCGCCGAGAACGCCGAGCCCTACCTGGAGACGAGGCCGAGCCGGGACGAGCTGTCGGCCCGCCGCCGCGCCCGCAAGACGGGCTGAACGGAACCTGGGCAGCTCCGGGCTCCGTCGGTCCCGCAGAAGCCTTACTGCGTAAAGGCGGACGGCCTCCGGCGCACGCCGCCCGCGGTACGGCGCACGCCGCCCGCGGGCACACGCGTCCGGCCTTAGAAGGCCGTCAGAGGGAGTCGTTCCGCTGCAGGTAGGTGAACGCCGCCCAGCCCGGCAGCACCGGCAGCCAGAACGTCAGCAGCCGGAACAGCAGCACCGCGGAGGCCGCCGTCTCCGCCGACAGCCCCGCCACCGTCAGGCCCAGCGTCAGCGCCCCCTCGACCGCGACGACGCCGCCCGGGGTGGGCGCGGCCGAGCCCACCGCGTTGCCGGTGAGGAACACCACGGCCACCGCCGTCCAGCCCAGTGAGGTGCCGAACGCCCGGATGGAGAAGTCCAGGCACAACACGAACGAGACGGTCAGCAGCAGGGTGCCGCCGAGCCCGGTGGCGACCTTGCGGGGGTCCTGGATCACGTCCAGCAGCCGGGGGACCACCCCGGAGAACAACTGCCGCACCCGGCCGACCACCAGCCGCCGCACCGGCCCGATCGCCGCGGCCACCACCGCCACGGTGGCGACCGCCAGCAGCCCCAGCACCACGGTGCGCGACGGGGTGAAGTCGGCGCCGACCCCGCCCGAGCCGGTGAGGAAGCCCAGGATGATCAGCAGCAGGATGTGCACGCCCAGGCCGACCAGCTGGGAGGCGCCCACGCTGGCCACGGCCAGGCCGGGGCGGATGCCCATCCGCTGGAGGTAGCGGGTGTTGATCGCCACGCCGGTGACCGCCGCGGGCGCGACGAGCTTGACGAACGAGGCGGCGAGCTGGGCCAGGATCGTGCGGCCCAGCGGGATGCGCTCGGGCACGAACCCGATGACCATCATCGCCGCGGCCACGAACGACATGCCGGACGCCAGCACCGCCAGCGCCGCCCAGCGCCAGTCGGACTGCTCCGCCAGCCGTTCCAGGTCGACGTTGCTGAGCTGGGACAGCAGGAAGTAGGCGCCCGCCGCCGCGGCGACGATGCTGATGACGGTGCGCGGCCGGAAGCGCTCCAGCCGGACCGCCGCCACCTCGGTCTCCGGGGTGAACTTGAGGATCTCCTCGCGCAGGGCGCTCAGCAGCTGCTTGTCGCGGCGCAGCGCCGCGCGGGTGTCACGGGAGAGCGCGACCTTCTGCAGCAGCGGGACGATCGCGCCCAGCGCCCCGGGCCCGATGACCGAGGAGGCCAGGTTCACCGCGCGCGCCGCGCCCACCCGCAACGCCAGCGTGGTGAGCAGCTGGGCGTGGTCCAGCCGCAGCAGCAGGTCGCTCGCGGCGGTCTCGCCCCGCCCGAACCCCACCAGCCAGGGTTCGCCGCCGGAGACCGTGATCGCGGTCTCGTCCAGGCTGCGGTGGGCGATCCGGTGGTGGTGCAGCACCTCCAGCTGCCGCCACAGGCTCATGATCAGCTCGTCGGTGAGCTCCCCGTCGGGCAGGCCGGTCAGCGGCACCCCCTCCAGGTGCTCGTAGGCCAGCAGCGCCGCCTCGGTGCCGACCTCGGCGGTGGCCAGCAGGCGGGGGGTGCGGGCGCCCGCGGTGGACGCCGCGTAGGACGCCAGCGACTCCTGCTCCAGGGAGCGGCGCAGCGAGCGCACCGCGCGGCGCGGCTGGTTGGCCCGCAGCCGCAGCCCGCGCCAGATCCGGTAGAACAGGCCGGCCGCCTGCTGGTCGCGGTCCAGGACGGTGACGTCCAGCCGCCGGTCGGGCAGCTCCACCAGGTAGCTGCGGTGGTCGAGGGTGCCGTCGTCGGTGCGCACCACCCTGGTGGGCGGCATCCCGAACCGGCGCAGCACCCCGGCCACCGCGCTGCCCGGCGGCCGCGGGTTGGGGGTGCCCAGGCCGTAGAGCGTCAGGTAGCCCACGAGGCGGCCGATGAGGTAGGTGGCGACCAGGCCGAGGGCGGTGGAGCGGCCCGCCACCAGGGAGGCCAGCGCGGCCAGCGCGATGGTGCCCCACATGACCGCCTGCCAGCGGGGCCGGCCGCCCAGGCGCACCGCGGTGACGTAGGCGATCACCGGGGTGAGGTCGGACTGCAGTGAGACGGTGTCGGCGCCGGCCGGGCCCAGCACGCCGGTGAGCTCGTTGGGTCCGGTGGCGGTGACCCAGGCCTCCACCGCGTAGTCCACGCCGAGGCCGGCGATCGCGGCGAACAGGCCGAACATCACCCGCATGCCGTCCCGGCGCACGATGCGGTCCACGGCGAACACGACGGGCACGGCCAGCACGCCGAAGCTGGCGGTGAGCCCGGCCAGGCTCAGCAGGAAGTGCGGCGCCTGCTCGGTGCCGCGGCTGATGTCGGTCTCCAGGCCGGTGGTCGTCTGGGTGGCCAGGGTGGACAGCAGCAGGAGCAGCCCGAGACCGCCCAGGCAGGCCAGCGCCCGGACCAGGGTGGTGGGGTTGCGGATGCGGCCGGGGAGGGAGGGCTCCTCCACCACCACCGCCCCGGAGAAGGACGGCATCGGCTCCAGGGCCGCGCCGCCCTGAGTGCTCGTCACGCTTACACCGTCCTCCCGGTTCCGGTCGTCCCCAAAGATTAGCCCCACCATGACACCGTGTGATCATGCGTCCGGCGGGTGTTCCGTACGTTTCGGGAACACCTGGATCCTTCCCTGTCCGGCCCGTCCGCGGGAGGTGGATAACCCACCGGATAGACTGATCGTGCTGTCGACCCCGTGCGGGAGAGACTCCGCGCAAGCCGGTGCGGAGCGCCGAAGGAGCAACATCCCCGGAACCTCTCAGGCAAAAGGACCGTGTGGGCGAGGCGCCTCTGGAAAGCGGGCCGCACGGTCCCACCGAAGGTGCAAGCCCGGCCGGGTGAAGCTCTCAGGTCCCATGACAGAGGGGGAGCGGGGTCTCGCGACCCCTCCGCACCCCTTCCGCGTTCCAGGAGGCTCGTCCATGACCGCGCAGTTCGACTTCTCCGACCGGCATATCGGGCCGTCCGCCGACGAGCAGGCCCGCATGCTCGCCGCCGTCGGTTTCGCCGATCTCGACGCCCTGAGCGAGGCCGCGGTGCCCGCCGCGATCCGCACCGGCCGCCCGCTCGACCTGCCTCCGGCGCTGAGCGAGAGCGCCGCGCTGGCCCGGCTGCGCGAACTGGCCTCGCGCAACACCGTGCTGACCTCGCTGATCGGCCTGGGCTACCACGGCACGATCACCCCGGGGGTGATCCTGCGCAACGTGCTGGAGAACCCGGGCTGGTACACCGCCTACACGCCCTACCAGCCGGAGATCTCCCAGGGCCGGCTCGAGGCGCTGCTGAACTTCCAGACGGTGGTCTCCGACCTGACCGGGGTGCCGGTGGCCAACGCGTCCATGCTGGACGAGGGCACGGCCGCGGCGGAGGCGATGGCGCTGGCGCTGCGGGCCACCCGCCGCAAGGAGCCCGGCGTGTTCGTGGTGGACGCCGACGCGCTGCCGCAGACGGTCGAGGTCGTGCGGGCGCGGGCCCTGCCGCTGGGCATCCCGGTGGTCCTGGCCGACCTGGACGCCGGCCTCCCCGAGGGGGACGTCTTCGGCGTCCTGGCCCAGTATCCCGGCGCGTCCGGCAGGGTCCGCGACCTGCGCCCGGTGGCCGAGGAGGCGCACGCCCGCGGCGCGCAGCTGGTCGTGGCCGCGGACCTGCTGGCGCTGACCCTGCTGACCCCGCCCGGCGAGCTCGGCGCCGACATCGTCGTGGGCTCGGCCCAGCGGTTCGGGGTGCCCTACGGGTTCGGCGGCCCGCACGCCGGCTACATGGCCGTCCGCGAGGGGCTGGAGCGGCAGCTTCCCGGACGCCTGGTGGGGGTGTCGGTCGACGCCGACGGCGACCGGGCGTACCGGCTGGCGCTGCAGACCCGCGAGCAGCACATCCGGCGGGAGAAGGCGACCTCCAACATCTGCACGGCGCAGGTGCTGCTGGCCGTCATGGCGTCCATGTACGCCGTCTACCACGGCCCGGAGGGGCTGACGGAGATCGCGCGGCGCGTCCACCGGATGGCCGCGACGTTCGCCGCGTCCGTCGAGGCCCAGGAGGTCGAGGGCTTCGAGGTGGTGCACGAGCACTACTTCGACACCCTCACCATCTGCATTCCCGGCCACGCCCCCGTGGCGGTGGAGGCCGCGCGTCGTGCCGGTTTCAACATCCGCCTGGTGGACGACCGGACGATCGCGGTGGCGTTCGACGAGACCACCACCGAGGAGCACCTGCAGTCGCTGCTGGAGGCGATCGAGCAGCGCGGGTTCCGCCGCGCGGTCGCGCTGGCCGATCCGGCCGCCCAGGCCGGGGCGCTGCCGGAGTCCCTGCGCCGCACCAGCACGTTCCTGTCCCACCCGGTCTTCCACTCCCACCGGTCCGAGACGGCGATGCTGCGCTACCTGCGCCGCCTCCAGGACAAGGACATCGCGCTCGACCGGTCGATGATCCCGCTGGGCTCCTGCACGATGAAGCTCAACGCCACCACCGAGATGGAGCCGATCACCTGGCCGGAGTTCGCGAACATCCACCCGTTCGCGCCGGTCGAGCAGGCCGCCGGCTACGTCGAGCTGATCGGCGAGCTGGAGGCCTGGCTGGCGGAGATCACCGGTTACGCGAAGGTGTCGGTGCAGCCGAACGCCGGGTCGCAGGGCGAGCTGGCCGGGCTGCTGGCGGTGCGCGCCTACCACGAGTCCCGCGGCGAGGGGCACCGGAACGTCTGCCTCATCCCGTCGTCGGCGCACGGCACCAACGCGGCCAGCGCCGTCATGGCCGGGATGCGGGTCGTCGTCGTCAAGTGCGACGACGACGGGAACATCGCGATGGACGACCTGCACGCCAAGATCGAGAAGCACGCCGCCGACCTGTCGGTGATCATGGTGACGTACCCGTCGACGCACGGCGTGTACGAGGAGACGATCACCGAGGTCTGCGCCGCGGTGCACGCCGCGGGCGGCCAGGTGTACGTGGACGGCGCCAACCTCAACGCGCTGGTCGGGCTGGCCAGGCCCGGCGAGTTCGGCGCCGACGTCTCCCACCTGAACCTGCACAAGACGTTCTGCATCCCGCACGGCGGCGGCGGTCCGGGCGTCGGTCCGGTCGCGGTCGGCGCGCACCTGGCGCCGTTCCTGCCCAACCACCCGCTGCGGCCCGAGGCGGGACCGGACACCGGCGTCGGCCCGATCTCGGCGGCCCCGTGGGGTTCGGCGGGCATCCTGCCCATCCCGTGGACCTACATCGCGCTCATGGGCCACGACGGGCTGCTGCGCGCCACCCAGGTGGCGGTCCTGGCCGCCAACTACGTGGCCCGCAGGCTCGCCCCGCACTACCCGGTCCTGTACACCGGGCGCAACGGCCTGGTGGCGCACGAGTGCATCGCCGACCTGCGCAAGATCACCAAGGAGACCGGGGTCACCGCCGAGGACGTCGCCAAGCGCCTCATCGACTACGGCTTCCACGCCCCGACCCTGTCCTTCCCGGTGGCCGGCACGCTGATGATCGAGCCGACCGAGAGCGAGGGCCTGGCCGAGCTCGACCGGTTCTGCGACGCGATGATCGCGATCCGCGCGGAGATCGACCGGGTCGGCTCCGGCGAGTGGGACGCCCAGGACAACCCGCTGCGCAACGCCCCGCACACCGCCGAGACGCTGACCACCGAGGACTGGAAGCACGGCTACGCCCGCCAGGAGGCCGCCTACCCGGTCGCCTCCCTGCGGGAGAACAAGTACTGGCCGCCGGTCCGCCGTATCGACCAGGCCTTCGGCGACCGCAACCTCGTCTGCTCCTGCCCGCCGCCGGAGGCCTTCGAGGACTGACCCTTCCGGGGTGCTCGAGGGGGATTTGGACTTCGTCCTGAAAGGGCCGTGTCGTCGGGGTCGGCGCCGCGGCCCTTTCGGTTAGGGTCTAGATCACTTCTCGAAGGGGGACGCTCCGCCATGACCCTGGCTCAGGCCCGCCTGCTGGCGGAGTCCGGCGACCTGCCCGCCGCCGCGGAACTGTTCGCACGGGCGCTGGAGGACCCCGAACCGTCCGCGCGCGCCCAGGCGGCGCTGGGCCTGGCGGTGGTGCTGGAGGGGCTCGGCGAGCACGAGGCGGCCCGCGACGCGGGCTGGACGGCCATCGAGACCGGCGATCCCGAGTTCGGGCCGCGCGCCGCCTACCACCTGGCCCTGTCGTGCGAGCGGGCCGGGGACCGGGCGGCCGCCGAGCACGCCTGGCACCTGGTCGTCTCCTCCGCGCACCCGGCCTACCTGCCCGCCGCCTGCCTGGCCCTGGCCCAGCTCGCCGACGACGACGGCGACACCGAGACCGCGGCGGGCTGGTGGGAGAAGGTCATCGCCACCGGCGACGGCCAGTACGCCCCCGTCGCCGCCCACGACCTGGCCCAGCGCCTGCTGGAGCTGGGCCAGACGGCCCGCGCCCAGCAGGTCCTGGCCGCCGCCCTGCGCGCCGCGGCGCCCGAGGGCTACGCCTACGCCCGGCTGGCCGTGGCCATGGGCCTGACCCACCTGGAGCAGGCGATCGGCGCGTTCCGCGCCGCGGTGGACGCCACGGACGCCCCGGACGTCGCCCCGCTCGCCGTCGAGCTGCTGGCCCGCACCCTGCCGCTGCGCGGCCGGGACGAGGAGGCCGCCGAGGCGTGGCGGCGCGGTCTGGCCGACCCGCTGCTGGCCGAGCAGGTCGCCGCCCGCCTGCACCGCGAGCCGCCCGCCCCGTAAGGAGTCCGGGAGCCGGCCTGGAGGTAGGGCCGGCACTACCCGGAGATGGGCCTCCGCCCTCTCGTGGGAGAAGGGCGCGCGGGAGTGGAATCTTCCGCATGACACTTTCGTCCTCCAACGATTCCTTCTCCCGGGCAGGGGGCACGACCGGCCGAGGCGTGGCGGTCTTCCTCGCGATCGCCTTCGTGCCCGCCTGGGCGTGGCTGCTGATCGGCCATTTCCTCTTCGGCCTCTCCGCCCTCGATCCGCTGCTCCAGCTGCCCTTCGCGTTCGCCCCGGCCGTGGCGGCGTTCATCGTCAGGCGCTGGGTGACCGGGGAGGGGTTCGCGGACGCGGGGCTCGCGCTGCGTCTGCGCGCATCCCGGCCGCAGTATCTGATCGCCTGGACGGGACCGTTCGTTCTGGTGGCCGCGACCGTGCTGGTCGCCGTGGCCCTGGGGGTCGAGGCGCCTGCCCTCTCGGAGCTCGACGGCCTGGCGTCCGGCGTCCCGGGCTGGATCACGCTGCCGGTCCTGGCGGTGGCGCTGCTCATTCTGACGCCCCTGTACGGGGGAGAGGAGTTCGGCTGGACGGGTTACCTGCGGCCGCGCCTGTTCCCCGGCGACCCGCACCTGTCGATCCTGACGACCGGGCTGATCTGGGCGGTCTGGCACTTCCCCCTGGCCTTCGTCGGATACATCGAGTTCGGCAACGTGGCCTTCGGGCTCGCGTCCTGGACGGTCTCCTTCATCCTGCAGGAGTACATCCTGGCCTGGCTGTGGCTGCGCAGCGGGAACATCTGGGTCGTCAGCCTCGCCCACGCCGGGAACAACATGGTGCTGGCCCTGCTGACGTCCCACCTGCTGGAGTCGCGGACCAGCACCGTCGAGCTCATGTGGATCTCCATCGTCCCGCTCGCCGCGGTGGTGGGATGGCTGGTGGCCACCGGCCGCCTGGAAGAGGGCGCGGCCGCTCAGCGTGCGGCGGGCGGCAGCGGGCGTCCGGCGCGCAGGTAGGCCAGGACGGCCTGGACACGGCGGTGGACGTCGTCGGCCTCGGGCAGCCCGAGCTTGGTGAAGATGTTGCCGATGTGCTTGCCGACGGTCGCCTCGGAGATGAACAGGCGGGCGCTCACGGCACCGTTGGAGCAGCCCTCCGCGATCAGGGCGAGGACCTCCTGCTCCCGCGGCGACAGGACCGACAGCGGGTCGTCCCGGCGCCGCAGCAGCTGGCGGACGACCTTGGGGTCGATCACGGTGCCGCCGGCCACCACCTGGCGCAGCGTGGCCGCGAACTCCTCGACGTCCACGATCCTGTCCTTGAGCAGGTAGCCGACGCGGCGCCCGTCGGCGGAGTCCAGGAGGTCGCCGGCGTAGCTCAGCTCCACGTACTGGCTGAGCGCGACCACCGCCAGGTCCGGGCGCTCCCGGCGCAGCGCCGCGGCGGCCCGCAGGCCCTCGTCGGTGTGGGACGGGGGCATGCGGATGTCGGTGACGACGAGGTCGGGCCCGTGCGCCGCGACGGCGGCCATGAGCTCCTCGGCGTCGCCGACCGCCGCGGCGACCTCGAACCCGAAGCGGCCGAGGAGGCCGGCCAGCCCTTCGCGCAGCAGGACGCCGTCCTCGGCGAGGACTACTCGGACAGGGGGTGCTCCAGTGTGCAAGGAAACTCCACGCGTAGGGTCGTCGGCCCGCCGGAAGGGCTGGCGAGCAGCATTCTGCCGTCGATCACGGCCACCCGGTCGGCCAGGCCGGTCAGCCCCGTCCCCGCCGTGGGGTCGGCCCCGCCGTGCCCGTCGTCCTCGACCTCCACGGTCAGCAGGCCGTCCCGCCACCATGCCCGCACGGCGGCCTGGGTGCCGCCGCCGTGCTTGGCCGCGTTGGTCAGCGCCTCGGCGGCCACGAAGTAGGCGGTCGCCTCCACGGAGGCCGGCGGGCGCCCGGGGAGCGCGGCGTCGACCTCCACGCGTAGCGGGGACCTGTCGGCGAGTTCGCCGAGCGCGCCGGGCAGCCCCCGGTCGGTGAGGACGCGGGGGTGGATGCCCTCGACGAGCTCCCGAAGCTCCGCCATCAGCTCCTTGGCCTGCCGGTGGGCGGCCGCGACGCGTTCGGCGGCGGGCGAGTCCGGCGGGAGGTCGAGGCGGGCCAGCCCGAGCTGGAGGGTGAGGCCGAGGAGGCTCTGCTGCGCCCCGTCGTGCAGGTCGCGTTCGATGCGCCGCCGCTCGGCCTCGAAGGCGTCCACCAGCCGGGCCCGCGACCGTGCCACCTCCACGAGTTCGTCCCGCAGCCTCCCGTCGGGGCCCTCGCCGAGGAGGACCCGCGCGACGCGCACGTGGAGGCCCGCCAGGAAGGACACCAGGTAAGGCAGGGCGGACAGCGCCGCCACGGCCCCGAGCGCGTGGGCGAAGGACTCCGGGAGCGTCTCGACGTCGATCGCGAGCAGAGTCACCGGGGCCTCGCCCGACAGCACCATCACCGGCCCGACGAGTGCCGCGAGAGCCCAGAGCAGGACGAGCAGGGGTACGGCGACTCCCACCGGAGCGGCCACGGCCAGCAGCCCCAGGTACCCCAGCTCGCGCCAGGTCGCGGCCTCGCCGTAGCGGGTGCGCATCCGGCGCCACAGGCCCGCGTTGCGCGGCACTCGATGCCCGGAGCGGATCGGCCGGAGATCCACCAGCCGCAGCCGTCGGCGTTCCCACCGCGCCAGCGGTACCGCGAGCAGCGGCCCGGCCGCGGCGAACAGGACGACCGCCGCGAGGAGCGGGACGCCTCGTCCGTGCACCGCCTCCACCCCCGCGAACAGCGCCGAGGCCGTGAAAGGGGCTGCCAGAAGCGCGCTGGAGAGCAGGTGGGCGGCCGACCGCCAGGGCCACGACCCGAGCAGGAGACCCGGCCGGGAGCACGCCTCCCAGGGAGTCTGCGGTAGGGATGCGGACATTCAAGGCAGATTAACGCTCGCAGATGCCCGTGACGGTAGGGCTGTCCCTGCCTCTGGTGGTCCGAGCGGCCCCGGGAGTCAGGCGGGCTCGCCGGGACGGACCTCTTCGAGCAGCCGGAGGAAGGTGGGCTCGTCGATGACGGGGACCCCGGCCGCCTGCGCCTTCGCCGCCTTGCCCGTCCCGGGGGAGGGCTCGCCCGCGACCAGGACGCTGGTGTGGCGGCTGACGTTGTTCATGACGTTCAGGCCCGCGGCGGAGGCGCGGGTGGCCAGTTCCAGCCGGGGGAGCTCGGTGTCGCCGGTGAAGGCGACCTTCATGCCCTGGACGAGCCCCGACGTCAGCTTGCCGGGGTTGCGGTAGGGGCAGCGTGCCTTGGGGACGCTCACCGGGTAGCGGGAGGTGTCCCGCGGCGGGCACGTCGTGAACGGCAGCTCCACGCCGAGGCGGGACGCCGTCTCCAGCGATCGGCGCAGCACTCCGGAGAGCATCAGCGTGTCGCCGAGCGCGTCGTGCGCCTGGTAGCGGGTCACGCCGTAGTAGTCGACGAGGGTGGTGAGCTGGAGGTCGGGGGTCGGCGGGACGAGCCTGCGGTTGAGGGCGAGTGTGCACAGCCGCCGCCGCACCGGCATGACGACCGCGGCTCGGGCGAACTCCCCGGCCAGGAAGTCGTAGTCGAACGGGGCGTTGTGCGCGACCATGATCCGCCCGTGCAGCATCTCGGCGACCCGCGAGGCCACCTTGTCGAAGGTCGGGGCCCCGCGCAGCCGCTCGGCCGTCAGCCCGTGGATGTGCACGGGCCCCGGGTCGACGCCCGGGTCCAGCAGCGTGGTGTAGCGCCTGATCTCCCGCCAGTTGCGGTCGACCGTCATCACCGCGAGCGAGAGCACCCTGTCGCGCCCGGGCCGCAACCCCGACGTCTCCACGTCGACCAGCGCCCAGTCCTGCGCGTACTCCCCGGAAAGGGACAGCAGCCGATCATCCACGTGTCCGATGGTAACCATCCGCTCCGCTTTTTCACCCCCCGGCGACCGGGTCGTGATCGCCGCACCGCTCGCCGGTCTCGTTCCGGCGCCGTGCAGGGGGAGCGCGGGGGCGGCGGACCTGGCACCGCCGGGCCCGTGCGGACGGTGCTCCGCGAGTGGTAGAACGGCCTCCCGCGCCGCCTCCCGCGCGGGCCGCCGAGATCCAGAGGAGCACGCGCCCCATGACTCAGGTGAACACCGTCCTCGGCCCCGTCGACGCCGCGGAGCTGGGACGCACGTACGTCCACGAGCACATCTTCGTCCTCACCGGCGAGATGCAGGGCAACTACCCCGACGAGTGGGGGAGCGAGGACGAGCGGGTCGCCGACGCGGTGGGGCGGCTTCGGGAACTGGCCGCGCACGGGGTGCGCACCATCATCGACCCGACCGTGGTGGGCCTGGGCCGCTACATCCCGCGCATCCAGCGGATCGCCGAGCAGGTGCCCGAGCTGAACATCGTCGTCGCCACCGGCCTGTACACCTACAACGACGTCCCCTTCTTCTTCCGCTACCGGGGGCACGGCCTGAACGAGGCGCTGGGCACCGACCTGCCCGACCCGATGGCCGACCTGTTCGTCCGCGACCTGACCGAGGGCATCGCCGGCACGGGCGTCAAGGCCGCCATGCTCAAGTGCGCCATCGACCGCGAGGGCATGACCCCCGGCGTGGCGCGGGTGATGCGCGCCGTAGCCGAGGCCCACCGGCGGACCGGCGCCCCCGTCACCGTGCACACCCATCCCGGCACCCGCACCGGCCTGGACGTCAGGCGCCTGCTGTGCGACGAGGAGGGCGTCGACCCCCGCCGGGTCGTGCTGGGCCACAGCGGCGACAGCGCCGACTGCGACCACCTCGCCGAACTCGCCGACGCCGGTTTCCTGCTCGGCATGGACCGCTTCGGCCTCAACCTCGACACCACCTTCGAGGCCCGCGCCGACACCGTCGTGGAGATGTGCCGCCGCGGCCACGCGGAGAGCATGGTCCTCTCCCACGACGCGGCCTGCTACATCGACTGGATCGACCCCGGGGTCATGCCCTTCCTTCCGCAGTGGAACTACCTGCACATCGAGCGGGACGTCCTTCCCTACCTGCGGGCGAAGGGCGTGACCGAGGAGCAGATCACCACCATGCTCGTCGACAACCCGCGCCGCTTCCTCGGCGGGGCCTGACCCCGCGGCGGGCCGTGCCCGGTCGTTTTCTTTCGCGAGGGATCTAGTACTGATAACGGGCGTTTCCTATCATGCCCGGGACACGGCACCCTTCCGGAAGCAGGAGAACATGAGCATCTACGACACGATCGGCGGCTCCGCCGCGGTCGGCGCGGCGGTGGACGACTTCTACGTGCGCGTCATCACGGATCCGAAGCTGGAGGGCTTCTTCACCGGCACCGACCTGGCACGCCTGAAGTCCCACCAGCGGGCGTTCATCGCCGCCGCGCTCGGCGGACCCGAACTGTACGAGGGGCGCGACCTCGCCGCCGCCCACGCGCACCTCGCCATCGCGGACGAGCACTTCGACGCCGTCGTCGCCCACCTGGCCGCCACCCTCGCCTCCCTGGGCGTCCCGGAGGAGACGATCGGCGAGATCGCCGCCGCCCTGGCCCCGCTCCGCGCCGACGTCGTCTCCGCCGGCTGACCCACCGGTTCACGGGCGCCGCGCCGCCTCCCGCGACGGTCCCGCGCCGAAGGCGTCCGCGCACAACTGCGCGCAGTGCCCCAGGCCGGGCAGGAGGAGGAGCCAGCCGAGCAGGGCCCAGCCGAGGGAGATGTGCCCCGCGGCCTCCGCCCACGCGGCGACGCCCTCGGCGCGGCGCCCGTCGGCGCGCTCATAGGTCATGCGGCGCAGGCCCGCCGGATGGTCCGCGGCGTCGCGGACGTTCAGCGCGACGGGGGAGCGCCGCAGGACCCAGGAGGCGACGGGGTGGCAGCGGTCGCAGCCGTCCGCGATCCACAGGACGGCGTGTGGCATGCCGGGGTAGGGGCGGACGCGCGGCAGCCAGGGGCGGACCCGGGAGCGGTAGTGCTCCCACGCCCGGCCGTGCGCCTCTTGCAGCTGCGCCCCCTCATGCCAGGCGGCCAGGCCCAGCCCGTAGGAGACGGCCGCGGTCACGGCGTAGAGGAAGACCGGGTCCAGCAGGGACAGGAGCAGGTAGACGAGCGTCATGCCGAGCTGCATCGGGTTGCGTACGTAGGCGTACGGACCGGTCGTCACCAGGCGTACCGGCGGGTCGTAGGGAAGAGGGGTGCCGCCGCCGGAACGGGCGAACTCCCCGACGGCGGCGGTGGCGATCGCGGCGGGGACGAGCATCAGCTGGGCCACCGTGCCGAGCGCCCACTCCGGCCGTCCGGGCACCCGGCTCAAGGCCACCGGCAGGACGACCATGAGCCCCGTGGCCAGCGCCGCCTGGAGCACCACCCGGGCCATGAGCCGGCGTCCCTCGAACGTCCACCGGGCCAGGAGAAGCCCCGGTAGCAGGGCCGCGGCGACCGCCACCGCCTCCCCGGTGAGCCAGGAGCCGTCCAGCAGCAGGACGGGTTCGCCCAGCGGCATCGCCGCCAGGTCGATCCACACGGCGAAGCCCGCCACCAGGGGCAGCGGAAGGCCGTGACGCAGCGCCAGGACCGCGACGCCGCCCCACAGCACGGCCCAGCCCAGCAGGAGGTCGACCGGCACCCCCGCGACCGTCCCGCCCTCGGCGGCGAACGACCACCATCCGACGCGCAGCGCCAGGACGTTGACCGCCGACAGCGCCAGCACGTTCCAGCAGAAGCCGAGGATGAGCGCCGCGGTCTCCCGCCGTGCGGGCGGTCTGAGGCGGAGCAGCACCGCGGCGATGAGGACCGGGCCGAACAGGCCGACGCCGCGGATCAGCGCGGGATCGTTCACACCGCGCCGCCCGTGAAGGTCTCGGCCAGGTACGCGGCGGCCTCCCGCATGCCGTAGCGCTGGACGGGACCGAAGTACCAGGCGGGGTCGAAGGTCCTCTGGTACCGGAGGGTGACGCTCAACCGGCCCTCGTTCCAGCGGAACTCCGCCTCGGTGAGCCGCAGCCAGCGCGCCAGCGTGGTGTCCCGCGTGATGGCGAAGACCGCGAGGCCGGGTTCGCTGCGCACCACCGTGAGGTCCATCGACCTCGGGGTCGGCTGCGCCCCGATCCCCAGCGACCGGCGCGGGGTGAAGACGATGTGCCGGGTGTCACCGGGCTCGAGGCCGCCGCCTTCCGCCCGCACCGGGTGGGGGAACTTGAGGCGCAGGAAGCGGGAGCGCACCGGCCCGAAGGCCGGCGCCGCGGCGATCTCCGCCGCCAGGTCCGTCCCCGCGGGCGCGGTCCGGGTGACCGTCACCTCTCCGTCGCGCGGCAGGGAGACCGCCGCGCCCTCGAGCCCGAGCAGCAGGGGGACGACGAGCAGCGCCTGCATGCCCCTGCCGGGCCGGGAGCGGTCGGCGATCACACCCACGACCGCTCCGCACAGGTAGAACAGCGGCGCCGCGATGACCAGGCAGACGACCCCCTCGTCCAGCAGCGGTCCCGCCAGCGCCAGGCCCACGGTGATCGTCGCCATGATCGTTCCGAGCGTGCTGCGCGGGCGCGCCGCGGACACGACGGTGAGCGCGATGAGCGCGGGGATGCCGACGTAGAACAGCGCGGTCTGCTCCAGCCGCCCCGCCTCGAGCACCTCCTGGACGAGCATGGCGGCGAACAGCGCGGCCACGACGCCCAGCAGCGTCCTTCGGGCGTGGCGTTCGCGCCGCGGATCGGTCTCCATCAGGGGCACCTCTTCATCGGTCGGTTTAACCAGTCGTTTTAATCGAGTGATTAAACCGTATGATGAACTCCTGGGGAACCGCCTGGCGCGAGGAGGAAAGTGAGCAAGCAGAGCAGTGAGGAGACCAGGGACCGGCTCATCGAGGCGGCCGCGCACACCTTGCGGACCGAGGGATACGCGGGCACCAGCGCCCGCACCATCGCCAAGTCCGCAGGCTGCAACTCGGCGCTGGTCTTCTACCACTTCGGCGGCGTCGACCCCCTGCTGCTCGCGGCCCTCGACCGCTCCTCAGCGCAACGTATGGCCGCCCACCGGGAGGCCGCGGCCCAGGCCAGGACCCTGGAGGAGCTCGTCGAGGCCGCCACCGCGATCTACCGCACCGATCTCGAAGGCGGCCACATCACCCTGTTCACCGAACTGGTCGGGGCCGGCATCGCGCGCCCCGAACTGCGCAAGGAGATCGTCGAGCGCGCCGAGCCCTGGATCGACTTCGTCGAGCAGACCCTCGACCGCGTCATCGGCGGCTCGCCCCTGGCCGCCCTCCTGCCCCCGCGCGACCTGGCCTACGCCGCCATCACGTTCTACCTGGGCGTCAACCTCTTCACCCACCTGGACGCCGACCGCACCCGCACCGAGGCGCTGTTCGGCCTGGCCGCCCGCGTGGCGCCCCGCGCCAGGCTCCTCACCCTGCGCCTGCCCCGCCGCAGGGAACGCTGACGGCCCGAAGCCGCTTCCGCCGGGAGGCGCGGTGGCCGTACGGGGGCGGCACGGTGTCCGGCGCACGGCCGGGAGCGCGCCGAGCGGGCTCCGGCTTCCGCGCGGGCCGCGCGTCCCGGACGGGGGACGTTCCGGGGATGCCGCGGGCCGAGGGAGCGGGGCCGGTCGGCCCGCACGGGCGCGGGAGCGGGGTCAGGGCTGGCCGGGCCTGAGGGCGATGAAGAGGCCCTCGGCCTCGGCGCAGAGGGTCTCGCCGTGGTAGATGGCGCCGTGGACGTAGCGCTTGCGGCCCTCCTCGCGGGTGAAGCGGACCTCCACGCGCAGGTCGGCGTCGATGGGGGTGATGGCGCGGTAGTCCACGTGCAGGTAGGCGGTGCGGCTGGGGGAGCGTCCGCCGGAGGCGGCCAGGCGGCCCAGCAGGGAGTCGAAGACCAGGGGGACGGCGCCCCCGTAGACGGCCCCGTTGCGTCCCAGGTAGTAGCGGCCGAACCGGGTCGTGGCGCTGATGTGGTCGGGCCCGGAGGAGTGGACCTCGATCAGCGGGATGAGGGTCTGGCCGCGCCCCGGCATGTCGATGCGGCCGATGACCTGCCGGCTCTCGGGGATCTGGTGCTCGGCGAGCTCGTCGTTGAGGAGCTCGATCTGCCGGAGCATCTCCTTGGTGAGCTCGGGGGGAGCGTCCGCGCCCGTCCTCAGGTCGAGGAACCTGCGCAGCGCGTCGGCGAGCGCCGGGAGGTCGGGACCTCCCCGGTCGGCGGGCAGCAGGGCGAGGTTCCAGTTGGGGTGGTCGGCACCCTCCCCGGCGGGCATTTCTGACATGGCAGATTAATATCCGACGGCCTCGGACGCTCCGCGCACCGGGTCCCGCGCTAGGCGCGGGGGAGCGGCCTGATCAGGCCCTCCTGCGTCACGCTGCCCACCAGGCGGTGGGAGCGGTCCGAGAGGGTGCCGCGGCACAGGGCCCGGGCGCCGCCCGACCAGACGGCCTCCTGGTCGTAGAACAGCCACTCGTCCGCGCGGACGGGGGCGTGCAGCCACAACGTGTGGTCGAGGCTGGCGAACTGGAAGGCCGACTCCAGCACCACGCCGTGCGGCGCGGCGGCCGTGGTGAGCAGCAGCAGGTCCGAGGCGTAGGCGACGACGCAGGCGTGCAGCAGCGGATCGTCCCCCAGCCGCTCGCGGGTACGGAACCAGAAGCCCTGGACGGGCGGTGCGGGTTCCCCGCGCATCGCGGCGAAGCGCGGCAGCTCCCCGACCGGCCGCACCTCCAGCGGAAGGCCGCGGTGGGTGTCGCTGAACCAGCGCCGGGTGCGTTCGTCGGCCGCGCCGAAGACCTCCCCGGCGTCCGGCAGGCCCTCGGGCTCGGGCCGCTCCACCTTGGCGGACTGGTACTCGTAGCCCTCCTCGGGCCGGTGGAACGACGCGGTCAGGTGGAAGATCGGCTTCCCGCGCTGGACGGCCACCGTCCGGCGGGTGGTGAAGCTCCCGCCGTCCCGCATCGGATCGACCTGGTAGACGATCGGCACGGCCGGGTCGCCCGGCCGCAGGAAGTGGGCGTGCAGGGAGTGCGCGAGCCGGTCCTCCGGGACGGTGCGGCCCGCCGCCATCAGCGCCTGCGCGGCGACCTGGCCCCCGAACACCCGGGCCGAGCCGGTCTCCCGGGAGCGGCCGCGAAAGAGGTGGTCCTCCAGCCGGTCCAGTTCCAGGATCTCCTGGAGCCCACCCGTCGTGCCCACTCCCGCTCCCCTCCGCGTGCCCCGTGCCGGGGCCGACTCGCTTGAACAGGCAAAGTCTGGCTCATCGCCAGGAGAGAGAGGCCGCCGGTCCCGGGTCAGCCCGCCAGGCCGAGCAGGACCGGAACGTCGTGCAGGGAGCGGAGCATGTCGTTGAGGTGGGTGCAGGTGGAGACCCCGGCGAACCGCGTCCGCACATGCGAGCGCAGTTCGTCCAGCCGCACCCCGGCGATCCGCCCGGCGCTGGCGACGGCCCCCGGGCACTCAGTCCAGGGCAGGACGCGGGCCTGCGCGCGGCACTCGGTGACGACGCCGTCGCGGGCCCGCGCCGTCAGGGTGTACTCGTGGATCACGGTCTCCCGGCCGTCGCCCAGCACGTAGGAGTCCCGGAAGAGCGCCTCGATCTCCGCCTCGGAACGGCCGTCGCGGGCGGGGGAGACGTCGATGCGGCGGGAGCGGCGCATCCCGGTCGGCGGCAGGGGATCCATGTCGTGCCAGCCCGCGGGGTCGTCCGGATCGTCCAGCGCCGGGGCGAGCGGGCCGGTGACGACCGGGGGCGTGCCGAGCTCGAGCACCCCGCTGATCAGCGTGCCGCCGGTGACGAACCCGGCGCACAGGTCGGCGGGGAAGTGCCGCCGCCTCTCCGGGGGGATCTCCGAGCCGGGAAGGCGCTCCACGGTGACGGCGTGCCCGGAGACCAGGGTGGTCACGGGGACGTCGTCGAGCAGGAGGTAGAGCAGGTCGCACTCGTCGATCAGCGCCGGGTCCAGGACGTCCAGCCCGCGCCGGAAGCCCGAGGCGACGCTCCTGCCGCACAGCTCCGCCAGGGCGGGCCGCGCCGGATCGGTCCGCAGCTCCAGCAGCGTCTTGCCGTCGTGGTAGTCGACGACGGCCTCGCCGGAGGCCTCGGCCAGGAGTTCGGCCTCACCCGCGGGGCCGGTGCGCAGGTCCCGCCCGCGCAACCGCAGGACGAGCGGCCCCTGGACGCCCTCGGGGCGCAGCATGTCCGTCGTAACGGTGCGCCGCACGGTGCCCGGACGCCGGACGGGGGTCCCCGAGGTCGGTTCGTGGATGCCGTGCCGCGGGTGCAGGACGAGGGGCTCGTCGGGGATGGTCGTCACGGGTCGTGCCTCCGGAGCGGCGTGTTCGTCTTCCTACGGGGCTGCGCGCTGTCGGCTTCCCGTGCCGGACGGCGGCCGCCCGGCCGGACAAGTCTGACGTATCGCTAAGGGAGCGGGATCCCCAGCCCCTGAAGGACGTCCTCGGTGTCGGCCCCGCTCTCCGGCGCGGGAGGGACGGAGCCGGTCCGCCGTTCGGGGACCGCGACGGGGACCGGGCCCTGCGCGGTGTCGACGGACCAGCCGCCGGGGCCGGGGCGTGCCGCCTGGCAGGGGCCGGGCGGGTCCTCCGGAAGGGTCGTGGCGACGACGTCGGCCATCGCCACCTCCCACAACACGCCGCGCCCGCCGGGAGGGGCGGTGGCGGCCAGGACCGCGGCGGTCAGGCCGGTCAGCGGGTCGGCCAGCGCGTCGCCGCAGAACACCGGGCCCTCCCCGTCCCAGGCGATCAGTCCGGCGCAGGCGGCGACGTCGTCGCCGAAACCGACGCGGTCGGCGCCCCGGCCGTGGGAGGTGATGGACACCCACGTCTTGCCCGCCTCCACCGCCTCCCCCGCGTCCAGGCCCCAGCGGGCCAGCGCGCGGGGACGGGACGCCTCGATCACGATGTCGGCGGCGTCCACCAGCCTCGCCAGTGCCCGGCGGCCGGAGGGGGTGTCCGGATCGAGCACCACCGAGCGGTGTCCGGAGTGCAGCAGGTCGTAGAAGTCCCGGTTCCCCCGGCGCGCCCCGTCGGGCCGCGCTGGCGTCTCGACCTTGACGACGCGGGCTCCCGCCAGGCCCAGCAGGTGGGCGCACAACGGCCCCGCCCACAACGCGCTGAAGTCGACGACCAGCGCGCCCTCGAGCGGGCGGGGCTCGGCGGGGGCGGGGACGGCGGGCCGCGGCGGGCGGCGCACCGGACCGGCCGCCACCCCCAGCAGCGCGGCGCGCTCGGCCAGCTCGTCCCCCGAGTGCGCGGCCAGCCAGCGGCCGAGCGCCGGCCACGGCTCCTCGCCGGGCCCGGCGAAGGCCAGCGCGGCCAGCAGATCGGGATCGTCCGGCCGGGCGCAGGAGACCGCGGCCCAGCCGTCGGCGGTCGGCAGCAGCCGGCAGCTTCCGCCCAGCGATACCGCCCCCTGGCGGGAACGCCGGGTATAGGCGGCGCGTTCGGAGAGCAGCCGGGGCCCGTCCACCCGCACCGGGCGGCCGGTCCGCGCGGTGGACTCCGCCAGCAGCTCCGCCAGCCCGGCGGCGCGCAGGGCGGCGCTCCCCGGCGGCACGAGGGGCGGCTTCCCGGGACGGCCGGTCAGCGCCACCACGCCGCTGCGCGCCCAGGCCGCGGCCCGCGCCGTCATCGGCTGCTCCGCATGGCCCGACGATACACTCGCGGTGCTGGAAGATCGTCAAGGGCGGAGCACAGATGAACGGGCCTCTCCTGCTGTCGGTCGCCGACCTGGCCGACGGCGCCGCGCACACCCGCGTCCTCGGCCCGGACGCGGCGCCGGCCGATCCCCTCATCGGGATCGACCTCGGCTCGGCACCCTCCGCGCCGGTCCTCTCCCGCGCCGTCGAGCGGGCCCGCAGCCACGACCGGCTGCTGGTCGGCGTCCACGACGGGACCGGCCTGCCGGAGGCGGCCCGCGCCCTGTCGGCCTACCTGGACCTCACCCTGGTCAGGTCCGGCCGCCCGGCCCCCCGCCCGTACGTCGGCGTCGAGGACCCGCGGGCCGCCCTGCGGCGGCTGGGGGAGGCCGCTTCGGCCAACCCGCGCGCGTCCTTCGTCCTGGGCGGGGTGCTGCGCGCCTCGGCTGCGCTGCCCGTCGCCGAGGCGCTGGACGTGGAGTCCTTCGCCTACTCCACGCTGCTGGCCGGGCCTGAGTTCACCTCCTGGCTGGCCGGGCGCGGCACCGTCGACCCCCCGCCCGCGGCCGACGAGCCGGTCCGGATCGTTCGCGACGGCGACACCCTGCACCTGACGCTCAACCGCCCCGAACGCCGCAACGCCTACGGCCGCCTCCTGCGCGACGCCCTGGTGGACGGCCTGGCGGTCGCCGAGTCCGACCCGTCGGTCCGCCGTGTCCTGCTGGACGGCGCGGGCCCGGTCTTCTCGGCCGGAGGCGACCTCGCCGAGTTCGGCACGGCCCCCGACCTGACCACCGCCCACCTCGTCCGCACCAGGGCCGGCGCGGCCCTGCCCCTGCACCGGCTGCGCGACCGCCTCACCGTGCGCGTCCACGGCCGCTGCGTCGGCGCCGGCGTCGAGCTCCCGCCCTTCGCCCGCACCCTGATCGCCGACCCCGCCACCACCTTCCGCCTTCCCGAGGTGGCCATGGGCCTGATCCCCGGTGCGGGCGGCACCGTCAGCCTCCCCCGCCGCATCGGCCGCTGGCGCACCCTCTACCTGGCCCTCACCGGGGTGGAACTCCACGCCCCCACCGCTCTTTCCTGGGGCCTCGTCGACCGCCTCGCCTGAGCCCGCCGCCGCGGGACGGCGCCCGGCCCCCGAGGGGCGGCGGCGGACGGGAAGGAGCTCCCAGCCCGCGGGGGCCCGTGGGGGCGGTGGCGGGCGGGGCTGGGAGCATGGGCGCATGGAGATCGAGACCGTGGCGGGACCCGCGGCCGTCGTGATCGACGAGACCGAGGACGCGCGGCTGCTGGTGGTGCTGACCCACGGGTCGAACGGCGGTGTGGACGCGCCGGACCTGCTGGCGGCGCGGGAGGCCGCGCTGGGGCTGGGGGCGGCGGTGGCGCGGGTGACGCAGCCGTTCCGGTTGGCGGGCAGGCGGGCGCCGGGCGGCGCGGCCAGGCAGGACGCGGCCTGGGTGGAGGTCGTCGAGGCGCTGCGGGCGCGTCATCCGGGGATCCCGCTGGTGCAGGGCGGGCGCAGCAACGGGGCACGGGTGGCGTGCCGGACGGCGGCGCGCGTGGGCGCGACCGGTGTGCTGGCCCTGGCGTTCCCGCTGCACCCGCCGGGGAAACCGGAGAAGAGCCGGGCGGCCGAGCTGCGCGGGGCGGGCGCGCCGGTCGTGGTCGTCAACGGCGACCGCGACCCCTTCGGGGTGCCGGCGGCGGGGGACGCCGCCGAGGTGGTGGTGCTGCCGGGGGAACGGCACGACCTGACCAGGGACCCCGCCCGGGTGGGCGTCGCCGTGGAGCCGTGGCTCCGGCGCTGGCGGGGATGACGGGACCGCCCGGCCGACAGAAGATCACCCGAACGGACTAGTTCGGCCTGGCCCGGACGGCTCCGGGCTCAGGCCGCGGAGGTGGCGTGCACGTCCGTGGGGCGGTGCGGCGCGATGATCTCCCCGTCGGGCAGCAGCTCACCGGTGTCGTCGAACACCACCACTCCGTTGCACAGCAGGCTCCAGCCCTGCTCCGGGTGGTTGGCCAGGGTACGAGCGGCGTCGCGGTCGGGGTCGTCGGACGAAGGACAGGCTGGCTGGTGCGGGCACATCGGGGTGCCTCCGGTTCTCACACTCGTGGGTTTGTGTCTTGTGTCACGTTGGACGTGTACCAGTGTGCAACGGTTCGGCCTTTCATGGACATAGTCCGATGGGACTGTTGTGACAACGTCTCCCCGGAGACAGCCCCCCGTGCGACCTACGATGGCCGTTCCCCACGAGGAAGGGCACGAGTGCGCGTCGCGTTGTTCGTCAGCTGTGTCAACGACGCCCTGCAACCGCGGACGGGTAGAGCGGTCGTGCGGTTGCTGGAACGTCTCGGCCACGAGGTGGTCTTCGAGCCCGCGCAGACCTGCTGCGGGCAGATGCACTGGACCACCGGCTACCACAGGGAGGCCGCCGGCCTGGCGGCGAGGTTCGCCGGGGTGTTCGGCCGCCACGAGGCGGTCGTGACGCCCTCCGCGTCCTGCGCGGCCACCGTCCGGGCCGTCCATCCGAGGCTGACGGGCGGCGCCCCGCCGCCCGTCTACGAGCTCACCGAGTTCCTGGTGGACGTGCTGGGCGTGACCGACGTCGGCGCCTGCTACCCCCGCAAGGTCGTCTACCAGCCCACCTGCCACTCGCTGCGCGCCACCCGGCTGGGCGACAGGCCGCTGCGGCTGCTGCGCGCCGTCCGGGGCCTGGAGTTCGCGGAGCTCCCGGACGCCGAGGAGTGCTGCGGGTTCGGCGGGGCGTTCGCGCTGAAGAACGCCGACACCTCGGTCGCGCTGGGCGCCGACAAGGTCCGGCACGTGCGCGGCACCGGCGCCGAGGTGGTGTGCGCCGTGGACGACTCCTGCCTGGCCCACATCGGGGGGATGCTCTCGCGGCTGCGCACGGGGGTCAGGGCCGTGCACCTGGCCCAGATCCTGGCGGCCACGGGATCCGGCGGCGAGGGGGAGGAATGGTGACGCCCCTGCCGCTGCCCGTCCGGTTCGCCGACGCCGCCCGGACGACGCTGGCCGTGCCGGGCTCCGAGGAGGCCGACTCCCGGCGGCGCAGGGCCGAGGCGGTGGCCGAGCTGCCCGACTGGGAGGAGTTGCGCCACGCCGGCGAGGAGCTGCGCGACCGGACCCTCCGCCATCTCGACACCCTGCTGGAGACGCTCGAGGCGGCAGTCGTCCGGGCGGGCGGGACGGTCCACTGGGCGCGCGACGCCGCCGAGGCCCGCCGGATCGTCACCCGCCTGGCGTCGGCCGCCGGCGGGGGAGGGGCCGTCGAGCTCCCCTCGCCGCTCACCCGCCGGATCGACGCGGCAGGGGCGCTCGCCGCCGCGGGGATCACCCTTCACCGGGCCGGGGGCCCCGCGCGCGAGCGCCTCCTGGACGCCGCCCTCGCCGTCTCGGGCGCCCGCTTCCTGGTGGCCGAGACCGGCACGGTGGTGGCCTTCGAACCGGACGGGGACGCGCGGATGTGCCTCACCCTGCCCCGGACGCTGATCACCGTGGCGGGCATCGAGCAGGTCGTGCCGCGCCTGCGCGACCTGGAGGTGCTGCTGCAGCTCCTCCCCCGCTCGGCGGGGGAGCGGATGAGCCCGTACGTCACCATGTGGACGGGCGTCACCCCGGACGACGGGCCGCGGGAGTTCCACCTGGTGCTGCTGGACGACGGCCGCACCGCCGCGCTGTCGGACGGGACGGGCCGCACGGCGCTGCGCTGCGTCGGATGCGAGGCGTGCCTGCGGGTGTGCCCGGTCTACAAGCGGGTCGGCGACGACCCCTACGGGGAGCTGCCCGGCCCCATCGGCGCGATCCTCACCCCGCAGCTGCGCGGGATCGAGGCGGCGCACGAGGCCTCCCTGCCGTTCGCCTCCACTCTGTGCGGGGCGTGCGCGGACGTCTGCCCGGTCCGCATCGACATCCCCGACGTCCTGGTGCACCTGCGCGCCAGGGTCGTGGAGTCCCGGCGCCGCCACCCGGTGCCCACGCCGGAGCTGGCCCTGATGCGCGCCGCCGCCTGGACGATGGGCGACCGGTGGCGCTACGAGCGCGCCCTGGCCAGGGCCACCCGCTGGGGCGGGCTGCTGCCCGGGGGCCTCCTGCGCAGGCTGCCCGTCCTGCCGCTCCTGCTGGGCAGGTGGACCGATGCCCGGGACCTGCCCGCCCTGCCCGACCGGTCCTTCCGCGACTGGTGGAAGGCGCGCCGGTGAACGCGCGCGAGGAGATCCTGCACCGCGTCCGCGAGGCGCTGGGCGCGGACCGGGGCGGCGGGTTCCCCGCTCCGTCCGGGCGCGTCCGGCGCACGGACGGGCGGGCGTCCGGGCAGGGCGAGCTCGCCGCCCTGTTCGCCGAGCGGGCGGCCGAGCACGCCGGGGGAGGCACCGCGGTCCGGCACGTGGGGGCGGACGGCCTGGGCACGGCGGTGGCCGCGGCGCTGTGGGCGCGCGGGGCCGGGCGCATCGCCGTCCCCGCCGACCTGCCCTTCGGGTGGCTGGCCGCGCTGCGGGGCGTGGAGGCGCTGGCCGACGCGCCCCCGCTGGAGCCCGACGAGCTGGCGGGGGTGGACGGGACGGTGACGGGCTGCGCGCTGGCCGTCGCCGAGACCGGGACGGTCGTGCTGGACGGCGGCGGGACGCAGGGCAGGCGGGCGCTGACCCTGGTGCCCGGCTACCACCTGTGCGTGGTGCGCGCCGAGCAGATCGTCGCCACCGTGCCCGAGGCGGTCGGGCGGCTGGCGCCGGGCCGCCCGCTGACGTGGATCTCGGGCCGGCCCGCGGACGGCGCCGGCGCGCGGGTCCTGGAGCTGCTCATCGTGGAGGAGTGAGGCGGCCTACAGCAGCGCGGTGAGCATCCCCGACAGCAGGACCTCGAGCCCGTCCTCGAACCGGCGGTCCCAGTCGACCGGATAGGGCTGGGGGCCCTCCATCCCGCGCACCTCCAGGGCGGCGTGGCCGATGAGGAAGGACAGCAGGGTGTGGGCCGCGGGCGCCGCGGCGGCCTCCAGGAAGCCCCCGAGCCGCAGGACCTCGGTCAGGGAGCGGGAGGTGGCGGCGAGCGCGGCGGGGTTGCGGCGGGTGACGACCAGCGGCAGCACCCCGGCGTGCTCGACCAGCCGGGACCGGTAGTCGCGGGCCCAGACGCGGATGCGGTCGCGCCAGTCCTCCCCGGCCAGGGGGCGGGTGTCGGCGGGCAGGGCGGCCACGTGCGCGACCAGCCCGTCGAGCAGCTCCTCCTTGCCGCGCGGCAGGTGGTGGTAGATCGCCATCGCCTCGACCTGCAGGGCGTCGCCCAGCCGGCGCATGGTCAGGCGCCCCAGGCCCTGCCCGTCGACGATGTGCAGCGCGGCCTGGATGATGCGGTCGCGGGTGAGCGGTTCACGCAGGGTGTTCATGGCGGCCCTTCATGGTGCTCTCGGCGGACACCCCGCACCTTACTACGTAAAGGCCACGTCCGTCGCGCCTTCCGGCGCGCCCCCCGAGAAGGCGCCACGAAACCTTCCGGCGGGGATGCCGTCCGGGCCGGGGAAGCGTAGGCTGCTGGGCCAGACGTGAACGGAAGGATTGATCATGGTCTTCGGCCGACGCACCAGCCCGGAGGACGCGGCGCGGTACGCCGCCGACCGCGAGATCGCCGGGGGCTATCCCGACCGGATCGCCGCCGTCGAGCGCGCCGATGCCGCCCTGCGCGAGGCGCAGGCCGAGGGCGGGGACGGCGCCGGGCTGCGGGGCCTGCACGGCGCGCTGGAGGCCGCCCTGCGCGAGGCGATCACCGCGGCGGAGGCCGCCGAGCGGGTCGCGATGGGTCCGCGCACCTACGGCTCCACCAGGGCCGCCGAGATCTCTCGGCGCAAGGCGCGGGCGAAGGCCTCCGTGCGCCCCTACAGTGAGGAACTGGACCGGTTGCGGACCGCCCGCGAGGCGCACAAGCTGAGCTTCCGGGCCCTCACGCGGGTCTAGTCGCGCGGCCCTCCGCGGGCGGGGAGACGGGTGTTCCGGCGTGCTGTGCGCCGAGTGGCACGGCGGCCGGAACTCTGAGAATCTGACCTGCGCGCACGCGGATGGTCGCGGTGGGTCACCAGCGTGGCGAGGTACCTGAGCCAGCGGCTCGGCGGGGGATGGGGGAGACGACTTGGATCGCAGGCCGCCGGACGGCGACCGGGTACTGGAGTCCTACCGGGCGGGCGTCGCCGCCATCAGGTGGTTCGCCGCCCGCTGCACGGACTGGGACGCCCTCACCCCCTGCCCGGAGTGGCTGGCGGTCGACCTGGCGGGGCATCTGCGCTGCGTCGCGGAGAACAACCTGGAGTACCTGCAGGACGCCCCCGACAGCCGGCTGGCCAAGCTTTTCGCCCAGGACACCGCCACGGCGGTGCTCATCCGCCAGCAGGCCCGCCAGAACGCCGCCGAGCTGGCGGTCCTGCCGCCCGAGTCGGGCCGGGAGCGGATCATGTCGTTCACGGTGTCGGCCGACGCCTACCTCGACCTGATCCCCGACTCCTGGAACCGCACCCACCTGATCTACCGGGGCACCAAGTACACCGTCGGCGACCACACGGGCTCGGCGAGCGTCGAGTGGCACCTGCACGCCTGGGACCTGGCCAGGGCGGTCGGCGAGGACTACCGTCCCGACGACCCCGAGGTGCTCGTGGCCGCCTGGGCGTGGGGGGTGCCGCACCTGCCCCTGTGCCGGGAGGACGACCCGTGGATCCGGGTGCTGCGCTCGTCCGGGCGCTCACAGGAGTGGACCAGGGAGAACCCCGTCCGGGCGCGCCGCCGCAGGTGAGGCGCATGAGCGGGCGCCCCCGGGGGTAGGTCCGCCTCCGAAAGGATGCGATTTCGGGGGGAGTCCGGCATGGGTAGGTGCGAGGTCTGCGGCAACGATTACGACCTGGCGTTCGAGGTGCACACCCAGGGGGTGGTGCACGTGTTCGACAGCTTCGAGTGCGCGATCAGCCGGCTGGCGCCGGTCTGCGAGCACTGCTCGTGCCGGGTGATCGGCCACGGGGTGGAGGTCGGCCGGCACTGGTACTGCTCGGCGCACTGCGCCAGGGCCGGCGATCCGGTCGGCGCCGAGCAGATCCGCGACCGCGCCCCCGTCTGACGGCCGCCGGCCCCTGGCACGTCCTGCCTAGCGCGCTCCCGGCCGGGGCAGCGCGGCGCGCGGGTGCGTCCCGTCCTCCAGGTAGAGCGTCCGGCCGTCCGCGGCCAGGACGGATTCCAGGCGGCGGGCGATGTGCGGCGGCGCGAAGTCGGGGATCTCGGCCCGCGTCACCAGCCGGTGGTCGGAGAGCTCGTCGGGCGGCAGGGCGATCCGGGCGACCTGCCCGGCGCTGATCCGGCCGGCGAAGACCCAGACGTTGGTGGCGTCGATCTCGCCTTCGGGCGGGGCCCAGTCGAAGCAGGCGATCCCGTCGAGGTCGGGGACGAGGCCCAGTTCCTCCATGCATTCGCGCAGGCAGGCGGCGAGGGGGGACTCGCCCTGTTCGATCACCCCGCCCGGCAGGAACCAGCCGGCCTTGTAGGTGGGTTTGACCAGCAGGACGCGGTCGTGTTCGTCGAGGAGCAGGGCGGAGGCCGCCCCGCGGGTACGGGGAAGGGAGGCGAAGAACGCGGCGTCGGACATGTCTCGACATTAGGCCAGGAACTATGGCGGAAACCTACGGTCCAACCATTTGCTGACAAGTGGTCGTGGTCCGGGTGAGTCCCAATTAACACCGCGGTCATGCGAGGGACGCGGGCCGGAAACGGCTCCCGAACACGATCGTTGCATGGCCGCAAGCGAAGTGGGCGCCACACCCACCCATTGCCCGTACTGCGCCCTGCAGTGCGGTATGTCGATCGCCGCCGGAGCGGGGACCGCGGTGATCGCCCCGCGCGAGGACGTGCCCGCCAACGCGGGCGGCCTCTGCCAGAAGGGCTGGTCGGCGGCGGAGATGCTGGATGTCCCCGACCGGGTGACCGGCCCGCTCATGCGGGCGCACGAGGGGGCCCCGCTGGAGCCGGTGTCCTGGGAGGCCGCGCTCGACGCGATCGCGGCCCGGGTCACGGCGCTGCAGGACGCCCACGGCAGGGACGCGGTCGCGGTGTTCGGCGGCGGAGGGCTGACCAACGAGAAGGCCTACCAGCTCGGGAAGTTCGCCCGGATCGCCCTGGGGACCTCGCAGATCGACTACAACGGGCGCTTCTGCATGTCCTCGGCGGCCGCCGCGCTCAACCGGGCGTTCGGCATGGACCGCGGGCTGCCCGGCCCGATCACCGACGTGGGCGACGCCGACGTGGTGTTCATGGCGGGCGGGAACGTCGCCGAGACGATGCCGCCGTTCATGCGGCACCTGAGCAGGCTGAAGGACGGCGGCGGCGCGCTGATCGTCGCCGACCCGCGCCGCACGCCCACGGCCGCGCGGGCCGACCTGCACCTGCAGCTCACCCCCGGCACCGACCTGGCGCTGGCCAACGGCATGCTGCACCTGGCGATGAGCGAGGGACTGCTGGACGAGGCCTACATCCGGGACAGGACCAGCGGGTTCGACACGCTGCGGACCACCGTCAACTCCTACTGGCCCGAGCGGGTGGAGCGCGTCACCGGGGTGCCGGTGGCGCACATGCGCGAGGCCGTGCGGATGCTGGCGGCGGGCCGCCGCTCCCTGATCCTCACCGCCCGCGGCGCCGAGCAGCAGGCGCAGGGCGTCGACACCGTCACCGCCTTCATCAACCTGGCGCTGGCGCTGGGCCTGCCGGGCACCGAGGGCTCCGGGTACGGGTGCATCACCGGGCAGGGCAACGGCCAGGGCGGCCGTGAGCACGGCCAGAAGGCCGACCAGCTGCCCGGCTACCGCAGGATCGACGACCCGGCGGCGCGGGTCCATGTGGCGGCCGTGTGGGGGGTGGAGCCGGAGGCCATCCCCGGTCCCGGCCGGTCGGCCTACGAGCTGCTGACGGCTCTGGGCACCTCCGGCGGGCCCCGCGCGCTGCTGCTGTTCGGCTCCAACCCGGTGGTCTCGGCACCGCGCGCCTCGGTCGTGGAGGAGCGGCTGAACGCCCTGGACCTGCTGGTGGTCGCGGACTTCGTGCTCTCCGAGACGGCCCTGCGCGCCGACATCGTCCTGCCCTCCGCCCAGTGGGCCGAGGAGTCGGGCACGATGACCAACCTGGAGGGCAGGGTGCTGCGCCGCAACCGGGCGCTGCCGCCGCCGGAGGGGGTGCGGACCGACCTGGAGATCATCCGGGGGCTGGCGGTCCGGCTGGGCGCGCCCGGCACCTGGAGCACCGATCCCGAGGAGGTCTTCGCCGAGCTCGGCCGGGCCAGCGCCGGCGGGATCGCCGACTACTCGGGCATCACCTACGAGCGCATCGAGCGAGAGGGCGGGGTGTTCTGGCCGTGCCCGTCCCCCGGCCACCCCGGCACGCCGCGCCCGTTCCTCGAGCGCTTCGCCACCCCCGACGGGCGCGCCGTGTTCACCGCGGTGGAGCACCGCGGGCCCGAGGAGGACGTCGACGACGGCTACCCGGTCTACCTGACCACCGGCCGGGTGCTGGCCCACTACCAGAGCGGCGCGCAGACCCGGCGGGTGAAGCAGCTGGTGGAGGCCTCGCCCGAGCCGTTCGTCGAGCTGCACCCCGACCTCGCCGAGCGGCTGGGCGTCGAGCCCGGCTCGCTGGTGCGGGTCTCCAGCAGGCGGGGGGTGTCGGTCGCCCGCGCGCGGCTGACCGACACCATCCGCGAGGACACCGTCTTCATGCCGTTCCACTGGGGCGGGGAGGGCAGGGCGAACACGCTCACCAACCCCGCGCTGGACCCGGTCTCCCGCATGCCGGAGTTCAAGGTCTGCGCGGTGCGGGTCGAGCCCGCCGGACCGCACGCCCAGGACCCGCTCCCGCAAGGCTTCCGTTGACCTTCTCCCCTGCCCGCGCGCAGGGGCCGCACCCCGACCGAGGGATTTCCGATGAGCATCGTCGTCGTCGGCAACGGGATGGCCGGATCACGTCTGGTCACCGAGTTGCGAGCCAGGGACCGCAAGGTCCCGATCACCGTCTTCGGCGCGGAGCCGCAGCGGCCCTACAACCGGATCCTGCTGTCGAACGTGCTGGCGGGATCGGCCAGGCCCGACCACATCGGGCTGGTCGACCCCGCCTGGTACGAGCGGCAGGAGGTGGACGTCCGGGCCGGGGTGCCGGTGGTGTCGATCGACCGCCGGGCGCGGCTGGTGTCGGCCGCCGACGGGTCGGTGACCCCGTACGAGACCCTGGTGCTGGCCACGGGCAGCACCGCGTTCATCCCGCCGATCCCGGTCCGCCACCCGGACGGCGGGGAGGCGAGCGCCGTCGACGGGCTGCCGGCGGGCGCGCTGGCGTTTCGCACCCTGGAGGACTGCCAGGAGATCATCGAGATGGCGCGGACCGTCCGCAGGGCGGTCGTCGTGGGCGGCGGGCTGCTGGGGATCGAGGCGGCCCGCGGCCTGGTCGGCCGGGGCCTGGAGGTCACCGTCCTGCACCTGGCGGGGCATCTGATGGAGCGGCAGCTCGATCCCGAGGGCGGCAGGGTGCTGGCGCGGACGCTCGCCAGGCTGGGGATCGGCTCGAGGCTGAACGCGGCGGTCTGCGCGTTGGGCACGGTCCCGGGCGCGGACGGCGCCCCGGTGGTCTGCGGGGTGGAGCTCGCCCTGCCGGACGGCGGGCGCGAGTTCGTCGAGGCCGATCTGGTGGTGCTCTCCTGCGGGGTGCGGCCCGAGGTGTCCCTGGCCCGTGAGGCGGGCCTGGCCGTGGGCCGCGGGATCCTGGTGGACGACGAGCTGCGTTCGGTCACCGACCCGGACGTCCGGGCGATCGGCGAGTGCTGCGAGCACCGGGACGAGGTGTACGGGCTGGTCGCCCCGGCCTGGCAGCAGGCGGAGGTGCTGGCGGACCTGCTGGCCGGGACCGAGCCGGCGGCCCGGTTCACCGGCGCCAGGCAGATCACCCGGTTGAAGGCGGCGAGCATCGAACTGGCCTCGATGGGCGAGACCCACCACGACGACGAGGCCGAGGGCGTGGAGGTGCTGCAGTTCGCGGACTCCTCGCGCGGCACCTACAAGAAGGTGGTGATCCGGGACGGCCGGCTGGTCGGCGCGATCCTGCTCGGGGACACCTCGACCGCCGGGACGCTCACCCAGCTGTACGACCGGGCCGCGGCGCTGCCGTCGGAGCGGCTGAGCCTGCTGTTCGGCGGGATCGGCGGTGCCGAGCCGGCCGGCACGCCGTTGCGGATGCCGGATGCGGCGACCGTCTGCCACTGCAACAATGTGACCAAGGGCCGGATCCGTGCCTGCTGGCAGGAAGGCGCCCGCACCGCCGCGGACGTGGCGGAGCGGACCAGGGCCGGCACGGGCTGCGGCTCCTGCCGAAGCGCGCTGGAGGGCATCGTCTCCTGGTTGGGCGAGCAGGAGTCCGTGGACGCCTGAGACCCCGACCGCAGATCCGCCGTGACTCGAAGTCACGGCGGGTTTTACGTTTTGGGGAAAAAGCGAAGTTTGTCTGCTTATTGGTCACGCCATGACAACGGCCGCGTCTCGACGTGAGCGTGTTTTAACACAGGGGTGACAATGGGGACGCCGACGCGAAACGCGTTCTTCCGAATATCTGTTCATGGCAGTTGGAGGAGAGGCAACCCCGGAGAACCTGGTGGTGGTGGGCCACGGCCCGGCCGCGCACCGGCTGGTCGAGGCCCTGCGCGAGCGTGACACCGCAGGGGCATGGAAGGTCACGGTCGTGGGCGAGGAGCCGCGCACCGCCTACGACAGGGTCGCGCTGACCACGCACCTGGAGGGCGCGGAGCTGGCCTACCCCCCGCACGGCGACGAGGTCACGGTGATCACCGGCGAGCGGGTCACCGCGATCGACCGCGAGGGGCGCACGGTCACCACCTCGGGCGGGCGGGTCCTCGGCTACGACGCCCTGGTGCTGGCCACCGGCTCGGCCCCGTTCGTCCCTCCGGTCGAGGGCAGGGACCTGCCCGGCGTCTTCGTCTACCGCACCATCGACGACCTGGACGCCATCCGCGACTACGCCGCGGGCCGCTCCAGCGGCGCGGTGATCGGCGGCGGCCTGCTCGGCCTGGAGGCCGCCCGCGCCGTCCAGGGCCTGGGCCTGGCCAGCAGCGTCGTGGAGGTGGCGCCCTGGCTGATGCCGCGCCAGCTCGACGAGGGCGGCGGCGCCATGCTGCGCCGCCACATCGAGGCCCTGGACATGGCCGTGCACGCCGGCACCCCGATGACCCGCCTGGAGGCGGGCGGGGACGGCGCGGTCGCCAGGGTCGTGCTGCAGGACGGCTCGGAGATCGACGCGCAGGTCGTGGTGTTCTCCGCCGGCATCCGCCCGCGCGACGAGCTGGCCCGGGAGAGCGGCCTGAAGGTCGGCGAGCGCGGCGGGATCGTCGTCGACGCCGCCTGCCGCACCGAGGACCCCGACGTCTACGCCATCGGCGAGTGCGCGCTGATCGGCGGCATGGTCTACGGCCTGGTCGGCCCCTGCTTCAGCATGGCCGAGGTGGTCGTCGACCACCTGCTCGACGGCGACAGCTCCGCCTCCTTCGAGGGCGCCGACCTGTCGACCAAGCTCAAGCTGATGGGCGTGGACGTCGCCAGCTTCGGCGATCCCTTCGCCGACACCGCCGGCGCCCTGGGCGTCACCTACACCGACCCGGTCGCCGGGGTCTACAAGAGGCTCCTGGTCAGCGACGACGCCCGGACACTGCTCGGGGGTGTCCTGGTCGGCGACGCCGAGTCCTACTCCACGCTGCGCGCCTACGTCGGCGGCAGCCTGCCCGGCGCGCCCGAGCAGATGCTCTTCGGCGGCACCGAGGCCGCGGGCGGCGACCTGCCCGGCACCACGGTGATCTGCTCGTGCAACAACGTGACGGCCGAGAAGATCCGCTGCGACATCGCCGAGCACGAGCTGCGCGACGTCCCCGCGGTCAAGAGCTGCACCCGCGCGGGCACCAGCTGCGGCAGCTGCGTCCCGCTGGTCAAGAAGCTGCTGGACGCCGAGCTGGCCGCCGCCGGCATCGAGGTCAGCAAGGCCATCTGCGAGCACTTCGAGTACTCCAGGGCCGAGCTGTTCGACATCATCCGGGTCCGTCAGATCACCACCTTCAGCCGGCTCATCGCCGAGCACGGCACCGGGCGCGGCTGCGACATCTGCAAGCCCACGGTCGCCTCCATCCTGGCCAGCCTGGGCAACGGCCACGTCCTCAAGGGCGAGCAGGCCGCGCTGCAGGACACCAACGACCACTTCCTGGCCAACATGCAGAAGAACGGCACCTACTCGGTGGTGCCGCGCATCCCCGGCGGGGAGATCACCCCGGAGCGGCTCATCGTGATCGGCGAGGTGGCCCGCGACTACGGCCTCTACACCAAGATCACCGGTGGGCAGCGCATCGACCTGTTCGGGGCGCGGGTCGAGCAGCTCCCGCAGATCTGGAAGCGCCTGGTCGACGCGGGATTCGAGTCCGGCCACGCCTACGGCAAGTCGCTGCGGACGGTGAAGTCCTGCGTCGGCTCCACCTGGTGCCGCTACGGCGTCCAGGACTCCGTCGGCATGGCGATCAGGCTGGAGCTGCGCTACCGCGGCCTGCGCGCCCCGCACAAGCTCAAGTCCGCCGTCTCCGGCTGCGCCCGCGAGTGCGCCGAGGCCCAGTCCAAGGACTTCGGCATCATCGCCACCGAGAAGGGCTGGAACCTCTACCTGGCGGGCAACGGCGGCATGCGGCCGCGCCACGCCGACCTGTTCGCCACCGACCTGACCGACGAGCAGCTGCTCACCTGCATCGACCGGTTCCTGATGTTCTACATCCGCACCGCCGACCGGCTGCAGCGCACGTCCGTGTGGATGGAGTCGCTCGAGGGCGGCCTGGACTACCTGCGCGAGGTCATCGTCGACGACCGGCTGGGCATCTGCGCCGAGCTGGACGCCGCGATGGCCCGGCACGTGGCGAGCTACTCCGACGAGTGGGACGACGCCCTCAACGACCCCGAGGTGCTGCGCCGGTTCGTCTCCTTCGTCAACGCGCCCGAGACCCCCGACCCGAGCATCTCGTTCGAGGTCGAGCGTGACCAGATCAAGCCGGTCCTGGTGGCCGGCACCAGCCTGGAGGTGATCAGCAAGTGACCGTTACCGCCGTCGCTACCTGGGTGGACGTCTGCTCCTACACCGAGCTCCTGCCCGAAAGGGGTGCCTGCGCGCTGGTGGAAGGCCGGCAGGTCGCCGTCTTCCGCACCTACGACGGCGAGCTGTACGCGTTGTCCAACCTCGACCCCTTCAGCAACGCGTACGTGCTCTCGCGGGGCATCCTCGGCAGCCGCAACGGGGTGCCGACGGTGGCGTCCCCGATGTACAAGCAGGTCTTCGACCTCACGACGGGCCTGTGCCTGGACGATCCGGCCACGTCCGTCCCCACCTATTCCATCAGGCTCAACGGCGACCGTGTGGAAGTGATGACGTGACGATTCAGGCGGGTGTGCTGAACAACAGTGAGCCCCTTTCGGGGTTCGCCGTCGGGGTGACAGCGGCCCGCCGGCACGAGGAGCTGGCAGCCCTGCTCGAAAGGCGGGGCGCCCGCGTCGTGCACGCCCCGGCGATCCGGCTGGTGCCGCTCCAGGACGACGCCGAACTGCTGCACGCCACCGAGGAGTGCCTGAACCGCCCGCTGGACTACGTCGTCGTCACCACCGGGATCGGCTTCCGCGCCTGGCTGGAGACCGCCGACGGGTGGGGCCTGCGGGACGCGCTCGTCGGGCGGCTGGGCGGTGTCAGGATCATGGCGCGCGGCCCCAAGGCCCGCGGCGCGGTCCGGTCGGCGGGCCTGCAGGAGGAGTGGTCGCCGGAGTCCGAGAGCTGCGAGGAGGTGCTCAAGCACCTCCTGGAATGCGGCCTGGAGGGCACCCGCATCGCCGTGCAGCTGTACGGCGAGCCGCTTCCGGAGTTCACCGACGCGCTGCGCGAGCGCGGCGCGGAGGTGATCGAGGTACCGGTGTACCGCTGGTCCAGGACCGACGACCCCACCCCGCTGCGCCGCCTGGTCGGCCAGGCCGTCGCGGGGACGGTCGACGCGATCGCCTTCACCAGCTCCCCGGCGGTGAACGCCACCCTGGCGGTGGCCGCCGAGGACGGGCTGGAGGGCGCGCTGATCGAGGCGCTGCGCACCCACGTGGTGGCGGCGTGCGTGGGGCCGGTCACGGCCAACGTGCTCACCGAGCGCGGGGTGCCGACGGTCCAGCCGGAGCGCGCCCGCATCGGCGCGCTGGTGCGCGCGCTGGTGGAGAACCTCCCGATCCGCCGCTCCCGCAGGCTGCACGTGCGCGGCCACTCCCTGGAGCTGCGCGGCCACGCGGTCGTGCTGGACGGCCAGCTCAAGCCGATCGCGCCGGCCCCCATGGCGATCCTGCGGGCGCTGGCGCACCGCCCCGGCCACGTGGTCTCGCGCGCAGAGCTGTGCGGGGTGCTGCCCTCCCGGGTGGTGGCCGCGGGCTCGGCCTGGGCGGTCCGCGACAACGGGCGCCCGCAGGCCGACGAGCACGCGGTGGAGATGGCCGTGGCGCGGCTGCGCCGGGGGCTGGGGCGGACGGGGATCGTCGAGACGGTCGTCAAGCGCGGATACCGGCTGGCCTGCGACCCGGTCCGCTAGGGCGGGCGGCGGTCGGGGCGGTCGGAGGACATCGGGGAGGTAGGGCGTTGTCGATTCTGCTCGCAGTGGCGCACGGGACCCGTGATCCCGCGGGTGCCGGAGTCGTCGGGGAGCTGCTGGCACTGGTCCGGGCGGCGCGTCCGGAGCTGACGGTGGGGGAGGCCTACGCCGAGATCGCCGCCCCGTCGGTGAGCGAGGCGGCGCGGGCGCTGGGATACAGGCCGCTGGTGGTGGTGCCGCTGCTGCTGGGCCGCGGCTACCACGTCCATGTGGACATCCCCGAACAGCTGGCCGAGGCGGGCGCGGACGCCGTGGTCTCGCGCCCCCTCGGCCCCCACCGGGAGCTGACGGGCGTGCTGCTGGACCGGCTCGGCGACGCGACGGCGGCCGACGCGGTGGTGCTGGGCGCCGCCGGTTCCACCGACCCGCGGGGCCTGGCCGACGTGCGGGCCGCCGCCCGGCTGCTGGGCAGGGCGCTGGGCCGTCCGGTGCCCTACGGGTTCGCGGGCGGTCCGGGCCCGGCGCTGCCGGACGTGGTGGACCAGGCCAGGCGCGGCGGGGCGCGGAGCGTGGCGGTGGCGTCCTACCTGCTGGCGCCGGGGTTCTTCCAGCGGCGCCTCGAGGCGGCCGGAGCGGACTTCACCGCGGCCCCGCTGGGCGTGCACCAGGGCCTGGCGCGGCTGATCCTGCGCCGGTACGACGAGGTGGGCCTGCGGGCCCGCGAGGTGGCCTGAGGGCGTTCATCCGGCGGCCTCCAGGCCTCGGGGCCGGCCGTCGGCCGCGAGCAGGTCCAGGGCGGCCAGGGCGGCTCTGGTCTGGCTGCGCGCCTCGGCGCCGGCGACCCGCACGAGCACGCCTCCGGCGCGCCCGCCGGACACCTCGTAGCGGCAGGTCATCAGGGTGCCGCCTCCTTCCGGTTCGAGCCGGAAGGAGGCGCGCAGCCGCGCGCGGGCGGTGAGCCGGGTCTCCAGGACGGCCAGGCGCGCCGGCAGCACCTCCTCGAACGTCCAGTGGAGCTCGCCGGTCATGCCCAGGACGGTGACGCACTGGACGAAGGCGTCGCCGGCCCGGGGCGGCGTCTCGGGCGGCTCGGGGAAGGAGTCGTGGACCGCCAGCCACTCGTGGTAGCGGTCGAACCGCTGCAGGAGGCGCCACAACCTCTCCGGCGGCGCGGTGAGTTCGGCGGAGACGGTGAGGATCGCCATCGGCACTCCGGGATGTGGGGATGACCCCCTCATGCCCGGTGACGGCGGCCCTCATGCGTCGGGCCGGACGACCGCAGCGAAGCGAGGATCGGCCGGCCCGTTCTCGGGGGTCTGGGGGTCGTCCCCCAGGCGGGTGGCAGGCGACCGGAGCGACTCAGACCGCGAAGTCCAGCAGCGGCTGGGCGTTGCTGGGGTGGCGCAGCTTGGACAGCGACTCCTTCTCCAGCTGGCGGATGCGCTCGCGGGTGAGGCCGAGGTGCTTGCCGATCTCGTCCAGCGTGCGCGGGGTGCCGTCGTAGAGCCCGAACCGCATCGCCATGATCTTGGCCTCGCGGGGCGAGAGCACCGCCAGGGCCCGGCGCAGCTGGTCGGCCATGAGCTGGCGGTCGACCAGCTCGGAGGCCTCGGGGCTGTCGGTGTCCTCGATGAGGTCGCCGATGCGGGTCTCGCCGTCCTCGCCGATGGTGGAGTCCAGGCTGATCGGCTGGCGGCTGGTGCGCAGCAGCTCGCGGACCTGCTCGGGGCTCTTGCCCATCTCGACGGCGATCTCCTCCGGGGTGGGCTCGCGGCCCAGCCGCTGGTGCATGTCGCGTTCGATGCGGCTGAGCTTGCTCAGCAGCTCCAGGACGTGGACGGGCAGGCGGATGGTGCGGGCGGAGTCGGCGAAGCCGCGCTGGATGGCCTGGCGGATCCACCACATGGCGTAGGTGGAGAACTTGTAGCCCTTGGTGTAGTCGAACTTCTCCACCGCGCGGATCAGGCCGAGGTTGCCCTCCTGGACCACGTCCAGCAGGGACAGGCCGCGGTCGGAGTACTTCTTGGCGACCGAGACGACCAGCCGCAGGTTGGCCTCGAGCATGTGGGCCTTGGCGCGGTTGCCGTCCTCGGCCAGCCACTCCAGCTCGTCGCGCAGGCGGGCGGGCAGGTCCTGCTCGGTCTCCAGCTTGTGCTCGGCGTACAGGCCGGCCTCGATGCGCTTGGACAGGTCGACCTCCTGCTCGGCGGTGAGCAGCTGGCGGCGGCCGATGGCCTTGAGGTAGGTGTGGACCGAGTCGCCCATCACCGAGCTGTTGTCGTCGAGGTCGCGGGTGCCGACCTCCTCGACCTCCTCCTCCTCGGCGGCGGGGTCGAAGCCGGTGTCGTCGTCGTCCAGGGAGGTCTTGTCGGGCGCGGTCTGCACGGCGGTCGCCTTGGCGGGCGGCCCGGCGTCCCCGCCCTGGGCGGCGGTGGCGCGCGTCCCGGCCCGCCGGGCGGGGGCGTCGGCGGCGCCGGCGGTGCCGGCCTTGCCCGCCGCCTTCTTCGCGGTGGCCGCGGTGGTCTTCTTGGCGGGGGTCCTGCGCTGCTTGAGGGCGGTTCCAGAGGTCTGGACGGTGTCGGCCAGGCTGACGCCGTCCTCGGAGAGCTGCTTGAGCAGGGACCGTCCCTGGGCGGGGGTGATCCCGGCCTCCTCGAACGCCTCGCGGACCTCGGCGAGGGAGAGGCTGCCACGGGAACGGCCCAGCGCCAGCAGGTCGTCGAGGTGCTTGCCGTCCTGCTCGACGGGCGAGTTCACTGAGGGCTTGCGGGGCATGGGGACCGGCCCTCCCTTCTGAAGACTGGCAGGTGAGCCATGCTGAGCCATTTTGGTGCGCACTATCCGAAACGGAGGGGCATGTCCAGAATGTTCCCGAGCGGCAGAACTCTTGGCCACCGATCTACGGTGTGAACTGGGGAGATGTGCCGCCCGCCCGTGCGCCGCAGGCCGGCGGCGGTGCGGGGTTTCGGATGCGGTCGAGCCGGTTCCTGACGGCTTCTGACATCTCAAGAGACGCGTGAGGGCCCCGGGGGGTTCACCCCGTCCACGGCGTTCTGGCTCACATCTTGACTTACTTTGTAAAGGCGCCGGGCGTCGCGGGCGCCCGCAACGCCTCCCGGTCGGGCTTGCCCGAAGGCAGCAGCGGCAGCGCGTCGCGCAGCTCCAGCTCCCGCGGCGCGGCGGGAGCAGGCAGTTCGGCGCGCACCCACTTGCGCACCTCCTCCAGGCTCAGCGGCGTCTCCGCGACGACGACGGCCGTCACGCGCTGGCCCCACTCGGGGTCGTCGCGCCCCACGACCACCACGTCCCGGACGGCCGGATGGCGCGAGATCACCGCGGCGACCTCCCCGGCGACGACCTTCTCGCCGCCGGTGTTGATGACGTCGTCGGCCCGCCCCCGCACGCGCAGCCGCCCGTCCTCGTCGAAGGCGCCCAGGTCGCCGGTGGTGAACCACTCGCCGTCGCGGGGCGCCTCCCCCCGGTAGCCGGAGAAGAGGACGGGGCCCGCCAGCCGGATCCGGCCGTCCCCGGCCAGGGAGACGCGCACCCCCTCCAGGGGCACGCCGTCGTAGACGCAGCCGCCGCTGGTCTCGCTCATCCCGTACGTGGTGAAGATCCGCGCCCCCGTGGCCAGGGCGCGTTCCAGCAGCGCCGCCGGAGCCGCCGCGCCGCCCAGCAGGATCGAGGCGTACCGGGTGAGATCGGCTCCGGCGTCCAGCAGCCTCGCGAGCTGGGTGGGCACGAGGGAGACGTGCACCCGTCCCGCGGCGGCCACCGCGGCGAGGTCGAAGCCGGGGTGGACCACCGGATCGGTCCCGGCCAGCAGCGCCCGCACCAGCACCTGGATCCCGGCGATGTGGCTGGTCGGCAGGCAGCACAACCACGGCGCGCCGTGCCCGCCCACCCGCTCGAGGGTGGCGCGGGCCGAGGCCAGCAGCGCCTCGGCCCGCAACTCCACGATCTTGGGGGTCCCGGTGGACCCGGAGGTGGCGATCAGCACCGCGGCGCCGGTGGGGGACCCGCCGGGCAGCGGACGCAGGCCCCCGGCGTCCAGCAGGGCGGCGGGCCGCGCGGCCTTCAGAAGCCGCTCCAGCGCGGCGGGCGGCAGGCCGGGGGACAGGGGCAGGAGAGCGGGGCCCGAGCCGTCCAGGGCGGCGGAGAGCGCCTCCAGCAGGCGGGGTCCGGGCGGCAGGACGGCGGCGTGAACGGGTCTCATGGCCCGATCAGGCTACCGGTGGCCGAAGAGGGGCCGCGGAAGCGATTGAATAGAGCGCATGGTCTCCCAGCTTTTCGACGCGAACCGGTGGAAGGAAGTCGAAGGTTTCGACTTCACCGACATCACCTACCACCGGGCAGTGGACCAGGGCACGGTCCGCATCGCCTTCAACCGCCCCGAGGTGCTCAACGCCTTCCGCCCGCACACGGTGGACGAGCTGTACCGGGCCCTGGACCACGCCCGCCTGACCGGCGACGTCGGCGTCATCCTGCTCACCGGCAACGGCCCGTCGCCCAAGGACGGCAAGTGGTCCTTCTGCTCCGGAGGCGACCAGCGCATCCGCGGCAAGGACGGCTACAGGTACTCCGAGACCGAGACGGCCGAGGGCATCGACCCGGCGCGGGCGGGCCGGCTGCACATCCTGGAGGTGCAGCGGCTGATCCGGTTCATGGGCAAGATCGTCATCTGCGTGGTGCCGGGCTGGGCCGCGGGCGGCGGGCACAGCCTGCACGTGGTCTCGGACCTGACGCTGGCCTCGCGCGAGGAGGCGCGGTTCAAGCAGACCGACGCGGACGTGGCCAGCTTCGACGGCGGGTTCGGCTCGGCGTACCTGGCCCGCCAGGTCGGCCAGAAGTTCGCGCGGGAGATCTTCTTCCTGGGCGAGACGTACTCGGCCGAGGACGCCCACCGCATGGGCATGGTCAACGCGGTCGTGCCGCACGAGGAGCTGGAGAACGTCGCGCTGGAGTGGGCGGCGAAGATCAACGGCAAGTCGCCGACGGCGCAGCGGATGCTGAAGTTCTCCTTCAACCTCATCGACGACGGGCTGGTGGGCCAGCAGGTGTTCGCAGGCGAGGCCACGCGGCTGGCCTACGGCACCGCCGAGGCGGCCGAGGGCCGTGACCAGTTCCTGGAGAAGCGCGACCCCGACTGGTCGCCCTACCCCTGGTACAGCTGATGCGGGCCTTCTCCATCCCGATGCGCACCCGGTTCCGGGGGCTGACGCGCCGGGACGGCGCGCTCGTCCGCGGCCCGGCGGGGTGGGGGGAGTTCTCGCCGTTCGCCGAGTACGGGCCGGCCGAGGCGGCGCGCTGGCTGGCCGCGGCCCGCGAGGCGGCGTTCGAGGGCTGGCCCGCCCCGCTGCGCGACCGCATCCCGGTGAACGTGACGGTCCCCGCGGTGGGGCCGGAGCAGGCGCACCGGATCGTGCGGGAGGGCGGCTGCCGGACGGCGAAGGTGAAGGTCGCCGAACGCGGCCAGAGCGACGCCGACGACCTGGCGCGGGTCGAGGCCGTCCGCGACGCCATCGGCCCCGAGGGCAGGGTGCGCATCGACGTGAACGGCGGCTGGGACGTCGACTGCGCGGTGCGGATGGTCCGGCTGCTGGACCGCTTCGGCCTGGAGTACGTCGAGCAGCCGTGCGCGACGGTGGAGGAGCTGGCGCGGGTGCGCCGGCGCGTGGAGGTCCCGGTGGCGGCGGACGAGTCGATCCGCTGTGCCGAGGACCCGTACAAGGTCCGCGACGCCGAGGCCGCCGACGTCGCGGTGCTGAAGGTGCAGCCGCTGGGCGGGGTGCGTCCGGCGTTGCGGATCGCCGAGGAGATCGGGCTGCCGGTCGTGGTGTCCAGCGCGGTGGAGACCTCGGTGGGGCTGGCCGCGGGGCTGGCGCTGGCCGCCGTGCTGCCGGACCTGCCGTACGCGTGCGGGCTGGCGACGCTGCAGCTGCTGGAGGGCGACGTGGTGTCCGATCCCCTTCTGGTGGAGGACGGGTGCATCGCGGTGCGCCGCCCCGAAGTGAAGGAAGAGGAGCTGGCGCGCTTCGAGGTGGATCCCGGAGCGTGGCGTCGGCGAGCTGAAGAAGCGGGGAGCGCATGAATCCAGCGACCGCGCTGGCGACGGTGCTGGTGGACGAACTGCTGTGCGCGGGGATGGCGGAGGCCGTGCTGGCGCCGGGGTCGAGGTCGGCTCCGCTGGCGCTGGCGCTGGAGGCCGCGGACCGGGCCGGGCGGGTCCGGCTGCACGTGCGCGTGGACGAGCGGTCGGCGTCGTTCCTGGCGCTGGGCCTGGCCAAGCGCACGGGTCGGCCGGTGGCGCTGGTGTGCACGTCGGGGACGGCGGCGGCGAACTTCCACCCGGCGGTGATCGAGGCGTCGGAGACGGGGACGCCGCTGCTGGTGCTGACCGCCGACCGGCCGCCGGAGCTGCGGGGGACGGGCGCCAACCAGACCATCGACCAGGTGAAGCTGTACGGCTCGGCGGTGCGCTGGACGTGCGAGGTGGGCGCGCCGGAGGAGCGGCCGGGGATGGTCGCCTACTGGCGGTCGATGGCCAGCCGCGCGTACGCGGTGGCGATGATGCCCGACCCGGGTCCGGTGCACCTGAACGTGGCGTTCCGCGAGCCGCTCATCCCGGGCGGGGACGAGTCGTGGTGCGAGCCGCTGGACTCCGGCGCCGGGAGCGGGCCGTGGACGAAGGTGCGGTCGGGGATGCCGGGGGCGGTCCTGCGGGTCCCGGCGACGCGGCGCGGTGTGCTGGTGGTGGGCGACGGGGCGGCGAACGTCAAGCGGTACGTGGCGGCGGCGTCGATGGCCGGCTGGCCGGTGCTGTCCGAGCCGATCGGCAACGGCCGCTACGGCGACAACGCGATGTCGTCGTACCACTTCCTGCTGGGGGTGCAGGAGTTCGTGGAGCAGCACCGCCCCGAGGTGGTGGTGACGCTCGGCAAGCCGGGGCTGTCCAAGCCGCTGCTGTCGCTGCTGCGGCGCGCGCAGGAGCACATCGTGGTGAGCCCGTCGCTGGCGCGCTGGCCCGATCCGGTGCGGTCGGCCACGCAGGTCGCCCAGGAGGTGGAGATCCCGGTCGTGTCGGGGGACGACGGGTGGCTGAAGTCGTGGAAGGCGGCCGACCAGGCGGCGGCCGCGGCGGTGGACAAGGTGCTGGACGAGGGCGACGAGGTGACCGAGCCCCGGCTGGCCCGCGACCTGGCGGCGTCGATCCCGGGCGGTTCGCTGCTGTTCGCGTCGGCGTCGATGCCGGTGCGGGACCTGGACCAGACGATGCGTCCGCGCCGCGGCCTGCGGATCCTGGCCAACCGGGGCGCGTCGGGCATCGACGGGCTGGTGTCGACCGCGATGGGCACGGCGCTGGCGCACAGCGGCCGCTCGTACGCGCTGCTGGGCGACCTGGCGTTCCTGCACGACCAGAACGGGCTGGTGATGGGTCCGGCGGAGCCCGTCCCGGACCTGGCGCTGGTGGTGGTCAACAACGACGGCGGTGGCATCTTCTCGCTGCTGCCGCAGGCGTCGCTGCGGGGTTCGTTCGAGCGGATCTTCGGCACCTCCCACCAGGTGGAGCTGGCGCACATCGCGGCGGCCCACGGGATCCCCTACAAGCGGCTGGAGAAGGCCTCCGGGCTGTCCCGCGCGGTGGCGGGCGAGGGCCTGCGGATCGTGGAGGCGCGCACGGACCGCGAGGTGAACGCGGCTCTGCACGTCCGGATGCGGCAGGCGGCGCACGACGCGGTCAAGACCATGCTGTAGGCGTCGCGCCGGAGCCCTTCCTTCCTCGCCCTCCCTTGCTTTACTGCGTAAAGGCGCGGGCTTGTCGTCAGGAACGGGCGAAGATGCCCAGACCGTTGGCCACGGGACGCTCCCGGCCGTCGGAGGGGACGTTGCGGACGGTCACGGTGGGTCGGCCGGGGAGCCGTGTGACGAGTTCGGAGGAGCCTCCGCTGTCGAGGGCGGCGGCGTCGGAGGCTCCGAGGGCGGCCATGAGGTCGGCGAGACCCGACATGGTGAGGCCGCCGCTGCTCTCCGACCGGCCGTCGACGACCACCAGGAGGACATCGTGCCCACCGGGGCCGGTACCGACGGCGGTGTGCGGGGCGCGGACCTCGTCGTCCAGGGCCGTCGCCTTCCGGCCGTCGCGCAGGATCGGGTAGGCGCCGACGGCCTCGGCGAACGGCGGTTCGGCGCCGGTGAGCCGGTAGGCCAGGCGGGCGGGACCGCCGGCCGTCAGCGTCCGCAGGGTGCGGGCGCCCCGTTCCCGTCCGACGAGCTCGGTGGTGCCGGGCGGGATCGCGTCGTCGGTGAGCGGTTCGGGCCCGCGGGTGACACGGCCGCCGGAGATCCATACCCGGGCGGTGTCGGCGGCGCAGGGGGCCTTGCGGCGGGTGTCGCTGCCGCAGGTGGCGCGGACCCGGGATGCGGCGCCCCACAGGGAGGTGAAGATCCCGATCCCGTTCTCGGGAAGCGCGTACTGGTTGAGTCCGTCGACGGCGTGGCGCGACCGGCCGGTGGTGAGGACCGCGTCCAGGCGCAGCCGTCCCAGCCGGGCGACGCCGTCCAGGCCGATGCCGAACACGTCGCGGGCGGAGCCGCCGGGCGGCAGTGAGGGACCGAACCGCTGCCGGTCGGGCACCGCCGCCTTGCGCGGCCGTCCGCCGGCGACCTCGGGCCCGCCGGCCGAACCGGTCTCCACCACGCCCGGGTGCTCGGACCTGATGTCGAAGAAGTCGCCGTTGACCCCCGCGACCGCCGCCCGGCCGTTCACCATCGCGCTCACGGTGGTCCGGGCGGCCACGGGCCCGGGGTGCAGCAGCCCCACCGACACCCCCGGTGCCCGCAGGTCGGCCCGCACCTCGTGGCCCGCCACCGGCTTCGACCCGTCGACCAGGTGGAAGGCCCGGTAGACCACTCCCGGCGCGAGCCGCACCACCGGGCCGCCCCGGTCCGGCCGGGACGCGACCGCACCGGCGGAGCACATCACGACGACGCAGCAGGCCGCGGTGGAACAGGCCACCGCCCGAACCCGGTCACCGATGGAGAGCATCGTGTCACTTTAGGTGCGGCATGGCGCGCCGTGCGGTTCCCCGGCCGTATGCCGGCCGATCCGTGATGGACAAGTCCCGTGTTGTGATCTTTGGCCCTGTATGCTCCGCACGGTCCACCTTGCGTAGACGACCGCCCGGGACGAGCCGGAGTTCAGCGGAGGCACGGAAAACTCATGAGCACCGTTCATTCCTTCACCGACGACGCGCTCGGCGACCTGGACGCGGTGGGGTTGGCAGAGCGGATCCGGTCGGGAGAGGCAAGCCGCGCGGAGGTCGTCGAGGCGGCGATCGCCCGGGTGGAGAGGGTCGACGGACGGCTCAACGCGGTGCAGGCGGAGTGTTTCGAGAAGGCCAGGCGGGATGTGCTCCACGGGCGGCCCGGGGCGTTCTCGGGTGTGCCGTCGTTCGTGAAGGACAACACCGATGTCGTCGGGCTGCCGACGTGCCATGGGTCGGCGGCGTTCGATCCGCGTCCGGCGAAGCGCAACGGTCCGCCCGCGGACCAGTTCCTCTCGCAAGGGTTCGTGCTGCTGGGCAAGTCGACGCTGCCGGAGTTCGGGTTGACGGCCAGTACCGAATACGTGGATCGTCCTCCGACGCGAAACCCGTGGAACACCGCGTACTCGGCGGGCGCCTCTTCGGGCGGTGCGGGGGCGTTGGTGGCCTCGGGAGCAGTGCCGATCGCGCACGGGAACGACGGCGGAGGGTCGATCCGGATTCCGGCCGCGGTGAACGGACTGGTGGGGTTGAAGACGACGCGCTGCCGCCTGCTGGACCCGCCGGGGGCGCGCGGCCTGCCGGTGAATCTGGGGTCGGAGGGGGTGCTGAGCCGGACGGTCCGCGACACGGCGCGCTACTTGGCGGCCGCTGAGAAGTTCCGGCCGAACAGGAGGCTGCGTCCGGTCGGGCTGGTGGAGGGCCCGGCGGAGCGGCGGTTGCGGATCGGTGTCGTCCGGTATGACGTGCTGGGCCGTCCGGTGCACCGGGAGACCGGCGCGGTGCTGGATTCGGCGGTGGAGACGCTGGCGGCGCTCGGCCATGAGGTCCGCGAGGTGCGTTTGGACCTCGACGCGCGGTTCGTGGAGGACTTCAAGCTGTACTGGGCGTTGTTCGCGATCCTGCTGTCGGTTTCATACAAGGCCGGACACGGGCGTTCCTTCCGTCCCCGTGACCTGGATCCTTTCACCAAGGGACTGGCGGGCCTGGTGAGGCGGAGCCCGCTGGAGATCGTGCCGGCGGTGCGGAGGCTGCGAGGGGCGACCGCGCTCTACGACGCGCATTTCACCGATGTGGACGTGCTGATGAGCCCGGTGTTGTCGCATCCGGCGCCGCTGCTGGGGGAGCTGGCCCCCGACCGGCCGTTCGAGGAGACCTTCGCCAAGCTCGTCGATTACGTGGGTTTCACCCCGATCAACAACGTCGGCGGAGGCCCGGGAATCTCCGTGCCGCACGGTCTCTTCTCCAACGGCATGCCGGGTTCGGTCCAGCTCTCGGCCGCGCGCGGCGGCGAGCGCACGCTGCTGGAACTGGCGTACGAGCTGGAGGAGGCCTGCCCGTTCCCGCGGATCCACTCGTCATGACACGGCCCGCCGAGGTCCGGCCGCGGGTTCAGCCGCAGCGGACCCAGCCGGTGGATTCCCGTCCGTGGGGGCCGCCGCCCGCAATGCGCACACAGACGCCGGGCGCCAGGATGCTGGCCGTGGCGTAATACCGGTAGGAGCCGCGTTCCGCCTTGATAAGGCCGTCGGACTGGCGGGCGATCTCCACCCAGATAGGCGTGTACGTTCCGACGTCGGCGGTCTTGATGACCGTCACGCAGTTGAGCCGGCTCGTCCTGCTGTAGAGCAGGTGGAGGGTGCCGCCGGGGAACGTGCGCGACTCCTGGAGGTGGAAACCGTCGCCTTCTTGCTCGTTGCAGGCGTGGACGGCGTCGTAGGGCGGCGTGGTGTGGGCGGGCGCGGGTGCGGGCGCGGCGGGTGCCGGGTCGTTCGCGGGAGGTCGCGGTTCGGTGGAGGGCGGGGGCCCGGGTTCCTCTGTGGCCGGGGGAACGTCGTTCTTGGGTGCGTCTTGTTCCGGCTGTTCTTCCTTCTCCGGCTTGTGATCGGTGGGCTGCGGGGAGCCGGTGCGCGGGGGGCCGGTCGGTGCGGGAGCCCGGGAAACGCTTCGGGTGGGACTCTGCGTAGGACTCTGCGTGGGGTTCGGCGGCGGGGCGGAGGCGGCCGGTGGCGGCGTGGACGGGGTGTTCACGGCTGCGTTGGTGTTGCCGTGGCTCGGATCGGTACGAGGGAGGATCCAGGCGGCGGCCGTGCCCAGCACCACGACGGCCGCGGTGGCGAGGACCGCGGCGGCGGCCGGGTTCGCGGAGGGCCGCCGCGGCCGGTCCCTCCGGGTGGGCGGTGCGGGATCGGGTTCGGTGGCGGGCGCGGCGGCGCGGGCCGGGAGGGGCGGGACCTCTTCGCCCAGGAGCAGGGCGTGGGCTCGCGCGGCGTCCGGGCGTGCCGCCGGATCGTGGTCCAGGCAGGCCTCGACGACGTCGCGCAGCGGCTGGGGGAGGGACGAGGTGTCGGGGCGGACGTGGAGGATGCGGTGCACCGTGGCGCCGACCTCGGAAGCGGCGAACGGGGAGGTGCCCGTGGCGGAGAACAGCAGGCATGACGCCCAGGAGAACAGGTCCGAGGCGGGGGTCAGTGTCCGTTCGTTGAGCTGTTCGGGGGACATGTAGGGCAGCGTCCCGACCCGGCCGCCGGAGGTACCGGCGTCCAGGGCGCGGGCGATGCCGAAATCGACGACCCTCGGCCCGTCGGGGCCCATGATGATGTTCGCTGGTTTGAAGTCCCGGTGCACGAACCCGGCACGGTGGATCGCGGCCAGAGCGGTGAGCGTGCTGACCGCCAGCCGTTCCAGGGCTCCGCCGGTGCGCGGCCCGTCCTGCAGTACCAGTTCCTGGAGCGAGGGCCCGGGGACGTACTCGCTGACGATGTAGGGGCAGCGGCCCTGGACGTCGGCGTCGAGCACCTGGGCCGTGCAGAACCGCGCGACCTTCTTGGCGGCCTCGAGCTCACGGACGAACCGCCGCCGCGCCCGGGCATCCTGGGCGTACCGCTCGTGCATGAGTTTGATCGCGACGCGCCGTCCTGCGAGCGTGCCCAGGTAGACGGCGCCCTGGGAGCCCTCGCCGAGGACGCCGAGCAGCGTGTACGGGCCGATCGAGGTCGGATCGGCGGGATGCAGCGGCCGGGACGTCACCGTGAGAGCTCCTGCCCTGAGCGCTTGGGTCGACGAGCCACACTCTAGAGCAGCGGGTGAGAATTTCGGATCTTTCGTTGCATCTGTGGAAGGAGGGGTTTGCCGCCCTCGGACCGGTCAGGGTGAAGGCCATGGAAATCTTCGAGGGGCTCGTGCCCGCTGAAGCCAGGGAGCGGCTCTCCGTCCGGTTCGGTCCCGGCGTACTCGCCTGGTGCGAGGCTCTTCCCGTACTGGTGGGGGAGTTCGCCGCTCGCTGGGGTCTGGAGCTTTCGGGGGCCGATGGCGGCGGGACGTCGCGGGTGTTCCGGTGCCGGCGGGAGGACGGTTCGCAGGTGTGGTTGAAGCTCACGCCGGATCCCGTGATCGCGCGTGAGGAGGCCGAGGCGCTGCGGTCGTGGGCGGGCAGCCCGTCGGTGGTCTCCCTGCTGGAAGGGGACCTGGAGGCGGGGGTGCTGCTGCTGGGCGGGGTGGAGCCGGGTGTGCCGGCTCTGCGGTCGTCCTGGAGCGTGCCGCAGGCCGCCGCGCTCCTGCGCGGGTTGCGGGATGCGTCGCCGCTGCGGGGGGAGGGCTCGGTGCTGCGACCGCTGGAGGAGAGGGTCCGTTTCCTCTTCGACCTGGCGGGGCGCGGGCCGGCCGCGTCGCTGGGCGGTGCGCTGGAGCGGGGCCGGGCGGCGGCCTTGGAGCTGGCCTCCGGCGGGCACGCCGCCCTGGTGCACGGGGACCTGCATCCGGGCAACGTGCTGTGGGGGCCCGGGGGACGGCTGGTGGCGATCGATCCCCGTCCCGCTTGGGGGGACCCGGATTTCGACGCGGTGGACTGGGCGCTCGAAGGCGTCCGCGACGGGGAGGAACTGGAGCGCCGGGCGGCGGAGCTGGCGTCGCTGGTGCCCGGGTCGTCGCCGGAGCGGGTGCTGGGGTGGTGCGGGGCGCTGGCCGTCCTGTTGGCGGCCTCCCGGTTGCGGGCGGGCCTGCACGGGCCGGAGACCCGCTTCTTGGTGGAGCTGGCCTCCCGGTGATCCAGAAGAACCTTACTGCGTAAAGGCCCCGGGTGGATGAACCCCACAGACCCGACAACAAATGGACTGAAGACTCATCAAAGAAGCGGTGTCGGCGTCCAGGTCCGGAGGTCACGCTGTTCGTGCGGCCTCTGATGCCCGTGCGGTGATCGCATCGGTCAGGGCGGTGTCCTCGCCCAGCCGCGGGTCGAGTGCGGTGAGCACGGTGCGGGCGGCGTCGCGCAGGGGGCCGGCGGCGGGTGGGGCGGCGGTGTCGTGTACGGGTGCGCCGTGTCCGCGCAGGTGCAGCAGCCAGGATGCCAGGATTCGAGTAGCGCCTGGTGGCAGGGTGCCCTTCTCGCGTTCGGCGCGGAGCACCGGTAGGAGCCGGACGGGCAGTTTCTGTGTTCCGTCCTGGGCGATCTTGGCGAGGGTGTGGCGGATTCCCGGGTTGGCGAAGCGTTGCAGCAGGGATGTCCGGTAGGCGGCTGTTTCGTGCTGGGGGGAGTTCAGGTGGCGGGAGGCCTCGTCCCACCATTGTTGCAGCCAGGTGCGGCATACGGGGTCGGCGACGGCTTCGGCGACGGTGGTGTGTCCGCGGAGCGGTCCGGCGTAGGCGAGGAGGGAGTGGCCTCCGTTGAGCAGCCATAGTTTGCGTTGCGCGTAGGGGCCGGTGTCGGTGGTGAAGCGGGCGCCGGCTTCTTCCCAGCGGGGTCTTCCCGCGGGGAATTCGCCGCTGAGTATCCATTCGGTGAAGGGTTCGGTGATGACTGGTGCGGTGTCGGTTCGTCCGGTGGCGGCCGTTGTGGTCTTGGCGTCTTGTTCGGTGGGTGAGGGTGTGATCCGGTCGACCACGGTGGTGATGTAGGAGGCGTGTTCGGCCGCGGTGCGCAGTGTTCTGGTTCCTGTGGCTTCGGCGAGTTCGCGTATTGCGCGGGCGGTTGTTCTTCCGTTGTCGGGCAGGTTGTCGCAGGGCACGATGGCGATTGGTCCGTATCCGGCTTTGTGTCGTGCTGCGAGTCCGGTCAGGAGTCGTCCTGCCACGGTGATGGCCGGGGCGGACGGGTTCGTCGCCAGTGTTGCGATATCGGTTCGTACGTCTTTGTGGGCGAGGTCGAGGCCGCCTTCGGGGAGGGTGGTGTAGGCGGCTTCGGTGACGGTGAGGGTGACTGCGGCGAGTTCCGGGCGTCGCCAGTGTTCCAGCCATGCGGTGTGGTCGGTTGCGGTGTGTACGGCGCTGAGTGCGCTGATCACTTCGTGGCGGTCTCCGTTCTGTGTTCGGGTGACCAGGGTGTAGAGGTTGTCTTGGGCGGCGAGCCTGTCGGCCAGTTCTCGGCTGCGGCCGCTGAAGGCGGTGATGCCCCAGGCGGCGGCGTCGGGGGCGTGTTCGGTGTACCAGGCTTGGTGGGCGCGGAAGAATCCGCCGAGGCCCAGGTGCAGGAGGCGGGTGGGGGCTGCGGGGCGTCCGTCTGTGGTGCGGTTCAGGGGTCGGGTCATAGTTTGAAGGCCTTTTTGGGGTTGGTGGTGACCAGTTCCATGGCGGTTTCCAGTGCTTCTTCTTCGTTCAGTCGGTGTTCGGTGACGAGTTCGGCGAGGTATCCGCAGTCCAGTCGTCGGGACATGTCGTGGCGGGCGGGGATGGAGCAGAAGGCGCGTGTGTCGTCGATGAATCCGGAGGTGCGGGAGAAGCCGGCGGTTTCGGTGACGGCTCGTCGGTAGCGGCGGATGGCGTCGGGTGCGTCGAGGAACCACCAGGGGGCGCCTGCGTAGACCGAGGGGTAGAACCCGGCGAGTGGTGCGATTTCGCGGGAGAAGGTGGTTTCGTCCAGGGTGAAGAGGACGATGTGGAAGCCTTCTGCTGTTCCGTAGCGTTCGAGGAGGGGGCGCAGGGCATCGGTGAACTCGGCGCGGAGCGGGATGTCGTGGCCGGTGTCGGGTCCGAACCGGTGCAGGGTCGGGGTGTGGTGGCCGCGGCGTACTGCGGGGTGGAGGGTCATCACCAGGCCGTCTTCGCATGACATGCGTGCCATTTCCAGCAGCATGTGGCGGCGGAACGCGGTGGTCTCGGCTTCGGTGGCCTTTCCGGCGAGGGCGGAGCGGTAGATGCGGGAGGCTTCGGAGTGCGGTAGCGGGTCGGTGCGCAGGTCGGTGTGGCTGTGGTCGGCGGAGGTCGCTCCGTGTGCCGCGAAGTACCGGCGGCGTTCTTCCAGGGCGCGGGTGTAGCCGTCGTAGTGGGTGGTGTCGTGGCCGGTGGTCTCGCCGAGTCGGGTGATCAGTGTGGTCCAGCCGTTCTGGCCGGGTTCGAGGTAGGGGTCGGGTCGGAAGGTCGGGATCACGCGTGCCGTCCAGGTGGGGTCGTCGGCCAGTGCGCGGTGGGCGGTCAGGTCGTCGCAGGGGTCGTCGGTGGTGGCCAGTACCTCGATGTTGAACCGGTGGAAGAGTGCTCTGGGCCGGTAGGCGGGGTCGGTCAGGCGGGTGGCGATCTGGTCGTGGACGCGGTCGGCGGATCGGGCGGTGAGGGGTTCGGTGATGTCGAAGATCTCGCTGAGTTCGGTTTCCATCCAGGAGCGGACGGGTGTGCCGCGGAAGATGTGCCAGTGTTCGCACAGTCGTCGCCACACTTGCCGGGCTTGGGGTTCGGGCAGGGGGCCTTGTCCGACGCCGAGTTCTTCCAGGGGGATTCCGGTGGCGTGCAGGAGTCGGGTGACGTAGTGGTCGGGGGTGACCAGCAGGCTCGCCGGGTCGCTGAACGGGGTGTCGTCCGCCAGTAGTCGTGCGTCGACGTGGCCATGGGGGGAGATGATCGGCAGGTCGCGGACGGCCTCGTAGAGGCGGCGGGCGACCGGGCGTGTGTTCGGGTCGGCCGGGAGGAGCCTGTCGGGGTGGGGGTAGGGCGGCATGTGACGCATCGTGATCGTTGCGGGGCGGCGGCGGCAAACGGTTGCCATGTGTTGCCGTGCGGGTTTGCGCGGGGGAGTGCGGTCGTGGTCGGCTGCCGGGCATGGTCCAGTGCATCGGAGAAGCCGGAACGGTCCTGGCCGAAGACCGGGTTCGGGAGTTCGTCGCGGCCCGGTTGGCGGCTGAGGATCTCGATGGGCGCAGTGTCTGTCTGGTGGTTCCCGACGCGACGCGTTCCTGTCCGCTGCCGTTGTTGCTTCGGGCGGTGCACGGTGCGTTGTACGGCCGGGTGAGCCGGATGACCGTGTTGGTGGCGCTGGGTACTCATGCCCCCATGAGTGAGGCCGAGTTGGCGGCGCATGTTCCGGCGCTGCCCGGTATGACGGTGCTCAATCATGCTTGGTGGGAGCCTTCGACCTTTGTTTCGCTCGGCACGATCAGTGCCGGGCGGGTGGCGGAGTTGTCCGGGGGGTTGTTGTGCCGTGAGGTGGATGTGCGGCTCAACCGGGCGGTCGTGGAGCATGATGTGGCGTTGGTGGTCGGGCCGGTGTTCCCGCATGAGGTGGTGGGGTTCTCCGGTGGCAACAAGTATTTCTTTCCCGGGGTGGCGGGGGCCGAGATCATCGATCTGTCGCATTGGCTCGGGGCGCTGATCAGCAGTGTGGAGATCATCGGTGCTCGGGGTGTCACGCCGGTGCGGGCGTTGATCGATGAGGCCGCTTCTTTGGTTCCGGGCCGGAGGTCGGCGTTGTGCGTCGTGGTGAAGTCGGGTTCGGATGATCTGCATGCGGTGGCGTATGGGGCTCCGGAGGAGGCGTGGGCGGCGGCGGCCGAGGTTTCCGCCGCTGCTCATGTGCGTTATCTGGATGCGCCGGTCAAGCGGGTGGTGTCGCTGGTTCCGGAGAAGTACGGGGACATGTGGACGGCGGCGAAGGGTTTTTACAAGTTGGAGCCGGTCGTCGCCGACGGGGGTGAGGTGATCTTGTATGCGCCGCACGTCACGCGGGTCTCCGAGATGCATCCGGAGATCGAGGAGGTCGGTTATCACTGCCGTGACTACTTCACGGCTCAGTGGGAGCGTTTCGAGCATCTGCACTGGGGCGTCCTGGCGCATTCCACTCATCTGCGCGGTGCGGGCACCTATGATCCCGAGCGTGGTGAGCGTTGCCGGGTGAAGGTCACTTTGGCCACCGGCATCCCTGAGGATGTGGTTCGCCGGGTGAATCTGGACCATCTCGATCCGGCTTCTGTCGATCTCGATGCCTTGGCCGCCGATCCGGACACTCTCGTCGTGCCGCAGGCGGGCGAGGTCCTCTACCGGTTGCGATGATGCGCAGCGCCTGGATCGATGCTTCGGGTGGTGTGGCGGGGGACATGCTTCTGGCTGCGCTTGTGGATGCCGGGGCTTCGCTGGAGGCGGTGCGTGCCGCTGTGGGGGACGTCATTCCCGGTGAGGTGCGGATCGTGCCGGAGCAGGTGACCCGTGCCGGGCTTCGCGCATTGCGTGTTCGGGTGGTTCCTGCGGATGGTGGTCATCCGCATCGCGCTTGGTCGGGTTTGCGTGTTCTCCTCGCCGGTGCGGGTCTTCCCGAGCCGGTCCGTGACCGTTCGTTGGCGGTCTTCGCCCGGCTCGCCGAGGCGGAGGCCCGTGTTCATGGTGTGCTGGTCGAGGATGTGCATTTCCACGAGGTGGGGGCTTGGGATTCCATTGCCGACGTCGTCGGGGTCTGTTCCGCTCTTCATGATCTGGCGGTCGAGGACGTGTCGGCGGGTCCTGTCGCTCTCGGGTCGGGCGGGGTGGCCGCCGCCCATGGGCTGCTGCCCGTCCCGGTTCCCGCCGTCGCCGAGCTGGCCGCCGGCCGGCTGGTTCTGGCGGGGGGTGAGGGTGAGCTGGCCACTCCGACGGGCATGGCGCTGCTGTCCGTTCTGGCGCGTGAGCAGCCGGGGCTGCCTTCGATGCGGTTGGAGCGGACGGGGGTCGGCGCGGGTGGCCGGGACACGCCCGGCAGGCCCAACGTCGTGCGGGTGTTCCTGGGTGAGTCTGTCGCGGAGCCGGTGGTGGAGGCTTTCGTGTTCGAGACCAACGTCGATGATCTCGATCCGCGGGTCTGGCCGGACGTGCTGGCCTGTCTTCTGCGGGAGGGCGCGCTCGACGCGTGGCTGGTTCCGATCCTGATGAAGAAGGGCCGTCCCGCGCACACGCTGTGCGTGCTGGTTCCGCCTTCCCGTGCTGATGCGTTGCGGGACGCGGTGTTTCGTCTGACGAGCACTCTGGGGATGCGTGAGCGGCCCGTTCGCCGTACGGTGCTGGATCGCGGTTGGAGCGATGTGGAGGTCTTGGGCGCGTGTCTTCCCATCAAGGTCGGTCATCGTGACGGTGTGATCGTTCAGGCGACTGCGGAGTACGAGCCCGCCGCGCGGCTCGCCGAGGTGCGTGGTCTGCCTTTGCGTGCCGTTCTGGATGCGGCGGGTGTCGCCGCGCATGCCGCGGGTCTGCTTCCGGGTGCGCCCGTGCCCCGCCTCGTCTCCGTGCTTTCCGTCTGAAGGGTCAGCGCGGTTGGGGGGCGGCGATCTGGGCGGCCAGGTGTCCGGCTCCGTATCCGTTGTCGATGTTGACGACGGCCACGCCGGGGGAGCAGGCGTTGAGCATGGACAGCAGTGGTGCCAGGCCTCCGAAGGCCGCGCCGTAGCCGACCGAGGTCGGGAGTGCGACCACCGGTGCGGACACCAGGCCGGCCACCACGCTCGGCAGGGCGCCGTCCATGCCCGCCGCGACCACGATCGCCCGTGCCGAGCGCAGCAGGTCCAGGCAGGCCAGGACGCGGTGCAGTCCGGCCACTCCGACGTCCGCGACGAGTTCGCATGGGCGGCCGAGGTAGCGGGCGGTCAGTTCGGCTTCGCGGGCGATCGGCAGGTCGGAGGTGCCGGCGGCGAGCACGGCGACGAGCCCTCCGGAGGTTTCGGGTGGGTCGGGGGGCCAGGCCACGAGCCGTGCCTGCGTGTCGTGGCGGGCGTCGGGGAGTTCGGCCAGGACGGCGCGTGCGTGTTCGGGGTCGGCGCGGGTGAACAGCGCCACCCCTGTTCGGCGTTCGCGTAGTTCGGCCGCGATCGCCCTGACCTGCTCGGGGGTCTTGCCCGCGCAGTAGACGGCTTCGGGGTAGCCGCGGCGGGCGGTCCGGTCGTGGTCGAGCCGGGTGAAGGAGGCCGGGGGGCTCCAGGTGTCATCCATGCCGGACACCCACCAGCGGCAGTGTGAACGCTCCGGACCGGATGCCTTCCAGGTCGGCCGTGACCGTGGTGAATCCCGCTTCCCGGACGGCGGCCAGTGCCCGTTCGCGCAGGCCTCCCGCCAGCAGGGGCAGTTCGTCGACCGGTATCTCGATCCGGGCGGTCTCGCCGTGGTGGCGTACCCGGCAGTCGGTGAATCCCAGTTCTCGCAGTGCCCGTTCGGCTCGTTCGATTTGTGCCAGTTTGTGTGGTGTGACCTCGCTGAAGTGCGGGATCCGGGAGGCCAGGCAGGGCGCGGCGGGCTTGTCCGCGCACGGCAGGCCGAGCGCGGTGGCGATCCGCCGGACCGCTGTTTTGTCCAGTCCGGCGTCGGCGAGCGGCCGCAGCACCCCGTGGAGTGCCGCGGCGCGGCTGCCGGGCCGGTCGGGCCGCAGGACGTCGTCGGCGTTCTCACCGTAGGCCAGCGCGGTGATGCCGTGCTCGGCCGCCGTGCGCGCCGAGATCCGGGTGAACAGTTCGTTCTTGCAGTGGAAGCAGCGGTCGGGGCCGTTGGCGCGGTAGGCGGGCAGGTCGCCTTCGCGGGTGTGGACCTCGACCACTCGTACTCCGAGGCGGTCGGCGACCCGGTGGGCCGCCGACCGTTCGTCGTCGGCCAGGCTGGGTGAGACGCCGAGGACGGCGATCACCCGGTCTTCGCCCAGTGCCCGCGCGGCCAGGGCCAGCAGCACCGAGGAGTCCACGCCCCCGGAGAAGGCCACGCCGAGCTTTCCGGGTGTGTCCAGCAGTGCGGCGACCCGGTCGGCGGCCGCGGCGTCGGTGTCCTTCAGTTCCGGGAACACGGTTTTCCTTCTTCTCAGTTCGTGTCCGCCGGTTTGCGGTCGCCGAGTTCTCTCCAGCGCCGCCGCAGGGAGTGCGCGGCGCTCTTGGGGCGCCGGTCGCGGGTGAAGACGCCCTTCTTGTTGCCGTCCACCCGGTGGATGCCGTTGGAGGTGGCGAAGTCGGCGAAGTTCCACACGTGCTCGCCGACGAACGCCTCGACGCGGTCGAAGACGCGGTGGTGCATCTCCAGGTAGGCCTGCTGGTACTCCTCGGTCCACGGCACGTCCCATACCGAGTGCAGGCCGGTCTGGGTGTCCGCGCCGTACTCGCCCATGATGATCGGTTTGCCGAACTTCTCCGCCCAGGCGCGCAGGTCCGTCTCCAGGTAGGTCTCGGCCGTGGCGAGGTCTCCGGTGGCGACGTACCAGCCGTAGTAGCGGTTGAGGCAGATGACGTCGAACAGGTCGGCTATGAGGTCGTTCTTCGAGCTGGCGAACATCACCGCCGTGTAGCACAGCGGCCGGGTCGGGTCGAGTTCGCGGGCCAGTTCCACCAGCGGCTCGAAGTACTCGCGTGCTCCCTGCTCGCTGGAGGACGGCTCGTTGGCGAGGCACCACATCACGACACTGGGGTGGTTCTTGTCGCGGGCGATCAGCTCCCGCAGGTGTTGTGCGTGCGCCTGCCGGGTGGTGTCGCCGAACGTCTCCGCAGACCAGGTGGGGTCGTGCGGCCGGCCCGCCAGGCCGCCCTGGACCGCGAGGTTGAGGCCCACGGCCGCGGTCTCGTCGATGACGACGATGCCGTGCCGGTCGGCGAACTCCATCACCTCCTCGGCGTAGGGGTAGTGCGCGGTGCGGAAGGAGTTCGCGCCGATCCAGTCCATCAGCTGGAAGTCGTGCACGAGATAGGCGTCGTCGTGGCCTTTGCCGCGCACGGGTGTGTCCTCGTGCTTGCCGAATCCGGTGAAGTAGAACGGTTCGCCGTTGATGAGGAACCGCGTGCCGCGCACCTCGACCGTGCGCACTCCGAACGGTTCGGTGTAGGAGTCCACGACCTCCTCGCCGTCGAGCACCTCGACGACCAGGTCGTAGAGGTAAGCAGCGCCAGGCCGCCACAGGTTCACGTCGTCGATCCGCAGGGTTCCACTCGCGCCCTCACCTGAGGTGACCTCGGCTCCGGCGGCGTCGAGCACCCGTACGCGTACCGGCGCGGGCGCGCTGGTTTTCACCGTGTAGCCGACCGTCCCGGTGCTCCCCTCCACGCCCGTCACGATCGTGACGTCCTGAACGTGGACCTGCGGGACGCTGTACAGCCACACCGAACGGGCCAGGCCCGCGTAGTTGTAGAAGTCGTGCAGGTACTTCTGCTGCCGTCGGCCGTCCTGCGTGACGGTGATGGTGCCCGGCGGGATCGTGGTGTTCGTCAGTTCGTTGCTCACCCCGATCGTGAGCCGGAACTCCCCGCCCGCCCACACGTGTTCGGTGATGTCTGCCTCGAACGGCGTGTACCCGCCGACGTGCTCGGCCACCAGCACGTCGTCGACGTAGACGCGGCCTTCGTGGGTGGCGGCGCCCACGCGAAGGAGGACCCGTTCACCTGCCCAGCCGCGCGGCACCCGCACCTGGCGCTGGTACCACGCCCAGCCCACGTGGTCGCGGATCGCCGGGTCGGTGAACAGGTCGTTGTAGCTCGCGGGCACGGCCGCCTCGAGCGGGGTGTCGAGCAGGCCCTCCCAGGGCCGCTCGCCGACCCGCCCGGACACGGCGAACCGCCAGAGACCGTCCAGGTTGACCAGTTCGCGGGTCGGGGTGGAGCGGGGTTTCAACATGAGGGCGTTTCCTTCAGGGCGTTGACGAAGGCGGACTCCAGGGCGTCCGGGACATCGGGGAGCCTGTCCAGGACGGTCCGCAGGGTCGTGTCGGGGGAGGCCTTGGCGGCGTGTTCGACCGGCAGGTGGGGCAGGTGCTCGGCGAACACCCGCTTCACCGCCTCCCAGACCCCGGTGTCGGACAGCAGGGTCCTGATGGGGGTGGTCAGGGTGTAGCGGTGCAGCGGGTCGTATCCCTCCGGCAGGTCGTAGGTCCAGATGTGGGCGCCGGGGGAGATGACGGTCTCCAGGGCCTCGGGGTGCAGGGGGAGGACGACCTCCGCCTCGGTGCCGGGGGGGATGGCGGCCTCGACCGTGATCCGGCCGTCGGCGGTCTTCCAGGAGACGGTGACCTCGCCATGGACGGTCAGATGGCGCAGGGACGCGTGGGTGAGGCCGATGCCGGGCCGGGGAGCGATGCGCATGCGCCCGTAGCCGGGCTCGATCGGGGTGAGGCCGCCGACGGTGGTGTGGAGCCAGTGCACGGACGCGCCGAGGGCGTAGTGGTTGAAGGAGGTCATCTCGGCCGGATGCATGGTGCCGTCCGGCAGGAGGGCGTCCCAGCGCTCCCAGATGGTGGTGGCGCCCATGGTGACCGGGTAGAGGAAGGAGGGGCGGCCGGTCTGCAGCAGCATCCGGTATGCCTCCTCCAGGTGGCCGGTGCGGGTGAGGGCGGGCAGGACATGCGGGGTCCCGGCGAAACCGGTGGAGATCCGGTATCCGGCGTCGGTGACGAGGGCGGCGAGGCGGTCACCGGCCTTGCGCTCCTGGACGGGGTCGAGGAGGCCGAAGGCGATCGCCAGCGAGTAGGCGGTCGCCGTCTCCCCGGCCAGGCGCCCCCCGGGAGTGGTGTACTCGCGCCGGAACGCCGCGCGTACCCGGTCGGCGAGCGCGGAGAAGTGGTCGGCGTCGGCGGCCTCGCCGAGGATCTTCGCGGTCTCGGCCAGCTCGCGGGTGGTCCGGGCCAGGTAGGCGTTGGCGACGAGGTACCTGTCGGTCTTGGCCGCGGCGGCGTTGTCGGCGGGGGCGTCGGGGTCGAGCCAGTCGCCGAACTGGAAGCCGCTGCTCCACAGGCCGTCTGCGTCGAGCCTTGCTTCGACGTCGCGGACGAACCCGGTCATGGACGGGTAGGCGCGCCGCAGGATCCCGGCGTCGCCGTACTCCTGGTATAGGGCCCAGGGCAGGCTGACGGCCGCATCCGCCCACAGGGCGGTCGGTTCGCAGGGGCTGTGCAGCGCGTCCGGGACGACGAACGGGACGTACCCCAGCTCGCGTTGTTCGGCGGCCAGGTCGTCCAACCAGGAGCCCAGGACACCGCGCACGTCGTAGAGGAAGGCGGCGGTGGGGCCGAAGGCGTTGATGTCGCCGGTCCAGCCCATGCGCTCGTCCCGCTGCGGGCAGTCGGTGGGCACGCCCACGAAGTTGTCGCGCATCGACCAGACGGTGTTGGCGTGCAGCTTGCCGACCCTCTGGTCGGAGCAGTCGAACCAACCGGTGCGCCTCATGTCGCTGTGCACGACGACCGCGGCCACCTCGTCGAAGGGACCGTCGATCTCGGCGTAGCGGAAGCCGTGGAAGGTGAAGCGCGGCTCCCAGGTCTCCGGACCGCCGCCGCGCAGGGTGTAGCGGTCGACGGCCTCGGCCCGGCGGAGCGACCGGACGTTCAGCTCCCCGTCAGTGAGGATCTCCGCGTGGCGGATCGTCACGGTCTGCCCGGCCCGGCCGGTGGTGGTGAGCCGCACCCGGCCGGAGATGTTCTGCCCGAAGTCCACGATCGTCCTGCCGGACGGGCTGGTGGTGACGGCTACGGGGGAGAGCTCCTCGACGCGGCGGATCGGCTCGGCGGCACGCGGGATCAAGGCGGCCGGGTCCCAGTCGAACGGCTCGGCCGGAGACCAGCCGGAGTCGTCGAACCCGGCCGTGCTCCAGCCTTCGGGCTCCAGCCGCGCGTCGTAGGTCTCCCCGTCGTACAGGCTGTGGCCGACGACGGCTCCGGAGGCGCAGGTGAAGGCTTCGTCGGTGCGGATGGTCTCGGTGTGGTCGCCGTAATCCAGCTCCAGCTGGAGAAAGAGCGCCGGCCGGTCGGTGTAATGGAAGCGGTCGGCGTTCTCACCGGGCTTCGTCAGCGACTCGAAGCCGATCCGGCCCACCGCCCAGCCCTCGCCGACGATCGCGCCCAGCGCGTTCGTGCCGGGCTCGACCAGGTCGGTGACGTCGTGGGCGCTGACGGGCAACCGGTGCCTGTAAGAGGTCCAACCGGGGGAGAGGGCCTCGTCTCCCACCCGTGTCCCGTTCAGGTACGGCTCCACGATGCCGAGCGCGGTGACGTGCAGGGTCGCCCTCTCGGGCCGTCGGCCGACGGTGAACTCGCGCCGGAAGTACGGTGCCGGGCCCTCGGGCCTGCGAGGAAACGACGCCGCGACGAACCCGGCACGGTATTTCTCGTTCATGGGCCTCTCTCAGGCGTTGATCGCGTCGACCGTGACGGTCGCGGTGCATCGGATGTCGGCGCTGGCGAAACCGGCCAGGAGCGTGACGTCGCCCGCCTCGAGCCCGCGCTGGCCGCCGGGCAGCGTGTGGCACAGCCGCTCGAGCGGCGCTTCGAGGACGAGGTCGGCCGACTGCCCGGCGGCCAGGGCGACGCGCTGGAACTGCAGGAGCTGCCTGACCGGGCGGACGACGCTCGCGTACTCGTCGCGGGCGTACAGCTGCACGACGGTCTCGCCGTCCCGCTGTCCGGTGTTGGAGATCCGGACGGGGGCCCGCAGCGTGCCGTCGCGCACCTCGGCCTCGCCGGTGTACTCCAGGTCGAAGGCGGTGTAGGACAGGCCGTGGCCGAAGGCGAACAGGGGGCTCTGGTCGTCCAGGTCGACGTAGGTGTAGGTGTCTCCGGTCGGATGGTCGTAGCCGCTGCCGTGGCGGTGGCCGTGGTAGATCGGGATCTGGCCGAGGTGGCGGGGGAAGGAGGCGGGCAGCCTCCCGCTCGGGTCGGCCGTGCCGAACAGCGCCGCGGCGATCGCCTCTCCGGCGGCCTCGCCGAGCAGCGGGGCGAGCAGCAGCGCGCTGGACGCCCGGGCGACCGGTTCCAGCAGCAGCGGTCTTCCCGAGACCACGACGGTGACGACCGGCAGGCCCGTCGCGGCCAGCAGCCCGAGGAGTTCCTCCTGGTCGCCCGGCAGGGACGGGGAGACGCTGGAGCGGCCCTCGCCTGCGGTGTTGGCGCCCACCCGCCCGGTGCGCTCGCCGACGGCGGCGACGACCAGGTCGGCTCCGGCGACGGCGGCCTCCACCGCCGCGGCGTCCAGCGGCCCGCCGCGGTCGAACCCGCCCAGCGGGGCGTACTCGATCCGCGGGTCGAACTCGCGCAGGGCCTGCAGGACGGTGCGGGCGGTGGGGTGCAGGGCGCGGGCCATGTCCTCGAAGACCGGCCCCAGGGCGGGCAGCGGAGTGGTGACGATGTCCTTCGCGTCGAAGGCCGCCGGGTCGATCCCGGGGATCCGTCCCGTCCGGACCGCCTTGACCGCGGTCGGCATCTCGGCGGCGGCCACCGAGGTGTAGGCGCCGAAGTGGACGCGCAGCTCGTCGGCGGCGGGTCCGGTGACCACGATCCGGTGCCGGCCGGGGGCCAGCGGCAGGATGCCGTCGTTGGCCAGGAGGACCGTGCCGCGGGCGGCGATCGCGCGCCGCACCTCGGCGGCCTCCTCGCGGTCCGGGCGCCGCCGGGGCGCGGCGGGCGCGCCGAACCCGGGGACCAGCCCGACCCTGGCCTTGATCTCCAGGACCCGGGCCGCCGCCCGGTCGAGCACCCGCTCGTCCAGGCGGCCGCTCGCGACCTCCTGCACCAGGTGGGGGAAGTTCAGCGCCTGCGGCAGCTCGGCGTCCAGCCCGGCCGTGAGCGCCTGCGCCGCCGCCTCGCCCGGCGTCTGCGCCGTGCGGTAGCGGGTGCGCAGCATGTCGACCGACTCGTAGTCGCTGACGACCATCCCGGTGAAGCCGAGCTCGCCGCGCAGCAGCTCCGTCAGCAGCCAGTGGTCGGCCGCCGCGGGCGTCCCGTCGATCTCGTTGTAGGAGTTCATGACGACCGACAGCCCGGCTTCGGCGATGGCGCGGCGGAACGGCTCGGCGTACTCGTCGACGAGGGTGCGCCGCCCCAGCTGGGTGGCGGCCATGTTCAGGCCGCCCTCTGAGGCGCCGAAGCCCAGGAAGTGTTTGCCGGTGGCCAGCAGTCCCGTCCCTTCCTGGACGCCCCGGACGAACGCGACGGACAACCGCGCGGCCAGTTCCGGGTCCTCGCCGTAGGTCTCGTGCACCCGGCCCCAGCGGGGGTCGCGGCTGAGGTCCATGACGGGGGAGAAGAGCAGCTGGACGCCGATGTCGCTCATGTGCGCGGCGGTGACCGCGGAGGCGCGCCGCACCAGTTCCGGATCCCAGGTCGCGGCCTGCGCCCACGCGGTGGGGAACTGCTCCCCGGCCGCGTGCAGGAACCCGTTGATCCCTTCGAAGTGCACCAGCCCGCCGATCCCGAACGGCGAGGCCTCCCGTACGGCCTCCTGGACCCGGGTGAGCGCGTCGCGCAGGCTGTCGGCGTCCTGGCCGAGGAACCACGCCAGGGACAGGTGCCCGACGCCGTGCGGGCACAGCCCGGCGAGCCGCCCGGTCTCCAGCCGGGGTCCGGTGCGCGGGTCGAAGGCCATCAGGCTCGGCAGGCTGAGGCCGCCGAGCTGGGCGGCCTTCTGCTCGAGCGTGAGCCTGGAGACCAGCCGGTCGATATCAGTCATGGGACACCTCGACGGTGAGGGAGGCGTTCTCGCACTCCGGAGCGGACACGGTCAGCTGGATCTCGCCCGGACCGGTGGGGCGCACGACCGCAAGGGCGCGGCCGTCGTAGGTGGTGTGGGTGCCTCGGGTGAAGGTCTCCTCGGTGGCGGGGCGGGCGCTGCCCAGGCCCGCCAGCGTGCCGGGCCCCTCGACCGCGACGGTCACGGCCCGGTCGGCGAGGTGGTGGAGGGCGCCGGCGGCGTCGGTGAGCGTGATCGACACGAACGCCAGGTCGCCGGGGGAGGCGGTGATCTTCGGCCGGTCGGCCTCGGCGGACAGCACTACCGGGCCGGTCGCGGAGGCCAGCCGGGTGCGGCCGGTCTCGACGCCCCCGGCGTAGGCGACGGCGACGAGCTCGCCGGGCCGGTAGAGGGTGTCGAACACGGCCCGGTACCGGTGCTCGGGACCGGCCGGGGCGCGGCCGAGGGGCTCGCCGTCCAGGAGTAGTTCCACCTCGTCGGCGGCGCTGTAGACGTCCACCTGGACGGGTGCGCCTTCGCGGTCGCCCCAGCTCCAGGAGGACACCACGTCCGGCCACGACCACGGCCCGGCGACGGTCTTTCGCCCGTGGTCGTCCGGCCGGTGCACGGCGAGGTACGGCTCGGTGCGCAGCCCGAAGACGATCTCCCGGTAGTAGGAGGGGGCGCGGCGGTGTCCGGTGATGTCGAGGTCGCCGGTGCGGGCGGTCAGCCAGGGGAACGGTCCGGCGATCCCCTGGCCGCCGGAGTCCTCGTCGGCGTAGCCGATCCGGCCGATTCCGGCTTCGCCGAGGTAGTCCCAGCCCGTCCAGGTGAAGTCGCCGATCACGTGGCTGTTGCCGGTCACCAGCCGCCACAGGGTGTCGATGCGGGTCGGGTGGGTCTCGGAGCCGACGATGATCCGGTTCGGGAAGAGTTCGCGGTCGGCCTCGTAGCGGACGTCGAGGTAGTTCATCCCGGCCACGTCCAGGGCCGAGAAGAGCTCACGGGTCTGCTCGGTGACGAGTTCGGAGGTGCCCAGTTCGTGCAGGACGTCGCCCATCACGGCCATCATCGTGTTGACGCCCATGGTCTCGGCGGACTCCCGCACCCGCTCGCGGGCGATCTTCATGGCCTCCTGCATGACGCCGAAGGTGGCGTTGGTGGCGTTGGTGACGAACCTGGTGGGGTCGAGGGAGCGGACCTTCTCGGCGATGCGGCGCGCCCGGGCGGCGCCGTGGGGGGTGGCGGCCTCGGGGATCTCGTTGCCGATCGAGTAGAAGATCACGCTCGGGTGGTTGAAGTCCTTGCCGACCATCGCCTCGATGTCGTGCTCCCACCACTTCGGGAAGGACAGGGCGTAGTCGAAGTCGGACTTGACGGCCGTCCACATGTCGAAGGCCTCGTCCATGACGAGCATGCCCAGGCGGTCGCAGGCCTCCAGCATCGCGCGGCTCAGCGGGTTGTGGGAGGCGCGGACGGCGTTGAACCCGGCGGCCTTGAGCAGTTCGATCCGGCGTTCCTCGGCGCGTGCGATCGCCGCCGCGCCCAGGACGCCGTTGTCGTGGTGGACGCAGGCGCCGCGCAGCTTCACCGTCTCGCCGTTGATGCGCAGGCCGTGCTCCGGGTCGAGCCGCAGGGTGCGGATCCCGAAGGAGGTCTGCTCGCTGTCCAGGCCGGCGAGGGTGACGGTGGCGGTGTACAGGTGGGGTGTCTCGACGCTCCACAGCGCGGGTCGGCGTACGTACAGGCGCTGGCGGACGGTCGCGGGTTCGCCGGGCAGGACCGTCACGGTGGTGGTGTCGCAGGCCACGACCGTTCCCGCGGGGTCGCGGATCTCGGTGAGCGCCTCCACGGTCGAGGTGGTGGGGTCTGTGTTCTCCACGATCGTGGCGATCTCGACGACGGCTCGTTCGGCGTCCACGTCCGGGGTGCTCACCCGCACCCCTTCGAAGGCGACGCGCACCGGTCCGCCGACGACCAGGTGGACCGGCCGGTGCAGCCCTGCCCCGGAGTACCAGCGGGAGTCCTGGTGCGCCCGGCACTCCACGCGTATCTCGTTGGCCTCCCCGTAGCGCAGGAACGCGTCGGCGGGCACGGTGAACTCGCCGTACCCGTTCGGGCACTGCCCGGCGAAGGCTCCGTTGAGGTAGACCATCGCGTCCCGGTAGACGCCCTCGAAGTGCAGGAGCACCTGCTTGCCGCGGTGGGCCTCGGGAGCGTCGAACGTCGTGCGGTACTCGTAGACCCCGCCGGGGAAGAAGCCGCCCGCTCCGCCCGCCTCGGGCGTGCGCACGCCTTCCAGCATGGCGTCGTGGGGGAGCGTCACCTTCTTGAAGGGCTGGGCGCGGCCTCCCATCTCCAGGAAGCGGTTGGCTTTGGGGCGGAACTCCCAGTCGGCCAGCGGTGTGCGGATCAAGGTGTCTCCTTGCTGGGGCCGGGTCTACAGGCGGCCGCGGCGGGCGACGTCGCCGAGCCAGGCCAGGCTCGGCTTGGGGTGGCGTTCGAAGGTCTCGCGGTCGACGGCGATGAGGCCGAAGGTGGGCTTCCAGTGGCCCCATTCGAAGTTGTCCAGGGCGCTCCAGTGCAGGTAGCCGCGCACGTCGACGCCCTCGTCGATGGCGGCGGACAGGTGCTCGAGGGCTTGGGAGGTGTAGGCGATGCGGCGGGTGTCGTCGTCGGTGGCGATGCCGTTCTCGGTCACCAGGACCGGGGTGCGGCCGGTGCGCTCCCAGGCGTGGCGTACGGCGATGCCCAGGGCGTCGGGGCGGTAGGCGTTGCCGGTGAGGGTGGTGTCGGGGCCCTGGGGGTGGGGGACGATGCCGTTCTCGTCCACGTCCTGGCTGGAGTAGGACTGCACGCCGATGAACTCGTCGCCGCGGGCGGCGTCGAGGTAGAGGTCCTCGCGGGTGTAGCGGATCTTCTCCAGCAGTTCCCGGCAGCCGGGCCGGGCCACCAGTGCCTGGCTGGCGACGGTCCAGCCGACCTTGGCGCCGGTGTGCTCGCGCAGGACGGCGCGGGCGGCGCGGTGGGCCTCGACCAGGCGCCGGCCGACCTCGGGGTCGGGGTCGGGCAGCACGGGGCGGGCGGCTCCCTCGACGGTCGGGCTCATCCACTTCCTGGCGTCCTCGCCGGACTCCGCCGCGGCCTTGGCCGCGCGGCCCATGCCGACCATGAGGGCGAGCATGTTCGGCTCGTTGATCGTGCAGACCCACTCGACCCCGTCGAGGATCTCCGCGGCCTTGCGGACGTAGCCGGCGAACCGCTCGATCCCTTCGTCGGCCATCCAGCCGCCGCTTTCGGTGAACCAGCGCGGGTGGGTGAAGTGGTGCAGTGTGACGACGGGCTCGAGGCCCAGCTCCAGCGCGGTGTCGATCATCCGCCGGTAGTGGGCGAGCTCGGCGCCTGAGAAGTGGCCGGGGACCGGTTCGATGCGCGCCCACTCGATGCCGAAGCGGTAGGCGTTCAGCCCGGCCTCGGCCAGCAGCCGCATGTCCTCGGCGTAGCGGTGGTAGCTGTCGACCGCGTCGCCGCTGCGCTCCATGCCGGGCATCAGCTGCTCGCGCACCCACCAGTCGCTGTTGAGGTTGTTGCCCTCGATCTGGTGCGGCGCGGTCGAGGCGCCCCACAGGAAACCGGGAACGGAAAGGGTCATCGGCGGGTCCTTGCTGGAGGCGTGGGTGGGCCGCGGGGTCGTGGCGGCCGTCTCAGGTGATATGAAAACAGTATTGCAACACTAATTTCAACCGTTGAGGCAGGATGGTCCCGTGGCATCTCAGACGAGTCGTGGTCCGTACGCGAAGTCGGCGGCGGTCCGGCGCCGGGTCCTGGAGGCCTGCGTCGAGGCGTTCGCCCAGACCGGCTTCCACGGCGCCACCATGAAGGACATCGCCAAGCGCGCCGGCATCAGCTACACCGGCCTGCTGCACCACTTCCCCCGCAAGGAGGACCTGCTCATCGCCGTCCTGGAGTTCCGCGGAGAGCAGAGCGCCCGCCTCCTGGAGGCCGTCGACGCCCTCGACCCCGCCGAGCACCCCCTGGAGGTGCTGCGCGGCATGCTCGCGGTGACGGCCGACAACGAACGAAGCCCCGGCCTGCTGGAACTGCACTGCGTCATGTCGGGCGAGGCCGTCTCACCGGAGCACCCCGCCCACGCCTACTACACCGAGCGGTACCGCAACCTCCGCCGGTTCTACACGGCCGCCTTCACCGCCCTGGCCGAACGCGGCGAACTTTGCTCACCGGTCGCCCCGGCCGCCCTGGCGACCATGACGATCTCCCTGCTCAACGGCCTGCAGGCGCAGTGGCTCTACGACCGCGACACCGTCGACCTGGCGGGCTGCCTGCGCGCCTTCCTGGTGACCTTCGCCCCCGCCGTGGGCGACTAGAATTCCCTGGCACGGGCGGAGGCCCGATCGCAGGCGGCACGGACGGGAGGACGGCGAACATGGACCGTCCCGCGCGCATCCAGGACGTGGCCGCGGCCGCGGGGGTCTCGGTGGCGACGGTCTCGAACGTGCTGAACCGCCCGGAGCGGGTCAACGCCCGGACGGTCGAGAAGGTCAGGTCCGTCATCGCGGAACTCGACTACGTGCGCCACCCCGGAGCCGCCGGCCTGCGGACCGCCCACGCCAGGTCCCTCGGCCTGGTCCTGCCGGACATCGCGAACTCCTTCTACGCGCGCATCGCCAAGGGCGCCGCGGACGCCGCCTACCGGCAGGGCTACGCGCTGTCGCTCTGCCACAGCGGCGACGACCCCGAACGCGAGCAGGGATACCTGTCGATGCTCGTCGAGCAGCGCGCGGGCGGAGCGGTCGTCGTGCCCCTGGGCGCCGCCTCCGGGCGGCTGGAGCGGCTGGAGCGGCGCGGCGTGCCGCTGGTGCTGGCCGACCGGGCCAGGCCCACCGCGGAGGGCTGCTCGGTCTCCGTGGACGACGTCGCCGGCGGGGCGCTCGCGGTGCGGCACCTGCTGGAGGGCGGCGCCAGGTCCATCCTCGTGGTGAACGGGCCCCGCGGGATCCGCCAGTGCGCCGACCGCCACCAGGGGGCGCGCCAGGCGGCGCGGCGCTTTCGCGGCGCCGTGCTGGAGCAGGTCGTCGTGGAGAGCATGACCATCGAGTGCGGGGCGGAGGCCGCCCGGCGCCTGGACCGGCTGCCGGACGCCGCCTTCTGCACCAACGACTTCCTGGCCGCCGGTTTCTGCCGCGGCCTGGCCGAACGCGGCGCGGCCGTCCCGGGAGACGTCCGGGTCGTGGGGTACGGCGACCTGGACGTCGCGGGCCTGGCGGCCCTCACCACGGTCCGCCAGCCCGTGGAGGAGCTCGGGTCCGCCGCGATCGAGCTCCTGCTCGACGAGGTGGAGGCCGGGGCCGACCACGTCCACGAGGCCCGTGTCCTGGCGTCGTCGCTCGTCGTCCGGGAGACGGCCTGACACTCGCGGCCACCCTCGCATGAAACGTTACACATCGGGGCCGCCCCCCGTGGAAGCCGGATCCCGTACCAGGTCAAAGCGGATTTCCCTGGGGGCCGGGTGCGAATAGCGGATGCCGCATTCGCAGGATTTTTCACCCTGTGCGCCGGATTCATCACCTAAAGACAGGGCATGGCGTGTGCGCCCCTGAGGGCTTGTAAAACGTTTCATAAGGTCTTATCGTCGCACCGGTACGGCCGCGGCACCCCGCACGCCCCGCCCTCCCGCACGAAGGGATCTCGACGATGACCTCCACCGGACCCCGCACACCGGTCCTGGACCTGCTCGCCCCCGTCACGCGCCGCAAGACGCGCATCGGCCTGGTGGCCGGCGGGCTCGGCACCTACTGGCCGCAGTTCCCCGGCCTGCTGCCCCAGCTGCAGGAGAGCGCGCGCTACGTCGCCGAGAGGTTCCAGCAGATGGACGCCGAGGTCACCGACGTCGGCTTCATCTCCGACGCACAGGAGGGCGCGGCCGCGGCCGAGAAGCTCCGGCAGGCCGACTGCGACCTCATCGTGCTGTTCCTCACGACCTACCTGACCTCCTCCATGGTCCTGCCGATCGCGCAGCGCTCCCACACCCCGGTCCTGGTCATCGACCTGCAGCCCACGGAGAAGATGGACCACGCCTCCTTCGACACCGGCGCGTGGCTCGCCTACTGCGGCCAGTGCCCCGTCCCGGAGGTCGGCAACGTGTTCCGGCGGGCGGGCATCCCGTTCCGGTCGGTCTCCGGATGGCTGCGCCAGGAGTCGGCGTGGGAGCGGATCGGCCGGTGGATCAAGGCCGCGCACGTGCGCGCCGCGCTGCGCCACGCCCGCCACGGCCTCATGGGCCACCTCTACCCGGGCATGCTCGACGTCTCCACCGACCTGACCCTGCTGCCCTCCACCTTCGGCTCGCACGTGGAGGTCGTGGAGTTCGACGACCTGCGCCACCGCGTCGAGAAGGTCACCGACGCCGAGACGCGCGCCCGCATGGACCTCGCCCGCCAGATCTTCACCCTCGACGACACCGTCGTCGAGGAGGACTTCGCCTGGGGCGCGGCCGTCTCGGTCGCCCTGGACCGCCTCGTCGAGGACTTCGGGCTCGACACCCTGGCCTACTACCACCGCGGCCTGGACGGCGAGCAGCACGAACGGCTCGGCGCCGGCATGATCCTCGGCGCGTCCCTGCTCACCGCCCGCGGAGTCCCGGCGACGGGCGAGTACGAGCTGCGCACCACCGTCGCCCAGCTGGCCTCCCAGGCCGTCGGCGCGGGCGGCTCCTTCACCGAGATCCAGGCCCTGGACTTCGAGGCCGGGGTCGTGGAGATGGGCCACGACGGCCCGGCCCACCTGGCCGTCAGCGCCCGCGACCCGCTCCTGCGCGGCCTGGGCGTCTACCACGGCAAGCGCGGCTGGGGCGTCAGCGTCGAGTTCGACGTCAGGCACGGCCCCGTCACCGTCCTGGGCCTCGGCCAGGACGCCGACGGCACCCTGTCCTTCATCGCCTCCGAGGGCACCGTCGTGCCCGGCCCCCTCCTGGAGATCGGCAACACCACCAGCCGCGTCGACTTCGGCCGCGACCCCGGCGAGTGGGTCGACGCGTGGAGCGCCACCGGCGTGGGACACCACTGGTCCCTGTCCGTGGGCCACCACGCCGCCGACTACCGCGCCGCCGCCGACCTCCTCGGCATCCCCTGCCGGCAGGTGTGACCGCCGCCGCTCACGCGGGCGGGGCGGCCCGTTCGGCCTCGGCCAGGCGGCGGCGTTCCTCGCGCCGCCCGGCCTGCACGACGGGGTCGGCGACGGGCGAGGCGAGCATGAGACGCCGGGTGTAGGGGTGCCGGGGAGCCGAGGTGACGGCCGCCGCGGGACCGGTCTCGACGATGTCGCCGCGGTGGATGACGCTGACGCGATGGCACATGTGGCGCACCACGGACAGGTCGTGGGAGATGAACAGGTAGGCCACCCCCGTGCGGCGCTGGAGGTCCAGCAGGAGGTCCAGGACGCGGGCCTGGGTCGACAGGTCGAGTGCGGAGACCGGCTCGTCGCAGACGATCAGCCTCGGCTCCGGAGCCAGGGCGCGCGCGATCGCCACGCGCTGGCGCTGGCCGCCGCTGAACTCACGGGGCAGCCGCTCGGCCGCGTCCGCGGGCAGCCCGACCCGGTCGAGCAGCTCGCGGACCCGCCTGCGGGCGTCGGCGGGGGCGGAACCGTGGACGACGAGGGGCTCGGCGAGGATGTCGCCGATCGTCAGGGACGGGTTGAGGGAGGTGTAGGGGTCCTGGAAGACGACCTGGATGTCGCGGGACAGGGCCCGGCGGGCCCTGCCCGACGCACGGGTGATGTCGCGGCCGCCGAACGAGATGGTCCCTGCGGTGGTCTTGACCAGGCCGAGGACGGCCCGGCCGATGGTCGTCTTGCCCGACCCGGACTCACCCACCAGGCCGTGGGCCTCGCCCGAGCCGACCGTCAGATCGACACCGTGCAGGACCTCGACGGGCTCGGCGCGCCATCCGCGTCCGGGGAAGGCCACGCGCAGGCCGCTCACGTCGAGCAGGGGTGCGGTCGTCATGCCGTCGCCTTTCCGAAGGCCCGTCCGGCGGTGGCCGGGGGATCGGTCCGCACGGTGTTCTCGTCGAGGATGGAGTCCAGCAGCATCCGGGTGTAGTCGTGTTCGGCCCCGCCGAAGATCTTCTCCGCGGTTCCGGTCTCGACGATCTCGCCGGTGCGCATGACGGCGACGCGGGCGCAGACGTCGGCCACGACCCCGAAGTCGTGGGTGACCAGCAGGACCGCCATGTCGAGTTCTTCCTGCAGGTCGCGCAGCAGGTCGAGGATCTCGGCCTGCACGGTGACATCGAGTGCGGTGGTCGGCTCGTCGGCGATCAGCAGCTTCGGGCGGCCGGCGACGGCGCCGGCGATGAGCACGCGCTGGGCCATGCCGCCGGAGATCTGGTGGGGGTAGCAGCCGAAGGTGCGCTGCGGATCGGGGATGCCGACCCGCTCGAGCAGGGCCAGTACCCGCTCCTTCGCCTCGCCGCGGGAGATCCCCGAGACGGCGCGCAGGCCCTCGACGAGCTGGGCGCCCACCGTGAACGACGCGTCGAGGTTGGACATGGGCTCCTGCGGCACGTAGGCGATCGCCTTTCCGCGCAGCTTGCGCAGCTCCCGCTCGCTCAGCCCGAGCAGCTCGCGCCCGTCCAGGCGGATCGAGCCGCGGGTGACGACCGCCTCCGAAGGCAGCACGCCCAAGGCCGCGAAGGCGGTCTGGGTCTTGCCGGAGCCGGACTCGCCGACCAGCCCGAGCGTCTCACCCGCCGCCAGAGTCAGGTTCACCCCGCTGACGACCTCCTTCAACCCGCCTGAGGGAGTCGGGTAGGCGATCGTCAGGTCCTCGACCGTCAGCAGCGCGGGCGGCGCGGTACTGGCGGGGCTCGCGGGCCCGGCCTTCGGAGCGGCGATCTTGGCGGGCTTGCGCTTCGCGCCTTCGAGGGTGTCGCGCAGCGCGTTGCCGAACAGCACCAGGCAGGAGGTGAGGGCGCCGAGCACGAGACTGGGCCAGACGAACTGCAGGGGGGAGACGTAGAGGTTGTGGAAGCCCTCGGAGATCATCGCCCCGAAGCTGGGGACGGTCGCAGGCCCCACGCCCAGGAACGCCAGCCCGGACTGCACCCCGATGGACGAGCCGCACAGGAACGCCGCCGCGATGATCACCGGCCCGCGCACCGCGAACAGCACATGGCGGGCCAGGATCCGCCGGTCGCCCAACCCGGAGACGCGTGCGGCATCGACGAACAGCTCCTTCTTCACCCCCACCACCTGGTTGCGCACGATCCGGTAGATGCCCGGCGACAGCAGCACCCCGAAGATCGCCATCGTGACCCGGAAGTCCCCACCCGTCAGCGGCATCAGCACGATGAGCAGCAGCAGACCCGGGAACGTCATGACCAGGCTGAACACCCACTCGGTGATCGAGCGGGCGCGGTCGTAGTAGCCGCCGACCAGCCCGGCCGTCACGCCGATGACCAGGGCGATGCTGGAGCCGATGAGCGCCGAGACCGTGCTGGTGTTGATCGAGTGCAGCAGCCGCGCCCAGATGTCGCGGCCGCTGCGGTCGCCGCCCAGCGGATAGCCGTCGGTGCCCACGCCCGCGTCGATGTGGTCGAGCGAGGCGTGGTCGGGGCTGTGCGAGGCCAGCACCGGGGCGAGGAGGCCGAGCACCACGATGATCAGGAGCACGCCCGCGGTGACGACCGCCTGCGGGTCTCTCAGCAGCCTGCGGAACGCCGACCTGCGGCGCACGGCGGTCGCGGGGGCGGTTGCGGCGGTCAAAAGATCCTCGCCTTCGGGTTGAGCCAGCCGTTCACCAGGTCGACGGCGAGATTGACGGTGATCACCAGGAGCACGGCGAACACGGTGACGCCCATGATCGCGGGGACGTCTCCCTGCAGCGAGGACTCGAAGGCGTACCCGCCGAACCCCGCGATCGCGAAGATGCTCTCGATGATGAGCGCGCCGCCGAGCATGGTGATGAACTCGAACGACAGCACGGTCAGCGCCGGCCCGGCGGCGTTGCGCAGGGCGTGGCGCAGCACCACCGAACGGGTCGAGATCCCGCGGGTGCGCAGGGTGCGCACGTAGTCCTTGCGCAGCTCGTCGATCATGGTGCCGCGCACCTGCGCGGTCAGCCCGGCGATCCCGGCGATCACCAGAGCGGCCACCGGGATGGCGATGGACCGCGCCCACTGGAGCGGGTCCTCGGACAAGGGCGTGAAACCGGTGGCGGGCAGCACCTCCAGCTCGACGGCGAACACGTAGACCAGCACGATCGCCAGCAGCAGGCTCGGGAAGAGGTTGCCCGCCAGCGAGACGCCCTGGGTGGCCCGGTCGACCGCGCCGCCCCGCGAGGCGGCCAGGACACCGAGCACCACGCTGATCACGACCGTGACGCCCAGCGCGACGACCACGATCGACATCGTCACGCCGAACCGCTGCAGGATCGTGTGCGCCACGGGCTCGCCCGTGAACAGCGAGGTCCCGAAGTCGCCGCGCGCCGCGTGCGCGAGCCAGTCGAGGTACTGCACGAGCAGCGGCCGGTCGAAGCCCAGCTCGGCCTTGAGCGCCCGGACGGCCTCGGGGGTGGCGCCCGGTCCGAGGCGGTTGCCGACGACGCCGTCGAAGGAGGGCGCCAGCAGGAGGAAGGTGATCAGGGTGACCAGCACCGCGAGCACCACTCCGGTGCCCAGGCGGCGCAGTACGTACAGGAGCATGAGCGGTTCGTCTTTCGAGCCGGTCCGATGAGAGGGAGGAAGCCGGGCCGCCCGCGGGCGGCCCGGCCCCGCTCAGCCGCCGGTCCCGAAGGCACGGATCTGGCTGTAGGTGGAGGAGCCGTCACCGAGGTACCTGACGCCCTCGGCGGTCACCCAGGTGGATCCGATGTAGAAGACCGGGGCGAACCAGGCGTTGTCGACGGCGAATTTGTTGACCTTCCGGTAGGCCTCGGCCGCGGCGGCCGGGTCGGCCGCCTTGTTCGCCTCGTCGATCAGCTTCGCCAGCTCCGGGTCGGTGCTGGCGAACGGGTTGCGCTGGTTGCGCGGGGTGAAGAACACCACGGTCGACGCCGCGTCGCCGGCCAGGCCGTCGATCATGAAGTACATCGGGTACTTCTTCGAGGACAGCGCCGCGGCCTGCTGCTGCGGCGGCACCGGAGTCCAGTTCACCTTGACGCCGATGTCGGCCAGGCTCTGGGCGATGGTCGGCTCGAACATCTTGGTGATGGCGAGGCTGGGCATCGTCACGGAGAACCCGTCCGGATGCCCGGCCTCGGCCAGCAGCTTCTTGGCGGCGGCGATGTCGTGGGGGTAGGTCTCGTCCAGCTGCGGGTCGTGGGCGCCGCCGCCCTTGGGGCTGAACACCTGGGCCGTGGGACGGCCGGAGCCGCGCAGGAAGGTCTCGGCGAGCTTGGCGCGGTCGAACGCCATGTTGATCGCCTTGCGCACCCGCAGGTCGCCGAGCGGCCCGGCCGTCTCGCCGCCGCGGTCGGCCAAAACCAGGCTCGCCACCGCGGTCGCCTCCACCGAGGTGATCTGCATGCCCTTGGCCTTCAGCGGCTGGAGCTGGGTGAAGTCGACGCTGCCGGCGTTGAGCTCACCGGCCTGCAGGGCGTTGGTGACCGCGGACCGGTCGGCCATCACCCGGACCTTCACCGTCTCGAACGGGTAGGCGGCGGCGTTCCAGTAGTCCTCGCGTTTCTTCAGCACGTACGTCGATCCGGTGACGGTGGCGCCCTTGTCCAGGGTGTACGGGCCGGAGCCGACCGGGTCGGCCGCGGCCGCCGGGCCGGTCATCGTCGCCGGATCGGCGATCACCCCGTTGAGGAACGACAGGTTGCCCAGCAGGGCGCCGTCGGGCCGCTCGAGCTCGATCACGACGGTGCCCGCGTCGGGGGCCTCGACCGCCTCGACCGCCGCCATGGCGGACTGGTTGGGGCCCGGGGTCCGCAGGATCCGCTCCAGGCTCGCCTTCACCGCGGCCGCGTCGACCGGGGCGCCGGAGCTGAAGGTCATGCCCTTGCGGAGCTTGAGGGTCAGCGTCCGGCGGTCCTCGGAGTAGGTGTGGCTCTCGGCGGCGTTCGGCTGGATCCGCCCCTGGTTGTCGGTGTAGAGCAGCGTGTCGTAAAGGGCGCTCCAGATGTAGGCCGACTGGCCGCCGTTGAGCTGGGTGATCTCGAGCGAGGGCGGCGTTCCCTGGATGGCGAGCGCGAGCTCCTGGGTGCCCGCGGACTTCGAGGACGAGTCCGATCCGCCGCACGCGGCCGTCGCGAGCAGCGCCGTGGCGGCGAACGCGGCGAGGAGCCGCGAGCGGGGCCGCACGGAGGGGGAGGGGGTGGACATGGGGACTCCTCGTCTTGGTGCCTGGAGTGGGCGTTCCGTTTCTGGAGACGTGTCGGCCATTAACGTTGTGTCCCCGGTCACTCGGCAAGCGGTTGCCATCAGTTGTCACCGCCCGGAGCGGAATTGACGTTCTTTATATCGGCATAGCATCCTCTCGTGAAAGCAGGGGAGGATCACCATGCAGGATCCGGCCGACGGCCGAGCGGACCGGCCTCCGACGATCTATGACGTGGCCAGGGCCGCGGGGGTCTCGGCCTCGACGGTCTCGCGGGCCTTCGCCCGGCCCGGACGGGTGAACGCCGGGACCGTCGAGCGCGTCCGCCTGGTCGCGGCCGAACTCGGCTACCGGATCAACCCGCTGGCCTCCGCGCTGCCGACGGGCCGCACCTCGATGCTCGCGCTGGTCGTCTCCGACGTGACCAACCCCGTCTACGCGGAGATCATCCGCGGTGCCGAGTCCGCCGCCGCCGAGGCCGACCACGTGCTGATCCTCATCGACGCCCAGGAGTCCGTCCGGCTCGAGCGCAGCAGCCTGGAGCGGGTGCTGCTGGGCGTCGACGGCGTCGTGCTCGCGGGCACCCGCATGTCGGACTCGGCGATCCGCACGGCCGCCCGGCGGCGGCCGGTCGTCGTGCTCAACCGCGACGTCGCCGACGTGCCCAGCATCGTGCTGGACAACCGCTGCGCGATGCGCCTGGTGGCCGGGCACCTCGCGGAGCTCGGCCACCGCGACGTCCTCTACATCTCCGGGCCCGAGGCCTCCTGGGTCAACGGCATGCGCTGGAGCGGGCTGCGCGAGGCCGCCGCCGAGCTCGGCCTGAAGGTGCAGCGGGTCGGCCCGTTCGTGCCCACCGTCGAGGGAGGCAGGCACGCCGCGGGCGCGCTCGACGCCGGCAGGCCGACCGCGATCCTGGCCTACAACGACCAGCAGGCCATCGGCCTCATGCGGGTGCTGCAGTCCCGGGGGATCCGGGTGCCCCAGGACGTCAGCGTGGTCGGCTTCGACGACATCTACCCCGCGCGGATCGTCACGCCCGGCCTGACCACGGTCGCGGCGCCGCTGCGCACCCAGGGCGAGGCCGCCGTGACCGCGCTGCTGTCCTCGTGCCCGGCCACGGCGCCCAGCCGCCTGATGACGCTGCCGGTCAAGCTCATCGTCCGCGGCTCCACCGCCCGGCGCCGCCCCCTCCGGATCCCGCGGCCCGCCGCCTCCTGAGCGCTCACCTGCCGACGGGCGGGCGTCCGCCGGCCGGTGAGCGCCTCGTTCAGCCGCCCCGGACGGTGACGAGCGCGCGGCGGTTCACCTTGGTGGCCTCGCTGCGCGGGATCGCCTCCACGAACTCGACGGTCTTGGGCACCTTGTACGCCGCGAGGCGGCCCTTGGCGTAATGGATGACCTCCTCCGGTGCCGGCGGGGCCTCCGGACGGGCGGGCTGGACGATCGCGTGCACCCGGCGGCCCCATTCCGGGTCGCGGAGCCCGACCACGACCACGTCGGCGATGCCGGGATGGTCGATGAGGGCCGTCTCGACCTCGGCGGGGAAGACGTTGGCGCCGCCGGTGATGATGAGGTCGGCCCGCCTGTCCACCACGTACAGGTAGCCGTCGTCGTCGAGGCGGCCCATGTCGCCCGCGCTGGTGAAGCCGTCCTCGGTCTCGGGCATCCGGGGGGCGTCGCCGAGGTACTCGTAGCCGGAGTAGACCGGCGAGCGCAGGTAGATGTCGCCGATCTCGCCGGCGGGCAACTGCCTGCCGTCCTCGTCCAGGATGCGTATCTCGGTGCCGCGCAGGCCGCGTCCGACGCTGCCCTCGTGCTCGAGCCACTCGTCGCCGCGCAGCGCGGTGATGCCTATGCCCTCCGTCATCCCGTAGGCCATGACGATCTTCTCGGCGCCGACCAGCTCCACCCAGCGGTGCACCAGCGACGGGGGCATCGGCGCCGCGCCCTGGGTGAACCACACGATGCTCGACAGGTCCCGCGAGTCCACGTCCGGCAGGTCCGCGATGCGCTGCAGCATGGTCGGGGTGGCGGTGAAGTTGGTGATCCGGTGCCGTTCCACGACGTCGACGACCCGCGCGGCGTCGAACTTCTCCAGCACCACCAGGCGGTCGCCGGTGAGCATGCTGAAGATCGTCGCAAAACCGTTCGCGTGGTACATCGGCGCGATGACGAGGATCCTCTGCGGCCGCGGCACCGGCCCCCACCGCTCGGCCAGCGGCGTGGCCAGCACCGGGTCGTAGAGCCCCGGCCGGGCACCGAGGATGATCTTGGGTGTCCCGGTCGAGCCGCTGCTGCAGATGCCGTTCATCCGCGGGGAGACCGCGTCCGGCAGGTCGGGCACCGCGTGGTCGGCGGTCGCGTCGATCCAGGGCAGGTCCGCCGGGTCCAGGAAGACCGGGGCGCCGACGGCCTCGCGCAGCCGGGCCAGCTCCCACTCGGGCAGGTCCCAGCGCACGGGCACCGGGACGGCTCCGAGCTTCCACGCCGCCAGGACGGCGAGGACGAACTGCGGCGAGTTGCGCAGGCCGAGCCCGAGCCGGTCGCCCAGGCCCAGGCCGCGGGCGGCGAGCCCGCCCGCCAGCTGGGCGGCGCGCCGGTCCAGCTCGCCCCAGGTGTACACGGATTCGCCGCCGTCCAGCGCGATGTGCCGCAGAGCCTCCTCATCGGGACGCTCCCGGGCGAGCCGCCGGATCCTGCGGGCGTTGCTGACCGTTTCCACCTCGGCCTCCTCCTTCATGGTCATTCCGGGTTCTCTCCCTGGCCGAAGTACGCGTCCCGCAACCGTGCCGGGTCGGCGGCCAGCTCCGCCGCGGGCCCGCGCGCCACGACCTGCCCGCTGCGCAGCACCATGGCCTGGTCCGCGGCTTCGAGCGCGAGTTCCACGTGCTGCTCGACGAGCACCACCGCGCATCCGTGGTCCGCCGCGATGGCGCGGACCGTTTCGAACAGGCTCTCCACCACCAGGGGCGCGAGCCCCATACTCAGCTCGTCCACCAGGAGCACCTTCGGCTGCTGGATGAGCGCCCTGGCCAGGACGAGCATCTGCTGCTCCCCGCCGGACAACGCCCCGGCGGGGAGCTTCCACCGGCTCTCCAGCGCGGGGAAGACCTCGAGCATCGCGGTCGGCCCGGGACCGCCGCGGCGTGCTGCCACCCGCAGGTTCTCCTCCACCGTGAGGCCGGTGAACAGGCACCGGTCGTCGGGGACGAGCACCAGCCCCGCCCTGTTCGCCGCCGCGGGCCTTCCGTTCCTGAGGGGCGTCCCGTCCACCGAGACGGATCCCCGCCGCGAGGGCAGCAGGCCCGCCAGGGTGAGCAGCAGCGTGGTCTTGCCCGCGCCGTTGGGCCCGAGCAGGGCGAGCACGTTGCCGCTATCGACCGAGAGGTCGATGTCCCGGATCACGGTGTCGGTGCCCCGGCCTCCGGCGAGGCCGGTGGTGGTGAGTCCGCCCGTCATGATCCCGCCTCCGCTGAGTCTCGGACGGATCCCAGGTACGCCTCGGCGACCCTGCCGTCGGCGCGGATCTCCCCGGGGGTCCCCTCGGCGATGAGGGAGCCGAAGTCGAGCACGTAGATGTAGTCGCAGACGTCGAGCACCAGGCTGATGTCGTGGTCCACCAGCAGCACCCCGGCTCCGGCGTCGGCGATGCCCTGGATGCGTTCGCCCAGCCATCGGCTCTCCTGCGTGTCGAGCCCGGCGGAGGGCTCGTCCAGCAGCAGGACGCGTGCTCCTGTGGCGCACGCACGGGCGATCGAGACGAGCTGTCGTTCTCCCTGGCTGAGCTCGCGGGCCGGGCGGTCCGCCCGGTCGCCGATGCCGACGAGGTCGAGCGCGCCGGTGAGCGCCCGCCGCCGCTCCCGCACCGGGACGCCGGCCAGCGCGGCGCTGATGTTCTCCTCGACGCTCAGGTCGCCGTACAGCTCCAGGGACTGGAACGTGCGCGCCATTCCCCGCCGCACCAGCTCGTGCGGGGCGAGCCCCTCGACGTGCTCGCCTTCGAGCAGGACCGTGCCGCTCGACCCGGCGAAACCGGTGGCGGCGTCGATCGCGCTGGTCTTGCCCGCGCCGTTCGGGCCGATGAGCCCGACCACCGCGCCCGCGGGTATGCGCAGGGAGAGGTCCGACACCGCCTTCACACCGCCATAGTGCACGGTGAGCCCCTCCAGGCGCAGGAGTGGTTCAGTCGGCCGGGGCGGTCCCGGCGGCGCGCCCGGTGGCGTTTTGCCTCGGGCGGGCTCCGCCGCCGGACCGGTGACCGGCTCGGGCGGGGCGGCCACTCCCGGTGCCTGCGCTTTCGCGGACGTCCGGCCGCTGCCCGGAGCGAACCGCGAGAACGACCTCCGCAGGCGCGCGGCCGCGTCGTGGCCGACGCTGGCCAGCCCCTCGGGATGGCCGATGAGGATGCCGATGACCCCCAGGCCGCCCAGGAGCTCGAACCAGTCGCCGATGTGCACCCACCGGTCGAACATGATGGACACGATGCCCGTGGTGGCCATCATCCCGGCGATGATGCCGCCCGACACGGAGGTGACTCCGGCCAGGTAGGCGGCGGACAGCACCGCCAGGCCGGCGATGGCGGTGAACGACTCGTAGGTGACGACGGTCTGCCGGTAGGCGATCAGGCCGCCGCCCAGACCGGCGATGAACGAGGCGATCGCGAAGCTCACCACCTTCACCCGCACCACGTTCACCCCGATGCCGGCGGCGGAGTTCTCGTTCGCGCGGACCGCGAGCATCTGCAGGCCGAGCGAGCTCATGCGCAGCCGGGCCACCCCCCACGCCACCAGCACCAGGACGAAGAGGCACAGCAGACCGAAGTGCAGGCGGGGGAACGCCGCGCCGGAGCCGACCGACAGGTCGAGCCCGAAGAGGGACGGCGGCGCGACCTGCGCGCCGTCGGTCCCGACGAGGTCGGTGTTGCGGAACCACACCGCTTCGATGGCGTACGCCAGGGCGAGCGTGACGATGCCCAGGGTCAGCCCGTGCAGGCGGAGCGCCGGTATGCCCACCAGGACGCCGATCACGACGGTGACGCCGGCGGCCAGCAGCGGTGCGACGGGGAACGGCACGCCCCAGCTCTGGGTGAGGTGGGCGAGGGTGAACGCCGAGGTGCCGGCCAGCGCCAGCTGGGCCAGCGACACCTGCCCAGCGTAGCCGGTCACGACGATGAGGGACAGGCCGATGATCGCGGCGATGAAGGTGTCGATGACCGACGCGCGCCAGGTGCCGGTCGTGGCCAGCAGGGCGATGAGCCCCACGGCGGTGCCCAGGACGGTGGGCAGGGCCAGTGACCGCGGGCGGGGCGCCCCGGCGAGCGGCTGGCGCACCAGCCGCCCCCGGACGGGCATGCCGCGCCCCGTGGCCAGCAGCGCCACGACCAGCACGATCAGGGGGACGAGTTCGGACAGTCCGACCTGCGGGAGCCAGGAGTGGCCGGCCGCCAGGCCGCTCGCCCCCGACTGCAGCATGCCGATGGCCAGGCCGGCGAGCACGGTGGGCACCATGTGCTGGAAGCGGCCGACCACGGCGGCCGCGAGCGCCGGCACGACGAAGAGCGTGTAGGTGCTGGGGGCGAGCGGGCTCAGCGGCGCGATGAGGATGCCGGCGGTGCCCGCCACCAGCGTGCTGATCATCCAGTTCGTCAGGGCGACGCGGTCGGGCGAGATGCCGCTGAGGTAGGCGCCGGACTCCGACTCGGCCGTCGCCCGGGTGAGCAGCCCGAACCGGGTGCTGCGGAACACCACGGCCAGGGCGAGGGTGAGGAGCAGGACGGTGACCGCCAGCCAGAACCGGTCGGACAGCAGCGCCACGGGGCCCCATTCCCAGCGTTCCGCCGGGAAGACGGGGTCCACGCTGACCGGGTTGCCGCCCACCTTGATGACGAGCAGCGTCTGGATCACCGTCAGCACGCCCAGCGACGCGACCGCCTTGGCCAGCGGCGGCGCCTCCCGCAGGGGGCGGAAGACCAGCAGGTACAGCAGCGCTCCGAGCGCCGCGGCCACCGCCAGGGAGATCGCCAGCGCGGGCACGAGCCCGAGCGGCCCGCCGATGTCGACATAGGTCGGCAGCCCCGGGACGACCACGAGGAGCTCGCCGTCGCGCAGCGCGGCGTAGGTGTAGGCGACGTACAGCGCCACCGCTCCGGTGCCGAAGTTGATGACCCCGGAGCTGCGGTAGGTCAGCACGATGGCCAGCGCGAGCGCCGCGAAGACGCCTCCGTTGCCGAGCCCGAGGAGAAGCGAGCCCACGTCACTCATGGCGGTCCCTCCACGCGTCGCAGATCCGGTCGGGGAGGGCGGTCACGAGTCCTCGTCCAGGGTGTACTCGGCCGGGTGCCCGTCCTCGCCGAGGATCCCCATGAACCCGCCCTTCGCGCAGACCGCGGGCATGGCGGGCTGTGCGCCGCCTCCGCACCGGAAGGTCCGTCCGCCCGCCACCGGCAGCTCCTGCTCGGGCATGTTCTTGATCGCGGCCGTGATGCTCTGCGGGGTGACCTCGCCCTCGAGGGTGGTGGTGGCGGCCTGGACCGCGAGCACCGCGGAGAACATGTTCATCCCGGCGGGCATGCTGGTGTCGATCTCCTTGCCCTTCTCCCCGTACGTCGCCACGGCCGTTTTGTACAGGAGTGTCGAGGGGTTGTCGGCTCCCGAGGGGTGCGAGGCGGCGACGACGATGCCCTTGAGGGAGCTTGCGGGCACGGCCTTGCGCGTCGCGTCGGTGAAGCACTGCTCGGTCGCGGTGACGGGGCCGTCGAAGCCCACGGCGCGCAGGCCGTTCAGCGCGCCGATGCAGAAGGAGTCGTTGCCGATGACCTGCACGAGGCCGGGTTCGCCCGACGCGATGCGCTGCATCTGCGGCGTCATGTCGGCCGTGCCCAGCGGGACCGGCACGACGTTCAGGGTGATGCCCTGCTTCTCGAAGACGTCCGGCGTCGCGATGGTCTGGTAGGGGGCCATCGCGGTGGGGACGTCGATCACGACCACCGTGACGCTCTTGAGGTTCTTCTCCTTGGCCAGCCTGACCGGCAGGGTGACCAGGGGGAAGAAGGGGTCGGCCAGCGCGAAGGTCGTCTCGCGGTCGCCGAGCATCTTGGCGCCGTTGGCCGCGTAGAACATCGTCGGCACCTTGGCGTCGTGCAGCGGCTGCCACACGTTCTCCACCGCGGGGGTGGAGCCCACGACGACGACCGCGGCCTTCTGCTCCACCATGCGGTTCGCGCAGTCGGCGGCCGTGGCCGGGGTCGCGCCGGTCTCACAGGTGATCAGCTCGATCGGGCGGCCGGCGATGCCTTTCTTGTGCTGGTTGAGGTATTTCACCGCCGCCTGGCCGACGAGGGCCTCGAGTTCTCTGGCGCCGGTGGAGCCCTTGCCGGAGATCAGCCCGAACTTGACGGGGGTGCCCGCGGCGGCCTGCTCGGGGCCGAGGACCTCGGCCGCGTTCACGTCGGCGGGGACGCCGTCCCGGTCGGTCTCGCCGCCGCAGGCGGCTGCCAGCACCAGCGCGGCCAGCGCGAGCGCGGCACGGCCGGTCGGTCGCCGCCCGGACCGGGCGGCTTCGTTGACGGTGGTCTTCCTGCGTCCCATGCGGTCCGCTCCCTTGGCGTCGAAGGATCTGGGGGGTGGGTGCCCATGGCGCGGAGGCGATGGGCCGAGTCTTCGGCGTAACGCTCGATGCGGGCGGTGGGGGTGGAGCCGGCCGCCTGGCGCGTCGCCGCGCTGCGGGGCTCGATGCACGAATCCTCATTCCACCCCTGGCAAAAGTCAACCTCTCCTTTTTTGTGGAATCAGGTATTCCCAGCAACGAGAGTGTCGTTCTACATTGGTCCGCAGTCACGTTCTACACACGAGGCGATCAAGGAGGCAGACGTGCCGGAGGCTCCCTTCGAGGGCGTACGCGTCATCGAACTGGCCCAGTGGGTCTTCGTCCCCGTGGCCGGCGCGCTCCTGGCCGACTGGGGCGCCGACGTGGTGCGCGTCGAGCACCCCCGGGGCGATCCGTACCGCAACCTGTCCACGCAGGGCATCGGCGCCGACGGCGGCGGCGTGAACCTGTCGGTGGCACTGGCCAACCGGGGCAAGCGCTCCCTCGCCCTCGACCTGCGCGACGGCGAGGGGAGAGCCGTCCTCGACAGGCTCCTGGAGGACGCCGACGTCTTCCTCACCAGCCTGCGGCCGGGCGCGCTGGAACGGCTGGGGCTCGGCGCCGGGGAACTGACCCGGCGCTTCCCCAGGCTCGTGTACGGCAGGGGGCACGGCTACGGAGTCCGCGGCCCTGACGCCGGCCTGCCGGGCTACGACTCGTCGGCCTTCTGGTCCCGGGGCGGCCTGGCCCACGTGCTCAGCCCCCCGGACCGGGACCTGCCCGTGAGCCAGCGGGGCGCGATGGGCGACCGCAACGGCGCCATGGCGCTGGCCTTCGGGGTGTCGGCCGCCCTGCTGAAGCGCGACCGCACCGGCGAAGGCTCGGTCGTCGACGTCTCGCTGCTCTCCACCGCGCTGTGGACGCTGTCCTCCGACCTGCTCGCGGCACTGCAAGGCGGCAGACCGCGGGCGGTGTCCGGGAGGGAGTCGTCCCCCAACCCGCTCGTCGGCGCCTACCGGACCAAGGACGGGCGGCACATCCAGCTCGTCTTCCTGCAGCCGGACCGGTACTGGCCCGAGTTCTGCCGGCTGATCGGACGGCAGGACCTGGCCGCCGACCCCCGCTTCGCCGACATCGAGGCACGCCATGAGCACCGGGCGGCCTGCGCTGCGGAGCTGGACGCGGAGTTCGCCACCAGGACCTACGAGGAATGGAGAGAACTGCTGAGCGGGATCGACGCCCCGTGGGCGCCCGTGCAGACCGTCGAGGAACTCCTCGACGACCCCCAGGTCACCGCCAACGGCTACATCAGCGAGGTCGCCGACGACGGATCGGGCCATCCTCCCTACCGGCTGCCCACCGTGCCGGTGCAGTTCGACGAGCGCCCGCCCGTACCGCGCCGCGCCCCCGAGCACGGCGAGCACACCGAGGCCGTGCTGATCGAACTCGGCTACACGTGGGACGAGATCGGCCGCCTCCAGGAGGCGGGGGTGATCCCGTGACCCGCCCGCGGCCCCCGCGCCCCGTGCCGGTGCCGGACGGGCTGTCCGCGCCGTACTGGGAGGCGGCGGCCCGCGAGGTCCTCGTCGCCGCCCGGTGCTCCCGCTGCTCGGCCCTGTCGGTTCCCCCCGACCCGGTGTGCCCGCACTGCCGCAGCACCGATCCGGCCTTCACGTTCGAGCCGGTGAGCGGGCGCGGCGTGCTGCGGTCCTGGACGATCGTGCGGCAGCCGTTCCTGCCCGGCTTCAAGGCCGACGTGCCGTTCGTCCTCGCCGATGTCGAACTGGCCGAACAGGCCGGGGCCCGCATGATCGGGCGCCTGCTGGACGGCCCCGACGCCCCGCTCCGGCAGGGAGCCGCGGTCCGGGCGGCGTTCGAGGACGTCGCGCCCGGCGTCCGCGTGCCCGCCTTCGTCCTGGAGACCGGCGCATGAGCGGGACCTTCGCGGCACGCAACCGGGTGGCCGTCGTCGGCTACGCCCACAGCCAGGTCCAGCGGCACGCGGACCGGCCCCTCGGATCCCTGGCGGTGGACACCGCCCGCGCGGCGATCGCCGACGCCGGGCTCGAGCCCACCGCGGTGGACGGCTTCGTCACCGCCGCGCTCTTCCCCACCGCCGGCTCGCACACCGTCCAGGACGGCGTCAGCACCGTGTCGGCGAACTGGCTGGCCGAGCACCTGGGCGCGGACCCCCGCTACACCGCGGGCTTCCAGGGCGTCGGGCAGATCCCCGGAGCGGTCGGGCTCGCGGTGAACGCCGTCGCCAGCGGCGCCGCCGATCACGTCCTGCTGCACCGGGCACTGCACAACCCCCGCGGCTCGTACCACTCCAACCCCATGACGCAGGTCGCCGGACCCCAGCAGTGGACCGCGCCCCAGGGCTACTTCGGCCCGCTGTCGGCGATAGCGCTGCCGTACAACGAATACCTCCAGCGCTACGGCGCGAGCAGGGAGGCCATGGCCGCCGTCCTGGTCGAGGCCCGCAAGAACGGCGCCCGGATCCCCTGGTCGTACTGGCACGGCCGGCCGCTCACCGCCGAGGACTACCTCGCCGCCCCGATGATCAGCGACCCGGTGTGCCGCCTCGACTGCGACATCCCCGTGGACGGCGTCGCGGCCTTCGTCCTCACCTCCGCCGAGCGGGCCCGGGACCTGCCCCACCGGCCGGTGTACGTCTCCGGCTACGCCTCCAGCCCGCCCCCTCCGCGGCGGCTGCCACTGCACTGGCCGCTCGACGACATCATGGCCGGCGGCGCCGCGACGGCCCGCCGCCTGTGGCGGCACGCCGGGGTCGGGCCGGACGAGATCGACCTGCCGCAGGTCTACGACGGGCTCTCCCCGTTCGTCTGGTTCTGGCTGGAGGCCCTCGGCCTCTGCCCGGAAGGCGAGGCGCACCGCTTCGTCCAGGACGGCGGAATCGACGGCGACGATCCCAAGGCGATCCCCGCGCTCTCCGGCGGCGGAGCCCTCGGCAACGGGCGCATGCACGGCATCCCCCAGATGCTCGAGTGCTACCTGCAGCTGTCCGGCCGGGCCGGCGACCGCCGGCGCGAAGGGCTGACGACCGCTCTCGCCTGCCACTCCTCGCCGCACTTCGGCGGCGCCGTGGTCTACAGCAACGAACCGTTCTGACGCCCCCGACCCCGATACAAGGAAGGCCCCGACACCCGTGGCAGACATCATCCCGCAGCGGCTCTCATACGTGGCCGGCGAGTGGGTGGAGGGCGACGAAGCCCTCCCCGTGGAGAACCCCGCCGACGAAACCCAGGTGGCCGAGCTGTCCGCCACCCCCCTCGCCCAGGTCGAACGGGCGGTCCTGGAGGCACGCCGCAGCTTCGACTCCGGCGTGTGGGCCGACGCCTCGCCCGCCGACCGGGCCAAGGTGCTCTCCGCCCTCCTCGACCACCTCGAGGCGAACCGGGCCGAACTCGTCGCCACGATGGTCGCCGAGGCGGGACAGCCCCCCGCCTTCGCGGAACGGGCGCAGTTCCTCGCCGGCATGGCGGTGGCGCGCGGCACCCTCGACCTCTACCTGTCCATGCCGCACGAGGACACCAACCCCGTCCCGGTCGACGAACTGGTGCGCGGCAGGGTGGCGCTGAGCGTGCGCCGGCACGAGCCGGTGGGCGTCGTCACCGCGATCACGCCCTACAACGGCGCGATCATCATGGCGCTGCAGAAGCTCGCCCCGGCGCTGATGGCGGGCAACTCGGTGGTGCTGCGGCCCAGCCCGCTCACGCCGATCTCCTCGCTGGCGATCGCCGCCGCGGCCGAGGCCGCCGGGATCCCGCCGGGCGTCCTGAGCGTCGTGGTGGAAGGCGGCGCGGCCGGAGCCGAGCTGCTCACCACCCACCCGGCGGTCGACATGGTCTCCTTCACCGGATCCACCACGGTCGGCCGTCGGATCCTCGCCCAGGCCGCGCCCACGGTGAAACGGGTGGCGCTGGAACTCGGCGGCAAGTCCGCGCAGATCCACCTGCCCGACGCGGTCGACCGGGCGGCCGCCGCCGCGGTCGCGGTCGTCGCCGCCACGGCGGGCCAGGCGTGCGTCGCCGCCACCCGCATGCTCGTCCCCCGAGAGCGCAAGGACGAGGTGCTGGAGGCGGTGGCGAAGGCCTACTCCTCGCTCGTCGTCGGCCCGCCCACCGACCCGGCCACCACCCTGGGCCCGGTCATCAGCGCCGCCCAGCTCGAGCGCGTCGAGCGGTACACCGCGCTCGCCACCGACCACGGCGCCGCCGTCGTCACCGGCGGGAGGCGCACGCCCGGGCTCGACCGGGGCCACTACTTCGAACCCACCGTCCTGGACCTGCCGGACAACGACAACCCCGCCGCGCGCGAGGAGATCTTCGGGCCGGTCATCGGCGTGCTGGGCTACCGCGATCTCGACGACGCCGTCCGGATCGCCAACGACAGCCACTACGGGCTCTCCGGCCAGGTCTACGGCTCCGACACCGCCACCGCGACTGCCGTCGCCCGCCGGCTGCGCACCGGCGCGGTCAACGTCAACACCGGCATGTACAGCGCCTACGCCCCCAGCGGCGGCTACAAGCAGAGCGGACTCGGCCGCGAACGCGGACCCGAGGGCATCCGCGCCTTCCAGGAAGTCAAGCACATCCTCATCGGCGAATTCCGCTGACCACCTCTGAGAACGGAGCGACCACCATGGCATCCGAGCCGAACCTCGACTGGATGATCTCGGTCGACGACCACATCCTGGAACCGCCCCACCTGTGGACCAGCAGGGTCCCCGCGGCCGACCGGGACCGGGCCCCCCGCATCGTGAAGGACGACAAGGGGGAGGCCTGGGTCTACGACGGCAAGCGCTTCCCCAGCTCGGGCCTGTCCGCCGTCGCCGGCAAGTCCAAGGAGGAGTTCAGCCCCGAGCCGCTGCCCTACAGCGAGATGCGGCCGGGCTGCTACGACCCGAAGGCACGCCTGGCGGACATGGACCGCGCAGGGATCCTGGCCTCCCTGTGCTTCCCGACCATCACCCGGTTCTGCGGGCAGATGTTCATGGAGGCCGGCGACCGGGAGTTCGGCCTGGTGTGCCTGAAGGCCTACAACGACTGGATGATCGAGGAGTGGTGCGGCTCCGCCCCGGGCCGCTACATCCCGCTCGTCCTCATCCCCCTGTGGGACCCGCGGCTGGCGGTCCGGGAGCTGGAGCGCTGCGCCGCCAAGGGCGCCACGACCTTCGCGTTCTCCGAGAACCCCGAGCCGCTCGGCCTGCCCACCATCCACGACCCGAACGGGTACTGGGACCCGGTGATGGCGGCGGCCGACGAGCTGGAGATGGTCGTGTCGATGCACGTCGGCTCCTCCTCCCAGCTCCCCAAGATCTCGGAGGACGCGCCGTTCATGGCCAACCTGGCCTGGGGCGCCATGCGCACCTCCGGCACCATGCTGTCCTGGATCTTCAGCGGGATGTTCCAGCGCTTCCCGAACCTGAAGATCGCGCTGTCCGAGGGCGAGGTCGGCTGGATGCCCTACTTCCTGGAGCGGGCCGAGCAGGTCCTGGACAAGCAGCGGCACTGGGTCCAGCGCGGCGGGAGGTTCCAGACGCACGCCGGAGGCGGCGGCGTCGACCTCGACACGCTCGACATCCGCGAGACGTTCCGCGCGCACGTGTTCGGATGCGTCATCGAGGACAAGCACGGCATCGCCAGCATCGCCGAGATCGGCGAGGACAACATCATGTGCGAGACCGACTACCCGCACTCGGACTCGACCTGGCCGAACTGCATCCAGAAGGCGAAGGAACTCGTCAGCCCGCTGTCTCCCGAGGTCCAGTACAAGGTCCTGCGGGGCAACGCCGAGCGGCTGTACCGGTTCACTCCGGCCGAGCCCCCCGTCCTCACCGAGGCCTGAGTTGACCGCGCAACCAGCCGTCGTCGTCGACCGCGCCCGGTGCATGGGCACCGGAGTGTGCATCGCCCACGCACCGGGCGCCTTCACGCACGACGAGAAGACGAAGGCGGTCGTTCTCTCCCCGATCGGCGACCCGCTGGAGGTGGTCGCCGAAGCGGTGGAGGCGTGTCCTACCGGAGCCCTGCGCCTGCTGGACTCCGCAGAAGAGGAAGGGACGGGAGCATGACGAGCATGCTGCTCGACGGCAGGACCGCCGTGGTCATGGGCGCCGCCTCCGGCGTGGGGCTCGTGACGGCCCGGCGCTTCGCCGAGGAGGGCGCACGCGTGGTGTGCGCCGACATCGACGCGGCGGGGGCCAAGGAGGCGGTACGCGTGATCGAGGCGGCCGGCGGCACGGCCGCCGCCGCGGAGTGCGACGTGTCGCGGGAGGAAGACGTGGCGGCCGCCATCGCCAAGGCGGTGGAGCGGTTCGGCCGCCTGGACGTCGTCTTCAACAACGTCGGCATCCCGACACCGCGGCTGGGCGCTTCACTGGAGGAGCACACGGTTGAGGACTTCGACCGCCTGGTCGCCGTCAACCTCCGGGGGGTCTTCCTCGGATGCAAGCACGCCGTGCTGCAGTTCAAGCGGCAGGGCGGCGGCGGTGTCATCCTCAACACGGGCTCGGTCGCCGGACTCGTCGCCTGGGGCGGATCGGTCTACGGCGGGACCAAGGGCGGCGTGCACCAGCTGACCCGCGCGGTGGCGATCGAGGGAGCGCCGTTCGGCATCCGGGCCAACGCCATCTGCCCGGCGGGCATGCCCTTCACGAACTTCATGGCGGCGGGAGGGCTGGCGGGCAGCGAGGAGGCGGTCGCGCGGGTGGGCGCCAACCACCCGCTCGGACGTCCGATCACCGCCGAGGACTGCGCCGAGGCCGCCGTCTATCTGGTCTCGGACCGCGCGGCGAACATCTCCGGCGTTCTGCTGCCGGTCGACGGCGGCTACGTAGCGAGGTGACCCGAATGAGTACCACTCCCACTCTCGACCGCGAACGCGTGCGGCAGCTGTTCAATCTGCGCGGCTCCTACCACGCGGAGGTCGGCGGCGGATACGAGGACGATCCCTACCCCGCCTGGCACCGCCTGCGCGAGCAGGCGCCGGTGCACCCCGGCGTGGTGCACGAGCTCACCGGGTACCCCGGGCCGGCGGTGTTCATGGGGCTCCCCTTTCCCGACCGGCCGCACTTCTCGGTATTCGGCTACGCGGCGTGCGCCGACGCGTACCGCGATCCGGAGACCTTCGCGTCCTCGCCGAGGCCGGTCGACCTGAACGACGGGACGCTGAGCGCGAGCAACAGCATGATCTCGATGGGCGGCGCCCGGCACCGCCGCCACCGGGCGCTCGTCCAGCCGTCGTTCGTCCCGGCCAAGGCCCGGTGGTGGATCACCAACTGGATCGAGGAGGCCGTCCACGATCTGATCGACGGGTTCGCCGCAGAGGGCCGGGCCGAGCTCAACGTGGACTTCTGCGCGGCGATCCCGATCCTGACGATCACCGGGAGCTTCGGCGTCCCGGTGGACCGGGCGCTGGCGCTGCGCGCCGCCCTGCGCGAGCCCGAGGAGTTCGTGCGGATCCTGCGGCCCATCGTGGCGGCCCGGCGCGAGTCGCCCCAGGACGACCTGATCAGCGTGCTGGTGGAGGCCGAGCTGACCGACGAGGAGGGGGCGACCCAGCGGCTCTCCGACGCCGAGATCCACTCGTTCGCGATGCTCCTGCTGACGGCGGGGTCGGGCACCACCTGGAAGCAGATGGGCATCACGCTCTCGGCCCTGCTGCAGCGGCCCGACGTGCTGGAGGCGGTCCGGGCGGACCGCGGCCTCCTCGGGCCGGCGATCGAGGAGTCGCTGCGCTGGACGCCCACGGACCCGATGTTCTCCCGCTTCGTGACCCGCGACGTCGACTTCCACGGCGTGCGCCTGCCCGCGGGATCCGTCCTGCACCTGTGCGTGGGCGCGGCGAACCGCGACCCGGCCCGGTGGGAGCGCCCGGACGAGTACGACATCACCCGGCGGGTGCGGCCGTCGTTCGCCTTCGGCGGGGGCGCCCACGTCTGCCTCGGCATGCACGTGGCACGGGCGGAGATGCGGGTCGGGATCGGCGCCCTGCTCGACCGGCTCCCGAACCTCCGGCTCGATCCGCACGCCGAGCCTCCGCGCTTCATCGGCATGTACGAGCGCGGTGCCACCGAGATCCCCGTCGTCTTCGGATAAGGACGTGATGATGACCGAGCCGCACTACCGGGCCCCCGACCTCTCGCTGCGGGGCGCCGAGCACATAGCCCGCTACCGGGAGACCGACGGCGAGATCGGCCACCTCTGGAACGGCGTGCCGGTCCTGCTGCTGACCGCGAGGGGGCGGCGGACCGGCGAACCGCGCACCTCGGCCCTGATCTACGGCCGTGACGGCGACGACCACCTGGTGGTCGCGTCCACGGGCGGAGCACCGAGGCACCCCGCCTGGTACCTGAACCTCCGGCAGACGCCGGAAGCCGAGATCCAGGTCAAGGCGGATCACCTTCCGGTCACGGCACGCACCGCCTCGGACGCCGAGAAGCCGCGGCTGTGGAGGATCATGACCGAGGTGTGGCCCAACTACGACGCCTACCAGGCCCGCACGCAGCGGGTGATCCCGGTGGTCGTCCTCAGCCCGCGCTGAGCCCGCAGGGATCGGGGCCGTCGCGGCCGCCGGCGCTCCGGCGCCGGCGGCCGCGGCTCCGCCGGCCGGTCGACGGAAACTATGATGGTCACCGAAGCCTCCTGGGCAGCCCATCCGCCTCACTGCTGCAGCACGACGACGGAGCCGGAACACGAGGACGGAAGCGACCCGACGACATGAGCGACTCTCGAGAGACGGCCCCCGCTGCGTCCGGGAACCCGCAGCGGGCCTGGGCCGACCGGGCCGCCGACCGGTCTCCCGCCGTGCGGCGGTCCCGCGACCGCACCGTGCAGCAGGCCATGGTCATGGTCCAGGCCGCCCGGCGGCTGATCGAGGCCAAGGGCACCTCCTTCACCACCCAGGAGCTGGCGGCCGAGGCCGGGGTCGCGCTGCAGACCTTCTACCGGCACTTCTCCAGCAAGGACCACCTGCTCCTCGCCCTCTTCGAGGAGCTGCTGGCCGAGTGGACCACCCGGGTGGACAGGTCGGTCCGCGACCTGCCCGACCCGCTCGCCCGGCTGCGCTTCCTCATGACCATCGCGCTCGACTCGTTGCGCGGCAACCTCAACCCGGTCGGCCCGAAGTTCATGACCGCCGAGCACTGGCGGCTGTACCAGCTGTTCCCCGAGGAGATGTCGCGGGCGAACCAGCTCTTCGCCGACCTCATCGAGCGCGAACTGCGCGCCGCGGCGGCCGCGGGGCAGCTGCGCTCGGCCGACCCGGCCGCCGACGCGTGGCTGGTGATGAAGCTCGTCATGTCGGTCTACCACCACTACGCGTTCGCGACGTCGCATGAGGACGCGGACGAGGTGGCCGACCGCCTGATGTCCTTCTGCCTGAGGTCGTTCGGCGTCCATTGACCTTTGGGGGTCCGGCAGGACTCCTTTTCGGGGAACGGCCCTGTCCGGGCGAGGCGAACGCCTGCCCGGACAGGGCTTTCAGACACCGAGAGCGGCGAAGGAGTCGTGGTCGGCCACCGCCGTTCCGAGGCGCGCCTGGAGCACGCTCGTGATGCCGGGGTCGACTTTCAGGGTGATCGACCACAGGAAGAAACCGTGGACGATGCCCAGGCGGAATCCCCGCCATGCGTCTTGCCCGCCGGGCGCGTCGACGCCGCCAGCGCGCAGCCGGTCGAGGTAGTGGTGGAGGAGGTCGCGTTCCGACTTCCGGCGGTCGGCGATCGTCAGGGCGCTCGCGATGTGGTAGCCGACGTCGAGGTACCACGGGCCCCGCTTCACCAGCTGCCAGTCCGCGAAGCACGGCCGGCCCCCGCCGTCGAGGTAGAGGTTGCCGATGTGGGCGTCGCCGTGGATGACGCACCAGGGTGACTCGTCCGCCGCCAGGACGTCGAGCGCCCGGTACGCCTCGACGAGGCGCCGCGCGTCGCGCGCCTCCTCGGGCACACCCGCCCCGACGGGGCCGTCGAAGTTGCCGCTGATCTCCTTCAGCCCGCGCCTCTCGAGATGGATCCCCAGCCGTTTGCCCAGCCACGAGGAGGCGCCCACCGCGGGGTCGCACCAGGTGGCGGCGTGGAGTTTCGCCAGTTCCGCCAGGCTCTCGGCGGCCTGATCGGGGGTGTACTCGCTGTGGGCGTCGAGGAACACGGCGCCTTCGGCGATCGCGTCCTGGGTGATGAGCACGTTGTCGTGGGTCGCCGGATCGAGGTCGGCGTAGATGTTGCGCAGGGTGCGCATCCCCGTCCCGGCCGCCAGGTCCCGGTAGAAGCGGACCTCCGACACGCCGGTGCCGCGGGTCATCCGGCTGGCCTCGGTGAAATAGCCCTTGGCGTGCAGATGAGGGGGCAGCCCTTCCGGGAGCCCGTCCGCGCATTCGATGCGAAAGCGCAGGTTGGCCGACATCCGGTTGACCATGGGGCCAGGGGTGGCGGCGGTGACCGCGATCCCGGGAAAACGTGTTCCGAGAGCCGCGCTGAGCCATTTCGGGGACAGGAGATCTTCAAGGCGGGTGGGTATGTCGACCTGCGGGTTCACCGACATGCCTTTCGTTCGTGATTCAGGTGTGGAACTCTCTATGGGCCCCTGTCGAATGTGGGGAGACCCGCTCAGGCCGTCTCGCGAAGCACCAGAACGCCGCCCTCGCCGTCGGCGGAGAGGTAGAGCGATCCGTCCGGTCCGGCGGCGATGCCGGCGAAGGGCCCCTGGGGTCCGGAGAAGAGCGGCATCCCCCGCAGCGGCCTGGGGGTCACGCCGGGCGGGGAGCCCACCGGCAGGTCGCGGGCGATGACGTGCCGGGCCCCGGTGTCGAGATCGAAACCGATCACCGCTTTGAGGGCGGCGTCGACGACGTAAAGCCGCCGGCCGCGCACGAGGATCCCGTGCGGGTCCCGCAGCCCGTCCACCAGTGTGTCGGTGCCGGAGCCGGTGATCGAGAGGATTCGTCCGGTACCCGATTCGGAGACCAGGCACGCCCCGTCCGGGCCGAACGCCACACCGCGCGGTTCACTGAGACCGGTGGCGAGCTCCTCCACCCGGCCGCCGGGCCGGACGGACAACACGCGGCCCGTGCCGAGCTCCGCGGTCACCACGGCCCCGCTCGGGGCGACCTCCACCCCGTAGAGCTGGTCGAGCCCCTCGGCCAGCACCTCGCTTCGGTGCTCTCCGGGCAGGTAGCGGACCACTTCGCCGAAGGAGGTGGTGGCGATGAGCTCGCCCGCCGCGACGGCGGTCATCCCGCGGAGGTAGCCGGGGTATCCCGGAGTGGAGCGCCGGGCGAGCGTCCGCGGTTCGCCGCCGGGCGGAATCACCTGCACGGACATGCCGTCGGCGACGTAGAGGGATCCGTCGGGTCCCACCGTCAGGTCGAGCGGCCAGTTCAAGCCGCCCGGCAGCGTCGAGCGGGTCCGGCCGTCCTCCAGGACCTCCGTGATCCGGCCGGTGAGATGGGAGACGAACAGCTGGTCGCCGACGAAGGTGAGGTTGTCCAGGTCGGGGGACAGGCGGGCCAGGACGGTGCGCTCGCCGCTGCGCGGATCGATGCGCAGCACCTCGCCGGTCATGATCTGCGTGGAGACGATGCGGCCTCGCGCGTCGAACTTCACCGAGTCGGGGACGCCGAGGTCGCCCGCGACCCGTTCGGGCGCGCCGCCGTCCGGGTCGACCCGCCAGATGTCGTTGGTGCCCATCACCGGGTAGTACAGGAGGCCGTCGGGTCCCACCTCCATGGCGTTGGGCAGCGCCAGGTTCTCGAGGATCACGCGGGGCGCGCCGCCGTTCGGGTCCAGCTCCAGCAGGCGCCCGTCCCTGCGGCACTCGTTGACGAACAACCGGCCCCGGTGCACGGTGATGCCGTTCGCGCACGGAACGTCGTCGCGCAGCACCCGCGTGCGGCCGTCGGCGCCGCGCACGCTCACCCGCCCGTCCATGACCTCGGTGGCGTAGAGCTCGCCCGAGGGGCCGAAGGCCAGGTCGTCGGGCGCGACGATGTCGCAGCCCCTGGCGCTGACGACCTCCAGTGCCCCGGTCTCGATGTCGAGCGCGCTGATCTGGCTGCCGGTCACCTGCGCCACGTAGACGCGCCCGTCGGCGCCGGTGCGCAGGCCGTTCGCGCCGAACAGCCTGCTCGGGCCCGTGAGCCGCTCCACGCTCCACCCGTCCGCGAGGCCGATCGGCGGAGCGCCTGCACAGCGCCCTCCTGGAAGCAGCATGATGATGGACTCCCGGCGACCTTGAAGTTAGAGCGGCCTTCACATTTAGCAAGAATGTGACTCTCGTAGAACGTAAACTACTGTTCTACCTCAGTGCAATGGGAAGACCCCGAAACGTCCGCGATCGTCTGCGCCTCATCGAAGGGCCTCGCCGACGGAGCGCCACACGTGCGGACAACGGGTCCTGGTCGTCTGAACACCGGCCGCGCACCGCCCCTGCCCTGCGTTCCCGAAGGCGTCCCCGGCCCCCGAAGCAGGGTGTCGGTAAGACTCGTGCAACCAGGTACAAGGGTTTGATTTAGCCCAGCTCAGCAGCGGGATGGTGCGCCGCGCAGGGGGCTCTAGCCCGAGAGAACAGCCAGCTTGGCGATCTCAATCAGCCGGGTGACGTACGGGGCGTCGTCTTCGGTCAAGGACGGGAGCACAGCTGAGAGTTCGCTCGCGCAGACGTGCAGGATCTGGTGTCGTTGGGGGTCGAGGGTGCCTTCGTTGGCGAGGTAGGTGGTGATGCAGCCTGCGATGTAGGCGTCCAGTGCGGGGACCGATTCTCCGCTGGGTGCGTCGACCCGGCGCAGGCGTCGGGGAGGGGCTGGTTCATGTGGTCTGCCCAGAGGGCGGTGATGGTGTCGAGGTTCATGGTTCCCGAACCGAGGTGATGGAGGTGACGGAGCGTTCGGGGTCGGGGAGGAGGTCGCGGGCGGCTTTGAGGAGTTCGGTGTTGACGACGGTGGGGCGTCCGCCGGTGCGGCCATGGGCTCGGGTGGCGGCGAGGTCTTCGTGGGTGCCGATGACGACGAGTTCGCGGATGAACTCGGCGAGGGCGGCGAAGACGTGGAAGATGAGCCGTCCGCCGGGGGTGGTGGTGTCGAGTTCCTCGTGGAGGGAGGTGAAGCCGATCTGGCGGCGTTGGAGGTCGGCGACCATGGTGATGAGGTTTTTCATGGTGCGGCCGTACCGGTCGAGGCTCGGAACGACGAGGGTGTCGCCTTCGGCGAGGAAAGCATGACAGGCCTGGAGTTCGGGACGCAGCGCGGTCTTGCCGGACTTCTTGTCGGCGAAGATCCGGCGGCAGCCGGCCTCCTTGAGGGCGTCGATCTGCCGTTCGAGGTTCTGGCCCCGGGTCGAGTCCCGAGCGTAGCCGATGCGGATCTCAGACCGGGCTGCGAGGAAGGCTTCGAGGAGATCGTCGGGGAGCTCCGGAGGGGGTGTCACGACTCCGATTCCCTCAATAAAGGGTCTACGAGGTTGTTGAAGAGGGTTTTGAGGGAGATCTGGCCGGTGACGCCCGCGATCGCGATCTCTTCATTAAACGATGGTTTCTTGAAGGTTCATGAAGGCGCTAACCTCCCGGAATGGTCCAGCCCCCTCGCTCCCTACAGATCATCACGCGGCTCATTGACGGACAGATCTGCGCCTACGATGTAGCCTCTCCCTCTCCGGGCGCCCTGTCGCCGGCTGCGGTCTTCACCCCGCGCCCTGGAGATGACGTCATTGAACACGCCGCGACGGTCGATCTTGGTCGGGTCTTCTATACGACACTGAACAGCGTCGTATGCGTGACGAGCTCCGGGGATGAGCGGTGGAGGGCCGTGTTCGAGCCGCACTCGGATCAGCTGCACGGGCACCGGCCAGGATGCGTCCTGTCGCTGAACGGCCGCACGGTCTGGGTCTATCGGCCCGATGCCATGGCCGGCCGCAATCTGCCGGACCAGTGGGTCGTGCTCGACGCCGAGAATGGAGCGGTCCTGGCTCGGTCGGATCTGGAGACCGTCGGGCACGGCGGCCAGCAGTACCGGCACCCGACCGACGAGCACGTCCTCCTGGATATCGGCGAGGGTCAGGACGGCTCGGTCATCTACTGGGCCTCCCTGTCCGATGGTCGACTGGCTCCCGTCCGGTATCCGTGGGCGGACCGGGTCCTGATCGACTTGGCGCCCGACGGGCAGCAGTTCATGACGGTCGATCACGGCCAGGCCGACGTCGCCTTCCACACCTACCCCAGCGGGGAGATGACAGCGACGCTGCAGATCGAGGACTTCGGCCACGACCCGGACGAGGTGTTCCTGGAGTGGAGCGGCGGCTACCTCTCCCCAGACGTCGCCGTCGCCACGTTGGTGGGCGAAGACGAGGACGGCGAGGAATGGTTCCGCCACTACCGGATCAACGTGGCCGCAGGCAGGGTCGAGGAGGAGTTGGCGTCCAACGCCGAACATGCTTATGACCTTCAGCCTCTCGGAGACGGATCCTGGCTCACCACAGACCCCTCCGGACATCCCGTCCGCTGGTCCGCCTGACGAGCGGAGGGAGACCATGACGGACAGCATTGACGGATGGTCGTTCGCCTCCGCCCGGGAACCCGCCAGGTTCGGGGCCGCCGAACAGCGACGATCACGCGGGACGGAGCACGCGCTCGGCGGCAACCACACCACCCTGTGCGGTATCCCTGAGGCCCAGCTCGTGGTCTGGATGCACCTGTTCGAACCTGACGGTCCGCAGGCCTGCGCCGACTGCAGGAGCCACGCCTTGGAAGCACCGAGCGTGCCATGCGGTCAAGAACGCCTGCATGACAAGCTCGTCTCTGCCCCGGCCAGCCCTCTGCAGCGGCGCGTGCTTGAGGCTTTGCTGGCCGGCGCCAAGATCCGCATCTGGATCAGTGGGCCCGCACAGAAAATGGCGGTCTACGCGAACGTCGATAGTCTCACCGACGGCGCCGCGGCAGCGAGCGATCTACTGGCGGCAGGCTGTCGACTCAGTGTCGCCCGGGTCGTGCAACCCTCCGGCGAGTTCGTCATCCTCATGCCCGAGGAAGCCGACCCGGTGATCGCCTGGTCCGTAGCCTGACCTCGGGCCGTCGAGGTTCAGTTCTTGGCCGTCGGCGCGGGTGCCTCGATGGTGCTGAGCGCCAGCCGCTTGGTCAGGTTGAGTTGGATCTCTCCGTACGGGGTCATGTTGGTGATGTAGTCGTTGACGCCGTTGTAGTTCTCCACCACGTTCAGCCCGAATTCGGTCTCCCGCGGGCTCGGCCCACTTCGAGCATGGCGGCGTAGGCGGGGCGGGTGGTCTCGCTGGTGAACCGACGCAGCAGCGCTCGGTGGAGGCGGGCCGAGCAGCGGATAGGAGAACTCGTCGCCGCGGCCAGGCACGTAGAGCTTCATCCGGTTGATCTGCTTGAACCGGGCGACCAGATCGAAGTCCAGCAGCCTGGTGATGCAGAACCCGACGAAGCTGGCACCGTGGGAGTCGACGTAGTTGGCCTCGATCTCCATGTCGGTGCCGTGCCGCATCGCACCCTCGACCATCGCGTGGACCTCCGAGGCCGAACAGCCGATCAGCTGGCTGTGCACGGCCATCGCCCCGGACGTCTCGACCGTCCAGTAGATCAAGACCCCGCGCTTGGCGCGCCGGTAGCGGGAGTGCCATTCGGTGAAGATGTTCTGGTCGTAGGCGGAGAAGTGGGTGGAGTCCGAGGCGACCGCGGTCGTGCCCTCGCCCCACAGGGCGGTGCGACGCGCGGAGAATGTGGCGTTGGCGATCGTCCGGGCGACCTCACGGCAGCCTCCACGCTCAGGTAGCGGCGCCGCACGTACCGCAGGTCGTCCTCGCTGTGGTCGTGGGCGCCGGCCGCCGCCGCGCGGATCCCCGTCCCGGTCCCGTAGGCGTAGATGACCAGCAGCAGCCGTTCGAACAGCTGCTGGGGGTCCACATGGCCCTGGACCGGATCGCAGCCTTCAATCGGCGCAGGTTGACCGGCTCGGGCAGCACGTCCAGCGGGCTCAGCTGGACCGCGCCGGTCTTTTGCTCGGAGATCTTCAGCCAGGGCAGCTTCTGGTTGCCGAGCACGTCGTTCAGCTGCCCCAACTCGTGGTCGAGCTCATCGCGCAGGTCGTCGATGAACTGCCTGGGGTCCAGCGGCTTGCGGAGTTTGGCGTAGTTCTCGGCCCGCCGCGCTTCGTAGTCCTGGGGCAGGTCGTCGTCGGGGTTGCGCCACTTCTCGGCGCCCTTCACCCAGATCTCCTTGCACCGCAGCTTCTCCCGCAGGGACTGGAACACCCCGCACTCGTACACGCTGCGCAGGATCCGCTGGCGGCGCCTGCTGTCGGCCCGGTAGAGCAGGTCCACCAGCTCCGGCGGGACGATCCCGTCGATCGGGACGGCCTCACCGAGCTCGTAGCAATTGATCCGGTTGGACTTCTCCGACTTGTACCGCTTGATCAGTGCCAGGGCCTGCATCATCGGCGCGTGCACGGTGTTCGTCGACCCGAACTCCAGCGCCTCGATGATCTGGATCAGGCCGGTCCGGTAGTGGTTGGTGTAGGAGGCCTTGAAGACCCGCTGCTTGTGCTGCCGGTAGGAGGTGCCCTTCGCCCGGTACTCGTGCAGCAGCGACACCAGCGTCTTGTGCCCGCCCGGCACCGCCGGATAGATGACGTCCTCGACCCGAAATTCAGGCGCCTCCAGCGCGGCCTCGGTCATCTTGAACAGGATGTTCTCCTTGCCCGAGACCCGATTCAGCTCCGCTACGAAGTCGCTGGTCACCTTCGTCTCCGCGCGGGCGTTGATCCGATGCACCGTCGTGATCAGCAGATCGACCAGGGTGTCGGTGATCTCCCGACCCCGGCAGAACAGAGCTGATCGAGTGGAGCTTGAGCACCTCCTTCTCGATCGTCTTCACGCTCACGTTCCCCGGCTCCTCCTGGATCTTGGCGAAGAGGTCGACGCCCGTCACCTCCTCGGCGTCGAACAGAGCGCCGTCCTCGGTTTCGGCCTGGTCTTCCTCCGCGCCCGGGTCGGCGGACTGTGCGATCAACGCGAGCATCCGCGCCACCGCCTCCGCCGGCACCCTGCTCGCGATCAGGGCGGTCTGGGCCTTCTCCTCCTGGCTGATCGCCTTCCCCACGATCCGGCGGATCCGGTCCGGCGCGGGCTGCTCGACCTTCTCCTCTCGCAGGTGCGTCAGCAGCTCCGCCCGCACCCGGTCGGCCTGGCGCTCCTTGTCGCAGACGTTCGCGGCCAGCCAGTCTGCCGCCTTGTCCGAATCGGCCATCGAGCACTCACGGAACCCGAAATGCCTCCGGACCTCCTTGCGGTGCTCCTTGCTCGTCCGGCCGTCCCACCCATACGACGCGAGCTCGCCAACGGGACCTTCACCAGCCGGGCCACGTAGTCGACCACTTGGTCCGGCAGCTCGTACCGGCCCCGGGGGAACCGGCCGCGCAACGCGTAGAACCTCAGCATCAGCGCGAAGGCCAGCTTCGTCGCCGGCCGCCGATTCGACAGCAACGCCAACTCGTCCCCGACGAGCGTCCAGTTCCCGAGGAACTCGTCGTCATCCAGCACACGCGCCACGACGCATCCGGCTCTCTCGCGCATGGGCGACACCAGAAGCCGCCACAAACCCTACGAATCCGGATCAATACTGGCTGCCCAAGATCGGGCGCGTCCCGAGAACCAGTGAAGAGCTCTTTCCTCTGCCCATCGGCGCAATGCCGCTTCTGAGGCGGTTCCTGGGGTCGAGTGATCGCTCCCCCTCGTCTGCTTTACTCACCAGGTGATCGACTGGGCGCGACTGCAGAACATGTGCAACGAGCCGACCACGGATGTACCTGTTCTCCTTGCCGCGGCTGCAGAAGGCAGTGCGCATGCCTGGGACGGGTTCTGGGGGCACCTGGTGCATCAAGGGACTACCTGCGAGGCCGGCGTCGCTGCACTGCCCGCGCTTGCGGACCTCGCCGGCAATGACTCCGCCCAGGCAGTGGCGCTCCAGGCGATAGAACTCGCCGGAGCGATTACCGTCAGCGCCATAGCCCTGAACCTCATGGCAGACGACCGCTCCGAACTCCTCACCGCACTCAGCCAACAAGCCGATCAACGGCTGTCGGCGAAACCCGACTCCTACCTGCTCTACTTCGCGGCCAAAGCCGCCCTGGACGGACTCCTTGCTCTCAGCGAGACCGCGCTCGACTTCGACGACACCTGCTTCCCGGTGCCCTGCCCGGCCTGTGCGACCGAGGTCGACATCGTCCTGGGCGACTACGGCCAGTACTCCTCGATCCGCGACTGGGACCTCGGCGACGACGCACCTGTACCCCTGCGACCGGCCGACCCAGAGGCGATGAGCGGTCCTCAACGGGATCTGTACGACATCGCCGTGCGCGACGAGCAGCCAAGGCTTGCCTGGGGGCTGCGGCATCTCTTCGGCGACGCCGAGTGCGGCGTCTGCAGCGCGGTCTTCCCGATCGGCGAGGCCCGGGAACGGTCATGGCGGCAGTAGCACGAACACCGAAGGCTCGATCAGCGCGCCTGCTGTTGAGCTGCGATTACTCAAACGCTTGTACCTGGTTGCACGAGCCTTACCGACACCCCGAAACAGCCGGGTGAGCGATTCAAAGACTGATCATGGGCGGCGGCGCACCAGCTCGACGATGACCGCAGCCGTCTCGGCGGGCCGTGTCATCGGCACGTTGTGGTTGGCCGCGACCTCCACCAGTTCCCGGTCCGGAGAGGCATCGGCCAAGGCCTGCACCTCGGCGCGGCGCTGGGCGTAGAAGCCGCGGTCGGGCAGCACGTACGTGATCGGGCACTCGACATGCGCGTACACATCCACGCTCGGGTAGATCGCCGCGTGAGGGTCGGGAGCGCTGACGGTGGCGATCTCCTCGATGGTCGGACGGCGCTCCCCGAGCCCGTCCGCACGACGCAGGAAGGAGCGCCGCATGACCTCACGCACCAGTTCCGGGCGCGCTCCGGCGTTGAGCCAGTCGGTCCCGCTCGCGTCCACGCATTCTTCGACGTATGCATGCATCTGCTGCTCGTCGGCCCGCCAGCCGTAACGGAACATCTCCCGTAGCCGCTCGGCCGCGTCCGGGCCCTGCCATTGAGCCTGGGAGAGTGCCGCGGTGTCCCTGTCGTCGAGCACCAAGCCGTCGACCACGCACAACGCCGCCGCGTCCACCAGGCCGGCGGCGGCTGCCGCGGTCACCGCGTACCCGCCCGTGGAATGACCCACCAGCACGGGACGCTCCCATCCCAAGGCCGCCACGACGTCGCCGAGATCCCGCCAGTACCGCTCGGGCGTGCTCGACGCGAGCAGGCTGTGCCCGTGCCCACGCAGGTCCACCGCCACCGGGTGGCAGTGGTCCACCAGATGGGATGCCACATCAGTCCATACCGCGGCGTTATGACCACTGCCGTGGACCAGCAGCACGCCCGCCCCCCGACCGCCGAAATCCAACCCCGCCAGAACACCGTCGCCGACGGGAAACTCGACCTGCCTTCCCCACATTGTCGACACCCTGCCCGCAGTACCCAGGAGAGGCGACCCGTTAACGCGACAGGTAAATCCCACTACCTGCCGCCACTGCGAAACAGCGACGGTGACCCGGGCCCCGGCGTCACTCGTTGCGGGCGGTCTCGGGGCCGGTGATCCGGCTGAGGAGGGGGAGGGTGGAGGCGATGACGGTCAGGGCGGCGACCAGGCCCGTGACGACGGTCAGGTGATAGCCGATGCCGGGCGGTTGGAGTGAGTGGCCGAACTGGGCCTTGAGGAACAGGTGGGCGGCCAGGAACCCGGCGCCGATCGCGACGGCGGCCACGGCCAGCAGCGGGACCGCGCTTTCGAGCAGCACCGTGCGGCGCAGCACGCCGAGCGGTACGCCGGTCAGGCGCAGCAGGCTGAACGGGCGTTTGCGGTCGTTGAGCCCGCCGACCACGCTCACCGCCAGGCTGCAACCGGCGATGGGGAAGCTGAGCAGCAGGATCATCGAGGCCAGGTGCTGGAAGGCCGCCAGTTCCCGCATCGACCGGTCCCGGTCCTCGGCGATGGTGGCGAAGGGGCGGGTGCCGGGGAAGGCGGACACGAGAACGGTGCGTGCCCTCTCGATCGCCGAGGTCGATCCGTCGGTGGCCACGACGATCTGCTGGACCGGAAGCTCCCGGAGCCGGTCGGCGGAGATCGCCGCCGCGGGCCATGTCCCGGGCCAGTCCTCGAAGCCGCGACCGCCGAAGTACTGGAAGTCCGGGGTGACCGAAGCAGCCTCGGCACCGTCTCGGCAGGTCCCGAACACCGGCATGGCGGCCAGCTGGGCGCACGACGCCAGGCCGGCCGGCTGCGGCGGCCCGTGCAGGGCGGGGTCACCCCAGGCCGGGTCGGCGGTGCCGAGCGGGTTGGTGCGGATCGCGGCGACTCCCCGGACCCCGGGTATCGCCTGGAGTTCGGCCATGGTCCCGTCGGGGAGCGCGGGCGCCGACCCTTGCGGTTCCGCGTCGGAGAGTTCCGCGACCAGGGCGTCGCCGGCCGCGGCGCTCGGTGCCGGCAGGCCACGCTCGGCGACCATCGCGGTGATGACTCCGACGGTCGCGCTCATGATGCAGAGCGCAAGCACCAGCCCGCTGACCGAACGGAATCCGCCCTTGGGGTCGTCGGCCAGGCGGCGCCCCGCGACGAGCAGGGCCGGCCGGCCGGTGCGCCGGGCCAGGGTCCGGGCGCCGACCATCGTCAGCCACGGCCCGGCGATCACGAGCCCGGCCAGCACCAGCAGCATCCCGGAGGCGTAGGCCAGCACCTGCCCGTTCGTGCTCTGGGGCACCCGGCCGACGAAGTACGCCAGCTCACCCAGCCCGGCGGCCAGCGGGATCACCCGGTAGGCGCGCGGCGGCTCGGGGGTGACCCGCCGGGCGACGCCGAGCGGCGAGATCCGCACCCGGTGCAGCGAGATCCAGGAGGCGACCGCGGCTCCGATCGGTACCCCGGCGGCGACGAGCAGGACGTCCCGCCACCCGAGGGCCAGGTCGTCGGCGAAGAACCGTGCTCCGGTCAGATCAACTTCGGCCAGCAGCGGACGGCACAGGAAGAACAGCCCGAACCCGGCCGCGACACCGATGGCCGAGGCGACCGCCGACTCGACCGCCGCGATCACCGAGATCTGCCCCGGTCCCGCCCCGACCAGCCGCAGCGCGGCGAACCGCTGCTCGCGCCGCGCCGCCGACAGCCGCGTGGCCGTCCCGATCAGGATCAGCACCGGGAAGATCAGCGCGACCGCCACGACCGCCAGGACGAGGGCCATCCCGTTGGCGTTGATCCCGGCGCGGACCGTGCAGTCGGTGCCGGAGCACCCGCTCGGCGAGTTCGTCGAGATCGCGGTGACGCGCCGGGCCCCGTGGACCTCGGCGAGCTGTTCCGGGCTGCGCCCGACGACGACGATCAGCGAGTCCGGACCGGGCAGCGCGGCACGGCCGAGGGTGTCGGCCGGACGCCCGGGGAACCGGTCGCCGAGCCGGGCCGCCGGGACGGTGCGGAGCAGCGCGCCGAGCGCCGGTGAGACGTGGTACTCCCCAGGCCCAGGTGGCCGCGTGAGGCCGGGCGGGACCGGCGAGTCCGGCCCGGTGGCCGCGACGTCCACCCGGGCGATGGCCCGGCCGTCGAAGGTGTCGGCCCGCAGCAGCCACCACAGCGGGTCGGTGGCCCCGGGCGGGCCCGCCTCGGTGTTGAGCCAGGCGTTGCGGGCGTTCTGGGTTCCGGTCGCGTTGATGCCGGCCAGGCAGCCGAGGAGCAGGCCGGCCCCCAGCGCCACCGCGGAGGCGATGACGGTGAGCCGGATCGCCGCCTCCCGGCCGCCGGCCAGCGCCAGCCGCAGCGCGAGCCGGATCACGACGCGGTCCTGGTCAGGGTGGTGACCTTGCCGTCGCGGACGACGAGCTCCCGGTCCGCGCACGCCGCCACCCGGGCCTCGTGGGTGACGAGGACGACGGTGGTGCCCCCGTCGCGGGCGGCGGTCACCAGCAGGTCCATGACGTGTTCTCCGGTCAGCGAGTCCAGCGCCCCGGTCGGCTCGTCGGCGAACAGCACGTCGGGCCGGGCGACCAGGGCGCGGGCCAGCGCGATCCGCTGCGCCTGCCCGCCGGACAGCTCTCCGGACCGCCGTCGTTCCAGGCCGTCCAGGCCGAGCCTGCCGAACCACGAGCGGGCCTCGGCCAGCGCCCGCGCCCGGCGGACACCGGCCAGCAGCAGCGGCATGGCGACGTTCTCCTCGGCGGTCAGCTCGGGCACGAGCTGACCGGACTGGAAGACGAACCCGAACCGCTCCCGCCGCAGTGCGCTGCGTTCCCTCTCACGCAGCGTGTCGAGCCGCCGCCCGTCGAACCGGATCTCCCCGGAGTCCGGTGTGAGGATCCCGGCCAGGCAGTGCAGCAGCGTCGACTTGCCCGACCCGCTCGGCCCCATGATCGCGAGGATCTCGCCGGCGGTCACCGCCAGGCTCGCCCCGCGCAGCGCGGGCGTCCGCCCGAACGACAACGTCGCCTCCCGCGCCTCGACGAGCACCGTTTCCGTCATCGTCCGACCTCCGAGGCCAGCGCGCCCAGGCGGGCCTCGGTCAGGTCGATCCAGCGCAGATCGGCCTCCAGATGGAACATGGCGTGGTCGGCGAGCAGCTTGTCAACGAGCGGGCCGGACCGCTTGATCTCGGTCAGCTCCCGCATTCGCTGCAGGTGGGCGGCTCGCTGGGCGTCGAGGTAGGCGGCCGCGTCCCGCCCCAGCATCAGCGCCAGCACGACCTTGGTGAACAGCACCGTCTGCAGGTGCGGCTCGGCCTCGGCCGGCTCGGCCAGCCACGTCTCGACCTCGGTCACGCCGAGCTCGGTGATGACGTAGCGCTTGCGGTCGGGCCCGGCCCCCGGCTCCGGATCCCCGGCGACCACCTTCCCGTCACGGGCGAGCCGGCCCAGCGTCGAGTACACCTGCGAGGTCGACAGCGGCTTACCCCGCCCGAAGTACGTGTCGTAGTCGCGTTTCAGGTCGTAACCATGGCTCGGCTCCCGCTCCAGCAGGCCGAGCAGCGCAAGAGGAACACTCATGCCTGAGTGTATACACCACGTCTATACACTCGGTCTATAGTTAGAATCAGGCCACCGCACGAGCACGGACGGGGCGCCGGGCCGTGCGGGCTAGGGTCGTCAGCCATGATCGAGACTTCCTCCCTGGACGCCACCCGGGCGGCCTACGACGCCGTCGCCACCCGTTACGCCGAGCTGTTCCGCGACTCGACCGAAGGTCTTCCGCTGGACCGCGCCCTGGTCGACGCGTTCGCGGAGTCCGTACGGGCCGCGGGCGCCGGGCCGGTCGCCGACCTCGGATGCGGTCCCGGCGGCGTCACGGCGCGCCTGGCCTCCCTCGGCGTGAGCGCCTTCGGCGTCGACGCGTCACCGGCGATGATCGAGCTGGCCCGCCGGGAGTACCCGGACCTGCGGTTCGACGAGGGATCGATGCTCGCGCTGGACATCGAGGACGGGACGCTGGGCGATGTTCTCTCCTGGTACTCCATCATCCACACGCCCCCGCGGGACCTCCCGGTGATCTTCGCGGAGTTCGCAAGGACGCTGGAACCGGGCGGCCACCTGCTCCTCGGGTTCTTCGCGACCGACGACGACCCGCACCCGGCCGAACCGTTCGACCACAAGGTCTCCCTCGCCTACCGGCTCTCCATCGACCACGTCGCGGACCTGGCCGCCAAGGCCGGACTCATGGAGATCGCCCGGCTGCGCCGCGAGCCGAGCGAAGGCGAGAGGTTCCGGCACGGCCGCCTCCTCGCCCGCAAACCGACAGAGCCGTAGGCCCGGTCGACGCTTCGACGAAGCGCCCGCTGGATCCTCGGCGCCCTCCTGCTCGTCCAGGGATGCGGCTCGGCCGCCACCGAGGCCTGGAACGGCACCGGCTTCGGTGTGGCGCGCGGGCCCGCCCCCGCGGACGGAACTGGTGCTCGGCACCGCAGGCGCCGTCCCGCTCGTCTGGGGCCCGGATCGCGCCGTCGCGCGTAGGAGCACCTGCGCCTGAGGAGCCGCCCGTCCGCGCGGTGCCAAAGCTCCGGCTCGGATCACCCGGGGGAGAGCTTGTGGACGGTGGTGTCTTCGGGGTCCAGCCGTCGGCCGTCCGCGGACAGCACCTCCAGGGGGCGGAGGCGCTGCCCCTGCCGGCGGTCGACCAGCTGTGAGTGCGGTTCGCCGGGGGTGAAGAAGTTCTGTTCGCCCCACTGCCGCAGGGCCACGATGACGGGGAAGAGCGCCTTGCCCTTCGGGGTCAGCACGTACTCGCGGTAGGCGCTGCCGTCCGAGGCGGGGACGGACTCGAGGACGCCGCCGGCGACCAGGGCGCGCAGGCGCGCGGTGAGGATGTTCTTGGCCACGCCGAGGCTGCGCTGGAACTCCCCGAAGCGCCGGCTTCCGTCGAAGGCGTCCCGCACGATCAGCAGGGACCACCAGTCGCCGATCGCGTCCACCGACCGGGCGACGGGGCATTCGTCGTCGTCGAAGCGCGTCCTGGACACCATGGCTTCCCCCACTCTCACAACGGTTGCAACATGCTACCAGTACGGCTACGGTTGCCATCGGTAGCAAGTTGAAACCAGATAGGCGGGGGAGTGCCGATGCTCGACAACGGTGAGGCCGCGACACGACGGGCCGAGGCCCGAAGCGGGGGAGGTTCCGCGTTCGTCCTGTCCCGTGGCGTCGTCATACTGTTCGCCGTCGCCTGCGGAGCCGCGGTGGCCAACGTCTACTTCTCCCAGCCGCTCCTGGTGACCATGGGCCAGGATCTCGCCATGAGCCCGGCACTCGTCGGCGGCGTGGTCACTCTCACGCATGTCGGATACGGGATGGGACTCTTCTTCCTCGTGCCGCTGGGCGACATGGTCGACCGCAGACGGCTCGTCGTGGCCCAGTTGCTGCTCCTGGTGCTGGCGCTGGCCGTGGTGGCCGTCGCCCACACGGCGGCGGTCCTGCTCGCGGGCATGGCCGCGATGGGTCTTCTCGCGGTCGTCACGCAGACGCTGGTGGCCTTCGCGGCGTCGCTGGCCCCTCCCGCAGGACGCGGACGGGTCGTCGGCCTGGTCACCAGCGGCGTGGTCATCGGGATCCTGCTCGCCCGCACCGTGTCCGGCCTGATGGCCGACCTCGCGGGCTGGCGCTCCGTCTACCTCGCCTCGGCGTCGCTCACCGCTCTGCTCGCCCTGGTCCTGTACCGGGTGCTGCCGCGCCACCATGACGCTCCGCCGGCGACGCTGCACTACGGGCGGCTCCTGCGCTCCACGATCACCCTGTTCGCACGGGAGCGGACGCTGCGGCTCCGGGCCCTGTTCGGCCTGCTGGTCTTCGCGGCTTTCAGCACCCTGTGGAGCAGTGTCGCGCTGCCGCTCAGCGAGGCCCCGTACTTCCTGTCCCACAGCACGATCGGGGCGCTGGGGCTGATCGGCGTCGCAGGAGCCCTGGCCGCGACCGTGACGGGCCGCCTGAACGACCGCGGACTCTCCAGGCAGACCACGGGCATCGCCCTGGCACTGCTGACCGCCTCCTGGTTGCCCTTGGCCTTCACCCGCAGCTCGCTCTGGGCCCTGGTCGTCGGGGTGGTCCTTCTCGACCTCGCCGTGCAGGCGGTCCACGTCACCAACCAGACCCTGATCTACGCGCTGCACCCGGACGCGGGCAGCCGTCTGATCGGTGGATACATGGTCTTCTACTCGATCGGCAGCGCCACCGGCGCCATCGCCGCGACCTCCCTCTACACGGTGGCCGGCTGGGGCGCCGTATGCGCGCTGGGCGCCTCGTTCAGCTGCCTCGGGCTCGTGCTGTGGGCGTCCACCCGGCACGACGACCGCGCAGGCGGGACCGAATCTCGCCACCATGCCCGCAGGCTCTTCTCACGCGGCAATCCGCACTCCTGATACCACATATCTGCGATGGAAATCCGAAAGCCAAGACACTCTTTTCTGCAGTGCATTCGCCGTGCGAATGCCAGCGATCGCCACTGCATATTTCCGGTGACGGCACCGCTGGTGGTGGGATGGGTGCGTTCCAAGCCACGAGGAGGCGACGGGGGTCGGTCTCGGCCCGTCGAACGCCGTCTCCGCTGTTCGCAGAAAGGCTGGTTTCATGAAACCGACCGTCCTGGTCACCGATTACGCATGGCCGGACCTGGAGGTCGAGCGAAGCGTCCTCGATGCCGAACTTCTGGTGGCGCGCACAGGCGAGAGAGAAGAACTCCGCGAACTCGCCCCCGCGGCGGATGCGATTCTGACGTGCTGGAAGACCGTCGACGCATCGGTCCTGGACGAGGCGAAGCGGTGCGTCACCATAGGCCGGTACGGCGTCGGCCTGGACAACATCGACGTCGCTCACGCCACCGCGCTCGGCATGGTCGTGACGAACGTCCCGGATTTCTGCGGCGACGAGGTCGCCGACACCACGCTGCTGCTGATCCTGGCGCTCGCCCGCCGCCTGGGCCCGCTGTCCACCGACGTGCGGACCGATGGCTGGGACAACCGGGCGGGCGGGATGCCCGTGCGGCTGCGCGGCAAGAAGGTCCTGCTCGTCGGTCTGGGCGGCATCGCCCGGCGCGTGGTCACGCGGGTGCAGGCGCTCGGAATGGAGGTGCTGGCGCTGCGCAGCGGACGGGGCTCCGGCGACCTGCCCGAAGGCGTTCGCGTGGTCGGCGGCCTCGCAGAGGGGCTCGCCGAAGCCGACGTCGTCTCCCTGCACTGCCCGCTGACCCCGCAGACCCGGGGCCTCATCGGCGCCCGCGAACTGGCCGCGATGAAGAGCAGCGCCTACCTCGTCAACACCTCCCGCGGCGGGCTGGTGGACACCGAAGCACTGGTTCAGGCGCTGGACACAGGGATCATCGCGGGCGCCGGCCTGGATGTCACCGACCCTGAGCCGCTCCCGGCCGGACACCCCCTGCGCACCCACCCCTTGGCGGTGATCACCCCCACGTCGGGTTCTACTCCGACGGGTCGACGGCCGAACTCGCCGAGAAGGCCGCGCGGAACGTCGCCGCGGTGCTGCGGGGAAGGCGTCCGCCGACCGTGGTCAATCCCGAGGTCTTCCGCACCCCGGCCCTGCGTATGAAGGAAACACCATGAGCTCCCAGCCATCGGGCGAAGTCCAGGCGCTCCTCGGCCATCTGACAGCGCGAGGACTGGTCACCGTTCCGGACCGCACGAAAGCGGTTCCGCTCACCGGCGGGGTCTCCAATGACGTGTTCGCCGTCTCCGGGCCCGGGGTCGACGTCGTCGTCAAACGCGCGCTGCCCGTTCTCCGGGTCGCCAGACCGTGGCAGGCCGACGTCGCGCGGATCGGCATCGAGGCCAGGGCACTGCGCTTCGCCCACGCCGAGACACCGGAGGCGGTACCCGCCGTCCTGGACTTCGACGGCGGCTACCTGGTGATCGAGCGCGCGCCCGAGAGCTGGACGAACTGGCGGGACGACCTGCTGGCGGGCGTGGTGGACGCCGAAGTCGCCCGAGCGCTGGGACACGCCCTGGGCGTCTGGCAGACCCGGACCGCCACGGAGCGGTCACGCCTCTCCGGCTTCGAGGACCGGAAGGTCTTCGCGCAGCTGCGCACCGACCCCTTCCACCGCGAGGTCGCCGCGGCCCACCCGGACCTCGCTCCCATCGTCACCAGGACCGTCGACACGATGTACGCGGCGCGCGACTGCCTGGTCCACGGCGACCTCAGCCCCAAGAACGTGCTGGCCTCCGGCGGCCGCATGTGGGTGCTCGACTGGGAGGTCGCCCACATCGGCGACGCGGCCTTCGACCCGGCGTTCATGCTCAGCCACCTTCTGCTCAAGAGCGTCCACGCCCCCCGTCGCGCGGACCTCTACCGCGGCCTGGCCGCGGCCTTCCTCGAGTCCTACACCCGGCAGGTGAAGGACACGCTCACCCTCGACGGCGGGCACCTGATGCGGCAGGTCGGATGCCTGCTGATCGCCAGAGTCGACGGCAAGAGCCCCGCCCCCTACCTCACCGGGCCCCAAAGGCCGCGCACCAGGGACCTGGGCAGGGCGCTGCTCGTCGACGACCACCGGAACGACCAGATGAACGGCGTCCTGAACGCCTGGGAGTTGATCAAATGACGTCCGATACCGCCATCTCGACCCTGCACGCCTGGCAGGCCCTGGATTCGCGCGGCAAGCCCACGGTCGGCTGCGAGGTCGTCCTGGCCGACGGCAGCCGCGGCGACGCCACCGTCCCCTCCGGCGCGTCGACCGGTACGCACGAGGCACGGGAACTGCGCGACGGGGACGCGGGCCGCTACGCGGGCAACGGCGTCCTCAAGGCGGTCGCCAACGTCGAGGGCGAGATCGCCCGCGCGGTCCGCTGCCGGGACGCCGCCGACCAGGCGGCCCTCGACCGGCGGATGCGCGAACTCGACGGGACCGCCGGACTCGGCCGGCTGGGCGCGAACGCGATCTTGTCGGTGTCCGTCGCCGCCGCCGTCGCCGCGGCCCGCAGCAGGGGACGGGAGCTGTGGGAGCACGCCGCCGCGATGGCCGGTCGCGAGGGCGAGGCCCCGCTGCTGCCCGTGCCGATGGTCAACATCATCTCCGGCGGGGCCCACGCGGGCCGCTCGATCGACGTTCAGGACTTCCTCGTCGTCCCGCTGGGCGCCGGTTCCTTCGCCGAGGCGATCGAGTGGGCGTCGCGCGTACGCGAGGGGACCGCGCAGGTCCTGGCCGAGCGGGGGCTGCCGGTGGCGCTGGTCGCCGACGAAGGAGGACTGGGGCCGGTCCTGCCCGCCAACCGGACCGCCCTGGAGGTGCTGTGCCGCGGCATCGAGCGGGCCGGGCTGGCACTCGACGGCGGGGACGGCCGCGGGGTGGGCATCGCCATCGACATCGCCGCGACGCAGTTCTTCGACCGGGACGGCCACTACGTGCTGGCCGCCGAGCAGCGGCGGCTGACGTCGGCGGAGCTGATCGCGGAACTGGCGCAGTGGTGTGCGGAGTTCCCGATCGTCTCCCTGGAGGACGCGCTCGCCGAGGACGACTGGGAGGGCTGGCCCGAGGCCACCCGCGTGCTCGGTTCGGCGAGGTCCGGACAGCACGTGCAGTTGCTGGGCGACGACTTCTTCGTGACGAGCCTGGACCGCCTGGAGGACGGCATCACCGCCCGCGCCGCCAACGCGGTGCTCGTGAAGCCCAACCAGGCCGGCACGCTGTCCGACGCGCTCGACGTGGTCCGCCGCGCGCACTCCGCCCGTTACACCACCGTGCTGTCGGCTCGCTCCGGCGAGACCGAGGACACGTGGCTGGCCGACCTGGCCGTGGGGTGGCGCACCGGTCAGATCAAGGTCGGGTCGACCATGCGCTCGGAGCGTACGGCCAAGTGGAACCGGCTCATCCGGCTGGAGTCCGCGCTGGGCGGCAAGGCCGGCTACGCCGGCGGCCGGGAGCTGTCCCGCTTCGCCTGAACCCCGAGGGCACGACAGGCCCGCGTGGCTGACACGCGGGCCTGCGCCGTCCTACCCGGCGCTCCGGCCAGGCCGGCCGCTCACGCCGGGGCATCCGGGTCGGCGAACTCCGCCTGCGAGGTGGCCAGCAGTTCCCGCCTCAGCCACACATGGCCGCCGTCCCGGTCGCGTCGCGGATGCCAGAAGGCGGACTGGGTGAGCGGCCGCAACCGGAAGTCCGGCTGGACGACGACGACCTGCGCGGCGGGCGCCACCCTGGCGGCGAGCCGCTCCGGAAGGAAAGTGATCATCATGGTGTCCGGAAGCATGAACGCCAGGGAGGCGAAGTTCGACCCCGTGGCCTCCACGGAGCGGCTGATGCCCAGTTCGTTCAGCCCGTCCTCGACCAGGCTCGTTCCCTGGGGCGGGGCGAAGGCCAGGTAGGGCCAGCGGCCGAGGTCGGCGGCCGTCAGCCGGCCCTGGGCGGCGGCCGGGTGCTCCTTCCAGACGACGGCGACGAAGCGGTCCTCGATCAGCCGCGTGCTCGAGAGCGATTCGAGGTCGCTCCCGGTGACCATCCGGTCCGGGACGATCGCGAGGTCCACCTCGTCGCGCTTGACCTGGTCGAGCCACCCGGCGGTGAGCGCGCTCATGTCGATGCGCACGCGCGCGGCCTGGTCGCCGATGCGGGCCAGCAGCGGCCGCAGGAGGGCGATCCCGACATAGTCGCTGGCCAGGATGGAGAAGGTCCGGGTGTCGCTTTCGGGATCGAATCCGGGCGACTGCAGAATGCTCTGCTCGATGGTCGCCAGCGTCTCGCGGACCGGCCCGATGAGCGCCTCCGCTCGCGGCGTGAGGGCGAGGTGCCGTCCCTGCCGGACCAGCAGGGGGTCGTCCAGCATCTTGCGCAGCCGCGACAGGGCCGTGCTGACTCCCGGCTGGGACAGGTGCAGCCGTTTGGCGGCCTGGGTGACGTTCTTCTCCCGCAGCAGCGCGTCCAATACGACCAGCAGGTTGAGATCGAATCTACCCAGTTCCATGCGGCGCCGCTTTCCTCGAAAATCTCCGGGCATGGGGTGGTGCCCGGCCACTCGACACTACCGGCAAGTGTGACGTGCGATACAACCCCCGATATCGCGGTGCGGAAAATGCGCATTTCATAACTGGTATCGCGTCCGCACATGATCCACTCCGGCGGGGGCGATGCCGCGCTCATTACCTTCCAGGCATGACCTCCGAACCTTCCCCTCTTCCGGCACACGGGTGGCGATCCCCCTACGGGCGCACCCGCCCCCCCGCGCGCAGACCGGGCGGCCCAGGGGGGTCGCTCGTCGTGGCGGACAAGACCTTCCTCAGCCCTTCCCTCGTCGCCGTCGGCCTGCGGGACCCGGACGGGCGGCCGCTGCCGCGATGGGCGGCCGGCAGCCATGTGAACCTGGTGCTCGCCGAAGGGCTCGTCCGCCCCTACTCCCTGTGCGGGCGCACTGAGGACCGCGGCCGCTGGCTGGTCCTCGTGCGCAGGCACGGCGCCTCCAGGGGAGGGTCGGACCACGTCCACGACCGGCTGCGGGCCGGCGACCGGATCGGATACCTGGGAGTCCTCCCGGGCCTCACGCTGGCCGGGGCCGGCAGGTACACGTTCGTCGCGGGCGGCGCGGGAGTCGCGCCGCTGATCCCCTTGGCACGCCTGGCCGACGCGGCCCGCCGGCCCTGGTCGCTGGCCCTTTTCGGGCACGACGCCCGGCAGGTCGCCGACTGGCGGGAGCTGGCGGACCTCAGGCACGCCGTCACGGTCGCGCGGGAACGCGAGGACATCGCATCCGTCCTGCACGATGTGCGGGACGGATGCGCGGTGTACACGTGCGGTCCTGAACCGTTCGTCGCCGCGATCGATCGCGTGCTCGCCGACCGGCCCGGTGTCCGCCTGTTCCGGGAGAGTTTCGAGCCCCCTGCCGGAGCGGGCGGCGACTCCCCGGCGGTGGATCTGGTCCTGGCGCGCTCGAAGTTGTCGTTCTCGGTCCCGGCAGGCACGTCACTGAACGAGGGGCTCCGCGCCATGGGAGTCGAGGTGCCCGTCTCCTGCGGAGCGGGCTTCTGCGGAGCGTGCGCGGTCAGGGTCCTTCGCGGTGTTCCCGACCATCGTGACGGCCTGCTCGACACCGGGCAGCGCGCTGCGAACAACGTGATCCTGACCTGCGTGTCGCGCTCGCGAACCCCCGAACTCGTTCTCGACCTCTAGGCCTCCCGGGTCGGCGTAATAGCACATATCTGTGACATTGATTTCCGGAAATGCACTCTGCGTGTCTAGATTTCGCAGACACTCAGCAGAAGGAGTTCTCTCATGACGGAGATCGCAAAACTCGGATATGTCGGAGTCGAATCACCGGACCACGCCGAATGGCGCACCTGGGCGCCGGAGACCTTCGCGTGCATGCTCGGTCCGGACGGCGACGACGGCGCCGTCCGCGTCAAAATCGACGACGCCGACTACCGCCTGTCCATCCACCCCGGCCCGGAGCACAGACTCGCCTACGTGGGGTGGGAGGTGCTCAACCACCGCGACCTCGACTCCCTGACCGACCGGCTGGAGAAGGCCGGCGCCGCCCCGCGGCGGGCCGGCCGGGAACTCTGCGAAGCGCGCGGCGTCCAGGAACTGGTGACGTTCACCGACCTGTACGGCCAGCCGTACGAGGCGTTCTGCTACCAGTCCAGCGGCTACCGCGACTGGGACCCGCCCCGCCCCCACCAGGGCTTCGTCACCGGAGACCAGGGCCTGGGCCACGTGGTGTTCGTCGTGCCCGACGCCAAGGAGGCCTCGGAGTGGCACACCGAGGTCCTGGGCTTCCAGACCACCGACATCATCCGCCTGAACCCGCCGCTGGGCGACATGTGGTTCCTGCGCTCCAACCCCCGCCACCACAGCATCGCCTTCCTGCAGATGGAGGACATGCTCGGCCTCCACCACGTCTACCTGGAGTGCAACTCCCTCGACGACGTCGGCTACGCCTACTACGACGTCCTGGGCGGCGACCAGAACCCCGACCTGCAGATGAGGCTCGGCCGCCACATCGGCGACCAGACCGTCTCCTTCTACATCCGCAACCCCTCCGGGTTCTTCATCGAGTACGGCTGGGACGGCCTGCCCATCCCCGAGGGCGAGGCGCACTCCCCGCGGTTCATCGACGTCCGCAAGGGCAAGCGGCCCGAGATGTGGGGGCACCACTTCGTCATGCAGCCCAACGAGACCGTCCGCCCCTACAAGCGCTGAGGAAGGAGAACCGGGTGAGCGACACTCCCGCCACCACGCGGCGCTTCGCGCTCGGCACCTTCACCCGCTCCTCCGGCGGCCCCTTCGCCGGCCTCGTGGTGGACGACCGGGTCCTGCCCCTTTCGGACGTCGGACTCATGGACGGTCCCGTCACAGTACGCGGCATCCTGGAGCAGTGGCAGGAGAACCTCCCGCGGCTCGAAGAGCTGGCCCAGAGCACCCGTGACACCGACGGGTTCGACCTGAGGGACCTGCGCGTCCTCCCGCCGGTCGCCCCGCGCCACATCATCCAGGCGGGCGCGAACTACCGCGCCCACCTGCTGGAGATGGCCACCGCCCAGGCGCGGGCCGCGGGCGGCGACGACGCCGCGGCGCGGGCGGCAGCGGAGCAGCAGCTCAAGGCCTTCAGCGAAGGCAGGCCCTTCCTGTTCATCGGCCTGCCGTCGGCGATGTGCGGAGCCCACGACGACATCCTCCTTCCCGAGGGCGCCACCCAGCCCGACTGGGAGGCCGAACTCGCCGTCGTCATCGGGCGCCCCGCCCGGCACGTGACGCCCGAGCAGGCCTTGGAGCACGTCGCCGGATACACGGTGTGCAACGACATCAGCGCACGGGACTGGCAGTTCCCTCCCGAGCACCGGGCCCTCGGAGGGGACTGGCTGCGCGCCAAGAACCAGCCGACGTTCCTGCCCACCGGCCCGTTCATCGTCCCCGCGCGGTTCGTGCCCGACCCGTCCCGCCTGCACCTGACCCTGAAGCTCAACGGGCAGACCATGCAGGACGAGACCGCCGACGACATGATCTTCGACGTGGCCCGCCTGGTCGCCGAGGCGTCGGCCTCCGTACGGCTGCTGCCCGGCGACCTCGTCCTCACCGGAAGCCCCAAGGGCAACGGCGGCCACTGGAAGCGCTTCCTTCGGCCCGGAGACGTCCTGGAAGCCGCGATCGACGGCATCGGCGCCCAGCACAACCGCTGCGTCCCCGCCTGACCTACCGCCCATCCCCCCAGACCACCCCACAGCGAGGCATCATGAAGGTTCTCATCGTCGGCGGCGGCATCGCCGGGACCAGCCTGGCGATCCTGCTCGCACGCGCGGGCGTCGACGTCGAGCTGGCCGAACTCAAACCCACCTGGACCGCCCTGGGCTCCGGCATCACCCTGCAGGGCAACGCCCTGCGCGTCCTGCGCGACCTCGGCGTCTGGCCGCGGGTCGAAGCCGAGGGGTACGCCTTCGACTCCGTCGGCATCCAGACCCCCACCGGAGAGCTGCTCTTCGAAAGCCAGGACATCAAGTCCGGCGGACCGGACCTTCCCGCGTCCCTGGGCATGTACCGGCCCGCCCTGTGCTCCGTCCTCGTCGAAGCGGCGGAGAACGCCGGCGCCGAGCTCATGCTCGGCCGCACCGTGACCTCCGTCGACCCCGTCGCCTTCGACGACGGCACCACCGGTGAGTACGACCTCGTCATCGGCGCCGACGGCATCCGCTCCTCCGTCCGCGAAATGATCGGCATCGACACCCGGCCGCAGCCGGTCGGCATGGGCGCGTGGCGCGCCCACGTCCCGCGCCCCGCCCGGGTCCGGCGCACCGAGCTCATGTACGGAGGCCCGTGCTACATCGCCGGGTACTGCCCCACCGGCGAGGACTCCATCTACGCCTACCTCGTCGACAAGGTCACCGACCAGGCCGTCATCCCCCGTGAACGCCTCGCCGCGATGATGCGCGAACTCGCCCGGCCCTACGGCGGCGCCTGGGAGGAGATCAAGCCGACCATCACCGACGACGCGCCGATCAACTACACCCACTTCGAGTGGCTCCTGGTCGACGGACCCTGGAACCGCGGCAACGTCCTCCTGCTCGGGGACGCCCTCCACGCCTGCCCGCCCACCCTCGCCCAGGGCGCCGCCCAGTGCCTGGAAGACGCCTCCGTCCTGGCCGAACTGCTCCTGGAGAGCGGAACCGCCGACCAGAAGCTGTTCGACGAGTTCCGAGACCGCCGCATCGACCGCATCCGCACCGTCGTGGACACCTCACTCCAGATCGCCAGGTGGCAGATGGAACCCGGTCCCGACGCCGACGTCCCCGGTGCCATGGCCCGCGTCGCCGCCATGATGACCGCCCTTCCCTGAAACCCGGCGGCGATGGCGAGGGGAGCCTCCTCTCTCGCCATCGCCGCAGGCCTGTCCGGGCTCCTGGATCAAGACTTGAGATCTCCTCCGGGCAGGGCCTGTCGTTCGGTTCGCGGCTCGACCTGGTCGAGGAAGCGCTCCACGAGGGCGACGGTCTCGGCGTGGCCGGTGAAGGTGCCGAACGACTCCTCCAGGTGCATCATTCGCGGGATGCAGGACATGAGGAAGAGCAGGGCGGCGGGCGGCAGGTCGTCCTGCGAGAGCCCGTAGCGGCTCCAGGCCCGGGTGAGGGCCTCCGATTGCGCCCGCCGGACGCGTTCGCCGCCCTCGCCGATGACGGGTCCCAGCTCCTTGCGGTGGTTGGCCAGCGCCATGAACTCCATGAGGAGCGCGGTGCCGGTCCTGTCGCCGGCGTAGTCCCATATGGCTCTGAGGGGCTGCTCGGCCTCCGGCAGCCGGGCCATCCGCTCGACGATCCTGTCGGTGCCGGCGCGCAGCACGGCGACGAACAACTCCCCGATGGCGGGGAAGTAGTACTGGACCAGCCCGGGTGTCACCCCCGCCTCCGTGGCGACGCTGCGATAGGTGATCGCCGCGTAACCCTGTTCCAGCATGATCCGCTCGGTGCTGCGCAGGATCACCGCCCGGGTCCTGGAACCCGCGGATCCGGCGCGGCGCCGCGGTCGGGGCGAGGTCATCCCGGGTGCCTCCCTGTCTGTCGTCCAGGCCGCTGGTCCGTACTTCAGCATATCGCCGTCTACAAGGAAGAGAACTTGACTCTCGCCATTTAGATGCGGTGTTCTTGTACACAACACCAACATCTGAGGAGGCGAGATGGCCGTCACCTTCACCCCGCTCGAACCGTTCGGCCTCGAGGTCACCGGCGCGTCCGGCGGGCAGCTGGTCGATCCCCGGGCCGCCGAAAAGGTCCGGGCGGCGCTGGACGAGCACGGCGTCGTGGTCTACCGCGGGCTCGACATCAGCGACGAGGACCTGGTGGCGCTCAGCCGCCTGCTGGGCGAGGTGGTCTCGGCCAGGACCGGCGAGCACCGCCTGCCGGAGATCGCCACGATCACCCTGGACCCGGCCAAGACCAACACCGTGCTGGCCCGCTACCGGAAGGGCAACTTCCTGTGGCACATCGACGGCGCCACCGACGAGCTCCCGCAGAAGGCCACCCTGCTCACCGCCCGCGAAGTGGACCCCGCCGGCGGTGACACCGAGTTCGTCAACACCTACCTGGCCTACCAGGAGCTGCCCGAGGCCGAGAAGGCCGAGCTGGAGGCTCTGCGCGTGGTGCACAGCTTCGCCAACGCCCAGGCGCGGGCCGTCCCCGATGCCTCGGAGCGGGAGCGCGCCGCCTGGGAGAAGGTGCCCGCCAAGATCCACCCGCTGGTGTGGACCCGCCGCACCGGCCGCAAGTCGCTGCTGCTGGGCGCCACCGCGGGCGATGTGGTCGGGATGGACTCCGAGCAGGGGCGGGCGCTGCTCGAAGGCCTGCTGGAACGGGCGACCCGTCCCGAGCGGGTGCTGCGCCACCGCTGGCAGCCGGGCGACCTGGTGATCTGGGACAACACCGGGATGCTGCACCGCGCCACCCCCTTCGAACCCACCTCCCTGCGCCTGATGCACCGCACCACCCTGGCCGGTGAAGAGATGGTCGCCTGATGGCCGCCGACCACGACCTGCAGGAGCTGCGGCAGGATGTGCGCCATCTGAAGGACCGCACCGAGATCCTCGACTGCATCACCCGCCACGCGCGCGGCTGCGACCGCCACGACGTCGGCCTGATCACCGGCGCCTACCACCCCGACGCCACCGACGAGCACGGCCTGGCGACCAACACCGGCACCGATTACGCCGCCTGGGCCAACGCCGCACACGAGGCCACCTCCCAGGTCCACACCCACAACATCACCACCCACGCCTGCGAGATCGACGGCGATGTCGCGCACTGCGACAGCTACGCCATCGTCGTCCTGCTGAGCAAGAACGGACGCACCGCGCAGTTCATCAGCGGCCGCTACCTCGACCGCCTGGAGCGGCGCGACGGCCAGTGGCGCATCGCCGTGCGGCGCTCGACCGTCGAGGTCATGTTCACCGCCGACGCCTCCGTCCTGCAGTCCTCCTTCTTCCTCGAGCAGGGCTACCTCCAAGGCACTCGAGACAAGGAGGACCTCTCCTACCTCCGCCCGCTCCTGCAGGAGACCCCGGCCCCCGCACGCTGGTCCTCCGCGTGACCCGCCTCAACGAAAGGAACCCCATGGCGAACCGTCCCGTCCTCCTCCGGCCCACCGGAGCCCTCCCAAGGAGGTCGTCATGAAGCCTCCCGCGCAGGCCGATCTGTGGAAGATCGTGGCGGCCCGCCGCGAAGGGATCCTGGCGACGGTCGGCCAGGACGGGACGCCCCAGCTGTCGAACGTGTACTACGTCGCCGACCCCGAGGCCCGAACCATCCGCGTCTCCACGACCACCCGGCGCGTCAAGGGCCGCAACCTGCTACGCGACCCCCGCGCGGTCCTGCACGTGCCCGGCGAGGACTTCTTCAACTTCGCCGTCGCCCAAGGGACGGCCACCACCGCCATCGCGACCACCCCCGGCGATGCAGCGATCGACGAACTCCACGCGGTGCACTCCGCCCTCGAAGCGGGGGAGGAGCGGCCCGCCTTCGACCGCAAGATGATCGAACACGGCCGGATGGTCGTGCGGATCTCCGTGACGAGGCTCTACGGCCAGGTCTTCCACAGCCGACGACCATCCTGAACCACCGTCAGGGCAGCGGGCCGAGGGGTCCCCGTAGCGAACGGCGAAAATCCAGAAGATGAACGCCTGGGCGCGCTGATGAGGGGAAGGGGACGGCTCTCGGGGCGAGGTTCACAGTCGGGTGGTGGTGCGGGTGGGTCGGGTGCGCAGGCGGGTTGCGTCCTGTCCGGGTGGGAGGCCGTAGGTGCTGCGGTATTCGCGGTTGAACTGGGTGGGGCTGGTGTATCCGACTGCTCGGGCGATCTGGGTGACGGTGGCGTCGCCGACGGCCAGGCGGCGTCGGGCTTCCTGGAGCCGTAGGTGTTTCTGGTATTTGAGCGGGCTCATGCCCGTTGCCGCTTTGAAGTGGCGGTACAGGCTGGCGGGGCTCATCTGCGCAACGGCGGCGATCGCGTCGATGCTGAGCGGCTCGTTGTAGTGCTCGCAGATCCATCGCGTGACCTGCCGCACCCGGCTCGTGGTCGAGTCGGCCAGCGTCCCCTGACGCAGGATGGCGCCGAAAGGGCCGCGCAGCAGCCGGTAGAGGATCTCGCTCTCGATCCGGGGTGCGAGGGGACCGATGTCCTCAGGGGTGTCGAGGAGTTCGACCCAGCGGGTGGCCGCGTCGAGGAGTTCCGGTGGCATCGGCGCTTTGACCTGCCCTGCCGCGGGCGACGGAACGGCCGGGCCGGTCTCGTCCAGTTCGACGAGCAGGTCGGCGAGCGCCTGGCCGTCGAGGTGCATCACGGCCGACCGGTAGGGCAGTTCCTCCAGGTCGACGGCGACGGGCAGGTCGATCGTGGTGAGGAGCATCTCGCCGGCGTGGGCGACCTCGCTGAGATCTCCTGCGGTGGTGCGTTTCGCGCCGCCGGCGACGAAGCAGATCATCGGCTCGTACAGATGGCCGGTGGACTCGACGGGTTCGTCGACCGCGATCAGGGACAGCCGCGGGATGGCGGTGTCCGAACCCGGTCCCGCACAGTGCCGGTCGATGGCCGCAGCGAGACGATTCAGCATGGCGTGCTTCTTCCCTGAGAGGATCAGGCAATCCTATGCGGCCATTGCCCCATGACCCCCGGGTCGCACGTGCCTAACGTTGAGAGCATGGAACAACACACCACGAACCTTCCTCGCCGTACTCTGGGCGGTCAGGGCCTGCAGGCCGGGGCGATCGGCCTGGGCACCATGGGCATGACCATCGGCTACGGGGCGCCGGACGAGCAGAGCAGCATCGCCACGATCCGCCGCGCCCATGAACTCGGCGTCACCCTCTTCGACACCGCCGAGCTGTACGGCCTGGGCATCGGCATCAACGAGCAGCTCCTCGGCCGCGCCGTCAAGGGCTTCCGCGACGACATCCTGCTCGCCACCAAGTTCGGCTACGACTTCAGCGACCCGTCCAAGATCTCCATCGCCCTCGACAGCCGCCCCGCCAACATCCGCAAGGTCACCGATGACAGCCTCCGCCATCTCGGCACCGATCACATCGATGTGCTCTACCAGCACCGCGTGGACCCGAACGTCCCCATCGAGGACGTGGCCGGCACGGTCGCAGAGCTGATCGCCGCAGGCAAGGTGCGCTACTTCGGGCTGAGCGAAGCCGGCCCCGACACCATCCGGCGCGCCCACGCGGTTCACCCCGTCTCGGTGCTGCAGACCGAGTACTCGGTGTTCGAGCGGTCCGTGGAGGCCGATGTCCTGCCGGTGGTCCGGGAACTGGGCATCGGCTTCGTGCCCTACTCGCCGCTGGGCCGCGGCTTCCTCACCGACGCCGTCAAACCGGCCGCCGAGTACCCCGCCGACGACATGCGCGGCCGGGACGACCGCTGGCAGCCCGGAAACTACGAGAAGAACCTGGCTGCCGTCCGCGAGCTGACAGCCCTGGCAGAGGGCAAGAGCATCACCGTCACCCAGCTGGCCCTGGCCTGGCTGCTCGCCCAGGGCGACGACATCGTGCCCATCCCCGGCACCCGCAGCCCGCAACGCCTGGAGCAGAACGTCGCCGCCGCGCAGATCACCCTCACCCCCCAGGACCTCAACCGCATCCAGGAGATCCTGCCGCACGGAGCAGCCGGCTCCCGCTACCCCGACGCCATGATGCCCACCTGGCACTGACCAGCGCACGAGTTCCCTCCCGCACCCCAGCACCGACAGACGCCGCACCGAGCTTTGAGTTCAGGGATCGAGCAGGAAGGTCGTGCCGGCCTCGATGAAGCCGATGTTCTCGCGGTTGCCGGGGCGATGAACGACAGCAGCTCGTCGGGCACCTCGCGGCCTTGGGCGCAGAGTTCCCTTGATGCCCGTCGCGTAGTACCCGATCGTCCAGGCGGACCGTGCCGACGTCATCCGGCGCGGCGCTCTCCAGGGTCTCCTCGAGATCTTCCAGCGCCTGGCGGAGCCCCTCCTTGACCCGGCCGATCGCCTCGGCAGCCACGACGGGCTTGCGGACCAGCCGGCAGAACTCCGCGCGCTTGCCCTCCCACTGCTCAGGGGTGAACAGGTAGGTGCCGGGGTCGGCGTACCGGGCGGGCACGAACGACGCCGGTGCTCCAGCCGGGACCCTGCGGCCCCCGGTCCGGTTCGGCTCCTTCCCTTCTTGACCCGCTCAGCCAGGGCCGCATCCGTCCTGGCCTTGGCGTGTGACTCGCGTGCCGACAGCGCCTGGCCGAATCGCTACGGGGACCCCCGGAGGGCCGGGGCGGTGATGGCCGGGCGTTGCTTCACTACTCGGTGGCACCGTATAGTGGTACCCGGTATCACAAGGTACCCGGAGATCGAAGAGGCCCGGTTGGACGACCTGACGGAGATGTTGAAGGGCACGCTCGAAGGCTGCGTGCTGGAGATCATCGATGGCGAGGAGACCTACGGGTACGCCATCACGCGTCGGCTGAACGAACTCGGCTTCGTCGACGTCGTCGAGGGGACGGTGTACACGATCTTGCTGCGGCTGGAGCGGAACGGGCTCGTCCAGGTGACGAAACGGCCGTCCGAGGTCGGTCCGCCGCGCAAGTTCTACGCGCTCAACAACGCCGGACGCGAGGAACTCGCGAAGTTCTGGGCGAAATGGCAGTACGTCTCATCACGCATCGACAAGCTCAAGGGGGGCGGGAGATGAACTTCTGGGAGACCGTCACAGGCAGCGATCTCACCAGGGAGTGGAAGGCGTTCGAAGCGCGGGCCGAGGGCCCTGCCGGACGACTACCGAGCGGCATGGGAGCAGATCAAGGGCCACCTCTCTCCCTACGGGGACTTCACCGGCCGCAACCTGATGCCGATCTTCGATGCCGCCCTGGGACTGCTGGAAGAGACGGCGGCGGACGGGCAGGGCATCCACGAGGTGCTCGGCGATGACATCGGAGGCTTTTGCACGGCATTGGCCGGCGGCCAAGGGGCTCGAACCTATCGCGACCGGTGGCGCGAGCAGCTGAACAGGAATGTCGCAAGGAAATTGAGCCGACTGGGAGGCTGACGTGGGCATCCAGGACATCATCGAGGGCAAGAAGCAGTGGCGGGCGCACATGGCGCGCGTCAAGGCGCTCCCGCCGGACTACCAGATCGTCTACAAGGAGATGCAGAGGTACCTGTTCAAGGTCGGCCCGATCGACCTGCCCGACGGGCCCCTGCTCCCCGGGATCGTCGACTTCTTCGAGGAGGGCGTCGCCGCGGGCAAAGGGGTCTTGGAACTCATCGGCAACGACGTCGCCGCGTTCTGCGACGACCTCATCAAGGACTCTCCCACCTACGCGGAGGCCTACCAGGCATCCGTGACCAGGGAGCTCGGCGCGGCCGAGAAATGACCCCCTGGCCCGGTGCCGCGGCGACCTCGCCGTCGCTGCAGGAACGGCCTCCTTCGCACTTCGTCGCACGGACCCGGGTGCGGGTCTACTCGGCTCGGGTGCGGTCGAGGATCAGGTCGCCGGCACGGTCGAGGACGTCGGCGCGGGTGCGGCCTTCGTGGTCGACGGCCAGGGTCTGGTGGGCGATCGCCGTGCAGAAGGCGATCAGGCTGCGGGCCTCGACCTCGTCGGGGTCGGAGCAGAAGGAGCCGATCATCTCGCGCAGCAGGGCCATCCGGCGGTTGTCCACCCGGCGCAGGCGCTCGGCGACCGCCTCGTCGCGGCGGGCCCAGTCGCGGACCGCGAGGTCGAGGGGGAGCAGGCGGTCTCCGGAGAAGGTGAGCATGCCGGCCAGCTGGATCTTGTCCTTCGGGTCGCCGCCCTCGTGCTCGACGCGGTCGATCACCTCATCGACGCTCTCCCGCTCCCACGTGTCGAGCATCGCCTCCAACAACGCCTCGCGGTTGGCGAAGTACCCGTAGAAACCGCCCTTGGTGACGCCGAGCCTCTTCGCCAGCACCTCGACGCGGACGGCGTCCGGACCGCCGACGGCCAGGACCTTGAGCCCTTCCTCGACCCATTTGTCCAGCGGTGTACGGATCACGCCTGCCATATGTCCCACCTCACTTCTCCGCCATGTATACGCAGCCGTACATATGGGGCTAGCCTCGTTCTATACGTCAGCGTACATATGAGGGGAGACAGCGAGATGTCCGTCGGATTTGTCGCCTTCCACTACCCGCAGCCCAATCACTTCGAGGAGTTCGTCGGCCGTGCGCACCGGGTGCGCGCGTTCCTGGAGGAAAAGCCCGGATGCCGGTCCGCCGAGGTCTGGGCCACCCCCGATGCCGAGGCCGTCGTCACGATCGTGCGGTTCGAGACCGAGGAAGCCCTCCAGGAGGGCATCGCCGCCGCCGCGGACCTCGGCGACGTCATCGCCTACGACGAGCGTGAACGCGCGCCGCGCCAGATCTCCATGCTCCTCTCGAAGTGAGGGGGAGGCCATGACGACGAAGCTCCCCGCCACGGCCCACACCGACCGGCCGTGGCGGATCCACGAGATCGCCCACGACTTCCGGCTGGAGGACGTGTGGGCGTTCGCCGCTCCGGGCTCCGGACCCGACGACTTTCCCGCGATGCTCGCCGCGATCATGGGTTCCGGCCCCGGAGAGGAGGGGCCGTGGCCGATGCGGTTCCTGTTCGCGGTGCGGTGGAAGCTCGGCGCGCTGCTCGGATGGGATACGGACGATGCGGGCATCGCCGCGCGGGTTCCGTCACTCCGCGACCGCGTGCCGGATGACCTGCGGCGGACCGCGAGGGATCCGGGGTCCAGGAGCACTCCGTTCATCCCCCTGTACGAGACCCACGACGAGCGCGCCGGCGAACTGGCGAACAAGACCGTCCACGCGGTCATGCACCTCGGCTGGGCGCCGTCCGCGAACGGTGGGCACGAGCTGCGGATGGCGGTCCTGGTCAAGCCCAACGGCCGGCTCGGACGGCTGTACATGGCTCTCATCGCACCGTTCCGCCACCTGGTCGTCTACCCGGCGCTGACCCGCCAGTGGGAGCAGGCGTGGCGGGACCGCGCGCGCCTGCTCCGCGAGGAGGCCGGCTGACGTTCCCCGGCCGGCTGCTGTTCCGCTCCGGAGTCCACTTCGACACCGCTTGGTGATGCGCCTTGCCCACCGAGGTTTTCCCAGAGACTTCATTTCGGCTCCCTGCACCCTGTGCATGGTCTTGCTAAATGGTGTTTTCCCCGTTCAAAGAAAGTGCGGGACAAGCCTTCGGTGACTGGCCCATTCCCCTTCTCGCGGGCCACCCGGATTCACCCGCGAGGGGGAGCATCCGGGTTCGCATGGGTGATCACAAAGGCGGGACGGGAGAGAAGACTACTGACCATGGTGATCGACAAGTTCGTGCGCATGGTCTTCCACACCGCTCCGGCCGTCAACGACACCGAGCGGCCCGTTCCGCGCTGGGCACTGCGCCTGGCCTACGCGATGCCGTTGCTCCTTTTGCCCTCCTGCCTGTGGCGGCTGCCTTTCGCGTTTCATTTCGAAATGGGGCAGCAGGGTGAGGGCGGCATGCCGAGTCTCTGGGTGAGCATTCCGTATGTGTTCGGATTGAGCGTGGTGTCGGAGCTGATCGCCTTCCTGTGCATCGGGCTGGTGCGCGGCTGGGGTGAGGTCGCGCCCGCCTGGATCCCGTTCGTCGGCGGCAGGCGGGTCCGGCCCCTCGCGGCGGTCGTTCCCGCGGTGCTCGGCGGGCTGATCCTCACCGTGCTGTTCGCTTCCGTGCCGGTCGGCGACGGTCAAACCCTCACCGTGTTCGGTGTGGGGCAGGACGTCTCGTACGAAAACGGCTGGTGGAAGGCACTCGCGATGATCAGCACCGCCCCGCTCCGGGTATGGGGGCCGGTCGTTCTCGTGCTCGCCGTCGCCTACCACCTGCGCCGCCGCCCCGCCAAGACCGGCCGGACCCCCGCGCTTGCGGAACAGTCCGCGGACATGTGACCTTCCGCGACGAGACGGGGCATGACGAGCACCGGACCGGAAGTCACGCTGAGGACAGCGGCCAGGCCGCTTCGGCGTGACTTTCGTCGTCTGAACCGGTCCCTTCAAGGGCTGACGGTACTGCGGAGGCGTGCGACGGGCACGAGCATCAGCAGGCCGAGCCCGCCCAGCACGCCGAAGGCGAGAGTGAAATCACCCGTGGTATCGCGCAGCACACCCGCCATCAGAGGGGCCAGCGCGGCGCAGCCGTAGCCGACGAAGAAAGCCATCGCGCTGATCCGTCCCGCTTCGTCGGCGTCGCGGCCGACCAGGACGGGCAGGGTCAGCACGAGGGTGAACAGCCCGCCGTGTCCCACACCCAGCACCGCGATCCACAGCCACGTCGCCGTGTCCGGCGCGTACGCCAGCCCCAGGAAGCCGGCAGCGGTCAGCGTCGTCATGAGCGCCAGGCCCGCCCGTGTGCTGCGGCGTTCTCCCAGCAGGGCCGGTACGGCCAGCATCGCGACGACCTGGATGGAGATCATCACGGTCATCATGGCCCCGGCGGCCGCCGTGTCGCGCCCGGCGTCATCGTGCAGAAGCGGCGCCACCCAGGCCAGCTCGCAGTAGTACAGGGCGGAGTTGGCGGCCGACAGCATGGTGATGTGCCAGGCCGCGCCGCTGCGCCAGGGCATGCCCTTGGTCGCGGGCCCGGCGGGGGCCGTGACGTCGTCCAGGTTCAGGGGGCCCTTGGCGGCCGACCACAACGCGATGCCCGCCAGGGCGAGCACCGCCCAGGACGCCAGCGCTCCCGGCCAGGAGCCGAGGGCGTCGGCCAACGGCGCGCTCACCCCGGCCGCCACCGCGCCGCCCAGGCCGAGTCCGGCGGTGTAAAGGCCGGTGGCCAGGCCGGCGCGGGCGGCGAAGCGCGCCTTGACCACGGCGGGCAGCAGCGTCTGAGTGACGGCGATCCCTGCTCCGACGACCGCCGCACTGCTCAGCTGCAGCCAGGTGGAGTCGCCGAGCAGACGGGCCGCGGTGGCCAAGGCGATGATCACGAGCCCGGCGAGCACGCCGGACTGCAGCCCGTATCGTCGACCCGCATACGCGCCCAGCGGCGCGCACACTCCCATGGCGAGCGTCGGGACGGCGGTCAACAGCGACACCCCGGTCGCCGACAGATCCAGGTCGGCGCGGATCTGGTCCACCAGCGGCGAGACCGCCGCGATGGCCGGCCGCAGATTCGCCGCCGCGACGAACAACGCCAGGGCCGCCACCCCCAGTGACGTGCGGCCGGTCGGCACTGCTTCGAGTGTCATGGACTCTCCCACCATTGATCTCGGATATTTCTTGTCCGAGTTCCTATCACATCTCGGACATCTCATATCCGAGATGGGTAGGGTGGGTTCATGAAGATGTCCAGCGGAGTGGAGTGGGCGCTGCACGGCTGCGTCACGCTCAGCCAGAGCCGCGAACCGGTGCCGGCGGCGCGACTCGCGGAACTGCACGGCACCCCGCCTGCGCACACGGCCAAGCACCTGCAGGCGCTGTCGCGGGCCGGGATCGTCCGCTCCACCATGGGCCAGGCCGGCGGCTACATCCTCACCAGGCCCCCCGCTCAGATCAGCGCTCTGGAGGTGGTGCGGGCCATCGACGGAACCGAGCCCGCATACCGGTGCTCCGAGATCAGGCAGCGCGGACCGCTCGGCATTCCCGCCGAACGCTGCTCACGGCCATGCGCGATCTCCCGCGCGATGGCCGCCGCCCAAGACGCCTGGTCGGACGCACTCGCCCGCATCTCCATCGCCGACCTGGCCGCCGGCATCGACGCCGACAGCGACGGCACCGCCATGGCCGACGTACGCCGCTGGTTGACCACCGGGAACTGACCGCCGTGAAGCCGCAGGAGACCAATGACTGCGTCGAGCACCGAGCTTGCGCCGGGCGGCAGCCACCGCTGATCGCGTAGCAGGACTGTGTCGGCCACGGCGATGGCCCATCTGCGGCCGCCACACGACGGGGCCGCGGGTTCGGAAGAGGGGCCGGTAGCAACGAAGAAATTTCGGTCCGATATGCCGATGACCTGCGCTTTCACAGGCGGCGCTCGCCGGGAGGTCTTGGCTGGGGCGGCGGCTCACGGCTGGTGTCCGTATCGGTGACAGACCAGGGCGCGTGGCGTTGACCTGCAGCGGAGCGGGGGGTGATCAGGCAGAGCTGGAAGTCTGTTGCGTCTCCGCACCCCAGGCGCATATTCGTCGGAGATTTCTTCGTTACTACCGGAACCCCTGGCTGGACCGTGCCGACCGTGACACGCTCACCGTCCACCCACGCGCGACGCCACCCGCTCCCGCACCGGCGTCTTCGCCACCCGCAGCCCGACCTGACCCGATCGGCCTGCATGAGGTGCACATCCTCACAAGCCAGCACCAGGCCTATGAGCATGAACCCTTGTACGGGGGAGAGGACCGACCAGTTCTCTCGTCCCGGAAGCGAACGTTTCCGGGACGGCGGAGACCAGACGCGTTCGCCCAGATCACACCTTCCCGAAATCCGTCCCACAATCATCGCAAGCCGTCCGACTTTCGGGACGAGTTCCGGGACGCCTGGAAAACGAAGCACGCACAGTAACCGCCATCACGCACCGCTACTTTGCGGCTCGTCGTAGCCGTAGGAGTTCGGGGCCGTTACCGCAGGTTGGCGTTGCCTCGTGCGGTCCACACCGCCAGTGCAGCGACCAGGGCGGCAGCGCCGCCGATCCACAGCACGCCCGGCAGGCCGAACGAGTCGAGGATGACGCCGCCGACCAGCGCGCCGAGGCCGATCGACAGGTTGAACACCGCCACCCACAGCGCGGAGGCCGCCTCCACCGCGCGCGGCGCGGCCTTGATCATCCAGGTCTGCAGTCCGACCGACACCCCGCCGTAGGCCAGGCCCCACACGATCAGCAGCGCGATGCCGCCGGTCGTGCCTCGGCCCAGCAGCACGAACAGCGGCATCGCGACGGCCAGGGCCAGGGTGATCACCTGCACGGTGCGGTACGTCCGGCGGGCCAGAGCCGCACCGGCTGCGAAGTTGCCGACCATGCCCGCGATGCCGAACCCGAACAGCAGAGGCCCGACCAGCCGCGCGTCGATCCCGGACAGCCGCTGCAGGGCCGGGCTGACGAAGGTGTAGGCCACGAAATGACCGGTCACCAGGAGGAAGGTGGCCAGGATGCCGACCCGGACGCCGGGGTTGCGCAGCTGCCGGGCCAGCAGGCGCGGGCTCATCACTTGTGACGCGGCCAGCGGCGGCAGCACGGTCAGTAGTGCGACCAGCGCGACCAGCGCCAGCGCGCTGAGGGTCGTGAACGCGATCCGCCATCCGGTCAGCCCGCCGATCACCGTGCCGATCGGCACGCCGAACACGTTCGCCGCGCCGACTCCGCCGAAGACGATCGCGGTGGCCCGCGGCACATGCGCCTCGTTCACCAGCCGGACCGCCAGGCCGCCGGCGACCGCCCAGAACCCGCCGATCGCCACTCCGACCAGCACCCGGGACGACACCAGCACGGCAAAGTTCGGCGCCAGTGCGGACGCCAGGTTGGCGAGCGTCATCAATCCCATCAGGCCGAGGAGCAGCAGCCGCCGGTCCAGCCCGCCGACCAGTGCCGGGACCACCGGGGCCGCGACCGCCGCGACGAGGCTGGGCACGGTCACCATCAGCCCGGCCGAGCCTTCGGACACCCGCAGCGCCGAGCCCACGTCGGTGAGCAGCCCGATGGGCAATTGTTCGGCGGTGACCAGCAAGAACGTGCCCAGCGCCACGGCCGCCACGGCCGCCCAGCGGCTTGGCTCCGGCTCTTGCCGGACGGCCCGGGTGGTCTGTCCGGTGGTCGTCACGTCTACCTCCACAGGGGATGCCAATTTGGGAGCGATCGCTCCCATATGATGTCGGACCTTAGTATGGGAGCGATCGCTCCACAAGTCGGCTAAGGTAGGCGCATGGCACGACCTCGGCAGTTCGACGAGCAAGAGGCGGTCGCCCGGGCGACCGACCTGTTCTGGCGTCGCGGCTACAACGCCACCTCGGTCCGCGACCTGGGCGCCGAACTCCACCTCACGCCCAGCAGCCTCTACCGGACGTTCGAGGACAAGCACACGCTGTTCCTGCGCGCCCTCGACCACTACCGCGCCACCGAGTCCGCCCAGGCCAGGGAGCGGCTGGCGACCGCCGGTCAGCCGGTTCGCGACGTGCTACGGGACTGGCTGGGGTGGCTGGTGGGCTGCACCGCCGACGCCGAGCCCGGACCAGGCTGCTTGGTGGTGAACACCGCCACCGAACTGGGCACCACGGACACCGAGGTCAGCGCGCGGACCGAGGCGGCCTTCGAGGTCACCCGGTCGGCACTGCGGTCACTGCTGGACGAGGGGCGTCGCACCGGCGAACTGCCCACCGACCTCGATCTCGACGCCGCCGTGGAACTGCTGTTCACCACGGTGCTCGGACTGCGGGTCCGGGAACGCGCCGGACATGATCCACAGCGGCTGGCCACCGCGATCGACTTCGCCATCCACGGGCTGGGCCCCGCGCCGGCGGAGCCGATCCGTTCAGAACGTTGAGTGCGCGCACTCCACCCGACCCGGGGAACATCAGCGACTCCACAGAAGCCGGGGAACATCAGTCAGCGCCGCGGACTGCGGATGGAGGGCGGATACCGGGAGTTGCATTCGGTTTCGAGGTCGTCGGAGCGCCGTTGGCCTTGAGGGAAACCGACTGGCTCCGCCTGGGCGGAGGTTTCCCGTGTTATGGGCGGCTACAGGTTCAAGCCGGAAAAGCCATGATCTTGGGGCATGTTCTAGCCTTGGCCGGATACAGCCCCTCCACCCTCGCGATCATGAGGTCCTCGGCCGCTACCGGTTGCTCGGCCGCATCGGCGAAGGCGGCCAAGGCATCGTCTACCTGGGTGAGAGGGACGACGGGGGCAGGTACGCGGTCAAGCTCATGCGGGGAGCGATCGACGGCTCCTTCCAGCGGGAGGTCGCCGCGGCGCGGAAGGCCGCGCCGATCGTCGAGGTCGGGCCGGACTTCATCGTCACCGAGTACATCGACGGTCCGTCCCTGCGGGAGGTCGTCGAGGGATCCGGGCCGCTGACCGGGCCGTCTCTCTACCGGCTGGCCGTCGGCACCGCGACCGCGTTGGCCGCCATCCACCAGGCCGGCGTCGTCCACCGCGACTTCAAGCCCGGCAACGTCCTGCTCGGCTCCGAGGGTCCCCGCGTCATCGACTTCGGCATCGCACGGCAGTTGGACGCCACCGTCTCAGCGACCAGTTCCGTCCTCGGCACTCCCGGCTACATGGCGCCCGAGCAGGTGTCAGGGCAACGGGTGATGCCTGCTGCGGACGTCGTCGCCTGGGCGTCGACCCTCACGTTCGCCGCCACCGGACAGCCGCCCTTCGGCCAGGACACCCTGCCCGCCATCCTGCATCGCATTCTGAACGCAGCACCCGTTCCCGGCCTTCTCGATCGCCCCCTGCACGAGCTTCTCACCGCCTGCCTGGCTAAGGACCCCGTCCGCCGCCCCGACATGCAGCAGGTCCTGACCCGCCTCCTCGGCCACACGACCATGCCCCTGCCGGACGTCCTGGCCGAGGGCCGCACCATCGCCCTGACCCCGGACACCGCACTCGCCGATGCCCGCACCTACCGCTGGACGACCCTGCGCCTGTCCCCGCTGGCCAGGCCCCGCCGCATCAACCGCCCGGTTCCCGGCCGTTCCGTCCCCGCTCATGACCGCAGACGCACCCGGAACTCCGAAGACCGGAGCGGAATTCGCAGCCACGGACATCAAATTCGTCCTCCTCCTGACTTCCGAACATCTCCCGCAATCCTTTGAGGTCAACATGCTCGTCGAACTAAGACCGGGAGCCGTCGTCCGATCCCCCTTCACCATGACCTACAAGTCCTGGGGCACCGCGGGCACCGTCGCCGCTCCCTACTGAACCCCGGAGAAGGGAAACGTTCAGCGGTTACCGCTCAATCAGCGGGCCGGGCGAGGGCCTCAGCGCGGGCGCGCGCTCACGCAGCTCGGCTGCCTCGGTGTGCAGGGCGCGGACCTCCTCCTGAGCGGTCAGGAGCGCGGCGTCAGCGACGGCCGCCGCCTGCTGGGCGGCGGTCCTCTCGCGTTCCGCGCCAGCCGCGCGCTCGGCCGCTGCGGCGGCGCGGTCTTCGGCGGCCTGGCGGGCTGCGTGAGCGGCTTCAAGCTAGGCGTGGCTGGTGGCCAGTGCGGCTGCGGCCTCGGCGGCTGATGCTGCGGCGTCGCGGGTGGCCTGCTGCGACTCTGCAGTTTTCTGTTCCTGGGATTCTGCAGTTAGTTGTCCCTTGTCTGCATGAGGTGTCCCGTGGGAGGGCTAGGACCTGTTTCGTGGATCTGCTGACAGCGGGCGTGTGGTTGTTCACGCTTGGTGTGTGGGCCGTAGTGATCTGACGAATGAGGAATGGAGCTGCGCTCGACGTCTGACCCGATCGGTCACATGCGGATGAACACAACCGGTTGTCGGGCCACGTCAGTGCCGAGCACAGGCGATCAGCTGTCCGCGGAGTGGGCGTCGGCAAGGGCCTCGTCGAAGAGCCGTCCGGCGAGTTCCACGCAGCGCATCCGGGCAGGAGAGAAGTCGTAAGGCATCTTGGTGATCGCTGTGGCGGTGCTCATCTCTGTGCCCTCCTCCCCTTTCAGGTCGGCGTCGTAGATCTCGAAGATCTTCTCCTCGGCCGCGTCGAGACCAGCTGCCTCGATGGCCTGGTTCAGGGCCATTTGGTGAGCGCATCGCTGTACGGCGAGCTCTTCGACGCGCGGGTCGTCGGGTTCGACGCCGTCGTCGAGGGCGGCCTCGGCCGCCTCAAGACGGTCCTCCTCGGCCCGCAGGTCGGGGTGGGTGGCCAGCACGATGAACGTGCCGGCCTGGATGGCGGCGCCCAGCGGCCCGAAGATCCGTTCTGTGACCAGCAGGGCGTCCAGATCGGAGGGGCGCAACGCACCCGGGGGCAGGGGGCTGAGCCGGTCCGTGACCGGTTCGGAGAGCAGCCCCAGCGGGCTGCCCACCGCCTGCAGGCGCTGGACAGCCGCGCGCCGACGTTTGATGGCGGCCTCCTGCGCCGCCAAGGTTTCCTCCAGCCTGCTCAGGACCGACTCGATATCCAGGGCTTCGTCTCCAGCTTCGTCCCGGGCTTCGCCGAAGGCGGCCCGCATGTCGTCCAGGCTGATACCGGCATCAGCCATCTTGCGGATCCACAGCAGGCGGGTCATGTCGTCATGGCCGTAGCGGCGGCGGCCGTCCCCGCCGCGCTCGGGCTCCGGCAGCAGACCGATCTCGTGGTAGTGGCGGATGGCGCGTGGGGTGATCCCGGCGAACGCAGCGGCATCACCGATCTTGACCTGCCGGGGAGGCGTGAGGGAGGGGTACATCGCAGACAGAGCCTTTCGTGATGTGGTGCCCCGACCCCACCACATGCCGCTACGGCATGTGCAACAACCCCATCCAGGTGCCACCGGAGCCAGGCCCTGGCTGCCGCCGGGACCGATCAAGAACGACGAACCATCCGGGAACGCAGAGTGACCACCGGCGGCCAGATGGCTCCCCGCCAAGTGGCCGCCGCTGGGGAATTCCCACTGACCGCCGACACTGCGGCCGATCCTGCCAGTCGGTGGTGTGCGCGGGAGCCGGTGGAATGATCACCGCAAGGTGATCAACGGGGCGTTCTACCGGGCGCGCACAGGTGTGCCGTGGCGGGACCTGCCGGAGCGGTTCGGGCACTGGGTGACGGTCTATAAACGGCATCGTCGCTGGTCAGAAGACGGGAGGTGGGCACGGTTGCCGACGGCGGTGCAAGCAGGCGGGGGCGCCGAGGGCTTGATCGACTGGCGTGCGGCGGTGGGACTCGACCGTCGTGCAGGCGCACCAGCATGCCGCGGGAGCACCCCGCGAAAAGGGGAATCGGGCAGGACGAAACGGTCGGACCGAGTCCGGGCAATCCGGCGAACCGGCTGGAGGAACTGCTGCGGGACAGGATCCAGGAAGGTCGCGCGGCGGTTCCTCCACTCAAGGGGCCCGGCGAGGGGACGGTCATGAACCGATGCCGCCGGGTGAGGTGATCGCCCCGCGCACCAGGCGCAGGAACAGGGCCCTTTGCCGATGCCAGAGCGCCGGGTCCGCGCTCGTCTTCTGCAGCCCGTCCACGACGGCCAGCAGGAGGAGCGCGATGTCCTCGGCGGTCGCGTCGACGTGCGAGAGCCGTACCTCCCCCGCTGCCGCGGCCGCCTCCAGCGCGGAGACCAGCCGGGCCACCAGGGCGGCACGGGCTTCGCCGACGATGTTCCCCGTGATGGCGAGGGTGGCGTCGACCAGTTCCCCGCCGTGGACGCTCGATGAGATCTGCGCCTTCAGTTCCCCGAAGTAGGCGGTCATCGCGGCGTCGACTCGCGACAGCACGTCGCCCTGCTCGGCGAGGGCCGCGTCCGCGTGTCCGAGCGCCCGGGAGTGAGCTCTTCGGGATCCCGCCCGGAAGAGCTCCTCTTTGCTGGCGAAATGGAGGTAGAGCGCGGCACGGGACATCCCGGCGGCGCGGGCGATGTCCTGCATGGTCGTCTTGGCGTACCCGTACTGGCTGAAAACGATCAGCGCGCTATCGAGGATGTGCCCGATTCGGTCGTCTGCCATGCCGATACGCTAGCCTTCTGGACGAACAGAGTCCAGTTGGACAAGCTCCGATAGTTTGTCTAGCGGTGTCGGCGGCCGACACCGCCCCGCCATCGCCCCTCGTCCGACCGCAGAACCCAGGAGCGAAGCCCCATGCCACAGACAGCCGACGTCCCCGCCGTCCACGCGGTCGCAGAACAGATCCGCGAGGTCGAGCGCGCCCGGCTCCGCGCGCTTGTAGCAGGCGATACCGCCGTCGCGTCCGAGCTGCACGCACCGGACTTCCAGCTCGTCACCCCCATCGGTGCGGCGCTGTCCAGGGATGACTACCTCGGGGCCATCGCGACCGGACATATCGACTATGTCGCTTGGGAGCCCGGTCCCATCGACGTCCGCGTCCACGAGAACGCCGCCGTCATCCGCTACCAGGCCACCCTTGAAGTGGTCTTCGGGGGCCATCCGGTTCCTCGCGCCACCTACTGGCACACCGACAGCTACGAGAACATCGACGGCCAGTGGCGGGTGGTGTGGTCCCAGGCGACCGAAATCAGGTAGACCTCCAGGAACCTCGCCACGCGGCCCGACCGTAGGCCTCGCCGGCGCCAACAGGGTGGCGCGGACTCGCCGAGGGGAACGGTCACCAGCCCTTCGGGCAGGGCTCCGTCTGCACAGGTCAGAGATAGATCCGTTGTTTCTTCGGCGAGTACTCCTGGCCCTCCTAGGTGCATGATCTGTTCTTTACCAGGGGTGCTGCGGTGCCGTGCAGTACGTCAGACCGCTCCTGCCCGGGCCGGCCCTCCGGCCCTCTGCCGCTGCTGGGAGATCTGGGCCAGGAGGGAGCGGGAGGAGGCCGCAGTGCATCACTCCCGCGGGCGTTCCTCTTCTTGCGTCTCGAGCTGCCGGATCCTCGCGCGTGTTTTCGTGAGTTCGTCTTCGACGGCCGCTGCCCGCTGCTCTGCGGCCATGCCCCGCTCGACCTCCGCGCGCAGGAGCCCGCGCTCCTCGGCGACCTGGCGCCGGGCCTCGTCCCGCGCGGCGACGGCGATCGCGGTGTCGCGTTCGGCGGCCGCGGCGCGCTCCTGGGCAGCTTGGGCCTGGGCGCGGGCGGTTTCGGCGTCCTGCCGCGCGCTCTGGGCGGCGGCCAGGTTCGCCTTGGCCTCCCCCAGGGCTTCCAGGTGCCGGCCGGCCTCGGCGCGGGCCTGCTCCTCGCGGTCTTCGGCCTTGTCCTGGGCGGCCTGGGCGGCGGCCACCTCGCGGTCGGCCCGGCCGAGGCCCTCTTTGCGTGTGCGCTCGGCCTCGGCCGCGCGGTCTTCGGCGGTGGTGCGGTCGCGCAGGGCCTGGGCGGCGGTGGCGCGGGCGTCGTCGGCACTCTTCTCGGCGGTGCGCACCCGGGCCAGGGCGCCGGTCTCGGACTTCTCCAGGGCCTGGTTCAGTGCGGTGAGGGTGTGCAGGGTGCGCTCCAGGTCAGGCGCGAGCGACTCGCGCAGGGACTGGGCGTGGCGCAGGACGGCCAGGAGCGGGTCGGCGCCGACGACGGAGGTACGGCCGTCGCGGCAGTCGGGGCACTTGGTGGGCGGGCGGCCGCCGCGGCGGCCGGGGGAGTGCTCGAACGGGCCGGCGCAGACGCTGCAGAACCCGGTGCGGATCGTCTGCGGCTGCTCGCTCGAGGCCTCCTCGCCGTGCTCAGCACGGCCGTCCTGGGATATGTCCACGCGGACCATGCTGGCGAGGTTTCTCACCCAGAAATCGAGAACCTTGGTTTCGGTTTCAAAACCTGAAACCCATCCCACGCAGTGTCGGTGCCATATTCCTAGATATGTCACCGGTCACCGGAGCGGGTGCCTGCATACGGGTGCCGCGCCGCCGCCGGGGAACCACCCGCGTGCGCCGGGACGTCTGACCACGGATCGCACCAGCAAAGGGAGCCCACCGCGATGACCCCTCCGCCTCCCGCCTGCGCCGAGCCGTCCCTGCGCCCAGGCGCCGAACCCGGGGACCTGTGCGGGGCGCCGGTCGCCGCCGGAGGCCGCTGCCTGGCACATCTGCCGAACGACAATCTCGCCGCCTACCTCGATGGGCTCGCCCCCGGAGCGACGATCGACGCTCGCAACGTCGTCTTTACCGCGGCCCTACTGGACCAGCTACTGGACAGTGTCACTGACGACGGCTCCCCCCGGTTCGGTAAAGCCGACTTCGGCGGGGCGGCCCTCACCCAGGACGCCAACTTCGACATGGCGATCTTCACTCAAGACGCCAACTTCAGTAAAGCGACCTTCAGCGGGCGCGCCGACTTCTTCGGGGCGACCTTCAGCGGGCACGCCGACTTCGACAGGGCAACCTTCACCCAAAACGCCCACTTCGGCGGGGTGACCTTCACCCAAGACGCCCACTTCGACAGGGCGGCCTTCACCCAAGACGCCCGCTTCAGCAAAGCGGCCTTCAGCCAAAACGCCAACTTCAACGAAGCGACCTTCAGCAAGGGATTGTTCGAGGGGTCGCGGTTGCTGGGGGATGCGGTGTTTCGGTGCGTCGCCGACAGGCTGGTCTTCGATCGTGCCGAGGTGCAGGTGGAACTGGTGGTGGAGGGCGCCGTCGGTGAACTGTCCTTCGTGCGGTTGAGGTCGCACGGCCGGGTGGTGCTGCGGTTGCGGGGGACCGCGGTGGACGCAGGATATGCGGTGTGCGCGGGACCGTTGAGCGTGCACGGGATGGCCCAGCCGTTTGAGGGGATCTCCGAGACTCACCTGTCCCGCCCGGACGGCGGGGTGCGGATGGTCTCGCTGCGGGGGGCGGATGTCGAGCGGCTCGTGCTCACCGACGTCGACCTGAGCGCGTGCAGGTTCGCCGGGATCCACCGGCTGGATGAGATCGTCCTGGACGGCCGCTGCGTCTTCGCCTGGGACCCCTCAGGGGACCGGCAGGTGCTGGCTGAGGAGCACCACTGGCGCGCCGGCCTAGGCGGGCGGGCGGGCCGGGGCTGGACGGCGGCGCCCGAGAGGGTAGACGTGGTCGGACCCGAGCGGGTACAGGTGCTCTACCGGCAGCTGCGCAAGGCGTTCGAGGAGGGCAAGAACGAGCCCGGCGCCGCGGACTTCTACTACGGCGAGATGGAGATGCGCCGCGCCGCCGCCCGCACCGATCGTCGTCCGGACCGGTGGCTGCTGTTCCTGTACTGGGCGACCTCGGGGTACGCACTGCGGGTGAGACGGGCGCTGGCCTGCCTCGCTCTCGTCGTCGCGGCCACCGTCATCGCCCTGACCCTGTGGGGGTTTCCGGTCAAGGGTAAGGACTTCAAAGCCGACGGGACCCTCACCGCGCCCACTGGCGCGCAGCCGATCGCGGTGACCGTCCACCAGAGCAAGCCCATCCGCAAACTCGACGACCGGATCGGCAAGGCCGTCGAGATCACCCTCAACGCCGTCATCTTCCGCGCTCCCGACGCCGAGCTGACCGACCCCGGCAAGTACATCAACCTCGCCGCTCGGCTGCTGGGCCCGCTGTTCCTGGGCTTCTCCCTGCTCGCCATCCGCAACCGGGTCAAACGCTGACCACCGGTGCGCCGAGGAGCTGAAACCAGAGCCTCGTGAGGCTGATTGACGGGCTGCCGCGGGTGCCGGTGTGGGTGACGGTGGCGGCGTGGCTGGCGGACTCCCAGCAGGTCAATACGCGGCAGGCCCACCTGGCGGACCTGGCGGCATTCGTGCTGTGGCTTCGGGTGCACGCACGGGGCATGGGGCTGCTGGCGGTGCGGGAGGACGTCGTGGTCGACTACCGCAACTCACTGCTGGAGGGCTCGGCGCGGGCCGGGGTACGCACCCCGGGCCAGCCGCTGGCGGCCGCGAGCATGGCGCGCCGCCTGTCGTCCCTACGGAAGTTCTACGGGTATGCGATGCGGCGGGCGGGACTGACAGCCAACCCGGCGGATCCGGAGATGGTGGCGCGGCCGCGGCTGGCGCGGGTGGGCAAGACGCCGGCGTTCAGCCGCGAGCAGGCGGCGGCGATGCTGACGGCCGCGGAGAGCGAGGATTTCGTCGACCGGTACGGGCTGGCGGAATCGGTGGCGGTGCGGCTGCTGCTGGTACTGGGGCCGCGGGCGGGCGAGGTGTGCGGGCTGCGGCCGTCTTCGTTCGAGGTCAGCGACGGGCAGCTGCGGGTGGTGCTGCAGCGCAAGCACGGCTCGCTCTCGCACATCCCCGTGCCCGGCCGTCGAACGGGGGAACCTCACCAGTGCGCGTACGGCAGCCGAGGTGGAGTCGGTGGGGTGGTTGTCCAGTGCTGGTCGCCGAGCAGGTTGACCGGTCGTCTTGGTGCGGTGCTGTTCGATCAGCGCGCGTAGTTCAACGTGCCGGTAGAGGAAGTCGGTACTCACCGCAGCCTCCCGGGCGACCGCAGCGAAATTAATCGGCCGACGCGCGTCGACGAGTTTCTTGAGTCCATCTCGGGCTCGCTGTGCGGCTGCATCGGTGCGCGTGGTCGCCGAGTCTCTCAGGTGGTCAGGAAGCCGGTTCACGGTCCCTCTCTATCGTTGCTCGGAGCCATCGGCGTTCACCGCAGAGGCGGGGTCGGGTCGGTCGGCAAGGCGTCCTGCTCCCGAACGTGGCCTCAGCCCCAAAGTAGCTGGGTGATTGATCACGATTGTGGTTCATGATCGCCACGGAGGGCCGTCCGTCGACAAACTCATGCCCGGCCGGGATTCTGCGCCGTCGACGGTGAAGAGGGCGAGCTGGTCGACGCCTTGTGGCTGGGGGTCGGCCAGGCGCAGGCACCGCCTGCAGGTCACCTCTCCCCGATCCGGATGAGCGGCATACGGGTCCCAGCCGGCCACCCCGGCCATGCACGCCGGGCCGGGCAGCAGTTCGTCGGCCAGCCACCTGGTGAGTGTTACCGCGTGCACCACGCCTGAGCGTGGCCTCAGCCGCCGGGTAGGGGTGCGGTAGGCCCGCGAGGAGGATCGCCACCTCAAGAATCACAGTTTCGATGTTCGTCAAGCCCCGGCACGGCGCTGATCGACGCGGTGTGGCCGCGCCGCGAGATCGGCCCGTACCAGATCCAGGCGGCGATCGCCGCGGTGCACGCCTCCGCCGAGACGCCCGGGCACACCGACTGGCCGCAGATCGCCGTGCTGTACCTGTGGAGCGCCTCGCGCCCACCGCTCCGGTGCGGCTGAGCCGGGTGGTCGCCGTCGCCTACGGAGCCGACCGAGGCTTGGCGCTGCTGGACGGCCTCGGCCGCCGCCACGCTCTGGAGGACGATCCCCTGGTGCGCCACCGCGTTCGTGCCGTCCGCGCCCCACCTGCTCCGCCTGACCGGTTCGGCGTCCGACGCAGCTTCCCTCTACCGGGAGGCCGCCGAACTGACCCGCAACGAAGTGGAGCGCCGCTACCTGCTGGAGGAGGCGGAGCGTCTCGTCTGATCGTCGGCGGCGCTCAAAGGTCGAGGATCAGGGCGCGGTGGTCGGACACCTCGGGGTCGGTCATGATCTCGAACCGGGCGACGGCCGAGGGGTCGGAGACCAGGAGGTAGCTCGCGTGCCGGACGGGCTTGGTGTAGCGGGAGCTCCTGGTGTCGGCGTCTCGGACGAGGTCGGTCAGGCCGATCTCCGCGAGGACGGAGAACGTCTCGCTGTCGGGCAGCAGGTTGAAATCGCCGCACACCACCGTCAGGTCGTCCTTCTCGCGGGCTTCGGCGACGAGGCCCGCGAGCCGTTCGGCCTGCACGCGGCGCTCCGAGGTGTCGATCTTGCCTCGGGAATCGCGGAGGCCGTGGAAATTCACGACGGTGACGAAACACCCGGCCCGCCGGTCGAGGACGCGGACGGCAAGGGCGGCGCGGGGACGGCCGCTGCTCGGCCACTCGCCGACGTGGTCGGCGTGGTCGCCGTGCACGAACCCCGAGCGCAGCCCGACGAGGGGAAGCTCCTCCGCGACGAAGGTCGCGAGCCCGAAGTCCTCCCGGTGCGGGCGGTTCTCGCTGTCGTGGACCGGCCCGGAGTCGCTCGCGGTGAACAGACCGTGGTGGCGGGGAAGGCGCGCGCGGACGTCGGCCAGGAGGCTCGCCCGCTGCGGCAGCGCTCGTTCGGCGTCCTCGAAGTGCGTCCAGCCGCCGACTCCTGAGGTGTGCGTCACCTCTTGGAGGCACAGGATGTCGGCGTCGCACGTGTCCAGCCAGGCGGTGAGTCCGTTGAACAGCGCACCGCCCCAGGCGTTGAGAGAAATGATCCGCACGATGACGAATCTAGACCAGATCTTGGTGGGCGAAGGACGGACCGTCACGGGATGAAACGGCTGGTAGCGTACGGAATCCGGCGCGGGTCCCGGACGCGCTGACCACGGCGTCCACGGCTCACAGGAAGATCGTCCATGTCCGCGCTCCCGTCCGTCCCGTCCTCTCCGCCCGGCCCGGTCGGCGGCCGCCGCTTCGTGCTCGCCGTGCTGACGCTGGCCGTCGGCGGCTTCGCGATCGGCACGACCGAGTTCGTGACGATGGGGCTGCTGCCGCAGATCGCCGAGGGCATCGGTGTGGACGAGCCCACGGCGGGGCACACGATCTCCGCCTACGCGCTCGGTGTGGTCGTCGGCGTCCCTGTCATCTCGTTCTTCGCCGCCCGGCTGCCGCGCCGCGGCCTGCTGGCTGGTCTGATGGCCGCCTACGCAGTGTTCAACCTGATGAGCGCGGCCGCCACCGGCTACGGCATGCTCACCGCGGCCCGGTTCCTCGACGGGCTGCCGCACGGCGCCTACTTCGGCGCGGCGAGCCTGGTCGCGGCGGGCCTGACGACGCCCGAACGCCGCGGCAGGGCCGTGGCGGGGGTGTTCATGGGCCTTTCGGTCTCCAATGTGATCGGGGTGCCGGCCGCCACCTGGCTCGGGCAGCACACCGGATGGCGTTCGGCTTACCTGGCCGCCGCCGCGCTCGCAGCGCTGACCGCCGTCCTGGTGCTGGCGTTCGTGCCCTCGGTGCCGGGCGACGGGCAGGCCGCCGGAGGCCGGGAGGCCGGGGAGTTCTTCACCCGCCGCCAGGTTTGGCTCACCCTGGCGGTCGGCTCGATCGGCTTCGCGGGCATGTTCGCCGTCTACTCCTACATCGCCACCACGGTCACCCGCGTCAGCGGGCTCGCCGAGGGGGCGGTGCCGGTGTTCCTGCTGGTCTTCGGCCTCGGCATGGTGTTCGGGACGTGGCTGGGCGGCGAGCTGGCCGCCCGGTCGGTCCTGCGGACCTTGATCCAGGCGACCGCCGCCTCTACCGCGGTCATGCTCGTCTTCTGGACGGTGGCGCCCCATGGCTGGTGGCTGCTCCCGGTGGTGTTCGCGGTCACCGCCACCGCCTCGGTCCTCGTCACCAACCTGCAACTGCGGCTGATGGACGTCGCCGGGGACGCCGTCAACCTCGGTTCGGCGATGAACCACGCATCCCTCAACCTCGCCAACGCCCTCGGCGCCTGGCTCGGTGGCCTGGTGATCGCCTCCGGGTACGGCTACCGCGCGCCCGCCCTGGTGGGTGCGGTGCTGTCGGTGGCCGGACTCGGCATCCTGCTCTTCTCCACCCGGCTCGAACGGCGTCACCCCGCCAAGGCCGGGTGACGCTCCAGGAGCGGCAGGCCCGCCGCGTACCGGCGGAGGAACCCGGCGGTCGGGGTCTCCGCCGCCGCGACGACGTCCGGGGCACCCTCCGCGACCACCGCTCCTCCGTCCGGACCGGCGCCCGGCCCCAGGTCGATCACCCAGTCCGCGGACGCGGCGACGGGGATGTCGTGCTCGGCCACGACAACGGTGTTGCCCGAGTCCAGCAGCACGTCCAAAGCGTCCACCACGCGCTGGACGTCGGACGGGTGCAGGCCTGAGACGGGTTCGTCGAGAACGACGAGGCCGGCCTTGCGGCTCGTGGCGCCACGCTGGATCGCAGACGCCAGCTTCAACCGCTGCGCCTCACCGCCGGACAGCTCCGTGGCGCTCTGGCCGAGCTGCAGGTAACCGAGCCCGACCTGATCCAACGCCCTCAAGGTCTCCGCGAGCCGCCGGGGTTCGGGGAATCGCTCGACGGCCTCGGTGACGGTCAGCTCCAACACCTGGTCGATGGCCAGGCCCTGATATTTGATCTCCAAGGCCTCCGGTTCGTACCGGCGGCCCTCGCACGCGTCGCAGACCACCCACACGTCCGGTAGGAAGTGCATGTCGACCAGCTTTCGGCCGTAGCCCGTGCAGGTCTCGCAGCGGCCGCCGCCCGCGGTGTTGAAACTGAACCAGGAGGCGTCGACTCCTCGTTCACGAGCCGCGTCGGTTTCGGCGAACAGAGCGCGGATGATGTCGAACGCCTTGCTGTACGTGGCCGGGTTGGAGCGCGGTGTCCGTCCGAGCGGGTCCTGGTCGACGACGGCGACCCAGCCGAACCCGTCGAGGCCGCTCACCTTCCGCACCGTGTCGGACGCCTTTCTGCTGAGGGCCGCTTCGGCACCCGTCCCGAGCGCGCCGAGCAGGCTGCTCTTGCCGCTGCCGCTCACCCCCGTCAGGCAGGTGAGCCGCCCGACGGGGAAACGCACCAGGTCCGCGGTCACGTTGTGTGCGTGCAGGCCGTGCAGCTCCACCCAGCCGGTGCCGTCCCCGACCGGACGGCGGGTCCGGCGCAGCCGCGGCCCCTCACCGGCCAGGTAGCGGCCGGTCAGTGACTCAGGGTGGGCGGCCACGTCGGCGGGAGGCCCCGACACCAGGACCTCGCCGCCGAGGCTGCCCGCGCCCGGCCCCATGTCGATCACCCAGTCGGCCCGGGCGATGAGTTCGGGGTCGTGCTCGACGAGAAGCACGGTGTTGTCGGCTTCGCGCAGCTCCAGGGCGATGTCGAGCAGGTGCGCCTTGTCCGCCGGGTGCAGCCCCGTCCCGGGCTCGTCCAGGACGAAGACGATGCCGCTCAGCTCGGTGCTGAGCTGAGCGGCGAGCCGGGTCCGCTGCAGCTCGCCCCCTGAGAGGGTCGCTGCGCTCCGGGACAGCTGGAGATGGGCCAGCCCGAGCCGGTCGAGGATGCCGAGCCTGCGGCCGAGGTCCTGCAGCAGCGGCTCGCCCACCTCGCGTTGCCGGGCGTCCAGGCCGTCGGCCACACGCTCCGCCCAGTCGCGGACCTCCCGCACCTCCACCTCGAGCAGGTCCGGGTACGTCAGGCCGCCGAGCCGCACGGACCGGGCCGCCTGGTCGTATCCGCTGCCGCCGCAGGCCCCGCAGGGCAGCTTGCGCATGTACGGGAGGTAGCGCTGCTTGGCGTTGGGCGTCTGGGCGTTCACGAACACCCGCTCGACCTCGGCGAGCGCACCTCGCAGCGGCTGGCTGGAGGTGTAGGTCACCAGGGCCGTCTCGTTCTTGTTCGGTATGTCGACGCTCGCCTCGACCGTCTCGTCGCCCGTGCCGTACAGCACGCAGTGGCGGAACTCCTCGGGCAGCGACCGCCACGGCAGATCGAGGTCCACACCCCGTTTCTCGGCGAGCGCGGGCACGAACGCATGCTCTCCTGACCGCCATTTCGCGTACCAGGGCGAGGCTCCCTTGAAGAGCGGGAGTTCCGGGCGGGTGATGACCAGGTCCTCTTGGGCCTGCCAACGTCCGCCCACCCCGTGGCAGTCCCCGCAGCCTCCTTCGGGCGTGTTGCGGTCGAAGTGGGCGGTCGTCAGATGCCTGCTTTCGTCCGCGGCAGGGTCCGCTCCGATCGCGGGGAGGCGCGAATACAGCAGCCCCAGGTGGCCGTCGATGCCGGTGATCGTCGCGACCGTGGAGCGGGGATTGCGGTTCAGGCGCCGCTGATCGACCGCGAGCGTCGCGCCGAGCCCGAGGATGCGGTCGACCTTCGGCCGGTTGCGCTGGGTGATGTACTGCCGCACGAACGGCGAAAGCCCCTCCAAGTACCGCAGTTGGGCCTCGTTGTGCAGGGTGTCGACGGCCAGCGAGGTCTTGCCGCTGCCGCTCACCCCGGTGAACGCGACGAGCCGCCCCTTGGGGATGCTCAGGGACACGTCCCGCAGATTGTTGGTGCGGGCCCCCACCACGTCGATGGTCTCGCGTCCCATGTCACCGGCCGTCGGCTTCGATGAGCTTGGCGAAGTCGGGGGCGTAGACGCTCATCCAGTGCGGATGCAGCCGGTAGTAGACCACGTCGTTGTCCCAGTCGGAGTCGTCGCCGTAGAAGTCCTTGAGGTAGGCGAGCAGGTCCGGCCAGTCTGCGGCCGGCTCGCCGTGCTGGGGGTTGAGGATCTCCACCGTGCCGTGCGTGAACACGCCTAGGTCCTCGCCGCGCATGTGCGCGGTGCTGGCGGCGGGGCGGGCGGCCAGATGGCGGGCCTTGGCGGCGCCGCGCGCCGTGCCGAAGTGCCACTTTCCGTGCAGGAGGTGCCCGTCCACGCCGCTGATCCGCGGTTCGCCCTTCGCGGTCACGGTGGACAGGGCGAGGGTGCACATGCCGGTGAGGACCTGGGTGAGCTGCTCTGCGGTCAGTGTGCTCTCGGTATTGATGATCGAGCGGAGGTGCGAGGTGGAGCGGGAGAGCGAGGCGTCCAGGAGGGCCTGCAGCTCTTTGAGTTCTTCTGGCGTTTCGCGCATTGCGGTCCTGTCTGTCGATCTATCCGTGGGCGCCGGTCCACGTCCGCCATCGGCGCCGACCGGTCGAACCATGCTCGCCCCATAACCAGACACCTTTTGTCAGGTTTTTTTGTCTTGCGGACGCCACCGGGCCGCCTGGCCGGCGCCCTGCTCCCGAACGTGTCCCCAGACAGCCGCCAGGTGGGCGAGCGGTCGGTCAAATCGTCTCGATGACGGCCCGCCAGGTCTGTGGCTGAGGTGGCGGCCGTTGGTGGGTGTTCCGTTAGGGGATCCTCCAACGGAACGCCAGCCGCCCGAACAGAACCCCAGGTCAAGGTGTTCCGTATAGCTGTTCCGCGAACTGTTCCGGTGAAGGTCCCCTATCCGGAGCACTTGAGCGCGTGAACGGAGCCCGGGTCGGCTACGCCCGCTGCAGCACCGACGGACAGGACGTCGTGATCCAGGCCGAGCAGCTGCTCGCGCTCGGCGTCCCGCAGGACCGCATCTACATCGACCGCGGATTCTCCGGCACCACCCGCCGCGACCGGGCCGGCCTCGACCAGGCCCTCGCCGCCGTCTGGGACGGTGTTCACCGTCACCAAGTTCGGCCTGGGCGCCAGCGTCTACGACTGGAGCGACCCCTTCGGCCGGCTGTTCCTCCAGACCCTCGCCATGGTCGCCGAGTTCGAAGCCAAGATCGGGCACCAGCGCACCCGCGAGGGCATGGCCCTGGCGAAGAAGAACGGCAAGCTCAAAGGCAAGCAACCCAAACTGCCCGAGCCCGCACGCCACTCCATCCGCCGCCGCTACGCCGAAGGCCAGGTCTCCCTCGCCGACCTGGCCACCGAGTACAGCGTCGGCCGCTCCACCATCCACCGCATCATCCACGGGAACCCAGAAAGCCCCGGGTAGAACGCAGGCTCACTACTGCGGCCGAATCACCCGCACTCGACGGCGCCCGGCACGAGGAAGTACGAGCGGCCTTCCACGGCGATGGCTCACCTGCGCCCGCCACACGACGTGGCCGTGGGATCGGAAGGGAACGCACAGCCGGGTCGGGCATGCGTTGTCCGGTATGCGGCCAGCGGTTCGCGCGGGGCACGGCCGCCGCGACGGGATCCGCTGCTCGAGTTGAGCGTGGTCATCGAAGGTCGGGCGATCGTTCAGGGCCGGACGTGGGAGCCGACGGGATCGCGAAGAACGCCAGTGCCGCGAGGGCCGCCACACTCGCTGCGAATGCCAATGCGCCTGGAAGGGACCAGGTCGCGAGCGGTCCGGCGACCGCCGCGCCCAAGGCGAATCCCGTGATTTTGAGGCTGGCGCCAGTGGTGAAGATCTGGCCCCGCAGGTGTTCGGGTGCCTCTCGGTGGCGAACGGCGAACAGGGCGGTCAGCTGAGGCCCCTCCCCGACCCCTGCGATGAGCACGGCCACGATGAGCGCGACCGGCTGACCCCCTATGGCAAAGGTCAATGCGGCAGCCTGAACGAGAGCACCGACCCAGATGATCGTGTCAGGGGCGACTGCACGCGGGAACCGGGCGAGTACGGCATTGGCCGCCAAGGCGGAGACCGCCGCACAGGAGAGCAGCGCCGCGCCGTGGCCGGCTCCGCCCAGGACGCGTTCGCCCAGGAGCGGGATGCACGCCATCAGCATTCCCTGGGCGACGCAGGAGAGGACGGAGGTGAGGGTAGCTCGGGCCAGTGCAGGCCTTCCGGCGATGACCCGCGTTCCGGCGACAAGGTCGCTGAACATCGAAGTCGCCCCGGTCTGTGGCGTTCGGCCGGGACGAGCGGGCAGCCTCCACGCGGCGGGCAACGCCAAAGTGATGAGCACCGCGGAGACCACCACGGCCGTCGGGGCTCCCAGCGCCTCTGCCGCGCCGCCGGCAAGGACCGGACCGGCGAGACTCGCCGCGCTGAACGTCATGGCGTCGAGCGTGTTCGCCCGGGGCAGGCGGTCGCCCGGCAGCACGCGCGGAAGTTGGGCCGTCCAACCACCCGAGAGGGCCGGTCCCAGCAGCCCTGTCAGCACCGCGACCAAGATGGTGACAGCGAACGGCAACCGGCCCAGTCCCGCGATGATCATTCCCAGCCCGGCCGCATAGAGGACGAGCGCACCGGCCAGCAGGCGTCCCGGCCGCCCTGTCCTGTCGAGGAGCGCCCCCAGCATCGGGCCACCGACCGCAGCGGAGACGGTGATGCCCGCGAGCAGCGACGACGCTTCGAGGGCCGAACCGGTCAGGGCGAATCCCGCCAGCATGAGCGCCGGTCCTGACATCTCGTCCCCGGTACGGGCTGTCGCCGCCCCCACGAGATACAAGCGAAGTGGGTAACGCTTTCTCATGGCCGGGACGTTACGGACGTAACTCAAAACCATGCAAGATGCGTTACATTGCTTCCGTGTCCTTCAACGGCGACGACCGGTCCACCCGGCACTCCGTGCTGACCACGGCCCGGCGGGCCGCCGCCCTGGTCAACGCCCTGGCCGACGAGCACCCCGACCCGGCCGACGTCGCCGACGTGCTCCGCGCATACGGAGAGCCCGACCCCATCGACCTCACCGCCCGCGACATTGCCGGTATGCGCGCGGCAGCCGCATCGCTGCGGCAGGTCTTCGCCGCCGAACACGCCGACGACGCCGCGGCCGCCCTCAACCGCCTCCTGAAGGATCACACCGGCCCGCTCCGCCTGACATCGCACGGCGGCGGCACCCCCTGGCACCCCCACCTCGACCACGACGACAACGCCCCCTGGGACGAGTGGCTCCTCGCCTCGTCCTGCATGTCCCTGGCCGTACTCGTCTGGGACCGCCAACGCCCGCCCGGCAGGATCTGCGCATCGACCAGCTGCCAGAACGCCTTCATCACCCAGGGCAGCGGCCCGGAACGCCGCTACTGCTCCCGCCGATGCGCGACCCGCGAACGAGTCGCGGCTCATCGACGGTCGCGCTCTGCCGAGCAGCCGGACGAAACCGCATAAGACCACGGCTTACGTGGCTTTCGGGTGGTCTGATGTCGTAGCGGGCGGGGCGGGAGCCAAGCCGGTCCTGAACGTAGGCGGCGGGCAGGTCGCGCGAGCGGAAGCGGGCTCCGGTGGCGGTCGAGGCGGAAGATGCGCCGGCCGGCACGGTCGAGGTCCCAGGCGGCCAGTTCCAGGCCGGGCCGGTGGCGGTGGGTCCGCGGCAGGGGCAGGTGGGATCGGCACAGGTCAGAGGGCCTGTCCCTAGGATGACGGGGTGCACATCCAGAGCCTCGCCTACCGGACCGACCTGCATCTGCGCCGGATCGCGGGAGCCGACGTCACCGAGCATCCCGACTATCTGGTGGTGCGGACTGCGGATAACCCGCACTTTTGGTGGGGGAACTTCGTGCTGGCCGCGCCGGACGTTCTGCCGCGCGCTCTGGAGATCTTCCGGAGCGAACTGCCGGACGCCTCCCACATCGCGATCGGGGTGGACGGGACCGGACCAGAGCTCCTCGGACGCGTTCGGGAAGCGGTCGCATCGTGGGGACTTGCCGGGTCGGAGACCGGGGCCGACACCGTGCTGACGGCCGAAAGGCTGCGCGCTCCAGGCCACCCGGCGGGGGCGGAGATCCGGCCGCTGGTCTCGGCGGGGGAGTGGGACGGCCTCGTCGCGCTGCGGCGGGTGACGTCCGAAGTGGCGCCGACCGCGGAGAACGATGCGTTCCTGGTGGCGAAGGCCGCCGAGGACCGGCGGCTGTGCACATCCGGCCTGGCCACCTGGTTCGGGGCGTTCGAGGGGGGACAGGTGGTCGCCGCGCTCGGGATCGTCCCGGACGGCCGGGGTCTGGCCCGCTACCAGCAGGTGTCGACCCATCCTGCCCACCGCCGCCGCGGGCTTGCCTCCGCCCTGCTGCACGCCGCCGCCGAGCACGCCCGCGCGGCCGGAGCCCGCACCCTGGTCATCGTCGCGGATCCGGACGCCGAGGCGATCGGCCTGTACCGCCGCCTCGGCTTCACCGCGACCGAACACCAGGTGCGCGTCCAGCGGCCACCCGCTTGAGCCCCTGCCGGCACCTCCGGCGGATCGGGGACGGGAACCGCCCCACGAACCGGCCTGTCGCAGGAATCCGGGCCGGCGACGGAGGCGAGGGCGCCAAGTCGTGGGCCCATGTCCTGACCGACCTGAAGAACCGCGGCGTCAAAGACGTGCTCATGGCGGTCTGCGACGGGCTCGCGGAGGATCGGTGAAGGAATCAACGACAGCCGGGCTGGGTCTGGCCCGTGTCTTCACAGTGGGAGCATGCTGGCCTGTAGGTGATGTGCTCCCGTGTTGGATTCCAGTACCGTTCCTCGATTTCGGCGAGGTCTGCGGCGTCCGTCGGGCGGCATCACTCACACCGACACCTCGATCCGCGTCGCGCGTGGTCTCGGCGATCGACGGCGGACGCATTCTCAACGAGAAGACGGCCACCAGCCAGATCGTCGGTGGCACCGTCGGCGGAGGCGCATGCCGCCGCCCGCAACGTGATGGCGTCCACGTTCGGCCCGGCCGGACACCGAGCGGTATCCGGGGAGAGCGGCCGCCTTCAGCGAGATCGGATGGCCGTCTTGCACCGCCGCGGTCGTCACCGCGCGGTGTCAGGCGCGCAGGAGGGTGCGGGCGCTGTCTCGGGCCTCGGTGAGGGCGCGGGCGTGGTGCTCGTCGGCGAGGTCGCGCAGGTCCGCCATGGCCGGGGTGGTGCGGGCCAGGGTGAGCTCGCGCTTGACCACCGTCAGGTCGGCCTGCCAGACGTCGCGCAGGATGCGCTCCAGGTAGGGCGTCGAGTGGTCCCAGCCCTCGCGGGGGGTGCCGGGGCCGTAGCCGCCGCCGAGCGTCGCGATGAGGACGGTCGGGGTGCCCTTGAGAAGGGGGTCGGTCGGGCCGGCGCCGGCCAGCACCAGGTCGATCCAGGTCTTGAAGTGCTGGGAGACGCCGAAGTTGTAGAGCGGCACGGCCAGGACGGCCGCGTCGGCCGCCCGGATCTCGTCGGCGAGCGCACCGGCCAGGGCGACGGCGTCGTGCTGGGCCGGGGTGCGCTCGGTCTCCGGGACGCCTCCCGCCGTGGTGGCGTGGGCCCAGGCGTCGGCGGGCAGCGGGTCGGTGCCGAGGTGGCGTCGCACGATCGGGGCGTCGGGCCGGGCCGCGGTCCATTCCGCTTCAATGATGTCGGCGATCTCGGCGCCGGCGGAGGTGGCGGGAAGGATGCTGGCGTCCAGGCGGAACAGCGTCATGGGTCTCTCTCTTCGGGAGGCGGGCCGCGAGGAGCGCGGCCTCGGACGGCGGGCGGGACTCCGTGGTCGCACCCGCCACAGAAGCATAAGCGGACTTTACCCCGTTTAATTCCCGGGGGGATAGTTTGTTTCCGTGAACTCCCCGGTCATCCCCTTCGGCAGACCACGGCCCGAGCGCGCCGACGCCGCCCGCAACCGCGAGCTCCTGCTGGAGACGATGCGCGCGATGATCGCGGAGGACGGGGTCGAGAAGCTGACGATGGACGGACTCGCCGAGCAGGCCGGACTCGGCAAGGGCACGGTCTTCCGCCGGTTCGGCAGCCGCGCCGGCATCTTCCGCGCTCTCATCGACGAGGACGAGCGGCGCTTCCAGGAGAGCGTCCTGGCCGGCCCGCCCCCGCTCGGACCCGGCGCCGGCCCGGTCGAGCGCATGGTCGCCTACGGCCGCGCCCGGACGGCCTTCCTCGTCGAACGGCACGCGATCGCGCGCGCGTCCCTGGAACGCGACCACCCAGCCCCCGCCGGCGAGGGCAACTTCTCCCGCGTCCACCTGCGCATGCTGATCGGCCTGGCGGACCGCGAGCTCGCGGACCCCGACACGCTCTCCGTCCAGCTCGCCTCCGCGCTGGAGGGCGCCTTCCTGCTCTTCCTGCAGGATCCCGGCTCGGACGACCGCGCCCTCGAAGGCGCCGTCCGGCCCGTGGCCGACAGCTGGCAACTCCTCATCGAGCGGCTCTTCCGCCCCTGACGGGAAGTGCGGGGGCCGACCGCAGGAGTGCGGCCGGCCCGGTCGAGGCGGCTTCAGGCACCGGCTTCGGGGTCGATGGGAAAGTTGTTGCGAAAGACGTTGTCGGGATCGTAGGCGCGCTTGACCGCGCGGAGCCTGGCCAGCGTCGCCGCGGGGAAGGCGCGGGGAAGCGCGGCCTCCTGGTCGTGGGTTTCGAAGCTGAGATAAACGGCGTCGGAGCCGAGCTCGTCCCATGCCTCGCCACGGGCGCGCAGGACGGCGTTGAGGGCGAAGCGCCGGTCACGGTGGGCGAAGGCGGTCGCATCGGCCGGAACGTCAGAGACGGCGCCGCCCATCGAGCGGATCTGCACGATGCCGGTGTCGCCGCGTTCGAACATCTCCGCGAGCACCTTCACGGTGTGCGCGTCCAGGTGCTCGGCGAGCGCCGAGCGCGAACGCAGCCTGCCGTCCCCGTGGTGGGCGTTGTGGGCGGGCGCCATGAGCGCCGCGTACGGGACGAGATGTGCCTGCTGCCCGAGGACCGGGCCGAGCTCGAGGAACGGCTCCAGCGCGGCGATCGCCGTTTCGGTATCCGCGTTCGCCCACACCGCCGTGGTCTGTGCGAGGACGCGGCCTGCCTGCCGGAACAGGCTGAGGAAGGCCGTCAGCTCCCGGGGCGACGCCTCGACGAGTTCACCCCAGCGTTGGAGGAACACCGCGGTGTCGGCCGCGTCGTAAATAAATGTGCCCTGGACGACGTCGTCCACCTCGGCCGCCTCGATCTCCAAGGAAGTGACGACACCGAGGTTGGCGCCCGCTCCGCGCAGCCCCCAGAACAGGTCCGGGTGGTGGTCGGCGTCGGCTCTCACCCGACTGCCATCGGCGAGGACGACGTCGGCCGCCACGACGTGGTCGATCGTCAACCCGTAGGAGCGGGCGAGAAGGCCGAGCCCTCCGGCCGTCGCGAGCCCGCCGACGCCGACGTCGCCGTAGTCGCCGGAACTGATCGCCAGGCCGTGCTCCGCGAGTCGCGCCGCGACGTCGCCCCAGCGCGCGCCCGCTCCGACCCGCACCAGTCTCCGGGACCGGTCGATCACCTCGACGTCGTCCAGCGCACCCAGGTCCAGGACGACCCCGCCGTCGTTCGTGGCCCGGCCGCTGATGCCGTGGCCGCCGCTGCGCACGGCGAGCGGCACCCGCTGGGTGCGGGCGAACGCGACGGCCTCGGCGGTCTGGGCGGCGTCGGACGGCCGCAGGACGAGACCGGGGGAGCCGTCCCAGAGATAGGTCGAACGCAGGCCGTCATACGCGCGGTCGCCCGGTTCGACGGCACGGTCGGCGAGCGAGGCGGGCACCGCGTCGTAGTCGATGTCCGCGCGGCGGGCGGCGAGGACGGCGGCTGGACGGACCCTGCCGGAAGGCGTTCCGGCCCGGGCTCGCTCGGCGGCGACGGCCTCTCGGACGGCCGGCGCGACGTCCCGGGCGAAGGTCTCGATGGCCCGCGGGTCGTCGGACGCGATGAGGAACGTGCTCATCCCGTCCTCCAGGACGAGTGGCAGGAGCAGGTCGATCCACTGTTCGGACGGCCCCTGGAACGGCTCGGCAGAGGAGCCGAAGCCGCCCATGATGTTGAGCAGGCGCCGGATCTCCCGCGGGTCGCGTCCGGCCTCCTCGGCGGCCTCGTCGATGAGCGTGTTGCCTTCGCGCAGCGACGGTGAGGAAAGGTAGGGCAGGGACGGCAGCCACCCGTCGGCTTCGGCCCCCACGAGCCGCAGCATGCGCGGTTTGTAGGCGCCGAGCCAGATCGGCACGTCATGCGCGGGGGCGGGCCCGCGCTTGGCCCCGTCCACCCGGTGGAAGTCCCCGCGCACCCGCAGCGGTGCGCGGTCTTCGGGGCGCCAGACGCCGCGGATGATCCGCATCGCCTCGGCCAGCGCGGTGACGGACTCCCCGGCGGTGAGGGAGGGGCCGCCCATCGCGGCGACGGCCTCCAGGAACGCGCCCGCGCCCAGGCCCAGGTCGACGCGCCCGCCGGACAGCAGGTCGAGGCTCGCGACCGCGCGCGCGAGCACCGCGGGGTTGCGCAACGGGAGGTTGAGCACGTTGCCGGCCAGGTGGACGCGCTCGGTGCGCGCGGCGACCCAGCTGAGCAGGGTCCAGGTGTCGAGGAACCCGGGTTGGTAGGGGTGGTCTTGGAAGGTCACCAGCCCCAGCCCTGCCTTCTCGGAGAGGACGGCGAGGTCCACGGCCTGCCGCGGGTCGGCGGCCGAGGGGGTGAGGAAGGAGCCGAAGCGCAGGTCGTGACCGTAGTCGGGCATGAAAGGCCTCCACATCATTGAGGATGACGTGTCAACCATAACTCTAGATTTGGATGATGCATCAACCTGTTCGCGTGGGCTTCCTCACCTTCGCCGATCAGGGTGATACGTCAACCTTGTGGCTATGCTGGAAGGATGAAGTACGAGCTCGAGCACCTGTCGGAGGAAGAGGGCCGGGCCTGGCGCGCACACCTGCAACTGCACGCCCGGCTCGGTGCGCGGCTCACCCGCTCCCTGATGAGCGACTCGGGCCTGTCCGGCGCCGACTACGGCGTCCTCGTCACCCTCGCCGGCGCCCCCGAAGGACGGATGACGTCCCTGGCCGTGCGCTGTGCGCTGCTGTGGGAGAAGAGCCGCCTGTCCCACCAGGTCCGCCGCATGGAGCAGCGCGGCCTCATCACCCGCGAGGCCAACCCCGACGACGCCCGCAGCTCCCTCCTCTGCCTGACCCCCCAGGGCCGCGCCGTGATCGAGGCGACGGTCCCCCCTCACGCGCAGCGCCTGCGCGAGCACTTCCTCGACCTCATGACGCCCGAGGAACGCGCCGTCCTCACCGCCGTCAACGAGCGCGTCCTCGCCCACCTGGATCAAGAGGACGAAGCCGACCCGCCGTGCGAAGAGGCCTGTTAACAAAAAGGGGGAGAGACGGCCCTGAGCCGGGCGACAGAGGTTACGAGCGGGACGTCCACAAGGCTTGGAAGGTCCCTTCGGGGTCGTAGTGCTTCCAGAGCCGGGTGACCCGGCCACCTGTCACGCCCGGGTAGATGCGGTCGAACGCGTTGGTGTCCGGGCGGCTTTCGAAGCCCAGGTAGGCGCCCTCGACGCGCCGGGCGAGAGGTCTCCAGACCGCGTCCAGTCCGGCGCCGCGTTGCGGCGGGAACACCGAGGCGATCACCAGCGTGCCGTGGCGCCGGTGCGGGAAGGCGGTGGCGTCGGCGGGCACGTCAGTGACCGCCCCGCCGAGAGACCGCAGCGGCGAGTTCGTCTGCAGGTTGCGCTGGAACCGGCTGACGGCGGTCGAGAACATCGGGCCAGAACCCCTCGATCGCCTCCGTCTACCGCGCCCTCGCCGAGGCCGACGAAACCGCCTAACCCGAGCCATCGGCCGTCGCCGAACCGACGCGGGACCAGCCCGCTATCGCCGAAGTCCGATCCTCCTCACGGGCCGGTCACGCCTGCTGCGGCGGGCGGAGCGGCTCGCTGTCGAGGCCGGCTGCCAGGGTCGCCGGTGATGCGGTGCGGCGTGGCCAGTTCCAGGCGGAGCGCAGGATGAAGGCCAGGAGAAGCACCTCGAGTCCGATGGAGAGGCCGTAGAAATAGGAGTAGGACCACGGCTCCCCTGCCGCGTTGAACACCGAGACGGGGATGTAGAGCGTTGCCACGACGAGGTTGATGGTGCGGTTGACACGGGCGGGCAGCGTCGCGGAGAGCAGGATCATGAGGATCGGGACGGCCATGAGCGTGAGCGCAACGGCGACGAAGGTCGGGCCCAGGTCGAACTCGTGGACGATGCCGGCCAGGAGGTCGTCCACGAAGCCGGGCTTGTACAGAGCGAGGTAGTCGACGTAGATGTAGAGGAACATGAAGCTGGTCCATGCTGCGGCGAGCTTGGCCTGCACGGGCAGGCGCAGATCTTCCAGCGTGCTCTGGGACGGCGGATTCTCTGGTGCGGTGGGGGATTGAGGCGTTCTCATCACCATGCTCCTTGGCTTGATCAGGTGGGTGCTTCCACCTTCACGGATGCCGGCGGCGGGCACATCGGCTCCGGAGCCTGATCCGACCTGGCCGTTGGCACAGCCGACCTCTTGTACTTTCGGCGGATGCACCGAACACGCGGGCTGCCTAGGCTGATCAGGATGGCCACCAACGCACTCCGCTCGCTGTGGGCCGAACCTCGACCCGCGAATCCCCCGGACCGGAGGCTGCGGGACCGGGCCCTGGTCGCGGTACTGATCTGCTGGTCAGTGCTGGAAGCGGTGCTCCGTGAGGACATGGCGCCGCTCCCGCTGCTGGTCATCGCTGCGCTCGCGGTCGTCGCACCCCTTCCGTGGCGACGTACGCACCCGCTCGTCGCGGCCGCGGTGGCTTTCGGCACGGTGACGGTGGTCGACATCGTCCGAGTCCTCACCGGAACGCAAGGCACGCTGCCCTCGAGTGTCTCGGCCACCCTGGTCATCGCCTACGCCCTGTTCCGGTGGGGCTCCGGTCGGGAAGCCGCCAGCGGCCTCGGCGTCCTCCTGCTCTGGCTGGCCGTCACCTACGTCGCCGAACCGGGCAGCGTGGCGGAGAAGGTCGCCGGATACGCGTTCTTCCTGTTCGTCGCCGCGCTCGGCGCCGCGATCCGCTATCGCACGAGGATCCGCATCCGCGACATCGACCAAGCCAAGGCCCGCGAACGCGAACTGCTCGCTCGTGAACTCCACGACACCGTCGCCCACCACGTCTCGGGCATCGCCATCCAGGCCCAAGCAGGACGTGCCATCGCGGCCTCCCACCCCGAGCGTGCCATCGAGGCACTGGCCGTCATCGAGGACGCAGCGACCCGCACCCTCACCGAGCTGCGCGCCATCGTCGGCGTGCTCCGCTCCACACAGGACACCGAGTTCGCGCCGCAGCCCGGCGTGGCCGAGGTCGAGCAGCTCGCCACCGATGGCCGGACGCGTCCCCGCGTCGAGGTGACGCTGTTCGGCGAGCTCGACGACCTCAGCCCGGCGGTCGGGGCCGCGATCTACCGCCTGGCCCAGGAGTCCATCACCAACGCTCGACGGCACGCCCGCCACGCGACCCGGGTCACCGTCGCCGTCACAGGCGACGCCGACCGGGTACGGCTGACCATCGACGACGACGGCTCCGCCGCCGGCGGCCGCGCCCCAGCAGGCTACGGCCTGGTGGGCATGCGGGAACGCGCCTCACTGCTCGGCGGCACCTTCCACGCAGGCCCCGCCGCCGAGCGGGGCTGGCGGGTAGAGGCGGTCCTGCCCCGAACAGGGACACCACGATGAGCATCAGGGTCCTCATCGCCGACGACCAGCCCATCGTGCGCACCGGGCTGACCATGCTGCTCGACGCCCAACCCGACATCGAAGTGGTCGGCGCGGCCGCCGACGGGCGCGAAGCGATCCGCCTGGCGCTCCAGCTGCGCCCCGACGTCGGCCTGTTCGACATCCGGATGCCGCTGGTGGACGGCATCGAAGCCACCCGACACCTCGCCGGCCCCGGCGTCACCGACCCCCTGCCGATCGTGGTCATCACCACCTTCGACCTCGACGAGTATGTCCACGGGGCACTCAAAGCCGGCGCCCGCGGGTTCCTGCTCAAGGACGCCGGACCCGCCCTGTTGACCCAGGCCATCCACGCCGCCGCCGACGGAAACGCACTGATCGCACCCAGCGTGACCGTCCGGCTGCTCGCAGCGTTCGCGCGCGCAGAGACCTCGCCACCGAGGCAGCCGATGGAACCGCTCACCGCCCGCGAGGAGGAAGTCCTCGTGTCCGTAGCCCAAGGCCGCACCAACAATGAGATCGCCAGCGAGCTCTACGTCACCCCGAGCACCGTCAAAGCCCACCTCGCCAGCCTCATGCGAAAGCTCGGCGCCCGAAACCGCGTCGAGGTCGCCATGTGGGCCCACGAGACCGGCCGCATCTGACGCCGCAAAGGCTCCCGCCGCCGTTCATCGCCGGGTCGTCGGCCTGTCGCTGCAACACGACCATGTCCGAGGCCAGCCGCTTCTGGATCTGGGCCATCCCGGGTCGGCTGGAGGCTCGTCACCGAACCGACACCGCGATCCTCAGCTTGTCGCTACCGGCCGTTCCAATCGGACTGCGCGACCTGTGCCCAGCAGTGCCTTGGCGTGCCGGACCTGCTCGAGCGCCATCGCCGGGGGTCGGCCGAGCTTGGGGGACGACCGAAGTACGCCGGAAAGCGGTTATGGCGATCTTATGAAGGGCTGAGCCGCAGGTCAGACTGCGCGGTCGGAGCCACGGGCGATGTGTTCGAAGAACTCGTCCATCAGGCTGATGAGTTCATCGACGGCATGCTGGTCGTCCTCATGGGACCACGGCTCGGCAGGACGTCCATCGGGGAAGGCCAGGATCTCCACGAGAGCCCACCACACCAGGTTCCATCCGGACCCCAGCTTGACGGCGAGCCACTCCCGGAATCCGTCCAGCAAGACCCCGTCGGAAGCCGTGTCGTATCCCGCGAGGAACCCGGTGACACTCCCAAAGCTGACGCGGCTGACGAACATGCGCGGGCGCTTCTTGAAGTGCTCCCAGAACTCCTGGCGCGACCACACCGGTCTGGTCCGGTCTCGCCTCCAGGCGGCCGGCACTCGGGACAGATCGGTACCCGATCCCCAGACGGAGTACGCCACCGCTTCCGGCCCTACCCCGAGGGCCGCGAGGAGGCTGCCTACGCGCTCGGCCGAATCGATCGGCCCGCCATCCCTGGTCCAGACATGTGTTCCCGGCGCGTCGCCTTCGTGGTGGGTGACCACGAAGTCCGTCCCATCCAGCACGAAGAATGCAGCCCGCAGTGCTCCGTGCCCGTCCCACGACGTCTCCAAAGTCAGCCGCAGGCGCCGAGCCACCGCCTCCAGGTCCACCGACAGCAACGCCAGCATACGCAGCGTCCAGGCGGCACTCTGAAAGGCCGAGGCCTGCCATGCGGGATTGCGCCTGCCTGCCTGGAACGATGTCGCAGGCTCCCAGTCGTTCCCCGCGTCCGGCACATCGATCAGTTCGGTCATGGCGCACAGTCAACCAGCGCTCACTAGGGCCTGTTCGTAGTTCAGACTGTCCCGCCGTTCGCTGGACGCTGCCGCCGCGGCATGCGGCGCGGGAGGACGTCAGGAGGGGGGCAGGGCGGCGGGTCCGGTGCTGGCACGGAGGATCACCGGCGGTGTCAGGAGCCGGGTGCGGTAGGGAGCCGAGGGTTCCGCGATGCGCTCCAGGAGCAGGTCGATCGCGATCCGCCCCATGTCGTGGGCGGGGACGTCGGCGGCGGTGAGGGCGGGGGTGACGGCGTCCGCCCAGCGGGCCCCGGCGATGCCGGTGACCGAGATATCACGCGGGATCTTCCGGCCCGCCTCGGTGAGCCCCCGGTAGAGGCCGCCCAGCGCGGCCTCGTTCACGGTGACGATCCCTGTGACGTGCGGATGTTCGGCCATGATGCGGGCCGCGCACGCCTCTCCGGCGGCGGCGTCGTCGTCGCACGGGTAGTGGATCCCGGTGAGGTCGAGTTCGCGCACCGCGATCTCGAAGCCGTCCAGGCCGCGCCGCGCCGATTCGTATCCCGCGTCCAGGAGCGCCTGGGAGCGGTTGACGAACGCCAGGTGCCGGTGGCCGAGATCCGACAGGTGCCGGACGCAGCGGGTCACCAGGGCGAGATGGTCGAGATCCACCCAGGCGGTCCCGTCGGGATGGCGCGTGCGGCCGATCGTGACGAACGGGAAGCCGGACGCGCGCATCTGTTCGACACGGGCGTCCTGGAGCCGGATCTCCATGAGGATCGCGCCGTCGACCCGGCGTTCGCCCACCAGGCGCTGGAAGGACCGGTCCTCGCCGGCGCCCGCCTGCGACATGAGCACGTCGTAGTCACGGGCTCCGGCGGCCTCGACCAGGCCGCCGATGAAGTCGAGCTGCATTTCGGTGTAGTGGCTGCTGGCCGGCGGGAAGACGAGGCCGAGCGTCCGGGTCTCGCCGCGCGCCAGGGCCCGGGCGGCGGCGTTCGGCCGGTACCCCATCTCCTCGATCACCTTCTGGATGCGTCGGCGCGTCTCCTCCGAGACGGGGCGCTTGCCCGACAGCGCATAGGAGACGGTGCTGCGCGACACCTGGGCGCGGCGGGCGATCTCGCCGATGTTGACCGGCGAACTCTCAGTCCGGCTGATGGGACACCTCCGGGGACGGATGGCGGGGCCGACCAGGAGAACGCATCGGCGAACCGGTTCGACCACACGGTAGAGAGTCTCGTGCCGCCGCGTCAAACACAGGGCGGCGACCAGAGGCCCGAGGCCGGAGGAAGAACCGATCACGCAGGTCATCGAATCGGTTCACATCCTTCTGTCCAACCTCGATCTCGCCTGATCGCCCCCTAGAAAGCCTTTTAGCTGGGCGTTCCCGGAAAACTTCCGATGGACTGTTGACGCTCGTCGGCCGCATGCCTACTGTTCGTCGAACCGATTACGCGAATCGGTTCGACCCGCCGGGATCCCCCCCCTTGCACCCTCCGGGAAAGGACGACGATGACCACCCGCGCCATCCCCGACAGAGCCCGCATCCTGGGCGCCGCACTCGCACTGCTCACCGTGACGGGGCTGGCCTCGGCCTGCTCGTCCGATGACACGAAGGGCTCCGCGGCCAGCGGCGCCTACACCGTGTGGGACCCCTATCCCCAGTTCGACGGCACGGCCGCATGGGCGAAGCTGATCGACAAGTGCGGCGCCGACGCGGGCGTCACGATCAAGCGCACCGCCTACGACACGACCGACCTCACCAACAAGGCCCTCCTGGCCGCCCAGCAGGGCTCGGCACCGGACGTCCTGATCGTCGACAACCCCGTCGTGTCGACCCTCGCCGAGGCCGGTGTCCTCACCACCACCGAGGACACCGGGACCGACGTCACCCAGATCGTGCCGAACCTGCTGGCCGCAGGGCAGTCGGGCGGCAGGTCCTTCGGCATCCCGATCGGCGCCAACACCCTGGCGCTCTACTACAACAAGGAGGTCCTGGACGCCGCCGGCGTCGACCCCGCCTCGGTCAAGGACTGGGCGTCGCTCACCGCGGCCCTGCAGAAGGTGAAGGCCAAGGGCAAGAAGGGCATCACCTTCTCCGCGATCGGCACGGAGGAGGGCAGCTTCCAGTTCCTGCCCTGGTTCTGGGGCGGCCAGGGCAGGCTGACCCAGCTCGACGACGCCAACGGCGTGGCCGCGCTGTCGCTGTGGGAGGGCTGGCTGAAGGACGGGCTGGCGCCCAAGTCGGTCCTCAGCAACACCCAGACCACCAGCTGGCAGGAGTTCGCCACCGGCGACTACGCCTTCGCCGAGAACGGCACATGGCAGCTGGAGAACGCCAAGAAGGCCGGTTTCGACTACGGCATCATCCCGATCCCGGCCAAGGACGGCGGACTCGCGCCGGCGCCGACGGGCGGGGAGTTCGTGACCGTCCCGGTCCAGAAGGAAGCCGGGCGCTACACCACCTCCTCCAAGATCGTCTCCTGTCTGACCAGCGGTGACAACGCCCTGACCGCCGACACCACGCTGTCGTACATCGCGGCGACCACCGCGATCCAGGACCGGCAGGTCCAGGCCACGCCCGAGCTCAAGGTGTGGGTGGAGGCCGTCAACGCCGCCAAGGGCCGCACCAGTGACGACCTCGGCACGAAGTATCCGAAGATCTCCGAGCAGCTGTGGACCGCGGTGCAGGCCGCCCTGTCCGGATCCGCCGCCCCCGCCGACGCGCTGAAGACCGCGCAGTCCTCGGTCAAGTAACCCGTTCCCGAACGGCACTCTGGAGACCTCGGCATGGATTCCACGCGCCTTGCCGGGCGTGCGGCGGCGGACGCCCCTGTGTCCGCCGCCCCGCGTCGCCCGGCCCCCGCCCGAGCACGCCGCACCGCGCGCGCACGCTCCCCGCAGTGGACGGCATGGGCGTTCCTCGCCCCTGTCGTGGCCTACCTGCTCCTGTTCTACGCCTACCCCCTGTACCGCAACCTCGACCTGAGCGTGCGGGACTACACGGTCCGGTCGTTCGTGTCCGGAGACGCCCCCTTCATCGGCCTGGACAACTACCGCGAGGTCTTCGCCGACAAGACCTTCCTGCCCGCCCTGTGGCACACGGCGGTGTTCACCGGCGCCTCGCTGCTGTTCCAGTTCTCGATCGGCCTGGCCCTGGCGGTCTTCTTCTCCCGCCACTTCCGCCTGTCGGTCCTGCTGCGGGCGCTGTTCCTCGTGCCGTGGCTGCTGCCGCTGATCGTCTCGGCCTCGACCTGGTCATGGATGCTCAACACCGAGACGGGCGTCGTCAACCACCTGCTCGGCCTGGTCGGGATCGGGCCGGTCGGCTGGCTGACCTCACCGGACTGGTCACTGGCCGCGGTGACGCTCGCCAACATCTGGATCGGCATCCCGTTCAACCTGGTCGTGCTCTACAGCGGTCTCCAGGCGATCCCGCAGAGCCTGCACGAGGCCGCCGCCCTCGACGGCGCCAACGCCTGGCAGCGGTTCTGGAAGATCAGCTTCCCGCTGCTGCGCCCGGTGTCGGCGGTCACCCTCCTGCTGGGCCTGATCTACACCCTGAAGGTCCTCGACATCATCTGGATCATGACCAGGGGCGGGCCGGTCGACTCCTCGACGACGCTCGCGACCTGGTCCTACCGGCTCGGGTTCGGCAGCATGCTCCCGTCGTTCGGGCCCGGCGCCGCGGTGGGCAACCTCCTGGTCGTCACCGCCCTGGTCTTCGGACTGCTCTACATCCGTGCCGAGCGGAGGAAGGTGCTCGCATGAAGGCCGAGACCAGCCGGTGGAAGACGGCGCTGGCCCTCCTCCTCACCGCGATCATGCTGTTCCCCGTCTACTGGATGGTCAACAGCTCCCTCACCCGCGACGCCGACATGCGGCGCACTCCGCCGCGACTGTTCCCCACCGATCCCACCTTCGAGGGCTACCGGGCGGTGTTCGACCAGCAGCTCCCCTACCTGGGCACCAGTCTGGTCATCGGATTGGGGACCGTCGTGCTCACCCTCATGGTCGCCGCCCCGGCCGGCTACTCCCTGGCCCTGCTGCGGCCTCGCGGCGGCTCCGCGTTGAGCTTCCTGCTCCTGTCCGCCCAGATGATCCCGGGGATCATCATGGCGATGGGCTTCTACGCCATCTATCTCAGCCTCGGCTTCCTCAACACCGTCCCCGGGCTGATCGTCGCCGACTCCACCCTGGCCGTCCCGTTCGGCGTGCTGATCTTCACGGCGTTCATGTCGGGGATTCCCCGGGAACTGCTCCAGGCCGCCACGGTGGACGGCGCCGGGCCCGTGCGGACCTTCTGGTCGATCGTCCTGCCGGTCAGCCGCAACGCCGTCGTCACCGTCTCACTGTTCACCTTCCTGTGGTCGTGGTCGGACTTCGTGTTCGCCAGCACCCTCGACGGCGGCGGCACCCACCAGCCCATCACTCTCGGCATCTACCACTACATCGGCAACAACAACCAGCAATGGAACGCGATCATGGCGACGGCCGTCGTCGCCTCCATCCCCACGACGCTGATCCTCGTCGCAGCCCAGCGCTACATCGCCGCGGGCGCGACCACCGGGGCCGTCAAGGACTGACCCGTCCCGTCCGACGCGCCCCGACGACCCAGAAACGAGAGATCCCCCCATGACCGCTGCGCCCCGTACCGCCCCGCCCTCCGACGCCCCCCGCGCGTCCGGCCCGACGTTCACCGTGCAGGAGATCCCTTTCAGCCGCCAGGGCTCCTGGCTGGCCGTCTCCCCGGTGACGGCGCTGGCGACCTACGCCGACGACCTGCATCTCATGACCCACACCACCGGGATGCACCCCGTACTGCGGCTGACCCCGGTGAACGGCTCCACCCGGGCCGAGACGCAGATCACGGCGACGCCGGCCGTGCTCACCTGGGCGCAGGGCGACGGGCAGGTCCAGGCCGTGTTCGCCACCACCGACACCGTGCGCCTGCGCGGAGACCGCCTCGGCCTGCGGCTGTCGGTGGCGGCCGACCGGCTCACCCCCTTCACCGGCGCCTACCTCTACGCCGACCCCGTGGGCGGCGGGTTCGTGCTGACCTCCTACGAGACGGGCCGCCGCTACCGGATCACGGTGCTGGCGGGAACGGTCCACGCCGAAGGGCTGCAGGAGCTCGGCGAGGTCCGGCGCGCCCTCACGGTGGGCGCCGACGGCCGTCCCTGGGAGATCGCGCTGGAGGAGTACGAGGCCGCGCGCCCGCCCTACCGCAGTGACCAGCCGTTCGATCTGCTCGCGCTGGAGTCCGCCGCCTCCTTCCGCGCGTTCGCCGATGCCGTCGCCCCCTGGCGTGACGCGACGACTCCGGCCGCCGAGCTCGCCGCGTACGTGCTGTGGTCGGCGACCGTCCGGCCGGCCGGATTCCTGGGCCGTCCCGGCGTGCTGATGTCCAAGCACTGGATGGACAAGGTGTGGAGCTGGGACCACTGCTTCAACGCCCTCGCCCTGGCCGCCGGCGCCCCGGACCTCGCCTACGACCAGTTCCAGGTGATGTTCGACCATCAGGACTCCTCCGGCGCGCTACCCGACTCCGTCACCCACTCCGAAGTCCTCTACAACTACGTCAAGCCGCCCATCCACGGGTGGGCGTTCGGCCTCCTGCGCCGTCGGATGTCCCGGGAGCTCACCCGGCGGGAGCTCTCCGAGACCTACGACCGGCTCGGTCGCTGGAGCCGGTTCTGGCTCGACTCCCGCCGGGCCGCCGGCAGCCCCCTGCCGCACTACCAGCACGGCAACGACAGCGGCTGGGACAACGCGACCGCCTTCGACCCCGAACGGGTCATCGAGACCGCCGACCTGTCGGCCTTCCTCGTCCTCCAGCTCCGCCGGCTCGCCGACCTCGCCGCCGAGCTCGGCCTGCCCGCCGAGGCCGCCGAGTGGACCGCGACCGCCGACCAGCTGAGCACCGACCTGTTCGCCCTCCTCTGGCGCGACGACCACTTCCACGCGCGCGGGGTCGTCTCCGGCGACGACTGGCACACCGACGGGCTGCTCGACCTGATGCCGATCATCCTCGGACAGGAGCTGCCCGCCGTCGTCGCCGACGCTCTGGCCGCCCGAATCGCCGCCCACCTGACGGAGTTCGGCCTGGCCACCGAGCTGACCGGCTCACCGCACTACCACCCCGACGGCTACTGGCGCGGCCCCATCTGGGCCCCCGCCACGATCCTCATCGAGGACGGCCTGCGCCGCGCCGGCCACACCGCCTTGGCCGACGAGATCAGCGCCCGTTTCCGCGCCCTGTGCGAGCGGTCCGGCTTCGCAGAGAACTTCGACGCCCTCACCGGCGCGGGACTGCGCGACCGCGCCTACACCTGGACCGCCAGCGCCTACCTTCTGCTGGCCTCCGCGCACCTGGACCGGACTGGCCGCGCAAAAGAATGACGTGAGCCCCGCAACCTCATGGCAGGCATTTCTGGCGACTTGAGCGCGGAGTCCATCGGCCCGAACGGGTTGAGATCCGAGACCGGCGGCTCCGTGGCCGACAGGATCGGCATCGCCGGTAACGGAACCCGCGCGATCCTCTTGCAGATAGGTGATTCCTGTCAGTGGGCCCGGCCATCAGGCCGTCAGAGTCTGCTTCTCACTGGTCGGGGGAGGGTGTGCGGTCGGTGAGGAGGGAGGCCAGGCGGTAGGCGCCGTGGCCGGACAGGCGGCGGGTGCCGCGGTCGTAGCGCTGGGTGGTGACGGGGGAGGCGTGGCCGAGGAGGGTCTGGACGACTTCGATGGGGACGCCTTCGTCGAGGAGTTCGGTGGCGGCGGTGGTGCGGGCGGTGTGCGGGGTCAGGCGGGCCGGATCGATGCCGGCGGTGTGGGCGGTTCTTCGTAGTGCGGTGGTGACGCGCCACCGGTTCCAGGGGCGGCCGTCGTCGTGGGCGAAGACCAGGGCGCTTTTGGGGCGGCCGTCCAGCAGCGGCTGCAGCAGAGCGAGGGCGTCGGGCGGGACGGGGATGCGGTCGGTCTTGCCGCCTTTGCGGATGAAGACCAGCACGGTATGTCCAGCGTCGGTCTGCACCTGTCCGGCGGTGAGCGTGACGAGCTCGCCGACGCGTAGCGCGCACATCAGGAGCAGTGCGACCGCGGCCGCGTCCATCGGGTACTGCTCGGCGAAGGACGTGGCCTCAGCCGCGCTCAGCAGGCCGCGGGCCTCGGCGCGGGTGCGGGCCGGGGTCTTGCCCGCGCCGGAGACCTCGGGGCGTTCGACCAGGGTGGCGTCGGCGGGGTTGCGGGTCAGGCCCGCGCGCCGGACGGCGTAGGCGTAGAAGGACGCCAGGCTCGACAGGCGTCGGGCGATCGAGGCCGCGGCCAGGGGTTTGCCGGGGGCCTTGACGCCGGCGAGGGCGGTGCCGGCGGCGATGCTCTCGCGGTAGCCGGTGATGGTGTCCTCGGTGACGGCCAGCAGCGCCAGCCCGGGGGCGTGTGCGTCCAGCCAGCGTAGGAAGGCCGCCAGGTCGGCCAGCCGGGCTCGGCGGGTGGCGACGGATTTGCCCGTGGTCAGCCAGGCGGCGATGGTCGGCCAGACCAGGTCGCGGGGCAGGGCGTCGACGAGGTCCACGTCCGCGCCGGGCACCTCGCCGCCGTCTCCGCGTTTGCGCTTGGGGGACAGCCCGGCGATGTCGCCGACGCTGGCGATCATCGGTGCGGGCACGTCGATCGTGCGGCCGTCGGCGGTGACGGCGACTTTCGCGCGCGAGGCGGCTGCGGCCGGGGTGAGCAGGGTGCCGGAGAGGGGTTCGTCCACGCGCCGCATCATTTCACATAATGCTAATTATGTGAAACGCCCGCACGTGAGATTCTGTGACTACTTACACCTATCGCGATACGCTTAATTATTACGCGCGAGCATTGCGCGAAAGCTATGATGGAGGCGTGACTGAAGCCAACGCTGCGGCAGAACAGACCTCGACCGAGCCGAACGGCGTTTCTCCCGTTCCCGTACCGCGCGGCGTATGCGGCCTGGACGGGTGCGAACTCCCGCTGCCGCCCGCCGGACGCGGCCGCCCGCCCAAGTACTGCAGCAAGGCACACGCCGACCAGGCCAGCAGGGAGCGCCGCGCCGCCGATACCGCCCTCGTCGACGAGCCGCTCAAGCAGGCCGAGGCGCTCGCCCAGCACGTCCCCGCCGCCATCACCGCCCTGCAGGCTCAGCTCACCGAGCTCTCAGGCCTTCTCGACAAGGCCCAGACCGGAGCGCTGGTCCGCGTCGAGCGGGCGGAGGCCGAGACCCGCACCGCCCGGCAGGCCGCCGCCGACGCCGAGGCCCGCGCCGACGCCGCAGAGACCGCCGCCGCACGGGCCATCGAAGACGCCCGCGTCCACCGGACCGCGCGTACCGCCGCTGAACGCGAGGCCGCGGACGCCCGCGCCGAGACCGAACGTGTCCGAGCCGAGGCCGCCGAGCGCATCGAGGCCCACCAGCAGGCCCGCACCGCAGCCGAGACCGCCCGCACCGCCGCCGAGCAGGCACGTGACAGGGCAGCCGCCGACCTGGTCGAGGCGCGGCAGGCACGCCGCCACGACGCCGAGCGCGCCCGCACGCAGATCACCGAGCTCACCGTGCTGCTGGAGGCACGCGCCCGCGAGAACGCGGAGCTGCACGGCTTCCTCATCCAGGCCCGCGAAGCGCTTGCCGATGCCCGCGGTCAGGCCAACGCCCAGCAGACCCGTGCCGAAGCCGCCGAGCAGGCCCTGCAGGAGGAACGGCGTGAAGCGGCCGAGGTCCGCACCCAGATGAGCAACGCCTTGGAGCAGGCGGCCGCGCAGATCACAGCCGCCCAGGCCGAAGCCGAGCAGGCCCGCAACGTCCTCGCCGACACCCGCGCCGGCGCCGCCGCCGCGCAGGCTCTGCAGGCACGGCTCGAGACCGACCTCCAAGCAGCCCGCGTCGAAGCCGCCGCCCAACGCGAGCGTGCCGCCCGCGCCGAAGCCCGGCACACCTCCTCACGCACGACGGACGGAGGTGGATCCGCAGCCCGACCATGATTGCGAAGGCTTCATGTACGTGATGACGGTCCTTTGTCTGGCACATCGGAAGCGGGGCCAGGCGACGAGGTCCGCTCTGCGGGCCAAGCGGTTGAACTGTGGAAACGCGGTCCTGTTGTAGGTTTTGCCCATATACGGACTGGACCCCCATGAGGGCTGAGGAACAGTGGGGGGCTCTCAGCCTCCGCGGTCTTCGATCGGATTGTGAGCGGTCGCGAAACCGTCAGTAGATCCGTCGCGGCCGATCACCGTTGTCCTGGGTCTGTCCGGGACTCTGGCCTCTGGGGGGCGGGCGGGGCTCGTTCCTATCCTTCGGTAAAGCGGTGGCCGGGTCTGGGAAGGATCGATGGAGATGTCGTCGAGATGGGTGAAGCGGGGCGCCGCAGTGGGCTTGGCGGCGGCGGCGCTGGTGGGGGCGGGGGCCTCCCCGGCCGCTGCGGACGCCTTCAGCATCGTCAACGACCTGCGCGACGAGTGTCTCGATGCGATGGGTGAGAGCACCCCCACCATCACCTACGCCCAAGTCGTCTTCTGCGACCAGGGGCAGGGGCAGTACTGGGAGCACTACTGCGGGGCGACGGGGTCATGCGACCGGATGTTCCTCGTCAACCTCCGGATGAACAGGCAGATGTACTGCCTGGAGGCGACGGCGAACGCCGACGGAGCACGGGTGCACGCCCCGAACTGCAACTCCATCACGTCCTTGTCCGTCTGGTCGAAGCATCCGATCCCCGACTCGGCCGACGCCGTCAAATACGTTCTGGACGAAACCAAGAGTGAAGCGCGCTGGAAGTGCCTGGGCCGACGCGGAACCGATGTCGTCCTGGAGTACTGCTCCACCGCCGGCACCCAGCTGTGGCGCTACCGCTGATACCCCGAAGGACGACAACCGCCACATTCTCACCGAGGGCGTCGCCGAAGGATTCCGCCCTGCCGACGGGATGCTGCTGTTCGAAGACCCGGCGACCACCTCGCAGATCCCCGCGCTAAAAGGCGCCCGCCGCCAAGAGGCGCGCAAGGGGTTCCAGGACCAGGGGACCTCCATCGCCGCCCTCGCACGCGCCCCTGGGGTGAGCCGCCGTACGCCCGCACTCGCCGACCTCCTACCCGACCAGCAGATCCCACGCCCTCGACCGGAGTGACCGAAGCGAGGAACACAGGCAGCCAGGCATCCGGCCCAGACGAACCCGTCACCACAATCACGCAGAGCTATTTTGGGGCTCGTTGCACCGACCCGAGTGGAGGGCCTTGAAGGGCGGCCCCGCCCTTGTCAGTGGCCACCTGTTTACTTGGCATATGACCGACAAGGCGAGTCACAGCGATGTCCACCGAACCACGGCTCTCACTCCTGGCACCGAGACGGTCGAGCCGTACGGAGGCGGGAAGGGATTTCGGTTCAAGATCCGCAATGTGAGGATCGATGGCCAGACCGACGTGGTACGCGTCCGCGGAGGAGGTTCGCACAAGGTCAGTTTCGACGTGCTGCATGATTGCTCGGAGTGCGGCAACGCCGTCAACCAGGTGATCGTCGGTCTGGCGGGCCAGGATCGTGCCCAAGCGTCGGTCTGGAACGGTAAGCGGCGCAGCGGGGGCGGCTTGAAGGTGGTCAATGCCGGCACGCACGTCGAGGCGTTGGCGGAAGACAACCCGGGTCCGGCGGAGTGGGTGAATGTGTCGTGCGACCTTGTTGTTCCCGACGAACCCGGCGTCTACTCAGTTCGAGCACGTTATGCCCAGGCGTATCAGGGACGCCTGATGACTGCCGAGGGACGTGCGATCCCGCAGCCGGAGTACCAGGATGTGCTGGGTTGGTGGAAGGTCGACCGTCCGGAAGGGCCCGGCCCGGAATCGACCATAGGCACCATCATCGTCGAGGCGTGAAGCCGCTGGTCAGCCTCTTCGGCCGACCCCATGACCTCGACCGAGCTGGGCATGGTCTCACCGCCGACGTCGATCGCGGCCCGGGGAGTACAACGACCGGCCCCGGCCGGATGCGGCGGTCAGCGTATCTGTCGGGGTCCCAGGAGTACTCGCCGAAAAACAAGAGCCAGTCGGTGAACTGGATGGTGACGCCCGATACCGCGGCCCGTGCCGAGCGGCGTCCCGCGCCGCCTTGGTGGCGTGGTCATCCGTCGAGGAAGCGCAAGAGCTCGGCGGTGACGAACCGGGGGTTCTCCTCGACGAGCCAGTGCCCGGCGTTCGGCACGTCCACCGCCCGCACGATGTTGGTCATGCGCGGGGCCACTGTGCCCTGGATCGCGTTGAGCTGCCCCTGGGCGGTCATGAGCAGGGCTGGGACACGTATCGGTGCTGCTGCCACGGTGTCGCGGACGTCTTTGTCGAGGGCGCGGTAGAGCTCGAAGCCGCCCGACAGGACCTTGGGCCGACTGTAGGTTCGTGCGTACTCGTTGATCTCGGTGATGGTGAACGGGGACCGGTCAGAGGTGCCACCGAACGCCGTGCCACCGAACGAGACCTGGGGATAGAACAGTGCCAGGTACTCGCGGACGTCGTCGCCTACGACCGCCTCGGGGACCCGTCGCTGGGAGTGAAAGGCGATGTGCCAGCTCAGTGAGCGGTAGGTGGGCGCATCGATCGCGGGCCCAGGCAGCGGCAGGTCGAGGTAGCCGAGGCGTGCGGTGTCGTCGGGGAATTGGCTGGCGTACTGGAATGCCACTGCGGCGCCGAAATCGTGCCCGATGACACGGGCGTCGCTCACTCCGAGACGATCGGCGATCAGCGTGTGCACATACCGCGCCAGCGTGGCCTTGTCGTAGCCGGACGGTGAGCCGGTGCTGTCACCCAGTCCGGGAAGGTCAACGGCGTAGACGGTGTGGTGCTCGGCGAGTTCCGGCATGATCGGCCACCAGCCGTACCAGGTCTGCGGCCAACCGTGTATCAGCACGACTGGCGTGCCGCTGCCGCCGGTCACGTAGTGCATACGGACGCCGTCGACGTCGGCGAATTCGTGTCGGAAGGCGTTCTCGAACCGGGGATCGTCCTGGGTGGCGGCGGCGTAGGAGGGAACGTCTTCGCCGGCTGTCGGCGTGGAAGTGGACAGGGAACAGGCTGCGGTGACGATCGTGATCAGGAGGCTGAGCATCACGGTTGCCACCGTGCACGTGGATCGGAGGAAGCGGCGCGGCAACGGTCGTGGTGCTGTGATCATGTGTTTCCCTCCTGGAGAAGGTGGATCAACGGCCGGTCGTGCCGTCGATGAGTTCGCGGAGGATGTCCGCATGGCCCGCGTGCCGGCCGGTCTCCTCGATCATGTGGGTGAGTGCCCAGCGGATGCTGGGAGCGGGGCGGTCCGGCCGCGGTCGGGGGACGGGTGCGCCGAGATCAGTGCACTCGTCGAGAACGTCGTTCGCACGCTCGACCGCGTCTCGGTAGCGGGCCACGACATCGGCCACGCTGTCCGCCGGTGCGGCTTGGAACGTCGCCTGCCAGTCGGTGACGTCGTCCCCGAGGAACATCGAACGCTCGACGAAAGTCAGGTGGTTGAGCAGGCCGAGCAGGTTCGTGCCCGACGGAACCGCGGCTGTTCGCACCTGCGGCTCGGGGGCGCCGTCGACCTTCGCGGCGATCGAGGCCCGGAGGTAGTCGAGGAACCCGCGCAGGACCTCGGTCTCGTTGCTTCCGGTCCGGGGCGGCGGGATGTCGCGACGGGTGGTGCTGGGCATCGTGGTCTCCCTTCCTTTGTCGGGGACGGGCGCCGGCCGCCGTGTCAGGCGGTGCGGCGGATGAGGAGGACATGGTCGGTGACCTCGGCGGTGCGCCCGTCTGGTCCGGTTGCGATCCGGCGGGGTGCGTCGGCCCGCTCGACCGTCCATGTCTCCGGGGCCGGATCGATCCCGGCGGCGACCTCTCGCGGGCTCGGATAGCGGGTGTCGGGGTCCTGGTTCCACGACCATGGCGCGGCCGAGCCGTGGTCGACGACCAGCAGCCGCCCGCCCGGGCGCAGTGCGTGCGCGGCCGAGTGCAGTACGGTTGCCCGGTCCAGGTCGAAGGGGGTGTGCAGGTAGTGGGCGCAGACCAGGTCGAATCCGCCGGGTGGGAAAGACTCGCGCAAGTCGGTCCGCATGGTGGTGACGCGGTCGCCCAGGCCGTGTGAGCGGGCGAGAGCGGCGAGCCGCTCGACCGCCACGGCCGAGATGTCGGCGGCGGTGACCTGCCACCCCCGGCTGGCGAGCCACAGCGTGTCGCCGCCGTCGCCGCATCCGAGGTCCAACGCGTCACCGGGCGGCAGGCCCGTCACCGTCTCGGTGAGGCGGGCGTTCGGCTGCGGGTCGCCGGTCGCCGGTCGGGCCGCGTAGACGCCGTCCCAGAAGGCGACCGCTTCGGTGGTGCTCATCAAGGCTCCTTGTGTCGGTAGGCGCTCAGTCTTGCCAGGCGCACCATGAATCGGTAAGAAAACTTGCGGTAATGGCAAAATGGCCTGATGGAACGCAAGTCGGACAACGATGTGCTCGACGCGGTGGGGCCGCGCCTTCGTGCGCTGCGTCGTGACCGCGGCATCACCCTCGCCGATCTCGCGATGACGATCGGCGTGTCGGAGAGCAGCCTGTCCCGACTGGAGAGCGGGCAGCGCCGGCCGAGCCTGGAACTGCTGCTGCCGCTGGCCCGTATCTACGACGTTCCGCTGGACGACCTCGTCGGCGCCCCGCGCACCGGCGACCCCCGAATCCACCTCAAGCCGATCAGGCGGTTCGGAATGACCTTTGTGCCACTGTCGCGGCAACCGGGCGGGGTACACGCGTTCAAGATGATCATCCCTGCCCGGCCGGAACCCCTCGAACCGACCCCGCAGACCCACGAAGGCTTCGAATGGCTCTACGTGCTCAACGGACGCCTGCGGCTCGTGATCGGTGAGCGCGACCTGATGTTGCCGCCCGGTGAGGCAGCCGAGTTCGACACGTCCTTGCCCCACTGGCTGGGCAGCGCCGACGGCGGCGTGGTCGAGCTTCTCATCCTGTTCGGCCTGCAAGGGGTGCGTGCGCACGTACGCACCGACCCTCATCGGTCGTCTCAGGCCGGGAGCCGGCGGTGAACTCAGCGAGAGATTTCGTATGCGCGCCAGCAGCGAACCTCACCGCGCAAACGCCGCAGTCGATGATGTCGCACCCGCAGATCCCGCCTGCCCCGAGGGATGGGAGGGGTTCGTGCCCGGCCTGGAACTCCAGACGGTGTTCCTCGTCGAAGGCATCCCCGACGACCGCTTCTCCGTTAAGGGCGAACTGCGGCCCGTCACGGTCTACCACCAGACCGAAGACGCCCTGGACCGGGGTCGGGGCCGGTGTTAACGCTCAGGACCGATCGGTTGATCGCGGGGCTCGGCACGGCTGAGCGTGCCGGCGATGAGGGTGGCGACGGTCTCCTGGAGGGCGGAGGCGAAGTCCATGCTGAGGGCGGCGAGGGCGGGGTCTTTCGCGTAGGCCTCGAGCATGGCGGGCGAGGGGCGCGAGTGGGTCCAGATGGCGCCGGTGGCCATGAGGATCTGGGCGCACGCCTGCTGTGCGGTGTCGCCGAGTTCGGGCAGGTGGTGGCGGGTGAGGGCGGTCAGCGCGGTGAGGTTGACGGCGGCGGCCCTCTTGTAGCGGGCGGCGACGTCGGGTGAGACGTTGTGTTCCAGGACGCCGGCTTGGGCACTGAACAGGTCGCACAGGACTTTCCGGTCGGCCAGGGAGGCCGCGTACACCTGCGCGTACACCTCTGCGCGCCGCGCGACGGGGTCGGCGGGGTCGATGGCGGCGTCCAGGAGGGCGGGCAGGGCGGAGTTCCACTCGCTCCAGGCCCGGTCCAGCAGTTCCAACAGGATGGCCTCGCGGGATTCGAAGTAGCGCAGGACGTTGGACTTGGCCATGCCCGCCTGCCGGCTGAGCTCGTTCAAGCCGACCTTGGCGGCCGGCATCCGGGCGAGCATCCCGGCGGTGGTGTCCAGGATCGTTCTTCGCCGTTCCTCCTGCTGCTCGTGGCTGCGGGCCCGCTGGAAACCTGTCATCTCCCCAGTTTAGTGACCGCCGGTCCTTTGACAGGAGACCGGTGGTCGCCTAACTTGGGGGGCACACAAGAGACCGTCGGTCTCTAATGATGTGAAGTGCGCTACCGCGGCCGCCCCACCCGGCGCGACGGTCCACGAGACGTTGAAACCCACCGCCGCGCTCCCGCGGCGTCCGACCGAACCCCGACCTCCGAAGGAACAGCGAACATGTACCAGGTCCCCGACCAGACCGGTCGCCTCGCCATCGTCACCGGCGCCAACAGCGGCACCGGCAAAGAAGCGGCCGCACGCCTCGCCGCGGCCGGCGCCCACGTCGTCATGGCGGTGCGGACGCCCGCCAAGGGCGAGCAGGCCCGCGCCGACATTCTCGCCCAGAACCCCGAAGCACGACTGGAGGTCCGCCGCGTCGACCTCGCCGACCTCGCCTCGGTGCGGACGTTCACCGACAGCCTCCTCGCCGACGGCACCCCGGTCGACGTCCTGGCCAACAACGCCGGAGTGATGGCCCCGCCGACCCGGATGACGACCGCCGACGGCTTCGAGCTCCAGTTCGGCAGCAACTTCCTCGGCCCGTTCGCGCTGACCGTCCGGCTGCTCCCGCTACTGCTCGCCGCGCAGGCGCCCCGGGTGGCGACCATGACCAGCGGAACCGCGAGCTACGGCCGGATCCACTGGGACGACCTGCAGTTCGAACGCCGGTACTCGGCCCACCGCGCCTATGCCCAGTCCAAACTCGCCGACCTCATGATGACCCGCCGACTCGCCGCCCTCGCCCACCAGTACCGCTGGAACCTGCGCAGCACCGCCGCCCACCCCGGCTACACCCGCACCAACCTGCAGAGCGCCGGACCGAGCCTCGGCCGCGACCGGCCCAAGCGCTCGCTCCTCAACAGCCTGACCTTCCTGCCCAGCCAAAGCCCCGACACCGGCGCCGAACCCCTCCTGTACGCCGCCACCGACCACGGCGCCGCCAACGGCGGCTACTACGGGCCCAGCGGCCGGTTCAACCTGGTCGGGCCCACCGGCCCCGCCCGGCTGCCCCGCCGCGCCCAGGACGCCGACGCCGCCGCCCGGCTCTGGACCCTCGCCCAGGACCTCACCGGGACCCACCTCGCCCAAGACCTGCACCGGCCCTGAACAGCACACCGACCTGTGGGGAGGCGACCGGGTCGTCCGGCGCCATTCGAACCTCATCAGCTGACCCGGCCCCAGCTGAAGCACAAGAACTCGCGCCACCGCTTGCGGCCGCGGATGCGGTAGTAGAGACGGCCGGTGGCCAGATCGAGTGCTCCGGGCAGACGGCACCCCGTCGTTGCGGTTGAACGTGGTGCGCAGCCGGGCCGGATGTCCCTGCAGCCCCGCCAGGTCTTGCCCTTGCGGGGCTGCAGGTTCAAGGGGGCGGATTCGTCCACGCAGACCCCCCGACCGTCCTTCGGCGGGGTGTCGTAGAGGGTCAGGACGGCATGCATCTTGGCGATGAAGTCCGGATCGTTGCTGCTCTTCCACGTTGTCGTGGTCTGCCAGGAGGCCCCGCCGGCTTTGAGGGTGCGGGCCGGGCGTCAAGCCACTAGACCCTTTCGTGAGCGATGAACCGTCACAGCATCGTGGAGAACGGATACCGAGAACTCGGACCGACGCTGTACTACAGCCAGGGAGAGCGGCTACGAGGTGTTTCGGTCGATGCCCTTCGAGGGCCGCAGGCCAGACCCTTATCCGGTGGATTTTCGCTGTTCGCTACGTCAACGCCATCGATGGCCGGCCCACATCGACATCCTGTCCGATCCCAAGCGACAGGCCGTCCTCGCTCTCACCGGTCCGGAGCACTGGCCTCGACCCGAGCCGCGACACAAGCAGCCGCTGGTGTTTTCGGCGAAAAATTGAGAAGCTTATATTGTGATCGATTTTCCCTACATCGGCTCAGGCCCTTATTGCTACTCGAATTGCCTGGCGATGATGCTGGGCGCCGACGCGCCACCGGTCGCGGTCATCGAGACGGTGACCGGCAGCCCATTCGGCATGCAATTCGTCGGTGGCACAATGCCGTTCTTCGACCCCTATGGCTGGAACCCCGAGATCGGCATCGAGGATGCGCTGGCCGCCCTCGGCTGGACCGCGCAGACCAGCAGCGAGAGCCAGGTCGACGCAGCACTCGAGCGTCTCACTTCCCACTTGGCCCACGGCCCCGTCATGGTCGGACCCATCGAAATGGGACATCTGTGCTACCAGCCGGGCAAGACCGGCCCGATGGGCGCGGACCACTACGTCATCGTCCTCGAAGTCGGCGACGAGCAGGTGATTCTGCACGACCCTCAGGGATATCCCTACACGTCCCTTCCGCTGGCGGACTTCGTCAAGGCATGGCAGGCCGACACCATCGACTACGGCGAGCCGTACACGATGCGTACGAATTTCAGACGAATGAGACGTGTTGACATTAAAGAGGCCATCACCGCGTTCATTCCCCGCGCGGTCGACTGGCTGCGCGCCGACCCCGACCACACCATGCCGCCGGGAAGCTCCGGCAACGGCGACGCCGCCCTGGCTCTGGCAGCGTCGCTGGAGACCGACCGCGACGAGGAGCTGTACGACCACCTCGTCCACTTCGCGATCCGCGTCGGCGCGCGGCGTGCGACCGACGCGGCCACCTGCTTGCGTGGAGCCGGCCGGGTCGAAGCGGCCGCGATCATGTCTCGGCAGGCCCGGCTGATCGGCTCGCTCCAGCAGCCGCTGGTCGCCGGCGACGGCCCCACCGCAGCCGACGTCCTGCGCGCACTCGCTCCCACCTACGACACCCTCCGGGCCGAACTCCAATAATCACAGGCCAGCCCCGTATTCGATGGCGTTGGCCGAGCAGATGAGGGGGCTTGAGCAGCAACGGAACGGCCAGTGACATTGGGAACCAGGAGGAGCCTGTCTTATCGTCACGGGTCGTTCAATTGCAGGTGGGGGCCGGTCGGTTTGCCGGGCGGTCCAGATCATCGGAAGCAGGATCTTTGCGGCACGAGCCGGCGTCTGAGTGGTTATGAGCGATCCCCCCGGCTCTCCCACCCCTGCTGACGATCCAGCCGTCGAAACGCCGGAACCCGAGTCCGCCGCTCCCTCCACCGCCCCAGCGCCGCGAGTCACTCCGCCGACCCAGGCGGAGCTGGACGCGCTCCCGGCCGATCGGCGGCTGGAGCTGATGGATCTGGACCACCAAGAGGCCGACCGCAAGGACCAGCGCCGCCACCGTTGGTTCAACACCTGGATCCTGGGCATCGGTGTGCTGGCCACCGTGGGGACGCTGCTGGTGACCGCACTGACGCTGCGCAGCGGCCAAGAACAGCTCAACCTCGCCCGAGAAGGCCAGGTCACCGATCGCTACACCAAGGCCGTCGAGCAGCTCGGCTCCGACAAGCGCGAAGTGCGCACCGCCGCGGTCTACGCCCTGGAGCGCATCGCCAAGGACTCCGAACCCGACCGCCAGGCCATCCGCGACCTCATGGCCGCCTTCATCCGCGAACGCGACCCCGCCTCCACCGTCAAGACCGACGACCTGCCCATCGAACCCGCCACCGACATCGCCGCCGCCCTGACCGTGCTGGGCCGCCGCCCACCCGACCCCGACACAGCCCCCAGACTGGACCTGCACTCCACCCGCATTCCCCGCTCCGCGCTTTCCTCCGCGGACCTGAGCCACGCTTACCTGAACGGCGCGGATCTGAGCGGCGCGGACCTGGGTGGCGCGAACCTGAGCCGCGTGAATTTGGGCGGCGCGACCCTGAACGGCGCGTACCTGAGCCACGCGGACCTGCAAAGCGCGTACCTGGAAAATGCAACCCTGAGCCGCGCGACCCTGAGCGGTGCGAACCTAAGATTCACGAACCTGATCCGCGCGGATCTGAGCCGCGCGGATCTGAGCAACGTGGATCTGAGCCGCGCGGACCTGGGTGGCGCGGACCTGCAAAGCGCGTATCTGAGTGGCGCGAACCTGAGCTTCGCGTCCCTGCGCACCGCGAACCTGCACAGCACCGTCCTGTTCAGCGCGAATCTGAAAAGCACGGACTTGAGTGGCACAGACCTGAGTGGAGCGGATCTGCAAAGCGCGAACCTGAACGGCGCGGACTTGAGTGGCGCGAACCTGAGCGGCGCGGATCTGAGCCACGCGGATTTGAGCGGCGCGGATCTGCAGGACGCGGACCTGCGGGGAACCGGCCTGTCCGAGCAGGATGTCCGCGCGATAACCGACTATTGGGGCGGCGCTCGATTCGGACCTGCGGAGTAAGAGCCCGGGCTCGAAGCTACGGCGAGCCGCAAAGTAGCGATGAATCCGCAGGTTAAGGCACTGTAGCGAGGCGACGGAGTCGCCCTCGGTCTGACCGGGTTTCGGCAGTGGCCGGTGTGCGCCGGCCGGGGACCGCAACGACCTCCTGATCGCCGCGACGCGCTGAACTGCGGTGGAGCAGCTCAGGCATCCGGACAGAATCAACGTTCTGTCGTGCTACCGGCCCAGATAGCGGCTGGGACACGTTCGGGAGCGGAGGGCCGTCACGGCCATTGTCGTCTTCTGCACCGCCCTCGCCAACTTTGCCCGAGCCGTACGCAACGGATGAGCACCGACGCTCTCGACGCCGACTCCAGCAACGAGCGGTAGGCTCCACCCTCGAGTGCTCAGTGGGACAGGCCGCCGAGGCGGGGTCGGAACCCGGCGGAAACTCGGCGGATGGCAAAGGCTGATCGGGTGGCCGACGGCAACGGCGATTGGCGCAGTCATACCTATCTCCACAACGACCGGCTGGCGGAGACCGGTGGCTGGCCGGACTGGCTGCAGCCTCCGCATCCTCCTGTTGATCTGGGCCCGTGTCCGGTCTGTGGTCAGGCGACGAAACGGTGCAGCACCTGGCAGATGCACGAGGAGACCGCGACCGACTACGCGTGTGTGTGGTGCCGGGCCGATCTGGTGGTCTTCCACACCGGCCCGGTCGGCCACGCCCCCGTCCCGACCCGGCCGTACTACGCCCCGCCGGACATGCGCTGGGACATGTGCAGGGACCTGGCCCGCAACGGCGAACCCCGCCGTTACCATGCCTCAGGACACTGGGGACTGACCCTGTGCGGGCTGACGGCCGCCGACCTCGCCGAACTCGGACCCCAGTGGCGGCCCGACCACCCCGACGTCTGCACGCGATGCCAGAGCGCGGCCGCCGAGATCGACACACGCTGGCCCGCCGACCAGCGCACCGGCGGGACCTTCCTGATGCGCTGCCCCTGTCCCACCTGCCGAGGCGCCAGCACCGCAGACACCCGATGAACAGCAACCTGCATCCGTCCGCCATGCTCAGTGCCGGGCTCAGCGCCGCATCAGAACGGCCGACGGCGATAACCCCGAGCCCGAAGACTCGCTAACGCCACCGGCCGTTCGATTGCTGCTCAGCCCCGTACCGGAGTCCGAGGAACATCCATGTCAGATCGTGCGCTAAGCGTTCGCCGGGCTGGTCGTCCTGGGGTGATCGAGCGTCGGGGCCTTCGAGGGTCGTTGTCGTCGATCTCCGGAGAACTGTTGTGGCGGTCGAGTTCCTGACGGATGAGCAGGCGGCCCGGTACGGCCCGTCGCACGCCGGGGAGATCCAGGAGGCCGGGGACCGGCGGGACTTCGACGACGACGGGCGGTTGCACTTCACCGCCCTGGAGCCGGAGCCCGAACCGGCCTCCGTGCTGGACCTGCGGACGGCCGTGAACGCGATGCTGCCGGAGGTGGAGACGTGTCGAGTAGACGTGGCACCTCGCGGCCGGAAGACGCCGGAAAGGGATCACCCGGGGGCCTTGGGCGGTGGACCACGTGGTGCCGAGGCCGCGGGCGCGGGCAGGATCGAGCCCCATGTGCCGGATCGGACGGCCGCCGAGTCGCGGTCGGTGCGCCCTTCGATGGCGGGGATGACGAACGCCGAGGCGCGGTGGATGTCGTCGGTCAAAGGGAACGCCCGTCGGGCGCTCCACCATCCACCGCATCATCCATGGACCGGATGCCTGATCTGCGGCTCGGCGTCTGGCCCCGATGCCCGGCCGTGGCTTGCCTTACTGCGGAGCTGCTGCCGGCATGTTCGGGGCGTCGGCCTGGTGCTCGCCAGGACGTCGTGGGCCGGCGGCGCGTGACGGCAGCAGCACGGCGATGAGCACAGCAGCGAGTGCCATGCAGACAGCGCCCGCCGTGATCCCGCCCGCGTAACTCATGGTGGCCAATGCGGCCACCCCGATGGCGCCGCCGATCTGCTGGACGCAGGTGAAAAGGGCCGAGCCGAGACCCGCGTCCTCCTCGGTGGTTCCCTCGACCGCAGCGGCGGCCATGACGGGCAGGCACAACCCATTGCCCACGCTCAGTAGGAGCATTCCCGGCAGGACGTGGGCGGCGTAGGAGTCGCCCGCCGCCACGCCGGACAGCAGCAGCAGACCGGCGATGTTGACCGCGAACGCCAGGAGAAGCGCCCACCGCGTCCCGACTCTGGACGAGATGCGGGAGGACGACCACATGCCCGCCAGGATGCCGCCGCCATAGGGCAGATAGGCGAGGCCGGCCAGGAGCGGGCTGTATCCCAGGGCGGTCTGTACCTGGATCATCAACAGGAACGACATCGCGTACATCGCCATCGAGAACAGCAGGGTCGCGCCGTTGGCGGCCGCCCGCGTCCGCGAGGCCAGGAACGATCCGGGCACCAGTGGTGCCACCGCCCGCGACTCGACCCTCAAGAAGACCGCCGCCAAGGCAGCCGACAGCGCAAGGGCGCCGATGGCGATGGGATCGCTCCAGCCGGTCTCGCCGGAGTGCAGCAGCCCGTACACCAGCGACACCGCGGCACCGGTGACCAGGACCGCGCCGGGAACGTCGAGGCGGTGCCGGCCGGGGGCGCGGGACTCGGGGACCAGGCGGGGGAGCAGCACCAGGGCGACGACGACGGCGGGCAGGTTGATCAGGAAGATCCCGCGCCAGGACACCAGGTCGGTCAGTGCTCCGGAGATCACCAGGCCCGAGGTCGCGCCCAGCGCCGCGATGCCGCCCCAGATGCCCAGTGCCCTGGTCCGCTCCTCCCGCCCCGGATACAGCAACGTGATCATCGACATCGCCGCCGGGCCGGCCATCGCCGAACCCGCGCCCTGCACGAACCGTCCGGTCACAAGCTGCCAGGGCTGCTGCGCGAGCCCGCACACCAGGCTGGCCACCCCGAACAGCGCCACGCCGATGAGGAACACGCGGCGGCGGCCCAGCAGGTCCGCCATCCGGCCGCACAGCAGCAGCAACCCGCCGAAGGCCAGGAAGTAGGCGTTGACGACCCAGGGCAACCCGGAGGCGCCGAACCCCAGGTCGTCGCGGATGCTGGGCAGCGCGACGTTCACGACGGTGTCGTCGAGCACGAGCATGAACTGGACCAGGCACAACACGATCATCGGCATCTGACGAGGCTACGATCCGTCGCATTTGGCCACAATCCGCGATGAGGCCAGACTATGTCGCATGAAGGACAGGCGCATGGAGGACGTAGGCGCGATCACCGTCGGCCGCTTCCCGCTGGCCTCGGGAGAATGGATCGCCCCGCACAGCCACACCCACCATCAGATCGCCTGGACCCGGCGAGGCGTCCTGAGCGTCGGCGTGGACGAGGTGTACTGGGTCCTGCCGCCCACCAGGGCGCTGTGGCTGCCCGCGGGTGTCGTCCACGCGACGGGCGCGACCCGCGAAGCGGTGCTGTGCAGCCTGTACCTGGCGCCGGAGCGCTGCCCGGTGGACTGGTCCGAGCCCACGGCGGTCGGCGTCGACGGCCTGCTGGCCGAGTTGATCGGGTACCTGGCCCGCACCGACCTCACCGACGGCGCGCGATTGCGCGCCGAGGCGGTGGTGCCCGACCTGCTGCGCCCGCTGCCCACCCGGCCGATCGATGTCCCGCAGCCCACCGACGAGCGGGTCCGGGTAGTGGCGGCCGCCCTGCTGGCAGATCCAGCCGACCCGCGCGGCCTGGAGGAACACGCCCGCGCGGCGGGCGTGAGCAGACGAACGATGACACGGCTGTTCGTCCGCGACACCGGCATGAGCTTCGACCAATGGCGCACGCAGGTACGGCTGCGCGCCGCCCTGCCGCTGCTGGCCGAGGGGCAGCCGGTATCACGGGTGGCGCACAGCGTGGGATACGCCACGGCGAGCGCGTTCCTGGCGGCCTTCCGCCGCACGGTCGGCACCACACCCCGGCGCTATCTCCTCAGCCGTTGACGACGTGTCCCGTGCGGGCCCGGACGGTGTGGTGCCCGGGTCCGCACGGGGTGGGAGCGTCAGCGCTTCATGAGGGCGAAGACTCCCCAGCCGAGGTACTCACGCGTGTAGCGCGTGTAGCGGGCGGGCTCGTCGGCGAGTTCCTCCCGCACCTCGGGGGCCATTTCGTCGTCGGGGTTCTGGTCGAGCCAGCGGCGCATGCTGAGCCACTGGGCCGCGGCGTAGCGGTCCCAGCTGTCCTGGTCGGCCAGCATCATCTCCACGACGTCGTACCCGAGGTCGCCGAACTGCTCGATCAGGCCGTGCAGGGGCAGGAAGTCGGCCAGGCCGGTGGCGTGGCAGGCCTTGGCGGTCTCCTCGTCCGGAGGGGTCCGCCGCCAGTAGGGCTCGCCGATCAGCATCATGCCGCCGGGGCGGAGGCTGCGGTCGAGCAGTTCGACCGTTCCGGCGACGCCGTTCCCGATCCACGTGGCGCCGACGCAGCAGGCCAGGTCGACCGGCTCGTCCGCGACGTGGCCGGCGGCGTCGCCGTGGACGAACCCGACCCGGTCGGTGACGCCGAGCTCGACGGCGCGGGTCTGGGCCTGCTCGGTGAAGAGCGTGCTGATGTCCACGCCCGTGCCCGTGAAGCCCAGGTCGCGCGCCCAGGTGCACAACATCTCGCCTGAGCCGCTGGCCAGGTCGAGCACCCGCGTCCCGGGGGCGAGGCGGAGCGATTCGCCCAGGGTCGCGAACTTGGCCGGGGTCAGCGGGTTGTGGATGCGGTGGCCGCTCTCGCGGATGGTGAAGATGCGGGGAAGGTCCATGACCAGATTCCTTTCCGTCATGCCTTGAAGTCCGGGGATCGCTTGATGGCGCGGCGCAGGCGCGCGCCCTGCTTCTTCGGCCGCTCCAGCTCCGCGCGCAGCCGCGCGTCGGTGCGGGAGGCGGCATGGGCGTTCTCGCGCTGGAGCCGGTGGTAGCTGTCGAGCCGCCGCCAGGTGAGAAGGACCCTGCCGTGGGGAGCGGCAGCAGTTCCCACCACGCGGCCCGGAATCCGTCCGGCGGCCCGCGACGGGGTGAAGGAACGTTCACGTTCGGTGCCCCAGCCGTAGTCGGCCAGCGTCAGGACGCGCGAAGGAGGAGAAAAAGAAGGATGGCGTGAAGTGTGTTGGTGAGACAACGTGGAGACCCTTGAAAGGGGCCCCGCCGGACGGTAGGCGTGCCGGGACTCCTCCCGATGGGGAGGAGGGCAGGCGAGGGTCAGGCCGAGGCCCGGGAAGTGAGGATGGTCCGGGCACCGCGCACGGCGGTGGTCTCCACGACAGTCATCAACTCACCTCTCTCGTCTCCGTAAACGACCAGATTGTCGCTGCTGCAATGATTTTATCACCCGTCGTAGATGCCGGAGATGGAGATCCGGCAGGCACTCGGGGAGGTGATCGGCGCGGCGCTCAGCCCGATCTCGATCATCGCGGTGGTGCTGATGCTGATGTCCCCGGCGGCGGCGCGACCACCGGGGCGATCACGGTACCAACATGTTCACGCGGAAGACTTGTGTGCTGGTGTTTGGTTCTCGGTGAGCCAGGTGAAGGCCGCTTCCTGCATGGGGGCGTTGAAGCAGTGCGGTGCGTCGAAGAACAGGCCGGTGTACCCCTGGGGAGCATTTCGGTAGGTCTCGGTGATCTGCTCGTGGGCCCGGTGCATTCCCTGGATGGGGAAGAGCGGGTCGGCCGTGGCGTAGAGCACCAGCAGCGGTGCGGGAGCGCGGCTGGAGATCACGTGCGGCCAGTCGGCGAGGCCGGTCAAGCCCGGCGGGAACAACATCCACGAGTGGGAGGCCACGTGTTCCTCGCGCAGGTCGCGGAACGAGGAGACCATCGCGGCCACGACGACCGAGGCGACGTCGGGATCGAGGGCTCCCAGCAGCGCGGCCCGCGCTCCGCCGCCCGACAGGCCGATCGCCGAGACCGAGGTGACGTCGGGACGCGAGCGCAGGTAGGCGGCCGCCGCCAGGTCTTCCGAGGCCAGGACGCCCGCGAAGGACGTCCCGAGTACTGTGCATGCCTTCGCCACGACGTGTTCGTGTTCTCGGGCGGCCCGGTCGTAGTCGTCGGGCGTGTTCGCGGCCAGGGGAAGGCGGCGGCTGCCCCAGGCGAACACGTCGTGGACCAGGACGGCGAAGCCGCGCCGGGCCAGGTCGCAGGCGTAGGCGCGGCCGCCGTACAGTTGGCCGCGCAGCCGGACGACCTCGGTGGACGGGCCCTCGGGACCGTCGGCGATCTTCTCCTTGCCCGCCCACTTCATGCCCGCGTGGCAGTGCATCGCCACGATTCCGGGGAGCGGCCCGGCGCCGCGGGGCCGCAGCAGGTAAGCGCGGGTGCGCGGCCCGAACCCGACCGTCCACGAAAGCTCCTCGCCCTCGAGCTCCCCGTCCGCGGAAACCCAGCGGCGCTCTACCCGCACGCCGTCCGCGGACAGGTCGAGGACGCCGAGGGCGTCGCGGAGCGCGGCACGCAGGCCGGGGCCCGGCGCAGGGAACAGGACGCGCCCGCGTGCCGCGATCTCCGCCAGGCCCTGGAAGCCCTCCAGCATCAGCCCGCCGGCCGGATGCCGTCGTCCAGCAGCACCGGCTCGCCGCTCGTGGCCGACAGACCGGCCGCGACGCCGATCATCACGCTGGCCACACCCGCAAGATGCCCCGCCTGCCGGGCCAGCGGGTCGTCGCCCGCGCCGCGGAACACATCGTCCAGCAGGAGCGCGTCGCCGCCGCCGTGCGCGCCCGCGCCCGCGTCGATGGCGATCTCCTCCGGTTCGCTCCAGTGCCGGTGCAGCACGAGCCGCTCGGAGGCGCCGACGGCGTGCTCCTTGCTCGCCGCGGTCGGGTCGATCGCGGCGTGCGGCGGTGTCCAGGCGCGTTCGACGACCTCGAGTTCCAGCCGTCCGCCGGTGCCGTTGAACGCCACCCGGTAGCCCTCGAACGGGCCGTGGGCGTTGAGGGAGTAGGTCAGCAGCGCTCCTCGCGCGTAGCGGACGAGGACGGCCATGTTGTCGTCGATCGTCACGCCCTCGCCGAACACGTCCTGGTCGCGGATGTAGCCGTCCTCGTGCTCGGCGTCCAGGTACAGGCGCTTGAGCCTCGGGTCGGCCGACAGGTCGAGCAGGTACGGGTCGGTGCCGAGTCCCGGCGCGCCCTGGGCGCGCTCCGGGCGTTCGTCCAGGCCGCGGGCGCGGGCGTTGTCGGCCCCGTAGAAGCGCAGCGCCGCCTGGGCGTAGACGGAGCGGGCGGTGTCGTCCAGCCACCAGTTGGCCAGGTCGAAGTGGTGCGTGGACTTGTGCACCAGCAGGCCGCCGGAGCTGGCCTTGTCGCGGTGCCAGCGCCGGAAGTAGTCGGCGCCGTGGATGGTGTCGAGCACCCACTCGAAGTGCACGGACGTGACGTCGCCGATCGCGCCCTCGGCGATCAGCCGCCGGACCGTGCTGTTGCGCGGGGAGTAGCGGTAGTTGAAGGTGACGACGAGCCGGCCCGTGCTGCGCTCGGCGGCCTCGACGATGGCCGCGCAGTCCTCGGCGGTGGTGCACAGCGGCTTCTCGCAGATGACGTCCTTGCCCGCGTCCAGCGCGGCGATGACGTAGCGGGCGTGGGCGGCGTCGACGGTGGCGACCACGATGGCGTCCGCGAGCTCGAGCATCTCGTCGAACTTCTCCGGCGCGAAGCAGGGGACGTCTCGTCCGATCAGGTCGAGGTAGTAGTCGAGCCGGGTCCGGTTGGCGTCGCAGAGGGCGACGATCTCGCCGGTGTCGCTCCACTGCCCGAGCAGTGCGTCGATGTACATCTGCGCCCGGTGGCCGAGGCCGACGAAGGCGTATCGCATCGGGAACCCCTTCAAGAAGGATGCGGAAGAGACGTGCCGTACGGCCCGTGGCGGGCCGTACGGCACGTCAGCGGATGCGGCTTACTGGGAGAGGGCGGAGTTGGCCTCGCTGATGAAGGTCTTGGCGGCGTCGTCGGGGGAGGCCTTGTCGAACAGGACCGAGTCGGTGGCGCGGATGAGGACGTCCTCCATCTCCATGGCGCCCTTCGGCGGGACCGCTGCGGTGCTCAGCTCGCTCCTGACGGACTCGATGAAGGCCAGCACCTTCTGGTCGGCCGGGGACAGCTTGTCCTTGACCGCGGCGACGACCTCGCTGTTGGTCGGCAGGCCCCGGTCGCTGAGCAGGATCGCGGCGGCGTCGGGGTCGTTGACCAGGAAGTCGACGAACTTCTGGGCGGCCTCGGCGTTCTCGGACTTGGCCGAGAGCGTGTAGTACATGGCGGGCTGGAGGAACATGCCGCCGGTGGCCGCGCCAGGGGCCTTGGGCATGCGCAGCAGGTCGAGTTCCTGGCCGGAGCCCTTGCTCAGCGCGGTGAGCTGGTTGCTCCACCAGCTGCCGAACGCGCTCTTGTTGGTGGCGAGCAGGGCCTGGTCGACCTTGGTGCCGGTCTCGTTCATCTGGGCGGCGTCAGGGCCGGCCTTGGTGGCGGAGATCTTCTGCAGGAGGGCCCACCAGTCCTTGATGGTCTGCTCCGAGAGCCCGATCTTGCCGTCCTTGTAGAACTCCTCGCCGCGCTGGCGGGCGAAGATCTCCAGGAAGGCGGGGTTGCGGTTCCACTCGGTGCCCCAGACCTCGCCGTCGGTCTCGGTGGTGATGCTCTGGGCGAGCGCGATGTAGTCGTCCCAGGTCCAGGCCTTGTCGTCCGGGACCTTCTTCCCGGCCTTCTCCACCGTGGCCTTGTTGACGATCATCGGGAAGGCGTTGACGCCGGTGGGGATGGCGAACTGCCTGCCGTCGACCTGGCCCGCCTTGAGCACGTCCTGGTCGAGCTTCGCGGTGTCGACCTTGCCCGCGAGGTCGGCGAGGATGCCGCGGCCGGAGTACTCGGCCAGGCCGCGGATCTCGATGGACATCACGTCCGGGGCGTCGCCGGCCGCGGTCTTGGTGGCGAGCTTCTCGTAGTAGCTGTCCCAGTCGGAGAAGTCGCCCTCGACGTCGATCGTCGGGTTCTTCTCCTCGAACTTGGAGATGGCCGTCTCGGTCAGCTGCTGCCGCGCGTCGCTGCCCCAGTAGGAGAACACGACCGTGGTCCTGCCGTCGGAGCCGCCGCCGTCGTCGCCGCCGCACGCGGTGAGCGAGGCCGCCATCAGGGTGGCGGCGGTGGCCGCCAGAATGCGCTTCACAGGGATACCTCCTGGGGGGGTGGGGGGGTGGGGGAAAGCGGAGGGTGCTACTTCAGGCCGGTGGTCGCCATGCCCTGGACGAGGTACTTCTGGCCCGCGAGGAAGAATCCGAAGATCGGGCCGAGCGAGATGAGCGACATCGCGAACAGCGGACCCCAGGAGGATTCGCCGCTGGAGTCCATGAACTGCCTGAGCGCGACGGGGACGGTGAGGTTGTCGGAGTCGGTCAGGTAGAGGTTCTGGGTGAAGAAGTCGTTCCACGTCCAGATGAACGTGAAGATCGCGGTGGTCGCCAGCGCCGGGACGCACAGCGGCATGATCACCCGGGAGAACGTGCGCCAGTGGCCGGCGCCGTCGATCGCCGCGGCCTCGTCGAGTTCCCGGGGGAGGGTGCGGATGAACTGCACCATCAGGAAGATGAAGAACGCGTCGGTGGCGAGGAACTTCGGCGCGACGATCGGCCAGATCGTGTTGATCCAGTCGAACTTGGCGAACATGATGTACTGCGGCACGACCGTGACGTGGTGCGGCAGCATGATCGAGCCGAGCATGACCGCGAACCACACCTTCTTCAGCGGGAACTCCAGCCGCGCGAAGGCGTAGGCCGCCAGCGAGCAGGCCAGCAGGTTGCCGACCACGGCCAGGCCGGTGATGACGGCGGAGTTCCACAGGTAGTAGCCGAAGGAGTGCTTGAGCGCGTCCCAGCCCTGGCTGTAGTTCTCGGTCGTCACCTCCGTCGGCACCAGCCCCGGCTCCCGGAAGATCAGCTCTTCGGGCTTGATGGAGCTGGAGACCATCCACAGCAGCGGGTAGAGCATGAAGAGCCCGAAGGCGATGAGCAGCAGATGCCTGAACAGGCGCGGAGCGGGCCGGAAGAGGACCGGCACCCGCTTACTTGTCGTCGTCGCCATAGAAGACCCAGAATCGAGACATGAGGAAGTTGACGGCGGTCAGGGCTCCGATGATGAGCAGCAGCACCCAGGCCATGCCGGCCGCGTAGCCCATCTCGTAGTTCTTGAAGCCCTTGATGTAGAGGTAGAGCGTGTAGAAGAGGGTCGAGTCGACCGGTCCGCCGTTGCCGCCGCTGACGATGAACGACTGGGTGAAGGACTGGAACGACTTGATCACCTCCAGCACCAGGTTGAAGAAGATGATCGGGGTGAGCAGCGGCAGGGTGATCGAGCGGAACTTGCGCAGCGGTCCCGCGCCGTCGACCGAGGCCGCCTCGTAGAGGCTCTGCGGGATCTGCCGCAGGCCGGCGAGGAAGATGACCATCGGGGCGCCGAACGTCCAGACGTGCAGGATGATCAGCGTCCACAGCGCGGTGTCGGGGCTGGTCACCCAGCCCTGGCCCTCGTAGCCGAACAGGCCGAGGACCGAGTTGACGATGCCGTCCGTGCCGAAGATCTTCCGCCACAGGATCGAGATCGCCACGCTGCCGCCGAGCAGCGACGGCAGGTAGAAGACCGAGCGGTAGAACGGCAGGCCGCGCAGGCCCCTGTCGAGCACGAGCGCCAGCGCCAGCGCGAAGGCCAGCTGCAGCGGCACGGACACCACGACGTAGACGGTCGTCACCTTCAGCGAGGTGAGGAACCGGTCGTCCTCGGTGAACATCTTCTCGTAGTTGTCGAGGCCGACCCAGTGCGCCTCGCTCAGCATGCTGTAGTCGGTGAACGACAGGTAGAGCGAGGCGATCATCGGCCCGAGGGTGATGGCGAGCAGGCCGATGAACCAGGGGGCCAGGAACAGGTAGGCCGCGCGCGCCTGCGATCGGCTGTGTGAGCTCCTGCGGCGTCCGGGGCGGGAGGCGCCCGCCTTTTCGGGGAGCGTGACCGGTGCTTCGGCCTTCCTCGCCGTGAGGGGACTCAGCGTCATCACTGGCCCTTCGGGGAGTCGGTGGATGGGATAGCGCTCTTCCTATAGCTTCGCCGAAGATGACGTCAACCCTTTGCAGTGAGCTGGCTCACGGGCTCCCGACCTACCGCTTGGTGAACAGCCAGGTCAAGCGGCATGAGCCCGGTTGCGGACGCAGCAGAAAAAACTCTCCGCATCACGCGTTAGTACAACCGATTGCAGTGAAGTCGCGGCCTGTGCTCGGTTCCGCCGAGGCGGGTTCCAGGCGAAGAACAGCAGGTGGCGGGGCTGTTTCACCCCCCGGAGCGCGGCAATGCCGGACCGCCGGCCGGCTCCTGCCGGTCGGCGGTGGACTGCGACGGGTTGCGGTCGCGTTCCCGCTGTTCAGGGCTCCGTCAGGCGGATCCCGTCGAGAACAGGTAGGTCGTGGTCGAGGTGTACTCCTCGCCGGGGCGCAGCACCGTCGAAGGGAATCCGGGCCGGTTGGGGGAGTCGGGGAAGCGCTGGGTCTCCAGGCACAGTCCCGCGAACGGTCCGTAGGGCGTGGCGGCGCCGTCGAGCATGTGCCCGGTGTAGAACTGCACGCCCGGTTCGGTGGTGGTGACGGTCATCGTCCGGCCGCTGCCGGGATCGCTCACCGTCATCCCGCCCCGCAGCACGAAGCAGTGGTCGTAGCGGCCGCCGAGACGCGCGTCGACCCGGGCGGGGCGGGTGAAGTCGAACGGGGTGCCCGCCACGGGCGCCAGTTCCCCGGTGGGGATCTTGCCCTCGTCGACGGGCAGGTAGCGGTCGGCTTCGATCGTCACGACGTGCCCGCGCACGTCGCCCGAGCCGGCGAGGTTGAAGTAGGAGTGGTTGGTCAGGTTGACGACGGTGGGCGCGTCGGTGGCCGCCCGGTACTCCAGCCGCAGCGCGTCCCCGTCCAGGACGTAGCGGACGGCGGCCCGCAGGGTGCCGGGGTAGCCCTCCTCGCCGTCCGGGCTGAGCAGGCTCAGCGTGATCTCCTGCGGTCCCGCCTCCTCCACCCGCCACACCCGTTTGTCGAAGCCGCGGACTCCGCCGTGCAGGCTGTGCTCCCCGTTGTTGACCGCCAGCCGGTGCTCCCTCCCGTCGAGGGTGAACCTGCCGCGGGCTATGCGGTTGCCGTAGCGGCCGACGACCGCTCCGAAGTAGCGGCTGCGGTGCAGGTAGTCGTCCAGGGTGTCGAGGCCGAGCACCACGTCGGTGCCGTCGGCGACCTCCAGCCGCTGGATGGTCGCTCCGTAGCTGAGGACGGCGACGCGCAGCCGCCCGTTGTCGAGCACGTGCCGTTCGACCGGCTCGCCGCCGGGGGCGACACCGAAGAGAACGTCCTCGCGCTGGGCGGGATCGACGCTCATGAGACTCCTTTCGGGGGTGCGGTGGACTCGCGGACCACCAGGTGGGTCTCCAGAACGGTCGCCGCGCTCATCGACTGGATGAGCAGGTCGACCGCCATCCGGCCGGCGTCGCCCGTGGGCATCGCGACCGTGGTGAGTTTGGGCCGGTGCAGGCGGCCGGTGATGCTGTCGTCGAAGCCGATCACGCTGACGTCCTGCGGGACGCCGACGCCGAGTTCGCCCAGCCCTTCGATGAGGCCGATGGCGAGGAGGTCGTTGTAGGCGAGCACGCCGGTCACCTCCGCCTCGACGACCTGGCCGGCCGCGGCGATGCCGCCTTTGGCGGTGGGGGAGTTGGGGCCGATGACGACGGTCTCCATGCCGGGGACCTCCGAGACGGCCCTGCGGATCTCGCCGCTGGTCCACGAGCCTGCCGGGCCCGTCACCAGGGCGACGCGCCGGTGGCCGAGCTCCTTGAGGTGCTCCATGGCGGCGCGGGCGCCCTGGGCCACGTCCATCACGACCGTGGCCAGCCCGCGGATCCGCCGGTTGACCAGGACGAACGGGACGTTCTTGGCGAGCTTCTCCAGCGCCTTGTTCGACAGCCGGGGGCTGCACAGCACGATGCCGTCCACCTGTTTGGAGAAGGCCAGCACGAGGTCCTCCTCCTCGGTGGGGTCCTCGTCGGTGTCGGCCACGAACAGGTGGTAGTCCTGGCGGCGCGCCGCGGCCTGCGCCGCCTTGATCAGCGGCGGGAAGAACGGGTTGGCCAGGTCCGCCACGATCAGCCCGATGTTGCCGGTGCGGCCCGTGGTGAGCGAGCGGGCCGCCCTGTTGGGCCGGTAGCCGAGCTCGTCGGCCGTCGCCAGCACCCGGGTCCGTGTCTCGGCGTTGACCAGATGGGGTGCCGAGAAGGTGCGGGAGACCGTCGACACGTGGACGCCTGAGGCCTGGGCGACGTCCCGAATGGTGACTGACATGCCGCACACCCTAACGCAACCGTTTGCAGGCCCATCAAGCGTTTTGAGATCGGTTGCTGGTGATTGACCACGGTCACTTGACGCCTCCCCTCTTTTGGCGCAATGGTTTACTGCAACTGATTGCAATCTTCGGAAGGAGCCCACACGGTGAGCAGAGTGCTCGTCACCGGAAGCGCGGGCCGCCTCGGCCGCAGCGTGGTCGTCTCGCTCGCGCAGGCCGGCCACGAGGTGATCGGCGTGGACACCGCGCCGGGCAGCCCGCGCGAGGCGGCCGCGGTCCTGCCCGCCGACCTCACCGACCTCGGCGAGGCGCACTCGGTGATCGCTCGGTTCCGGCCCGACGCGGTGGTGCACCTCGCCGCCATCGCGGTGCCGTTCAGCCGCTCCGAGGCCACCACCTTCCGCGTCAACACCCAGCTCGCCTTCAACGTCTGCGCCGCCTCCACCGCCCTGGGCGTGGGAAAGCTCATCATCGCCAGCAGCCCCACGGTGATCGGGTACGGCGCCCCCGGCGGCTGGACGCCCGCCTACCTGCCGCTCGACGAGGACCACCCGGCCGAACCCTGGAACGCCTACAACCTGTCCAAGCTCGTGGCCGAGCAGACCATGCGCTCCTTCGCCAGGGCCTGCCCGACCACCCGGATGGCCGCGTTCCGGCCCTGCTTCGTCGTCGCGCCCGAAGAGTGGGAGGGCGCGCCCACCCAGTCCGGGCACACCATCGCCGAGCGGCTCGACCGTCCCGAGATCGGCGGCGTCTCCCTGTTCAACTACCTCGACGCCCGCGACGCCGGCGACTTCGTCGACACGCTGCTGGCCAGGCTCCCGCTGCTGGAGACCAACGGCGAGGTCTTCTTCGCCGGGGCCGCCGACGCCCTGGCGCGCGAACCGCTCGCCGAGCTGCTGCCCGCCGCGATGCCCGGGACCGAGGGCTTCGCCGACCGCCTGACCGGCACCGCCCCCGCGTTCTCCAGCGCCAAGGCCGAACGGCTGCTCGGCTGGACCGCCAAGCGCAGCTGGCGCACCGAACTCTCCTGACCGCCGCCCCCTCTTCGAAGGAAGCACCGAACATGAACCTCGAAGGCGTTCTCTTCTTCCCCGTCACCCCCTTCGGCCGCGACGGGGAACTCGTGCCGGACCTGCTGGCCGAACACATCCGCCGAGGCCTCGAACACGGGCCCGGCGGCGTGTTCGTCGCCTGCGGGACCGGTGAGTTCACCGCCCTGTCGGAGGCCGAGCACGCCCAGGCCGTCCGGATCGCGGTCGAGACGGCGAACGGCGCCGTCCCGGTGTTCGCCGGAGCGGGCGGGCCGTTCGGAGCCGCGCTCGCCCAGGCGCGCGCCGCCCGCGAGGCAGGCGCCGACGGACTGCTGCTCATGCCGCCCTACCTCGTCCAAGGGCCCGGATTCGCCGACTACGTGCGGGCCATCGCCGCCGAGCTGCCCGTCATCATCTACCAGCGCGGTCCGATCGCCCTCGACCCCGCGACGGCGGTCGAGCTGGCCGCGATCCCCGGCGTCATCGGGCTGAAGGACGGCCTCGGCGACATCGACCGCATGCAGCGCATCGTGCTGGCCGTCCGCAAGGTCCGCGAGGACTTCCTGTTCTTCAACGGGCTGCCGAACGCCGAGCTGACCCAGCCCGCCTACCGGGCGATCGGCGTCGACCTGTACTCCAGCGCCGTGTTCTGCTTCGCGCCCGAGATCGCCAAGGCCTACCTGAACGGCGACGAGCGATTGATCCCCGAGTTCTACGCGCCGCTGGTGGAACTGCGCTCCAAGGTCCCCGGCTACGCGGTGTCGCTGGTCAAGGCCGGGGTGCGGCTGCGCGGCCTGGACGCCGGCGGGCCCCGGCCGCCGCTGGTGCCCGTCTCACCCGAGCACGAGGCCGAACTCGAGGCGCTCATCAAGTCGGGACTCGCCCTGGTGGCCCCGTGATCAAGGATCTTGCCGTCGTCCTGCGGTCGGTGCCCCTGGCCCGGCCGTGGGGCGCGGACGTGCCCTGCAACCACGCGCTGCTCGTCACGCTCACCCTGGAGGACGGGCGGCGCGGCACCGGCCTGGCCTGGACGCCGCAGATCGGCGCCCAGGCGGTCAAAGCCCTGCTCGAACACGACATCCGCGACGCGGTGACCGGCCTGCCCCCGCACCCCGAACTCGTCTGGGACCGGCTGTCGGCGCACCTCGGCGAGGCCGGGCGTGCCGGGATCGTGCCGATCGCCATGGCCGGGGTCGACCTCGCGCTGTGGGACCTGCGCTGCGGCGAGCGCCCCCTGGCGGACGTCCTCGGCGCGCGGCGCGCGAGCGTCCCCGTCTACGGCAGCGGCGTCAATCTCCACTACCCGCTCGAGGAGCTGCGCGCGCAGGCCGAGCGGTGGGTGGCCGCCGGGCACACCGCCGTCAAGATCAAGGTCGGGCGGCCCTCCCTCGCCGAGGACGTCGCACGGGTCGCGGCGGTCCGCGAGGTGATCGGCCCCGACCGGCTGCTGATGGCCGACGCCAACCAGCGGTGGGACCTGCACCGCGCCCGCACCGCGCTGCGGGCCCTGGAAGGCTACGACCTGTTCTGGATCGAGGAGCCGCTGCCCGCCGACGACCTCGCCGCCCACGTGGAGCTGCGGCGCGGCACCGGCGTCCCGATCGCGGTCGGCGAGAACGTCGCCACCGCGCACGGCTTCCGCGACCTGCTCGCCGCCGGGGCCTGCGACGTCGTCCAGCCGAACCTCGTGCGCGTCGGCGGGATCACGCCGTTCCTGCGGATCGCCGAACTGGCCCGCGTGTTCGACGTCCCCGTCTACCCGCACCTGCTCACCGAGCTGTCGGGCCAGCTCGCCCTGGCGCTGCACCATCCCGCGATGGTGGAAAGAGTGGAGGACGCCACGTTGACCGAGCTGGGACTGCTCGCCGCACCGTCCCCGGTGGAGATCACCGGGGCGGAGCTGCGCGCCACCGGGGCGCCGACGAGGTGGACGGCATGAAACCCGTGCGCGTGGTGGTCGCCGGGATCCACGGGTACGGACGCCACCACCTGGAGAACATCCGGCGGCTCGCCGCGGCCGAACTCGTCGGCGTCTGCGACACCCGGCCGTCACCCGGCCTGGACGTGCCGTCGTCGGCGGACCTGCCGGCACTGATCGCCGAAACCGGCGCGGAGGTCGCGGTGATCGCGACGCCGATCCACACGCACGCGCCGCTGGCCGTCGCGGCCCTGCACGCCGGGGCGCACGTGCTGCTGGAGAAGCCGCCCGCACCGTCGGTCGAGGAGTTCGAGCGGATCTCCGCCGCGGTCGCCGAGACCGGACTGGCCTGTCAGGTCGGCTTCCAGTCGCTCGGCTCGGCCGCCATCCCCGCAGCCGCGGAACTGCTGGGCGAACCGATCCGCGGCATCGGCGTCGCCGGAGCCTGGACGCGCCCGTTCGCCTACTACTCCCGCGCGCCCTGGGCGGGCCGCCGGCGGCTGGACGGCGTGGACGTCATGGACGGCGCGCTGACCAACCCGTTCGCGCACGCGACCGCCACCGCGCTGGCGGTCGCCGGAGCCGACGAGGTCTCCTCGATCGAGGGGATCGAGCTGGAGTTGTACCGGGCCAACGGCATCGAGTCCGACGACACCTCCAGCGCCCGGATCCGGCTCGCCGACGGGACCGTCATCGCGATCACCGTGAGCCTGTGCTCCGATCGCCGCACCGAGCCCTACCTGCACCTGCACGGCGAGACGCGTTCGGCCCGGCTGTTCTACACCCTCGACGAGATCGAGGTGGACGGCGTCCGCACCGGCTTCGACCGGACGGACCTGCTCGGCAACCTCCTGGCGCACATCCGGGAGGGGGAGGAGCTGCTGGTGCCGCTGGCGCGGACCGGCGGTTTCACCCGGCTGCTCGACGAGATCCGGCGCGCCCCCGATCCGCTGCCCGTCGAGGGGGCGCGCACCGAGCCGTCCCGGCTGGTGCTGCCCGGCATCGACGGCCTGGCCGTGCGGGCCGCAGCCGAGCTGAAGACGCTCTCGGAACTCGGCTTCCCCGGCAGCCTCGGGCCGCAGCCGGACGCCTGGCCGGAGACCCACCTGCACGCCGGCTCCCAGGAGGTCGCCACCTACGTCCAGCGGGGCGACCTCCAGGCGACGGACGCCCCCCGGCCCCATCTGCACCCGGTCCGGACGCTCGGCGGGACCGTCGTCACCGAATGCCAACCGGACGACCACGTGCACCACTTCGGGGCAGGCGTGGCGATCGCCGACGTCAACAGCGTCAACTTCTGGGGCGGCTCCACCTACGTGTCCGGCGTCGGGCCGAGGATCCTGCCCAACCACGGACGGCAGCGGCGCCGGTCGCTGCGCCCCGTGGACGGCGGCCACACCGAGCGCCTGGAGTGGACCGGCCCGGACGGCACCGTCCTGGCCGCCGAAGAACGCACCCTCACGGCCCGCTCCCTGACCGGCGCGTGGGCGCTGGACTTCGCCTTCACCCTGCACAACCGCACCGGCGAACCGCTGTCGATCCAGAGCTCGGCGTGCAAAGGCCGTGCCGGCGCGGGTTACGGCGGGTTCTTCTGGCGGGCGCCCAAGGACTCCGCCGGGCTGGACGTCTTCACCGCCGAGGCCTCCGGCGAGCAGGCCGTGCACGGCAGCTCCACGTCGTGGCTGGCGCTGGTCTCCGACGACTGGAGCCTGCTGTTCGCGCAGACCCTCGGGCTCGACCCGTGGTTCGTGCGCGTCGCCGAATACCCGGGCGTCGGACCGGCCCTGGCCTGGGCGGAACCGCTGATCGTCCCCGACCGGCTGGAACGCGCGGTCACCGTGGTGGTCGCCGACGGCCGGCTCACCACCGGACGGGCCTTCGCCCTCATCACGGAGCTCACGACCTCATGACCCTCACCGCCCACCGACCTGGAGGAAACACGTGACCGTCTGGAGCATCGACGCCCGCTCCGGCGAGCGCCGCGCCGAGTACGCGAGCACGACGCCCGAAGAGGTCGGCGCGGCCTGCCGCCGCGCCCACGCCCTGCTGCCCGTCCTCGACGAGGCCGGACCGCAGGGCCGCGCCTCTCTGCTGGAGGCCATGGCCGACGCGCTCGACGCCCGGACCGGCGAACTGGTCGCCGTCTCCGACGCCGAGACCGCCCTCGGCGAAGCGAGGCTGACCGGCGAGGTCGCACGCACCAGCGGCCAGCTCCGCCTGTTCGCCGAGGTGCTGCGCGAAGGGTCCTTCCTGGACGTCCGCCTCGACTCCGCGGACCCCGCCTCCGCGCCGCCCAAGCCCGACCTGCGCCGGATGAACATCCCGCTCGGCGTCGTGGGGGTCTTCTCCGCCAGCAACTTCCCGTTCGCCTTCAGCGTCGGCGGCGGCGACACCGCCAGCGCGCTGGCCGCGGGCTGTCCGGTCGTCGTCAAAGCGCACTCCCTCCATCCCGACACCTCGGTCCTGACGCTCCAGGCCCTGCGGGCGGGCGCCGTCGCCGCCGGATTCCCCGAGGACGTCGTCCAGCTCGTGCACGGACGCGAGGCGGGCACCGTCCTGGTGCAGGACCCGCGGGTGAAGGCCATCGGGTTCACCGGCTCGGTCTCCGGAGGCCGCTACCTGCACGACCTCGCCATGGCGCGGCCGGAGCCGATCCCCTTCTACGGCGAGCTCGGCAGCCTCAACCCCCTCGTGATCACCCCCGGCGCGGCGAAGGCACGGCTGGAGGAGATCGCGGCGGGCCTGTCGGCGTCCGCGACGCTCGGCGCGGGCCAGTTCTGCGTCAAGCCCGGCCTCGTGCTGGCGCCCGAGGGGTCCGGTCTGGCCGAGGCGATGGCCGGGCACTTCACCGCCCTCGGCCCCCAGACGCTGCTCGGCGACTCCATCCGCGAGGGGTTCACCGCGGGCGCCGCCGAACGCGAGGCCGTCCCCGGCCTGCGCACCGTCGCGACCGGCCTGGCGGGAGAGGGCCGCCAGGTCACCGCCCGCCTGCTCGCCGGACCCGTCTCGCTCCTGGGCTCCTCCGCGCTCCTGCTGGAGGAGTGCTTCGGGCCCCTGACCGTGATCCTGGAGTACTCCGGCGAGGACGACCTCGCCGCGGCGCTGTCCGCCGCCTCCGGCTCCCTGACGATGACCCTGCACAGCGCCCCGGAGGAGGAGGAACTCGCCAACCGCCTGGTCGCCCTGGCCCGCGACCGCGCCGGCCGCCTCGTCTTCGACGCCTACCCCACCGGCGTCACCGTCGGCTGGGCCCAGCAGCACGGCGGCCCCTACCCGGCCACCACCGCCCCCACCACCACCTCGGTCGGCGCCGCCGCCATCTTCCGGTTCCTGCGGCCCGTCACCTACCAGAACTGCCCGCCCGCCCTCCTGCCACCCGCCCTGCGCGACGGCAACCCGTGGAAGCTGCCCCGCCGCCGCAACGGCATCCTGGAGCAGCCCTCCCAGGGCTGAGCACGGTGCCGCCGGACCACGGTCACGGGCCCGGCGGCACCACCGGCCCCCGAACCGAAAGGCGATCCATGAACCACGCCGTCCAGCTCGGCGACGGAGCGGTCCTGCACCCCTTCCCCGCCTCCAACCGGGCGGGCCGGACCGCGGCGATGCTCGTCCTGCCCGGAGGCGGCTACGCCCACCTCGCCGAACACGAAGGCGCTCCCGTCGCGCAGTGGCTGAACCGGCTGGGCGTCTCGGCCTTCGTCCTGCGCTACCGGGTCGCGCCCCACCGCCACCCGGCCCCCCTCCAGGACGCCCGCAACGCCCTGCGCCACCTGCGCGAGAACGCCGGCCCCCTGGGCATCGACCCCGGCCGGATCGGGGTGCTCGGCTTCTCCGCCGGAGGCCACCTCGCAGGCCTGCTCGCCACCGACCGGGACGACCGCCCCGACACGGCCGTCCTGTGCTACCCCGTGGCGAGCCTGCTGGAGCTCCCGCACCAGGGCTCCGTCACCAACCTGCTCGGCCCCGACCCCGACCCCGCCGCCCTGCGCGACCTCTCCCTCGAGAACCGCGTCACCGCCGCCACCCCGCCCACCTTCCTGTGGCACACCGCCGAAGACACCTCCGTCAGCCCCATCCACTCGACCCTCGTCGCCCAAGCCCTCGCCCGCCACCGGATCCCCTTCACCCTCCACATCTACGAAACCGGCCGGCACGGCCTGGGACTGGCCGAAGACCACCCGGCGGGGGAGTGGACCACCGCCTGCACCGCCTTCCTCCGCGCCCGCGGCTTCCTCCCCGAGACCACGTCTCCCTCGGGCTGAGGGCGGCGCTCCCTGCCCGGTACGACCACCAGAGCCCGCGAAGCGAGCGGCTACCCGGCTCTGGAATGTCGCGTCAGCCGAGCTGCTGGGCCAGACCGACGAAGATGCCCTCGGGGCCGCGGACGTAGCAGAGCAGGTAGCTGTCCTCGTACCGGGCCACGCCGCCGACGAGTTCGGCGCCGTGAGAGCGGAGGCGGGCGACGGTGTCCTCGATGTCGTCGACGGCGAACATGACGCGATGCATGCCCAGCGTGTTGTGCGACCGGTCTTGCTGCCCGGCGTCGATCGCCGCGGGGGCCCGGTACTTCGCCAGCTCCAGTCGGCTGTGGCCGTCCGGCGTCCGCAGCATCGCGATGTCGCAGCGGACGCCGTCGAGTCCGACGGTGCGGTCCGCCCAGGGGCCCTCGACCTGCGCTTCACCCTCCAGCTCCATGCCGAGTTCGGTGAAGAAGGCGATGGCGGCCTCCATGTCGTCGACGACGATGCCGACGTTGTCCATCCGCTGAATCGCCATGGTGGTTCTCCTTCGTTCTTTGTCGCGCGGCCCTTCGTGGCCACTGGTGTACCTGGGACGGAGCCGGTGCCGCATTCTCGACACCCGGAAACCTGCTGATTTCCGGACGACACCACTCTGGCCGCGATCATCTACAACCTGGCCAAGTCAGCCTCAGGCGGAGACGTGTTCGTCGCCGGGGTCGAGCCGCCCCCCACGGGCGGGTTTCGCGACCTCATCTCCGGGATGCTGCTGGAGGTCTTCGACGCACCCAACTCGCCAGGCCAGGTCATTGGGCGGTGTAGCCGCCGTCGACGGGCAGGGCGATGCCGGTGACGTAGCCGGCGCCGGGGCTGCACAGCCACAGCACGGCTTGGGCGATCTCCTCGGGTGTACCGAGCCGGTCGATGGCCTGGCCTTTCTCGGCCTGGCCGCGGTCGAGTTCTCCGGCTGCGATCATGGTGTCGACCATGGGGGTGTGGATGGTGCCGGGGCAGATGGCGTTGATGCGGATGCCGCGCGGGCCGTATTCGAGGGCGGCGCTCTTGGTCAGGCCGATGACGCCGTGTTTGGAGGCGTGGTAGGCGGCGCGGCCGGGGTTGCCGACCAGTCCGCCGAGGGAGGAGCAGTTGACGATGGCTCCGCTGCCCTGGGCGCGCATGTGGCGCAGCTGGTGTTTCATGCTCGCCCAGATGCCGCGCAGGTTGACGGCCTGGACGCGGTCGAACTGGTCGGCGTTCTCGTCGGCGGCGTCGGTGGGCGGGGGCATGATGCCGGCGTTGTTGAAGGCCGCATCGAGTCGTCCGAAGGCTTGCACGGTGCGGTCGACGGCGGCGGCGACCTGGTCCTCGTCGGTGACGTCGCAGACCAGGGCGAGGGCCTGATGCCCGGCGTCGGTGAGTTCCTGTGCGGCGGCTTCGACGGCGCCTGCGTCGATGTCGGCGAGGCCGACGGCGGCGCCGGAGGCGGCGAAGGCGCGGGCGGTGGCAAGGCCCATGCCGGAGGAGGCGCCGGTGACGAACGCGGTCTTGCCGCGGAAATCGTAGGTCACACTCATGCCGGTTCTTCTCCCGTCTGGTGTGCCCGGTGTCAGGGGGCGGTCTGAAAAGTGACGCGCTCAGCGTCGATGTGGCCGAGGATCAGCAGGTCGGCGGAGACCGACGGGCGTTCCCTCCATCGTGTCGGCGGCTCGGCGCCGTGCCCGCAGAGCGGGTCATCCGGTGGCCGGGGCGGCGGCGTACTCGGCGTCGGTGACGGGGGCCAGCCAGTGCACGACGTCATGGTCGGCGTCGCTCTCGTTGATGGCCAGGTGGACCATCAGCCGGTTCGGAGCGGCGCCGTGCCAGTGCTCCTCGTCGGGCTCGAACAGCACGCGGTCGCCGGGCCGGATGACCTCGACCGGCCCGCTCCGGCGCTGGCACAGGCCGATCCCTTCGGTGACGAAGACGGTCTGGCCCAGCGGGTGGCGGTGCCAGTGGGTGCGCGCCCCGGGCATGAAGTGCACCAGGCCGGCGGTGACCCGGGACGGGGCGGGCGCCGCGGCGACGGCATCGATGTAGACGTCCCCGGTGAACCAATCCGCGGGGCCTTTGGCGGTGTCGATCGAGCTGCGCGTGATCTGCATGGTCGTTCTCCCTGTCGGTGAGTGGTCGGTGAGTGGTCGGTGAGTGGTCGGTGAGCGGCGCAAGGTGAGCCGGTGGGGCCCGGGCGCGGGCCGGTCAGGCACCCGGATCAAGGCTTCGAGAAGGTCTTGGTGGCGCGACGCTCGTCCATCGCCCGGTAGCCCTCGGCGACCGGCTCCAGGGGAAGAGTGAGGTCGAAGACCTTGCCCGGGTCGATCCGGCCGGGCAGATATCGGCGTACGGGTACGGGACCGCCGCGCAGGCCGACGCGGGAGAAGAACAGCTCCTGCCCGCCGACCGCCGCGTCGTGGGGGACACCGATGAAGCCGACGTTGCCGCTCGGCCGCACCGAGTGCAGAGCCTGCTGCATGGCCTGGGCGGTGCCGGCAGCCTCGGCCAGAGCTCCTCCCCAGACACGCCATCGGTGGCCACGAGCGTGCCCTGGGCGTTGGACGGTCGGCCTGGCCACCGCGGTGCGGATGACCGCGTCGGTGGGGTGAAGGATCTTCGGGTCGTCCAGCGTCTCCAACCGGATATCGCCGGGGGCGTGGATCGTTGCTCCGCGCATGAAGGAGTTCCTTCGCTTTCGTGACACGCCCCTGCAAGAGGTGCGGGCGCCGCCGGGTGCAGATATGCCCGGAGCACCAAGTGGCGGACCATCCAGACCTTGGCTCGGGCCAGGAACACCGCGGCGGTGGCTCCCTTCTCGTCGGCCAGGGGCTCGGTGTAGAAGAGCCGGGAGATGCCCATCTCTGCGGCCACGTGCGCGATGGGGCGCGTCTTGCAGCGCTCGACGAGCCGACGCGATGCTCAGCGGGGCGTTGGCGTGGCACATGCGTCCATCGCATAGGAGCGCTCCATCAGGTCGGTCATCGCCTGCTGGAAGTCGCGGCGCTTCTTGTCGCTCCAGCCTGTGGTCAGCTCAGCGAAGATGTCCTCCTGCCAGTGATGCGCCTGGTCCAGCATCGACCGGCCCGCCGGGGTGAGTGATGCTTCACGTCGTCGACCATCGGCCGGGGACGCCGCCATGACCAGGTAGCCGGCTGCTGCGGCGCTCTTGATCAGTCGTGAAGCACCGCTCTGGTCGATCCCGATCTCGTGCGCGATCGAGTTCACCGTTGCAGGGGTCGCGCGCAGGTCGAGCGCATGGACCGCCTCGCAGACCAGCACGAGTCGCCCCTGCTCACCTCCCGTGTCTGCTGCGGCAGGTCGGCGTGACCAGTGCCGCACGAAGTGGAACAGGACCTGTCCCGGGCCCCGATCCGTCATTCGGTTGCCGCCATCTCACGGCAGATGTAGGCCAGCTCGAGAGCGGCCTTGAGGTCCGGCAGCCTCAGCGCAGCCGTGATCTTCCCGGCGGAAGCACGGAAGACCGTCGCCACCCGCGCGGCCTCCGTGCTCTCGGGCCAGGTGGCGTCCTGCTCGACCACCATCAGTCGCTCGCTGACCGGGTGCCAGGAACGAGGGATCAGCTTGATCCTCGAGCGCTGCACCCACTCCGCGAACTGCGCAGGTGTGATCGGACCCGCCCCCTTCGGGCCGAGTACGACGACCGGATCACCGACCGCCTGTGCAGATCGCTGCAGGTCGCCGGTATTGACGCTCGCGTGCCACTCGTTGATCGCTTCTTCAAGGTTGGATTCCATGCCTGGAAGTGTATGCGATTCGCATATATCCATCTCTCGGGCGGGGCAATGGCATCAACCTCCCGCCCCGCAACATCAGAGCGACGATGGCTGCGCCCGTTGACGCGCTGCGGCTTCCAGGTCGCGGTTGCCCTCCTCGTACAGCACCCGGACACGGGAGGAACACAGTTTCCACCCGCCGTCTCGCCGTGCGAGGCCGAGGGTGTAGTGGCAGCCGATCACCCAGATAGGGGCATCGGCGGCTTCGGTGATCAGGTGCGTGACACGGGCGTCGAACCGCGCCGTCGCCTCGGGTTCCTGGCCCGGTTCGACGACGACCGGACCCAGCAGGTGCTGCGTGGCATCGAAACCAGGAAGGAAACTCTGCAGGCCCGACACGAAATCGTCTGCAGACACCAGTTCCGGACCACCCTGTTTCGACGGGTAATCAAGATCAACGGAATCCGTCGCCAGTGCGCCGATCGTTTCCCAATCATGCGCGTCCAGCGCATGAAAGAGCCGAGTCACCACTTCCGCGATCGCTATCTTCTCCATGGGTTGCACCACGTCGCTCCTCCGCTCGGATGGTCGCCTGGCCGGTGGTACGGACATGCCGAACCGATGTCCGGGCCGGCTCCCGGCCCTGGCACGCTGGGATGTGCCGACAACCCTAAGGAGGCCCTCCGTGGCTCACCAAACGGTCAGCTACACAGCGACCGAGTTCCTGCACAGCTGCCCGGGCCCGGTGGTCGAGCCCTCCCCGTCGTGCCCAGTAGAGATCACCCTCGCCGCGATACGCGGACGGTGGACCGCCCTGGTCATCCTCGAACTGCTGCATGGCCCGCGCAGCTTCAGCCAGCTCGCACAGGCCCTACCCGCACTCTCGGACAAGGTCCTCACCGACCGGCTGACCCAACTGGTCGAGGCCGGCGCCCTCGACCGGCACCGCAAGCCGGGCTGGCCACCAAGAGTGCGCTACGCCCTCACCGAACGCGGCAGTGCCCTCGCACCGGTCCTGCAGGCGCTGTGGGAGTGGGGCTCGACCGCCACAGCCCCTCGGTCACAGTAGGCGACGACCAACGCGAGCGGGGCTGGCCCAGTCCACACCCCTGCGGGCAGCCCCGCCGACGGGGTGCTTCGTGCGGGTTTTCCGAGCATTTTGGAAATCGATTTCCGCAGCATAGGATGCAGGCCCGGCGTCCGTCAACGGGCGCCTCGCGGGGAGCCTGGCGGCGGGACGGGAGAGGCGGGGCCGTGGCCGAGGAGCGGGTCGTGCGGTTGCAGGACGTGGCGGCGCTGGCGGGGGTGTCGGCGGCGACGGCGTCGCGGGTGCTGAACGACGAGAGCGGGCGGCGGGTCCGGGAGGAGCTGCGGCTGCGGGTCGAGGCGGCCGCCAAGGAGCTGGGGTACGCGCCCAACCCGCACGCCCGTGCGTTGTCGCGGTCGGCTTCGGACCTGGTGGGGCTGGTCGTGCACGACGTCGCCGACCCTTACTTCGCCGCGATCGCCTCGGGCGTGATGCGGTTGGCGGGGGAGCGCGGGCTGCTGGTGTTCCTGGGCAGCACGTTCCGGGATCCGGAGCGGGAGATCGAGTTCGTCGGCGCGCTGCGCGGGCAGCGGGTGCGGGCGATCGTGCTGGCCGGGAGCCGGGTGGCCTCGAAGAAGCTCAACGAGAGCCTGGCCGCGGAGGTCGGGCGGGTGCACGCGGCCGGCGGGCGGATCGCGGTCATCGGGCAGGACAGCCTGGGCACGGACGCGGTGCTTCCCGACAACCGGGGCGGGGCGAGGCTCCTGGCCGAGGAGATGGTGCGGCTCGGCCACCGGAGCTTCGCCGTGCTGGGCGGGCAGCGCGCGCTCGTCACCGCGAACGAGCGCGTGGCGGGATTCCTCGAACCGCTGAAGGCGGCGGGCCTGACCGCCGACGTCGTGCACTCCGACTTCACCCGGGACGGCGGCCACGCCGCGGCCTCGCGCCTGGTGGCGGAGGGCAGGCTCCCCACCTGCGTCTTCGCGGTCAACGACGTGATGGCGATCGGGGCGCTGACGGCGCTGCGCGAGCGCGGCATACCGGTGCCGGAACGGGTGTCGGTCGCCGGGTTCGACGACATCCCGGCCGTCCGCGACCAGGTGCCCTCGCTGACCACGGTGCGGCTGCCGCTGGAGTACATGGGCGAGCGGGTCCTGGAGCTCGCGCTGGCCAACCAGGCGGACCGGCCGCCGACGCTGCTCACCGTGCCCGGCGAGGTCGTGCTGCGCGAGAGCACCGCTCCGCCCGCTTCCTGAGGGCCCTCTCCGCGTTTCGCGGCGGTCGGACGTCTTGACGCGGCCGCCGGTCCGTCTCTAGCCTCTTTGGAAATCGATTTCCAAAGGAGAGTCCATGCGGACGATCAATGTGATCATGAACGGTGTGACGGGCCGGATGGGCTACCGCCAGCACCTGGTGCGGTCGGTGCTGGCTATCCGCGAGCAGGGCGGTGTGCTGCTGTCCGACGGATCCCGCGTGATGCCGGAGCCGATCCTGGTCGGGCGCAACGAGGCGAAGCTGAAGGAGATCGCCGACCGCCACGGTCTCACCCGCTACACCACCGACCTGGACTCCGCCCTGGCGGACGGCACCGGCATCTACTTCGACGCCCAGATCACCCAGACCCGCGAGAAGGCGATCCTCGCCGCGATCGCCGCGGGCTGGGACGTCTACACCGAGAAGCCGACCGCCGAGTCGGTGGAGGGCGCGCTGCGGCTGGCGCGGGCCGCCGCGCAGGCCGGCGTCCGCAACGGAGTGGTGCACGACAAGCTCTACCTGCCGGGCCTGGTGAAGCTGAAGCGGCTGCTGGACTCCGGTTTCTTCGGACGTGTCCTGTCGGTGCGCGGCGAGTTCGGCTACTGGGTCTTCGAAGGCGACTGGCAGAAAGCGCAGCGCCCCAGCTGGAACTACCGCAAGGAAGACGGCGGCGGCATCACCGTCGACATGTTCTGCCACTGGAACTACGTGCTGGAGAACCTCTTCGGCAACGTCCAGGCGGTGACGGCCAAGGTCGTCACGCACATCCCCACCCGCGTCGACGAGCGGGGCGACGCCTACGCCGCGACCGCCGACGACGCCGCCTACGGCATCTTCGAGCTGGAAGGCGGCATCATCGCCCAGATCAACTCCTCCTGGGCGGTGCGCGTCAACCGGGACGAGCTGGTGGAGTTCCAGGTCGACGGCACCGAGGGCAGCGCGGTCGCGGGCCTGCGCAACTGCAAGGTCCAGCACCGGGCGAACACCCCCATGCCGGTGTGGAACCCCGACCTGCCGGTCACCGAGCCGTTCCGCGACCAGTGGCTCGAGGTGCCCGACAACGCCGACCTCGACAACGGCTTCAAGACGCAGTGGGAGCAGTTCGTCCGGCACGTCACCGACGGCGCCCCGCACCCGTACGACTTCATGTCCGGGGTCCGCGGCATCCGGCTCGCCGAACTCGGCCTGCTGTCGTCCGAAGAGGGCCGCCGCGTGCAGATCCCGGAGGTGGCGCTGTGACGGCGCTCTGGCTGCCCGACGAGAACGGCGGCTCGGTCCACACCCTCGGCGCCCCCGCCGACTGGACGCCTCCGCCGTCCCCGCCGAAGTCCCGCGTCGTGTACGCCGCCGCGCACGTCGTGGCCGACCCGCTCGGTGACAACACGCCCGGCGCTCCGGCCGTGGTCGACTGGGACACCACCCTGGACTTCCGCCGCCACCTGTGGCGGCAGGGTCTCGGCGTCGCCGACGCGATGGACACCGCCCAGCGCGGCATGGGCCTGGACTGGGCGGCGACCGCCGAACTGATCCGCCGCAGCGCCGCCGAGGCCCGCGCCTGCGGCGGCACGGTCGCGGTCGGCGTCGGCACCGACCACCTGCCGTCCGGCCCGCAGAGCCTCGACCGGATCGCCGAGGCCTACCTGGAGCAGCTCGCCGTCGCCGAGGACGCCGGAGCCGGTGTGATCCTCATGGCCAGCCGCGCGCTGGCCGCCACCGCCCAGGGAGCCGACGACTACCTCGACGTCTACCGGCGGGTGATCGGCCAGTGCGGCGGCAAGGTGATCCTGCACTGGCTCGGGGAGGCGTTCGACCCGGCTCTGCGCGGCTACTGGGGCTCCACCGACATCGGCGCCGCGACCGCGACGTTCCTGGACCTGATCAAGGAGAACTCCGGCAGGGTCGACGGCGTCAAGGTGTCCCTGCTGGACGCCGGGCACGAGATCGCGCTGCGGCGCTCCCTGCCCGAAGGCGTCCGCCTGTACACCGGTGACGACTTCAACTACCCCGAGCTGATCCGAGGCGACGAACTCGGCCACTCCGATGCCCTGCTGGGAATCTTCGCGGGCATCGCCCCCGTCGCGGCCCGCGCCCTGCAGGCACTCGACCAGGGCGACCTTTCCCGCTACGACGCCCTGCTCGCCCCGACCGTGCCGCTGTCCCGGCACGTCTTCGCCGCCCCCACCCCCTACTACAAGACCGGCATCGCGTTCCTGGCGTGGATCGCCGGCCTGCAGCCCGCCTTCGTCATGGTCGGCGGCCTGCAGTCGGGCCGCAGCATCCTGCACCTGGCCCGAACGTTCAGGCTCGCCGACTCCGCGGGCCTGCTGCCCGACCCCGACCTCGCCGCGACCCGCATGCGTTCGCTGCTCGAGACCGCAGGACTGGCCCGATGACCGCCACCGTGAACCCCGCCCCGCCCGAACTCGACGTCCCGTCCGGCCGTCCGGCGACCGTTCCCACGCCGGAGCCGGGCGACGCGCGGCTGCGCCGGTTCTCGCTGAACCAGAAGACGATCGACCGGTGGAGTGTCAGAGACGCGGTCGCCGGATGCGTGGCCGCGGGCGTGCAGGCGATAGGCCTGTGGCGCGAACCCGTCCAGGAATACGGGGTGAAGGCCAGCGCCGAGCTAGTCGCCGACGCCGGGCTGCGTGTCTCCTCGTTGTGCCGCGGCGGCTTTCTCACCTCACCCGACCCCGGCGCCTGGCAGCATGCCCTGGACGACAACCGACGCGCGATCGACGAGGCCGCCGAGCTCGGCACCGACTGCCTGGTCCTGGTCGTCGGCGGCCTCCCGCCCGGCTCCCGCGACCTGCCCGCGGCCCGCGCGCGCGTGGCCGAGGCCATCGGTGTGCTCGTCCCGTACGCACTCGAACGGAACGTGCGCCTGGCGCTGGAGCCGATGCACCCGATCTACACCGCCGACCGGGGCGTGCTGTCCACGCTCGGCGAGGCACTCGACCTGGCCGAGCGGTTTCCCGTCGAGGCGGTCGGCGTGGTCGCCGACTCCTTCCACACCTGGTGGGACCCCCAGCTGGCCGTGCAGATCGCCCGCGCGGGCGAGCGGATCGCGAGCGTCCAGCTCGCCGACTGGATCACCCCCCTGCCGCCCGACGCGCTGCTGTCGCGCGGCATGCTCGGCGACGGCCACATCGACCTGCGGGGCTTCGTCGCCCTCACCGACGCCGCCGGTCACACCGGCGACATCGAGATCGAGATCTTCAACGCCGACGTCTGGGCCGCCGACGGCACCCGGACCCTGGACACGCTGCGCCGCCGCTGGATCGAGCACGTGATCTGATGTCCAACGCCGCTTCCCCTCTGCCCGTCGTGGTCTGCCTCGACAAGTTCCGCGGCTCGGCGACGGCCGCCCAGGCCTGCTCATGGCTCGCCGCGGGAATCCGCGCCGCCGTGCCCGGCATCCCGGTCATCGAACGCCCCCTGGCAGACGGAGGCGAGGGGACCGTCGAAGCGCTGGCCGCCGCCGGCTACTCCCTCGTACGGACCACCGTGATGGGCCCCGTCGAAGGCATGGAGGTCTCCGCGGCGCTGGCCGTCCGCGGCACCAGGGCCGTCGTCGAACTCGCCCAGGCCTCAGGCCTCGACCTGCTCCGCATAAGATCCCCCCTGACCGCCACCACCTATGGCACGGGCCAGCTCATCCGCACGGCCCTGGACCTCGGCTGCACCCAGATCATCCTGGCCGTCGGCGGCAGCGCCACCACCGACGGCGGCGCGGGAATGCTCACGGCCCTGGGCGCGCGACTCCACGACGCCTCCGGCACGCAGATCCCCCTCGGCGGCGGCCACCTGCGCGACGCCGTCACCCTGGACCTGTCCGGCCTCGACCGACGTCTGGCCCCCACCGAGTTCGTCCTGGCCAGCGACGTCGACAACCCTCTGCTGGGCAGGAACGGCGCCGCCCAGGTCTTCGCCCCCCAGAAAGGAGCCGACCCCACCCAGGTCGAACAACTGGAAGACGGTCTCGAGCACTTCTCCCGCCTGATGACCCTCCGCATCGGCCGGGACCACACCTCCAGCCCCGGGGCAGGCGCCGCCGGCGGCACGGGCTTCGCCGCCCTGACAGCCCTGGAAGCCCGATGGGAGGCGGGCTCCACCTTCATGCTGACCGAACTGGACGTCCCCCGCCTCCTGCGGGCCGCTTCTCTGTGCGTGGTGGGCGAAGGCCGGTTCGACGCCCAGTCCCTGCGCGGCAAGGCCCCGTACAGCGCCATGGCCCTGGCCCGCAAGGCAGAAGTCCCCGTCGTCCTCGTCGCCGGGGACATCGCCCTGGAAGACCCCGACCTGACCTCCCTCGACCTGCTCCACTCCTACTCCCTGCTCGAGACGGCCGAAACCCCGGAAGACTCCTTCACCCGGACCGAAGCCCTCCTGACCGCCCTCGGAGAACGCATCGGAACCACCTGGAAGACCGAGAACCCATGATCGGTCGATGGTGACAATGGGGTCATGTCTGCTGATTTGCATGAGAGTGCCGTGGTGGCCGACGCGCACAACGACCTGTTGATGGCGGTGGTGGCCCGCCCGCCCGCGCGGTGGGCGTCCTTCTTCGGGGAGCGGTGGCTGCCGCAGCTCCGCGAGGGCGGGGTCGATCTCCAGGTGCTCCCGGTGTTCATCGACGACCGGTTCAGGCCCGAGGGGGCGCTGCGCGAGACGCTCCGGATGATCGAGTGCGCGCATGTGATCGCCGAGGGGAACGCCGAGGACGTCCGGCTCTGCCTCGACGGGCCGCAGATCGACGCGGCGCTGGCCGAGGGGAGGACAGCGCTGGTCCTGGCGTTGGAGAGCATGCCCGGACTGGACGCGAACATCGAGCTCCTGGCGACCGTGCACCGGCTCGGCGTCCGGGTCGCCTCGATGGCGCACTGGGGACGCACCCCGCTCGCCGACGGCAGCGGCGAGGACGCCGCCGGCAGCCGCCTGACCGCCGCGGGCGTCGAGGCCGTGGCCGAGATGGAGCGGCTCGGCATCCTGCTGGACATCTCGCATCTGGGTGCGAGCGGGGTGGAGCACGCGCTCGAGCTCGCGTCCCGGCCGGTGATCGCCACCCATTCCAGCGCCCGCGCCCTGCGCGACCACCACCGCAACCTGACCGACGACCAGATCCGGGGCGTCGCGGCGACCGGCGGCATGGTCTGCGTGAACTTCCTGCCCGGCTTCCTGGCCGACGACCCGTCCGGCTACACCCTCGCCCGGCTGGCCGAGCACATCGAGCACGTCGTGTCCGTCGCGGGCGTCGACCACGTCGGCCTCGGCCCGGACTTCGTCCACGAGGTCTTCACCGACCTCACCCCGCCCTGCTGCGAGGACCCGGCCGGGGACGTCGGCTTCGACGTCATGGCCGCCCTCCCCGGCCTGGCCGGTCCCTCGGGCCTGCCCCTGCTCACCGGCGAGCTCCTCGCCCGCGGTCTGCCCGAACCCGACATCCGCAAGATCCTCGGCGGCAACCTCCACCGGCTGCTCGCCACCTGTCTCACCTGACCGCCCGTCTCCTGCATGGTGTTCGGGGCGTTCCGCATGACCCGCGAGGACGAGGTGCGGCGCGTCAGCGGGAGGCCGGTCTCGGGATACGGACACCGGCGGCACGGAGCCTGGCCTCGAAAAGCGCGGCCAGCCGTACCGCGGCCGGCTTCTCGTCCTCACCGTGGTGGGCGACCAGCGTGTACCGGGTCGCGGCCTCGGTGCGGGCCTGCAGGCCGGTCACGGTCTTCAGCAGGGCGGGGTCGGCGAGGTAGTGGTCGGCCACGGCGGTGGCGAGCTCGGCGATGCGGGGGTCGTCCGGTTCCCAGGACGCGGCCTCGGCCACGCGCTTGGTCAAGGCGACGAGCCGGGGGTCCTCGATGGCGTGCTCGAACCGGGTGAGGTAGTCGTCGAAGCCTTCGGGTACCAGGGCCTTGGCCAGCACCCAGCTTTCCCTGGTGGCCGCCACCTCCTCCGCGGGGAATCCGAGGCCGGGCATCCGCTCCAGCAGCGCCACCGCGCGGTCGGGCAGCAGGGCCCGGTCGCCGTCGGCGAGCCGGTGCAGCGTGTCGCGCCGCGCGGTCAGCTCCTCGATCCGTTCGGTGAGCTGCCGCTCGACGTCGGCGAGCGCGGCGGCGAACAGCGCGGCATCGGCGTCGAGCAGCGGCCCGATCCCGGCCAGCGGCACTCCGGCGGCGGCCAGCGTCCGGACCTGCACCAGCCGCAGCAGTTCGGCCGACCCGTACCGCCGGTAGCCGGAGCCGTCGCGTTCCGGCTCCTGGACCAGGCCGAGCTTGTGGTAGTGCCGCACCGTCTTCACCGTGACGCCGACGAACGCCGCCGCCTGCCCGATCGTGACTCCGGTCCTCATCCGCTCAGCCTGCCTTGTGCTCGAGCCCGGCGGCCTCACACCACGACCGAGCGTATGGACGGGTCACGCCGGGCCCGGCGGGCTCGGCGTGACCACGGGCGCATTCTTCCTGATACGCCACCGGAAGAGGCATACGGGTGTGCTCAGCCCGCCTGCCGGTCCGGATCGGCCTGTCCACCGCGGAACACCTCGTTGACGAGCCTTTGCTGGGCGTTCTGGAACGCCGCGCCGACGGAGAGGTCCGCGTCGTCCACGCAGTTCAGCGCGGCGATCAGGGTCCTGCCGCCGTCGGGTGTGCCGTACATCAGAGCCGCGTGGCCCACGGAGGCGCCGTTGTGGGAGATGAGGGTGCCGCCGTCCGTGCTCACCACGAACACTCCCAGGCCGTAGTCCATGTTCGGGATGCCCGTCGGGTGCGGGGCGCACATCTCGGCGAGCAGCGGGGCCGGCAGGAGCCTGCCGCCCAGCAGCGCGGAGACGAACGTGTGGAGGTCACGGGTGGTGGAGATCATGTCGCCGCCGCTGGAGATCCAGGAGGGGTTCTGGCGGGTGACGTCCACGGTCTTCTGCTCGCCGTCCTCCTCGTACCGGTAGTAGGCGTGGGCGTGCGGCTCGGGGATCTCGGGACCGTCGGGCACCACGGTGCCGGTCAGGCCCAGCGGTCCCAGGATCAGCCGCTGCATCTCCTGGGCGACCGTGCGGCCGGTGACCTTCTCGATCAGCAGCCTGGCCAGTACGTAGTTGGTGTTGGAGTAGCTCCAGCCCGTTCCCGGCTCGAACCGCGCCGGCCGCGACAACGCCAGCTCCACCAGCTCCTGCGGCCGGTAGGTCCTGAACCGGCCGTCCAACCACTCTCTGCCCGTGGTGCTGTAGGGGATGGGGATCCCCAGCGCGACCGTCCCGTCGTCGTAGACCTCGCCGCTGAAGTTGAACAGCCCGCTGGTGTGCTGCAGCAGCATCCGCACCGTGATCCGCCGGTCCAGCCCGAACTCCGGCAGGTGGTCCGCCGCCGGAGTGTCCAGTTCGATCCTGCCCTCGGCCACCAGTTGCAGCACCAGGGTCGCGGTGAAGGTCTTGGTGTTGCTGCCGATCCGGATGTGCCCGTCGACCGGCGGCTTCGCACCCCCGCCCAGCTCGGCCGCCCCGGCACTGCCGGCCCACTCGCCGTGCTCGTCGTGCACGCGCAGAGACACCCCGACGAAACCCGAATCGACGATCTCCTCAAGCGCTTTCTGCAGCTCCGGGCGCGTCTGTCCGACGGTAGCCGACGGTGCAGCCCCGCTGTTCGCGGTGGGGATCTCGCAGGCCGTCTCGGCCGTGATGGCGCCGGAATTGTCTGAGTCGGCCTGAGTGGAAAAGGTGGTGGACATTGAGGTTTGCCCCTTTAGGTTTGTTGTGCCCGGTCGGCGTTGTGCCGTTGCGCCGAGCTTTCACCCTGACCTCAGGTCAACCTCAAGTGTGTTCTGGCTCACAGGCATCCGAGATGGCCGCTCATCGACTTCATCTGTCGGTGTGCGGGGCCATTGCGGGTAGTTCCACGGTGACGCGGAGCCCTCCGTCGGAGCGCGGGGTGAGGGTGAGCGTTCCGTCGTGTGCGCGCGTGATGGTTCTGACGATGGCCAGGCCGAGGCCGACGCCTGCATGGTCGGTGTGCACGCGCTCGGTGCCGCGCTGGAACGGCTCGGTGAGCGTCGAGGCCAGTTGCGGGGAGATCCTCTCGCCGGTGTTCTCGACGGTGAGCACCACCGTCTCGGGGCGGACGCCGGTGCTCACCCGCACGGTGCCCTGTTCGGGCAGGTTATGGATGATCGCGTTGTGCACGAGGTTCATGGTCAACTGCAGCAGGAGTGCTTGCGATCCGGCCGTGGGGGTGATGTCACCGCAGGTCTCGATGGTGACGCCGTGCTTTTCCGCGAGGGGGAGGAGCGTTTCGGTGGCTTCTTCCGCCAGGAGGGACAGGTCGACGGGTTCCCGGGTGAAGGACCGCTGGTCCGCGCGGCTGAGCAGGAGCAGCGCCTCGGTGAGGCCGATCGCTCGGGCGTTGACGACGTGGAGGCGGTCGATGACCTCGCCGACGTCCTGGTCGGGGTCGGTGCGGGCCACGTCGAGAAGCGCCTTGGAGATCGCCAGCGGGGTGCGCAGTTCGTGAGAGGCATTGGCCGCGAATCTCCGCTGTTCGGCGACGTGTGCCTCGAGCCGCGCGAGCATCGTGTCGAAGGCGTCGGCGAGTTCGCGGAACTCGTCTTCGCGGCCCGGCAGCCGGATGCGGTGGGAGAGCGATCCGTTCGCGGCCATGCGGGTGGCGTAGGTGATCCGGGTCAGCGGGTCGAGCATGTGACCGGCGAGAATCCATCCTCCCAGGAGACCGAACACCAGCAGGAATGCCAGTACCGCGGCCGTCGCCGGGGCGTAGGCGCGCAGAATGACGGAGCGAAGAGGCACGAATTCGCCGGGGCGGCTCGAAACGACGCTGAAGTCGCGCAGGAGGAAGACCCACACGGTGGCGAGCAGCAAGGCGCCTGCGACCATGAGGAATCCGGCATAGCTGAGGGTGAGTCTGAGGCGGACGCTCAACCCGGGCGCCCTATTCACGCTCGGCTCCCTCGCGTCCGGTCTTCGTCCGGGTGTCGATGCGGTAGCCGACGCCGGGGACGGTGGCGATGATCCAGGGTTCGCCGAGCCGTTTGCGCAGTGCCGAGACGGTGATGCGCACGGCGTTGGTGAACGGGTCGGCGTTCTCATCCCACGCCCGTTCCAGCAGTTCTTCGGCGCTGACGACACCGCCTTCGGCGGCGACGAGGACTTCGAGCACGGCGAACTGCTTCCGGGTGAGCGCGACGTAGCGGCCGTCGCGGTAGACCTCGCGGCGGAACGGATCCAGCCGCAGGCCTGCGATCTCCCGCACGGGCGGCCTGCTGTGCGCGCGCCGCCGGTCGAGCGCCCTGAGCCGCATGGCGAGCTCTCGCAGCTCGAAGGGTTTGGTGAGGTAGTCGTCGGCGCCGAGTTCGAACCCGGTGGCCTTGTCGTCGAGCCGGTCGGCGGCGGTGAGCATGAGGATCGGCATGCCGCTGCCGGAGGCGACGATGTGCTCGGCGATCTCGTCACCGGACGGCCCGGGGACGTCGCGGTCGAGGACGGCGATGTCGTAGGTGTTGACGCCCAGGAGCTCCAGGGCGGTGTCGCCGTCACCGGCGATGTCGGCGGCGATCGCTTCCAGGCGCAGACCGTCGCGGATGGCCTCCGCCAGATAGAGCTCGTCCTCGACGATCAACACGCGCATGTTCTCGATGCTACGAGCCGGTGTATATCGCCGGCGTATCGAAAACCGTATACGCGCCGGCAACACCGGGCCGCCTTGACTGACGGTATGACCTCGAATCCCCCTATTGGCACAAATAGCGACTCGCGGGAATCACCGGTACCCCGCCCAGGGCCCGGGGATGCGGCGGTGACCGGTACTTTTCCTACGAGCGAGACCGACAGCGAACGAGGACGGCCCATGGCGCAGGGGGAGACCGGCCGAGAAGGCATCCGCCGGGTGATCCGCGTCGTCTCCCGGCCGGGCCCCTGGAAGCGCGGCCCGGTGCTAGCCGCGCTGGCGCTGCTGCTGGGCCTGTTCATGCTGCTGCACGCGAAGATCCCGAACCGGATCGGTAACCTCGGCAGCCTGGTGGAGACCTTCCTGCCGTGGTTCGGCCTGTTCATCCCGGTGCTGCTGGCCGGAGCGTTGTGGCGCCGCTCCGCCTCCGCGGTGGTCGCGCTGCTGCTGCCGGTCATGGTGTGGCTGAACCTCTTCGGCGCGCAGCTCGGCGACAGGTCCCACCCGGGCGGCGACCTCACGGTGGCAGGCCACAACGTCGGCGCCGGCAACCCCGACCCTGCCGGCACCGCCCGCGTGCTGGCCGCCTCCGGCGCGGACGTGCTGGCCCTGCAGGAGGTGACCGAGCAGGCCCGGGGCACGTACGAGAAGGAGCTGGCGAAGGCGTATCCGCACCACACGGTGCAGGGCACGGTCGGGTTGTGGAGCAGGCTGCCGCTGTCGGACATCCGGCCGGTCGACACCGAGATGGACTACGGGCCGCTGGGTGACGCCAAGCCGGTCGAGGTCAAGATGACCTACAACCGGGCGCTGCGTGCCACGGTGGCCACGGACCGGGGCCCGCTGGCGGTCTACGTGGCCCACCTGGGATCCGCCCGGGTGAATCTCAGAGCCGGCTTCTGGACGGCTTCGCGGGACAGGGGCGCGCAGGCGCTCGGCAAGGCCGTCGCCGCCGACCGCAACGAGCGGCTGGTGCTGCTCGGCGACCTGAACGGCACCACGGACGACCGCGCGTTCGCCGGTCTCACCGCACGGTTGCGCTCGGTCCAGACCGCGGCCGGTGACGGTTTCGGCTTCACCTGGCCCGCGTCCTTCCCGGTGGTGCGGATCGACCAGATCCTGGTCCGGGGCGTGGAACCGGAGAGCTCGCGGGTGCTGCCCGCCACCGGCAGCGACCACCTGCCGGTGGCGGCCGGAATCAGCTGGTGAACGCCGCGCCGGTCGTCAAAGTGCCATATTCGCTGGCATCGGGAACGAAAGCCGAGAGATCATCACCTTATGGCGGATGTGGTCTTCTTCGATCTGGACGGCACCCTGGTCGATCACCGAAGCGCGGTCTGGGAGACGATCGGGCAGATCGTCCGGGCCGCGCCGAACGCGACGGCCCCACCGGAGGAGCTGGCGGCGTTGTGGTGGACGCTGGAGGCCCGCCACATGCGGGAGTACCTGGCCGGTCAGTGCTCCTTCGCCGAACACCACCGACGCAGGATCCGCTCCTTCCTGCCCGCGCTCGGCGAGCCGATACCGGACGGCCCTGACCTTCTGGACGCCTGGATCGCCGAACGCTACCTCGCCGCGTTCCAGGAGTCCTGGCAGTGCTACCCCGATGTCCAGCCCTGCCTGGAGAACCTGAAACGGCTCCCCGATGCCCCGCGTCTCGCCGTTCTCACCAACGGGGATCCCGGGCAGCAGCGCGCCAAGCTCGCTCGCTTCGGCCTCCTGGAGTACTTCGAGGCCGTCCTGACCCCGACCGAACTCGGCACGGCCAAACCCGCCGCCTACACCGCCGCCTGCCGGTGGATGCGGACGGATCCCGCGCAGGCGGTCAACGTGGGCGACATGCTGGAAAGCGACGTGAACGCCGCAGCCCTCGCCGGGCTCACCGGCATCTGGCTGGACCGCGGCATCGACTTCGTCACCGGCGGGCCGTCACCGACGGCGGACGAGACGGTGCTCCGCATCGAACGCCTCACCGACCTCCCCGACCACCTGTCACACACGAACGCCTGACCGGACCTCAGCGAGGCCCGAAGGCTACGGCGGGTCGCCGGTCAGGGGCCACATGCGTTCCGGCCTTGACGAACCGTGCCCGGAGCGCCGACTCACGCGATCGTCGCGGCCTGCCGGAATATGATCGCTGCTCCGTGCGCCTCGGCGGCCGGGACGAACACCTCGCCGGTGGCGGTGTACCGGGGATGGGCGCCCTGGCTCTCCAAGAGCCGTTCGGCGGCGGTGAGGTCGGCGACTTCGACGGTGTAGGCGCTCAAGGCGGGCAGGTCGCGCGCTCGCTCGCCCGGCAGCCGTGCGGAGAGCCCGGCCGGGGTGGTGATCGTGAGCCGGTCGGGACCGAGGTCGAAGTGCCGGGACGAGCCATCGCGCCGGGCGGTGACCCCGAGATGGCGTTCGTAGCGCTCGGCGGTGCGGTCGAGTTCGCCGTCGGCGACGCAGAGAAGGCATTCGGCCAGGGCGACCGCCCCGTTGGGGTGGTCGAGGCCGATCTGGGCGTCGAGTACCGCGGGCGGGGGGTTTTCGGCGGCGCCGACGCGGCCTTCGGGAGGCATGCCGCCCCCGGTCTCCTGGTGGCCGTTGATCTCGAGGTATTTGATCGCTTCGAGTCTGGTGCCTTCGCCGGTGGTGATCGGCCGTTGGGCGGCGAGAGCCCCGCTGCTGCCGATGCCGGCCGCGGCGAGCCGGGCGGCGGTCTTCTCGGCGTCGGCGGTGGCGAAGACGAGGATGTGGGCTCCTTCCGACCGGTCGAGCCGGTCGGCGAGACCCGCGACGGTACCGCGTATCGCCTGCCTCGTCGCATCCAGCCGGTCGTCTGGAATGTGCAACGGGATGAGCTTGGCCTCGGCGGGAAGGTCTTCGCGGTTTGACGGGGCGAAGGCGAGCAGCTCTATGAAGCCGAGAGGGAAGTCCGCGTGGGTGTTGCCCGCACCGATCGGCTCCGGTGCCGTGCCGGGGGACGGCGGCAGCGCGGGGTAGGCCGGGGGGCCGATGTGGAAGCCCAACCGGCGGAAGGTCACGATCGCGGCGCTCATGTCGTGGACGACGAGGCCGACGTGGTGAAGGCCGGTGATGTCACTGGCGGTCATGGGGCGGGCCTTTCTGATCGGCTTGCGGAACGCCGGTCGGCGGTGCCGTAGGCGATGCGGCGATATTCGTCTCCGAGGCGCTCGAAGGCGTCGATGACCTGCGGTGCGGCGGCCGCGTAGCGCTCGGGTGCGGGGGGCTTGGCCGGTTCGAAGGAGCGGCGGACGACCTCGGCGAGCCGGTCGGCCTGGTGTTCCAGGGAAAAGCGCGGGTCGTCGGCCACGAGCGGTGCCGCGGAGAAGAAGCCGTAGGCGATCGCCTGCGCGGCGAAGTCGATGTCGGCCGGTTCCTGGCCCGGCCGCAGAAGCCGATGGTCGTGCAGGGCGGCCAGATGGTCGTGTGCCGCGATGAGCTTGGGCTTCGGGGACCCGGCCTGGACCGGTTGCCGGGCGAAGGGATTGAAGTCTGCATGGTCCGTGATGAAGAGGGCTTTCAGGACGGGACGTCGCATGGCCTCCAGGAAGTGCCGCCGGAGGTAGCGGTGCAGGGCGATCTCGGCCGGGTCGGCGCGGATCGCGGTGACGACCGTCTCCAGGATCGCGGCCGCCTCACGGGCGCCGACCGCCAGCAGCAGGTGTTCGCGGCTGCTCCAGTGCAGGTAGACCGTGCCCTTGCCGACGCCGGCGCGCCTGGCCACGTCCTCGATGCGGAGCTCGCGCAAGCCGGCGCCGACCAGCAGCGTCGCCGCGGCGTCCAGGAGCGCGTCGGCACGCCGGCGCAGGTCCGCTCGCTGCGTTCTGGCCATGGTCGCCTCCAGCCGTCGGAAAACTCGTGACCAGAATGCTAACTCAGTCACGAGTTTGGCGGGGTGTCACCGGGCGGACAGGGGAGGCCGGTTTCGGATGGCCGGATACGAACGGGCCGGATGGGACAGAACAAATCAGATCAATGTAAGGTTAGCCTCGCCTAACCCCCGATGTTTTGGAGAACCACCATGCTCGCCGTCGCACGGTCGCGGCCCAGGGCCGCGCTGGCCGCCCTGGCCGCGGTGACCGCCCTCGCGCTCACCGGATGTTCCTCGGCCGAGCAGGAGACCGGGGCGAACCCGGCCACGGCCGCCGCCGACGCCTTCCCCGTCACCATCGCGAGCAAGCTGGGCGACGCCGTCATCAGCGAGGCGCCCGAGCGGGTCGTCACCTGGGGGTGGTCCAGCCAGGACGCCGCCCTCGCCCTCGGCGTGGTGCCGGTCGCGATGCCCAGGTACACCTACGGCGGCAACGCCGACGGCGTCCTCCCCTGGGTCGCCGACAAGATCAAGGAGCTGGGCGGGACGACCCCGGCCCTGCTGACCGAGGGAACCGACGTTCCGTTCGAGGAGATCGTCGAGGCCGAGCCCGACGTCATCCTGGCCCCCTACTCGGGCATCGTCCAGGAGGACTTCGACAAGCTCAGCAAGATCGCCCCGGTCGTCGCCTACCCGGACGAGCCCTGGGCGATGCCCTGGCAGGACCAGATCGAGGTCATCGGCAAGGCCCTCGGCAAGAGCGACGAGGCAGCCGAACTGCTGGAGAAGACCACCTCCTCGGTGAAGGCGCTCGCCGATGAGCACCCGGTCGTCAAGGGCAGGAACTTCTTCTACGCCGCGGCCAACGAGGCCGATCTGCTCAACGTCTACCGGGACAAGGACCCCCGGGTGGGCATGCTCGTCGACCTCGGCATGACCCTGAGCCCGAGCGTCGCCGCGCTCGACGCCAAACCGGAGGAGGGCAACTTCTTCTACCAGCTGAGCTACGAGAACGTCGAGAAGATCGAGGCCGACGTGCTGGTGATGTACTTCGCCGACCAGAAGGCCGTCGACAAGTTCGTCGCCGACCCGGTCATCGCGGCCATGCCCGCCATCAAGGAGGGGCGTTTCGCGCCCATCGTCGGCGAGTCCTTCGTCATGGCCACCAGCGCGCCGACCGTGCTGTCCATCCCGTGGATGCTCGACCAGTACGTCCCGCAGCTCGCCGAGGCCGCCGAGAAGGCCGCCGAGTAGTCGACGGCCCGCGTTCACCGGAAGAGCTCTTCGTGCCCGTCCTCCCCGTCACCCGGGGCACGCCGGATCCGGCGGCCCCGGGCGCCCCGACCGGCGCGGCGCCCCGGCGCCGCCGGATCGGCCCCCTGGCCGCCGGCCTGCTCGCGCTGGCCGCCGCGCTCGTCGCGGTGTGCGTGCTCAGCCTCGCCGTCGGCGCGAACGCGCTGCCGTTCGGCACTGTGTGGCAGGCGCTCACGCACTACGACCCCGCGAACCCCCACCATCTGATCGTCGTCGAGAAGCGGCTGCCCCGCACGCTCGTCGGCATCACGGTGGGCCTCGGCCTCGCCGTCGCAGGGGTCGTCATGCAGGGCCTGACCCGCAACCCGCTGGCCGACCCGGGCCTCCTCGGGGTGAACGCGGGCGCGTCCCTCGCCGTCGTGGTCGCCCTGAGCGTCTTCGGCGTCCAGGGCAACGCCTATCTCTGGTTCGCCTTCGCCGGGACGACCCTGGTGACGGTCGCCGTGTACGGGGTGGCGGGCGCCGCCGGGCGCGGCGGCGCCACCCCGGTCACGCTGGTGCTGGCGGGTGCCGCGGTCACCGCGGCGCTCACCTCGGTGGTCACCGCGATCCTCCTCACCGACCAGGCCGCCCTCGACCAGATGCGCTTCTGGCAGGTCGGCGCGCTCACCGCCCGCGACTTCACGGTCTTCTGGCAGACGCTGCCCGGCATCGCCGCCGGGTTCGTGCTCGCGTTCGCGGCGAGCCGGGGGCTCAACGGCCTCGCCATGGGGGAGGAGGTGGCCCGCAGCCTCGGCCAGAAGGTCGGACTCGTCCGGGGATTCGCCGCGCTGTCGGTGGTGCTGCTGTGCGGCTCGGCCACCGCGGCGGCCGGGCCGATCTCGTTCGCGGGACTCATCGTCGCGCACCTCGCGGCCCGGATCGCCGGACCCGACCACCGCTGGAGCATCCCGTACGCCGCCCTCGCCGGGCCGGTGCTGCTCGTCGGCTGCGACGTGCTCGGCCGGATCGTGGTCCGTCCGGGAGAGCTCCAGGTCGGGGTCGTGGTCGCCGCGGTCGGCGCGCCCCTGCTCGTGGTGTTGATCCGGATGCGCGGGAAAGGACGCCGATGACCGCACTCTCCTCCCCGGCGGCCCGCCGGGCGCGGCTGCGCGAGGCGGGGGTCACCGCGGTCCTCGCCCTGGTGATCGCCGCCCTGGCGGTCCTCGGCCTGGCGGTCGGCAAGGCGTCGGTCAGCCCGCCGGAGGTCTTCTCCGCGGTGATCGGCCGCGCGGACGCGATGACCCGGTTCGTCATCATGGAACTGCGCATGCCGCGCATGCTCACCGCGCTCCTCGCCGGGGCGTGCCTCGGCCTGTCGGGCGCGCTGCTCCAGTCGGTCCTGCGCAACCCGCTGGCCAGCCCGGACGTCATCGGCGTCACCAACAGCGCGAGCGCGGCGGGCGTCGTCGGCCTCGTCGTCTTCGGGCTCAGCGGCTTCGCCCTCACCGGCGCCGTGCTCGGCGGGACCCTCGCCGCGACCGCCGCCCTCTACCTGCTGTCCTGGCGGCGCGCCGCCCACCAGCTCGTCATCGTCGGGATCGGCATCTCCGCCCTGTGCACCTGCGTGGTGTCCTACGTCTTCACCCGCAGCGACATCCGCGACGCCCAGGACGCCCTGGTCTGGATCAACGGCAGCCTCGGCCGGGCCGGATGGGACACCTCGCTGACCCTGGCGGTCTGCGCCGCCGTGCTGCTGCCCGTCGCGCTCTGCCACGGCAGCCGCCTGGCGGTGCTCGAACTCGGCGACGATCCCGCGGCCGCCCTCGGCGTGAAGGTCGACCGCACCCGCACGCTCCTGCTCGGCCTCGCCGCGGCCCTGGCGGCGGTCGCCGTCGCCGTCGTCGGGCCCCTGCCGTTCGTGGCCCTGGTCAGCGCCCCGATCGCCCGCCGCGTCACCGGAACGGGCTCCCTCGCGCTGCTGCCCTCCGCCCTCATCGGCGCCGCCCTCCTGCTCGCCTCCGACCTCGTCGCCCAGTTCACCATTCCGGGCGTCCTCCTGCCCGCCGGCGTCGTCACCGGTGTCGTCGGCGCCCCCTACCTCCTCTGGCTCCTCGTCAGGCCCGGCCCCCACCGCGTCTGACCGCCCCGATTGACACCGGTCGATCTTCGGCATAGGACGTTCCAGGACCGGAGACGGCGTGCGCGAGCGGAAGGCGGGACGGCCATGGGCTTCGAGGGAGACGTGCCGTGGGAAGAGGCCGGGTGGCTCAACCCGCCGCCCGGGGCGGAGCGGGACGGCGACGCCCTCGTGGTGACCACGGCCGAGGGCGGCGACTTCTGGCGCCACACGAGTTACGGGTTCGTCCACGACGACGGGCACGCGCTGCTCGCCGACCTCCCCGACGGCACCGCGGTCGAGGTGACGTTCGAAGCCGACCTGACCGCCCTGTACGACCAGGCAGGGGTGATGGTCCGCGTCGACGAGCGGACCTGGGTGAAGGCCGGCGTCGAAGCGACGGACGGCGCCCCGCACCTGGGGGCCGTCGTCACCCACGGCACCTCGGACTGGTCGCTGGCGCCCGTCCCCGACTGGGCCGGCACGCCGGTCACCGTGCGCGCCAGCCGGTCCGGCGACGCGCTGACCGTCCGCGCCCGCAGCGGCGACGGCCCCTGGCGGATGGTCCGCCTCGCCTACCTTCCGCCGGACGCGGCCGCGAAGGCGGGGCCGTTCTGCTGCTCGCCCCAGCGCGGGGGCCTCCAGGTCCGCTTCACCCGCTTCACCCTCGGCCCCGCCGACACCGGCCTGCACGAAATTCCCTGATCCGGGCCGTCACATTCGGCGGGGCTGTTCGGTCTCCTGTGTACAACCCGAAGACGACAGCAGAGGAATGAACCATGGACGCCCGTCTGAACCTTTTCGGCAACGCCGTTTCCGGCAAGGTCCTCAAGGCCCTCATCTCGGCGGACCGGGCGGTGTCCGGCTCGGGGCTGCCGACGGCGACGCAGGAACTGGTCAAGATCCGCGCGAGCCAGATCAACGGCTGCGGTTTCTGCACCGACATGCACACCAAGGACGCCCTCGCCGCCGGTGAGACGCCTCTGCGCCTCAACCTGGTCGCCGCGTGGCGGGAGGCCACCGTCTTCACGGACGCCGAACGCGCCGCGCTGGAGCTGGCGGAGCAGGGCACCCGCATCGCCGACGCGGCCGGCGGGGTCACCGACGAGGCCTGGGCGAACGCCGCCGAGCACTACGACGAGGACCAGCTCGCCGCCCTGGTCTCCCTGATCGCCGTCATCAACGCGTTCAACCGGATGAACACCATCGTCCGCCAGCCCGCCGGGGACTACCAGCCCGGCCAGTTCGGCTGATCCACACCGGCGCGGAGGGGCGCTCCCGCACCGCCCCTCCGCGCCGGTAAATGGTTGGCGCGCCCGCGACCGGCTTCGCTAGCCTCGCCGACGGCGGCTCCCTGCCGTCCTCGCGATCCCGGATTTCAGAGAGGGTGTTGTATGCCCCGGCCCACGCCGAGCGTTCCTCGGTGTCCGTTGTAACAGCACGTTCGCGTGCTCCGTCGGCACTCGAGGCCCGCTCGGCTCACTCCTGCTGTCTTGTTCGTTCCTCAGCAAGGAGCCCTTCGGGTGCCTGTCAACAACATCCCCAAAATCGATACCTTCGGCTGCACGCGGTGCGGTCTCACCGTGACCGTTCGCGCCGCCGACGGCAGCCGCCGCAACCACTGCCCGTCCTGCCTGCACTCGCTGCACGTCATCGACCAGTTCGACGGCGGATCCAGCGAGTGCCGGTCCCGGATGTCGCCGGTCTCCATCGCCGTGCTCCGCAACGGTGACTGGCGGATCATCCACCGGTGCGTGCGCTGCGACGAGCTGACCTCCAACCCGGTCAGCCCGGATGACAACCAGCTCATCCTGCTGCGCATGGCCGTGCGGCCGCTCGCCCAGCCCCCGTTCCCGCTCGAGACGTTCGGGGACCTGTGATGCCCCGGCACACGGCCCCACGTCCAGGGCGGGAGCAAAAGCGCAAGAGCGTGCTGCACGAGCACGACCAGCACCGATCACGGGACTTCCGGTGTGTCGGCTGCCGGCTCGACGTGCCCTCGATCGCGCCGGGCACGGCTCACCGCAACCACTGCCCGACCTGCCTGGTCAGCCTGCATGTGGACCGGCGGGTCCCGGGTGACCGCGGCGCGTCGTGCCGCGGCCGCATGGACGCGCTCAGCGTGTCGGTGCGGCCGGACGGCGAGTGGATGATCGTGCACCAGTGCGCGGCCTGCGGCGAGCTGAGCGCCAACCGGATCGCCGGAGACGACAACGCTCTGGCGCTGGTCCGGCTGGCGCTGCGACCGCTGTGTGATCCGCACGTCGCGAGCAAGGCACTGGTGACCTTGTAACGGCGTCGTGGAGAGTTCGGCCCGGCACGCCTCCTTTCGCGGAGGAGTGCCGGGACCGGACGAGGAGAGTCGCTGGTTTGACCTTGACGCTGCGTCAACTTCTAGCCTCGGAGCCATGTCGATCACTGTTCTTGACACCTACACCGCCATGAGGCGAATCCTGCTGGCCCCGGTCGCGGACCGCGTCGACCTGCTGCGTTCGATGCTGGAGGCCAACAAGGGCATGTACCGCTACCACCCCGGCGAGCTCGACCTGGTCGCCGTGCATCTCGAAACATCCGGGTTCCCCATCGACCGCGACGAGGAGCGTTGCCTCGACGCACTCGAGACCCTGGCGGCGGCCGGGGCCTGGGAGCGGATGCAACGCGCGCTCGACAACGCTCTCGCCGTACTGCTGGAGGCGACGCCGGGACTGGAGGCCCCGGACATCACCGTGCTGTTCGTTCTCGGAGATCCCGGTGACGAACACTTCATGGGCCCTTGCAAGGGACTGACCGGGTTCGGCGGCATCTCGGGTAACATCTCCATCACGTTCTGGCCCTTCCCCGAGAACGTGGAGCGGTTGGAGGCCACCGCTGTGCACGAACTGCACCACAACCTGCGGTGGAGCCCGGGTGGAGTCGTGTGGGACCCGATGACCGTCACGGTCGGCGAACACATCGTCGGAGAGGGCCTCGCCGACGCCTTCGCCCGCCAGCTCTACGGCGACGAGCTCGGCCACGCCCGCATCGGCGTGCCGCACCTGCACGACGACGAGGTCTTCGACAAGGTGCTCACCGGGCTCGACGTGACGGGCATGCAGAACTTCACCGCCTGGGTGCACGGCGATCCCAGTGCCGAGCTCTTCGGCCTCACCCCCGTGGGGCTGCCGATGGGCGCCGGCTACGCCGCGGGCAACCGGCTGGTCGACACCTACCTGGCGGAGACCGGGCAGACGGCGGCGCAGGCCCTGCACGCCGACAGTGCGGAGATCATCGCCGCCACGCTCCGCCGCAGGTGACACTGGAACCATGGAATGGACGATCCAGGAGCTCGCGACGCGGGCCGGCATCACCAGCCGCACTCTGCGTCACTACGACCGCGTCGGGCTCCTGGCCCCGTCCCGGGTCGGCGCGAACGGGTACCGCTACTACGGTCCGGACGCGGTCGCCCGGCTGCAGCGGATCCTGCTCATGCGCCGGCTCGGCATGGGCCTGCCGGCCATCGCCGAGGTCCTGGCCGACGATGTGGACACGTGCGACGGGCTCCGCGCCCACATCGCCGAACTGGAAGAGGAACGCGACCGCCTCGAACGGCAGATCCGCTCCGTGCGACACACGCTCGAGGCCCTGCAGGCAGGGGCGGAACCGCGCATGGACGTCATGCTGGCGGGGTTCAACGACCACTACAAGGACGAGGTGATCTCACGCTGGGGCGAGCGCGCGTTCCAGGCGGGCAACGACTGGTGGCACGGCAAGACCCTCGACCAGCAGCAGGCCTGGAAACAGGACACCGAGGACCTCGTCGCCGCATGGGTCGCCGCAGCGAAGTCCGGGATCTCCCCGACCTCGGAACAGGCTCGGTCACTGGCCGCCCGGCACGTCCGGTGGCTGAGCCGGATCCCGGGCACCCCCACGGCCGAGGGCGACCGGGAGTGTTCGATCGGGATGGTGAAAGGCCTGGGGGACATGTACGTCGACGATCCCCGGTTCGCCGGCATGTACGACGACGCCGCGGGGGCGAGGTTCGTCCGCGACGCGCTGCACGCCTACGCGCAGACCTGGATGTAGGGGCGCTCACCTCCTGAGGCGAAACCGGAGCGCCCTCTGTGTGTCGATGGGGGAGCGGGATCAGGAACGTCGTCACGGCCGGGGCAAGGGGGATCTGAGTCACTGTCCCGTCGGGCGACCCGCCTGTAGCGTCCGGCCGGAGCCGAGCGGCGACAGGAGGATCGGCGGTGACAAGGAATGCTGGGATCTGACCGAGATGAGCGCCGACGGCCCGTCTGGACGAACGGAGTCGGACGCGGTGCGGCGATCTTTTCTCTGCGAAGGGCCTGCGTGGTGCTCTTGGTGCTGACCGCGCTTCTCGTCGCGAGCGTGGCGGGGGCGTGGCTGTGGCAGTGCAGGGCGTCGCCGCTCGACCTGGAGGTCTCCGGCGCCGTCCGACTCGTACCCGACAAGGGGAAGGTGTCCTGCCAGAGCCCGTATGAAGGGTTCGACTTCTACTCGGCCGAGTTCGAGGCGGACGAGCGGAGGGCCTACCGGATGGTGGTCCTCAATGCGTTCGGAGAACGCTCGGCGTGGCTTCAGCCGGTGCTGGCCTTCCCCTACCCGGTCGGTGCCGACCGCCCGTACGAGAGCTCTTCCTCGACTGGGATGGACACCGACAGACGGCTCGGAGTGACGTCCTTCGACGTCGAGCTGAGCCGTCCGGGTGCCGAGGAGGGCGGGCCGGACGAGACCGTCCGCGTCCGCGGGGAGATCCGCTGTCCATGACCTTCGGCCCCGGCACCCCGAGCACGATGACGTCTCTCACGTCACTCGTGCCCGAGGCACCTGATGCCTGATTTCCGACTGGCCGCCGGCCTGTTCGCCTGGTCCTACCGGGGTGCTCGAGCCGGAGGGCATGCTTGACTTTGAAACGCTCTCGGAACTAGATGGCGCCCTGCTGTTCCAGCCATTTCAAAATCGCCTGGTTTGTTTCCTCCGGCCTTTCCTGCTGGATCCAATGACCGCAGTCCAGGCTGACCACTTCCGCGTTGGGCACGAAATCTGTCAGGTTCTCCGGCCGCGAGACCGTGTCCCGGTCGCCGTAGATCATGAGGGTGGGCTGTTGGATGATCGGGTTCACGTCCGCCAGCAGATGCCAGTTGCGGTCGAGGTTCCTGTACCAGTTGACGGTGCCCGTGAATCCCGATGATGTGAAGGCGGAGACGAAGACGGCCAGTTCGCCGTCGCTCATGACGGGCTCACCGAGCGGTGTTTCCGCTCTGGCGAGATCGATCAGCGCCATGCCCGGCCGAGGCTCCGCGGGGGGCTGGTTCTTCCGGTACATGTTGCGGAGGAACCGGAAGGTGTTGTCGTCGAATACGGCGTCCGCGACGCCCGGCCGTCGATTGAAGTGGACGAAGTAGAAGTCGCCGCCGAACATGTCCTCCATGAGCTCGATCCAGGGCTTTTCTCCGCGCTCCTGGTAGGGCAGGCTCAGGTTGATCACCTTGTTCACACGGCCGGGGTGCAACAGGGCCAGTCCCCAGACGACGAACGCGCCCCAGTCATGGCCGACGAAGACGGCGTCTTCGTATCCGTAGTGGTCGAGGAGAGCGACGAGGTCACCCGACAGGTGCTCGATGTCGTAGTCCGTCACTTCGGTCGGGCGGGACGAGTTGCCGTAACCCCGCTGGTTCGGAACGATGACATGGTAGCCCGCTGCGACGAGGGCGGGCATCTGATAGCGCCAAGAAAAGGCATGCTCCGGCCAGCCGTGGCAGAGCACGATGGGATTTCCCGCGTTCTCTCGGCCCGCTTCGAAGACTTCGAGCTCCACACCGTTGACCGGAACAAGGGCGGGCCCGGGAAAATCGGTTGGATTGAACATTGCATTTCCTCCTTCTGATCGGTTGCCATCACCGTAGGACGCACTGCGGACAGGACCGGTCCGTAGTAGGTGGAAAACTAAGAAAATGCGGAAAGATCCCACCGGTCGAGCGCTGCAGCTGCTCTCGCTCCTTCAGACCCGTCGATGGTGGCGTGGCGTCGAACTCGCCGAACGCCTCGAGGTCACGGAGCGGACGGTGCGCCGTGACGTCGATCGGCTGCGCGACCTCGGCTATCCGGTCGATGCCACGGCGGGAAAACACGGGGGCTACCGACTTGCAGCGGGGGCGCACATGCCGCCCCTGGTCCTCGACGATGACGAGGCCGTCGCGGTGGTCGTCGGACTGCGCTACGCCGCGGAGGCCGCCATCGGCGGCATGGAGGAGACGTCGCTGCGCGCCCTGACGAAAATCGAACAGCTCCTGCCCCACCGGCTACGCCGATGGGTGTCGGCGCTGCATTCGAGCGTCGCTTCGCTGCGGCGGGCAGCCGACGACGTCGTCGACCCCGAAGCACTCAGCGTGCTCGCCGCGGCGTGCCGAGACCGTGAGGACGTGCGTTTCGACTACCGGCGACGTGACGGCGAAAACAGCCGACGGCTCGTCCAACCGCACCAACTCGCCACCGCCGGCCATCGCTGGTACCTCGTGGCATGGGACCGACGTCGCCACGACTGGCGCACGTTTCGGCTGGATCGGCTCCGGGAGCCCCGGCCGACGGGCAGTCATTTCACACCCCGCCAGATCCCGGGTGGCGATGCGGCGAGATTCATCGCAAGCTCGGTCGGCTCGATACCCCGCCACCATGAAGCGAAGCTCGCCGTCAACGCCGCGTTCGCCGAACTCGAGGGCGTGCTCCGCCGGGTGGACCACACACCGATCGAAATGGAGGCGGACTCCTGTCTCGTCCGGATCCGCGACGATGATCTCGACCGGCTCGCCCTGACCGTCGCCCGCATCGCGCTCACCGCCCCGGTGGCCGTCATCGAACCGGCCGAGCTCGCCGACACCGTCAGACGGCTCGCCACCCACCTCACTGCCTGAGATGCCCCCTCATCACAGCAACCGAGACACTCGCTCCGCTCGTCCGGCTCCGTGACACGTTCCTCACCGGCCTCCCGTCCAGAGTGCCGACGTGGTGGCCCATCGTCGTTCAATGCTGGATCAGACCGCCGACCGGGACGGGAGTGGCATGGCCGGTCGCCGGGGGCCTGCGCCAGGGCGAGGCCGATGTCGACCAGCGATGACCGGCGCAGGCGGGCGACGTCGGGGACCGGGGTCCAGGTCGGGTCGGTGGTCTCGCCGTTCGGCTCGGGCCGGAGTCGGCCGCAGGTGATGCGGACCTGGTAGAAGATGCCGACATTGTGGTGCTCGGGTCCACCGGGAATGGTGCGCTCGGCCGCGGGGATCACTCTTGAGTCCACGCCCAGCAGGCGTTCGACCACCGCGTCGCAGCCGGTCTCCTCGGCGACCTCCCGGATCACCGCGTCGAACGGGTCCTCAGCGTGCTCGACCCTGCCGCCCGGAAACGTCCAGTTGGTCGCGCCTTTCGGCGGTAGGTGACGGGCGAGCAGCACGCGACCGTCCTGGATGCACACGGCATACGCCGCCAGCCGAAAGCTCATCCCCGTATCCCCCGTATCCCCGGAACCCCGAAGAACCCTGGCCCATTACCCAAGAACAGACCCGCTGTCGGTTCCATAGTCCTCTTCACCGGTCGGTCCGAACGCTTCCCGGCCCCACGTTTTACGCCGGCAGGAGATCCATCATCCCGGTGATGTGGCCAATGGTGTGATCAGTCCTGCGACAGGGAGCCCTCGGTCGATCCAGCTGGTCTTGAGGCCGACATCCTGGCCGGCGAACTGAACACCGGGTCGGCCTCGAGCTCTCCGAACAACCGCACCACCGTCTGCCAGCCCACACAGGCGTCGATCTCCGGCCCCTTTCGCAGACCCCCGCGTTAAACCTGCTGGTGAACGGCTTCGTACTGCTCGACAATCGAAGCGGGGATCGCACCATGGTCGTTTATTTTGATGCCGACGCCGCGAGCCCAGTCGCGGATCTCGGACTCCGCGGGGGCGACCCTGCGGAACGGCCCGCGTCGTCGTGCCTCGTCGTCCATGGGGATCAGCGCTGTTCGGTAGCGGGAGCCGCGTAGCAACTCCTCGGTGATGCGAATGCCGGATAGCTCCTCGGTGAGGGCAAGCTGACCCGGACCCCAGGGGACGTCGAATGAATTCGAGGGATCCAGCAGGCCGAGGCGGGCGAGCGGCTCGTCCAGACCGGTGGGTGCGGCTCCGTATCTCGGCCCGCCGAAGGACTGGAACGCCGTGCGGATCTTGCCGTCCAGGTACCAGGTGAAGCCAGGATCGCCCGCACCGTTCAGGTAATGGGCAACCGCCATGGAACTCTCTGAGGCGATGCTGAAGTCGGAGGCGCTCATCAGTCCGCCGAGTTCGAACAAGAGCGTCCACGAGCCGTCCGTGCCGGCGGCCTCGACGACACCCGCCGGCATGAAGTCGCTCAGATACCGGTCAGGGGTGGCGCCGAGGTAGGTGTGGAAATGGCCGACCAGGCCGCCGAAGCCGTCCGTTTCATCCTCGTCAACGGCGTGCAGGCGTTCCAGAAGCACGTCGGGAGGAAGCCGGAACAGGGCCAGGCCGTAGAAGTCGACGGGAAACGAGGCCCACCAGGCGTAGTCATCGATCAAGCTCATCCCGACATCTTGGCGGGATTGTCAGACATTCCAGTAGGTCAGGGGTTGAGCAGGACCGGCAGGATCACGTCCATCAGCAGCCGGCGGGCCTCACCCTTCTTGGCCCGCTCGGCCAGCGGCCCGTCCGACTTGGCCTTCGCGTGGGACTCCCAAGCCGACAGAACGAGGCGATGACCTCGTCCAGCTGATCGACCGCAGACTCCGCGAGCAGGATCGGATCGCGGCGCGCCTCCCGGTGGCCACGTCCAGGCTCCACTCTGCCGGGCAGGGCGCACATCGCGAGGAATCCGGAACAGAGTCGCAGGTGTCGTTCTCTCGGTAGGCCCTGCGCTTTCGAGATGTCCCGGCCCCGAAGTGGGTCTTGATCGTGCTGTGGGGCCTTCAGCGGAAGGAACCGGTCAGTTGCCGTCGGGCTAGTGTTGTTCTGCATGACGCACACCGAGATCGAGATCACCGCGGAGTTGGTGCGGGATCTGCTGCGTGACCAGCATCCTGATCTGGCCGATCGTCCCGTGCGGCTCGGGGCGCGTGGTTGGGACAACCAGCTGTGGCGGGTGGGTGACGATCTCGCCGTTCGGTTGCCTTGGGCGACGCAGTCGGCGGACGCGCTGTTGCGCAAGGAGTACGACTGGCTGCCTGGCCTGGCTCCGCGTCTTCCGTTGCCGGTTCCCGTTCCGCAGCGCTTCGGTGAGCCCTCTGCTCTGTTTCCGCGGCCTTGGATCGTCACCACCTGGGTGCCGGGCGAGCCTGCCGACCGTGCTCCTGTCACGCGTGCCGCGGAGGCCGCCGACGCATTGGCGGCCTTTCTGACCGCTCTGCACCGGCCCGCCCCTGACGGGGCGCCCATCGGCCGAGACCGCGGAGGGCCGTTGGGCGAGCACTCCGAGGGTTTTCTCCGGCAGCTCGCCTCGGCCGCCGAGATGGGGCTCGTCCCCGATCCGGACGCCGTCCGCGCGGTCTGGGACGACGCCGCGGCCGCGCCCGGTTGGGCGGGTCCGGCGCTGTGGCTCCACGGCGACCTTCATCCGGCCAACGTCCTCACCGCGGACGGCGCCCTCTGCGGCGTGATCGACTTCGGCGACCTGTGCGCGGGCGATCCGGCCTGTGACCTCGCCGCGGCCTGGATCCTGCTGCCGGACGACACCGTCGACCTCTTCCACGCCGCCTACCGGCCGACCGCGGACGCCGCGACCCTGCGCAGGGCTCGGGGGTGGGCGGTCGGGCGCGCCCTCAGCGGCATCCTCATCGGGGAGGCCGGCGTCCACGGCCGTCCCGGCGGCAAGCCCACGTGGGGCCCGCCCGCCCACGCCGCACTGCGGCGACTCATCGCGACCCACCGTTGATCGACCGCCTCGTCGAGCCGCAGGTACTGCGCCATGTTCGCCGGAAGCCCGGAAGCGAGTCGCTGTCCGATCCAGACGTTCAACTGTAAATCCCATAAGCGGTCGGGGGCGCCGGCCCGGCCGCGGACTCGTCATCCGCACGTTCCTGCGGATCGCTGTAACGTTGTTCTCGGTGTCGATATGTCGTGCGTGAAAGTCGGAGGTGATCACGGTGCATCCGGTGTTGTGACCGCCCCAGCCCGGGGTGTCACGGAGCCGAAAGGTGACCGTATGAGCAAGACCGACAAGACCCGGCCCTGGTGGGTGCGGATGGCCGACGCGCCGCTGGTGACCTGCGTGCCCGTCCATGACCATCGCTTCGGGCCGTGCACGCTGCCGGACGAGATCACCGCCGTCGGCGCGTCCCTGAACCGCCGCACGAGCGGCTGCCACTGGCACGCCAGTGCCTACTACCTGTTCGACCTCGGTGGCGTCGGCGGGGGCCGTGAGTGGTACCTCCTGCGGCGTGAAGAGCGCCGCCGCAGCCGCCGCCAGGCGCGCCTCGAGCTGCGCGCCTGGCACGGCGAAGACTGAAAAAAGGGGGCGGGGCCCGGATATCGGCGGGCCCCGCCCCCTTTTCCCGTTCGCCGGCCGACCCGTTGTCGAGGTCAGAGGACCTCGGTCACGGGACGGCGGCCGCCGAGCCGTGCCGGGATGGCGGTGAGCAGCGCCACCGCCACCACGGTCGCCGCCGTCAGGCCGATCAGCTGCCAGGGCGCCGGAAGCACGGCGTCACCGCCGTCGGCGCCGGTGATCGCGTTGATACCGGCGAACAGCAGCCGGCCGCACGGGAAGACGCCCAGGACCGCGCCGACGAGGGCGGGCAGCACCTGCGCGATCGCCAGGGCGACGGTCACCTCCTGCGGGGTCGCGCCCAGGGCACGTGCCAGGGCCGATGCCCGCCGGTTGTCGAGCACCGTCGCCCAGGTGATGACGATCGTGTTGACCGCCGCCAGGGCCAGCAGGACGACCGTCCAGACCATGAGCACGTGCCGCAGCGTCTCCACCTGGTCCGCGGTGTATACGCCGGTGCCCGTCTGCGATCCGAGGAAGGTGTCGAGCACCAGCAGGATGTACATCCCGCTGACCGTGACCGCGATGCCGACCACGCCCAGCACCACCCGACGCGGACGGCGGGCGGCGACCCGCAGGGCGAGCATCAGCGGGACGGGCAGCCGCCGGGACAGGGAGATCAGCCAGCCGGTGCGGCGGGGCGGGCGCGCCGCGTCGGCCAGCGCGCTGACCGTGCTGGAACGGGCCGCGCGCACGGCCGGGACCGTGGTCGCCGCCACCGCGACGCCGAGTGCCACCCCGGTCACCACGAGGGCCGTGGACCAGGTCGGCGAGGCCGTCCCCACACCGCCGACGAGGCCGGCGCTGGACCCGGTGAGCAGCGGGGCGGCCAGCGCGCCGATCGCCAGCCCGCCCGTGGCTGCGACGACGGCCACGAGAAGGTACTCCGCGAGCAGCACCGCGGCCACCAGGCCCGGGGTGCCGCCGACCGCCTTGAGCAGCCCGACGCGCCGGGTCTGGTCGGCCATCCGGCCGCCGACCAGCACCGAGAGCCCGGCCACGGCGAGCAGGCCCAGCAGCCAGGCGCCGATGAGCAGCAGGATCTGGGAGTCCTTGGCCAGTTCGGTGGCGTCGGAGCGGATGCCCTGCCAGCTCTGCAGGAAGGCGTCACCGCCGTTCCGCTCGACGAACGCCTGGGCGTCGGCCGGGTCGGAGAGCTTCAGATTCATCACGTGGGACAGGGCGTTCCGGCCGGTGGCGAGGCTTTGCACGTCCGGCTGGGTGAGCCAGGCCAGCCCGGGGTTGTGCAGCAGTCCCGCAGGCAGGTTCCGGTCCTCGGGGACGGCGCCGTGGACGCAGCCGGCCGGGACGAGGCAGAGGGTCGCGGGGTAGGGCGGCGAGGCGGCCGTGACCGCGAGGCCGACGACCTCGAACGGCTTTCCGCCGATGGTCACCGAGTCGCCGACGCCCACGTCGAGCGCGTGGGCGAAGGCAGCCTCGAGCACCGCTCCGCCCGCGGTGACCCAGCCGCCCTTCGTCACCTTGGGCCGGTCGACCGCCGCGTCGGCGGTGTCGCGCCCCACGACCTGCACGTCCGACGTCCTGCCGGACGCCTGGATCTTCCCCGAGGTGACGGGGAACGGTCCGCTGTGCCCGGTCACACCGGAAGCGGTGGCCAGCCGCTCCAGGCGGGAGAGTTCGGACACTCCGGCGGCCTTGGCGACCACGTCGGGGCCCTGGGTCGCCGCACGGGTGCTCTCGAACGGATCGCCGGCCGCGTCGCGCAGGACGAGTCCGAGCGTCAGCGTCGTGGTGGCCGCCAGGATGGCGATCAGCAGCAGCAGCGCCTCGGTGGGCCGCCGCCGGAGGTCGCGCACGGCCAGGCGGGTCACCAGGAGGACTCTCCCCATCGCGGTCAGTCCTCCAGCCCGGCAAGCGCCCCGAGCCGGCCGGCGGTTCCGCCGGTCAGCCGGGTCTCGTCGACGAGCGAGCCGTCGCGCATCGAGAACATCCGGTCGGCGGTGGCCGCGATCCGCGCGTCGTGGGTGACGATGACCAGCGTCTGCCCGGACTCGCGCAGGTCCCTGAAGAGCCGCAGGACGTCGAGAGCGGCGGCGCTGTCCAGGTTTCCGGTGGGCTCGTCGGCGAGGACGACCAGTGGCTCGTTGCACAGCGCCCTGGCCACCGCGACCCGCTGCCGCTGGCCGCCGGAGAGCGCGGAGGGCAGGAAGCCCGACCGGCCGGCGAGCCCGAGCCGCTCCAGCAGCTCCTCTGCCCGGCGCCGGGCGGCCCGCGGCGCACGTCCCGCGAGCAGCGCCGACAACTCGACGTTCTCGACGGCCGTGAGCTCCTCCATCAGATGAAAGGACTGGAACACGTGGCCGACGTCGGTCCGCCGCACGCGGGCCAGCGCCTTCTCGCTGATGTCGTCGATGCGCCGGCCGTTCAGCACCACCTCGCCGCCCGAGGGCCGGTCCAGCCCGCCGAGCAGGTGCAGCAGCGTGGACTTGCCGCAGCCGCTGGGCCCCATGATCGCCACTGTCTCGCCCGCGCCGACCTGGAGATCGACCGAGTCGACGGCGCGTACCAGGCCGTCCCCCTCCCCGTATTCCTTGCGCACCCCGCGGGCGCTCAGGACGGGTGCGCCGACGGCCTCGCTCATGATCCACTCCTTCGGTGATTCCAGTTCTTCTCGCATGCCTCGAGCCAGCGCAGGTCCGCCTGAAGCCGGAGCACGATGCCCTCCAGCAGCAGCGCCGCGGCTGAGCCGTCCGGCTCGGCCATGGCGGCGAGCTGGGCCTCGCGCACCCGGCGCAGCAGCTCGCGGCGCTGGGTGTCGACGATGGCGAGGGGATCGGCCAGCCCGGCCGACGCGGCCGCGATCAGCTTGAGGTGGAACTCCGCGAGGTCGGGCTTCGGCCAACCCACCTCGGCGATCCACTCGCCGACCCGCTGCTGCCCGGCGGGCGTGAGCGCGTACACCTTGCGATCCGCCCGGTCGGCGCCGTCGGCGGACCCCTCGACCGCCAGCAGGCCGGCCTTCTCCAGCCGGGCCAGGGTGACGTAGACCTGCCCGGCGTTCATCGCGTCGCCGAGAGGGCCGAGCGCCTCGCGTAGCCGCGCGCGCAACCGATAGCCGTGCGAGGGCTCCTTGGCCAGCATCGCCAGCACTACTTCCTGCCGCATCAGGACCCCCTCTAACCGTTAGCCCCTATGTCTAACGGTTATCCCCTTCGTCGGCAAGCCCGAGAGCCCCCGGCCCCGCCCGCCGGGCTCGCATGCCAGCTATTCGGTGTTGCTAAGTACCGGTAGTCGGCGTTACTATGTACTGGTAGTCAGCACCACTGAATAGCTGGAAGGAGGGGTGCCCCATGGGCAGGCAGGTGACCGAGATGCTCAAGGGGACGCTGGAGGGCATCGTCCTGGCGATCCTGTCCGGACGGCCCGCCTACGGCTACGAGATCACGGCGTGGCTGCGGGATCAGGGCTTCTCCGACATCGCCGAGGGCACCATCTACGCGCTGCTGGTCAGGGTCGAGCAGCGCGGCCTCGTCGACGTGGAGAAGGTCCCGTCCGAGAAGGGGCCACCGCGCAAGGTGTACTCCCTCAACGCTCAGGGACGTGAATCCCTCGAAGAGTTCTGGCAGACCTGGAGCTTCCTGTCAGAACGGATCGAACAGCTCCGCGAAGGAGGCAGAGATTATGTCCGACGCTGAGAAGAGCGGCTTCCTCGCCAAGGTGATCGGCCCCAGGAAACGCTGGAAGGCCTACAAGGCGCGCAAGGAGCAGCTCCCTGAGAACCACCGCGCGGCGGTCGACGCGATCGAGCGGTACCTGATGCACTTCGTGCCGACCGACGCCGACAGCAATGCCGCCACGTTCGAGGACCTCGCCGACCTGTTCGAGCAGGCCGCGGCGGACGGGACACCCATCCGCGAGATCGTCGGGCAGAACCCGGTGGAGTTCGCCGACGCGTTCGCCCAGAACTACACCGAAGGCGGCTACGTCCCCGCCCGCGAGAAGAAGCGGCTGGCCGACGCCATCACACGCGCCGCCGGCGAAGAATCCGAAAAATAAGACAAGACCTTCTGACAGTCACACGGCGCCTCCTGCTCGAGCGTCCCTCCGGGATCGATCTCTCCTTCAGCCGGTTCCTCAGCGGGGGTTCCGGCCCCTGCAGGAGGTGCGCCGCCTCTTCGAGGACGCGGTCTGCCCGACCCCGGCTCCGCAACAGCGGCATCACCGTCTACGACGGTTCCTCACCGGACAGGCCGCGAGCCCCGCTCTGACGCAGACGCGGGCACGGTCTGCGGTCACACCGCGACGGCCGGGCATTCCATCCGTTTCGACGTTCGACCGAGCGTGTGCCTCGGCGAAGTGATCCGGCGTCCTGCCACACGCAGAGCCCGTGTGCGACGCCCTCCTCCGAAGGTCGAGGTGCACACGCATATCAAGTATGGCGACATCGCCCTTCACCGTTCCTACCCCCCAACTCCTGTAAGGAGCCCCCTCATGAGTGATGCGATCACGGCCGAAGGGCTGGTCAAGAGATACGGCGAGAGGAATGCCCTGGACGGGTTGAGCTTCTCCGTTCCGCAGGGGACGGTGCTGGCCTTGCTGGGTCCGAACGG
>NZ_PVZV01000006.1 GCF_002995495.1 Actinocorallia populi | reverse complement strand
AGCTCGAAACTGCCCACGCCCCTGCGCGTCGTCGCGGAGTGGAACCCCGTCTCCACCTTCACCCAGGCGGCCCGCGAACTCTTCGGCAACACCAGCACCGCACTGCAGACCTCTGACGCCTGGCCCATGCAGCACGCCGTCCCGGCGTCCCTGCTCTGGATCGCCGTCATGCTGATCGTGTTCGTCCCGCTGGCGACCCGCCTCTACAAGAAGGCGGCCGGCGCCTGACCTCGGTGCGACGTCAAGGCGCCCCACGTTGGAGGGGCGCCTTGTGCACCATGGTCCCGGTGTCGGCCGCCGCCGAGACCATGGTGAGGTCGGTCGGGCTCAGCCGTCAACGACCGGCGCGAGCCCGAGGGTCATATCAGGAGAAGGTGTACGTCGCGCTGACGGTGATCCCGCTGAAGCAGGGGAATCCCGAACCACTGACGGGCTGGTTCGTGAAGGTGATGGTGCGCGGGGGGCCGGCGCTGGTGCTGCCCGACAGGGTGCCGCTGTAGGTGCAGCCGGCGGCCTTCATCGCGAAGTACATGGTGGCGGGGGGACCGAAGGTCCCGCTCCAGGGGAGGTTCTGGGCGGTGACGGTGGCACCGCACCCGGTGGCCGTGGCACCGGTGACGGTGAACGCGGTGCTGGTCTTGGTGCCGTCCAGGGTGGAGCTGCAGTTGATGGTGCCGAGGACGGGAACGTTGTTGAGCGTCAGGTTGCCCGTGGCCAGCTGCGCGGCCATGGCCGGGGAGGCCGTCAGGCCGACGGCGGCGGCCGAAGCGGCGGCCGAGGCCGCGGCGAGCGCGGCCAACTTCGTTCTACGGGACATGGTCTTCCTTTTCTGGCGCGGCGCATGAGAACGCCGAAGGGGGGTGGGATGGCCGCTTTCGCCGAGCAGGTCGTGTCAGGTCCTCCCGGGCGGACGACGACAACAACCCACGACTCGAGGGCAGGTCAGCGCCGGTTCCCACTGTTCTGGTCGGGGCTCTGCGGGTTCCGGCGCCGCCTTCCTCGTTGAAGCGGCTTCCAGACGAACGTAAGCACCGCTGACTGAAGGGTCAACAACCAAGCGCCAGTTTGGTTGTCCGGATTGTGACAGAGGTAACAGAGCGTGCCGTGGCGGGAACCGCCCGGGGAACTTCCGCTCCGGATAAGGCCTGATCCCAGCCCGAGGCCACCGGTGTTCGATACCGATACGCTCGCCCCGTGCACACACGGTGACCGACCCGGCCATGCGGCGGTTGACAAGGTCGGCCGCGCTCACCCGGTGGCGGCCCCGAACCACCGGCACAACCCGTCGAGCAGTTCCCGCCGGCCCTCACCCGCCCACGCCACGTGGCCGTCCGGTCGCAGCAGCACGGCGGGCACGTCCAGTTCCTCGCTGGTGTCCACGACGTGGTCGACCCGATCCGACCAGCCTTCCACCGAGAGCCGGCCGGTCTGGTCGAGCAGCAGTCCTCGGCCGCCGCGCATCAGCTCGTAAAGGCGGCCCTGCTTCAGCTTCACGTCCCGCAGCCGACGGCCGAGCAGTTCATGACCCTCACCGAAGTCATAGCGGACGCCGACCGCGGTGATCATCTCCGTCACGTACCGGTTCACCTCCTCGAAGTCCATCAGCTTCGAGAACAGCCCCCGCAGCGCGGTCGCACCCGGATCAGTCCCCAGCAGCGCGATCTGCGCGCGGGTGTTGTCCAGCACGGCGGCGCCAACCGGGTGCCTTTCGGCGTGGTAGCTGTCCAGCAGGTCCTCCGGCGCCCAGCCGCGGACCTCGGCTGCCAGTTTCCAGCCGAGGTTGAACGCGTCCTGGATGCCGAGGTTGAGCCCCTGGCCGCCGGTCGGCGGGTGGATGTGCGCCGCGTCGCCGGCCAGCAGCACCCGGCCGACCCGGTAACGCTCGGCCTGCCGGGTGGCGTCGCCGAACCGGGAGAGCCAGCGTGGCGAGTGCGCCCCGAAGTCGGTGCCTGAGAACGCCCGCAGTTGCTGCTTGAACTCCTCGAGCGTCGGCGGAAGCGTACGGTCCTCGGACACTCCTTCGGCGGGCACGACGAGGCGGTACGCCCCGTCCCCGACGGGAGCGGCGCCGAACCGCAGCTGGGTCTTGCGGACCTCCTCGACGACGGCGGCGACCGTCGCCGGATCCTCGGTCAGGTGCATCTCGCCCAGCAGCGTCTCGACCTTGGCGGGCTCGCCGGGGAAACCGACGCCGAGCAGCCTGCGCACCGTGCTGCGGCCGCCGTCGCACCCGACGACGTAACGCGAGCGCAGGTGCGTGCCGTCGGCCAGTCCGACGGTCACCCCGTCCCCGTCCTGGTCCAGCCCGACCACTTCGCAACCGCGCCGGATCTCGGTGCCGAGCTCGCGGACCCACTCGTTGAACAGCCGCTCGGTGACCGGCTGCGGGGTGGCGAGGCCGTACGGGTGCGCCGTGTCCAGGCCGTCCGGCCACGGCTTCATGATGCCGCCGAAAAGACCGCCGACCCGGTACTCCTCACTGACGGCGCGGAACCGGTCCAGCAGGCCGCGCTGGTCCATCATCTCGACGCTGCGCGCGTGCAGGCCCTGGCCGCGGGACTGCCCGGTCGGCTCGGCCAGCTTCTCGAGCACGAGCACGTGCACGTCGTGCAGCCGCAACTCGCCGGCCAGCATCAAGCCCACCGGCCCGCCACCGACCACGATCACATCGATCACGAACATCCCCCATTCGACAAAGCCGTCTTTCGGCCGGTTGTCCCGCACGACCCGTAAGTCGATCGACAAAGGAACACGGAATCGCGCACCCCTGATTTCCGCAGGTCCCGGCCTCGGCCGCCGATTCTGCAGCACGACCCGGGTCTTGCCGCAAGCCCCTTGGCGCGCTATAAATTAAAAATGGCGGGGAGTGCGAGTTCTCCTTGCCTTTGTCTTTTACCGCCCAGGTGGAGCCACCGGAGCGAGGGCGGGGCGTTTGGCCGTGCGGCCTTCACCGGAGGAGCGGCCGCGCAGGCGGCGGGCGAGCCACGGCCCGGCGAACGCGGCGAGCCAGCGCAGCTCCGCGGCCGTCGAGTGCCAGACGGGAGCCGGGGGCGGGGGAGGGAGCGGGGACGTCCAGGTGCCGTCGCTGCCGGGCAGGTTCAGCGCGTGCGCCATGGCGGCGGCGATCCTGGCATGGCCGACGGGGCTGGCGTGCAGCCGGTCCGTGCTCCACATCCGGGCGTCGGTGAGGGAGGCGAGCGGGAAGGTGTCGACGACGGTCACGCCGTGGCGGGCCGCCGCCTGCAGGATGCGTGCGTTGAGGTCGAGCACCCGGGGCAGGAGCCGCCGCGCGGGCGGGACGATCGCACCGATGTCGGGATAGGTCACGGTGACCACGTGGGCTCCGCCCGCGGTCAGCGCGGCGAACATCCCCTCCAAGGCGTCCGCCACCTCGGCCGCGTCGAACCCGGGCCGGATGAGGTCGTTCATGCCCGCCACGACCGTGGCCAGGTCGGGGCGCAGTTCCAGGGCGGCTTGGAGCTGTTCGTCGCCGACCTGGGCGGCGCGCCTGCCGCGCACGGCGAGGTTGGCGTAGAGCAGGCCGGGGTCGGCGCGGGCCAGGTGCTCGGCGAGCCGGTCGGCGAAGCCGCGGTGCCCCTGCACGTCGTCGCCGTCGCCGAGCCCCTCGGTCTGGCTGTCCCCGAGGGCCACATACCGGTGGTAGACCGTCATGGCGCTGTCCTTCCTCCGTGCCTCGCGGCGCGTTCTTCCAGGGTCCGCGCCGTCTGCAGGCACCACTCGTGCATCTGCCGCTCCCACCGGAGCCCGGCCTGGCAGGTGAGGTACGGACCGACGCGCTCGCCCCGGCGCAGGAACGGCTCCTCCTCCAGCCCGCCGCGCAGGCGGACCAGCATCTTCTCGAACAGCTCGAGCTTGGCCGCCGCCTGCTCGGCCCGTTCGCGGAGTTGGACGACCAGGGGCGCGGGGTCGAGCAGGTCGGACGCGTGGACCTTCACGATCAGGTCGTCGCGGAGGAGCAGCGGCTTGGCCGGTGCGGCGGCGAACGCGGCCAGTTCGGCGATCCCGGCGTCGGTCACGGTGAACACCCGTTTGTCGGGACGCCCTTCCTGCGTCACCCGCCGGCCCGCCACCAGACCGCCGGCCTCCATCCTGGTCAGCTCGGCGTACAGCTGCTGGGGAGAGGCGTACCAGAAATCGGCGACGCCCACGTCGAAGATCTTGGCCAGCTGGTAACCGCTGTACTCGCCGTCCAGCAGTGCCGCCAGCACCGCGTGCCGCAGTGCCATCGGCTAGCAGTACTCATGGATATGACTAGTCATGTGGATGACCATAGGGAAGGGTGCGGTCGGCGGCAAGGACGAATTCACCGCTTGCTCATCACGTGGTGCCGGCCGAGGAGCCGCCTCGAACGTGTCAGGGGTCTGGCGGGCGCCGGGCACGGTCGTGGTCGCGGGGCTCGGCGCTTCGGGCATCGGGCTGGAAAGCACGCAGTGACAGCCACTCCGGCAGCGGTTCCCTCGCCTCCAGCCATGTCGCGGGGATGACGCCGTGCCCGTGGTGGGCTGCGATGATCCCGCCGACGATCGCCGCCGTCGTGTCCATGTCGCCGCCGACCGCGACGCACGCGCGGAGGGCACGGGTGTAGTCCGCGCCGTAACGTCCGACGGTCCACAGGCAGAAGGGGACGGTGTCCAGTGCGCTGATCCGCTCCCCGTTGCCTAGGACCGCGGCGGCACGCTCCGGTGCGGCGTCGCCCATCGCGGATGCCGTGCTGACACGCTCGCGCATTCTGCCCTCGGGCAGGAGGCCGAGGACCGCGCCGAACATACCGGCGGGCGCTGCGGCGGCTGCCGCGGCCACGGCCGCCGCGCCCTGGACGGCCTCCGGGTGCGCGTGGGTGACCTCCGCGGTGCGGATCGCGGTTCCTGCGGCCTCCTCAGGCCGTCCGGTCAGCGCCGCGCCCAGCGGAGCGACCCGCATCGCCGCCCCGTTGCCGTACGATCCCTCGCCGCCGAAGCCGGCGCGCGCCTCGGTCCGCCAGCCGGCGCCCGCCCTCACCCGCTCCAGCAACTCCAGGGCGTTGGCACCGTAGCGGCGCCCCACCGACAGGCGCGCCGCGAACTCGGCGGCCAGCAGGTCCTGGTCGACGCGGTGGTTCTCCGCCAGGTGCAGCGTGACGGTGCAGGCCATCTCGGTGTCGTCGCTCCACGCCCAGGGCGCCTCGGGCACCGTGTGGGCGTGCCTGGAGTGGAAGTACACGGGGGCGAAGAACCTGTCACCGAAAGCGTCACCGACGGAGAGCCCCAAGAGGGACGAGAAGGCGCGTTCTAGATCCAGGAAATCAACCGGCTGTGGATGCATGCTCCCGAATCTAGGCCTCGGCCGCCTCCCGATCACCGGGTTTCCGGCTGCAGCGAACCCCTCTCCACGCGCGATGCACCGCAGGAACCGTCATCCGCCGGTGTGCGGTGCGCGCGCGGCGGAGGTCAGTTCACCGGGGTGGTCTGGGCGGCTTCATAGACGGCCTGCTCGTAGTCACCGAAGTGCGTCGCCATGACGTAGGGGCCCTTGAGCCAGCCGAGGGGGGACAGATCATCGGGGTTGTGGAAGCGGCTGGTGACGGCCACCTGTGTGCCGCTCCCGGTGGTCTCGTCGAAGTCCTCGAACAGAGGACCGCCGCTGGAGCCCGGTGCGGTCGCCGCCTTCAGGTGGTCGTCGACCCACACGGCGCCGCGGAAGGAAGTGCCTTCGGAGACCCACAGCGTTCTGCCGGTGAACTGCCGGCCGGTGCACTGGCCGTTCGTGTCGGGCTGCCCGCACTCCCAGTTGCGTTCGTTGTCGGTGGGGTAGCCGAACAGGTGCAGGTACTGGTTCTGCGGCTGGTTGAACGCGATGGGCTGTCCTCCGACGACATCGGTCAGCCGTCGTGAGTCGTACGGGTTGCGGACGACGGCCGCTCCCATGTCCCGTCCCCACAGGAAGTTCGGGTTCTGCGACCAGGTCTCGGTGATGATCAGTTTGGTGGCGGCCCAGATGCCGTAGGGGGCGATGTCGGCCACCGTGGCTCCGGGCGTTCCCACTTCGTCACCGCGGAAGCCGGGGATGAACACCCAGTTGTCGATGCCCCGGGTGGAGCCCAGGAACGGTGCATCGACCAGGATGCAGTGGCCCGCGGTAACCACGGTGCTGCGGTTGCCGCTGATCACGGCATTGGCCGAGCAGAGGGAGAGGTTGTCGTCACTGTCTCCGAAGTGCATCAGCACCTTGCCGGCGGTCTTACTGACGGCCCCGCCGCCGCTCCACGGTCGGCCGCGGTCGAGAAAGTCGGCGGTGCCGTCGGGATTGTTGCGCTGCTGTACGTCGGCGTGCTGCACGAGCTTCTTCATCCGGTCGAAGTCGTTGGCGGTCCAGAAGTCGACGTTCGCCTTGAGTTTCTGCTCCAGCGTCATGCCGGAGGGGATCGGCAGCGGTACTTCGACCGCGGGCGGAAGGGCGGCCTGTGCCCCCGTGACCGGCAGGACCGCCAACGGTCCGGCGAGCAGTGCGGCCAATAGCGCACGCGTGATCGCTTTCATGGTGACTCCTGACTCCATCGGGGAGGGGATCGCCGTCACGTTAAGCAGGGAACCGCTCGTTGTTAATGTCGCATCCCACGAACGACCCCGGTCCGGTTCGGTCGTTCCGACAAAGGACGCACGGTCGGGTGCCCCGCCATGAGGATCATGGCGGGGCACCCGACCCCGTGCCCGGTTACGGGCGGGCCGGAGGGGCGGCGTGGTAGCGGGCCGTGGCCTGGTCGAGGTCGGTGTGCGACAGCCGGAAACCGGCTTTCTCCAGGACTCGGATCGAGGGCGGGTTCGACAGCTCCACGTTCGCGTAGACCGTGTGGACCTCCGGTGCGGTGAAGGCGTACTCGGTCAGGGCGCGGGTGGCCTCGGGGGCGTAGCCGCGCCCCCTCCGGGAGGCCGCGACGCCGTAGCCGATCTCCAGGGCGCCGTCGCCGGGCGGCCAGAACAAGCCGATCGAACCGACCACCAGGCCGCTGTCTCGCTCGACGATCCGGCGGTGGCCGTACCGTCCCAGCCAGGCGGGGTTCTCGGCGAACAGTTCGACGACGACGCGGTCTCCCTCGGTGGGAAAGTCGTCGGCCCACCGGGCCGATCGGCCGCCGTCCCGGACGGCGGTGATCTCGCCGTCCGTCCAGGGGCTCAGGGCGAGGCGGTCGGTGAGCAGCTCGGCGCCGCTCATGGTGAAGAAGAAGGACAAGTCCACTCCCGGTCGTTCAGCTGACCCGGGCCGCGCTCCAAACTCACGCGGACCGGAAAAAGGGCATGACGGAGACGGCATCGGCAGCCATATTCATCAACCTCCCTTTCCCCTGAACGGTCGGGCGTCTTCGCCTCGCCGCAACGCTAGCGTCCTTCCTCCGCACGGACAAGGCACCGGTCATCCGCCACGACGACCCGGGCGCGCCGGTGCTCCTGGCCGGGTGCCCCGGGACGCCGCACAGGACGACGCCGATCTTCTCCACCTGCGCCGCAGCAGCGTCGTCCACCGGGTCGAGCTGCTCGGGAGGTCCCTGGGCATCGCCCTCACCGAGTGGCGGCTGCTCGACGGCTGAGGGCCCGATTTAGCCGCCTGCGGCGGGGCCCGGTGGTCAGGCCGAAGACCAGTGGGTGAGGGAGGTGTGGAGGGCGTCCAGGATCCTGGACCAGGAGGCGTCCGTACCGCGTGCGTCAGCGGAGTGCTGGAAGGACCCGGCGGTCTCCAGGCTCACGAACCCGTGGAAGGTGCTGCCCAGCAGCCGGATCGCGTCGATCTGGTCGGGCTCGGGGATGCGGTAGCCGTGCAGGATCGCCCGGGTCATCTCCACGTGGCGGACGCCCGCGCTGGCCGCGGCGGTCTGCGGATCGAGCGGGAAGCGGGTGGCGGCGTAGCGGCCCGGATGCTTCCTGGCGTAGTCGCGGTAGGCGTCGGCGAAGGCCACCAGGGCGTCCTTGCCCGAGCGTCCGGCCAGCGCGGCGCCGGCGGCGTCGGCGAGCTCGGCCAGCGCCAGCAGCGCCACCTTGACCCGCAGGTCCCGCATGTTCTCGATGTGGGAGTACAGGCTGCCCTCCTTGACGCCGAAGCTGCGCGCCAGCGCCGTGACCGTCACGTTGTCGAAGCCGATCTCGTCGGCCAGATCCGCCGCCACCCGGACCAGGCGTTCGACGGTCACCCCCGCGCGTGCCATGGGGCACACCCCCTGAACCTAAGTGATTTATCCATTTGCATAATGAGTTTAGCTTAGCTAGCCTCGCCGCCCATGAGAACCCTCACCGAGAGTGACATCCGCGCCTCCTTCATCAACTGCTCCAAGGGGGAGGCCAAGCGGCTCAACCCGCCCAAGGACCTCGCCGACCAGCCATGGGAGGATCTGGACTTCCTCGGCTGGCGAGATCCGGGCGCACCCGAACGCGCGTATCTGGTCATGGAACGCGACGACCGGCTGGTCGGGATCGCGCTGCGGGCGACCTCCGGCGGCGGGCGCGGCTTCACCGCGCGCAGCATGTGCTCGTTGTGCCTGACCACGCGCACCGGCGGCGGCGTGGCGCTGATGGTCGCGCGCCGCACCGGCGAGGCCGGCCGCCAGGGCGACACCGTCGGGCAGTACCTGTGCGGCGACCTGGACTGCTCGCTGTACCTGCGGAGCCGCAAGGAGTCCGTGGCCGGGCGGGTCCTGGAGGAGTCCCTCTCCCCGGAGGAGAAGATCGCCCGCCTGCACGCCAACCTGGAGTCCTTCCTGGCCAAGATCACCGAGTGAGGCGGGAGGTAGCGCACGGCTTCTTTATTGACTGATCGTTCTAGATCGGTATACGGTCCTCGTCGTGGCCAGAACCAAGGAATTCGACCCGGACGCCGCCCTCCAGTCGGCTCTCGAGCTCTTCTGGCGTCGCGGGTACGAGGCGACGTCGATGGCGGACCTCGTCGAGCACCTCGGCATCGGCCGCGCCAGCATCTACGCGACCTTCGGCAACAAGCACGAGCTCTACCTGAAGGCACTGGACCGGTACTGCGAGACCCGCGGCCCGTTCCTCCTCGACGAGATGTCCCAGCCGGGCCCCGTGCTGCCCGCGGTGCGGGCGGTGGTGCGGCGCTTCGCCGCGGAGGCCGCGTCCCCGGAGGACCGGCTGAACGGCTGCTTCATCACCAACACCGCCGCCGAGCTGGCGCCGCACGACCCCGCGGCGGCCCGCCGCGTCCAGGGCAGCTGGGACCACCTGGAGACCGTGCTGCACTCCGCGCTCGTGCGGGCGCGGGCCCAGGGCGAGCTGCCCGAGGACCGCGATCCGCACGCGCTCGCCCGCATGCTGCTCGTCCTGATGCAGGGCATGCGGATCGTCGGCAAGGCGTCGAACGATCCCGCCCGGGTGCGGGACGCGGCCGAGCAGTCGCTGGCCCTGCTGGCCTGAACCGCCCCCGTTCGCCGGAGCCGCCGGGCTCCCTTTCTCGCATGCCCTAATAATGGATCGATCGGTCAAATATCGAGGAGTGGCATGACCACCACGAGTGCCGCCCGTGCCACCGCCCCGCGGCAACGCCGTGCCTTCATCCTCCTCGGCGGAGTCCAGATCACGCTGATCTTCACGCTCGCCTCGCTCGCCGTGCCGCTGCCTCTTCTCGGACGCGAATTCGGCCTGGAGCGCGCCGACCTGGTGCTGCTCAGCGCCGCCTACGGGCTGACCTTCGCCGGACTGCTGCTCTTCGGCGGACGGCTCGCGGACCGTTACGGCGGCCGTCGAGTCCTCACCGCAGGTCTCCTCCTGTTCTCCGCCGCCTCGGCCGCCGCCCCGCTCGCCCCCGGTATCGGAACGCTGCTCACGGCGCGCTTCGCGCAGGGCGCGGGCGCCGCCTTCATCGCACCCGCCGCCATGGCGCTACTGCACGTCCTCTTCCCGTCTCCCGTCGCGGCCCGCAGGGCCATGGCCACCTGGGGAGGACTCTCGGTCCTCGGCGCGACCGCGGGCAACCTGCTCTCCGGCGTCATCTCGGCGCTGCTCTCCTGGCGCTGGACCTTCGCGGTTCCCGTCGCGGTGGCGGTCACGGCCCTCGTCCTCGCACCACGGCTGCTGCCGGACACCGTCCCCGACCGGGGCAGAGGCCTCGACCTGCCGGGCGCCCTGCTCGCCACCGTCGGGATCACCCTGGCCAGTTACGGATTCGTCGTCACCGGCGCCCACCCCTGGTCATCGGCCCACGTGCTCGTGCCCCTGCTCGGCGGGACCGCGCTGCTCGCCGTGTTCGCGTACGCCGAACGCCGCGCCCGCGACCCGCTGCTGCCGCCCCGCTTCCTGTTCCACCGGCGGCGGACTCTCGCCCTCGCGGCCATCGCGGTGAGTGCCTGCGGGACCGCGATCACCTTCGTGGTCTTCTCGCTCCACCTCCAGCAGGAGCGTGACTGGTCACCGCTGCAGACCTCGGCCGCCTTCGTTCCGTTCGCCGTGGCGCTGATCGCCTCGGGCCGGGCGGCAGGACCGCTCATCGGCCGGTACGGGGCCAGGGCCGTCGCTTCCATCGGGCTCGGAACGGGTGCGGCAGGGCTCGCCCTCCTCGCGTTCACCGGCCTCGACACGCACCTTCCGTACGCCCTGGGACTGCTGCCGGGCCTCGTACTGCTGCCGGCCGGCGCCGCGGCCTCCTTCGGGGGAGCCTCTGTGCTCGCCACAGAAGACGTGCCCCGGCAGCAGTCCGGGCTCGCAGGCGGTGCGCTGAACACCGCGATGGAGCTCGGTCCGACCATCCTCTTCGCTGTCCTGCTCTCCCTCGGCAGCGACGTCCGGGCTCTGGCAGCGACGGGAACCGCCCTCGCCGCCGTAGCCCTTCTGCACCACCGCAACGGATGAACACCACTCAAGGAGCCACTGAGATGAACCGCTTCACCGGCAAGACCGTCCTCGTCACGGGCGCGGGCACCGGCCTCGGCCGCGCGATCTCGCTCGCCTTCGCCGCCGAAGGGGCGTCCGTGGTCGCTGCGGGACGCACCGCGTCCTCGCTGGACGAGACGGTCGGCCTCATCAAGGCGGCTGGAGGCACATCCGTCGCCGTCACCGCCGATGTCACGGATTCCGACAGCCTCCGGAACCTCGTGCACGAGAGCGTCACCCGCTTCGGCGGCCTGGACATCGCGGTCAACAACGCCGGGATATTTCGCGGCACCGTACCGGCGGGCGAGATCAGCGAGGAGGACTGGGATGCGGTGCTGAAGACCAACACCACCGGTGTCTGGCTGGCCATGAAGCACGAGATCGCGCACATGAAGGAGAACGGCGGCGGCGTCATCGTCAACATCTCCTCCAACCTCGGCACCCACATGAGGATCCCGAACGCCGCCGCGTACATCACCTCCAAGGCCGCGGTCTCCGCGCTGACCCGCGCAGCCGCTCTCGACCACATCCACCAGAACATCCGCATCAACGCGGTCAGCCCGGGTGCCGCGGACGGTCCCATGTCGCTGTTCCCCGGCGAGACAGAGGCCGACCGGACCGAGCGGGTGAAGACGCAGAACCCGCTCGGCCGGGTCGCGGAGGCCGGAGAAGTGGCCGCCGCGGTGCTCTACCTCGCCTCTCCCGCGGCCGGCGCGATGGTCGGCACCGATCTGGTCATCGACAGCGGGTCAACGGCCTGACGGCGGCTGCTTCGCCTCGTCGACTCCCCGCAGGGCGGCGTGCAGGGCGCGGATCTCGGCCTCGAAGGAGAGGTCGGGACCCGCGACGGGGAGTCGCGGGGCGACGGCGTTGATCGGCAGCGGGGCCACCGGTCCCTCGCCGAAGCCCCAGTTCCTCAGCCACGTGGTGAGCTGTTCGCTGCTGGAGGCGTACACGATGCGGCCGAGGCCGACCCAGGCGTGGGCGGCGCTGCACATCGGGCAGTGCTCGCCCGATGTGTAGACGACGCTCGCCTGCCGTTCCTCGGGGGAGAGGTGGGTCGCCGCCCACTTCGCGATCTCGAACTCGGGATGGCGGGTGTGGTCGCCGCCTTTGACCCGGTTGCGGTCTTCGAAGAGGACGGTGCCCTGCGCGTCCACCAGGACGGAGCCGAACGGTTCGTCGCCGTCCTCCAGTGCCTCGCGTGCGAGGTCCACGCACCGGCGGAGGAACTCATGGTCCCGGGCCGTGATGGTCTGCGGTTCGTTCGTTGCTCCCATGCCCTCTGATATACCACCGGTTCGGCGGTGGCCCGCGAGCCGCACGGTCTCAGCGCTGGGCCTCCAGCTGGGTGCGGAACCAGTGGTAGGACGCCTTCGGGGTGCGTCGCTGGGTCTCGAAGTCGACGTGGACGAGGCCGAAGCGCTGGCTGTAGCCCTCGGCCCATTCGAAGTTGTCCAGCAGGGACCAGACGAAGTAGCCGCGCACGTCCACGCCGTCGGTGATGGCGCGGTGCAGGGCGCGGAGGTGTCCGTCCAGGTAGGCGACGCGGTCGTCGTCGGACATGCCGGGCTCGTCGTGTGAGGAGCAGCCGTTCTCGGTGATGGTGATCGGAGGGAGCGCCGTTCCGTAGCGGGCGCGCAGGCCGGTGAGGAGTTCGTGCAGGGCGTCGGGGACGACGGGCCAGCCGAACGCGGTCACCGGGTAGCCCTCGATCGGGGTGTCCTCGAAGGGCAGGCCCACGCCCTGGAGCCGGTCGCCGACCTCGCCCATCACGGACGGGCCTTCGTGCGGCGCAGCCCCCGCGGGCGCCGCGACCCGGGTCGGGCTGTAGTAGTTGACGCCGAGGCCGTCGATCGGCGCGGAGATCAGCGCCAGGTCGCCGTCCCGGACGAAGGGGAGTTCGGCCACCCCGTAGGCGGACAGGTCCGGGTAGCGGCCCAGGAGGACGGGGTCGTTGAACAGGCGGTTCTGGAGGGTGTCGAAGGCGTCCGCGGCCGCGCGGTCGGCGGGGGTGCCGGCGGCGGGCCAGACCGGGCTGCAGTTGTTGGTGAGCATGACCTCGCCGGTGACGCGCTCGCGCAGCACCGGCACCGCCAGGCCGTGGCCGAGCAGCAGGTGGTGGGCGGCCGGGAGCGCGTCCAGCAGCATCGTCCTGCCGGGCGCGTGGGTGCCGAGGCCGTAGCCCTCCGTCATGTGGACGAACGGCTCGTTCAGCGTGATCCAGGCCGCGACCCGGTCGCCGAGCCGGTCGGCCACGAGGGCGGTGTAGTCGGCGAAGCGGTGCGCGGTGTCGCGGGCCGTCCAGCCGCCGAGGTCCTCGAGCGCCTGCGGCAGGTCCCAGTGGTAGAGGGTCAGGAAGGGGGCGATGCCGTGTTCGAGGAGGGCGTCGACCAGCCGCTCGTAGAAGTCCAGGCCCTTGGCGTTGGCGGGGCCGCGGCCGTCCGGCTGGACGCGCGGCCACGCGACGGAGAACCGGTAGGCGTCGGTGCCGAGGCCGGCCATCAGCGCCACGTCCTCGGGCCAGCGGTGGTAGTGGTCGCAGGCGGTCTCGCCGGTGTCGCCGTTCTTCACCCGGCCGGGCTGCACGCAGAAGGCGTCCCAGATGCTCGTGCCCCGACCGTCGGCATGGACCGCGCCCTCGATCTGGTACGAGGCCGTGGCGGTGCCCCACCGGAAACCGGCGGGGAAGCGGGGAAGCGCGTCCATGAGTGACTCCGTTCTAACATGAGTGCCGATCGCATTAGAACATGAACAAGTGTCATATTTCCAGAGAGGGGCGGCCCATGACCGGAGGCGTACGCCGGGCGCCGGTGCAACGCCGCAGCGCCGAGCGGTTCGAGCGGCTGCTCGACGCCTGCGCCGGACTCCTCGCCGAGGTCGGCCACGACGCGCTGACGACGCGGGGCGTGGCACGGCGGGCGGGCGTCCCGATCGGCACCCTGTACCAGTTCTTCGACGGCAAGTCGGGCCTGCTCCAGGCGCTGGCCTCGCGGAACCTGGAGCTGCTGCTCGCCCGGGTGCGCGAACGGCTCGCGGGGGAGTCCGTGGACGGCTGGGGCGAGGCGGCGGTCCTGGTCTACGACGAGATCCTCGCGATGCGCCGCGTCCTGCCCGGGTTCTTCGTCGCCGACCCCGGGGACGGCAGCCCGTTCGACGCCGACATCGTCCGCCGCGCCGACGCGGCGATGGCCGGGGAGCTGTACGCGCTCGGCCTCCGGGAGGCGGGCCTGCCGCCCCTGCCCGATCCCGAACGGGTGCTGCTGGTGGCCATCACCTCCACCGACGGCCTGCTCAGGCTCGCCTTCCAGAGCAGTGAGGACGGCGATCCCGCGGTGATCGCGCTGGGCGCGCGGATGTTGCGCGCCTACTTCCGCGAGATCGCCGACCCGCAATAACATGAGACTTGTTCACTTTAAGTCGGATCGGTGATATCCCTTACCCCAGACCGTGGCCCCCACGCTGAGGTGAACATGCTCCCCAGACGCAACCCCCCGCGTTCCGCGCCCGAGGCCGCGGCGAACGCACCCGGCCTCGGACGTGACTGGTTCCTCGGGTACTCGCTCGCCTGGTTCGCCTACTGGCTGCTGGTCATGATGCCGCCCCAGTTCCTGACCCCCCACCTGATCGGGATCATCGAACCGGAGCAGAAGGTCGGCGTCCTGTCGTTCCTGCTGATCCTGAACGCGGCGGTCGCGGTGGTCTGCGTGCCGCTCGCGGGCATGGCCTGCGACCGGACGAGGAGCCGGTTCGGCCGCCGCCGGATCTGGGCGGTGGGCGGCCTGGTGGTCGGCGGCGTCCCGTTCGCGCTGGTGGGGTCGCAGGACGACTGGCGGGTCGTCGCGGCGCTCATGGTGCCGATCTCGATGGGCACGTCCGCGTTCCTGGTGGCGCTCAGCGCGGTGATCGCCGATCGGGTGCCGCCGCAGCGGCGGGGAACGGCGTCGGCGGCGATGGGCGTGCCGCAGGTGGTCTCCGTCGTCGTCGGCATGGTGATCGTGACGATGCTGGTCACCTCGCTCGGGGCGAGCTGGGCCGTGATCGCGCTGCTGGCCGCGGTGTCCGCCGCACCGTTCCTGCTGGGCGGACGCGGCCGTCCCGGCCCGGCCCAGCAACCCGGCGCACGGATGAAGGCCGGGGAGAAAGTGCCGTTCCCGCGCCCGCGCGAACATCCCGACTACTACTGGGCGCTGGCCTCACGCGTGCTGATCAACGCCGGCAACGGCATCGGGACGGCCTACCTGCTGTACTTCCTGGACGACGTCCTGCACCGCAAGGACCCCGACACGTCGCTGCTGGTCCTCACCCTCGTCTACCTGGTGTTCTGCGCGCTGTTCGGCTTCCTCGGCGGAAGGCTCTCGGACAGGCTGGGACGCCGCAGGGAACTGGTGGCGCTCGCCGGCGCGCTCCAGGCCGTCGCCGCCCTGCTGCTGGCGCTCGCCCCGAGCTGGCCGACCGCGATCGTGAGCGCCGTGCTGCTCGGCATCGGCCTCGGCACGTTCCTGTCGGTGGACCAGGCGCTGGTCACCGACGTCCTGCCCGACCAGCGCACCCGCGCCCGCGACCTCGGGATCATCAACGCCGCACAGAACGTCCCGCTCTACGCGGCGATCGGCTGGGCCGTCCTCGCCCTCCTCGACGACTACCAGGCCTTGTACGCGGCAGCCGCGCTCATCATGACGCTGGGAGCCGTCTCCGTCATGCGGATCAGGAGTGTCCCGTGAAAGCCATCATGGTCATGTTCGACAGCCTCAACCGGCGGTTCCTGCCGCCGTACGGGGCCGAAGGGGTGCACGCGCCCAACTTCACCCGCCTCGCCGAACGCACCGCCACCTTCGACACCTGCTACGGCGGAAGCATGCCGTGCATGCCCGCACGGCGTGAGATGCACACCGGCCGCCACAACTTCCTGCACCGCGGGTGGGGGCCTTTGGAACCCTTCGACGACTCGGTCCCGGAAATCCTCAAGGAACACGGCGTATACACGCACCTGGTGACCGACCACCAGCACTACTGGCTCGACGGCGGCGCCACGTACCACCCGCGCTACAACACCTTCGAGCTCTTCCGCGGGCAAGAAGGCGACGAATGGAAGGGCCACGTCGCCGACCCCGACGTCCCCGAAAGCGTCGCGCACACCGCCAACCCGCTGCGCCGACAGGACTGGATCAACCGCCTCTACCTCACGGAGGAGGCCGACCACCCGCAGACCCAGACGTTCGACGCCGGTATGCACTTCATCCGCACGAACCACACCGAGGACGACTGGTTCCTCCAGATCGAGACGTTCGACCCGCACGAACCGTTCTTCAGCTACGACGACTACAAGAAGCTCTACCCCGACGACTACGACGGCCCGCACTTCGACTGGCCCGACTACAAGCGGGTCACCGAAACCCCCGAACAGGTCGCCCACCTGCGCAACCAGTACATGGCGCTGCTGTCCATGTGCGACCGGTCCCTCGGCCGGGTCCTCGACCTGATGGACGACCTGTCGTTGTGGGAGGACACCCTCCTCGTCGTCTGCACCGACCACGGACTCCTGCTCGGCGAACACGACTGGTGGGGCAAGAACACACCGCCGTTCTGGGGAGAGACCATCCACACTCCTCTGTTCGTCTGGGATCCGCGCAGCCGCGTCGCCGGTGAGCGGAGGAAGAGCCTGGTCCAGACGATCGACTTCGGGCCGACGCTGCTGGAGTTCTTCGGCATCGATCGAACCCCCGACATGCGGGGCATGCCGCTGCGCCACGTCGTGGCCGAGGACATCCCAGTACGTGATGCGGGGTTGTTCGGCTGCTTCGGCGGCCATGTGAGCGTCACCGACGGCCGGTACGTCTACATGCGGGCGTGCGCGACCCAAGGAAACCAGCCGCTCGCCGAGTACACGCTGATGCCGACGCACATGCGAGGCCGCTTCCCGGTGGAGACGCTGCGCCACGCCACCCTCACCGAGCCGTTCTCCTTCACCAAGGGTGTGGCGACGCTCCGCGTACCCGGCTACTCCTACACCGACCCGTACGCGTTCGGCACCCTTCTCTACGATCTGGAGAACGACCCGGAGCAGCGGACACCGCTGATCGACGACGACCTCGAACTGCGCATGGCCACACTGCTGACCAGGCTGCTACGCATCGAGGAAGCCCCTCCCGAGCAGTACGAGCGGCTGGGACTACCGCGGAACGGACCCGTGACCCGCGACCACCTGCTCGTCCAGAAACAATGGGAGCAGGTGCAGGCGGCGGAACGCCCTCCGCTCACCGCCGAGGAGTTCCCCTCCTCCCGACTCGGCGTGCTCACCCCCACCCGCGACCTGCTCACCGAACCCGCGGCCGAGGCCGTACTGCGCCGCCACCTGGGCGCCCTCATGGAGAGCCCGATGCTGCCAGAGGCGCTGCCGTTCTCGCTCCTGGAGATCTCCGAGCTGGCGACCGGCCTCATCAGCCGCGAGACACTGCACGCCATCGCGGAGGACCTGGCAGGACTATGACCGGACGGCGCTCACCAGCCATACGGAGCCTCGGATGCGAACTCCATCCGGAGTCTCGTAAGCCTTGAGTCCGGCTCGTAGCCCTTCGCGGGCGCGGGCGACGGCGGCCTGGTCGGCGCTTTGGAGGTTGAAGCGGACCGGGCCCTGACCGAGGATGAAATCCGCGGCGTCCGCGGCGTCGCGGCCGTAGTCCATCATCGCTTCGACCGGGCTCACGTTCACCTGAGCCAGACCCGCCTCTTCGAGCACCTGGCGGATGCGGTCGGGGTCGACCAGCGACCCCATGCCCCGGGACGCGGGTGAGGGGCCGCGCATCAGCGGTGCGAGCGCGGCGGTGGCCTGGGCGTAGTCGCTGCCGGGGCGGCCCGCCTGCGGAACGATGAACGCCATCCGGCCGCCGGGCCGGAGGGCGCGGGTGATGTTGGCGAACGCGGCCACGGGGTCGGAGAAGAACATGACGCCGCCGCGACTGATGACGATGTCGAAGCGGCCTTCTTCGAAGGGATGCGCCTCGGCGTCCGCCTGGTCGAACCGCACGTTGGCGATGCCCAGTTCGGCCGCGTCGGCGCGGGCGCGGGTCAGCATCGGCCCGGAGATGTCGACGCCGACCACCTGTGCTCGTGACGCCCGGTGCGCGGCCAGCAGGGCCATCTGGCCTGTGCCGCACCCGACGTCCAGGACGTGGTCGTTCTCGCCGATCGCGGCGGCGGCCAAGAGCGGCTGGTCGAAGCCGCCCATCATCGCGTCGTACCGGGCGGCGTTGTCGGCCCAAGCCGACCCCTCCCAGCCGTTCCACGCTTCTGCCTGCTGGACGTTGACAACGGTGTGCATCAAGGCTCCTTCGTCGGGTGGTGTGGTCGGGTCGCGGTCGGTCTCGGATGTCACCGGTCGGTTCGTGCTTCCTGCGCGTTGCGGCGAAGCACGAACCAGAAGGTGGGCACCGGGTTCGTGCCGGGAGCGGTCTCGAGCAGCTCCCAACCGGCGAACCTGGTACGCAGCTCGTCGGCGGTGACACCGGAGATCGGGTCGTCGAACGCTTCGGGGCCGTACCCGAACATCAGCAGCCGTGCGCCGGGAGCGGCACGGCGGGTGAGTCCGGCGGCGTAGGCGTCGCGGCGGTGCGGCGGGATTCCGCAGTAACAGCTCAGGTCGAAGAACAGGTCGTAGAGGCCGGGCACGTCCAGTTCGTCGAGACGGGTGGCGTCCCCGCACAGCAGCCGTACCGTCGCCCCCGCCGCGGCGGCCTTCTCCCGGGCCTGCTCGATCGCGGAGTCGATCAGGTCGACGGCCACGACCTCCCAGCCGTGCCGAGCCAGGTAAACGGCGTTGGTTCCGGTGCCGCAGCCGAGTTCGAGGGCGCGGCCGGGGAGCGGCGCGTCATGCCCCTCCACCAGGGCGACCAGCTCGGGCGGCGTCACGCCGGTGTCCCAGGGCGGTTCGCCGGCGCGGTAGTAGTCCGCCAGCTCGCGGCGGACGGCCTCCTCCTGGTCGCGTTCGGTAACGGCCGGGGCGGTGTCCGGGTGGTCCATCGTCTCCTCCAAGAATTTAGAGTTGAACTCTAGTGTTGGACTCTAGAGATATACTCGCGGCATGGAGAACGTCAAGCGGCCGGACAAGCGGGCCGAGCGCTCGCGCCGCACCCGCGAGAAGATCGTCGTGGCGGCGCGGGAGCTGTTCATCGCCCAGGGCTACGGGGCGACGAGCCTGCAGGAGGTCGCCGCCCGGGCGGGCGTGGCCGTCCAGACGGTCTACTTCGTCTTCGGCAACAAGCGCACCCTGTTCAAGGACGTCGTCGACGCGTCCATCGCCGGGGACACCGAACCGGTCGCCACCCTGGACCGTGCGTGGTTCCGCGAGGCGTGCGCCGCGCCCACCGCGGCCGGCCAGCTGCACGCGCACGTTCGCGGCACCGGGGAGATCCTGGGCCGGGTCGCCCCGATCCTGCCGCTGATCGAGGCCGCCGCCGCGACCGACCTGGAGATCGCCGCGCAGTGGCCCGACGGCCCCGATCCGCGTTACACCGTGCAGAGCGCCGCGGCCCAGGCGCTGGCAGGCAAACCCGACTTCCGCCCCGACGTCTCGGTCGAGACGGCCGCGGACCTGCTGTTCGGCCTGCTCAGCCCGCAGCTCTACCTGGTCTTCGTCCAGGACCGCGGCTGGTCGCCCGACGTCTGGGAGGAATGGGCCCGCGCCACCCTGACCGCTCAGCTCTGCACGGTCCCCGCCGCACAACGCTGACCTCCGGCTCGTCCCTTCTCGGGTGGGTGCCGAGGTTTCGGACGTGTTCGCTTTTTTGGGCGTGGTTCGCTGCTCCTGCCTAAAAGGCAGGACATTGACCTCGTGACCGCACCGGGAGTTCCATGAGGCGCCGGAACACGGGGCCGATGGGGGAGACCATGAGAAAAGTGCAGGGCGCGGAAGCCGCCGTGCTGAACCAGCTCATCGCGAAGGTCGAAGAGATCGTGGACGCGGGAGGGGCGCCGGGGGCGCTGGCCGCGACGAGGGTGTTGGACGCCGGGTTCGGCTTCCAGCCCGCCGACTACACGGTGCTCGGGCGGAGGTTCGCCCTGCTGCACCAGCGGATCGTCGAGCTGAACAAGGCGGGCAAGGTCGTCGTGAACCCCGGCCTGCCCGACTCCGTCGGCGCGCAGACCGTCTCGGCGCTGGACGAGGCGCACGTCCAGGTCCAGCTCAGTCCGGCCGCGTTGCGAACGGACTCGCCCGAGCCGCTGACGCGGCGGGCGCTCACCCTGATCCACGAGATCTCCCACGCGCTGCGCGAGCACGGGGAACACCCGGTGAAGGACTACACGTACCGGAACTCCTGGGGGCAGGGCTACCTGGCGTCGGAGATCGGCACCCGGAACGCCGACACCTACTACGAGGCCGCGGCGCACCTGGCCGAGCAGGTCGAGAACCTCCCGCCGGGCATCTACCGGGAACGCGGGCTCGTGCAGGCGCAGCGGCGCGCCCTCCAGCCGCCGCGTCCGGTGGGCAACCCGCTCGGACCGGCGCTGGCCTGGGCCGACATCAAGCTCAACCGGGTCTGGTTGCGGGCCTACGACGCCCAGGTCCACGTCTGTACCGCGACGGCGGTGTGGGACCTGCGCAGCGGCGAGGACATGGAGGCCATGCGGAAGGTCGAAGGCCGGCTGCAGGAACTCGGCATCCTGGGCAGCCGCGGCTACTGGCTCTCCCGCGAGCACGGGCCGGAGTCCGTGGCGGCCGCGCGGCTGCTGGAGCACTTCATGAGCAAGCTGAAGAGCGACCTGCAGAACCTCCGCATCGTCCTCGGCGGGGACGTGCTGCGGTACGACCCGGTCCCCGGCAGCCTGCTGGTGCCGTTCGAGGCGACGGCGGAGCCGCCTCTACGGCTGGCCGAACTGATCATCAATGCGCTGCTCCGGGGGTCCGCCTTCGTGCCGCCCGCCGCGCGTTCCGGGACGCCCGGTCTGACGTCCGACGAAGTCGTCGCAGAAAAGCAGATCGAGGCGCATTACCCGGTCGCGGCGAAGGCGCTGGGTATGCACGTGGCCGAGGTCGTGGAACTGCTGTGGGCGAACGACCGCAGCTACGAGCGCCCTCAGGTGCAGGGGCTGCAGAAGGTCTTCGCCGGCTTCGAACCGGTCGCCGTGGGGCTGGGGGCCCGGGGGATCACGCAGACCGTTCTGCAGGCCGCCGAACTCGACGACCTGATCAGGCGCTGGACGATCCTGCCGGTCCGGCTCGGGACGCTGCCCGCGCCGGCCCTCGTCGGCCTGAAAGTGTTCGATGACATCGCCGACGGCCAGCTCCGCCGGATCGCCGAGCTCGCCGACGGGCTGGCCGCACCGGTGTTCTTCACCGGACGCCCGGGCGCCGCGGCCGGAATCCGGGCGGTGATCGACGCGGTCACCGAGCTGGCGGCCGAAGTCGACGGGGCCCAGGCGAAGCGCGCCGCCGTGCTGCTCGACGGGCTGCGAAAGGCCGCCGACGCGCTCACCTGAAACGGGGCGGGCGCTCTCAGAGGAAGGCGCTCTGGAGATCCGTTGCCGGTGTCCGGGGCGGCCGCGGGCTCCGAAGGCCGGCTCGGGCCCGTATGGCGGCCGCCGCCGCGGGCTCGTTCCCGCCGGTGAACGTGGTGTTGTCCTCGTAGGCGACTCCGGAGGGCGGCGCGTCTGCACCGATCGGGTCGGCGTCCCAGAAGTTGCCCCGGTAGACGACGTTGTCCAGCGGCGGCGACACGTGCAGGACGGCCGTGCTGTCGGCTCGGACGACGATGTTCTCCGCCACCGTCACCCACGCCGCGCCGTAGTCGGTGTACAGGCCGAAGTTGTAGGGCGTGCGCGTGTCCTCGATGACGTTGCCCCGGATGACCGCGCCGGTGTCGTGGGAGTCTCCCTGCGGGCCGGACAGGTAGACGCCTCCGCCGTCGGCCAGTACCTGCATCGTGTTGGTGGTGAGGTTGTGCAGGATGCGGGTGCCCTGGCCGGGTCCGGCGACGATGCCGCAGTGGGGCACGTCGGAGACGTGGTTGTGCGCGATCGTGCATCCGGTCGTGCCGGTCAGCGCCATGCCGGGTGAGCCCGAGAACTCCAGGCCGATGTGGTGGACCCGGTTGTCCTCCACGAGGACGGAACGGCTGCCGTCGACCACGAGGGCTCCGGCCGAGAGGGTGTCGAAGTCGCATCCGCGCACCGTGATGTCCGCGCCGCCGGAAACGGCGAGCCCGGTGGCGCCCAGCCGGGTGAAGCGGCAGTCCTCGATCCGCACGCCGGACACGTCCTCCAGCACCAGGCAGGCGGGGATCGTGGCGGACTCCCCGGGAACCGTGACCGAGCCGACGTCCTCGCCGAGGGAGACCGTGAGGACCGGGCCGCCGAGGTAGAAGCCGCTCCCGTGGTAGTGCAGGAACCCTTCGGGGCCGCTCGGCCGCAGCCAGGTCGCGTCGGCGAACGTCAGCCCCCGGAACGTCACGTCGCTCACGCCGGTGGCGTGCAGCAGCACCTCCAGGACCGGTGCGACCACTCGCGTGCGTTCCGGGTGCTCGCCGGGGCGGGGCAGGTAGTGCAGGACGTGGTGGCCGGGACGTGAGCGGTCCAGGACGAACGTGCCCGGTTCGGTGAGGAAGGACGCGTCGTTCTCGATCCGGGTCGGCAGGCCGGGCCCGCGCGAGGTCTGGCCCTCCCAGGTGGAGTTGTACAAGTCGAGGGCCCGGCCGAACGCGGGCCGCGCCATGGTGATCGCGGCGCCTTCGCCGTCGGCCGAGACCTCGGCGACGCCGCAGCGGGCCTCCGTCCACGGGTAGACGCCCCGGTGGACGAACTCCACGTCACCCGGGCTGCGCCAGGCCAGCGGCGCCGTGCTGTCGGTGGTGTAGCCGGTCTCGGTCATGGCGACCCGGCCGGGCAGCCCCTCGATGCCCGCCCGTTCGGCCCGGCGACCGTCCACGTACAGCTGGCGGGTGTCCAGGTCGCCGACGTCGGCCAGCCACACGCCGTCCCGCTCCCGCCAGCCCGCGACGAGGCGGCCGCCGCTGATGACGGCTTCTTCCTGCTCGGCGGTGCCGTAACCGTAGGGCTGGTAGACCACGCGGCGGCCGCCTCGGCCCGAGTCGGCACCCGTCAGCTCCAGCGGCCCGGCCGGCCGGTGCGTTCCGGCTCTGAGCCGGACGGTGATCTCACCGGTGAGCGCGCGGGCCGCGTCCCGGGCGCGGCCGAGGGTCGCGAACGGCTGCTCGAGGGTGCCCGGAGCGGAGTCGTCCCCGTCAGGGGCGACGAACAGTTCGGTCGTGGACATGCCACCTCCGTTGAGTTTATGGCGTACACAGGGTGTATACCATAAACCAAGGAGGCGGGGATGGCGCGAGACAGAGCGGAAGATCCGGACCACGCGGTGGAGCTGTTGTGGCGGGACGGCGGCGCGGGGCCCCGGCAGGGGCTGAGCCTCGACCGGATCGTGCGCGCGGGCGTCGAACTGGCCGACGCCGAGGGGCTGGCCGGGCTGTCGATGCGGAAGGTGGCCGAACGGCTGGGCTTCACCACCATGTCGCTCTACCGGCACGTGCCCGGCCGCGACCAGCTCATCGGCCTCATGTGCGACGAGGTGGCGGGCGGGGCGGCGGCCCCGGAGGCCGCGGCGCCAAAAGGGGGCGGCTGGCGGACCCGCCTGGAGGCGTGCGCGCGGGACGGCTGGGAGCTGCGCCGCAGGCATCCGTGGCTGGCGGAGGTCCGCGGCGGCCGGCACGTGCCCGGCCCCAACATCATCGCCCGCTACGAGCAGATGCTGAGCGTGGTCGCCGACACGGGGCTGCCCCCCGCCGAAGTGATCGCCGTGGTCGGCCTCGTCGGCAGGTTCATCGATTCCGAGGCGCTGCTGCTGGTGGAGGCGGCCGAGGCGGAGCGCCGCAGCGGAGTCAGCCATGAAGAGTGGTGGGGCGGCCGCGACACGCTTTTCGAGCGGCTGTACGCCTATCCCACACTCACCCGCCTGTGGGAGGAGGGCGGCTTCGACCAGCCGGAGGACCCTTTCGAGTTCGGCCTCGCCCGGCTCCTGGACGGCATCGAGTTCCTGGTCCGCGAACGTTACGAATCGCGTGACGAAACAGGAGTGTGCGTCGTGTGCGGCACGCCGGTGGAACGCCCCGCCTCCGGCCGCCCCAGGGCGTACTGCTCGCCTTCCTGCCGGCAGCGCGCCTACCGCAGGCGCAGGACCGGCCGGGACTGACGGAGGCGCCCGGCCGCGGACCGGACCGCCCCCGCCGCCTTCGACGGCGAGAGGGGCGGACCTTTCGGCCGGCGGCTCAGCCGTTCTCCTTCGCGACCGCCTCGCGTACGGCGGGGGCGATCTCCTTCGCCCACCGGCCGAGGGTGACGAGGTCCGGCGTGCCGTGATCGGCGGCGAAGAGCGTGAAGCCCGACGCGCCGTGCTCCAGTACGGCGCCGGTCAGCTCCTCGACCCACTGGCCGGTGGAGCCGCCGACCCAGCGGCCGTCGCCGTCGCGCGTGGCGGGCAGTGGCCGGTCGGTGACGCGGCCGGGGAAGTTGAAGACCGTGCGGATCTCGCGCGGATCGCGGCCCGCCGCGGCGGCCGCTTCGTCGATGACCGGGCGGGAGGTCCGGTACCGCTCGCTGAGCCAGTCCGCCGCGTGGCCGGGAATCCAGCCGTCGGCCACGCGGCCGGTGGCGGCCAGCGACTTCGGGCCGAGCGATCCGGTCCACACGGGAGGCGCGGCCACGGGGGCGGGGTCGATCCGGTCCACCCGGTAGTGGCGGCCCCGGTGGGTGACGGGCGGACCGCCGCCCGACAACGACCTGACCAGGACGATCGCCTCCTCGAAGGCGTCCACCGCGGCGCCCGGCGACAGGCGCGGCACCCCCATGTCGGAGATCCGGTCCCACAACCCGCCCACGCCCATGCCGAGCACGACGCGGCCGCCGGACAGCGCCGACAACGACGTCACCGTCCGCGCCAGCATGGGGGCGGGCCGGGTCGGCAGGTTGGTGACGTTGGCGAAGCCCGAGATGCGCTCCGTGCCGCCGAGGAGGAATCCGAGGGAGGCGTAGGCGTCCAGGCGGTCGCCGAGGTAGGGGTGGTCCGACAACGAGAAGAGGTCGAGTCCGTCGCGGTCGGCCTGCCGGACCATGCGCAGCAGATCCGGCACCTGGCCGATGCCGCTGTGCGCGCCGAAGCCGAAGACGATTTCCTGAACGGCCAAGGTTCCACGCTTCCTTTCGGGGAACGAACGCGGGGAGGGTTGCAGTTCGTTCCACGAACAATATTAGTTCGTGGCACGAACTGCAACCCTCCCGGGAGCGGAACGGCCTCAGCGCCCGCGTTCGGCGGCGGTCCCCCTGTCGGACTCCAGGAAGACCACCGGGACCTCGTTGTCCCGCACGACGCCGCCGAGCAGCCCGGCGAGGGTGTCGCGTTCGGCGGCGGTGAGCCCCTCCGCCAGCCGCTCGACGCGGCGGCAGGTCTCGGTGTAGAACTCCTCCGCGAGCTCGCCGCCCCGGGGGGTGAGCGCGACCCGCACCGCGCGCGAGTCCTGCGGGTCGGGCCTGCGTTCGACCAGGCCGTTGCGCTCGGTGCGGTCCACCAGTCCGGTCAGGCTCGACTTCGCCAGTTTCAGCATCGCGCCCAGCTCGCCCATCCCGTACGGCTGCGCCATCAGCACGCACAGCAGCTGGCCCTGCTGCGAGGTGAGGCCGTACTCCCGGGCGGAATCGGCGTACACGGCGTTCACCAGGAACGTCGACCGCACCAGCGCGGCGACGATCCCGATCCGGCCGTCATCATCTTTAGCCATTCGGTCATGGTACATTCGCCCTGCCCATGATTCGTGAGACGAACTACATGGGGGCCGGGCGGAACACCCTCAGAGGCCGCGGCTGATGACCAGGCGCTGGATCTGGTTGGTGCCCTCGAAGATCTGCATGACCTTGGCCTCGCGCATGAAGCGTTCGACGGGGAAGTCGCGGGTGTAGCCGGCGCCGCCGAGGACCTGGACGGCGTCGGTGGTGACCTTCATGGCGTTGTCGGTGGCGACGAGCTTGGCGATGGACGCCTGGCGGCCGTAGGGGAGCCCGGCGTCCTTGAAGCGGGCGGCGGACAGGTAGGTGGCGCGGGCGGACTCGACGGCGGCGGCCATGTCGGCGAGCAGGAAGCCGAGTCCCTGGTGGGCGATGATCGGCTTGCCGAAGGCCTCGCGGTCCTTGGCGTAGGCGATCGCGTCGTCCAGCGCGCGCTGGGCCAGCCCGGTGGCCACCGCGGCGATGCCGAGCCGTCCGGCGTCCAGGGAGGCCAGCGCGATGGCCAGGCCCTGGCCCTCGGCGCCGATGAGGTGGTCGGCCGGGACGCGCACGTTCTCCAGCCGGACGGTGGCGGTGGTGGAGCCGGTCAGGCCCATCTTCTCCTCGGGCTTGTCGAACTCCAGGCCCGGGGTGCCGGCGGGGACGTGGAAGCAGGAGATGCCGCGGGCGCCGTCGTCGGAGGTGCGGGCCATGACGGTGTAGAAGTCGGCGCGGCCGCCGTGGGTCGTCCAGGCCTTGGCGCCGTTGAGCACGTAGGCGTCGCCGTCGCGGACGGCACGGGCGCGCATGGCGGCCGGGTCGGAACCCGCGTGGGCCTCCGACAAGCAGTAGGCGCCGAGCCTCTCGCCCGAGAGCATGTCCGGCAGCCAGCGGCGGCGCTGGGAGTCGCTGCCGAAGGCGAAGACCGGGAAGCACGACAGGGCGTGCACGCTGACGCCCACGCCGACGCTGGCCCAGGCGCCGCCGATCTCCTCCAGCGCCTGCAGGTAGATCTCGTACGGCTGGCCCCCGCCGCCGAACTCCTCGGGGTAGGGCAGCGTCAGGAGCCCGGCCCGGCCCAGGAGGGCGAAGACCTCGCGGGGGAACTCCTCGTCGCGTTCGGCCCGCCCCACCCGGGGCAGGAGCTCCTTGGCGCACAGGTCGCGGGTCAGGGCGAGCAGGTCCTCGGCCTCGGGCGAGGGAAGCAGGCGTACAGCGGGCATCGGTGCTCCTTTCACTGCCCGGATGGTACCAATCACGGTACTCCAGAACCCCGTCTGGTACTGAACCGGGGGAAAGGCTGGTAGCGTCCGGTCCATGGAGACGGGAGCCCGGACACGGCGGCGGGAGGAGCTGGTCGGCCGGCTCATCGAGATCTTCCTGGACCGGGGCTTCGCCGAGCTGGGCGTGGCCGACCTCGCCGCGCTGCTGCGCTGCTCGAAGTCGACGCTCTACACCGTGGCGGGCAGCAAGGAGCAGATCATCGTCACGGTGGTCAAGGCGTTCTTCCGCCGCGCCACCGCCCGCGTCGAGGCCGGGCTCGAGGAGGAGACCGGCCCGCGCGAGCGCATCGAGACCTACCTGCGCGCGATCTCCACCGAGCTCGCGGCGGCCTCCCCGGCCTTCTTCGCCGATCTGACGGCCTTCGCCCCCGCCCGGGAGATCTACCGCCGGAACACCCGCTTCGCCGCGGCCCGCGTCAAGCAACTGGTCCTGGAGGCCTCACCCGGCCAGGACGCCGCGTTCGCCGGAGCCGTGGCGGGCCTGGTCATGGAGGCCGTCCACAGCGGCGAGATCAAGGCGAGCACCGGTCTGGACGACTCGGCCGCCTACGCCGCCCTGGCACGTCTGCTCGTCGCCCGCACCTCCTGCGATTCCCGCACCCCCTGATCCGGCCCGCGTCGAGGAAACGCGCCGGCCGTCCGCCGAGCTCCTCCGGCACTCCGGCCGGAAGGCCGTGATGCGAGGCGCGCTCATCCGCCGAAGGACGGGGGGACGATCCGGGGCGCGAAATGGCGCAGAGCTGATTCGAGGCGGCCCGGGCTGGTTCTCAGCTCGTCGAGGCAGCACAGGCCGATGGTGTCGGTGGCCTTCTCCCGCCAGGGGGAACGGTGGTTCGTCCAGGACAGACGCTGCCCGGCGAACGGGTCCTCGTTGGTGTAGTCGAAGACGGGACGCAGGACCAGGGCGGCGCGCGGCTTGGCGCCCGTGCCCGGGACGATGCCGACGGCGGCGATGCGCGGCCAGTCGAAGCGCACGCGGCGCAGGCCGCGGACGAGCTCGATGCCCTCGGCCGAGATGCGCAGGTGCCGGGGCGTGGCCAGCTCGAACACGAACATCCAGATGGCGTGGACGGTGTGCAGCAGAGCGGCGAGGGACCAGCCGACCAACCCCGAGATGATCAGGCCGACGCCGAACTCGTCCCCGGATCCCGACGTGTCGCCCTGCCGCTGGCTGGTGAGCCAGACCACGAACACGATGAGGGTCAGGACCCAGCCCAGTCTCCCGCCCTTGCCCCTGCGCACGACGGTGCCCGCCTTGATCCGGGCGACGAAGGCCTCGGCGGGCGGTTCCATCCGGACCTGCCCGTTCTCCGCGAAGCGGGGCTCCGCCGCCGGGGGGACGACCAGGGTGGCCGGCATCGGGAGGTCCGGCGTGCCCGCGGCACGGGCCAGCAGGGAGTGGGCCCAGGCCGCGCCGGGCCGTTCCGCGGGGTCCTTGGTGAGCAGCTTGAAAAGCAGTTCGTCGAGTTCGGGGCCGGGGTCGCGGGGCGGCCGGGGCGTGTCTCCGATGACGGCGGCGATGACGGCGGTGACCGTGTTCGCGTCGAACGGGCCGCGGCCTTCGAGGGCGAAGTAGAGGGTGGCGGCGAGCGACCACAGGTCGGTGGCGGGTGAGACCGACCGGCCGCGTGCCTGTTCGGGTGACATGTAGGCGGGCGAGCCGATCAGGGACTGCTCGGAGGTGATGGTCGGGTCGCCCTCCAGGAACGCGATGCCGAAGTCGGCGAGCTTGACCTCGTCGTCGGCCAGGACCAGCACGTTGGCGGGTTTCACGTCGCGGTGCACGATGCCCAGGGCGTGCGCGGCGGCCAGGACGTCCAGGAGCGCCAGCCCGATTCGCGCGGTCCGAGCGGGGGTGAGGGGCCCCTCCCGTGCCACCAGTTCGGCGAGGGAGCGGCCGGGAACGTACTCCATGACGATGTGGACGACGCCGTCCTCGGTCAGCACGTCGTAGACGGTCACGACGTTGCCGTGCCGGATCCGCGCCGCGGCCCGCGCCTCCCGCACCATCCGCTGCCTGCGGTCCTCGGCCGCCTCCGCCGGCAGGCCCTCCGGCACGAGGATCTGCTTGATCGCCACTTCGCGGCCCAGCATCTCGTCCTCGGCGCGCAGTACGACTCCCATCCCGCCGCGTCCGAGTTCTTCCAGCACTCTGTAGCGACCGGAGATCATCCGCGCCCGCCTTCGCAGCTCGGGGAAAACGCCATACAGAAACCTGATCCAAGGCGACGATCTTGCGCTATGCGAACCCCGGTTCTGGCCGTTTGAGGACACGCCCGGGGCCGGTCCCGCGGTCCGGCCGCGTCCGGTGTGGCTTCATCCGGGCGGAAAACCCGGGGCAAGAAGGGGGATAAGCCCGTTATCTCCCGCTTGAACGGGCATACCGGTTTCGTCGACAGGGAGGCGTTCGGGGGATCATGGCGGTCGCACAGGAGATCAGGCGTTCGGCGCTGCCGCTGGAGGCGTCCGGCGACCTCGACCCGCTGCTGGCGCGGATCGGCGACGCCCGCCACGTCCTGATCGGCGAGGCCAGCCACGGCACGCACGACTTCTACGCCTGGCGGGCCGAACTCACCCGCCGCCTGATCGCCGAGAAGGACTTCCGGTTCGTCGGCGTCGAGGGCGACTGGCCCGACTGCGACCGGATCCACCGGGCCGTCACCGGAGACGGCCCGCCCGACGAGGCCGTGTACGCCTTCTCCCGCTGGCCCACGTTCATGTGGGCCAACCAGGAGGTCAAGGAGTTCTGCCGGTGGCTGCGCGACTGGAACGACGCCCTGCCGCCGCAGCGGCGCGTCGGCTTCCACGGCCTGGACGTCTACAGCCTGTGGGACTCGCTGCTGGCCGTGCGCAGCTACGCGCAGCACCACCTGCCCGAGCAGGCCGACACCGTGCTGCGCGCGCTGCACTGCTTCGAGGCCTACGGGCACGACCCGCAGCGGTACGGCCTGGCCACCCGGCTGCTCCCGGACACCTGCGAGGACGAGGTCGTCGGCATGCTGACGGCCCTCCGCCGGGAGGCGCCCGGCGACGAGGAGGGCTTCGCCGCCCGCCAGAACGCCGAGGTCGTGGCCGGAGCCGAGGAGTACTACCGGGCCATGATGCGCGGCGGCCCCGACTCGTGGAACCTGCGCGACATCCACATGGCCGACACCCTCGACCGGCTGACCGGCTTCTACGACGGCGCCAAGAGCGTCGTCTGGGCGCACAACACCCACATCGGCGACGCCCGCGCCACCGACATGGCCGCCGCCGGGATGACCAACCTGGGGCAACTGGCCCGGGAACGCCACGGCGAGGACACCGTCGTCCTGGTCGGCTTCGGCACCCACCGGGGCACGGTGATCGCCGGCCACGCATGGGACGCCCCCGCCGAGATCATGCCGGTGCCCTCCGCCCGTCCGGGCTCCTTGGAGGACCTGCTGCACACCGCGGCTCCGAACCGCGCGCTCTTCGTCGTCCCGCCTCCGGGCGCCGACCGCCCCGCCTGGTACGACGCCCCGGTGAAGCACCGCGCCATCGGGGTGGTCTACCACCCCGAACGCGACCGCCTGCGCAACTACGTCACCACCGTTCCCGGCCGCCGCTACGACGCCTTCCTCTGGCTGGACGAGACCACGGCCCTGCACCCCCTCCACGGCGAGCCGCCGGGCGAGACCGAACCCGAGACCTTCCCCAGCGCCCTGTGAACCCGGGTCCGCCGACCGGACGGGTGCCCACGTGGCCGCGCGTCAGCTCAGGCCGGGAAAACGCGGCGTACGGCGCTCGACGAAACTGCGCACGCCCTCCCGGTAGTCGGGGGACCTCCTCGCCTCCGCCAGCAGGGAGCGGGCGTTCGCAGCGGCCTCGCCGAAGGTGCGGGCCTGGTCTTCCAGCAGCTGCCGTTTGATCACCGACATGGCGTGCGGGCTGCACAGGCGCGCGATCTCACCCGCGTGGTCGACCGCCGCCGCCAGCAGGTCCTCGGAGTCCACCAGCCGGTTGACCAGACCCATCTCCAGCGCTTCGACGGCGGTGGCCGGCCGGGAGGACAGCAGCAGGTCGCTCGCCCGGCCGAAGCCGACGACGCGCGGCAGCAGCCACGAGACGCCGTCCTCGGCGATGAGGCCACGTCGGCTGAACGCGGCGGAGAACTTGGCACCGGGCGCGGCGAACCGCAGATCGCACATGAGCGCCTGGTTGAACCCGATCCCCGCGCACGCCCCGTTCACCGCCGCGATCACCGGCTTGGGGAACATGAGGGGACGGACGCGCGGCGGCAGCCGGTCCGCGGGATAGGGATCGGCCCCGGAGGAGGAGGCCTCGAGCACGGCCATGTCCATTCCCGGGCAGAAACTGCGCCCCGCCCCGGTCAGCACCACCGCCCGCACGTCCGGATCCTTCTCGGCGCGGTCGAACGACTCGTTGTAGAGCAGTTCCATCTCCAGCGTCCACGCGTTGTGGTGGTCGGGCCGGTTGAGGGTCAGGACGAGCACGCCGTCGCCGACGTGCTCACTGAGAACGACCATCTCCCCTCCTCACGGGGCTTGGCGTGCTGTTCGAACCGGCCCGCTCGAGCGGTGTCAGTCGAGGAAGCCGGGCTCTTCCTCGATGACGACCTGGTACAGCGCCTCGAACGACCGGCGCGCCAGGGACTCGCCGCCGATCTGGCCGGCGGTCAGCCTGGCCGTGTCGTGGTCGATGTGCTTCAACGTGCCGGCGGCGGCCGCGATGAGCTGGGCCTTCGCCGCGCGCTCTGCCGCGATGTACCAGTACGCGGCCGACTCGACCGACCTCCCGACCGACAGCAGCCCGTGGTTGGCCAGCAGGGCCAGCTTGCACCGGCCGAGCGCGGCGGCGATCCGGTCGCCCTCGTCGGTGCTCAGCACGACGCCGGCGTAGTCATCGAAGATCACGTGGTCCTCGTAGAAGGCGCACGCGTCCTGGTTGACGGGATGCAGGGGCTCGCCGATGGCCGACAGCGCCTTGCCGTAGACCGAGTGGCTGTGCGCCGCGGCGACGACGTCCGGGCGCGCCTCGTGGATGCGGGAGTGGATGGCGAACGCCGCCGTGTTCAGCGGCCCCCGGCCCTCGACGATCTCGCCCTCCGCGTCCACCAGCAGCAGGTTCGAGACGGTGATCCGGCTGAAGTCGACGCCGAACCGGTTGACCCAGAAATGGTCGGGCCGCTCGGGGTCGCGGGCCGTGATGTGACCGGCCAGCCCCTCGTGCAGGCCGAGCCGGGCGAAGATCCGGTACGCGCCCGCCAGGCGCTGTCTGCGGTGCAGGCGCTCCTGCTCGACGGTCCGCTCCGGCCGGGCGCCCGGCCGTTCGCCGGGCGCCGTTCGGGGATCGCCGAGTGACGACGGGGTCGCCATGGTCCTGTCTCCGTCCTGGGACCGGGCGGTCCCGTCAGATCGGGTGCGCGTCATGCGCCCGTGCCGCCGTCCACCGCGATCGCCTGGCCGGTGAGGTAGCCGGGGGCCTCGTCGCACAGCCACAGCGCGACGTCCGCGATCTCGTTCGCCTCGGCCAGGCGCCCCACCGGATTGCCCGACACGAGGCGCTCGACGGTCTCGGGCGGCATCGACCGGCGGAACATCGGCGTGTCCACGGTCCCGGGGCAGATGACGTTCACCCGCACGCCGGAACCGGCGTACTCGCGCGCCGCGACCCTGGTCAGGCCGACCACGCCGTGCTTGGCGGCGGTGTAGGCCGGCACCGTGGGCGCCGCCCGGAGCCCGGCCACCGACGCGCAGTTCACGATGGAGCCGCCACCGGCCCTGACGATCTCGGGCAGCTCATAGCGCATGCAGGACCAGGTGCCGGTCAGGTCGACGGCGATCACCCGGTTCCAGTTCTCCATGGTGCACTCGGCGGTGGGCCTGCCGTGCTCGCCGTCGATGCCGGCGGCGTTGAACGCGGCGTCCAGGCGGCCGTAGGTCGCGACGGCCCCGGCCACCGCCTCGCGGACGGTGTCGTCGTCGGTCACGTCGCAGCGGAAGAAGCTGCATTCGCCCAGTCGGCCCAGCTCGGCCGCCACGCCGAGTCCGGCCTCCTCGTTCAGGTCGGCGAGCACCGTCGCGTAGCCGCGGCGGACGAAGGACTCCGCCGCGGCACGACCGATGCCCGAAGCGGCGCCGGTCACGAAGACGACCTTGCGTTGTTCGGTTCTTCCCATTGCTCCTCAGCTCCCGGTCGTCCGGCCCGCCGGTCACGATGACCGTGCGTCGGGGTCAGGCCGCAGCGTGGTCCTTGCGTGAAGCGAGCCGGTCGATCACGAAGGCGCCGTCTCGGATGACCGCCTTGAGTGCCTCGTCGGGTCGGGCGAGCAGCGACAGGTCGGCGAGCGGGTCGCCGTCGACGATGATGAGGTCGGCCATGGCGTCCGGCTCGATCACGCCGACCCTCGCCGGCGGGTCCACCAGCAGCTGGCCGGCGTTACTGGTGCCCCAGCTCAGGATCTCGGCCGGTGACAGCCCGTCGATCTGGCCGTAGAAGGCGAACTCACGGCCGTAGTTGCCGACCTGGTGGTCGAGCGGGTCGTTCTCGAGCATGGTGCGGAACACGCCGCTGTAGTCGTCTCCGATCAGGATCCGGACGCCCGCCTTCTGGGCGACCGGGAGCATCGCCCGCACATGGTCGTACTGGGCCCGCGTCACGCCGAACTGCGCGGCGTAGCCGACCTCGAACAGGCTCCAGAGGTAGACGAGGCTGGGGACCCAGAAGGTCCCCGCCTCCACCATGGCCCGGACGCACTCCTCGTCGACCTCGTCGCCGTGGTCGACGATGTCGACTCCGAGCTCGACGCACTCGAGGATCATCTGCTTGTCGGCGACGTGGGCGCGCACCTTGGCGCCGCGTTCGTGGGCGGTGTTCACGACCGAGGCGATCTCGTCGCGTGACATGTTGCGCGTCGTGCGGTTGGGGATGCCGTGCCCGGAGCCGGCGAAGATCTTGATCGTCTCGACGCCGCGGCTGATCTCCTCGCGGACCAGCTTGCGCAGGGCGTCGGGGCCGTCGGCGAGGAGGTCGAGGCCGGGCGTCTCGTAGCGCTTCCACCACCGCGACTTGTTGTTCATGTCGCCGGTGGTGCCGAGGTGATGGCCGCACGCGCGGATGCGGGGACCGGGGATGATGTCCTGTTCGATGGCGATCTTGAGCTGGGCGTCGATGTCGTGCGCGCAGGCCGCGCCGGCGTAGCCGGTGAAGCCGCTCTCCAGCAGGACCCGGCAGGTGCGGACGCCGATCGCCATCATGACGCCGGGCGGGAGCTCCTTGCCGGGCTTCTCGCCGGAGAAGACGTCGAACTTGTAGAAGTCCGGGTGCAGGTGGCAGGTGATGAGGCCGGGCATCAGCGTCATGCCGCCCACGTCGACGACCTCGCCGGACACCGTGCCGGGCGCGTCGATGGCCTTGATCCGGTCTCCGTCGAGGAGCACGTCGTGCTTGTCGGGGAGCATCTGCCTGCCGTCGAAGACTCTCGCGTTCGTCAGGATCAACATCGTCATCCTTCCTCTGGGTTTCGGCTGGAGTGTTCGGCGGCCCGGCCCCGCTGGCTGAGGCGCCAGTCGGGGGGAAAACGCTCGTCGTTGTCCCGGACGGAGCTCGTCAGGCCGCGGTCGAGCATCTCCCGGTCGAGCTCCAGCGACGTGCCGTCGGGCCGGAGCAGCCGTCCGGTCGACTCGAGCAGGCCGGCGAGGATGCTGCCCATGTACTCGCCCTGATGCTGCTTGTAGATCTCGAAGAACGTCTTCTGGACGAAGACCGTGTCCGTCGGCCGGGAGCGGGAGCAGGCGAGCGCGTACTTCTCCGTCATCGCTTCGAGCTCCTCGAAGGGAACGACCGCGTTGACGAAGTCGCAGTCGTACATCTCCTTGGCGGTGAACGGCCGACCGGTGAACACCATCTCCATGAACTTGCGGAGGCCCATCATCGTGCACCACTGCCACTGCCGCGCCGCGTAACCGGCGTAGCGGAACGCGGCATGCCCGAACAGGGCGTCGTCGGAGGAGATGACGATGTCGGCGTCGGCCGCCTGGTAGAAGTGCCAGCCGTAGCAGTAGCCCCGCACTTCGAGGATGCTGATCTTCTTGAAGTCCTGCAGGCTCCGCATCCCGGCGCTCGGGTCGGTGTAGGACTGGACGTTCGTCGCGCCGTAGCGGTACGAGCCCTTCGGGGGGTACACGACGTCCGCGTCGTCGGGGACCCGGACGATGTGCTTCATGGGGACGTCGCCCCGGCCGGCCATGATGTCCAGCAGTTCGGGGAGGTCGGCGCCGCTGCCGAGGTGTCGGCCGTTCGCCCGGATCACCAGCACCTTGACGTCGTCGTCGACGCCGGCCATCCGGACGAGGTCGGCGTAGCGGTGCTGGGCGTCGATCGTCATGGCGTTGAGATCGTCGGCGCGGTCGAGCGTGATCGTCGCGATCTTGGTCTTCGGGTCCTTCTCGTACAGGACGATCTCCTCCGCCGTGGGGCGGCTGTCCTTCTCCGTCATACGTGCTCTCCTGCGGGTGTCGAGGTGCGGGATGCGATCAGTTCGGCCAGGTCGAAGAGCCTCACCTTCCCCGTCGCCGTCCTCGGGACGTCGTCGTGCGTGACGAACACGATGCGGCGGGGGATCTTGAAGCTCGACAGGCGGTCGCGCAGCGCCGTCCGCAGGCCGTCCTCGGTCGGGGCGGCGCCCGGCGCCGGGACCACCGCCGCCGCGACGATCTCCCCGGACTCCGGATGGGGCAGCGCGGTGACGAGCGACAGCGCCACCTCCGGCAGCGAGTTCAGGGCGGCCTCGACCTCCAGCCGTGACACGTTGGCGGAGCTGGTCTTGATCATGTCGCCGGTCCGGCCGACGAAGAAGGCGTAGCCGTCGGCGTCGATGCGCACCAGATCGTTCGTGGGGTAGAAGCCGTCCGGCGTGAACACCCTGCGCCGGTCGACCTTGTAGAAACCGGTCATCAGCGCGCCGCCGCGGAGCTGGAGCTCACCGATCTCGCCGGGCGGCACCTCCGCCCCGGTCTCCGGATCCACCGCGCGCCGTTCGATGCCGTTCACCGCCCGGCCCGAGGCGCCCGCCTTGCCGTCCGGCATGCGCCGGTTGACCGGCTCGGCGCTGTGCGCGGAGAAGCTCTCCGACATTCCGAGCAGGTTGGCCCGGAGCGGTGGCGGGACTGCCTCTCCCCGTTCGTCGCGTGACGGGCCCCCCATGCCGCGGATGCCGTCGACGTCGATGCCCCGCGCGATCGCCGCCGCCCGGAGCTTCGCCAGGACATGCCAGACGACCACGTAGGTGACGTCGTGCCGCTCGATCATGTCGAGCGCGTCTTCGAGGTCGGGGGAGGGCGGGTACACCAGCGTTCCGCCCGTGCTCAGGACCTGGAGAGCGGCGGCGATGCCGCCCATCCAGAACGCGGGCAGCAACGGCATGGTGCGGTCGTCGCCGGTCAGGAGGAAGTACGCGGCGAGCGCCCGCGGCTGGCGGGCGACCGCCCACTGCCCGTGCACCACCGCTTTCGGGGTCGCCGTGCTTCCCGAGGTATAGACGACGAACGCGTCGTCGCCCGGTGACACCTCCTGCTCCGCGGCGGCGAGCAGCACGGCATCGGGCGCGTCGGGGGCGTCGGCCTTGGCGAGGAGGTCGCCGACCGGCCGCGCCCACGGCAGTCCGTCGGCACCGTCGAGCCAGACGGACCGCAGATGAGGAGCGCCGGGGAGCCGCAGCGCCGCCGCTTTGCCCTCGCCCAGTCCGGGCAGGGCCGTGACGAGTTTCTCGGCGTAGTCGTGACGGAGGAAGCAGCGTGTCCCGATGAGGATCTGGGCGTCGCTCGTGCGGATGATGTGCGCCAGTTCGGGTGGTGTCGCCAGCGTGCTGATGGGCGTGATGAGGGCGCCGATCCGCAGGGCCGCGTAGAAGGTCGTCAGCCAGAGCGCTCCGTCGGGCGCCAGCAGTCCGATCCGCGTCCCCTTGCCCACGCCTGCGGCCAGTAGCGCCCGTGCCATCCTGGCGGACCTGCGGTCGAGCTCCCGATAGGTCAGCGTCTCGTGCGCGAGGATGAGCGCGTCATGGTCGCCGCGTGCCGCGACGATCTCTGCGAACAGCGCCGGAAACGTCGACGCCGGTTCGGTCTCGTCCATCGGGCTCCTTTCAGCCTGGGCCATGACTTTCAGGAGAGGCCGACGATCGGGTCGGTGCCGTCCCAGATGTCGGCGGCCTTGCGCATGGCGGCGAAGCCCGCGTCTCGCGTCGCGCTGGGCTCCAGCAGCTCGATCATGAATCCGAGCGTGGGGGACGTGTCGAGCCAGCAGGTGCGGCTGGTGCCGATGACGCCCTCGAACGCGAGCGTCGCGCCCGCTTCGATGTAGGTGTCGCGCTCGGTTTCGTAGTCGCGGCAGACCAGTCCGGCGTGGTGGAGCCCGGACCGCCCGCGGGGGACGAGCTCGGAGAAGATCGACGGTTCGTCGTCGTCCTGGCAGACGAGCTCGATCTGCAGATCGCCTGCGTAGGCGATGGCGGCCGTGACCGCCGGGAACTCGGCGGGCCGCCCGCGGTAACGGCCGTCGGTGCAGGGGACGCCGTCGAACCAGAAGAACGGCCCGACGCCGGCGGCCCGCACCCAGGAGTCGATGGCGGCCCGCAGATCGGGCACCACCCAGCACATCTGCATGAAGTTCCGGTTCGGAAAGGGCAGGGTGACCATCGTTGTCGTGTCCTTCGCGCCAGGGGATGCGTCAGGCGGGGGCTTGTCTCCGTCAGCCGATCAGCGGGAAGCGCTCGTCGCCGAACGGCTCCCAGGGCTTCATGGCGGTCGAGTCGAAGTTCGGGCACGGCGAGCCGTTCCAGCGGACGTCGGCCGGCTGCGTCACGAGGAGGTAGGCCCAGCGGGGCCGGTCCATCGTGTTCGCGCCGGCGCCGTGGATGGTGAGGTGGGTGTGCACCGTGACGTCGCCCAGCTCGTACGTCATCGGCTCGGACATCGGCAGCTCGCGGAGCTCGGGGAAGGCGTCGAGGGCGTCGCCGTCCCCGTAGGTCGTGTAGTCGCCGAGCACCCCGGCGCGGTGCGACCCGTTCACGAACGACATCGTCCCGGCCTCCGGACCGTAGGACTCCAGGGGGATCCAGAAGGTCATGCCCCCGGACCGGTCGACGCTGAAGGTGATGAAGTCCTGGTGGAAGGCCGTGGGACCGTTGCCTCCGTGCCGCGACTCCTTCGCGGCGGGCAGCTTCGGTACGAAGAAGTCCGAGTAGTACCGGACGCCGACGTCCGCGCCGCCGGCGGTGGTACGCCGCTGCAGCCGCTTCGCGTTGCCGCCCGCGTCATGGATCAGAGGCCGTATCACGGGGTGGGAGAGGCCCGAGCTGCGCTGGGCGTTGAAGTAGGACAACCCCGTCCGCCCCTCCGCCACCGCGGCGGCGAGACCGGGGGACAGCGGGTTGCTGTCGGCGTCGTCGCCCATCTTCTCGCGTGCGTCGCCGAGCATGGCGCGCAGGACATCGGGGTCGACGAACCCTGGGAGCTTCACCCAGCCGAACTCGTGGAAATGATCGACTTCCTCGGCGGTCACGGGCCTGCACACGCCCGTCCGCGGCGTTCTCTCCGCTTTCATGATGATCACCGTCCCCTCAGATGAAGATTCCCGGACCGGTGCGGAACGCATAGAGGCCGACCACCTCGTCCTCGGGCGGCGAGCAGGGTGTCGAGAGCTCCGCCGCCGTCGGGCCGATCCTCGCGGCGATCTTCTTCAGCTCGACCGGGTCGAGCCCGTACACGTCGATCGCCGTGCCGCCGATGAGCTGCCGGGTGTACTTCGGCTCGATGTCGTGGAAGGTGTACTGCATCGCCTGCCGCGTGTGCGGCCAGGTCCCCTCGGCGTGGGGGTAGTCGTCGCCCCACATGATGTTGAGCGCGAGGTCGTGCTCGATCCCGAACTTCGCCTCCCAGTTCGCCATGAAGCTCGCGCCGATGTAGCAGTTGCGCATGAAGTACTCCGACGGCGGTTCGGGCAGGGCGGCCCGGACCGCGGAGCTCGCCGGGCTCTTGTAGAGCCCGTCCATGTCGTCGATCACGCCGGGCGCCCAGTCCAGCCACTGCTCGGTGAGCACCAGCTTCAGGCGCGGGTGGCGGGCGAAGACCCCGCCGAGGATCATCACCCAGAGGCCGCGGCGGGTCCGCCACGCCGTCTCCATCATGTACATCGTCAGCGCGCCCTGGCCCTGGTACGGGTAGTGCTCTCCACCGCCGCCATGGGTGTTGAGCGACAGGCCGGTGTCCTCGCACGCCGCCCACAGCGGCTCCCACACGGGGTCGTTGAGCATCGGGAAGTCACCGCGCGGCGCGGGAAGGTTGATGCCCTTCAAGCCGGCGGCGGCCGCCCACTCGACCTCGCGGACGCACGCCTCGGGATCGGAGATCGGGATGTGGGCGATGCCTGCGTGGCGTTGCGGGGCCTGGGACACGAAGTCCGCCAGCCAGCGGTTGTAGATGCGGACTCCGGCGGGTTCGAGGTGGTTGTACGTCGAGTCGCCCCACGCGATGAGACCGGTGGTCGAGAACGGGATCGACTGTCCGTTCAGCCCACCGTGGAAGATGACGTCCGCGGCGACGCCAGACTTGTCCATGTCGGCGATGCGGGCCGCGTGGTCCTGGAGCCCCGGCATCAGGCTGTGCTCGTAGCTGCGCTGCAGGAAGCGGAGGCCGACCTGGTCGGCGTTGCGGATCCCCGCGCTCTTGCCGAACCGCTCGGCCTGGGAGCGTCCGAGCGACCAGCTCTCGTCCGCACCAGGCTTGGCGGCCTCGGAGGAGCGGTAGGAGAGCAGGCCGTGCCCTTCCATCTGCTCCACGAAGCGGTCGAAGTCCGCGAGGTGCCTGGAGTCGCAGTACTCCCGCAGCTGCTCCTTGACGGACGGCCCTACATGGCTGTCGGTCGAGACCACGGTGTAGCGCTCGTCGTCGGCGGGCTGACCGCCCGTGGCCTCGTCACGTGTCTGTGGCATGGCGTCCCTTTCTCTTCGTCGGCGTTCAGGACCGTTCAGTCGGACCGGGTGAAATAGGCGTCGAGCGTCGCGTGGAAATGGCGGATCCGGCTCTCCTGGTAGCGCGCCAGCGTGCCGCTCGTCCGCACCGAGGCGCGCAGGCCGCGTTGGACGCGCGCGAACCGGGCGCCGTCCTGGTTGAACACCCGGCCGAAGACGCCGAGCTCGGGGGCGTCGGTCCAGCTCTCGTCCGGGCCGAGGTAGCGGGTCTTGGCGGCGGGCGGGCGGGGGCCGTCTTGCGGGACCGGCTCGAGCACCATGATGTCGATCACGCACGAGCCGGGATCGTTGCCGTCCGGACGGAACCGGTAGGCGAACGAGGTCAGGTACCCGCCCCACGGCATGAAGTTCGGGAAGAGGAAGTATTCGATGCCGTCGAGCGCCTCGGCATCGGTGATGTGCGCGTGGTCGCGGCCCGTGCGCCGGTGCAGCGAGGCGCGCACCCGGTCCGCCAGCACCCTGCGGGCCGTCGATCCCGGTTCGAGGACGATCTCCTCCTCGGTGGAGCCGAGCATGGCCTTGACGATCTCTGCGTCGTCGAGCGGGCGGTCGAGGTGCTCGCTGCTGATGCCGACCGCGGTGAGCATGCGGCTGACATGCGGGCCGTAGACGTCGTACTGGGTCAGCGTGTCCGCCGCCGTGCGCAGCAGCTGAGGGTGCACCGTCATCGTGTGGTAGGCCTCGATGAACGCCTCGAGCGCCACCTTCCAGTTGCACGGCATCGTCCGCACGATGTGTGCGGTGAGGCGCCGCTCCTCCAGCGGCCACGCGGTGAAGTGCGCCGGCAGGTCCTCCAGGTGCTCCTCCAGCGGTCCGGCGTTCGGATCGGTGTTCACGAACACGAACCCGCCCCACGTTCCGACCCGTGCTTCGGGGAGCCGGAACGTGGCCGGATCGACCTGCGGGAAGTCCCACGCGCAGGGGATCTCGTGGAGGCTCCCGTCGAGGTTCCAGGTGAACCCGTGGTAGGGGCAGCGGAACCGCTTGACGTGGCCGGCCCGGGTCCGGAGCTGCGTGCCCCGATGGAGGCACGAGTTGTGGAAGGCGCGGATCTCGTCCGGCGCGGTACGCACGACGATGAGCGAGGTGTCGGCGATCTCGTAGACGACGGAGTCGCCGACCTCGGGGATCTGCTCCTCGCGGCACGCCATCTGCCAGACCCGGTTCCACACCCGTTCGACCTCGAGCCGGTGGATCTCGGGGTCGAAGTAGCGGGAGGGTGCGATGCCCGCACCGTCCGGCGGGCCGGCCGACGTCGCGCGCAGGCTCGCGGGAACCGGCCGGGTGTCCTCGTCGAGCAGCCGCTGGTAGAAGCGTTCGCCGCGCGGGACGTCGTCGACCTCCCCGGGACGCGGCCCCATGTCGGCAGTGGTCATGTCGAACCTCCGGTCTCGGATACGAGCGCGTGGCGGTGCCACATCACTTCGCGGGCAAGAGCAGCGGCCGGAAGGCCAGAGCGACGATCTCGACGAAGAGCCCGTTGCCGGTCCGGTGGTAGGCGCAGAACGGCGATGCGTCGTCGTTGACGGCGATGCTCGCGATCCTGCGCGAGCCGAGCCGTTCCAGCGCCGCGGAGGCCGATGCCACGTCGTCGACCCAGTAGCCGAGGTGGTGGGCGCCGCCCTGCGCGGTCGCCGTCCACAACGTCCCCTCGACCGACTGGCACAGCTCGACGTGGTGCGGGCCCTCTCGGGAGAGCGCGTAGGCCGTCCGCACGGTTCGCGCGCCGTCGTCGGTGATCAGCCGCACGTCGGCGCCGCCGGCGTGCCACGTGACGCCGAGGCTGCCGCCGAGCTCCTCCTTGGCGGAGGCGAGGTCGTCGACGACGACGCCGGTGTGGAAGAGGGCGGAGTGCCGCAGCGGGCCCTGCTCGTCGCCGTTCACCGGCTGAGCCGTTCCCGCGCCAGGGCCACGAGTGCCTCGTCCTTCACCTTCATGCCGCTGCGGTTCATCGGGACCTCGCCTTCGGGGAAGAAGAGCACTCGTTTGGGCACCTTGTAGGCGGCCAGCCGTTCGCGCAGGAAGGACTTGATGTCGTCCTCGGTCGCGGTGGCACCGGCTTTCAGCTCGACGCAGAGCACGACGATCTCCGCGCGCCGGTCGTCCGGGACGCCGACGGCGCGCGCCAGCTTGACCGGCTCGTACGCCTGCAACCGGACCTCGATCTCGGCCGGTGACACGGTGGCGCCCGCGGTCTTGATCACTTCCGTGCGGCGTCCGCTGAAGTACACGTACCCGTCCTCGTCGTACGAGCCGAGGTCGCCGGTGCGGTAGAAGCCGTCGGCGTCGAAGCACTCGGCGCGCGTGCGCTTGACGTAGTGGTCCATGAGGGTCGGCCCGCGCACGGCGAGCTCGCCCTCCTCGTCCGGGCCGAGCACCCGGCCGGTCTCGGGGTCGACGACCCGGAGCTCGTTTCCGGCGAGAAGCCGCCCGTAGCCTCGCCGCCTCAGCAGCTCGCGCGGCGTGCCGGACGGATGGGCGGTGAAGAACGAGCACGTCTCGGACGAGCCGTAGCCGACCGGCATGTTCCAGCTCGTGTCCCCGGTGACGCTCGGATGACGGGTGAACACCGACTTGCCGAAGACCCTCGTGCACGACGAGAGGTCGGTCGAAGGCCAGTCCGGGTGCTCCTCCAGGGCGCGGGCCTGGTGCGGGAGCGTGTGCGGTTCGGTCACGCGCTCCCGCTCCATGAGCCGCAGCGCGTGACCGGGCTCGAACACCTCCTGCATCACCCAGGTGCCGCCGGCGGCGAGCGTGGCCCCCATCGCCGCGTTCAGGCCGGCGGTCCAGAAGATCGGGAGCGCGCACCACAGCCGCGTCGACTCGTCGCGGCCGAACAGACCGGCCTGCGTCCAGCACTGCAACGCGACCGCCTCGTGGTGGTGCAGCACGCCCTTCGGCCGGTCGGTCGTACCCGAGCTGTAGATGATGACCGCGGGGTCGGAGGCGTGGACCTGGGCGGCGGCGGCGTCCAGCAGCTCGTCGTCGATCGTGTCGCCGCGCTGCAGGAACCGCTCCCACGGTTCGATCCCGCACGTGTACTCCACCGGGCCGAGAGCCGCGGCATGGCGCAGGTAGGGGTATGCGGCGTCGGCGATGGACCCGGGGCTCGCGGCGGCCGGGCACAGCTCGGTGACGTCGGCGGCGAACCGGTGGGCGCCCATCGTCGTCTGGAGCAGGAGCACGCTCAGGTCGGCGTGCGCGAGCAGGTGGGAGAGCTCCGGTTTCGGGGAGAAGGTCGACAGCGGCACCACGACCGCGCCGGCGAGCGCGCCGCCGAAGAGGGACGCGACCGCCTCGGGCCGGTTCCCCATGAGCACGCCCACCCGGGCTCCCTTGCCGATGCCCGCCGCCAGGAGCGCCTTCGCGACGCGCCGGGCCTGCCGTTCGAGGTCGCCGTAGGTCCACCGTACGGTCGCGCCGCACAGGAACGGGTCGTCGAAGACGAGTGCCTCGTGGTCGGGGACCCGTGCGCAGAGTTCGGTCAGGAGGGCGCCGAGGGTGCGGCCGCCGATGCCTGTGGCCTCGTGCAGCGGGGGCCCCGCGAGCGTCTCACATTCGCTCATGGCCGGGACGCTACCCGAGCGAGGCACTCAGTGCCAGAGCCCGCCAGGCACTGAGTGCCAGTTAATTTCAAGCGTTTCATGCCGATCGGGCACCCGTGGACGTCCGCTGCCCCTGGAGGGGCACGACCGGTGCGAGGCGATCGCGCAGGTCGTGGACCGTGTGGGCGGGCGCGCCGTCGGACGCCTCGAGAACGCCGGGCGGACGGCCGGATTCGACACCTCCGTGGCCGGTTCCGGCTGGGATGAGCTGCACACGGCCGACGACGCCGGTGCGTCTCGGGTGCGGGGAGTCGAGGTGGCGATCGTCGCCGATGCACCGGCACTGCGATCGGCCGATGTCGCCTTTCCGGGGCCGGTGCTCGCGGCGGCAAGCGAGGGCGTCCGCGAGCCGCGCACGAGGGGAGGTGGCACTGAGTGTCGATCTATTCGGCCTCGCCGCACCGGGAGAGCAACGCGGCGGCCGTCGGCGTGGCGCCGCTCCGCGCCCACCCGTACGGCCGGGCGCGGAGCGGGATGGGCGGTATCGCCCGGGTCCAGAAGGACCTGATCACCACGCGCGTCCGCGGACCGCCCCGGGTGCGGCCCGCTCGCACGGCCGGAAGGCCGTCAGCCGGGACGTCCGGCCGAGGGCTTCGGACGGCGGGGGTCATGCGGTTTTCCGGAGTCGGCGCCGCCGTTGCGGCGGAGGAACGTCATCCTGCGGGTCCTCAGGCGCCAGCCGTTCTCCGTGCGCCGGTAGGTGTCGCTGTACCACCCCATGCGCATGTGGTGGTTCGTCTGGTCGATGAAGAGCAGCGGCACCTCGCCCGAGCCCGTGTCCCCGTCGAGCTCGAGAACGGGCCTGCCGGTGAGGAACAGGCCCTTCGGGGCGGCCTCCACCAGCCTCGGCCAGTCCTCCAGGCCGTACGTCTCGCCGAAGGCGCTGTAGGTGCCGTCGTCCGTGCAGATGTGCTCGATGATGTAGCCGATGTCGCCCTGGGTCATCTTCAGCGCGTAGGCGGCGCAGAGCTGCTCCAGTTCGATCACGTCCTCGACCGGCAGGTTCATTGTCGTCGGCCCTCCTGTGGACCGGGCGTCGTCGAGGGGCCTCAGCCCGTCGGCCTGGCCCGGCGCTCGAAATCGGCGTGGTCGGCGCGGCGCAGCTCGGTGAGCGCCTCCACGACGCAGAACTCCATGCCCGCCGGGTCCCGCATGATGATCCAGCGGCCGGGGTGGTCGGCCCAGGTGCGGTCGACCACGGTCGCGCCGCATGCCGCGAGCCGTTCGACCTCCGCGTCGAGGTCGTCGGTGTGGATGTCGAAGTGGATGCCGGCCGAGCCCGAGCCGACGTCCTGGACGACGATCCGGTTGCCCGGGGAGGCGTCCTGGAGGATGTGGTAGTTCGGCATGCGCGTGGCCGCGGGCGTCGCGCCGAGTGCCGCCGACCAGAAGGCGATGGTCTGGTCCCGGACATCGGAAGGAACATCGATGACGATGGTGCTCAACAGGTTGCGATGCATGTCGATCCCCTCTGCCGTGATCGGCTCGGTCGCCTGAGGCTACTCCAGCGAGGCACCGAGTGCCATAGGCTGTCGGGTACACGGGCGGCCTCCTCGAAGCGATGGGAGAGCACGGTCGGTCAGCGGTGTCGGACACCCGCCGCCCCGCACTCGCGCCGCAGAGCGGTGCCGCCTTGCAGCAAGGGAGAGGTGTGTGAAGAAGCCGCAGCAGGTGCCGATCGAGGCCGTCGAGAAGGTGGCGCTCGAACTGTTCGAGGAGCGGGGGTTCCGTGAGACATCGGTGGACGACATCGCCGCCGCGGCCGGTATAGCGCGACGCACCTTCTTCCGCTACTTCGAGTCGAAGAACAACATCCTGTTCGGAGATTTCGAGACCCTCCTCCGCAACCTCGATGAATGGTTCACGTCCGTACCGGACGACCGTCCGATGTTCGAGGTGATCGCGGACGGGGTGTTGTGGTTCAACCGCGTGCACAGCGACGGTCCCGTCGCGCACCGCGCGCGGATGAAGCTCATCCTGCAGACGCCCGCGCTGCGGGCCAACGCCGCGCTCCGGCACGCCGACTGGCAGGCGGTCGTGGCACGGTTCGCGGCGCGCCGCATGGACGCGCCGGTCGAGGATCTCGGCCCGCAGCTCGCCGCGCACATCGCCCTCGGCGCCGCGAACGCCGCGTACGACCAATGGCTGCGCGACGAGTCGAGCAATCTCGTCGAGCTCGTCTACCGCGCGTTCAGCATGGCCCAGATGCTCCCCGGTCTGGAGGAGTCGGTGCGGAACAGCCGCCGCATGCGGCCTGCCGACACCCGCACCTGAGGCCGCACTCCTCGCCGATGCCGGCGCCGGTGCGGGTATTGACCCCTGGCACCGAGTGTCATAGTTTGCGAGGCACCGAGTGTCAGCTGTGCGACCGCTCAGCATCGTTGTGCGGAGTCGGGGACGGTCGCCGTTCCGAGGGAGGGCCCGTGATGCCGGTTACCGACGCGAGCGACGTCTACTACGACCCTTACGACGTCGGCATCAACGCCGACCCCTATCCGGTGTACCGCCGGCTGCGCGAGGAGGCGCCGCTCTACTACAACGAGCAGCACGACTTCTACGCCGTCAGCCGCTTCGAGGACGTCGACCGGGGTCTGACCGACCCGGCGACGTACATCTCGGGGCGCGGCAACATCCTTGAGCTGATCAAGATCGACATGGAGATCCCGCCGGGCGTGGTCATCTTCGAGGACCCGCCGATGCACGCCACCCACCGAAGGCTGATGTCGGGTGTCTTCACGCCCAAGAAGGTGGCGGCCCTGGAGCCCAAGATCCGCGCCTTCTGCGCGCGCAGCCTGGACCCCCTGGTCGGAGCCGGCGGCTTCGACTTCGTCGCCGACCTCGGCGCGCAGGTGCCGATGCGCACGATCGGCATGCTGCTGGGCATCCCCGAGGACGACCAGGAGTGGATCCGCGACCGCGTCGACGAGGGCCTGCGCCCCGAGGCCGGGCAGCCCATGGACACCTCGAAGTTCTTCGCCGACAGCGACATGTTCGCCCGGTACATCGACTGGCGTGCCGAGCACCCCTCCGACGACATCATGACCGACCTGCTGCGTGCCGAGTTCGAGGACGAGACCGGCACCCGCCGGAGGCTGACCCGCGAGGAGATCCTCCTCTACGTCAACGTCATCACGGGCGCCGGCAACGAGACCACCAACCGGCTGATCGGCTGGATCGGGAAGATCCTGGCCGACCACCCCGACCAACGCCGCGAACTGGTCGCCGACCCCTCTCTCATCCCGGGCGCCATCGAAGAGCTCCTGCGCTACGAGTCGCCCTCCCACCAGATCGCCAGGTACGTGGCCAAGGACGTGCGGCTCCACGGCCAGGTGGTGCCCGAGGGCGGCGTCATGATGTTCCTCAACGGCTCCGCCAACCGCGACGACCGGCGCTACCCCGACGGCGACCGCTTCGACATCCACCGCAAGGCCGGCGGACAGCTCCTCACCTTCGGCCGCGGCATCCACTTCTGCCTCGGCGCGGCGCTGGCCCGCATGGAAGGCCGCATCGCCCTGGAGGAGATCCTCAAGCGCTTCCCCGAGTGGGAGGTCGACCAGGACAACGCCGAGTTCAACCCGATGGCCGCGGTCCGCGGCTGGGACTCGCTTCCGGTGCGCACGCCGTAGCCGTCATCCGGTCCGGTCCGCGAACACGTCCGCCGCGGCGGGCCGGACCGCCACCGGGTCCGGAGCCCTTCGAGCCGTCCGCCCCGCGGGCGCTCAGGGCCGGAAGGCCCTGAGCGTGATGTCGACGAGCGCGTCGGCGTACTCGGGGGTCAGCGGGCCCGAGCGGTGCAGCCAGCGCTGGAAGAGGGGTGCGTAGAGCACCTCCAGGACCAGGTCGAGGTCGGCGTCCGCGGCCAGCTGGCCGGCCCGCTGCGCGCTGCGCAACCGCTCCTTCTTGGCGGCGTCCACGGGCAGCGCCAGCTTCTCGCGGTACTGCGCGGCGAGGTCGGGATCGTTGATGATCTCGTTGTTGAGCGCCCGGATCGGCTTCTCGAACTCCGGGTCGGCGAACTCGGCCACCGTCGCGCGCATGACCGCCTTGAGGTCGGCCTCGATGTCGCCGGTGTCCGGCAGCGCCGTGCCCTGGCCCTCGGCGTCCTCGCTGAGCGCCAGGAAGGCGTCGAAGATCACGGCGCCCTTGGACGGCCACCAGCGGTAGATCGTCTGCTTGCCGACACCGGCCCGGGCGGCGATGGTCTCGATCGCCACCTTGCCGTACCCGACCTCGGAGACCAGCGCGCGGGTCGCCTCGAGGATCGCCTGCCGTGAACGTTCGCTGCGCCGGGAACGATCCGGCTTCCTGTCCTGGGACATGCGCCCAGGCTAGCACCCCAACGAGACGAGCCGGTTCGTTTTGACAAGGTCGCCGCCATTTTGCAGGATGGGGCCAGATGAGACGCACCGTCTCGCTTTAGGGGTGGGATTTCCATGACGACAGCCAGAGTCTGGTTCATCACCGGCGCTTCACGCGGTCTGGGCAGGGCGTTCACCGAGGCGGCCCTGGCCGCCGGGGACCGCGTCGTGGCTGCGGCCCGCAACATCGAGCCGCTCGCGGTCCTTGCCGAGGAGCACCCGGGCGCCCTCGTCCGGCTCCCGCTGGACGTCTCCGACCGCCGGGCCGTGTTCGACGGCGTGGACCGCGCGGCAGCCGCCTTCGGCCGGCTCGACATCGTGGTCAACAACGCCGGCGGAATGCTCTACGGGATGGTGGAGGAGGCCACGGAAGACCAGATCCGGGCGCACCTGGACGTCAACTTCTTCGGCGCCGTCTGGGTGGCACAGGCCGTCCTGCCCCACCTGCGCGCGCAGGGCTCCGGACGCATCCTGCAGGTCACGTCGATGGGCGCCGCCGGCGGCATGGCGTCCGTCGGCTTCTACGGCGCGGGCAAGGTGGCGCTCGACTCGGTCAGCGAGGCGCTGGCGATGGAGGTCGAGCGGTTCGGCATCAAGGTCACCATCGTGGAGATGGGCGGTTACGACACCGGCCTGTTCACCCAGGGGACCACGGAGACCAAGGCCCTCCCGCACTACGATTCCCTGCGCGCCGAGCTGGCCGAGATGTGGGGCGAGGAGACCGGACCGGCCCCGGACACGGCCGCCCCCGTCATCATGGAACTGGCCGCGCTGCCGGAACCGCCCCGGCGGCTCATCATCGGCGGCCGTTCCTATGACCAGGTCCAGGAACTGGACCGGGCCAGAGCCGAGCTCTACCAGGCGTGGGAAGAACTCAGCCGCAAGGCTCCAGGCTGACCGAAACGCACCTGCCGAGCCGGGTCAGGGGCCTTGGTGGCGGCCCGCTCGCATCAGGCGCCCGGCCAGTTCCCGGCTGAGGTCGGCGAACTCCGCGGGGGAGTGGATGCGGAACTCGGCTCCGATGAGGCCGATGTTGATGATGAGCCAGTGGAACGAGTCGACGGACGCGGTGACGCGGCATCGTCCGCCGTCCAGGGGCTCGATCGAGCAGTCGGCGAACTTGACCTTGTCCGCGACCGTCTCGGCCGGAGCATCGACGGTGACGACGGCTCTGTACCGGGCTCGGGTGAGCGCGTCGCGCAGGTAGGCGCGGCCGTCGTCGGCGGGTATCGGGCGGGGGGCGAAGTGCTCCCCGGTGGGGATCAGGTCGTGGATGCGGTCGATGCGGAACGTTCGCCAGTCGTCCCTGTCGAGGTCCCAGGCCAGGAGGTACCAGCGCTGGCGCGCCAGGATCTGCCGGAACGGCTCCGCCTTGCGGGACGTGAGCGTCCCGTCCGGGCCGCGGTAGCCGAACCTGATCCGCTCGCGGCGGGTGCAGGCCTCGCCGATGGCGGTGAACACGGCGGTGTCGACCACCGGCGAGGAAGTGGGGGAGACCTCCATCGACGCCCGGACGAGCCGCACCCTGGAGCGAAGGCGCGCCGGGAGCAGCTGGTCGACCTTGCCGTAGGCGCGGTCGGCGGAGGCACCGATCCCGGCGGGGGACTCCCGGTGGCCGCCGTCCTGCGGGCTTTCGGGCGCTCGAGCCGCGGAGGCGGCCATCGCAAGCCCGATCAGGACGGCGACCGCCTCGTCGTCCTCGAAGATCAGCGGGGGGAGCCTCGTGCCCGGACCCAGCTGATAGAAGCCGCTCGGCCCCGGCCGGGTCGTGACCGGGTAGCCGTACTCGCGCAGCCGCTCGACGTCGCGGCGCAGCGTGCGGGGGCTGGTCTCCAGGCTCCGGGCGAGTTCGGCCCCGGAGAACCTGCGCCCGGTCTGCAGCACCGCCAGGAGGTCCAGCATCCGCTTGGTCACATCGGCCATCACTGTCGAGGATAGGTGAATCACGGTCAGGTTCCGGCCGCATCTCCGCATAGGAAGGGAGGCATGGCGAACACGATCAAGATCAGAGGCGCGCGGACCAACAATCTGAAGAACCTCGACCTCGACATCCCCCGGAACACGTTGACGGTGGTCGTGGGCGTGTCCGGATCGGGCAAGTCGTCGCTCGTGTTCGACACCGTGGCCGCGGAGGCTTCATTCCAGTGGAACGAGACCTATCCGCCGTTCCTGCGCAATCGCCTGCCCCGCTACTCCCGGCCGGAGGCGGACTCGGTGGAGGGCCTCTCCCCGGTGGTGATCGTCGACCAGCGCAGGCTGGGCGGAAACGCCCGCTCCACCGTGGGCACCATCACCGACACCTGGACGTACCTGCGGTTGCTGTTCTCCCGGATCGGATCCCCCTGGATCGGCGAGTCGAACCGGTTCTCCTTCAACGACCCCAAAGGCATGTGCCCGGCCTGCGACGGCATCGGACAGGTGCTCACCAGCGATGTCCGGCGGATGCTCGACCTGGACAAGTCCCTGAAGGAAGGGGCGATCCTGCTGCCCGGATTCGGGGACGGCCAGTACTGGTACCGGCAGTACGCGGACATCGGCTCGTTCGATGCGACCACGCCGTTGCGCGAATGGAGCGAGGAACAACGCCGGGCGCTGCTCTACGGCGGTGAAGCGGCGGCTCGGCTCGGCACCAGACCCCCGAAGGACTACGAGGGCGTCGCAGAACGATTCGAGCGCATCTATCTGCGTACTTCCGACGCGCTGTCGGACCGCAAGCAGGCGGTGCTGGAGAGATTCACCCGCTCGAAGACCTGCCCGGAGTGCGACGGGGCGCGGCTGAACGAGCAGGCCCGCTCCGTTCAGGTCGCCGGGCACACCATCAGCCAGATGAGCCGCATGGAGATCCGCGACCTGGCCGCGCTCGTCGCCACGATCAACGACGCACGCGTGGCACCGGTCACCGAGAGCCTGCACGCCAGGCTCACCGCCCTGGAAGACATCGGCCTCGGCTACCTCAGCCTCGATCGCGGGACCACGACCCTCTCCGGGGGAGAATCCCAGCGCGTCAAGACCGTCCGCCACCTCGGCAGCAGTCTCACCGAAGTGCTCTACGTGTTCGACGAACCCACCGTCGGGCTCCACCCCCGAGACGTCGGCGACATGACGGTCCTGCTGAAAAGGCTGCGCGACAAGGGAAACACCGTCCTGGTCGTCGAACACGACCCCGACGTCATGCGGGAGGCCGACGCCATCATCGAGATCGGCCCGGGAGCGGGCGAACACGGCGGCGAACTCGTCTTCCACGGTCCGTTCGCCGAACTCCTCACCGCCGACACCCCCACAGGCCGTGCCCTTACCCGCGTTTCCTCCGGCGAATCCCGCCGACGGCCAGTACGTGAACGGCTCATCATCGAACACGCGCGACGCAACAACCTCAAGGACATCACCGTCGGCATCCCCCTCGGTGTGCTCACCGTCGTCACCGGTGTCGCCGGTTCGGGCAAGTCGAGCCTGATGGCCGAACTCCTCGACCAGCACCCGGCGACCGGCATCGACCAGCGCGCGATCGCCGCCAACGGCCGTTCCACACTGCTCACCTACAGCGGCATGGGCCCCCGCCTCCGCTCGATCTACGCCCGTGCCGGCAACGCGCCCGCCGCCTTGTTCAGCTCCAACTCCGCAGGCGCCTGCCCCGAGTGCAACGGCACCGGGAGCATCCGCACCGACCTGGCCTTCATGGACGACCACACCGTCGTCTGCGAAGCCTGTCAAGGCCGGCGCTACTCCCCGCAGGCCCTGGCTCACAAAGTCCATGGACGCACCATCGCCGACGTCGAGGACCTCACCGTCATCGAAGCGGCCGACGCTTTCGAGGACCCTCAGATCACCGCGGCCCTGACCGGGATCATCGACGTCGGCCTGGGCTATCTCCGGCTCGGCCAGACCCTGCCCACCCTTTCCGGCGGCGAGAACCAGCGACTCAAAATCGCCACCGAGCTCCGCAACGGGGCGAACGCCAGCCTGTACGTCCTCGACGAGCCGACCACCGGCCTGCACCTCAGCGACGTGGACGTCCTCGTCGAGAACCTGCAGCGCCTCGTCGACGCGGGGAACACCGTCATCGTCGTCGAACACCACCTGGACGTCATCCGCAGAGCCGACTGGCGCATCGACATCGGCCCGGAAGCCGGCCAGGACGGCGGGCACCTCGTCTTCGAGGGCGCCCCCGGTGAGTTCCACCGGTGAACGGCCGGACCTGGTGCCGGTGATGGTCCGAGCCGCTACGGCCCTCGCGGCCGCAGTCGAGCGCTACCTGGGCCGGATCGGGTCCGCCGAGGTCATCGTGTGTTCACCGCGATGAGGGCGGCGTCGGTGATCTTGCGGAGATAGGTCTCGTCGGGCGGGGGGATGTGGGCCACGAGGCGGTGGAAGACCGGCCCGTACAGCAGGTCCATCACCAGGGCCGGATCGGCTTCGGCGGCCAGTTCGCCCTGCCGTTGGGCCTTGCGCAGGCGTTCTTCGAACGCCTTGATGCGCGGCCGGAAGAGGGTGTCGTGCATCTGTTCGCCGAAGCCCGGGTCCTGCAGGCCTTCGGCGAAGACTCCGAAGATGGCCGACCGGGTGCTGTCGTGGGTGAACAGGCCGAGGGTTCCGGTCAGTTGCCGGTGCAGGTCTGCGGCCAGGTCGCCGGTGTTGGGGAAGTCGGTGGCCTGGAGTGCTGCGTCGTCGATGGCCTCCAGGACGACCGCGCCCTTGGACGGCCACCAGCGGTAGATCGTTTTCTTGCTCACGCCCGCGCGGGCGGCGATGCCCTCCACGGTCACCTGGGCGTATCCGAGTTCGGCACACAGGTCGAGGGCGGCTTTGAGCGTGGCGCGGTGGCTTCTCTCACTGCGGCGTTGCGGGTTCGGCGTCTCCTGCACGTCCCGGAGCCTACCAGAAACGGAACGTGTCGTGTTGACAGGGGGAACGGGTGCGGGACATACTCCGACCGACAACACGGTACGTGTCGTTTATCCACTCACCCGCAGTGTTCACCAGGGAAGGGGGCCGGTCCGCATGGGTCCAGAACCCGCGATGGACGGACCTCGGCGCGACGTGCTAGGAATGGGCGGCTCAGGTGGGGAGAGTGCCGATTTCGGCGGCGATCCGGGCGAAGGCCCGGATGGGGTCGTCCTCGGTCTCGGTACGCCACACCAGGGCGTACGGCAGGACGTCGATGTCCCGGACGGGCAGGTAGGCGATGTCGGGCCGGCTCCAGTAGCGCCTCATGTGGGCGGGGAAGAGGTTGACGATCTCCCCGACGCTGGCCAGGGTGAGGACCTCCTCGGCGTTGCCCACCACGGGGCCGCGTTCGATGGGGCGGCCCTTGCGGGTGTGGGACGGGATGTAGCCGTCGGCCCAGTAGTCCGGCCACACCGAGGATCTTGCGTGCTGGAAGTCGGCGAGCATCTCCAACGAGACCGAGGTGTGCCGGGTGAGTTCGTGGTCTGCGGCCACGGCCAGCACCCGCGGCTCGGCGAACAGGACCGGCCCCACCGTCAGGTCGGGTTCTTCGACCGGCAGCCAGCAGATCAGGATGTCGAGGTCGCCGCGGCGCAACCCGGCGAACGGATCGACGAAGGAGGCCTGCTGGATCCGCAGCTTCCACTGCGGATGCCGGGTGCGGAAGGTGTCCCAGTAAGGACGCAGGTCCTGGACGTTGAGGGAGAGCGTGCCGACGCGCAGCACGGCGGTGACGCCCTGGGCGGCGAGCCTGGCACGGCGCATGCCGTCCTGCAGCCCGGTGTAGACGGGCCAGAGGTCGTCGCGGAGCTGCCGGCCGAGCGGGGTCAGCCGGACCGTGCGGTTGGTGCGCTCGAACAGCAGGGCGCCGATCTGGCGTTCCTGCTTCTTGACGGCCTGGGTGATGCGGGCGGGGGACACGCGCAGCCGTTCGGCGGTCCGGCCGAAATGCAGCTCTTCGGCCAGAGTCAGGAAAATCTCGATGTCGCGAAGTTCCACGACACTCTCTCTCGCGTTAACTCAGGGGTTAATACGGCCTTGCAGACTTTGCCATTGTTCGGGCTTGTGGACGGCATTGATCCTAGTTGCCAGAAGAGTAAGACCACTTCTGGAGTGACGGGATGACGCCTCTGATGGGCAGAACGGCGCTGGTGACCGGGGCCTCGCGTGGGATCGGCCGGGCGATCGCGCGGCGGCTGGCGGCCGACGGGGCGCTGGTGGCCGTGCACTACGGCAGCAACGAGGCGGCCGCACGGGAGGCCGTGCGGCTGATCGAGAAGGACGGCGGCCGTGCCTTTTCGATCCGCGCCGAGCTGGGCGTGCCCGGGGACGTGGACACCCTGTTCGCCGCCCTGGAGGCGGGTCTGCTCGCGCAGGCCGGCCAGGTGCGGCTGGACATCCTGGTCAACAACGCCGCCATCACCGCCGACTCGATCGAGACGATCACTCCCGAGGCGTTCGACCGGTTGATCGCGGTCAACACCAAGGCGCCGCTGTTCATCATCCAGCGAGCCCTGGGCCTGCTGAACGACGGCGGCCGCATCGTCAACCTGTCCGCGGCGGCGACCAGGATCGCGATGCCCGAACAGCCGTACGCGATGAGCAAGGCCGCCATCGAGGTACTCAGCAGCTCCCTCGCCCAGGTGGTCGGCGTACGGGGCATCACGGTCAACGCCGTGGCGCCCGGGCCGACGGTCACCGACAGGAACCCGTGGATGCTCGACGATCCCGAGGTCCAGCAGATGGTGGGCAGCGGCAACGCCGTCCCCAGGGCCGGGCGGCCCGCCGACATCGCCGACGTGGTGGCCTTCCTGGCCTCCGACGCGGGCCGCTGGGTGACCGGTCAGGTCATCGACGCCTCCGGCGGCTGCTTCCTCGGCCCCCGGATCTGAGCCGACGGCCGCACCGGCCGCCGCCAACGGTCGACACCGGCCCGTCAGCACCTCCCAACAGCCTTCATCCGTCCGTTCCATCGAAGTTCCGTTAGATAAAGCAGAACGAAACGGCACTCACCGACCTTGAGCAGGTCCTGATCCGAGGCCGGCAGTCCGGTGAGTGCCGTTTCGTTAGTCTTCACCGTTGCGACCAGAAAGACACCATGGCGCCCTCACTCGAGATCGCCGGCCTCGTCAAGAGGTTCGGCGACAAGACCGCCGTCGACCACATCGATCTCAACGTCCCGCAAGGATCCTTCTACGGCCTGGTCGGGCCGAACGGTGCGGGCAAGACCACCGCGCTGTCCATGGCCGTCGGGCTGCTCAGACCGGACGGGGGGCGCGCCCTGGTCCACGGGGTCGACGTGTGGGAGGAGCCGCTGCGGGCGCGCCGCCTGATGGGCGTCCTGCCCGATGGGCTGGCCATGCCGGAGCGGCTCACCGGCCGTGAACTCCTCACCTACCTTGGACAGTTGCACGGCCTGAGCGCCGAGGAGGTCGACGGCCGGGCGGACGAACTGCTCGCCGTCATGGAACTCGACGGTTCCGCCGAACGCACCCTGGTCGTGGACTACTCCACCGGTATGCGCAAGAAGATCGGCCTGGCGACCACGCTGCTCCACGCCCCCAAGGTCCTGGTGCTCGACGAACCCCTGGAGGCCGTCGACCCGGTCTCCGCCGCGACCATCAAGAGAATCCTCAAGAGGTTCGTGGAAGGCGGCGGCTCGGTGCTGATCTCCAGCCACGTCATGGCGCTCGTCGAGGAGCTCTGCGACACCGTCGGGGTGATGGCCCGGGGACGCGTCGTCGCGCAGGGCCCTCTCGACGAGGTCCGCGGCGGCCGCTCGCTGGAAGAGACCTTTGTCGACCTGGTCGGCGTCACGATCGGCGGCGGGGAGGGGTTGTCGTGGTTGGCGTCCTGATCCGGATGAAACTGGCGGTGCTGCGCCACAGCACGACGGACGCCAAGATGGCCCTCAGCGGCCTGGGCCGGACCGTTGGAATCTGCCTCGCCGTCACCACCCTCGTCCTGGCGTGCCTCGACTTCTCCCATCCGCGGCTGCTGATGGATCTGCTCGCGGTGACCTTCGCGCTGTGGGCGCTCGGCTGGATGGTCGGTCCGATCTTCGCGGGCGAACCGGCGCTCAACGGGGAGCACTTCCACCGCCAGCCGATCCCACGCCGCACCCTGGCCATGGGCCTGCTCGCCGCCGCTCTGGTCGCCGTCACCACCGCCATCACGCTGCTGGCGTTCTGCGCGCTGATCGTCTTCGCCGCACGGCTGAGCCGGGCGGCCGTCGTGGTGTCGGTGCCCGCGGTGGTACTGCTCCTGCTGCTGGTGGTGCTGCTGTCCCGAGTGGTCACGCTGCTGTTTCGCAGCCTGGCCAGGTCCCGCCTCGGCGGAGTCGTCACCGCGACCGTCACCGCTGCGATGGTCTCGCTGTCCTCGTTCTCTTGGGTTCTGATCATCGGGGTCTCCCTGCTGCTGGAGTACGGCTTCCCGCCCGCGTTCTCCACGGTGGTGCGGGCGCTGCCGACCAGCTGGGGCCTGCTCGCCGTCGAGGCGGCCGGCCGCGGCGACTGGCCGTGGGCCGTGGGGCCACTGGTCGCCCTGGCCGCCGTGGTGGTCGCGCTGTTCCTGGCATGGAGCGCCCTGCTCGGACCGCAGCGGACCGCCCGCCCGGTGGTCCGCGGCTCCTCCGCGCACAAGGCCGCCCGGCGGGGCCCGCTGTTCCGCGGCGACCAAGGGGCGGTCTACCTCAAGGAACTGCGCACCTGGTGGCGCGATCCGGTGCGCACCCAGGGCATCGTGATGGGCCCGGCCTTCTCCATCATCACCGTGCTGTTCCCGCTGATCTTCGGCTTCACCGCCGGGTTCCCGTTCGTCGGCGCGGCCAGCGCGTTGATGGCCGCCGCGACCTGCGCCAACCTCTACGGGCAGGACGGCACGGCGCTCTGGCTGACCCTGACGATACCGGGCAAGGAGAAGGCCGACGTCCGTGCCCGCCAGTTGGCCTGGCTGACCGTCTTCGGCCCGCTGACGCTGGCGCTGACGATCCTCGGATGCCTGCTGCACGGCGACGCCTCCCTGGTGCCGTGGGCGCTGGCCGGCACCCTCGCCGCGCTCGGCGGCGGTTCCGGTCTGCTGGCGTGGGTCTCCGTCAACGCGCTGGTGCCCGGCCCCGATCCGCACAAGAGCAAGAACTCGCCGATGGACCACGGTGACGTCACCGGCCAGTCGTTCCTGATGTCCTTCCTGGTCGCCCTCGTGATGTGCCCCGCGCTCGGGGTCGCCTGGGCGGGCCACGCACTGGAACTGCCCGCCCTGCTGTGGGCGAGCGTCCCGGTGGCCCTGCTCACCGGTGTGCTCTGCCATGTGAAGCTCGGCTCGGTGGCGGCCAGGACGCTGAGAGACAAGGGTCCCGAGCTGCTGCACCTGATGCGGTCGGGCAAGCCGACGTCCACCACCGAGGGAACGGGCGAGGACGCCGACACGTCCCCGTTCACGACGATGTCGGGCAAACGCCAGACCCTCATGTGGTCCGCCATGGCCGTGGGCATCCTCGGACTGTTCCCGCAGGGCCTGGCGCCGCTGGGCATCAAGCTCAGCGGATCGCCTGACAAGGTCTGGTTCCTCGCCCTCCACGTGCCCGAGCCATGGCAGTGGCCGGTGATCGCCGTCATGATCGTGATCGGCCTCGCGGGCTCCTGGGGTGCCTACCTGGTGTACCGGACCGAGAAGAACAGACTCCGGGCCGCGCCCTTGGTGGCGTCCGGGACGCGCGGCTGAGGACCAGGCCGAGAGCGCCGAGCTGGTTTTCAAGCTCGGCATTCACTCCCATGTCATTGCAACACTCAGGGCGATCGTCGTTGCGTTAATCGAGAGATCATCGCAACGATTTCCATGCAGCTACCTGCCCAAATGCAAATCCATCGCAATATTCTTGTTGTGTGAATCTGGAATGCAACGTAGCGTTTGCGATGTCAGAAACGAAGAGCCGCAGCCGTTAAGGGAGAGCACGATGACCACCTTCCCCACCTCCGCCCCGATCTCCGTCGTCCTGGACGTTCCCGCCGGGCGGGTGCGCCTCGTCGCCGCCGACCGGGCCGACACCACGGTCGAGGTGCTGCCCGCCGACGCCGCCAAGGGCCGTGACGCCAAGGCCGCCGAGCAGACCCGCGTCGAGTACGGCGACGGCGTCCTGCGGATCACCGCCCCGTCCGGCGGCCAGATCCTCGGCCCGTCCGGCTCGGTCGAGATCACCGTCCACCTGCCCGCCGGATCCGGAGTCGAGGCCAAGACCGCCAGCCTGGAGCTCCAGGCCGCCGGGCGCCTGGGCGAGGTCGCCCTCGAGGGCGCACACGGCCCGGTCGAAATCGAGGAGGCCGCAGGCGTCCGCCTCGCCACCGACGCCGGCGACGTCCGAATCGGCCGCCTGAGCGGCTCCGCCGACATCACCACCGCCAAGGGCGACATCACCATCACCGAGGCCGTACGCGGCACGGTCGTCCTGCGCACCCAGGCCGGCCAGATCACCGTCGGCGCCGCCCCCGGCGTCTCGGCCTCCCTGGACGCCGGCACCTCCCACGGCCGCATCACCAACGCCCTCAAGAACGACGGCACCGCCGACCTGGCCATCCAGGCCACCACCGCCCACGGCGACATCACCGCCCGCAGCCTCTGACCCGCGGCACCGTCATGCCCGAAGCCGATACCAGAGAAGGATGAAGAGGATGAGCACCACCCAGAACTACCAGGTCGCGGAGCAGCTCCTGCGCCGGTCCGCCAGTCCCGGCGAGTTCGTCGTCGGCGACAAGATCCGTCCGCAGTGGATCGACGGGGGCACCCGGTTCTGGTACGCGGTGAACAACGGCGCGGGCAAGAGGTTCGTGCTGGTCGACCCGGCGGCCGGCGTCCGCGAGCCCGCCTTCGACCACGCCCTGGTCGCCGCCGCGCTGACCGCGGCCTCCGGACAGGAGGTCGACCCCGGGTCCCTGCCGTTCACGGCCATCGTCCTGGCCGGGAACGCCGTGGAGTTCGACGCGTTCGGCGAGTACTGGCGCTGCCGTCTGGACGACCGCGTCTGCGAGCGGGCCGAGTTCACGCCGCCGGGCAATCCGCTGGAGGTGCCCTCGCCCGACGGGAAGTTCGCGGTGTCCCTGCGGGGCCACGACCTGTGGGCGCGGTCGCTGTCCGACGGCGGCGAGTGGGCGCTGACCACCGACGGCGAGCCCGGCCACCGGTACGGTTCCGGCCCGGAATGCACGGGCAACGCCACCCTGTTGCGCAAGATCGGCCTGCCGCACCTGCCGCCCGCGGTGGCCTGGTCACCCGACTCCACGAAGGTGCTGACGCACCGGACCGACGAGCGCGACGTCCGGCAGACCCACCTGGTGGAGGCCCGGCCCGCCGACGGAAGCGCGCCTCTCCTGCACACCCAGCGGTACGCCTACCCCGGAGACGAGCGCCTTCCCCGGGCCGAGCTGGTCGTGCTGAACGTGGCCGAGGGCACGGTGGTCCGCGCGCAGGCCGAGCCGCTGCTCATGCCGCAGATGTCGCCGATCATGATCCAGTGGGCGTGGTGGGCGCCGGACGGCTCGGCGGTGTACTACCTCAGCCGTCCGCGCGACCTGCGCACGCTCACCCTGCACCGGCTGGATCCGGCCACCGGCGAGGTCACCACCGTGCTCAGCGAGACCGGGGCCACCCGCGTGGAGCCCAACCAGTGGACGTACGAGCCGCCGATCGTGCGGGTGCTGGCCGACGAGGTGCTGTGGTACTCGCAGCGGGACGGCTGGGGCCACCTGTACCGGTACGACCTGCGCACCGGCGAGCTGCTCGGGCAGGTCACGTCCGGACCGTGGGCGGTGCGGCAGATCCTGCGCGTCGACGAGACCGAGCGCATGGTGTACTTCACCGCCTCCGGCCTGGTCGAGGAGGACCCGTACCGGCGCACGGTGTGCCGGGCCGGCCTGGACGGCTCGGGCTTCGCCAAGCTCACCGACGACGAGCTGGACCACATCGTCACCCTGCCGGAAGGCCAGGAGTACTTCATCGACTCCGCCTCCACCGTCGACACCCCGCCGGTGACGACGGCCCGCGACTGGTCCGGACGGGTGCTGGTCGAGCTGGAGCGCGCCGACGTCAGCAAGCTCGCCGCCACCGGCTGGACGCCGCCGGAACGTTTCCGCGTCAAGGCGGCCGACGGGGTGACGGACGTCTACGGCGTGCTGTACCGGCCGCTGGGCTTCGACCCCTCCCAGCGCTACCCGGTGGTGGACAGCCTCTACCCCGGCCCGCAGGTCAACCGGGTCGAACCGTGCTTCGACCCCGGCGGGATGGGCCTGGACGCCGAACCCATCGCGGCACTGGGCTTCGTGGTGGTGGCGCTGGACGGGCGCGGCACCCCGGGCCGGAGCAAGGCCTTCCACGACGCCTCCTACGGCCGCCTGGCCGACGCGGGCGGTCTGGACGACCACGTCGCCGCGCTGCGGCAGCTGGCCGAGACCCGGCCCTGGATGGACCTGGACCGGGTGGGCGCGTTCGGCCACTCCGGAGGCGGGTTCGCCGCGGCGCGGGCGATGCTGGACTTCCCCGACACCTACAAGGCCGGGGTCGCCCTCTCCGGCTCGCACGACGTCCGCTACTTCAACGCCGGCTTCGTGGAGTCCTACGACGGCGCGGACGACCCCGAGGCCTGGGCCCGTTCCGCCAACACCGAGCTCGCGGACCGCCTGGCGGGCAGGTTGCTGCTCGTCCACGGCGAAATGGACGACCAGGTCCACCCGGACCAGACGCTGCGGCTGGCCGACCGGCTCGTCGCCGCGGGCAAGGACTTCGAGCTGCTCATCGTGCCCGGCGCCGAGCACACGCTCATCGACTGCCTGGCCTACGTCCGCACGCGCTGCTGGGACTTCCTGGTACGCGAACTGATGGGCGTGCGGCCTCCCGCCTACCGCCCCGCCCCCATCGCCATCGGCCCCGAGACGATCGCCGCAATGTTCGCCTGAGTGACCCGTTCCCCCGGGCGGGGTCACCGAAGGACGCAGAAAAGCCGGACGGCCCCGACGTGGAAGCGTCAGGGCCGTCCGGCCACGCGGTGGGCGTGGAGTTCACGTCGTACGCCCGCCGCCCTCCCGCGAACCGCCCCGCAAGGTCCCACGATCAGCGGGGCGTCTTCGTATCCCGGGGCGCACCCGGCGACGGGACTCACGGTCAGACGACGTCGCGGCGCATCGGGCTGAGTACGGCGGCGACGCCGAACAGGGCGGTGTACGCCAGGAGGACGAGCAGGCCCGCCACCGGGGAGAGCAGGTGGACGGGATCGGTGGACAGCTGCTGCGAGAGGGCGTCGGAGATCGCGGTGAAGTCGGTCAGCGCCGCGGCGGCGCCGCCGGGCAGCCACGGGTAGAGGTGCCGGACGCCGGGGATCATCATCAGGAGCGTTTCGCCCGCGTACAGGTACCCGATCACCACGGCGAGGGCCGCGACCTGGTTGCGGATCAGGGCGCCCACACCGATCCCGAGCACCGTGTAGGCCACCATCGCCAGGCCCGTCCTGGCCAGCAGCTCGATGATGCCCGCGGCGGGCATGCCCAGCGCCACGCCCTTCACCGCGGCGGCGCCGAAGAAGGCCATGGCGGCGGTCGTGGCGAGGACCAGCCCGTAGCAGGCGCCCGCCGCGCCGTGGGCGACGATCTTGGCCACCAGCACCTGCCAGCGGCGCGGCGCGAACAGGAACGTGAAGTTGATCGTCCGGTGCCGGTACTCCGACGTCACCGCCAGGGTGCCGACCGCGGCGGGGACGAACGCGGTGTATCCGAGGAACCCCACGACCGTCCGCACCCCCTGCTCGGTGTGCAGGCCCGGCATCGGGGGGTCGAAGTTCTCGGGGCCGACCAGGGTCAGCATGCCGATCAGCCCGCCGCCCAGGAGCCCGCCGGCCAGCAGTGCGCCCCACCACATCCGGGTGGCCAGCAGCCTGCGGAACTCGGCTCTGATCAGACGGTTCACCGCGTGCTCCCTGTCAGGTCGAGGAAGAGCCGTTCCAGATCGGGCTCCTCGGTGGTCAGGCCGTGGACGCGGATGCCGTGCGCGGCGGCCAGGTCGGCGAGGCCCGCCTGATCCGGTCCCCACACGCGCAGCTGCTCCGGACCGATCCGCTCCACGCGCGGGATGGGACCGGCGGACGGCCGCCGGACGAGCACCTGGGCCAACGCCTCCGCGTCGGGGGAGCGGACCAGGATCGCCGGCGCCGCGCCGGACAGTTCCGCCAGCGGCGCCGCGGCGACCAGCCGCCCCTGGCGGATCACCACGACGTCGTCGGCGATCTGCTGGACTTCGCCGAGCACATGGCTGGAGACCAGGACCGTACGGCCCTCCCCGGCGAGGTACCGCAGGAACGAGCGGAGCCAGGCCGTGCCGGCGGGATCCAGGCCGTTGCTCGGCTCGTCCAGCAGCAGGACCCGGGGGTCGCCCAGCAGCGCGGTCGCCAGGTTGAGCCGCTGGCGCATGCCGGTGGAGAAGCCGTGCGTCCTGCGGTGCGCGGCTCCGGTGAGGTCCATCAGCGACAGCAGCTCGTCGACGCGCTGATCGGGGTGGCCGCCCATCGCGGCGTACACGCGCAGGTGGTTGCGAGCCGAGTGGCCGGGGTGGAAGGAGGCGGCGTCGAAGACGGCGCCGACGGTGGCCGACGGGTCGGCGAACTCGCGGTACGACTTTCCGCCGATGGTGACCGACCCCGAGGTGGGGGCGATGTGACCGATCACCATGCGCATCGTCGTCGTCTTGCCCGCGCCGTTGGGCCCCAGGAATCCGGTGATCCGGCCGGGCTCCACGGTGAAGCCGAGGTCGTCCACGGCGGTGACGTCGCCGAAGCGCTTGGTCAGGTGCCTCGCCTCGATCCGGAGCCGCCCGCCGGTCATGTCCGCTCCCGGGTCGTCGTGGTCTCTGTCATGTCATCGCCTTTCCTTCGGGGGAGTCATGCCGTCCTTGTCCGCGGGCGGCGGATCCACGGGCATGAACACGGTCGCCATCAGCCGTGGCGTCCGTCCCGGCCGCGGTTCGTTGCCGATCAGCGGCTGGACGAGTTCGGTGAAACCCCGGGCGAACTCGGCGAACTCCTCGTCGTCCAGGTGCAGGACCAGCTGCTGGTAGCCGACGCCGTCGGCCACCAGGTCGATCTGCTCGCGCGCCAGGTAGCGGGAGAACTCCGCGAGGAGGCTGGAGACGAACGCGGTGAAGTAGCGCCCGTGGTCCTCGCTCGTCGCCTCGGCCAGCGCCTCACCGCTGAGCGTCGCCCCGCCGGGCGGCAGCGCGTAGACGCGCTCGTTCGTCCCGCCGATCCTGCGTTCCTCGACCACCTCGAGCAGGCCGCCTTGGGCGAGCGCGGCAAGATGCCGGTAGAGCGTCGCCTGCGGCACGTCCGGCAGCAGAGCGGCGATCTCGCGGGTGGTGCGCCGCCCGCCGCTCACCGCCCGCAGCGCCCGGATCCGCACCGGATGCAGGGCCAGCTCCGCCCAGCGCTTCTGGGGATCTTTCATGCCCCAACGTTATCATTATCGATAACGAGAATGGTCGGCCGTGTCCGCGTGCGGGTGGATGCAGGCCGGTCATCCTGTGGCGGGGGCCGCCGCGTCGCAGGATCTCAGGGCGGCCTCGACGATGCGGAGCGCCTCGTCGTTGTCGATGCCGACGCTGGCCACGACGGCGGCATAGTCGGCGGCGGCCTGGAGGGCTCGTTCGCGGGCCTGCTCTCCGGCCGCTGACACGAATGAGCCCGCCCGCCCCCGGGTCTCGATCAGCCCGGCTTCCTCGAGTTCCCGGTAGGCCCGGCCGACCGTGTTGACGGCCAGGCCGAGGTCGGCCGCGAGCCGGCGGATGGTCGGCAGCCGGGAGCCGACGGCCAGCGTGCGTTCCTGGATCTGCCGGGCCAGCTGGGCCCGCAGCTGCTCGAACGGCGGTACCGGCGAGTCCGTGTCGATGACGATCAACGGGCGCCCACCACCTCTCGCGCCACGGCCGCGGCACCCGGCATCCTGAACCGGACGGCGATGTAGGCGGCCGCGCCCAGCACCACGAAACCGAAGCAGGCGGCGTTCAGCCAGCCGGGCGAAAACCCGACCAGCAACACCATCGGCAGCGTCCACAGCACGGTGGGCGTGGTGCCCTCGCGCACGTCCTCGATGCGCATGATGACGTCGGCCATCAGCGAGACCTCGTCCTCGGCCACGACCGGCCGGGCCAGCAACTCGCGCAGTTGCAGGGCCTCGCCGAGGCCGACCCCGACCACGGCGACCAGTACCACGACGGCCGCATACCGCGCGGTGTCCTCGCCGACGGCCAGTGCGCCCGCCCCCAGCGCGAACGCGCCGGCGAAGGTGCCGGCCACCAGGGCGGCGTACGGCCATCCGAGCAGGGCCCGCCAGCCGGGTTGCACCGCGTGGGCGGCTCGCCGTGCCAGCGCCGCCCCGACCTGCCGGTCGACGCGCCGTATCCAGGCGTCCAGCAGCGTCCGGGCCAGCACCAGGGCGGCGATCAACGCGCCCAGGGCCAGCACCGGCGCCGGCCTGCGCGATCCGAGACCGCCGGACACCAGCACCAGCGCCGCCCCGATGATCAGCACCGCCTGCAGGACGCTGTCGAGGGTCCGCGCCCGCCACCGCACTGCCAGCCGCGCGGTCAGCAACGGCGTCGGCGGACCGTCGCCGAGGCCGTGCTGCCGCAGCCAGAGCTTCGCGTAGCGGACGTATGTCGGTCGCAGTCCGGCGTCCGGCATGGAGTCGTTCGCCATGCTTCCTCCTTTGACGCAAGGCTTGTAGCAACATCTTGCGTCAAAGCTTGCGACAAAATCAACCGCGCCGGCGGCCGGACGCCGCCGTCCTGGCCGCATGCGCGATCGTGGAACTCAGATCTGGTTCAGGCCGCCGTCGACGTACAGGCTCGAACCGGTCATGAAGCTGCTCTGCTCGGAGGCGAGGAAGGCCACGGCTGCGGCGATCTCCTCCGAGCGTCCGAGCCGGCCCATCGGTACCTGCGCTGCCAGTTCCGACTTGAAGTCGGCGACCTGCTCCGGGGCGGCGAGTCCCGTCAGACCAGGGGTGTCGGTCGGGCCGGGCGTGACGGTGTTGACCCGGATGCCGCGTCCCTTGAGTTCGTTGGCCCAGGTCCGGGAGAACGATCGGGTGGCGGCCTTGGACGCCGCGTACACGCCGAACGCGTCATCACCGACGTCAGCGTTGGTAGAGCCGTTCAAAATCACCGAGGCACCGTCGTTGAGCAGTGGCAGCGCCTTCTGAACGGTGAACAGCATGCCCCGGACGTTGATGCCGAAGACCCTGTCGAAGTGCTCCTCGGTGACCTGTTCGAGCGTCGCGAACTCGGCGATGGAGGCGTTGGCGAACAGTACGTCCAGGCCCCGTCCCCGGCTGCGGATCGTCTCGTAGAGCCGGTCCAGATCGGCCGGGCTCGAGATGTCGCCGGTCACCGCGGTGGCCGCTGAACCGATCATCTCGACGGCCGCGTCGAGTTCGGTCCTGCGCCGGCCGGTGATGAACACGTGTGCGCCCTCGGCGGCCAGCCGTACGGCACTGGCCAGGCCGATTCCGATGCTGCCTCCGGTGACGAGAGCGGTCTTGCCCTCAAGTAGTCCCATGGGAACGACCTCCGTCGATTTCTGTATCGATCAATGCAGAACTCGACGTTAGCACGTTCTGTATCGATCGATGCAAAAGTGGTAGGCTGCGAGAGTGGAGACCGAACAGAAAGGCCCCATCGGCCGACCGCGGGGATTCGACGCCGACGAAGCTCTCGAGCGCGCCCTGCTGGTCTTCTGGGAGCACGGCTACGAGGGGGCCAGCCTGGCCAAACTGACCGAGGCGATGGGCATCTCCACCACCAGCATGTACGCGGCCTTCGGCAACAAGGAGGAACTGTTCCGCAAGGCCCTGGAGCGCTACACCGAAGGCCCTGGCGCATACCTGACCCGGGCACTGGAGGAGCCGACCGCCCTCGGCGTCGCCACCGCGATCCTGGCCGGCTCCGTCCGAACCACCACTCTCCCGACACACCCCCGGGGGTGCCTGGGCGTCCAGGGCGCCCTGGTCGCCGGTGACTCCGGGAACGGAGTTCGCGATCTTCTCGTGGCCTGGCGTGACGACGGCTGCTCCCGCGTCCGGGAGCGGTTCCAACGAGCCGTCGACGACGGCGACCTGCCTCCGGAGACCGACGCGGGACTCCTGGCCCGCTACATCACCACCTTGACGTTCGGCATCGCCGTGCAGGCCGCGAGTGGTGTCGGCCGCGACGAACTCCAGGAGACGGCAGACGCCGCCCTGCGCAACTGGCCGCTCTCCTGAGAACCGCCCGGCGTTCGTCTTCGCGAGCCCGGGGCCCGGTCGTGGCCGGGATGCCGCGCGACCTGCTGCACGGCTTGGACGTGCTGTACGACCGCGAAGGTCCACGCGAACCGGTGGCGCCCTCGAGCGGCCGCCCGGACGTCCGTCCGGGCGGCAGGGCGTGCCGGTTCAGGTCTGGGTGAGGAGGTTCTCGTAGGCGGCCGAGTGGTGGCGGCCCGCCATGAAGGCCAGGAACTCCCGGACGAAGGCGCTGCGGGACAGGGGGACCGGGGCACCGGCCGCGGAGTCGTGGTCGAAGGTGGTGCGGAAGAGGACGCGGTACTCCTCGGGGCTGATGGCCTGGTCGCCGTCGGTGTCGGTGGCGTCGAAGAGGATCTCGGCGATCTCGATCAGGGCGCGTCCGGCCAGGGTGGTGGCGGTGGCGTACTCCTGCCCGTCGATGCGGCCGTCGCCGTCGGCGTCCATGGCGGTGCGCAGCTCCTCCCACCAGGCGGCGTAGGCGGTGAAGAGCCGGTTTTCGGCCTGCTCGTCCAGATCGAGGCGGGAGGCGATCTCCCTGGCCATGGCGGCGAGGTCGGGCCAGTCGAGGTATCCGTCCCCGGTCTGGTCCAGCACCTCGGCGAAGAAGCGTTCGGCGGACCGCCGGGCGGAACCGCCGGTCCCGGGACGGGTGGGGACGGGGGTGACGAGGCGGAGCAGGGCGCCGACCTTCCCGGCGTGGTCGCGCAGGGAATCCACCACCGGCGAGCCCTGCCCCGGCCCGGGGCCGAGGTTCAGCACGTCCAGCAGCACCTCGGTCCTGGTCCAGGACGACGGCAGCCAGCGGGTCGCCAGCCCGGCCGTCAGGTAGGCGCCGTGCATCAGCACCCGCGCGCCCGGCAGCGCGGTGAGGTAGGCCTGCCGCCGGTAGGACTCGGGAAGCGACGCGACGGTGATCGCGGTCGCCAGCGGACCGGCCAGGGCGCGGACCGCCGCCCACGTCGCGGGGTGGTCGCGCAGCAGCGGCGGCGCGGGCACCTCGGCGAACAGCCGGTAGAGCACGGCGTGGACCGCCTCGGTGTTCTCCAGGCCCTCGGTGATCGTCTTCTCGTAGTAGGGCCAGAACTCCGCGAGGGTGGCCGGGAGCCGACCGCCGCCCGCGTCGCCCAGATGGCCGAGGAGGGCGCGGAACTCGGCGTACAGCCGCTCCTGCGCGGCCTGGTCGAGGGGCTCCCCGCCCAGCCGGCACATCATGACGGTGGACTCGAAGAGCGTCGCCACCACCCAGGCCCGCGCCTCGGGGTCCATCGCGTCGTAGGGGCGCCCCCGGGAGTCGGTGCCGGAGATGCGGGAGTGCAGCCGGTTGAGCCGGGCGGTCTCCTTGTCGCGGACCCGCTCGTCGCCGCCGACGATGCGCTGGGTGCTGACCACGGTGTTGCGCAGCCGGCGCCACGGGTGCGCCACGAACGTCGAATGATCGACCAGGGCCGCGCCGATCTGCGGATGGGCGGCCTCCAGGATGCTGGCGCGGGTCGCCGCGAGCCCCCACCGCGCCTCGTTGCAGAGCCGCTGCAGGAGGGAGCCCTCACCCGGGGTGAAGTCTCCGGCCGTGGTGTCGGTCGCATCGGTCATGTCAGCTCTTTCCCGTCGGGGTCGGTATCCGGACGGCGCCGAAACGGCGTTCGCGCCCCCGGTAGGAGTCCAGGCACTCCCAGAAGTGGGTGGCCCGGAAGTCGGGCCAGAGCACCTGGGGGAAGGTCCATTCGGCGTAGGCCACCTGCCAGAGCATGAAGTTGGAGATGCGGTGCTCTCCCGACGTGCGGATGACCAGGTCCACGTCCGGGGTGTCGGGATAGGGCAGGTGGTGGGCGAAGCTCTCCTCGGTGACCTGCTCGGCGGGCACCCGGTTGCGGATGAGGGAGCGTGCGGCCCGCACGATGTCGCGGCGGCCGCCGTGGTCGAACGCCACGGTCAGCGTCATCCGCCCGTTGTCGCGGGTCAGCGTCGTCAGGTCGGCGATGTCCTGCGCCAGGTCCGGGGGGATCCTGATGTCGGAGTCGCCGAGGAACCGGCACCGGATGCCTCGCGCGTGCAGCGCCAGGGCGTGCTTGCGGATGGTCCGCCGCACCAGCCCCATCAGGAAGTCGACCTCGCCGTCGGGACGGAGCCAGTTCTCCGTGGAGAAGGCGAAGAGGCTGAGCCAGGGGATACCGGCCGCGTAGGCGGCCTCGATGACGTCGATCACCGCGGTCTCCGCGGCCTTGTGCCCCGCCGTCCGGGGGAGCGACCGCTGCGCCGCCCACCGCCCGTTCCCGTCCATCACGCACGCCACATGGCGCGGCAAGCCCAACACCGTGTCACAGCCTCCTACCGGCAGATGCCCGAGACCTTCGCGCGCCGCCGAAGGCCGGTTCACGCGCAAGACGCAACCGGACGGCCCGTATCCATCCGGGTTCATGACCGAACCTTGGCGCGATGAGAGAAACATAGCTCACCCAAAGTGAGCACCCGTAGCTTTACGCGAGGTGATACCGGTCAGAGTTATGTCACTGCTTCGACACCGGATACGGCAGCCGGCCGTGACGTCCGGCGAGCCGGTCCCGATCCGCGCGGTCCGGCGCCCGCCCGACCGGCCGTGGCCGCCTGCCTGGGAGGTGCACCTTGCTCGGCCTGGAGCTCGTCGTGGTCCTGGGCGTCGCGGTGCTGGCGTGCAACGTCGCCGGGCGGCGTTTTCGCATCGCCCCGCCGGTGCTGCTGCTGGTCTGCGGCGTGGTGTTCGGGTTCGTTCCCGCGCTGCGGCAGGTGCATCTGCCTCCTGATGCGGTGCTGCTGCTGTTCCTGCCCGCCCTGCTGTACTGGGAGAGCCTGACCACCTCACCGCGGGAGATCCGCAGGGGGTTGCGCGGTATCGCCCTGATGGGCACCGTGCTCGTCATCCTCACGGCCGGGGCCGTGGCGGTGGCGGCGCACGCTCTGGGCCTTCCGTGGGGCCCGGCGTGGGTGCTGGGAGCGGCGGTGGCGCCGACCGACGCGACGGCGGTGGGGGTGCTGGCCCGGATGCTGCCGCGCCACGACGTCACGATGCTGCGCGGGGAGAGCCTGGTCAACGACGGCACCGCCCTGGTCGTCTACGGCCTGGCCGTCGGCATCACCGTCGGCCAGGAGCGGCTGGGCGTCGCGCACGTCACCTGGTTGTTCCTGGTGGCCTACCTCGGCGGGGCCGCGGCAGGGGCGCTCACCGCCTGGGCCGGGGTCCGGGTGCGCCGACGGTTGGACGACCCGCTGCTGGGAAGCGCGGCCATGCTCCTGATCCCCTTCACCGCGTTCCTGCTCGCCGAGGCGATCGAGGCCTCCGGCGTGCTGGCCGTCGTGGTGTGCGGGCTCATCATGAGCCAGGCCGGTCCGCGCGTGGGGCAGGCCGACGCGCGCCTGCAGACGGTGGAGTTCTTCTCGTTGTCGGCGTTCCTGCTCAACGGCTCCCTGTTCGTCCTGGTGGGGATGGAGTGGCAGTCGGCCGTGCGCGGCCTGACCAGCCTCGCCCTCGTCCAGGCGTCGGTCGCCGTCGGCGTCGTCTTCGCGGTGCTGGTGGGCGTGCGCTTCGCCTTCCTCTTCGGCTCCGCCTTCCTGGCCCGCCTGCTCGACCGCCGTCCCCGGCGGCGGCCGCGCCGCGTCCGCGACCGCGCCCGGGTGGTCAGCGGGATCTCCGGATTCCGGGGCGCCGTCACCCTCGCCGCCGCGCTCGCCGTTCCGAGCACCCTGGCCTCGGGCGCGCCGTTCCCCGGACGCGACGTGATCGTCTTCGTGGCGGCCGGGGTCATCGTGGCGACGCTGGTGGTGCAGGGCCTCCTGCTGCCGGGCGTGGTGCGCTGGGCCCGCCTGCCGCACGACACCTCCGTCGCCGCGGAACGCCATCTCGCCGAGACCCTCGCCGTCGAGGAGGCGCTCACCGCGATGCCCTGGATCGCGCAGGATCTCGGCACCGACCCGGAGGTCCTCGAGCGGCTCCGCCGCGAGTACGAGACCCACCTGCTGATCCTGCGCTCCACCGACGCCGACTCCGACGCGGATGACGGCGCCGACGCCGGTCTGGCCCTGCGGCTCAGGCAGGACGACACCGCGCTGCGCCTGGCCCTGATCGCCCGCAAACGCGCCGCGGTGCTCCGCCTCCGCGACGAGCGCCGCATCGACGACACCGTGCTGCGCCAGATCCAGGCCGCGCTCGACCTCGAGGAGATCCGCCTGTCCCGGCGCCCGCCGTCCGGATGACCCCCGGCGGCGAAGCCGTTCACGGTCCAAGCGGCGAGCCGGCGCGGTGGACGGCCGGGATCACCGCGATCGCCCGGGTGATGCACCGAGGAACCCCTGGTGGTCGCGGTCCTGAGGGGGACCTTGATCACCAGGGGTTCGCCAAGGGGTCAGGCTGACACCTTCGTGACGGCCTGGGGGGCGTTCGGTGAGGGCGCCGGGGCCGGCTCGCCGTCGGTGAGGGAGGCGAAGCGGCGGAGGCGGAGGCTGTTGCCGACCACGAAGACCGAGGAGAAGGCCATCGCGGCTCCGGCGATCATCGGGTTGAGCAGGCCGGTGGCCGCCAGCGGCAGGGCCGCCACGTTGTAGGCGAAGGCCCAGAACAGGTTGCCCTTGATGGTGGCCAGGGTGCGCCGCGACAGGCGGATGGCGTCGGCCGCCGCCCGCAGGTCGCCGCGCACCAGGGTGAGGTCGGAGGCCTCGATGGCCGCGTCGGTGCCGGTGCCCATGGCCAGGCCCAGATCGGCCTGGGCGAGGGCGGCGGCGTCGTTCACGCCGTCGCCGACCATCGCGACGGTGCGGCCCTCGGCCTGAAGGCGCTTGACCACGTCCACCTTGTCGGCGGGCAGCACCTCGGCGATCACCTCGGTGATGCCGACCGCCTCGGCGACCGTCCGCGCCACCGTCTCGTTGTCACCGGTCAGCAGGACGGGGCGCAGCCCCAGCTCGCGGAAGCGGGTGACGGCCTCCGCCGAGGTGGGCTTGACCTGGTCGGCGACGGTGATGACCGCACGGGCCTCGCCGTCCCAGCCGACCGCGACCGCGGTGCGGCCGAGCGCCTGGGCCTGGGCCATCGCCCGTTCCAGCTCGGGGGTCAGGTGCTGGGCCCACTCGGCCAGCAGCTGCGGGCGGCCCACCAGGACGCCGCGGCCGTCCACGATGCCCTGGACGCCGAGGCCCTCGACGTTGGCGAAGTCCTCCACGGTGCCCAGCGTGCCGACGCGTTCGACGGCGCCCCGGGCGATGGCCTGCGCGATCGGGTGCTCGGAGGCGTCCTCCAGCGCGCCCGCCAGCCGGAGCACCTCGTCGGCCGCCACGCCCTCGGCCGTGACCACGTCGACCAGCGCCATCCTGCCGGTGGTGACGGTGCCGGTCTTGTCCAGCACGATGGTGTCGATCCCACGGGTGGACTCCAGCACCTCCGGGCCCTTGATGAGGATGCCGAGCTGGGCGCCCCTGCCCGTACCGACCATCAGCGCGGTGGGGGTGGCCAGGCCGAGGGCGCACGGGCAGGCGATGATCAGCACGGCCACCGCCGCGGTGAACGCCGCCGCGCCGCCGGCTCCGCTGCCCAGCCAGAAGCCGAGGGTGGCCACGGCCAGGGTGATCACGATCGGGACGAACACGCCGGAGATCCGGTCGGCCAGCCGCTGCACCTCCGCCTTGCCGGTCTGTGCTTCCTCCACCAGCCGCGCCATCTGGGCGAGCTGGGTGTCGGCGCCCACCCGGGTCGCCCTGACGACCAGCCTGCCGCCGGCGTTCACGGTCGCGCCCGCCACGGCGTCGCCCGGACCGACCTCGACCGGGACCGACTCGCCGGTGAGCAGGGAGGCGTCCACGGCGGACGAGCCCTCCTCGACCACCCCGTCGGTGGCGATCTTCTCGCCGGGACGGACCACGAAGAGGTCGCCCGCCGCGAGCCGCTCGACCGGGATGCGCTCCTCGCGTCCGTCCCGCAGCACCGCGACGTCCTTGGCGCCCAGTTCCAGCAGCGCCTTCAGGGCGGCGCCGGCGCGGCGCTTGGAGCGCGCCTCGAAGTAGCGGCCGGCCAGGATGAAGGCGATGACCCCGGCCGCGGCCTCCAGGTAGATGTTCATGGAGCCGTCGCCCCGCGTCATCGAGAACTCGAAGCCGTGCCGCATCCCCGGCTGTCCCGCCGTGCCGAAGAACAGCGCCCACAACGACCAGCCGAACGCCGCCAGCGTGCCGACCGAGACCAGCGTGTCCATGGTCGCGGCCCCGTGCCGCAGGTTGGTCCAGGCGGCCTTGTGGAACGGCCACCCGCCGTACACCACCACGGGGGCGGCCAGGGTGAGGGACAGCCACTGCCAGTTGTCGAACTGCAGCGCGGGCACCATCGCCATGGCGATCACCGGGACGGCCAGGACCAGCGAGGTCAGCAGCCGCTGGCGCAGCGGGCTCAGCCCGTCGTCCTCCTCGCGCCCGGAACCGGACTCCGCCGCGGGGGGCGCCGGCGGCTCGGCGGTGTATCCGGCCTTCTCGACCGAGGCGATCAGCTCCTCGACGGTCACCCCCTGGGGGTAGGCGACCTTGGCCTTCTCGGTGGCGTAGTTGACCGTCGCGGTCACGCCTTCGATCTTGTTGAGCTTCCGCTCGATGCGGGCGGCGCACGACGCGCAGGTCATGCCACCGATCGCCAGCTCGATCTGCCCGGGTGCGGCGCCGGAAGTCATCGCTCCTCCTTCGGAGTCGTCGGGGGGAATGTCGGCCGGAGCGCGGACCGGCGGCCTGGCCGCCGGTCCGCGCCCGGTCAGTCCTTGATCTCGTATCCGGCCTTCTCGACCACGCCGCGCACTCCGGCGTCGTCGATCGGCGCCGAGCCGGTCACGGTCACCCGTCCGGTGGGCAGGTCCACCTCGACCCCGGTGACCCCGGCGACGCCGCCGACCAGGCCCTTGACCTTGCCCGCGCAACCGCCGCAGGTCATGCCGCCGACGGTGTAGGTGGTGGTGGCGGTGTTGCTCATCAGACCCAGCTCCCTCTGTTCTCCCATACCCCCTGGGGGTATCTCGCGCCGCCCATGCTGCCACCCCGCCCCGCGGATCGCAACCCCTACCCCCCAGGGGTATCTGAGAGCTCCGTCACAGCCACCGGTACCGGACCGAAGGCGGACCGGGTCGTGAAGCGCACCGCGGGCCTCCGCAAGGACGAGGAACCGGTGAGGCCCCTCAGGAGCCGTCCGCCGACGGGGGAGCGGCGAAGGCGCCGACGGATGCGGCGAGGGCGGCGGTCCTGGCCGCATGGCCGGGCAGCAGGGGGTCGGGCGGCGTGCGGAGGAGCACCAGCTGGTGGTACAGCGGCGCGGTGGCGGCGATGAGCAGTCGCCGGGCGTCGGTGCGCGGTGGGAGCTCACCGCGCCGGACGGCCCGGCCGACGACGATCTCGCAGCGGGTGTAGCGGTCCTCCCAGAGCCGCTGCTGGGCGTGAGCGGCCTGCTCGGAGCGGAACGAGGCGGCGATCAGAGCCGCCATGATCGGCGGCTGTGCGGTCATGGCCGCCTGGATCTCTTCGTTCAACGCCGCCAGGTCGCCTTCCAGCGAGCCCGTGTCGGGCGGCCCCCAGTCGTCGTCGCCCGCCGCGTCGAGGACGTCGGCGAGCAGGCCTCCGACGTCTCCCCAGCGCCGGTACACCGTTGCGCGGTGCACGCCGGCGCGGGCCGCGACGGCGTCCATGGCGAGCCCGTCGTAACCGTGCTCGCCGAGCTCCGCGAGGACCGCGTCGAGCACCTGCGCACGGATGCGCGCGGTACGGCCGCCGGGGCGCCGCCGGGGCGGCGGCTGTGCGCCTTCCGGTTCTGCGGTCGCCGGAGTCATCGATGGTGGTCCGTTTGCCGGGGGAACGAGATCATGGAAGTATCTTAATGCATCATCTGTCGCACTAGTGGAATGATCGATGCCCCCCGACAGGCCCTGTGGACCTGCGGACGCCCCTCCAGAAAGGAAGCCGTTCATGACGCCTCCCGTTCCCGCGGACCCGACCGCGGTGCACCCGATGCCCGGCCAGCCGCGTGTGGTGCTGCTGAAACCGCTGGTCACCTCACCGCTGATCGAGGTGGGGGAGTTCTCGTACTACGACGATCCGGATGATCCGACCGCCTTCGAGACCCGCAACGTGCTGTACCACTACGGACCGGAAAAGCTGGTCATCGGGAAGTTCTGCGCGCTGGGCGAGGGCGTGCGGTTCATCATGAACGGCGCCAACCACCGCATGGACGGTCCCTCGACGTTCCCCTTCCCGATCATGGGCGGTTCCTGGGCCGAGCACTTCGATCTCATCACCGGCCTGCCCGGGCGGGGCGACACCGTGGTGGGCAGCGACGTCTGGTTCGGCTACCGGTCCATGGTGATGCCCGGCGTCCGGATCGGCCACGGAGCGGTCATCGCCTCCGGTTCCGTCGTCGTCGACGACGTCCCCGACTACGGCATCGTCGGCGGCAACCCGGCCAGGCTGCTCCGCCGCCGCCACAGCGATGCGGACATCGACCGCCTCGTGGCCCTGGCCTGGTGGGACTGGCCGCTCCAGCACATCACCGAACACATCCGCACGATCATGTCCGGCAGCATCGACGACCTGGAGAGCGTGGCACCGGCCGCGCGGTAGAGAAGCGGTGGCGAGCGGAAGGGAGGGCGCATCGGGGGTTGAAGACCCCTTCCATGGAGGAGATCGACCGGTTTTCGACCACGGTGCAGTCGCGGCGGCCAAGGCGGTGGCTTTCGGTCGTCGTCATGTCCTCTCGGAGGTGAGGCGGCCGACGGCCCGGATGATCTGCCGGCGGGTGGTCAGGCGGTGGGCGAGGGCCGCGGTCACCCGGTTGAGGCGTCCTGCGACGGCGCTGGGCGGAGGGTTCCTGCGGTCCAGGGCGGCCAGTGCGGTGCGAACGACGTCGGCGGGCTCGGCGAGCCTGGACCCTCCGGCGGCCTGCATGGTGCCCACGACGTCGAAGAACTCGGTCCGGGTGGCGCCGGGGGACAACGCCATCACCCGAAGGCCGGTACCGCGCGACTCCTCCCACAGCGCCTCGGTGAGGCTCAGCACGAACGCCTTGGTCGCGCCGTAGAGCGCCATGCGGGGGTTGGGCTGGTAGGCGGCCATGCTCGCCACGTTGACCAGTACCCCGCACCCGGCCGTACGCAGTTGTCCGATGAAGGCGCGGCTGATGTCGGCCACCGCGGTCACATCGACGGCGATCTCCTGGCGCAGCCGTTGCGGGTCGGTCTGGTGGAAGGGGCCGAAGGTGGCGAACCCGGCGTTGTTGATCACGCTGGTGACGTTCAGGCCGAGCCCTTCCACGTGCGCGGCCAGCGCCTGCCCGGGGCGGTCGGCAGCCAGGTCCATCTCCACCACATGAACCTGGACCCGGTGGTGTGCGCGCAGTTCGGCGGCCAGGTCCTCCAGGCGCGGTCTGCGGCGGGCGACCAGTACCAGGTCCGAGCCGCGGGCGGCGAGCCGACGGGCGAACTCGGCGCCGAGACCCGCGCTGGCGCCGGTGATCAAGGTGGTCTGTCCGTGGTAGTCGACGGCCGTCATGGCAACCCTTCGTTCAGCCAATGCCTATTCGGCAGTAGATGCCTAGTTGGCAGTAAATGCCAAGAAGGCGGCTGCTGTCCAGTCGGGGTAGCCTGACGTTCCATGACGACCTTGTGGGACCGTTCACGGCAGGCCGCCGTCCAGACGATCCTGGACACGGCGCTCCGCCTGTTCGCCGAGCAGGGCTACGAGCAGACGACGATCGCGCAGATCGCGCGGGAGGCGGGGATCTCGCAGCGCTCCCTGTTCCGCTACTTCGGCACCAAGGAGGACCTGGTCTGCGGGGATCAGGAGGCGCTGGGCGAGCTGTTGAAACAGGCCGTCCAGCAGCAGCCGGCCGAGATGTCGGCCTGGGACGCCCTGCGCGCCGGCTTCGAGGTCCTCCTGACCGCCAACCACTCACCCGAGCGGGCGCTGGAGCTGTCGCGCCTCATCTTCGACACCCCCTCGCTGCACGCCCGCTACATCGAAAAGCGCCTGCGCTGGCAGGCCGACCTCCTCCCGATCATCCAGGCACGGCTGAACAACGGTCCCCATCCGGCCCCCGGCCTGCAGGCCAGAGCGATCATCGCCACCGTCTTCGCCTGCGCCGACACCGCGACCGCGCTATGGGTCGGAGACGGCGGAGAACTCGACCTGGCGGACCTTTACGACCAATGCCTCGCCGCAGTGCGCGGCCGAGGTCCGGCGTAGCCGTAGGCGAGGCCGGCCACGCGCCCGGAGGACCGGGCGGCGCTCGGGGAGATCAGATCCAGCCGTACTCACGGGCGAGGCGGGCGGCGGCGTGGCGGTTGTCGGCGCCCAGCTTGGTGACGGCCGAGGAGAGGTAGTTGCGGACGGTGCCCTGGGAGAGGCGGGCGCGGGTGGCGATGTCGGCGATGGAGGAGCCGTCGGCGGCGAGCTCCAGGACGTCGCGTTCGCGGGGGGACAGGGGGCTCTCGCCGATGCTGATGGCCTCGGCGGCCAGGTCGGAGGCGATGTAGCGCTTTCCGGAGTGCAGGAGGCGGATGACCCCGGCGAGTTCGCGCGCCGACATCGTCTTGGGCGCGAAGCCGCGCACTCCGGCCGCGAGCGCGCGCTTGAGGTGTCCCGGACGGCCGTGCCCGGTGAGGATCATGGTCAGACAGGAGGGCAGTTCGGCGCAGAGCCGTTCGGCGACGGCGATGCCGTCCATGCCCGGCATCTGGAAGTCGAGGATCACCAGGTCGGGGCGGTGTGCCAGCGCCATCGACAGGGCCTCGGGCCCGCTCGCCGCCTCCGCGACGACGAGCAGGTCCTCTTCCAGCCCCAGAAGCGCCGCCAGCGCGCCTCGGATGAGGTGCTCGTCGTCCGCGAGGAGCACCCGAATCGGCTCGCTCATCCCACCTCCGTCGGCTGCCGCTCGTCCGCGGGCAGGCGTACCGAGAGCCTGAACCTGCCGCCGGACAACACTCGCGCCTCCATACGGCCGCCGAGCGATGAAAGCCTGTCGCGGATTCCCGCCAGGCCGTTGCCGTGCGGCTCCTCGTTCCGCCCGACCGGGACCCCGTCGTTCTCCATCGTCAGCAGCACCTCACCGTCCGCGCCGGAAAGCGAGATGGAGCACTCGGTCGCCTCGCTGTGCCGGATGACGTTCGTCGTCCCCTCGCGCACCGACCAGGCGAGGACTGTCTGCCGCTCACCGTTCAAAGAGAGCTCCCCGTCGATCCGGCAGGCGATTCCCGCGGCCTGCAGGACCGAGCGCGCGCCCGTCAGCTCGGTGCGCAGATCGATCGTCCGGTAACCGTTGACGACCGCCCTGACCTCGTCCTGGGACTCCCGTGCGATGCGCTGCACCTCCACCATCTGCGTCACGGCGTCGGGACGGCCGCGGTGCGAGAGCTCGATCGACAACTCGGTCTTCAAGGCGATGACCGACAGGTTGCGCATCACCACGTCGTGCAGGTCCCGCGCGAAGCGGAGGCGTTCTTCGGCGACGGCCAGCCGAGACTCGACCTCGCGTGCGCGGTCGATCTCCCGGACCACCTTCATCGTCCATGCCGAGAAGGTGAAGGAACCGCCGATCAGGAAGCCGCTGAACAGGGTGATGAGTCCAGTGGTCAGCAGCAGGTCGAGTGAGGCGCCCGCGAGGCCGGCGCAGAGGCCCGCGCCCAGGGCCGTCAGCACGTAGGCGCCGGCCGCCCGCCGGGCCGTCCAGCCGACGGCGAGGGGACCCGCGGCGAACATCAGCGCCGCGTTCGCCAGCATCCGCGCGGTGGCCTCGTCGGGCAGCGCTCCCCACACGTGGAATGCGAGGCCCAGGAACACGGCCGCCGCCGTGACCACCAGCATGGGCACCGCCTCCCGCGCGGACGGAACGGTGCCCTCCCGCAACGCCGCCAGCCTCCGGCGGAGCAGCGCCAGGCACAGGACCGTGTGGGCGCCCCAGATCAGGCAGACGGCCAGGCGCAGCTCGCCGGAGACCCCGTCGATGTCGCCGGAGAAGAGCCAGAGCGCCAGCGTGAACGGCTCCAGGGCGGCCGTGGCGTACATGGTCTGGCTCATGTGGAGGTCGAACCTGTCCGGTTTGTTCAACCGCCGGACGGCCGACGCTCTGCCGAACATGGGGGCTCCTCGGGAGGGTCGGACGGTGCTCAGCGGCGCGGTTCCCAGCGGAACCAGCGGCGTGCGCCCCACACACTAACGACCGCCCATACCGCCGACATCCCCACCTGCCGGACGGCCTCCTGCGTACCGCCTTCGCCGGTCCCGGCCCAGCCGGAGCGGACCGTCTCCATCACCGGGGTGAACGGCAGGAACGCGCAGATCTCCGCGACCGGGTCGGGCAGCTCGCTCAGCGGGACGAACATCCCCGCGCCGCCGACCGACAGGAGGATGAACGGCAGCACGGTCACCTGCGCCGTCTCCACCGTCGAGGTGAACGCCGAGGAGCAGGCCGCGAGCGCACCGGTGATCACCATGCCGAGGACCAGCCCGGCCAGGAGCAGCACGGGGTTCTTCGGCGGGACGACGTCGAGGAAGACCAGGCCGACACCCGCGAGGATGAGGATCTGGACGACGGTGATGGCCAGCGCGGGCAGCGCGGTGCCCAGCAGGATCTCCCCGTCGTGGAGCTCGCCGACGCGCAGCCGTTTCAGGACGAGCCCCTCCCTGCGCCCGACGTACGCCGCCACCAGGGTGGTGTAGACGACGAAGAGGAGGGTCATCCCGATCGTCCCGGCCATGAGTTGCGCGGAGGCGGCCGCGTCGTCGGGCGAGAACATCCCCGAGGTGGCGAGCATCGCGAGCGCGATGGCCGGGAAGGCCACCGAGGTCAGGAGCGCGGTCCGGTTCCGTCCCAGCAGCAGCATCTCCGCGCGGCCCAGCGCGAGGAGGCGGGGTACGGCGGCGGACCGGACGGGGGAGAGCATGCTCATGACGCGACCTCCATGGCGACGTCGTCGGTGGTGGATTCGCTCAGGCCGAGGAAGACCTCTTCGAGGGAGGCGGCCCGCGCGTCCAGTCCTTCCAGTTCGGCGCCGCGTTCCTCGGCCCAGGACAGGAGGGCGTACAGGGCCGGCTGCAGGTGCGCGGTGCGGACGGTGCACAGGCGGCCCGTCCACTTCGCTCGGGTCCCCGCACCGAGGTGGGGGAGGTCCACCGGGCCGTCGGCCAGGCTGAAGCGGATCCGCGACGGGTGGTCGGCGATGACCTCCGCCGGAGTGCCGGAGGCGATGGCACGGCCCTCATGGATGATCGCCAGCCGGTCCGCGAGTGCCTCGGCCTCCTCCAGGTAGTGGGTGGTGAGGAGGACGGTCGTGCCTTCCTCCTGGAGCTGCTTCACCAGCCGCCAGGTGTCCCTTCTGCCCTCCGGGTCCATGCCGGTGGTGGGCTCGTCGAGGAACAGCACCTCCGGTCTGCCCAGGAGCGCGATCGCCAGGTCGAGCCTGCGCGCCTCGCCGCCGGAGAGCTGCTTCACCCTGACATCGAGCCGGCCGCCGAGCCCCAGCAGCTCCAGGACCTCGCCCGGCGGTCGCGCGCCGGTGGTGGCACCGGCCCACGTCCGCGCGGTCTCCGCGACGGTGAGGTCGCCGGGGAAGCCGCCGGACTGCAGCAGGACGCCGATGCGCGGCCGCACCACCGTCCGCTCGGCATAGGGATCGTGCCCGAGGACCTTGATCGTGCCCGCCGAAGGCCGGGCGAGCCCTTCCAGGAGCTCCACCAGGGACGTCTTCCCCGCTCCGTTCGTGCCCAGCAGCGCGAACATCTCCCCGCGCCCCACCCTGAGGCCGACTCCCCGGACGGCCTCGAACCCGCCGCCTTCCCCGGACGAGTACGTCCGCCGCACCCCGTCAGCGGTGATCGCCCAGGGTCCGTCACCACCGGGACCTTTCGAAGTCGTTTCCATACCCCCAGTCTCGAAGCGCCCGAAAGCTCCCGGTAGAACACCCCGTCATGGAATCGGTGGGATGTGTCAGCTTTCGGCCATGACATCTGTCATCAGACCGACATGCGCTCGATCAGGCCGACGACCTCGGGGGCGGGCGGGAGCGGTGCTCCCTCGAGGAGCGCGGTGACGACGTCGACGGTGTAGCGGGCCGTGGCCCGCATGTCGACGGTCACCATCGTCAGGGGAGGGCAGGCCAGCCGGGCGGCCGGGGAGTCGATCACCCCGATCACCGCGAGGTCGGCGGGGGCCGACAGCCCGTGTCGCCGCAGGCCCGCCAGCACGGCCAGGGCCGCGACGTCGTCATGGGCGCAGACGCCGGTGACGGCCGGTGTCATCGCGCGCCAGGAGGCCACGGCCGCGTGGGCGCCGTCGTCGGCGGGGACGGGGAGCGCGACGGGGTCGGGCAGGCCGTGCTCGGCGCAGGCCCGCTGCAGGGCCTCCAGCCGCTTGCGGCTCGCCTCGGCCAGCCGCCGGTCGTGCGGAAGGGCGTAGCCGAGCCTGCGATGACCGGCTTCGACCAACCTGCCGACCTGCAGACGCGCGATGGTCTCCTCTCGAGCCCCCCAGACCCACCGGGCCACCGGATCCGAGCCGTCGGTGAGGGAGACCACGACCTGCACCCCGTTGCGGCGCATGGCCGTGACGGAGTCCTCGTCCAGGTGCCAGGCCAGCACGACGGCCGGTGTGATCGCCTTCGACACCTCGGTGTCCGGGTACCGGGTCCAGGGCTGGGCGATCACGGTGAGCCCGGCGGCGGCGAACATGGCGGCCAGGTGCTCCAGGAGCTGCCCGAGGTCGGTGGTGAGGGGCAGCTCGGGCGCCAGGTAGAGCAGGACCACGTCGCTGCGCCCGCGTCTGAGCGCGCGGGCCTCCGCCGAGGGGGCGTAGCGCAGCCGTTCGGCCGCCTGCAGGACGCGCTGCCGGGTGGACTCGGGGATCGTCTGCCCCCGGGTGCCGTTCAGCACGAAGCTGACCGTGGTCCGGGAGACGCCTGCGGCCTGGGCCACATCGGCGATGGTGGTACGACGCCCCCGACGGGCCGCGCCCTCGCTCGCCATGAAGATTCCCCACGTCGCTCTTGTGATCCGAACCCTACGTGCCTTACCTTACCGGCACATCACTAAATCGATTTAGCTTCCTTCGACCGGTCACAGAGGTGCCGAATGCCTGTAGCTGACGCCCATCCGGAGCCGTCTTCGCCGGAAGACGGCGGCGCGGTGCGGCTGAGCCCGGAGGGCCACGACCCGAACAGCACCGAGCGCGATCCCGTGAGGGGGCCTCTGCGGCGGTTGCTGATCTGGTTCTTCCTGGCCCAGCTGGGAGTGTTCCTCGCGATCGGCGCGGTCGGCGGGATCCTGCTGCCGCTGCAGGTCGAGGAGTTCGACCCGGCGGACAAGACGGCCAACCTCGCGCTGATCACCGTCGTCGGCGCGGTGGCCGGGCTGGTCGTACCGCCGCTGGCCGGCGTGCTGTCGGACCGTACGCGCAGCCGCCTGGGCCGGCGCGCACCGTGGCTGCTGGCCGGTGCCGCACTCGGGGCGGCGAGCCTGGTGGTCCTGCGCGGAGCGGGCGACCTGGCCGGGCTGACCGGCCTGGCGGTGACGTACCTGCTGCTTCTCGCCGGTCTCAACCTGATGCTCGGCCCGTTCGCCGCGGTGCTGCCCGACCGGGTGCCGCGCGGCGTGCGCGGCCGGTTCTCCGCGGCGGGCGGACTCGGTGTGCTGCTGGGCATGCTCGGCGGGCAGGCGGTGGGCTCGGCCTTCTCCGACGCGCCGTTCGCCGGACACTGCCTGCTGGCCGTACTGGTCGTGCTCGGCGCCGCGGGCTTCGTCAGGTTCAACCCCGACCACCCGAATCAGGACGACCCTCGCCCGGCTCTGCCCTGGGCGACGTTCCTGCGCGGTTTCTGGGTCAGCCCGAGAGCCCATCCCGACTTCGCGTTCGGCTTCGCCGGCCGGCTGCTCACCTTCATCGGCTACTACCTGGTCAACGGCTACCAGCTGTACCTGTTGCAGGACTACATCGGGCTCGGCGACGACGCCGTGGACTGGGTGCCGCTGTTCGCCGGGATCGCACTGGTCACCACCGTGATCAGCACGGTGGTGGGCGGCACCGTCAGCGATCGGCTCGGCCGGCGCAAGCCCGTCGTCATCGTGTCCGGTGTGCTGATCGGCCTGTCGCTCATCGGCCCCTGGATGCTGCCTTCCGTGACGGGTTTCGGGGTCTACGCCGCGTTGGCCGGCCTGGGTTTCGGCGCCTACATGTCGGTGGACCAGGCACTGCTGTCGGAAGTGCTGCCCTCGGCGCAGGACAGCGGCAAGGATCTCGGCGTCCTCAACATCGCCGTCGCCCTGCCTCAGCTGATCGCGCCGGGCGTCGCGGGAGTGATCGCGACGTCGTGGGGCTACGCCGCCCTGTTCCCGATCGGGCTGGCGGCCTCCGTGGCCGGCGCCGCGGCGGTCCTGGCGATCCGGTCGGTCCGCTGAACCCGAACGATGTCCTTCCCCTCTCGAAGTCTGGATCGCTCATGACCAAGCCGCCCACCGCCGCCGACCTCACGCTGAGGCAGCAGGTGTCACTGCTGTCGGGTGAGGGCTACTGGCGCACCCAGCCGTTGCCCGAGTCCGGCGTGCCCTCGTGCGTGGTCAGCGACGGGCCGCACGGCTTGAGATTCCAGGCCGACGCCGGTGATCACCTGGGGGTCGGGGGCAGCGCCCCGGCGACCTGCTTCCCCCCGGCCGTGACGCTGGCCGGCACCTGGGCCGAGGACCTGGCGGCCGAGGTCGGTGCGGCCCTCGCCGTCGAGGCCCGTGCCTTCGGCGTCGACGTGGTGCTCGGACCGGGCCTGAACATCAAGCGGAGCCCCCTGTGCGGACGCAACTTCGAGTACTTCTCGGAGGACCCGCTGCTCGGCGGCCGGTTCGCGGCGGCGGTGGTGGACGGGCTGCAACGCCACGGCGTCGGCGCGTGCCTCAAGCACTTCGCGGTCAACAACCAGGAGTCCCACCGGTTCGTGGTCGACGCCATCGTCGACGAGCGCACGCTGCGGGAGCTGTACCTGGCCGGGTTCGAGTACGCCGTGAAAACCGCCCGGCCGTGGACCGTGATGGCCTCCTACAACCAGGTCAACGGGCATCCCGCCACCCAGCACCACCGGCTGCTCACCGAGATCCTGCGCGGTGAATGGGGATTCGACGGCCTGGTGATGAGCGACTGGGCCGCGACCGTCGACCGGGTCGCGGCGGTGGCCGCCGGCATGGACCTGGAGATGCCCGGTAGCCGCGGCCTGTCCGACCGGCTCGTCGTACGGGCGGTCGAGTCCGGGCTGCTGCCGGCGGAGCAGGTCGCCGAGTCGGCTCAGCGAGTCCTCGACCTCGTCGCCCGCTCGGCCCGTACGCCGCACGGCGAGATCCCCGTCGACGCCCACGACGCCCTGGCCCGTCGGGTGGCCGCCGACGGCACCGTGCTGCTCACCAACGACGGAGTGCTCCCTCTCGTCCCGGAGGATTCGATCGCCGTGATCGGGTCGTTCGCCGAGCAGCCTCGCTACCAGGGCGCCGGGAGCTCCCTGGTCACCCCCACCCGGATCACCACCATGCTGGCGGAACTCGAACGCCGCGGCGCGAACACGACCTATGCGCCCGGGTACGACCCGGCGCACGCCCGGCAGGATCCCCAACTGATCGCCGAGGCCGTCGTGGCCGCCCGCGCCGCCGACGTCGCAGTCGTCATGATCGGGTTGCCGCCGTCCTATGAGAGTGAGGGCTTCGACCGCACCGACCTGCGGCTGCCCGCTCAGCACGACGAACTGGTCGCGGCGGTGTGCGCCGCCAACCCGCGGACCGTCGTCGTGTTGTCCAACGGCGCCCCGGTGCTGATGCCGTGGAAGGACCTCCCCGCGGCGATCCTGGAGTGCTATCTCGGCGGGCAGGCAGGCGGCGGCGCACTCGTCGACGTCCTCTACGGCGATGCGGAACCCGGGGGCAGGCTCGCCGAGACGTTCCCGGCCGCGCAGGACGACGATGCCGCGGCCCCGTACTTCCCGGGTGAGCCGCACCAGGTGCAGTACCGCGAGGGCCTTTACGTCGGTTACCGCTACCACACCACCATCGACCGGCAGCCGCTGTTCCCGTTCGGTCACGGCCTCGGCTACACCACCATCGCCTGGAGCGGCATCGGAGTCGACCGTGCCGATGTGCCGGCCGGTGAGGACGTCACCGTGAACGTCACCGTCGAGAACACCGGGCGGCGGGCGGGCAGCGACGTCGTTCAGGTGTATCTGCACGACCGTACGGGCGTGGTCGCACGGCCCCGCCGCCAGCTGGCCGGTTTCGCCAAGGTACGGCTGTCGCCGGGGGAACGCCGGACCGTCGCGATCACCGTCGCGGCCCGCGCGTTCGCGTTCTACGACGTGTCCGAGGCGGACTGGCGGATCCCGTCCGGCCCCTTCGATCTGGAGATCGCCCGATCGAGCACCGACGTGGTCGGTACGGTGACGGTGGTGGTCAGCGGAGGCGTCGACACGGCGGCCGAGCCCGTCGGCTCACCGCTGGTCGCGGTCACCGACGAGCAGTTCGAGCAGCGGCTCGGACACCCCGTCCCGCGACCGCGGCCGGTGCGGCCGTTCACCCGGGACTCGACCCTGGGCGAGGTCAGCGCGACCCGGCTGGGACGGCTGCTGAAGGCCGTGCTGTGGCGGGCGGCCCCTCTCGACGAGGCCACCAGGGCCGACCCGGCCGAGATGGCGATGTACGAACACGGTCTCGACGAGCTGCCGCTGCGTGCGGCCGCCATCTTCTCCGCCGGCAAGCTGCGGTGGACGACCATCGACGTCCTGCTGCACCTGCTCAACGGCCGTCCGGCACGCGCCGCCGCCGCGTTGCTGCGGCTGCCCGGCCGGATGAGGGAGTGACCGGCACGTCCTCGACGGAGATCCCTCACGCCGCACCCGGCGGCCGCGGTCGGCTGCATACTGGTGCGGGACATCGGATCTTTGAGGGGTGAAGGCGCGTGGCGGTCACCGATGAGGCCATCGAGAAGATCAAGGAGATGATCGTCTCGGGCGCGCTGCGGCCGGGGGACCGGTTGCCGAAGGAGGCGGACCTCGCCTCCGAGCTGGGGTTGTCGCGCAACTCCCTGCGCGAGGCGGTGCGGGCGCTGTCGCTGCTGAACATCCTCGACGTAAGGCAGGGCGACGGGACGTACGTGAGCAGCCTCGCGCCGGAGCAGCTGCTGGAGGCCGTCACGTTCATCCTGGACTTCCACCAGGACGACACGGTCCTGCAGGCGTTCCAGGTCCGGGCGATCCTCGAGCCCGCGGCGACGGCGCTGGCCGCCCAGCGGATCACCCCGGAGGAGGTCGCCGGGCTGCGGAGCCTGCTGGACGGGCTGGGCGACGCCCCGGGCGCCGAGGAGCTCGTGGCCAACGACCTGGAGTTCCACCGGCGGATCGCGGCCGCCTCGGGCGTCCCCCTCCTGTGCTCGCTGCTGGAGACCATCTCCGGTCCGACGGTGCGCGCCCGCATCTGGCGCGGCGTCACGCAGCAGGAAGCGGTGTCCCGCACGCTGGCGGAACACCGCGCGATCCTGGACGCCCTGGCGCTCGGCGAGGTCGAGACGGCACGGGCCTGGGCGACCGTGCACATCTCGAACGTCACCCGCTGGCTGAACGAGGCACTCTGACGGTCAGGACCGCTCGAGCCACCGTTCGACGGCCGACAGGTGGAGCGTGGCCGCCGAGACGGCGAGCAGCGCGTCCCTGGCCTCCAGCGCGTGCAGGATCGTCTCGTGCTCGCGGTGCACCGATTCCATCCGGCCTGCCAGTTCGGTGCCGCGGACGATGCGGATGCGCTGCGTGCGCGTGGACAGCACGTCGAGGAGCATCGTCAGCAGCGGGTTCCCCACGCTCTCCGCGATCGTCCGGTGGAACGCCATGTCCCACTCGATGAACTCCTCGACGCTCTCCGCCGCCACGCTCTTCTCGAACGCCTCCCGCAGCACGAGCAGCTGCCCGTCGGTCAGTCGCGCCGAGGCCAGGCCGGTCACCTGGGGTTCCAGCAGCCTGCGGACGCCGATCAGCTGGGCGGCACTGTCGCCCTGGGAGACGTCTGAGACGAACGTCATCGCCTCCATGAGGACATGGGGCTCCAGCCCGGACACGTAGGTCCCGTCCCCCTGGCGGGTGACCAGGATCCGCATCGCGGTGAGCGCCCGCACCGCCTCCCGCAGGGAGTTGCGCGACAACCCGAGCTGCCCCGCGAGCTCCTCCTCCCGGGGCAGCCGGGTCCCGGGGGCGAGCTGACCGGAGATGATCATCGTCTTGATCTTCTCGATCGCCTCGTCGGTGACGCTCACTCCTGCTTCTCTCCGGAGGCGAACCGCGAGACGGTCAGGGCGATGATGATGATCGCGCCGTTGAGGAACTGGTTCCACAGCGGCGGCACCCCGCCCAGGGTCATCACGTTGACGACGAGCTGGAGGGTGAGCACGCCGGTCAGCGCGCCGAAGATCGTGCCCTTGCCCCCGTTGAGGCTGACGCCGCCGATGACGGTCGCGGCGAAGACCTGGAAGATCCAGCCGCTGCCCTGGTTGGCGGAGATCGAACCGTAGTGGCCGGTGTAGAGGATGCCGGCGAAGGCGGCGAGCAGCCCGGCGAGGATCAGCACCACCGCGGTGATGCGGTCGACCCGGATGCCCGCGGTCCGCGCGGCCTCGGCGTTGCCGCCGATCGCGTACAGCGCACGGCCGTGCTTGAGCCAGGCCAGCGCCGCGCCGCCGATGAGGAACAGCAGGCCGCAGATCCAGATCGCCGCGGGGGCGCCGAGCCAGGACGCCCTGCCGAGGTAGGTGAAGGAGGAGGGCAGGTCCACGATCGACTGGCCCTCGGAGATGGCGATCTGCAGCCCGCGCAGCATGGTCAGCCCGCCGAGCGTCACGATGAACCCGTTGAGCCGCAGCTTCAGGATCAGGAAGGCGTTGAGCGCGCCGATCAGAACGCCCACCAGCAGGCACAGCGGCACCGAGAAGCTCTCCGGGAGCAGCCCGAGCCCCTGGAACCGGCCGCCGTCGGCGGGCAGCACCATCCAGATCGCGATGACCGGCGCGACGCCGATCGTGGACTCCAGGGACAGGTCCATCCGCCCGCAGATGAGGATCAGCGCCTGGGCCAGGACGAGCAGGCTCAGCTCCGTGGACTGCTGGGCCACGCCGAGCAGGTTGTCGGCGGTGAGGAACGCGGGGGAGACGATGAACCCGATGACGCACAGCACCAGCAGGACCGGCACCAGGGACAGGTCACGGTACCTGGCGAAGGAGAGGCGGGCGCGGCCGGCGGCCGCGGGGGGTTCGCCGCCGACGGCCGCGGTGCCGGACAGGTCAGTGCTCGTGGACATCGCTGTCCTTCCTTTCGTTGTTGACGGCCATGCCCTCCATGGCGGCGACCAGCTGCTCGTCCTTCCAGCCGGGGGCGAACTCGGCGGCGATCCGGCCGTGGAACATGGCCACGACCCGGTCGCACGACCGCAGGTCGTCCAGCTCGTCGGAGACGATCAGGGCGGCGCGGCCGGAGTCGGCGACCTGGCGGATCCTGTCGAGCAGGAACTCCTTGGACTTCACGTCCACGCCGTTGGTCGGGCGGATGGTGACGAGGACCGCCGGGTCGGTGGCGAGCGCCCGCGCGACGACGACCTTCTGCTGGTTGCCGCCGGACAGGGCGGAGACGGGGGTGTCCTGGCCGGGGGTCTTGATGTCGAGATCCTTGATCATCCGGGCGGCGAAGGCACGGGTCCGGGACGGCAGGACGGTGCCGAACGGCCCGAGCTGGTCGGACACGGTGAGGGTGGCGTTCTCGGCCACGCTGCGGTCGTTGACCAGTCCCTGCAGGTGCCTGTCCTCGGGGACGAGACCCACGCCCGCGGCGATCGCGGCGGGGATGTCACCGCTGCGCAGGGCGCGTCCGGAGATCCGCATCTCGCCGGCGGAGGCCTTGTGCAGGCCCGCGATGGTCTCGCCGAGCTGCACGTTGCCGCTGGCGGCGGCGCCCGCCAGGCCCACGACCTCTCCTTCCCGGACGGCCAGGTCGAGGTCCTCGTACGCGCCGGGCAGGGTCAGCCCGGTGACCGACAGCAGTTCGGGGACCTGCGGTCCCGGCCGTGACCGGGGGGCGCCCTCGGCGGCGGCGCTCTCGGCCCGCTCTCCCGTCATCGCCTCGACGAGCGCCTCCTGGTCCAGCTCCGCGACGGGCGCCGTGACGATGTGGCGGGCGTCCCGGTAGACGGTGACGCTGGTGCACAGGTCGTAGACCTCCTGCAGGTGGTGGGAGATGAACAGGAACGCCACCCCCTGCTCCTGCAGCCCGCGCAGCTTGGCGAAGAGCCGCTCGATGCCGCGGGCGTCGAGTTTGGCGGTCGGCTCGTCCAGGATGATGAACCGGGCGCCGAAGGACAGGGCCCGCGCGATCTCCACGAACTGTCGCTGCTCCACCGTGAGCGTGCGGGCGGCGGCCGTCGGGTCGAGGTCCACGCCGTACTCGGCGAGCAGCTCCGCCGCCCTCGAGCGGAGCCTGCGCCAGCTGATCGGCCGCAGCGCCGAGCTGCTCTGCCGGTGCAGGAAGAGGTTCTCCGCGACGCTGAGGTCGGGCAGGATCGTCGAACGCTGGTAGACGCAGGCCACGCGCGACCGCCACGCGTCGATGTCGCCGAAGGCCGGCGCGGGCTCGCCGTTGAAGCGCAGCGTGCCGGTGTCGGGCTTCTGCAGGCCGGTGAGGATGGAGACCAGCGTGGACTTGCCGGCGCCGTTCCGCCCGACCAGCGCGTGCGACTCGCCCGGCGCGATGGCGATCCGCGCCTCGCGGAGAGCGACCGTCGCGCCGAACCGCTTGGAGATGCCGGTCGCCTCGACCACCGGGGCCGGGGGAGCCGATGCGGTCACCGTGTCCGCCATGGTCGGTGCCGTCCTTTCAGTCAGGGATGGGAGGACGGCGGCGGGCCTGGTGCCGGTGGCCCGCCGCCACCGGGATCAGTTGCCGATGTTGTTGCCCCACAACGCCTCGTCGTCGACGTTCTCCTTGGTCACCAGCGGTGCGGGCAGCTGGTCCTCCAGCCCGTTGGGGAGGCTGATGATCGTGGAGTCGTGGTCGGTCGGGCCGGGCTGGAAGGTCCTTCCCTCGGCGGCCGCCTGCGCGTAGAACAGGGCGTACTCGGCGTAGAGGTCGGCGGGCTGGGAGATGGTGGCGTCGATCTGGCCCTTGCGGATGGCGTCGAACTCCTGCGGGATGCCGTCGTTGGAGATGATCGTGATGTGGCCGGGCTCGCCGGCGGGCTTGAGCAGGCCCTTCTGCTCGAGCAGCGCCAGGGTCGGCTGGAGGAACACGCCGCCGGCCTGCATGTAGATGCCGTTCAGGTCGGGGTGCTGGGCGAGCAGGGTCTGCAGCTTGCTGGAGGCCACGTCGCCCTTCCAGTCGGTGGCCAGCTCGAAGACCTCGATGTCGGGGAAGTCCTTCTTCATGCACTCGATGAAGGCCTCCGACCGGTCGCGGCCGTTGATGGAGTCCAGCGCGCCCTGGAGTTCGGCGACCTTGCCCTTGCCGCCCAGCTGCTCACCGAGGAACTTGCACGCCTTGGTGCCGTAGGCGCGGTTGTCGGCGCGCACCACCATGTAGACCTGCCCCTTGTCGGGACGGGTGTCGACGCTGACGACCGGGATCTTCTTCTCGGCCAGGGTCTCCAGGGTGGTGGCGATGGCTCCGGTGTCCTGCGGCGCCATCACGACCGCCTTGGCGCCGGTGTTCTGGAAGACCTGGACGTTGGCGACCAGCTTGGTGACGTCGTTCTGCGAGTTGCTGGTCGGCAGCACGTTCAGGCCGAGTTCGCCGGTCTTGGTCTTGAGGTACTGGGCGTAGGAGTTCCAGAAGTCGGAGTCGGAGCGCGGGAGGTCGATGCCGATGGCGGGCTTGCCGGACGCGGAGCCGGGCTTCTGGTCGAGGTCGCTGCCTCGGTTGCAGCCGGTGGCGAGCCCCGCCGCCAGCAGCAGAGAGGCTGCGACGGCTACGGTGCGGGCGCGGGTTCTCATCATGGACGCTGTTCTCTCTGGGGTGGGCCGAGGCCGGGGGGAAGGTCATCGGAGGACTGGTACTGCCGTCCAGGTGTTGCGGAGATTACGTCCACGTTGCCAGCTAGGGCAAGAGGATTGACCCGATGATTTCTGACGGGCACAAAACTCGATACCCCCGAGGTCCGATCTCATGCTTGGATAATTCACCACTTCACTTCCGTGAACAGGGACGATGCTGGAGAGGCGGATCACAGTGAACCAGGATTCCTCCGATGTCTCCTTGTCCCACCGCCGGGCGGAGGGCTATGGTCGTCGCCACCACCGGATGGTCATCCGATCTGTGGTCGGTTTCCGAGAGGCTCGTGCCCCTCCAGGGAGGAGAAGCCCGAAGTGAAGTTGTTGCGCATCGGCCCCGCAGGCCGCGAACGTCCGGCCGCGCTGACCGGCGATGGACGCCTCCTCGACCTCTCCGGCGTGGTCCGGGACTACGACCGGGAGTTCTTCGTCGAAGGCGGGCTCGCCGCCGTCCGCGCCGCGCTGGAGGAGGGCGGCCTCCCCGAGATCACGGACGGGGACGTGCGCGTCGGAGCGCCGGTCGCCCGGCCCGGCAAGGTGATCTGCGTCGGCCTGAACTACCGCGACCACGCCGAGGAGACCGGCGCCGCGGTCCCCGCCCGCCCCGTGGTCTTCATGAAGGACCCCTACACGGTCGTCGGCCCCTACGACACGGTGAACATCCCGCGCGGCTCGGTCAGGACCGACTGGGAGGTCGAACTCGCCGTGGTCATCGGCGCCCGCGCCCGCTACCTGGAGAGCCCGGCGGACTCGGCGGCGGTCATCGCCGGGTACGCCGTCAGCCACGACGTCTCCGAGCGGGAGTTCCAGCTGGACTACTCGCCCCAGTGGGACCTCGGCAAGTCCTGCGAGACGTTCAACCCGCTCGGCCCCTGGCTGGTCACGGCCGACGAGGTCGGCGACGCGCAGGACCTCGGGCTGCGCCTGTCGGTCAACGGCACGCCCCGCCAGGACGGCAGCACCAAGAACATGATCTTCGACGTTGCCTACCTCGTGTGGTACCTGAGCCGGTACATGGTCCTGGAGCCCGGCGACGTGATCAACACCGGTACCCCGGCGGGAGTGGCCCTCGGCCTGCCGGGCAACCCCTACCTGCGGCCCGGCGACACCGTCGAGCTGAGCATCGACGGGCTGGGCCACCAGAGCCAGACGTTCGTCCAGGCCTGAGAACGAGGACCACGATGAGCGCGCGTATCACCGCCGTTGAAACCCACGACGTCCGCTTCCCGACCTCCCGCGAGCTCGACGGCTCCGACGCCATGAACCCCGACCCGGACTACTCGGCCGCCTACCTCGTGCTGCGGACCGACGCCCCGGACGGTGCGGCCGGGCACGGGTTCACCTTCACCATCGGCCGGGGCAACGAGGTCATGGTCGCCGCCCTGGACGCGCTGCGCCCGCACCTGCTGGGCCGCTCCGTGGCGGAGCTGTGCGCCGACCCCGGCGCGCTGAGCCGCGACCTGATCGGCGACAGCCAGCTGCGCTGGCTGGGCCCGGAGAAGGGCGTGATGCACATGGCCATCGGCGCCGCGGTCAACGCGACCTGGGACCTGGCGGCCAAACGCGCCGGCAAGCCGCTGTGGAAGCTGCTGGCCGACGCCGACCCCGCCTGGCTGGTGTCCCAGGTCGACTTCCGCTACATCGCGGACGCCCTGACGCCGCAGGAGGCCCTGGACCTGCTGCTCGGGAGCCGGCAAGGCGCCAAGGACCGCGAGGCCGACCTGCTCGCCCGCGGCTACCCCGCCTACACCACCTCGCCGGGCTGGCTCGGGTACTCCGACGAGAAGCTGACACGGCTCGCCCGGCAGGCCGTCGCGGACGGCTTCACCCAGATCAAGCTCAAGGTCGGCGCCGACCTCGCCGACGACGTCCGCCGCTGCCGTGCCGGGCGCGCCGCCGTCGGCCCGGACATCCGCATGGCCGTCGACGCCAACCAGCGGTGGAACGTCGACGAGGCGATCACGTGGACCAAAGCGCTCGCCGAGTTCGACCCGTACTGGGTCGAGGAGCCCACCAGCCCCGACGACGTCCTGGGCCACGCGACGATCCGGCGCGCCGTCGGCCCCGTCAAGGTCGCCACCGGCGAGCACGTCCAGAACCGCGTCGTGTTCAAGCAGCTGCTGCAGGCCGGGGCCATCGACGTGCTCCAACTCGACGCCGCCCGGGTCGGCGGGGTCAACGAGAACCTGGCCGTCCTGCTGCTGGCGGCGAAGTTCGGCGTCCCGGTCTGCCCGCACGCCGGCGGCGTCGGCCTGTGCGAGCTGGTGCAGCACCTGTCGATGTTCGACTACGTCGCGCTGTCGGGCACCACCGAGGACCGCGTCATCGAGTACGTCGACCACCTGCACGAGCACTTCGTGACACCGACCGTCATCCGCGACGGCCACTACGTCGCGCCTGCCGACCCCGGCTTCTCCGCGGAGATGCTCCCCGAGTCGATCGCGACCTACTCCTTCCCCGACGGCGACTTCTGGGTCGCCGACCGGGCCTCGACCGCAGAGGTGAACGCATCATGAGCGAGTTCGACGGCCTGCGCGCCGTCATCACCGGTGGCGCTTCCGGCATCGGCCTGGCCACCGCCCTGCTGCTGGCCGAGCGCGGGGCCGCCGTCGCGGTGCTCGACCTCGTCCCGGAGGTCGAGGCCCCCCTCCACGGGTTCAGGGCCGACGTCACGGACGACTCCTCGGTCCGGGAGGCCGTGGCGGCCGCCGCCGACCTGCTCGGCGGGATCGACGTCCTGGTCAACAACGCGGGGATCGGCGCCGCCGGGACCGTGGCGGACAACCCGGACCAGGAGTGGAACCGCGTCCTGGACGTGAACCTCCTGGGCGTCGTCCGCACGACCCGTGCCGCGCTGCCGTACCTGCGGGCGTCGGAGCACGCCGCGATCGTCAACAACTGCTCGATCGCCGCGACGGCCGGGCTTCCGCAGCGTGCGCTGTACTCGGCGAGCAAGGGAGCCGTGCTGTCCCTGACCCTGGCGATGGCGGCCGACCACCTGCGCGAGGGCATCCGGGTGAACTGCGTGAACCCCGGCACCGCCGACACTCCGTGGATCGCACGGCTCCTGTCCGCCGCACCTGATCCCGAGGCCGAGCGTGCCGCGCTGAACGCGCGCCAGCCGTCCGGCAGGCTGGTCACGGCCCCGGAGGTGGCGGCCGCGATCGCCTACCTGGCGAGCCCGTCGGCGTCCTCGGTCACGGGGACCGCGCTGGCCGTGGACGGCGGTATGGCGGGCCTTCGGCTGCGCCCGGCCCAGAGCTGAGAGGTTCCCGTATGAAGCGACCGTTCCTCGGCCGTAGCAGGGCGAGGGTCACCGAGCTGTCCTTCGGGGCCGCCGCGATCGGCAACCTGTTCTCCCCGGTGACCGACCTGGACGCCACCGAGGCGGTGCACATCGCGTGGGAGGCGGGGATCCGCTCCTTCGACACGGCGCCCCACTACGGCCTCGGCCTGTCGGAACGGAGGCTCGGCGAGGCGCTCCGTGCCAGGCCGCGCGAGACCTACACCGTCTCCACCAAGGTGGGAAGGCTGCTCGAGCCGGTGCCCGAACCGTCGGGCGACGACCTCGCCGACGGTTTCGCCGTCCCGGCGACCCATCGCAGGGTCTGGGACTTCAGCGCAGACGGGGTGCGCCGCAGCCTCGAGGCCAGCCTGGAACGGCTCGGCCTGGACCGCGTCGACATCGTCTACCTGCACGACCCGGACGAGCATGCCGAGCAGGCGCTCACCGAGGCCTACCCGGCACTCGAACGGCTGCGGGACGAGGGCGTCGTCGACGCGATCGGGATCGGGATGAACCAGTCCGCGCTCCCGGCGCGGTTCGTCCGCGAGACCGACCTGGACGTCGTCCTGCTCGCCGGCCGCTACACCCTGCTCGACCAGAGCGGCCTGGCCGAGCTGCTGCCCGAGGCGGAGCGGCGCGGCGTCTCGGTGATCGCGGGCGGCGTGTTCAACTCCGGGCTGCTGGCCGATCCGCGCCGGGACGCCACCTACGACTACCGCGCCGCGCCCAGGCCGCTCGTGCAGCGGGCTCTGCGGCTCAAGGAGATCTGCGAACGGCACGGGGTGCCGGTGCGGGCGGTCGCGGCGCGGTTCCCGCTCGGGCACCCGGCCGTCAAGGCCGTCCTGGTCGGGTTGCGCGACGCCGGGCAGGTCATGGACGCCAACTACCAGTTCCACCGGCCGATCCCCAAGGCCCTGTGGCGCGACCTGCGTGCGGACCTGCTGCTCGGGGCGCATGTGCCCGTTCCGGAAGGGGCGTGAGACCGTGCGCATCGCGTTGTTCATCACCTGCGTCAACGACACGCTGTTCCCCGGTACGGGGCAGGCCGTCGTGACGCTGCTGGAACGGCTCGGCCACACCGTGCACTTCCCGCGGGAGCAGACCTGCTGCGGGCAGATGCACTTCAACACCGGTTACCGGCCCGAGGCTTTCCCGCTGGTCGAGCGGTTCGCCCGGACCTTCGACGGCTACGACGCCGTGGTCACGCCCTCGGCGTCGTGCGCCGGGATGATCAAGGAGGGCCACCCCGTCCTGGCGGCGGAGCACGGTGGCGCCGGGCTGCAGAACGCCGTCGCCGCCCTCGTGCCCCGGGTCCACGAGCTGACCGAGTTCCTGGTCGATGTCCTCGGCGTGACCGACGTGGGCGCGTACTTCCCGCACAAGGTCACCTACCATCCGACCTGCCACTCCCTGCGGGCGCTGCGCCTGGGCGACCGGCCGGCACGGCTGCTGGGCGCGGTGAAGGGCATCGAACTGGTGGACCTTCCGCAGGCCGACTCCTGCTGCGGGTTCGGCGGCACCTTCGCCCTCAAGAACGCCGACACGTCCATCGCGATGCTCGCCGACAAGATGTCCGGGGTGCGCTCGACCGGGGCCGAGGTGCTGTGCGCGGCGGACAACTCCTGCCTGATGCACATCGGCGGCGGGCTGTCGCGGTTGCGGAGCGGGATACGCACGATGCACCTGGCCGAGATCCTCGCCTCGACCGAAGGAAGTCCACGATGAGCGGCGACGGGCTGGTCTGGCTGGGGACGCCCGCGTTCCCCGAGGCCGCACGGGAGGCGCTGGCCGACACCCGGCTGCGGCGCAACCTGCGGCGTGCGACGACCACGATCCGGGACAAGCGCCTGGCCGCCGTCGGCGAGCTGGACGACTGGGAGCGGCTGCGCGAGAGCGGCGCGGCGATCAAACGCCGGACGCTGCGCCACCTGGGGCACTACCTGGAACGGCTGGAGGAGAAGGTCACCGCGGCGGGCGGCGTCGTGCACTGGGCGGCTGACGCGGCCGAGGCCAACCGGATCGTCGCGGACCTGGTCAAGGCCACCGGACGGACCGAGGTCGTCAAGGTCAAGTCGATGGCCACCCAGGAGATCGGGCTCAACGAGGCGCTGGCCGCCGAGGGGATCACCGCCTACGAGACCGACCTCGCCGAGCTGATCGTCCAGCTCGGCGACGACCGGCCCTCGCACATCCTCGTCCCGGCGATCCACCGCAGCCGGGCGGAGATCCGCGAGATCTTCACCCGCGAGATGGGCCGCCGCGGGAAGGACGCGCCGGCGGACCTGAGCGACGACCCGCGCGCCCTGGCCGAAGCGGCGCGGCTGCATCTGCGGGAGAAGTTCCTCAGCGCCAAGGTCGCGGTCTCCGGTGCGAACTTCGGCGTCGCCGAGACCGGGACGGTCTGCGTGGTCGAGTCCGAGGGCAACGGCCGGATGTGCCTGACCCTGCCCGAGACCCTGATCACCGTCATGGGGATCGAGAAGGTCGTCCCGGACTTCGTCGACCTCGAGGTGTTCCTGCAACTGCTGCCGCGCAGCTCCACCGGCGAGCGGATGAACCCCTACACCTCGTTGTGGACCGGGGTGACGCCCGGTGACGGCCCGCAGGAGTTCCATCTGGTCCTGCTCGACAACGGCCGGACGCAGACGCTCCGCGACACGGTGGGCCGCCAGGCGCTGTCCTGCATCCGCTGTTCGGCGTGCCTGAACGTCTGCCCGGTGTACGAGCGGACCGGAGGCCATGCCTACGGGTCGGTGTATCCCGGCCCCATCGGCGCGGTCCTCACCCCGCAGCTCGCCGGAGTGGAGCACGCGGCGTCCCTGCCGTTCGCGTCCACCCTCTGCGGGGCCTGTTACGACGCCTGCCCCGTCAAAATTAATATTCCGGAGGTGCTCACCCATCTGCGGGCGAAAATCGTTCAGGGCCGGAGGCCGGGCGCGGAGGCGCTCGTGATGAAGGCGGCGACGGCCGTGCTGTCCGCACCGGGGCGTCTGTCCGCGGTGCAGAGGGCCTCTTTCCTCGGTGGCCGGGTCATCGCCAGGAAGGGCCGGATCGGCCGCCTTCCGCCGCCGCTGGCGGGATGGTCCGCAGCCCGCGACACCCCGGCCCCGCCCTCCGAGTCCTTCCGCGCCTGGTGGTCCAGAACCAAGGAGTCGTCATGAGCTCCCGCCTGCGGATCCTCGACCGGGTCCGCGCCGCGCTCGCGGACGTTCCCCCGGCCGAGCGGCCCGAAGACGTCCCCGTGCCGCGCGACTACCTGCGCGCCCACGCCGAGGACGGGCTCGTGGTCCTGTTCGCCGAACGTGTCGCGGACTACCGTGCTTCGGTCCTGCGCACCGCGCCGTCCGGCGTCGCCCGCACGATCCGCTCGGCTCTGGCCGCCCGCGGCCTCTCACGCGTGGTGGTCCCGCCGGGGTTCCCCGCCGCCTGGACGGACCTGCCGCGCACCGAGGACCTGGGCACCGCCGAACTCGACGCGTTCCAGGGCGTCGTGACCGGCGCGGCCGTCGCGATCGCCGTCACCGGGACGATCGTGCTGGCCGGCGGACCGGGCCAGGGCCGGCGCGCCCTCAGCCTGATCCCGGACCACCACCTGTGCGTCGTCAGGGCGTCCCAGATCGTGGCCGACCTCCCGGACGCGCTCGCCCGGCTCGACCCCGCCCGCCCCCTGACGTTCATCTCCGGCCCGTCGGCCACCAGCGACATCGAACTCGACCGGGTCGAGGGCGTCCACGGCCCGCGCACCCTCGAAATCATCATCGTGGACGACCTCTCCGAGGAGGAACCGTGAGGATCGCGCTGCACACACGCGTCCGCGCCGACCGCATCACCGCCTACGAACAGGCGCACCGTGAGGTCCCCGAGGAGCTCACCGCCGCCATCCGCGCCGCCGGGGCCACTTCCTGGACGATCTGGCGCAGCGGCACCGACCTCTTCCACCTCATCGAATGCGACGACTACGCCGCGATGCTGGCCGCGCTCGAGACGCTGCCCGTGAACATCGCGTGGCAGGCCCGCATGGGCGAACTCCTGGACGTGGCGCACGACTACGGCGCGGACGGCGCGGACGCGGCCCTGCCGGTGGTGTGGCGGTTGTGACGGGTCACGTGGACGCCCACTTCCATGTCTGGGACCTGTCGGTCCGCGCCCAGCCGTGGATCACCGGGCCCGAACTCGCTCCGATCGACCGGACCTTCGAGACCGGCGACCTCGAGCCGCAGGCGCGGGCGAAAGGGATCACGGCGGCCGTCCTGGTCCAGACGATCACCGTGCCCGAGGAGACGCCGGAGTTCCTGGAGCTGGCACGCGAGCACGATCTGATCGCCGGAGTCGTCGGCTGGACCGACCTGACGGCGCCGGACGTCGCCGACCGGCTCGCGCGGCTCCTCGCCGGTCCGGGCGGCGGGTACCTCAAGGCGATCCGCCACCAGGTGCAGGGCGAGCCGGATCCGCGCTGGCTCTGCAGGCCGGACGTGCGGCGCGGCCTGGCCGCCGTCGCCGCGGCAGGGCTGGCCTACGACCTGGTGGTGGTCCCGTCGCAACTGCCGGCCGCCGCCGAGACCGCCGCGGCGCTGCCGCAGCTGAGGTTCGTCCTGGACCACCTGGGCAAGCCGCCGATCGCCTCGGGGCGGCTCGAGCCGTGGGCGGCGGACCTGCGGGAACTCGCGCGGCACGGCAACGTCAGCGCGAAGCTCTCGGGCCTGCTGACCGAGGCGTCCTGGGACTCGTGGGTGCTCGCCGACCTGCGCCCTTATACCGACGTCGCCCTCGACGCCTTCGGTCCGGACCGGCTGATGGCCGGTTCCGACTGGCCGCTCTGCCTTTTGGCGGCGAGCTACGCCGAGACCGTCGACGCGGGCAGGGAACTGATCGCCGGGCTCTCTCCGGGGGAACGCGCCGCGGTCCTCGGAGGGACGGCGCGGCGTGTGTACCGGCTCGCCTGACGGCCGCCGAGGCCCTCACCCGTCCGTGCCCGGCGGTCGGGAGAGCTCCGCCGTGGAGATGCCCAGCGCGGACAGGAAGGCCGCGGCGGCGGGGGCGGGCCGGAAGCGGCTCCAGATGAGGTGCTCCGCGCGGGAAGGGGCGTCGCGGAGCCGGATGGCCGTCAGGTAGGGGAATTCGGACACGAAGGCGGCGGGCAGCATCCCGACCCCCAGGCCCTGCCGGATCAGGCGTGCCATGAAGTCGGGCGCCGTGATCTCGAAGGCGACCTCGCGGTGCACTCCGGCCGCCGCGAAGGCCGCGTCCGACTGGATCCGCCCGGCGGTCCCCGCGGGGAAGTCGACGAACGGCTCGTCCGCCAGCCGGCTCAGGTCCACGTGCTCCTCGCCCGCCAGCGGGTGATCGGGCGCCACCATGGCGACGAGGTCGCCGCGCGCCAGCTCGCGGCCGCGGACGCCCTGGGGCCGCACGCCCAGCGGGAGGCCCAGGAAGGCGGCGTCCAGGGTGCCCTGCCGCACCCGTTCGACCAGTTCCTCGCTCGCGCCCGAGCGGAGGGTGATCCGCACCTCGCGATGCCGCAGGTGGAAGCGTTTCAGCGCGGCCGGAAGGTCGATCGCGGTGACGGTGGGGATGGCGCCGACGGCGAGCCGGCCGCGGATCTCGCCGACGGCGGCCGCCACCTCGGCCTGGGCCCGCTCGGCGGCTTCCAGTGCCTGGCGGGCCGCGGGGAGGAACGCCTCGCCGGCCGGCGTCAGCCGGACGCGGCGGCTGGTGCGGTCGAACAGCCTGGCGCCCAGCTCGCGCTCCAGCCGGGCGATCTGGTGGCTCAGCGCGGACTGGACGACCAGGCACCGCTCGGCGGCTCGGGTGAAGTTGTTCGTCTCCGCCACGGCGACGACGTAGCGCATCTGCTGAAGCTCCATGGATCAATCTTGATACGCGATCGCTGAGATGACAAACATGCGTTGGACTCATTGATCTTTTCCCCCGAAGCTGGGGGACATGACGACGAAACCCCCCACGGGCGGCCTGTCTCGCGGGCTGCTCCTGCTCATGTCGGTGGCGACCGGGCTGGCGGTCTCGGGCAACTACTTCGCGCAGCCGCTGCTCGACCTGATCGGCAGGGAGTTCGGGATCGGACCCTCCTCGGCCGCGCTGCTGGTGACGGCGGCTCAGGGCGGGTACGCGCTGGGGCTGATCCTGCTGGTGCCGCTCGGCGACCTGGTGGACCGGCGGCTGCTGGCGGTGGCCCTCTACGCGGCGACCGCCCTGCTCCTGCTGGTGTCGGCCGCCGCCCCCAATGCCACGGTGCTCCTGGTCAGCACGGCCCTGACCGCGCTGACCTCGGTGGGAGCGCAGGTCGTGGTGCCGTTCGCGGCGGCATTGGCGGCCCCCGAGGAGCGGGGCCGCGTGGTCGGCACGGTGATGACCGGGCTGATGCTCGGCCTGCTGCTGGCGCGGACCGCGTCCGGAGCGTTGTCGGAGCTGGGCGGATGGCGGACGGTCTACTGGGCGGGTGCCGCCCTGATGGCGCTGATGGCCGTGCTGCTGCGCGTCTTCCTGCCCCGGCTCGGCAACGACGGCGAGCGCATGTCCTACCCCGGGCTGCTGCGCTCGACGGTGGCGATGTTCCGGTACGAGCCGCTGCTGCGCTGGCGGGCGAGCATCGCCGCCCTGAGCCTTGCCTCGTTCAGCGTGTTGTGGACGGCGCTGACCTTCCTGCTGGTGGAGGCGCCCTACGGCTGGTCGGAGTCGGCCATCGGCCTCCTCGGCCTGGTCGGCGCCGTGGGCGCGCTGACCGCCACGGTGGCCGGACGGCTGGCCGACCGCGGATACGTGCAGATCGTGGCCGGTGCCGGAACGGTCCTGCTGGTGGCCTCCTGGCCGGCCCTCGCCGCCGGGGCGCACTCGCTGGCCTGGTTGCTCATCGGCGTGGTCGTGCTGGACCTGGCGCATCAGGCGGTGCTCAACAGCAGCCAGAACGTCGTCTACGCGCTCCGGCCCGAAGCCCGCAACCGCATCAACTCCGCCTTCATGACCACCTTCTTCATCGGCGGCGCGGTGGGCTCCGCCCTGACCTCGGTGGTCTGGACGCACAGCGGCTGGACCGGCGTGTGCGTCCTGGGCGCCGCCCTCTCGGCCGCGACCGTCGCGCTCTGGGCCCTGGAGCGCCTCACCGTCGGCCGGGCGGCACGGAGACTCCCGGTCCACGACATGACACCGACCGCCTCATCCCTCTGATCCAAAGGAGCCGAACATGTCACGCACCGTACTGATCACCGGGGCCACCGGAACCGTGTCCACCGCGCTGATGAACGCGTTGGCGGGAGCCGATGCCGACCTCCGCGCGCTCGTCCGCGACGAATCCAAAGCAGACGGCCTGCGCGAGACCGCCAAGGTCTTCGTCGGCGACCTCGACGACGCCCGATCACTGCCGCCCGCCTTCGCAGGCGTGCAGGACGTGTGGCTGCTCACTCCGAACGGCCCGCGCGCTCCGGAGAACAACATGAACGCCCTGTGGGCCGCCCGCCAGGCCGGCGTGGAACGCGTCGTGCGCCTGTCCGTCGTCGGCGCTGCACACGACGCGCCGAACCGCAGCGGCAGGCTGCACGCGCTGTCAGACCGGGAGACCGAACAGTGCGGCATGCGCTGGACGATCCTGCGGCCGCACTGGTTCATGCAGAACCTGCTGAACGAGGCAGGTGACATCTCCGCCACCGGCACGTTCTCGCTGAACACGGCCTCGGCACGGATCGGCATGATCGACGTACGCGACATCGCCAAGTGCGCCGCCCGCGTCCTCCTCGACGACCCGGACCGCCACCACGGCAAGACGTACACCCTCACCGGGCCGCGTTCGCTGACGTTCGACGAGATCGCTGACCGGCTGAGCCTCGCTCTCGGCAGGACCATCACGTACCTGCCGGTCAGTGACGACGCCAAGCGCAAGACGCTGCTCGGCTACGGAGTTCCGCCCTGGATCGTCGACATGCTCGAGGAGTACGCGCAGGCGTACGCCTCCGGTTGGGGCGACTTCACCACCGACACGGTCGCCGAGCTCCTCGGCCGCCCACCGCGCGACGTCGCCGCCTTCATCCGCGACCACGCCGCGGCGTTCACCTCGCCCGACGGCAACTGAAACGCATGCTGAAGGGCACGCGCGAAAGTACCTAAGCACGTCAGATTCCCCGTCGTTCCCGTCTCCCTAAGTTGGTGGTCACAAGAGAGCACGACCGCTGAGGAGAGAGACATGAGCGACACGAACGAGCTGGTCCAGCGCTACCTCGCCGCCTGGAACGAGACCGACGCCGCCGCACGGCAGGCCGTTCTGGCAGAGGTCTTCGCCGAGGACGCGGTGTACACCGACCCGCTGGTCTCCGTTCAGGGCAGGGACGGGCTCGACGCCACCATCGCGGCCGTCCAGGGGCAGTTCGGCGGGCTGGTCTTCAGCCTCGGCGGCGCCGTGGACGCCCACCACGACATCGCGCGGTTCACCTGGCACCTGGGGCCCGCGGGCGCCGAGCCGGTCGTCATCGGCTTCGACGTCGCGGTGATCGGGGCCGATGGACGGATCAGCCAGGTGCTCGGCTTCCTCGACAAGGTGCCGGCCGGAATCTGAGGAGAGACCATGACCGCCTATGCGATCGCGCATCTTCGCGACCCGGAGGAGTTCCATCCGGAGGTGCTGGAATACATGGAGAACATCCAGGCGACGCTGGACCCGTTCTCCGGCCGCTTCATCGTCCACGGGGGAGCGGTGGACGTCCGCGAGGGCCAGTGGCCCGGCAGCGTCGTCATGATCGAGTTCCCGTCGGTGGAGAACGCCCGCGGCTGGTACGAATCGGCCGCCTACCAGGCGATCCTGCCGCTGCGCACGGACCACCTGGCGGGCGAGGTGATCATCGTCGAAGGGGTCGGGCCCGACCATGACGCGGCCGCCAAGGCCGCCGGGATCAGGCGGTCGCTGTGAGGCCCGTCAGGCGGTGGCGTCGTAGTTGAAGCCGAAGACACGAGCACCGGTCTCCGTACGGGGCCGGTGGCTCGTCTTCGGGCCGAAGGCGACATAGGAGCCCGGACCGTGGACGCGGTCGCCCTCGACGACTTCGCCGCTCACGACGAAGTAGGCCTCCCCGTAGGTCTCGTGGACGTCGAGGCCCGGCCACACGGCGCCCGGGGCGAGGTCGATCACCCACGTCCTGATCCCCGGCATGCCCGGGAGCATCCGTACGCGGACACCGGGACCCGGCTCGACCGGCGGGACCTCGTCGACGTCCACGGAGAGCATTCGTCCGGGCAGCACCTGTTCCGGAGGGGTCATCGAGTCAAGATCTCACAACCCCAGCCGATCGGCGAAATCCTTGAGCTCGCTCCGGGAGGCGACGCCGAGCTTGGGATACGCCTTGTAGAGGTGGTAGCCGACCGTCCGGTGGCTGAGGAAGAGCTGCGCGGCGATGTCGCGATTGGACAACCCCTGCGCGGCGAGCCGGGTGATCTGCAGCTCCTGCGGGGTGAGGTCGGCGGCCGCGCCTTCGGCGGTTCTGGGACCCCGGTCCTGGACGCCGGTCGCGGTGAGCTCGCCACGGGCGCGTTCGGCCCAAGGCCGCATGCCGAGCCGGTCGAAGACCTCCAGGGCGTCGTTCAACGGTCCGCGCGCCTCGGCCTTGCGCCGGGCCCTGCGCAGCCACTCGCCGTAGAGCAGAGCCGTCCTGGCGTACTCCAGTGCGCGGCCGTCCTGGTCGTGCAGTTCCAGGGCCGCCGTGTAGAACGCCTCGGCCCGGTCGTCATCGGCGAGCAGGCCGCGGCAGCGCAGCACGAGCGCGTCGGCCCACGGCTGCCGGACCTGCCCGGCCCACCGCTCGAAACGCGCCAGAGGCTCGGCGGCACGCTCCGGCGCCCCCACCCGTACGGCCGACTCCACCAGGTCGGGAAGGGAGCGGGTGGCGCAGATGTGATGGCGCATCGGCTCGCGGGTCAGGCGCTCGAAGCGGGCGAGCGCCGCCTCGGCGCGGCCGAGACCGAGGTCCAGCAGCCCGAGCGACCAGTGCGCCCACGGCGCGCCGGGGGAGATGGCACCGGCGGTGGCGTCCGCCAGCCCTTCCTCGGCATGGCGTCTGCAGGCCGCCTCCTCTCCCTTGGCCGCGTCGAGGTAGGCGAGCACGCTGCTGAACTGGCTCACCCACTGCTGTTGACCGGTGTCGCGGGCGAGCCCCAGGGCCTCGGTCGCCGTGGCGAGCGCGTCCCGGTGCCGGCCGGTGAACACCTCGCCCTCGGCGATGAAGAACAGCACCGTCGGAAGCCGGCCGGCACCGCCCCGGGCGCGGTGCTCGGCGGCGAGCACGGTCGCCAACTCGTAGGCGTCGGCGTCCTGGCCCAGCGCGAGTGCCGCTCCGCAGAGGATCATCAACGCCTGGTCGGGAATCCGGCCCCGCCGCCGCACCTCCGCGAGGACGTCGCCCAGCGGTGGCGGCCGCTCGGAACGGCCCCGGTCGAGGTGGACGAGATAGGGGCCCACCGGCGCGAGCGGGTCCGCGCCGTCCAACGGCAGCTCGGCCAGCCGGTCCAGCGTCGCCGCGAGCCGCCGTTCCCCCAGGTACCAGGAGGTGTGAACGGCCTGGATCAGCAACACGGCGGCACGGCCCGGATCGGTGTCGCGGACGAGCTCCGCGCCGTCGAGCAGCAACCGGTGGGCAGCGGAGTAGGAGCCCTGCCAGAAGGCCGCGAGAGCCCGCACCTGGGTGATCCGCGCGCTCACCGCCGAGTCCTCGCCCAGCCGCCGGGCCGCACGGTCTCCGAGAGATCCGGCACGTTCCAGATCGCCCGCCTCCAGTGCGGCCTCCGCCGCCAGGACCTCGCGGCGAGCCCTGTCGTCGGGCGCGACGCTCAGGCGGGCGGCCCGTTCGTACGCCGCCGCGGCCGCCTCGTGACCGCTGCGTTCACGGGCGCGGGCGGCGGTCCGTTCCAGCGCGGCGGCGGCCTCCTCGTCGGCTCCGGTGGCGGCGGCCGCCAGATGCCACGCCCGGCGGTCGGCGTGCTCGGGCGAGTCGAGGGCGTCGGCGAGCGCGCGGTGGACGGCGAGGCGTTGCCCGATCGGCGCCCGCTGGTGGACGGCGGCGCGGATCAGCGGATGGCGGAAGCGGATCGTGGTGCCGTCGGCGTCACCGCGGAGCACCAGGCCGGCCTGCTCGGCGGGGGAGAGGTCCTCGGCCGCCGCCCCCAGCGTGGCTGCGGCGCGCAGGACCACGGCGAGCTCGCCGGTCTCGTCGGCCGCCGCCACCAGGAGCAGGCTCTGGCAGGCCTCCGGCATCCGGCTGACCTGGCCGTGGAAGGCCAGTTGCAGGCGGCCGGTGAGGGGGAGCGCCCCCGGCGAGAACGTGCTGCCGCCCTCGGCGGCCAGCGCGACCGGCAGCTCCAGCAGGGCCAGCGGGTTGCCGCCCGCCTCGGCGAGCAGGCGGTAGCGCACGGCGGGCGTGAGCGGATGCCGGTCGAGCAGGGCCGCGGCCGCCTGCGGAGCCAGCCCGGAGAGCCGCAGCTCCGCGAGGCCGGGCGCGGGGAAGGACCCCTCGCCGTCCCGGGCCGCGAAGATCATGACCACGCCCTCGGAGTGCAGGCGCCGGGCGGCGAACAGGAGCGCCTCCCGCGAGGCCCGGTCGAGCCACTGCGCGTCGTCGACGATGCACAGCAGCCCGCTCTCACCCGCGTGCTCCGCCAGCAGGGAGAGCACGGCCAGTCCCACCAGCATCGGCTCGGATCCGGCCGCGGGCCCGAGCCCGAACGCCGCCTCCAGTGCCTCACGCTGCGGGCCGGGCAGCGCGGCGAGGGACCCCAGCGCCGGACGCGTCAGCAACTGCAGTCCCGAGAACGGCAGCTCGGCCTCGAACTCGACACCCGTACCGCGGACCAGCCGCATGTCCCCGGCCGCCGCAGCGGCATGGTCGAGCAACGCCGTCTTGCCGATGCCCGGCTCGCCCCGCAGCACCAGCGACGAGCTGGCGCCCGCCCGCGCTCCCGCCAGCAGCGCGGCGATCACGTCCTCTTCGGTCTCACGCCCGTACAGCTCCCCCGCGCCCATGCCCCCATCCTGGCATTCGTCCAAGAATGTCCCGTACCAGCCGGTCAGCGGCGGCGGAACGTCCGGCGGTGAAGAGCCGGGGATTGCGGGGGCGATATCGCGGCGATCCAAGCGGTCCTCGCCACCATCGAGCACGCCCAGAACAACTTCGTCGTCGACGGCGGGTGACGGCTTTGCATGGTAGTTAGACTTAATACCGGTAGGCAGTTAGCCTACCTACCATGTTGAAACAGATGAGGCAGCAGTGGCTTCACGGCTTCCTGGACGTGTGCCTGCTGTCCCTGCTCGCCGACCGCCGCGACTACGGGCGAGGGCTGGTGGAGCGTCTCGTCGAGGCGGGATTCGACGAGGTCCCGGGCGGCACCCTCTATCCGGCCTTGCTGCGGCTGGAGAAGCAGGGACTGGTCCGGACCGAGCGGGAGGCGTCCGTGTCGGGTCCGCCCAGGAAGTACTACGAGCTCACCGAGCCGGGCCGGACGGCCATGCGCGAACGGCATCACGCGTGGCGGCACTTCAGGACCGCGATGGACGCCGTCGTCGTCTCGCCGCTGGACGCGCTGGACTCCGAGGACGTCGGGGGGACGGGTTCATGACTCCCGAAGAGGAATGGGGAATGCAGCTCGTCAGGCATCTGGCCTCCGCCGGGATCGCGCCCGCCGAGGCGCTCGAGATCACCGGGGACGCGCTGGCCGAGGCCGCGGCCGCCGGGGCCGATCCCCGCGTGATGTACGGTCCGGCCGTCGCCTACGCCGGCACGGTCGCGCAGGCCGTGCGCAGCGCCGCCGCCACGGCGCCGCTGCCCCGTATGCGCGGGCCGGTCGTGCTCCGGCTGCGCGGCGTCTCCAAGAGCTACCGGCGGCGGCAGGTCCTGAAGAATGTGCACCTGAGCCTGCACGCGGGCGAGGTCGCGGCGATCGTGGGCGCGAACGGCTCCGGCAAGTCCACCCTGCTGAACATCTGCGCCGGCTTGACCCGTGCCACGTCCGGCACGGTCGAGCGCACCGCGAGGATCGGCTACGCGCCCCAGCAGGACGGCGTCGCCCCGCTGCTGACGCCGACCGAGCACTTCCGGCTGTTCGGCGCGGTGCACCGGATGGGCCACAAGAAAGCGGTGGCGATCGGGACCGGGCTGGCCTCCCGGCTGGGCTGGCGTCCGCGCGAGGACGTCGTCGCCTCGCACCTGTCCGGCGGAACGCAGCAGAAGCTCAACGTGGTCCTCAGCGAGCTCAACCGGCCCGAGCTCATCCTGCTCGACGAGCCCTACCAGGGCTTCGACCAGGGATCCTACGTCGACTTCTGGGATCAGGTCTTCCGGTGGCGGGACGGCGGCGCCGGGATCCTGGTGGTCACACACATGCTCCACGACCTCGACCGGGTCGACCACGTGCTCGAACTGCGCCCCGCGGAGGAGTCCTGATGCTCTTGACCGTCGCCTCGACCAGCCTGCGCGAGCTGGGCCGGCGCCACGTCGCGCTGCTGTTCGTCCTCCTCCTGCCGTGCGTCTTCTACCTGGCGCGCATCGACGTGTCCTGGCAGGCGATCCGGTTCCTCGCGATCGGCGTGGGGTGGGCCGTCGCCACCCTGTCGCTGTTCAGCCACGTCGGCGCGCGGCGCCTCGACCAGCGGCTCGGCGTGATCGGCGCCTCTCCCACCGCATTGTTCTTCGGCAGGCAGCTCGCGCTCCTGGGTATCGGCGCCATCGTGTCCGGCGCCTACTTCGGCCTCGTCGCCGCCACCCGGGACGACCTGCCGCGGCTGCCCGCCGTGGCCCTCCTCCTGGTGACGACCGTCATGATCAGCGCACCGCTGGGCGCGCTCGTCAGCCTCGTCATCACCCGTGAGCTCGAAGGCGCGCTGGCCCTCCTGTCGATCATGGCGCTCCAGCTCCTGGTCGACCCGGACGGCTCCGCCGCCAAGCTGCTGCCCCTGTGGTCCACCCGTGAGCTGTCCGCCTACGCCATCCAGGATCTCAGCACCGACAGCCTGCCGAGCGGCATGCTCCACTTCGCCCTCACCCTGGTGCTCTGCGTCGCCGTCGCCTGGGTCGCCAGCACCTTCCGGCTCCGCCCCGTCCCCCTCAGACCCCCTGTCCCGGCCCGTCCCGACGCCGACCGCTGACGTCCTCTCCGTCCGGCGCGGGTCAGGAAAGAGCGGTCACCAGGCCGGTGTCGTAGGCGAGGATGACCAGCTGGATGCGGTCGCGGGCATCGAGTTTGGTGAGCAGGCGGGCCACGTGGGCCTTGGCGGTGGCCGTGCTGATCGTCAGCTCGGCGGCGATCTCGGCGTTGGACAGGCCGCGGCCGACCAGGGTGAGCACCTCCCGTTCGCGTCCGGTGATGTTGTCGAGGGACCGGCGGGCGACGGGCGGGGCGGGGGAGGGCCGGGCGGCGAACTCCTCGATCAGGCGGCGGGTCACGCTGGGCGCGATCAGGGCGTCTCCGGCGGCCACCACGCGGATCGCGGCGAGGATCTCCTCCAGTGCCATGTCCTTGACGAGAAAGCCGCTGGAACCCGCGCGCAGGGAGGCGTAGACGTACTCGTCGTCGTCGAACGTGGTGAGCATGACCACGCGGGTCGCCCCGCCGTCCGCGGTGATGGCGCGGGCGGCCTCGATGCCGTCCATGCCGGGCATCCGGATGTCCATCACCACGACGTCGGGGCGCGCCTCGCGGGCCAGGCGGACCGCCTCCGTGCCGGTGCCCGCCTCGCCGACGAGGGTGAGGTCGGCGGTGTCGGCGAACAGCACGCGCAGCCCGGCGCGGACCAGGGGCTGGTCGTCGGCGAGCACGACCCGGATCGTCATGATGCCGCCCCGGGCAGCGGCAGCCGCGCCTCGACGCGGAAGCCGCCCTCGGGCCGCGGGCTCGTGATGAGGCTGCCGTTCAGCAGGGCGACCCGCTCGCGCATCCCGGTCAGGCCGTACCCGGTGCCGTTGCCGGACGGGCCGCGCCCGTCGTCGACGATCTCCACGACCAGCTCCTCGTCTCCGTAGACGACCGACACCCGGCAACGGTCGGTGCTCGCATGGCGCACCACGTTGGTGAGGGACTCCTGAACGATGCGGAACGCCGAGAGGTCGACCTCGGCGGGCAACGGACGCCGTTCTCCGCGGCGGCACAGCTCGACGCGGACACCCGCGTCCCCGGTCGTCCGCACGAGACCGTCCAGGTCGGCGAGGCCGGGCGCGGGGACGAGCGGCGCCTCCGCGCCCTCGGGATCGGCGCGGCGCAGCGCGCCGAGCATCCGCCGCAGCCCGGACAGCGTCTCGCGGCTGGTGGTCTCGATGACTCCCAGCGCGTTGCGCGCCTCCGCGGGCTGGGTGTCGATGACCCTGCCGCCCACTCCGGCCTGGATGGCGATGACGCCGATGCTGTGGGCGACCATGTCGTGCAGCTCCCGGGCGATCCGCAGCCGCTCGGCGGTGACGGCCTGGGCCGCGGCCTGCTCGGCCAGCTGCGCGGCGTGCAGGCGGCTCTGGCGGGACGAGTTGCCGGCCATCCAGGCGACCGCGGCGGCAAGGGTCAGCAGACCGAGCACGCTCGGCAGCGCCGGCGGGGGGACCACGAGGACGGCGCAGGCGGACTGCGCGAAGAACAACGCCACCAGGGCCGCCAGTGAGGTGGGGCGAGGGCGGACCGCCGCGATGTACCCGAGGGTCCCGTCCATGACCACCACGGCGATGAGCGCCACCTCCATCTTCGGCATCGCGGCCAGCGCGGCCGCCCAGGAAAGCGCCAGCAGCGCCAGGACGGGCAGCGGGCCGCGCCGCACCAGGGAGAGCACCAGCACGGTCAGCAGGACGGCCGGGAGCCCCTCCACGAGGCCGAAGCCGTGACGGCCCTGGTCGAACGTCCAGAACAGAACCGGGGGGTACAGCAGGCCCCCACCCCACGCCAGGGCCGCCGTCGCGGCCGGGGACAGGCGGCGGGACCAGGGAGAACGGGGTGCGACGGGGGTCATGTGACCGATCGTAGCGACGGGTCCCCCCGGAGGCATCGGCCTGCGGGCGTAAGCCCACGGGTCACCGTCCGCCGCGCCGATTGCCACCCGTGGCCCGATGCCCGGCAGGGAGCCGCCACGGCACTGTTCTGACCGTTCTGCCGGATTCTTCGAGTGACGGAAGCGGTGCCGTGAAACGTCGTGGCCTTTACTGGCTCCTGGCCATCGAGATCGTGGGAGTCGTGGTGTTCGCCGCCGCGTACCGATCCCTGGACCACTACATCTACTGGCTGGGCGGCCAGGCCGTGACGGACGGGACGCAGCTCTACGGCGAGCGGCACTCCGGGCTCTGGTTCACCAACACGCCCTTCATGGCCGTGCTGTTCGCCCCCATGGCCGCGCTGCCGCTGACGGCGGCCCGCATGGTGTGGCAACTGGCGTCGGTCGCGGCGTTCGCCTGGGCGTGCGCTTCGGCGCTGAGGCTGGCCGGACGCCGCCCGACCGGCAAGGCGGTCGCCGCGGCGGCGGCACTGGGGCTGCTGCTCGAACCGGTGTGGCACACGCTGTTCCTCGGCCAGGTCAACCTGTTCCTGCTGGCCCTGGTGCTGGCCGACGTCCAGCGCGTGTCCGAGGGCCGCCGGGCCGGCATCGGGATCGGCATCGCCGCGGCGATCAAGATCACTCCGGCGGTCTTCGTCGTCCTGCTCCTGGCGGCCGGACGCGTCAGAGCGGCGATGACGGCCGCGGGCGCCTTCGTCCTGTGCACGGCCGCCGCCCACCTCGTCAACCCGGACGCCTCGCGGCTGTACTGGCTGCACACCTTCTACGACACCTCGCGGGTCGGCGTTCCCTACATCAGCAACCAGTCCCCCTACGGTGCCGCGGCACGGATCCTCGGCGGGGTCGACCACGTCGGCGCCTGGTACCAGGCCGTCCCCCTCCTGCTCGGCGCCCTCGGCCTGGCGACGGCCGTCGCCTGGGCGCGCCGCGGCGACTGGACGGCCGCGGCTGCGGTGACCGGTGTGACCGGCCTCCTCATCTCCCCGATCTCCTGGAGCCACCACTGGGTATGGGCCGTACCGGCCCTCGTCGTCCTCGTCCGCAACGGCGACCGCGCCCTGGCCCTGGGCGGATTCCTCCTGTTCCTCCTGGCCCCGCCGTGGTGGACCCCGCGCGACGGCGGGCCGGACGAGTACGGGCTCCACGGCCTGCTGACGGTCATCGCCAACTCCTACCTGCTGGCAGGGCTGGCCTTCCTCCTCCTCATGGCCGTCCGCCTGCGCACCCGCACCCCGGCGGCCCCGCCCCTCACACCGGCGGCTAGCCCGGGACCCCCCCCCCGGGCATACCGACGGTGAGCCCCAGCAGACAGCCCCGACCCACCGTTTGAGAGCCCGAACGATCAATCCCGGCACACCGACGACCGGTCTGGGAAACCGCTTTGGCGTACCGACGGTGAGCCGCGGCAGACGACCCCGGCCCACCGTTGGGGAGTCCAGACGACCAGCCCCGGCACACCGACGACGGGACTGGGAAACCGCTTTGGCGTACCGACGGTGAGCCGCGGCAGACGACCCCGGCCCACCGTTGGGGAGTCCAGACGACCAGCCCCGGCACACCGACGACGGGACTGGGAAACCGCTTTGGCGTACCGACGGTGAGCCGCGGCAGACGACCCCGGCCCACCGTTGGGGAGTCCAGACGACCAGCCCCGGCACACCGACGACGGGACTGGGAAACCGCTTTGGCGTACCGACGGTGAGCTGCGGTGGACGGGCGGCTCGAGCCGGCGGGACCTGTATGTTCAGGCCCGGAGGGAAGCCGTAAACAAGTCGTAAACGGGTTCCGCCAAGCTGAGGGCACGAAGAGAGCGGCGGGCCGGGCGACCGGCCGATCTCAGTGCCTCAGCCCATCTTGAAGGAGAACATCCCATGCGTAAGCTCAAGCTCCAGGTCCAGGTCACCGTCGACGGCTACATGGCGGGCCCGAACGGCGAGATGGACTGGCTGACGTTCTCCTGGAGCGATGACCTCAGCGCCTACGTGGAGGCGTTGATGGAGTCGGTGGACCACATCGTGCTGGGCCGCAGGCTCGCCGAGGGCTTCATCCCCGCCTGGGAGGCCGGGCCCGAGGGCGAGGACCAGGCCTCCATCGACTGGATGAACGACACCCCCAAGACCGTCGTCTCCAACTCCCTGTCCCACTCCCCGTGGAAGAACGCCGTCGTGGCCGGCGGCGACCTGACCGAGGCGATCACCCGGCTGAAGGACCAGCCGGGAGGCGACCTCATCACCTACGGGGGCGCCACCCTCGTGCGCAACCTGATCGCCGCGGGGCTGCTGGACGAGCTGCACCTGCTCGTCAACCCCGCGGCGATCGGCAAGGGCATGCCCGTCTTCCCCGACCTGGGCGCCAAGCAGCCGCTGCACCTCGTCGAAGCCCGCCCGTTCGACTGCGGCATCACCGCCCTGCACTACCGGCCCCAGCACGACTGAACGGACCGAGCAGCGGACGGACACCGGGTGCGGCCACGAACGTGGAACCGGCCCGGAGCCCCACCTCACCTCGATGAGGAGCGCCCCTCACGTCTCGGGGTCGAAGACGCAGAACTCGTTGCCCTCCGGGTCGGCCATGACCGTCCAGGAGATCTCCGCATCGCGCTCGCGCAGCACGCGGGCACCGGCCGCGGCCAGGTCGGCGACATCGGCGTGCACATCCCAGTGGACACGGTTCTTGACGGTCTTCGGCTCGGGGACCTGGACGAAGTCGAAGGCGCCGACCGGCATGCCGGGGATGTTCTCCACCGTCGACCAGCCCTGGTGATGCGCGACGTCGGCATCGTAGACGGACGCCCACCAGGCGGCCTGCGCGCGCCGGTCCGCGCAGTCGACCACGAGGCCGTGGATCCGGTCGCGGGGCAGGTCGTCACGCAGGAACGCGCAGAACTCGCCTCCCTCGACATCCTGCATGACCGTCCACTCAGGAAACTCCTCGACCTTCCGGGCCCCGAGCGCCTCCAGATCGGCGATCGAACGCGCATAGAGGTCCAGATGCACGCGATGCTTGACGGTCTTCGGCTCGGGCACCCGGTTGATCCAGATCGTGTGCTGCGGAGTGGGCCCGGTCAGCTTGCCGTCCCCGTCATCAAGGGCGACCCGGTCCAGACCCACCGCCCCCGCCAGGAAGACACCCAGCGCAGCGGGATCGACCGCGTCCACGACAAGATCTTTGAACCGTGCGAGAACCATGATCCGAGTCCTTCCTTCTCCACCACCGACTCCCCAATCATGATCTTTCACATCAGAGAAGCGGTAACCACGCAGCTGAAGCGGTGTCCCCTGTCACGGCCGTCAGCGAGCGGTCGGGACAAGACGCGCCAGGAAGGGGAGCACGCTCCGCAGATCATCGCCGTCCACGGCGACGCTCGCCGCCTCGCGCGCCCCTGCCGAGGCGTTGAACGCCACGCTCAACCCGACGGATGCGAACAGCGGCAGGTCGGAGCGGCTGTCTCCGACGGCCCCGCAGGAGCGGCGGGCCAGCCCCATCTTTCGTACCTGGGCAAGGGCGAAGTCGCGTTTGTCGTACTCGTCGAAGTGACGGGCGACCCGTCCCGTGAACCGTCCGCCGGCGGTCTCCAGCCGAGGCCCGCTGCACGCGTGGAAGCCGAAGCGATCGGCCAGGTGACTACCGACCGGCGACCAGGCGAGGGTCGCCAGTACCGGCGCCAACCCATTCTGCCGGCACCAGGTCACGGTCTCCGCGATGCCCGAGACCAGGGGAAGCCCGTCGAGCCAGCCGGAGATCCGATCTTCGGAAACCCCCGCCCAACCCGCCGCATCCAGTTCGGAGACCTGCCGATTGTCCAGATCCCCGGAGGCATAGGCCTCCTCGGCCTTGGCCAGCTCATCCCGATGCCCAAGGAATCCGGCCAGAAAGACCGACGAACTCGTCCCCGGGACGAGCGTGCCGTCGACATCGAAGAACACGACACCCGCAAGACCAGTTGAGGGCACCGACCAAGAATGTCACCACCGCCCTTACGACCGCGAAGCGACGCACGACCTCCCCCCTCCGTGAAAGGCCAGGCAACCGTCCTCATGCGTGAAGCGACGCACGACCTCCTCCACCGTGGGAGGCCGGACAACCCTCCGCGCGTGCGGTGACACAGCCCCCCTCCTCAACCGTGAGAGGCCAGGCAATCACCCCACGTGTGGAGTGATGTGCGGACCTCTCAAGCGGGGGGGACAAGCGGCCAGCCCTACGTATGAGTGATGCACTGCCTTTTCAGCTGCGGGAGGCCGCGGCGACCGTCCCCGCGCGTGAAGCTACGCGCGGCCTCTCAGAGGAGGCCAAGCGGTCAGTCCTGCGTGTGGAGCGGCTGTCCGGCCTCCCTGGGATGCGGGGGCCGGGCAGCTGCCTTGGGCTTTGGGGATGGTGCCGGCGGGATAACTGGTCGCGGCGGTGCACGCTGGTGATGGCGAGTGCCGCAGCGGCGATCGCCCAGAGGGCGTAGACGGTCCAGGCGCCGGTGGTCGTCCAGGGGAAGGGGGACGGGGTGTGGCCGGTCTCCGCGAGCTTGAGCCAGGCGCGGTAAGGCGTGGCGTGGCCGAGGGTCGCCTGCCAGTGGCGGTCGTCGGAGAGGGCGATGGGGAGCATGAAGAGGAGCAGCACCGAGGCGGTCATGGTGGCGGCGGTGTGCCGGAGCACGGTGCCGAGCGCCAGGCCGACGAGTGCGCTCACCGGGGCGAGGAGCGCGGAGGCCAGAACGAGGCGCAGGGCGCCGGGATGGCTGATCGGGACACCGACGCCCTTGCCGTTGAGGACCGCCTGGGTCAGGACGAAAGAGGTGGACGCGACGAAGGCGCCGAAGGCGGTGGCGGTCATCGTGAGAACGACCGCCTTGGCCGCCAGCACCGAGCGGCGGGCCGGAACCGCCGCGAAGGTCGTGCGGATCATGCCCGTGCCGTATTCGACCAGGATCATGACGGCTCCGAGGGCGCCGAGGGCGAGCATCATGATCATGGAGGCGTTCACGGTGAAGGCGTCCTGGAGCGGGATCCCGTTCCGGATGAAGTCGGCCTCCTCCTGGTTCTGCTCCGCCCAGTGGCTGGAGGTGTCGTAGGCGGTGCCGACGTTGAGGGCGATGACGGCCAGAGCCGTGGCGGCATAGGCGATCCAGGTCGAGCGCAGGGACCGGAGCTTGATCCACTCGGCTGTGACCAGGTCACGGAAGCGGGCTCGAGGCTCGGTGCCGCCGAGCGCGCGGGCGGGTGCGCGCGTCGCCTTCGTGTCATTCGTGGTGGTCATCGGGACTCTCCTGCGAGGTATTGCACGCTGTCGGCGGTCAGTTCCATGAACGCCTCCTCCAGCGAGGAGGAGCGGGTGCTGAGGTGATGGATCGGGAGACGGTGCCGTTGGGCGATCTCACCGACCTGGACCGAGGTCAAGCCGGTCACGACGAGGAGATCGCCCTCCACGCGTACCGTCGCGCCCTCCGCCGCCAGCAGGCCCTCCAGAACGGAGGAGGCGGAGGTCCCCACGGTGACGTCGGACCGGGTGCCGCGGGCGGAGAACCCGGCGAGGCTCTCCGCCGCGATCAGCTCGCCGCGGCCGATGACGACCAGCTGGTCGGCGGTGTGCTCCATCTCGGACATCAGGTGGCTGGAGACGAACACGGTGCGGCCCTCGGCGGCGAGTCGCCGGAAGAGATCACGCACCCACTTGACCCCTTCGGGGTCGAGCCCGTTGAGCGGTTCGTCGAAGATCAGCACCGGTGGATCGCCGAGCAGCGCGGACGCGATGCCGAGCCGCTGTTTCATTCCCAAGGAGAAGCCGCCGATGCGGCGCCGGGCGGCCTCCGCCAGACCGGCCTCCTGCAGCACCTCCGCCACCCGGTGCCGAGGAATGCGGTTGCCGGCGGCCAGGGCGGCCAGATGCGCCGCCGCGGTGCGCCCGCCGTGCACGTCGTGCGCGTCCAGGAGCGAGCCGACATGACGCAGGCCGCGGGAGCGGTCGCGGAAGGGGCGGCCGCCGACGGTGACCGTCCCGCTGGACGGCTCGTGCAGGCCGAGGATCATCCGCAGCGTGGTGCTCTTGCCCGCGCCGTTCGGCCCGAGGAACCCCGTCACCCGGCCGGGTCGCACGGTGAAGGTCAGGTCTTTGACGGCCGTCGTGCCGCCGTACCGTTTCGTGAGCCCGTTGACTTCGATCATGGGACAACGGTGCCGCCGGACCCTGCCGTCCGTCGTCCAACCGTCGATGACAATCCTCGAGGCAGGGTGTCCTCCCCGGGTTTACATCCACAGGTCGATGCCGGGGTCCGTCACAGGGGGTTAGCATCGCGGCATGTCTGTTTCACCGCCTCTGCCGCTGATCAAGCGCCTGCCACCAGGTCTGTGGACAGGGCTGCTGTGGGTCGCGATGGCGGTGTGGCCCCTCATCGAATTCGTCGTGATGCCGAGGCGGCAGGGTTATTCGCTCAGCTACCCCCGGGACGGTCTGGACTCGCCGGCGGCCCAGGGGCTGCTCGCCCTTTCCTTCGTCCTGGTGCTGGCCGGTTGCGCGCTGCTGCGCCGCAGGACCGCGGTCGCGTACGGGCTGGTGGTCGCCGGCACGATCGTCTCGACGGCGGCCTGGCGCCAGGACGAGATCCCGCCTCTGCAGTTGCTCGGTGTGGACGTCGCTCTCTGCTACGTCGCGACCGTGCTGCCCCGGCGGAGCTCGCTCACCGCGGCCGCAGGAGCGCTCGGCGTGCTCGCCGGCTATCTCGCTCTCCGCGGGATCAGCGGGGACGATTCCGGCACGGCCGCCGAGCCGTTCATGGCGCTGACCGTCGTCATCGCCTGGCTCATCGGCAACTCGACGGCCCAGGCCCGCTCCCACACCGAGGAGCTGCACGCCCGGGCCGCGGCCCAGGCCGTCATCGCCGAACGGCTGCGCATCGCCCGCGAGATGCACGACACGGTCGCCCACAGCATCGGTGTCATCGCCCTTCAGGCCGGTGCCGCGGCCCGGGTCGTGGAGACCCAGCCGGCCAGGGCGCGCGAGGCGATGATCGAGGTCGAGAAGGCGGGGCGTGAGACGCTGACCGGGCTGCGCCGGATGCTCGGCACGCTGCGCCAGGCCGACCGGCATTCCACCGCCCCGGCCGAAGGACCGATACCGTCCCCGCTGAATCCCACCGGGCTGGCGGACGTGGAGCGGCTCGCCGCGACGACCACGGCCGCCGGAATGCGTGTGGACGTGTGCTGGATGGGCAGACGCCGTGTCCTCTCCTCGGACGTCGACCTCGCGGCCTTCCGGATCATCCAGGAATCGGTGGCCAATGCCGTGCGGCACTCGGGCGCCGATTCCTGCCGGGTGAACGTCGACTACCGCGAAGACGAACTCGCCATCGAGATCCGGGACCGGGGGAGGGGCGGCGGCACCGGTACGGACACCGGATACGGGCTGGTCGGCATGCGGGAGCGCGTCGCGCTGCTGCACGGCGATTTCACCGCCGGTCCGTGCCCCGACGGCGGCTTCGCGGTCACGGCCCTGCTGCCGGCACCCGAAGCGGCGCTCACCGGAACGGGAGAGCCCCGCGCCAGGTCGGGAACGACCACCGTCAAGACGGAGGCGGCCGCCACCGGGACAGAAACGACCCCTACCGAGGCGGGAACAACCCCTGCTGAGACGGGAGCGACCCCTGCCCGGACAGGAGCGGCACGCACCGGGACGCGGGCGGTAGACGCCGAGGCGGAGAACTCGGACGCCGGGACGGAAGTCATGGGCGCCGAGGCTGATGTGGAAGTTGGATTCCGATGACCGTTCGTGTCGTACTCGCCGATGACCAGCCGCTGGTCCGGGCGGCCTTGCAGATGGTCATCGCCGATGCCGCGGACGTGGAGGTCGTGGGCGAGGCGGCGGACGGCGCGGAAGCGGTCCGGCTGGTCGGGGAACTCGCTCCCGACGTCGTGGTGATGGACATCCGGATGCCCGGCATGGACGGCATCGAGGCGACCCGTCTGATCACCGCGGCCACCGCCTCCACCCATGTCGTCGTCCTGACGACCTTCGACGATGACGAGTACGTCTACGGGGCGCTGCAAGCGGGCGCGTCCGGGTTCCTCGTCAAGGACATGGCACTGGACGACATCCTCGCCGCCGTGCGCACCGTCGCCGCGGGTGACGCGCTGATCGCGCCGAGTGTCACCCGCAGGCTCATCAAGGAGTTCGTCGACCGCCCCTCGGCCGCGCCGTCCCGCCCGGCGAAATCCCTCAGCGGCGTCACCGACCGGGAAAAGGAGGTGCTGACCCTGGTCGGCAGCGGCCTGTCCAACGCCGAGATCGCCGACCGGCTGTGCATCAGCGTCGCCACCGCCAAGACCTACCTCAACCGGCTGCTCACCAAGCTCGACGCCCGCGACCGCGTCCAGCTCGTCATCCTCGCCTACGACGCGGGCCTGGTGACCCCCGCCCGGTGACCACCACCGAACGCCCCACCACCCGAAACCGCTCCCGGATCACCGAGACCGACCGGCGGACCAGGCAAATCGCATCCCGAGTCCCGCCCCGACGTGGCCCAGGACGCCGGTAGACCCGTGCCACAGGATCGAGAGCATCCCACGGCCTCCCTATCGGCGCAGCGGGGCGCCCGCGCTGTGGCAGCGGGTCGTAAGGCAGGAGCGGTTCGCGAGCGCTCCATCGGTGCAGCGGGACGTCCGTGTTGTGGGGGCGGAGCAGGTCGTGGGCTCTACCTCGGGGTGGCGGGGAGGGGTTCCTTTCGGATGGCGTAGTCGGCGAGGGAGGGTTCCAGGCAGCCGAAGGCGGCTTGGGCGTGGTCGGTGAGGGTATGGGAGATCTCGTCATTGTCTCGGCCTTGGACGGTGAGGTGCAGGGTTTCTTCGAAGAGCAGGCGGTGGACGGCGGCCAGCTGGGCCGCGGCGACGCGAGGGGTGATGTCGTCGGGGGACGCGTCGGTCTCCTCGGCGAGGGCGGCGGCCAGTGCTTTCTCGCGGTCGTCGTGGAACTCGCGCAGGCGGGCCGTCAGGGCGGGGCTTTCGACGATCATGCGGGCGAACTCGGGGCCCGAGAAGCCGATGACGGGATCCTGGGCGGCCACCGCTGACAGGTAGGCGCGGTGCAGCGCGGCCAGTGCGGACTCGCCCGGGCCGCGTTCGCGCACCGTCCGGGCGGGCAGCTGCACGAAGACGTCGTGCATGTCCAGGGCGAGGTCCTCCTTGCGGGGGAAGTAGTTGGTGACCGTCATCTTGGCGACCTGCGCGGCGACCGCGACCTCGGCGATCGTCACATGGTCGAAGCCCCGCTCCAGGAAGAGCCTGGTGGCCTGCTGCGAGATGTTCTCCCTGGTCTGCCGCTTCTTCAGTTCCCGCAGACCCGTCGGCTTTGTGCTCATGGCACCAGTATATCTAGACCCGACCAAAAAATACTCTTGACATATGTCTGTGCTCGACCTAAGTTTAGGCCCGTAAGCCACCAAGGAGAGGAACCCGCTCTTGACCGTTGCCGCCCGCACCGCATCCGACGTCCGCACCGCCGACCCGGTGCGCGACTACCTCAACGAGATCGGTCGTACCCCGCTGCTGACCGCCGAGCAGGAGGTCGAGCTGGGAGAGCGCATCGAGGCCGGCGTCCAGGCCCGGCGCCGTCTCGACACCGAAGGGCTCACCGCCGCCGAGCGGGACGGGTGGGAGCGGATCGCGGCGGACGGCGAGCACGCCAGGGACCACATGATCCGGGCCAACCTCCGGCTGGTCGTCTCGATCGCCAAGCGCTACGCCGCCGGAGAGGGGCTGCCCCTGCTGGACCTCGTGCAGGAGGGCACCATCGGGATGATGCGCGCGGTGGAGAAGTTCGACCACCGGCGCGGATTCAAGTTCTCCACCTATGCCACCTGGTGGATCAAGCAGGCGATCGGCCGCGCCCTGGCCGACCAGAGCCGCACGATCCGTCTCCCCGTCCACCTCGTCGAGGTCCTCAACCGGGTGTCCCGCACCCGCCGCTCCCTGCTGGGCGAGCTCGGCAGGGAGCCGACGTCCGCCGAGCTCGCGGCCCACCTCGACCTGCCCGTCGAGAAGGTCGAGCAGGTGCTGCGCCACGACATGCCCCTGGCCTCGCTGCACACCCCGCTCGCCGAGGGCGGCGGCTCCGAGCTGGGCGACCTGGTCCCCGACGACGCGCCGGGCCCCGCCGACGAGGTCGCCGCGTCCCTGCTGCGCCGCTACCTGGACACCGCGCTGGCCACCCTCACCGAACGGGAGGCGGCCGTGATCTCCCAGCGGTTCGGCCTGGACGACGACCGCCCCAAGACCCTGGACGAGATCGGCAGGAGCTACGGCCTGACCCGCGAGCGCATCCGCCAGATCGAACGCCAGGGCATGCGCAAGCTCCGCCACCCCACCCGCACCCGCGCCCTGGCCGACCTCCTGACCTGAACCGCCCCGAGCGCCGGAAGGAGCAGGCACACGACCCCGCGGGCGCGAGGGAGAGCGGCAAGGCTCATCCGACCGCTCCCGGAAAGAGAAGCGGCAAAACCTGTCAGACCGCTCCAGGGAGAGGGGGAGCGGTCCGGGTCGCTCCAGGGAGGCTGCCCCACCGCCTCTGATCGCTCGGCGAACGGTGCCGGCCGGCCGCTGAGCCGCCAGGCTCACGGAAGGACTTCTCGAAGGAGGCCCCGCGTCCTTCTGCAAATCCGTCCGTAACGACGGCTTCTTGAAGATCGAAGATGCCCGTCACCAGGGCGTCGTCTCTTCCTGGCTCGTCCGGACCGCTTCCTGCCGTTCCGGGTCGCCGGTCAGGTGGCGGGTGACGAGGGTGGCGAACTCCGCCGCCGGTGGGCTGAGGGTGTGCCATTGGCGGGCGGCCCAGCCGACGGTCAGGGGGGTGAGGTCGGGGATCGGGACGGTGCGCAGGGGAGTGGCCGGGTCCGGGAGCAGAAGGGGAAGGGCGGGGAGGACCGCATGGCCGACGTCCAGCTCGGACAGGAGGACGGCGGTGTCCCAGTCGGCGGTGCACACCGGGGCGGGCGGGCGGATGCCGAGGCGGATGAAGTCCTCCTCCAGGCGGCGGCGGGAGGCGGAGTTGTCCGGGTGGGCGATGTGGCGGATGGTGGCGAGCGTGGCGGGGTCGATCGACGACCGTTCGGCCAGCGGGTCGTCGGCGTGGACGAGCAGCACCCAGGGCAGGTCGACGACCGGCCGCTGCTCGATGCCGGGCAGCGGCTCGTCGAAGGTGATCCAGGCGAGGTCGGCCCAGCCGTTGTGGAGCAGTTCGACGCAGCGGCGGGTCGAGTGCGCCGAGCGGAACTCCAGCGTCATCTCCGGATGGCGGTTGCGAAAGAGCGGGATCGTGCCGGCCATGAAATGCCGTACCGTGACGCCGCCCGTGGTGATCCGCACCGCGCCGCTGCGGCCGTCGCGCAGTTCGCCCAGGTGGCGGAGCGCGGCGTCGAGCGAGGCGATTCCGCCCTGCGCCGCCTCGTAGAGCACCCGCCCGGCCCTGGTCGGGACGACTCCGCGCGTGTGCCGTTCCACGAGGGCCATCCCGGTCTCGCGTTCCAGCCGCTTCACGTGCTGGCTGACCGCCGACTGGGTGCGCGCCAGGTCGCGTGCCACGGCGCTGAGGTTCCCCGCCTCGCACACGGCGACGAACACCCGCAGGTCGTCCAGCGTCATGGACACCCAAGATATCCCTAAGCCCTTGGCAAGGAAACCCAAGGATTGACTGGGGTGCACGACCGGGGACACGATGAGGACCGGTGAACCGGCAAGCCCCACGACATGGCGGCAACCCGCTCCCACCGCTCCGTCGGGTCCTCCGACTGCCCGGGCCGTACGGCACGGTCCCGGCGGAGCGGTGGGCGGGTGTCGACCACCGAGGAGGCACGGCATGGACGACGACGTCATCGCGCTGCTGTCCGCACGCGGCGCCCGGGAGATCTCCCATCCGGGCGGCACCCTGCACACCCATCTGATCCGCGTCGCGGAGCGCCTGGCCTCCTGGGGCGCCCGCCCCGCACTGCGCCGTGCAGGCCTCGCCCACGCCTTCTACGGCACCGACGGCTTTCCCACCGCCCTGGGCGACCCGGCCGACCGCGCGGAACTGACCGCGGTCACCGGCCCCGAGACCGAGGCCCTCGTCTACCTGTACGGCAGTTGCGACCGTTCGTTCACCTACTCCCGGCTGAGCACGGACGGGACGTTCCGCGACCGCTTCACCGGCCTGGAAACGCACCCGCCGCGGCCTCTGCTGAGGGACTTCGCCGAGCTCAGCGTGGCCAACGAACTGGACATCGCCGACCTGGACCCTGCTTTCCGCGCCCGGTACGGCCCGGCTCTGCACGCTCTGTTCGCCTCCTGGGATCACCTCTTGAGCGGCCCCGCCCGCCGGGCCGTCCACCAGATCACGGCCGCTCCGTAGACGCTCCGTCGTACGCGAGCCGTGTACGACCCGAGGTGGAAACCCGGTCGGCTTTCGAAGAGCGGACCCGGACCGCGTATCGCCGCGTCCTCCCATCGGACAGGCCCGACAAGTAGCCACAGGGAACGCACTCGTGTGCTCATCTCGAAAATCGGGAATGTCTAATAAAGAGTCTGTCGTGGTGGGAGGGAACATGGCGATCCGGGTGGCGACGTTCAACGTCGAGAATCTCTTCGCACGGTTCAGATTCGGATCCGGCGTCGATCCGGACGAGGCGAACAAGGACGGCTGGACCGTCGACAGGACCGTCTTCCACCCGCTGTCCATGACGGACAAGGCGCTCACCGGAGCCGCCGTCCAGGAGATCGACGCCGACATCCTGTGCCTGCAGGAGGTCGAGAACGTCGACACCCTCAAGCACTTCCGGGCCCGCTCGCTCGGAGGCCGCGCGCGCTACCCCCACGTCGCGGGCATCGACGGCAACGACCCGCGGCTCATCGACGTCGCGGTCCTGTCCCGGCAGCGCATCCTGCACGTCCGCTCCTACCAGCACCTGCCGGACCCCGACCGGCCCTCCGGCACCCTGTTCTCCCGCGACTGCCTCGAAGTCGACGTCGAGTGGCCAGGACCCGGACAGGTGCTGACGCTGTTCGTGCAGCACTTCAAATCGATGATGGGCGGCAGGGCGGAGACCGCGCCCCGGCGCCGCACCCAGGCACGCGCCGTCAGGCAGATCGTCGAGGCGCGTTTCGGCGCCGACCCCGGCGACCACCCCTTCATCGTGTGCGGCGACCTCAACGACTACATGGAGACCGACGACCAGGGCGAACCCGCCATCGACGACCTCGTGACCTGGGACCAGGTCGTCAACGTCGTCGACCGGCTCCCCGAGGACGAACGCTGGAGCCACTACTACAAGAGCCGCAGGCACTACACCCAGCTGGACTACCTGCTGCTGTCCCGCTCCCTCGCGGCCGCCAACCCCGACCCGCCCGAGATCATGCGCAAGGGGCTCCCGCTCCGCGCCGACCGCTACACCGGACCGCGCTTCAACGGCGTCGGTCTCGACCACCCCAAGGCCTCCGACCACTGTCCCGTGGTCATGACCCTGCACGCACCGGACTGAACGGGAGAAGACCGACCGGCCTCGAGCCGAGACCGCCTCTCGCCCCCTCCACCGAGACCGCCCGCTCCCGGTCGTACGGCCCCGTGAGGGTGGCGGAAGTGGGGTGGTTTCCGGTGAAGGTGCTGGCCGGGCGGGGGTGCGGGGTGGCGTGACCCTCCCGTTATCTTAGTTTCCCTACCTACTTGGTAGGCTTTAGCCGTGACCAGCGCATACGACCTCAGTGACGGGCGGAGGCTGCGGGCCGACCGCGCCCGGCAGGTGGCGGACGTGCTCCGCTGCCAGATCCGGCGGGGCGCGTTCGAGAGCGGCGTGCTGCCCAGGGAGGAGCGGCTCGTCGCCGAGTTCGGCACGACCCGCAACGCCGTCCGCGACGCGCTGGACCTCCTGCGCGCGGAGGGGCTCCTCGAGCGGCTGCCGGGCGTCGGGACCGTCGTCACGGCCGCGGGCAAGGTGCCGCACGGGCTGCACCGGCTCCTCGGGCTGGGCGAGACCCTCCACGAGCACGGCGTGATCGTCAACGAGATACGGGCCTGCGGGCTCATCACCCCGCCGCCCGCGATCACCTCGCGGCTCGCACTGCCCGACGACACGCCCGTGGTCCACCTCGAGCGGCTGCGGCGTCTGAACGGCGTGCCGCTCAGCCTCGACCAGACCTACCTCGAGCCGGAGCTGGGCCGTGCCCTGCTGGAGGAGGACCTCGTCCACGAGGACGTCTTCGTGCTGATCGAACGGCTGAAGGGCCCTCTCGGCCGAGCCGAGCTCACCGTCGAGGCCGTCAACGCCGACCCGCACTCCGCCGCCGTCCTCGAAGCCCCCCGCGGCACCGCGACGCTGCTGGTCGAGCGGCTCACCCACCTCGCCGACGCCCGTCCGGTCGACCTGGAGTTCATCCGCTTCCGCGGCGACCGGCTCACCCTGCGCGGCACACTTCACAGGAGCCTGTAGATGCCTCTCGTCCCCCACCGGCAGGACGTGCCGGTCACCGTCGACGCCGCCCTCTGCATCGAGGGCTGCACCCTCTGCATCGACGTATGCCCGTTGGACTCCCTGGCCCTGGACCCCGAGACCGGCAAGGCCCACATGTACGTGGACGAGTGCTGGTACTGCGGCCCGTGCGCCGACCGCTGCCCCACGGGCGCCGTCACCGTCGACATTCCCTACCTGCTGCGATAGAAGGCTCCACCGATGAAGAGACTCGCGCTTTCCCTCCTCCTCGTGCCCGCTCTGGCGGCCTCGGCCTGCACCGTCGCGGGGGAGGCGTCCGAGGGCAGGACGAAGGTCGTGGTCGGCTACCAGTCCAAGACCATCAACACCGTGACCGCCGGCACGCTGCTGCGCTCGCTCGGCTACTTCGAGAAGAACCTCGGCGACCGCTACCAGGTCGTCTGGCAGGACTACGAGTCCGGCGCGCCCATCACCGCCGAGATGCTCGCCGGAAAGATCGACATCGGTTCGATGGGCGACTACCCGCTGCTCATCAACGGCTCCCGTGCCCAGGCCCAGGGCGGAGACGCCCGCACCGAACTGGTCGCCGTCACCGGATACAACCTGCGGGGCGCGCTCAACGGCGTCGTCGTCGCCCCGGACTCCACGGCCCGCACCCTGCGCGACCTCAAGGGCCGGAACGTCTCGGCCAGCGTCGGCTCAGCCGGGCACGGCACCCTCGTCCAGGCACTGGACAAGCTGGGCCTGGACGCCGCCAAGGACATCAGGACCGAGAACCAGCAGCCCTCGGTCGGGGCCTCGGCGCTGCAGTCCGGCGGCGTCGCCGCGCTCGCCCAGTTCGTCGCCTGGCCGGGCCAGCTCGTCCAGGCCGGGCAGGCACGCCTGCTGTACGACGGCGGTTCCCTGAACGTGCCGACCTTCCACGGCACCGTCGTCCGTCAGAAGTTCGCCGAGGACAGCGCAGACGTGCTCCAGGCGTTCCTCAAGGCGCAGATCCAGGCCACCGCCTACCTGCACGAGCACCCGCTCGAGGCCGCCGAGTCCGTCGCGAAGGAGACCGGACTGGCACCCGAGACCGTCTACCTCTACAACGGCCCCAACGGGATCTCCACCTTCGACGTGACGATCAAGCCGTCCCAACGTGAGGCGTTCGAGCAGGACGTCCCGTTCCTGAAGTCGATCGGCGTCCTGGACAAGCCCCTGGACGTCCCTTCGTTCTTCAACGACACCTACATACGCGACGCCTACGGCCCGGCCTACGACGCCGACGTCGCCGAGACCACCAATGGGGCAGCCCTTCCCGGCGACCCCGCCAAGGCCGGTGAACTGTGGCTGGACGGCGAACGGGAAACCCGTCCCGCCGCCGACCCCGACGGGCTGCTGAAGGCCGTCCGCGAGGTACGGGACTCCGGCGGGAAGATCCGCGCCGCCTACGTACCCGACGCGCTCACTGGCACCCGATGGTTCGCCGACCACAGTGTCTGGCTCCGTGACGGCGACGACTTCCTGCCGTTCGCCACGCAGGAGAACGCCGACGCCTACGCCGCCTCCCACTCCGGAACCGTGCCCGTCTCCTACGAAGAGGCGGTGAAAGAGGCATGAGGATCCTGCTGCGCGCCGGTTCCCCGCTCGCGGCCCTCGGCCTGTGGTACCTGTTGACCGAGCACGACGTGGTGTTCCTGCTGCGCTTCGACCGGTTCCCCGGCCCCGGCGACGTGCTGGCGGAGTTCGGCCGCCAGCTCACCACCGGCGTCTACTACCAGGATCTGGCCCAGAGCCTGGTGCGCATCCTCACGGGGTTCGTGCTCGCCGCCCTCTTCGGCGGCCTGCTGGGCACGCTCGTGGCGCGTTCCCGCCGGGCGGGGGACCTGCTGCTGCCCCTGTTCGAGCTGGCCCGCCCCGTTCCGGCGATCGCGCTGGTGCCGATCGCGATCCTGCTGTTCCCGCAGAGCGAGCAGGGCATCGTGTTCATCACGTTCGCCGCGGCCTTCTTCCCGATCATGGTCTCGACACGGCACGCGGTGCGGGCGCTGCCGCCCGTCTGGGAGGACGCGGTGCGCACCCTGGGCGGCGGCCGGGTCCGGGTGCTGGCCGGCGTACTGCTGCCCGGGATCCTGCCGGGCGTCTTCGGCGGCCTGTCGGTCGGCATGGGAGTGGCCTGGATCTGCCTCATCTCCGCCGAGATGATCTCCGGCCAGTTCGGCGTCGGCTACCGCACCTGGGCGTCCTACACGATCGTCGACTACCCCGGGGTGCTCGTCGGGATCATCACGATCGGGCTGCTGGGCTTCCTCACCTCCGGCGCGGTGGAGCTGCTCGGCCGCCGCGCCACCCGCTGGCTCCCCGCGGAGGCGCGTCGATGAACGCACTCTCCTTCCAGATCAAGAACCTTTCCCTGACCCGTGCCGGCAGTCCCGTCCTGGGCGGCCTGGACCTGGACGTCGCGGCGGGCGAGATCCTCGCCGTTGCGGGTTCGTCCGGCTGCGGCAAGTCCACCCTGCTGCGCGCCCTGGCCGGGTTGCTGCCCGTGGCCTCGGGCGAGCTGCTCGCCGACGGACGGCCGGTACGCGGCACGTCCGCCGACCGGGCCCTGATGTTCCAGGAGGACGCGCTGCTGCCCTGGCGCAGCGCCCGCGCGAACGTCGCCCTGCCGCTGGCGATCCGGCGGGTGCCGCGAGCCGAACGCAACGCCCGCGCCGACGGCTGGCTGGCCCGCGTCGGCCTGGCCGGCCTGGAGAGGCGGCTGCCGCGCGACCTGTCCGGCGGGCAGCGCCAGCGCGTCCAGCTCGCCCGGACCCTCGCCGGGCAGCCGCGCGCCGTCCTCATGGACGAGCCGTTCGGCGCGCTGGACGCCCAGACCCGCCACGAGATGCAGCGGCTGCTCACCGACGTGTGGAACGCCAGCACCACGGTCGTGTTCGTCACGCACGACGTGGACGAGGCGCTCCTGCTCGGCGACCGCGTCGCCGTCCTGGGCGGCGGAGGGCTCGCCGACCTCGTCGAGGTGCCGCATCCCCGTACGACCGTCGACCCCGCGCTGCGCGCCCGCGTACTGGCCGCGCTCGGCGCCCAGACCCTGGAGACCACCTGATGCAGATCCCCGCACCGTCGGAGCGGACCGAACTGGCCTGCGACGTCCTCGTCGTCGGCGGAGGGACCGCCGGGACCATGGCGGCCATCACCGCCGCCGAGCACGGAGCACAGGTCCTGCTGCTGGAGAAGGCGCATGTGCGGCACTCCGGGGCGCTGGCCATGGGCATGGACGGCGTCAACAACGCCGTCATCCCCGGCATGGCCACCCCCGAGGACTACGTCACGGAGATCACCCGCGCCAACGACGGCATCGTCGACCAGCGGACCGTCTGGCAGACGGCCACCCGCGGATACGCCATGGTCGAACGGCTGGAGGGCTACGGCGTCAAGTTCGAGAAGGACGAGCACGGCGAATACGCGGTGCGGCGCGTGCACCGGTCGGGCTCCTACGTGCTGCCCATGCCCGAGGGCAAGGACGTCAAGAAGGTGCTCTACCGGGTGCTGCGCCGCAAGGACATTCGCGAGCGGGTGCGGATCGAGAACCGGGTGATGCCGGTGCGTGTCCTGACGTCCGGCGGACGTGCGGTCGGCGCGGCGGGATTCAACACCCGCACCGGGGAGTTCGTCGTGGTGCGCGCGGGGGCCGTCATCCTGGCGACGGGGCCGTGCGGGCGGCTCGGCCTGCCCGCCTCCGGCTACCTGTACGGCACGTACGAGAACCCCGCCAACGCCGGCGACGGATACGCGATGGCCTACCACGCCGGAGCCGAGCTCAGCGGTCTGGAATGCTTCCAGATCAACCCGCTCATCAAGGACTACAACGGACCGGCCTGCGCCTACGTCGCCAATCCGTTCGGCGGCTACCAGGTCAACAACCGCGGCGAGCGGTTCGTCGACTGCGACTACTGGTCCGGCCAGATGATGGCCGAGGTCAAACGGGAGATCGACTCGGCACGCGGCCCGATCTACCTCAAGACCACCCACCTGCCGGACGAGACGCTCTCCCGGCTCGAGGACGTCCTGCACACCACCGAACGGCCCACCCGCGGCACCTTCCACGCCGGACGCGGCCACGACTACCGCACCCACGACATCGAGATGCACATCTCCGAGATCGGTTTGTGCGGCGGGCATTCGGCGTCCGGGGTGTGGGTCGACGAGCACGCCCGCACCACCGTGCCCGGCCTGTACGCGGCGGGAGACCTGGCGTGCGTGCCGCACAACTACATGATCGGCGCCTTCGTGTTCGGTGAGCTGGCGGGGGAGAACGCCGCCGCGACGTTCCGGCACGGCGAGCCGGACGAAGCGCAGATCACCGCCGCCCACGAGCTGGTCTACCGTCCGCTGCGCAACCCCGACGGGCCGCCGCAGCCGCAGGTGGAGTACAAGCTGCGCCGATTCGTCAACGACTACGTGGCCCCGCCCAAGACCGGCGCGAAGCTGGAGCTGGCGCTGGAGGCGTTCGTGCGGATGTCAGGTGAAATCGCCGCGATGGGCGCGCGGACCCCGCACGAGCTGATGCGCTGCGTCGAGGTCACCTTCATCCGTGACTGCGCCGAACTGGCCGCCCGTGCCTCTCTGGTACGCACCGAGAGCCGCTGGGGGCTGTACCACGACCGCGCCGACCTGCCTGGACGAGATGACGTCTCCTGGTTCTCGCACCTGAACGTGCGGCGTCGCGAGGACGGGCACATGGAGTTCGTGAAGGTCCCGGTGCATCCCTACCGGGTTGAGGTGGACGGTTTCATCGTGCCGGAGGGCATCGAGCGGACGGTGCTGGAGACAGCGCCTCCGATGGAGTACACGGCTTCGGCCGGGGCTTCCGCCGGTGGAGGCGGCATGTCGGCGGCAGCTCGTTCGCCCCGCATCCTGGAACTGCTGCGCATGGCCGAATCCGCTCCCGGTACCGCCGACATCGTTCCCTACCTGGCCGATCCCGATCCGAAGGTGCGGCGCGCTGCCGTCGCCACGCTCACCGAAGTGGTCCCGGAAGGGTTCGCGGCCGCGCTGGTCGACGCGCTCGGCGACGCGCACGCCTCGGTACGGCACGCCGCGGCCACCGCGCTGCGCGAACTCGTCGAGGTCATCCCGCCGAGCACCGAACTCGCCGACGCATTGACGAAGCCGTACTCCGACCCGGTCGTGCGTGCCGCCGTTCTGGACGTGCTGCGTGCCTTGCGCCTGGGTGGTACCGCCCTGTTCGCCGCCGCTCTGCGGGACGACGACCACCGCGTCCGGCTCCAGGCCGTCCGCGGGCTGGTCTCCCTGGACGATGTCAAGGCCGTCTCGCAAGCGGCCTCCGACACCTCCCGCGAGGTGCGGGTCACCGTAGCCGCGGGCCTCGGCCACCTGGCCCGCCCCGAAGCCGCCGCCGTCCTGACGATCCTGGCCGCGGATCTCGATCCGCTGGTACGCGCTGCGGCCTTCAAGGCGTTCGCCTCCCTGGACGGCGCTCCCTCCCTGGCCGTCCCCGCCCTGTCGGATCCGTCCTGGGAAGTCCGCGCGGGCGCGGCCACGGCGCTCACCGCCGCGGGCCCCGGCACGACCGGTGCGCTCATCGGCGCCCTGGACGATCCCCACCTGGACGTGCGCAAAGCAGCCGTCATCGCCCTGGCCGCGCACACCCCCGCGCCGGCGCGTGCGGAAGCCCTGACCAGGGCTTTGAAGGACCCCGACGCCGATGTCCGCGCCTACGCCCGCCGCGCCCTCGCCGGGAGCGCATGATCGCTCTGCCAGGGGGTAGCTCCCGAAAAGGGAGTTAAGGGGGACCCATGGCTGTGGAAGCGGCGACACTGACCTTCGTGGGGAACGCCACGACGATCATCCGGTACGGGCCGTTCACGCTGCTCACCGATCCGAACTTCATCAGGAAGGGGCAGCGGGCCTATCTGGGGTACGGGCTGACCAGCAAGCGGCTGAAGGATCCCGCCGTACGGGTGGAGGACCTTCCCGAGCTGGACGGGATCATCCTGTCGCATCTGCACGGGGACCACTGGGACGGGGTGGCCGAGCGGCGCCTGGACCGCCGCCTGCCCGTCCTGACCACGCCGGCCGCCTCGCGCGCCCTGCGCAAGAGGGGCTTCCGCCAGGCCGAGGGGCTGCGCACCTGGAACTCCGAGGTCCTCACCAAGCAGGACCACCAGGTGCGCGTCACCGCCATGCCCGGACGGCACGCGCCGGGGCCGCTGTACCGCCTGCCGCCGCCCGTCATGGGTTCCCTGCTGGAGTTCGGCCCCCGGGGCGGCGAGCCGGAGCTGCGCCTGTACATCAGCGGCGACACGCTCCTGTACGGCGGGCTCGCCGAGATCCGGCGCCGCCACCCGGACATCGACGCGGGCATCGTCCACCTGGGCGGGACCCGGCTGCTGGGCCTGATCCCCGCCAGCATGAACGGGCGTCAGGGCGCGCTCTGGCTGGAGACGATCGACTGCGCCACCGTCGTTCCCGTCCACTACGACGACTACACCGTGTTCCGTTCTCCGCTGTCGGACTTCGAGCGGGAGCTCGGCCGCCGCGGGCTGCACGACCGGCTCCTGCGTGTCGACCGGGGCGGCACCCAGCTGCTCGCCCGGCGGCAGCGGACCGGCAGGGCGCACCGCTGAGGAGATGCCCGGATCGGGTGTCCGATTCGACGAATAGGGCAAAAGGGGAAGAAGGGGCAAAACACGACCACGGGGGTGGCGATGAAGATCGGGTACAAGCTCATGGCCGAGGGATTCGGCCCCAAGGAGCTGGTGCGGCAGGCGGTGCGGGCCGAGGAGGCCGGCTTCGACTTCGTGGAGATCAGCGATCACTTCCACCCGTGGCTGGACGAGCAGGGGCACTCGCCGTTCGCCTGGACGGTGCTGGGCGCCATCGCCGCCAGGACCGAGCGCATCGGGCTGGCCACCGGCGTGACCTGCCCGACCGTCCGCTACCACCCGGCGATCATCGCGCAGGCGGCGGCGACGCTGGCGCTGCTGTCCGACGGGCGCTTCACGCTGGGGATCGGCTCCGGGGAGCGGCTGAACGAGCACGTCGTCGGGCCGGGGTTCCCGCATTCGGTGCAGGGCCGCCAGGACATGATGCGCGAGGCCCTGGAGATCATCCGGCTGCTCTGGAAGGGTGGTTACCACTCCTACCAGGGCGAGCACCTCCAGATCGAGGACGCCAGGGTGTTCGACCTGCCCGACGAGCCTCCGCCGATCGCGGTGGCCGCGGGCGGGGCCCAGGCGGCCAGGCTCGCCGCCGAACTCGGCGACGGCATCTTCTCCACCGAACCCAAGAAGAAGCTCGTCGAGAAGTACCGCGAGGCCGGAGGCGAGGGCCCGCGCTACGCCGAGGTCCCCATGGCCTGGGCCCCCGACGAGCACACCGCGGCCCGGGCCGCGTGGGAGACCTCCCGCTGGGCGCTGACCGGCTGGAAGGTGATGAGCGAACTGCCCAACCCGGCCAACTTCGACGCCGCCAGCACCACGGTGCGCGAAGAGGACATCCTGGAGAAGTTCGCCTGCGGCTCCGACCCGTCCCGCTTCCTCGAGGTGGCCCAGCCCTTCGTCGACGCCGGCTTCGACCACCTCGTGATGCAGAACGCCGGTCCCGACCCCGACGGCTTCATGGACTTCTACAGCGGCGAACTCGACTCCCGCCTGCGCGACCTCGTCCCGCAGCCCGCCTGAACCGGAGCGCCCCGCCCCGGACGGGTGAAGGCCCGCGGGCGGGCGGTGCCGTACATTAATAGACCGAGCGCTCGGTTTATGATTGACTCCGTTCCATCGCCCCCTCGCGAGAGGAACGGAGTTGGACACCGACCGCACCGCTCCGAGACCGCCGCTGCGGCACAGGTCCGTCCTGGTCCTGGCCCTGCTGGTGCTGTCTCCCGTCTGCGCCGAGTACCTCATCGGCTACCTCGAGCTCGTGAGCCGGCCGGTGGAGATGCTGGTCGGCCTGCTCGTTCTCGCCCCGCTCTACGGAACGGTCGCGGTGATGATCCGCGAGGTGGTCCGGCGGACCGGGCGGGGCTGGCCGGCGATCCTGCTGCTGAGCGCGGCGTTCGGCGTGGTACAGGCCGGGCTGATCGACCAGAGCCTGTTCAACCCCGACTTCATCGACGAGCCCTTCTGGGACGAGGAGCGGCTGCCCACCCTTCTCGCCGGTCCGGACGTCAGCGTCAACCACGCGCTGAGCTTCGTCGCGGGCCATGTGATCTGGAGTTTCGCCGCGCCGATCGCCGTGGTCGAGTCCTGCGCTCCGCGCTACGCGGGGAGGCCGTGGTCGGGCAGGCTCGGCATGAGCACGATGATCCTGTTGTACGCCTTGGCGGTTCTGGTGTTCTTCGACGAGCACACCATGGAGTTCATGGCCGCCCCCGCGCAGCTCGGGGCCAGTGCCGTGCTGGCTCTCGTGCTGATCGCGGCGGCCTTCGCGGTCCCGCGCCGCCGGGTGAGGCGTCCCGGGCGGGTGCCGTCGCCGTGGAAGGTCGGCGGCCTCGGCGTGATCCTGCTGACCACGTTCCACGCCCTGCCCCCGCACTGGACGGGCACCGTGTTGAAGGCGCTGCTGCTGGTCGTCTGCGGCGGCCTGCTGCTGCGGTGGTCCGGCCGGGCCGGGTGGGGACGTGTCCACGTGCTGGCCGCGGCCGGTTCCGCCCTGGTGGCCAACGCGGCTCTCTCCTTCGTGGTCGAACCGGTGGGGGAGGTGTCCTATCCCGCCAAGTACGCGGCCAACGCCACCCTGCTGCTGGGCGTGCTGGTGCTGCTCGCCTGGGCCCGCCGCCGGCTGCTCGGCGCCGCGGCCGAGGCCGAGGCGGAGGCGGTGGCGAACAGGCCGGCGGAACCGTCGTCCGAAGCACCGGTTCCGCCGGCCGCAGGCCTCACGCCTCCGTCAGCCGCTCTTTCGAACGGAGCCGGAGGCGGCGGGGACGGGCAGGGGTGAGGAGGAGGACCAGGGACAGGGCGAGGACCGCCAGCCCCGCCCAGGACAGGACGGGAAGCCGCTCGCCCAGGACCGCGACGCCCAGGAGGGCGGCGACGGCCGGTTCGACCAGGGTGAGCGTGGTGGCGGTCTGGGCGGAGACGCGGCGCAGGCCGAAGCCGAAGAGCAGGTAGGCCAGGAACGTGGTGAAGACCGCCAGGTGCAGGGCCACCACGGCGCCGCGCCAGGTGAGGAGCCAGTGCGCTCCCGCGCCCAGCAGCACGGGCAGGACGAGCAGCGCCGCACCGCCGAACATCGTGCCCATCACCGCGCTCGAGGCGTGGCCGCGGGCGATGAGCCTGCCGCCGATGAGCGCGTAGACGGCGTAGGACAGGCCCGCGACCAGGGCCAGGGCGACTCCGGCGAGATCCACCGGAGCCGCGTCGTGGGTGAACTCGGGCCCCAGCACCAGGGCCGCGCAGCCGAGCACCGCCCCGGCGGAGGCGCACATCTGAAGGCCGCCGGGCCGGGACCGTCCGGTGAGCCGGGCCAGCAGCCCGGTGAAGACCGGAGCGCTCCCCAGCGCGATCACGGTCGCCACGGCCACGCCCGTGCGGGACACGGCCGGGTAGAAGGTGAGCGGATACCCGGCCACCGCGACGGCCCCCAGCACGAGCAGCCACCGCTCGTTCCCGCCGCACGCGGCGGGCAGGGAACGCGCCCCGCGCGTGGACAGGAACAGCAGCAGCCCGCCGAGCACCAGTCCGGCCGCTCCGATGGCCGGTGCCGGAGCCCCGGAGGGGGCCAGCGAGCTCGCCGTGCCGGTGGTGCCCCACAACACCGACGCGGTGAAAAGGGGCAGCGCCCCAGAGATCTTGTTCTGCACAGTGATGGACTTCCGTCGTCGAACGCCTTGAGGGACTCGGAGACGGGCGCACGACGAACGATCCCACCGCCCGCGACGGGCGGGGGAGGCGCGAGGTCAGGCCTTCAGCGCGTGCGCCCGGTCAGGGGCGCACCGGCGGGGGGAGAACGCCGCCGACGGAGGAGATGTCCATCCGCCGATCGTAGCGGCCCGGTTCTCCCGCCGGACGCTCGGGCCGTGATATTAAATGACAGTAAGCTGTCATCTAAGCGAACCGAGAAGACCGGGCGGGACATATGCCGCAAGAAACAGGGCCATCACGCGCCGAGCGGGCCGCCCGCACCCGGCAGGCGCTCATCGACGCCGCGCTGCGGCTGTTCGCCGAGCGCGGCTACGACGCCACGACCACGGAGGAGATCGCCGAGGCCGCGGGAGTCTCCCCCCGGACGTTCTTCCGGTACTTCCCCACCAAGGAATCGGTGCTGCTGCGCGGCGAGTCGGACTTCGTCCGCTCCTTCACCGGCGTCTACCTCGCCCAGCCCGAGACCATGACGGAGCTGGAGGCGATGCGCGCCTCGTTCGTCATCCTCGCCCCCGGCCTCCACCGGCTGCGCGGCGAGGTCAAGCTGTACCGCAAGGCGGTCGCCTCCTCCCTCACCCTGCGCGGCAGGGAGAGCGCCAACCACGCCGAGAACGCCGAGGCGCTGGCGGAGGCGATCGCCCGTCGCCGCGGCGCGGCCGTCCCCGACGCCGGCTGCGACCTGCTGGCCGCCCTGGGCCTGACGGTGCTCGACCACGCCCTCACCCGGTGGCTGCGCGGCCCGGCGCACATTCCCTTCGGCCAGGTGATCGACGGCTCCTTCGCCGTCCTCCAGGACCTGGCCCGGCCCTCCTCCTGAGGGTGGCCGGAGTCGGCCGCCGCCCTTGTTCGTGACAGTCCACTGCCATAAATTTCCTGAAACCACTGCGACGAAAGGGAGACCATGGCGGAAAGGGATCTGCTGCTCGTCTTCTCCGACCCGAAGCCCGGCCTGGAGGACGTCTACAACGACTGGTACGACCGGACCCACCTCGCGGAGATCGTCGCCACCCCCGGCGTCGTCTCCGGGCGGCGCTACGAGCTCGCCCCCGTCGAGGCCCCCGGCGTCGCGGGACCCGCGCACCGCCACCTCGCCGTCTACGAACTCGACCGCGACCCCGAAGAGATCATGGCCGAGTTCGTCGGCCGCACCGTCTCCGGCGAGATCGGCAACCACGAGGCCCTCGACATGAGCACGATCTCGGTGGCCATCTGGCGTGCGCGCGGTCCGCGCCTGGAAAGCTCCTGACCCGTCGCGAAGGCCCCCGGCACGGCGGCTCGCCGCCGTAGCCGCGGAAGCTCCGAGCACCGGAGGCCGCCTGCTCCTCGTGCCGTCTCCGGCGGTCCCGCCGGAGACGGCACGGTCGCGTCACGCGACGGCGGTGCCCTCGAGCTCGACCATCAGGTCGGCGATCGCCAGCCGCGTCACCCCGAGCATCGTGGTGGGCGGCGCCACCCCGGCGGCGCCCAACCGCGCCGCCAGCACGCCGTAGTGCTCGAAGAGCCGGTCGACGTCGGTGGTGTAGACGTTGAGCCGGACGAGGTTCGCCAGGGACATGCCTGCCTCACCGAGCACGGCCTCCAGGTTGTCGAGGCTCAGCGCCAGCTGCGCCCCCATGTCCTCGGCGTGCTGGGGCTTGCCGTCGCCGCTCATCGCGGTCTGCCCGGAGCAGTACAGGGTCCGGGTCTGGCCGGAGACCGTCTCGCCCTGGTTGTATCCCATCTCCACCGACCACGCCCACGGGTTGACCGCTGTTCGCTCCACTGCCATGTCGGCTCCTTCGAATTCGTGGACATCATGTCCGTCGGCGGCCCGGCGGCCGCCGGCTTCCGGACGTGCTGACGAGCCTGCCAAGAAATCACGACATCTTGTGTCGTGTATTTCGTTAGAGTTCCCGTATGCGCGCCGACCGGTTGGTATCGCTGGTGCTGCTGCTTCGCCAGCGCGGCCGGATGTCCGCGACCGCGCTGGCCCGCGAGCTGGAGGTGTCCACCCGCACCGTGCTGCGCGACGTCGAGGCGTTGTCCGCGGCCGGTGTCCCGGTCTACTCCGAACGCGGCCGGCACGGCGGTTTCGCGTTGCTGCCCGGTTTCCGGACCGAGCTCACCGGGCTGAACCACGACGAGGCGCTCGCCCTGCTGATCGCCGGGTCGCGGCGCGGCGCGCAGGCGTTCGGCCTCGGCTCGGCGCTCGCCTCGGCCATGCTCAAGGTGGTCGACGCGCTGCCCGCGAACTATCAGGACATCGCGGCCGGCGCGGCCCAGCGGCTGCTCATCGACCCGGAGACCGACCTGCTCTCACGCCGGCTGGTGGCCGAGGAGGTGCCCGACGCCGTAGCGGCCGAGATCCGGCGCGCGGTGTTCGCCGGACACAGGCTGCGCATCCGCTACGCGGCCGCGGACCAGAGCCCGAAGTGGCGCACGGTGGACCCCGTAGGCCTGGTCACCGTGCGCGACCAGGGCTATCTGCTGGCCAAGAGGTCCGGCGCGGACCGCACCTACCGGTTGTCCCGGATCTCGGCCGCCGAGGAACTCGCCGAACCCGCACAGCGGCCGGACCGAGTCGACCTGGACCGGGCCTGGCAGGAGCGCAGCACACGGTTCCGGAGCGGCGGCGACCAGGTCACCGTGCTGGTGAGGGTGAACCCGTCGCGGCGGGAGGAGCTGGTGGGAACCGCCCTGGCCGTCCTCGCCGAGGAGACCGACGCGGACGGCCGGCTGCGGCTGGAGGTGACGTTCCAAGACCGGAGACACGCCGAGTGGGCCCTGTGGCAGCTCGCCACCGGCGCGGAGGCCCTGGCCCCGCAGTGGTTGCGCGCCGCCCTGCGCGACCGCGCCGCCGCGATCGCCGCCTCCTACGAGCGCCCGCCCGAGAGTTGACGGGTTTCACCGGACGGGCCGGATCCCGGGCTTCGAGGTCGGCGCGGAGTTCTCAGTGGACGTGCGGGACACCGCTCATCTCGGGCTTGCCCGCGGGGACCAGCCAGAGGGAGACGGCCGCGGACACCGCGGCGATGACCGCGAACATCGTGTAGGCGCCGGTGAAGCCCCCGATGGACGGCGCGCCGGACAGGCCCGCGGCGGCGACGGTCGAAGCGATGGCGACGCCGACCGCGGCTCCCAGCTCATGGAAGGTGTTGATCACACCGGAGGCCAGCCCGGCCTCCTCGTGGGGGACGTGGGCCAGGGCGGAGGCCGTCGCGGTGACGAACACCGGGCCGACTCCGGCGGCGGCGATCACGATTCCCGGCAGCAGTTCCAGGCCGACGCCGCCGTCGGCGGACAGCCCGGTGAGCAGCCCGGCTCCCGCGGCGACCAGGACCAGTCCGGTGACCGCGACGGGCCTGGTGCCGACGGTTCCAACGAGCCGGCCGGCCACGTGCGCCCCGACCCCGGTCGCCAGGGCGGCGGGCAGGAAGAGCAGGCCGGTCCGCAGCGCGCTGACACCGCGGACGTGCTGCAGGTACAGCGAGCCGAGGAAGAACAACGAGATCAGCAGGCCCGAGGCCACGAGCATGAGGAAGGCGCCGGCGGCGACGGGCCGCCGCGCCAGCATGCCCACCTGCATCAACGGGTCCTGCGCCGCGCGCTGGACCAGCGCGAACGTCCCGTACAGCACGACGGCGGCGGCGAGCGGCAGCAGCGTGCCGGGCGAGGTCCACCCGTCGTCGCCGGCGTTGACCATGCCGTAGATGAACGCCGCGGTGGCGGCGGTGACGGTGAGAGCGCCGCCCACGTCCAGCCGTCCCGCCGTCCGGTGCGCAGGACGCGCACGGACGACGGCCGGGAGCGCGGCCAAGAGCACGATTCCCACGGGGACGTTGACGAAGAAGACCCACCGCCAGCCGGGTCCTGCGGTGAGCAGCCCGCCGAGCAGCACTCCGGCGGCGAATCCGGTGCCGCCGAGCGCCGCCCACACGCCCAGTGCCCTGTTGCGCTCGGTTCCGTGGAAGGAGGTGGTGACGGTCGACAGCGCCGCGGGGGACAGCAGCGCGGCGCCGACGCCCTGGACCGCCCTGCCCGCGATCAGCAGGGTCTCGTTCTGGGCGAGGCCGGCGGCCAACGACGCCAGGGTGAAGACCGCCAGGCCCGTCAGCAGCAGCCGGCGGGCTCCGAAGACGTCGGCGAGCCTTCCGCCCAGCAGCATGAGCCCGCCGAAGAAGAGCGTGTACATGGTGACGGTCCATGTCAGCGCGGTGCGGCCCAGCCCGAGATCGGTACCGATGTCGGGGAGGGCGACGTTCACCACGGTGACGTCCAGGACGAGCATGAACTGCGCGGTGCCGATCAGCGCGAGCGCCGTCCAGCGCCGCGGGTGGGGCGGCTCCGGATGCCCGTCCGGATGCTGCGGCCCGGAACGGGCGAGGGGGGTGTGCGACATGGCCTTCCTTAAGTCGAACAGGTCTGTTCGGGTTAACGTATTGCTATCGCGCGCAGAAATGCAACAGGGGTGTACGGGTTCGGTAGGATGGGGGCATGACCACGACCGGGCCCGCGGCCGCTCCGCCTCCCGGGAGCAAGACCGGGGAGCGGTCGGGCGGCACCCGCCGCAGAGCCGACGCCGAACGCAGCATCGCCGCGATCGTCGGCGCGGCCACCGAGCTGTTCGCCCTCGACCCCGGCGCGAGCATGGTGGACGTCGCCCGGGCCGCGGGGGTCGGCAGGGTCACCCTCTACGCGCACTTCGCCTCCAGGGAGGACCTCGTACGCCAGGTGCTGGCCGGGGCCATCGCCCGCAGCATGGCGGCCATCGAGGCGGCGACGACGGACGGCCAGGCGCCCGCCGAGGCCTTCGCCCGCGTCATGCGCGCCTGCTGGTCCCAGCTCAACCAGTTCGGCCGGCTCTACGAGGCCGCCGAGCAGGCACTGCCCGCCGAGGAGGTGCGCCACCACCACCGGACGCCGATGGCCTACGTGCGCGACCTCATCCGCGAGGGCCAGGCCACCGGGGACTTCCGCGGCGACCTTCCGGCCGACTGGCTCGTCGCCACCGTCTACGCTCTGCTGCACACGGCCGCCGCCGAGGTCGCGGCCGGACGGCTCGCCGACGACGAGTCCGGCACGGTCGTCGAGAAGACGCTGCTGAGCGTCCTGGCGCACCCCGTCCGATGACGGCCGCCCTTCGGAGCCCGCCGCGATGCGCTTGAACACCGAGAGATGAAGGAGGTCCGTCCTGTGTCACGACGTCCACTGGGGCAGCTCGAAGCCGAGGTCCTGGCGGTGCTCGCCGCCGGCGGGCCGGTCTCCACCGCGGAACTCCAGACGCAGATCCCGGGGGATCCGGCCTACACGACGATCAACACCATCCTCTTCCGGCTGCTGGACAAGGGGCTGGTGACGCGCACCCGGGACGGCCGCCAGTTCCGGTACGAGATCGTCGTGGACGAGTCCCGGCTGGTCGCCGACCGCATGAACGACCACCTGCGCTTCGCCAGCGACCCGTCCGGCGTGCTCAGCCAGTTCGTCGAGATCCTCAGCCCGCAGGACGCCGCGGCGCTGCGCCAGATCCTCGAGCATCGCGAGGGCGTGGAATGAACTGGTTCACCTTCCTCCCCGCCCTGATCACGTTCCTGCTGAGCATGGTCCTGGGCAGGGTGCCCCTGCCCCTGCATCCGCTGTGGTCGGCCCGGGTGCTGGGCACGGTCGCGGCCACGACGGTGCTCGCCACGATCGGCACGTTCTTCTTCATCGCGGTCAACTACGGGGCGAGCCTGCTGCCGCGGGTGGCGGACAGGCTGCCCGAGTGGGCGCTGTTCGGTGACGACCATCCCGTTCCGGCCTGGCTGGGCCTGCCCGCCATCGCGCTCACCGTCACCGGCACGGTCACCGTTTCGCGGCTGGCGGCCCGCTGGGCCACCGAGGTCCGCTCCGCGCAGGAGCTGTCCCGGGGCCTGCTGGAGACGGACATCCCCGTCGCGGTCGCGGTGCCCGGCCGCCGTGGCGGCGTCCTGGCCTCCAAGGGGCTGATCAGGGCGCTGACCACCGCGGAGCTGCAGGTCGTGTTCGAGCACGAGGCCTCCCATCTGCGGCACCGCCATCACCGCTACCTGGCCGTCGGGTCGCTCGCGGCCGGCACCCTGCCGCCGCTGCGCAGGCTGAACGAGCGCCTGCGCTTCTGCCTGGAGCGCTGGGCCGACGAGGACGCGGCCGAGTCGGTCGGCGACCGCGGCTTCGTCGCCCGCACCATCGCCAAAGTCGCCCTGCTGCGCTCCCCGTCCCCGCCCGGCGCCCTGCCGGCCTTCGCCGACTCCGGGGTCGTGCAGCGCGTCCAGGCCCTCCTGGGCGCCGCGCCCGGCCGCAATCCCGTCAGCGGCCCCGCCACCCTGCTGACCACGGGCCTCACCACGGGGGCGCTGGCGCTGGTCGCGCTCCAGCTCGATCACGCCTTGAACCTGAGTTTCCTGTGAGCCGGTCCGCAACGGGGAACACCCGTTGCGGCAGGCGCCGTCCGGGCGCTCCGGCGACCCCTCTACGACATTTGTAGTAGAAGTGGTTAGGCTCCTGTTCGAAGGTTCGGCGTACGAGAACGGAGATTCCAATGGCACTGTGGGACAGGTTCCGGCAATCGACCCAGACGATGCAGGCGCAGCTGACGGCCAAGAAGAACGAGCTGAAGAGCGGCGCGTTCCGGGACGCGAGCATGGCGATGTGCGCCCTGGTCGCCGCGGCCGACGGGAGCATCGACCCCTCGGAGCGCCAGCGCGTCGCCTCGCTCATCACGGGCAACGAGGTGCTCCAGAACTTCCCGGCCGACGATCTGCAGAAGCGGTTCAACGACTACTGCGCCAAGCTCACCGCGGACTTCGCCTTCGGCAAGGTCAGCGTCCTCCAGGAGGTCGCCAAGGCCGCCAAGAAGCCGGCCGAGGCCCGCGCGGTGATCCAGATCGGCATCGTCATCGGCGGCGCGGACGGCGACTTCGACTCCGCGGAGCGCGCGGTCGTGCGCGAGGCGTGCTTCGCGCTCGGCCTCGCCCCCGCCGAGTTCGACCTCTGAGCCGCCGCCGCAGCCCTTTCGGCGGCGGATCGCGCGGTCTACTACTACACTTGTAATAACAAATCCGGAGGGCGTGCGGCCGCGGCCGCGCGCCCGGGAGACGAGGAGGCGACGGTCATGACCGTCTCGATGGTCAAAGGCCAGCGGATCTCGCTGGAGAAGCCCGGCGGCGGCGAACTGCGCCAGGTCCGCATGGGGCTGGGCTGGGACGCGGTGGCGAAGAAGGGCTTCTTCGGCTCCCGGTCCCAGGAGATCGACCTGGACGCCTCCGCCGTGGTGTTCGCCGACGGCCGGGTCACCGACGTGGTGTACTTCGGCCAGCTGACCAGCCAGGACGGCTCGGTCCGGCACACCGGCGACAACCGGACCGGCGCCGGGGACGGCGACGACGAGTCGATCATCGTGGACCTCGGCCGGATCCCCGTCCACGCCACCTCGGTGGTGTTCACCGTGAGCTCGTTCCAGGGGCAGACGTTCAACGAGGTCGAGAACGCCTTCTGCCGGCTGGTCGACGAGTCCACCGGCCTCGAGCTCGCCCGCTACACCCTCACCGGAGGAGGGGCGCACACGGCGATGATCATGGCCCGGGTCTACCGCAACGGCCCGGGATGGAAGATGAACGCCATCGGCGAGCCGACCCAGGGACGCACGTTCCAGGAGATGCTCCCGGCGATCACCACCCACGCCTGACCTCCGGGAGACCGGGACGGTGCGCGCGGGCCGCGAGGGCCGTGAGGGCCCGCGCGCACTGCGTCCGTCAGCGGAGATCGCGGAAGAAGGCGCGGACGTCGTCGACCAGGACCGCGGGGGCTTCCATGGACAGGAAGTGGCCGCCTTCGGCGAGCTCGGTCCAGCGGACGACGGTGTGGTCGCGTTCGGCCCAGCGGCGGACGGTCACGTCATGGGCGGACACGAGGACGCCGGTGGGGACCGTGCCGCGCTGGGGCGCCCAGGCGGCGGCGTCCCAGCCCTCGGCGCCCGTCCAGGAGGCGGCGGAGATCTCCTCGTAGTAGACCTGCGCGGATGAGGCGGCGGTGCCGGTGAACCAGTAGAGGGAGACGGTCGTCAGGATGCGGTCGCGGGAGATGGCCGCCTCCGGGAGCGCCTCTTCGGGGTGGGTGAGCTCCTTGAACTTCTCCACCATCCAGGCGAGCTGGCCTACCGGAGAGTCGTGCAGGGCGTAGCCCACGGTCTGGGGCCGCTTGGAGTTGCACTGCAGGTAGCCGTCGTTGAAGTTCTGCATCCGCTCCCAGCGGTTCTGCTCGAGCTCTGACAGGCCGTCCATCTCGCCTTCCTCACCTGCAGGGAAGGTGAGCAGGGCGTTGAGGTGGATGCCCATGACCTGCCCGGACGCGTGGGAGCCCAGGTGCGGGGCGACCCATGAACCCGTGTCGTAGCCCTGGACGCCGTAACTGCCGTAGCCCAGGCGCGACATCAGGACGGCCAGGACCTCGGCCATCCGGGCCGGGCCCATGCCGGGACCGGCCAGCGGCGTGGAGAAGCCGAAGCCCGGCAGGGAGGGGATCACCAGGTGGAAGGCGTCGGACGGGTCGCCGCCGTGGGCGCGCGGATCCGACAGGGGGCCGATGACGTCCAGGAAGTCGGCGAACGTGCCGGGCCAGCCGTGCAGGAGCAGCAGCGGCACGGCGTCCGGCTCGGGGGAGCGGACGTGGAGGAAGTGGAGGTTCTGGCCTTCCACGCACGTCATGAACTGGGGATGGGCGTTGAGTTCGGCCTCGCGGGCCCGCCAGTCGTAGCGGGTGCGCCAGTGCTCGGCGAGCTCCTTGAGGTAGTCCAGGGGCACGCCCCTCTCCCAGCCGACGCCCGGCAGCTCGTCCGGCCAGCGGGCCCCGGCCAGCCGCGCGGCCAGGTCGTCGAGCCGGGAGCTCGGGATATCGATACGGAAAGGACGGACGTCCTGCGTCTTGTCGGTCATGCCGGAAACATAGAGAGCGCTTAGGGCAGAACCAGTCCTAAGCGGAACGCAATCTGAAAGGCATGACGAAGACCTCGACCCGGCTCCTGGGGCTGCTCTCCCTGCTGCAGACCCCGCGCGAATGGCCCGGCACCGAGCTGGCCGAACGCCTGGGCGTCACCACCCGCACGATCCGCCGCGACGTCGAGCGGCTGCGCGACCTCGGTTATCCGGTGCACGCCACGCAGGGTGCCGCCGGATACCGGCTGGGCGCGGGCGCGTCGCTGCCTCCGCTGCTCCTGGACGACGAGGAGGCCGTCGCCGTGGCCGTCGGGCTGCGCACGGCCGCGGGCGGTTCGGTCGCGGGGATCGAGGAGACGTCGCTGCGCGCCCTGACCAAGCTCGAGCAGGTCCTGCCGCCCCGGCTGCGCCAGCGCGTCCGGACCCTGCACACCGCGACCATCCGGGTCGGCCCCGCCGGACCCGCCGTCGACCCCGACACCCTGATGGCCGTCGCCGAGGCTTGCCGCCGCCGCGAACGGCTGCGCTTCGACTACACCAGCCCCCGCGGCGGCCCGACGGTCCGCTCGGTCGAGCCGCACGGCCTCGTCAACTTCGGCCGCCACTGGTACCTCGTCGCCTGGGACCCCGACCGCGACGACTGGCGCACCTTCCGCGTGGACAGGCTGGAGCCGCGCACCCCCGCCGGCCCGCGTTTCACCCCCAGGCCGCCCCCGAACGGCGACTTCGCCACGTACCTGGCCCACCGCCTGTCCACCCGCGCCTGGCCCTTCCAGGCGACCGTCATCCTGCACGAACCGGCCGAGGCGCTGGCCGAACGCGTCTGGCCCGGCACGGGCGTCCTGGAAGCGGTGGACGAGCACACCTGCCTCCTGCACGTCGGCGCCGACACCCCCTCGAACCTCGTGTGGATGATCACTTCGATCGACGTCGGCTTCACCCTCGCCGACGGTCCTCCGGAACTCTCCGACGCCCTGCGCGCCCAGGCCGAACGCTGCCTGCGCGCCATACGGACGTCATGACCGCGAACCGGCCGTCCGCGAGGAGCGGCTCCCCGGGGCGGAGCGGCTCGGACGCCTCCTACAGTGGATGTTTGTGCTTTATGGCAGATCTGCGGAAATCAAGGCTCTCGACGAGGTGATCGCGCGGGCTCGCGACGGCTCCGGCGGCGCGGTGGTGCTGCGGGGCGAGGCGGGCGCGGGCAAGACAGCCCTGCTCGACGCGGCGGCCGTGCGAGGCGGCGCGATGCGCGTGTTGCGGGCCACCGGCGTCGAGTCCGAGTCCGACCTCGCGTTCGCGGCGCTGCACCAGATGTTGCGGCCGGTGACAGGTTCGCTCGACGAACTGCCAGACCCGCAGCGCGACGCCGTGCGCGCGGCCCTCGGGCTCGCCGCGGGCGGTGTCGGAGACCGGTTCCTGCTGGGCGCGGGCGTGCTCTCGCTGCTGGCCGAGGCCGCCGCGCCGGAAGGGCTGGTCTGCGTGGTCGACGACTTCCAGTGGGTCGACCGGGCCTCGGCCGACGCGTTGCTGTTCGCCGCCAGACGGCTGGGGACGGAGCGGATCGCGATGTTGTTCGCCGTGCGCGGCGACGCTCCGGTCAAGGGCGTGCCGCTGGCGGTGGACGTACGCGGCCTGTCCGAGTCCGCGGCGGCCGAACTGCTGGAGTCCCGTTACGGTGTGCCGCCCTCCCGCGTGGCGCGGGAACTCATCGCGTCGACCCGTGCCAACCCGCTCGCCCTGGGCGAGATCGCCGCCCGCCTGACGCCCGCCCAGCTCACCGGACGTGAACCGCTGCCCGACCCGCTGCCCGGCGGTGCCCGCCTCTTCGGCGACCGGGTGGGCGCGTTGTCGGCCCCCGCCCGGCTGCTCGCCCTGGTCGCCGCGGTGGAGGCCGACCTCGATCTGGTCCTGCGCGCCACCGACCGGTTGTCCGCCGAGCAGGCGGTACGGCCCGGTGAGAACGCCGGAACCCTGGACGGGCGAAGGGCGCTGGCGGAGCTGGAGAAGTCGGGGCTGGCCGAGATCTCGGGCACCCGTGTGCGCTTCCGCCATCCGCTCATCCGGTCGGCGGCGTACGAGGCGGCCGCTCCCGCCGACGTCCGCCGGGTCCATGCCGTGCTGGCGGAGCTGTCCGAGGGGGAGCGCCGCGCCTGGCACCTGGCCGGAGCCGCCGTGGGCCAGGACGAGCGGGTCGCCGCCGCGCTGGTGGCCGCCGCGGAGCGGGCGCGCGACCGCGGCGGGTACGGCGATGCCGCGACGGCTCTCGCCAGGGCCGCCGAACTGACCCCCCGGCCGCGTGACCGGGCCGTCCGCCTGAAGGACGCCGCCGGCGCGGCCTGGCTCGGCGGCCGCCCGGGACTGGCGGAGTCGCTGCTGGGCGAGGCGCGCGAACAGGCCGGCGTGGACGCCGGCCTCGCCATGGAGATCGCCCGGCTCCGCGGCCGGTTCGAGCTGAACTCGGGCAGCGCCGCCGAGGCCGTACGGATCCTCGCGGAAGGCGACAGCCTGGACATGCTGGCCGATGCCGTGGAGGCCGCCTCGTATGTCGGCGACACGGCGGCCATCGTCGGGCTCGGGCGCAGGGCTGCGGCCCACCCCGAGGGGTTCCTGCGGGACACGGTGGCCGGGATCGGGCTGGCGCTGGACGGCGACGCCGCCGGGCCCGGCCTGCTGCGGCGGGCGCTGGCTCGGGTCGGCGAGCTGGGGGACGCGGCGGAGTACCTGTGGGCGGCGGCCGCGGCCAGCCAGCTGGGCGAGCCGGATCTGGCGGCCGAGATGGCCGACCGGGCGGGACGGGTGGCCAGGGTGTCGGGGATGACCGGACAGCTGCCCGTCGTGCTGGAGTTCGTGGCGACGGCCGAGCGCATCGCCGGGCGGCTGGACGCCAGCCAGGCCGTCTCCGAGGAAGGGCTGGGACTGGCCCGCGAGGCCGGATACGAGAACACGGTGGCCGCGCACCTGGCCAACCTGGCGGCGCTGGCTGCACTGCGAGGCGAGGAGGAGACCTGCGAACGGCAGGCACGAGAGGCGCTGGCCATCGCCGTGCCGCATCGGGTGGGTTTGCGGGCGGCGGTCGCCGCGTACGCGCTGGCCCTCCTCGATCTGTGTCTGGGGCGCTACGCGGCGGCACACGACCGGTTCGAGGCCATCGCCGCTGCGGGACCGGGCGCCGGGCATCCGGCCGTGGTGTGGCGGACGGCGCCGGACCGCGTCGAGGCCGCCGTGGGCGCGGGGGACGAGGCGGGCGCGCGGGCCGTGCTGGCCGCGTACGAACGCTCTTCGGCGCACGCCACGACCCCTGAATCTCGTGCCCTACTGGCCCGCTGCCGGGGCCTGGTCGACTCGTCCGAGGACGCTTTCGGCGAGGCGCTGCGGCTGCATACCAACCCGTTCGAGGCGGCCAGGACGGCCCTGCTGCTGGGTGAACGCCTGCGTCGCGCGCAGCGGCCGGGTGAGGCGCGGGCACACCTGCGAACGGCGTGGGAGACGTTCGAACGGGCGGGCGCGCGGCCGTGGGCCCGCCGCGCGCAGGACGAGCTGCGGGCGGCGGGCGAGAGCGGGCAGGCCCCGCCCCCCGCCGCACTGGACGCGCTGACCCCGCAGGAGCAGCGCATCGCGGGCCTGGTCGCCGACGGATCGTCGAGCAAGCAGATCGCCGCTCAGCTCTTCCTGAGCCCCCGCACGGTCGAGTACCACCTCTACAAGATCTACCGGAAGCTGGGCATCGGCTCCCGTACGGATCTCGCGCGACTGGTAGTTCTACAGAAGGCACCGGTGGCGGAAGGCGGCATGCTCTGAGGCATGCACAACGTGAACATCTGGAGCGAGGAGTTCGGCGCCGAGACGGATGCGCCGATCCTGTTGATCATGGGTTCGATGTCGCAGGGCGTCCTGTGGCCGGACGAGTTCGTCGGCCGCCTGGCCGCCGGAGGCCGCCGGGTGATCCGGTACGACCATCGCGACACCGGCATGTCGGACACCGTCGACTTCGAGGCGGAGCCGTACTCGTGGCACGACATCAAGGACGACGTGTACCGCGTGATGGACGCCCACGGCCTGGCGAGCGCGCACCTGGTCGGCCATTCGGCGGGCGGGCTGCTCGGCCAGTTCATCGCCGTCGAACGGCCCGAACGGGTGCGCTCGCTGACCGTCATCGCCTCCTCGCCGCTCGGCGGCGGCGAAGGCCAGGTGCTCATGCGGGCACTGACCGGGCAGCCGCAGCCGGAGGGGAGCCTGCCCGAACCGGCGCCGGAGTTCGTGGCCTTCTACCGCGCGCTGATGACCGCACCGCCGCCGGAGGACCGGCGCGCCCGGATCAACGGCATGATCGCCGAGCAGCGCGTGCTGCACGGCACCGGGCTGCCGTTCGACGAGGACGCGGCACGCCGGCTGCAGGAGCGGATCCACGACCGGGCCCGCGACCTGTCCGCGGCGGCCCACCACCGGATGGCCGCGATGACCGACCCCGACTTCGAGCCGGCGGGCGTGCTGGACCAGGTGAAGGCGCCCACGCTGGTCATCGAGGGCTCCCACGAGCCGGTCAAGCCGGGCCACGGCGCGGTCATCGCCGAGCAGATCCCGGGCGCGCGGCTGATGATCGTGGCGGGCATGGGCCACACGCTGCCGCCGGAGACGCACGAGGAGCTGGCCACCGCCGTCCTCGCCCACACGGCCGGGTGACCGGACGCCGGGAGACCGATGCTCCTCCAGGCCGTCCGGCGGTACGGTCGCGGGGTCAGAAGCCGGCGGTGATGCGGGTGAACTGCCAGGGGTCCTGGTCGACGCCGCTGCAGGTGGAGACGACGTCGCCGGGGCAGGGGCGGTCGCGGTTGACCGACCAGAAGGCCAGGCGGCCCAGGCCGCGGTCGGAGGACCAGTCGCGGATCGCCTTCCAGGTCGCGGGCGTGGTCACCTCCTTCTGGTCGGAGTGGCCGTTCATGCCGGAGATGCCCATCCGGCTGTAGGCCGTCCGGTCACTCCAGCCCCACGTCGACGTCAGGGCGTTCTTGAGGCCTTCGGCGGCGGCGATGGTGTCGGCGCGCAGGTCGGTGCCGTTGAAGTTGAACGGCATGATCGTGTAGTTGTCGATGTCCACGCCGAGGGCCTTGGCCTGCCGGATGAGCCGCAGCCCCCACTGGTCGGGGCCGTTCTTGGCGGTGCTCATCGTGACGATGACCCGGACGCCGGGGTTGCGTCCCTTCACGATCTTCAGGCCGCGCAGGATGCGGTCCTGGACGGCGGCGTTCTGCAGTTCGTCGGTGTTCTCCACGTCGAAGTCGACGGCGGCGGGGCCGTGCGCGTCGATGACCTTCTGCACCGCGGCGGCGTAGTCCTCGGGGCTGGAGCAGGCGGGGCCGAGTTTGCGGCCGGACCAGCCGCCGAAGGAGATCTGGACGCTGCCGCCCGCCGCCTTGATCTGCGAGATCGTCCGCGCGTCCACACCGCCTTGAAGCGGGCGGTCGCCGTCCCACGCGGGGTTGCAGCCGCCGTCGGAGAGGACGAAGGCCATCGTGAACGACCGGATGCCGGTCGCGTCCATCACCGTCTTCACCTCCGGCGGGCGCCCCCAGCCCAGGTGAAGGTACGCCGTGGCCATCGGATTCCCCGACGTCGATGGCGTGCAGCCGCGCGTCTTCACCTGGACGGTCCTGCGCTCGGACTCGCCCTGCGGGTTGAACGCGACGACTTCCAGCCGGTATGTCCGGCACGCTTTCAGGCCCTTGATCCGCAGCTTGTCGCCCTTGGCGGTGGCCAGAAGCCTCGTCCCGTCGTACACCCGGTAGCCGGTGATGTGGTTTCCGCCGGAGGCGCCCCACTTCAGCGACACGCTCGAGGTGTCCGCCGTCGTCACGGGCATGGCCGGCGGCTTCGGCCGTGCGCTCTTCTCGGTCTGCTGCGGCAGCGCGGACTGGTCCAGGCCCGTCGCGGACGGCCCCGGCTGCGGAGTCCTCGAGGCGGCCACCGAGGTGCCGTTCTTCTTGCCGGGCTCCCGGTCGTCCGCTGTGAGCGCGACGACGGCTCCCGCGCCGATGCCTCCGGCCACGATCCCGGCGACGACTCCGATGCCCAGATCAACGCGCCTCATGCGACTCCTCGAGAAGGAAAAGAGCCTCATAAGCGTAGAGCACATGCACTTTTCCGGCAGCTGGGGAACGCCGGGCCGCCGAGACGATGCTCAGAAGCCCGCAGTGATGCGCGTGAACTGCCAGGGGTCCTGGCGGACGCCGCTGCAGGTGGTCCTGACGTTGCCGGGGCAGGGGCGGTCGCGGTTGACCGACCAGAAGGCCAGGCGGCCCAGGCCGCGGTCGGAGGACCAGTCGCGGATCGCCTTCCAGGTCGCGGGCGTGGTCACCTCCTTGTCGTCGGAGTGGCCGTTCATGCCGGAGATGCCCATGTGACGGTAGGCGGTGCGGTCGTTCCAGCCCCGCACGGAGACCAGGGCGCGCTTCAGCCCCTGGGCGGCGCGGATCGTGTCGGCGCGCGTGTCGGAGCCGTTGAAGTTGAACGGCATGATCGTGTAGTTGTCGACTTTCACGCCGAGCGCCTTGGCCTGCCGGATGAGCCGCAGCCCCCACTGGTCGGGGCCGTTCTTGCCGGTGCTCATCGTGATGATGACCCGCAGGCCGGGGTTCTTGCGCTCCACGATCTTCAGGCCGCGCAGGATGCGGTCCTGGACCGCTGCGTCCTTCAGCTCGTCGTTCTCCATGTCGAAGTCGAGCGCGGCCGGGCGGTAGGCCTTGACGACCTTCTGCACGGCGGCGGCGTAGTCCTCGGGGCTGGAGCAGGCGGGGCCGAGTTTGCGGCCGGACCAGCCGCCGAAGGAGATCTGGACGCTGCCGCCCGCCGCCTTGATCTGCGAGATCGTCCGCGCGTCCACACCGCCCCGGAGGGGGCGGTTGCCGTCCCAGGCGGGGTTGCAGCCGCCGTCGGAGAGGACGAAGGCCATCGTGAACGACTTGAGCCCCGTCGCCTTCATCACCTTCTGCACCTTCGGCGGGCTTCCCCAGCCCAGGTGCAGGTAAGCCGTCGCGGTGCTGCTCCCGCCGGAGGCGCCCGGGTTCAGCGGTACGCCGGGGATGCTCAGCGTCGGCACGGGCATGGCCGAGGTCCCGGGCTTCTCCCCGTCCGATCCGGTCGCCACGAGGACTCCCGCGCCGACACCCACTGCCACGACTCCGGCGGCGATGCCGACGACCAGACCTGCGCGCCTCATGCGACTCCTCAGTCACGAACAGAAACGCGCCTAAGCGTAAAGCACTACCCATCCGGCACAACACCGAAACTCGGGCTAGATCAAGACAAAGATCAATATGTTATGAACGCTGCTGGAACACGACCGCGGAGACCGGCATCGCCGGGTTCTGGCGCCCCATCAACGACAACGTGAACCCGTGCTCCGGCACCCTGCCGCACAGCTCTCCCGGCTCGACCGCCACGCCCAGCGCCGCCAGGTCCGCCACGACCTCCGCATAGGGGCGGTCCAGCAGGGGCACGTCGCGAAACCGCACCGCGCCCTGTGCCCCCACGTAGCTGATGACCAGCGTCCTCAACCGCTCGTCCTCGCCGAACTTCAGGATCAGGCCGTGGTCGAAGTACCAGTCCTGCGCCGCCCCGCCGTAGGACGGGACGCTCTGCAGCGCCGGGCCCAGCCGTTCGCGCAGCTCCCACCGGCCCTGCCCGAGCCGCACCGTCCCGGTGCCCTCACCGGACACCAGGTCGTGCTCGGTGATCGCCTCGACGCCCGGCTCCCGGGACATCCTGATCAGGCTCTCGGCGGGGCTGCGCAGGAACACCCCGACCGACTCCACTCCCAGGGAGTCGTCGTCGGCGTCCACCGCGGTGAGGTTGAACCCGGCCTCGGGCACCTCGCAGCCCGTCTCGCCCTCGACCACCCGGTGCCCGCGCCCGCGCAGGTCCGCCACGACCTTGCCGTGGGGGCGGCCGGTCAGCAGGACGTCGTCGTAGTGGGCGGGAGCCGCGTCGTGGATCTCCAGGTGGTACAACCGGTCCGCGTCGTCGTAGAACAGGATCAGGTCGCCCTCGAGGTAGTGGTCGCACACCCCGGTGTCCCAGAAGGCCTTGCGAAAGGTCCGGACCTCTCCCACCGCGTCGCCCAGTGCCCTCGAAAGCCGCCGGTCGATCTCACGCCGGGTCATGCCGAACAGGATGGGCTTGGCGAGTAGTCCCCCTATGCCTTGGAAAGGCAAGATCTCCCACCCGAAAAGACTCATCCCGAAATGATGACAGAGATCACTTGCGTCCATGGGCGAGGATGAGGGGCGGAAACGGGTTCCGTCTGGGTCGAGGAGGCTTGATGTCGGTGAGCGGATGGAGTGGAGCCCACTGGTCGGACCATGTGGCCCGGCACGCGCACACGCGTCCGGACGGCGTCGCGTTGCGTTTCGAGGGCGCCTCGACGACCTGGGCGGAGCTGGACCGGCGGGTCCGCGCCCTGGCCGGCGGGCTGCACGCGCGGGGCGTCCGGCAGGGCGACCGTGTCGCGGTGCTGATGACCAACCGGCCGGAGTTCGTCGAGACGGTCGTCGCGGCGAACCTGCTGGGCGCGATCGCCGTCCCGGTGAACTTCCGCCTGTCGGCGGCGGAGGCGGCCTACATCGTCGCCGACAGCGGAGCCCGGATGCTGGTCGCCGACGGCGGCCTGGCGCCCCTGGCGGCGGCGGTGCGCTCGATGGGCGACCTCGAGCCGGCCTGCCTGGTGACGGGGGAGTCCCCGATCGACGCCGAGCGGTACGAGGCCGTGCTGGCCGAGGGCGCCGAGCCGCCGTCCGTGCCGGTCGGCGAGCGGGACACCGCGCTGATCATGTACACGTCGGGCACCACGGGCCGGCCCAAGGGCGCGATGCTCTCGCACCTGAACCTGCTGATGCAGTCGTTCACCCTCGTCCGGGCGTGGCGGCTGTTCGGCGACGACGAGGTCAACCTGTGCGCGTCCCCGCTGTTCCACATCGGCGCGATCGGCTCGGTGGCGCCGATGCTGATGGTCGGCGCCACCACCGTGATCATGCCGAGCGGGCAGTTCGACGCCGCCGCGACCCTCGGGCTGATCGAGGCCGAGCGGGTCACCAGCGCCTTCCTCGTCCCGGCGCAGTGGCAGGTGCTGTGCGCCGAGCCGTCGGCCCCGCACCGCGCCCGCTCGCTGCGGACGATCAGCTGGGGCGCGGCGCCCGCGACGGTGACGCTGCTGGAGCGCATGGCCGAGGTGTTCCCGCACGCGGCGAACGTCGCGGTGTTCGGGCAGACCGAGATGTCCCCGGTCACCTGCGCGCTGGAGGCCGCCGACGCACTGCGCAAGATCGGCTCGGTGGGCAGGCCGGTCGCGACGGTCGCGGCGCGGATCGTGGACGCCGCCATGAAGGACGTCGCGCCCGGCGAGGTCGGCGAGATCGTCTACCGGGGACCGTCCACGATGTCGGGGTACTGGAACGCCCCGGAGGCCACCGCCGAGGCGTTCGAGGGCGGCTGGTTCCACTCCGGCGACCTGGTGCGGGCCGACGAGGAGGGCTTCCTCTACGTCGTCGACCGCAAGAAGGACATGATCATCTCGGGCGGGGAGAACATCTACTGCGCCGAGGTGGAGAACGTCCTGGCCGCGCACCCGGACGTCGCGGAGGTGGCGGTGGTCGGCGTCCCGCACGAGAAGTGGGGGGAGACGCCGCTGGCGGTGATCGTCCCGGCGGCGGGGCGGCGGGCCCCGACCGCCCCCGAGCTGGCCGGGTGGTGCCGGGACCGGCTCGCCTCCTACAAGAAGCCGACGGCCGTCGCCGTGGTCGCCGAGCTGCCGCGCAACGCCTCGGGCAAGGTGCTCAAACACGAGCTGCGCGCGGCGCACTCCGGCTGAGCCGAGGAGGGGCAAAAGATCGACTCGCCGCGGGACGTGCTCACCGGAGCCGCCGCCCTAGGGCACACTGGACATCGTGGACGAGGGACAGATCGGGCGATATCTGGCGAGAATCGGCGCGGCCAGGCCCGGCGAACCGGACCTCGAAGGCCTGCGCGCCCTGCAGTACGCGCACCTGCGGGCGGTGCCCTTCGAGAACCTGAGCATCCACCTGGACGAGCCGGTCACCCTGGCGGAGGAACACCTCTACGAGAAGATCGTCCAGCGGCGCCGCGGCGGGTTCTGCTACGAGTTGAACGGCCTGTTCGCCGCCCTCCTGCGCTCCCTCGGCTACGAGGTGACGCTCCTGGCGGGCCGGGTGCGCGGCTCCGACGGTGCCCTCGGCATCCCCTACGACCACCTGACCCTGCGCGTCGACCTGGAAGAACCGTGGCTGGCCGACGTCGGCTTCGGCGAGTTCACCGACGCGCCCCTGCGCCTGGACGACCGCGCCCCGCAGCACGACACCGCCGGCGTCTACCGCATCACCGACCGGGACGGCCTCCTCGAGGTGCACGACACCGAGGGCTCGTCCCTCGTCATCGACCCCCGGCCCGCCGCCCTGGCCGACTTCAGAGCGGCATGCTGGTGGCACCGCACGTCCCCCGAATCGCCCTTCACCCGCGGCCTGACCTGCAGTCTCCGCACCGCCGGCGGCCGCGTCACCCTCAGCGGCGCCAAACTCATCACCACCGAGCACGGCGTGCGCACCGAAACCCTCCTGCCCGACGAAGCCGCCGTCCTGGCCGCCTACCGCACCCGCTTCGGCATCGCCCTCGACCGCGCCCCCGCCCTCCGCTCCGGGTGAACCCGGCCGTGCCTCCAGGGCACGGAGACCAGGCCGGACTCGTAGGCGAAGATGACCAGCTGGGCACGGTCCCGGGACTCCGTCTTGGTGAGCTTCACGGCGTTGGTCAGGGCCTCCTGGGCGATCCGGTAGGCGGCCAGGTCGGCGCCGACGGCCGGCGGGCGCGGAGCGCCGTGGATCGCCGGTTCGGTGCGCAGGTCCGCCGCGGACGCCGCGGCGCCCAGGTCGGCCAGGCCGGGCGGGGGGCGGGGCCGTCGACGTCGTCGCCGCGCAGCAGGTTCATCAGGCGGCGCATCTCCGCGAGGGATGAGCGGCCGGTCTGCTCGATCGTCCCGACGACCTCATGGAGCGGGTTCGCAGCCGTGTCCCGGGGCCGCGGCCCGGTGGACGGCGACCCGTCCCCTTGAGCACCTCAGAGCGCGGACAGGAGGGCGGGGAGCCGGGCGAGGGTGGTGATGCGGTGGACGCCGGGAGGCGGGGTGGTGGGCGGGCCGGTGCGGTCGAGCCAGATCCCGTGGAGGCCCGCGGCCTCGGCGCCCAGGGCGTCGAGGTCCAGCCGGTCTCCGACGTAGGCGACCTCGGCGGGCGGGAGGCCGAGGGCGGCGCAGGCGTGCCGGAAGGCGGCGGGAGCGGGTTTGGCGTGGCCGGTCTGGTCGGAGCAGGCCAGAAACTCGAAGTGGTGGCGCAGGCCCAGGGCCGTGAGCCTGCGTTCCTGCAGGGCGGCGTTGGAGTTGGACAGGACCGCGTGGCGGTGGGCGAGGGCGGCGAAGACGGGGACGACGTCGGGGAAGACCGTCCAGCACGCCTCGTCGTGGACGAGGTAGCGGGCGAACCAGGCATCGGCCTCCTCGTCGGTGGCCTGGGCGCCGAGGTAGGCGCGAGCGCGTTCGCGGCGCTGCCCGACGAAGGTCAGCTCTCCGCCGGAGAAACGGGCGTAGGCGGCGTCGGTGACGGTGCGCCAGCGGAGGTAGGCGGCTTCGTCGCAGGGGAGTCCCTCGGCGGTGAAGTGCCGGATGACGCCCTGCATGTCGGCTGACGTGTAATCGGAGAGGGTGTCGTCGACGTCCCACAGCACAGCCTTGATCACGGGTCCAGGATACGTTCCGGCCCTGGCGCCGTCTTCTTGCCGGAAACGGCGAGTGCCCTGTGTCATGATCTGTTACTGCTTGTGTTCACACTGGAGGGGGTCGTCATGCGTGTTCGCCTGGCCTGTGCCGCTGCCGTCCTGGGAGGGGCGGGCGCCGTGGCCGCCGGAGGGAACGGGACCGCGGCGGAGGCGGCCCGGGTGGAGCCGGGCGCCTACCAGGTCGTCACGCCCGCGGGGCACTGCCTGAGCGGGACGGGTGAGGCGGACGTGTCGTTGTGGCTCGGCCCCTGCGAGGGGACGGGCTGGCAGATGGAGGTCCGGGAGGGCGGATACGTGATCAGGCACGGGGCCACCGGCAACTGCCTGGCCCCCTCCCTGGTGCGGATCTACCCCCAGCGGGTGGGCACCCGCGACTGCGCCGCCCTGGACGAACTGTGGACCCTCACCGTCCTCCAGGCGGCGGACGGGCGGCAGTGGGTGCGCGTCACGCGGCCGGACTACTACACCTCCCTGTCCTGGCTCAGCGACCGGGAGCCCGTCTTCCTCCTGCCGCAGAGCCAGACCGGCAACCAACGCTGGGAGCTCAGAAAGATCTGACGGCCGCGTACTTCCGCCGCCGCGCTCCGAACCGGACCGAGCCCGAGGCGGCTCCGTCAGGCTGTCGGGTCCCGGAAGAAGCCGGGCATCGCCACCGGACGTGACCCGTTCTCCAGTGACTCGGCGCCCGCCACGCCGACCAGTGACGCGGCCACGGCGGGGCGCACCGGGATCAGGGGAGGTTCTCCCCGTTCGACGGTCGCCTGAAATGCCTGAAGCAGCAGTACCGTGCCCTCGGCGTCGCGTTCCACCGTCTCATCCGTACGGGAAACCGCAGAGCCGTGTTCCGTGCTCGCGGCCGGGACCGCCCGGGGTGACGGGGTCCCTGGTTCCGTGGTCGTGTTCGGGAGGAGCAGCGGAGGAGGGACGCGCCTCTCCTCGCGGGTGCGGCCGTCCGGGTTCGCCCACGCCTCGGATCTGATCCGCACCGACCAGGCCTCCTCGGCCGGGCCGCGTACGGACTCGGCCAGGGCCCGGGTGCCGCGCGCCGAGACCCAGCTCCAGTGGCTGTCGGGTTCGCCCTGGAGGAAACCGTGCCGGGTGATCGCCAGTGCGCCGCTGGACAGCCGTATCGCCATGACGACCGCGGCGCGGGGATCGTGCTCGTCCGCCGAGAACGCCGTCACCTCCACGGGCCACGCGCCCGTGAGCGCCAGCACCGGCGAGACCGTGTGCGTGCAGTAGGCGGTCGGCGCGATCCGCCCCCGCCAGTGCCCGGGATCTCCGATCAGCTCCTCGACCGCCTCGGGAGGCAGGCCGTGCAGGTAGTCGGCCTCGACCAGGTTGACCCGGCCCAGCTCTCCGGCGTCGAGGGCCCGGCCGATGAGCCGCACATGCGGATGCAGAACGTAGTTCTCGGCGAAGGAGTAGGTCGCGGAGGAGGCGTCCACCGCCTCGATGAGCCGGCGCCCCTCTTCGGCGTCCGCGCAGGCCGCGGTCTCCGACAGCACGTGCACGCCGCGTTCGAGGAAGGCGACGGCCAACGGCGCGTGCGCGTCGAAGTCGTTGGCGAGGATCACCCCGTCGAGCCGGTGCTCCAGCAGGTCCTGCCACCGTTCGGTCAGCACCGCGTCCGGCAGCAGCCCGCCCGCCTCCGCGCGGCACCCGGGGTCGCGATCGCACGCGGCCACCACTTCCATGCCCAGCCGACGGCACCAGTCCGCCAGATGGAGTCCCCTTTTGAGTCCGACCACTCCCACCCGCATTGCGGCATACTGCTCGGCCCGTTGCCGCCGGTCAAATATTTTTCCCGTCTCCCGGCCTTCCGTGGAGGGGCGAGGAGCCACGCGGACCCGGGCCGCCGCAGGAAGGGCCTTTCCCGTTCCCCGGGGCTTCCGGTCGGCAGGGTGGTCGCGGATACGTTCGGAGAACAGGCCTCGCCGTTCGGAATCGGTGGTCTCATGGGGAAGGGCGGACCGGGGTCATCCGGACCTCCCCTTTTTCTTTCCTCTAGAAGATAGTATTCATAGTATAGTTAAGCGGATGGGGTGCCGCGGGTCCGGTGTTCGGCCTTCTCCGGGGCGGCCCGGTCCGTCGCACACGTTCTCATCCGGGGAGTCGACCTTGCAGCTCAGGCAGCCGCGATTGGCGGAGATGGTCGCCGCCATCCTGCGGGACCGGATCCTGAGCGGGGCGCTCGCCGACGGGGACGAGCTGCCCGCGCAGGACGAGCTGCTGCGCGAGTTCCAGGTCAGCCGCCCCTCGCTGCGGGAGGCGCTGGGCATCCTGGAGGCCGAGGGGCTGATCACGGTGCAGCGCGGCAACAAGGGCGGGTCGGTGGTGCACGTGCCGACCGCCGCCAACGCCGCCTACATGATCGGCCTCGTGATGCAGTTCCAGCGTACGTCCTACGCCGACGTCGGCGAGGCGCTCAAGCGGCTGGAGCCGGTGTGCGTGTCGTTGTGCGCCACCCGTGAGGACCGCGCGACCGAGGTGCTCCCGCAGTTGCGGCTGATCCACGAGCAGACGCTCGAGGCCGTGGACGACGAGGTGGAGTTCACCCGGGTCACCCGCCGCTTCCACGAGGCGCTGGTCCGGTTGTGCGGCAACCAGACGCTGATCCTCATCGCCGGCACCCTGGAGTCCCTGTGGGCCTCCCAGGAGCAGGCGTGGGCCTCCCACGCGCTGGAGGCCGGCGACTTCCCCGACGTGGCCCGCCGCGAGACCGGCATCCGCGCCCACGAACGGATCCTGCGCCTGATCGAGCAGGGCGAGGCCGAGCAGCTCGAGTCCTTCGCCCGCGCCCACCTGGACAACACCATGCGCTACGGCCTCGCCCCGGGCACCGCCGTGGTCTCCTCCCAGTCCCTGCGCGGCCGCCTCCCCTGACCTGGAGGGGCCGTCCGGTCGGGACGGGGACCGTTTCGGAGTCGAGGCGGGCCGTCCCGCTCGAAGGCGGGACGGCCCGGGCCAAAGGCCGTTCGGCCGGGCGGGCCCCCGGACGCGGTCAGCTGAGGCGTTCGATGACCATGGCCATGCCCTGGCCGCCGCCGACGCACATCGTCTCGAGGCCGAGGGTGCCGTCCTTCTCGCGCAGGCCGTTGAGCAGGGTGCCGGTGATGCGGGCGCCGGTCATGCCGAAGGGGTGGCCCAGGGCGATGGCGCCGCCGTGGACGTTGACCTTGTCGAGGTCGATGCCCAGCTCCTGGTAGGAGGGGACGACCTGGGCGGCGAACGCCTCGTTGATCTCGACCAGGTCCAGGTCGGAGACGCTCAGGCCGGCCTTGGCCAGGGCGCGGCGGGAGGCCTCGACGGGGCCGAGGCCCATGATCTCCGGGGAGAGGCCGGACACGCCGGTGGAGATGATCCGGGCGAGCGGGGTGACGCCCAGCTCGGCGGCCTTGGTGTCGCTCATGATGACCAGGGCGGCGGCGCCGTCGTTGAGCGGGCAGCAGTTGCCGGCGGTGACGGTGCCGTCCTCGCTGAAGACCGGCTTGAGCCCGGCCAGGGACTCGGCGCTGGTGGCGGGGCGGGGGCAGTCGTCCGCGGTGACGAGGGTGCCGTCGGGCAGCTCCACGGGGGTGATGTCGCGCTCGTAGAAGCCCGAGGCGATGGCGCGTGCGGCCAGGTTCTGCGAGCGCAGCGCGAACTCGTCCTGCTCGGCGCGGGTGACGCCGCGCAGCCCGGCGACGTTCTCGGCGGTGCGGCCCATGGCGATGTAGACGTCGGGCAGTTCGCCGGCCTGGCGGGGGTCCTCCCACTTGCCGGAGGCGGCGCGGGCGCGCGCCTCGGCGAAGGCCGGGTGGTGCCAGCCGAAGTCGGCGGCGGTGCCGGCGTCGGCCGGGGGCCGGTCGCTGGTGCCCTTGGCGTAGTTGCTCACCGACTCGGTGCCGGCGGAGATGACGATGTCGGCCTCGCCCGCCTTGATCGCGTGCAGCGCCATCCGGGTGGTCTGCAGGGAGGAGGAGCAGTAGCGGGTGACGGTGGCGCCGGGCACCTGGTCGTAGCCGAGCAGGACCGACACGACGCGGGCCATGTTGAAGCCCTGCTGGCCGCCGGGCGAGCCGCAGCCCAGCAGCAGGTCGTCGATGTCGTCGGGGGTGACCTGCGGCACCTTGGCCAGCGCCGCGGAGATCATCCGGGCGGCGAGTTCGTCGGCCCGCAGGTCCTTCAGCGAGCCCTTGAAGGCGCGGCCGATGGGGGAACGGGCGGTGGCGACGATGACGGCCTCGGTCATGGTGCTCCTCGAGGGTAGGGGCCGGTTGCTTGTTTCTATGAAGATAGCTATCTTCTAAAAGAAAGACGAGTCGCCACAAGGGGGGCACCCTCAATCTTGGAGGGGCTCGACCGGAAGGAAGTGGGGAATACCGATGAGCGGGATGCTCAATGACAGGGTCGTCCTGGTCACCGCCGCCGCCGGCGCCGGGCTGGGTTACGCCACCGCGCTGAAGTGCGCGCAGGAGGGCGCCCGCCTGGTCATCAGCGACGTCCACGAGCGCCGGCTGGCCGAGGCCGCCGAGAAGCTGGCCGAGGCCGCCGGCGTCAAGCCGGTCGCGATCCCCTGCGACGTCAGCGACACCGCCCAGGTCGACGCCCTGGTCGAGCGGGCCGTCGAACAGGCCGGACGCATCGACGTGCTGGTCAACAACGCCGGCATGGGCGGCGACCAGGCCGTGGTGGACATGACCGACGCCGAGTGGGACAAGGTCATCGACATCAGCCTCACCAGCGTCTTCCGCGTCACCCGCGCCGTGCTGCGCCACATGCTGCCGCGCGAGTCCGGCGTGATCGTCAACCTGGCGTCGGTGTCCGGCTGGCGGGCGCAGGAGCGCCAGGCCCACTACGCCGCCGCCAAGGCCGGCGTCATGGCCTTCACCCGCTGCGTGGCGATGGAGGCGGCGCCGGCCGGGGTCCGCGTCAACGCCGTGGCGCCCAGCCTGGCCATGCACCCCTTCCTGGAGAAGACCGTCAGCGCCGAGCTGCTGGCGGAGCTGACCGCCAAGGAGGCCTTCGGCCGGGCCGCGACCCCCGAGGAGGTCGCCAACGTGGTGCTCTTCCTGGCCAGCGACCTGTCGTCGTACATGACCGGCGAGGTCGTGTCGGTCAGCAACCAGCACCCGTGAGAGACAACCCGATGACCGCTGAGAGCATGGCCGAGGGGAACCGCTGATGGACCTGAGTTTCACTCCCGAAGAGGAGAAGTTCCGCGCCGAGGTGCGCGCGTGGCTCGAGGCCAACGTGCCCGCCGAGCCGCTGCCGTCCTTCGACACCGCCGAGGGGTTCGCCGCCCACCAGGAGTGGGAGGCCCGCCTGCACGGCGCGGGCCTGTCGGTGGTGACGTGGCCGGTGGAGTACGGGGGCCGCGAGGCGTCCCTCACCGAGTGGCTGATCTTCGAGGAGGAGTACTACCGGGCGGGCGCGCCGGGCCGGGTCGGCCAGAACGGCATCTACCTGCTGGCCCCCTCTCTGTTCGAGTTCGGCACCCCCGAGCAGAAGGCCCGCTTCCTGCCGCCGATGGCGCGCGGCGAGGAGGTCTGGGCGCAGGGCTGGTCGGAGCCGGAGGCCGGCAGCGACCTGGCGAACGTGCACAGCCGCGCCGAGCGCGTGGACGGCGGCTGGCTGGTCAGCGGCCAGAAGACGTGGAGCTCGCGCGCGGTGCACGGCCACTGGCTGTTCGCGCTGGTGCGCACCGACCCCGAGTCGGTCCGCCACCACGGCTTGACCTACTTCCTGCTGCCGCTGGACGCCCCGGGCGTGACGGTCCGCGGCATCCACCAGCTGGACGGTTACGCCGGTTTCGCCGAGGTGTTCCTGGACAAGGTGTTCGTCCCCGACGACCAGGTGCTGGGCGAGGTCGGCCAGGGCTGGAAGGTGGCGATGTCCACCACCGGTTCCGAGCGCGGCCTGACGCTGCGCTCGCCGGGCCGCTTCCTGGCCGCCGCCGACCGCCTGGTCGAGCAGGCCCGCGAGGCCGGGCCGCTGGACGACCGGCTGCGCGAGGACGTCGCCGACGCCTGGATCAAGGCGCGCGCCTACCAGTCCTACACCTTCCAGACCCTCACCCGGATCCTGGACGGGGAGAGCATCGGCCCCGAGTCCAGCATCAACAAGATCTTCTGGTCGGAGATGGACCTGCGGCTGCACGAGACCGCGCTGCGGGTGCTGGGTCCGGCGGGCGAGCTGGTCGAGGGCGCCCAGGACGCCGTGGCGGACGGCCGGTGGGCCGACGGGTTCCTGTTCGCGCTGGCGGGGCCGATCTACGGCGGCACCAACGAGGTGCAGCGCAACATCATCGCCGAGCGGGTCCTGGGCCTGCCGAGAGAACCGAGGAGCAAGCGATGAGGCTGGGCCTGACCCCCGAGCACAGGCAGTTCGGCGACGCGGTCGCGGACCTGCTGGAGGCCCACGGCGGAGCCGAGGACGTGTGGGAGCGCCTGGTGGAGCTGGGCGTGCCCGCGGTGCTGGTCGCCGAGGAGCACGAGGGCGCGGGCGGCGACGAGGTCGACCTGCTGGCGGTCCTGGACCAGGCCGGGCGCGCGGCGCTGGGCGAGCCGGTGGTGGAGGCCGCGGTGGCGGCCCGCCTGCTGGCGGGCATCGGCGGCGAACTGGCCGCCGAGTGGCTGCCGAAGCTGGCCTCGGGCGAGGCGCTGGTCGTCGCCGCTCCCGGCCCCTACGTTCCGCACGCCGACCGGGCCGGGCTGGTGCTGGTCGGTGAGGGCGGCGCCTGGTACGCGGTGCGGCCGGAGCCCGGTTCGCTGACCGTCCAGAACTCCATGGACCCGCTGCGCCGCCTGTCGGCGGTGCGGGTGCCCGAGGGCGCGGTGCCGGTGGCCGAGGGCGCCCTGGCCGCCGAGGCCTTCGACCGGGGTGCGGCGCTGACCGCCGTCCAGCTGGTGGGCGTGGCCCGCCGCCTGGTCGACTTCGCGGTGCGCTACGCCGGTGAGCGCAGCCAGTACGGCCGCCCGATCGGTTCCTTCCAGGGGCTGCAGCACCAGATCGCCGACGCGCTGGTGGACGTGGAGTTCGCGCGTCCGGCGGCGTACAAGGCCGCTTACGCGCTGGCCAAGGGCGAGCCGGATGCCTCGCTGGACGCCTCGGGCGCCAAGGCCCTGGCCTCGGACGCCGCCTTGCACGCGGCGAAGGTCTCGCTGCAGGTCCACGGCGCGATCGGCTACACGATGGAACTCGACCTGCACCGCTGGCTGCGCCGCGCCTGGAGCCTGGCCTCGGCCTGGGGGGACGCGTCCCACCACCGCAGGGCCGTGGCCGCCGCGCTGATCGGCTGACGACTCGGCAGAACACCGAACCGGAGCACGCCGTCGAAGGCGTGCTCCGGTTCGGTGTTTCACCGGGCGGCCAGCCAGTCCACGGCCGCCTGGAGGGCGTCGCCGTCCGGGGGGACGGGCTGGTCGGGCGCGATGGGGTCGGTGCCGTAGATGCGGCCGGTCCGGTCGGCCTCCTGGACGGTGGTGAGTCCCAGCAGGGCGCCGTCGTCGAGCTCTATGGCGGCGTTGCCGGTCGCGAGCCCGGCGGTGGGCGCGCCGAAGCTCCGCACGTGGGGCAGCCCGCGGAAGGCGATCAGGGTGGCCTCACCGGCGCTCATGGTGTTCGGGCCGGTGAGGATCGCGATCGGGTGGCCGGGGTCGGCGAGCCGGTAGGGGTGGGGTCGCGGGGAGACGGGCGCGTCGTCGTGGTGCACGACGCCCTCGCGCAGGATCCAGTGGCCGCACGGCTGCCCGTCGGCGTCGGCGAACCAGCCGAGCACCCCGTCGCCGAGCAGCGGGGCGAGCACGGTGAGCATCGGGTACATGTTGCCGCCGGTGTTGCCGCGCAGGTCGACGATCCAGCCCTGCGGCCGGTGGCCGTCCAGGTCGCGGACGAGCTCCGCGCCGGTCCGGACGTAGCGGCGGTCGGCGTCCTCGACGCCCGTGGCCGAGGGGATGTCCACCAGGGCGAACCTGCCGTCGACGAGCCGGCCGGAGGGCATCGGCGCCTGCTGGGCGGCCTCCTCGCCGAACGACTCGGCGACCTCCTGCGGGGTGAGGAAGAACGTGTGCGGATCGCCGAGCACGTCGATCGCCGCGCGGATCACCCCGTAGACGTCCGCCGTCGACGCCGCTTCCGCGGTCGCCTCGTGCGCCCGGCGCCGGACCGCCGGCCAGTCGACCCGCCCCCGGCGCAGGGCGTTGTCCTCCATCAGGGTGAGGACGGTGTCGAGGTAGTCGTGGATCTCCGTGTTCATGAGGCCATCCTGCGGCAGGGGCCGGGACGGCGAAACAAATTAAAAGGCCGGTTTCCGCCCATGTCGGGTGGGCGGAGACCGGCCGTGCGGGTCAGGGCAGGCTGATGCTCTGGTTGTAGACGCCGGAGCCGGGGACGCTCTCGCCCTTCACCTCGTAGGTGGCCACGACGGAGGCGGTGCCCGGGCACAGGAAGTTGCTGCCGGACTGCTTGGCGGCGCTGACGTTGTTCAGCGAGATCTGGAACTGGCCGTTGCCGGGGACGGGGCGGGCGGCGTTGGTGCCGTTGTAGGCGTTGGCGGTGAGGTTTCCGCCGTAGACGCAGGTGACGTTCGCGCCGAGGATCGTGACGACGGCCCGGACCCGGAAGCCCGCGATGGTGGCGGTGCCGTCGCGCCCGCCGGGGACGGCGGTGGAGGCGGTGACGTTGCCGCCGGTCCAGGGCAGGTTCTGGGCGGTGACGGTGGCGCCGGAGCAGGACGAGAAGCCCGCGGACGAGACCGACAGCCCGCCGCCCGAGGCCAGGGCGCCGTTCAGGGTGGAGGAGGTGCAGCTGCCGCCGCCGAGGGAGGTCGTCACCGTGGCGGTGCCCAGCAGCGACGCCTGGATGTTCCCGGCGTACAGCGCCGAGGCCGGGCTCGCGAGCGCCAGGACGGTGACGCCTGCGGCCGCGGTGACGGTGAACGTGCGGAGGGTCTTCATGGAGCCGTCTCCATTCTGGAGAAGTGAGGGACACCATGAACGTAAAAAGCGGCAAATCATCAGTCAATAGGTGAAACTTCTTCAGATTTGGCCGGAATGCGACGCTCGTTCATGTTTGCCGGGCGTGAAAACAGGAACGGCGCCTCGCACCGGGAGAACCCGGGCGAGACGCCGCCCATGTCGCGGCACGGTGTGCGGGGTCGCCTCTCGGCGAGATGCACAACGCGGCTCCAGCCGAACGGTATTCCGCGAAGGCGATAGGTGAGGCCCGGGGACACCGAGCACACCGGCCACGTCTTGAACAACAGGATCCCCCCGCCCGTTGTTCCCGCCCGCTCCCGGCGGATCCCCCGGCCGCTCCGACCGCCCTGCGGCAGGGGCGCGGCCTGCGAGAATGTGCCCATGACGGACCTCAAGTCGATCGAGTACTGGCTTTCGGACATGGACGGCGTCCTGGTGCACGAGGGGACGCCGATCCCGGGAGCCGAAGCCTTCCTGTCGAAGATCACCTCTTCGGGCAAGCACCTGCTGGTGCTGACGAACAACTCGTTGTACACCCCCCGGGACCTGTCGGCGCGGCTGGCCGCGGCGGGCCTGAACGTGCGGCCGGAGTGGATCTGGACGTCGGCGCTGGCCACCGCGCAGTTCCTGGCCGACCAGCGCCCGCACGGCGGCGCCTACGTCATCGGGGAGGCGGGACTGACCACGGCGCTGCACGAGGTGGACTACATCCTGACCGACCTGAACCCCGACTACGTGGTGCTGGGGGAGACGCGCAACTACAGCTTCGACCAGATCACCAGGGCGGTGCGGCTGATCGAGCGCGGCGCCCGGTTCATCTGCACCAACCCCGACCCCATCGGCCCCTCCCAGGAGGGCTCGCTGCCGGCGTGCGGCGCGGTCGCCGCGATGATCACCCGGGCGACCGGGGTGGAGCCGTACTTCGTGGGCAAGCCCAACCCGCTGATGATGCGCAGCGCCCTGCGCCGCATGGGCGGGCACAGCGAGTCCGCCGCGATGATCGGCGACCGGATGGACACCGACGTGGTCTCGGGGATGGAGGCCGGCATGGAGACGATCCTGGTGTTGTCGGGGGTGACCCGCGAGCACGAGATCGAGCGGTTCCCCTACCGGCCCTCCCGCATCTTCGACTCGGTGGCGGACCTGGTCGAGATGGTGGAATGATTATCCACCCGGGTAGTACATTTCACTACATAAGCACCGGGAGAAAAGTACTTGTTAGTACTTAATAACGGTTCCCGGAGAATTGCCGTTCTTGCCCTCCTTGCCTTTCTTGTCGCTATAGCCTCCTGGTCCTGAGGTTCGGGAGTCCAAGAAGGGGGCGGCGGTGGCGGCGATCGAGGAGAGCCTGGCCGCCGCGCTGGACATCCCCGGCGCCCAGGCCGCCACACTGGTGGACTTCGCCGTCGGCCTGCCCCTCGCGGCGGCCGGCGGCGACCGCTTCACCGACGCGGCCGAGGACGCCGAAGGCCTGTCGGAACTGCTGCGGACCGCCCTGGCCAGCCCCGTGCTGTCGTGCGCCGCCACCGGCGACGACCTGGAGGAGCTCACCGTCAGCGGCACGGCGGGCCACCACCTGCTCATGGTGCTCACCACCCCGCTGGACGCGCGCCTGTGCCTGCACCTGCGCCTGGACCGCGAGCGGGGCAACCTCGCGCTCGCCCGGCACCGGCTGCGGGAGATCGCCCGCGCCCTGGCGGTCGGATGAGGCGGCTGCGCGAGCACCTGCGCCGGCTGGCCGACGAGCGGGCCACCGGCACCCTGCACCTGGACGGGCAGGGCGCCCTGTACCTCGCCGACGGCGCCGTCGTGCACGCCGAGAGCCGCCACACCCCCTCCCTGCGGGACCTGCTGGTCAACTCCGGCAGGCTGAGCGAGCACGGCTGGGAGTGCCTGCGGGCCGGCGGCGCGTCGGCCGCCCTCGCCGTCCCGGGCCGGCTCAGCCGCGCCGAACTGCAGATGTACCAGCTCATCGCCCTGTTCGACGCCGTGTACTTCCTGGCGCCCTGCCGTGCCGAGCCCCGCTTCACCGCGGGCGAGCGGCACTGGCTGGCCGGGTTCACCGCCGCCGATCCCGCCACGCTGGCCCACGAGGTGCGCCGCCGCCGCGCCCTGCTGGGCGCGGCCTGGCCCTCCCCGCTGGCCGACGACGCGCCGCTGGAGCCGGTACGGCGGCTGCACCGCCAGCGGGTGGTCCTCACCGGCCTGCAGGCCGAGCTGCTGCTGAACGCCGACGGCCGCAAGACCCCGTCCGAGCTCGCGCGGGAGCTCGGACGGACCCGCTTCGGCTGCACCCTGGCCGTGCGCGGGCTGGTCGCCTCGGCGCTGGCCCGCGCCCCCGAGCCGGAGGAGGGCGTCAGGATGCCGCGCCGCCACCCGGGCGGGGCGCCCCGCCGCGCGCTGCCCGTCACCTCCGGCGCACCTTCCCGGCCCCGCTGGGCCGAAGCAGACCCGGGGCTGCTGGCACTGCTCCAAGACGCGCTGAGGGAGCTGGAATGAGCGCCCCCGGCCGCGGTGCCGCACGCCCCGCGACCACCCATTCGAGATGACCGGTCAAAGGAGACAGTGATGTCCGACATCGAGCAGTCCCTCAAGGAGATGATGTCGATCGACGGCGCCATCGGCGCGGCGATCGTCGACTACGGCAGCGGCATGGCGCTGGGCGTCATGGGCAACACCAAGGCGCTGGACCTGCAGATCGCCGCGGCGGGCAACACCGAGGTGGTACGGGCCAAGATGCGCACGATCGAGCAGCTGGCGCTGAACGACACCATCGAGGACATCCTCATCACGCTGTCGCGGCAGTACCACATCATCCGGCCCTTGTCGGGACGCAACGGCCAGGGCCTGTTCATGTACATGGCGCTGGACCGGGAGCGGGCCAACCTGGCGCTGGCCCGCCACCACCTCAGGCGCATCGAGGAGAACGCCGAGGTCTGAACGTCAGAAGATGTCGGGGCACCAGGCGCGGCGGGAGGCCCGCAGCAGGGTGTCCGCCGCGGCGGCCGCCCCGGCGCGCTCCTCGTCGAGCCGGCCCAGCGCCGCCAGCCGGACCGCCGACTCGTCCCCGAGGTAGAGGCCGCCCAGCGCGGCCGCGGGGAGGGTGAGGTCGGCGGCCAGGGCGGTGGGGGCGCAGGAGGCGCCGTCCGGTCCGGCCTCCAGCAGGAACCGCCCCTGCGCGAGGCCCGCCTCGTCCCGCACGTCCAGGACGAGACGGCCTTCAGCCGGGTAGGAGCGGGCGGTCAGCATCGCCGGGACGTCCAGCGGCCGCAGCCACAGGTGGTCGACGCAGGCCGTGGTGACGGCGGCACGGGCGTCGCCGACCAGCAGCGGCAGCAGGTCGTCGGGCGCGCGCGAGGGGGCGTGGACGCGGGTCACCCAGTCGATCGAGCACAGGTAGTGCCACAGGGCGCGTTCGGCGGCCGGTGAGTACGCCAGCAGGTCCTGCACGTGCAGGTCGCCGTCGGGCATGCCGCCGTTCCAGGCGTTGACGGCGGTGTAGGCGACCATTCCGTCGACGGTTCCGTCGGCGGCCAGGTAGAGCGCGTAGTACGGCTCCTTCCAGTCCCCGCCCGTCGGCTGGTAGGAGCCGGTCAGCTTCTTCCACCAGCCGCCGGGGCGGGTGACGAACCCGTGCTGCTTCCGGCGGATGCGCTCGTGCAGCCACGGGCCCTCCTTGCGGACCCGTTGGGCGTCGGCGAGCACCACGCGGCCCCCGTCCTGGGGGCCGGGCGGGGGTCCGGGGCGCATGGCGCGCATGGCGTCGATGCGGAAGTCGGTGAGCCAGGCGGCGGGCCCGAACCCGTACCGACCGTAGATGGGGTATTCGGCGGCGATGAGGGAGGCCACCGGGTTTCCGGCCTCCTTGAACCTGCGCAGATCGGGCTCGATCATGCGGGTGAGCAGGCCCTGCCTGCGGTGCGTGGGCGAGACCGTCACGGCGCTGACCGCGCTGGAGGGGACGGTCGCGCCGCCGGGCGCTGTGACCTCGTGGTCGAAGCTGCGGTAGGTCGCCACGCACCGGCCGTCCTCGAAGGCCCCCCAGGTGCGGGAGAAATCGAGGATCTCGCGCATGTACTCCAGGTCGTGGGCTTCGGCGGTGGGCGCCCCGAGGTAGCCGATGCTGCGGGCCTGCCACCACTGCGCCACGTCGTCGTCGTCCATCTCCAGCAGGCGGATCTCCACGCTCATAGGCTCCCTCTCTCCCGCACGGTGTCGGCCCACGCTACGCCGATCAAGGAAGGCGGGAAAAACGTTTTCGTCGGTGGAGGGCTCAGGGGCGGGGCGTCCCGGTGGTCACCGGGAAGGTGCGTAGCCCGCGCAGGACGGGGCTGTTGATGCGGGTGGGGGGCGCGGCGGGCGCGAGGTCGGGCAGGCGGCGGTACAGGGTCTCGATGGCGACGCGGGATTCCAGGCGGGCCAGGGCGTGGCCGATGCAGAAGTGGATGCCGGTTCCGAAGGCCAGGTGGGTGCGCTGGTCGCGCTCGAGGAGGAACGTGTCGGGGTCGGTGTGGTGGCGGGGGTCGCGGTTGGCCGAGGCGATCAGGGTCAGGACCGTCTGGCCGGCCGGGATGGTGACGTCGCCGAAGGTGACGGGGACGCGCGTCTCGCGCAGGAGTCCCTGGCCGGGGGCGTCGTAGCGCAGGGTCTCCTCGACGGCCGCGGCGGCCAGGCCGGGGTCGGCTCTGAGGCGGTCGTGCGCCTCGGGGTGGGCGAGCAGCGCGGCCATGGCGTTGGAGACGAGGTTGGTGGTGGTCTCGTTGCCGGCGACCAGGAGCAGGACGCAGAAGGTCACGAGTTCGGCGGTGGTGAGGGCGTCGTCGCCCTCACCGGCGACCAGGAGGCTGATCAGGTCGTCGCCGGGGTCCTTGCGGCGGCGGCGGATGGTGCGGGTGAAGAACCAGGAGATCTCCGCGACGCCGGTCAGCATCCGGCGGGTGCCGCCGTCGGTGAGCAGGCCGTTGACGAGGTCGTCGGACCAGCGTTTGAAGTCGTGCACGCGGTCGGAGGGGATGCCCATCATCTCGGCGATCACGAGCGTGGGCAGCGGGGAGGCCAGATCCCGCACGAGGTCGCCCGGCCGGGAGGGGTCCGCGGCGCACATGCCGTCGACGAGGCTTTCGGCGATCTGGCGGATCCTCGGTTCCAGCGCGGCGATCCTGCGCGGGGTGAACGCGGGGCTGACGCGGCGGCGCAGCGCGGTGTGGTCGGGCGGGTCGGTCGTCAGCAGGACGCGCGGCCCGGGCGCCTTGGCGAGGAGCGAGGCGAGGCGGCGCGGGATCCGCAGGGAGGGGTTGAACGGGTTGCCGGTCAGGTTCGACCAGCGGCCGAGGTCGGAGGAGAAGCGGGTCGCGTCCCGTACCGCGACGGCGACGTCCTCGTGCCGGCTCAGCACCCACATGCCGAGCGCGGTGTCGTGGTGGACGGGGGCGTTCTCGCGCAGCCGGGCGTAGTGGGGGTAGGGGTCGTCGATGACGGAGGGGTCGTTGATCTCGAACGCGGTCGCGGTCACTGGCGTGCCTCCAGTGCGGTCAGCAGGGTGTCCACCCATTGCGTGATGAACCGGTCGTCGTCGATGCCGAAGGGGGGATGGTCGTACACGTAGGTCATGACCCAGTAGTTCTCGACGGCGCCCAGCCAGATCGTCGCGACCGCCTCGTAGTCCCGGCCGCCGGCGTCCCCCCGGGCGCGCAGCCAGTCGGCGAAGAAGCGGTAGGAGGTGGCGAACAGGCGGCTGCGCGCGTCGGCCATCACGGCGGGGAACCCCTCGGACTCCTTCATCATGACCCTGATGAGGTCCCGCCATCCGTGCATCAGCTGCAGCATGCACCGCGCGATGAGCGTCAGTTCCGCCCTCAGGTCGCCCAGCGGCAGCATCGCCGACAGGTCCAGGCCCTCGGCCACGCCCGCCGCCTGGTCGACCGCCGCGGCGAGCACCTGCTCCTTGGAGCCGAAGTGCGTGTAGAGGGAGCCCGACCGGGGCGAGAGTCCCGCGGCCTTCTCTATCGCCCCGATCGACGTCGCCGCGTAGCCCCGCTGCGCGAACAGCTTGAGCGCCTCGTTGATGATCCTGGTCCGGGTACCGTCGGCCACGGGTTTTCCCATCACTCGTTTGGATGATCCGAATGTACGTTTACCCGACGGCACGGTCAAGGGCCCTGGAGTGGTGTGCGCCCGACCTGGGGGCGGTCAAGTCTGCGCAGGGGCGCGGGTGGGCGGGGGGAGACCGGGAAGGAGCTGCGGAAAGTAGGTTTTGTTCGCTGACGCGAGGAAGATCATGAGATTCCTGGTACGTCCGCACCAGTTGCCGGCCCGGCTGTCGGCGGGGCTGGTCATCCTCAACTCCGGGCTGGGCAAGCGCGAGGCCGACCAGCCGACGGCCGAGGGGGTGCACGGCATGGCCGCGGGCACCTACCCCTTCCTCAAGTCGCAGGATCCGCAACGGTTCGTGCGGCTGCTGTCGACCGGGGAGATCGCCATCGGGACGATGCTGCTGACCCCGTTCGTGCCGTCTCTGGTGGCGGGCGCCGCGCTGACGGCGTTCGCCGGCGGCTTGCTGGGCCTGTACCTGCGCACGCCGGGCATGCGGGAGGAGGGCGGCCTGCGGCCGACCTCCGAGGGCCTGCCGCTGGTCAAGGACGTGTGGTTGCTGGGCATCGGGCTCACCCTCGCGCTGGACGACGTGCGCGACCGCTGAGCCCGGCGCCTCAGACCTCCCAGACCAGGGGCAGGGTGTCCAGGCCCATCAGCCCGTAGGCGTGCTCGAGCGCCTCCCGGTCGGGGGAGAGCCGCCAGGCGGGGACGGCGCGGTGCCACTCCTCCAGGGCGATGCGCATTTCGGTGCGGGCCAGGTGGGAGCCCAGGCAGCGGTGCGGGCCCGTGGCGAATCCCAGGTGGCGGTTGTGCTCGCGGCGCAGGTCCACCTTCTCGGGGTCGGCGAACGCGCGCGGGTCGCGGTTGGCCGAGGCCAGCGGGAGCATGACGGTCTCGCCCGCCTTCATGGGGCAGCCGGCGACCTCGGCGTCGCGGGTGAGCTTGCGGCCGGGCAGCACGATGGAGTAGGCGCGCATGAGCTCCTCGACGGCGGCGGGGATCAGGCCGGGGTCTTCGCGCAGCGCCTTCTGGTCCTCGGGATGGGCGGCCAGGTGCCAGAAGGCGTAGGACAGCTGCGAGGTGACGGTGTCCAGACCGGCCATGAACAGCAGCAGGCAGAGGTCCAGCAGGTCCTGTTCGGGGATCGGCTCGCCGTCCAGCCGCCAGGTGAGGGCGTGGCTGACCAGGTCGTCGCCGGGTTCGGCGCGTCGCAGCTCGATCAGCTCGGCGAACATCGCGGTGACCTGGCCCATCGCGGCGACCCGTTCGGCGTTGGCCGTGGGCGGGCCGTGCAGGATGGCGCGCTCCCAGGTCAGGAAGGTCTCCAGCCGCTCCACGGGCAGCCCCATGAGTTCCAGGAAGATCACCGAGGGGAAGGGCGTGGCGAAGTCCGTGACGAAGTCGCAGTGCCCGGTGCGGGAGATCCCGGCGATGAGGGAGGCACAGTGCTCACGGATGCGTTCCTCGCGCTCCCTGACCGCGGCCGGGGTGAAGTGGGGGCGCAGCAGCCGCCGCCAGGCGGTGTGCTCGGGTGGGTCCAGCATCTCGGGGATCCACCGGTAGCGCGGCTCGGGGTCCAGGGCGTTGACGGCGGAGCTGGAGAACAGTTCGGGGTCCTGGAAGGCGGCGGTGATGTCCTCGTGGCGGGTCAGGACCCAAAAGCCCCGCCCGAAGGTGGACCGGAACGCGCGGTGCTCCTCGCGCAGCGCGTTCAGGATGCGTGCGGTCTCGCCCACGGGCCGCGCGCCGGCCAGCGGGTTGAAGTCCAGTTCGGTCACGGTGTCTCTTCCTCGGTGGTGTGCGGCGGGTCAGGGTTTGCGGGCCACTCCGCACAGGAACCAGGTGGGCAGCCGTTCGCGGGGAGGCCGGAGCGCGGCGGAGGGGCGCCAGTCAGGGAGCGGGACGAGGCCGGGCTCGAGCAGCTCGAAGCCGTCGAAGAAGCGTGCGATGTCCGGGGCGCGGCGCAGGGTCATCTCGGAGCTGGCGCGGCGGTAGACCGCGGCGCCTGCCTGGGCGGCGTCCTCCTGCTCCGCGGCGGTGATGTGGGAGAGCACCAGATGGCTGCCGGAGGGGAGGGCCTCGCCCAGTACCCGTACCGTCCGCCACGGGTCGTCCTCGTCGGTCAGGCAGTGCAGGACCGAGCTGAACAGCACGGCCACGGGCCGGTCGAAGTCGAGGGTGCGGTGCAGCCGGGGGCCGGCCAGGATCTCCTCCGGGCGCCTGAGGTCGCCGGGGATGACGTCCACGTTGTCGGCACCGGCCAGCAGTGCCCGGCCGTGGGTCAGGACGACGGGGTCGTTGTCCACGTAGACGCACCGGGTCTCCGCGGCGGCCTCGCGGGCGGCCTCGTGCACGTTGCCCCGGGTGGGAAGCCCCGCGCCCAGGTCGAGGAACTGGCGGACACCGGCCTCGGCGGCCAGGAAGCGCACGGCGCGTCCGAGGAACGCGCGGTTCTCCCTGGCCAGTGCGGGCGCCTGCGGGGCGACCTCGAGGACCCGGGCCGCGGCCTCCCGGTCGGCGGCGTAGTTGTCCTTGCCCCCCAGGTAGAAGTCGTACATGCGGGCGACGTTCGGGACGGTGACGTCTATTCCCCCTGGCGTCGGCTCGTCCATCGTGCCCCCTTCGTGAAAGATGTTCGCGATCATAGGGGGATTCGTTAGATTTCGCCACCCATGTTGCATTACTCGTCAAACCAGTAGTAGATAAATTTTCATCCATTACTGCGGCGAGAATTGGGATTGGTCTTCTTTACTGCGATTATGGCGTTTTGTAATTAGTGTCAGGGAAGGATGGATGGCAACGGTTGATGTGCTGAAAATGGCATTATTGGGGCCGATGCGGGCGGGTGGAGGGAAGGGTTTTCCGGCTCGGCGTAGGACCTGCGGACCCCGTTCGAGGAGGAGCTTTGCTCGTTCACATGGTCTCCGAACACGCTAGCCCGCTGGCAGTTCTGGGCGGGGAGGACGCAGGCGGACAGAACGTCTACGTCGCCGCACTGGCGGGCGCGCTGGCCGAGCGGGGACACGAGGTCACCGTCTTCACCCGCCGGGATTCGCCCGACCCGCCGCCGTCCGTGCGCGCCCCCGCCGGATTCACCGTCGAGCACGTCGACGCGGGGCCGCCGCAGCCGGTGTCCAAGGACGCGCTGATGCCCCACATGCGGGCCTTCGCCGAACACCTGACGCGCCGCTGGCTGACCGAGCCGCCCGACGTCGTGCACGGCCACTTCTGGATGAGCGGCTGGGCCGCCCTGACCGGCGCGCAGCAGCTGGGCATCCCCGTGGTGCAGACCTTCCACGCGCTGGGCGTCGTCAAGCGCCGCCACCAGGGAGGCGCCGACACCAGCCCGCCCGAACGCCACCGCCTGGAGCCGCTGGTGGCCCGCCGCGCCCAGGCCGTCATCGCCACCTGCACCTGCGAGGCCGAGGACCTGTACGCCCTGGGCGTGCACCCCTCCCGGCTGGAGATCGTGCCGTGCGGGGTGGACCTGCGCATGTTCCGGCCCGACGGCCCGGCCGCCGGGCGGGGCGGGCGGCCCCGCGTGCTGAGCGTCAGCCGCCTGGTGCGCCGCAAGGGCCTGGACACCGTCCTGGAGGCGATGGCGTCCCTGCCCGAGGCCGAGCTGCTGGTCGCCGGCGGCCCCGCCCGCCGGGACCTGGACCGCGACCCCGAGGTCGCGCGCTGGCGTGCCGTCGCCGAACGCCACGGCATCGCCGACCGCGTCGAGTTCCTGGGCGGCGTGCCGCACGAGGACGTCCCGGCGCTGATGCGCTCGGCCGACGTCGTGGTCGGCGTCCCCTGGTACGAGCCGTTCGGGATGGTGCCCGTCGAGGCGATGGCCTGCGGCACGCCCGTGGTCGCCTCCGCGGTCGGCGGCCACCTCGACACCGTCGTGGACGGCGTGACCGGGCTGCTGGTCCCGCCGCGCGACCCGCGGGCGCTCACCGCGGCGCTGCAACGCGTCCTGAACGATCCCGCCCGGCGCCGCACCATGGGCGACGCCGCGGTGCGCCGCGCCCGCGCCCTGTACTCCTGGGAGCGGGTGGCGGCCGGGACCGAAGCCGTCCACGCCAAGGTGGCCGCCCGCGCCACCGTGCCGATGGGGGAGGCCAGCTCATGATCGACGACCATCTGACCCGCCTGGAGGCCGCGCTGCACAGGGTGCGCGGCCAGAGCCCGCTGCTGCTGCGCTGGGGCCGCCTCCTGGCCCGCACGCTGCAGGACGGCGGACGCCTGCTGGCCTGCGGCAACGGCGGCAGCGCCGCCCAGGCCCAGCACCTGACCGCCGAACTCGTCGGCCGCTACCAGGGCGAGCGCCGCCCGTTCTCGGCGCTGTCCCTGCACTGCGACACCTCCGCGGTCACCGCGATCGTCAACGACTACGGGGCCGAGGAGCTGTACGCGCGCCAGGTGCGCGCGCACGGCCGCCCCGGCGACGTCCTGCTGGCCCTGTCGACCAGCGGCACCAGCCGCAACATCGTGTGCGCCGCCCACACCGCCGCCCGCGCGGGGATGCGCACGTGGGCGCTGACCGGCCCCGCGCCCAACCCGCTGGCCGCGGCCTGCCAGGAGGCGCTGATCGTGGACGCGCCCTCGACCGCCACCGTGCAGGAGGCGCACCTGGCGGTGGTGCACCTGCTGTGCGAGGTCGTCGACGAGCAGGTGCGCGTCCCGCACCGGGCGGTGGTGCGGGCATGAGGGCCGGACCGCTGGTCGTGGTCGGCGACACGCTCCTGGACGTCGACCTGCAGGGCACCTCCCAGCGCCTGGCGCCGGACGCGCCGGTGCCGGTGGTCGACCTGGCCGCCGAACGCCCCCGCCCCGGCGGGGCGGGACTGGCCGCGGTGCAGGCGGCCCGGCTGCGCACGGCACGCGAGACGGTGCTCATCACCCCGCTGGCCGACACCGACGACCCCGACGCGCTGACCCTGCTGGAACTGCTGGAGGAACAGGGAGTGCGGGTGGTGCGGCTGGCCCTGAGCGGCCGCACGGTCCGCAAGACCCGGCTGATCGCGCACGGCAGGCCCCTGGTGCGGGTGGACCGCGGCGACGGGCGCCTGCACGGCCGCGCCGGCCTGCCCGACGCCGCGGCCGCGGCCGTCCGCGGCGCGGGCGCGGTCCTGGTGTCGGACTACGGCCGCGGCACCGCCGCCCACCCGGTGCTGCGGGCACTGCTGGAGGACCTGCCCGGCGAGGTGCCGCTGGTGTGGGACCCGCACCCGCGCGGCGCCGAGCCCGTCGCGGGAGCACGGCTGGTGACGCCCAACCACGAGGAGGCCCGCGTCCTGGCCGCCACCGCGCCCACCGCCCGCTCCGGCGGCTACGCCCAGGCCGCCACGGACGCCGCGGCGCTGCGCGCCCGCTGGCGGGCCTCGGGGGTGAGCGTGACGATGGGCGAGCACGGGGCCCTGCTGTGCACCGGAGACCAGCCGCCCGTCCTGGTGCCCGCGCCGCACGTACCGGGCAGGCCCGACACCTGCGGAGCGGGCGACTGCCTGGCCGCCGCCACGACGGGCGCGCTCGCCGAGGGCGCGCTGCTGACCGAGGCGCTCGAACAGGGCGTCCACCACGCCTCGGCGTTCGTCACCGGCGGCCCGGCCCGCCGGACGCAGGCGCCCGCGGGCGAGGAGCCGTGGGACCTGGTGCGCCGCACCCGCCTGCAGGGCGGCACCGTCGTGGCCACCGGAGGCTGCTTCGACCTGCTGCACCCCGGCCACGTCAGCCTGCTGCACCAGGCCTCGCGGCTGGGCGACCTGCTGGTGGTGTGCCTGAACTCCGACGCCTCGGTGCGCGCCCTCAAGGGCCCCGGACGGCCCGTCATGGACCAGCGGGACCGGGCCCGGGTGCTGTCGGCGCTGGGCTGCGTCGACACCGTCATGATCTTCGATGAGGAGACGCCGATGGCGCTGCTGGACAGGCTCCGCCCCGACCTGTGGGTCAAGGGCGGCGACTACGGCCCGATGGAACTGCCCGAGGCGCCGCTGGTCCGCGGGCACGGCGGCCAGGTGCTGCTGCTGCCCTACCTGGAGGGCCGCTCCAGCACCCGCCTGGTGCGGCGCGCCCACACCGCGGGAGGTGAGCACTCATGAGCGGACGCACCATCGCACGGGCGGTCGTCACCGGAGGCGCCGGCTTCCTGGGCTCGCACCTGTGCGAGCGGCTGCTGGAACGCGGCGTGTCGGTCATCTGCATGGACAACTTCCTCACCGGCACCCCGCACAACCTCATCCACCTGCTGGGACGGCCGGGCTTCCAGGTCGTGGAGTGCGACCTGACGGACTTCGTGCACGTCTCCGGGCCGGTCGACCTGGTCCTGCACTTCGCCTCGGCCGCGTCCCCGGTGGACTACCTGAAACTGCCGCTGGAGACACTGAAGGTCGGCGCGCTCGGCACGATGCACGCCCTGGGCCTGGCCCGGGAGAAGACCGCCAGGTTCGTCCTGGCCTCCACCAGCGAGGTCTACGGCGACCCGCTGCGCCACCCCCAGCGCGAGGACTACTGGGGCAACGTCAACCCCGTCGGGCCGCGCAGCGTCTACGACGAGGCCAAACGCTACGCCGAGGCCCTGACGACCGCCTACCGCCACAGCCGCGGCGCCGACACCGGCATCGTGCGCATCTTCAACACCTACGGGCCCCGGATGCGCCCGCACGACGGCCGCGCCATCCCCACCTTCATCCGCCAGGCGCTGGCGGGCGAGCCGCTGACGGTCGCCGGCGACGGCACCCAGACCCGGTCGATCTGCTACGTCGACGACACCGTCGAAGGCGTCCTGGCGCTGGCCTTCAGCGGCGAGAGCGGCCCGGTCAACATCGGCAACGGCAGCGAGACCACCATCGCCGACCTGGCCCGCACGATCCGCCGCCTGTGCGGTTCGCGCTCGCCGATCGAGTTCGTCCCGCGCCCCGTCGACGACCCCAGCGTGCGCTGCCCGGACGTGGCGCTGGCCCGCCGGCTGCTGGGATGGGAGCCGCGCGTGGCACCCGAGAAAGGCCTGGCCCGCACCATCGAGTGGTTCGCCGACCGCCTGGCCCACGTGTGAATGAGGGAGCACGGATGCGAGTCCTGGGAATCAACGCGATATTCCACGATCCCGCGGCGGCGCTGGTCGTCGACGGCCGGCCGGTCGCCGCGGCCGAGGAGGAGAGGTTCAGCCGCCGCAAGCACGGCAAGCGGCCGGTGCCGTTCTCCGCCTGGGAGCAACCCGGGCAGGCCGCCCGGTGGTGCCTGCGGCACGCCGGGCTGAGCGCCGCCGACCTGGACGCCGTCGCCTTCTCCTACGATCCGGCGCTGGCCAGACCGGCGCACGAGATGGGCCTGGACGACCCGTTCGACGACCTGCGCATCCGGTACGCGCGGATGGCGCCCACCCTGCTGGCCGAGGAACTGCCCGGCCTGGACCCGGCCAAGGCCGTCTTCGTCCCCCACCACGTGGCGCACGCCGCGTCGGCGGGGCTGGCGGCCCCGGCCCGCTCGTGCGCGGTGCTGGTCAACGACGGGCGCGGCGAGGACGGCTCGCACCTGGCCGGCCGCTACCGCGACGGCGAACTGGAGGTGCTGGCGACCCAGCCGCTGCCGCACTCCCTCGGCCTGTTCTACGAGGACCTCACCCAGCACCTGGGATTCCTGCGCTCCAGCGACGAGTACAAGGTGATGGCGCTGGCCTCCTACGGCAAGCCCCGCCATCTGGACCTGCTGCGCGAGGCGGTGCGCGTCCACCCCGCCGGGGGGTTTCGCACCGACCCCGTCGACTGGGCGTCGCTGTGCCCGCCGCGCGCGCCGGACACGCCCTGCACCGACGCGCACGCCGACGTCGCCGCCAGCGCCCAGCGCCGCCTGGAGGAGGTGCTGCTGGAGCAGGCCCGCCTGCTGCACGCCCAGACCGGCGAGCGGCTGCTGGCGATGGCCGGCGGCACGGCGCTGAACTGCGTGGCCAACACCGTCCTGGCCCGGCAGGGCCCGTTCGAGCGGGTATGGGTGCAGCCCGCCGCGGGCGATGCCGGCACCTCCCTGGGCGCGGCGCTGCAGCTCAGCGCCTCCAGCGGCCAGGAGCCGTGGACGATGCGGGGCGCCGATCTGGGCCGGGACCTGGACGACGGGGAGATCGAGCGGGCGCTGCGCCGCTCCCGGGTGCGCTACGAGCGGCCCGGTGACGTCGCCGAGGCCGCCGCCGAGGTCCTGGCCGGCAACGGCATCGTCGCCTGGGTGCAGGGCAGGGCCGAGTTCGGGCCGCGCGCGCTGGGGCACCGCTCCCTGCTGGCCCATCCCGGGCACCGCGCCAACCTCGAGCGCCTCAACGACGTCAAGGGCCGCGAGCAGTTCCGGCCCGTGGCCCCGATGGTGGCGGCCGGCCGCGCGGCGGAGATCTTCCAGCGCGGCCCGCTTCCCAGTCCCTACATGTTGTTCGTCCACGACGTCGCGCCCGCCTGGCAGGACCGCATCCCCGCCGCGGTGCACGTGGACGGCACCGCCCGAGTGCAGACGGTCGACGCGGCCGACGAGCCGCTGACCGCCCGCCTGCTGGACGCCTTCGAAAGGCGCACCGGCCTGCCCGTGCTGGTCAACACCAGCCTCAACACCGCTGGAAGGCCCATGGTGGACGACATCCGCGACGCGCTGGAGTGCTTCGGCTCCACGCCCATCGACCTGCTGGCCCTCGGATCCTTCGTGGTGCGGCGATGAACGGCTACAGCATCGTGATCCCGACCCTGGTGCGGCCGTCCCTGCGCGCCTGCCTGGACTCCCTGGCCCGTGCCTGGGGCCCGCCGCCCGAGGAGATCGTCCTGGTCGACGACCGTCCCCGCGGCGGCCCGGTCGTGCGCGTCCCCGGCGAGCTGGCCTGCCTGGTGCGGGTGGTGGCCAGCCGGGGGCGGGGCCCCGCGGCGGCCCGCAACATGGGCTGGCGCCGCACCCGCACCCCGTGGGTGGTGTTCCTGGACGACGACGTGGTGGTGGAGGAGGACTGGTACGCGGCGCTGGCCGTCGACCTGAAGCGGGCCGACGAGCGGGTGGCCGGGGTGCAGGGCCGCATCACCGTGCCGCTGCCGCCGGGGCGGGCGCCCACGGACTGGGAGCGGGTGACCGCGGGCCTGTCCCGGGCCCGGTGGGCCACCGCGGACCTGGCCTACCGCCGCACCGCGCTGGTGGAGGCCGGCGGTTTCGACGAGCGGTTCCCGCGCGCGTTCCGCGAGGACGCCGACCTGGCGCTGCGCGTGCAGGCCGACGGGTGGGAGCTGTCCGTCGGCGAGCGCCGCACCCTGCACCCGGTGCGGCCGTCCTCGGCGTCGGCGAGCCTGCGCGCCCAGGCGGGAAACGCCGACGACGCGCTGATGTGCGCCGTGCACGGCCGCGACTGGCACCGCCGGGCCGGGGAGCACGTGGGGCGCAGGCCCCGCCATCTGGCCATCACCGCGGCCGGCGCGCTGGCGGCGGGCGCGGCCCTGGCCGGACGGCGCCGCCTGGCGGGCATGGCGGGCCTGGCGGCGCTGGCGGGGGTCGGGGAGTTCGCGGCAGCCCGCATCCTGCCGGGTCCGCGCGACGTGCGGGAGGTGGCGCTGATGCTGGGCACCAGTCTGCTCATCCCGCCGGCCGCCTCCTGGCACTGGTTCGGCGGGCTGGCCCGCTCCCGCGCCGCGCGGCCTTGGCCCGGACCGGCCCAGGCGCTGCTGCTGGACCGCGACGGCACCCTGGTGCACGACGTCCCCTACAACGGGGACCCCGACCTGGTGGAGCCGCTGCCGGGGGCACGCGAGGCACTGGACCTGGCGCGCAGCCGCGGCCTGCGGCTGGGGGTGGTCAGCAACCAGTCGGGTCTGGCGGCGGGACGCTTCTCCGCCGAGGACATGGCGGCGGTCAACCGGCGGGTGCAGGAGCTGCTGGGGCCCTTCGAGGTATGGGAGACCTGCCCGCACGGCGGCGACGACGGCTGCGCCTGCCGCAAGCCCGCGCCGGGCCTGGTCACCCGCGCCGCCGCGGGGCTGGGCGTGCCGGTCTGGCAGTGCGTGGTCGTCGGCGACATCGGCTCCGACGTCCAGGCCGCGCGGGCGGCCGGGGCCCGTTCGGTGCTGGTGCCCACCGCCCAGACGCGCCGTGAGGAGCTGCGGGGGGCGCGGTGCGCGCCGGACCTGATGACGGCCGTGCGGTTCGCGCTCGGCGAGGCGTCGGGGGGCCGGCTGTGGCGGTGAGCGGCGGGGCGCTGGTGGTGCGCCTGGACGGGGCGGGCGACGTCCTGCTGGCCGGCCCGTGCGTGCGCGCGGTGCACGCCCGGTACGGGCGGGTGGCGGTGCTGGCCGGCCCGCAGGGCGAGCAGGCGGCGCGGCTGCTGCCGGGGGTGTCGCAGGTGCTGGTGTGGCGGTGCCCGTGGGTGGTGCGCGAGCCGCCGCCGGTGCGGGCGCGCGAGATCGGGGAGGTGGTGGAGCGGATCGCGGCCGCCTCGTTCGCCGAGGCGCTGGTCCTGACCTCCTTCCACCAGTCGCCGCTGCCGGTCGCGCTGCTGCTGCGCATGGCCGGGGTCGGGCGGATCAGCGCGATCAGCACCGACTACCCCGGCAGCCTCCTGGACGTGCGCCACCGCGTGGCCGAGGACGTGCACGAGGCCGAGCGCGGCCTGTCCCTGGCCCGCGCCGCCGGGTTCGCGCCGCCGCCCGGCGACACCGGGGCACTGGCGGTGCGCACCCCGCTGCCGCCCACCGCCGCCCTGACCGGGCAGGGCCCGTATGTGGCGGTGCATCCGGGAGCCACGGCCGCCGCGCGGCGCTGGCCGCGGGAGCGGTGGGTGGACGCGGTCAAGGAACTGGTGCGCCGCGGGCACCGCGTGGTGGTGACGGGCGCGCCGGACGAGCGGGAGCTGACCGCGCACGTGGCCGGGGCGCACGCCCTGGACCTGGGCGGCCGCACCGGCCTGCACGAGCTGGCCGGGGTGCTGGCGCGGGCCCGGGTCGTGCTGGCGGCCAACACCGGGCCCGCGCACCTGGCCGCGGCCGTGGGCACGCCGATCGTGTCGCTGTTCGCGCCGGTCGTCCCGGCGGCGCGCTGGCGTCCCTGGCGGGTGCCGCACGTGCTGCTGGGCGACCAGCGCGCGGCGTGCCGCGCCAGCCGGGCCGTGGACTGCCCGGTGCCCGGCCATCCGTGCCTGAACGGGGTGGGCGCCGAGGAGGCCGCCGACGCGGCCGAGGCGCTGATGGAGGAGGCGGGGAGATGAACGTTCTCATCTGGCATGTGCACGGCTCGTGGACCACGGCCTTCCTGCAGGGCGATCACACCTACCTGCTGCCGGTCACGCCCGGGCGCGACCCCGACGGCAGGGGCCGGGCCCGCACCTGGCGGTGGCCGGACTCGGCGGTGGAGGTGCCGCTGGGGCGCCTGGCCGACCACGACGTGGACGTGGCCGTGCTGCAGCGCCCGCACGAGGAGGAGCTGCTGCGCCGCTTTTTGGGGCGCAAGGTGCCCCTGGTGTACCTGGAGCACGACGCGCCGTGGGGCGAGGTGCCGCTGACCCGCCATCCGATGGCCGACCGGCGCGATGTGCTGCTGGTGCACGTCACACACTTCAACGACCTGTTCTGGGACAGCGGCTCGACCGAGCGGCGCGTCGTCGAGCACGCGGTGCTCGATCCGGGGGCGTTGTGGAGCGGGGAGCTGCCGCGCGCTGGGGTGGTGGTCAACGAGCCGCTGCGGCGGGGCCGCTACGCGGGCACCGACCTGCTGGGCCGGCTGGCCGGGGGCGTGCCGGTCGATGTGTTCGGGATGAAGGTCACCGGCCTGCCCGAGGCGCTCGGCCTGGCCGAGGCGTGCACTTTCGAGGACCTTCCCCAGGGGCGGATGCACGAGCTGCTGGCCTGCCGCCGGGTGTACCTGCACCCGTTCCGGTGGACGTCGCTGGGCCTGTCGCTGATCGAGGCGATGTACCTGGGGATGCCGGTGGTGGCGCTGGCGGCCACCGAGGCGGTCGAGGCGGTCCCGCCGGGCGCTGGTGTCGTGTCCACCAATCCGGACGTGCTCGCGCAGGCGGTGCGCCGCCTGGTGCACGACCGGGACGAGGCGGCGGCGCTGGGCAAGGCCGGGCGGGAGGCCGCGCTGGACCGCTACGGGTTGTGCCGCTTCCTGGCCGACTGGGACGTGGTGCTGCGCGAGGCCGTGGCCCGATGAGCGCCGTCCTGATCCTGCGGGCCCTGGGGCTGGGTGACTTTCTGACCGGGGTGCCGGCCTACCGGGCGCTGGCGGCGGCGCATCCCGGCCGCGAGATCGTGCTGGCCGCGCCGGGGGTGCTGGCGCCGCTGGTGCCGTTGACCGGGGCGCTGGACCGGCTGCTGCCGACGGGGGAGCTGCGGCCGATCCCGTGGCGGGGGCCGCCGCCGCGCCTGGCGGTGGACCTGCACGGCAACGGCCCGGCCAGCCACCGCCTCATCGCCGCCACGGGTGCGCGCGGCCAGTGGATGTACGGCTCGCAGGCGGCTCCGGACGTGGCGGGCCCGTGGTGGCGGGAGGAGGAGCACGAGACGGCGCGCTGGTGCCGGCTGCTGCGCTGGCACTGCCTGCCGGCCGACCCGTCGGACCTGCTGCTGGAGCGGCCCGCGGTGGCCCCGCCCGTGGTGGATGCGACCGTGGTGCATCCGGGTGCGGCCCATCCGTCGCGCCGCTGGCCCGCCGGGCGGTTCGCCGAGGTCGCCGCGGTGCTGGAGGACGCCGGGCACCGGGTGGTGCTCACCGGCGGCGCCCGGGAGCGGCTCCTGGCCGAGCGGGTCGCGGAGCTGGCGGCCCTGCCCGAGCAGCGGGTGCTGGCCGGCCGGCTGGACCTGTCGGCGCTGGCGGCCCTGGTGGCCGCGGCCCGCCTGGTCGTCAGCGGGGACACCGGGGTGGCGCATCTGGCCTTCGCCTACGCGCGCCCGTCGGTGACGCTGTACGGGCCGGTCTCCCCGCGCCTGTGGGGGCCGCCCGAGCACCGCCGCCACCGGGTGATCTGGCACGGGCAGGGCGGCCGTCCGGGGGATGCCCGAGGCCGCCGTCCCGACGCGCGGCTGCTGTCCATCGGCGTGCCGGAGGTGGTGGAGGCCGCCTTGTCGCACGCGCCGGTCCGCTGACCCGCGGCCCCCGTCGACCCGCGCGGGGTCTCAGCCGGCGGGGGTCCGGGTCGGGGGCGCGGTCAGGCCGGCGGTGAGGAACGCCACGACGGTGGAGGTGTCGGGCAGCGCGGTCTCGGCGGCGGGGCTGGGGGACAGGGCGCGGCCGTAGATCTCCAGCAGGAGGGTGAAGGCCAGCCGCCAGCGCTGGGAGATCTCGCGGGGCGCCAGGTGGGGCATGGCGCGGCCGAGCATGGTCTCGAACGGCGCGGGGCTGAACCACGGCGACGGGACGGGGATGTGCCCGGTGGGCAGGACCGAGCGGGCCAGCAGGTGGCAGAGCATGCGGCCCTTCTCGGTGCGCGACAGCTCCTCGAAGGGCTGGACGATGGCGGCGACGAGCTCGCCGGCCTGGAAGGACCTGCCGTCGGGGGCGTCGGCGTGGCGGGCCAGGCCCTCCAGCCGCCCTGCCCACAGGGGCAGCAGCTCGCGTTCCAGGAGCGCGGCGATGAGCGCTTCGCGGGAGCCGAAGTGGTAGTGGACCGCGCCGGGGTTGAGGCCGGCTTCGGCGTTGATGGCCCGCACCGAGACCCGGTCGGGGTCCTTGAGCAGGAAGAGGCGCTCGGCGGCCGCCAGGAGGCGGTCGCGGGTGGAGGTTTCGTCGCCGGCCATGTGTCGGATCCTATGTCTTCAACACCGATCCAATCAGTGATTGAATCGGTGTCGGAATCAGAGCGGAACCCCTACCCCCGGAGGCAGCCGTGACCGTCCCCGACGTCTTCAGCCCGGCCCGGCTCGGCCCGCTGACCCTGCGCAACCGGGTCATCAAGGCCGCGACCTTCGAGCACATGGCTCCGGGTGCGCTGGTCAGCGACGACCTGATCGAGTTCCACCGCGCCCACGCCGCCGGCGGCGTGGGCATGACCACGGTGGCGTACTGCGCGGTGGCCCCCGAGGGCCGCACCGAGCGCGACCAGATCCTCATGCGGCCCGAGGCGCTGCCGGGGCTGCGCCGCCTGACCGAGGCCGTGCACGCCGAGGGCGCCGCGGTCTCCGCGCAGATCGGCCACGCCGGGCCGGTCGCCAACGGCAGGTCCAACGGGGTGCACGGGCTGGGCGCCTCGGTGTTCTTCAACCCCATGTCGATGCAGAAGATCCGCACGGCCACCGCCGCCGACATCGAGCGCATCACCAAGGCGCACGCCGACGCCGCGCTGCTGGCGGTCGAGGCGGGTTTCGACGCCGTGGAGATCCACATGGGCCACAACTACTTCACCAGCTCCTTCCTCAGCCCCAAGCTCAACCGGCGCAAGGACGGGTTCGGCGGTTCGCTGGCCAACCGCGCCAAGGTCGCCCTGGGCGTGGCGCGCGCCGTGCGCGAGGCGGTGGGCGAGCGGATCGCGATCCTGGCCAAGCTCAACATGGACGACGGCGTCTCGGGCGGTCTGCGGCCCGGCGAGAGCGTGCAGGTCGCCGCGTGGCTGGAGCGCGACGGCTCCGTGGACGCTCTGGAGCTGACCGCGGGCAGCTCCCTGCTCAACCCCATGTACCTCTTCCGCGGTGAGGCCCCCGTCAAGGAGTTCGCCGAGGTGTTCTCCCAGCCGCTGCGGGCGGGCATCAAGCTGGGCGGCAAGAAGTTCCTGCACGCCTACCCCTACCGGGAGGCGTTCCTGCTGGAGACCGCCCGCCTCTTCCGTGCGGAGCTGCGGCTGCCGCTGGTGCTGCTGGGCGGCATCACCGGCCGCGCCACCATGGACAAGGCGATGGCCGAGGGCTTCGAGTTCGTGGCGATGGCCCGCGCCCTGCTGCGCGAGCCCGACCTGCTCGAGCGCCTGCAGAAGGACCCGGCCACGCCCTCCCTGTGCACGCACTGCAACAGGTGCATGCCGACCACCTTCACCAAGACCAACTGCGTCCTGGCCTGAAGCGCGTTCAGCCCACGTAGCGGCGGGCGGGGGAGCGGCGCTGGGAGTCGCGCAGCAGCCGCAGCCCGGCCGCCACGTGGGCGGGCACGGGGCGGCGTTCGCGCAGGACCCAGCCGGCCCCGGCCAGCGCGTGTGCCACGGCCCGGGCGGTGGCGGCGTCGTGGGGCGCCGAGCGCAGGACGGCCAGGGTGTGGCGCAGGGCGTCGGGCCAGGGGCGGCGCAGCCACGCGGTCCACAGGGTGTTGCGGATGCCCAGGCGGCGGCGTTCGCGGGGGTCGCGGGCACGGGAGGGCGCGTGGTGGATCCGCACGTCCTCCCGCCAGCACAGCCACCATCCGGCGGCGGCCAGGTCGAGGCTGAGCAGTTCCTCCTCGCCGCCCAGCCACAGCCGCCGGCTGAAGCCCCCGGCCTGGCGGAAGGCCGAGACGCGCAGCATGGACGCGCCGGCCAGGATGCTCAGCAGGGCGGGTCCGGGCAGCCAGGCGGGCGCGGGGACGGGAGAGTGGCGCAGCTCGGGGGTCAGGGGGTCCTCGCCCCGGCCGGGTTCGACGAGGATGAGGCCGGTGACGGAGGCCAGGCGGGGATGGGCGTCCAGGAGGTCGGCGGCGCGGGAGGGCGCGCCGGGCTCCCACCAGGTGTCGTCGTCGCAGAACGCCACGTAGGGGGTGGTGACCCGCCGCACGGCCAGGTTGCGGGCGACGGCCCCTGCGTTGCGGGCCAATCGCAGCAGGGCGACCCGCGGGTGCAGCCGGGCCACGGCCTCGGCGGTGCCGTCGCTGGAGGCGTTGTCGGCCACGATGACCGGCGGGCCTTCGGGCAGGGCGGTCATCAGCTCCAGGGTGCGCAGCAGCTCGTCCCTGCGGTCGCGGGTGATGATGACGACCGAATAACGCGGGGGGCTCATCGCCGCTCCAGCAGGCGGGCCTGGTGCTCCAGGTGCGGGGGCAGGGGGCGGCGTTCGCGCAGCGCGGCGGGCAGCCTGCGCAGGGTCCCGGCCAGGGCGGTGCGGGCCTCGGGGTCGCGCAGGGCCGCGGCGGCCAGGCGGGCGGTGCCGCAGGCGGCGGCGCGCAGGGCCGCGGCGGCCAGGCGGGCGGTGCCGCAGGCGGCGGCGCGCAGGGGGCGGCGCAGCCAGGCGGTCAGCAGGGCGTTGCGCTGCTCCAGGGCGCGCCGTCCCCGGGAGGGCCGGTTGGCGGAGGGGTGGTGCAGGGCGCGCACGGACGGCACGTGGCACAGGTCCCAGCCGCGGGCGCTCAGGTCCAGGGCCAGCAGTTCCTCCTCGCCGGCGAAGAACAGCAGGGGGTGGAAGCCGCCGGCCTGCAGGAACGCCTCGCGCCGCACGACGGTGGCGCACGCCAGGAACCCCAGGACGGGCGGGCCGGGAAGTCCGGGCCGGGCGGGCAGGGGCGAGGCGGCCAGCACGGCGTTGAGGGGGTCGGGGTCGCGGCCGGGGCCCACGAGGGTGGCGGCGGCGATCAGGGCCAGGCGGGGGTGGGCGTCCAGGAGGCGGGCGGCGCGCCGCAGGGAGCCGGGCTCCCACCAGGAGTCGTCGTCGCTGAAGGCCACGTACGGGGTGCGGGCGGAGCGCACGCCCAGGTTGCGGGCGGCCGATCCGTGGTTGTGCTCCAGGCGGATGAGCCTCACCTCGGGGAAGCGGCGGGCGACGAGGTCGGCGGTGCCGTCCGCCGAGCCGTTGTCCACGACCGTCACGCCGGGCCGTTCGGGCAGGGCCAGGGTGTGCTCCAGGGTCGTGGCCAGCTCCCGGCACCGGTCGCGGGTGGCGATCACGATCGTCGTGGGCTCTGGTGTCACACGCGGTCACCTACCCGCATGAAACATCACGAAAATGCACATACCTCCGCATGGGCGGTTGTTGGCCGGGAGTTGCCGAAAGCCCGCCCGCCCTTCCCGAAAACCGGCACCGCGAGGACCTTGGGCCCCTGTCAGCGGCCGCCGGCCTGCGCGACCGTGGGAGAAAAGCCCACACGCGCGGCCGACCCGGAGAAGGCCGCGCCGGCAGGGGGGAGCACACCCATGACCCGCACCATCCCGCAGGTGAAGACCCAGGCCGGCGGAAACGTCCCGCAGGAACTGCTGGACCGGGCCAGGGAGAAGATCGAGAAGCTCAGCGGCCGCGCCCCCGAACCCGTCCTGGCCGCCCGGGTGCGCCTGACCATGGGCGCCGACCCCGCACGCCCCGCCCTCGCCCAGGCCAACCTCGACGTCAACGGCCGCACCGTGCGGGTGCAGACGGCCGCGGCCACCATGGCCGAAGCCGTGGACGTGCTGGAAGACCGCCTCGCCGAACGCCTGCGCCGCGTCGCCCGCCACTGGGAGGCCGTGCGCGGCGGCCAGCCCCAGCCCCGGGAATGGCGGCACAACGCCGAACCCGCCCACCGACCCGCCTACTACCCGCGCCCCGCCGAAGAACGCCAGGTCATCCGCCACAAGTCCTACGAACTCGCCTCGGCCACCCCCGATGAGGCCGCCTTCGACATGGAGGCCCTGGACTACGACTTCCACCTGTTCACCGACGTGGCCACCGGCCAGGACAGCGTCCTTTACCGGCACGCCGACGCCTACCGCATGGCCCAGCTCGACCCCAGGCCGCGCCGCGACGCCCCGGCCGTCGACCTGACCGTCAGCCCGCACCCCGCACCCCGCCTGACCGTGCCCGAGGCCATCGAAAGGCTGGAGACCACGGGCCTGCCGTTCGTGTTCTTCGCCGACTCCGCCACCGGCCGCGGCAACGTCCTCTACCACCGCTACGACGGCCACTACGGCCTCATCACACCCGCCGGATGACACCATGACCTACACCGACCGCAGGCACGCCGGGAGGGCGCTGGCCGACCTGCTGGGCCACCTGCGCGCCCGCGACCCCCTCATCCTGGGCCTGCCGCGCGGCGGCGTCCCCGTCGCCTTCGAGGTCGCCCAGGCGCTGAGGGCCCCGCTGGACGTCATCGTGGTCCGCAAACTCGGCACCCCGGGCCACCCCGAACTGGCCATGGGCGCCATCGGCGAGGGCGGCGTCCGCGTGCTGAACACCGACATCCTGCGCCGCGGCCACATCAGCGACGCGCAGCTGAGCCGGGAGGAGGAGCACGAGCACGCCGTCCTGGACGAACGCGCCGCCCGCTTCCGCGGCGGCCGCGAACCGCTGGACCTGCACGGGCGCACCGTCGTCATCGTCGACGACGGCGCCGCCACCGGATCCACCGCCCGCGCCGCCTGCCTGGTGGCCCGCGCCCGCCACGCCGAGCACATCGCGGTGGCCGTCCCCGTCGCCTCGCCCGAGGCCGCGCGGAGCCTGGGCGAGGTCGCCGACGAGGTCGTCTGCCCGCACACCCCGCGCGACTTCTACGCCGTCGGCCAGTTCTACGACGACTTCGCCCAGACCGCCGACGACGAGGTCATCACCCTGCTCAAGCAGGCCAGGGAGGCGGCCTCACCGGTCGTGGACCGGGAGGTGGCCGTCCAGGCCGGGCCCGTGGAGCTGGCCGGGCACCTGGTGCTGCCGCCCCATCCCGAGGGGATCGTGCTGTTCGCGCACGGCAGCGGCAGCAGCCGCCACAGCCCCCGCAACCACCAAGTGGCGCGGGCGCTGAACGGCGCGGGCCTGGGCACGCTGCTGTTCGACCTGCTGACCCGCCGGGAGGAGCACGACCGCTCCCACGTGTTCGACATCCCGCTGCTGGCCGGGCGCCTGGCCGACACCACCGGCTGGCTGGCCGGCGAACCCGACGTCCGCGGCCTGCCGGTGGGCTACTTCGGCGCCAGCACGGGAGCGGCGGCGGCGCTGATCGCCGCGGCCGAACCGGGCTCCCCGGCGCGCGCGGTGGTCTCGCGCGGCGGCCGCCCCGACCTGGCGATGCAGGCACTGCCGCAGGTGCAGGCACCCACGCTGCTCATCGTCGGCGGCGCGGACCTGCCGGTCCTGGACCTCAACGAGCAGGCGCTGGCGCGGCTGAGGTGCGAGAAGCACCTGGCGGTCGTGCCGGGCGCCACCCACCTGTTCGAGGAGCCGGGCGCCCTGGAGGAGGTCTGCGACCTGGCCTCCGCCTGGTTCGCCGAGCACCTGCGTTAGCCGGCGCCCGCGTCAGAAGGCCGAGTGCTCGAGCCAGTGGCGCAGCAGCGCCTCGTCGCCCCGCACGCGCACGCGCTCGGGTGAGGCGCGGCGGGTGAGGACCAGCAGCAGGTCGAGTGCGCCGCCGCGCACGGTGACGTCGGCGGGCTCGTCCTTCTCGCTCCACAGGACGGCCTCGGGTGTGCGCCGCACCGTCCAGACGCCGCCGGTGTCGTCGGCGGCGAACTTCAGCACGCCGTTGCCGCGCAGTTCGGCCAGCGCGGGGGACAGGCCCGAGTTGACGCTGGCGGTCAGGAGGTCGAGCCCTTCGCTCATCGCGTCGGCCGCGGTGGCCGCGGGCGCGGTGAAGTCCTCTCCCGCGGCCAGGGCGGCGTCCGCGCGGTGCACCAGCACGTCGTTGCGCATGCGCCTGCTCCAGAAGCGGGCGGGCCGCGGCCCCAGGAACGTCCACACCACGGCGTCGGGGTCCGCGCCGACCGCCTCGGCCACCAGTTCGGCGCTCTCGCGCAGCCACGGGCCGGGCTCGGCGGGCGCGCCGCCTTCGGGCTGGGGCGGGGGAGTGCCGGTGCGCAGGAGTTCGGCGGTCCACCGCTGCCCGTGGCCCACGTGGGCGGCCAGGTCGGCCAGCGTCCACAGCGGGCAGGTGGGCACGGGCAGGGCCGGGTCGGTGCGCTCCAGCAGGCCGGCCAGGGCCGCGGTCTGGTCCTTCAGGTCGAGGCAGGTGTCCATGGGATCCCCTCGGTCGTGATACTTGTGTACCAAATCTTTATGGTACCTGTGTATCACGAACCCAGGAGGCGGTCCACACACCCGGTCAGCACCGCCAGGGCCGCCGCCCCGTCCCGCCGCCCCGTCAGCACGCTGATGCCCAGCCCGTTGGCCACCGCCAGCAGCTCCGCCGCCACCGCGCCGCGATCCAGCGACGCCGCCACCAGGCCCTCCTCCTGCGCCCGCGCCACCTGGGAGGCCAGCAGCCCCTCCAGCACCGCCGCGTCGCGCGCCCCCTGCTCCGAAGGCCCGCCCCGGGAGAGCGCGTGGGCGTAGTAGGCGTGGTAGGTGAGGATCACGCGCCGCCCGTCCTCGTCGTCGGGCAGCACCGCCGACAACGTCCCCAGCAGCAGGGACCGCACGTCGCGCGCCCCGGCCGTGCGCGCGCGCACCCGCTCGCCGAGCCGGGCCGCCAGGTGCTCCAGCGCCCCGGCCAGCAACTCGTCCTTGCTGTGGAAGTAGTACTGCACCAGCCGCAGCGACACGCCGGCCTCGGCCGCCACCTCGCGCATCGTGGCCGCGTGCAGCCCCCGCTCGCTCGCCACCGCCAGCAGCGCCTCGGCGATCTGCCGCCGCCGCGCCGCGTGATCGACCAGTCTGGGCACCGATCCCCCTTCCGCGAACCAGCGCCACCCTATGCCCGGCGCCGCCGCGGGCACCCCCGCCACCGGACCTCACATTCCGGACAGATCGCCAACAAAAAGGAGTGTAGGTTAGGCTCACCTAACCAGTTATCACTGGTGCCGACACGCCGGTTTTGGTGCGCCCGATTCACCGACCACGAACCAAGGAACCACCCATGCTCACCCTCCGCTCCCTGCGCCGCCCCGCCCTCGTGGCCACCGCCGCCACCACCCTGACCCTCCTCCTCGGCGCCTGCGGCTCCAGCGACGACACCACCACCGGCACCGGCGAGAAGACCACCGCCGCCGCCTTCCCCGTCACCATCACCAGCGCCCTGGGCGACGCCGTCATCAACGAGCAGCCCGAACGCGTCGTCACCCTCGGCCAGGGCTCCGCCGAGACCGCCATCGCCCTGGGCAACACCCCCGTCGGCATCGAAAGCTACCCCTGGGGCAGCGACAAGACCGGCTACCTGCCCTGGATCCACGAAGCCGTCACCGAAAAAGGCCAGGAACCGCCCAAGCAGTTCACCGGCGGCGAAGAACTCGACATCGAGGCCATCGTCGAACTCGACCCCGACGTCATCCTCGCCCCCTGGTCGGGCATCACCCAGGAGCAGTTCGACCTCCTGAACGACGTCGCCCCCACCGTCGCCTACCCCGACCTGCCCTGGAGCACCGACTGGGACCAGCAGATCACCACGGTCGCCAAGGCCCTCGGCAAGCCCGACGACGGCGAAAAGCTCATCGGCGACATCAAGAAGCAGCTGAACGACGCCGCCCAGAGCCGCCCCGACTACAAGAACCTCACCTTCTCCTACATCTACACCGACGGCCCCGGCACCCTCGGCGTCTTCCTGCCCACCGAACAGCGCGCCGAAATGGTCGCCTCCCTCGGCCTCAAGCCCGACCCCGTCATCTCCACCTTCAAGGAGACCGAAGGCACCGACTCCGCCGTCATCGGCCTGGAGAACGCCGACAAGCTCAAGGACAGCGACGTCGTCTTCACCTTCTACACCGACGCCAAGACCCGCAAGGAAATCGAAGCCCAGCCCCTGTACGCCGCCATCCCCGCCGTCAAGAACGGCGCCGTCGTGGCCAGCGACGACAACTCCTTCGTCACCGCCTCCTCCATGATCAACCCCCTCACCGTCCCCTGGACCATCGAGCGCTTCCTCCCCCTCATCGACGAGGCCGCCGCCAAGGCCAAGTGACACCCCGCCCCCGATGACCACCCGCACCCCACACCCGTCGCGTGGCGCCCGACCCGGCGCCACGCGACTGGCGTTCTCCCTGGCCCTGGCACTCGCCCTCCTGGCCGCCACCACCCTGGCCAGCATCGCCCTGGGCAACCTCCACATCCCCCCGCACGACCTGTGGAACGCCCTCACCGGCAACGGCGACCCCCACCACACCGCCGTCCTCCAAAGCCGCCACCCCCGCACCGCCCTGGGCATCCTCGCCGGAGCCTGCCTCGCCGTCGCCGGCACCCTCATGCAAGGCGTCACCCGCAACCCCCTGGCCGACCCCGGCATGCTCGGCATCAACGCAGGCGCCTCGGCCACCATCGTCCTGGCCACCGCCTACCTCGGCGTCTCCGGCCAACACGACATCCTGTGGTGGTCCCTGCCCGGCGCCCTCGCCGCCGGAGCCGTCGTCCACCTCATCGGCACCCGCCGAGGCGGCACCAGCACCGTCCGCCTCGTCCTGGCAGGCGCCGTCCTGGCCGCCGTCCTCAACGCCCTCATCCAAGCCGTCACCCTCAGCGAACCCCAGGTCTTCGACAACTACCGCTTCTGGGTCGTCGGCTCCCTGGCCGGACGCGACTTCGACATCCTCTGGACCGTCCTGCCCCTGGCCGCCACCGGCCTCACCGCCGCCCTCGCCCTCGGCCGCCCCCTCAACACCGTCGCCCTCGGCGACGACTCCGCCACCGCCCTGGGCGCCAAACCCGCCCGCACCAAAGCCGCAGGCCTCCTCACCGCCACCCTCCTGGCCGCGGCCGCCACCGCCGCCACCGGCCCCATCGCCTTCGTCGGCCTGGCCGTCCCCCACCTCGTACGCGCCCTCATCGGCACCGACTTCCGCCTCCAGATCCTCTTCTCCCTCCTGCTGGGCCCCTCCCTCCTGCTCACCGCCGACATCATCGGACGCCTCGTCCTGCGCCCCGAAGAACTCATGGTCGGCATCGTCACCGCCTTCGTCGGCGCACCCGCCCTCCTGATCGCCGTCCGCAAAATGAGGAAGAACGCATGACCGCCCGCGGAGCGACCACCCCCCGCCGCACCCTGCGCCCGCGCACCCTGGCCACCGCCGCGGCCTTCCTCACCCTCCTGCTGGCCACCGCCACCGCCACCCTCACCCTCGGCCGCCTGGGCATCGCACCCGCCGAACTGCCCGCCGCCCTCCTGGGCGACGCCGAAGGCAAGAACGCCTTCGTCCTGGAACGCCTGCGCGGCCCCCGCCTCATCGTCGCCCTCGGCGTCGGCGCCGCCTTCGGCCTGGCCGGAACCCTCTTCCAGTCCGTCACCCGCAACCCCCTGGGCAGCCCCGACGTCATCGGCATCGGCGCCGGAGCAGGCGCGGGCGCCGCCATCGTCGCGCTCTTCCTCCCCGGCCTCCTCCCCGTCCCCCTCGGCGCCCTGACCGGCGCCGTCCTGGCCATGGCCATCGTCTACCTGTCCACCGGGACGGGCTTTCGCAGCCCGGGACGCTTCATCGTCGCCGGCATCGGCGTCACCGCCGTCGCCCAGGCGATCATCCAGTACGCCGTCTACGCCATCGAACGCGACAAGGCCAGCGTCCTGACCGCCTACGTCAACGGCAGCCTCAACGCCCGCTCCTGGGAGGACGCCGCCACCATCTGGCTCGCCGTCGCCCTCACCGCCCCCCTCACCGCCCTCATCGCCCGCGACCTGACGGTGGGGGAGATGGGCGACGACACCGCCACCGCCCTGGGCACCCGCCCCGCCCGCATCAGGACCACCGCCGTCGTCCTGTCGATCATCCTGTCGGCCGCCGCCGTCAGCGCCGCCGGCCCCATCGCCTTCGTCTCCCTGTGCGCCCCGCAGATCGCACGCCGCTGCACCCGCGCCCCCGGCCCCAACCTCGCCATGTCGGCACTGGCCGGAGCCTTCCTCCTGGCCCTGGCCGACCTGGCCGCCCAGCAGCTCCCGCTCTTCACCACCCTGCCCGTCGGCATCTACACCATGGCCCTGGGCGGCGGCTACCTCGGCTACCTCCTGCTGAGCGAATGGCGCCGCGGCGCACTGTGACCCGCGACCCCGCCGCACCGGGCCCGCCGGGCAGCCGCCTGCGCGGACCCGGACACCCCGCCGCGGGAATCCGGGTCCGGCCGACCGGGTGAGTTCCCTGCCACCCCGCAGGACCTCACGCCGGATAGGGCAGCAGACCCCCCTCGATCTCCTCCCAGCGCGCCCGCAACTCCCGCACCACCTCCGGACGCCGCCCGGCCACATCGGCCTGCTCGCGAACATCGGCACCCAGATCGAACAACGACTCCGCCGACCCCGAACGCAGGTACTTCCAGCCACCCCGCCGCAAGGCGCCCTGCGACCTCGTCCGCCAGAACAGATCCCGCTCCGGCGCCCGCGCCCCCCGCAGCAGGTACGGGACCAGGCTGCGGCCGTCCAGCGGATACTCCGGCGAAGGCGACACCCCCGCCGCCTCCAGGATCGTCGCCGTCCAGTCCTGCGTCACCACCGGCACCCGGCTGACCTGACCCGCCCGGATCGCCGCCGGCCACCGCAGGATGTTCGGCACCCGGATACCGCCCTCGTTCAAGCCGCCCTTCTCACCCGACAGCGGCCAGTTGTAGGAGAACCGCTCACCACCGTTGTCACTGCTGAACAACACCAGGGTGTCGCGCTCCTGACCGCTGTCACGCAACGCCCGCAACACCCTGCCCACCGCCGCATCCAGGCTCTCCACCATCTTGCGGTACGTCTCCAGCGAACCGCCGTCCTCATGGAAGAGCGCTCTGCCCTCACCCGCCCTGATCCGCCGGGTGATCTCGGCACTGGTCGCCCGGTCGCCCGGAGCCTCCCAAGGCCAGTGCGGCGCGGTGAAGTTCAGGTTCAGCAGCCACCGCCCGCCCCGGCGGCGGCGGATGAAATCAGCGGCCCGGTCGGCGATGGTGTCGGTGTAGTAGTCCAGCGACTCCACCGGCACCTCGCCCTCGTACAGGTCCACCGCGCCGCCGTTGGTCAGCTTGGAGTAGTAGTCCACCGCCCCCGACAGGTTCCCGAAGAACTCCTCCCACCCCGACTTGAGCGGGCTGAACCACGGCAGGAAACCGCAATGCCACTTGCCGAACATCGCGGTGGCGTACCCCGCGCCCTTCAGCAGCGACGCCAGCGTCGGATGCTCCGGCGGGATGCCGATCTGCTCGCCCGCCCGCCCGATCGGCTCCTCCAGGCCGCCGCGCAGCCGCCCCGGATAGCGCCCGGTGTACAGCGCGAACCGCGTGGGGGAGCAGACGGCCGCCGCCGAGTAGGCGTCGGTGAAACGCACGCCCTGGCGCGCCAGGGCGTCCAGGTGCGGCGTCTTGATGTCGGGCGAGCCGTAGGCGCCCAGATCGGCCCAGCCCAGGTCGTCGCCCAGGATGACCAGCACGTTGGGGCGGTCCGGGCGGCGCCGCGGGGGAGCGGCGCGAAACTCCCGCTCGCCCGGCGCCGCCTCGGCGGGCCTCGCCGCGAGCGCCACGCCCGCCACCCCGGCGGCCAGTCCAGCGGTCAGCGCGGTCCTGCGCCCGACACCTTCCTGATCGGCCACTTTTCCCTCTTCTCAGATCGACAATGCTAAACCGACTGGAATACTAGGGATTAGGGACGGGTGCGGCAAGCGCGGACAGGACTCGACATGATGGCCAAACCGTACGAACTGCAACAAAGTGGCACTAACCAGACAGAATCCCCCTTCTGTCGGGTTACCTTTCTTCGCCTCCGGGCACGAACCGCCCGGCACGGGGGAGGGAGGCCAGCCACCGGCGGACCTCGCCAGGGGAGTCCAGCCGCACCACGGCCGGCCCCGGATTCCGCCCGATCCGCTCGAGCGTCTTCTCCCGCTTGCGCTCGTACCGGCTCCACGCCCACCGGATGGGATGGTCGGCCTCCAGCCACTGGCCGAAGGACTCGCGGTTGCCGTTCCACAGCTCCCGGCCTGTCAGCGCCCGCGCCGCCGAGCGCCGCACCACGCGCCCCATCACCGTGCGGCGCGGCAGGTCCAGCCAGACCACGGTGTCGGCGCGCCGCCACAGCCGGTCGCCCAGCAGGGAGTGGTACTGGTCCTCGGTCACCCAGCGCGGCCCCGCCGAGAACGCCTCGACGTCGGCCTCGAACTCCGCGCGCCGTGTCCAGTTCGGGCCGTGGTGCAGCGCGTCGAGTTCGTGGTGGGGCAGTGCCAGCAGGTCCTGCAGCCTGCGGCCGAGGGTGGTCTTGCCCGCGCCGGAGATGCCTGAGACGAGTACCCGCTCCATGGGGTCGATGCTCCCACGGCCGCGGCCCCGGACGGTGCCGGGGCCGCGGCGCACGGGACGGGCTCAGCCGGTGTCGGGCCGGCTGGGCCCGCAGGTCACAGGCCCGAGCCGGTGATGGTGTACTGGCCGGTGATGTCGGCGGTGCCCGGGCAGAAGAAGTGGCTGCCGGAGTTCACCTTGCTGACGCTGGTGTCGAAGGTGGCGGTGACCGAGGGCGCGGAGCCGCTGAGGGAGCCGCTGAGGTTGCCGCCGTAGATGCAGGTGATGTTGCCGAAGATCGGCACGGTGATGGCCGCGCTCACCCGGAAGCCGGTGATGGAGGCGGTGGTTCCGCCGAGGTTGCCGCCCCACGGCAGGTTCTGGGTGGTGACCGTGATGGGGAAGTCGCCGCTGCAGCCGGTGATGGAGGCCGAGTTGACGGTGAGCGCGCCGGCGGGGGTGACGGAGCCGCCCAGGGTGGAGGTGGTGCAGGTGCCGCCGCCGATGCTCGACTCGATGGTCAGGGGCTGGGAGAGGGTGGCGGTGATGGGGCCGCCGGTCCAGGCCGAGGCCGGTGCGGCCAGGGCGAGGGCGGCGGTGGTGGCGGCGGCCGAGGCCAGGGCGAGGGTCTTGATGCGGGACATGTGTCTCCTCTGTCCGGAAACGGGCGCGCGGGGGGACCGCGCGCGGGCGGGATGTGGCCTGGTGCGGCCGTTCATGCTGGTCCCTGCGGTTTAGGCTGGGGCCGAGCGGTTCTCCCTCCGCCCATGTCGGGTGGGCGGAGAGAGAACCGCGCTTGGGGGGCGCGGCCGGTGCCGGGTCGGCCGGCCCGGTCGTGGACCGTCAGGGCGCCGGGGCGGGCCCTCGCGGACGGGCGTGCGGCGGACTCGGCGACGGGGGCTTTCGCGGTCGCGCGCTGCTCGTCGGAAGGGTCGTGGGTGTCGGGTCCGCCTCACTGCGAGGGGCCGTCGACGGGGGTCGGCAGCCCTGCGGTCGTGTCACCTTGCGAAGCCTTTCTTCAAGGTGCGAATTCCAGAAGGAAACGTAGGCAGTGGTTACTGGCCAGTCAATATCTGTCATGGGGTAACAGATGGCCGGATCATGACAGCCGTAACGTGTGTGAAATCCCTGGCGTCACGTCCGTCCCATCCACCGCCTGCTTAGGCTGGCCGCATGGGGGAGATCCTGGTGGGGACGGCGTCCTGGACGGACAGGACGCTGCTGGAGTCGGGCTGGTATCCGCCGGAGGCCAAGACCGCCGAGTCGCGGTTGCGGTTCTACGCCTCCCGGTTCGCGCTGGTGGAGGTCGACGCGACGTACTACGCGCCGCCGGCCGAGCGGACGGTCTGCCAGTGGCGCGATCGCACTCCGGAGGACTTCGTCTTCGACGTGAAGGCGTTCTCGCTGCTCACGGGGCATCCCACGCGCGTGGACAGGCTGTACAAGGATCTGCGGGAGCAGGTGCCGGCGCGCGGGAGCGTGTACCTGAAGGACGTGCCCGCAAGGGTGGTCGAGCAGGTGTGGGAGCGGTTCTTGGGCGCGCTGCGGCCGTTGCGCGAGGCGGGGAAGCTGGGGGCGCTGCTGTTCCAGTTCCCGCCGTGGTTCACCGCGGGCGGGCGCAACCGGGAGTACGTCCTGGAGGTGAAGGAGCGGTGCGCGCCCGCGCGGGTCTGCGTGGAGTTCCGCAACGGGACGTGGTTGTCGCCGAGCGACCGGGAGGCGACGCTGGGGTTTCTCCGGCGGCACGATCTGGCGTACGTCGGCGTGGACATGCCGCAGGGGCACCGTTCGTCGGTGCCGCCGGTGCTGGAGGCGACGTCGGACCTGGCCGTGGTGCGCCTGCACGGGCACAGCGACAGGTGGGACAGCTCCAGCGTGTACGAGAAGTTCGCCTACCTGTACGGCGAGGAGGAGCTCGGCGTGTGGGCGGGGCGGGTCCGGGAGCTGGCGGGGCGGGCGGAGACCACGCATGTGGTGTTCAACAACTGCTGCGGCGACCATTCGCAGCGGAACGCGGCGCGGTTGGCGGAGTTGCTGGTGTGAGGTGCCCCTCCCCCCTCTTCCGTCGCAGGTTGATAATGCACATTATGTTAAGTAGAGCGGGTTCAGGGCTTGCGGGCGACGCCGCAGTAGGCGGTGACCTCCGCGGGCAGGCCGTGCGGTTCGGCTTCGGGGCGCCAGTGCGACACCGACACCACTCCCGGCTCGAGCAGTTCCAGGCCGTGGAAGAAGGCGGCGATCTGCTCGGGGGTGCGCAGCCGGTACGGGTCGCCGGCCTCGGCGCGGGTCTTCTCGGCTTCGGCGGCGGCCTCGGGGTCCACGGCGTTGGTGCCGTCCTCCAGCGCCAGGTAGCTGCCCGGCGGCAGGGCGGCGACGAGTTCGTCGCGCACGGCCATCGCCTCGTCGTGGTCCCAGACGTTGCCGAGGATGCCCAGCATCATCAGCCCCACCGGGCGGGTGAGGTCCAGTGTCTCGGCGGCCTGGCGCAGGATGTCGCCGGGGTCGTGGACGTCGGCGTGGATGTAGGAGCAGGCGCCCTGGGGGGTGCTGGTCAGCAGGGCGCGGGCGTGCGAGAGGACCAGGGGGTCGTTGTCGACGTAGACGATGCGGCAGGCGGGGTCGGCGCGCTGGGCGACCTCGTGGGTGTTGTCGACGGTGGGAAGCCCGGTGCCGATGTCGAGGAACTGGGTGATGCCCTTCTCCCCCGCCAGGAGGCGGACGGCGCGGCCGAGGAAGGCGCGGGTGTGGCGGGCGACGTCGACGATGCCGGGGTAGACCTGGCGGACCTGGTCGCCGACCTCGCGGTCGGCGGGGTAGTTGTCCTTACCGCCGAGCCAGTAGTTCCAGACGCGGGCGGAGTGCGGGGTCGTGGTGTCGATTTCGGGGAGTGGTTCGTGCATGGGGGTGCTTTCTGCTGGTCGGGTGGTCGCGGGCCGGGTGCGGCGCGTGTTCGATCATGCCAACCGGCAGGGTGAAATGCCCGCTATCCAAAGATTTTTTAGATAAACATAGATAGGTCGTGGGTAGTGACAGATCGAACGCTTCGAGTGATAAGTGGTTGTCACAGCCTGTTCATCAGGTGCTGACAACGGTGCAACGCTCGCGTTCGACACTGTGCAAGGGAACGCTCCCGCCCCATCGGTGATCGGGAATGGTGGAAACCGCGGCGCGCGGCCACTTACCGCATCGGCAGGCGTCACGGGGGTCCCGCGTCCGGCGCGGGCCCCCGCAGTTCCCCCTCTCCCCCGCCTTCCCGGTCCTCCTCGAGGCGGCGTTCGATGCCGTCCAGGAGGCGGTCGAGGCCGTAGTCGAAGGCGGCGTCGCCGAACTCCTCGAAAGCCCCGGCCTCCCAGACGGCGTACAGGTGGGGGAAGCGTTCGCGGGTGACGAGTTCGGTCAGGTGCGGCGCGGCCTCGTTCCACCAGCGGTCGTAGTCGTCGTGGTCGGCGAAGCCGCCGTCGAGGTCGGCGCTGGTCAGGACGGCGCCGCTGGCCTGGCAGGCGCCGCGCACGTAGGCGTCGACGCTGCCGGCGATGGCGGCCTGCCGGGCGGCGGGCAGGCCCAGGGGCGCCAGGGCGCCGTAGACGGCGTCGGCGCGGGCGGTGCTGTTGGGGCTCATCAGCATCAGGCCGGGGGTGGCGACCGACAGGGTCCAGGGGTGGTTTTGGTGGAGGTCGCGGTCGAGGTGGGCGTAGTGGCGCAGGGCCTGGCGCCAGGTGGCTCCCCCGGGGGGCGGCGGGGTGGGGCCGACGGCGCGGTCGTACATGAGGTGGAGCAGTTCGGTGCGGCCCGGCACGTAGGTGTACAGGGACATGGTGCCGACGCCGAGGCGTTCGGCGACGCGGCGCATGGACAGGGCGTCGAGCCCTTCGGCGTCGGCGAGGTCGGTGCCGGCCCGGATGATCTGGTCGAGGGTGACCTTGGGGCGGGGGCCGCGGGAGGGCGGGGGCGGCGGGGCGCCCCACAGGAGGGCCAGGACACGGCCGGGGTCGGGCCTTTTGCGGTCGGCCATGTGGTGTACCTCACATTATCTCCGTAGGTTGTACGGAATTAACTCCGCATGCCGTACGGTTCTCTCCGGCAACAACTCCGTACACCATACCGAATAGGAGGGCGGGCATGGAGATCCACGCGCGGGGCCTGGTGAAGGCCTTCCGCGGCGCCCGGGCCCTGGACGGCTTCGACCTGGCCGTCCCGGCGGGCTCCGTCCACGGCCTGCTGGGGCCCAACGGGGCGGGCAAGACCACCGCGGTGCGGGTGCTGACCACGCTGCTGCGCCCCGACGGCGGCACCGCCCGCGTCGCCGGGCACGACGCGGTGTCCGAGCCCGCGGCGGTCAAGGCCGCGATCGGGCTGCTGGGCCAGCACGCCGCCCTGGACGAGGTCCTGTCGGGACGGCAGAACCTCGAGCTGTTCGGGCGGCTGCACCACCTGGGGGCCAAGGAGGCGCGCAGGCGCGCGGGCGAGCTGCTGGAGCGCTTCGGCCTGGCCGAGACCGGGTCGCGTCCGGTGTCGGGGTACTCCGGCGGGATGCGGCGCCGGCTGGACCTGGCGGTGTGCCTCATCCGCTCCCCCAGGGTGCTGTTCCTGGACGAGCCGACCACCGGCCTGGACCCGCGGGCGCGCGCCGAGGTGTGGGAGTCGGTGCGGTCCCTGGTCGGCGGGGGCGCGACGGTCCTGCTGACCACCCAGTACCTGGAGGAGGCCGACCGGCTCGCCGACCGCATCAGCGTCGTCGACAGCGGCCGCGTCATCGCCGAGGGCACCGCCGGGCAGCTGAAGGACCTGCTGGGCGGGGACAGGCTCGACCTGGTGGTGCGCGAGCACGGCGAGCTGGAGCGGGCGGCGCGGATCGTGGAGCGGGCCGTGGGCGCCCGCCCCGCCGCCGACGCCGACGCGCGCCGGCTGGGGGTGCCGGTGGCGGACCGGATCGGCGCGCTGACCTCGGTGATGCGCGCTTTGCAGGAGGAGGGAATCGGGGTGGAGGACATCGCGGTCCGCCGCCCCACCCTGGACGAGGTGTTCTTGCACCTGACGGCGGCAAAGGAGGAGTCGTGACGAGTGCGGCGTGGGTGGTGGCCGACGGCTGGACGCTGACGAGGCGGGCGCTGCTGCACTGGGTGCGCCAGCCGGCGCAGGTGATCGTGGGGCTGCTGTTCCCGGTCCTGATCGTGGTGATGTTCGTGTACATCCTGGGCGGCGGCATGCAGGTGCCGGGCGAGGGCGGGTACGAGGAGTTCCTGCTGCCGGGGATGTTCGCGCTGACGATGGTGTTCGGCATCGAGGGCACGTTCACCGCGGTGGCCTCGGACGCGGCCAAGGGCGTCACCGACCGGTTCCGCACCCTGCCGATGACGCCCGGCGCGGTGCTTCTCGGGCGGTCGGCGGCCGACCTGCTGAACTCGGCGCTGGGCCTGCTGGTGATGATGGGGTGCGGGCTGGCCGTCGGCTGGCGCTGGCACGAGGGGTTCGGGCGGGTCGTGGTGGCGGTGGCGCTGCTGTTGTGGCTGCGGTTCGCCTTCCTGTGGCTCGGCATCTACCTGGGGGTGCGGTTCCCCTCGCCGGAGGCGGTGGTGGTGATGCAGATCCTGGTGTGGCCGGTGGGGTTCTTGTCGAACGCGTTCGCGTCGCCGTCCGGCATGCCGGGATGGGTGGCCTTCCTGGCGGAGGCCAATCCGATGTCGGCGACCGTCACCGTGATCCGTGACCTGTTCGGCAATCCGGGTGCGGTGGACGGTTCGTGGACGGCCTCCTACGGCGTGTGGCCCGCGGTCCTGTGGCCCGCGGTGATCACCGCGGTGTTCCTGCCGCTGGCGGTGCGCCGCTACCAGCGGCTGGGCGGCTGAGATTCCCGCCCCTCCCCCGGCGGTGGCCGCCGGGGGTTTTCGATCGGGAGACCGAGAAGGAGATGGTCTTGCACGAAGTCCCCAGTACGGAGCTGGACGCCGGTGCCGAGTTCGACCGGCAGGTGCGCGGGTTGGTCGAGGCGGGTTTCCCGTCCGCGGCGGGGCTCGGCGAGGCGGAGTTCCGCGCGCTCGTCACGCCGCTGCGCGAACAGGCCGTGGCCCTGGGCGCGCGGGAGTGCGATCCGGCGGCGGGGCGGGTGCCGTTCGTGCTGGTGCTCACCCGGGAGGTGGTGGCGGTCGAGGAGGCGATGCGGCTCACCGTCCTGCGCGGCGGCAGGGAGCCGGGGTTCGTCGACCGGTCCTTCGAGCCGGGTTCCCTCGAGCGGTTCACCGCCACGAAGGAGGTGCGGCTTCCCGGTGACCCGAAGGCCTACCTGCTGGTGGGCGTCGAGCGCGGGGAGGAGTTCTGCGGAGTGGTCCCCCAGGAGGCGCTCGACGCCATCGCGGCCAGGGGCCGCACCGCGCTGACCATCGAGGAGGGCATCGCGCTGCTCGCGCTCTTCCCGCAGGTGCTGGTGAAGAACAAGTGCTTCTCGCTGGGCGGCTCGCGGTGCGGGGACCGGCGCGTCCCGGCGATCTGGATCAGCCGGCGGGCGCCCAAGCTCGGCTGGTGCTGGGTCGGCAACCCGCACACGTGGCTGGGCATGGCCTCGGCGGCGGGCCGCCGCGCGGCCGGGTGAGGTCAGCCGACGGCGCGGCGCAGCACGGTGGCCAGGGCGCTGTGGGAGCGGTCGATGCGGGGTGAGGCGTGGCGGCGCGGCCACGGGTTGGGCGCGCACCCGTACAGGGAGATGCTCTGCTGGACCATGACGGGGGCGGGCCGTCCGGGGCCGGGGCAGGTGCGGTGGCCGTGGCCGAGGGCGTGCCCGACCTCGTGGTTGATGAGGTATTCGCGGTAGGTGGCCAGGTCGCGTCCGTAGGAGGCGGCGCCGCGGGCCCAGCGGGTGGCGTTGATGACGGCGCGGCTGCCCTGCCAGCACGACAGGCGCAGTCCGACGTCCAGGGGCCGGCAGTGGCGGCGGGCGACGGCGGGGCTGGTCAGGGAGACGCGCAGGTCGACGGGTTCGCGGTCGGTGCGCTGGAAGCCGGCGGGCCAGCCGCGCGGGTCGGTGAGGATGCGGTGGACGTCGCGGGCGAACTCCCGGGGGGTGAAGGGCAGGCCTTTTTCGACTTCGACGAGGTAGCGGACGGGGCGGTGGCGGTGGTGGCGGGGCGTGTCGGTGCCGGGGGCGATGAGGTAGCGGCCCGAGGCGCGGGTGGGGACGTCGCGGGTCGCGGGCTGCAGGCGTCCATTGACGACCAGGGGCGGGGCGGCGGGGCGGGCGGCGCGGGGTGTTTCGGGTAGGGGCGCCGGCGCGCCGGGCGGGGCGGGCGCGGCGCGGGTGATGAGGGCGAGGGTGAGGGCGGAGGACATCAGGACGGCCAGTGCGGTACCGGCGTGGCGGCGGGTGCGTGAGGGGGCTCGTCGGTGTGATCCCATACCCGAACAGTAACTCTTCTGTCGCCGTGGGTGACGGCAGGTCGGGGTTCGCGGTCGGTGTGCGGGGTCAGGCGTAGTAGCGGGCTTCGATGACGTTGCGGTCGGGGTCGGTGAAGTAGAGGGTCTCGGGTGCGTGGCCGCGGGCGCCGAAGGAGTCCTTCATGGTGAGGGGGACGGGGATGCCGTGGGCGGCCAGGCGGTCCTTGAGGGCGAGGTAGCCGTCGTGGTCGAGGTTGAGGCACAGGTGGTTGACGGGGTGGCCCGCGGTCCCCTCCCCCGCGGCGTTCAGGCCCGCGGCCAGGGGCAGGGGCGCCAGGTCGATGATGGTTCCGGCGCTGACGCGGACGCTGGGGAAGGGCGCGGTGCCGTCGCGGAACTCCTGCAGGCGCAGCGGGGTGAGTTCCAGGACGGTGGCGTAGAACTCGGCGGAGCGGATCGGGTCGGCGACCCACAGGACGATGTGGTCCAGTTCGATGTGCACGGTCTCTCGTTTCTCTCGGGTGCTGTTCTCACTCTGCCAGGCGGGGAGACGCAAGATCCTGAAAGGATGGTTTTGGCGGTGTAGTGGGGACATGAGGGGGCTGGACCGGTGGAGACATTCCGTATCGGCGGCGAGAAGGCCGTGGGGCGGCTCGGGTTCGGCGCGATGCGCCTGCCGACGGAGGCGGGACCGCAGCGGCAGGCGTCCGTCGCGGTGGCGCGGCGGGCCGTCGAACTGGGCGTGACGCTGATCGACACCGCGCACCTGTACGGGTGGGGCGCCAACGAGGAACTGCTGGCTGAGGCGCTGCACCCGTACCCGCCGGAGCTGCTCGTCACCACGAAGGTGGGGGTCGCGCCGCCGCCTCCGGGAGGGGAGGCCGATCTGTGCGGGCGGCCGGAGTTCCTGCGCGAGCAGGTCGAGGACGGGCTGCGTCGGCTCCGGGTGGAGCGCCTGGAACTGCTGCAGCTGCACCGCGTGGACCCCCAGGTGCCGCTGGCCGACCAGGTCGGAACGCTGCGCGACCTGCGGGCGCAGGGGAAGATCGGCCACATCGGCCTGTCGGAGGTGAACGTCGCCCAGCTGCAGGAGGCGCGCGGGATCGTCGAGATCGCCAGCGTGCAGAACCGCTACAACGTGCTCGACCGTGAGCACGAGGCGGTGCTGGAGGCGTGCGAGGCGGCGGGGATCGCCTTCCTTCCGTGGCGGCCCGTGCACCCGGCCGCCTCACAGGACGCGGGCGAGATCGCCGAGGTCGCCGCCGAGACGGGCGCCACGGCCGCGCAGGTCGCGCTGGCGTGGCTGCTGCAGCGCTCCCCCGTCATGCTCCCCATCCCCGGCACCGCCGGGATCGCCCATCTGGAGGAGAACGTCGCCGCCGCGTACCTGCGGCTGAGCGGTGAACAGTACGACCGCCTGGACCGGCTCGCCGCACCGTGACGAAGACGGCCCGGTAAGGCAGGTGCCCCGCCGGGGCGCGCGGGGCGGTGCTCCCGCCCCGGTTTGACCTTCAAGCAGGTTGAACGCCCACAATCACGTCCATGGACGAGACCGGCGGATTGATGAGCATCGGGGTGTTCGCGCGGCGGGTGGGGCTGGCGCCCAGCACCCTGAGGTTCTACGACGACTGCGGGCTGCTGCCGCCCGCCCGGGTGGACGCGGCGACCGGCTACCGCTCCTACGCGCCCGAGCAGGAGGAGCGGGCCGTGCTGGTGCGGCGGCTGCGGGACGCCGGGATGCCGCTGCCGGACGCCTCGGTGGTCCTGGACGGGCCCGCCGACCGGGCGCGGGCCGTCCTGCAACGGCACGCCGACAAGACCCGCGAGGCCGCGCTCGCCGCCCAGGCGGTCATCGGTGAGCTGCTGCGCGGCCTGCCCGACGGCCCCGAACCGGTGTGCGCCCGTCTCGGCGGCCCCGAACTGGCCGGAGCCATCCGCCAGGTCGCATCCGCCGTGGCCCGCGGCGCCACCCTCGGCCGCTTCCCCGTCCTGGGCTGCGTGCTGCTGGAACTCGACGGGCACGAGGTGCGCCTGGCCGCCACCGACCGCTACCGGCTGTCCGTCCGGACCCTGCCCGCGGGATCGGCAACGGGCGGCCCCCGCCAGGCGGCCGTGCCCGTCGAGGCCCTCCAGCGGGCCGTCCCGTGGCTGCTGCCCCTGCCCGAGGTCGAGATCGACCTGAGCGGCCCGGACGTCCACCTGCACGACGGCCCCCGCCGCTTCCACCTCCCCGTCCTCGCCGAGCCCTTCCCCTCCTACCGCCTCGTCCTGCAGGACCTGTCCCCCGCCCGCCACCGCGTCATCACGCCCCGCGAACCCCTGGCCGCCCTGCTGGCCCGCCTGCGGCCCGGCCGCCCGGCCGGGGACGACAGCGGTCACGGCGCCGTGGAAGACCTTCCGGCCGGGCAGCCGGCCCCCGACGTGGAGCCGGTCCTGCTGCACGGCGGCGGGGAAAGCCTCCTCGTGAGCGGGCCCGGCCTGAAGGAGACGGCACTGCCCGCGGTGTGCACGGGACCACCCGCACGGGTGCACTTCGACCCCCGGGTGCTGCTGCCTGCATTGGAGACGAGCGTGGGCCCCGACGTGCTGCTGGAGATCTCCGCCCCCGACCGGCCCGTCGTGGTCCGCTCCGCCGACCAGGGCAGCTTCACCACGCTGGTCATGCCCGTCCGCGCCTGAGACCCCCCTTTGCGGACCCGCTCACGCGTCCGCCGGTCCACCGACGACATCGAAAAGGAAGACCCATGAATCCCGACAACCCCGTGGTCGTGCTGTGCTCCCAGGGCATGCAGGCCGAGGCCGAAGGCCGCGACGACGACGCCCGCGACCTCTTCCGGCAGGCGTGGGAGACCGCGGCCGACGACTACGAGGCCTGCATCGCCGCCCATTACCTCGCCCGCCACCAGCCCACCGCGCACGACACCCTGCACTGGAACCAGGAGTGCCTGAAGCGCGCCGACCGCGTGGCCGACGACCGCGTCAAGGGCTTCTACGCCTCCCTGCACCTGAACATCGCCCACGCCCACCGCGACCTGGACTCCCCCGAGCAGACCCGCGAACACTTCACCCTGGCCGCCGAACGCCTGGCGGACGTCCCGCCTGGCCCGTACGCCGACGGGCTCCGCCTGGCCGCCGCCGAGGGCCTGCGCGCCTGCGGCGCCCTGCCGCCGAACCCCGCAGCCGCCCTCCTGGACTCCCTGGCCGCCGCCCTGTGCGACCGCCGCGACCTGAAATCCCTGTCTCTCCTGCTGCCCTCGCTCCTGGGCGACCTGGGCACCCCCGACGACCGCCTGCGCCTCTCCACCGCCCTGCACACCCTCCACGCCACCCGCACGCTGCCCGACTCCGAACAGGCCGCCCTCCGCCAGGCCGTCACCGCCCTGTCCTGACCCGCCGACCTGCGCAGACGCACCACCGGGACGCCTTCTGCACGCTCGGCGAAAAGAGATCCGCCCGCCGGGCGCCGAGCAGAACGCACGCACAGGAGCCGTCCGGCGCCGCCTCGAAGAGGGGCACCCGGGCAGAACACATGGAAGGAGCCATCCGGTGCCCCACGCACCAGCTCCCGCATCGCCCGCATCAGCTGCGTGAAGGCGAAGCAGAAGGAGTCATCCGGCCGCCTCCTGTCTCGGCCAGGGCCGCGAGCGCGAACAACAACCGTATGACCGACATGGCCGCCGGGATCGGCCTGCCCGAAGACGACCGCTCCGGTAGTTGGGTCTTCAGTCCATGCCCCACGCACCAGCTCCCGCACCGGCTGTGCGAAGGCGAAGCAGGCGCGGGCGGCAGGCGTTCGCCGGTCCTCGCCGTGCGGCTTCGGCAGCGGCAGGGCCGGCGCACCCGGCCGCACACGCCGCCGGGGACCGACCGGCGTGCAGCGCCACCGGCCTGCGGCCTGCTCCGGCGCCGCCGTGGAACTTCGATCTACCTTGATCGTTGTCGGGGCATGAGAGACGAGCAGGCACTGGCGATGGCCGAACGGGAGATGCGGCCCCCGTCCGGGATACGGGTGCGCAGGCCGGCGGGGAACGGGCGCACCGTTGAAGCTCTGAGGCTCAACGTGCGCCGCTGAGACACTGAGGTCCGCTGGGGTCTTGGAGTTCGCCGTGCGTCATTGAAGGCCTTGGGGTTCGCCGCGAGGGCGAGGCCCTGGAGATCACGCGCCCTGTTGAGGTCGCGGCCGTACCGCACGCCGTTTGAGGTTTTAAGGTTTGCCGCGGTCGTTGGGGTCGCGGCAGCGCCGCAGGACTGCTTGCTCGTGCTTTGACCAGTGTGTCCCGTACGGTCGCCGTGTTTCCGTCGGCCGGGGCCTCCGTCTTTGGGTGCCTCTGGTATCGCGATCGGGCGACGCGCCCTCGGGCATCCGATCCGGTGACGGACGGCACGGCCCCGCAGCACCAGAGCGATACTGCGGGGCATCGGACCGCCCAGGCCGGACCAGGCCCCGTACGAGGGCGTGAGAGAACCCTCCCACCCGTCACGGGGCGTGCACACGATGCACGTCGCCGGACGGGGACACAGCGAACAAGGGAGCCCAGCGCATCCGATCGGGATGCGCGCAGATCCGGAGTCGGGAGCAAATGCCCTTCCTGGACGCTGTTGAGGAACGGTTCAGAAATAGGGGCGGGTGATCAGTTCGATGGCGTGTCCGGACGGGTCCTTGAAGTAGACGCCGCGGCCTCCGTGCTCGGTGTTGGTCTGGCCGGAGAGCTTCATCTGGGGGTCGGCCCAGTGCTCGATGCCGCGGTCTTTCAGGCGGGCGTAGGCACGGTCGAACAGGTCGTCGTCGAGGAGGAACGCGTAATGCTGCATCTGGATCTCCTCGACGGGGGGTTCGGCGAACTGCAGCAGCACTCCTTCGTCGAGGCGGACGTTGGTGAACGGCCCCCAGGAGAGCGTTTCGGGCAGGTCGAACAGCTCGCGGAAGAAGAGCGCGGACTCGTTGCGGTCCTTGGAGACGATGATGGTGTGGTTGAAGGTGACGGTCATACGGGTCTCCTGTTCAGGCGTTGTCGGGAGTCGTGCGGACGGGGGCGATGCGGGCGAGCGCGCCGGTCTCCAGCGCCGTCCACAACGCGCCGTCCGGGCCGAGGGCGATGCCGTGCGGCTCGCAGGCGGGGGTGGGCAGGTCGTGGACCTCGATGGCGCCGTCGGCGGTGATGCGGCCGACGCGGTTGGCGCCCCATTCGGTGAACCAGGCGGCGCCGTTCCCGTCGGTGGTGATGGCGTGCGGCCGGGCGGCGCGGTCGGGGAGCGGGAACTCGGTGATCCGCCCGTCGGGGGTGATGCGGCCGATCTGGCCGGCGGCGATCTCGACGAACCACAGGGCGCCGTCGTGGCCTGCGGTGATCCCCACGGGTGCGGCGGCCTCGGTCGGCAGGGGGTGGAGGGCGACCGCGCCGTCGGTGCCGATCCTGCCGATCATGTTGGCCTGGTTCAGGGTGAACCACATCCCGCCGTCGGCTCCGGCGGTGATCGCGGAGGGGAACGCGCCGCCGACCGGGAGCGGGAACTCGGTGATCCGCCCGTCGGGGGTGATGCGGCCGATGCGGTCGGCGGCGGTCTCGGTGAACCACAGCGCGCCGTCGGGGCCTGCGGCGATGCCGAACGGGCCGCAGCCGGGGGTGGGCGGTGTGAACTCCTCGACGGCGCCGTCGAGGGAGATCCGTCCGATGCGGTGCGCCCGGTACTGGGTGAACCACAGCGCGCCGTCCGGTCCGGGAACGATGATCGTCGGCCCGCAGTCCGGGTCGAGCCGGTGGCGCGTGGGTTCCCCGCCCGGCACCAGCCTGCCGATCCCGCCACTGTGGACCAGGGTGAACCACAGCGCCCCGTCGGGTCCCGCCGTGATGGCGTACGGCCCGTCGTCGCGGCCGGCCACCGCGTATTCCTCGATGAGAACCCGGGTCAATGTGTGCTCCTCGCGATGTCGTTGATGAGCGCCGCCAATGATCGACGGGCGTGCCGTTGCCGTCGCTGACACGGTTGGCGTCGTTGGCGCGATTAGTGAGTTTGATTCGATTGCTGTGTTTGCCGTGGTTGGTGCAATTGCTGTCGTTGATGCGGTTGACGCGCCCGGTACCGATGATGCGTTCGGTACCGACCGGGAACGCCGACCAGAGACTCCGACCGGGGCTGCCGGCCATGGCGCTGAGCGGCGAGCGCTCTCGGGTGCCGCGTGGTGTGCGCCGCTGGGTGCCGAGGCGCGTGCGAGCCCGGCAGGAGGGCGTTGGTCCCGCCGCGCTGCCGTCGGCCGCGTGGCCGCGGTCAGGGCAGGCGAGTGTGGCGGGCCAGGAGTCGGCAGGTGCTTTCGCGCCGGCGGCGGGCGGGGACCCGGATGGGCGTCTCGTGTCGCGGCGCGTTCAGCGCACCGGCCGGGTCCATCCCGGCGTCGCGCCCGTTGCCGCGCCCGTTGCCGCGGTCGGAGTGCTCCTCCACCGGCCGGGCAGGACCGTCCGCCAAGCCGGGTGGGGCCGTCCGGTAGCGGCTGGTCGGGGCCGTCGGGGAGAGGCCGGGCGGGCCGTCCGGTAGTGGCGGCGGAGCGGTTCCCGCGGGCGGCAGTGGGGCGGGGCCGTCCGGCCGGTGCCGGGTTTCGGCAGAGCTCACCGCTGCCTCCACACCGGTGGAGGCCTTGGACCTGCGTGCGGTTCTCCCGGTCGGCCGGTGGGCGCGGTGCGTCTTCTCCACCGCCGGGCCGAGGGCTCGGCGGTGAGGCCGGGCTCTGCGGGGTCGTCTGCCCTCTGCGGGCGGGGTGTCGGCGTCTTCTCGAGGCAGGGTCCGCTGGTCGCGGTGCCGGGTGCCTGTTCTCTTCGACTGGTCGTCGGACGCCGTCGGGTGTCCGTGGGATCTCACTAAGATCGTCCCATTGTTCCGGCGCCTCCGCGCCCTCGGCGATCTCTTTGCCGGGTGCACTGCGACGCTGTTGAAGATCTTGCCGATGTCCGGATGGCCTGTCAACCGCATCGGTGCGCTTTTTCGGGTGATCTGGTCAGGGGATGCCGCACAGGCGGAGGAGCGCGGTGGTCGCGGCCGCGGCGAGGACGATGACGGGGAAGGGCGCGCGGCGCAGGGCCAGCAGGGCCGCGGTGAGGACTCCGGCCGTGCGGGACCAGCCGGCGAACCCCTGGTCTTCGGTGAGGGCGGAGGTGGCCGCGAGCGCCAGGAGGAGGACGGTGGTGGCCATGGCCAGGGGCGCCGCCAGCCGGTCGGCGGCGCCGAGGCGTTCGTGCAGGAGGGGGCCCGCCAGGCGGAAGGCGTAGGTTCCGGCGGCCAGCAGCAGGATCGCCGCCATCGGCAGGGTCGCGGTCATGGTGGTCTCCGATGTCGTGCCGGGGATCAGGAGGGGGCTCGAAGGCGGGGCAGGAAGGGGACGAGGGCCAGGAGGGAGAGCAGGACGGGCAGGCCCGGGGGCAGCAGGGGCGTGGCGGCCACGGCGATCAGGGCGCCGAGCAGGGCGGCGTGTCGGGTGGGGCGGTCGGCCAGGGCGGGCAGGACGAGGGCGAGCAGGACGGCGGGGAAGGCCGCGTCGAGGCCCAAGGCGTTGACGTCGCCGACGGCGTGGGCGGCCAGGGCGCCCAGGAGGACGGAGAGGTTCCACACCACGAACAGGGCCAGGCCGCACAGCCAGTAGGTGGCGCGGCGGCGGACCGGGTCGTCGTGGCGCAGGGTGAAGGCGACGGTCTCGTCGGTCATGAGGTGGGAGCCCAGCAGGCGGGCCCAGCGGGGGCCGGACAGCACGTCGGCGACGGCCAGGCCGAAGGGCAGGTGGCGGGCGTTGAGGACCAGGCCGGTGGCGACGGCGGCCAGGGGCGCGCCTCCGGCCAGGGCGACGCCGATGGCGGCGAACTGGGCGCCTCCGGCGAACACCAGCAGGGACATGGCGACCGGCACCCACAGGGGCAGGCCGCCGGAGACGGCGAGGGCGCCGAAGGACGCGCCGACCAGCGCGTCGGCGACGCAGACCAGCGCGATGTCGCGGAGTGTCGCCCGACCGGGCGTTCGCCAGAACGAACTCATGGCCATTACAATGAACACCATGGCCGCGTTCGTCAAGTCGAACGCCTGGACTCCTTCAGCGAACATGGAGTGGACACCGTGACGCACGGCATGCCGGACACCGGCTCCTCCCCCGCCGGGATCATCAAGACGATCGCCGCGGCCATCCGCCGCGAGCGTGAACGCGCCGGCCTCACCCTCACCGAGCTCGCCCGCCGCGCCGGGCTGGCCAAGTCCACCCTCTCCCAGCTGGAGTCGGGCACCGGCAACCCCAGCGTGGAGACGATCTGGGCGCTGGGCATGGCGCTGGGGGTTCCCTTCAGCCGCCTGGTCGAGCCGGCCCGACCCCGCACCCACCTCATCCGCGCCGGCGAGGGCCCCGTCACCCGCTCCCAGGAGGCGGACTACACCGCCACCCTGCTGTCCTCCTGCCCGCCCGCCACCCGCCGCGACCTCTACCGCATCACCGCCGAACCGGGCTCCCCCCGGGACTCCCGACCCCATCAGCCCGGCACCGTCGAACACGTCATCCTCAGCACCGGCCGCGCCCTGGCCGGCCCCCTGGACTCCCCCGTGGAGCTCCACCCGGGCGACTACCTCACCTACCCCGGCGACACCCCCCACACCTTCGCCGCCCTCACCCCCGCCACCACCGCCGTCCTGGCCATGGAGCACCCCTGACCGACGACCGCCCCCTGCTCCGGCCCCGGACCGGCGGCCCGACCGCGATTTCGCGCCCCCGCCGGCGAACCTCACTCCCCCGGCCGGAGCCCGGCCCCGCTCCAGACTCCCGACCGACAGCCGGTCGCGGTTTCACGTCCCCACCGGTCGGCGGCCCGGCTGCTGCTCCGAACTCCCGACCACGGCGAACTTGACGCCCTCGAACAACGGACAGGCTGCGGTTTCACGCTCTAGGTCGGGGCTCGGCCGCTGCTCCGAACTCCCGGCCGGCGAACCTCAGCTCCCTCGGGCCGCGGTTTTTCGCCCCTGCGGATGGCCCGTCCGGCGCGGAGGGTCCCGCGCGATCGTCCTCGGGACGGGGGTCGCCTCTGCAGGGCGCTGCGGACTCCGGGTGAGGGTGCGGGGCTGTCCGTGTCGCCGGGGCATCGCCGCAGCGTCGGGTACCGCCGTTCTCAGGGGGTGCCGAACCAGGTGGTGAGGGCTTGGCGTAGTGCGGGTGCGGCGGTGGCGGCGGGTTCGTCGACGGCCGCGGCCCAGGCGATGTGGGCGTCGGGGCGGATCAGGAGGGCGTCGGCCGGCCGGTCGCCGGTTTCGGCGGTGCGGACGTCGACGCGCTGCCGCCAGTCCCGGGCGGCCTCGCACAGGTCCGCGCGGTCGGCCAGGACCAAAAGGACGGGCCGTGCGGGGCGCATGAGTTCCGCGACGCCGGTCACGCCCTGGTCGGTGTGCAGGGTGAGGTCGGGGGCGAAGGTCCCGGCCAGCGGGTGCGGGTCGGCGTCCGGCACCGGGTAGCGGATGTCGCCGCCGGCGAGGAGGGCTCCCATGCGGCGCAGGGGCTGTTCGTCGGCGAGCAGTTCGGAGAAGACCTCCCGGAGTGCTTCGGCGGCCGGGTCGTGCCCGCGGCGCAGGGCCACCTGGGCGCGGGTGTGCAGCATGGTGCGGGCGCCGGCGAGGTGGCGTTCGCCGTGGTAGGTGTCCAGCAGGCCGTCCGGTGCCCGGCCGTGGACTTCGGCGGCGAGCTTCCAGGCGAGGTTGACCGCGTCCAGCATGCCGGCGCTGATCGCCACGCCGGTGGCGGGGAACAGGTGCGCCGCGTCGCCGGCCAGCAGGACCCGCCGGTGGCGGTACCGCTCGGCCTGCCGCGCCTTGAAGGTGAACCGCGACAGCCGGAGCGTCTTTTCCACGGGCAGGTCCACGCCGAGCACGCGGCGCAGGCTGTCCTGGAGTTCGGTGACGGTCATCGGTGTGTCGTCGTCGTACTCGGTGGCCTCGTCCTCGACGGTGTAGAGGGAGACGGCCTCGGAGGCCGGTGAGGCGGCGAGTCCGAACAGGCCGTGCCCGGTCCGGGTGAAGCCCGCGCGGAGCACGCCGAAGCCGGGGACGTCGAGGCCGCCGTCGCCGAGCACGCGCACCGTATCGGGCAGGGTGACCTGGGCCAGCCGGTTGACCTCGGGGTAGGTGGTGCCGGGGAAGGCGATGCCGGTCAGGTCGCGGGTCCGGCTGCGCGCGCCGTCGCATCCCACGAGGTACCGCGCGGTGACCCGGTACGGCCCGTCCGGGCCGTGCACGTCCGCGGTCACCGCGGTGTCGTCCTGGGTGATCCCGCCGACCTCGTGGCCGCGGCGGATGTCGGCGCCGAGGCCGTCGGCGTGTTCTTCCAGGAGCCGTTCGAGCCGCTGCTGCGGGAGCGGCAGCGCGTGCATCGGGGAATCGGCCAGCCGGGTGAAGTCCAGGTGCACGCCGCCGAAGGGGAAGCGGGGAGCCGGGATGGGGTCGGTGCAGGCGGCTTCGAACCGTTCCAGCAGACCGCGGTAGCGCAGCAGATCCAGGATCTGGCCGCCGAGGCCGCCGGCCTTGGGGGTGTCCCGGCGGTGCGGCTGCCGTTCCAGCACCAGGGGCCGCACTCCGGCCGACCGCAGCTCGGCGGCCAGCATCAGGCCGGTCGGTCCGGCCCCCACGATGATGACGTCGGTGTCCATCACTGCTCTCTTTCCTCGCGGGTCCTCGTCGCGTCCCCGCGTGTCCCGGTCGCCGTCGGTGCCTCCTCGCGGCAGGCGCCCGGACCGGCTCGTCGTGCATCGCGGAGAACCACAGAACGGTACGGTTCGTCTCGTATAGTTCCGCCCAGGGTGGAGGAATGATCCCTCCCTGTCAAACGGGACGCCCCGCCTCATCGGGCCGGCGCCACGACCGCCGCCGCTCCGCGCCCGGACCGAAGCGATCATGCGGCCCGGCGCGGGAGGCCGACCACGCCAGGCCCGGCATCGGGGCGATCGCCGCGCGCCGCCCGGCCCCGGCCTCCAGGCGGCCCCCGGCGGGGAAGGCCGCCCCCGGCCTCGGCCCCGATCCGGCGTTCGCCTCCTGCCGGACCCGCCGCGCGGGGCCCGGCCGCCCCGCGCCGGGCGCGTCCGGAAACCCCAGACAAGACGAGACGATCCGTCTTGACACAGCGACGCCGCACCCGCATACTCGAGCACATCGAGACGAACCGTCTCGTTCCGAATGTGTGAGGAGTGTGCATGACGACCACCCGTGCGACCGGCACGTCCGACGCCCCGACCGGGCCGCCGCCGCGGCCGGCCGCAGGCGACGCCTCCTGCGACGTGGCCCGGCGCACGGACCGGGCCCGCACCCAGGAGCAGGACCCTGCGGCACCCCGGCCGCAAGACCCCGGGCCTGCGGAGGGCCGGGAGGGCATGCGGCCGTCTTCCCCCCGCACCGACGACAGGAGGCGAGGCGCTCTGCGCATCCCCGGCCAGCTGGCTCTCGACCAGATCACCAAGCGTTACGCGACCCGTGTCGTCCTGGACCGGGTGTCGCTCACCGTCAAGCCCGGCGAGCGGCTCGGAGTCATCGGCGACAACGGATCGGGCAAGTCCACGCTGCTCAAGCTCATGGCGGGGGCGGAGCGCCCGGACAACGGCGAGCTCGTGGCCGTCGCACCCGGCGGCGTCGGGTACCTGCCGCAGTCGCTCGAACTGCCGCCGCACGCCACCGTCGCCGACGCCGTCGACCTGGCGCTGGCCGACCTGCGCGAGCTCGAAGCCCGGATGCGGGCCGCCGAACGTTCGCTCGGCGAGGCGGACCTGGAGGCCTACGCGGCGCTGGTGGCGCGGTTCGAGGCGCGGGGCGGCTACGAAGCCGACGTCCGGGTGGAGGTCGCGCTGCACGGGCTGGGGCTGCCCGGCCTCGACCGCGGCCGCGCGCTGGGCACGCTCTCCGGCGGTGAGCGCTCCCGGCTCGCCCTGGCCGCCACGCTGGCGTCGGCTCCCGAGCTGCTGCTGCTCGACGAGCCGACCAACGACCTGGACGACCAGGCCACCGCCTGGCTCGAACGGCGCCTGCGCGCCCACCGCGGCACGGTCGTGGTCATCACGCACGACCGGATGTTCCTGGACCGGGTGACGACCGCCGTCCTCGAGGTGGCCGACGGGCGGGTGCGCCGCTACGGCGACGGCTACGCCGGGTACCTGGCCGCCAAGGCCGCCGAACGCGCCGCGCAGGCGCAGGCCCACGAGGAGTGGCGGACGGAGCTGGACCGGCACGCCGCGCTGGTGGCGGCCAACGCGGACCGGCTGGCCGCGATCCCCCGCAAGACCGCCAAGGCGGGCATGGGTACCGGTGCCTGGCGGGCGCGCTCACGCACCCACGGGGCCGCGGGCCGCATCCGGCAGTCCCGGCAGCGGCTGCAGTGGCTCACCGCCCACCCCGCGCCGCCGCCGCCCGAGCCGCTGCGCTTCGCCACCGTCCCCGCCACCTCGGGCACCGCCGCCGGGGACGAGGTGGCCTCGCTCGACGGCGTGGTGGTGGCCGGGCGGCTCCACCTGGAGTCCCTGACCGTCCGCGCAGGCGAGCGGCTGCTGGTCACCGGCCCGAACGGAGCGGGCAAGACCACCCTGATGCGGGTGCTGGCCGGAGAACTGCGGCCGGACGCGGGCCGGGTGCGGCGGGCCGGCCGGGTCGGGTTCTTCCGGCAGGACGAACCCGGCACCGACGACCCGCGGTGGCCCCTCCACCGGCACGGGCCGGCCGGCACGGCGCACCGCACCGTGCTGCAGGCCTACGCGCACGGGCTGCCCGGGAGCCCGGACGAGCACGCGGACGCGCTGCTCGCCCTGGGCCTGTTCCGGCCGTGCGACCTGGGACTGCGCCTCGGGGAGCTGTCCTACGGGCAGCGGCGCCGGGTCGAGCTGGCGCGGCTGGTGAGCCGGCCCGTGGACCTGCTGCTGCTCGACGAGCCGACCAACCACCTGTCACCGATGCTCGCAGAGCAGCTGGAGGAGGCGCTGGCCTCCTACCAGGGTGCGCTGGTCGTGGTCACGCACGACCGCCGCCTGCGGGCCGCGTTCACCGGCGAGCGTCTCGAGCTGGCCGGAGGCGCCGCCGCGGCGGCCTCCGTCGCCGGGGCGAACCGGGTGCGGCCCGGGGGCTCTTCGCCGGCATGACGACAGCCCTGGCGGACCGGGTCCGGCCCGCCGGGGCGGCCGCCGTGCGAAGAGGCCGCCTCCTGTTTTGCGGTGCGCGCGTGCACCGTTGATGCGGCCGCCGGGAGGGCGGTCGGTCATGTGCGAGGCGCCCCCGGTCCGGGGGCGCCGGTCACAGGACGGTGACCGAGCCCTGGGCCACGGCGCACAGGGTGGAGGCGCCCCGGGCGTCGAGGGTGGACAGGTCGCAGCGGCACACCACGCGGGTGCGGCCGGCGCGCAGGACCCGGGCGTGGGCGCGCAGGGTTCGGCCGTCGGCGGGGCGCAGGTAGTCGATGGTGAAACCGGAGGTGATGATCTTGGCTCCGGCGGCGGTGCCGGCGGCGAAGGTCAGGGCGTTGTCGGCGGCGTAGCCGAGCACGCCGCCGTGGAGGAAGCCGTTCTGCTGGCGCAGTTCGTCGCGGATGTCCAGTTCCAGGACGGCCTCGCCGGCGCCGAAGGCCGTCAGGCGGGCGTCGAGCAGCACGCTGAAGGGCTGGGCGGCCAGGACCTCGCGGGCCGTCTCCAGGTCGGGTATGTCCATCTCGCCATCCTCACTTCATATGTGAAGTGAGGATGGTGCGCGGCGGGTCTGTCTGTCAAGATCGGACCCATGTCCCCGCCCGACCAGCGCCTGTTCTTCCTGCTCCAGCGGACCGCGCACCGGCTGCGCCTGGACGCCGACCGCCGCTGCCTGGCCGCCGCCGGGGTCACCACCGCCCAGCTCGGCGCGCTGTTCGCCGTCCACGACCACCCCGGCGGCCTCACCCAGCGGGAACTCGCCCGCATCCTGGGCCTGCGCGAGTCGGCGGTCACCTCACTGGCCGGGCGCCTGGCCGCGGCGGGACTGCTCACCCGCGGCGCCCACCCCGGCGAGCACCGCGCCGTCATGCTGCGCCTGTCCGAGCGGGGCGTGGCGGCGCTGCGCGCCGCCCAGCCGGAGATCGACCGCTTCAACGCCGAACTGCGCGCCCGGCTGGGCGAGCACCACGCCGCCCTCGCCGCCGCCCTGCACGCCCTCGCCCGCGACGACTGAACGCCCCCGCGACGGCACACCACCCGCATTACCGGCATTCGTCACGAACTCCCCGGTTGTGGCTCTAGGATCTTGCGCCAAGGGGGTGAATCCATGGGAGCACACGGACGCAAGCGACCCGTGAACGCGAAAATCGCGGGAGCGGTCGCCGTCGTCGCCGTGACCGGACTGGCCGTGGGTCTGCTGGGCACCGACGGCGAACCCGAAGCCGTCCGCGAACCCGCCCTCGCCGCCGTCCCCTCCCAGACCCCCGCCTCCCCCCGCGAGAGCGAACCGCAACCGCGGATCTCCGCCAAACCCGTCACCGCGGCACCCGCCCCGACCACCGCCACCGCCACGGCCGCACCGACGACGCCCGCCCCCATCCGCACCAAGACCACCACCCCCGCGGCCCCGCCGCCCACCACCCCCGCACCGCCGCCGCCCCCCGCCCCGCACCCCCTGGTGCCCAACGTCGTCGGCATGCCCGTCGACCAGGCCGCCGGCACGCTCTCGGCCGCCGGATACGGCCACAAGGTCGTCTGCCAGGAGGGCCGCGCCACCGGCAGGGTCGCCTCCCAGCAGCCGGCCGGCGGGCAGCAGTGGAGCCCCGGCGGAGAAGTCGCGCTGTTCGTCCCCTTCTGGCGCTGCCGCGACGACCGGCCCGACCGGCCCTGGGACGACGACTGACGAACGTCCCGCCCCTGGGCTAGATTCACCTCCATGCGCCCCACCCGGCTCCTCGCCCTGACCGTCGAGGAGACCACCGACCGCTACGCCGACCTCATCCGCGCCAAGACCACCACCGGCCAGCTGTCGCCGGGCACCGCCGAGGTCTACATCCGCGACGTCCTGACCTTCTCCGCGCTCGCCGGCCCGCACCGCGTCCTGGACGAACTCGACGGCGAGGACATCGACTCCGTCCTGCTGGCCTTCGCCCGCAAACCCGACGCCCGCCGCCGCACCCCCACCACCGCCCCGCAGAGCGCCGCCTCCCAGGCGCGCTTCCGCCGCTCGCTGTCCGCCTTCTTCCGCCACGCGCTCCTGTCCGGCTGGGTGCAGCTCGACCCCATGCCCGCCGCCACCGTCCGCGCCCGCCAGCGCGGCGACCTGCGCACCGAACGCCGCGCCCTCACCCGCGAACAGGCCGGCGGCCTCATCACCGCCGCCCGCTCCCTGGCCGCCGCCCCGCCCGACACCGGCCGCCGCGACGACCAGCGCACCGAACTGCGCGACGCCCTGACCGTCGTCATGCTCGCCACCCTCGGCCCCCGCGTCTCCGAACTCGTCGGCGCCGACCTGGAACACTTCTTCACCAACGACGGCATCCGCTACTGGCGCGTCCTGGGCAAAGGCGGACGCACCCGCGACCTGCCCCTGCCCCCGCCGGTCGCCGCCCTCCTGGACGCCTACCTCGCCGAAGGCCGCCCCCTGCTGGACCGCGGCCGCGAACCCCGCGCCCTCCTGCTGTCCTGGCGCGGCCGCCGCCTGGCCCGCGGCGACGTCCAGCCCGCCATCGACCGCGTCCTGTCCCGCGTCGCGCCCGCCGACCGCCGCGCCGTCACCCCCCACGGCCTGCGCCACACCACCGCCACCCACCTCCTGGCCGCCGCCACCGACCTCGACGCCGTCCGCCGCGTCCTGGGCCACTCCGACCTGTCCACCCTCACCCGCTACCGCGACGCCCTCCCGGGCGAACTCGAAGCCGCCATGCGCATCCACCCCCTCCTGCCGCCCTGACCCCGGCGAAAGCCACCGGCCGCAGGGCGTCCCGCCCCGACGGCACCGGCCGTTATCTTGTCCACGACGGCGAAACCCGACGGGACGGACGATGACACGGCAGGGGGAGCACGCCGGGACGTGGGCGGTGGGAGCGCGGCTCGCACCCGGCCGGCTGACGCTCACCGGAGCGCTGGGCTCGGCGCACGCCCACGCGCACGCCGCGGTCCAGGTCCTGCTGGTGACATCCGGGCAGGCGGTGCTCACCGACGGCCGCGGACGGTCACGGCGGGTGCGGGCGGCCGTGATCCCCGCCGGGGCCGTGCACGCCCTGGACACCGGCGACGCCCGCGGAGCGATGGTCTACCTCGATCCGGCGGACCGCCGGGCCCGCGCCCTCACCGCACGGCTGGACCGGCACGCGGCAGCGGCCGAACCCTCCGGCGGGCAGGCCGTCCTCTGGCAGGCCGCCGCCGATCCCGCACTCACCGCCCTGGACGCCGCCCCGGACCTCGACACGCGAACCGGCGAGCGGGCCCTGACCGCACTGGCCGCCTGGCCGGACGCGCCGCCCCCGCCCCCCTCCGGCGCGCTGGGGCGGGCACTGGCCCTCCTACCGGAACTGATCGCCGCCGGGCGGCCGGTGCGCCTGGACACCGTCGCCGCCCAAGTGGGCCTGTCGGGCAGCAGGCTGCGGCACCTGTTCACCGAACAACTCGGGCTGCCGTTCACCGCGTGCGTGCGGTGGGCACGGCTGCAGGCGGCGATGGCGGTCGTCCGCGACGGCGGCACCCTCACCGCCGCCGCCCACGCCGCGGCCTTCACCGACAGCGCCCACCTGACCCGCGTCTTCCACGCCATGTTCGGCCTGGCCCCCTCGCAGGCGGCCCGCCACCTGCACTGGCACTGACCCGCCACCCGCCGTCCAGGTCAGCCCTTTCGTCCAAGCCCGCCCGCCCACCCGCCCGCGATGCTGACAGGCATGATCGAAACCCTCGTACGGTACGGGTACGTGCCGTTCATGCTGCTGGGCGTCAACGGCGCCGCCATCGCCCTGGTCTCCCGCGGCGCCGCCGACGGCGCCGGCAAGGCATGGCTGCCGGCCCTGCTGGCCGTCGCGGTCGCCTGCTCGTTCGCGGCCGAACGCCTCCTGCCCTACCAGGCCGCCTGGAACACCTCCCTGGGCGACGGACGCCGGGACACCGCGCACGCCGCGGTCAACGAGACCCTCACCCTGGGCAGCGTCGCCGCCCTGCCTCTGCTGGCCGCCCTCATCCCCGGCCGGGGCGCCTGGCCCGACGGCTGGCCGCTCGCACTGCAGGTACTGCTAGCGATCATCGTCGCGGACGCCGGGATCACCCTGGTCCACTACGCCAGCCACAGAACCGGATGGTTGTGGCGGCTGCACGCCGTCCACCACAGCGTCCGCCGCTGCTACGGCTTCAACGGCCTGATGAAACACCCCCTGCACCAGGCCCTGGAGACCACCGCCGGCGTCACCCCGCTCCTACTGGCGGGCCTGCCGCTGGACGTGGCCTGCCTCCTCGCCCTCGCCGTGGCGGTGCAGCTGCTCCTGCAGCACTCCAACGTCGACTACCGCGTCGGAGCGCTCAAGCAACTCCTGGCCCTCAACGAGGGCCACCGCTTCCACCACCTCAGATGGGCCGCAACCGGCGACGTCAACTTCGGCCTGTTCACCCTGGTCTGGGACCACGCCCTGGGCACCTACTCCCACGACCCGGCCCGCCGCTTCACCACCGGCGACCTGGGCATGGCCGCCCGGCCCGACTACCCCGACGCCTACCTCGACCAGCTCACCGAACCGTTCCGCCGCCGCGGCGACCGCTCCGCCGGCGCTCAGGAACCGGTGCGGAACGCCTGACGGTAGGACTGGGGCGAGGTGCCGACATGGCGCGTGAAATGAGCGCGCAGAGTCGCCGAGGACCCGAAACCGCAAGCGGCCGCGACGCGGTCGACCGGCAGCGTCGTGCTCTCCAGGAGCTGCTGGGCGCGGTGCAGCCGGGCCCGCAGCAGCCACTGCAGGGGGGTGGTGCCGACCTGGGCGCGAAAACGGCGGTTGAGGGTGCGCACACTGGTGGACGCGTGGCCGGCGATGTCGGCCAAAGTCAACGGCAGGTGCAGCCGTGCCTCCAGCCAGGCCAAAGTGGGCTGCAGGCCGACGTCGGGCGGGCCGGGATCGGGATGGCGGATGTACTGGGCCTGGCCGCCGTCGCGCTGCAGCGGCATCACGATCCGGCGGGCGACCATGGCGGCGACGGACGCACCGTGGTCGCGGCGCACCAGGTGCAGGCACAGGTCGATGCCCGCCGCGACCCCGGCGGAGGTGAGCAGGCGGCCGTTGTCGGTGAACAGCACCGAGTCATCGACCTCCACCGACGGATGGAGACGGGCCAGCTCGCGCGCGTAAGCCCAGTGGGTGGTGGCCCGCCGCCCGTCCAGCAGACCCGACGCGGCCAGGATGAACGCGCCCACGCAGATCGACGCGATACGCGCCCCGCGGGCGGCGGCCGAACGCAGCGCCTCCAGCGCCTCCGGCGGCGGCACCAGACCGTCGGCGTGCCCCGGCACCAGCACGGTGTCGGCCTCCGCGAGCGCCTCCAGGCCCCACGGGACGTCCAGGCCGATCCCCCCGAACACCGGTGAGGTCCGCACCGACGGGCCGAGCCCGCACACCCTGGTCTCATAACGGGGACGGCCCCCGTCGTCCATCGCGGAACCGAACACCTGCAGGGGCACCGACAGGTCGAACGGCACCACCCCGTCGAGCGCGAGGACGGCCACCACATGCATGTCCAGAATCTAGCGGACATCGGCATTCCTGCCACTATCGCGCGAGAAAACCAGACCCCAGCATGGACCCATGAACGACCACTTCCACGACTTCGCCCTCCCCGACACCGCACTGACCCGCCGCGCACACGCCTTCATCACCCGGCTGTGCGACCCTGTCCTGGTCGGCCACAGCGTCCGCGCCTACCTGTTCGGCCGCGAACTGGGCACCCAGGCCGGACTGCGCCCCGACGAGCACTACGACGACGAGGTGCTGTTCCTGGCATGCCTGCTCCACGACGCCGGCCTCAGCCCCGAAGGCGACCGCGCCGGCCGGTTCGAAGCCGACGGCGCCGACACCGCGGTGGAGTTCCTGGCCGCCGAAGGCCTGGACGAACGACGCCGCGACATCATCTGGCAGGCCATCGCCCTGCACACCTCGGCCGGCATCGCCGACCGGATGCGCCCGGAGATCGCCCTCACCCACATCGGAACCGGCGCCGACATCGCGGCCCTGCGCGCCCGGTCCCTGCCCGAGGACCTCGCGGCCCGCGCCCACGCGACCTGGCCCCGCTCGGACATCGGCCCGCACCTCACACAGGCCATCGTCGAACAGATCCGCCGCAACCCCGCCAAGGCCTCACTGTTCTCCCTGCCCTTCGAACTACTGCGCCAGACCCACCCGGACACCCCCGTCCCCGGCTGGCTCGACACGGTGACCGCCGCCTGGCCCGGCGTCCCGTAGAGACCGCGAACGGGCGGCGGACACCCGCCGCCCGCCCCCAGGCCGCCGAACTCACCCGGCATAGTGCGGAGACATCACCGCCGCCAGCGACAGATGCACCGCCGCCTCCCCCTCCAGCCCGCGCCGCCGCAACGTACGGCCGAGCAGAAGACGCGCATAGGAGTCATCCGGCGCCTCACTCACCAGCCCCTCCAGCTCCCGCGTCGCCCGCCCCAGCTGCGCGGAGGCGAAATAGGCGCGAGCGGCCAGCATCCGCACACCCCGGTCCTCACCGTGCGACTCCAGCAGCGGACGCAGCAGCACCAGCGCACCCAGCGGATCACGCTGCTCCAGCAGCGACTCCGCATGCCGCAACCGCTCGACCTCCTCGGGAAGCCCCCGCACCTCCTGGCCCGCCGCATACCGGACGAACTCCGCGATCGCCTCCGGAGACTGCGCCCCGGCCAGCGCACGGCCCCGCACCACGAACGTCGGCGAGGTCCGCACCCCCATCGCCTTGCCGGTCAGCACCAGCTCCCGCACGAGATCCTCGCCCGCACCCCCGGCGAGCAGCCGCGCCCCATCGGCGAACCCCGCCTCCCGGGCGACCCCCTCCAGCACGTCCGGGGCGCTGATGTCCAGCGCCTCCACGAAATGAGCCCGCAGAACACCCTCGACCACGGCGTCCTGCAGCTCCGCGCCACCCTCGGCGTACGCCAGGGCGATCAACCGGTGCGCGCCATGGCTGTCGGCCCGCCACGCCGCGCCCCACACCGGACCCAGCCCCTCATCGGCGGCGATCCGCGCCACACGGGCCCGGTTGTCCTGCGGCGCGAGACCCGGCGAGCAGGCCGCCAGCGACTCCCCGGCCGCCGGGTCCTGCAGCACCTCCTCCAGGGCCTCCTCCAGCGGGACGGCGCGAGCCGGAGCGGCGGGGTCGACGCGGTAGGGGCGCCACACCACCTCGACGTCCTCGCCGAGCGGCGCCCGCTCCAGCCGCCGCTTGCCGATGTAGGCCCACGGGCAGACCACGTCCGCCCAGATCTCGATACGCATGCCCGCACACTAAGCGACGGGCGTCGTTTAAGCAACACATGTCGCCTAAGCGACGCCCGTCGTATAGTTCCCGTATGAATTCCGACGACCCCCGCGCCCAACGCACCCGCACCCGCCTACGCGCCGCGATCCTCCACCTCACCACCCACCACGACCCCGCCACCCTCACCATGGCCGCCGTCGCCCGCCAAGCCGAGATCAACCGCGCCACCGTCTACCAGCACTACCCCGACCTCGACACCCTCCTCACCGACGCCATGGAAGAAGCCGTCACCCGCCTCGCCCACGCCGCCGCCCTCTGCCCCCTGGACGCCCCCCGCGACCAGACACCCCCACCCCTCCAGGAACTCTTCGACCACGTCGCCGCCAACGCCGCCCTCTACCAGCGCATGCTCGGCCCCCAAGGCAGCCCCCGCCTCATCACCCGCCTGCGCACCTGCCTCACCGACGCGCTCACCACCCGCTTCACCCAAGGCCACCGCCCCCCATGCCACCCCCACGTCCCCGCCGACACCCACGCCGCCTACCTCGCCGGCGCCCTCACCGGCGTCATCACCCACTGGCTCACCCACACCCCCACCCAACCCCCGCACACCGTCGCCCTGGCCTTCTGGCACCTCTTCCGCCCCTGAAAAACCGAAAGGCCCCGCAGACCACACGGCCTGCGGAGCCCGAACACCCCCGCGAAAACACCTACCCGACCGGCGGCAACACCGACTCGATCACCTCGACCGCACGCCGGGCACCGCCCTCGGCACGAACCTGAGCACGCAGCTCCGCCGCACGACGAGACACCACCGGATCAGCCGTCAGATCCAGCAACGTCGAACGCAGCAGCTCCGCCGTGGCATCCTCAGTGTCGATCCGACGCGCCACACCCAGCTCCACGAGCCGGTCTGCGTTCATGAACTGGTCGACGGCCTGCGGAACCGCGATCATCGGAGTCCCGGTGAACAACCCCTCGGCGCTACCACCCATCCCCGCATGGGTGACGAACGCATCCGCCTGCTCCAAGATCGCCAGCTGCGGCACCCACGAACGCACCTCCACATTCGCCGGAATCACCCCCAGCTCAGCCGGATCGGTGTGCTTACCCACCTGCAACACCACATACCAACCCGGCAGATCCCCGAAAGCAGCCAGACAACGACGGTAGAACTCCGGCTGCCGCGTATACGCCGAACCCAGCGACACCAACAGCACCTTCTCCGCACCCGCCGGCCGCTCCCAACCGCCCTGATCGCTCCGATCCCCCAGACACGGACCCACGAACGTCACCGCACCGGCATCGACCCGATCCAGACTCGGCTGCATCGCACTGGGAACCAGCGCCACCGCCCGCGCCGGATGATTCGAGAACGCCGCCACATCAGTGGTCGACGCACCGCACTCCGCCAACCAGCCCGCGAACTTCGCCAGATAGGCATCCGCACCGGGCAACGACCGCACCTGCGCGCCGACCTCCTCGGCATACCCGTCCCAGGCCACGATCGCCGGAGACAACTGCACCACCGGACGCCCCTGCGACTCCGCCAGCGCCCGCGCCGCGTACGCCCCGATGTCATACAGGTACACATCAGCCGGATCCTCCTCATAGAAGGCCCGCAGCTGAGGCAACATCCCGATCGCGTCGTCCAGGAAGACCCCCATCGCCGCGATGGGATCCTCCGGCCAGTCATGATCGGCCACCGGCAGCGTCGAGACATAGGGGACGAGCTCCGCCCCCGTCGACGCCACCAGCTCGGCGGCCGCCCGGTCGTTGGCGTACGTCACCCGGTGGCCCCGCGCCACCAGCTCCCGGACGACCTCCAGGCTCGGCAGCACATGGCTGACCGCGGGAATACCGATCATCGCGACATGCGCACGACGAGAAGACATGAGAACACCCACTTCACAGATCCAAGGAATGAAGGACATAGAGAACCGGCACGCCCACCACCGCGGCGGAAGACACACACCACGGGAAAGCGCCGGACCGCGGGACGCCCGGTCCCGCCCCCGTCAGCCGTACAGAAGGATCTGGAAGAACATGCCCCGGAGCCTACCCGCGCCCATGATCGACCGGCAAACGAATAAACGGAGGCACGGCCTCAGCCCCGCGGCGCGTACATGATCACAGCGACCCCCGCCAGGCAGACCAGCGCGCCCGCCACGTCCCACCGGTCGGGACGGAACCCGTCCACCACCATCCCCCAGGCCAGCGACCCCGCCACGAACACCCCGCCGTAGGCCGCGAGGATCCGTCCGAAGTTCGCATCAGGCTGCAAAGTGGCGACGAACCCGTAGAACCCCAGCGCCAGAACCCCGGCACCGGCCCACCACAACCCCCGGCCCTCCCGCACGCCCTGCCAGACCAGCCAGGCGCCCCCGATCTCGGCCAGGGCCGCGAGCACGAACAACAACAGGGACCGTATGACCGACATGGCCGCCAACGCTACCGGGCCCGCCCTGCCCGAAGACGACCGCTCCGGTAGTTGAGGCTTTAGTCCATTCTGTATCTTTTTTCTTCTGAAAGAAGGTGGCGCCTTTACACAGTAAGGTACATACGGGCCTTGGGGGGAGCGGCTCCGTGGCGTCCGGCTGCGGATCCTCCGCCAGGAAAACCCGTTGGCGGACCACCGCGGCCGTTGCTAGCCTGCCGGAGGCCGTGCGAGAGAACGAGGAGGTGGTACCCGTGAACGTATCGACATGGGTGCTCCCCTCTGGGATCACGGTCGGGCGATAGGTCGTCCGGGAGCGCCGTATCAGAGCACTCCCGAAAGGCACGACCATGCAATTCACTTCTGAGCAGCGCCTGGACGACGGCGTCCTCGAACGCGAATTCACCCTCGGCGAGATCCCCGGCATCCTGTGGACGCCCGCATCCGCGCCGGCGCCGGCGCCGCTGATCCTGCTCGGCCACCCCGGCGGGCTGCACAGGATGTACCCCCGGCTGGTGGCCCGGGCCCGGAGTTCCGCGGCGGACGGTTTCGCCGCGGCGACCATCGAGCTCCCCGGAGGCGGTGACCGGCCCCGCTTCGCCGCCGTGGAGCAGGCCCGCGCCGAGCTGCTCCGGGCGCTGGAGGCCGGTGAGCCGGTCACCGAGGAGATCGTCGACCGGCTCGTCCTCCCGCTGGTGGAAAAGGCGGTCCCGGAATGGCGGTCCGCTCTGGACGCCCTCCTTTCGCTGCCCGAGATCGACGGCCCCGTCGGGTATTCGGGAGGAGTGATCTCCATCGGCATCCGGCTGGCGGTGGTCGAGCCGCGCATCTCGGCCGCCGTTCTGTTCGCCGGGAGCTTCGTGCCTCGCTCCATGTTCGAGGAGGCCCGCCGGGTCACCATCCCGCTGCACGTCCTGCTGCAGTGGGACGACGAAGGCAACGACCGGCAGACGGCCCTGGACCTGTTCGACGCCTTCGGCTCCAGGGAGAAGTCGCTGCACGCCAACCTGGGCGGGCACACCGGCGTCCCGCAGCTCGCGGGGGACGCCGCGGCCCGGTTCCTCACCTGGCATCTGAGCCAGCCGCCGACCGTCCCCGCCGTCAGCAGCCGGTAGGCGGTAGGCCACCGCTCATCGAGAACGGGTCCCGGTCCTCTCGATGAGCGGTGGCCGACAGATGCACGGCGGACCGGCCCTGCCTCCTCACCGCGCCGTCCTGCATCCGCGAGGCCGACGCGGTGAGCCGGCTCGAGATCTGCCGAGGCGGGGCGAGTCAGGGGCTCGGGTGGGTGCCGGGGGTGTGGCCGAAGGTGCGGCGGAAGGCGTCGATGAAGGAGCTGGCCGAGGCCCAGCCGCACCGGTGCGCGACCGCGGTCACCGGCTGCCCGTCGGCGAGCAGGACCAGGGCGTGCTGGAGGCGGAGCTGGGTGCGCCATCGGGGGAACGTCATGCCGAGGTCGGTGCGGAACAGGCGGGACAGGGTGCGGCCGCTCGCGCCGACCTGGCGGCCGAGCTCGACGAGGGTGCGGCCGTCGGCGGGGTCCTCCTGCAGGATCCCGCACAGGGCGCGCAGCAGCGGCGAGGCGGGGGCGGGCAGGTGCAGCCCCTGCCGGGGGGAGGCGCGCAGCTGGTCGAGCAGGACCGCCCGCATCCGCGCCCGCTCCGCGCCGCCGCCTCCGTCGGGGTCGCGGGTGTAGGCGATGATCAGTTCGCGCAGCAGGGGGCTCGCCCCCAGCACGGTCAGGGCGTCCGGGCCGAGGGTGCCGTCGGCGGCGGGCAGGCCGACCAGGTGCAGGTCGAGGTCGCCGTGGGCCCGGTGCGCGTGCACGGTCCCCGCGGGCACCCAGATCGCGTTCGTGCCGGGGGCGACCCACGAGCCCGCGCCGGTCGTGATCGCCAGAACCCCGCGGCCCGCGTAGACGATCTGGTGGTCGTCATGCCGGTGGGCGTCGATCACCGCGCCGGACGGCAGGTACCGGGTGCGGGTCGGCGCGACCGGGTCGTGGCGGATTTCCATCATCGACTGGCAATTTATCGGAAGCGCGACAACGTACAGGTCACCGACCATGAACGGGTGCGAAGGAATGCCTCCATCACCCTGCTGTCCATCGGGCACGCCTGCGTCGACGTCTACCAGGGCGCCGTCGCGGCCCTCATCCCGTTCTTCGTCGCCGAGCGCGCCTACGACCACGCCACCGTCTCCGGGATGGTCCTGGCCGCCTCGCTGCTGTCGTCGTTCGTGCAGCCGATGTTCGGCGCGCTGACCGACCGGTGGGCGATGCCGTGGCTGCTGCCCGCCGGCACCCTGCTGGGCGGCACCGGCATCGCGCTGAGCGGAATCAGCGGCTCCTACGGCCTCACCCTGGCGTTCGTGGCCCTGTCGGGGATCGGCGTCGCCGCCTATCACCCCGAATCAGCGAGGATCGCCCGTCTGGCCGGCGAGGGCGGCCACAACGCGATGGCCTGGTTCTCCACCGGCGGCAACCTCGGCTTCGCCCTCGCCCCGCTCGTGGTCGCCGCCGTCATGGCCGCCGGAGGCCTGCACCTCACGCCGCTGCTGGTGCTGCCCGCCCTCGTCGGCGCCGTGCTGTGCCTGCCCGTCCTGCGCTCTCTCGCCCGCAAGGACGCCACCGAAACGGCTGCGGCGATGCCGGTCGGCAAGGACGACGTCGGCTCGTTCGTGAAGCTGTCGCTGGCCGTGGTGTTCCGCTCCATCGCCTTCATCGGGCTCAGCACCTTCATCGCCCTGCACGCCCAGCGGGCCATGGGCGGCAGCGCCGCCGGAACCGCCGCCCTGTTCGTCCTCTACCTCGGCGGCGCGTTCGGCTCCGTCCTCGGCGGCGCACTGGCCGACCGGTGGGGACGCGTCACCGTCTCCCGCTGGTCCTACCTCGTCTCCGTCGCCGCCGTCACCGGGGTCGTCTTCGTACCCGGCCCCGCCCTCTACCTGTTCGTCGCCGCGACCTCGGCCGGCCTGTACATCCCCTTCTCCCTGCAGATCACCCTCAGCCAGGACTACCTGCCCTCGCGCATAGGCACCGCCAGCGGCGTCACCCTCGGCCTCACCGTCAGCGTCGGCGGCCTGGCCAGTCCCCTCATCGGCGCGCTCGCCGACCACACCACCCTGCGTACCGCCCTCATGCCGCTCATCCTCATGCCCGCCCTCAGCTGGCTGTTCCTGCGCACCCTGCCCGAACCCGCCCCGCCGCACGCCATCCCCCGGCCCGCCCGCTCCCCCGCCTGACTCCGCCCGCACTCCGCACGACGGCCGCCGCGATCGAGCGCCACGACTTCGAGGCGATGGCGCGCACCCTGCGAAACCGAAGGCGCCTCCCAGAGGGAGTAGGTTGGGGCGTTTTCTCACCGCTGGCTAGTGTCTGGAGTCATGGGTAAGACCTACGAGCGTATCGACGCGAATCTGAAGACGTTCATCGAGCAGCAGGCCATGTACTTCGTCGCGACGGCGCCTTCCGCGGGCGGGCATGTCAACGTCTCCCCGAAGGGGTACGCCGAAACGTTCGCGATCATTGACGAGCGCACCGTCGCCTACCTGGACATGAACGGTTCCGGCGCGGAGACGATCGCCCATCTGAGGGAGAACGGGCGGATCACCTTCATGTTCTGCTCGTTCGAGAGGACGCCGAAGATCCTGCGCCTGTACGGGAGCGGTCGTACCGTGCTGCCGCACGAGCCCGAGTGGAACGGTCTGGCCGGCCTGTTCCCCGAGGGCAACCCGAGCATCCGCGCGATCATCGTGGCGCAGATCGATCGGATCGCGGATTCGTGCGGGTACGGCGTTCCTTTCATGGAGGTCATCGGCCCCCGGGACATGCTCAAGGACTGGGGCGCCCGCAAGAGCCCCGAGACCCTCGCGAAATACCGTTCCGAGAAGAACAGGGTCAGCATCGACGGACTTCCCGCCATCGACGTGTGAGCGGGTGGGCCCGACCGCGGTGGGCCGCTCCTCGTTCTCGCCGATGTCCGTGAAGGCCGTTCGGCCGGAGAGGCTCGCTGTTAAGTTCCGATCATGACTGACTGGACGCGACTGAGGCACGCCTACGGACGCGCGGACGACGTACCCGGCATGCTCGACCGGCTCGTTCCGGACGAGGAGGCCGAGGTGTGGACGGAGCTGTCGTCTGCCATCTGCCACCAGGGGACGGTCTACTCGGCGAGCTTCGCCGCGCTGCCCCGGCTGACGGAGGTGGCGCGGGAGTGGGCCCCGGCCGACCGGCTGTGGCCCCTGTCGCTGGCCGGGCGCATCGTGGCCGGTGCGCGTCAAGACCACGGGCTGGGAGACGTGCGCGCCGCGCACGCGGCCGAGATCACGGAGCTGCTGCGGCTGGCCGAGGAGACGCTGGCGGCGGTCGGAGGCGAAGTCCGGGAGTCCGACTTCCTCGACCTGCTCCAGTCCATCCTGGCCTTCGAGAACGTGCCGGTCTGGAGCGAGCGGCTCCTCACCCTCGCCCATGGAGAGTTCGAGCTGTACTGCGCGGATTGCGATGAATGCATGTGCGTCATCCTCGACGGCCCCCGGTTCTCCACCTATGTCAGCGGAGTCGAGCCGGAGAGCGAGGTGGTGCCGGTGGCTCCGGACGATCTCGAACCGCTGGGGCGCCGCCTCTACCTCGCGGCCGAGGCCGCCGGACGGCCGAAGGTCATGGCCCGGCTGCTCCACCTGTTCGGGACCACCGCGTGCCCGGAGTGCGGACGGGAGTTCCAGGTGGCCGCCGAAGTCGCCGCCGAGGTGGCCGCTTAGCACCGCAGCGGCCGCCTCCCCGCTCCGGCCGACCGGAGTGGCCTTGCGGCCCTTGCGGTCGGCGGTCACTTAGTGGGTGACGGGGTGTCGGGGGACGGGGTGGTGAGACGGAGGCCGGGGAGGGCTTCGAAGGGGACGATCGCCTCGTAGAGGCGGGTGTAGCCCGTGTGGGCGATGCGCCAGACGCCGTCGTCGCGGCGGTAGCGGTCGGAGTAGTAGGCGGCGCCGCGGATCATGGTGTTGAATCCGGTGGCCAGGACGGTGTCCTCCAGGCACCAGGTCGCCTCGGCCGTGTCGCCGTCGATGGTGATCTCCGGGTGGTGGCAGACGTGGACCGTGGTGATGTCGGGGCCGAGCGCGCCGCTCATGTAGCCGACGATCGCGTCCCGGCCGGAGAAGCGCAGCGTGCCCTGGCCCGCCTGCGAGCCGTAGTCGGCGGTGGCGTCGGGGACGAGGGTGTCGGCGAACTCGTCCCAGCGCTTGAGATCGAGCGTCCGCAGGTACCGGTACTTGAGCCGCTGGATCTCCTCCGCCGCCGCCAGGCGGGCTGTTGTCATGTCCATGGACGGAAACTAGAACGTGTTCTCATCCGAGGCAAGTGCTCAAGACGAGAACGTGGGGAACGGGGGCGCTGCGTCGTGGTCATCCGCTGGTCCGCTCCAGGAGGGCGAGGGCGGTTTCGGCGGCGGCGAGGTCCTGGGGGCCGATGCCGATGAGCTCGGCCACCGTGATGTCCTGCGGGGTGCGGCGTCCGGGGATCCGGCCGGCCAGGACTTCGCCGACCTCGCCGTCGATGCGGGCGGCGGTCACCTCTCCGCGGGCGATGGCGGCGTGGACGTCTCCGTAGCGGAGGTTGAGTTCCCGGCTGTCGACGAAGACACGGGTGGCGCGTTGCAGGCCGGCGCCGTCGAGTTCTCGCTTGGCCTGGTCGTCGGCGCCGAGTGCGGTGATGTGCTGTCCGGGGCGCAGCCAGGAGCCGAACAGGACGGGGGTGCGGGCGGCGGTCGCGGTGACGACGATGTCGGACCGCCGTACGGACTGCTCCGGGTCTGCGGCGGCGGTGACCTCGACGTGCGGTAGATCGTGGCCCAGGCGGGTGGCGAGGGCGGCCGCCCGGCCGTGGTCCCTGCCCCATACGCCGATCTGCCGGATCGGACGCACGAGGGTGAGCGCGCGGGCCTGCAGCCCGGCCTGCCTGCCGGTTCCCAGGACGGTGGCGCGGGTGGCGTCCGGGCGGGCCAGGGCGCGGGCGCAGACGGCTCCCGCTGCGGCCGTGCGGAGGTCGGAGAGGTGGTGCTCGTCCTCCAGCAGGGCGGTGACGGCGCCGGTCGTCGCGTCGAAGAGCGCTACGAATCCGCCGCCTTCGGGCAGGCCGCGAGTCCGGTTGCCGGGGAACCAGTTGGCGATCTTGACGAGGAAGTGGCGTCCTCCGGGCAGGTAAGCCGCCTTGATGTGGGAGTCACCACCGTCGGACAGGGGGAGCACCGCGACCGGGGCCTGGGCCCCGTCGGTGGTGCTGAACGCGGTGAGGGCCTCGGCCACCGGCTCGATCAGGTCGACGAGGCCCACGGCCGCGCGGATCCGGTCGGCCGTGTAGAGGGGGAAGTCGGGCATGGGAGAGGTCCTCATCCGGGCAGGGCGTCCAGGGTCCCCTGGGCCACCATGGTCACTTCGCCGCCGACCCGGACGTTGTGCAGGTCTTCGGGCCGGCCCTGCGGGAGGACGGTGAGCAGGCTCGGCCGACCGGTGAAGCGACCCTGCCGCAGCACGAACTCCTCCTCGACGGGCACGATGCGGTGCTTGGCCAGATAAGCGCCGACGCAGCCGGCCGCACTGCCGGTCGCGACGTCCTCCATGACGCCGTCGTTGTTCCAGTGGCGGCCTTCCAGGGCCCCCACGTCGACCAGGTACGCGAACTGCGCACCATGACGCGCGATCAGCTCCGCGAAATCGTCGCGGACGATCTTCGCCTCGGCCAGGCCCGCCACCACCGGGACGATGAGGTAGCGCAGTCCGGTGGAGACGACTTCCAGAGGGAGATCGGCGAGCACCGATTCCGGCAGGCGCAGGGCCGCGGCGATCTCCAACCGGTTCTGCGCCGGTATGGTCGCGAGGAATTCCGGTCTCCCCTGGTCCAGCACGGCGTGGTAGCCGGTCGCCGTACGGTGGGTGGTCACCGCGACGGTCTTGCGGGGCAGGCGGAACCGCCAATGCCGCTCACCGGAGCCCCCGTCTCGTTCGTGCAGGACGGCGGCCGCGCCGAGGATCGGGTGCCCGGCGAAGTCCAGCTCCTCGAAGAGGTCGAACACCCGGGCCGCGACCTCTCCCCCCTCGCCCGAGCCGCTCAGGAATATCGTTTCGAAGTGCCGGAGCTCCTGGGTGATCGCGAGCATCTGCGCGGTGGACAGGCACGGGGCCTCGGGGAAGACGGCGAGGCTGTTGCCGGTGAACGCCTTGGCGGTGAACACGTCGGCATGCCGATAGCTCAGGGGCGCGCGGTTTCCGGAGTCGGTGAAGTCGTGGCTGGTCACGGCTCGACACTAGGCACGGTCGGCCGTCCGGTCATGGTCCAATCCCGTTAAAGTGGCCTACGTGAATCGCGCTGTGCGGCGTGTCCAGGCGTCGCAGTTCTCCCGGCTGCTCGGTGACTGGCGCGTCGGCGGCGGACCGCTCGCCAAGCAGCTGGCCACCGCCGTGGAAAAGGCCGTCCACGACGGCCGGCTGCCGCTGGGGGTGCAGCTTCCCGCCGAACGCCTCCTCGCCGGCGAGCTCGGACTCGCGAGGGGCACCGTGACGGCGTGCTACGACCTTCTGCGAGCCGGACAACTGATCGTCACCCGGACCGGCTCCGGCAGCACCACCTCCCTGCCGCCCCGGCTTCACGATCGCCTTTCGCCGTGGACCAGTGACCGGGGCCGGGCGGGCAGGAGCGGCGCGGCGCTCGACCTGACCAAAGCGGAGCCCGCGGCGCCGTTCGACGAGCTCCTCCAGGCGGTGCACGCGGCAGCCGACGCGCTGCCGGCCGTCCTGCTGCACGACACCGCCGACGGCGATGGACCGTCGGCGCTGCGCACCGCCATCGCCGACGCCCTCCACGCCCAGGGGTTCGCGACCCGCGGCGAGCACCTCCTGCTGACCAGTGGCGCCGACGCCGCGCTGAACCTGCTCAGTGCGGCGTACCTGCGCCGGAGCAGCAGGATCGTCCTGGACTCCCCCACCTACCCCGGCGCGCTCGCCGCGTTCCGCGCCGCCGGTGCCAGGCTCGTCGCGCAGCCCCTCGGCCCCACCGGCTGGGACGTCCCCGCCCTCGACCGCGCCCTCCAGGCGGCCCGGCCGTCCCTGACCTATCTCGTCCCGGACTTCCACAACCCCACCGGCCTGCTGATGGGCGAGGAGGAACGCGGCGAGCTCCGGCGCCGCCTGCGCGCCCACGACACCCTGGTCGTCTTCGACGAGACCATGCGGGACCTCGACCTGCGCGAGCACGCCCTCCCGCCGTCTCGCGCCGTCACCCGCGCCGGCGACCGCAACGTCGTATATGTGGGGTCCCTGAGCAAGTCCCTGTGGCCGGGCCTGCGGGTGGGCTGGATCCGCGCCCACCCCGACGTCATCCGCCGTCTGGCGGCGCTCCCCCTCGCGGCCGCCCTCGCGCCCTCGCCGTTCGACCGACTCGTCGCGACCCGGCTCATGGAACGCCGGGAGGCGATCCTGGACCGCCGACGCGCCCAGCTGCGCGTGCAGCGCGACCACCTGGCCTCCCGCCTGTCCGCGCTGCCGTGGTGCCGCTTCCAGACCCCGCAGGGCGGCCTGTCCCTGTGGCTCGAGCTCCTCGACACCGACTCCAGCCGGCTGGCCGCCCTCGCGGCCACACGCAACCTCTTCCTCACACCGGGCTTCCACTTCTCCCCCGACGGCGCCTTGGACCGCTACCTGCGCCTTCCCTTCACCCTTCAGCCCGAGGCGCTCGACACCGCGGTCGACAGGCTCATCGAGGCCCACGCCGCCCTGGAGAAGGCTCGGTGAGCGGCTCCCGCGCATCAGGCGTTCTGCGGCGCAGGCCGTGCCCCACCGAGGGTCGGCTCACCGGCTGTTCCTCGGAGCTCGTGTGATCCGCGGCCGGGCTGCCGAAGGCCGATGACGACGCCTGCTGCGACGAGCAGTGCTCCGGTGACGTCGGCGGGACCTGCCTGGCCGAGGCCGAGTACGACGGTGGTGAGCAGTGCGCCTACGGGTATGAGGCCGGCGAAGAGCCCCGCGCGGTCGGTGCCGAGGCGGCGCAGCGCGTCGTACCAGAGGAAGAAGGCGGCCGCGGTGACGATCGCGCCGAGGTAGCCGAAGGCGGCCGCTTCGCCGGGTGTCGGCAGCCGCAGGGCGGCCGTACCGTCCAGGGCGAGGCTCGCGGTCAGCAGCATCGGTACGGACAGGGCGGCGGGATAGGCGGCGACCCTCAGGGGGCCGAGTTTGGGCAGGAGCGGGACGGCGAGCAGGGAGAAGGCCACCTCGCCGACGAGCGCTCCCAGGGACAGCAGGAGGCCCGTGAGGCTGCCCGAACCGAGGCCCGCGGCGACGGCCGCACCGAGGGCGACCACGGCCGCGGCGCCGACCGTGCGCGGGGCGGGGCGTCGGCGTTCCATCAAGGGGCCGACGAGGGCGAGGACGAGAGGGACGGCTCCGACCACGGTGCCGATCATGGCGGGACCGGCATGCCGGGTGGCTTCGACGAGGAAGAGGTTGAACCCGGCCAGGCCGGTGGCGGCCAGCGCCATCAGGAGCAGGACGTCGCGTGGCGTCAGGCGGACGCGGGGCAGGCGCCGGCGGCGTACGACTGCGAGCAGGATCGCCGCGGCGAGCGCATAACGCAGGGCCTGCCCGGCGAAGACCGGGTAGTCGGCGATGGTGGCGGAGACGGCCGTCGAAGTGCCGACGAGCAGCATCGCCGAGGCCGCGGCGACGGGGGCGGGAAAGGACTTCATGCGGTGCGCTCCCGCTGCGTCGAGGCGTCGGCCGACGGGACCAGGACCTTGCGGGTGATGCGTTCGGCGATGGCCGCGACCATGGTGCGGGGGCGGCGGGGCGTCAGATGCGCGGCCAGGGCGTTGCCGAATCCGGGGATGACGTAGCCGCGGTCGCGCTCCAGCGCGCGCAGAGTGGCGCGCACGACGGGCTCCGGGGTGGTCATGGAGCCGGTGACGGCCGCACGGCGGGTGCCGATGGTGTCGAAGAAGGCGGTCTCGACCGGGCCGGGGCACAGGGTGAGCACGCGGATGCCGCGCTTGCGGTACTCCTGGCGCAGGGCGAGTCCGAAGTTCAGGACGAAGGACTTGGACGCGCCGTAGACGGCGAAGTACGGGGAGGGCTGGAAGCCCGCGTTGGACGCGACGTTGATGATGGAGCCGCGGCCGCGCTCCAGCATGCCGGGCAGCAGCTCGTGGGTGAGGTCGACGAGCGCGACGACGTTGACCATCAGCTGGTCGTGGTCACGGGCCCCGGATATCTCCTCGAAGCGGCCGCAGGTGCCGAAGCCGGCGTTGTTGACCAGCAGGTCGACGCTCAGGCCGCGGTCGGCCAGCCCGTCGGCGACACGGCTGGCCGCGTCCGGCTCGGCGAGGTCCTGGACCAGCACATGGGCGCGGACGCCGTGCTCGGCGGTCAGGCGCCCGGCGAGGGCGGCGAGCCGGTCGCCGGAGCGCGCCACCAGGACCAGGTCGTGACCCTGGGCGGCGAGCTGCGCGGCGAACTCCGCGCCGAGGCCGGACGACGCGCCGGTGATGAGGGCGGTGCTGTGCATGGGGTTTCTCCTTCAGCCGAGGGCAACTGAGAGGAGAGAGTACTAGTTTTTCTATGAACTGCAACAGAGTTGATGCAGATAAGTTCGAGATTGCATCCGGGTTGTATTGTGTTCCTGAGTAAGTGGTCTAACGGGAGGCAAGATGGGCGAGACAGCGGCACGATCGTTGCGGGCGGACGCGGAGCGCAGCGTGCGCGCGGTCCTCGAGGCGGCCGAACGGGTGCTCGCCGAGGACCCCGGCGCCTCCATGGAGCAGATCGCCGCGGCCGCGGGAGTGGCCCGGACGACGATCCACCGGCGGTTCGCCAACCGGCAGGCGCTGATCGAGGCGCTGGCGTCGTCCGCGGCCCGCCAGCTCGCCCAGGCGGTGGATGACGGCAGGCCGGACACCGCGCCGCCGCTGGTGGCGATGCACCGGATCACGGCCAACGTGCTCCAGGTCAAGAGCGCCTGGGCGTTCGCCCTGGGACTGCCGGCGGACCCGGACGGCGAGGCCGCCGCCCTCCACCAGGACATCGCCCGCCGCTGCACCGACGTTCTGAAGCGGGCCCAGGCCGACAGGCTCATCGACGAAGCGGCCGACCTCGACTGGGTGCGCCGGGTCTACTACGCGCTCATCGGTGAGTCCCTGCACGGCAACGCGGACGGCGCCGACCCGGACGTCCTCGCGGCCCGCATCATCGACACCCTGCTGCACGGCGCGGGCCCGCGCGCCTGAGGTGTCGGCGGCGACGTGAATCCGGCGATGCCACCGTTGCCCGTGGACGGCCCGGCTGCAGTACTCGGTGGTCCAGGAGGAGTTCGACGAGACCGCGAGTCCGTACCCCGGCCGGTGCGGGGCGGTCCCCCGGCCGCCCCGCACCGGTCCCCTGGCCGGGTGGTTCAGGGGCGTGCGGGTGGTGGGGAGTTTCCACCAGTGGTCGGTGTTCTCCAGCTGTTCGGGGGTGTGTCGGGTGGCGGTGAAGTGCAGTGGTTGCGATGCGGTGACGTGGGCGGGTCCGGTGGCGCTGATCAGCCGGTGGTGTTCGACGGGGTCGCCGAACACGGTGCGGTAGCGGATGCGCACGACGGTGTGGTCGTCGGCGGGTTCGACGGTGACGTCTCCTGATCGGGTGGACTGATTACGCCACTGGTTGTTGTGGCGGGGTGATCAGGGGAAGGGGATGTGAGGCCAGGTAGTCCTGGAGTTCATGGTGGCGGAACTGGTAGGCCACTCCGGAGATGCGGACCAGGCCGGCCTGGTAGCACCAGTGCAGGAACCGGCTGAGCCGCCAGGGAAGTCTGCCTCGCGTGCATAGCAGCAGCATCAGATATCGCGTGGTCGCAGCACCGCCCGTGATCCGGGTTTCGAATCCGATCACGCTCAGGAACCAGAGGAGGAACGCCGCCGAGAGTCCGTTCACGAGCCCGGACCTGGGGCCGAACGCGAGTCCGAGCGTGAGCCCGAACGCGAGCCCGCCCATGAGTCCGAGCGTGAACCATCCCAGGAAGTCGTTTCGGATGAGTTCACGCGGATTGACGCCGCTTCCGTCGCCAGGCTCCCAAAGGCCGCTCACAAGCCCTTTCATGAGCCCGTACGAGATCCCGCACGCGACCGTGAGCACGAGCGCCGTCCAGCCTGCGAATATGGCCCATACGAACCCGGGTGCGAGTCCACCCGCGAGGCCGACCCCGAAGTCGAACGCCAGGGCGCGGAGTCCTTCCCGGGTTGCGAGCCGGCTCCAGTCCAGCCGGGACGGCTCAGGCCAAGGATCTGCCTCCCAGATGGCGGCCGCTAGCGCTGCCGCCACCACAGGGGAGAGCCAGAGCATCCAGGGGTTATCGGCCAAGTAGGGGTCGCCGAGTATCGCACCCACGAAAAACCAGAGCGGCAGGAGGAGAATAAGACCCGTGACCAGGTAGCGAGGAAGCCAACCTGCCAGGGGCCACAGCTCGTACAGGATCAGGTCGGTGCTTGAGAGGGTGCGGCCGTAGAGCGGGGGCCGGGTGGTGTTGTCGTTGAGGTAGCGGGCCAGGCGGGCAAGGTATCGGTGTACCTGGTCGGGGTCGTACCGGCCGGGGGCGGTTTTGCAGGTGGCGGGGATGTAGCGGGCCAGGAGGTGGTCGCTGACCTGGGCGGCGTCGGACAGGGCGAGGAGGTCGCGGGGATCGCGGTCGCCTGCGTCGCGGTCGTGTCGGGTGTAGACGGTGGTGGCGAGGGTGAATCTCCATGGCGTCGACAGCGCTTGGGCCAAGGGGTGGCCAGGCTGGGTGAGGGCCTCGAGGACGGGCTGCCATCGGGGCCGGTCGGTGCCGACGACGATGTCGTCGAGGAAGTCTTCGGCCTGGGCCGCGTTCAGGGGTTGGAGGGCGATGCGGGCGGCACCTTGGGCGAACGCTTTGGCGTCGGACAGGGCGTCGTAGCGCCCCGTACGGCAAGTGACCACGATCCGGGCGCGGCCGGTGCCGTGCTGGTAGTCGTTCAGAGCGCGGAGTGCTTCGGCGGCGTGGGAGGCGGAGGTGTCGGCGTGGTCCATCTCGTCCAGCCCGTCGATGACCGGCAAGATGAGCCCGGCGTCGACCAGGAGGCGGGCGTTGCGCGGGTGCATCTTGTAGTCCGCGACCAGCCGCCGGGCGAGCCAGGCATGGACGCCGCCGGCGGGATTCCAGCCCGCGGCCGAGACCCGTACCGGCACCGGCCCGCCCGGCTGTCTGCGGGCCGGGTCGAGGAGCAGCAGGATCAGCTGGATCGCGGTCACGGTCTTACCCGAACCGGGCTCGCCGGTGATGACCAGCCGCTGCGGCTTCAACCGGTCGAAGTAGTCGGCGATCCCCGACAGGGTCCCTGCCGGGTCGGCGCCGATCGCGTCGTGGGCGGGTGCGGGGGTGAAGACGAATTCCAGGTCGATGGGTTCGGGGTGGCCGGCGAGCAGCTGCTGGCGCTGGCGGGTCTCGGCAGCGTACACGGCCTTGGCGAGGTGGTCGGCCCATTTGCCGGTGTCCACCGGGGTCAGCCGCTCAGACCGGCCAACCTGCCACCGCGCCACCACGACCGCGCTCACCAAGGTCGTCAGCCCCACCGATATCGCGGCCGGATCGACATCGCCTTTCTCCCACGGCCACGACCGTGCCCCTACCGCTACCGTGGCGACGCCGACCAACAGCACTGCGGCCCACAGCACCCATACCTGCCGTCCAGCACCCATGCCGCCCATGCCACCACCCCCAAACCGCCGCGCTCAAGGACTCAGGCCGGCAGACGCCGAAACGCAACAACCAGGAGACCGGGAGAAACCGTGGGAACGGTTTCTCCCGGTCTCCCCTCAAGGGCCACTTCTCAAAGCACGAGGCCTGGAGCAGGTGCTCCGCTCGCTATCGAGCGGGGATGGAACGCTGTGTGGCGCTAAAGGCCCGTGATCATGGCCGCTATCGCCACTGGTCGGTCGGTTGCTACTCGATCCCGGCCCGGATGGCATCGAGGGTGGTGGCCAGGGCGATGGTCTCGTCCAGTGTGATCACCGGGCTCTCCGTGAGGCTCCGGGTCAGGCAGCGGTGCACCTCGGCGATCTCGAAACGCAGGCCGTTGCCCTCGTAGGAGCCGTCGATGTGCTCGGCGCCGGCCCGGGTGGTGACGGTCAGGGCGTCGGGGCAGTGCATGAACGCCGGCAGGTCGATCCACCCGTCGGTGCCGGAGATGCGGGCCGTGCACGCCATGCCGGTGCGGATCGCGGCCTTGACCACCCCGAGCCCGCCGCCGGAGTGCCGCAGCAGGGCGGCGACCTGCTCGTCGACACCGGTGGAGCCGATGACGCCGTCGGTGGTCACGCGCTCGACCTCGCCCAGGACTAGCGAGCAGAGCTGGACGGGGTAGATGCCCAGGTCCAGCAGGGCACCGCCGCCCAGAGCGGGATCGAACAGGCGGTGGTCGGGCCGCACCGGCATCCGGAACCCGAAGTCCGCCTCCACCAGCAGCGGATCGCCGATCCGCCCTTCGGCGAGCACCTCGGCCAGCGACCGGTAGGCCGGCAGGAACCGGCTCCAGATCGCCTCCATCAGGAACAGGCCGCGGTTCCGCGCCTCCTCGGCCATCTTCCGCGCCTCATCGGCGTCCATCGCGAACGGCTTCTCGCACAGGACGTGCTTGCCCGCCCGCAGGAGGTCGAGGGTGTCCTGGCAGTGCCGGGACTGCGGAGTGGCCACGTAGACGACGTCCACGTCGGGATCGGCGGCCAGCGAGGCGTAGTCGCCGTACCGGGCCGGGATGCCGAACCGGTCGCCGAAGGCCTCGGCCCGTTCGGCCGAACGCGACGCCACCGCGACGATCTCCCCGTCGTCGACCCACTTCATCGCCTCGGCGAACCCGGTCGCGATCTCACCCGGACCGATCACACCCCAGCGGAATTTCGGAGTTCTGTTCACAGGGCCGGGCTCTCTTTCTTCGTCACGGCGGACGCCGTGTTGCGGATCTCACGGAGGCGGTGCATGACCGCGCCGTCGGCGAACTGGTGATGAAGGCGGATGAACAGGGCGTAGAGCTCATCGTAGGCGTCGGCGCGGTCCGGGTCGGGGCGGTAGGCGGCGATGTCCCGGCCGCCCATGGCCGCGGCGGCGGTGGTGATGTCGGGGTAGGCGCCCGCAGCGACGGCGGCGTGGACGGCAGAGCCGAGGGCGGGGCCCTGCTGGGAGCGGATGACCGACAGGGGGCGGCGCAGGACGTCGGCGTAGGTCTGCATGAGGAAGGTGTTCTTGGTCAGGCCCCCGGCGACGACGAACTCCTCGACCGGTACTCCCGCGGTCTCGAAGGCCTCCACGATGACACGGGCGCCGAACGCAGTGGCCTCGATGAGGGCGCGGTACACGTCCTCGGGACGGGTGGTGAGGGTCTGGCCGACGATCAGGCCGGAAAGGTCGTGGTCGACGAGGACCGAGCGGTTGCCGCTGTGCCAGTCCAACGCGATCAGACCGTGCTCTCCGACGGCCTGGGCTTCGGCGAGTCCGGTCAGGTACTCATGCAGGCTCAGCCCCGCCCCGCCCGCGGCGGCCTGATAGGAGGTCGGCACACCGGTGTCGAGGAACCAGGCGAAGATGTCACCGACCCCCGACTGGCCGGCTTCGTATCCCCACAGGCCGGGGACGATGCCGTCCCTGACGGCGCCGCACATGCCGGGGACCTCGGCGAACCGGTCGGACGGCATGATGTGGCAGGTGGAGGTACCCATGATCGCCACCATCTGCCCGGGGCGCACCGCGTCGGCCGCGGCGGCGGTGACATGGGCGTCGACGTTCCCGATGGACACCGCGACGCCCTCGGACAGGCCGGTCCACGCGGCCGCCTCCGCGGTGAGCGTGCCTGCGAGCCCGCCGAGAGGGGCGAGGTCGTGGCCGAGCTTGTCGGTGAACGACACGAAGCCGGGGTCGAGGGCGGCCAGGAACTCACGTGACGGATACCCGCCGTCCTGGTGGATCGCCTTGTAGCCGGCGGTGCAGACGTTGCGGGTCTCGACACCGGTGAGCCGCCAGACGATCCAGTCGGCGGCCTCGATCCAGCGGTCGGCCCGCGAGTACAGTTCGTGGTCCTCTTCCAGGAGCTGGAGGCCCTTCGCGAAAGCCCACTCAGAGGAGATCCTGCCGCCGTAGCGGGGCAGCCAGGTCTCGCCGCGTGCGGCGGCCAGCGCGTTGATGCGGTCGGCGTGCCTCTGGGCGGCGTGGTGCTTCCACAGTTTGGGCCAGGCGTGCGGCCGGGAGGGGAACAGCGCGGACAACGGGATGCCGTCGCGGGTGGCGGGCAGGATCGTACAGGCGGTGAAGTCGGTGCCGATCCCGATGACCTGGGAGGGGTCGATCCCCGCCGCCGACACCGCCTCGGGCACCGCGTTGCGCAGCACGTCGACCCAGTCGTCGGGGGACTGCAGCGCCCAGTCGGGGCCGAGCGGGGTGCCGTCGGGCAGGGCGCGGTCGATGACGCCGTGGGCGTATTCGTGGACGGCGGTGCCGAGTTCGGCGCCGTCGCCGACCCTGACGACGACGGCGCGGCCGGACAGGGTGCCGAAGTCGACACCGATCACGTACTGCTGTGCGGTCATGAAAGTCTCCTGGGGGCGACGGGGGTCAGAAGCCCTGGGCGAGTCGGTGGTAGGCCTGGTTCCAGCGGATCTCCTGGGTGAAGCGGCGCAGGTCCGTGGCGGCGTCGACGGTCAGCAGCTCCACGCCGAGCATGTCGGCCAGGTCGGTGAGGATCTCGGTGTCCAGCGCCCGGGTCAGGACGGTGTGGTGCGGGCCGCCGGCGGTCAGCCAGGCCTCGGTGGAGGTGCGCAGGTCCGGCAGCGGCCTCCACACGGCGCGTGCGACGGGCAGCCTCGGCAGGGGCTCCAGCGGCGGGACGACCTCGATCTCGTTGGCCACCAGCCGGAACCGCTCCCCCAGGTCGGCCAGGCCGATGACGACGGCCGGGCCGGGCTCGGCGTCGAACACCAGCCGCACCGGGTCCTCCCGGCCGCCGATGCCGAGGGGATGGATCTCCAGGGACGGGCGCGCGGCTGCGATGCTCGGGCAGACCTCCAGCATGTGGGCGCCGAGGATCAGCTCGCTGCCGGGGGCCAGGTGGTAGGTGTAGTCCTCCATGAAGGAGGTACCGCCCTCGAGCCCGTCTGCGGCGGCCTTGAGGGTCCGCAGCAGGGTGGCGGTCTTCCAGTCGCCCTCACCGCCGAAACCGTAGCCGTCGGCCATCAACCGCTGGACGGCCAAGCCGGGCAGCTGGCGCAGCCCGCCGAGGTCCTCGAAGTTCGTGGTGAACGCCTTGAAGCCGCCTTCGGTGAGGAAGGCGCGCAGGCCGAGCTCGATGCGGGCGCCGTACCGCAGGGACTCGTGGCGCTCACCGCCGCGGCGCAGCCCGGGGACGACGGTGTAGAGGTCCTCGTACTCGGTGACGAGTCCGTCGATCTCCGTGTCGGCGACGGCGTCGACCATCTCGACGAGGTCGTTGACGCCGTAGGTGTTCACGCTCACGCCGAAGCGCAGTTGCGCCTCGACCTTGTCGCCCTCGGTGACGGCGACGTCCCGCATGTTGTCGCCGAACCGCGCCAGTCGCAGGCTGCGCAGCTCCGCCCGTCCAAGGGCGGCTCTGAGCCAGCCTGCCACCCGGGAGGCGACCGACGGATCGGAGACGTGTCCGGCGACGGTCTTGCGGGCGACGCCCAGGCGGGTCTGGATGAACCCGAACTCCCGGTCGCCGTGGGCGGCCTGGTTGAGGTTCATGAAGTCCATGTCGATGGACGCCCAGGGCAGCTCGACGTTGGCCTGCGTGTGCAGGTGCAGCAGCGGCTTGGCCAGCGCGTCCATCCCGGCGATCCACATCTTCGCCGGAGAGAAGGTGTGCATCCAGGCGATCAGCCCGACGCAGGAGTCATCGGCATTGGCCTCCAGGCAGACCCGGCGGATCGCGGCGGCATCGGTCAGCACCGGCAGCCACTTCACCCGCACCGGCAGATCCTCACCGAGCCGTGCAGCGATCTCCTGGGACTGCTCGGCGACCTGGCGCAGCGTGTCCTCGCCGTACAGGCCCTGGCTGCCCGTGACGAACCAGACCTCACGCTGGGTCGACGGCATGGTCTTCTCCTCTGTCTCTTTCGTGCCGGTCACTGACCGTAGGCGTTCTGGTAGCGGTCGTAGAGGTGGTCCACGTCCGAGGGGGCCAGCGGCAGGGGCTCGCCGAGCTGGCGGGACACGTGGACGGTGCGGGCGACGTCCTCGCACATCACCGCGGCCTTCACCGCGGCACGAGGCGAGGCACCGATCGCGAAGACGCCGTGGTTGCGCAGCAGCACCGCCGGGCTGCGGTGGCTCTCCAGGGTCTCGACGATGCCCTTGCCGATCTCCTCGCCGCCGATCAGGGCGAACGGACCCACCGGGATCTCACCGCCGAACTCGTCCGCCATCGCCGTCAGCACACATGGGACGGCCTCGTCCCGCGCCGCCCATGCCGTCGCGTACGTCGAGTGCGTGTGCACCACTCCCCCGACGTCCGGGCGGTGGCGGTACACGTAGGCGTGAGCGTAGACGTCGCTCGAGGGCTTGAGCGCGCCCTCCTCGACGGGGTGACCGTCGAGGTCGCACAGCACCATGCTCTGGGGAGTCAGGTCCGCGTAGGGCACGCCGCTCGGCTTGATCAGGAAGCGGTCGCCGCCCACCCGGGCGGAGACGTTCCCCGCCGTCCACACGACGAGCTCCGCCTCCACCAGGGTCCGGTGCAGGACGGTGAGCTCCGCGCGGAGCGAGATGAGCGGATCATCGGGAAGTGCCATCATGCGGCTCCTTTGTTAGCGTTAACATTCCTGGCGGGCAGCGGATCGGGGAAGCTCCGGGGCGAGGTCAGGGGCGGCGGACCGCCGTACTCTCCCGGACGATGAGCTCCGGCTCGACCGCCTTGCGGGCACGGGCGTCGCCCCCGCCGACGCGCTCCATCAGGAGCGCGAAGGCGCGGCGCCCTACCTCACCGAAGTTCTGGCGGACGGTGGTGAGCGGCGGGGCGAAGAAGGCGGACTCGGGGACGTCGTCGAAACCGGCGACGCTGACGTCCTCTGGGACCCGACGGCCCGCCTCACGCAGCGCGCGCAGCAGGCCCAGGGCCATGGCGTCGTTGGCGGCGAACACCGCCGTGACGGACGGGTCGCGGGCGATCTCGCGGCCCAGGTCGTAGCCCGACCCGGCCGACCAGTCCCCCACCAGGCGCTCGGGGACTGCGTGCCCGCCGGCCTCCAGGGTCTCGCGCCATCCGGCGACCCGGCTGCGGGCGTCGACCCACTCGTCCGGGCCCGCCAGGTGCCAGACCGTCTCATGTCCGAGGCTGAGCAGATGGCGGGTGACCCGCGCCGCCCCTGCTCCCTGGTCGACGGCCGCCAGCGGGAAGGGCAGCCCGTCGTCGGCGCCGACCACGACGACCGGCAGGTCCGAAGGAAGTCCGCCCAGCGCCTCGGCTGCCGACTCGTGCGGGGCCACGATGACGGCGCCGAAGACCGACTGCCCGCGCAGCCGCTCCACTCCCTCGCCGATGGACCTGCGGTTCAGCGTGCCCAGGCTGACGATGCTCACGAGGTGGCCGTGCTCCCGGGCGGCTCGCTCGATGCCGTGGACCGTGGAGGCCGGCCCGTGGAGCGTGGTGTCGAAGCTGACCACTCCCAGCACCCCTGAGCGGCCCGTCGCCAGGACACGAGCCGCCGCGTTCGGCCGGTAGTCCAGCACGCGGACCGCGGCCAGCACCTTGGCGCGGGTGGCGGCGCGCACCTTCCCGGGCGAGTTGAGCACCCGGGAGACCGTCATGGCGGAGACACCGGCCAACTCCGCCACGTCCTCCATGACGACCGGACGCGGGCCTTTGCCTTCCCCCATCTCTTCCCCTCGGGCTCCTCGTGCCTGCTCGTCGCTTCTCCCGCTCGTGGCGGAGTGCGCCGGGTTCAGCGGACGGACTTGATGCGCTGGGCGATCACGAGGCCGCCCAGCAGGGTCAGGGCCGCGGCCGCGAAGTAGAGCAGGGTGTAGTTCTTCTCGCCTTCACTCGCGCCGATCAGCAGGAAGGCCGGTGCGACGAGGGGTGCGAGTCCCTGCGGAATGGAAGTGGAGAAGTTGTAGATGCCGGTGTAGCGGCCGGCCCCGGTCTCCCGTTCGGGCAGGACGTCCAGCATGAGCGCCTGGTCCACGGCGGCGAAGACGCCAAGGCCGAGGTTGCCCAGGGCCGCTCCGGCCACGATCAGCGGGAGGTCGGGGGCCAGCGCCATGAGGACGGCCCCGGCGGCGTACACGCAACCGCCGACCAGCACGAAGACGCGGCGCCGGTGCAGCCGGTCCGACAGCAGGCCGCCGCCCAGCGCGCCGAGCATGGTGGCCACGATGCCGCCGCCGGCCAGGAGCGCGACCGTGCCCGCCACCTCCTCGACGGTGGTGTCCATGCGGTCGGCCAGGAAGAAGGCGGTGAAGGTGGTGTTGAAGGTCAGACCGGACATGAACAGGAACTTGCCGAGCCAGTTCCAGGCGAAGTCGGGGCTTCGCCGCGGGTCGAAGACGTAGGTGCGCGCCAGGGAGCGCGGGGTCAGCGGCTCGAAGGACAGGGTCGCCCGGCGGTTGTCGGGCTCGCTCACGAAGCAGATGAAGAGCACCATCGCCACCACGCCGACCGCTCCCGGCACCAGGAACAGCAGGAGGTGGCTTCCCGCGAGGCCGCCTCCGAGCAGGGCGCCAGCGATGGGCGCGAGCTGCTGGACGACGCCGACCATGCCGGAGACCTTGCCGCGCTGGGACTCGGGCAGCCGGTCGGCCTGCGAGGCGGTCAGGAGCGACAGGACCGTCCCCCAGCCCAGCTGGGCCAGGACCCAGCCGAGGCCGAGCACGGGGATGCTCGGCGCCAGGGCCATCACCGGCAGCGCGCCGAGGCCGACAGCCGTCATGGCGATCAGGTACGGGCGGCGCCGGCCGAGCCGGCTGCGGGTCCGGTCGCTGAGCATCCCGAACAGCGGGGCGGCCAGCACCGCGGTGATGCCGCCCGCGCCGGTGATATAGCCGAGGTACTCCTCATGGGCGGGGGCCAGCTGCTCGACCTTGATCGCCAGCGAGATCGCGATCGGCGTCACGAACGCCATGAACACGCCGAACTGGGCGCAGACCATCAGCCAGATGTAGGAGGTCCCCACCTCGGGCAGGCCGCCGGAGGTCTTCACCGCCTTGTCCGCGGGCACGCCGGCTCCGTGGGAGCCGTCGAGAAGCGGTCCGCCGGTCGGCGGTTCGGGTGGGGAGAGGGTCATGTCGGCCTCGTCTTCGGGCGTTCGCGCGACGTGCGCGAGAGGGGTCTTTCAAAGGGCTTGCGGGAAGGGGACGGAGCCGCCCCGGCCCGGTGTCAGGGCAGTGCGTTGCGCCGGGCGACGGCTCCCAGGTAACGGGCGCTGTTCTTGACGGTGCGCTGCTGGGTGCGGCGGTCGACGGCGATGAGACCGAACGTGGGCTTGTAGCCGAGCATCCACTCGAAGTTGTCCAGCGCGGACCAGTGGTAGTAGCCGCGCACGTCGAGGCCGTCGGCCAGGCAGCGCTCCACGCCTTCCAGCGCCAGGCGGATGAACTCCGCCCGCCGGGTGTCGTCGTCGGTGGCGATGCCGTTCTCGGTGACGAACATCGGCAGGCCCGCCGAGGCCGCACGGCGCAGGACGTTCTCCAGCGCCTGCGGGTAGAACTCGTATCCCATCTCCTCGGGGTGCGGCAGAGCGCCGTCCGGGCCGACCAGGACCCGGCTGTAGTTCTGCACGCCGAGGAAGTCGTCGCCCTGCATCGCCGACAGAAAGCCGTCGAAGGACTCGGCCCACCGCCGCTCGGCGGCTTCACGCCGACGGGCGCCTGCTCGATCCCGGCAGGCCTCCAGCACGTCCCGGTAGTGCGCGATCGCCGACCGGGAGGAGAAGTCGTCCTCGGGCTCGACCCGCGCCCACTCGATGGAGAAGCGGTAACCGGCAAGGCCCAGCTCCTTGAGCAGCGCGATGTCCTGGCGGTACAGCCGGTAGTGGTCGCCGGCGTCCCCGCTGGGCTCGGCGAAGCGCAAGCCGGGAGTGTGCTCCAGCGCCCAGAAGTCGCTGGTGGTGTTGTTGCCTTCGACCTGGTGGGCCGCGGTCGCCGAACCCCACAGGAAGCCTTCGGGGAAAGCCACGGCTGCTCCTTCTCGTTCTCGGTGCCGGACACCGCAGGTGAACTCTACTAAAGCGAATTAGCAATGCGCATAAGTAAACGGCAGGGGCCCGCGGGCGACAAGAGAAGTCCAGGTAACGGATGCGTAACGCCCCCTGCCCAACCCGGCCCGACCCGCTGGACCGGAGCCGGATCGGCCGGTCACCCGGCGGCGACCGCGTGGGCGGCGGTGCGCCAGGCGAGGGCCATGACGGTCAGGACGGGGTTGGCGCCGCCGTTGGTGACGTGGAGGCTGGCGTCGGCGATGTGGACGCGGTCGGTTCCCCAGAGCCTGCCGTTGGGGTCGGTGGCGCCGTGGCGGGGAGAGTCGGACATGCGTGCGGTGCCGGCCTGGTGCTGGCCGCCGGACAGTCCTCTGCTCGCCGCGCCCATCCGCCAGGTGCGGACGGCGCCGGACGCGTGCAGCCATTCCTCGGCCCGGGCGGACAGGAAGTCGCAGGTGCGCAGGTCCTCGGGATGCTGGAGGCCTTCGAGCCGGGCGACGGGGAGCCCCAGGCGGTCGGTGACGGTGGAGGCGAGCCGGACGCGCGCGTCGCGGGTCGGCACCTCATGGACCGGGCCCTGGATGTTGATGGTGCGCCGGTAGCTCTCGGCCAGGGCGCGGCGCGCGTCGGGTCCGGCCCGGTCGACGCCCGCGGGCAGGCCCAGGGCGTAGTGCATGGTGGGGATCTTCACGAAGTCGTGGCCGAGCAGGCCGCCGCCGACGACGCCGTCGTTGCCGTGGGAGAAGTGCCGGGTCGCGACGGAGGGTCCGGGGCCGAGGCCGTCGTGCACGTCGGCGTCGAACATGCCGAACACGTTGGCGTACAGGTGGCCTTGGAGGCAGTCGCCGACCCAGTCGTTGCCCAGGCCGCTGAGCTGGAGCAGGCGGGGTGTCTCGACCGCGCCGCCGGCCAGGACGATCCGCCCGGCGCGCAGGGTGCGGGAGGTTCCACCGGCGGCGATCTCGACCTCGCCGTCGTCGGAGATCCGGATGACCTGCGCTTCGGTGATCAGGTCGGCGCCCAACTCGAGGGCGCGGGGCAGGACGGTGCTGTGGGTGCCGTTGCGTGCGTCGACGGGGCAGATGAAGCCGACGCACTGCCCGCAGCGGATGCACGCGGCCCGGCCGTTTCGGGGCTCGGTGTTCAGCAGCAGCGGGACCGCTCCGCTCGGCCAGCCGAGCGTCTCGGCTCCGGCGGCGAGCACAGCGGCCTCGGCGGTCGGCGGGAACGGCGCCATCGGGTAGTCGCGGCTGCGGGGCCCTTCTCCGGAGTGGGCGCGGCCGGCCACGCCCAGTTCCCATTCGACCTGGTCGTAGAACGGTTCGAGGTCGTCGTAGGTGATCGGCCAGTCCGCGAGCGCCGATCCCTCGGGGACGCCGTACAGCGACGCCATCCGGAAGTCGTCGGGCAGGAACCGCCACGCCTGCGCGCCGAAGAACCTGGTACCGCCGCCCACGGTGATCGCGTTGTGGTGGTAGCGCAGGTCGTCGTACTCCACGGCCGCCTCGCCGTCGTCGCCGGGCACGGCACGCGGGTGCCCGGAAGGCGTGTCGAGGTCTCCGCCGAAGAAGAACCGGTGGTTGCGGACGTGGTCGGCCGCCAGGTCGCGCGCGCCGAACCACGAACCGCGCTCCACCACGAGGACCGACGCCCCGCTTCGTGCCAGCACGAACGCGGCGACGCCGCCTCCGGCCCCGCTGCCCACCACGATCGCGTCGTAGCGGTCGCGCAGGTCGCGCAGTGCCCGGGCCGGCGGGCGCCGCACCAGGGGGACGTCGACGGGCGGCCGACCCGCCGGGTAGGGGTCGAAGCCGATCTCCTCCCAGGCCCCGGAGTCCGGGTCGGCGTAGAAGTCCAGGGGTGAGCGGGTCATCGAAGTGCCTTTCTTCAGGGGGTGCCGCTCGTCAGAGGGCCGTGGTCGGAGACTCATGAGACCTCACCCGCCGCCCCTCCCGAGTTCCGCGAACGCGGTCTCCACGTCATGGAGGATCGGCTCGGCGCCGGGGATCAGCTTCAGCGCGTCCCGGATCCTCGTGCCTTGGGGCGCGGAGCCCAGCCCTGTCCCGATGAACTCGGCGATCTCCGGCATCCTGGCCACGATGGCGTCGGTGAGCAACTTCAGCGCGCCGGGCCGGTCGGCGACCTCGCCGAGAGTGCTGTCCAGGGTCAGCGGTGGCAGGTCAGCGGTGAGGTCCGAGAACGGGACGTTCCACCGGTGGGTGCCCGATCCGACGGTCTGCTCGGTGCCGTCGGGCAGGTTCACCTCGGCCGAGGTGTTGGGCGGAACGGTCGCTTCGACGGTGAGCCGTTCACCGTTCAGCGTCCATGAGCAGGCGGCGAGGCCGTAGGGGGTGCGCAGCCGGGCGGAGGCGTGGGTGAGGCCGCCGCCGGGGCGGGGCGTGATGCGCAGGCGCCGGTAGCCGGGCTCGGCGGGGGCCAGTCCGGCGACGGTGCGGTGCAGCCAGTCGGCGACCGCGCCGAAGGCGTAGTGGTTGAAGGACGTCATACCGCTGGGGTTCACCCGTCCGTCGGGCAGGAGGCTGTCCCACCGCTCCCAGATCGTCGTCGCCCCCTGGACGACCGGATACAGCCACGACGGGCACTCCTTCTGCAGCAGCAGCCGGTAGGCCGAATCCAGGAACCCGGACTCGGCGAGCGCGTCGCAGACCAGCGGAGTCCCCACGAAACCCGTGGCGATCCGGTAGCCGGAGCCGCGCAGCAGGTCCGCCAGACGCCCGGCCGCATGCCGCCGCTGCTCGCCGCCGGGCAGCAGGCCGAACCGCAGGGCCAGCCCATAAGCGGTCTGGGAGTCCGACAGCAGACGGCCGGACGGGGTGATGTACTCGTCCCGGAACGCCCGCCGGATCCGCGTGGCCAGCGCTTCGTAGCGCTCGGCTTCGCCGGTGCGGCCGAGCAGGAGCGCGGTCCGGGCCACCAGGTCCGCCGAGCGCGCGAAGTAGGCGGTCGCCACGATCTCCGGATAGGTCTTGGCCGCCTCGGGCCTACCGGGAGGGGCCGTCGGATCCAGCCAGTCCCCGTACTGGAAACCCGAATTCCACAGCAGATCCTCGCCCGCGAGCGACTCCACATGGTCCACCCAGGCACACATGCTGGAGAACTGCGCCTCCAGGACGCCGAGGTCGCCGTAGCGCTGGTAGAGCGTCCAGGGAACGATCACCGCCGCGTCACCCCAGGCCGCCGCGACCGGGGCGTGCACTACGGAGGGGATGACGGAGGGCACCGCGCCGTCGGGTTCTTGCTCGGCCGCCAGGTCGGCCAGCCAGGAGTTCAGGAAGCCGGAGCTGTCGTACAGGAACGACGCGGTCGGTGCGAACACCTGGAGGTCACCCGTCCAGCCCAGACGCTCATCACGCTGGGGGCAGTCGGTGGGCACGTCCAGGAAGTTGCCGCGCATCCCCCACACCGCGTTCTCGTGCAACCGCTCCACCAGCGGATCAGAGCAGGAGAACCAGCCGGTGCGCTCCATGTCCGAATGGCACACCAGGGCCACGGCACCGCTCACCGGGCCGGTGACCTCCGCGTACCGGAACCCGTGAAAGGTGAAACGCGGCTCCCAGGCCTCGGCCCCGCCACCGCGCAGGACATAGGTGTCGGTCGCTTTCGCCGTGCGCAGCGGCCCGGTGCACAGCTCGCCGTCCTGCAGGATCTCGGCGTGACGGAGTACCACCTCCTCCCCCGCCTGACCAGAAACCGTGATCCGGAGCCTGCCGACGAGGTTCTGCCCGAAGTCCAGAATCGTCTTCCCGGACGGTGAAGTGAGCGTGGCGACCGGTTCCAGCGTCTCGGTGACGCGCACCGGCGGACCCGTCGGAACGACCAAGATGGACAGATCGTGCTCGACGGACTCGGCGGGCCACCAGGCCGAGTCGTCGAAACCCGGCTGCGACCAGCCCTCCTGCTCCTTACGGGCGTCGTAGACCTCGCCGTCGTACAGATCGCTGGACAGCAGCGCACCGGAGGAGGCCTTCCAGGTTTCCGGGCGGTGATGATCCGGTGAACCGTACCGTCCTCGTAGGAGAGCTCGAGCTGGGCGAGCAGCGCCAGCCGCTCCCCGTACAGCGCGCGCTTGCCCTCGAACCCGAGCCTGCCCCGGTACCAGCCGTCGCCCAGCATCGCGCCCAGGCAGTTGGCGCCCTCCCGGACGAGCCCGGTGACGTCGTAGGTCTGGTAGCGCAGGCGGTGCCGGTAGCTCGTCCAGCCGGGGGCCAGCACGTGATCGCCGACCCGCTCGCCGTTCAGCTCGGCCTCGTAGACCCCCAGCGCCGTCGCGTACAGACGAGCCGACGCCAGACCAGGGCCGGACGCGAACTCCGTCCGCAGCAACGACCCCTCGCCGGGCCCCACGAACTCCGCCGCCCAGTCGTCCGCGTGCAGGAGACCCGCCTCGACCTCCGTCGACACCCACGGCGACCGCTCACCCGACAGATCAGCCACCCGGACCGAGACCGTGACGCGTTCACGCGAGGCCAGCGGCGCGAACGGCCACGGCACCAGCACCGAATCAGCGGATTCGACCCGCACCCGATCGCCGCGCGCCTCCACCTCATAAGCCGTCTGCACCCAACCCGGCGCACCGGTCTCGGTGCGCCACGACAGCCGGGGCCGGGCCGTGCCCACGCCCAGCGGCTCCCGCAGGTGCTCGAACCTCAATCCGGTCACTTCCATGATCACGTATTTCCCTTCGAGGTCAGCGAGCGGGCAGGGCCGTCCGGCGCGTCGGGTGGGGCCGCACCGTCACGGCCATGGGGTGAACCCCTCGTGGCGGACGGTCCAGGTTCCGTCTCCTGGGAAGCCCGGGCAGTCGGCGCCGGCTCCGTCCCACCCTGCGGCCATGAGGGAGACTGCGGCCAGGAGGGCCCCGTTGGACGGGAGGTAGATCGGCAAGAGGCTGCCGATCTGGGGGGTGTGGCCGGTGGGCAGGTACCGGTTCTTCGAGCCGTCCATGAGGAGCGCGTCGACGGCCAGGTCCGGACGGCCCAGACGGGTCGCGGTCATGGCCATGACGGGGAAGTCCCAGCCCCAGGCGGTGTCCCACTGCCAGCCGTCGCGGACGTCCAGAAGGGTCGCCTCCATGACGGCCGGATCGACGAGCGGGGTGTCCGGAACGACGCCCAAGGCGCACAGCAGGGACGGATGGTCGTCACGCCGCAGGTAGGGCTCGGTCGCGATCGCCGTGTAGAGGCCTTCACGTTGGTGGGGCTTCACGAGGCCGTCCTGGATGCGCTGCCAGTGCTCGTCGCGGTCCTTGCCGAGGCGTTCGCGCCACAGCTGGGCGATCTCCAGGCCCCACCACCAGTAGGCCAGTTCGAAGGTGGGGTCCTCGGTGGTCTTGGCGTCGTAGAACTCCTGGGCGGGGACCAGCGGCGCGGGCAGGTGGTAGGCGCCGTCGCGCTCCTCGACGAAGTCCGCCATGAACAGCGCCGTCTCCTCGACCAGTTCCGCGAAGCGCGGCACCAGGTCGTCGCGGTGCCGCCCGCTGCGGTGGAGGAGTTCCAGCAGGTAGAGGGGGTGGGGCTGCTGCCAGATGAGCAGGGCACCGATGTCGCTGGGGCTCTCCCTGCCGTCGGGGCCGACGTGTTTGGGCCAGCGGGCGCCCGCGTAGTGCTGGCGGCGGGCGGTCTCGCGGGCGGAGTCCAGTATGGACAGGTACCAGTCCATACTGCGTTCCAGCAGTTCGGGACGCCCCCATGCCGCGAAGTGCGCGGTGTGCCACCAGTGCATCTCCAGGTGGAACTTGCCCTGCCAGGAGTTGGTGATCAGGCCCGTCTCCTGGGGCGGAGTGGTGCCGGAGCAGTTCACCGCGGTCAGATACTGCGACAGGACGACACGGCGCTCCAGCTCCGCGGCCCGCGGGTCGGTGCTGCCAGCGAAGTCGATCGCCGCACCCGAGGTCCAGAAGTCGCGCCAGGATGCCGCCGCGGCGTCCAGGATCGGGGCGAATCCGCCCGGCTGGAGTTCCGCGCCGTTGCCAGGGGCGAAGGAAGTGACGAGCTCCAGCGTGGTGGCCGGGGTCGTCAGCGCGAACTCGTGCGGCTCTCCGGCCGTTTCGATGGTGCCCCGCGACCAGTCCAGGCGCACCGTGTACCGGGCGTCGTCGAGGGTGCGGCCGAACAGGCAAGCCTGTTCACCCAGGCGTTCCAGCTCCGTGCGGTGCTTGTCGGGTGAGGACCAGTCCGAGGTCTGGAAGAAACCGTCGCTGGCGTAGGGGAACCTGACGGCCACGGCCGCCCGGCCGTCGGCGAGCAACTCGGACTCGACGCGGAAGGCGACCCGCGCCAGGCGTGGATCGGCGACCGTCGTGACGCGCACCTCGTGCCCGGCGTACTCGAAGGCGGTCTCGAGCACGCCGGTCCACAGGTCGAGGCGCTGGCGCGGGTTCGCGAGCGCCGCCGGGTCGGTCTCCGGCGCGGCGCCCGCCTCCGGCCGGAGCACGAGGCCGATCCGGCCCAGGTCCAGCCGGTGGGGGTTCAGGTGGAGCCACGTCCCGGCGCGGTACTCCTCGGCGACCTCGCCGCCGAACGCCGCCGCCATGTCGAACCTGTCGGGATACCGCACGGGTCCGCGGGCGGACTCGTAGGTCGACATCGCGTCGTCGAGCACGAACCCGTCGGGGTTGGGCATCTCGTGCCAGCCCCAGGTCGACATCGTCGCGGTGTTCACCGCCAGGCGCCGCTCCACCTGGGCGGCGGCCTGGTCGTGGAAGGCGGTGAAGGTCTGCATGCCGGTGATGTCGGCGGTGAAGGCGAAGTCGCCGTTGCCGACCGTCAGCACGTGCGACGGGTCGGCTTCCGTCAGCTCGACGGTGTGGCGGCGGACCACCGCCTGGCGGTCGATCATGGTCCTCTTTCCGGTAGGGGTCTGGTCGGATCTCCCGGCGGCTGCGCCCGTCATTCGACGGCCACCAGGATCTCGACCGGTTCGCAGTCCGAAGCGGAGGCAAGAAGGCGGATCTTCCCGGCGCCGGTCGGACGCAGGACGGCCAGCGCGCGTCCCTCGTAGGTGCGGTGCTCGGTCGCGTCGAACCGCTCCTCGGTCGCCGGGGCGGCGCTGCCGAAGCCGGCGAGGACTCCGTCGCCGGAGACCTCCACACGCACCGGGCGGTTGGCGGCGGTGTGGACCGTCCCGGCGGCGTCGGTCAGGGTGAAGGTGACGTAGGCCAGGTCGCCGTTGGCGGTCGTGATGGCCTGCCGGTCGGCCTCGGCGCGCAGCCGCACCGGGCCCTCGGCGGACCGCACGAGGTGGCGGCCGGACTCCGTGCCGTCCCGGTAGGCGATCGCCACCAGCTCACCGGGTTCGTAGACCGTCTCGAACTCGGTGCGGAAGGCCTGCTCCCTCCCCGTCGGCCGCCGTCCGAGCGAGCTTCCGTTGACGAGGAGCTCCACCTCGTCGGCGTCGCCGTAGACCTCGACGGCGATCGGCGCGCCCTCGGATCCGGGCCAGGTCCAGCTGGAGACGGCGTCGCTCCACGCCCACGGGCTCGCTCCCCAGGTCTTGCCGTGGTGCTCAGGCCGCCTGACCGCCACGTAGGGCTCGGAGCGCAGGCCGAAGACGATCTCCCGGTAGTAGGAGACGGGACGCCGGTGGCCGGTGATGTCGAGGTCGCCGCAGCCCGCGAGCAGGTAGGGGTAGGGCCCCACGTGGACGGGCCTCGGGTTCTCGGGCGTGAGGTACTGGGGACGGCCGATGCCCACTTCGCCCAGGTAGTCCCAGCCGGTCCAGGTGAAGTCGCCGATGACGTGGTCGTACTGCTCGACCAGCTTCCAGTTGCCCTCGATGTGGGTGGAGAAGGTCTCGGTGCCCACGATGATGCGGCCCGGGAACAGGTCCTTGTCCAGCGCGTAGCGGCTCTCGGAGTAGTTCATGCCGGCGACGTCCAGCACCGCGTAGGACTCGGCGGTGCGCTCGGTCACCATCTCCGAGGCGCTGACCATGTTCATCATGTCCCCGGCGTCGGCCATGACGGTGTTGATGCCCGCGCCTTCGTCCGCCGCCTTCGCCTGCTGCCTCGCCTTCATCACCTCCGGCAGCACGGCCAGCATGTTGTTGATGCCGTTGGTGACGTAGCGGGTGCCGTCCAGGGAGCGGACCTTCTCGGCGAGCCTGCGGCCCCAGGCCGCCCCGACGGTCGAGCCGACCTCGGGGATCTCGTTGCCGATGGAGTAGAAGACGACGCTGGGGTGGTTGAAGTCCTTGGCGACCATCGCCTCGATGTCACGTTCCCACCATTCGGGGAAGTGCAGGCTGTAGTCGAACTCGCTCTTGGCCGAGGTCCACATGTCGAACGCCTCGTCCATCACCAGAACGCCGAACCGGTCGCAGGCGTCCAGCATGGCCTTGCTCATCGGCTGGTGGGACATGCGGATCGCGTTGAATCCCGCCGCCTTCAGCAACTCCACCCGGCGCTCCTCGGCGCGGGCGAAGGTCGCTGCGCCGAGCACTCCGTTGTCGTGGTGGACGCACGCGCCGCGCAGCTTGACGGTCTCGCCGTTGATGCGCAGCCCGAACCGGGGGTCGAGCTGCAGCGAACGGATACCGAAGGTGACGGTCTCGGCGTCCACCTCCTCGGCCCCTTCCCGCAGGCTCAGGCCGCAGGTGTAGAGGGAAGGCGAGTCGGTGCTCCACAGCGCCGGGTCGAGGACGTAGAGGCGAGGGCGGGCGGTCGCGGGCTCACCGGGCAGCACCGTGACCTTCGCGGTGTCGGCGGCCACGACGGTGCCGACGGCATCGCGTATCTCGGCCGCCAGCTCGAGGGTGCGGATGGCCAGGGAGTCGTTCTCAACCTTGACCGCGACCTCCACCACCGCCCGGTCCCGGTCGATGTCGGGGGTGGTGACGCGGACGCCGTCGGGCGCGATGCGGGCCGTCTCGCCGACGAGCATCCAGGTGTCGCGGTAGATCCCCGCTCCGGTGTACCAGCGGGAGTCGCGGTGGGCGCGGGCCTCGACGCAGATCTCGTTGTCCTGGCCGAAGCGCAGGAACCGGTCGGCGTCGATGTGGAAGTGGGAGTAGCCGTAGGGGCGCTGCCCGGCGTAGTCGCCGTTGATGTGGACGGTCGCGTCGCGGTAGACGCCCTCGAACTCGAAGAAGACCCGCTTGCCCCGGTGCTCCTCCGGCACGAAGAACGCCTTGCGGTACTCGAAGACGCCGCCGGGGAAGTAGGCGCCTGCCCCGTTCTCCATCGTGGCCGCGCTGTCCGGTTTCACCCGGTCCTGTGTGATCATCGCGTCGTGCGGCAGCGTCACCGGCCGGAACGGGACGGAGGTGCCGGACAGCTCGGCGAAGGGGTTGACCTTGGGCCGGGCCTGCCATCCGTCGTTGAAAGAAATGCGAATCATGGATCTTGCCTTCCCTGGGTCTCTACGCGCCGTGCCCGGCCGTACGGCCGCCGAGAAAACGATCGATTTCCGTGGTGTCCAGGCGGCCTCCGCCCATCGCGATCAGCCGGTTCAGCGGCAGCGCCTCGACCATGCGGAGGATCTCCGGGTCGTGGGCGATGCCCGACCCCTCCATCGTCCGCACCGCCTCCATGAGCAGGGGGCCGCCTTCCGGGTCGTCCAGCCAGTCCCCGACCGACGACTCCAGGGCGAGGGGGCGCGCGAGCGGAGGAGCTTCCACCGTCACGGTGGCGGTCAGGCGCAGGTCGCGGGAGGACGAACCGACGCTGAGCTCGAAGTCACCGCTCTCCAGCACCCACCGGCCGTGGACTGGGTGGAAGAAGGAAAGGTCCCGGGCGCGCAGCTCGAACTCCACGGGCGCGGCCTCACCGGGGGCGAGCTCTATCTTGGTGAAGGCCTTGAGCTCCCGGACGGGCCGGTCGACCGAGCAGATCGGATCGCCGACGTAGACCTGCACCACTTCCTTGCCGGTGACGGACCCGGTGTTGGCCAGGGTGAGCCGCAGCCGCACGACGGCGTCCTCGCCCTCCCCTTCGACCGTCGTGTGCAGGTCGGAGTAGGCGAAGGCGGTGTAGGACAGGCCGTGCCCGAAGGGGTAGGCGACGGCCATGTCCCTGGCGTCGTAGTAGCGGTATCCGACGTAAAGGCGCTCCCCGTAGGAGACGACGCCCTCAGCACCGGGGAAGTCCAGGTGGGACGGGGTGTCCTGGAGGCGCAGCGGAATGGTCTCGGCCAGCTTCCCGGACGGGTTGACCCGGCCGAGCAGCAGGTCGGCGATCGCGCCGCCACCGGCCTGCCCGCCCAGCCATCCCTCCAGGACGGCTTTGGCGTGGTGGTCCCAGTTCGCGGTCTCGACCACTCCTCCGTTGGCCAGCACGACCACCGTGTTCCGGTTGGCCCGCGCCACCGCCTCCAGCAGCCGGAGCTGGACGTCGGGCAGGCCGATGTGCTCGCGGTCGGTGCCCTCGGTCTCCTCCCCTTCGGGCAGGCCCAGGAACACCACGGCGACGTCGGCCTCCTCGGCGGCGGAGACCGCCTCCGTCAGCAGTGCCTCGTCCTCCTCGCCCGAGAGGGTGAAGCCGGGCGAGAACGTCAGGTGCAGGTGTTCCCCGGCCGCCTCCGTGAGGGCGTCCAGAGCGTTGTCGACGCGGACGGCGTTGACCAGGGAGCTGCCCGCCCCCTGGAACCTGGGTGTGCGGGCGAACTCGCCGATCACCGCCACGCTCGGACCGGCCTCCGGGTCCAGCGGCAGGATCGCGTCCTCGTTCTTCAGCAGGACCGCCGACTCGGCGGCGGCCAGCCGGGCCAGGGCGTGGTGCCGGTCGAAGTCGACGGCTTCGGCGGGGCCCGCCTGCGCGGAGCGGTCCAAGAGCTCCAGCATGCGCGTCACGGCCCGGTCGAGCGCGGCCTGCTCGAGCCGACCGGCCTGCACCGCCTCGACGAGCCGTGCCGCACTGGTGCCGTTCGTGGTGGGCATCTCCAGGTCCAAGCCCGCGGCGACGGCGGCCACGGGGTCGCAGACCGCGCCCCAGTCCGAGACCACCACGCCGTCGAAGCCCCACTCGTCGCGCAGCACTTCGGTCAGCAGCCACGGGTGCTGCGCGGCGTGGACGCCGTTGACCTTGTTGTAGGCGGCCATCACCGTCCACGGCTTCGCGGTGGTGACGACGTGTTCGAAGGCGGCCAGGTAGATCTCCCGCAGCGTGCGCTCGTCGACCTGGGCGCTGACCCGCATGCGGTCGGTCTCCTGGTTGTTGGCCGCGAAGTGCTTCACCGAGGCGCCCACGCCCCGGCTCTGCACACCGCGCACCAGCGCCGCGCCCAGGATTCCGCTGACGACGGGGTCCTCGGAGAGGTACTCGAAGTTGCGGCCGCACAGCGGCGATCTCTTGATGTTGACGCCCGGGCCGAGCAGGACCGCCACATCCGCGGCGCGGCTCTCGTCCCCGAGCGCCTCTCCCACCCGGGCCAGCAGGGCGGTGTCCCAGGACGATCCCAGCGCCGACGCGGTGGGGAAACACGTGGCCGGCAGGCTCACGTCGAAGCTGAAACGCTCGGCCGCCGGATCCTGCATGCGCAGGCCGTGCGGGCCGTCGGTCAGCGTGGCCGAGGGAATGCCGAGCCGGTCGACCGGCGCGGTCTCCCAGGCGCTCCGGCCCGAGAGCAGCGCGGCCTTCTCCTCGATGGTGAGGCGGGCCAGAAGGTCAGGGATGTTCATCAGTCGTAGTCCTCGATGCGCCATTCGTCGTGCCAGTCGAGACAGGGGCGGTCGCCGTCGAAGCGGACCGGCAGCCAGACGTAGTCCGCCAGGGAGGTGTTGGGCTCCATGAAGGCGGTTCGTACTTTCTCCCGGTCCTCGCTCGTTCCGGGATCCGCTTCGGGGGCGGGCGGGCCGCCCGCCAGGCGCGCGAGGGCACGGGCGGAGATCTCGGCCGGCACGTCCGGCAGCCACCGGTCGCCCAGGGCGATGTAGAGGTCCTTCTTGTGCGGGTGCTTGAAGACCGAGGAGATCTGCGACCGGTAGGAGGTGCCGGTCTCGTCGCCCGGGTGCGGATCGCCCAGGACGGTCCAGGGTCCGTGGTAGGTGTCGGCGACCGCGACCTCGCTCGGGTTCGGGAGGTAGCCCGAGGTCCCGGAGGTGAACAGGTAGTGCTTGGCGCCGCGGCGGAAGTAGGCGGGGGCCTCGCGGACGGACGGCGGGCCCGGCTGCGGGAAATGGGTGGAGTAGTAGCCGGTCACGCCGGTGTAGTCCTCGGTGAGGTCGGCGCAGATGAGTTCGCTGTGCACGCGCTCGAAGTAGTAGTAGCCCTTGCCGTCGTAGGGGTCGACGACCAGGTCGAAGTCCCCGGCGCTCATCCCCAGGGGGCGCAGGCCGGTGCGCACGATGCGGTACGGCCCCTCGATGGCGTCGGCGACCAGCACGGTGGACTCCTGGAACTCGCCCATGAGTTTGAGCCAGCAGACGAATTTCCCGGTCCGCCGGTCGTGGACGATGTGGGGCCGGTCGACCTGCTTGGCCGGGTGCAGCGGGCTGGCGGGGTCGTCGGGCTGGGGCGGGATGATCAGGCCGCGGTCCTCCCAGTCGTACAGGTTCTGGGAGGCGTACAGGCGGATGCCCCAGTGCCAGACGCCGCTGCCGGGAAGGGTCTTCTCCTTGTTCTCCCCGTACCAGTAGAACGTGCCGTCGAGGTACAGGATCGACCCTCCGTGGGCCTGGATGCGCTCGCCCTTGGTGTCCAGCCAGGGCCGGCCCGGGGTGATGCTCGTACGGCGATGCTCGCTCACGTGCTGAGTCCTTCGTTTCCTTTGATGAAGAGGGAACTAATGCGCATTAGCAATAGTGAGCGTACACCTGCGCGGGGGGGGCAGGTGTACGCGGCTAGGCGACGTCCGGAGCGGCCTCCGCGGCGAGGCGGCGGCGTTCGGCGCGGCGCCTTTCCTGCTCCACCGGGTCGGCGACCGGTGAGGCCAGGACGAGGCGGCGCGTGTAAGGGTGCTCCGGGGTCGCCGTGATCTTCCGCGCCGGGCCGGTCTCGACGAGGTCGCCGCGGTACAGGACGGCCACGCGGTGACTGATGTGGCGCACGACGGCCAGGTCGTGGGAGATGAACAGGTAGGCCACGCCCGTGCGGCGCTGGATGTCGATGAGCAGGTCGAGGACGCGGGCCTGGGTCGACAGGTCGAGTGCGGAGACCGGCTCGTCGCAGACGATCAGCCTCGGCTCCGGAGCCAGGGCGCGGGCGATGGCCACGCGCTGGCGCTGGCCGCCGCTGAACTCCCGGGGCAGCCGCTCGGCCGCGTCCGCGGGCAGCCCGACCCGGTCGAGGAGCTCGCCGACCTTGCCGCGGGCGTCCTTCGCGGTGGCTCCCTGGACGATGAGCGGCTCGCTGAGGATGTCGCCGATCGTCAGCGACGGGTTGAGGGAGGTGTAGGGGTCCTGGAAGACGACCTGGATGTCGCGGGCCAGGGCGCGGCGCTCCTTGGACGGGAGACAGGTGATGTCCCGGCCCGCGAACACGACGCTGCCGCCGCTGGGCTCGGCCAGGCCCAGCAGGGCACGGCCGATCGTCGTCTTGCCCGACCCGGACTCCCCCACCAGGCCGAGGGTCTCGCCCTCGCCCACCGTCAGGGAGACCCCGTGCAGGATCTCCACCGGACGGGCCCGGAAGCCCTGGCCCGGGTAGGCCAGGCGCAGGTCCTTCACCTCGAGCAGAGGCGTCGCCATCACTTCTCCTTCCCCGCGCTCTCGGCCACCGCGGCCATCGGAGACGCCGCGGCCGGCGGGTCGGTCCGCACGGTCTCCTCGTCCAGGACGGAGTCCAGGAGCATCCGGGTGTAGGGGTGCCGGGCCTCGCGGAAGATCTCCAGGGAGGTCCCCGTCTCGACGACCCGCCCGTCGCGCATGACCGCGATGCGGTCGCAGATGTCGGCGACCACGCCGAAGTTGTGGGTGACCAGCAGCACCGCCATGCCCATCTCCTCCTGCAGGTCGCGCAGCAGGTCGAGGATCTCGGCCTGCACCGTGACGTCCAGCGCGGTCGTCGGCTCGTCGGCGATCAGCAGGACCGGCCGGCAGGCCACCGCCCCGGCGATCAGCACGCGCTGGGCCATGCCGCCGGAGATCTGGTGCGGGTAGGAGCCGAAGGTGTGCTCGGGGTCGGGGATGCCGACCCGCGCGAGGAGGGCGAGCACCCGCTCTCGCGCCTCCTGCCGGGAGACGCCGCTCGCCGCGCGCAGGCCCTCGACGAGCTGGGATCCGACGGTGGCGGAGGGGTCGAGGTTGGACATGGGCTCCTGCGGGATGTAGGCGATCGTCCTCCCGCGCAGTCCGCGCAGCTCGGACTCCTTCAGCCCGAGCAGCTCGCGCCCGTCCAGGCGGATGGAGCCGCGGGTGATGACCGCCTCCGGCGGCAGCACGCCCAGGACCGCGAACGCCGTCTGGGTCTTGCCCGACCCGGACTCGCCCACGAGCCCGAGCGTCTCGCCGGCCTCCAGCCGCAGGTCCACCCCGCTGACGACCTCGTTCAGCTCGCCCGAGGGCGTCGGGTAGGCGATGGCCAGGTCCTGCACGACCAGCAGCGCGGACGACGCGTCGTCCACCGCGGACGCCTTCGCGGCCTTCAGTGCGGCGACCTTGGACGGCCTGCGGGTGGCGCCCTCCAGCGTGTCGCGCAGCGCGTTGCCGAGCAGGACGAGCGAGGCGGTCATGGTGCCGAGCACGAGGCTGGGCCAGACCACCTGGAGGGGGGCGATGTAGAGGTTCTGGAAACCTTCGGCGGCCATGGATCCGAAGCTGGGGACGGTGGCCGGTCCGACGCCGAGGAAGGCCAGGCCCGCCTGGACGCCGATGGATGAGCCGCACAGGAACGCGGTGGCGATGATGACGGGTCCGCGTACCGCGAACAGGACGTGGCGGGCCAGGATGCGCCGGTCGGTCAGGCCGGAGACGCGGGCGGCGTCGACGAACAGTTCGTTCTTCACTCCGACGACCTGGTTGCGCACGATGCGGTAGATGCCGGGTGACAGCAGCACGCCGAAGATGGCCATGGTGATGCGGAAGTCACCGCCGGTCAGCGGCATGAGAACGATGAGCAGCAGCAGTCCGGGGAAGGTCATGACCAGGCTGAACGTCCACTCGGTCGCCGAGCGGGCGCGATCGTAGTAGCCGCCGACCAGCCCGGCGGCCACTCCGACGATCAGGGCGATGCTCGCGCCGATGAGCGCGGAGACCACGCTGGTGTTGATGGAGTGCAGCAGCCGCGCCCAGATGTCGCGGCCGCTGTGGTCGCCGCCCAGCGGGTAGTCCGGCGTGCCGATTCCGGCGTCGATGTGGTCGAGGGAGGACTCGTTCGGGCCGTGCGAGGCCAGCAGCGGTGCGAGCAGGCCCATGGCGACGATGAACAGCAGCAGGCCCGCGGTGACGACCGCCTGCGGGTCGCGGAGCAGCTTGTGCGCGGTCGACCTGCGGCGCCGAGGGTCCGGCCGGCCGGTGGGGGTTTCGGCGGTCAAAAGATCCTCGCCTTCGGGTTGAGCCAGCCGTTCACCAGGTCGACGGCGAGGTTGATGGTGACGACGAGGAGCACGGCGAAAAGGGTGATGCCCATGATGACCGGGACGTCTCCCTGGAGGGAGGCGTCGAAGGCATAGCTGCCGAAGCCCGGGATCGCGAACACCTTCTCGACGATGAGCGCGCCGCCCAGCAGGGCGACGAACTCGAACGACAGCACGGTCAGCGCGGGTCCGGCGGCGTTGCGCAGGGCGTGGCGCAGCACCACCGCCCGGGTGGAGATCCCGCGGGTGCGCAGCGTGCGCACGTAGTCCTTGCGCAGCTCGTCGATCATGGTGCCGCGCACCTGGGCGGTCAGCCCCGCCACGCTTGCGACCAGCAGGGCGATCACCGGGATGGTGATGGACCGGGCCCACGCGGCGGGGTCCTCCGTCACGGGCGTGAAGCCGGTCGCGGGCAGCAGCTTCAGGCGGATCGCCAGCAGGTAGACGAGCGCGATGGCGATGAGCAGGTTCGGGACGAGGTGGCCGGTGAGCGAGGCGGCCTGGGTGATCCTGTCGACGGCGCCTCCGCGGGAGGCGGCCAGGACGCCGAGCGTGACGCTGACGGCGACCGTCAGCAGGAGCGTGACGACCACGATCGACAGGGTCACGCCGAGGTGCTGCCCGACGGTGTGCCCGACGGCCTCGCCCGAGAAGAAGGAGACCCCCAGGTCCCCGCGGACGGCGTCCGACAGCCAGTCGAGGTACTGGACGAGCACCGGCCGGTCGAGACCCATGTCCGCCTTCAGCGCCCGGACCGCCTCGGAAGTGACCCCGATGCCGATCCTGTTGCTCACGATGCCGTCGAAGGACGGGGCGAGCAGCAGGAAGGTGATCAGGGTGACCAGGACCGCGAGCACCAGTCCGGAGACCAGGCGGCGGATCACGTAGAGGAGCATGTGTGGCTTCCTTCGGATCTTTCAGGATCCGGGCGGCCCTCGGGGGCCGCCCGGATCGTGCTCAGTCGGAGGTGCCGAAGTACCGGATGCTGATGGCCGCCGAGGACCCGTCGCCGAGGTACGTGATCCCCTTCGCGGTCACCCAGCTCATGCCGATGTCCATGACCGGCGCGAACCAGGCGTTCTTCACGAAGAACTGGTTGATCTTCTTGTAGGCCTCGTCGGCCTCCGCCGGGTCACCCGCCTTGTCCGCGTCGCCGATCAGCTTCGTGAGCTCGGGGTCGGCCGACTTGAACGGGTTGGTGGGGGTGCCGGGAGCGGTGTAGGTGTCCACCAGCAGGGGGTCGTGGTCGAGCCCGTAGATGCCGAAGTACATCGGGTACTTCGCCGAGCCGAGCGCCGTGAACTGCTGCTGGAGGGGCACCGACTCCCAGGTCACCTTGACGCCGATGTCGGCGAGGCTCTGGGCGATCACGGGCTCGAGCGGCTTGGTGGTGACGAAGCTGGGCATCGTCACCTCGAAGCCCTGCGCGTACCCGGCCTCGGCCAGCAGCTTCTTGGCGGCCGCGGGGTCGTAGGGGTAGAGCTCGTCCAGCGCGGCGTCGTAGGCACGGCCCTTGGGGTTGAAGAGCTGGGCGGTGGGCATGCCGGTGCCTCGCAGGACGGTCTGGACCAGCTTGGCGCGGTCGAACGCCATGTTGATCGCCTGCCGCACCTTCAGGTCCCCGAGCGGCTCGAGCTTGTCGCCCTCGCGGTCGGCGAGGAACAGGGTCGCCACCGAGCTCGCCTTGATCTGCTCGATCCGCAGGCCGGCGGACTTCAGGGTCTCGACCTGGGAGGAGTCGACGCTGCCGGCGTTGAGCTCCCCGGCGCGCAGCGCGTTGACCACCGCGGCGCGGTCGGGCATCACCTTCACCTGGATGGTCTCGAACGGGTAGGCGGCGGCGTTCCAGTAGTCCTCGCGCTTCTTCAGCGTGTAGCTCGAGCCGCTGACCGTCGCGCCCTTGTCCAGGGTGTAGGGGCCTGAGGCGACCGGGTTCGTCGCGGCGTCCGGCTGCTTCATCGCCGCCGGGTCGGCGATCGCGCTGCTGCCGCCGGCGAGGTACGGGACCAGGGAGTCGTCGGGCTCCTTCAGCTTGACGACGACGGTGAGGTCGTCGGCGGCCTCGACCGAGTCGATCGAGGCCAGGTTCGACTGGCCGAGACCGGGGGTCGTGCGGACGGCGTCCAGGCTGGCCTTCGCGGCGGCCGCGTTCACCGGGGCTCCCGAGCTGAAGGCCATGCCCGCGCGGAGCTTGAAGGTCAGCGTCTTGCGGTCCTCGGAGTAGGTGTAGGACTCGGCCGCGTTCGGCTGGATCTGCCCCTTCTCGTCGGTGTAGAGGAGCGTGTCGTAGACCGAGGCCCAGACGTAGGCCGCCTGACCGCCGTCGAGCCGCGTCACCTCGAAGGAGCTCGGGGGTGCCTGGATGGCGATCGCGAGCTTCTCGGCGCTCGGCGACGCGTCCGGGGAATCGGACCCTCCGCCGCACGCCGCCGTCATCAGCAGCGCCGCGGCGGCGGTCGCGGTGAGGATCCGGGACCGCCGCTGGAGCGGTCTGGGCGAGATGGACATGGAACTCCCTGGGGGTGGGGCCGACCTGGTGTGACCGGGCCATGGAATCCGCAGTAATTCGCATTACTAATGCGGATTGGTACGGTAGGCCCCGAGGCGGGTTCGAACAAGACACGGGTTGGTAACGGCGACCGAACCGGCGTTCACGGGCCGGGAGACGCCATCCGGTACGCCCCGGCGGCAGGCTCTACGATGGGAGCGCCGTCGAGATCGGCATCCCTGCGACGAGAAGACCATGACGCGACCTGTGAAGCGCCCCACCAGCTCCGACGTGGCCCGGGCCGCCGGAGTCTCCCAGACCACCGTGAGCTTCGTGCTCAACAACAAGCCGGGCCAGTCCATCCCCGAGGAGACCAGGCGTCGCGTCCTGGAGGCCGCCCGCCGCCTGGACTACCGGCCCCATTCCTCGGCGCGCGCCCTGGCCGCCGGACGCAGCGACACCGTCCTGCTGTCCGTCCCCGACCTGCCCATCGGGCAGAGCATCAGCCGCTTCGTCGAAGAGCTCGCCGCCGCGCTCGCCGAGCACGGGCTGACCCTGGTCACCCACCTCGAGGGCGCGCACGGGAGGTCCCTGCCCGACGTGTGCGCCGCCATCGGCGCCTCGGCGGTCCTGGGCCTCGAGGTCTTCGATCCCGACACCGTCCGGTCCCTGCACCGCGCCGGCGCCGACGTCGTCCTGCCCGCCCACCCCACCGACGGCGTCTCCGTGACGGCACCGGTCGGCCGCCTGCAGGCCGAGCACCTCATCGGCCGCGGCCACCGGCGCCTCGGCTACGCGCTGCCCTCCGAGCCGGGGCTCCTGCCCATGGCGCAGGGGCGCCTGCAGGGTGTCACCGACGCCTGCCAGGCCGCCGGCGTCGAACCGCCCCTGGCGCTGAGCCCGGGCATGGAGGTCGACAGCGCGGCCCGCGCCGTCGCCCGGTGGGCCGAGGAGTCCGTCACCGGCGTCTGCGCCTTCCACGACGAGATCGCGATCGCCGTCCTGGCCGGCATGCGCGTGCACGGCCTGACCGCGCCGGCCGACCTCGCGGTCATCGGATCCGACGACATCACCACCGCCCGGCTGGCCTTCCCCCCGCTCACCACGGTCACCTTCGACCTGCGCGAAGCCGCCGCGCGCCGTGCCGAAGCCATCGTTGCGGCCTTCGCGGGCACCCGGCCGGAGCCGTCCGCCGACACCGAAGGCACCCCCCGCATCGTGTTGCGGTCCTCCACCTGAGGAACACGGTCGGCGAGCCGCCCGACACCCTGGGCGGGAACACTCCTGTGGTCAGAGGGCGGCGAACTGGGCGTCGTAGAGGCGGGCGTAGGGGCCGCGTGCGGCGAGGAGTTCGTCGTGGGTTCCCTGTTCGGCGATGGTGCCGTCCTGCATGACCACGATCGTGTCCGCGTCTCGGATGGTGGACAGGCGGTGGGCGACGACGAAGGCGGTGCGGTTCGCGCGCAGGCGGGCCATCGCCTGCTGGACGAGCGCCTCGGTGCGGGTGTCGACGGAGCTGGTCGCCTCGTCCAGGACGAGGATGGCGGGGTCGGCCAGGAACGCGCGGGCGATGGTGAGCAGCTGCTTCTCCCCCGCGCTGAGGGAGGAGTCTTCGTCGTCGAGGGGTGTGTCGTATCCGTCGGGCAGGGTGCGGATGAACTGGTCGGCGTGGGCGGCCCTGGCGGCGGCGACGATCTGTTCGCGGGTGGCTCCGCTGCGGCCGTAGGCGATGTTCTCGGCGATGGTGCCGCCGAACAGCCACGTGTCCTGCAGGACCATGCCGATGCGCGAGCGCAGCCCCGCGCGGGACATGCCGGTGATGTCGGCGCCGTCGAGGGTGATGCGGCCGCCGCAGATCTCGTGGAAGCGCAGGAGCAGGTTGACCAGGGTGGTCTTGCCCGCTCCCGTGGGGCCGACGATCGCGACGGTGTGGCCCGGCTCGGCGGCCAGGGAGAGGTTCTCGATGAGGGGTCTGTCCGGGGTGTAGCCGAAGGAGACGTCCTCGAAGGCGACATGTCCGGGACCGTCGGGACGGGTCGGCGTCGCGGGGTCCGGGGTCTGCTCGGGCGCGTCGAGGAGCTCGAAGACCCGCTCGGCCGAGGCGAGACCGGACTGGACCATGCCGACCATGCTCGCCAGCTGGGCGAACGGCTGGCTGTACTGGCGGGAGTACTGGAAGAACGCCTGGATGCCGCCGACCGTCAACCCGCCGGAGGTGACCAGGAGGCCCCCGGCGATCGCGATGAGGACGTAGTTCGCGTTGCTGGCGAACATCATCAGCGGCTGGATCGCAGTCGAGATCACCTGCGCTCTGCGTGTGGCCCCGGTCAGTTCGGCGTTGCCCTCCGCGAATGCCTGCAGCACCTGGTCCTCCCGGCCGAACGCCTTGATGAGCTCGTGGCCGGTGTACATCTCCTCGATGTGGCCGTTGAGCTCGCCCGTGTGCCGCCACAGGTCGCCGAAGGCGGGCTTGGCCCGCTTTCCCATGCGTGCCGCGACCAGAACGGACACCGGTGCGGTCACCAATGCGACCAGTGCCAGCGGCCAGCAGACCCAGAACATCATCCCGAGCATCGCGAAGATGCTGAACAACGGGATGATGAGCTGGCCGAGCGCCTGCTGGAGGCTGTTGCCGAGGTTGTCGACGTCGTTGGTGACGCGGCTGAGGACCTCGCCCCGCTTGCGCCCGTCGAAGTATCCGAGCGGGATCCGCCAGATCTTGTCCTCGAGGTCGTCGCGCAGCCGCCGCAGCATGCGCTGCACCGCGAGGACGGCCATGCGCGCCTGCGCCACCGCGCACAGCCCGGCCACGGCGTACACGCCGACCGCGGCGAGCAGGACCCGGCCAACGGCGGCGTGGTCGACGCCGCCGCCGAGGACGCCGCGCAGGACGAGGTCGGTGGCCCGGCCGAGCAGCAGGGGGCCGGCCGCGGACAGCACGACTCCGATGGCTCCGGCCGCGACGACTCCGGCGACCAGCAGGCGCTCGCGGCCGAGCGCCTGTCCAAGGCGACGCACGGTGATGCTCATGCCGCCTCCTCTTCGGTGAGCTGGGACAAAACGATCTCCCGGTAGACGGGATTCGAGGCGAGAAGTTCGGCGTGCGTGCCGCAGGCCGCGACGCGTCCGGCGTCCAGGACGGTGATGCTGTCGGCGTCGCGGACGGTACTCACCCGCTGGGCGACGACGATCACCGCGGCGTCCGCGGTCTCCTCCGCCAGCGCCGCACGCAGCCGCGCTTCGGTGGAGGTGTCGAGGGCGGAGAAGGAGTCGTCGAACAGGTAGACCTCCGGCCTGCCGACGAGGGCGCGGGCGATGGCCAGGCGCTGGCGCTGGCCTCCGGAGACGTTCGTTCCCCCCTGGGAGATCGGGGCCTCCAGGCCGCCGGGCAGGGCTTCGACGAAGTCACGCGCCTGCGCGATCTCCAGTGCCCGCCACAGGTCGGCGTCCGAGGCGTCGGGTGCGCCGAAGCGGAGGTTGGAGGCGACGGTGCCGGAGAACAGGAAGGCCCGCTGCGGTACGTATCCGATGGTCCGGCTGAGCAGCTTCCTGTCGAGTTCGCGCACGTCCACCCCGCCCACGAGGACGGCGCCCTCGGAGACGTCGGCCAGACGCGGCAGGAGGGAGAGCAGAGTGCTCTTGCCGCTTCCGGTCCCGCCGATGACCGCGACCGTCCGGCCGCGTTCGGCGACCAGGTCGACACCGCTCAGCACCGCCTCCTCCGCCCCCGGGTAGCCGAACCCGACGCCGCGCAGCTCGACCCGGCCGGGCCGGGCCAGAGCGCGCACCGGCTCCGCGGGCTCGGCGACGCTGCTCACGGTGTCGAGGACCTCCCTGATGCGCCGGGCGCAGACGTCGGCGCGGGGCCACTGCTGCAGCAGGTAGGTCGCCATGATCGCCGCACCGAGGATCTGCAGGACGTAACCGAGGAACGCCGCCAGCGCCCCCACCCCGATCGCGCCCGACTCGACCCTTCCGGCGCCGAACCACACGACCGCCGCGCCGGCGACTCCGGCGACGGCCGTCACGACCGGGTGCAGCAGCGCCATGAGCCGCCCCAGCCGCAGGGACGTCTCGGTGTACTCGGCGTTGGCCGCACCGAACCTGGCCTGCTCGTGCTCCTCGCGGACGAACGCCCGGACCACCCGCTGCCCGGTGATCTGCTCGCGCATGATCCGGTTGACCGCGTCGAGCGCCTCCTGGAGGCGGACCGACAGCGGCGTCATCGCCCGCAGGATCCCCACGACCAGCCCACCCAGCATTGGCGCGACCACGACGAGCAGCAGCGACAGCGGCACGTCCTGGGCGAGGGCGAAGGCGACGCCGCCCGCGCACATGAGCGGCGCGGTCACCATGAACGACAGCGTGACCTGCACGATCGTCTGGATCTGCTGGACGTCGTTGGTCGTGCGGGTGATGAGCGAGGCGGTGCCGAACCGGCCCAGCTCCCGAGCCGAGAACCCCTGCACCCGGGCGAACAGTGCCGTCCGCAGCTCCCCGGCCAGCTCGGCCGACACCCGTGCCGCCAGGACCACCGCTCCCAGGGCGCAGGCCAGCTGCGCCAGCGCGACTGCGGCCATCACCCCGCCGATGCGCCAGACGGCGCCGGTGTCGGCCTCGAGCACGCCGTCGTCGATGAGGTCGGCGCTCAGGTCCGGCAACAGCAGCGCCGCCGCGGTCTGGGCGAGCTGCAGCGCCATGACGGCGGCGAGGGTCCGCCGGTGCGGGCGCAGGAACGGAGGAAGCAGACGAAGCAACACGCCAGGAGGTTAACCCGGCACACCGATTTACATCAAGGTAGATGCATCTTGTTTGGTGTAATCTACGGGCGTGGACGGATTCGAGCTCTTCCAACTGGGCCGCAGGCTGATGAAGCTCGGCGAGCAGGCGATGCCGGAACTGGAGTTCCACCGCCCCAGCGCCCCGACCCGGACGATCCTCTTCGACATCGCGGACAACCCCGGCAGCTCGATCTCCGACGTCACCGCCCGCGTGCACTTCCCGCAGAGCCAGGTCTCGGCCTGCGTCGCCCGCCTGCGCGACGCGGGCGTCGTGGAGACCCTCACCGACCCCGGCGACCGCCGCAGGACCCTGGTGCGCCTCACCGCCGAAGCGCTGAGTTACGCCCAGACACGTCCCCCCGCAGAGATCGACGACGCCCTCGCCGCGGCGATCAACACCGACGACCCGGCGGAGATCCAGCGCGTCAAAGAGGCCCTCGACGCCCTCGCCGGCCTCCTCCGCCCCCGCGACTGACCCGTCCGCCGCCTAGGCTGCTCCCACCAGGCCGTCGCTGCGCCGCGCGCGGACGGCGCCGTCCGACCGCGGTCCTCCCCCTTCCTTCTCTTGCGATCAGGAGCGTCCCGTCCGTGAGCACCCTCGACATCCTCTCCGACGACGAGCGCCTCGCCGTCCTGACCGTGCGCGACTTCGTCGACAGGGAGGTCAAGCCCGTCGTACGGGAGCTGGAGCACGCCGACACCTACCCCGAGCAGCTCATCGAGCAGATGAAGCGGCTGGGTGTCTTCGGGCTCGCCGTTCCCGAGGAGTACGGCGGCAGCGCGGTCTCCACCTCCTGCTACGTGCTGATCACCGAGGAGCTGGCCCGCGGCTGGATGAGCCTCGCCGGCGCGATGGGCGGCCACACCGTCGTCTCCAAGCTGCTGCTGGCCTTCGGCACCGAGGACCAGAAGGAGCACTACCTGCCGAAGATGGCGACCGGGGAGATCCGCGCCACCATGGCCCTCACCGAGCCGGGCGGCGGCTCCGACCTGCAGGCCATGCTCACCACCGCCCGCAGGGACGAGCACGGCTACGTCGTCGACGGCGGCAAGACCTGGATCACCAACTCCCGCCGCTCCCAGCTGATCGCTCTCCTGTGCAAGACCGACCCCGACGCGACCCCCGCCCACAAGGGGATGTCCATCCTGCTGGTGGAGCACGGACCGGGCCTGACCGTCTCCCGCGACCTGCCCAAACTCGGCTACAAGGGCGTCGAGAGCTGCGAACTCGTCTTCGACGGCCACCGGGCGCGCCCGGACGCCGTCCTGGGCGGGACGGAAGGCCGCGGCTTCGCCCAGATGATGAAGGGCCTGGAGACCGGACGGCTCCAGGTCGCCGCCCGCGCCCTCGGCGTCGGACGCGCCGCGCTGGAGGACGCCCTGGCCTACGCCCGGGAACGCGAGTCGTTCGGCAAACCGATCTGGCGGCACCAGTCGATCGGCAACTACCTCGCCGACGCCGCCACCTCGCTGACCGCCGCCCGCCAGCTCACCCTCTACGCCGCCCGCGAGGCCGACGCCGGACGCCGCGTCGACATGGAGGCCGGCATGGCCAAGCTCTTCGCCTCCGAGACCGCCATGCAGATCGCGCTCAACGCCGTCCGCATCCACGGCGGCTACGGCTACTCCACCGAGTTCGACGTGGAGCGCTACTTCCGCGACGCCCCCCTCATGATCGTCGGCGAGGGCACCAACGAGATCCAGCGCAACGTCATCGTCCGGCAACTCGTCGAACGCGGCGGCCTCTGAGGAAACGGCACGCACGAGGCGCCTCCGCCCCGCGGCGTCCCGAATGCCGATGGCCCGCCGCGGGATTGTGACGGCGCACAGTCTTTTTCTCCCCTGTTGTTTCGGAAACCGCGCCGTCCCTACCTTGGTATCCCTTGGAGACGTCAGGGAAGGGGCGCTTGATGGCAGTCGATCCGCGGGGAGAAGACCTGAAGCGGCTGATGGCCGAAGACCCCGGCGGGCCGGTGGTCATGCTCAACCTCCTGCGCTTCTCCCCGGACGGCCAGGCGTCCTACCAGGAGTACGCGCGGCGCACCTCGCCCTTCCTCAAGCGCTACGGCGGCAAGGTCCTGTACGCCGGACAGGGGTCGACGGCGCTGGTCGCCGAGGACGGCCAAGCGTGGGATGCCGTGCTCGTCGTGCAGTATCCGAGCAGGGAAGCGTTCCTCGCCATGGTCGCCGATCCGGAGTACCACGAGGTCACCGCGCTGCGGGGCCGGGCCCTGAGCGAGGCCGTCCTCCAGGCCACCGTCCCCTGGCCGATGTCCGCTGCGGAGGGCTGAATTCCGGTCACGCGTAGGTGTAGTCCTCCAGTGGGAAGCGGACGGCCTCGCGGTGGGCGTCGATCGTCGAGGTGGGGCGCAGCAGGGTGGCTTCGCCGTGCTGGGTCAGCTTCTCGGCCCTGAAGGACCGAGCTTGCAGCTCTTCCCCGGCACCTGGCCGGTGTGGTTCAGGCCGCGTCGTCGGCAGCGTGACTCACTGCCCAGACCACTCCACCGCGTTGGGCGATGGTGCGGCCTGCGTTCGCGTCGGCGTGCTCAGCGAAGCCGCACGACGTGCAAAGAAAAGTGGATTGATCAGGCCGGTTGCTCCGGCTGATGTGGTGGCAGCGGCTGCATTCCTGAGAGGTGTGGCGGGGGTCGACGAACACCACCGGCACCCCCGCCAGGGTGGCCTTGTAGGGGACGAATCCGCCGAGTTGGGCGAAGGACCAGGAGTGCAGGGTGACCCGCTGGGGCTTGCGGAGCCGTACCCTGTCGCGGATGCCGCCCAGGTCTTCCAGGGCGATGCCGCGGCAGGTGCGTTGAGCCTCGGTCACCAGCTGCTTGGTGATGCGGTGGTTGGTGTCGGCCGCGAACCGCGCCTCCCGGCCCGACAGCTTGCGCAGGAGGCGTTTCGCGGACTTGGTGCCCTTCTTCTGCAGCCTGGCGCGCAGCCGCCGGTTCTTGTGCCGGACCTGGTTGAGGTGCCTGCCTGCGTGGCGGTCGCCGTCGCTGGTGGTGGCGATGTTCACGATGCCCAGATCCACACCCAGGAAGGCAGCCGGATCGAACTGCTCGGGCTCGGGGACGTCGCAGGTCGCGTACAGGTACCAGTTACCACCCCGCAACACCAGGTCGGACTCCCCGCGCCGGTGCTCGGTGAGCATCTTCAGCTGGGCGGGCGAGCACTGGAACGCGATGCCCCGCAGGCGGCTGCAGACGGTCCAGATGGAGACGGTACGGACCCCCGCGTCCCGCGCCTGCTGCTGTTCGAGGCGCCCGGCATCGACAGGGCCATGGCCGAGCGCGTGCTCGACTTCTTCGAGTCGGCCGCCCACCTGACCGCCGCCTACCTGACGCACGGCGTCGACCTCGGCAGCATGCGCGCCGACCTCGACGTCGACGGCACCGCCCGCGCCGTCAACGGGATGATCCTCTCTTTGGCGATCGCGATGCTCCGGCACCCGGAGCCCGCCGACCAGCGCCGGCTCAGCGAGGCCGCGCTGCGTGTGATGTACGACGGGATCGCGGCGCACGCCGTCCCGTGACACCGCCTTGGAGCCGTCCGGTCCTCCCTTTGAAGATGCTCGGCGGCCCTTGACGTGAAGTGCACTTCAAGTCGCACGATGAACGGCATGATCTTCACAGCAGAGGAACTCGCCTACCTCGCCGCCCAGCCCCTCGGCCGCCTGGCCACCCTCGCCCCCGACGGGACCCTCCAGAACAATCCGGTCGGCTTCGAGGTGAACGCGGAGGAGGGGTTCATCGACATCGGAGGATGGCGCATGGGCGGGAGCCGCAAGTTCGCCAACATCCGGCAGAACCCCGAAGTCTCCTTCGTGGTGGACGACATCGCCTCCCTCCAGCCCTGGACCGTCCGCGGCATGGAGATCCGGGGCCGTGCCGAGGCCGTCACCGGAGTGCCGCGCGGCGCGGAGGACTTCCTCAGCGGCGAGGTCATCCGCATCCGCCCCCGCCGCATCCGCAGCTGGGGCATTCCCGACGGAGAAGCCGGATCGGCACGCTGGACGCCCCTGCCGGAAACCCCCTGACAGGGGTGGGCCTTCGTCGGCCTGCGGACCGCCGGTGGATGCCCCTCCCGGTTCGCGGGCGGACGCACGCGCCCGCCTCCGCGGACCAGGTTCACGGCTCGGCGCCTCCGCTCCCCTCGCTCGTCAGGATCGCGCTCACGACGACGTGGAAGAGGTGGTCGGCGCGCGGCGCGGACGAGGGCTGTTCGCCGAGCCAGGCGAGCGACCCGGCCAGGGCGAACAGGTCGGCGCCGTCGATGTCGGTTCGCGCCACGCCCCCGGCCTGAGCGCGGGCGAGGAGCCGCGCGCCGGACGCGCGCATCGTGACGCACGAAGCGTGCAGCGCGGACTCCTCGTCTTCGATGGCCGTCATCATCGACGTGATGGCGCCGCGATAGTCCCGGGCGCAGGCGACGAAGTCCCGCAGCCACGACACCAGCGCGTCTGCGGGTGAGTTCGACTTCTCGAGCCCGTCCGCCTTCGCCGTCAGCTCGTCGAAGCTCGTGCGGAGCAGGGCGTCGAGCAGCGCCTCGCGCGTGGGGAAGTGGCGGAGCAGCGTCGCGAGCCCCACATTGGCCCTGCGTGCGATATCGCGCAGCGACACGTCGGCGCCCTGCTCGGTGATGGCGGTGCCCGCGACCGCGAGCAGGTGGTCGCGGTTCTTCCTGGCGTCTGCCCGCATACGTCCCCTTGACTAAACGGATCGGTGGTCCATATATTCGGATCAGTGGTCCATATAGGTGGACCACTGATCCGAATAAGCCTATCCCGCGGTGCGGGAAGGAGAGACGATGCCGACACACACGATGAGGGCGATCCGGCTCCACGAGCACGGCGGCCCCGAGGTCCTGCGTGACGACGAGGTGCCGGTTCCCGAGCCGGGGCCGGGCGAGGTGCTCGTCCGCGTGCACGCGGCCGGCGTCAACCCCCCCGACTGGTACCTGCGCGCCGGGATGTCCGGCCTGCCTCCGGAGACGAGGCCGAAGTTCGACCTGCCCGTGATTCCGGGGACCGACCTGTCGGGCGTCGTCGAGGCGGTCGCCGCGGACGTGGACGGCCTCTCCGTCGGCGACGAGGTCTTCGGCCTCCTTCGCTTCCCCGGCTTCGACGGCAGCGCCTATGCCGAGTACGCGGCCGCGCCCGCGTCGGACCTCGCGCTCAAGCCGGCCGGCATCGATCACGTGCACGCCGCCGGGGCGCCCATGGCCGGGCTCACCGCGTGGCAGTTCCTGATCGAGCTCGGACACGACCACCCGCCCACCTTCCAGGCGGCGAAGCACCGTCCGGTGCCCCTCGACGCCGGCATGACGGTGCTCATCAACGGCGCCGCGGGCGGCGTGGGCCACTTCGCGCTGCAACTGGCGAAATGGAAGGGCGCGCGTGTCATCGCGGTGGCATCGGGCACCCACGAACCGTTCCTGAGAGAACTGGGCGCCGACGAGTTCATCGACTACACCCGGCACCGTCCCGAGGAGGTCGTACGCGATGTCGACCTCGTTCTCGACACCGTCGGCGGCCCCGACAGCAGACGCCTCCTGCACACCCTCAAGCGCGGCGGCTCCCAGTTCCCCGTGTTCCCCGGCCGATTCGACGAAGAAGAGAACGCGAAGCTGGGCGTCACGGTCTCCATCACCCAGGTCCGCTCGAACGGCGCGCAGCTCGCCGACCTGGGGCGCCTGCTCGACGCGGGCACGGTCCGCGTCGCGATCGACAGCACGTTCGCGCTCGCGGACGCCCGGGCAGCGCACGAGCGCGCCTCCCGAGGCCACATCCAGGGCAAGATCGTACTCACGGTCGCCTAGGAACGGGCCGCTCCGCCGACGGGCGTCGCGGGAAGCCCGTGGAGAGCGGCCGACTTCTGTGGCCGAGACCGCCGAGCGGGCTTCGAAACGGCGCCGGAACCGCCGCCCTTCAGTGCGGGATGGCGTCGATGACCTCCCGTGCCCCCTGGCGGAGCAAGGCGAGGGCCACGGCCGTGCCGAGGGCCTCGGGGTCCGACGCCCCTGCCTGTTCGTGGGCGTTCAGGACGGTCCTGCCGTCCGGGCTGAAGACCTTGGCACGCAGGGAGAGCCGCCCGTCGGCACCGTGACTGGCGTACCCGGCGACGGGCGAGTTGCAGTGCCCTCGCAGGACGTGCAGCAGCGTCCGCTCGGCGGTGGCCTCCCGCCACGCGGCGGGATCGTTCAGCGCGCCCGCCGCGGTGGCCGTCTCCTCGTCGTCCTGGCGGCACTGGAGGACCAGGACGCCCGCGCCGAGCGGCGGGCACATCATCTCGAGGTCGAGGATGTGGCTGATTCGCTCCTGCCGTCCGATCCGCCGTAGCCCGCACACGGCGAGGATCAACGCGTCGCACTCGAACGCGTCGTACTTCTCCAGCCGGCGGTCGGCGTTGCCGCGGATCGGCACGCAGCGCAGCCCCGGATGGGAGGCCGCCAGCTGGGCGACGCGCCGGACCGATGACGTTCCGACCCGTGCTCCCGCCTCCTCCAGCTCGTCCAAGGTAAGGCCGCCGCGGTGGACGAGGGCGTCACGCAGGTCCTCGCGCGGAAGGAAGGCCGCGAAGGCCGTCCCCGGCGGCAGGGGTCGGTCGGCGGGGACGTCTTTGAGGCAGTGGACGGCCAGGTCGGCCTCCCCGGTCAGGAGCGCGGCGTCGACCTCCTTCGTGAACGCCCCCTTGTCTCCCGGTCGGCTGAGCGCGCCGGACCACCGGTCGCCCGCGGTCGTCACCGGAAGCAGTTCGACGGCGAGGCCGGGATACGCGCTTCGCAGGCGGGCCGCCACGAGGCGGGCCTGCGCCATCGCCATGGGAGAGGAACGGGTGACGATACGCAGAGGGTGTTCTCGCACGAGGTGAGCCTACGAGGATTTCTCGTGCTCCGAGAGTTCTTCACCGGAGAGGCCCGCAGCCGACCGGGGCTGATCAGCCTTTTGAGGGTTTTGCCTCATAACCCGGCTGAAGTTTAGGAAAAGTCTCAATTGAGTGTTCAAAGATACCGTTGCATGCATGGTCACTGACATCAAAGACGCCGTTCGTTCCGTCGATGCCGCAGCCGTCATGGGGCTGCTCCCGGCCCGGCCGCGGATGCTCGCGCTGGGCGAGCCGACCCACGGCGAGGACACCCTGCTCGACCTGCGCAACGAGCTCTTCCGGCAGCTCGTCGAGCAGGAGGGGTACCGGTGGATCGCGATCGAGAGCGACTGCATGATGGGGCTGGTCGTGGACGACCACGTCATCTCGGGCACGGGGAGCCTCGACGAGGTCATGGCGGGCGGGTTCAGCCACGGGTGGGGGGCGTCCGCGGCCAACCGCGAGCTCGTGCGCTGGATGCGCGCCTACAACGACGGCCGGCCCGCCTCAGAAATGGTCCGCTTCGCCGGTTTCGACGGGCCGCTGGAGATCACCGCCGCCGCGAGCCCCCGGCAGTCCCTGACCGCGCTCCACGATCACCTGGCGGCCAGGGTGGACGCGGGGCTGCTGCCCTGCACCGCGGAGACGCTCGAGCGCCTGCTCGGCGCCGACGAGCGGTGGACGAACCCCGCCGCGATGATGGACCCGTCCCGGTCGGTGGGGCAGTCGGCCGAGGCCGGGCGGCTGCGGCTGCTCGCCGACGACCTGGTGGCGCTGCTCGACGCGCAGACGCCGGACCTGATCGAGGAGCCCTCGCGGGACGGCTGGAACAGGGCGCGCCTGTACGGGCGCACCGCCACCGGCCTGCTGCGCTACCACTTCTGGATGGCCGACACGTCGCCGAGCCGCCTGGCGCGGCTGGGGGGCCTGCGGGACTCGATGATGGCCGACAACCTCTTCGCCGTCGCCGAGCAGGGCCCCGTGCTGGTCCACGCCCACAACGGCCATCTCCAGCGCCACAAGCTCACGATGAGCATGGGAGGGCTGCCGGTGAGCTGGTGGAGCGCCGGCGCGATCGTGAGCGCCCGCCTGGGCGGGGAGTACTCCTTCCTGGCCACGGCCCTCGGCACGATCCGGCACCGGGGAGTGCACGCCCCGCCGCCGGAGACCCTCGAAGGGCTCCTGTACGCGCTGCCGGAGGACCGCTACGTCGTCGACGCCTCCCGGCTGGCCACCGCCCTCGGTGACGCGCGGCCCGTCCCCCGCGTGTCCCCCTACTACGGCTACTCCCCGCTGGACCCGGCCCACCTGCCCGGAAACGACGGGATCGTGTTCGTCAGGGACGTCCCGCGGACCGACCCTGACGGGGAGGCATGACCGCCCACGTCGCAGGACCGGGCTCGGCGAGCGGCGGCGTCCCGCCGCCCGCCCGGCGCGGTCTCGGGGGGGCACGGGGTGCGGCGTGCGCGGCCCTTTCCGGGCGAGGACTCATGAGACCCCTCGGTGAGCGCGGCAGGCCGCCTCCCTTCGCGTGGCCACATGCGGCGGTTGACATCCATGGCCGCCGCACGGCATCTGAGATCATCACCAGTCGCCTGCAAGAGGTAGAAACAGATGGTTTCGTGGATGTCGCGCAGAAGGATGCTGGCCGCGAGCGCGGGGGGCCTGCTCACCGCGGGCCTGGCGGACCAAGCCGGTGCGCAGGAGGCGCGGGGGCCGAACATCCTGTGGCTGGTGAGCGAGGACAACAACCCGTTCATCGGCGCTTACGGGGACCCGCTGGCGCGCACGCCCACGCTCGACCGCCTCGCCCGCGAAGGCGTGCGGTACGAGAACGCCTTCTCCAGCGCCCCTGTCTGCGCGCCGTCGCGGTTCGCGATCCTGACCGGGATGCCGCCGGAGAGCTGCGGACCCGCGCAGCACATGCGGGCCGAGGGGAACATCCCCGCCTTCCTGCGCGGGTACCCCGAGTACCTGCGCCAGGCGGGCTACTTCTGCACGAACAACGAGAAGACCGACTACAACGCGCCCTTCCGCCCCGCCGAGGTGTGGGACCTGTCCGGGCCCTTCGCGCACTGGAGGCGGCGGCCGAAGGGCAAACCGTTCCTTTCGGTGTTCAACACGAGGATCACCCACGAGACCAGCCTGTTCCTCACCGGCGCGGGGCGGACCCGGCCCGAGGACGTGCGGGTGCCCGCCTACCTGCCCGACACCCCGCGGATCAGGGCCGACCGGGCCCGCTACCACGACCGCATGGCCGAGATGGACTCCTGGGTCGCCGCGCGCCTGGACGAGCTGGAGAAGGACGGCCTGGCCGACGACACGATCGTCTTCTACTACTCCGACAACGGCGGCGCCCTGCCGCGCAGCAAACGCCACTGCTACGACAGCGGCCTGCGCACCGCCCTGATCGTCCGATTCCCCGACAAGTGGGCCCACCTGGCACCGGCCGCACCCGGCTCCGCCGTCACCGAGCCCGTCACCTCCCTCGACCTGGCCCCCACCGTGCTCGCCCTGGCCGGGATCCGGCCTCCCGCCCACATGCGCGGCACCCCCCTGACCCGCCGGAGCCGGCCCGCCTACGCCTTCGCCGTGCGCAACCGCATGGACGAGCGCTATGACATGGTCCGCACCGTGCGCGACGAGCGCTACCGCTACATCCGCAACTACAGCCCGCACCGCCCCTGGGGCCAGCACCAGGCCTACGCCTGGCAGCAGAAGGGCTACCAGGACTGGGAGCAGGCGCACCTCGACGGCACCCTCACCGACGTCCAGGACCGCTTCTGGCGCACCAAGCCCGCCGAGGAGCTCTACGACCTGCGCGCCGACCCCGACGAGGTGGCCGACCTCGCACGCGACCCCGCCCACCGCGCCGTCCTCGACCGGCTCCGCAAGGCCCTCGACGCGCATCTCCTGGACGTCAACGACAACGGGTTCATCCCCGAAGGCTCCCCGCTGGAAGGCTACGACCAGAGCCGCGCCCCCGGCGCCTACCCGCTGCGCCGCGTCCTGGACGTCGCCGCGACCGCCATCCGGCGCGACCCCGCCCGGCTGCCCCTGCTCGTCCGCGACCTGGACGACGGCAACGAGGTCGTCCGCTACTGGGCGGCCTCCGGGCTGCTCATGCTCGGCAAGGACGCCGCTCCGGCGGCGAAGACCCTCGCCGGACGCCTGAAGGACGAACCGTCGCCCCAGGTCCGCGTCGTGGTCGCCGAGACCCTGGCGCTCCTGGGCCGCACCGCGCAGGCGGTGCCCTTCCTGGCCGACACCCTGGACCGCCACCCCGACCCCGGAGTCCGGCTGCAGGCCCTCAACTCCCTCACCTACCTCGGCGACGCCGCCGAGCCCGCCCTCCCCGCGATCAGGCGCGCCGCGTTCTCCGACGACGCCTACCTGCGCAACGCCGGACGCTATCTCTGGCTCGTCCTGCGCGACGCCTACCGCCCCGGCGTCCGGGTCTACTTCCCCCTGTGACCCGAACCCCTCCCGGCCGGAGGGCGAACCGGTGCACCGCCGTTCGGCCGGAGCCATCGGCTCCGGCCGAACGGCACGGGCAGGCCTCTGCGCGGTCGGCCCCCGGGCGGGCTCGTAGCCGGCCGGCGCGCCGGCGGTCAGCCCGCCGGGACCGGCTCCTCGACGGTCCCGGCCTCGTGGTCGCCGCCCGCCGCACCGGTCTGCCGGTCGGGCGCCTTGGCGTTGATGAGGACGCCCGCGACCACCGCGGCCAGCAGGATGATGCCCGCGGAGAGCCAGGTCGCCACGGAGTAGCCGTGCACCGTCGCCTCCGCCAGCGCCGCCCTCACCTGCGGCGCCTGCCCGGCGGGGTCGACCCGGTGGTCGGCCAGCCGGTCCGCGGTCGCGCCGGCCGCGATCGTGTTGAGCAGCGCGATGCCGACCGAACCGCCCACCTGCTGCATGGTGTTGAGGGTGGCCGAGGCCGCCCCCTGCTCGTGCGGGGCGACGCGGCCGGTGGCCGTGGAGATGGCCGCCATGAAGGTGACGCCCATGCCGAGGCCCATCATGCAGATGCCCGGCAGGACGTGCCCGGAGTAGGTGGCGTCGACGCCCATGGAGGCCAGGAAGGCCAGGCCTCCGGCGGCCAGTACCAGGCCGGGCACCATCAGCGCGCGGGCCGGCACCCGGTGCAGCAGCCGCGCCGAGATCTGCGTGGAACCGATGATCATGCAGGCGGTCATCGGCAGGTAGGCCACCCCGGTCTCCAGCGGCGACCAGCCCTTGATGCCCTGCAGGTAGTAGGTCAGGAACAGGAAGACGCCGAACATGGTGACGGTGACCAGGACCATCGTCAGGAAGGCGCCCGCCCGCTGGCGGTCCTTGACGATGTGCAGGGGCAGCAGCGGCGTCCGGGCGCGGGTCTGCCACAGCCAGAAGACCCCGAGGACCACCACGCCGCCGATCAGCAGGGCCAGTACCCGGGTGTCGTCCCAGCCGCGGGACTCGGCCTCGCCGAAGCCGTAGACGACGGACAGCACGCCGGCGGTGCCCAGCACGGCGCCCGGGACGTCCAGCCGGGCACCGGTGCCGCGGCCCGGGTCCTTGAGCGTCACGAGCGCGCCGACCACCGCGACGGCGGCCACCGGGGCGTTGACGTACAGGCACCAGCGCCAGTCCAGGTACTCGGTCAGGAAGCCGCCGACCAGCATGCCGACGGCACCGCCGGCGCCCGCGAGGGCTCCGAACACGCCGAGCGCCTTGCCGCGTTCGCGCGGGTCGGTGAAGGTCGTGTTCAGCAGGGACAGCGCGGCGGGGGCCAGCAGCGCGGCGAAGACGCCCTGCAGGGCGCGGGCCGCGAAGAGCATGCCGGGGCCGGTGGCGGCGCCGCCGAGCGCGGAGGCGCCGGCGAAGCCGATCAGGCCGATGATGAAGCTGCGCCTGCGTCCGAACAGGTCGCCGAGGCGGCCGCCGAGCAGCAGCAGACCGCCGAAGGCCAGGGTGTAGGCGGTGATGGCCCACTGCCGGTTCCCGTCGGTCATGCCGAGGTCCTGCTGGGCGGACGGCAGGGCGATGTTGACGATGGTCATGTCCAGCACCACGATCAACTGGGCGAGGGCGATGACCACCAGCCCCCACCAGCGGCGGGGGTCGGGCAGAGCTGTGTCGTTCATGTACCGGGCTACCTTCTCCGTGTGAGCGCCCGGGACCGGAGGCCTTTCCTTCCCGGTCCCGGCTCGTGGCGTCCTGACGAACACCAGACGCCGGCGTCCCGGCCCCTGTGACACCCGCGATCGTGTGACGTGGGCCACCGGCCGCGGGTGTCACAGAACGGCGGGGACCGGCGTCTTGTGCGTGTGGCAGGACCGAGGGCGAAGGGGCGGGAGCCGGGCATGAGCGAGCGCAGTGAACCGATCGCAGACGCAGCCGGACCGCCCGGCCGTGCAGAGCGCGTGGACCGCGCCACCGGGGCGTTCGTCGCCCACCGCAACCTGCTCTTCACCGTCGCCTACGAGATGCTCGGCTCGGCCGCCGACGCCGAGGACGTCCTGCAGGAGACCTGGCTGCGGTGGGTGGGCGTGGATCTCGGCACCGTACGGGAGGAGCGCGCCTACCTGGTGCGGATCGTCACCCGGCAGGCGCTGGACCGGCTGCGTGCGCTCGGCCGGCGCAGGGAGTCCTACGTCGGGCCGTGGCTGCCCGAGCCGTTGCTGACCGCGCCCGATGTGGCCGAGGACGTCGAGCTCGCCGACAGCGTCTCGATGGCGATGATGCTGGTGCTGGAGACGCTCGCACCGACCGAGCGGGCGGTGTTCGTGCTGCGCGAGGTGTTCGACCTGGAGTACGGCGAGATCGCCGAAGCCGTCGACAAGACCCCCGCCGCCGTACGCCAGATCGCCCATCGGGCACGGGCGCACGTCGCCGCGCGCCGGCCGCGCGGCACCGTCTCCCCGGCCGAGACCCGGGCCGTGCTCCAGGCCTTCCAGCGAGCGGTCGAAACCGGCGATCTGCAGCGCCTGCTCGACGTCCTCGCGCCGGACGTCGTCGCCCTGAGCGACGGCGGCGGAGTCAAACGCGCCCTGCTGCGGCCCATCGTGGGGGCCGCGAAGGTGGCTCGCCTGCTGGCCAACGGCTGGTACAGGCATGGCATCGCAAGATCGGTCGAGCCGGTGCAGGTCAACGGCGGCCCCGGCCTGCTCGTCCGGATCAACGGGGAGATCGACGGCGTGCTGGCGGTGCGGGTCGGGAACGGCGGCATCACCGGCCTCTACCACGTGCGCAATCCCGAGAAGTTGTCGTGTGTGGGGCGGGAGACCGCCGTGAGCCGCTGAGCCGGGCCGCACCGTCGGGCCGCACATCGAGAACCGGATTCTCGATGCGGACGAGCACGCTTCGCCACAGGGCGCGGGTAGCATTCGGTGCGAAGCGACAGGGCCGATTCCATGGTTGCGAGGTGGGGATGTCGCGATTCGGGGTGCTGGAGCGGCACACGATCTTGCGATCGGCGGGCGTCGAGGAGTTCTGCGCCGGGGTTTCGGCGTTCTTGACCCCGCACCGCCTGGTACCCGCGGACCGCGGCGACGTCAGGTCCGATCTGGCCGCGGTGTCGCTGGGGCCCGTCACCCTGGTGTACGGGAGCAGCACGGGAGGCGCGCTCGGGGCGGAGCTCACCGAGCAGGTGTCGTACTACGACGTGAATCTGGCGCTGGCGGGACGCAACCTGCTGAGCGCCGGTGACGCCGACGTCCTGGTCGCGGAGCGGACCGCGGGGATCATCTCGCCGCGCATGCTGGCGAAGATGCGGCTCAGCGACGGCTACCGCCAGCTCCACGTGCGCATCGAACGGCACGCCCTGGAGCGCCATCTGGAGGAGCTCCTCGAGCGGACGGTCCCCGGGCCCATCGGGTTCCGTCCCGCCATGGACCTGACCGTTCCCGCGGCCGCCTCGTGGGCGCGGGCCGTGCGGCTGCTGGTGCGCGACCTGGAGGGCTCCGGCGGGCTGGCGATGATGGGAGAGCACAGCCCGTGGGCGCGTTTCCTCATGACCGGGCTGCTCCTGGCGCAACCGCACGACTACTCCGAGCAGCTCGCGGCGCGGCGGATCGGCCCCAGCCGGCCGGGCCCGCTCAAGCGCGCCATCGACCTGATCGAGGCGAGCCCCGAGAAGGAGCACACCGTCGAACGGCTGGCCGCGAAGACGGGGGTCTCGCAGCGCTCCCTCCAGCGGTACTTCAAGGAGCACACGGGCGTCAGCCCCAGGGAGTTCCTGCTCAGGACGCGCCTGGAACGCGCCCATCGGGACCTGCAGGCGGCGCGGCCCGGCGGCGCGACGGTGGCCGACATCGCGCTGCGCTGGGGTTTCACCCACGTGCCGCGCTTCGCGGGAAGCTACCGCGAGCACTACGGCGTCCCGCCGTCGGAGACCCTCCGGTCCTGATCATGTGACCGCCGGCACAACCCGTGGCGTGCCCCGGATCACCCTGTCGGGTACCGGATCGGACGAAACGGTGATGTTGCCTAGCGTCGATCCCGTCATCAGGAGCGCAGGCTCCTTCGAACGGGAGAGACCATGAACAACGAGTACGACGTCGCGATCGTCGGTTACGGACCGACCGGCCTCGTCCTGGCGTCGGCCCTGGGCAAGCGGGGGCACCGCGTCGTGGTGTTCGAGCGCTGGCCCAGCCTGTACGGCCTGCCGCGGCTGACGCACATCGACGGCGAGACGGCGCGGATCATCCAGTCGGCGGGCGATTTGGAGCACGCCATGCGGGACGCCCTCCCGGTGTCGGACTACCGCTACCTCAACGGCGCGGGCGAGCAGCTGCTCGAACTCGACTGGAGCGGCTCCTCCGCGGGCCATCCCGCCCACATCTCCATGTACCAGCCCGACATCGAGGACGCCATCGACGCGCACGTGCGGGCCACCGGCAACGTCGAGGTCCACCAGGGCCGGTCCGTCGTGCGGGTCCAGCCGGACGGCGACCGGGTCGAGGTGACCGTCCGCCCCTGGACGCAGTCCCGCACCGGCCAGTGGTCGCACGCGGCAGAGGAACGCACCGTCACCGCGAAGTACCTGGTCGGAGCGGACGGCGCGAACAGCTTCGTACGCGCCTCCCTCGGCATCGGGCGCAGCGACAACGGGGTGGCCGACCGCTGGCTCAACATCGACACCGAACGGCTGCGGCCGCTGCCCGAGCGGTTCGCCCGCACGACCCAGTACTGCGACCCCGAACGCGGCCACATGCACATGCCGATCGGCAGGAGCCGCCAGCGGTTCGAACTCGCCGTGCTCGACGGCGAGGACCAGCACGACTACGAGGACCCCGCGTTCGCCTGGAAGTGGCTCGGCCGAACCCACGGACTGGGCCCCGACGACGTCAGGATCCTGCGCCAGGTCGTCTACACCTTCGAAGGACGGATCGCCGAGTCGTGGCGCCGCGGCCGCGTCTTCCTGGCCGGAGACGCCGCCCACACCACCCCGCCGTACATGGGCCAGGGCGCCTGCTCCGGCATGCGCGACGGCATCACGCTGGCCTGGAAGCTCGACCTCGTCCTGCGCGGCAGGGCCGGCGACGCGCTCCTGGACACCTACGAGGCCGAACGCCGCCCGCACGCGACCGCGATCACCGAGATCTCGTCGGCGCTGGGCAAGGTCGCCAACACCCACGACCCGCGGGAGGCCGCCGCACGCGACGCCGCCTTCCGTTCCGGACAGGCCGCGCCGCCGCCGCCGTTTCCCACGCTGACGGACGGGGTGGTGCACCGGACCGCCGACGGCGTTCCGTCGCCGCAGGCCGGCACGCTCACCCCCCAGGGCGTCGTGCGGCGCGGTGCGGCCGAAGGGCTCTTCGACGACGTCGTCGGCGCAGGGTTCAGCGTCGTGGCCTCCGCCGACGTGCGCAGCCTCCTCTCCCCCGGGCAGCTCGCGTTCCTCGCCGACCTGCCCGCGGTCACCGCGACGGTCGCGCCCGGCGCCCCCGACTCGGTCGAGGACGTCGAGGGCGCCTACGCCGCCTACTTCGCCGCCGAGGGAGTGCAGGCCTTCATCGGGCGACCCGACTTCCACCTGTTCTGGGCGGGCTCCCTCGCCGAACTCCCGGCGGCCGTCGACGCGCTGCGCGACCGGCTCGCCTGGACCACCGAAAGGACCCCGGCATGAAGAACGCGAACCCGGCGGCCGGCCTCCCCCCAGCCGACGTCCTCTGGCGTGCCATGCCGATGACGAGGCTCCTGGACTGCGGCATGGACCACGCCGACGCGCTCGCGCTGCGCAGGCTCACCGGCGAGGGGGTGCCCTGGGACATCGCGGCCGAACGGCTCGGCGACGCCCAGACCGAGCGGGCCGCGGCGGCCGAGGCCGACGGACGGCACGTCACCTCCGGCGAGGCCTACCGCGCCGCGATCGCCTGCTACCTGTTCGCGCAGATGGCCTTCAACTTCGACGACGCCCGCAAACGCGAGCTGTACGCGCGGATGAGCGACGCCGCGGCCGGCGCGGGACGGGTGGCGACTCCGGCCTGGGAGCGGATCGAGCCGCCCTTCGAAGGCGGTCGCCTCACCGGCTGGCTGGTCCGGCCGGCCGGACCGGCGCGCGGCACCGTCGTGATATTCGGCGGGCAGAGCGGCTGGGGCGCGGCCTACACGCGCCAGGCCGAGGCCCTCAACCGGCGGGGGATCGCCGCCCTGCTCGCCGAAGGCCCCGGACAGGGGGAACCCCGGCTGACCGGCGGGATCCACCTCGACGTCGATGTGCGCGCCGCCTACAGCGGCTTCGTCGACGAGGCGGCCGCGCGTCCCGGCCTCGGCACGGGCATCGGCCTGTGGGGCAACAGCATGGGCGGCCTGTTCGCCGCGACGACCGCGGCGTCCGACCGGCGGGTGAACGCGGTGTGCGTCAACGGCGCCCCCGCACGGCCGCGGCTGCTGGCGTTCCGCGCCTTCGCCGAGCAGGCCGCCGCGATGCTCGGCACCACCGACCCCGAGGCGGTCCGGCGCAACTTCGACCGGATCGCGCTGCGGCCCGAAGACCGGATCTCCTGCCCGGTCCTGGTGCTCCACGGCGGAGCCGACCAGATCGTCGCCCTCGACGAGCAGCGCCCGTTCCTCGACGCCGCCGACCACGGCGATGCGACACTGCGCGTCTGGGAGGACGGCGAGCACACCCTCTACAACCACGCCGACGAACGCACCGCCTACGTCGCGGACTGGTTCGCCGACCGATTCGCCGAGATGGGAGAGCGATCATGAGCATGGACGCCACCGAGACGGGAGTGGTCGAAGAAGCCGCCGCCAGCTTCGACGGCACGCCCGACGCGCGAACCCGCCAGGTGCTCCAGGCGGTGACCCGCCACCTGCACGCCCTCGTGCGGGAGCTGCGGCCGACCCAGCGGGAGTGGGAGCAGGCCGTCGACTTCCTCACCGCCGTCGGGCACGCCTGCACCCCGACCCGGCAGGAGTTCGTGCTGCTGTCCGACGTACTCGGAATCTCCACCCTGGTCGAGACGATCAACACCGATCCGCGCGGCACCCAGGGCACCGTCCTCGGCCCGTTCCACATGACCGAATCACCCCGCCGCGCGCTCGGCGACACGATCGACCTCATCGGGACCGGGACGCCGTGCGTGGTGACCGGCCGCGTCACCGACGAGACCGGCGCCCCCGTGCCCGGCGCCTCACTCGACGTGTGGCAGTGCGACGAGCACGGCTTCTACGACGTGCAGCGGCCGGACGAGCAGCCGCCCGGGAACGGCCGAGGCCTCTTCACCGCAGACGAGCACGGCCGCTTCCGGTTCCGGACCGTCGTGCCCAGCCACTACCCGATCCCCACCGACGGCCCCGTCGGCGGACTGCTCCAGGCCGCCCGGCGCCACCCCTACCGGCCGGCGCACATCCACCTCATCGCCGAGGCCCCCGGCATGCGCCCGCTGACCACGCACCTGTTCGTGGCCGACAGCCCCTACATCGACGGTGACGCGGTGTTCGCCGTCAAGAGCGGTCTCATCGTCGAGTTCACCGAGGTCGCCGACCCGGACGAGGCCCGGCGTCACGGCGTGCCCTCGCCCTTCCGGCACGCCGACTTCCCCGTCCGGCTCACCAGGGAAGACGCGTGATCATGTCCTTCACCTACGAAGCCCTTCCCATGCGGGTCGTCTTCGGCCCCGGAAAGTTGTCGGCGCTGCCCGCCGAGACCGCGCGCCTCGGCGTGCGGCGGGCCCTGGTGCTGAGCACTCCCGGGCAACGCGACCTCGCCGAGCGGGCGGCGTCCCTCCTGGGGGACCTCGCCGCCGGCGTGTTCACCGGTGCCCGCATGCACGTCCCGGCGACGACCGTGGCGGACGCCCTCGACCGGGCCGCCCGGGTGGACGCCGACGGCTACGTGGCGATCGGCGGCGGCTCGACCGTCGGGCTCGCCAAGGCCCTCGCCCTGCGGAGCGGGCGCGCGACCCTGGCGGTGCCGACGACCTACGCCGGTTCCGAGATGACCCCCATCTGGGGCATCACCGACAACGCCCGCAAGCAGACCGGCCGAGACCGCGAGGTCCTGCCGCGGACCGTCCTGTACGACCCCGAGCTCACCGTGGCGCTCCCCGTACAGATGTCGATGACGAGCGGACTCAACGCCATGGCCCACGCCGTCGAGGCGCTCTACGCGCCCGACGGATCGCCCGTCGTCGCCGCGATGGCCGAGCAGGGCGTGCGCGACCTCGCGACCGCCCTGCCGCGCCTTCTGGAGACCCCCGCGGATCTCGCCGCCCGCACCACGGCGCTCCAGGGCGCGTGGCTGTCCGGCGCCTGCCTCGGCGCGACCACGATGGGCCTGCACCACAAGCTGTGCCACACGCTGGGCGGCATGCTCGACCTCCCCCATGCCGAGACGCACGCGGTCGTGCTCCCGCACGTGGCCGCCTTCAACCTGCCGTCCGCCCCCGCCGCCCGCCACGCGCTCGCCCGAGCGCTCGGCGCCGCCGACCCGGCCCGCGCCCTGGGCGCCCTCGCCGACGCCCTGGGCGCCCCCCGGGACCTCCGCCGGCTCGGCGTCCGCGAATCGGACCTCCCGCGCGTCGCCGCGGAGGTCCTGGCCCGCCCCTATTCCAACCCGCGTCCCGTCACCCGCACCGACCTGACCGCCCTGCTCCACCGCGCCTGGTCACGGCAAGCCGTCTGACCGCAACCCCTGCGCCCGCGCACCTGCGGAGGCCGCCGCACGCTGCTCCGGCCTCCGCGCTCCCCACCGGGCGGGGCGCCGGTCAGGCGGGGACGGGCTCCTGGCCGGCACCGTCGAAGGGCGGGTAGTTCTCACCGCTCATGCGATCGGCCGCGTCGATGTATTCGGCGAGGGCTCTGCGGGACTCGGCGAGCCTGTCCATCTGATCGTCCAGCCGCTGCAGCCGTGAACGCATCGCGGCCAGCAGTTCAGGACACCCGAGCAGCTCCGGAGCCTCTCCGATCGCGCAGGGCAGCAGGTACGCGATGTCCTCGGAGGACAGGCCGGCGCCGAGCAGGTGCCGGATCTGCCTCACCCGCAGCACGGCGTCCTCGCCGTACTCGCGGTAACCGTTCGTGCCGCGGTCGGCCTCCAGCAGGCCCTGCGCCTCGTAGTAGCGCAGCTGGTGGGCGTTGACGCCCGTCCGGCGGCTCAATTCCCCGATCCGCATCGCAACCTCACTTGACCTTCATACCGGTATGAACGTTGACGATGGTGCCATGAACCACGACACCGCTACACCTGTGACGATCATCGGACTCGGACTGATGGGCCGGGCGCTCGCCGAGGCCTTCCTGAAGGCCGGGCACCCCACGACCGTGTGGAACCGTACGGCCGCCAAGGCCGACCGGCTGGTGGCCGCGGGCGCCCTGGCGGCCCCGACGGCCGGCGACGCGCTCAAGGCGAGCCCCCTGACGATCCTCTGCGTCACCGACTACCGGGCCGTACGCGAGCTGCTCGACGCGAACGGCGGCGAACTGGCCGGCACGACCCTGATCAACCTGACCTCGGGCGACTCGGCACAGGCCCGGGACACCGCCCGGTGGGCCGAGCAGCACGGCGCCCGCTACCTGGACGGCGCCATCATGGCCGTCCCTCCCGCGATCGGGACCGCCGAGGCGGTCATCCTGCACAGCGGCCCGCAGGCCGACTTCGAGGCGCACAGGTCGACGCTCGGCGTGCTCGGCACCGTCACCTACCTCGGCGCCGACCACGGGCTGGCGTCCCTGTACGACGTGGCCGGCCTGGCCATGATGTGGAGCGTCCTGAACGCCTGGCTCCAGGGCACCGCCCTGCTCAAGACCGCCGGTGTCGACGCCGCCGCGTACGCGCCGTTCGCCCGGCAGATCGCCGCCGGCGTGGCCGAATGGCTGCCCGGATACGCCGAGCAGATCGACAACGGCTCCTTCCCCGCCGAGGTGTCCGCACTGGAGACCGACGCGCGGGCGATGGCCCACCTGGTCGAGGAGAGCGAGGCGGTGGGCGTCAACGCCGAGCTCCCCAAGCTGATCAAGGCGATGGCCGACCGCTCGATCGCCGCCGGGCACGGCGGGGAGCAGTACCCCGTGCTGATCGAGGAGTTCAGCAGGCCCCACGCCGGCTGAGACGGCGCGGGGCCGGGCACCGCGAAGACCCCGGTGGTCCGGCGATGCCGGTCACGCCGCGGGGCAGCCCGTTCCGGTCGGGCCCGGCAGGGCCCGGCCGATGGTCTTCCCTGCGGTCATTCCGCGTAGGGCTGGTCCTTGCCCCGGTCGCTGTAGCCGAGGCTCCAGATGTAGCCGTCGGGGTCGGCGAAGGTGGCGCCGTAGCCGCCCCACGGCAGGGTGCCTGCGGGCTTGAGGATCGTGGCACCGGCCTTGCCGGCCTCCGCGACGATCTCGTCGACCCGCGCCTGGCCGCGGACGACGTAGGTCAGGACCAGCCCGCCGAAACCGCTGCCCTCGGGGCCGGTGCCCACCTGGGCGGCCAGGCCCTCGCGGTCGTAGAAGCCGACGGGCGAGGCTCCGTCGGACTCGAAGAACACCGAGACGCCCCAGTCGTTCTTGATCTTCCAGCCGAGGCCCTCGGTGTAGAACCGCTTGGCCCGGTCCAGGTCCCGGACGCCGAGCAGGATCGAGCTCACGTGCGCTTTCATGCCTTGTTCCCTTGTGTTCGAGGTGGGTGCCGCCGGATCCGGGCCCGGCCGTCCGGGCCCGGATGTCACATCGGCGTGGTTCCGCCGGTCAATCGGTATGACAGGCCCGGACGGAGGAATGTGACGGATGGTCGAGCAGGATTGGCTGAGCGAGCGGTTCACCGAGCACCAGGACCGCCTGCGCGCGGTGGCCTACCGGATGCTCGGCTCGCCCGGGGAGGCCGAGGACGCGGTGCAGGAGGCCTGGCTGCGCGCCGGCCGCGCCGACACGGGACGGGTGGAGAACCCGGCCGGATGGCTGACCACGGTCGTCGCCCGGGTCTGCCTGAACATGCTCGAGGCGCGCCGGGCCCGCCGTGAGGACCCGGCCGGGGCGCTGCCGCCCGAGCCGGCCGTGCCGCACGCGGGCGTCCACCCGGCCGGAGGGGCCGGACCCGAGGACGAGGCGCTGCTGGCCGACGCGATCGGCACCGCGCTGACGGTGGTGCTGGACACGCTGACCCCCGCCGAACGGCTCGCGTTCGTCCTGCACGACGTCTTCGCCGTGCCGTTCGGCGAGATCGGCGCCGTCATCGGACGTTCCCCGACCGCGGCCCGGCAGCTCGCCAGCCGTGCCCGGCGCCGGGTGCGGGGAGCGGCCGAGGCGTCCGACGCCGCGAGATCGGCTGATCGGGAGATCGTCGCCGCCTTCCTCGCCGCCTCCCGGAGCGGGGACTTCGCCTCCCTGCTCGAGCTGCTCGACCCGGACGCCGCGACCGGCGAGATCCGCGGCGCCCACGCGGTGGCGGCCTTCTTCGCCGGACGGGCCCAGGCCGCCCGGCTCGCCCTGGTCGACGGCGCACCGGCGGCCGTCTGGTCGCACCGCGGCAGGCCGAAGGCCGTCCTCACGTTCACCATCGGCAACGGGAAGATCACCCGCATCGCCGTCAACGCCGACCCGGACCGGGTCCTCGACCTCGACATCGTCTTTCTCCCCATCGGGGAGAGGCGGCGATGAGCCCTGCTCCCGTGCTGCCGGAGCATCCGAGCGTCAAGCCAGCTTGACGTCAAGCTGGCTTGACGAAATACTCGGGGCATGCCGACCCCCGAAGACCTCGAACGCCGGTTCACGTTGTCGACCGCGGTCGCCCGGCACGACGTGCTGCGCACCCGCGAAGCGCTGGCCTCCCCGGACGATGACGGCATCGAGCCGTTGACCCGGGAGGAGGCCCTGGAACTGCTGGCGCTCGGTGAGGTGATCGCGCGCAAGGCGGCGCAGGGACGCCAGCTCACCGTGCGGTCGGCCCGCAGGGCCGGTGCCTCGTGGACGCAGATCGGCGCCGCCCTGGGAACCACCAAGCAGGCCGCCTGGGAGGCGCACAACCGGTGGATCGACGAACAGGCCCGGCAGCCCGAGGACGGGCACTGGGGATGGGACGGCGACGAGGCGGCGGCCGCCCGTACCCTGGCCGGACGGCCCGAAGACGAGGCGACCGCAGAGCGGGCTTAGGAGCGGGCGACGGATCCACCCGGACCGGCGAAACAGCCGTCCACAGCGGGTGATCAAGGGGAGGGAGGAGTACCCACTCCTCTCCACTCTCAACTTATAGCGCACAGGGGGGCTTGCGGCAAGACCCCCGTCGTACCGCAGAATGACCGGCCGAGGCCGGAGCACCGAAGAAACAGGGGGGATGCGATGCCATCGCCATCCGGGTCGAACGGGAACGCCGTGCCGGCGGCGGGCCCCGCCGGCACGCCAGAAGGCGACGGCACCGCCCCGACGTACGGCCGCCCGCAGCCCCCCGACCGCGGCCCCGCCGAGCCGCCGCGGGGAGACACCGGTCGAGCACCACGCCCGGGGAGCCCGAACGGCTGACCGTTCCCGGCAGACGCCGCCGCGCCGCGCGCCACGGCCGCGAACGCGCCCCGCTCCCCCTCCCGTACGACCCGGACGCGCCGGACGCGCCGGACGCGCCGAAGAACCACGAACCACAGATCGGAACCACTGACATGAACCCTCTGCACACCAGCGCGTTCGACCTTCCCGAACACCTCGCCCCCAAAGCCGACCCCGCGCTGATCACCGGAGACGAACGCCACTTCGCGGCCATCGCGCAAAGCCTCGAACGTTCGATCGCCGCCCTGTCCGACCGCCTCGACGCCCTGCGCAGAACACCCGGCGGCACCGGACAGGCCGCCATGGACCGCGACATGGAGATCCACCGGCTGACCGCCCGCCTGCGCACCCTGCGCCGCTTCGGCCTCGACCTGTGCCTCGGCCACATGGTCGGCGCGGACGACCCCGAACCCGTGTACGTCGGACGGCTCGGCCTCACCGACGACACCGGCCGCCGCCTCCTGCTCGACTGGCGCTCCCCCGCCGCCGAACCGTTCTTCGGCGCGACCCACGCCCGCCCGATGGGCCTGGCCAGCCGCCGCAGGTACCGCTGGACCCGCGGAAGGATCAGCGACTACTGGGACGAGGTGTTCACCCCCGAAGGACTCCAGGGCCACACCGCGCTCGACGACCAGTCCGCCTTCATCGCCAGCCTGGGCGCCCACCGGTCGGCCCGGATGCGGGACGTGCTCGGCACCATCCAGGCCGACCAGGACGCCATCATCCGCGCGGGATCCCGCGGCGCCCTCGTCGTCGACGGCGGCCCCGGCACGGGCAAGACCGTCGTCGCCCTGCACCGCTCCGCCTACCTCCTGTACTCCGACCCCCGCCTCGGCCACCGCCGCGGCGGCGTGCTGTTCGTCGGCCCCCACCAGCCCTACCTCGCCTACGTCGCCGACGTCCTGCCCAGCCTCGGCGAAGAGGGCGTGCAGACCTGCACCCTGCGCGACCTCGTCGCCGAAGGAGCCGCCGCGACCGAGGAGACCGACCCGGACGTCGCCGCCCTCAAGGCCTCCGCGGACCTGGTGAAGGCGATCGAGAAGGCCGTCAGGTTCTACGAGAACCCGCCCGCCAAGGCGCTGACGATCACCACCCCCTGGTCCGACGTCCGGCTGAGCGCCGAGGACTGGGCCGAGGCGTTCGCCGCACCCGACCCCGGCACCCCCCACAACCAGGCACGCGACCGGATCCTGGAAGAACTGGTCACCATCCTGACGGACAACCACGACGGCGACGCCCCGCCCGGACTGCTCCGCAAGTCCCTGCTGCAGAACAGGGAACTGCTCACCGCCCTCAACAACGCATGGCCGCTGATCGAAGCGTCCGACCTCGTCGGAGACCTGTGGACCGTACCCGCCTACCTGCGGATGTGCGCCCCCTGGCTCAGCCCCGACGAGGTACGCAAACTACAGCGCGAGAACGCCCAGGCCTGGACGGTGTCCGACCTGCCCCTCCTGGACGCCGCCCGCCAACGGCTCGGCGACCCCGAGGCGGCACGGCACAGGCGCCGGCGCGAGGCGGCCCTCACCGCCCAGCGCGAGCACATGGCCCAGGTCGTCGAGACCCTCGTCGAAGCCGCCGAAAGAGCCGACCCGGACGAGAGCGGCGAAGGACTGGTGACGATGCTGCGCGGGCAGGACGCGCAGATCAGCCTGATCGACGAGACCGTGCTGCCCGACGCCGACCCGGACCTGCTCGCCGGCCCGTTCGCGCACATCGTCGTGGACGAGGCCCAGGAGCTCACCGACGCGCAGTGGCAGATGCTGCTGCTCCGCTGCCCGTCCCGGAGCTTCACCATCGTCGGCGACCGCGCCCAGGCCAGGCACGGGTTCACCGAGTCGTGGCGCGAGAGGCTCGAGCGGATCGGACTCGACCAGATCGAACTGGCCTCCCTGAGCATCAACTACCGGACCCCGGAGGAGGTCATGGCCGAAGCCGAGCCGGTCATCCGGGCCGCGCTCCCCGACGCCAACGTGCCGACCTCCATCCGCAGCTCCGGCGTCCCCGTCCACCACGGACCCGCATCGGACCTGGCGCCCCTCCTCGACGGCTGGCTCGCCGAACACGCCGACGGCACCGCCTGCGTCATCGGCGACCCCGCGTTCCGGGAGACGTCCCGCGTCCGGTCGCTGACCCCCGAGCTGGCCAAGGGACTCGAGTTCGACCTGGTCGTCCTCGTCGACCCGCAGAACCTCGGCGAAGGAATCGAAGGAGCGGTCGACCGCTATGTCGCGATGACACGCGCGACCCAGCGCCTCGCCATCCTCACGACCCCCTGACCCCACCGGCGAAGTGCCGCCGCGCCGCCTGCGGAGCGGCGCGGCGGCGCCTCGCCGCGCGCTCGAGGATCCCGGACCCCGACGGCCTACGCGGCACCGGCCGCGATCACCCCGTTTTTTCAGTGGACACGGTCGTTAACGTGTCGGATATGAGTGTCATCGACATCGATCGATTCATCACCGACGGATTCGTCAAGCTGGAGGCGGCGGTCCCCCCGGAGACCGCCGACGCCGCCAGGGCGCTGCTGTGGCGGCGGATCGGCCTGTCGCCGCAGGATCCCTCCGGCTGGAAGGAGCCGGTCGTCTGGACCTCGGACCTCACCGGCGAAGGGCCCTTCGGACAGATCGTCCGAAGCCCGCGGCTGGCCGAGGCGCTGGACGGGCTCTGCGGGGCCGGCGGCTGGCACCCCCGCGGCTCACTCGGCATGACGCCCGTCCGGTTCCCCCTGCCCCCCGTCGCCGACGACCGGGGATGGCACATCGACGCCAACGCGCCGCAACCGGACGGCACCTACCTGTGCAGCGGGGAACCGGAGACGATGCTGCTGCTGACCCTGCTGTCGGACGTCGGCCCCGACGACGCGCCGACCCGCATCCGGATCGGATCGCACCGCGACGCGGCCGCGGCCATGGCCGGCCGCGTCCTCGACCCGTTCGAGGCCGGGCCGCTGGTGGACGCGGCCAGCTCCCACCGGCCGTCGGCCTACGCGACGGGCCGGGCGGGCGACATGTACCTGGTGCACCCCTTCACCGTCCACGCCGCCGACGAGCACCGGGGCCACGAGCCGAGGTTCATGTCCCAGGCCCCCGTTCCGCTGGCCGAACCCCTGACCCCGCAAGGACGCAGTGCGCTGGCCCGCGCCATCGCCGAGGAGGGCCATCTGGGTAGATGAGTCTTCAGTCCTTTTTGGTCTGATTCTCAGCGGTGAAATCCGCCCGGCGCCTTTACGCAGTAAAGTAAGGGATGGGTCGAGGTTTCCCGGCCGCACGTGTCAGCGCGCCCGCAGCGGCAATGCAGACCGCTGTGCTCGATCACCACGGCCTGGCGGCCGTCGCCGCGGCCGATCTCGGCGCGGCCCGCATGCAGATGGCCCTCTCCCTCGGCTGGCACATCGTCGTCGCCTGCCTCGGCGTGGGCATGCCGGCCATCACCCTGCTCGCCGAATGGCGCGGGCACCGCACCGGGGACGTGAACTACCGGCTGCTGGCCCGCCGCTGGGGCAGGGCGATGGGCGTGCTCTTCGCCGTCGGCGCGGTCTCGGGCACCATCCTCTCGTTCGAGATGGGACTGCTGTGGCCCGGCCTGATGGGCGTCTACGGCCAGGTCATCGGGCTGCCGTTCGCGCTCGAGGGCATCGCGTTCTTCATCGAGGCCATCTTCCTGGGCGTCTACCTGTACGCCTGGGACCGCCTCTCCCCCGGCAAGCACCTCCTCACGGGCATCCCCATCGTGCTGGCCGGAGTCGCCAGCGCCTTCTTCGTCGTCACCGCCAACGCCTGGATGCAGTACCCCACCGGATTCGACGTGCGGGACGGGCGCGTCGTGGCGGTCAGCCCGTGGGCGGCGATGTTCAACCCCGCCACTCCCCCGCAGACCGTCCACATGATCCTGGCCGCGTTCATGGTCGCCGGGTTCGGCATCGCCGGCGTCTACGCGGTGGCGATGCTGCGCGGGCGGCGCGACCGCTACCACCGCCTGGGCTTCCTCCTCCCCTTCACCGTCGCCGCGGTCATCACCCCCGTGCAGATCGGCGTCGGGGACTGGGCCGCGCACTTCGTCGCCGAGAGCCAGCCGGTCAAGCTGGCCGCCATGGAAGGCGTCTTCGAAACCGCCCGCGGCGTCCCGCTGCATCTGGGCGGCATCGCCGTCGACGGCGAGCTGCGCTACTCGCTGGAGATCCCCTACGGATTGTCGCTGCTGGCGCACTGGGACCCCCACGCCGAGATCATCGGGCTGAACGAGACTCCCCCCGCCGACCGGCCGCCGGTCAACGTGGTGCACTGGGCTTTCCAGATCATGGTGGGTCTCGGTTTCGCGCTGCTGCTCCTGTCGGCCTGGCTCGCCCTGTCCTGGTGGCGCCGCCGCGACCTGCCCGCCACCCCGTGGTTCCTGCGCGGCGCCGCGCTGTCCGGTGTCGCCGCCGTCCTGGCGCTGGAGGCCGGCTGGGTCGTCACCGAGGTCGGCCGCCAGCCCTGGATCGTCTACGGGATCATGCGCACCTCCGAGGCGGTCAACCCCGCCCCCGGGCTGGTCTGGGGGTTCGTCCTCGTCAGCGCCGTCTACGTCGTGCTGACCGCGGCGACCGTGTACGTGCTGCGGCGCATGGTGCGCGACAGGCCCGTGCCGCTCGCCCCGCAGGAACGCGACGTCGCAGAGTTCAAGGTGATCTGACCATGCCGCTGGCCGAGATCCTGCTGGTCGTACTTTGGATCGGGCTGACCGCCTACGTGCTGTTCGGGGGCGCCGACTTCGGCGGCGGGATATGGGACCTGCTGGCGGGAACCGCCGAACGGGGGCGGCCGCAACGCGACACGATCGAGCACTCCATCGGCCCCGTCTGGGAGACCAACCACGTCTGGCTGATCTTCGTCATCGTGATGGCCTGGACGGGCGTGCCCGCGGTGTTCGCCGCGATCGCCTCGACCCTCTACATCCCGCTGACCCTGGCGGCGCTGGGCATCATCGCCCGCGGCGCCGCGTTCGCCTTCCGCAAGGCCAGCACCCTGCTGTGGCAGCAGCGCCTGTTCGGCGCCGCGTTCGCGTTCTCCTCCGTGTTCACCCCCTTCTTCCTGGGCACCGTCGCCGGCGCGATCGCCTCCGGACGGGTGCCGCCCGGCATCGCGGCGGGCGACCTGCTCACCAGCTGGCTCAACCCCACCTCGCTCATCAGCGGCGCCCTGGCCGTGGGCACCGCCGCCTACCTGGCCGCCGTCTACCTGACCCGCGACGCGCAGCGGGGCGGGGACGAGGAGCTGGCCGAGACCTTCCGCCACCGCGCCCTGCTCGCCGGGACCGTCACCGGGCTGCTGTCGGCCGCGGGACTGCTGGTGCTGCACGCCGACGCCCCCCGGCTGTTCACCGAGCTGACCTCCGGCAAGGCACTGCCCCTGCTGCTCCTGTCGGTCGCGGCCGGGATCGTCTCACTCCCCCTGCTGTGGTGGCGCGCCTACCGCGCCGTGCGCGTCACGGCCGCCCTCGCCGTCACCGGCCTGCTGTGGGGCTGGGCCCTGGGCCAGTACCCGCGGCTCCTGCCGGGCGTCACCGTCCGGGACGCCGCCGCGACCGACGCCGTCCTGGCCGCCACCCTCGGCTCCCTGGCCGTGGGCTCCCTCCTCCTGCTGCCCTCCCTGTGGTGGCTGTACGCCACCTTCCAGAAAGAACCCGGAGGCACGACCCCCGACCGGGCGACGGCACACGACTGACGATCGCCTGCCTCGGCAGGCTAGGCCGGGCCCGGCGCCCTTCGCCTGATCAGGGCCTCGACGCCGTCGAGCAGCAGGTCGAGGCCGAAGACGAAGTCGGCGTCGTCCACCCAGCCTTCGGCGCCGCGCATGGCGCCCGAGCGCATCGCGGCCGACAGGGCCGGGTAGGCCTCGGGGTCGAGCAGGCCGGCGAGCACCTCGCCGTAGTCGGCGGCTCCGGTGATCGCCGCGTCCTCCATCTGCGGGTCACCGCTCCTGGCGCTGTGGATGATCGCGGCGTCGGTGAGCGCGTACCCGGTCAGGGTGGTGGCCACGTTGATCTTCTCGCCGTCGTCGAGCCCCGTGCCGTCGAGGGAGGCCAGCACGCGGTCGAGCCACAGCAGCCTCCGCGGGCCCAGCGGCGGGACGAACGCGCCGACGGACAGCACCCACGGGTGCTCCAGCACGAGGTCGCGGTGGGTCCGGGTCCACAGGGCGAGGTAGTCGCGCCAGTGCATGCCCGCCGGCTCGGGCGGCGGCGGGGCGACGCCGTCGGCCATGGCGGTGAGCAGGTCCTCCTTGCTGTCCACGTACCGGTAGAGCGCCGTCGCCGCCACCCCGACCCGTGAGGCGACGGCCGCCATGGAGACACCGGCCAGGCCCTCGGCGTCGGCGATCTCGATGGCGGCGGCGGTGATCGCGGCCAGGTCCAGCCGCGGCCGCGGCCCCCGGCGCGTCACCGGCTCGCGCCCCCACATGCGCTCCAACACGGACGGCAACCGCCGCTCCTGCGCCATCGAGATTCCTCCTTGACCGGCTCCCAGGATTGTGCACTACTTTAAAACTATGACGCTCATACACAGTACGACATTCACAGATGGCGTTCACGCCCGGGGACTGACGAAGTCCTTCGGCACGACCCGGGTGCTGGCCGGGATCGACCTGACCGTGCCCACCGGCTCGCTGCTGGCCCTGCTCGGCCCCAACGGCTCGGGCAAGACCACCACGGTGCGCATCCTGACCACGCTGCTCGCCCCCGACGGCGGCACCGCCGCGGTGGGCGGGCACGACGTCACGCGCGAGGGCGCGGCAGTGCGCCGGGTGATCGGCCTGACCTCCCAGCAGGCCACGGTGGACGATCTGCTCACGGGGCGGGAGAACCTGGAGCTGTTCGCGGGCCTGTACCACCTGGGCCGGCGGCAGGCGCGGCAGCGGGCGCAGGAGCTCCTGGAGCGCTTCGACCTGGCCGCGGCCGCGAACCGGCGGGTCGCGGCCTACTCCGGCGGGATGCGGCGGCGGCTCGACCTGGCGGCGAGCATGGTGTCGCAGCCGCGGATCCTCTTCCTCGACGAGCCCACGACCGGGCTCGACCCGCGCAGCAGGGCCGAGCTGTGGTCGGTGATCCGCGAACTGCTGGCCTCCGGCACCACCATCCTGCTCACCACGCAGTACCTGGAGGAGGCCGACCAGCTCGCCGACCGCGTCGTGGTCATCAACGGCGGCCGCGTCGTGGCCGACGACTCCCCCGCCGCCCTGAAGCGCCAGGTCGGCACCGAACGCCTGGTCCTGCGCCTGGCCCGGCCCGAGGACGTATCGCGCGCCAGGTCCGCGCTCGGCGAGACGGCGGCCGGCGGCGCGGCCGGAGCACCCCCGGACACGGGGGCGCGCGAGGTCACGCTGGCCGTCCAGGGCCCCGACCACCTGCGCCACACGCTGGACCTGCTGCACCGCGCGGACATCGCCGTCGAGCACGTGGCGCTGCGCACCCCCACCCTCGACGACGTCTTCTTCGAGTTCACGGAGGCCGCGGCATGAGCACCGCCCTCATCTCCGCAGGAGACCTGCGCCTCCTCGTCGTCCGCAACCTGCGCCGCGAGGCGCGCCTCATCGACGGCCTCATCGTGAACATGGCCCTGCCCGTGATCATCATGGTGCTGTTCGTGTACGTCTTCGGCGGGGCGATCACCACCGGCTCCAGCGGGCTGGACTACATCGACTTCGTGGTGCCCGCCGTCCTGCTGATGGCCGGCGGGTACGGCGCCGCGCTGACCGCGGTGAACATCTCCGAGGACATGACCGGAGGCATGATCGACCGCTTCCGCACCCTGCCGGTCGGCGGCTGGGTGGTCCCCGCCGGGCACGTGGTCGCCTCGGTGGTCCGCAACGTGGCGGCGTGCGGATTCTCCCTGGTCGCCGCGATCCTCCTGGGTTTCCGGCCGGACGCCGCGCCCGTCGACTGGATCCTGGTACTGGCCGTGGTGGCGGGGTACGTCCTGGCGATGTCGTCGCTGGCGGTGCTCTGGGGGCTGCTGGTCGATTCGTCCCAGGCCGCCGGCGCGTTCAGCTTCGTCGTGCTCTTCCTGCCGTACCTGTCGGACGGCATCGTGCCGGCCGAGACCATGCCGGGCGTGCTGCGCGACTTCGCCTACAACCAGCCGGTCACGCCGATCGTGGAGACGCTCCGCTCCCTGCTCCTCGACCAGCCGATGGGCTCGTCCGGAGCCGTGACCGCGGCCTGGCTCGCGGGCACGGTGCTGCTCAGCGCGCCGATCGCGGCGTTCCTGTTCCGCCGCAGGACCTCCGCCTAGGGAACGGCGGACGCACGCACCTCCCGGTAGAACTCGGCGAGGGCCGCGAACGCGGACTTGGGTTCCCACGGCATGTCGGGGTAGGTGTCCCCGCGGCGGTCCTCGAAGACCTTGACGATGCCGTAGCTCGCCAGGTCGAGGTCGTCGCGGGGGTCGCCGCCGGGGCGGTGCGGGTGGTCGTAGAGCGCGAAGAGGAACACGAAGGCGCTGTCGACGCCCTCGGTTTCGAAGACCTCCAGCAGTTCACGCAGGTACGCGGCCTGGCCGTCCTCGTCGCGGGCGTACTCCCCGACCAGGCGCAGCGGCGCGCCGGTGCCCGCGGCGTACTCGACGATCTCCAGGCCGCGGGCTCCCCTGTCGCCCGCGCCGCGGAAGCAGGCGGACCCGAACTCGGTGATCGCGACCGGTTTCCCCTGCGCGACGAGGGTGCGGACGCCCTCGGTGAACCGGTCGGCGATCTCGGCGGACCGGTAGAGGTCCATGGACACGATGTCGAAGGGCGTCCAGTCGACAGAGTCCAGCGGTACGGCGGCGTAGGTGACCTTCCCGGCGAAGTGTCCGCGGACGAGGGCGACGGCCTCGCCGAGGAAGCCGTTGACCCGCGCGCCGATCCCGGCGATCCGCTCGCGCGGGAGATCCGACCGGGTCAGCGGCTCGAGCCGCTTCGCCAGTGTGTCCCCGGGCAGGAACTCCCTGCTCATCAGGCTCAGCTCGGCGCCGGTCACGAACACGATCCGGCCGCCCCGCCGCCGGAGCCGCTCCGCCCGTTCGGCGCAGTCGGCGAACAGCGGCAGCATCTCCCGGGCGGTCAGTTCGAGCGGATAGGGCGAGAACCAGACCTCCAGGCCCAGATCGACGGCGAACGACGCGGCGAGCTCCATCCGCTCCGGGTCGCCGCCGATGACGCGGACCGCGGTGCAGTGCAGGTCGTCGCGGATGATGCGCAGTTCGCGCTCGACGGTCTGCGGGTCGAAGCGCTCGCGGGAGTTCCTCCCGTCGACGACGAAGCCGGTGTCGTAGGTGATGCCCTTGGCGCGCATAGGTCCGCCCTTCCGGAGGCGCTTCAGAAATAAGGTACGTAACGTACCTTATTTGCCCCGTGCGCTACGTCAAGTCCAGCATGGGAAGGAACGGCGGGTACCGAACGGGAGAGAGGCCATGGCGGACGACCCCACGAGACGGCCGGGTTCCCGGCGGCGCGGCGCCGCCCTGGAGGAGGCGATCCTGCGCGCCGCGGCCGAGGAGCTCACCGAATCCGGGTACGCCGGGCTGACCATGGACCGGGTCGCCCGGCGCGCCGGCACGAACAAGAACGCGATATACCGCCGCTGGCCCGACCGCCTCGCGCTCGGCGCCGCCGCCTACCGGCGGCTGACCACCGCGGTCCGGCCTCCCGACACCGGCGTCCTGCGCGAGGACGCCCTCGAGCTGCTCCGTATGGCGAACCGCCACTGGAGTTCCCCGCTCGGGGGGATCCTGCGCGAACTGATAGCCGCGGCGGGGGGCGCCTCGGAGATGTTGTCCCAGTTCCCGGAACAGTCCGCCGACACCGTGGCCGCCACATGGCTGACCGTCCTGGGGCGCGCGGTCGCGCGCGGAGAGGCCTCTCCCGAAGCGCTCCATCCGCGCGTCGCCACCGTGGCCATCGTCCTGCTGCGCAACGAGTTCGTCGTACGAGGCGTCCCCACCGCCCCCGACGAGGTCCTCGTCGAGATCGTCGACGAGGTGTACCTGCCGCTGGTGCGCCGCAGGGGCCCCGCCCCCGCCGGGGCGGTCACCCGCTCATCGTGACGGGGGTGCGGCGAAGAGCGCGTGGTCGGGAGCCGGAAGCCACTGGCGTCGTGGGTCGAACGGCCGGTAGCCGTCCTTGATGTGGCGGGCGAGCAGGTCCAGGACCGGGTGCCGGTTCTGGCGGTGGCGGAGCAGCGACCAGGGGTAGACGGGAACGGGGTCGACGAGGGGGATCCGGACGGTGTCCGGGTGCCAGGGGAGCCGCGACCTCTCCCCGACGAGGCTCACCAGCCCGCCGGTGCCGACTCCCGCCACGAAGTGCTCGTAGCCGAAGTTGGGACCGGACGTGTCGATCCGGATGTCGAAGGCCTCGCCGAGGAGGCAGTGGTATTCGGCCCATTCGCTTCCAGCGGCGTTGCCGGGCATCCACACGGTGGAGCCGGACAGCTGCGCCGTCTCCACCTTCCGCCGGCCGGCGAACGGATGGTCGCGGCCGACCAGGAGGTGCACCGGTTCCAGGTATGCCGACAGGCACACGAGGTCCTCTTCCATCACTCCGCTGACGCGGCAGAAGGCCGCGTCCACGGATCCGCGGCTGAGCGTGTCACGTGCGGACCTGAGCCCTTCCGAGGTGATGATCTCGATCTTCGCCTCCTCGACGGACTCGTAGAAGCCCTGGACCAGGTCGATGGCCGCCGTGCGGGTGTCCAGCACGTCGACCCGAAGCGCGCGGCGCCGTCCGCGCAGCAGGGAGAGGGCCTGGTCGGCGGCGCCGACGAGGGCGCGCGCGTGGGTGAGGAACGCCCTGCCGTCCTCGGTGAGGTCCGCTCCCGTGCGGGAGCGGGACAGCAGCCGCATGCCGAGGTCCGATTCCAGTTTCGCGATGCGTTTGGAGACGGCCTGCTGGCTGATCCCCAGCCTGGCCGCGGCCTCGCTGAAGTACCTGTCCTCGGTGACGGCGACGAAGGCGCGCACCGCCGCCAGATCAAGATCCACCGCCCCCTCTTGCACAACTGACGGTTGTGTTGGATCGGCGTGTCGATTGTTGGACAAGTGCATCACACCTCGGGTCGAATGCTCGGGTTCCCGAGCAATCTACAACCAGAGGATGTGTTTACAGTGCGCTCCTTCGTGCATCTCCACGTGCACACCGAGTACAGCATGCTCGACGGCGCCGCCAAGATCGGCCCGCTGATGGAGGAGGTGGCCCGGCAGGGGATGCCCGCCGTGGCGATGAGCGACCACGGCAACGTGCACGGCGCGTACGAGTTCTACCGCTCGGCGGGCAGGGCCGGCGTCAAGCCGGTCATCGGCATCGAGGCCTATGTCGCGCCCGCGTCCCGGTTCCGCAGGGAAGCGGTGTACTGGAGCGACGACCCCGCGCTGCGCAGGTCCGACGACGACACCGGCAAGGGCGGTGACGTCTCGGGCCGCGGCCTCTACACCCATATGACGATGTGGGCCGCGGACGCCGGGGGGCTGCGGAACCTGTTCCGGCTCCAGTCCCTGGCGTGGCTCGAAGGCCACGTGCAGAAGTATCCCCGGATGGACGACGAGCTGCTCGCCGAGCACGGCGAGGGCATCATCGCCACGACCGGCTGCCCCTCGGGCGCGGTGCAGACCCGGCTGCGTCTGGGCCAGTACGAGGAGGCCCTCTCGACGGCCGCCGGATACCGGGACGTCTTCGGGAAGGAGAACTACTTCCTGGAGCTGATGGACCACGGCATCGCCATCGAGCGCCGGGTCCGCGACGACCTGCTGCGGATCGGGAAGGAGCTGGACCTGCCGCCGCTGGCCACCAACGACTCCCACTACGTGACCGAGAGCCAGGCGGAGGCGCACGACGCGCTCCTGTGCATCGGCACCGGCAAGCAGCTCGCCGATCAGAAGCGGTTCCGGTTCTCCGGGAGCGGCTACTTCATCAAGACCGCAGAGCAGATGAGGACCCTGTGGGACGCGGAGGTCCCTGGCGCGTGCGACAACACACTCCTCATCGCCGAGCGCGTCGGCGATTACGGCGAGGTGTTCGCCCACCGGAACCTGATGCCGAGATTCCCCGTCCCCGAAGGGGAGAGCGAGTCCTCCTGGCTGCGGAAGGAGGCCCTGGCGGGCGCGCACCGCCGCTACAAGGGCGACCCGCCGCAGGAGGTCCTGGACCGCATCGACTACGAACTGTCGGTGATCGACGGCATGGGCTTCCCGGGTTACTTCCTCGTGGTCGCCGACATCTGCCGGTACGCCCGTGCGAACGGCATCGGCCTCGGTCCGGGCCGCGGGTCGGCGACCGGGTCGATGGTCTCCTACTGCACGGGCATCACCGAACTCGACCCGATCGAGCACAAGCTGATCTTCGAACGCTTCCTCAACCCCGAGCGCGTCACGATGCCCGACGTCGACCTGGACTTCGACGACCGCCGCCGGGACGAGATGATCCATTACGTCACGCAGAAGTACGGGGACGACCGGGTGTGCCAGATCGTCACCTTCGGCACCATCAAGGCGAAGGCCGCCGTGAAGGACTCCTGCCGGGTCCTGGGCTACCCGTACGCGCTCGGCGACCGCATCACCAAGGCGTTCCCCGCGGCCGTCGGCGGCAAGGAGATCCCGCTGTCGGCCATCCGCGACGAGAGCCACCCCCGCCACGGCGAGGCCGCCGAGCTGCGGAGGATGTACGAGGAGGAAGCCGACGTCAGGCGGATCATCGACACGGCCGTGGGCGTGGAGGGCCTGACCCGCGGCACCGGCGTCCACGCCGCCGGCGTGATCCTGTCGGCCGAACCGCTGATCGGCGTGCTCCCCCTGGCGAAGCCGAAACAGGACGGCCCGGTCGTCACCGGTTTCCCCTTCACGCAGGCCGAGGACATGGGCCTGCTCAAGATGGACTTCCTCGGACTGCGCAACCTCACCGTCATCAATGACGCGATCGCCAACGTCAGGGCGAACAAGGGCGTCGAGATCGACATCCTCGACGTCCCCCTCGACGACGAGCGGACCTACAGGCTCCTCGCGCGCGGCGACACGCTCGGGGTGTTCCAGCTCGACAGCGGCGGGATGCGGACCCTGCTGCGGCTGATGCAGCCGACGGTGTTCACCGACATCGCCGCGGTCTCCGCCCTGTACCGGCCGGGACCGATGGAGATGAACGCCCACACCAACTACGCGCTCCGCAAGACCGGCAAGCAGAAGGTCGAGCCGATCCACCCGGAGCTCGCGGAGGCGCTGGAGCCGATCCTGGGCGACACCTACCACCTCGTGGTCTTCCAGGAGCAGGTCATGGCGATCGCCCAGCAGCTCGCCGGCTACTCCCTCGGCGGCGCCGACATGCTGCGCCGCGCGATGGGCAAGAAGAAGAAGGACGTCCTGGACGCCGAATGGGGCAGGTTCTCCGCGGGCATGCGGGAGCGAGGCTTCTCCGACGAGGCCGTCAAGGCCGTATGGGACGTCCTCGTCCCGTTCTCCGGATACGGCTTCAACAAGTCCCACACCGCCGGGTACGGCCTCGTGTCCTACTGGACGGCCTACCTCAAGGCCAACCATCCCGCCGAGTACCTCGCCGCGCTGCTCACCTCGGTCGGCGACGACAAGGACAAGATGGCGGTCTACCTGTCGGACTGCCGCCGCCTCGGCATCAAGGTGCTGCCCCCGGACGTCAACGAGAGCGCGCAGGACTTCACCGCCGTCGGGCAGGACATCCGCTTCGGTCTCGGCGCGATCCGCAACGTCGGCACGGGCGTCATCGACGCCATCGTGGAGGCCCGCCGCGCGAAGGGCGGCTACACCGACTTCGGCGACTTCCTGGCCAAGGTCCCACCGGTCGTCTGCAACAAGCGCGTCATCGAATCGCTGGCGAAGGCCGGTGCGTTCGACGGGCTCGGCCACCGGCGCAAGGCCCTCGTCCTGGTCCATGAACAGGCCATCGACGCGATCATCGACGTCAAACGCAACGAGGCGCGCGGCCAGGACTGCCTCTTCGGCGCCTCCGACGGGCCCGGTGGCGGCGCCGGCGACGCGTTCTCGATCACGGTCCCCGCGGAGGAGTGGGACAAGAACACTCTGCTGTCCCTCGAACGCGAGATGCTCGGCCTGTACGTCTCCGCCCACCCTCTGGACGGCGTCGAGCGGGTCCTGGAGGCCAACCGCGACACCACGATCGCCCGCCTCCTGGCCTCCGGCCGTACGGACGGTTTCGTCAAGGTGGCCGGGATCGTCTCAGGCCTGCAGCGCAAGGTCACCAAGCAGGGCAACCCGTGGGCGATCGCCGTCCTGGAGGACCACGACGCCTCGGTGGAGTGCCTGGTCTTCCCCAAGGCCTACATGCTGTACGGCGAGGCCCTCGCCGAGGACCGCGTGATCTCCGCGCGGGGCCGGATCAACACCCGCGACGAGACGGTGAGCCTCTACGTCGAGGAGATCACCCCGATCGACGTCTCCCCGGCCGGCGCCGAACCCCCCGTGGTGATCTCCATCCAAGAGGCCCGGGTGAGCGCCCGGCTCGTCCAGGAGCTCAAGCACATCCTGACCACCCACCCGGGCCGTGCTCCCGTCCACATGCTCGTGCACCGCCACAACGCCAAGAGCGTGCTGCTGGACCTGGAGCCCTTCCAGGTCACGCCCGACCCCTCCTTCTACGGCGACGTCAAAGCACTGCTCGGCTCCGACGCGATCGGCGGAGCATGAAGTCGGGCGGCGGAGGACGCGGGATCGGGCCGCTCGCAGAATGTCGTACCGGGTCGCGAGGATGTCCGTGTGATCGAGGAGCTCGCGGAAGCGCCCGGGGTGTGGCTCCCCACGGGGGACGGACATGAGGTGGTCTTCGACGGGGAGCGGGTGAACGCCCGGCCGGTCGGAGGACGACCGCTGAACCACCTGCCGTCGAAGGTCGAGGACACTCCGGTGGGACGGCGTTTCCGCTGGCTTTCGGACGACGTCTGGCGGCATCGCTGGAACTGCTGGGACGTCGTCGAGGCGTGGATGACCGGCGGCCATGCCCTTCCGTCGGCGCTGCTGGCCGCGCTGTGGCCCGACCGGTACTGGCGCGAGTCGCTCGACGGGGTGTTCGTCACCGGTCCGGACGGCGGCCGCGGGTTCCTGCGCCGCATCGACGCCGGGGGCGTCCACCTGACGGGGACGGACGGCAGGGAGGTCACGGTGGGCTGGACGGCGGCCGTCATCACCCACCCGGTCCTGCTGGACGACCTCGACGAGCTGCGCGAGACCGCGTCCCGGCTCGGGATCGGCCAATTCCTCCGCCAGCTCGGTCGGGACGTGCACCGCAGGCCGCGGACGCTCGAGGGGAACGCCGTCACCGACTACGCGGGCCTGGAGATCCCCAGGCTGGCGAGGGCTTGGCAGCGGCCCGGCCGCTACCGCGTGGTCGGCGGGTACGTCGTCCTGGACCTGGTGAACCGGGGCGAGCCCGTCCAGGCACGCTACTGGATCGGTACGGGCAGACACAACGCCCGTACCGTGACGGGGCACCTGATCTGGGTCGGCGCGGGAGAGCGGATCCTGGCGCTGGAAGAGGTGGATGCCGTCGCCTGGTCCGAGGGCGTCCGGATGGCCGAGCGCGTCCACGACCGCGACCGGTACCTGCAGGAGGGCGAAGGCGAGCCCGTCGGGCGTCCGTGGCGGCCGCAGCGGGAGGACGTCCGGCCGCCGGGTCCGGCCGCCGCCCTGGCGGCGGGTCTGCTGCCGGTGGCCGAGACCGAGGGCGTCCTGGTGCGACCGCGCGCGTACCCGCACCCCCTGCTGGGCGATGAGCCGATGGTGCGGCTGGTCGATGACGGGATCGCGGCGGCCCTGGACGCGCTCCTGGCTTCGCGGGGTTTCGGCACGCCGACCGTCGGCGATCCCGTCGGACGCGGGGTCGGCGCGGAGCCGCTCTACCCGCTGTGGGCCGTCGTGCACGACCAGAAGAACGCCGGTCTCGCGTTCGCCGCCATGAACACGCTCGGGCGAGTGGAGCAGCAGGTCCGCCTGTCCCGGCACTATCCGGCGCACCTGAAGCCCTCGGCATTGCTCGCGGAGTTCGAGGAGATCGCCGGACGACTGCCCTCCCACCACCTGCCGGCGTTCTGGGACAGGGCAGGGCGGATGGTGCTGGAAACCCGAAACGCCTCGCTGGCCGCCAGACTGTTCGCCAGGGCTCGTGAGAGCGAGAAGGCGGCAGGAATCACGCTCGACGCAGAGCCGCGCCGACGCGTGTATGCGGCGTTCGCGGCATACGGAGGAATCAAGCCTTCGGCGCTGGCCGCGTACGCGCGCACGCTCAAACGCACCGACCCCGCGGCCGCGCACGCCGAGTTGTCGGCCCTCATGGTGAGGTCCGCCGCCGCAGGCGTGATGCCCGCACCGTCCCTGCCGCCCCTGCTCGCCGCGTTCGCCAAGGCGGCCGGTCTGCCACCGGCCGAGACCGACCGCCCCTGGGAGACGTTCTCGGCGCTGCCCTCCGCGGCGAACGCGTCCGCCGCCTTCTGGGAGGCGGCGGCACCGGCCCTGCTCACCGCCGCGAACCGGTCCCCCGAGGCCGCCCGCGGGCTGTTGGAACATCTGCCGCGCGCAGCAGCCGGAGCAGACGGCCGACGGTGAGGCCTTCCGGGACTATTTGAGGAGTTGGCGGGCCATGACGAGGCGCTGGATCTGGTTGGTGCCCTCGTAGATCTGGGTGATCTTGGCGTCGCGCATCATGCGTTCGACGGGGAAGTCGCGGGTGTAGCCGGCGCCGCCGAGGGCCTGGACGGCGTCGACGGTCACGCGCATGGCGACGTCGGAGGCGTGGCACTTGGCCGCTGCACCGAAGAAGGTGAGGTCGTCGTCGCCGCGTTCGGACTTGGCGGCGGCGACGTAGACCATCTGGCGGGCCGTCTCGACGGCCATGGCCATGTCGGCGAGCATGAACTGCAGGCCCTGGAACTCGGCGATGGCCTTGCCGAACTGCTTGCGCTCCTTGACGTAGTCCACGGCGACGTCCAGCGCACCCTGGGCGATGCCGACGGCCTGGGCGCCGATGGTGATCCGGGTGTGGTCGAGGGTGCGCAGCGCGATCTTGAGGCCTTCGCCGGGCTTGCCGACCATGCGGTCGCCGGGGATGCGGACGTCGTCGAAGTGCAGTTCGCGGGTCGGGGAGCCCTTGATGCCCAGCTTGTGCTCGGGGGCGCCGAACCCGAAACCGGGGTCGGACTTCTCCACGACGAACGCGCTGACGTTCGCGCCGCGCCTGCCGTCGGGGTCGGTGACCGCGAGCACGGTGTAGTAGTCGGAGACGCCGGCGTTGGTGATCCACGCCTTGTGGCCGGACAGGATCCAGTCATCGCCGTCGGCGACCGCCCGGCACTTCATGGACGCGGTGTCGGAGCCCGCCTCGCGCTCGGACAAGCCGTAGGAGAACGCCGCCTCGCCGCGCGCCAGCGGCGGCAGGTACTTCTGCTTGACCTCCTCCGAGGCGGCAAGGATCAGCGGCAGGCTGCCGAGCTTGTTCACCGCGGGGATGAGGGAGGACGACGCGCAGGCACGGGCGACCTCCTCGATGACGATGCAGGTCGCCAGGGCGTCCGCGCCGACCCCTCCGTACTCCTCGGGCACGTGCGGCGCGTGGAAGTCCGAGGCGATCAGGGCCTCGTAGGCGGCCTGCGGGAACTCCGCCCGCTCGTCGGCCTCCGCGGCGTGCGGGGCGATCTTGTCGCGGGCCACCGCGCTCACGGCCTCCCGCAGCGCCTCGTGGTCCTCGGAGATGCGGAACAGGTCGAAGCCTGCGTCGTTCATCGGGATTCCCTTCGGATCGGAAGGCGTCCGGCTGCCGATACTGAGTACCATAATTAAGGTACTCAGTACCATGACGGATGGCAACCTCTCCGCCGCCGTCGCCCTCCCGTAAGGTCGCGGCGGCAGAGTCGAGGAGCAGCAGATGGCAGAGCACACCGCCCGGGAACGCCTCAGGGAGGCCGCCTTCGCGCTGTTCGAGGAGCGCGGTTACGAACGCACGACGGTCGACGACATCACCGAGCGGGCCGGGGTGGGCCGCTCGACGTTCTTCCGCACCTTCCGGTCCAAGGAAGACGTCGTCTTCCCCGACCACGACGCGCTGATCACCGCCGTCCGGGCCCGCCTGGCCGGATCCACGCGGGAGACCGCCCTCGTGGCGATCCGCGAGGCGGCGCGGCTGGTGCTCCTGCACTACCTCGACGAAGGGGAACTGGCGCTGGCCCGGTACCGGCTGACCCGCAGCGTCCCCGCGCTACGGGACCGGGAGAGCACCGGCACCCTGCAGTACCAGCGGGCGTTCCGCGAGTTCGCCCACACCTGGATGGGCGGCGGCGAGGACACCGCCCTGCGGGCCGAACTCATGGCGGCCGCCGTGGTGACCGCCCACAACCACGTGCTCCGCCGCTGGCTGCGCGGCCTGACGAAGCGGCCCGAAGCGGAGTTCGACGCCGCCATGGCCCCCACCATCGCGCTCTTCACCGAACCCGCCGCCGAAGGCGACAGCGGATCGATCGTCGTGTTCCGCACCACCGAGAACCTCGACGCGATCCTGCCCGCGCTCCGCGGCATCCTCGGCGAACCCGGCTGAACTCGCCGGGCCCGCCGGGGTCACCCGGCGGAAGGCGAGGGAAGCGCCTCGGTGAGCCGTGTGGTGAGCGTGCGGATGTGCTCGATCAGCTCAGGCGGTTCGTGAACGGTGAAGGGCACCCCTGCCAGCGCCACCCACAAGGCCAGTTCGTCGAGCGAGTTGGAGCCGCACGTCAACGTGCAGGTCCGCTCGTCGACGGGTTCGACCGTGCCCGTCGTCGGGGCGATGTGCCGGCTCACGGCCTCGGCGGGCGCGTCCATGGTGAAGCGGCCCTGGTAGCGGTAGGGCGAGCTCGATATCGCACGGGAGGTGTATCCGGCGAGATCGGTGGCGGGCGGGTCGCGGGGGACGAAGCGGGGACCGTTGGGTGTGCGGAGGGTGAGTCGGTCGAGGCGGAAGGTGCGCCAGTCCGCGCGCTCGACGTCGTAGGCGACCAGGTACCAGCGGCGGCCGGTGGCCACGAGGCGGTGCGGCTCCGCCAGGCGCCTGCTCTGCGCCCCGTCGTGCGCGCGGTAGACGAACCGCAGGGTCTCGTGGTCGCGGCAGGCGGCCGTGATCGCGGTCAGGACGTCCGGATCGACCGCGGACCCGCCCGCCGCCAGGGGAACGGTCATCGACTGCAGCGCGTGGACGCGGTGGCGCAGCCGGGACGGCAGCACCCGCTCCAGCTTGGCCAGTGCCCGCACCGAGCTGTCCTCGATACCGGTCACCGCCAGGCCCGCGGCGGTGCGCAGCCCCAGGGCGACCGCCACCGCCTCCTCGTCGTCCAGCAGCAGCGGCGGCAGGTCGGCGCCGGCGCCGAGCCTGTACCCGGACGCTCCCGCGACGGCGTGCACGGTGTACCCGAGCTCGCGCAGCCGGTCGACGTCGCGGCGGATGGTGCGCGGGCTCACGTCGAGCCGGTCGGCCAGCTCCGGGCCCGACCAGGAGCGGGGTGTCTGCAGCAGCGACAACAAGCGGAGCAGGCGGGCCGAGGTCTCCAACATGCCTTCACTATGCCATCCACCTAGGACAGGTACCGGCCTAGGTGGATGACTCCCTCGAAGACGGCCGAACGCTCCGCCGCGGTCAGCGGGGCCTCGGGGGACGGGTCAGGAGGCCGCGGTCGAGGGCCACCACGACGGCATGGGTGCGGTCGCTGACATCGAGCTTGGCAAAGACGCGCAGCAGGTGCGTCTTGACGGTGGCTTCGGCGATGAAGAGCCGTTCGCCGATCTCGGCGTTGGACAGGCCGTCGGCGACTGCGTTCAGGACGTCGGCCTCGCGGGCGGTCAGTGGCGTCTCCGTGGGACGCCGCATGCGGGCGACGAGGCGTTCGGCGACGCGGGGCGCCAGAACGGTCTCACCGCGGGCGGCGGCATGGACGGCGGCGACGAGCTGTTCACGGGTGGCGTCCTTGAGGAGGTAGCCGATGGCGCCTGCCTCGACGGCGCGTTCGATGTCGGTGTCGGTGTCGTAGGTGGTGAGGATCAGCACCCGCGTCCCGGTGGGGAGCGCCAGGATCGAGGTCGTGGCGGCGACGCCGTCCATGACGGGCATCCGCAGGTCGACGAGCGCGACGTCGGGGGCCAGGCGTTCGACGAGTTCGACCGCCTCGCGGCCGTCGGCGGCCTCTCCGATGATGGCGAGCGTCGGTTCGGACGCCAGGAGGGCGACGACGCCCGCCCGCATGACGGGGTGGTCGTCGACCACGATGACGCGGAGGGGCTCGGTCATGTCAGGCACCTCTCGTCGGTGGGGATCGCGGCCAGAATCCGGGTGCCGTCTCCGAGGGAGCTGGTGACGGTGAGCTCGCCGCCGAGTTCGGCCAGGCGTCGCCGCATGCCGTCGAGGCCGAAACCGCGGGCCTCGGCGGTGCGAAAGCCCCGGCCGTCGTCGGTGATCTCCAGTTCGACGGCGTCGGAGTGGCGGGTCAGGACGACGCTCACGGTGGTGGCGGCGGCGTGTTTGCGCACGTTGGCCAGGGATTCCTGGGTGCAGCGCAACAACGCGATCCGGGTGGGCTGATCGCAGTCGAGATCGGGGAGGTCCGCGGTGACGGTGAGGCCGGTGTCCTCGGCGAAGCGGTCCAGCGCGCGGCGCAGGGTGAGGGAGACGGAACCGGCCGCGACGGCCGGGGCGGACCCGACGAGGGCACGGGCCTCGGCGAGGTTGTCACGGGCGGTGCGTTCGATGGACAGCAGCTGCCGGGAGCTGCGGTCGGGATCGGCGGCGATGCCTTCGCGGGCGGCCTCGGCCAGGGCGATGATGGAGGCGAACCCCTGGGCGAGGGTGTCGTGGATCTCCCGGGCGATCCGTTCACGTTCGTCGGCGGCGCCCTGGCGCTGGTGGGCCTCGGTCAGCTCCCGCTGGGCGGCTTCGAGTTCGGCGCTGAGGTGGCGGGCGCGCTCGTCGCGTTGTTCCAGCATGCGGTGCATCCAGGCGCCCAGGAACGCTCCGGCGACGTAGCCGATGAGCGTGAAGACGGCGTTGCCGGTGAGGAAGTCGGCGTTCCAACCGTGCCGAAGGGCACCGCCGCCGACGGTCACCGCTGCCGCGGCACCGCTGAGGGCGACCGCGTGCCGAAGGCGGCGGGCGTATATCCAGAACAGCGGCAGGGACACGATGTAAAGGGCCGCGCCGCCGCCGAGCAGGAAGGACATCGCGCCGATGAAGGAGACGAGCGCGCACAGGAACGCGTAGGGGCGCAGCAGGCGTGCGTCGGTGAGCGCGTAGCAGACGGCGGCGGCCGCCGACAGCCCCACCGACCAGTACCGGGTCACGCCCGGCTGGTCCCACACGGCGATCACCGGCGGGCACAGCCCCAGGAACGTCCAGCCGACGGCGTACCACCAGTGGAGTGCTCCGGGCCGGCCGGAGGGCTGCGGATTCATATTGATCAGCCTACTTTCGCCGGAGTTGCGGCGATGCCGGACCGGTCGCGGTGAGCGGCCCGGGAGGGCCACCAGGTCCGGTCGCCGAGCATCAGCAGGAGGGCGGGCAGGATCAGGATCCGGATGACGACCGCGTCCAGCAGGACGGCGACCGCCAGGGCGAAGCCCATCTGCTTCATCTCCATGATGTGCAGGCCTACGAAGCTGGCGAACACGGTCACCATGACGAACGCGGCGCTGGTGACGACGCCCGCGGACCGTCCGATGCCGTCGAGCACGGCCCGGCGGGTGGGCGCGCCGTCCAGGACGGCCTCCCGGATCCGGCTGAGGACGAACACCTGGTAGTCCATGGACAGGCCGAAGAGGATGACGAACAGGAACAGCGGAACGCGGGAGCCGACGGATCCGGTGGAGGTGAAGTCGAGCAGGCCTTCGGCCCAGGTGTTCTGGAAGACCAGGACGAGCAGGCCGAGGGAGGCGCCGGCCGACAGGAGGTTGAGGACGACGCCGACGAGACCGAGGACCAGGGAGCGGAACGCCCGTGCGGTGACGGCGAACGTCACCAGGAGCAGTGCCCCGATGATGAGGGGGAGCTTGTCCTTCTGGTGCTCGGGGTAGTCGGCGTAGCGGGCGACGTCGCCGGTGACGGCGGTCTCGACGCCGTCCAGCGTGCCGAGGACGGCGGGGATGTGCTCGGTCCGCAGATCGTGCAGGGACGTGCGGGCCTCGGGCTCGCTGACATGGTGGGGTACGGGGAGCTCCAGCAGCTGGACGCGGCCGTCGGCGGAGGTGCGCAGGTCCGCGGTCCCGGTGAGCCGGGGGTCGTCCTCGACGCGGTCGGCGAGGTCGCGCAGCGCGGCGGTGGCCTCGGCGGTGCGGCCGGGTCCGGCGTGCACGACGACCTGGTGCATGGACTTCAGCTCGGGGAACGCGGCGTTGAGCCGGTCGTAGGTCTGCATGGCGGGGATGTCGCGGGGGTGGGTGTCTCGGCCCATGTCGGTGAGGTTCAGGCTCAGGAGCGGAGCGCTCAGGAGGAGCATGGCGGCCGTGGCGACGCCGAGCGTGGCGGCGGGACGGGCACTGGTCAGGCGCAACATCGCGGCGGTGATCCGGCCGCCGCCGTTCCGCGGCCTCCGGGCGGGCTTGACGCCGCGTCGGGCGGCCTTGCGTGCGGCCCTGCGTTCGGCGCGGTCGCCGAGCTCGGCCAGCAGGGCGGGCAGGACGGTCAGCGAACTGGCCACGGCGACGAGCGAGACGATGATCGCGCCGGTGGCGATGGAGGAGAAGATGACGTCGTCGGCCAGGTAGAGGGTCGCGCTGGAGACGGCGACGGCGATGCCGGACAGCACGACGGCGCGTCCGGAGGTGGCGGCGGCCAGTTCGACCACGGCCTGTGAGGAGAGGCCGCCGCCGGAGCGGGCGCGTTCCTCGCGTTCGCGCTTGAGGTAGAAGAGCGTGTAGTCGACGCCGACGGCCAGCCCGATCAGCAGGATCACGTTGGTGCCGACGCCCGCGTCGGGGAAGGCGTGCGAGGCGAGCATCGACAGGCCGATGGAGGCGGCGATCGAGGACAGTGCCAGCAGCAGCGGCACGACGGCCAGGGCGATGGAGCCGAAGACGAACAGCAGGGTGATCAGCGTGATGGGCAGCGCGATCGCCTCGGTGCGGGCCAGATCGCTGCCGCGCAGCTCCCCGACTCCCTTGCTGATGGAGGGGCTGCCGGTCTCCTCCACGAGCAGGCCGGGGTGTGTCTTCTGGACCTCGGCGGTCTGGGCGAGGAGCGGGTCGACGTGCTTCTTGCCGTCGAGTTCGGGGCCCTTCAGGGTGACGTCGACACGCAGGACGGTGCCGTCGGCCGAGCGGACCGGCGCGGCGACGGACTCGACCTCGGGCAGGGCCCGCATCCGCTCGGTGACGTCGCGCGCGGCGGCGTCGGCGGAGGCGGGATCGAGGGGACCGGCTCCGGGGCGGCCGGAGATCAGCACGCGTTCGACGGGCTTCTGCTGCAGCCCGCCCTCGGCGGCCATGGCCTCGGCACGTCCCCCCTCGCCGACGCGGTAGTCCTCGGTGGTGGCGGCGTTCCCGCCGACGGCGAGCCCGGTCCCCAGGCACAGGGCGACGAACAGGAACCAGCCGGCGATGGCGCGCCACGGGTGCCCGGCACTCCACCGGGCCATCCGCACAGGAAGATCGTTCATGTCTTCGATGCTGGCCGTCGCACCCTCCCCGCGGACAGCCTCGACCGGTTGAACCCGGGGTCCACCGACCGGTGGACCCCGGCCCGCACGGGCATCACGACCCGCACGCCGTCGCGCGCCCGGCTGATCCGCGGTGGACCGGGCCACGCGGGAGACCACGTCCTCACGCGCCCGGCCGACCCGCCGGACCGGAGGGCACGGAGACCATGTCGTCGCGCGTCCGGCTGGTCTGCGGTGGTTCCGGACCGGAGGGGAGCAGGAGCTCGCCCGGCGGCCCGGACGGGGCCTTGGGTCACCGGGGCCGTCGGGGCCGGTGGTCACAGGTGGTCGGCGACCAGGACGGCGAACTCGTCGGGGGTGATGATGCGGGTGCCGAGGGTTTCGGCCTTGGTCTTCTTGGAGCCGGCCTTCTCGCCCGCCACCAGCAGGGACGTGGACTTGGAGACGCTGGAGGAGGCGCGGCCTCCGGCGCGTTCGATGAGCTCGTTCATCTCGTTGCGGGACAGGGACTGCAGGGGGCCGGTCATGCCGCCGGTGACGACCACGGCCATACCGGACAGGGGGAGGCCGGAGTCCCCGGTGTGCTCGGAGTCCGCGGCGGCGGCGCGTTCCTCGGGCGTGGTGGCGCCGGGCTCGGTCATGTTGACGCCCGCGGCGACCAGTTTGTCGATGAGCGGGGCGATCTCGGCGAGTTCGGCGACGAGCACGACGGCCTTCTCCGGGCCGATGCCGTCGACCTGCTGCACCTGCTCGACGTCGGCGGCGCGGACGTGCTCCATCCCGGCGAAGTGGCGGGCGATGCGCCGCGACATCGACCGGCCGGTGCCCCGGACGCCGAGCGCGGCGAACACCCGGGACAGCGGCTTGCCCTTGGCGGCCTCGATGGCGGCCAGGAGGTTGTCGGTCGAGGTCTCCCCCATCCGGTCCAGGCCGAGGACCTGCTCGCGGGTGAGGGTGAACAGGTCGGCGAAGTCGGCGATCAGCCCCGCCTCGACCATCTGGACGATGCGGGTGCGGCCGAGCCCCTCGATGTCGAGCTGGTCGCGGCCGACGGCGTAGCTGATGGAGGCGACCGCGTTGCAGGCCCGGCCCAGGGCGCACCGCCAGCGCTCCTGCGAGCGGTCGATCTCGCCGCCGCAGTCCGGGCACGCCTGCGGGAAGACGATCGGCTGCTCGGCGCCGGTGCGGGCCGGCACCACCGGGGCCTCCACGCGCGGGATGACGTCCCCGGCCTTGTACACGGTGACCTGGTCGCCCAGCATCAGGCCGCGGCGGGTGATGTCGGCGGGGTTGTGCAGGGTCGCGTAGGTGACGATCGTGCCGTCGATCTCGACCGGCTCCAGCACCGCGCGCGGCGCGATCACCCCGGTCCGCCCGACCGCCCACTCCACCTCCCGCAAGGTGGTGATCTTGGTGTCGGCGGGCAGCTTGTAGGCGATGGCCCAGCGCGGCGCCCGGCTGGAGAACCCGGCCTGCTCCTGGTCGGCGGCGGAGTCGGCCTTGATGACGATCCCGTCGATGCCGAACGGGAGCCCGGCGCGGGCCGTCGCGATCTCCGCCACCCGTGCCAGCACCTCGTCCACCGTCGCGTACCCGATCGGTCCCGGGACGGCGGCGGCGCTGGTCCGCACGCCGAGTTCGGCGAGCAGCCCCATCACCTGAGTGTGCGGCAGCCGCGCGAGCCGCTCGGCCTGCTCGCCGCCCTCCTCCATGGGCAGGGCGCCGTAGCCGAAGAACGTCCACTCCACCTGGTAGGGGCGGTCCTTGGCCCGCATGCTCCCCGCCGCGCCGGAGCGGGGGTTGGCGAACGGGTCGCCGCCGTGTTCGACGCGCAGCCGGTTCGCGGCCTCGAACTGCTCCCGGGTCAGCAGGACCTCACCGCGGATCTCGACCGTCACCGGCTGCTCCAGCGTGACGGGCAGGCCGGCGATCGAGCCGATCGCGTGCGAGACGTCCTCACCGGAGGCGCCGTCGCCCCTGGTCACGAGCTGGGCCAGACGGCCTTCCCGGTAGCGGGCCGAGATCGCCAGGCCGTCCAGCTTGGCCTCCACGGCCCATCCGGCCACCGGGCGCCCGAGCCGCCGCTCCACTCCGGCCGCCCACGCGGCCAGCTGCTCGGGCGAGAACACGTTGTCCAGCGACAACATCGGCCGCAGGTGCGGGACGTCGCCGACGACGGCGCCGCCGGCGACCTTCCCGGTGGGGGAACCGGGCAGCACCTGGTCGGGATGCGCCTTCTCCCAGGCCTCGATTCCGCGCACCAGCCGGTCGAAGGCGTCGTCGTCCAGCGTCGAGGAGCCGTCCTCGTAGTAGGCGGCCGACGCCGTCAACGCCAGTTCGACCGCCGCGGCGTATCCGGCGGCATCGGTGATCTCGGTGAGGGGGGCGATGTCCATGAAGGCATTCTTCCGGTCGGCTCTGACATTTCCCGATCACGGCCGCTCCGATGGACCGGTCGCCTCAGCGCCGGTGCCTGGCCGCCATCGCGTGGAAGACCTTCTTCGGTTCCCAGCGGGTCTCGTCGAGCATCCGGACCACCCCGTAGGAACCGAGGTCCTCGTCACCGGGCCTGCCGTAGCCCGCGAAGGTGAACCAGAGCGCGGTGTCCACACCCTCCTCTTCGAAGACGTCCAGCAGTTCGGTCAGGTAGCGCACCTGCTCGTCCTCGTCGGGTACCGCGTCTTGCGGCACCTGCCATGCCGAGCCCCCGCGGTCGCCCGCGCCCCGGTAGGCGCAGGTCCCGTACTCGGTCACCGCGACGGGTTTGCCGTGCGCGAGGTGCCCGCGCAGCTCCGAACGGAAGGTGTCGGCGTTGTATGCGGCCCGGTAGGCGTCGATGCCGACGATGTCGAACGGCCGCCAGTCGACGGACTCCCAGGGGCCTGAGGCGTAGGTGATGCGGCCGCCGAAGTGGGCGCGGACCGTCTCGGCGGCTCGGGCGAGGAAGGCGTTGAGGCGTTCCCGGACCGGGCCGAGGGACGTCCACCACGCCATGTCGGCGGTCGCCATGGCGTGCAGGCGGTCGCCGTAGGTGTCTCCCGGCAGGAAACCGCCGCAGAAGGCGCTGATCTCGCAGCCGGTCACGAACACCACCTCGGCCCCTGTCAGGCGCAGGGTCTCGGCTCGCCGGGCGCAGTCGGCCAGGAAAGGGAGCAGTTCGGTGGAGGGGAGGTCAACGGGGAAGGGGGCGAACCAGACTTCGAGCCCGGCGTCGGCGGCGCACCGGGCGGCGGTGCCCAGCCGTTCGGGGTCGCGGCCGGAGACGCGCACGGCGTCGCAGCGCAGGGCACCGGAAATCACTTCCATGTCGTGCCGGACCGCTTCGGGGGTGAAGACCTTGCGGGAGATCCCGTCGCCCGGGAGGAAGCCCGTGTCGTAGTTGATGCCCCGTGCGCGCATGTCATTTCCCCTTCGCGTGGGTGATGCCGTGTTCCAGCAGGTCGAAGGCGAGTTCGGTGTCGCGGGCCATGGCCTGGGCGGCCTCTCGGGGTGGAGTACCGCCGACGAGGAGGTGGAAGAACGACTCCTGGAGGGTGAGCACGGTGGCGGCGATCTGGGCCGCCGCCAGCACGGCCGCCGCCTGCCCGTACTCTTCGGCCAGCACCCGTGCCAGCGCCTGGCGCTGTCGGTAGAGCAGGGCGTTGGCGGCTCCGCTGAGCGCGGGGCTGTCGAAGACCACTCTCATCCGGGCGGTCACCTCGCCCCAGTCCTCCTCCGCCATCGGCCCCGCGGCGAACGCCCGGTAGTGGGCGCGCAACGCCTGCAGAGGCGACTGCTCCGGCGACCGCCGCGCGACGATCCCGGCCATGTCCTCCTCCCCCACGCCCTGGAGCACGAGCGACTCCTTGCCGGGGAAGTACGCGAAGAAGGTGGCCTTGGACACCTCGGCCGCCGCGGCGATCTCGTTGACCGACACCCCGTCGAACCCGCGCTCGGCGAACAGCCTCAACGCCACCGCGGCGATCCGCCGCCGCGTCTGCTCCTTCTTACGCTCACGAAGTCCTGTCATACCCGGACTATAACCAGACCCGGTCTGATTTTGAACCTGGTATGAGATTTTGGCGGCGGCTCGGCGGGATCCGGTGCCCGACCGAGCCGGGGGCCTCCCGTCGCGCGGGCGAAGGCACGGAAACAGGGATTTGCTTTATACCTTTGTGCCGATTGAACCATTTGAGACCTATGTCTAACTTAGGCATATTTCGGCTGCGCACAGGTCAGGAATTCCTGTCCGGCACGGAACGACACCAGGCCCTCCGCGATCAGCGACAGGGCCGTTTTCGCTTGTAAAAATCAGTGTCATGAAAACGCGTATCCCGGCCGTTCTGGCACTCGCGGTCGTCTGGGCGGCCGCCTCGCTCATGCTCACCGCCACCCCCGCGCAGGCCGCGCACTGGGAGTTCTTCGACGACTACTGGTCCCACGCCGGCTGCACCGAGGAAGGCCACCACGGCCTCAAGCGCGGGGAGTGGACCGACTTCCAGTGCCGGTCCAGCGCCATCGACTGGAACCTGTGGGTCCTTCGCCCCTGACCCGCGATTCCGAAAACCCCTGAAGAAATGACGGCGGCCGCCGGGCCGGTCCGGAAGAGACCGTGCCGGCCCGGCGACCGCAGAAGAGCCGCCACCGGGTCCTGGACGTGGTCAGGCCCGCCCCGGCACGCGCAGGAGCTCGCCTTCTCCCTCCGCACCGTGGCGGGAGGAGGCGAGAAGGACGTCGAAGGCGTCCGTGATGGTCTTCGCCGCCGCAGGTTCCGCGAGCGCCTTCGGTTCGAGCGCCGGGCGCCTGCCGTATGCGGACGCGCGGACGGTCCCGGGGACGTGAGTCCAGCCGGGGAGGGCGCTCAGGCTCTCCACGAGCGGATCCATCCGGTCGGCGGGGACGCCGCGGTCGCGCATCCATTGGAAGTTGATCGACAGGACGGTCTTCTTCTCACCGGTGTAGATGCTCCACGCCGCCGCCTGATCGTCACCGATCTCGAACCACGCGGTGACGGACGGATAGGCGGCCTGGCCGTAGTAGAACCGCACGAAAGCCGGATGGGACTCGGCATGCCGGTAGACGGCCAGCAGGGTCGCGGCCACCTCCGGCGGGCAGTAGGCGTCGATGGCCTCCAGGACGCTCGCCTCGTCCCAGTGCGACGGGCTCCTCCCCGAGCGGAGAAGGACGGGCTCGCCCACGTCCTCGGGCGGAAAGTCGTAGTCGGCCACGGGCACCGGGCCGAGGGCGTCCGACATCGCTCCACCGATCCGGGTGAGCCACTCGACGGTCTCGGCCGCCTCGTCGGCCGTCAGGGGACGGCGGCCGGTCGGGCTCTCCCGGTCACGGTCCGCGGTGTGCGCGATCCGGTTGCGGCGGTCGGCGATCCGCTGGAGCCGGCCCCTCACCTCGTCCGCGGTCACGGCCGCCTGCCCCGCCCTGCTGAGCACACCGGCGACCCTCGGCCACAGCCTGACCGTGCTCACCTGGGCGAAGGCGTCTTCGATCTTCTTGGGCTGCTGGAACGACTGGTAGGCCCATTCCTTCTCGAGCCGCTCCCGGAACGCCTCGGCGAGCGAACCACCACGATGGTGCACCCTCTCGAACAGCTCCATCGAGACCGTCAGCCTGCCGAACTTCGGCGGCCTGTCGGCCTCCGGCCGCAACGCCAGCGCCAGCCCCCCGCTCGACGAGCTCCCTGGTGACCCAGTGGTCGAGCGCCGCGACGGCCTGCGCCCAGGCCGCCCGGTACAGGTCCTCGACGTCGAACGCCCCGACCTTCAGCTCCCCCGGCCGTCCGCCTCCTTCGATTGGTGAAAGACGACCATGGCCGAAAAAAGGCGAAGACCCCCGGGAACCGAGGGCCTTTTCGCTGAGGCGAGGAAAGCGAGACGGGTAAATTTTTTTATCGTAAAAAATATGAGAAGGAACCCCCCTCATGGCCTCGCCTATTGATCACACTAGCATGACGACCGCTACCGGGCCAGCCGATCCGCCCGGGTCGGACCGCCTTGAGCCACCGGGGTGAGGAGCAGCGGCCGGTATTCGGTGTCATGCCGGGCGGGGCAGGTCGTGCCCGCCGTCAAATACCTCGACATCGGTCGCGGCGATCGGGGACACTTCGTGCGATGACCGCAATCGACGACACACCACCCGCGTGGGACGAACGCACACAACTCACCACCTTTCTCGACTACGCACGTGACACCGCCCGCGCCAAGTGTGCCGGTGTCTCCGCGGAGAACGCCCGCAAGGCGCTCCTGCCGGGCTCACCGCTGATGACCCTGAGCGGAGTGATCAACCACCTCCGCTGGGTCGAGTACTACTGGTTCCAGGTGGTCTTCCGCGGCGAGGAGGACCAGGGCCCCTGGACCGAGGAGGACCCCGACCGCGAGATGCGCATCGCCGTCGACTTCCCCCTCACGCGGTTGCTCGACGAGTACGCCGAGCAAAGCGCCCGCCACCGCGAACTGGTCGCCGGGTGCAGTCTGGACGAGCGGGCACGGCGAGCCGTTCGCGACGACCTCCACGTCGACCTGCGCTGGATCCTCCTCCACCTCATCGAGGAGACGGCCCGCCACAACGGCCACCTGGACATCCTGCGCGAGATGCTCGACGGCACGACCGGCAACCCGCTTTGAGCTCGTTGTACTTCGAGGCGGTCGGACACAGCGACGGCCTGGTCCCGGGGGTGGGCGTGGTGCACAGACCCGGTCTGCCTCCACGATCAGGTCGTTGACGCAGGCCGGTGACGGCTACGTGCGTCAGGTGATGCACCCGTTCAGCGAGCAAGGGTTCGATGCGTCGGACCCGAAATGGAGCGGGAGGCTCGGCAAGAGGCACGGCCCCGTGCGCCGAGAGGCGGCCATAGGCTTGGGATCATGGACGAAATCGCCTTGATCGGACCGGCCAACGGCTACAGCAAGGTCGCCTCGGTGCCCGCCGGCGGACGTCTGGTCTGGACGTCCGGGCAGGTGCCCGTCGCCGCCGACGGCTCCGTGCCGCAAGGGTGGGAGGAACAGTCGCGGCTGGTCTTCCAGAACCTGACCGAAGCGCTGGCAGCAGGTGGAGCGCGATGGCGCGACGTCTTCAAGCTCACCCTGTACGTCGTCGATACCGGGCACCTGCCGGTCGTGCGGGCGGTGCGCGATGAGTTCGTGGACACCGAGCGTCCGCCGACGAGTTCGCTGGTCCAGGTCGCCGGGCTGTTCCGGCCGGACGTCCTGCTCGAGGTCGAAGCCGTGGCGAGCGTGAGCTAGCGGCTCGTCCCGCATCAAACCCCGGCAACGCTGAGAGACGAGCCACCAGACCCTGTTCGGAGTTCAGGTCTTCAGCCGGGCTGAGAGCATGTCTTACACGGCTTTTCGGGTGATCTGCCGAGATGATGTCGGCTCTGGTTCCGCGGCACCCGGCAGGGCGGTGGGACGGCTCCGGACGATGACCGGCGGAGATCGCCCCGGCCGTGGTGGTTCCGAAGCCGGCGAAGTCGACGATCGTGTCGAGCTGGAGCGGGGCGAGCTCCAGTACGTCCTCGACGATGCTGATGACGCCGCGTTCCTTGGCGATCGGCCATGTTTCCCGTCGCGGCTCGGCCGCATGGACCTCGGCTCCCAGCAGGACCGCGAGTCGCGCTCCGGTCAGGCCGAGACCACCCAGCCCGACGATGCCGATGCGATCGCCCGCTTTCAGGTCGGCGGAGTGCACGGCGCCGCCGTAGGACGTCGCGCCCGCGTCCACGGCGGAGGCGCCCTGGACGAACGAGACGGAGCCGGGCAGGCGGATCCTCGCCCGCGCCCCGCTGACGACCGGGCGGGTCCGCACGGTGCTCGATGTGGTCCTCAACGGCATCGAACACAAACCGACCGACCCCACCGCCGCCGACTCCGACCCCGACGTCGCATCCCGCCCCGACACCAGGCTCTAAGAGCACGTCTCGTGTGATGTCGGGGCGGTTCAGCTTTCGCAGACGACGCCGTCGCCGTCACGGTCCTGGTACCAGGCGTACTCGGGGTTGACGCCTTCCCGGTACGGTCCGTATCCGGCGTCGTTCGCTGCGGAGCATGTCGGGAAGCGGGGGTCGGTGGACGGGGCGGCCGGTTTGCTCGTGGTCTTCTGCGGCCGTGGCTTGCGGGTCTTCTGCGGCTCGGGTTCGACCGGACCGGCCTTGATCCCCGGGTGGTGGGTCGCGCACCAGCCGCGCAGCAGTTTGATGTTCGCGCGGGTGCGGGTCGGTCCGAGGCGTGCGAGATCGGGCGCGGCGGACGTGGTGGCGGCGGCCAGTGCGGCGGATTCCAGGTTGATGGCACGCTTCTTCTGTCCCGCTTTGCGGAGGGCTGCGGCTTGGGCGGTGCGGCTGCACGCCGTCAAGGAGTCGGCGTCGGTGGTCGGCGGAGCGCTGCTGGCGGTGGCGGTGGTACGGAGGGGCGCGACGGTGAGCGGTTCGGGTTCGTCGTCGCCGAAGATCGCGTCGCATGCGGAGAATCCGAGGAGGATGACCACCCCTGTCGCGCAGCCGAGCGCTTTCGCCTTGTCTTTCTGCTGCTTCTTCTTCGACTTGGCCACGGTGCCCCTTTCATCCGGCGATTTGATGAAACGCCCACCTCGCTTGTCTCGTCTTCGGAGTGACCAGGCTGCCGCCGACCCGACACTCCCCCGCGATCTCCGGTCTGGGTGAAGCCGGCGATGCCCGGCCGTATCGCCGTCCGCCCTCGCTGCGAGCGGGATCGCCTCCACCACGCGGAAGACCTGTGTCGCCGCTGCTGTGCCCGTACCGGTGACGGGCGCTTCAGGAGGGGATGAGGTCGGTCAGACGGGTCAGGTCGAAGACTTGGGAGCCTTCGGGGAGGGCTTCGGGGTGTTCTCGGCCGACGAAGGTGACCGGGGTGGAGGGGAGGTCGTCCTCGCCGAGGAAGGTGACCTTGGCGGCCTTGGTCGCCCACAGGTCGGTCAGGTGGCGTACGCGCAGGTATTCGCGGTCCACGATCGCGCGGACGAGGGGGACCGCGGTGGAGCCGGTCGTCTCCACGCGGTTGAACCTCGGTTCGCCTCGGAGGAAGATGTGCAGCCATTTGGCGCGCCACTCGCCGTCCTCGCCGCGGAGGAAGACCAGCGGGAGGGCGACGCGGCCGGAGCCGCGGAGGTCGGACTTCATGCGGACCGTGGCGGGTTCGAAGGGGGCTCCCGCCTGGTCGGCGTCGCGGGTCATGAAGCCGAAGAAGGATTCGGCGAGCTCGTTGAAGCCTTCGCCGCTGTAGACGAGGACCTGCGGGATGATGACGCGGTGACGCAGCTTGGCGAGGGTCAGGTTGATGAACTCGCTGGCGCCGTCCTCGGCCGACGTGATGTCGCCGGAGTGCTCGCCTCCTACGCCCGTCAGTTCCGTCCAGGACAGCTGGGAGCCGTACGTGTAGTCGTCGTTGAGCAGGAGCGCCGACAGGTCGAGGTCGGTGTCCTCCTCGTGCTGGCGCCAGTAGATGAAGAAGCGCAGCAGTTTTCCCTCCACCAGGGAGAACGAACCGCGCGGCAGCACCTCGAAGCCGGACGGGGACGACTTGCCGGACAGCGGGAGGGCGACGGACCAGATCTCCCGGTCGATCACCAGGTGCTCGACCTCGGGGAGGCGGCGGGTCACCTCGGCGTCCAGGATCTCGCACAGGCGCCATGCCAGCGACTTGTCGAGGGGGGCCCTGCCGTCGGGTGCCGTCCAGGCCTTGCTCTCGCGGTTGACGAAGATGCGGTGGCCTCCGCGGGAGGCGATGCGGTTGACCAGGTGCTCGCGCAGCGACAGCAGAACCCGTCCCGAGACGTGTTCGGCGGTGCTTTCGACGGCCTCCAGGATGGCGTGGGCCTCCTCCTCCGTGGCGGCGGAGCGCACCAGCCAGTCCAGTGAGCGGAACAGCAGGCCCGGTGCGGCGGTGAGCGCCTTCACGGCGCGGAGCACGTCGCGTGCGTCAACTGCCGTCTGCACCCGCGCGGCGAACGAAGGGGCACGCTCCTCGCCTCGGGCGACGGCGAAGACGCGGGCCGCGTGCGGCCAGCGCGGGTACTCGTGCGGGTGGAGGCGCTCGCCAAGCCGCTTCCACTGCTCTTGGTGGGCGTTGACGTCACCGAGTTTCGCCGGGGATGCGGCCACGATGGCGTCCAGCGCGGCCAGCAGTGCCTTGCGTTCGCGGCGGGACGGGGAGCGGAGCCGGGTCGGTTCCAGGTCCGCGCTGCCGCCCGAGAGGACGAACGCCAGCCGCAGGACGTCGGTGACGGTGTCGGCGAGCAGTTCCTTGCCGGACGCCATCCGCACCTGGTTGACGTACGCCCGGTGTTCCCGGACGGGGATCGCCGCGGGCTGCGGGCCGTCGGCGCAGTGGGAGGCGAGGAGGCGCAGGGCTTCCGTGTCGCCTTCACCGAGCGGCACCGTGCTTCCGGCGAGCGCGAGGTACAGGCGTGACGCCTCCTCCTCCAGCGTGCCGCCGAGGTGCAGCAGCGTGACCCTGTCCCCTGCCGAGGGGATCAGTTCGTCGTGCGCGGCGAGCATCTCCTCGTAGGTGTGCAGGTAGCGGCCGTAGGACGGCAGCGCCAGCAGGTTCAGGCCGTCGCCGTCGATCCCGTCGCGTTCCACGAGGGCGGGGTCCAGCAGGGTCTCGGTGAGGCAGCGCGTCCAGAACTCCATCGTGTCCGGTACTCCGGCCGGGAAGTCCTTGAAGTAGGCGTTGTGCCGGACGTGGTCGCCGACCTCTCGCCGCACGGCCGCCAGGACGCGCACCGCGAAGTCGATGACGGTCCCCTCGTCCCGTCCGGCCAGCCGTTCCATGGCCTCCCGTGACAGTTTGAAGCCGACGGACATCAGCACCGCGTCGAACTGCCGGACGACGACCTCGGACTCCCCCGTGCCGCCCTCGGGCCGCGGCAGCCGCCGGGCCTTCCGGACGATCAGCTCTACAAGATCGGACATCGCCGAATCATCTCAGCGATGTCCGACATTCTCCGGTGATTTTCCGGAATCCCGTGATCAGTCCTTGAGGTACAGGTCGGCCAGGGTGTGGAGGTAGCGGCGGAACCGCTCGAGGTCCCGGGGCGCCTCCCCCTCCCCGTGGCCGGGGAGGCCGGTGAGGGTGAAGACCTGGGCCGCCCAGGCCGAACTCCAGGTCATCATCTCGACGTCCATCCCCTCGCGGAAGAGAGCGGCGGTCCGCATCCGGATCTCCACCGCCTGCGGGGTGACATAGGCCTGTTCTATCTCCCGGATGTCCGCCGCGTCGTTCAGCCAGCGCTGGAGCATCAGGGCCGCGTGTTCGGGGTTCTCCTGCAGGTAGTCGAGATAGTCGTCGAGAAAGTCGTGGTATCTCCCCCTGGTGATCCCCCCGTCCGCGAATCTCCGGACCAGCGCCAGTTCCGCGGCGCTCACCTGGCGGAAGACCTCCAGGTACAGCTGGCGCTTACCGCCGAATTCCTCCGTGATGAAGCTCGCGGGAAGTCCCGCCGCGTCGGCGATCAGCTCTTTCGACGTCTGGTCGTACCCCAGTTCCGCGAACAGTTTCGTGGCCACGGCCAGCAGCCGGTCGCGGGGGGACGGTTCGGACATGGACATGGATCACCACCTCACTGGCCCTCCACTCTAACCACGCGCGGAAAGCGGCATCCCATGCCTGGATTCAGATATTCACCCCGAATTTCCGTGGAAAAGGCAAAATCCGGAATGCCTTACGAGGCAGGTCTGTTCGCGGCGCTCGGGCGGTGGAAGAGCACGACGCCGCCGCTCGAGGCGAGCCGCCGGAAGCCCCTGCCGGGCAGCTCGGCCAGGGCCGCGTCCTGCTCCCCGACCGTCCGGGGGGTGTTCGAGCGGCGCTCCAGGTCGAGGGCGACCCAGTCGTAGGGGCGGCCGCTGGGATCGGGGAAGGCCACCACGGTGGTCCTTCCCGTGAGCTGCGGCACGAGGTTGTTGCCCGCGGCGACGGTCGCGCCGTCCGGGATCCGCTCGAGGAGCCCCCTGGCGGCCCGCGCGCGCGGGTCGGCACGCCAGGAGCAGTCGCCGATCGGGGTCGACGGCAGGAGGGCCAGCGCCACCAGCAGCACGGCGTACGGGGCGAGGTCCACGGGCGAGCGGGCCGGCCGCGTGCGTGCCGCGCGCAGAGCCGCCAGGCCGCCGGTCATCGCGATGAACAGGACGGGCATGAGGATCGCGTTGTAGTGGACCTCGCCCGTGCTCCAGTACAGCGGGTTGTCCGACAGGAGCCGCAGTCCCAGGGAGGGCACCGCGATCAACACCAGGGGGGATGTCAGGCAGAGGCCGAGGGTGAGCAGGAGGAGCCAGCCGACCAGGGCCGCCTTGCCCACCGGGTCGGTGAGGCCGAGCTCAGTGCCGGAGTAGGGGTAGCGCCCGGTCCGGTTGAACGCGGGGATCAGCACGAGGACGGTCAGGGGGACGGCGGCCGCACCGGCGGCGGCGACCCCCGCGCCGAGTCCGCGCCGTCCTTTCCACGCCAGGTAGGCGCCGACGGCCGCGACCGTGAATCCCATGTCCTCCTTCACCAGGAGGAGGGGCAGCGCCCAGGCCGCGGCGGCCTTCCAGCGCTCCTCGGCCAGCGCCGCCGTCGCGAACGCCAGCAGCGGCACGGCGAACGCCACCTCGTGGAAGTCGAAGGCCGCCAGGCCCTGCAGACCCCACGACGACCCGTAGGCGACGGCGATCGCGTGGCCTTTCGCCCCCAGCGTCCGGACCGCGTACCGCCCCACCGCGAGGACGGACAGCGCGATCAGCGCGGCCTGCGCCACCAGCAGCGACCCGGCGTCCGGCCAGATCCGGTGCAGCGGCGCCAGCGTCGCCAGTATCGGGTGGAAATGGTCGCCGAGAAGGTGGTAGTCGGCTCCCTTCAACGGCGAGATCGGCGGTCGGAAATCCGCATACGAGGCCACCGCCTGGTGGAATATTCCGAGATCATACCCACTCGTCCTCAACCGGGCGTGCTCGAGCAACGAGAACGAGGCGTAAAGCGCGAAGAACACAGCAGATATACCGAACGTGATGGCAATTCCGCCAGTGATCCGCATTTTCTCCCCGACCGGCACCTTCCCGAAAAATTCACTCGACGGCGAGTGAAATCGAAGATCACCGAGGCTACCGCAAGGGGCGGCCGGGGAATTCGCTCCTTCCCTGAGACGGGATTCAACAAATGCGGATAAATATTTCGTTCATGGCGAAAAGGAATCCTCCGCCCACGGACGGCGGCCGGGCGGCGTCCCGGCCGCCGCCTCGTTCAGGAGCCTGACGCGAGGAGGACGGCGAGGGCGTCCAGCGCCGCCTGTGCGCACTCGACGTCCTGTTCGGCGGTCGCGCCGCTGACGCCGATCGCGCCGAGCAGTTCGCCGTCGTGCCGGACGGGGAGGCCGCCGGGGAGTGTCGTCAGGCGGTGAGGGACCTGATCGTCGATGAGGGCGAACAGGTCGGGGTAGGTCTCGCGGATTCCCTGCATGGCGTCGCTGGGAACCCGGAAGGCCGTCGAGGAGGCGGCCTTCGCGCGGGCCACGCCGGGGCTGAACCAGGGGGCTCCGTCACCGCGGGCGACGAGGATGTCGGCTCCCCTGGCGTCGACCACGGCGACCGCGATCCGGAGGCCGTCCGCGGCGGCCCGCTCCAGCGCGGCGTCCACGGCGGCGTGCGCCGCCTTGAGCGGCAGTCTCTTTCCCATGTCCCTCACATTCTCCGGAGATAAGGACGACTTCGGCGCATTTATATCCCTCACCGGAGGATGCAGGGGCCGCGGGCTCCGAAGGAGCGCCGCGGCGGGACGGGCGGGTCAGCGGCGGGTGTAGATCATGCCCAGTTTGTTCACCTCGGTGCCGGACCTGCCGTGGTATCCGGCGATCTGCCAGCCCGGCGGGGCGGTGTGCGACACGCAGTCCGGTGTGACGGTGCCGCCGGACAGGGTGCGGCCCCGGTCGGTGGTGAACTCCACGTGGAAGATCCGGGTGCGGCCGTGCTTCCGGCCGCGGCAGAGCTTCGCCGAGACCGCGTACTCGCCGCGGTCCAGTGCCAGGGTCCTCAGGGTGCCGCCCGTCCCGCCGTGGGACAGGACCGTGCCGTCCTCCAGGGTCGCGCCGACCCGGTCGACGCGGGAGCCCGCGCGCAGCGACAGGACCGCGACCCGGGACCCGGCCTTCACGGACGGCAGGTCGCTGTAGTGGCCGCCGTGCGGGCCGCCGAACGGGTCGCTCAGCCGGAAGCCGGGGCTCTGCCGCCAGGTGAGGCCCGCCGAGATCGGGTGGTGGTCGGACAGCATGAGGCCGTCCCCGGTCAGGAACGCGGCGTGGTCGTTGCCGTAGGAGGTCGCGGTCAGCGAGATCTGCTTGTCGCCCCGGTAGAGGACCTTGTCGACGACCTCGCAGGCGGCGGTGGGGGCCGCCTTGTCGCAGACCAGCGCGGGGTCGCCCTTGGCGGGTGCCTCTCCCCCGCGGACCAGGTCCACCCACGGGTCGGCGAGTCCGTTGGCGGCGGCGAACTCGGCGATCGTGTCACCGGCGCGGGTGTAGCGGGTGTTCGTGTCGCCCATCACCACGACGGCCCTGCCGGCCGAACGGGACCGGATGAACGAGGTGAGCTGCGCCAGGTTCGCCGCGCGCGCCTTCAGGTCGCCGGGCCCGCTCCCCGCGTCCGCGTGCAGGTTGTAGAGGTCGACGTGGACGCCCTCGGCGAGCCGGACCCGCATGAAGGTGAAGCCCTTGGGGGTCAGGCAGTCCCCGGAGCCGAGCGAGCAGTCGTCCCAGGTGACGCGCTCGAAGTCGCCGGTGTCGTAGGGAAGGCCGGACAGCGTGTTCAGCCCGCTGCCCAGCCCGGCGCCGCCGCTGGTGGGCGTACGGTGCGGATGGCCGTCGGCGGCGTACAGGTAGGCGTGGTAGTTGAAGTCCTCCTGCACGTGGACGATGTCGTAGGGGCCGAGGCGTTCGCCGATCGCGGTGGTGGCGGTTCTGCGGTCGGTGGGGGCGCTGGACAGGATCTCGGGCAGCCCCGCCACGTTGTAGGTGAGGACGGTGAAGGCGCCGCCCGGGTCCGCGCGGGCGGGCAGGGCGGGGCCGGGAGCCGCCACCGAGAGCAGGGCGGAGACGGCCAAAGCGACGAGGCACCGCGACTTCGTTCCCATGACCGCCATCTGACGACGCGATCACCTCTTCGGCAAGACCCTTTTTCGCCACGGGGGCGGCGCGGGGCAACCGGTCGTTGGGACAGTCCTTACAGGAGCCATATCCGGAATGCCGTCGATTTTCCCTAGGGTGAGGAGGATGGGGGAAGAGATCACCGAAGAGCGGATCGTCGGCCTGGCCACGCGGTTGTTCGCGGGGCTGGGCTACGACCTGACCTCGCTGGAGACCATCGCCGACGCGGCCGGGGCCTCCGTCAGGGAGATCGTCGGGCTGACCGGGGGCAAACGCGAGCTCTACCTGCGGGTCATGGACCGGGTCACCGCGGCCAAGTACGCGCGGATCGAGGAGACCGTGGGCCGGGCCGGGGACGGGCGCGCGGCGGCGCACGTCTTCGCGGACGCCTTCCTCGACTTCTACGTGGAGCACCCCGAGTTCATGGCGTTGTGGATCCACCGCCAGGTGTCCGACGCCGCCGAGATCGACGAGATCGAGGACCGGTACGCGCGGCCCGTGCTGCGGCTGGTCGCGCGCAAGATCGGGCACGAGGCCCCGGAGGGGTTCGGCGCCTACCCCCTCATGGGCGTCGTGATCTGGTCCGCGATCGGCTTCCTCGGCTCCGGCATCCTCGCGCCCGGCCACGGCATGCTGTACGCCGACGACCCGGCCGCGGTGGAGATCTTCCGCTCCCTCCTGCACACCACCGTCGACCGGATTCTCGGCCCCGGGGCCGCCCCGCCCCCCGGTGGGGCTCAGCCCAGGTAGGCGGCGCGGACGGCGGGGTCCTCGCGGATCCCGGCGGGCGTCCCCTCGGCGATGACCTCGCCCAGGTCGAGGACGATGACGCGCTCGCAGGCGTCCATGACGAACCCGACGTCGTGCTCGACCAGCAGGACCGTGGTGTCCAGGCCGGCCACGACGGCGGCGAAGCGGGCGCTCTGGTCGGCGTCCAGGCCGGAGGTGGGCTCGTCCAGGAGCAGCACGGACGGCTCGTCGACGATCGCGCGGGCCAGTTCGACCATGCGGCGGCGGCCGATGGGCAGGTCCGCGGCGTGGGCTCCCGCCAGGTCCGCGAGGCCGCACCGGTCCAGGGCCTCCAGGGCGCGCTCGCGCCGCCGCCTCTCGCGGCGCCCGCGGGCGGGCAGGGCCAGGAGGTCGCCGGCGAGGCCTCCGCCGCCGCCGTGCCATTCCAGGGCGGCGAGCACGTTGTCCAGGACGGTCAGGCGCCCGAACACCTGCGGGCGCTGGAAGGTCCGGCGCACCCCCAGCCGGGAGCGGCCCAGCGCCCCGGTGGCCGTCACGTCCGACCCGTGCAGCAGGACCGAGCCGGCCGTGGGGCGGCGCAGGCCGGTCACCACGTCGAAGAGCGTCGTCTTGCCCGCCCCGTTGGGGCCGATGACCCCGCAGGTCCGGCCGGCCTCCACCGAGAACGTCACGCCGTTCAGGGCGCGGACGCCGCCGAAGTCGACGCCCACCCCCCGCACCTGGATGGCCGGGTCAGCCGTCTTCACCGTGCGCCCTCCAACGCGCCGAGGTAGGCGCTGGTCAGCAGATCGTCGTCGACTTCGGCCCGTGCCCCGCTCCACACGACGCGGCCGAGCCGCATGAACGCCACGGTGTCGGCCAGCGCGAGCACCCCGGTGGCCTTCTCCTCGACCACGAGCAGCGCCGCTCCCCCGCTCCGCAGCTCGTCGAACAGCTCGAAGACCTGGTCGACGACGCGCGGGGCCAGACCCAGGGAGGGCTCGTCGGCGATCAGGACGCGCGGCGGGCGGACGAGGGCGGGCGCGAGGGCCAGCATCTGCTGCTCGCCCCCGGAGAGGGCTCCCGCGGCGATCGTCCGCCGGTCGGCCAGCGCGGGGAGGCGGTCGTAGGCCTCGGCGCGGGAGGCGGCGTCCGGGAGGCGGAGGGCGAGGTTCTCCTCGACCGTCAGGCCGGGGAACACCCCCCGTCCCTCGGGCGCGAGGAAGACTCCCGCGCCCGCCCGCCGGTGCGCGGGGAGCGCGGTGACGTCGGCGCCGTCGAGGCGTACCCGGCCGGTGGTCAGCGGCACGATCCCGGCCGCCGCCAGGCATGTCGTGGACTTCCCGGCGCCGTTGGCGCCCAGCAGCGCCACCACCTGTCCGGGGGCCACGACCAGGTCGACGCCGCGCAGCACCGTCGTGTCGCCGTAGCCAGCGACCGCGCCTTCCAGGCGCAGCGCCTCGACCGGGGCCCGCTCCTCACCCGTGGCGGGCGACGGCTCCCGGACGGTGGCGGAAGGGCCTTCCGTCTTCGACGGCCGTGCCAGGTCGAGGGGAGCGACGTCCTGCGCGGCCGCCGCCTGCGCCAGTTCCCTCTGCTCGCGTTCGCGGCGGCGCCGGTAGCGCTGTTCGGCGGCCTGGGAGAGGACGCCGTCGGGGTGCATGGCCAGCGCGATGCCGCCCAGCCCGAACAGGATCGACCCCACGTGCTGGGAATCGGTGAACAGGTGCAGGACCTCCGGTACGAACACCATGAACATGCCGCCCAGCACGGCGCCGCCGACCCTGCGCACGCCCTGGACGACGACGACCGCGAGCCAGACGAAACCGGTGGCCGCGGGCAGGTCCGTGGTGGTGATCAGCCCGTTGAAGACCCCGAACAGCACACCGCCGAGCCCGGCGATCGCCGCGGACATCACGAACAGAGTGATCTTGGTGCGGGTCGCGGAGATCCCGATGACCTGCGCGGCCGACGGCGCCGAGCGCACCGCCAGGATCGCCCGCCCCGACGCCGAGCGCTCCAGGTTGCGGATCAGCAGCCCGACCAGGGCGATCAGCGCCAGCAGCAGCACCACCCGGGTGCGGGGGTCGTTGGTGTCGGCGAACCCCAGGGAGATCGCGGGCATCTGCCAGCCCAGGGTGCCGTTGCCGAAACCGTCGATCTGGAACAGCACCTGGTCGGCCAGGAGCGCCAGGGCGAGGGTGGCCAGGGTGAGCACCTTGCCGCCCAGCCGCAGCGCGGGCAGCGCCACCACGACCCCGGCCACGGCTGCCGCCGCGATCCCCAGCACGAGCGCGAGCCCGAACGGCAGGCCCTTGCTGAGCGCGAGCCCCACGGTGAGGGCGGCCAGGGTGGCGAAGGCGGCCTGGGCGAGATTGACCATGCCGCCGATGCCGGTGACGACCACGAACGAGCAGAAGATCAGCGCGAACAGCAGCCCCTGGGAGACGACCCCGATCCAGTAGGTGTCGCCGATGGTGAACATCCACACCAGCAGCACCGCCGGCGACACGCCCCAGGGCAGGGCCCGCCGCCAGCGCGGCAGGTCCGCCAGGTAGTCCGGCGGGGGCGGGTCCTCGGCGATGGAGCCGGCCACCCGGTCGCGCGAGCGGTTGAGGACCAGCAGCCCGGCGAACAGCAGCAGGACCGGCACAGCCGTCCGGATCCCGGTGACGTCCTGCGCGAAATCCCCGTATCCGGCGACGAGGTTCTGCAGGACGCCCAGCGCGAGTCCGGCGGCGAACGTCACCGGGATCGAAGCCAGGCGACCGAACACCGCGGCGGTCGCGGAGGTGAACAGCAGGACGAGGAAGGCCGCCGAGTCCAGGCCCACGACGGGCACGATCAGCACGCCCGCCACCGCCGCCAGCGTCGAACCCAGCATCCATGCCTGGGCCGAGGCGCGGTCGACGTCCACGCCCCGCAGTTCGGCCAGCGTGCGGCGGTCGACCGCCGCGCGCATCCGCAGCCCCAGCGGGGTGCGGCGCATCAGCGCCCACAGCGCCGCGGCCGTCAGCGCCGCGACGGTGAAGGCGATGAGCTGGTCGGAGTCCAGGGTGATCCCGGCGAACTCCCAGGTCTCCACGGGCCGCGGTCCCAGGCCGCGGGCCGCGCCGCCCTCGGTGACGCCGGGCAGGGAGAGCCCGAACACGCCGTTGAGCAGGTCGATGGCGCCCAGGCCGAGTGCGGGCAGCGCGATGGTCAGGCCGATGGTCGCGACGATCTGCGCGGTCTCCCCCGCCGAGGAGAGCCGCCGGAACATCGTCAGGTGCAGCAGGTAGCCCAGCAGCGGGCCGGCGACGGCGACCGCGACCGGCCCCGCGATCCAGGTGGGCCAGCCGGCGCCGACGGTGAGTTCGAAGAACAGCAGCGCGGCGACGAAGCCGACCGCGCCGTGCGCGAAGTTGAACACCCCGGTGGTGGCGTAGGTGAGGGTCAGGCCCGAGCCCATGAGGGCGAAGACCGCCCCGGTCACCAGGCCGCTGAGGATGTAGCCGATGAGTTCCGTCATAGATCACCTCAAGGCGCGGCGGACGGGATCAGCCGACGTTGTCGAAGCACTCCAGGTGCCGGGCGAGCTCGAACCCGCCGCCCTTGATGCGCACCAGCGCGCCGCAACCGGTGGGCTGTGTCTTGTTCTGCGGGTAGGCGACGCGCCCGAATCCGGGGTTCTCGTAGGAGAAGCCGTCGGCGGCCCTGAGGAAGTTCTCGCGGGTGAGGTCCTTGCCCGTCTTCTCCAGCATCTTCAGGAAGACGTCCGCCGCCCAGTAGCCGGTGGCCATGTGCTGGCTGAACACCAGGTCGCCGCCGCCGGCCTTCCGCAGGTCGGCCTTCATCTGGACGATCTCCGGGATATCGGACTCGAACGGCTCGAGCTGCGGCGCGGCGTAGACGCCTTCGAGCGCCGCGACGCTCTGCGGGTCGGCCATGACCTTGGGGTCGTAGCTGGTCGCGTCGGTGATGGCGCCCTTGTAGCCGGCCTTCTTCAGCGCGGTGTAGAAACCGCCGTTGTGCTTGGTGCCCGACATGACGGACACCACGACGTCCGGCGGGCCGCCGCCGTCGCTCTCCATGACCTTGTTGACGTAGGGCAGCCAGTCCTGCGGCGGGGCCGCGGCCGGTACCGACGACGACAGCCCGACGAGCTCGAACCCGGACGCCTCGAACGACCTGGAGATCATCTCCGCGCCGATCTTGCTGGAGGAGGTGTCGGTGGACTGCACCCAGACGCTCCCGTCCGTGCCGCCCAGCTCCGCGCCGAGCTGGGCCGCCCACCAGGACGGGATCTTCTCGCCCCGCTGCGGCGTCAGGCACCCGTTGAACCCGAAGGCCGTGGACAGCCCGCACCAGGCCGGGTTGGTCATCCAGCCGAACCACGGCACCTTCTGCTGGTCGAGATACTCGGCTCCGCCGAAGGCCGGAGCGCTGACGGGGACGACGGCGAAGACGTCCTCCTTGTCGACGAGCCGCCGCGCGGCGGTCACACCCGTCGCGGACGTCATCGCGTCGTCCTCGGCGCCGAGGAACTCCACGGTCCTGCCGTGCACGCCGCCCTCGGCGTTGGCACGTTCGAAACGGGCCCTGGCGCCCAGCTCGGCCTCGGCCGAGGAGTAGCCGATCGCGCTGGTCTCGGTGACGATGCCCGCCACCTTCACCGTCTTGTCGGTGACCCCCTGGGAACCGGAGCCCCCGGAGGAGGCGGTCTCGGTGGCGCAGGCGGCGAGCAGGGCGGCGAGGCCGATCCCGGCGGCGGACTTGAAGAACATCCCGGAGCGGAGACGGAACGAGGGCATGGGACTCCTCCACACGGAAGAACGGCGGGGTCCGGTCGCGACCTTATTTATTTTATACGATTAATTTTATCCCGTACAGATACCCCGTGCCGGGACACGACGGCACCGTCATCCCCGATCCGCCGGGTTCGACCTCGTTAGGATGGTGTGCCGTGGCGGATGCTGGCGATCGGATCAACGGGCGTTACAGGCTGGTCGAGCCGGTCGGGTCGGGGGGCATGGGACGCGTCTGGCGCGCCGAGGACGAGGTGCTCGGCCGTGAGGTCGCGGTCAAGGAGCTCCTGCTCGACGCGAGGCTGGACGACGAGGAGCGGCGGGTCCTCGTCGAGCGGATGTCGCGCGAGGCGCGGCTGGCGGCGCGGCTCACCCATCCGGCCATCGTCACGGTGCACGACGTCGTCGAACACGACGGCATGCCCCTGATCGTCATGGAGCTGCTGAAGGGCATGCCGCTCGACCGGACCGTCAAGACGGCGGGACGGCTGACCCCCACCCGCGTGGCGGAGATCGGGCTGGCCGTCGCCGAGGCGCTCCGGACCGCGCACAAGGCCGGCATCCTGCACCGGGACCTCAAACCCGCCAACGTCATGCTCGACGAGCGGCGGGTGGTGCTCACCGACTTCGGGATCGCCCGGCTGTCGGGCGACCCCCGGATCACCCTGACGGGCGCGCTGCTGGGCACGCCCGCCTACATGTCCCCCGAGCAGGCGCGCCGGGACGAGGACCTCGGTCCCGCCTCGGACCTGTGGTCGCTCGGGGCGACCCTCTACACCGCGGTGGAAGGACGCTCCCCGTTTCCCGGCAACAGCTTCGTGGCCGTCCTCGCACTGCTCATGAAGGGCGAGTTCGACCCGCCCGAACACGCCGGGCCGCTGACGTCCCTGCTCCACGAGCTGCTGCGGCCCGACCCCGAGCAGCGCCCCACCATCGCCGAGACGATCGGGACCCTGAGCGAGATCGCCACCCCGTGGCGGCACTCCACCCCGCTCCCCGCCGCCTCCGCCACGGTCGTCGAGAGCGGACCTCCCGCGGCCGTGGAGAGCACGCGCCCCCTCCCCGGCTCCGACGCGCCGGAGCCGGAGCCCGTCGAACCTCCGGCGCCCCGGCCCTCGCGCTCGATCGGACGCCGGTCCGTGCTGCTGGCCGCCGCCGGGATCCTCGGCTCCGCGGGCACCGCGGCGGCCCTGTTCACCCGCGACTCCGGGCGGACCTCCGACCGGCACGCTCCCGCGCCCCCGTCGGCGCTCGCGCAGGACGGCGCCGCGCTGACGGACCACACCGACCGGATCGACGCCCTGGCCTTCCACCCGAAACGCCCGCTCCTGGCCAGCGGGTGCTGGGACGAGACCGTGCGCCTGTGGGACACCGGCACCCGCGACTCGCGCACCCTCACCGGCCACCGGGGCCCGATCACCTGCGCCGCCTTCACCCGCGACGGCTCGGCCCTCCTGACGGGCAGCTGGGACCGCCGCATCCTGGCCTGGGACGTCGACCGGGCCGCCGAGGACGGCGCCTACACCGGCCACACCGACATCGTCTACGCCCTGGCGCCCTCCTCCGACGGCCGGCTGCTGGCGAGCGGCGGCAAGGACGCGACCGTACGCGTCTGGTCGATGAAGGACCGCCGCGTGCTCCGCACCCTGCGCGGACACTCCGGCACCGTCTACGCCGTCGCCTTCCACCCCGACGGCTCCACGCTGGCCTCCGCGGGCGCCGACGGCAAGGTCCGCCTGTGGGATCCGGCCACCGGCGACCTCCTCGCCTCGCTCACCGGCCACACCGGCGAGGTCTCCACCCTGGCCTACACCTCAGACGGCGTCCTGGCCTCCGCGGGCGAGGACCGGACCATCCGGCTCTGGAAATCCGACGCCGCCGCCGGCGTCCTGAAGGAGCACCCGAGCACCGTCTCCGCCCTGGCCTGCCACCCCTCCGACGGGACGCTCTACGCCGCCGACCTCGGTCACGCCCTCCGTCACTGGAATCCCGCCACCGGGGACTTCCGCTCCGTCCCCACCCCGCACACCGACCGCATCGACGCCCTGGCGCTCTCCCCCGACGGCGCCGTCCTCGCCTCCGCCTCCTGGGACCGCACCCTGCGCCTGTGGCGCCCCGCCTGAGGGCGACCCTTCCTCAGGACGGGCCTGCGAGCGCCTCTCGCAGACGGGACGGGGCGTCGACGAGGGACGGCCCGTACCAGGTGAGGTCGCGGCCGGAGACCAGGGCCGTCTCCAGACCGGGGAAACACTCAGGACCGTCGGCGGGGCCGAAGGCGTAGGGCTCGTCGGGGAGGACCACGAGGTCCGGCGCGGCCGCGAGGATCTCCTCGATCGGGATCCTGGGATAGCGCTCGGGGTGGCCGGCGTAGACGTTGGCGACGCCGAGCCGGGCCAGGACGTCTCCGGCGAAGGTGTCCCGGCCGACGACCATCCAGGGGCGGCGCCAGATCGGGATGACGGCCCGGCGCGTGCCGGGCCCGGGAGCGGGATGGTCCGACCACGCACGTCCGGCGGCCTCCAGCCAGGACGGCGCCGGGAGGCCGCAGGCCTCGGTGAGCATGCGGCGCAACGACGTCAGGGCCTCGTCCACGGTACGGATCACGGTGACCCAGACCGGGATGCCCGCCGCGCGCAGCGCTTCCAGGTCGGGGACACGGTTCTCCTCCTCGTTGGCCAGGACGAGGTCGGGCCGCAGCCCGATGACGCGCTCCACGTCCGGGTTCTTGGTGCCCCGGACACGGGGAACGTCGAGGCTCTGCGGGTGCGTGCACCAGTCGGTGGCGCCCGCCAGGAGGCCGGGCGCGGTGGCCGCCACCGACTCGGTCAGGGACGGGACCAGGGAGACGACCCGCTCCACCCGGCCGGGGAGGCGCACGCGTACGCCGGTGTCGTCCTCGAGTTCATGCGGGTCCGCCATCACCCGCTGATCGTCTCTCCGCAGGCCCGAAACCCACAAATCTCATACTATATTCAACCCGTGACGAACAAAGGCGGACCCGCGCTGGTCATCGGCGCCAGCGGATTCCTGGGCGGGCACGTGGTGCGGGCGCTGGCCGCACGAGGACGCGAAGTGCGGATCCTGGCCCGGCCCTCCAGCGACCTCTCCGGTCTGGACGGGCTCGCCTACGACAAGCGGATCGGGGACCTGGCCGACAAGAAGACGCTGCTCGACGCCATGAAGGGATGCGGAACGATCTTCCACGGTGCGGTCGACACGCGCGCGTGGCTGAGCGACCCCGCCCCGCTCTACCGCACGAACGTCGACGGGCTGGTCAACTCCATGGAGGCCGCGCTGGAGACCGGGGTCGAACGGTTCGTGCACACCGGGACCATCGGGACCATCGGCGTCCACGCGGGGCGGCCCGTCACCGAGGACGACGCCTTCAACTGGTACGACCGGGCCCCGCAGTACCTGCGTTCCCGGGCGGACGGGGAGAAGAAGTTCTTCGAGTACTGCAGGGAGCGAGGGCTGCCCGGCATCTCGTTGTGCGTGGCCAACACCTACGGCCCGCACGACCGGCAGCCCACACCGCACGGCGAACTCCTGTGGCAGGCCGCCAAGGGCACGATGCCGTTCGTCCTCAACGCCGGAGTGCCCTGGGTGGACGTGCGGGACGCGGCCGAGGCCCTTCTCCTCGCCGAGGACAAGGGCAGGACCGGAACCCGCTACATCGTGTCCGCCGGACATGTCACCCAGACCGAACTGCACGCACTGGCCGCCGCGGTACTCGGCAAACGACCACCGCGAACGATGCCGGTACGACTGGCGCTCGCCGCGGCCCGAGCGAGCCACCTCGTGTCCCGCATCCGCGGCCTGCACGACCAGCGGCTCTGCCCGGATTCGATCGTGCTGGCCACGGCTTTCGGCCCCCTCGACTCGGCCCGGACGCGCGAAGATCTCGGCTGGACGCCCCGCCCGCTGGAGGAGAGCGTCCAAGACGCCGTGCGGTGGTTCTCCGAACACCACCTCAGCACGTCCCGCGACGCAGAACCCTCCCCGGACGCTCCCCGGTAACGGTGCCGTCCGCCAGGGCAAGGCGTCCGCCCTCACCCTCCACGAGCGGGCGGTCTGCCTGCACACCCCGAACCAGATGGGCCGCCTGCTCACCCCGGACGGCCGCGCCACCGGTTACGTCGCCCCCTTCTCGGGCTGACCCGCTCCGGCCGTCCGCTGTCAGGGCAACTGCCAGCCGAGCAGGTTCCACTGCCACAGGAACCAGACGAAGGGGATCACAGCCGGCAGGAGGAGCACCTGGTGGATGCGGGAGGCGAGCCCTGCATCCGAGCCCCGCCACGCCCTGACGGTGAGGAAAGCACCGGCTGCGGACGTCACAAGGGCGAGCGGCGGCAGCCCCAGGAGCATTCGGAAGGACAGCGGAGTGCCGTAGAGGAACACACCGGTGTTGAAGAACAGCGTGAGCGCCAGCAGGATCAGGAAGACCAGGGTCAGGAGCGACGACACCGCGATCAGGGAGCGGGCCCTGCGCCAAGAAGGGGTCGCGGAGGACTGCCGCGCGAAGGCACGCCGCCACAGAGCCGACGCCGGAACGGCCAGGGCGGTCAGGCCGAGGACGGCGAGCACCAGAAGGACCGCCAGGTTGACCGGCAGGGTCTCACCCCGGCTCATCAGCTGGTAGGCGGGGCCGTCGGTCGCCACATAGCGCTCGCCGTCCCTGCCCTCGAGGAAGACCAGGTGGTCCTTGCCGTTCTCCCGTACGTAGAGGCCGTCGTCCCGGCGGGTCCATTTGCCGCCCTTGAAGTGCACGGCCCCGTCTCCGTCGACCTTGAGACGCATCTGGCCGAGCAGGGTGTTGAGCTTCTCGACCGTCGAGGCGGCGTGCCGGGTCGGCTTGTAGAAGCCGGGCCGAGGGTCGGCGGGCTTCATCCGCGCGGTGGCGAGGGGAGCGGCGTGTTCCTCGGGGGACGCCGGAGCGGGGACGAAACGCTCGAAGAAGGCATCGATGAGGGGAGCGGCGGCCTCGCCGCCGTTGGTGCCGTTGGTCGAGACGAACAGGCCGAGGTCGCAGCCCGGCACCAGGAGCAGCGCGCTCTGGAAGCCCTCCCAGCTGCCGTCGTGCATCAGGACGCGGCGGCCGTCGCGGATGCGGTCCATGAAGCCGTGGGCGTAGCCCCCCAGGCGGGGGTCGGCGGCATAGGAGCGGGTGTGCATCAGGGCCGCGGTGGCCGGTGAGAGGAGACCGCGGCCCCGGTCGAGGTGGGCGGCCATGAAGCGGGCGACGTCGTCGGCCGTGGCGCTGATCGACCCGTCCGGCGCCAGCTGGCCGAAGGTGAAGGGAATCGGCTCGGGGGGCTCGATGTCGAAGTCGTAGCCGACGGCGAGGTCGCCTGCGAGGGCCGCGGGAACCGGCTCGGACGCGGTGCTGCGCGTCATGCCGAGGGGCTCGAGCAGATGCTTCCGGACGTAGCGGTCGTAGGGTTCGCCGCTCGTCTGCGCCACGATGTGCCCGGCGAGGGCCGCACCGTAGTTGGAGTAGGCCGAGATCTCACCAGGCGGGCGGACTCGGGCGGGCATCGCGTCGGCGAGGTACTCCTCCAGCGGCTCCACGTCCTCCTCGCTGCGCGCGCCGGTGCCGATGACGGTGTCCTCGAAACCGGAGGTGTGGTTCATCAGCGTGCGCAGCGTCACCGGCTCGGGAAACGTCGCGGGGATCCGGAAGGTCTTCAGGTAGCGGTTCACGTCGGTGTCCAGGTCGAGCCGCCCGGCTTCGACCTGCTGCATCACGGCCGTCCAGGTGAACAGCTTGCTGATCGACGCGATGCGCACCAGGGAGCGGGAGGCGTCGAAAGGCGTTCCCTCCTCCTTGTCGGCCAGGCCGTAACCGCCGGAGAAGACGGTCTTCCCGCCGGAGACCACCGAGACCACCGCGCCCGGCACGCGGTCCCGGGCGAGCCGCTCGGGCACGGCGGTGCCGAAGAAATCGGCCAGTGCCGCCCGTTCCGGGCTCGGGCAGCCGGGGGGCGCGGCCCCGGCGGGCCCCGGACCCGCCAGAACGGCGGCGCCGGCCGTCAGAGCGAGCAGGACTCCGCCCACCAGGCGTGACGAACGTGTACTCATCGGCTCTCCTCGATGCGATCGGATGCCGATCAGCGTGCCGACGGGCGGCCCCTGCGCACATCGGAGCACAAGCCACGACCGGCTCCGACTTTCGTCGGAGACCGAACACGGATTTTCTCCACCAAAGGGGCATGGGCGCGGGTCCACACCGTCCCTAGGCTGCTCCCATGGAGATCCCCCTCGCCGGTCGGCGCGTGCCGGCGCCTGGCAGCCGCGTCCTCGACGGGGCCCTGGTGCTGGGATGCCTCTTCCTCACCGCCCTCGCGGTGAAGACCCCGTGGGCGTCCGCGCCGAGGCCCGTCATCGCGGCCGCCGGGATAGCGGCGAGCCTGGCGCAGTGGCCGGGCCGCCGCCACCCGTACGTCGCCGCCCTGGCGGGCTCGGTCGCCTACCCGCTGACGGGCGGCCCGGGACCGCTGCTGGCGGGGCTCTACGCGGGAGCGGCATACGGAGCGCGACGGCTCCTGTGGGTGCCGGCGATCGCGGGCTGGGCCGGGGTCACCGGCTGGTCGTGGCTCAACGAGGGGGCCCCGGACGCGGACGACGCCGTCTTCTCGGCGCTGCTCGTACTGCCGCCGCTCGGACTCGGGGCCTACCTGGCCGTACAGCGCGAACTGAAGGAGTCGTTGCGGGAGCGGGCCGAACGAGCCGAGACCGAACGGCTGCTGCGCGACGAGCAGGCCCGCTCCGCCGAGCGCACCCGGATCGCAAGGGAGATGCACGACGTGCTGGCGCACAAGGTCTCGCTGATCGCCCTGCACGCCGGAGCCCTGGAACTGGGCGCGGAGGGCGACCCGGAACGCGTCCGGCAGGGCGCCGGGCTGATCCGGGTCACCGCGCGAGAAGCCCTGCAGGAGCTGCGCACCGTCCTGGGCGTGCTGAGGACCGGCGGAGACGAGGACACCATGGCCGAACCGTTCACCGATCTGGAGTCGCTGATACACGCGTCCGCTCAGGCCGGACAGGAGGTCGAACTGCGCGACGACGCCGGGGAACTGCCGCCGGACGTGGCACGGGTCGTCCACCGGGTCGTGCGGGAAGGGCTCACCAACGCCCGCAAGCACTCCCCCGGCTCACCGGTGGCCGTCTCGGTGCGCAAGGACGGCCGGGAGGTGACGGTGCTGGTGGAGAACCCGGCGGGACGGACCGCACCGATGGACCTGCCCGGTTCGGGCTCGGGCCTGACCGGCCTCGCCGAACGGATCAGGCTGGCGGGCGGGACGATGGACGGCGGGCCCGCCGGTGACGGAGGCTGGCGGCTGCGGGCCCGCGTCCCGGTCGAAGGAGCGCGGTGAACCCGGTGGTCTCCGTCCTGCTCGCCGACGACGAGGCGCTGGTCCGGGTCGGCCTGCGCATGATCCTCGAGACGTCCGGGGACCTGGAGGTCGTCGGGGAGGCCGAGGACGGCCGCACCGCGATCGAGGCCGCGCGCAGGCTCCGGCCCGACGTGGTGCTGATGGACATCCGCATGCCCCGCATGGACGGCGTGGCCGCCACCGCCGAACTGCGCGCCGGCGACCACCCGCCCGCGGTGATCGTCCTGACCACCTTCACCGCCGACGACCACGTCTTCCAGGCCCTGGAGGCCGGAGCGTCCGGTTTCCTCCTGAAGGACACCCCGCCGCTGGACCTGATCCGCGCCGTCCGCCTCGCGGCCTCGGGCGGATCCGTGCTCTCCCCTGCCGTCACCCGCCAGGTGATCGCCCACTTCACGGCCTTCGCCGCCGGGGACCGGGCCCGCCGCCGCGAGGCCCTCTCCCGGCTGGATCCGCTGACCGCCCGCGAACGCCAGGTCCTCGTCGAGATCGGCCAGGGCCGCTCCAACGCCGAGATCGCCGCCCGCCTCCACATGAGCGAAGCGACCGTGAAAAGCCACATCACCCGGCTCTTCGAGAAGCTCTCCGCCACCAACCGCGTCCAGCTCGCGATGGCGGCCTTCCGCGCCGGCCTCGTCGGGTGACGCGGAAGTGCGCCCGTCAGCGGCGGTGGACGCTCACGGCGTAGCCGCCGCCGTCGTAGGGGTCGGCGTCCCAGGTGGCGAAGCGGTCGACGAGGGTGAGGCCCGCCGCGGCGCAGTGGGCGTCGTACTCGTCCAAGGTGATGCTCGGCGGGACGGGCAGGTGGGCGCGGTCGAGGCCGAAGCCCGCGACGAGCAGGCCGCCGGGCTTCAGGGCCGCCGCGAGCCTGCGTGCCACCTCTCCCTCGGTGCCGGAGGCGAGCAGCGGGAAGATGTTGCCCGCCGCCACCACGAGGTCGAAGTCGCCGGGGATGCCGAGCGCGGCGGGGTCGAACCCGGCCAGGTCGGCCTGGAACCACGGCAGGTCCGGCGCGGCCTTCCGCGCGACGGCCAGCATGGACTCGTCCAGGTCCACGCCCACGCAGTCGTAGCCGAGCTCCGCGAGGCGGATCATGACGCGTCCGGTGCCGCAGCCGGCGTCCAGGATCCGCGACCCCGGCGGGACGAGCGCCGCGCAGAACCGCGCCTCCCCGTGCAGGTCCTTCCCCGACTCCGCCAGCGCCGCGAACCGCGCGGCGTAGTCCTCCCCGGACGTCCCTCCGGTGAGCTCTTCCCAACGACTCATGCCCGCCAGCATAGGCCGCGCCGCCCCCGCCACGCGGAACTCAGAACTCGAAGCGGAACAGCTTCAGCTCGTTCCGCAGCGGGGGGATGAGGCTGAGCACCCGGTACAGGCAGCGGTAGAAGCGCGAGGGGATCACGGGGTACCGGGCCAGCGGCGCGACCTCCTCGATGCGCCGGAGGCGCGGGTTCCACTGTTCGAGCTCCCAGGCGTTGCGGGTCGCCCAGTGCATGCCGAAACCCCGGTAGGCCCGGGGAAGCCGTTCGGAGATCCGCACGACCCAGGGCGCGACGCCGTCGAACAGCAGCGTCCCGGTGGTGAAGCGGTCCGTCAGGCGTTCCAGCAGGCGGCGGACCTCCTGCTCCTCCAGGTACATCAGCAGCCCCTCCGCGATGGCGAGCACCGGCCGGTCCCAGGGGACCTCCTCCCACCACCGCGACTCGGTCACCGACGCGCCGATCGTCCGGTGGCCCTCCCGGTCGGGAAAGAGCCTCCGGCGCAGCTCGGCCACCTCCGGGAGGTCGACGTCGAACCAGAGGACCCCCGGCGGGACGTCCAGCCGGGACGCCCGGCTGTCCAGCCCGCAACCGAGCTGCACCACGACGGCGTCGGGATGGCGGGCGAGGAAGTCCGCGGCCCACAGGTCGAGCTGCCTGGCCCGCAGGACCACCAGGTACCGGTCGCCGGCCGTCAGCCGCATCTTCAGCGAACCGAGACCGAAGTCGCCGCCGAGCCGGCGCACCGCCTCCGACGCGGCGCGATCCTTGAGGATCGACTCCTTCGAACGGCTCTCCACCGCCCGCAGGTACAGCGTCACCAGCGCCGTCCACTCCACTCCCGAGAGCTCCGCGCCCCGCTCGCCCATCCGTCCCCCGCACCCCGATCGAACCCTGATGCGTCAGGTCCTTCCCCGATCCCGGGGACTCAGCCCGCACCGGGGCGGACGACCATCAGGACGACGACGGCCGCCCACAGGAGGTTGAAGACGCCCGTGAGCATGTGCAGGCGGGAGATCGCCGGTCTGCCCTCGGGAGCCGGGTCGGCCAGGAGGCGGCGCTGGGTGGGGATGATGGCCAGCTCCAGGACCGCCGCGGCGAGGACCGTCAGGATCACCGAGGCGATCAGCCAGTGCTCGGCCAGGACGCCGAGGCGGACTCCGGTGGCGAAGCCGAAGACCGGGACGGCGATGCCCACGAGGGCGTAGCCGCGGCAGACGCGGTGGAGGATCTCGGCGGTCCGGACGGCCTGCCCGTCCCCCTCCAGGACCGCGCCCATGTGGCGGGGGAACAGGGATCCGGCGACGGTGATCGGGCCGATCGCCAGGATCGCGGCCAGGACGTGCAGGGTCAGCAGCAGCTCGGTCAACGGGTCCTCCTCCGGGGTAGGCGGCCAATAGATTGGCTGCCAATACATAGAGAGATAGCACAGATCCGCCGACCATAGGTAGGCTGCCTACCGTGAGAACGGACGCGGTACGAGGCCATCTGGACGGGCTGCTGCTGGCCGCCCTGGAAGCGGGCCCCCTGCACGGCTACGCGATCATCACCACCGTGCAGGAGCGCAGCAACGGCGCGCTGGAACTGCGCAAGGGCACGATCTACCCCGCCCTCAACCGGCTGGAGCGGCTCGGCCTGCTGCGCAGCGCCTGGCAGGCCGAGGGCGAGCGGCGCCGCCGCTGCTACGAGCTCACCGACGCCGGCCGCCGCACCCTCGCCGACGAGCGCACGGCCTGGCGGGAGTTCACCGCCGCCATCGGCTCCGTCCTCGACCCCGCCCTGCGGGAGGCGACGTGACCGCCGACCCCATCGAGGCGCGCGTGGCCGAGCTGTCGGCCGTCCTGCACGGGCCCGCCCGGCTCAAGGCCCGCATGCTGGAGGAGCTGCGCGGCGGCCTCGCCGACGCCGCCGCCGACCTCTCCCCCGGGCCGGATCCCGACGCCGCCCGGCGGGCCGTGGCCGAGTTCGGGAGCGTCTCCGAACTGGCGCCCGCCTTCCAGCGGGAGCTCACCCTCGCCCAGGCCCGGCGCACCGCCCGGACCATGGCCCTCCTCCTCCCCCTTCTGATCGCGGGCCGGTACTGGGCGGGCTCCTCCGGCACCGCCCCCCACCTCCTCCACCTGGCGGCCGTGAACGCCACGGCCCTGGCCGCCGCCACCGCGCTCCTGGCCACGGTGTTCCTGGCGCTCACCGGCGCCTTCGGCCGCAGGCTCCCCACTCCGGGCGAGCTCCCCCTGGCCGTCGCCTGGACGGGCACCGTCGCGGCCGCGGCCGTCGGCGTCGGCGCCCTCACCCTGACCGCGGCCGCCGTCCTGTCCGCCAACTGGCCGCTGGCCGCCGCGACAGCCCTGCTCGCCCTGGGCTCCCACGCCCGCATCGCCTCGTCGGCCCGCGCGTGCAGGCGGTGCGCCAGGTTGCCGCGAGCCGACGCCTTTACGATGTAGATCATCTAATGGGAGCGGGCGCTCTGGCACACTGGGCGCATGTCGGCGTCGGACTCCTCCGGAGCGCGGCCCGCCGCGGCCCGGCGCGGGCGGCGCGGCGGGCGCCCCACCCTCGAGGAGGCCGCCGAGCTCGACCGGGCCGTGCGCGACTGCGCGCTGCGGCTCTTTCTCGAGCACGGCTACGAGGGCACCTCGATGGACGCCATCGCCCGCGCCGCCGGCACCACCAAGGCGTCGCTCTACACGCGGTTCGGCGGCAAGGAGGAGCTGTTCAGGGCGGTGCTCGGGCAGGCCGTCACCGACGCGGTCCGGGCCGATCCCGAGCCCCTCGACCCCGACGACCTCGAAGGCGCGCTGACCGCCATCGCCCGCGCCGCCCTGCGGCACGCGCTCGACCCGGTGATGGTGCGGCTCGCCCGGATCGCGGCCACCCAGGCCGGGCGCTTCCCCGAACCGCCCCGCCAGGTCTTCCTCCCCCGCAGGCGGCTCCTCGTCGAACTGCTGGAGCGCCACGCCGCCACCGGGGCGATCACCGCCGACGAGCCGGAGATCCTCGCCGAGCACTTCTTCGCGATGGTCTCCGGCATGCCCGCCCGCCTCGCCTCCTTCGGGCACCTGCGCGATCCCGCCACCCAGGAGCACCACATGGAGGTCGCGGTGCGGCTCTTCCTGCGCGGCCTGCGCCCGGACTGAGCGGCGCGTCGCGCAGGCGGCACCCGAAGGCCGCACACCGCGGCCGGGCACGACGGCGCCCGCTCCTCCCCCAGGGCCCGGTCATGCCGTCTCCGGGTCACAGGGTGAGGGGCTGGTGCCGGGTGAGCGCGGCGAGGTCGGCGTCGATGGCCCGCGCGGCGGCGGCCAGGTGCGGCAGGAGGCGTTCGCACATCTCGCCGACCGGTTCGGCGGTGGCCGGGACGGCGAGGTTGAGGGCGGCGACGGCGCGGCCCTCGGCGTGGACGGGGACGGAGAGGGAGCGCAGGCCCGTCTCCAGTTCCTGGTCGACCAGGGCGTACCCGTCGCGGCGGGCCGCGGCCACGGCCTCGCCGAGCTCGTCGGCGCCGGTGAGGGTGAAGGGGGTGAAGGCGCGGCGTTCGGACCGCGCGATCAGCCCGGCGGCCTCGGGCTCGGGCAGGCCCGCCAGCAGGACCCGGCCCATCGCGGTGGCGTAGGCGGGGAAGCGGGTGCCGATGTGGATGTCGGCACGCATGAGCCGCGAGGCCTGGGCGCGGGCGACGTAGCGGATGTCGGTGCCGTCCAGGACGGCGACCGACGCCGAGTCGTGCACCTTGACCACCAGGTCGCGCAGGTGGGGGCGGGCCAGCTGCTCGAACGTCATCTCGCTGACCCGCCGGTAGCCGAGGTCCAGGACGCGGGGCAGCAGCCGGAAGTGACGGCCGTCCTCGCGCACGTAGCCGAGCTCGGCGAGCGACAGCAGGGCGCGGCGCGCGGTGGCGCGGGGCTGGCCCGTCGCGGCGGCGGCCTCGGAGATCGTCAGCCCTCCCGGACGGGCGCCGAGGGCGTGCAGGACGGCCAGGCCGCGGTCCAGCGACTGGAGGAAGTGCGCGCCGAGCCGTTCCTTCAGCTCGGCGTTGGCCTCCGTGCCGGGCGGGAGCGGCTCCTCCGCGCGGGGCGGGCGGGCCAGGTGCTCCTCCATCTCGGCGACGCAGGCGGCGACGGGCTCCCGGACCTGCTCGTACAGGGACTCCGCCGTGTGGCGGCTGGTGTGGCTCACCACGCTCAGCGCCAGGAGCGCGCCGCCCGTGGCGGCGCGGACGGGGACCGCGACGGCGATCAGCCCCGGCTCGAGGAACTCCTCGTCCAGCGACCTCCCCGAGGCGCGGAAGTCCGCCACACGGCCGCGGAACCCCTCGATCACGGACGGCTCGGCGAACGGCGAGACGGAGAAGCGCCGCCCGCGCGGCCCCCCGGTGACCCGCGCCTCCCAGGCCCGCCACAGCTCGTCACCCCATTCCGCCGCGAACAGCGGCCCGGGGGCGCAGCGCTCGGCGGGCAGCAGGTCGCCGATCCGGAACGCCACCGACAGGGAGCGGCGGCGCGGCGACTGGCCGACGAAGCGCACCCCGTCCCCGTCGGGGACCGCCAGCGAGACCGACTCGTCCAGCTCGTCGGCGAGCGCCGCGGCGCGCCGGGCCAGGAACCGGTCGGGGTCCAGCGCGGACAGGTAGGCGTTGCCCGCCTCCATCATCCGCGGGGTGGCCGCCACCTCCCGGCCCCGGGAGCGCAGGTAGCCGGTGGCCTCGAGGGTGGAGAGGACGCGGTCGACGGTGGAGCGGACCAGGCCCGTGGCGGGCACCAGGTCGGCGGGGCGCGGCGGCGAGGAGGCGCCGCCGATCACCTCCATGACCCGCAGCCCGCGCTCCAGCGGGCCGACCGGCCGCTCGTCCCCCATGATCCGCTCCTTTCCCCGCCGCCGGCGGTTGACATCGGCCACGTGACCGCCGACACTACTCTGCACGATTCTGAATGAAAGTTCACTGGGCGAACACTTAGAGGGTACAGGTATGGACAAGGTGGTGGCGAGCGCCGCCGAGGCCGTCGCGGACATCCCCGGCGGATCCTCGCTGGCCGTGGGCGGCTTCGGCCTGAGCGGCGTGCCGAACGCGCTCATCGAGGCGCTGCACGAGGCCGGCGTGAAGGGCCTGAGCGTGGTGTCGAACAACTGCGGCGTGGACGGCAGCGGCCTCGGCGTCCTGCTGGCGGCCGACCAGATCGTCCGGGTGACCGGCTCCTACATCGGCGAGAACAAGACGTTCGCCCGCAAGTACCTGGGCGGCGAGATCGAGGTCGAGCTGACCCCCCAGGGCACGCTCGCCGAGCGGCTGCGCGCGGGCGGCTGCGGCATCCCCGCCTTCTACACCCCCGCCGGGGTCGGGACGGCCGTCGCCGAAGGCGGCATGCCGTGGCGCTACGCCGCCGACGGGTCCGTCGCCCTGGCCTCCCCCGCCAAGGAGGTCCGCGAGTTCGACGGCGTCGAGTACGTGCTGGAGCGCGGCATCACCACCGATTTCGCACTGGTGCGGGCGCAGCGCGGCGACCGGTTCGGCAACCTGGAGTTCGCCAAGGCGTCCCGGAACTTCAACCCGCTCGCCGCCATGGCCGGCCGGATCACGATCGCCGAGGTCGAGGAGCTCGTGGACTCCCTCGACCCCCAGGAGGTGCACCTGCCGGGCGTCTTCGTCCAGCGGGTGGTGGCGCTGACGGCCGAGCAGGCCGCCGCCAAGGGAATCGAGAAGAGGACGGTGCGCGCCTGATGGCCTGGACCCGCGACGAGATGGCGGCCCGCGCCGCCGCCGAGCTGACCGACGGCTCGTATGTGAACCTCGGCATCGGCCTGCCCACCCTGGTGCCCGGCCACGTGCCGCCCGGCGTGCGGGTCGTCCTGCACTCCGAGAACGGCGTCCTGGGCGTCGGGCCCTACCCGCTGGAGGAGGAGGTCGACCCCGACCTGATCAACGCGGGCAAGGAGACCATCACCGTCCTGCCCGGCGCGTCCTACTTCGACTCCTCCCTGTCGTTCGGGATGATCCGCGGCGGCCACATCGACACCGCGATCCTGGGCGCCATGCAGGTCTCGGCCCGCGGCGACCTGGCCAACTGGGCGGTCCCCGGCAAGATGGTCAAGGGCATGGGCGGCGCGATGGACCTCGTCCACGGCGCCGGGCGCGTGGTCGTGCTGACCGCCCACAACGCCAAGGACGGCTCCCCGAAGATCGTCCAGGAGTGCGACCTGCCGCTGACCGGCCGCGCCTGCGTGCACCGGATCATCACCGACCTCGCCGTCCTGGACGTCACGCCCGACGGCCTCGTCCTGGTGGAGACCGCGCCCGGCGTGCGCGCCGCCGAGGTCGAGGAGCGGACCGGGGCCAAGCTCACCGTCGCGGAAGGAGTGCTGTGATGAACGACGTCTACATCGTCGACGCCGTCCGCACCCCGATCGGCAGGTACGCCGGGGCGCTGGCGAAGACGCGTCCGGACGACCTGGCCGCGGGCGTCCTGCGCGCCCTGGTGGAGCGCAGCCCGTCGCTGGACCCGGCCCGGATCGACGACGTGTTCCTCGGCAACGCCAACGGCGCGGGCGAGGAGAACCGGAACGTGGCGCGGATGGCCTCGCTGCTGGCGGGCCTGCCGGTGAGCGTGCCGGGCGCGACGGTCAACCGGCTGTGCGGCTCCGGCCTGGAGGCCGTCATCCAGGCGTCCCGCGCGATCGCCGTCGGGGACGCCTCGATCACGATCGCCGGCGGGGTGGAGTCGATGACCCGCGCCCCGTGGGTGGTGCCCAAGGCCGAGCGGCCCTTCCCCGCGGGGAACGTGCAGATGGTCTCCACGACGCTCGGCTGGCGGCTGGTCAACCCGGTCATGCCCGGCGAGTGGACCGGCGCGCTCGGCGACGGCGCCGAGCTGATCGCCGAGCGGTACGGCATCGGCCGCGAGGCCCAGGACGCCTTCGCCCTGGACAGCCACCGCAAGGCCGACCGCGCCTGGACCGAGGGCGTGCACGACGCGCAGGTCGTCCCGGTCGCCGGGGCGGACCTGGCGCGGGACGAGAGCATCCGGCCCGGCGGCACCATGGAGGCGCTCGCCCGGCTCAAGCCCGCCTTCCGCCCCGACGGGACGGTCACCGCCGGGAACTCCTCCCCGCTCAACGACGGCGCGGCGGCGCTCCTGCTGGCCGACGAGGCAGGCCTGGCCGCGCTCGGCCGCGAGCCGCTCGCCCGGATCCGGGCGAGCGCCGCGACCGCGCTGGAGCCGCAGCTGTTCGGCCTCGGCCCGGTCGAGGCGATCGGCAGGGCGCTCGACCGCGCGAAGCTCGGCTTCGGCGACCTGACGACCGTCGAGATCAACGAGGCGTTCGCCGCGCAGACCCTCGGCTGCCTGGCCGCCCTGCCCGACCTCGACCCCGCGCTGGTCAACCCCGACGGCGGCGCGATCGCCCTCGGCCACCCGCTCGGCGCGTCCGGGGCGCGGCTGGCCGGGGCCGTCGCGCACCGGCTCGCGGCCTCCGGCGGCGGCGTCGGCGTGGCCTCGTTGTGCATCGGCGTCGGGCAGGGCCTGGCCCTGATCCTGGAAAGGTGAGAGGAGAACCCAGTTGAACGCGCTCCAGCCGCCCACCCAGGCGGACATCGACCGCGAGATCGCCGAGCACGAGGGGTCGCGGCCCGGCGCCGCCCACCCCGCCCGCGACTACGCGCCCTACCGCTCCAGCGTGCTGCGCCATCCCCGGCAGCGGCTGGTCGTCGTCGAGGACCCCGAGGCCGTCGAGCTGACCGGGCCCGCGTTCGGCGTCACCGACGTCACCGCGCTCGACAACGACCTGACCCGCCGGCACCAGGGCGAGCCGCTGGGCGAGCGCATCACCGTCACCGGACGGGTCCTCGACCGGAGCGGACGCCCCGTCACGGGCCAGCTCGTGGAGATCTGGCAGGCCAACGCCTCCGGCCGCTACGCCCACCAGCGCGACGACCACCCCGCGCCGCTGGACCCCAACTTCACCGGGGTGGGGCGCTGCCTGACCGACGCCGAGGGCCGCTACTCCTTCACCACGATCAAGCCGGGCGCCTACCCGTGGCGCAACCACACCAACGCCTGGCGGCCCGCCCACATCCACTTCTCGCTGTTCGGGCAGGCCTTCACCCAGCGGCTCGTCACCCAGATGTACTTCCCCGGCGACCCGCTGTTCCCCTACGACCCGATCCTGCAGTCGGTGACGGAGCGGCCCGCGCGGGAAAGACTCGTGGCGGAGTACGCCCACGACCTCTCCGTACCGGAGTGGTCGCTCGGCTACCGGTGGGACATCGTCCTCGACGGCCCCGCCGCCACCTGGATGGAGGAGGGACGCTGATGGAGAACACGCTGGAGCCCACGCCGTCGCAGACCGTCGGCCCATTCTACGGTTACGCGCTGCCCTTCCCCGGCGGCGAGGAGATCGTCCCGCCGGGCGAGCCCGGTGCGGTGGTCGTCCGGGGCACCGTCTTCGACGGGGCGGGGACGCCGGTCCCCGACGCGATCATCGAGGTCTGGCAGCCCGGCCCGGACGGGTCGCTGCGCGGCGCGCCCGGCTCCCTGCGCCGCGACCCCGTCACCGGAGGGGTGCTGGGCCGCACCGGCCTGGACTTCACCGGTTTCGGGCGGGCGGCCACCGACGCCGACGGGCACTGGTACGTCCGCACGCTCCCGCCGGGCCCGCACCGGGAGGGCGCCGCGCCCCACCTGTCGGTCTGCGTGTTCGCGCGGGGCCTGCTGCACCACCTGTACACCCGGGTCTACCTGCCCGAGGACGCCGAGGCGCTGGCGGCCGACCCGCTCCTGGCCGCCCTGCCGCCGCAGCGCAGGGACACGCTGATCGCCGGTCCCGAACGTCCAGGTGTGTATCGCTTCGACCTGTGGCTGCAGGGAGGGGCGGGGGAAGAGACGGTGTTCCTTGAGTTCGCCTGACGCCGCGGACGGCGCCGATCTGGGACTGCTCTCGCCCGTCCGGGCCGGGAGCGCCGTGGCGCAGGCGACCGGGGACCTGGCGTTCCTCCAGGCGATGCTCGACGCCGAGGCCGCCCTCACCCGGGCGCAGGCCCGGCTCGGGCTCGCCCCGGCCGAGGCCGCGCAAGCCGTCTCCCGGGCGGCCTCCGCCGGCCGCCTCGACCCGCGCGGGCTCGCCGAGCGCGCCCGCGCGGGCGGCAACCCGGTCATCCCCCTGGTCGCCGACCTGACCGCCGCGGTCGGCCCCGAGCACGGCCCGTACGTGCATCGGGGGGCGACCAGCCAGGACATCCTCGACACCGCCCTCATGCTGGTGGCGCGGCGCGCGGTCGCCGTCATGGCCGGCGATCTCGACCGCACCGCCGCCGCCCTCGCCCGGCTCGCCGCCGAGCACCGCACGACGCCCATGCCGGGCCGCACCCTCACCCAGCACGCCGTGCCCACCACCTTCGGGCTCAAGGCCGCCGGATGGCGCTCCCTGGTGCTGGACGGGCGCGACCGGCTCGCCGCGCTCGTCCTGCCCGCCCAGCTCGGCGGGGCCGCGGGCACCCTCGCCGCCTTCGCGGAATTCGCCGGGCCCGCCCGTACGGGCCCGGACGGCGTCCCGGCGACCCGGCTCGTCGAGGCGTTCGCCGCCGAGACGGGGCTGGCCGCGCCGGTGCTGCCCTGGCACGTGCTGCGCACCCCGGTCGCCGACCTGGGCGCCGCCCTGGCCGTCGCCACCGGGGCGCTCGGCAAGCTCGCCGCGGACGTGCTGGTGCTCTCGCGCACCGAGATCGGCGAGGTCGCCGAGGGCACGGGCGGCGGATCCTCGGCGATGCCGCACAAGAGCAACCCGGTGCGGGCGACCCTCATCGCCTCGGCCGCCCGGCAGGTGCCCGCGCTCGCCTCGATCCTGTTCGGCGCGATGACCGCCGAGGACGAGCGGCCCGCCGGGGCCTGGCACGCCGAATGGCAGCCGCTGCGCGAGGCGCTGCGGCTGGCGGGCGGCGCCGCGGAGGCGGCCGCGGAACTCGCCGCCGGGCTCGTCGTGCGGCCCGAGCGGATGCGCGCGAACCTCGACCTGACCCACGGGCTGATCGTCTCCGAGCGGGCCGGCATCCGGCTGGCCGACAGGCTCGGCCGGGCGCGGTCCCGCGAGGTGCTCGACGAGGCCTCCCGCCGCACCGCCGCCACCGGCGCGCCGCTCGCCGCGTCGCTCGAAGCCCTGGACGCCGGCGGCATCGACACCGACCCGGCCGCCTACCTCGGCGCCGCGGCCGCCCTCGTCGACGCCGCCCTCGAACGCGAAAGCACATCATGAGCCTGCACCACCGCCTCGACGGGCCCGAACACGGCGCCCCGCTGATCCTCGGCCCCTCCCTGGGCACCTCCCTGGAGGTGTGGAAGCACCAGGTCGACGCGCTCGCCCGGCGGCACCGCGTCCTGCGCTTCGACCTGCCCGGACACGGCGGATCCGCCACCGACCCGGCGGCCGACACCGTCGAGCGGCTCGCCAGACTCGTCCTCGAACTCGCCGACGCCCAGGGCTGGGAGACCTTCCACTACGCCGGGATCTCGCTCGGCGGGGCGATCGGCGCGGCCCTCGCCGCGTCCCGGCCCGAGCGGGTCTCCTCCCTGGCGATGATCTGCTCCTCCGCCCGGTTCGGCACGGCCGAGTCGTGGCTGGAGCGGGCAGCGCTGGTGCGGGAGAAGGGCATGGCGCCGATGGTCGCCGGCTCGCCGGGCCGCTGGTTCGCCGGACCGCACGACGAGGCGCTCGTCGCCGGGATCTCCTCCGTCGACCCGGAGGGCTACGCCGCCTGCTGCTCCGCGCTCGCCGGGTACGACCTGCGCGAACGGCTCGGCCGCATCACCTGCCCGACGCTCGTCCTGGCGGGCCGCGACGACGTCGCCACACCGCCCGCGCACGCGCGGGAGCTCGCCGACGGGATCGCCGACGCGGCCCTCACCGAGGTCCCCCGGGCGGGCCACCTGGCGCCCGTCGACCAGCCCGAGGCCGTCACCACCGCGCTGCTGAACCACCTGGGCATGGCCCACTCCAGCGGCATGCGGGTCCGCCGGGCCGTCCTCGGCGACGCGCACGTCGACCGCGCCATCGCCCGCACCACCCCGTTCACCGCCGACTTCCAGGACTTCATCACCCGCTACGCCTGGGGCGAGATCTGGACCCGCCCCGGCCTGGACCGCCGCACCCGCAGCTGCATCACGCTCACCGCGCTCGTCGCCGGAGGCCACCACGACGAGCTCGCCATGCACGTACGCGCCGGCCTCAACAACGGCCTGACCCCCGACGAGATCAAGGAAGTGCTGCTGCAGACGGCCGTCTACTGCGGCGTGCCCGCCGCCAACAGCGCCTTCGCCGTCGCCCAGCGCGTCCTGAACGACCAGCCCTGAGGAAACCATGCAGAACCCACCCACCCGCACCCAGGTCGCCATCATCGGAGCAGGCCCCGCCGGGCTGCTGCTCGCCCACCTGCTGCACCGGCGCGGCATCGACACCGTCGTCCTGGAGAGCCGCGACCGCTCCTACGTCGAACGCCGCCAGCGCGCCGGCATCCTCGAGCAGGGCACCGTCGACATCCTGCGCGCCACCGGCGCCGGCAGGCGCATGGACCGGCAGGGCCTGCGCCACGACGGCATCGAGCTGCGCTTCGGCGGCGAGTCCCACCGGATCGACTTCCCCTCGCTGACCGGCGGGCGGTCCGTCATGGTCTACGCCCAGACCGAGGTCGTCAAGGACCTCATCGGCCTGCGCCTGGACGAGGACCAGCCGATCCTGTTCGAGGCCGAGGCCCTGGAGATCAGCGGCATCGACGGCGACTCCCCTCAGGTCCGCTACCGGCGCCGCGGCCAGGAGCACACCCTCGCCTGCGACGTCGTCGCAGCCTGCGACGGGTTCCACGGCATCGGCCGCCGCTCGCTGCCCGGCGCGGACACCTTCGAGCGCGTCTACCCCTTCTCCTGGCTGGGCGTCCTCGCCGACGTCCCGCCGTCCTGCGAGGAGCTCATCTACGCCCACCACCCCGAGGGCTTCGCCCTGCACAGCATGCGCAGCCCCGAGGTCAGCCGGCTCTACCTGCAGGTCTCCCCGGACGAGAGGCTCGAGAACTGGTCCGACGCCCGGATCTGGGACGAGCTGGCGAACCGCTTCGCCGTCGACGGCGGCTGGGAGCTCGGCACCGGCCCCATCACCGACAAGAGCATCACCCCGATGCGCAGCTTCGTCACCGAGCCGATGCGGCACGGCCGCCTCTTCCTGGCGGGCGACGCCGCGCACATCGTGCCCCCGACCGGCGCCAAGGGCCTCAACCTCGCCGCCGCCGACGTGACGCTGCTGGCCGCGGCCCTGCTGCGCTGGTACCGCACCGGCGACGAGGGCGGGCTCGACTCCTACTCCGCCGACGCGCTGCGGCGCGTGTGGCGGGCCGAGCACTTCTCCTACCTGATGACGTCGATGCTGCACGCCCAGCCGTCGCGGGACCCCTTCGAGCTCAGGCTCCAGCTGGCGCAGCTGCACTACACGGCGACCTCCGCCGCCGCGGCGACCTCGCTGGCCGAGAACTACGTCGGACTCCCCCTACCGGGTGCCGAAGACATCGTCGAATAGCGAGCCAGCAAATAAGACGGAATCGTATCTCCGGATATGGTTCCGTCTTATTTGTTCAGGAACGGACACCCCCAGACGGACCAGGGATCGTTAGTAGGTTAGGCTAACCTAAATTTTGGATCGTTCCCACGAGGTTCCCATGCGCCATACCCCGTTGCGGGCCCGCCTGTCCGGCCTGTTCCTCCTGCCCTTCCTGCTCCTGCCCGCCGCGTGCGGCGGATCCGAGGCCGACTCCGCGGCCGAGGGCTCCGGCGGCAGCGTGACCGTGGAGCACGCCCAGGGCTCCACCACCGTCGAGGGGACCCCGGAGAAGATCGTCGTCTTCGACGTCGGCTACCTGGCGACCCTGGACGAGCTCGGCGTGAAGGTCGCCGGCGTCCCCGCCGTGGAGAACCTGCCGGGCGACCTGGCCGAGTACTCCGGCGACACCTACCCCAAGGTCGGTTCGCTGTTCGAGCCCGACTACGAGAAGGTCAACGCCCTGGCGCCCGACCTGATCGTGGTGGCCGGCCGCTCCGCCGCCGCCTACCCCGAGCTGAAGAAGATCGCGCCGACCGTCGACCTGACCGTCGACCAGACCGACTTCGTCGGCAGTTTCCGCGCCCGCACCGAGGCCCTCGGCAGGCTCGTGGGCAAGGAGGACCAGGTCGGGCAGCGCCTGTCCGCGCTCGACCAGTCCATCGCCGACGTCAGGGGCAGGGCCGACGAGCGCACCGGCCTCATCGTGCTCACCACCGGCGGCAAGATCAGCGCCCACGGCCCCGGCGGCCGGTTCGGCATCGTGCACGACGTGCTCGGCGTGAAGCCCGCCGCGACCGGCCTGAAGACCGACACCCACGGCAACGCCGTCTCGCACGAGTTCATCGCCGAGACCGACCCCGACCTGCTGTACGTCGTCGACCGCGACGCCGCCATCGGCGAGGAGGGCCAGGCCGCCGCGCAGGTCCTGGACAACGCGCTGGTGAAGCAGACCGAGGCCGCGAAGAACGACAAGATCGTCTACCTCGACGCGTTCACCTGGTACATCGCGCCGACCGCGCTCGGCTCGGTCGAGTCCATGGTCAAGGCCGTCGGCGACAGCCTCGCCTGATGACCCGCCCGCCCGCCACCACCGGGCGGCCGCGCACCCGGCACCTGGCGGCCGGGACGGTGCTCCTCGCCGCCCTGGCCGCCGGGTCGCTGTTCGTCGGCGTCAGCGGGCTCACCCCCGCCGGCGTGCTCGACGGACGCCCCGAGGAGGTCCGAGTCCTCCTCGAGTCGCGGCTGCCCCGCCTCCTCGCCGTCCTGCTCGCCGGCACCGCCATGAGCGTCGCCGGACTGATCATGATGCACATCACCGGCAACCGGTTCGTCTCGCCCGCCACGGCCGGGACCAACGAGTCCGCCGCGTTCGGCGTGCTGGTCGCCACCCTGTTCGCCGGGGGCCAGGCCCTCTTCGTGAAGATGTCCGTGGCCGTCCTCTTCGCGTTGGTCGGCACCTTCTTCTTCATGTGGATCCTGCGCCGGCTCACCTTCCGCGACATGATCCTGGTGCCGCTCGTCGGCCTCATGTTCGGCGCGGTCGTCAGCGCCGCCACCATGTTCGTCGCCTACCGGGCCGACCTGCTGCAGACGCTCGGCGCGTGGACGTCCGGCGACTTCTCCGGCGTGCTGCGGGGGCGCTACGAGCTGCTGTGGATCGCCGGGGCGGTGACCGTCCTGGGCTACCTGTACGCCGACCGCTTCACCGTCGCCGGCATGGGCCGCACCTTCGCCGTCAACCTGGGCGTGCGCTACGACCGCGTCGTCAACACCGGCCTGGTGCTCACCGCGGTCATCACCGCGGTCGTCGTCTCCACCGTCGGCGAGATCCCGTTCGTCAGCCTCATCGTGCCCAACCTCGTCACCCTGGTGCTGGGCGACAACCTGCGCCACGCGCTGCCCGCCACCGCGCTGGCCGGTGCGCTGTTCGTGCTGGTGTGCGACATCGCGGGACGCCTCATCCGGTTCCCGTACGAGATCCCCGTCTCCACCGTCATCGGCGTCGTCGGCAGCGTCGTCTTCCTCACCCTGCTGCTGCGCGGCGGCAAACGCATGGGGCTGCGATGAACCTGACGAACATGCTGAACGCCCCGAAGGCGGGGATCCGCACCCCGGAGGCCGTCCGCCGCGAACGCCGCGTGCTCCTCGTGCTGGCCGGGCTCGCCGTGGCCGCGGTCGCCGGGTTCTGCTTCATCGGGCTCGTCGGCAACTGGGAGTACGCCCTCGGCATCCGGACCCGCAAGGTCGCCGCGATGGTCGTGGTCGGGACCGCGATCGCGGTGTCCAGCGTGCTGTTCCAGACCGTCACCGGCAACCTCATCCTCACCCCCGGCATCATGGGGTTCGACCAGCTCTTCGTGCTGGTCCAGACCCTGATCGTGTTCCTGTTCGGCGCGCTGGCGCTGACCTCCGCCGACCCGCGGCTGCTGTTCGCCGGGCAGGTGGCGGCGATGGTGCTCTTCGCCGGAGGCCTGTACCGCTCGCTGTTCGGCCGCGACCGCAAGGACCTGTTCGTGCTGGTCCTGGCCGGGATCGTGTTCGGCACGCTGTTCGGCAGCCTGTCGTCGCTGGCCGCCCGGCTGATCAACCCGAACGACTTCGTGGTGCTGCAGGACAGCCTGTTCGCCGGCTTCAACCAGGTGGACCCGAGCCTGCTCGGCCTGTCCGCGGTGGTCGTCGCGGCGACGGCGGTGTGGACGGCGCGGCTGTCCTCGCGCCTGGACGTGGTGGCCCTCGGCCGCGACTACGCGCTCAACCTGGGCGTGGGCCACGCCTCGGTGGTCAACCAGGCGCTGGTCGTCGTCGCGGTGCTGGTGTCGGTGGCCACCGCGCTGGTCGGCCCGCTGACCTTCCTCGGCCTGCTGGCGGCCAACCTGGCCCGGCAGCTGACCGGCGCCTTCCGCCACGGCCTGCTGCTGCCCGCCGCCGCGCTGCTGTCGGTGGTCGTGCTGGCCGGGGGGCAGACGCTGCTGGAGCGGGTGTTCGGCATGAACACCGCGCTCAGCGTGATCATCAACTTCGCCGGCGGTGCCTACTTCATCGCCCTGCTCATCCGGGAGACACGACGGTGATCGAGATCAGGGACGTCACCAAGCGCTACGACGGCACCACCGTGCTCGACCGGGTCTCGCTGACCATCGAGCCCGGGGGCGTGACCTCCGTCATCGGCCCCAACGGGGCGGGCAAGTCGACGCTGCTGTCCATCGTCAGCCGGCTCGCCCCCGCCGACGGCGGCACCGTCACCGTGGACGGCCTGGACGTGGCGGCCACGCCCGGCGAGGTGCTGGCCAGGCGCCTGGCCGTGCTCCGCCAGGAGAACCACATGCCGGTGCGCCTCACCGTGCGGGAGCTGGTGGCCTTCGGCCGGTTCCCGCACAGCGGCGGCAGGCTCACCCCGGCCGACCTGGCGCTCGTCGACGAGGCCATCGCCTACTTCGAGCTGGAGCCGCTCGCCGACCGGCATCTGGACCAGCTGTCGGGCGGCCAGCGCCAGCGCGCCTACGTGGCGATGGTGCTCTGCCAGGACACCGACTACGTCCTGCTCGACGAGCCGCTGAACAACCTGGACATGCGGCACGCGGTGCAGATGATGCGCAGGGTCCGCCGCATGGCCGACGACTACGGCAAGACCGTCGTCCTGGTCATGCACGACATCAACTTCGCCTCCTGCCACTCCGACACGATCATCGCGATGAAGGACGGCGCGGTCGCCGCGCAGGGCCCGACCGCGCGGATGATGACCCCGGAGGTCCTCGGCCCCGTCTACGGCCTCGACATCGACGTGCACGAGCTGGGCGGCAGCCGCATCGGCGTCTACTTCTCCTGACGCCGCGTCTGGCGGCGGGCAACCCGGAGTAAGAAGATCGCCATTCCCCGTGGTCACGGGGTGTGGGAGGGGCACCGGACCGGAAGGTTCGAGGCAGCGGATAGACCCCCTCCGACCAAGGAGCCCCATGACGACGACCTCGGCGACCGGCGGACCGCTCACGCGGATCACGGGGAGGAACGCGTGACGAGCGGACGGACGGTCGTGATCGGCGCGGGCCTCGGCGGGCTCGCCGCCGCGGTGCGGCTGGCCTCGGCGGGACGCGAGGTGACCGTCGTCGAGGCGCGGGAGGCGCCCGGAGGCTGCTGCGGCACCGCGCAGGCCGGGCCGTACCGGTTCGACACCGGGCCCTCGGTGCTCACCATGCCCGGTGTCCTCGCCGACGTGTTCGCGGCCGCCGGGGAGGAGATGGGCTCGTGGCTGCCGCTGCGCAGGCTCGACCCCTCCTACCGGCTCTCCTACCCCGACGGTTCCCGTCTGGACGTCCTGCCGGACGCCGGCGCGATGGTCGAGCAGGTCCGCACGGTGTGCGGGCCTGACGAGGCCGCGCGCTACCTGCGGTTCCGCGCCCTGCTGGGCGAGCTGTTCGCGACGGAGTGGCCTGCCTTCATCGACCGGGACATGACCTCGCTGCGCGACCTCGCCAGGCCGTACACGCTGCTGCGGCTGGCCTCCCTGGGCGGGTTCCGGCGGCTGGACCGGCTGGTCAGGTCCCATCTCACCGACGAGCGGCTGATCCGGGCGCACACGTTCCAGTCGCTGTACGTCGGCCTTTCGCCCCGCAGGGCCCTCGGCATCTACGCGGTGATCGCGCACATGGACACCGTCGGCGGGGTCTTCTTCCCCGAGCGGGGCGGCATGTACGCCGTTCCCAAAGCGCTGGCGGCGCTCGCGGAGAAGAAGGGCGCCGCGTTCCGGTACGGAGTGCGCGCCGCGAAGGTGGAGGCCGACGGATCCGGCGTCACCGGCGTGCGGCTGGAGACCGGGGAGCGGCTCGAGGCACGGCACGTCGTGGTCGCGTGCGACCTGCCTCGCGCGCACGCCGACGGGCTGCTGCCGGACGAGGCACGGGACTGGCGGCTGCGCAGGCCGCGCTTCTCCCCCTCCTGCCTGGTGATGCACTTCGGCCTGGACCGGCCGCTGCCCGGCCAGGCCCACCACACCCTGCACTTCGGCGGGCAGTGGGACGCGACGTTCACCGCGCTCGACCGGGGGCTCCCCCAGCCCGACCCGAGCATCCTGGTCACCCACCCCGTCTCGGACACCGGCGCCGCACCGCAGGGGCACGCCACTCTGAGCGTCCTGGAGCCGACGCCGAACCTCGCCTCCGGAGACCGCGACCCCGGGCTCGGCGTCCGGCTGCAGGAGCGGCTGCTCACCCGGCTCGACGAGCTCGGGTACGGCGATCTGAGCGGCGCGCCCCGGCTGGTGTGGGACCCGTGGAAATGGAAGCGGGAAGGCCACTCGGCGGGCACGCCCTTCGCCCTCGACCACCGGTTCGCCCAGACGGCTTGGTTCCGGCCGTCGGGCGCCGCCCGGCGCGTCCCCCGCCTGCACTTCGCGGGCATGCACACCGCCCCCGGTGTCGGGGTCCCGCCCGTGCTGATCTCGGGGCGCCTGGCGGCACACCGCATCCTGGAGGACCGCGGATGACCCTGACCGCCAGCTACGAGATCTGCCGCAGGCTGCACGCCCGCTTCGGCCGCTCGTACTACCTGGCCACGCGGCTGCTTCCCGCCTGGAAGCGGCGGCACGTGCACGCGATCTACGGTTTCGCCCGGTACGCCGACGAGATCGTGGACTCCTTCACCATGACGGACGACCGGGCCGCGGCGCTGGACCGCCTGGCGGTCCGGCTCTCGGCGAGCCTGGCGGGCGAGCCCGCCCACGACCACGTCCTGCCCGCGTTCGCCCACACGGTGCGCTCCTTCGGGATCCGCCCCGAGGACGTCGACGCCTTCCTGCGGTCGATGCGCGCCGACCTGTCGGTCGCCCGCTACGCCTCGTACGACGACCTCCTGGAGTACATGGAGGGCTCCGCCGCGGTGATCGGCACCATGATGCTGCCCGTCCTGGAACCGCTCCCGGGCCGGGAGAAGGAGGCGCGGGAGCCCGCGCGCCAGCTCGGCCTGGCCTTCCAGCTCACCAACTTCCTGCGCGACGTAAGGGAGGACCTGTCCCGGGGTCGGGTGTACCTCCCCCAGGACGACCTGGCGCGCTTCGGTGTGGACGAGGCCGACCTCGCACTTCCGCGCGTCTCCCCCCGTCTGCGCGACCTCCTCGCCTTCGAGGCCGGGCGTGCCCGCGAGCACTACCGCGCGGCCCTTCCCGGGATCGGGATGCTCGTCCCCGCGTCCCGTCCGTGCATCCGGGCGGCACACGCGCTGTACGGGGGCATCCTGGACGAGATCGAGAAGGCCGGTTTCGAGGTCCTCGCCCGGCGGGTCCGCGTGCCCCTCCACCGCAGGCTGACCGTCTTCGCCCGCCATCTGCGTGCGGCCTCGGCGGCGTGCCGGGCCGAGCACCGCGTCCAGGTGCGGATCCCCTGAAGAAGGGGAAGAGCCGGTCAGCCGAGAGGGTCGGCGCCGTCCCAGGTGCCTTCACTGCCGTAAGGGGCGAAACGGGTGAACAGCTCTTCGGAGTACCAGCGTGCCGTCCGCACCTCCCGGATCACCCGGCGGTGCTCGAGCCCCCGGTAGGCGAACTCGCTGATCGCGGCGGCGTCCCGCCACAGGGAGAAGGTCGCCTGGCGGGCCAGCGGCCACTCCCCCATGCCCACCGACGCCAGGCAGCCCTTCTGGCGGAGCAGGGCGTTCTGCACCGGCGCGACGGAACGGTAGAAGGCGACCAGCCTGCCCGGCCGGATCGACGCCCGGGTGAGCACCGCCACCGGTCCGCAATCCGGGACCGGAGACGGCCTCCGGGCCTGCCCGAACGGCTCCGTCCCACCCCACCGGCCGCGTGAGGCCAGCGGCAGCAGCCGGACCTGCCAGCACTCCTCGGCCTCGTCCCGCCAGCGTGCCGCGATGGGCGAGTACCGCAGGAAGCGCTCCAGGTGCCGTTCGTCGCGCCACACCGCCAGCAGCGCCCAGCGCCGCAGATCCGCACCGAGTGTCATCGACGTGCCGCGCCCCGTGCCCATTAGCCTCCAGAACAGCAGCCCCTCGGTGGCGCGCAGCACCGGCCGGTCGAGGCCCATGTGGCGCATGGCCCCGGCGTCCACATATCTGGCGAGGTGAAACGAAGCGATGCTTCCCCTGTTCGCGGCGGTCATCGGCGGCTACCTTCTGGGCTCGGTTCCGGTGGCGGTGCTGGTCGCCCGCGCCCACGGGTTCGACCCGCGGCGGGTCGGCGACCGCAACCCCGGCTTCTGGAACATGAAGGAGCAACTCGGTCCGCGCGCCTCGGCCCCGGTGTTCGCGGGAGACCTGCTGAAGGGCGTGTGCGCCGGACTGCTCGGCCTTCTCTGCGCGCAGGCCGGCGGAGCGCCGTCCGGCACCGCGACGGTGTACGCGGCGGTGGGCGCCGCCATGGTCGGGCACGCGTGGCCGGCCTTCGCCGGCTTCCGGGGCGGGCGGTCGATCCTCACCTTCGCGGGGGGCTTCGCGGTCATCTGCCCGCAGGCCTTCCTGGCGGCCCTGCTGGTGCTGGCCGTGGTCACCGCGGCCATCCGCTCGTTCGCCGTCGGGGCCAGGGCCGCCGTCTTCGGCGCCCCGGTACTGCAACTGCTGTTCGCCCCCGCGGAGCACGTCGCCGCCACGGGCCTGCTGATGACGCTCATCGGGCTGCGCTTCGGACAGGCGGCCCTGGCCGCGCGCCGCTCCTGACCGGCGGCTCGCCCGTCTCCCGGTAGGCGCGTCCTCGCCATGTGCGGACAGGACGCAGGGACGTCCAGGTCAGACGGGCCGCCGCGGCCGGGTCGAGCAGCGGTGACAACCACACACCCGGTCCGGGGCGGGTGTAGCTGCCGCGCAGCGCGCCCGCCAGCAGCAGCCGGGTCCCCAGCAGTGCCAGGTCGAGACGGGTGGGACGGCCGAGGAGCAGCCGCGCCGAGGGGAGCGCGCACGTCAGCCAGACCACGGCCAGGTCGGCGGCGAGCGCGACGGGGGCGGTCGTGTCCCGGAGCGGGAGGGAGCGACCCCATTCCCGCCACACCTCGGCCACCGAGGCGTGCATGTCCACTTCCAGCAGGCCGCCCGCGTCGAGGAAGCCGACCTTCCAGCCGTCGGCGGCGAGGCACCGGGCGAGAGCGACGTCGTCCGTCATGTTCCCCCGGACGCGTTCGAAACCCTCGGACGCGAGCATCCGGTCCCGGCGGAAGGCGGTGCACTGCCCGTTGGCGAGCACCCGGTGCGGCGGAGGCGGGACGCGCGGCCCGACCGGACCGAAGCGGTGGACCAAGGTGGCCAGGAACGAGGCGTGCAGGGCCTGCTCGGCGGTTCCGTCGCAGATGAAGCGGGGTGCGGCGGTCACCAGGTCGTACTCCTCGAGGGCGGACGCCATCGCGGCGACCAGTCCGGGAAGCGGGCGCGTGTCCGCGTCGAGGGTCACCACCACCTCGTGTTTCGCTTCCCCGACCCCCTGGTGCAGCGCCCACTGCTTGCCCACCCAGCCCCGCGGCAGCGGCGCCCCGCGCACCACCCGCGCGCCGAGACCGGCGGCCAGGCGCGCGGTACCGTCCCGCGACTCGTCGTCGACGACGATCACCTCCCCCGCCGCCGGGTCGGCGAGCACGGCGCGCAGGCAGGGAGCGATCCTGCCCTCCTCGTCGCGGGCGGGGACGACCACCGAGACCGGCGCGGCCCGTGGTGTGACCGGTGTCAGGGCGGACAGCCGGTCCCGTCCCGCGGCGAGCCTCCGCCAGACCGCCGCCGCGGCCACCGCCTGCGCGGCCGTGACCGGTGACGGAAGGTGCGGTGGCCTCACCCGGCCCGTCCGCGGAGCGGGAAGTCCGTGCCGACCAGGGAGGCGACGATACGGCCGCCCATCGCGACCAGGGGCAGGCCGCCGCCGGGATGGACCGAGCCGCCCACCAGGTACAGGCCCCGCCGGGGCCCCCTGTTTCCGGGACGGCGCAGCGGCGCCATCGGCCCGTCGTAGGCGGAGCCGTAGATCGCGCCGGTCCACCCGCCGTAGCGCTCGCGCAGGTCGGCGGGGGTGAAGAGCTCGACGAACCGCAACCGTCCCGCCAGGTCGTGGCCGCGCGCGGCGAGCCGTTCCAGTACCAGGTCCCGGTAGGACTCGGGGCGCACCGGCCAGCGGGCGGGGTCGTGCGCGGGAACGTTGACCAGCATCGTCCAGTTCTCCGTGCCGGCGGGCGCCTGGGAGGCGTCGTCCACGGCGGAGCAGCCGATGTAGACGGTCGGGTCCGCGGGCGGGCGCCCGCGTCTGAAGATGTCGGTGAACTCCGCACGCTGGTCGGCGGAGAAGACCACCGTGTGGTGCGCCAGTCCTTCGGTGCGGCCCTCCACCCCGGCCAGCAGCAGGAACGCCGATGAAGACGGGGCGAGGGCGTCGACGCGGCGCAGCCGTTTGCGGTCCGGCAGCAGCCGCGCGTACAGCACCGCCGCGTCGGTGTTGGCGACGACGACATCCGCGTCCACGGCCTCGCCGCCCATCAGGCGCACGCCCTGGACCCTCTCCCCATCGGCGAGGATCGCCTCGACCTCGGTGGAGAGGCGGACCTCGACCCCCGACTCCTTCAGCAGCGCCGCCAGGTCCTCGGCCAGGCGCGGCATTCCGCCGGGGACGTACCAGCCGCCCTGGCCGTGTTCGAGCGCCGGGATGCAGCCCAGCGCGGCAGGCGCCCGGTAGGGGTTCGATCCGGCGTAGGTGGCGTAGCGGCCGACGTACTGCCGCAGCCTGGGGTCGCGGAAGTATTTGCGCGCCAGCCCGGCGAGCGTCCGTCCTGGCGCGACCGCCAGCACGTCGGAGAACCCGGCCCCGGCCTGCGGCCTGCTGAACAACGGGCCGGAGAAGAACGTGCGATGCGAGGCGTCCATGCAGCCGCGCGCCCAGTGGTGGAAGGCGCGCCAGCGCGCTCCTTCGCCGGGTGTCAGCCGCTCCACCTCGGCCGCCATCCGCGCGGGGTCCCTGTGGGCGGCCAGCTGGGAGCCGTCGGCGAAGCGGTAGTCGCAGAGCAGAGCGGGCTCCACGAGTTCACGGGTGATCCCGAGGCCGGTGAAGACCTCGGGGAGAGTCAGCAGTGAAGGTCCCAGGGAGAAGGCGAAGCCGTCACGCCGGTACTCGGCCAGCTTGCCGCCCAGTCGCGGCAGCCGCTCGTACAGCCGGACCTCGTGCCCTTGCCTCGCCAGGAGCAGCGCCGCGACCATGCCGCCCACTCCGCCCCCGACCACGACGACCTCAGCCACGGCCGCCTCCGCTCCAGCGCTTCCACGCCAGCACCGTGAAGACGCCCATCGCGGTTCCTCCCGCGAGCGCGACCAGCGGATCCGGAGGCTCGAAGACGGCCGCGAAACCGATGGTCTCCATCACCGCCATCACCGTGTACAGACCGATCAGCCCGGTGGCGCCGGAGGCGCTCCGCCCCACGATGGAGTGGATCACCGCCATCACCACCGCCGACACCAGCAGCCAGCCCGCGAAGTTGCTCGACGGAACGTCCCGGTAGACCCCGTCCCCCACCCACGTCCACGCACCCAGGCGCAACATCTGCGGGTCGAGGAACAGGTCCCACGCGGTCAGCGCGAGCGCGCCCGTGGCCACGCGCACCGCTCCCCTGCCCGGCGCGACCGCGTACGCGGCCATCCCCATCCCCGCCCACGCCAGCGCCACGAGCACCGGGACGCCGCCGACGTGCGGCTGCAGCACGTCCGTGTACGCGTAGTCGCCGAACGGGAACCCCGTCCTCGTCCCGACCCATTCCGCCGCGAGGCCGACGCCCGCCACGGCGAGGAACGCCGCGAGCGCCGTGCTCCAGGACGCCGCCGCCGCGGTGAGCGCCACGGCGCTCCCCGCCAGCAGCAGCACGACCAGACCGACCAGGAAGACCGACTCCGGGTTCAGCCCGGAGGCGACCTGCGCGACCACCATGCCCGCCAGCAACACCGCGCCCAGGCCGCCGGTCCTCTGGCGCACCGGCCACGCGGTGGTGACGATCCGTATCTCTCCCACCTCATGGACCGTAATCCGCCCTTGTTAAAGAGCTTCGCGTCCGCAGCCCCGCCCGGATACACGAGACGGAAAAGAAGATCACTTCCACCGGAGCGGGGCCTGGTTCACCCCGTACGGGACCCTCGGCGGGTGCCGATGAGGCGCTGGAGGGCGATGAACCCGAAGAGCAGGACGCCGATGGCGATCCGGGTCCACCAGGAGCTGAGAGTCCCCTCGAAGCTGAGGATGGTCTTGATGACGCCCAGGACGAGCACGCCGAGCACGCTGCCGATCAGGTAGCCCGACCCTCCGGTGAGCACGGTGCCGCCGATGACGACGGCGGCGATGGCGTCCAGCTCCATGCCGATGGCGTGGGTGGGGTCGCCGGAGAGGGTGTACAGCGCGAACAGGACGCCGCCGAGCGCCGAGCAGAAGCCGCTGATCGCATAGACCTGGATCTTGGTGCGGCCCGCGGGCAGCCCCATCAGCACCGACGACTGCTCGCTGCCGCCGAGCGCGTAGACGTTGCGGCCGGTGCGCGTCCACTGCAGCGCGTAGAACGCGACGGCGACCACCGCCAGGGCGATGACCGCTCCGTAGGACAGGCGCAGGCCACCGGGCAGGGCCAGGGAGTTGAGCGCGACCGCGTCGAAGGCCGCGTCGTCGATGGAGATCTGGTTCTCGCTGATGGTCAGGCACACGCCGCGGGCGAGGAACATGCCCGCGAGCGTCGCGATGAACGGCTGGATCTCGAAGACATGGATCATGTACCCCATCACCGTGCCGAACCCCGTGCCGATGAGCAGGACGAGCAGGACGACCAGCGGCGCGGGCAGCCCGAGCCGCATGGTCCCGATCGCGCACAGCATGCCCGACAGGGCGACGACCGAGCCGACCGACAGGTCGATGCCCCCGGCGAGGATCACGAACGTCATGCCGACGGCGACGACGATGAGGAAGGAGTTGTCGATGAACAGGTCGAGGAAGACCTGGCCGGTGCCGAAGTTCTCGTAGCGCAGCGCGCCGGTGAGGAAGGCCAGCAGGAACAGTCCGAAGGTGACCAGCACGGGCACGTGCCTGCGCCGGAGGGTGAACGGCGCCCTGCGGGCGAGACCGGAGAGGGCGGTGGTCATGCGGTGGCCTCCTGCTCGGCGGCGGACGGGACGGGTGCCGCCGGCGGTCTGCGGCGGACCTTGGCGCGGAAGGCCGGGGACTGCAGCAGGCACACGACCGTCACGACCGCGGCCGAGAACACGAGCGTCATGCGCGGCGGGATGCCCGCGGTGTAGATGGTGGTGTCGAGCGTCTGGATGATCAGGGCCCCGACCACGGTGCCGCTCAGGGCGAACCGGCCGCCGGTCAGGGCCGTGCCGCCCAGGACGACGGCGAGGATGGCGTCGAGCTCGATCCACAGGCCTGCCTGGTTGCCGTCCGCCGACAACGTGTTGGAGCTGATCATCAGTCCGGCGATCCCCGCGCACAGCCCGCAGAACATGTAGGCGAGCACGATCAGCCCCGACGAGCGGATGCCGACCAGCCGTGACGCCTCGGCGTTGCCGCCCACCGCCTCCAGCAGCAGGCCGAGCGCGGTCCGCCGGGTCAGCAGCAGGGTGACGGCCAGCGCCGCCGCGACGAGCAGGATCGAGAACGGCAGGCCCAGCCAGTAGCCGCCGCCGATCATCTTGTAGGCGTCGCTGTCGACGGTGATGATCTGGCCGCCGGTGATGAGCTGGGCGATGCCCCGCCCGGCGACCATGAGGATGAGCGTGGCGATGATCGGCTGGATGCCCAGCCGGGTCACCAGCAGCCCGTTCCACAGGCCGAGCAGCAGGGACGCGCCGATCGCGACGGGCAGCGCGACGATCAGGCCGTGCCCGCCGGCGATCAGGTGGCAGGCGAGCGCGCCGCTGATGGCGACGGTCGCGCCCACCGACAGGTCGATGCCGCCGGTCGCGATCACCACGGTCATGCCGAGCGCGACGAGGATCAGCGGGGCGCCGAACAGCAGGATGTCGATGAGGCTGCCGTACAGGTGCCCCTCCCTGATCCGCAGGGACAGGAATCCGGGGGTGAAGGCCACGTTGGCCAGGAGCAGGACGACCCAGACCGTGACCGGCCAGAAGAGCGTGTGCCTGGTGAGTGCTGCGGCGCGGTTCATCTGTCCGCGGCTCCGTTCGCGATGGTCTGCAGGATGCGTTCGGGGGTGAGGGTGCCGTCGTTGGCCAGTTCGGTCACCAGCCGGCGGTCGCGCAGCACCTCGACCTTGTGGGAGATGCGCAGGACCTCCTCCAGCTCGGCCGAGATGAACACCACGCCCATGCCCTCGCCCGCCAGGGAGACGACGAGCCGCTGGATCTCGGTCTTGGCGCCGATGTCGATGCCGCGGGTCGGCTCGTCCAGGATGAGCAGCTTCGGCCGTGTGATGAGCCAGCGGGCCAGCAGCACCTTCTGCTGGTTGCCGCCCGAGAGGTTCTTCACCGGGGTGTGGGGGTGCGGCGGGTGGATGCGCAGGGCCCTGATGTACTCCCCGACGAGCTCCTGGCGCCGCTTCTGGCCCAGCGGCCTGGTCCAGCCGCGCGCGGCCTGCAGCGCGAGGATGATGTTCTCCTCGACGGTCAGGTCCATGACCAGCCCGTCCCCCTTGCGGTCCTCGGGGCAGAACGCCACGCCCCTCTCGATCGCCGCCCGGGGCGTCCTCAGGGAGACCAGCTCGTCGCCGCAGCGTACGCGGCCGCTGTCGGCGGCGTCCGCGCCGAAGACCAGCCGGGCCAGTTCCGAGCGGCCCGAGCCGAGCAGCCCGGCCAGGCCGACGACCTCTCCGGCGTACAGGTCGAGGTCCACGGGGGCGATGGCGCCCGTGCGGCCGACGCCCTCGAGCGCGAACAGCCGCTCGCCCCTGACCGCCTCCGGAGACTCCTCGTCGAGTTCTTCCAGCGCGGCCAGCTCCTGGCCGGTCATCTTGGCGACCAGTTCGAAGCGGCTCAGCTCGCCGATCGGGTACTCGCCGACGAGCCGGCCGCCCCGCAGCACGGTCACGCGGTCGCAGACCTCGTAGATCTGCTCCAGGAAGTGCGAGACGAAGAGGATCGCCACGCCGTCCTCCCTGAGGCGGCGCATCACGGTGAACAGCCGGGCGACCTCGCCCCGGTCGAGACTGGAGGTCGGCTCGTCCAGGATGAGGACCTTGGCCTCCAGGTCCACGGCGCGCACGATGGCGACCAGCTGCTGGACGGCCAGGGAGTGGGAGCCGAGCTGCGCGGTGACGTCGAGGTCGAGGTCGAGGCGGGCCAGCAGCTCCGCGGAGCGCCGCCGCACGGCCTTCCAGTCGATGCGGCCGAACCGGCGCGGCTCGCGGCCGATGAAGATGTTCTCCGCCACCGACAGGTTGGGGCAGAGGTTGACCTCCTGGTAGACGGTGCTGATGCCGAGCCGCTGGGCGTGCAGCGGGCCCTTGATCGACGCCTTCGCGCCCCCGACCACCACGGTCCCGGCGTCCGCCTCGTGGACGCCGGTCAGGACCTTGATCAGGGTGGACTTGCCCGCGCCGTTCTCGCCCATCAGGGCGTGGATCTCGCCGGGGAGCAGCCGGAAGGCCACGTCGTCGAGCGCCTGGACGCCGGGGAAACCTTTGGAGATGCCGGACACCTCCAGGACGGGCCGTGTCATGCCGTCCTCCTCCTCGTGGGCCCGCCGCGGCCGGTCGCGGCCGCGGCGGGCGGCCGGATCAGTACTGGCGGGTGGGGAGGGCCTCCTTGGCGGCGGCCTGGTCGAAGACGGTCTCGACGGTGACGATGCGCTTGTCCACGGACCCGCCGGCGTCGATCTTCTTCGCCACGTCCATGAGCTGGTCGCCCAGCAGCGGGCTGCACTCGACGATGAAGTTGAACTTGCCGTCGGCCAGGGCCTGCATGCCGTCCTTGACGGCGTCGATCGTGACGATCTCGATGTCCTCGCCCGGCTTGAGCCCGGCCTCCTCGATCGCCTGCATCGCGCCCAGGCCCATGTCGTCGTTGTGCGCGAACAGCACGTCGATGTCCTTGTGCGCCTTGAGCAGCGCCTGCATGACCTCCTTGCCCTTGGCCCGGGTGAAGTCGCCGGACTGGGAGGCGATGACCTTGAGGTTCGGGTTCGTGCCGATGGCCTCCTCGAAGCCCTTCTTGCGGTCGATCGCCGGCGCGGAGCCGACGGTGCCCTCGAGCTGGACGATGTTCACCGGGTCCGAGCCGTCCTTGTGCCGGTCGACCAGCCACTGGCCGGCCTTGCGGCCCTCCTCCACGAAGTCGGAGCCGAGGAAGGTCACGTACAGGGAGGGGTCGGAGTCCACGGCCCGGTCGGTGAGGACGACCGGGATGTTCGCGGCCTTGGCCTCCTTGAGGACGGCGTCCCAGCCGGTCACCACGACCGGGGAGAAGCCGATGACGTCGACCTTCTGCTTGATGAACGAGCGGATCGCCGCGATCTGGTTCTCCTGCTTCTGCTGGGCGTCGGAGAACTTCAGCTCGATCCCGGCCTTCTTCGCCGAGTCCTGGATCGACTTGGTGTTCGCGGTGCGCCAGCCGCTCTCCGCGCCGACCTGGGAGAAGCCGAGCGTGATCGTGTCGCCGGAGCCGGAACCGGAGTCCGAGCCGCCGCAGGCTGTGAGCGCGGTCAGGGCCAGCGACACGCCGGCCGTCAGGGTGATGAGCCTTCTGAACATGGGGACCTTCTTCCTTCGGGGGGTGGGCCCGGCGCGCCGGGCGAAGGGGGGTGGGAAGGACGGATCAGAACCCCTGGGCCAGGCGGTGGTAGGCCTGGTTCCAGCGGATCTCCTGGGTGAACCGGCGCAGATCGGTGCCCGCGTCGATGGTCAGGAGTTCCACCCCGACCATCTCGGCGAGGTCGCCGAGTTCCTCCGCGCCCAGGGCCGCGGTGAGCACCGTGTGGTGGGGCGCCCCCGCGGTGAGCCATGCCTCGGCCGAGGTCGCCAGGTCGGGCAGCGGCTTCCACACCGCGCGGGCGACCGGCAGCCTCGGCAGGGGCTCCAGCGGCGGTACGACCTCGACCTCGTTGGCCACCAGCCGGAACCTGTCGCCCATGTCGGCCAGGCCGACCACGTGCGCGGTCCCGGGTGCTGCGTCGAAGACGAGCCGTACCGGGTCCTCCCGGCCCCCGATGCCGAGAGGGTGGATCTCCAGGGACGGGCGCGCGGCGGCGATGCTCGGGCAGACCTCCAGCATGTGCGCGCCCAGGATGACCTGCTGTCCCGGTGTCAGGTGGTAGGTGTAGTCCTCCATGAAGGAGGTGCCGCCCTCGAGCCCGTCGGCGGCGGCCTTGAGGGTCCGCAGCAGGGTGGCGGTCTTCCAGTCGCCCTCACCGCCGAAACCGTAGCCGTCGGCCATCAACCGCTGGACGGCCAAGCCGGGCAGCTGGCGCAGCCCGCCGAGGTCCTCGAAGTTGGTGGTGAAGGCGCCGAAGTCGCCCTCGGTGAGGAAGGCGCGCAGGCCGAGCTCGATGCGGGCGCCGTACCGCAGGGACTCGTGGCGCTCACCGCCGCGGCGCAGCTCGGGGACGACGGTGTAGAGGTCCTCGTACTCGGTGACGAGGCCGTCGATCTCCGTGTCGGCGACGGCGTCGACCATCTCGACGAGGTCGTTGACGCCGTAGGTGTTCACGCTCACGCCGAACCGCAGTTGCGCCTCGACCTTGTCGCCCTCGGTGACGGCGACGTCCCGCATGTTGTCGCCGAACCGGGCCAGCTTCAGGGTGCGCAGCTCCGCGGCTCCGGTGGCGGCCCGCATCCACGCGCCGATCCGCTCGCCCACCGACGGGTCGCTGACATGACCCGCCACGGTCTTGCGGGGCACGCCCAGGCGGGTCTGGATGAACCCGAACTCCCGGTCGCCATGGGCGGCCTGGTTGAGGTTCATGAAGTCCATGTCGATGGACGCCCACGGCAGGCCGACGTTGGCCTGCGTGTGCAGGTGCAGCAGCGGCTTGGCCAGCGCGTCCATCCCGGCGATCCACATCTTCGCCGGAGAGAACGTGTGCATCCAGGCGATCAACCCGACGCAGGAGTCATCGGCATTGGCCTCCAGGCAGACCCGGCGGATCGCGGCGGCATCGGTCAGCACCGGCAGCCACTTCACCCGCACCGGCAGGTCCTCGCCGAGCCGTGCGGCGATCTCCTGGGACTGCTCGGCGACCTGTCGCAGCGTGTCCTCGCCGTACAGGCCCTGGCTGCCGGTCAGGAACCACACTTCACGGTCGACGGAGTTCATCGGGGGTCTCCTCATGGCCGGTCACTGGCCGTAGGCGTTCTGGTAGCGGTCGTAGAGCCGGTCGATGTCGGGCTGCTCCATCGGAAAGGGTTCGCCGAGCTGCCGGGACAGGTGCACGGTGCGGGCGACGTCCTCGCACATCACCGCCGCCTTCACCGCGGAACGGGGGGTGTCGCCGATGGTGAAGACCCCGTGGTTGCGCATCAGCACGGCCGGGCTGCGGTGGCTCTCCAGGGTCTCGACGATGCCCTTGCCGATGTCCTCACCGCCGATCAGCGCGAACGGGCCGACGGGGATCTCGCCGCCGAACTCGTCCGCCATCGCCGTCAGCACGCACGGGATGGGCTCGTTGCGGGCGGCCCAGGCCGTGGCGTAGGTGGAGTGGGTGTGCACCACTCCCCCGATGTCCGGGCGGTGCCGGTAGACGTAGGCGTGGGCGAACACGTCACTGGAGGGTTTGAGCTGCTGCCCTTCGACGGGGTTCCCGTCCAGGTCGCACAGGACCATGGACTCGGGTGTCAGGTCGCCGTAGGGCACTCCGCTGGGCTTGATCAGGAAGTGCCCGCCGCCTGCTCTGGCCGAGACGTTGCCTGCCGTCCAGACGACGAGGGCGGCCTCGACCAGGGCCCCGTGCAGGTCGGCGAGCTCCTGCCTGAGCCGCGCGTGTGCGTCCTCTGTCATATCGACCTCATGATGTTAGCGATAACATTTCGGGGGTGGAGAGGCGAGGGGAAGCCTCGCCGGGCGGTCAGCGGGACGTGCCGGTGCTCTCCCTGACGACGAGCTCGGGCTCCACGATCCGGCGCGGGCCGGACCCCTCGCCGGAGCCCTCGCCGATGCGGTCGAGCATCAGGGTGAAGGCGCTGGTGCCCACCTCGCCGAAGTTCTGGCGGACGGTGGTGAGCGGTGGTGAGAAGTAGGGGGACTCGGGGACGTCGTCGAAACCGGCGACACTGACGTCCTCGGGGACCCGGCGGCCCGCCTCGCGCAGCGCGCGCAGCAGGCCCAGGGCCATGGCGTCGTTGGCGGCGAACACCGCCGTGACGGACGGATCGCGGGCCAGGCGCTGGCCCAGCCGGTAGCCGGACCGGGCGGACCAGTCGCCCACCAGGACCTCGGGCACCTCGCGGCCGGCCTCCTCCAGGGTCGCCCGCCAGCCGGCCACCCGGCCGTTGGCGTCGACCCAGCTGGCCGGGCCCGACAGGTGCCAGACGGTCTCGTGGCCCAGGCTGAGCAGGTGGCGGACGGCGCGGACCGCGCCCAGGCGCTGGTCGACCGAGGCCAGCGGGAAGGGCAGGTCCTCGGCCGCCCCGACCACCACCAGGGGCAGCTCGGGGGGCAGGTCGCGCAGCCCCTCGGCGGCCGACTCGTGCGGCGCCACGATGATGACGCCGTCGACGCTCTGGCCGCGCAGCCGGTCCACTCCCTCGCCGATCGTCCGGCGGTTGAGCTCGCTGAGGCTGACGATGCTGATCAGGTAGTCGTGCTCGCGGGCCGCGCGCTCGATCCCGTACAGGGTCGAGGCGGGGCCGTAGAGCGTGGTGTCGAAGCTGACCACGCCCAGCACCCCGGACCTGCCGGTCGCCAGGACGCGTGCGGCGAGGTTGGGCCGGTAGTCCAGCTCCCGCATCGCCGCCAGCACGCGGGCCCGCGTCGTCGACCGGACCCGTTCGGGGTTGTTGAGCACCCGGGAGACCGTCATGGCCGAGACGCCGGCGAGCTCGGCCACGTCCTCCATGACCGCCGGACGCCGTTCGCCCGTCCGCCCCGCGTTGCCGTCCTCGTCCACTCCGCCTCCCTTCGTCCTGTGGCGTGTGTCACGAATGTTTGCGCTAACCGATCTGGGTGTCAAGCCCTCGCCTCATCCAGTGCAGAAAAAAATGAGCATTGACGAGCCTAAGTGGTAGCGCTAACAATCAGGGCGCGCATCCCAGCCGCAAGGAGGACTCTGGTGAACCGTTCAGTGCGCGTCGGCGCACGTTCAGCCGCGAACAGTGCGCCGTCAGGCGCGCGTCATTCCGTGGACCAACGGGTGGTGATCGGCGTCGACTTCGGCACGCTGTCGGGCCGGGCCGTCGTGGTGGCGGTGGAGGACGGCTCCGAGCTGGGGAGCGCGGTGCTGGAGTACCCGCACGCCGTCCTCGAGGAGCGCCTGCCGTCCGGCGTCCCGCTCGGTGACGCCTGGGCGCTGCAGGTGCCGCGGGACTGGCGCGAGGTGCTGCGCGTCGCCGTGCCCGCCGCGCTCGCGGACGCGGGGGCGGCGCCGCACCAGGTCATCGGGATCGGCACCGACTTCACCGCCTGCACCGTCCTGCCCGCCACCGCCGACGGCACGCCGCTGTGCGAGCTCGACGGCTGGCAGGACCGGCCGCACGCCTATCCCAAGCTGTGGAAGCACCACGCCGCGCAGGGGCAGGCCGACCGCATCAACGCCCTGGCCGCCGAGCGCGGCGAGTCCTGGCTGCCCCGCTACGGCGGGAAGATCTCCAGCGAGTGGCAGTTCGCCAAGGCGCTGCAGGTCCTCGAGGAGGACCCCGAGGCGTTCGCCCGTGCCGAGCGCTGGATCGAGGCCGCCGACTGGATCGTCTGGCAGCTCACCGGAGCCGAGACCCGCAACCTGTGCACCGCCGGGTACAAGGGCATCCACCAGGACGGATACCCCTCCCTGGAGTACCTCGAAGCACTGCGCCCCGGCTTCTCGAAGCTGCTGGCCAAGCTCGAGCACCCCCTCAGCGCGATGGGCGAGAGGGCCGGCGGGCTCAGTGCCGCCGGAGCCGCCCTCACCGGGCTGCCCGAGGGGATCGCCGTCGCGATCGGCAACGTCGACGCGCACGTCACCGCGGTCGCCGCCCGCGCGGTCGAACCGGGTCAGATGCTCGCGGTCATGGGCACCAGCACCTGCCACGTCATGAACTCCGACGCCCTCGGCGAGGTCCCCGGCATGTGCGGCGTCGTCAAGGACGGCATCGTGCCCGGCCTGTGGGGCTACGAGGCGGGCCAGTCGGGCGTCGGCGACATCTTCGCCTGGTTCCTGCGCGGCGGGCTGCCCGCCGACTACCAGGCCGAGATGGCCGAGCGCGGCATCGACGGCCACGAGCTGCTCACCGAGAAGGCCGCCCGCCAGGAGGTCGGCCAGCACGGCCTCGTCGCACTCGACTGGCACAACGGCAACCGCTCGGTCCTGGTCGACCACGACCTGTCCGGCGTGCTGGTCGGCTGCACGCTGGCCACCCGTCCCGAGGACGTCTACCGCGCCCTGCTGGAGGCCACCGCGTTCGGCACCCGCACCATCATCGAGGCCTTCGAGAAGGCGGGCGTCGCCGTCGCCGAACTGATCGTCGCGGGCGGCCTGCTGCGCAGCCCGTTCCTCATGCAGCTCTACGCCGACATCACCCGCCGCCCCCTGAGCGTCAGCGCCTCCCCCCAGGGCCCCGCCCTCGGCTCGGCCGTCCACGCCGCCGTGGCCGCGGACGCCTACCCCGACGTGCAGGCGGCGTCGGCCGCCATGGGCAAGGTGCACCGCAACGCCTACCTGCCCGATCCGCGGCGGGCCGACGCCTACGACGCCCTTTACGCGGTCTACGCCGAACTCCACGACCACTTCGGCCGGGAGACCGACGCGCTCCACCGGCTTCGCCGGATCCGCGCCGCCGCCTCTCCCGTCAGCGGGAGGTGACGCGGGAGCGGCCGCAGAGGAGGAAGCGGAGGTAGGTGCCGTCGCCAAGGCGCGCTGCACGCATCACGGGAGGGACCCTGCCGGAGCACCCCGCCGACCGGGGTCAGGGCCGGCACCCTCCCCTCCCCCGACGGCCCGGCGCAGCAGTGCGCACCGCGTGGCGATCGCTCACGTCCCGTTCTTCGCCGCAAGGCTCCTGGGACGCAGGTCGGTCCAGTTCGCCTCGACGTGGGCGACGCACTCGGCGCGCGGCGCCGGGCCGTGGACGGCGGTCCAGCCGGAGGGCGCCTCGGCGAACGACGGCCACAACGAATGCTGCCCCTCGGCGTTGACCAGGACGAGGAAGACGCCCTCGGCGTCGTCGAACGGGTTGCTCATGGTGCTCCTTCGATGAGGCTCTCGATGACGGAACGGTCCGGGACAGGGGTCCTGACCGGGCATGCCGTCGTGGACGGTGGCGGCCCGCGTCCGCCGTCGCTCGAGGAGGGCCGCGGCGGACGGTCCAGCCCCTGGCCGATCAGGTGGGTGTCGTCATTTATTAGGTAAGGCTTGCCTAACAATGATGGTCCGGTCCTGGGCCTGTCAAGCCGGGCCGGCGGTTCCGGCCGGCGGCTTGGCGATCGAGGATCGGCCCCTCCGCCGGACTCCGGGCCCTCCCGCGGGCCGCTCGCCTCCTCGGCCGGTCTCTCCCCCGCCTCCGCCCGACCGCCCGGCGGTAGGGTGCGCCTATGAGGCTCCGGCAGCTGGAGTACGTGATCGCCGTCGCCGAGGAGGCGTCGTTCACCGAGGCCGCGCGGACGGTGCGGGTGAGCCAGCCCGCGCTGTCCCACCAGGTGAAGGCGCTCGAGGCGGAGCTGGGGAACGCGCTCTTCGAGCGGTCGCCCGGCGGGGTCCGGCCGACCGGGCACGGGGAGCGGTTCCTGCCGCACGCGCGGGCGGCCGTCGCCTCGGCGCGGGCCGCGGCGGAGGCCGCGCGGGCCGCCGCCCGGCTGGAGGCCGGGGAGCTGCGGGTGGCGGCGCTGCACTCGATGGCGATGGGGATCGTGCCTCCCGCGATCGGCGCCTGGCGGCGCGCGCATCCCGCCGTGCACGTGGAGCTGACGGAGTTCGCGCACATCGACCTGCTGGTCGAGGCGATGGGACGCGGGGAGGCCGACATCGCGGTCGGGACCGAGCCCGAGGGATGGCCGGGTCCGTGCCGGGTGCTGGGCGAGGAGGAGTTGCTGGTCGTCCTGCCGACGGGCGATCCGCTGCTCACCCGGTACCGGCGGAACGGGGTTCCCCTGGAACTGCTGGCAGACCGGCCGTGGGTGCTGTACTCGGCGGACTTCGGGCTCACGCCGCTGGTCGTCCGGGCCTGCGCGCGGGCCGGGTTCGTGCCCCGCGCCGCGGCCCGGGTGCACCACACGGCGACCGCCGTCGAGCTGGCCGCGGCCGGGCTCGGACCGACCCTGGTGCCGCGCAACGTGATCGGGACGCGGCACGCCGACTGCGTGCTGAGGCCCGCCGTGCCGATCCCGCGCAGGCTCGTGGCGTTCACCCGCGCCGATCCGTCGCCCCCCGCCCTTACCTTCGCCGACCTCCTCGCCGCGCAGGCCCCGTCCGGCCCGGCCTCCGAGGACGCCGCCGGCGGCTGACGGACCGGCAGGATGCTCAGGCGGGCGGCCCTCGGCGGACGTCCGGGTCAGCCCCGGAGGCCCCGCCCAGGAGGACGGCGAGGAAACCCGCGGCTGCGGGTGCGGGCTCACCCGAGAAGTAGGCCGCCAGCGTCCGGCGGACGGGCGGGTCGGGGCGCAGGACCTCCACCGGGAGTCCGGGCTCCAGCACGCTCTCCGGGATCAGAGCCGGTCCCAGCCCCGCCGCGGCGAGCTGCAGCGCGGTGGCGGTGTGGCGGGTGCGCACCGCCGCGCGGGGGGTGAGGCCGGCCCGCGCGAAGGCCTGGGCCGCCAGCGGGGCCAGGGCGTTGCGCTCGTCGTAGAGCACCCAGGGGCGGTCTGCGGTCTCGCGCAGGTCGAGGACGGTGCGGCCCCCGGCGGCGAGCGGGTCGCCCTCGGCCAGCACCAGCACGAGGTCCTCCTCGCCGAGGCCGTGCACCGGGCCGTCCCAGCGGGCGGGCAGCGGCCCCACGCCGAGGTCGGCCGCGCCCGACGCCACATGGGCCTCCAGGGCGGCGCTCGAGGCGAACTCCGACACCTCCACCTCGGCGCCCGGCGCGGACGCCAGCCAGGCCCGCAGGGCGGGGGGCACGATGCCCAGGGCGATCGAGTACATGGTCCCCAGCCGCAGCAGGACCGGTTCCCCGCCTCCGGAGGCCGCGCGGCGCGCGAGCCGCGCCCCGCGCAGCGCCGCCTCGGCGTGCGGCAGGTACTCCCGGCCCATGGGCGTGGGCAGGACCCGGCCGGGCGCGCGCTCCAGCAGCGGCACCCCGACCTCCCGCTCCAGGGCGCGGATCTGGTGCGACAACGTCGGCTGGCTGACCCCCAGACGCTGGGCGGCAGCGGTGAACGAGCCCTCCTCGAGCACTGTGATGAGGTACACCATCTGCCGGAAGCTCACCCGCCACATCCTAGAGCAGGGCTTATACAAGACTTCTATGGGTTCCGGATAATCCATGTCTTTGACGAATGGCCGCTGGGAGATCATCGTTGGAGCATGACGGCATTCGAAGAGAGTCTCAGGACCCGGGCGGGGCGGCTGCGCACCATGGCGCTGCCGATCCTGCAGTGCGCGCTCGCCGCTGCGCTCGCCTGGGTCGTCGCAACACAGGTCCTCGGGCACGCCACGCCCTTCTTCGCCCCCATCGCCGTGGTGCTGTGCATCGGGGTGGGCGCCGGCCGGCGGTGGCGCCGGGTCGTCGAACTGGTCGCCGGGGTCAGCGTCGGCGTGGGAGTGGGAGATCTGCTGGTCTCGGCCATCGGCAGCGGACCGTGGCAGATCGCCCTCGTCATCGCCCTGGCCATGTCCGTCTCGGTGCTGCTCGACGGCGGCGCCCTGATCGCCCTGCAGGCGGGGTCGTCCGCCGTGCTGGTGGCGACGCTGCTCCCGCCCGGCGGCACCGGGGGGATCGACCGCATGGCCGACGCGCTCCTGGGCGGCCTGATCGGGCTGGCCGCGATCGCGCTCCTGCCCGCCAACCCGACCGCGCTGGCGGCCCAGCACGTCCGCGGCCTCCTGGACGAGCTGGCCGCGGCGCTCGAGACCGCCGCGACGGCGCTGCGCGACCGCGATCCCGCTCTGGCCGCGTCGGCGCTGGAGCGCGCTCGCGCCTCCCAGCGCACCGTCGACGGTTACAGCAACGCTCTCCAGACCGCCCACGAGATCGCCGCGCTGTCCCCGCTCCACCACCGGAGCGACCTCGCGCCCTACTTCACGGCCGCAGAACCGCTCGACCACGCCCTGCGCAACGTCCGGGTGATGCTCCGGCACACCGTCGCCGTCATCGACAAGGACGAGAAGGCTCCCGAACTGCTCACCGAGGGCATGGCGGACCTGGCCCGCTCGGTGGCCCGCCTGTCCGAGGAGCTTCCCCGGGGCGGCGCGCTTCCCCTGACCCGCAAGGCGCTGCTGCGCACCGCCGCCCGCCTCGACCCCGCGGCCCCGCCCGCGATGGGCCTGTCCGCCCACGCCGTCCTGGCCCAGCTCCGCTCCCTGACCGTCGACCTCCTGGAGGCCACCGGCGAGACGCACCCCGGGGCGCTGTCGGCCTTCCCGCACCGGCGGGCGGCCGTCCCGGAGTCCCGCGCCTGCTGACCGCGCCGACGCGGCCGGTCAGAGGTCGAGGACGAGGCGGGGGCCCCGGCAGCGGGAGACGCAGATCATCATGCTCTGCCCCGCCTCCTGCTCGGCCTGGGTGAGGACGGAGTCCCGGTGGTCTGCCTCTCCCTCGAGGATGTCGGTCTCGCAGGTGCCGCAGGTGCCCTCGGTGCAGGAGTAGAGCACCTGGACGCCCGCCTCCACGACGGTGTCGAGCACGCTGCGGTCCGAAGGCACCCGGAGGGTCAGGCCGGATGCGCGGAGTTCCACCTCGAAGCCGGTGTCCCCCTCCCGGGAGGCGGCGACGGGGGCGAAGCTCTCGGTGTGCAGGGTGCCGGGAGGCCAGTCGGCGCAGGCGCCCTCCGCGGCGGCCAGCAGGCCCTCGGGACCGCAGCAGTAGACGAGGGTGCCGGGTTCGGGGTCGCCGAGGAAGGCGGGCAGGTCCAGCAGGCCGTTCTCGTCCTGCGGACGGACCGAGACCTGCCCGTCGTGGGCGGCCAGAGCCCGCACCTCCTCGACGAGCGCCATGGACGAGCGGGTGCGGCCCCCGTAGAGCAGCCGCCATTCGGCCCCCTCGGCCGCCGCCTGGCGGATCATGGGCAGCAGCGGCGTGATGCCGATGCCTCCCGCGACGAAGAGGTAGCGCTTCGCCGGCACCAGGCCGAAGTGGTTGCGCGGGCCGCGCACCCGCAGCTCCGTACCCGGGGTGAGGGCGGTGTGGACGCGGTCCGAGCCGCCGCGTCCGCCGGGCTCGCGCAGTACCGCGATGCGCCACGACTTCCCGTCCGCCGGGTCGCCGCACAGCGAGTACTGCCGGACGACGTCGTCGCCGAGGAGCAGTTCGACGTGCGCTCCGGGAGTCCACGGCGGGAGTTCTCCCCCGCCGGCCCGGTGCAGGGTCAGCGACACCACGGCATCGGCCTCGGCACGGCGGTCCGCGACGACGACCTCGATCTCTTCCACGCTCACATGCCCTCCTTCGGCCTGGGGTGCTCCGCCTCGTGGGCCCACAGCCGGTTCCACATCTCCTCCGGCTCCTCTCCGACGAACCGGGCACCGCAATGGCAGGTCCCGTTCAACCGGTCGCCGCCGGGGATCCACTCGATCCGGACGGTCCTTCGGGACGTGCTCACCGCGCCGCCAGCTTCGCGAGGAGGCGGCGGGCCGCCAGGCCGCCGGCGTCGATGTTGATGCTCAGCTCCTGGTAGTCGGCCGGTTCGGCGTCCAGGGCGCGCTGGAGGAGGTTCAGGGCGGTGACGTCCTGCATGACCACGGTGTGGTTGAACTCCGCCAGGAACTCGGTGACCTCCTCGTCCTCGGTGGCGAAGTTCCGGGAGACCGCCCAGAAGTCGTAGACCTTCCCGGGAGCGGACGGGGTGATCGCGTAGGTGATCTCGGTGCGGAAGACCGGCTCGTCCTGCCCGGTCGGGCTGATCTTGCTGTGCAGCAGGTACAGGCAGGGGGCGAAGTACTCGATGTCCTGGTGGCGGCGGATGCGGCCCTCGATGCCGGTGGAGCGGGCGTAGAAGGGCGGGCACTCGGCGTCCTCCATGTGCCGGGAGACCCGCACCACGCCCGCCTCGTCGTCCACCTCGGTGGTGATCGGCGTCTCGGCCACCTCGGGGGTGCCGATGTACCCGCCGTGCAGGTAGGTCTCGTGGGAGAGGTCCATGAGGTTGTCCACCAGCAGGCCGTAGTCGCACGAGATCGGCTCCATGCCCTTGACCGTCACCCAGCCGGGCGCGGCCAGGTGCTCGGCGCGGGGGACGGCCGTCTCGTCGGCGCGTTCCGGGTCTCCGATCCACACCCAGACGAGGCTGTCGGACTCCACCAGCGGGTAGGAGGCGACGCGCGCGGTGCGCGGGATGCGGGTCTGTCCGGGGACCGCGACGCAGGCGCCCTTGGTGTCGTAGGTGAAGCCGTGGTAGCCGCACACGACGGTGTCGCCGACGAGCTCGCTCTCCGACAGGGGGTAGCGGCGGTGGACGCACCGGTCGGCCAGCGCCACCGCCCTGCCGTCCTCGGTGCGGTAGAGCACGATCGGCTCGCCGAGGACGGTGCGGGCCAGCAGGTCCCGGCCGACCTCGTGCGCGTAGGCGATGACGTACCACTGGTCGCGTGCGAAGGGGGTCATTCTCTCTCCTGACGCCGTTCGGATGTCGGCACCAGGGTGCTGAAGGCGTGAGCGGGGCCACAACGCGACTTCCGTCAGGCGGAAGTCCGGGTCCTCCGCCCCTGCTCATCCCGTCCTGGAGAGCCTTCGGGTGATGCCGAGGGCGGCCAGCCGGACGGCCGGGATCAGGGCGGCCACGGGCACGGTCCCGGCGGTCACGACGACCGAGACCGCCGCGGTCACCTGGCCGGACGCGTCCCGGACGGGGGCCGCCACCGAGAGCGCGTCGGTGGTGATCTGCCGGTCGCTGACGGCGCACCCGGTGCGCCTCACCTCCGCCAGGACGCGGCGCAACGTCCCCGGGTCGGTGATGGTGTGCGGGGTGAAGGCGGTCAGGGGGCCGTCAAGGTAGTCCTCCTGCACCTCGGCCGGGGCGTGCGCGAGGAGCGCCAGGCCGACTCCCGTGGCGTGCAGGGGCCAGCGCGCGCCCACCCTGGTGCGCACCCCCACGGCGGAGCGTCCGGCGATCCACTCGGTGTAGACGGTCTCGTGCCCGTCGCGGACGGCCATCTGCACGTTCTCGTGCGTCGCCTCGTAGAGGTCCTCCAGGAACGGCATCGCGGCGGGCCGCAGGTCCATCCCGTGCGGGTAGGCCGCCGCGACCTCCCACAGGCGCAGTCCCACCCGGTAGCGGCCGTCCTCCCCGCGTTCCAGCGCACCCCACCGGACCAGCTCGGCCGTCAGGCGGTGGGCCGTCGGCAGGGTCAGCCGCGCCCGGCGGCCGATCTCGGTCAGGGAGAGCTCCGGCCGCTCGACGCCGAACGCCCCGAGGACGTCCAGCAGCCGGGAGGCGGCCGTCCGCGGCTCGTCGCTCATCGTTCCCCCTCGTCCTCCGGGTTCCGATCCTCGCAGACGCTCAGCGGGGGGTGCGGCCGTCGGGGAGGCCGAGGACGCGGCGGGCGACGATGTCGTGCTGGATCTGCCGGGTTCCGCCGAAGACGGACTGGGCGCGGGACCAGAAGTAGGCGTCGAGGGCGGCGTCCTCCTCGACGAGGGGCGCGGCGCCGCGGACGTCCATGATCACGTGGTTGAGGAGCTGGTCGGTCTCGGTGAGCAGGAGTTTGTCGATGGAGCCCTCGGGGCCGGGCAGGGAGCCGTCGAGGCGGGCGGAGAGCGTGCGCAGGACGTGCAGTTGCAGGGTGCGCAGGGAGACCCAGGCGCGGGCCACGGCCTCGCGGGCGCTCGGGCCCGCCTCGACGGCGCCGCTGCGGATGTCGTTCTCCAGGAGGGTGAGCATGCGGGCCAGGCGCGCGATCCAGCCGATGTCGGCGGGGCCGCGTTCGTAGCCGAGCAGCCGCATGGCGATCTCCCAGCCCTGGCCGGGCTCCCCCAGCAGGTGGGTGGCGGGGACGCGGGCGCCGTCGAAGAAGACCTCGGCGAACTCGCGGGTGCCGGAGGCCGTGACGATGGGGCGGCATTCGACACCGGGGGTGTCGAGGGGCACGAGCAGCATGGACAGGCCGCGGTGGGCGGGCCTGTCGGGTTCGGTGCGGCACAGCAGCAGGCACCAGTGGGACCACAGGGCCTCGCTGGTCCAGATCTTGTGGCCGTCGACGGTGTAGGAGTCGCCTTCGCGGGCGGCGCAGGTGCGGACGGCGGCCAGGTCGCTGCCCGCCTCGGGTTCGCTGAAGCCCTGGCACCAGCGTTCGGTGCAGGCCAGCATCACCGGCAGGTGGCGGTTCTTCTGCTCGGCGGTGCCGAAGATCCGGACGGCGTTGGTGATGTGGCCGATGGCCGGGGGCGGCGGGTGGCCGCCTGCTCCCAGCTCGTCGTTGAGGACCGCCTCGTAGGTGGGCGGCAGGCCGCGTCCGCCGTACTCGGCGGGGAAGGTCAGGCCCACGTATCCGGCTGAGGCGAGGGCCTGGTGCCAGCCGTGGAGGGACGCGGCCCGCTCGTCGGGGTCGGCGGGCAGCGCGGTCGGAGCGTGGGCGGCGATCCATTCCTGCAGCTCTTTGCGGAAGGCGGCTTCTTCGGGGGTGTCCTGGAAGTCCATCAGTCCCCTCCCGCCGGGGCCAGCCTGCGGTCGGCGATGGCGCGGTACTGCGCCGACTCGTCGCCCAGGACCGCTCTCGACAGCAGAATGCGGCGCAGGCGGAGGTGGGTGGGGTGCTCCCAGGTCAGGGCGATGCCGCCGAACAGCTGGACGGCGGTCTCGGCGACGTCCCTGGCGGCCGTCGAGCAGGCGGCTTTGGCCTGGCGGGCGGCCAGGAGCGCCTCGTCCTCGGGCAGTTCGGTCGCGGCCCAGGCGGCGTGCCGCATCGCGCTGCGGGCGCCTTCGACGAGGACGGCGGCGTGTGACGCCAGGTGCTGGACGGCCTGGAACGAGCCGACGGGGACACCGAACTGCCTGCGTTCCCGGATGTGGGCGACGGCGTCGTCCAGGGCTCGTTGCGCGGTGCCCAGGAGGTCGGCCGCCAGGACGGCGAGGACGACGGCTTCGGTGCGAATACGGTCTCGGGCGGTGAGCGGTCGGCCGAGAGGGAACCTCTGCTCCGGGGCGTCGGCCGGGACACGGCGCAGCGTCCGGGTGAGGTCGGCTCCCCTCGCGGGCTCGCCGAGAGCCACGGCGCGCAGGCGGCCGTCGGAGGCGATGACGAGACCGGCGTCGGCTCCCTCGGCGTCGAAGGCGACGCCCTCTTCTCCGTCGCGGGCCGGAGCCGACAGGTCGGGGCGCAGCACCGGTGCGAACCGCAGCCTCCCTTCTTCCACGGCCGCCTGTGCTTCGCCGGCTCCGGCCGCGGCCAGGAGCGCCGGTGTCCAGACCCCGGCGCCCACGTAAGGCATCGGGGTCAGTGCCGCGGCGAACCGCTCGGCGACGAGCGCCGCCGCCACGGCGCCGCCGGGCCCGGCCTGGACGTGCAGGCCCACGAACCCGGCCCCGGCCAGAGCCGTCCAGCCCGCGGACGCGTCGGCCGCGATCTCCCCGGCCACCTGCTGCAGCAGCCGCTGCTCATCGGTGAGACGTGCGTCCATCGAAGGCCTCGCAGAGCGTCACGGCTGGAACGTGCCCCTTCCCATCTGGTCCCGGACGGTGACGACGGGCGGGTTCGTCAGGCTCCGCCGCTGCCAGTTGGCCCCGTCCACGACCAGGGTGTGGCCGGAGACGAACCGCGCGTACGGGGAGGCCAGGAACGTCGCCGCCCAGCCGAGCTCGCGCAGGCGGCCGACGCGCATCGCGGGCTGGCAGGCGTCCTTCTCGCTCGTGCGGTCGAGGTTGCCCCTGATGTCGGCGGTCATGTCCTCGTGCGGGAACATGCCCGGCACCAGCCCGTTGACCTGGATGCCGTAGGGGCCCCACTCGACGGCGAGGGTCTCCACCATGTTCTTCACCCCGGCCTTGGCGGCGGCCGAGTGGGCGAAGCCGGGCCCGCCCGTCCAGGCGTAGGAGGCGCCGACGTTGATGATCGAGCCGGGTGTTCCGGCGGCCATGTGGCGGCGGGCGAACTCCCGCGCGCAGAAGAACGTGCCGTTGAGGGTGATGTCGACGACGGCCCGCCAGGCGTTGGGCGACATGTCCTCGGCGGGCACCGGGAAGTTGGCGGCGGCGTTGTTGACCAGCACTCCGGGCAACCCGAACGCCTCGGCGGCGGCGTCGAAGGCGGCGGCGATCCCCTCCGGGTCGCGGATGTCGCACTCGACGGTCAGGACGCGGGCTCCGGTCTCTTCGACGGCCTCCTCACCCTGCTCCAGGTGCTCCTTCTTGCGGCTGGCGATGACGAGGTCGGCGCCCAGGCGGGCGAACTCGACGGCGATCGCCCGGCCCAGGCCGGTGCCTCCGCCGGTGACGAGGACCGCCACGCCCGCGAAGGTCCCCTCGGGCAGTGCGCGGGCTCCGGCGGGCGGCGGCTCGGGCAGGCCGTGCTGGGCATCCGTCATGATCAGCTCCCGGTGTAGTTCGGCGCGCGGTCCTCGGCCTTGGCCCTGCGCATCTCGGCCAGATCGTGGGAGTCGCTGACGAACGTCTGGCCGATCAGCTCGTCGGCCATCGAGGCGCGGATCTCCGGCTCGGCCAGCCCCGCCAGGACGCGCCGCGCCATGTTCACCGTCACCTTCGGCGCGGCGGCGATCTTCTCGGCCATCTCCCGCACGGTGGCGTCCAGTTCCTCCGCGGGCACCACCCGAGAGACCACGCCGTGCGCGAGCGCCTCGTCGGCGTCCATCGGCCGCCCGGTCAGCACCAGGTCGGCCGCCACCCCGTGCCCGCACATCTGGAACAGCCGCCCCACCCCGCCGGTGTCGGGGATGACCCCGTGCCCCACCTCGGGCAGCATCATCCGCGCCCCCTGGGCCGCCACCCGGATGTCGCACAGCAGCGCCCGCTGGAACGAGGCCCCGATCGACCACCCCTGCATGGCCACGATCACCGGCGCCTCGAGCTCGAAGAGCTGCTGGATCCCCCGGTGCCCGCGCTTCATCAGCTCGTGGTGGGTCAGCTCCGCCCGCCCCCCGCCGATGGACCCGACGTCCCGCCCGGAGGAGAACGACCTGCCCTCCCCGCGCCAGATCACCGCCCGCACGTCCCGCCGCGCCTTCAGCTCCCCGAGGATCTCGAACAGCGCCAGGTCCATCGCGTCGTCGAACGCGTTGTGCCTGCCCGGATGGTCATTGGTGATCGTCGCGACCGGCCCGTCCACGTCCAGCCGCACCCGCTCATCGCCCATGCGCGCCTCTCACGAGAGTGCATATTTTATATGACTCATCGTTCTAACACCCCGCCGGGCGGCTCCACAACCCCCGGCCGCAGCCGCCCCCGAGCCTGGGGGACGGCTGCGGCCGAACCTACGGGGCGAAGGGGAGGTCGGCGAGGGCGGCGAGGCGGGTGCGGTGGGAGCCGGGGGTGCCGAGGGCGATCTGGTCGGCCTTGGCGCGCTTGAGGTAGAGGTGGGCGGGGTGCTCCCAGGTCATGCCGATGCCGCCGTGGAGCTGGACGGCCTCCTCGGCGGCGCGGACGGCGAGGTCGCCGCAGTAGGACTGGGCGACGGCGGCGGCGAGTTCGGCCTCGGGGTCTGCGGCGGCCAGGGCCGCGGCGGCGTAGCGGGCCGCGGCGCCGGCGGACTCGACGTCGGTGAAGAGGTCGGCCAGGCGGTGCTTGAGGGCCTGGAAGCCGCCGACGACGCGGCCGAACTGCTTGCGCTCCTTGAGGTAGGAGACGGTGGCGTGCAGGCACCACTGGGCGAGGCCCGCCTGCTCGGACGCCAGGAGGGCGGCGCCGGTCAGGAGGGCGCGGCGGACGGCGGGCTCGGCGTCGGTCAGGACCGGGTCGCCGGGTGCGCCGTCGAAGGCCAGGTCGGCGAGCTGGCGGGTCATGTCGAGGGAGACGACCGGGGTCACCGCCGCCTCGGACGCGGGGACGGCGTGGACGGAGATGCCTTCGCCGACGCGGACCGGGACGAGGAGGACGTCGGCCTCCAGGGCCCCGGCCACGCTGGTCACCGTGCCGGTCAGGCGTCCGTCCGCATCCGCGCGCACCGTCGTGGACAGGGCGTCGTACGGGCCTGCGGACAGGGGGACGGCGAGGGCGGCCGTCCTCTCCCCCGCGGCGAGCCCGGACAGCAGTGTGCCGCCGGTCTCCAGCAGGAGGGTCGTCGCGATCACCGAGCTGGTGAGGAAGGGAACGGGGGCCGCGGAGCGGCCGAGTTCCTCCAGGACGACGGCGGCCTCACGGGCGGAGGCGCCCGCGCCGCCGTGCTCCTCGGGGACCAGCAGGCCGGCCAGGCCCAGGTCCGCGGCGAGGGCCTTCCACAGGCCCGCGACGATCGAACGGTCGCCGTCGTACATCGCCGTCACCGCCGGCGCCTCGCACCGGTCGGCGAGCAGGGCGCGGACGGAGGAGCGCAGGTCGTCCTCGACGTCGGTGTAGAGCAGGTCGAGTTCGCTCACTTGTCGAGCTCCTTCCAGGGGACGTGCTTGTCGACGCGGTGTTCGGGGGGAAGGCCGAGGACGCGTTCGGCGACGATGTTGCGCAGGATCTCCGAGGTGCCGCCCTCGATGGAGTTGCCCTTGGCGCGCAGGTAGCGGTATCCGGCGTCGCGGCCGGTGAAGTCGACGCCGTCGGGGCGGACCATCGTCCAGTCGGAGTAGCGCAGGCCGTCCTCGCCGAGCAGCTCGACCTCCAGGCCGGACAGCTGCTGGTTGAGGCGGGCGAAGGTCAGCTTCATCGCCGAACCCTCCGGGCCGGGCTGGCCGAGCCGCAGCTTCTGGCGGAGCCGCTGCCCGGTGACGCGGGCGACCTCGGCCTCCACCCACAGTTTGACCAGCCGGTCGTGCAGTTCGGGGGTGCGGCGTTCGGGGTGCTCGCGCCAGGTGCGGGAGACCACGCCGATCATGCCGCCGGAGCGGGTGCCGGAGCCGCCGCCGATGGCCACGCGCTCGTTGTTGAGGGTGGCGTTGGCGACCCGCCAGCCGTCGCCCTCGGCGCCGAGCCGGTGGGCGTCGGGGATGCGCACGCCGGTGAGGAACACCTCGTTGAACTCGGCCTCGCCGGTGATCTGCCGCAGCGGGCGTACCTCGACTCCCGGGTCGGTCATATCGCACAGGAAGTAGGTGAGGCCCTGGTGCTTGGGGACGTCGGGATTCGTGCGGGCGACCAGGATCGCGAACCGCGCGTTGTGCGCGTGCGACGTCCAGACCTTCTGGCCGTCGACCACCCAGGAGTCTCCGTCGCGCACCGCGCGGGTGGCGAGCCCGGCCAGGTCGGAGCCGGCGCCGGGCTCGCTGAACAGCTGGCACCAGATCTCCTCGCCCGTCCACAGCGGGCGCAGGAAGCGCTTCTTCTGCTCCTCGGTGCCGAACGCCAGGATCGTCGGGGCGGCCATGCCCAGGCCGATGCCGTTGCCCCGGACGTTGTTGCCGGGTGCGCCCGCCCTGGCGAAGAGCAGGTCGACCTCGGGCTGCAGGTCCCTGGCCAGTCCCAGGCCGCCGTGGCCTTCGGGGAAGAACACCCAGGCCAGCCCGGCGTCGTAGCGGGCCCGCAGGAAGGCGAGCCGTTCGGTCGTGGCGGGGTCGTGGGCGGCCAGGAAGTCGGCGACCCGTTGCCGCAGGACCTCGCGCACCGTCGTCTCGTCGGACATCTTTCTCCTCTCTCAGGGCACCAGGACGCTGACGGACTCCACGACGCAGACCGGCTTGCCGCCGCCCTCGCGTTCGACGGTCACCCGCGCCTTCAGCCGGTGGCCGCCGCTTCCGGGCGTCAGGGACAGCAGTTCCACACCCGCGCGGACCTTGGAGTCCACCGGCACCGGAGAGGGGAAGCGGAGCTTGTCCGCGCCGTAGTTGACGCTCATCTTCAGCCCCTCGAGCCGGTAGACCTGCCAGACGAGCATCGGCACGAGCGACAGCGTGAGGTAGCCGTGGGCGATGGTCGTGCCGAACGGCCCCTGGGCGGCCCGCTCGGGGTCGACGTGGATCCACTGGTGGTCGCCGGTGGCCCTGGCGAAGGTGTCGATCTGCTCCTGGGTCACGGTGTGCCATTCGGAGTACCCCAGGTGGGTGCCGACGGCCCGTTCCACCTCTTCGACGCTCTGGAAGACCCTCATCCGGCCCGCCTTCCCGTAGGTTACTAAGCGCTTAGTCAGCTCAGGGTACCGGTATACCGCGATCCGGGGAAGAATGGACGGGTGATGACCGACGCCTCCGGCCTCGCCCGCGCCGACGCCACCCGCGCCCGGCTGTTCGAGGCCGCCGCCCGCGCGTTCGCCGAGAAGGGCTTCCACGGCACGACCACCCGCGACATCGCCACCGCCGCGGGAATGAGCCCCGCCGCCCTCTACGTCCACCACCGGTCCAAGGAGGAGCTGCTCTACCTGATCTCGCGCACGGGCCACGAGGGCACCCTCCGCCTGGTCCGGGAGGCGGCGGCCTCCTCAGACGACCCCGCCGAGGCCCTGCGCCGCGTGATCCACGACTTCGTCGTCCACCACGCCCGCGGGCACGTCCGCGCCCGCGTCGTCAACTACGAGCTGTCGGCCCTCAGCCCCGAACACCTGGCCGAGATCCGTGAGATCCGCCGCGAGGTCAGCCGCGAGATCCGCGCCCTGGTGGAGAAGGGCACCGCCTCCGGCGCCTTCGACGCCCCCGACCCCCGGGCGGCCGCCACCGCCCTCCTCTCCCTGGGCGTCGACATCGCCCGCTGGTACCGGGAGGACGGCGACTGGAGCCCCGAGGACGTGGCCGACCGCTACGTCCAGGTGGCCCTCCGCATCGTCGGCGCCGGCTGAGCCGGGTCAGGCGGGCTCCTTGCGGGGCTCGGGGAGGCCGTAGCGGGCGTGCTTGCCGGGCTGGATGTTGGCCTTGGAGGCGTCGCCTCCGTAGTGGGCGATGACGCGCCTGTCCATCACCTTGCGCCACAGGGGCGGGATGTAGGCCAGGCGGGACATGGTGGCATAGCCCGAGGGCAGTTCGGGCGCCTCGTCGAAGTGGCGCAGGGCCTGGTAGCGGCGGGTGGGGTTGGCGTGGTGGTCGCTGTGGCGCTGCAGATGGTAGAGCAGGATGTTGGAGGCGATGTCGTCGCTGTTCCAGCTGTGGCGGGGGGCGCAGCGCTCGTACCTGCCGGTCGGGGTCTTCTCGCGGAGCAGGCCGTAGTGCTCCAGGTAGTTGACGACCTCCAGGGCGGAGAAGCCGATGACGACCTGCACCAGCAGGTAGGGGATGATGCCCGCGCCGAATACCGCGATGAGCGCGCCGAACAGCACCACGGTCATCGCCCAGGCGTTGAGGATGTCGCTGCGCCATGTCCACGGGCCGTGCCCGCTGCGGGCCAGGCGCTTCTTCTCCAGGCGCCACGCCGACTTCAGGCTGCCCCACACGGTGCGGGGAAGGAACCGGTAGAAGCTCTCCCCCAGCCGGGCGCTGGCCGGGTCCTCGGGAGTGGCGACGCGAACGTGGTGGCCGCGGTTGTGCTCGATGTAGAAGTGCCCGTACGCGGTCTGCGCGAGCGCGACCTTCGACAGCCAGCGCTCCACCGACTCCTTCCTGTGGCCGAGCTCGTGCGCGGTGTTGATACCGATGCCGCCCACCATGCCGGCGGTGAGGGCTACACCGATCTTCTCCACCACCGTCACATCGCCGCGTGACCACATCCAGCAGGCCAGCACCAGGCCCGCGTACTGCAGCGGCAGGTAGGCGTAGACGCACCAGCGGTAGTAGCGCTGTCCCTCCAGCCAGGACAGGACGCTCTCCGGCGGGTTGTTCGAGTCCTTGCCCCATGCCTTGTCCAGCAGCGGGACCACCCAGCCGAACAGCAGCGGACCGAGGAACCAGGACACCCCCCATCCGCTCGCCTCGAACAGTCCCCACGACACGAACGGCAGGGACGGGACGAGCAGGCCCAGCAGCCACAGGTACTTCTTCTTGTCGACCCATTCGACGTGCGCGACGCCGGTCGTCTCAGTCTTCATGACACCTCCGTGCACAAGGGCTGGTGCCTCCACCGTGCCACGTTACGTACGCTGTAAACAAGATGTAGGCCGTACGTACCTCGGGCCGGCGCTGCTACCGTGGCGGGCGGGCCGCAGAGCGCACGGCCCGGAGAGGGACGGGGATGGCCAAGAACGCGGCAGGGCGGCGGCCGCTGACCCGGGAGTCGATCGTGCGGGCCGCCATCACGCTCATCGAGCGGGACGGCGCCGGGGCGCTGTCGATGCGCAAGGTCGCCGCGGAGCTCGGCGTGGGCACGATGTCCCTGTACAACCACGTTCCCGACCGGGAGACCCTGCTGGAGGAGGTGGCCCGGACGGTCCTGGCCGGCCTGGACCTCCCCGAGGACGAGGCGGGGCCCGGCCAGGACTGGAAGCTCAACGCCCGCGCCATGATCGGCGCCTTCCGCGGCGTCGCCCGCGCCTACCCCCGCAGCATGCACCTGCTCCTCACCAGCAGGCTCGACCTCGAGTTCAGCTGGCGGGCCGCCGAACGCGCCCTGGGACTCCTGGCCGCGGCCGGGTTCGACGGCGAGACCTCGGTACGGGCACTGCGGGCGCTGATGTCGTACGCCATCGGCTCCCAGATGATGGAGAACGGGGCCCTCAAAACCCCCGACCAGACCCCCGAGGCCGCATTCCAGACCGTCCAGGCCGACCCGGGGCGCTTCCCCCATGTGACCGCCCTGGCCCCCCAGCTCATGCAGCCCGACCCCGAAGCGGACTTCGAGACCGGCCTGGAGATGCTGCTGTCCGGGCTCGACCGGCTGCTCCGGACCGGCTCCTGACGTCGCGGCCGCCTCAGGGCGCGCGCATCGGCTCCACGGAGGAGAGGAACAGCTCGAGGCCGAACTCGAAGTCGGCGTCCGAGCCGTGGTCGACCAGCTCGTCGGGCAGCGCCACGACGTGCGGGAACCTCGCGGGCTCCAGGGAGCGCACGGTCTCGGCGGGATCCGCCGCCTGGCGGGACAGGAGCCTGCCCATCCCGGCCTCCCGCAGCTGGGAGCCGAGGGTGTAGGCCATCAGGGACCTCATGACGTGCACGGACGTCGGCCCGTCCAGCCCGGCCCGCGCGCACAGGGACAGGGCGCGTTCGATCGCCCTCAGCGCGACGGGGATGCCCGTCCTGCTCTCCAGCGCCAGCGCCAGACTGCGGGGGTACTCCTGGGCGATCGCCCGGAAGGCCCGCATGAGGCTCCGCGCCCCGTCCTTCCAGTCCGCCTCGGGCACGTCCGGCTCGGGCACGTCCAGGGTCGTCATCACGTACTCGGCGATGCCCGCGACGAGCTCGTCTTTGCTCGCCACGTGCCGGTACATGGCCATCGCGCTGACCCCCAGCTCCTCGCCGACGGCGCGCATCGACAGGGCGGCGGGGCCGCGGCGTTCGACCAGCTCCACGGCGGTGTGCACGATGAGCTCGCGGGTGAGCACCACCCGCGTCACCCGCTCCGGCGCCGGTCTGGGCATCGGCCCGCCCCCTTCCGGCGACATTGGTCTAGACCTCGGTCCCTGGACCGACGATCATCCTATTGTTCCCATCGTACGGAAGTGCCATGCTGGCCTCGGTAAGTACCTCCTGACCACCCTCTCCCCGAGGAGGAGTCCCCCCATGCAGACCCGCGCAGCGATCCTGTGGAAGCAGAACAGCGAATGGAGCGTCGAGGACATCGAGCTCGACGATCCGAAGGCGGGCGAGGTCAAGATCAAGCTCGCCGCGTCGGGCCTGTGCCACTCCGACGAGCACATGGTCACCGGGGACATGGTCCTGGACCCGGGCATCGCCGAGCTGATGCAGCTGGAGCAGTTCCCCATCATCGGCGGCCACGAGGGCGCCGGCGAGGTCGTCGAGGTCGGTCCGGGCGTGACCACGCTGAAGGAGGGCGACCACGTCGTCCTGTCCTTCATCCCGGCGTGCGGCCGCTGCCCCTCCTGCGCCATGGGCCGCCAGCACCTGTGCGACCTGGGCGCGGTGCTGCTGGCCGGCCGCCAGATCAGCGACATGACCTCGCGCCACCACGCCGCGGACGGCACGGACCTGGGCACCATGTGCTGCACCGGCACGTTCGCGCCCTACACCGTGGTCAACGAGAGCAGCTGCGTCAAGATCGACGACTGGATCCCGCTGGACAAGGCGGCGCTGGTCGGCTGCGGCGTCACCACCGGCTGGGGCTCGGCCGTCAACGCCGCCGACGTGCGGGCGGGCGAGACCGTCGTGGTGATCGGCACCGGCGGCCTGGGCATGAACGCCGTGCAGGGCGCGGCCCTGGCCGGAGCCCGGTACGTCGTGGCCGTGGAGCCCGTGGAGTGGAAGCGCGAGAAGGCCAGGCTCTTCGGCGCCACCCACACCGCCGCCTCCATCGAGGAGGCCATGGCGCTGGTCGGCGAGATCACCTGGGGCGCGATGGCCGACAAGGTCATCCTCACCACCGGCGTGGCCACCGGCGAGCTCATCGGCCCGATGATGGGCATGGTCACCAAGGGCGGCCGCGGCGTGCTCACCGCCGTCGCGCCCATCCTCCAGGAGGACGTCAAGCTCAACCTGTTCGACATGGCGATGCAGCGCAAGGAGCTGGTCGGCTGCATCTTCGGCAACGCCAACCCCCGCCGCGACATCCCCCGCCTCCTGCGCCTCTACCAGGACGGCAAGCTCAACCTCGACGACCTCGTCACCAGCACCTACACCCTCGACGAGGTCAACCAGGGCTACCAGGACATGCGCGACGGCAAGAACATCCGCGGCATGATCAAGTTCTGACCCGGGGACCGGACGCCCGGCGGCACCACGGGGCCGCCGGGCGTCCGGTCTTTCCCGGCCTGCCGGACGAGCCGGCGGACGTGGGCGCTTCAACGCGGGTTCGCGGGGCCGTCCGCGCCGCGGCCGGGTGGTCGCCGTTGTACGGGTCGGCGGAGCATGTGCGTCAGCACGACGCGGGCGGCGGGCTTGGAAGCAAAACGGGTCGCCTGGAGCGTCTGGATCCTGGTCTTTCACATCCCTCGCCCCGGAGCGGGTGCCGTCGCCGTGCCCGGGGAGGATGGTCCCGTCCGATGATCTCACTCGGGGGGCGGGGCGGATGAACGATCCGGGGCGGGTGTGCGAGGAAGAGGAGCCGGACTACCGGTTCTCGCTGGCCAACGAACGGACCTTCCTGGCATACGTGCGCACGGCCCTGGCACTGGACGCCGGAGCACTGGCCATCGTCCAACTACTGCCCGACGTGGCGACTTCCGGGCTGCGCAGGGCCGCGGCCGTGGCGCTGGCGGTCCTCGGGCTCGTGATCGTCCTGGCCGGATACCGAAGGTGGTCGCTCAACCAGCGAGCCATGCGACGCGGACAACCACTGCCCCGCACCTGGCTGACACCGATCCTCGCCATCTCCGTCGCCGCGGCCTCCGCCGTGGCCGTACTGATGGTCCTGCTGTGACACCGGCCGAACGCCTGGCGGACCCCGGCGCACAACTGGAACGCACAGCACTGGCCTGGCAGCGCACAGCCCTGCTGATCGCGGTCAACGGGACGCTGCTCGCCCGTGCGACCTCCGCGTTGGGGACGCTCGCGGTCGTGTTCGGCGGCACGACCATCGCGGCCGCGGCGCTGATCTGGCTCGCCGCCTCCCGCGGATACCGGCGCGGGCGCGGCAGACCGGTCGCCAGCGTCCTGACCGCGCACGCCCGCGCGACGCGGGCGCTCACCGGCCTCATCATCGTGATCGCGGCGTTCAACCTGAGCGCCGTGCTCCTGCACGGCTGAGCCGCCCCTCCCCCGGCACCGGGAGCCGGGGGAGGGGTCGCGGTCAGCGGCCGCGGGCGATCCACTCCGGCAGGTGGGGTGCCTCGGCTCCGATGGTGGTGCTCTCTCCGTGACCGGTGCGGACGACCGTCTCGGGAGGGAGCGTCAGGAGGCGGTCCCTGATCGAGCCGATGATGGTCGGGAAGTCCGAGAACGAGCGTCCCGTCGCGCCCGGACCGCCCTGGAAGAGGGTGTCCCCGGAGAAGACCGTGCCCAGGGCGGGCGCGTGAAGGCAGACCGCGCCGGGGCTGTGGCCCGGGGTGTGCAGGACGGTCAGCTCGATGCCGCCGACGGCGATGACCTGCCCGTCGGACAGGTGGCCGTCCGGTTCGCGGTCGGGGTGCCGCTGCTTCCAGAGCATCAGGTCGTCCGGGTGCAGCAGGATCGGCGCACCCGTGGCGTCGGCGAGGACGGGTGCGGCGTCGATGTGGTCGTCGTGGCCGTGCGTGGAGACGATCGCCAGCAGCCTGCGGTCCCCGACGGCGGCGGCGATGGCCCCGGCGTCGTGGGCGGCGTCGATGACGATGGCCTCGCGGGCGTCGCCGATGATCCAGACGTTGTTGTCGACGTCCCAGGTGCCGCCGTCCAGGGAGAAGGTGCCGGAGGTGACCAGGTGGCTGATGGCGGCGGTCACAGGATCACCACCGAGCGCAGCACGTCGCCGTGGTGCATCTTGGCGAACGCGGCCTCGATGCCGTCGATGCCGATGGTCTCGGTGACGAACGCCCCGAGGTCGAGGCGGCCCTGCAGGTACAGGTCGATGAGCATGGGGAAGTCCCGCGAGGGCAGGCAGTCGCCGTACCAGGAGGACTTCAGCGCCCCGCCGCGGCCGAAGACCTCCAGCAGCGGCAGCTCCAGCCTCATCTCCGGGGTCGGCACCCCGACCAGGACGACGGTCCCGGCCAGGTCACGGGCGTAGAACGCCTGCTCGTACGTCTCGGGACGGCCCACGGCCTCAACCACGACGTCCGCGCCGAACCCGCCGGTCAACTCGCGAATCGCCTCCACCGCGTCGACTTCCCTGGAGTTGACGATGTGGGTCGCGCCCAGCTCACGAGCCTTCTCCAGCTTGCGGGTGTCGATGTCGACGGCGATGATCTTCGCCGCCCCGGCCAGCCGGGCGCCCATGATCGAGGCCCCGCCGACACCGCCGCAGCCGATGACGGCCACCGAGTCGCCCCGCGTCACGCCGCCGGTGTTGATGGCGGCGCCGATCCCCGCCATCACGCCGCAGCCCAGCAGCCCGGCGACCTCCGGCTTGGCCGCCGGATCCACCTTGGTGCACTGCCCGGCCGCCACCAGGGTCTTCTCCGCGAACGCGCCGATGCCCAGCGCGGGCGACAGCTCGGTGCCGTCCTCCAGGGTCATCTTCTGCCTGGCGTTGTGGGTGTCGAAGCAGTACTGCGGCCGCCCCCGCAGGCACGCCCGGCACTGCCCGCAGACAGCACGCCAGTTCAGCACCACGAAGTCGCCCGGCGCGACCTCGGTGACGCCCTCGCCGACGGACTCCACGGTCCCGGCGGCCTCGTGGCCGAGCAGGAACGGGAACTCGTCGTTGATGCCGCCCTCGCGGTAGTGCAGGTCGGTGTGGCACACCCCGCACGCCTGGATCCGGACGACGGCCTCACCCGGGCCAGGGGCGGGGATGACGATCGTCTCGATCGAGACCGGCTGCCCCTTGGCCTTGGCGACCACGCCGCGCACCTTCTGCATGTGTTGTTCTTCCTCGCTGATCGGGCCCGCGTGCTCGGCCGCACGCGGGCTGGTGACGAAAGGCCCGTTCAGGCCGGATGGACGCGCACGGGCAGCGACGCCCAGGCGCGCAGGGTGTTGTTGAGGTGGCGCCGGGGCGTCCCGGCGGGCTCGATGCGCTCCACCCGCGCGGCCAGCGCGGTCAGCAGCGCCTCCGCTTCGAGGCGGGCGACGTGCTGGCCCACGCACTGGTGGAGGCCCATGCCGAAGCCGACGTGGGCGGACGGGTCGCGCGACAGGTCGAAGGCGTCGGGGTCCGCCCAGCGGCGCGGGTCGCGGTTGGCCGCGCCGAGGAACATGAGGATCTTCCTGCCCTCGGGGATCACGGTCCCGGCGACGTCGACGTCCCGCGTGGCGGTCCGGAAGAAGGTCTGCACGGGCGACTCCCAGCGGACCGCCTCGTCGAAGGCGACGCGGGCCAGGCCGGGCTCCTCGCGGAGGCGGCTCCACTGCTCGGGATGGGCGGCGAAGGCGTGGAGCACCGCGCCGAGGGCGTGGATGGTGGTGTCCACCCCGGCGGTCAGCAGCGAGCGGACGACGAGCGGGGCCTGCTCCGGGGTGATGTCCCCCCGGTCGGAGGCCTCCCAGATCCGGGCGCCGAAGCCGCCGGGGGAAAGCCGGTCGCGGGCGCACTGGGCGTTGACCCAGCCCGACAGCTCGGCCACCCGCGGCGCGCCCTTGGCCACCAGCCCGTTCTGCGGGCCGAAGGCGTTGAAGGCGTGGTCGCCGTAGGGGAGGAGGTTCTCCCTCCCCTCCTTGCGCAGCCCGACCGCGTCGGGGAAGACCCGCAGCGGGAACGCCTGGGTGAGCGCGGTGACGGCGTCGAAGGACGTCTCGGCCAGCACCTCGTCGACCAGCTTCTCGGCGTCGGCGAACCAGGCCTCGCGCAGGGAGCGCAGCGCGCGGGGGCTCAGGATCTTCGACAGGACGGCGCGCGGGGCGTCGTGGGCGGGAGGGTCGGCCTCCAGCAGCAGGCTCGGCGGGCGCCACGGCTTCTCGTGGCGGAAGTTGGACAGCCCGACTCCGGCGCCGGACTGGAAGGACTGCCAGTCGGTCAGCGCGGCGTGGACCTCCTCGTAGCGGGCCAGACCGTAGACGTCGTAGTGGCTCAGGTACACCACGGGGCCCGCGTCGCGCAGTTCGGCCTGCAGCGGGAGGGGGTTCTCGAGCACGCCGGAGGCGAACGGGTCGGCGGCCAGTTCCGGGACGTGCGGGGGTGCGGTGAGGGTCATCGGTGGTCCTCCGGGGGTCACAGGTCCAGGACGAGGCGGTCGCTGAGGGAGCGGGAAACGCACACGAAGATGCAGTCGCCCGCCGCGCGCTCGGCGTCGTCCAGCAGCGCGTCGCGGTGGTCGGGAACGCCGTCCAGGACGGTCGTCTCGCAGGTCCCGCACAGTCCCTGGTGGCAGGAGGACAGCACGTTGACGCCGGCCTCCCCCAGGGCCTGGAGCAGGGACTGGTCGCGGTCGACGGCGAGCGTCCTGCCGGAGCGGCGCAGCTCGACCTCGAAGGCGTCGTCGCGGGCGCCGGCGGGCCGGTCCGCCGCGACGAAGCGCTCGAGGCGCAGCCGTCCGGCCGGCAGGTCGGCGCAGTGCCGCTCCACCGCGTCGAGAAGCCCGGCGGGGCCGCAGCAGTAGACCCTGGTTCCGTCCGGGACGTCGTTCAGCCAGGCGGCCAGGTCCAGCGGTCCGTGTTCGTCGTGCGGAACGAAGGAGACCTTGTCGCCGTGGGTGCTCAACTCGTCCTGGAAGGCCATCGACGAGCGCGTCCGGCCGCCGTACAGCAGCTTCCAGGGGATTCCCGTCAGCTCCGCCTGGACGATCATGGGCAGCAGCGGGGTGATCCCGATGCCGCCCGCGATGAAGAGGTAGCGCTCCGCGGGCACCAGCCGGAAGTTGTTGCGCGGGCCGCCGATCCCCACGAGGTCGCCGACGGCCAGCTCGTCGTGGACGAACGCCGAGCCGCCGCGGCCGCCTGGCTCGCGCAGCACCCCGATCCGGTAGGTGGAGGCGTCCCAGCGGTCGCCGCAGAGCGAGTACTGCCGGGTCAGACCGCCGGGCAGCACCAGGTCCACGTGCGCGCCCGGCGTCCAGTCGGGGAGCCTGCCGCCGTCGGGGCGGGCCAGGGTCAGTGCCACGACGCCCTCGGCCACCCGGGTCTTGGCCGTCACCCGCAGGTTCAGCGCCGTGGATCGCGGGGCCGTCCCTACCGGGTCCGGCGGCTCCGCCATGGGTGTCATCGCCATGGATGCTCCTCGCGTCACAGGGGGTGGACCTCGAGGATCGGCCCGGCCTCGGCCCGGCGGCCAGCGGCTTCTCATTGAATGGGGAAGAATCCGTTACCCGGATCACATTCCCCTCAGCCGCTCAGGGCTCTGCTCAACGCCAGGCCGGTGAGCTGGAGGTGCCTGTTCAACGGCCAGGCCGTGTCGTCGTTGGGCACCACCAGGCCGAGCGCCGCCACCACCCGGCCGTGGGCGCGAACGGGAACGGCCAGGCCCGTGGCGTCGGGGTGGATGTGGCCGGGGCAGAAGGCGAACCCCCGGCGGCGGACCTCCGCGAGCTCCGCGCGCAGCGCCCTCGGATCGGTGATCGTGTTCGGGGTGAAGCCGGGCAGCGGCCCCCGCAGGATCCGCTCGCGCAGCTCGGCCGGGGCGTGGGTCAGCAGGACCAGGCCCGCCGACGAGGCGTGCAGGGGCAGCCGCCCGCCCACGCGCGTGACGTTGACCACCGCCTCGGGGGCGGTCAGCCGCTCCACGAAGAGCGCCTCGGTCCCGTCCAGCACGCCCAGCTGGGTGGAGTGCCCGACGATCGAGTGGAGGTCGCCCATGTACTGCAGGGCGACCTCGCGCAGGCCCCGCAGCGGCGAGGCGCGCTCGGCCAGTTCCCACATGCGGTTGCCTATCCGCACCCTGCGCTGCTCGTCGCGGGCGAGCAGGCCGTGCTCGACCAGCTCCTTGACCAGGCGGGCCGTGGTCGCCTGCGGCAGCGCCGCGCGGCGGCTGATCTCGCTCACCGTGAGCACGGGCGAGTCGTGACCGAACGCGGCGAAGATCCGCACGACCCGGGTGAGGACCGACTCCCCGCTGGGCGATCTCGCCACGATCCCGTCCTTTCCACTACAAGGGCCACCGGCGCTGAGCTTATCCATTGAATGAATTACCCCTGGCCCGCCGATGTGATCCAGCTCATGCTCGAGCGATCCCACCCCCCCGAAGGAGGCGGACTCGATGAGTTCTCCCGGTCTGCGCGACCGTATCGACGACGGGCCCATGACGCCGTTCCAGTGGACCGCGATCGCCGTGTGCGTCCTGCTCAACGTCCTCGACGGATTCGACGTGCTGGTCATGGCCTTCACGTCCGCCGAGGTCTCCGACGAGTGGGGGCTGTCGGGCTCCCGGCTCGGGCTGCTGCTGAGCGCGGGGCTCGTCGGCATGGCCCTCGGCTCGATCTTCCTGGCGCCCCTCGCCGACCGCCTCGGCCGCCGCACGATGATTCTCGTCGGCCTGGTCCTGTCCTCCTCGGGCATGGGCCTGTCGGCGCTCGCCCAGAGCGCCGCGCAGCTGGGCGCGCTGCGGGTCCTCACCGGCATCGGCATCGGCGGCGTCCTGGCCAGCAGCAATGTGATCTCCGCCGAGTACGCCAACCGCCGCTGGCGCGGGCTGGCCGTCAGCCTCAACTCCACCGGCTACGCCATAGGCGCCACCGCCGGCGGCGTCATCGCGGCCTTCCTGCAGGACTCCGGCAGCTGGCGGTCGGTGTTCGCCTTCGGCGCCGTCGCCACCGCGCTGCTGATCCCCGTGGTGCTCTGGCGGCTGCCCGAGTCCCTGGACTTCCTGCTGTCCCGGCGTTCCGACCGGACCCTCGGCCAGGTCAACGGGCTCCTCGCCGGGATGAGGCAGCCGGCGCTCACCGAGCTGCCGCCCGCTCCGGACGGCGGCGCACGGGCCCCCAGGGCCGGGATCAGGCAGATCCTCTCACCGGACCTGCGCCGCAACACCCTGCTGACCTGGGCGGGCTTCTTCCTGGTGATGTTCGGGTTCTACTTCGTCACCAGCTGGACGCCCAAGCTGCTGGTCGAGGCGGGCATGTCGGCGAACCAGGGCATCACCGGCGGCGTCCTGCTCAACCTCGGCGGCATCTTCGGCACTGCGCTGCTCGGCGTCCTGGCCGCCCGCTTCGCTCTGAAGAACATCCTCACCGGCTACCTGCTCGCCACCGCCGTCCTCCTCACCCTGTTCGTCCCCGCCTCCCCCGTCTTCGGGCTGGTCCTCGCGCTGGGCGCGATGATCGGCGTCTTCGTCAACGGCTGCGTCGCCGGCCTGTACGCCCTCACCCCGGCCGTCTACGGCCCCTCCGTCCGCGCCACCGGCGTCGGCTGGGGCATCGGCATCGGCCGCGTCGGCGCGATCCTCGCGCCGACGGTCGCGGGCGTGCTCCTGGACGCGGGCTGGACCCCCGGACGACTGCTCCTCCTCGTCGCGGCCGTCCTGGTCCTCGGCGCCCTGGTCGTCACCGGTTTCCGCCTCGGCCGGGCCGAACCGTCCCGTCCGGCCCCCGGCGCCGCGGCCGCCGGCAGCCCGGCGTAGTCCGGCCGTCCACGAGTCCGGTCCCCGATCTCTGCCCGGAGACCGGACTCCCCTGCGGGCGGCCGGTCCGCGGGGAGGCGTCTCGCCCCCGGTCCGCTGGTTTCGGCGCCGGGGGCGGGATGCCCTAAGTTCGAACCACGCGAAAGAACCGTCGTCCCGGACGGCATGCGCGCCGCGCACACGCCGATGGCAGGAGCCCGGATGGACCTCGCACGCTACGACCTGAACCTCCTGGTCGCCCTGCGCGCGCTGCTGGAGGAGCGCAACGTCACCCGCGCCGGGGAGCGCCTGGGGATCACCCAGCCGGCTGCGAGCAACGCTCTCGCCCGGCTGCGGCGGCAGTTCGGCGACGAGCTGCTCGTGCGCAGGGGCCAGGCGATGGAGCTGACGCCGCTGGCCGCGAGCCTGCTGGACATGGTCTCGGCGACGCTCTCCCTGGCCGAGCGCACCTACGACGTCGTCCAGGAGTTCGATCCCGCCACCAGCATCCGGCGTTTCAGCGTCCGGGGGTCTGACTACGCCCTCTCGCTCCTGGCCGCCCCGCTGCGGCGGCTCGAGGAGGTCGCACCCGGGATCCGCCTCCAGCTGGGAGCCGTGCGGGGCGAGCACCTGCACGACCCCGAGGTCCTGCTCCGCCGCGTCGACCTGCTCGTCGTGCCCAAGGCGTGGCTGCCCGGATTCCCCTCCCTCCCCCTGGCCGCCGACGATTGGGTCGGCGTCGTCGACCGGGACCGCGGCCCGGCCGGCGACCGGCTCACGCTGGAGGATCTGGGCCGGCTCCCCATGGTCGGCCTCTTCGACGACCCGAGCAACGCCGGATCCCACATCAAGCGCCAGCTGGAGGTCCTCGGCATCACGCTCGCGATCCGCGTCTCCGTCGAGTCGTTCTTCGAGGTGCCGCTGCTGGTCGAGCACACCGGACGGATCGGCCTGCTCCCCCGGCGCTTCGCCGAGAAGGCCGCCCGTTCCGCCCGCATCCGATCGGTCGAGCTGCCCGTCCCGACCGCCGCGCTCCAGGAGGAGGCCTTCTGGCACCCGCTGGCGGAGTCCGACCCCGGACACCGCTGGCTGCGGAGCCTACTCACCGGCTGAGCGCCCGCGCCGACGCCTCCGCGACCCGTCATGGGATCCACGAATTCCGGACATCACGAGATCTTATTTCCGTGTGAGCGCCCTCACACCCTAGCGTTGTCCCAGGCCAGGCGGCTTAAGTCCGCCCGAGAGACGGTCTTCGCAACCGTCCCGAGCAACCCTCGCGAGCCTCGGTTCCCTTCTTGCCGGCCCGTGCTCTGGCACCCGGGCCGGATCGTCCCATCCCCCGTTCCTGAGGAGGAGAGCTCCGTGAAACCTGCTACCGACTCCGGCAGCAGACCACCCGATCCGTCCTTCTCGCGCCACGCGCTGGAGGTCCGGGACGTCGGCGTCTCCTTCCAGGGCGTGCGCGCCCTGGACGAGGTGGGCTTCGGCGTCCCCTCCGGCGGCGTCAGCGCCCTCATCGGGCCCAACGGCGCGGGCAAGACCACTTTGTTCAACTGCGTCAGCGGGTTGTACCGCCACGAAGGCGGCGTCCTGCTGGATGGTGAGGACGTCACCGGGCTCGGCCCGCACGCCCGCGCCGCGCGGGGCATCGCCCGGACGTTCCAGACCCCCGTGCTGCTGGACGAACTTCCCGTCCTGGACAACGTAATGCTCGGCGGGCACACCCGGACCAGGTCCGGTGTCCTGGCGACCCTGGTAGCCGGCGGCCTCTTCCGCTCCGAGGAGCGGCGTCTGCGCAACGAGGCGTCCCGGCTGCTGGACGCGTTCGGCATCGCGCACCTGGCGGGGACCGTCCCCGGTTCGCTGCCGCACGGCGACCGGCGCAGGGTCGAGGTGGCGCGTGCCGTCATGGCCCGGCCCCGGCTGCTGCTCCTGGACGAGCCCGCGGCAGGGCTGGACGCCGACGAGGCGCGCGAACTGCTGGAGACGGCCATGGCCGTCTGCGACGGCGCAGGAGAGGGGACGACGACGGCTCTGCTGGTCGAGCACGACATGGAGCTGGTCATGTCGGTGGCCCGGCACGTCATCGTCCTGGACGCCGGCAAGCTGCTGGCCACGGGGACTCCCGAGGAGATCGCCGAGGACCCGCGCGTCATCGCCGCCTACCTGGGAACCGAGATCGAGGAGGTCGGCCGATGACGTCCGAACCGCTCCTCCGGGTGGACGGCCTCACCGCGCGGTACGGCTCGGTGCAGGTGCTCCACGACGTCTCCCTCGACGTCCGTGAAGGCGAGATGGTCGCCCTCCTGGGCGCCAACGGCGCCGGGAAGACGACCCTGCTGCGGGCGGTGTCCCGCGTCGTGTCCACCGGCGGGACGTTGACGCTGGACGGCGCGGACCTGACCCGGCTCGACACGATCGGCGCGGCCCGTGCGGGGATCGGGCACGTCCCGCAGGGGCGCGGCACCTTCGGTGAGCTCACCGTCGAGGAGAACCTCCGCCTCGGTTCGATGGGCCGCCCCGGGTCCCTGCGCGGGGAGGCCGAAAGCGATCTCGAACGGGTGCACGAGATGTTCCCCGTCCTGAAGGAGATGCGGCGCCGGCCGGCCGGCGCCCTGTCGGGAGGCCAGCAGCAGATGCTCGCCCTGGGCCGGGCCCTGCTGGCCAGGCCGCGGGTCCTGCTCGTCGACGAGCCGTCGCTGGGCCTGGCGCCGCGCACCACAGCCGAGCTGTTCGAGGCGCTGGCCGGTATCCGCGCCTCCTGGTCGACGGCCGTCCTGCTCGCCGAGCAGAACGCCCGCCTGTCCCTGCGTGTCGCCGACCGCGCCGTCGTGCTGGCGCGCGGCGGGGTGGCGCGCTCCTGCGCGGCCTCCGAGCTCTCGGACGAGGCGGAGCTGCGCGCGGCCTACCTCGGAACGACCCCGGTTCGGACGACCGCAGCGAAGCGAGGATCGGCCGAACCGGCCCCCCGGGATCCGGGGACCGCCCCCCGGACCGACACGGACGCCGAGGAGGCGAGCCGATGACCGAGTTCATCCAGCAGATCCTGGCCGGCCTCGCGGCCGGCGTCGTCTACGCAGGCCTGGCGCTCGCCCTCGGCGTGGTGTTCCAGGGCACCGGAATGCTCAACCTCGCCCAGGGCGAGCTCGCGACCCTCTCGGCGTTCGGCGCGTGGAGCCTGGTCGAGGCCGGGATGTCGTTCTGGCTCGCGTTCCCCGCGGCGGTGCTGCTGTCGGCGGCGCTGGGCGCGGCCGTCGAACGCGTCCTGGTCAGACCGGTGGAAGGAGCAGGACCCATGGTGCTGCTGGCGGCGGGAGCCGCGATGCTGCTCGGCCTCAACGCGCTGATCGCGCTGGTCTGGGACACCGATCCCAAGACGTTCGCGTCGCCGTTCGGCGCCTCGTCGGTGGGCGTCGGCGAGATCCGGCTGACCAGCCAGCAGGTCGGCGCCGCGGTGCTGGTCCTGGTGACCATGGGGGTGATCGCCGCGCTGTTCCGCTTCACCCCGGTCGGGCTGAAGCTGCGCGCGGTGGCGACCAACCCCGACTCCGCCCGCCTGCTCGGCGTGCGCACCGGGCGCATGCTCGCCCTGGGCTGGGCGCTGGCCGGCGCGGTCGGCGCGGTGGCCGGGACGGCCGCCGCGCCGATCGCCGGCCTGTCCCCCGAGATGATGGCCGGGCCCCTGCTGCTGGCCCTGGCCGCGGCCACGCTCGGCGGCATGACGAGCCGCGGCGGCGCCGTCGTCGGCGGTCTGATCATCGGCGTGGCGGGCAGCCTGGCGAGCCGGTACGTGCCGGGACTGGGCGGCGACCTGCAGCTCGTCGTCCCGTTCGCGGTGATCTTCGCGGTGCTGCTGCTGCGTCCCCAGGGCCTGTTCGGCCGGGCTGCGACGGTGCGCGCATGAGCGCCCCGACCACGGCTTCCCGGCGGAGCCTGCCCTGGCCGTGGATCGCCGCCGTCGTCTGGGCACTGGCGGTGCCCTTCCTCTTCAGCGACTACGACCTGCTCCAGCTCTCGCGCGTGTGGTCCGTCGCGCTCGCGGTCGCCTCCCTCAACCTACTCAGCGGTTACGCCGGGCAGGTCAGCGCCGGGCACGGCGCGCTGTTCGGGCTCGGCGCCTACACCGGCGTCCTGCTGGTGGGCGAGGGCGGCATGCCCTGGCCGGTGGCACTGCTGGGCGCCCTCGTCCTGTGCCTGGGCGCCGGCGCGCTGCTGGGCCTGCCCGCCCTGCGCGTGGACGGCCTGGGCCTGGGCCTCATCACGATCGCGGTGGCCGCGCTGTTCCCGCTGGTGGTGACCCGCTTCGAGAGCCTGACGGGAGGGGCGGTCGGGTACGCGCTCGGCGCCCCGCCGCTGTCGGCTCCCGGCTGGACGGGGCTGGCGGACGCGCAGTTCGCCTACCTGGTCGTCCTGGCCGTGTGCGGGGTCGCCGTGCTGGGGCTGCGCAACCTGACCCGCGGCAGGTTCGGCCGCTCGCTCGAGGCACTGCGCACCAGCTCCCTGATGGCCGTCTCGAACGGCGTCGAGACCCGGCGGCTGACGCTCACCGTGTTCGCGTTGAGCGCGGGCGTCGCGGGCCTGGCGGGGGCGCTGAACGCGCTGGCCCTCACCCTGGTCACCCCCGACACCTTCACCCTGGCCTTCTCCCTGACGCTGCTGGCCGCGAGCGTCGTCGGAGGCACCCGATCCTGGGCCGGGGCCATCGTCGGCGGCGCGTTCGTCACCTACCTGCCGCAGCTCATGAGCGACAACATGGGCGGGGGCTCCTCGGGCCAGTGGGCGCAGGTGGCGTACGCCGCCGTACTGCTGCTGGTCCTCTACTTCGCCCCGCGCGGGGTGGTCACCTTCGTTCGCGCGGGCCTCGCACGCCTGGGCGCGCGCCGTACCCGGGAGAAGACGGCATGAGAGTCACCGAACGCGTCAGAAGGCCGCTCCTGCGCGCGACGGCGCTCCTGTCCGCGCTCACCCTGGCCGTCAGCGGCTGCACGCTGCGGTGGAACGCCCAGGAGGGCACGGGTCGCGGCGACATCGTGATCGGAGGCAGCTTCGCGCTCTCCGGCCCGCTCGCCGTCACGGGCGTCGTGGGAGCCGGGGCCCAGGCCTACTTCTCCCGGGTCAACGCCGAGGGCGGCGTCAGGGGCCGCAAGATCAGGTTCCAACTGCTGGACGACGCCTACGACACCTCGCGGCTGACCGCCAACATGCGCCGCCTGGCCGAGCAGGACGGGGCGACGCTGGTCATGGCCTTCGGCGGCCCGGCGATCTCCATCCGGCCCTATCTGGCCTCCCGCAAGGTCCCGATGGTGGCGCTGGCGGGCCAGAGCCCGTTCAGCGACGTGCGGGCCTTCCCCTACGCCCGCGCGTGGTGGCCGGACATCGCGCAGGAGGGCCGGATCGCCGGGTCCTTCCTGAAGTCCGAGTTCCCCGGGGCGAAGGCCGGGCTGCTGGGCCTGAACAACGACCTGACGCCCAGCCAGGCCGCCGGCCTGGAGTCGGCGGGCCTGACCCTGGCCAAGACCATCAAGGTGGCGCCCAACGTCGTCGATCTGGGCCCCCAGGTGAACGAGCTGCGCGCCGCGGGCGTGGACGTGCTGTTCCTGTCGGTCGGAGGCGCGGCGCAGAGCGCGGTGCTGCGGCTGATGGCGCAGATCGGCTACCACCCGAAGGTCATGCTCTACAGCGCGCAGAGCGAGTACACCACGACGCTGAAGCCCGCGGGCCCCGCCGCCGAAGGCGTCTACACCACCCAGTGGGCCAAGGACCCCGCCGACCCCCGCTGGGCCGACGACCCGATGGTCCGGCAGTTCACCGCCGACATGGACGAGTACGGCCACTCCGTCGACCGCGACAAGCTCCTGGCCCTCAACGGCTACGGTGCCGCGGCGGCCGTCGTCGAAGCCCTGAGGGAGGCACCCGATCTCACCGCCGAGGGCTTCCTCGAGAGCTGGGACTCCCTGCGAGGGGCGCCCAACCCGGCCCTGCTGCCGGACCTGTCCCTGAACGGCGGCCCCGACGGCAGGCTCATCCGCACCTACCAGGTCCAGCGCTACGACGGCCGGACCTGGCAGCGGGAGAACACTCCCTGAGAGACCGGCGAGGCCCGGAGTCCGTGCGCGGCGGATTCCGGGCCTCGCCGTCGCGCGCCCGGGAGTCATGACTCGAACGGCGGCCTTTCTTTTCCTGCTTCTGGACGAAGACGGCGGAGACTGGTGGGGCGGAGAGGCGGAAGGACGAGGACCTTGGACGAGCGGGCCGCCGATGTGGACGAGCGGGTGCTGGAGACGGCCATCAGGCTGTTCGCGGAGCTGGGGTACGACGCGACGTCCCTCGACATGATCGCGGGAGCGGTGGGATCGGACGTTTCGCGGTCGGCGCTTTTGAAGGACGGCAAGCCGGGTCTCTACCGGGCCGCCTTCGAGCACTTCTACGAACTGGACCGTCAGCGCTTCGAAGCCGCCGCGCAGGGGATCTCCCACGGTGTCGAGGGCCTCCACCTGCTGGCGGACACCTTCCTCGACTTCTCCCTCGCGCACCCGGAGATAGGCGCCCTGTGGGGTCACCGCGTGCTCAAGGACGCCATCGACTTCGACTTTCCCGAGCGGTTCACACCGCCTCTGGAGGTCATGATGACCTCCCGCACGTGGGAGGGGGTGCACCCGGACACCGACCTCCAGTTCCTCGCCTGGACCGTCATCTGGATGGTGCTCGGCTTCACCCACACCGGGCTTCCGCACGAGGACGGCCGTCGCCGCTACGCGGACGACCCTTCCGCCCTCCACCGGTTCCGCACACAGCTGCACCGGACGATCGACGCCCGGGTCCGCGCCCCGGACGCCGGACGGTGACCGGTCACGGCCGTCGGGCCCAGGGCTGCGGCGGGGACGGGGGCCGGTAGCGGGGCGGCTCGGGGCGGGCGCCGGGTTCACGGAACCAGACCAGGGTCGCGAACGCGGCCATGACGGACGCCGCGGCGCACACGAGCAGGCCGGTGGCGTAGCCGTCCCACAGGTGGTCGGGCCGGGCTACGGAGGCGTTGTGCAGGGCGACCGCGCCGACCACGGCGGGGCCCAGGCAGGTGCCGATGTTGCGGGCGGCGCTGACGGCGGCACTGGTCATGCCGGTGGAATGACCGGCTGCGGAGTTGAGCGCCGCGGCGGTGAGGGCGGAGACGACGAACAGGAATCCCACGCCTTCCAGCAGCAGGGGACCGGTCAGGGAGACCAGGGACGTCCGGCTGAGGGGGACGAAGGCCAGCCAGATCTCGCCGGCCGCCAGCAGCGCCAGGCCGCCGGTGATGAGGAGCCGCGCGCCGAGCTGGTCCATCAGCCGCGGGAGCGCCGGGCCCAGCAGGCAGGGAAGGCCCTGGAGGACGACGAAGAAGACGGCCGAGTCGGTCGCGGACTGCTGCTGGAACCCGAGCCGGATGCTGAGCGCGTACACGCTGCCGAGGAAGGAGAACATGCCGATGACCGCGGCGACCGTCGCCGTGGCGAACGCCGGGTCCCGGAAGAGGTCGAAGCGGAGCATCGGCGCACCGGACCGGCTCTCGACCGCGGCGAACACGAGCAGGGCGACCGCCGCGACGGGGAGGGCGACCAGCACCGACGGGGATTTCCAGGAGCTCCCCATGCCCTGGACCAGGCCGTACAGCAGGCAGGTGAGGCCGACGACGAGGCTGATCTGGCCGGGCCAGTCCAGCGCACGGCCGCGGGCCTCCCGGGAGTCCTCCGCGCACACCGTGGTGATGACCAGGCTCACCAGTGCGAGCGGCGCGACCCCGTAGAAGGAGGCGTGCCAGGAGAAATACTCGTTCAGAGCGCTGCCGTACAGGACGCCGATCATCGTGCCGAGGGACATGGCCATCGTCCAGGTCGCCACGCCCCGGGACCTGCTGAGGGCGGTGGGCGCCCCCGCCACGGCGATGGCCAGCGAGGTGGGGATCAGGGCCCCCGCCCCGACTCCGGTGACGGCCTGGCCGATCCAGAGCTGGTGGACGCCGTCGGCCGCCCCGGCGATGATCTCTCCGACGGCGACCACGGCCGCGCCCGCCATCAGGACGTACTTGCGGCCGAAGCGGTCGCCCAGCAGCCCGAAGGTGAGGGCCAGCACGGCGGTGGGCAGCAGGAACGCCGAGGTCACCCAGGCCAGCGCCATGTTGTCGAGGCCGTGGGCCTGCCGGATGATGCCGACGATCGGGGCGGGGACGACGGTCGCGACCTGGGCGATCACGATGGCCGCGCAGGCCGCGAAGAGGGTGCCGGGCGAGACGCCGGCGCGCCGCGAAGATCTGTTCACCATGTTTCCTCTGAACCCTGGACGGATCGCCCGAGCATGACCTGGATCACACCACACGACCAGCGTTAATCCATTCAATGGAAATCTGCTGGACAACAAAAACCGGAAACCGGGCGCGCCATCATCGCCATCAATTTCTACCATTCCGGATATTTGCGACATCGCCATCGAAATATTCGCACCACCGCCTCGTTCATCACCTTGGGTGACACATCGGTGACCATCCGGTGAGTCGAGAGTGTGGTGAGCACCGGTGGCGGCCGTCCCGTCCTAAGCTCGAAACGGTCCGCGGCCGCCGTCTCTGAGCTCGGCGAACGGCCATCCGATCACGCGACACCGAAGGCAGAACCCATGAGGATCGCCGTCATCGGCGCAGGCTTCGCCGGGCTGGGCACGGCCAAAGTGCTCCGTGACTTCGACCACGACGTCGTCGTCTTCGAAAAAGCACCCGACGTCGGCGGCGTATGGAGCGCCACCCGTCGCTATCCGGGACTGCGCACCCAGAACGACAAAGGCACTTACGCGTTCTCCGAGCTGCCGATGCCCCGCGACTATCCCGAGTGGCCGACGGGTGAGCAGGTGCAGCGCTATCTGGAGCTGTACGTCGAGCGCTTCGCCCTCGCTCCGTCGTTGCGGCTCTCGACCGAGGTCACCCGGGCCGCGCCCCTGGCGGACGAAACGGGCTGGGCCGTCACGGCAGGCGGGGTCACCGAGCACTTCGACCATCTGGTGGTCGCCAACGGGATCTTCTCCGAACCGTTCATCCCGCCGTTCAAGGGTGTGGAGGTGCTGGAGGCCGCCGGGGGGCGGATCCTCCCCGCGAGCGGCTTCCGCGAGCTCGGCGACGCCGTCGGCAGGCATGTGGTCGTGGTCGGCTACGGCAAGTCGGCCTGCGACGTGGCGGTCGAGACCGCCACCGTCGCCGCCACCACGACGGTCGTGGCGCGCGGGCTGCTGTGGAAGACGCCCCGGCGGATCGGCGGCCTCGTCAACTACAAGTTCCTGCTGCTCACCCGGCTGGGCGAGGGCATGTTCCGCTACATCGCCCCCACCGCCCTGGAACGGTTCCTGCACGGCAGAGGCGACGGCTTCCGCCGTGCCATGATCCGCGGCGTCCAGTCCGTGGCGTCCCGGCAGTACCGGCTCCCCGCCCTCGGACTGGTGCCCGGAGGCACCTTCGAGGACATCGCCCGCAGCACCGTCGGCCTCGTCACCGAGGGTTTCTTCGAAGCCGTCACCGAAGGCCGCATCAAGGTCGTCCGCGACCTGACGATCACCCGTTTCCTGGAGAAGGACGGCGCACCGCACGCGGAGCTGGCGGACGGCTCCCTCGTGCCGAGCGACCTCGTCGTCTGCGCCACCGGCTTCCGGCAGCGGGTTCCCTTCTTCGACGAGGACGTGCGGCGGCGCCTCACCGACGAGCGGGGGAACTTCGCGCTCTACCGCCACATCCTCCCGCACGACGTGCCGAACCTGACCTTCGCCGGTTACAACTCCTCGTTCTTCAGCCCCCTGTCGGCCGAGATGTCGGCGGTGTGGATCGCCTCCCACCTCGCCGGCCTGCACACCGTCCCTCCCGTCGAGGAGCGCCGCCGCGCCGTCTCCGAGCGGCTGGCCTGGATGGAGGAGCGCACCCGCGGGCACCACGCGCGCGGCACCAACGTCATCCCGTTCTCCATGCACAACATCGACGAGGTCCTCGACGACCTCGGCCTCAACCTCGGCGCAACGACCAAGGCCCTGCAGTGGCTGCTACCCGTCGACCCGGGCGACTACCGCCGCGTCAACACGAAACTGAGACATCGCCTCCGGCGAACAGCACCCTGAGCACCTCCACGTCCTCATCCGGGCGGCCAATGCCCCTCGAAGCCGCCATCCGAACCTGCCTTCCTTGGATGGGTTCCTCCCTCCGGTCGGTGGTAGAGGGCGGCTTCGGCGGCCTCGGTGAGGTTCCGCTCGATCCGGGTGGAGATCGCGGCGAGCTCGGCGTCGATCCGGTCTGCGGTCTCGGGTGAGAGCCTCACGCGCGGCTCGATCGCGGCCAGGGCGCGAACGTGGGAGGTGCGCAGCCGCGTCGGGGGATGAGTGTCGTCCACTTGGGTGTTCTCTCGTGCGGCGAGCCTGAGCCGCCGGTCGCGTTCGCCGTCGGGCAGGACCGCGACGGCCTGGTCGACACGGTCCCACAGGGGCAGCGGGGAGCGGGTCACCGGCGAGGTCCGGACCGTGAACGCGACGGTCGGCTCGAGGACGGTCATCGCCTCCAGCAGGCCGGCGACCGCTTCGGACGAGGCGACGCGCGCGGCGAGTTCGTCGGCGTGGTGCTCGGCGCGGCGGCCGGAGCGCAGGGTGGTCCGGTCCAGGCCCCGGTGGAGGAGGAAGACCGCCCCTCGGCACAGCCACAGGAGGGGGGTGAGCACCAGGCGGCTCATGTACATGAGGCCGTCCTCGTGGCCGGGAAGCTCGTCCGGGTCGAGCGTACGGTGCAGCCCGGTGAGGACGTCCAGGGCCGAACCGACGTACAGCCCGTGCCGGCAGTCGCCGTTCACCCCGTGAGCCAGTTCGTGTCCGATCAACGCGACCTTCTGGTCGGGCGTGAGGACCCGCCACAGCGGCAGGCCGAGCTGCACGGCCCGCCGTCGACGCAGGCCGAGCGCCATGGAGGAGGCGTTGAACTCGGGAGTGATCGCGATGACGTGCACCGGCCCGGCTCCGAGTTCGGCGGTCACCTCGTCGAACAGGGCGTACAGGTGCGGAGCGTCGTCCCGTGTCAGGATCTCGGCGTCGCGGTCGAGCCGTACGGGCCTTGGCATGAGCGTCACCGCGAGGACGGCGAGGACCGCGGCCAGCCCGTAGGCCACGACACCGCGTCCGGCGGTGGCCAGAACGGTCGCGGACGCGAGCAGCCCCAGAGGGAGGGTGTGCACCACCGTCGCGAGCGTGTACGCCCCGATCCGGGCCAGATCGATCCGGCCACGCGCCGCCGTGACCGTGCTCTCGCCCCGGTCTGCCTCGGCCTGCGGAAGCCCCCACTCGCAGGCCGCGCACCAGAGGGGAAAACCCTCATCGGCCTGCACCAAAGCCAAGCATTCAGGACATTTCACCCGCGCATCTTAGTGTTCTGACCGAGAAAGGCTCATCGGGCCGGTGTGAGCGCCTCTCGAGCCGAGGGAATGCCGCGGGACGTCGCCGTTCGGGGGTCGAGGCCCGATGGCGGGCTTCGGCGTCCGGGCGGGGGCCGATAATGGCGTGGTGATCGACAGGCGGCTGCGCGTGGTACTGGCCGAGGACTCCGTTGTGCTGCGGGACGGGATGGTCGAGCTGCTCGGGGCGCGCGGGTGCGAGGTGGTGGCCACCGCCGGGACGGCGGCCGAGCTGCTCGCCGCGGTGGCCGAGCACCGGCCGGACGTGGCCGTGGTGGACATCCGGATGCCGCCGACGCACACCGATGACGGCATCCGTGCCGCCGTCGAGATCCGGGCGAGGACGCCCGAGGTCGGCATCCTGGTGTTCTCGCAGCACGTCGAGACCGTCTGGGCCTCCCGGTTGCTGGCGGGCGGCGCGGCGGGCGTCGGGTACCTGCTGAAGGAGCGTGTCGCCCGGACCGCCGAGTTCGTGGACGCGTTGCACCGGGTCGCCGACGGGGGCACGGCGCTCGACCCGGAGGTGGTCACCCGGTTGATGCGCGGTGAGCGGCGCAGCCGGGTGGACGCCCTGACGCCGCGCGAGCGCGAGGTGCTGGAGCTGATGGCGCAGGGCCACTCCAACCGCTCCATCGCCGCGTCGCTGGTGGTGACGGAGCGTGCGGTGGAGAAGCACGTCGCCGCCGTGTTCACCAAGTTCGGCCTGCGGGCGTCGGATGCCGACAACCGGCGGGTGAAGGCCGTCCTGACCTATCTGGCGGACGGCGGTTGACCTTCCGTCACAGGCGGGTGGGCAGTTCGGCGGTGACCACCGTGGGGCCGCCGGGCGGGCTGTGGACCCGCAGGACTCCGTCCACCGCCGCGAGCCGTTCGGCCAGGCCGATCAGGCCGGTGCCGGGGCCGGGCACCGCGCCGCCGCGGCCGTCGTCGCGCACGGTCAGCCGGACCCGGCCGTCGACGGCGCTCGCCGCGAGTTCGGCCGAGCGGGCACCGCTGTGCTTGGCGACGTTGGTGAGCAGCTCGGCGGCGCAGAAGTAGACCGCCCGTTCGACCGCTTGGTCCGGGCGTTCCCGCAGGTCCAGATGGACGGTCGTGGGCACCGGCGAGGTGGCGGTGAGGCCCGGCAGCGCCTCGCCGAGGCCGCCGTCCAGCGCCACCGGGTTGATGCCCTGGGTGAGCCGCCGCAGCTCGGTGATGGTGTCGTCGATCTGGCCGCGGGCGCGGTCCACCAGGGCACGCAGCCGTTCGAGGTCCGCGCCGTCGGGGGGAGAGAGCGCGTCGTCGGCCAGCGAGAGGGTGATGGCCAGGGCGACCAGCCGGGCCTGGGTGCCGTCGTGCAGGTCGCGTTCCAGGCGGTGGAGCTGGTCGGTGTTGCCCGCCAGCAGGGTGACGCGGGCGGCCTCCAGCTCCCGGACGCGCTGCTGGGCGCGGGCCGGGCCGAGCAGCAGCCGGGCGAGCCGCCGGTTCGCCGCGCTCAGCGCCCGGATCGCGCCGGGCACCGCGGACAGCAGCACCAGGCCCAGGACGACGGAGACGGCGTCCAGCCAGGTGGCCGGCCGCGGTCCCGGTTCCAGCAGGCGGCCCCACAGCGGAAAGCCGACCAGCCAGCCGCAGCCGAGGGGAAGCACCACCGCGGCGGCGAACCCGAGCACGCCGAGCGGCAACCGCAGCACCAGGTAGAGCAGCGTCCGCCAGGCGACCGGATCGGTCAGCACGGCACGGCCGCGGGCGAGCACGCCCGCCGGCCGTGGCGGCACGGCCGGCGCCTCGACCCGCTCGCCGAGCAGCCGCCCGGCCAGCCGCCGGTGCAGCCCGCCGAGACCCCGCGCGCCCACCAGCGCGGCGACCACGAACGGCAGACCCAGCACGGTCAGCGAGAGCAGCACCCCCGCGTACAGGACGGCGAGCGCGTAGACGCCGCCGAACAGCCCGAGCGGCAACCCGACGACGGCGAAGACCCATTCCCCGCCCCGGACCGAAAAGTACCGGCGCCGCTCAGCCACGGCCTTTCCCCGGCCCCTCAACCGACTCTCCCTTCCGCCGCCCACGACCACCGCCCACCGGCCCGCCGCTCCACTCAGCCATGGCCATCACCACCGACCCGCCTCTCCGCTCAGCCACGACCACCGCCCACCGGTCCCACTGTGCCGCTCAGCCGCGGTCGCCGCTGACCGGTTCCGTGGCCGGGCCGCGGGCCGTGTGCAGGCCGGTGGCCAGGATGCACGGGATGGTCAGTGCCGCTGCGCCCGCGACGATCCGCCAGCAGTCGGCCAGCGGGACGGGGGGCATCGCGGAGCCGGTCACGGCCGTGCTGAACGCCGCCGAGGCCGCGGCCGCGACCGCCGTGCCGAGCAGGACGCCCACCGCGGCGGTCAGCACCGCCTCCACGGTCAGCATGCGCAGCAGTTGCGGGCGGGTCGCGCCGAGCAGCCGCAACAACGCGAACTCGCGGCGCCGGTCGGCGGTCACGGCGACCAGGGTGTTGACGGTGGAGACGGCGGCGAAGCAGACCAGCAGCGCCAGCTCGGCCTGGCGCAGCCAGACGTCCGTGTCGGAGGTGACGCTGGTCGCCGTCCCGCTCGCGGCTTGCCCGGCGGTGTGCGTCATGACCGCCATGGTGCCCGCCAGCCCCACGAGCAGCGCGACCGGCACCACGGCGGACGACAGCCGCCGCGCGTACCCGCGCAGGTTGGCGTCGGCCAGCCACCCCGTGCCGGGGGCCAGCGCCCGTACCGGCGCGCCCAGCGCGGCCGCCAGGACGCGTGCCGCGAGTGGTCCCGTCAGGGCGACGGCGACCAGCAGGACCAGCGAACCGAACAGTGCCGCCTGCCCTGCCTCGTCCAGCTGCTCGACCGGGCGCGTCGCGGCCAGCCGCAGCAGCAGGCCGCCGCCCGCCAGCGCGCCGATCCCGGCGAGAAGGCGCGGTGCTCCCGTCCGCCCGTGCTCGGTCGAGCTCGCGGTGAGGGCGGCCGCGGGCGCGATCCGGGAGATCCGCCGGGTCGCGACGGCCGAGGCCGCCAGGCCGACGGCGAGCGCGGCGGCCAGGGCGACCAGCATCGGCGCCGGTGTCCCCGGCACTCGCACGCCCGGTGCCGCCATCCCCCGCCGCTGCAGTTCGGCGAGGAGGCCGCGGGCCGCCGCCGCACCGGCGGCCCAGCCCGGCGCGGCCATCAGCAGCGTGGTCGCGACGACCTGGCCGCGGACCAGCCGCCGCACCTGGCGGGGCGTCGCCGCGATGGTGCGCAGCAGGGCGAGCTCTCGGTGCTGCTGGCGCAGCGTGAAGCCCAGCGCGTTGACCACCACGAAGAACGCGATCAGCACGGCGATCTCGCCGAAGGCTCCGGCGATCACCATCAGTCCGGGTCCGGCGACCGCCTGCCGGACGGCCGCCGGGGTGGCGACGTCGGTGGCGAACAGCGAGCCGAACAGCGTCACGGTGGCGATGGCGAGGAAGAGCGCGACCGCCGTCCCGGCGAAGGCGGCCGGACGCCTGCGCATCTGCCCGAGGGCGATCGAGGCCGTCACGCCCCCTCCCCCAGCCGGCTCAGGCGTTCGCCGACCCGCGCGGCGGTGGGCCGGTCGATCTCCTCCGCCACCAGGCCGTCGGCGAGCAGCAGCACCCGGTCGGCGTACCCGGCGGCCACCGGATCGTGGGTCACCATCACGCAGGTCCGGCCGTCCTCGTCCACGCCGGCGCGCAGCAGGGCGAGGATCTCGTGCCCGGTGGCCCGGTCGAGCGCGCCGGTCGGCTCGTCGGCGAAGAGCACACCGGGCCGGGAGACCAGCGCCCGTGCGATCGCCACCCGCTGCTGCTGGCCGCCGGACAGCTCGCCCGGCCGGTGCCGTTCCCGTCCGGCCAGCCCCACCCGGGCGAGCGCGTCCAGCACCCGCTCCCGGCCGGGCCGCTCCCCGGCCAGCCGCCCGGGGAGTTCGACGTTCTGCGCGACCGTCATCGCCGGCATCAGGTTGAACGCCTGGAACACGAACCCGACCCGGCTGCGCCGCAGTTCCGCCAGCCGCCGCTCCGGCATCCGGGACACCTCGGTACCGCCCCACCAGACCGAACCCCGGGTGGGCCGGTCCATCCCGGCGAGGCAGTGCAGCAGGGTCGTCTTGCCGGAGCCCGAAGGCCCCATCACCGCCGTGAACGTCCCGGGCGCGAAGGCCGCCGACACCCCGCGCAGCGCCCGCACGGCGGCGGTGCCGCGCCCGTACTCGCGGTGCAGGTCCGCCGCCCGGGCGACGGCCCCCGCCCCGATATCCGTCTCTGTTTTCGCCATGCCCTCATCCTCGGCGGACGGGGGCATGGAGATCGATCGTGCCCGCACCCGAACCGAGGGTTCGGAAAACCGAACCAGGTCACCGGCAGCTGATGCGCCCGGCCTGTTCGCGGATCGGCACGGTGTACACGTGGGTGCCGGAGGCGGCCTCGAAGGGTTCCCGGCCGGGGAGTTCGATCTCGGCGGTGGTGCCGGGGGGCACCGTCGCGGTGAGAATAAACGTCCCGTCCTCGATCTTCCAGCCGACGGCGGCGGGACCGTAGGGGGTGTGGTGTTCGGCGGAGGCGTGGGTGAGGCCGCCGCCCGGCCGGGGGGCGATGCGCAGCCGGCGGTGGCCCGGGGCCGCGGGGGCGAGGCCGGCGACCGTCCGGTGGAGGAAGTCGGCGACCGCGCCCAGGGCGTAGTGGTTGAAAGAGGTCATGTCGCCGGGGTTGACCGTGCCGTCGGGGAGCATGCTGTCCCAGCGTTCCCAGATGGTGGTGGCCCCCATGGTGACCGGGTAGAGCCAGGACGGGCATGCGCGCTGGAGGAGCAGCCGGTAGGCGGTCTCCAGGGAGCCCGTGGAGGCCAGGGCGTCGCAGATGAGCGGGGTGCCGACGAAGCCCGTCGAGATGAGGTGGCCGTCGTGGGCCACGAGTTCGGCGAGCCTGCGTCCGGCGCGTTCGCGCTGTCCGGGTTCGTCGATCATCCCGGTGTGCAGGGCGAGCGCGTAGCCGGTCTGGGTGTCGGCGGCGAGCCTGCCCGCGGGGGTGACGAACTCGGCGCGGAAGGCCTCGCGGACCTCCTCGGCCAGCGCGCCGTAGCGGGAGGCGTCCCGCTCGTGCCCGAGCAGCTCCGCCGTCCGCGCGAGGACCCGCGTGGTCCAGGCGTGGTAGGCGGTGGCGACGAGCACGGGATCGGTGCGGGACTTGGCGGGCTGGTCGGGCGGCGCGGTGGGGTCGAGCCAGTCCCCGAACTGGAAGTCCCCGTCCCACAGGTGGTCGTCGCCCGCGCGTTCGGCGATCTGGTCCACCCACGCCTTCATGCTCGGGTACTGCGCGGCCAGCAGGCCCAGGTCGCCCGTGCTCCGGTAGAGCGTCCAGGGGACGAGGACGGCGGCGTCGCCCCACGCGGCGGCGGGTGTGGCGGGGAAGACCAGGTCGATCCACGGGACGTAGTGCGGGACCGTTCCGATCTCGGCCTGCTCGGCGGCGAGGTCGGCCAGCCAGGAGGCGAGCGGGCCGGTGCAGTCGTAGAGGAACGCGGCGGCGGGGGCGAAGACCTGGATGTCGCCGGTCCAGCCGAGCCGTTCGTCGCGCTGCGGGCAGTCGGTGGGCAGGTCCACGAAGTTGCCGCGCATGCTCCACACGATGTTCTCGTGCAGCTTGGTGAGCAGCGGGTCGGAGCAGGAGAACCAGCCGGTGCGCCGCATGTCGGTGTGGCACACCACCGCTTCGACGGCGTCCTCGGCCAGGTCGCCGGGCCAGTCGACGACCTCGGCGTAGCGGAAGCCGTGCACGGTGAAGCGCGGCTCCCATTCCTCCACGCCCTCGCCGCACAGGGTGTAGGCGTCCACGGAGTAGGCGCTGCGCAGCGGCCGCAGCGACAGCTCGCCGTTCTTCTCCAGGACCTCGGCGTGCCGCAGTGTCACCGTGTGCCCGGCGGGGCCCTGGACGCGGATGCGCAACCGTCCGGAGATGTTCTGCCCGAAGTCCAGGATGGTCTCCCCCGCGGGTCCGGTCAGCACGGCCTGAGGCCGGAGCGTCTCCACCCGCCGGACGGGCGGGCCGGTGGGGGCGACCAGGAGCGACGGGTCGTGGTCGAGTTCGTCTGCGGCCTTCCAGCCCGAGTCGTCGAAGCCGGGCTCGGACCAGCCGGAGGGCAGCAGGCGCGCGTCGTACTTCTCGCCCTCGTAGAGGCTCGCGGCGATGACGGGGCCGGATGCGCACCGCCACCGCCCGTCGGTGACGAGACGTTCGGCCGTCCCGTCGGTGTAGGTGATCTCCAGCTGGGCGATGAGCGCGGTCCGGTCGCCGTAGAGGGCGGTCCTGCCCCCTTCGAAGCCCACGCGGCCCCGGTACCAGCCGTCGGCGAGCATCGCCCCGATGGCGTTGCCGCCCCGCGACAGCAGCCCGGTGACGTCGTGGGTCCGGTAGCGCAGGCGGTGCCCGTAGCTGGTCCAGCCGGGGGCGAGGACCTCGTCGCCGACGGGCCGTCCGTTGATCTCGAGGTCGTACGTCCCGTGGGCGGTGACGTACAGGCGTGCCGAGGCGACCTCGCCGGTCAGCGTGAACTCCCGGCGCAGGAGGACGGCGGGGCCGTCGCTCGGCCCCAGCAGTTCCGTGGGCGGCCCGGCTGCACGGGCGTGCCACTGGCCGGGGTCGAGCAGGCCTGTCTCGACGAAGGAGCGCTCGCTCCAGTCGCCGGTCGAGCCGTCGTCTCCGTGGACGCGTACGCGCACGCCGCGGCGCTGCCGCGAGCCGAGCGGTTCGCCGGGCCACGCGACGAGGACGGAGTCGCCGGACTCGACCAGGCCGGTGGCGTGGACCGGGCGGCCGTTCTCGTCGCTGATCTCGAGTTCGTAGCCGCGCTGCCGCCAGCCGGGCGCCGAGGTCGCGACGGTCCAGGAGAGGCGGGGTTCGGCCTCGCCGACGCCGAGGGGTTCACGGTGGTGCTCGAACGCCGGAGGGCCGGCGTGCGGGACGGAGGGTTCGGACACGGGGAGGGGTGCTCCTTGGTCGGTTCGTCAGCCCTTGACCGCGCCGGCGGTCATGCCGGCGACGATCTTGCGGTTGAAGAAGATGAAGGCCAGCAGCGGCGGGATCGTGATCAGCACGATGTCCATGAACAGCAGGTTCCACTGGGTGCTGTACTGGCTCTGGAAGCTGTAGAGGGTGGTCTGCACGGTCGCGTGGTCGTCGCCGGGCAGGAAGTACAGGGGGTTCACGAAGTCGTTGAAGATCGCCACCGAGGTGGTGAGGGTGACCGTGATCGCGACGGGCCGCAGCAGCGGGAAGATCACCCGGAAGAACAGCCTCCAGCCCGTGCAGCCGTCCATCATCGCGGCCTCGTCCAGGTCCCTGGGGACGGCCGCGACGAAGGCGCGGAACAGCAGCACCGCGTAGGAGAGGTTGAAGGCGATCTCCACGAGGATCAGGCCGGGGACCGTCTTGAACAGGCCGAGCTCCTGCAGCAGCCAGATGGTCGGCACGATCGCGGGCGGGATGATCAGCCCGCTCAGCACCAGGAAGTTCGCCAGCGAGGAGACCCGTCCCGGGCGGCGCTGCATGACGTATCCGGCCATCGCGGCGAAGACCACGATGAACCCCACGGAGACCACGGTCACGAGGATGCTGTTGACGTAGGCGCGCAGCAGGATGTAGTCCCGCGCCTCGACGACCTCGCGGAGGTTCTCCACGACCGGCCAGCTCGTCGGCCAGGAGAAGTCCAGGTCGGCGGCCTGCGGGCCGTCCTTGACCGCCGTCAGCAGCATGAAGGAGAACGGGACCAGGAACACCACGCCGGCCAGGACGAGCGCCGCGCTCTCCCCCGCCACCTTCCGGAGCGTCCTCATGACGCGACCTCCTTCCTGTTCAAGAACCACGACAGCGGCAGGATCAGCAGCGTGACGAGCACGAACAGGACGACGTTGCCCGCGGTGGACAGGCCGTAGAAGCCCGCCTGGTACTGCTTGTAGATGATCGAGGCGATGACGTCGCTGCTGAAGCCGGGCCCGCCGCGGGTCATCGTCCAGATGAGGTCGAACGACCGGAGCCCGCCGATGAGCGACAGGAGCACGACGGAGGAGGTCGCGGGCCAGCTCAGCGGGAACGTGACGTGCCGGAACCGCTGCCAGGCGCCGCCGCCGTCCACCGCGACGGCCTCGTAGTAGGACGGGGGGATGGACAGGATCCCCGCGATGTAGATGACGGTGGCCAGGCCGACGCCCTTCCACACGTCCACCAGCGCGACGGACAGCAGCGCGGTCTCCGCGCTGCCCAGCCAGTCGGTGCCGGAGACGCAGAAGAGGGCCAGCGCCTTGTCGACCAGGCCGGTGTCCGGGCGCAGCAGCACGCTGAAGGTGATGCCGACGGCGACCGTGCTGACCAGGACGGGGAAGAACACCACCGAGCGCAGGAAACCGCTCGTCCTCAGCTTGCTGGTGAGCAGCACCCCGAGCATCAGGCCGAACACGACCTTGAGGCCGCTGGTGACGACCGCGTAGATCAGGGTGTTCTGCAGGCCGATCCGCAGGCTCTGGTCCTCGAAGAAGTCGCGGAAGTTCTCCAGGCCGACGAACTCGCTCTCGAAGAGCGTCCAGCGGGTGAGGGAGAAGTAGAACGCCATCGCGGTCGGGATCGCGAAGATCACGAAGTAGACGACGGCGGCGGGGAGGTACAGCGTGTAGGGCTGGGCCGCTCCCCTGCGCCGCCGCGCGGGACGGGTGGGGCCGGGCCCCGCGCTCTTCGCGCGGGACCCCGCCGACGGCCGGCTTTCGACTACCACCCGGACAGTCCCAGCTGCTTGGCCTGCTTCTCCACATCCTTGTCGTACTGGGCCGCGCCTTCGGCGGGCTCCGTCAGGCCGGAGCCGACCGCGACGGTGATCTGCTCCAGGGACGGGCCCTTGACCGGGGACAGGTACTCCAGCGCGGGGGCCGACAGGCCCGCGTCGATGTAGGCCTGGATGTCCTTGACCGCCTGGATCGCGTCGTCGGGCAGCTTGGCGCCCGCGACGCGGTAGGGGCCGGTGGGCGTGGAGACCTTCCCGATGGCCTCGATCCCCTCGGGCGAGGCCACGAACGCCATGAACTCCTTGGCCTCGGCGAGGTGCTCGGTGCCCTTGGCGGCGTAGACGGCGGCCGGCTCCCAGATCGTGGCGCCGGCCTTGGCCGGGTCGTCACCGGGGACGCCGAAGAAGCCGATGTCGGTGGCGACCTCGGGGTTGTCCTTCAGCAGCGGCGGGAGGGTGAAGGACAGCAGCGGGAAGTGCGCACCCTCCCCTTCCAGGAGCAGTTTGAGGCCCTGGTCGACGGTCGCCGAGCCGTAGCCCTTGTTCTGGTAGCCCTTGGCGTTGACGTCGGCGAGGTGCTGGAAGCCCGTCAGCGCCGCGGGGGTCGTGGCGAACTTCGCCTTGTTGGCCGTGTAGTCCTGCGCGAAGGACGGGACCGCGGCCTGGACGTTGTAGAAGTCGGCCAGCACGAAGAGCTGGGAGCTCCAGGAGTCCTTGTACGTCGAGATGACGGCGGTCTTGCCCGCCGCCTTGATCTTCTCGTTGTTGGCCATGAACTCGGCCCACGTCCTGGGGACCTGGAGGCCGAGCTCGGCGTAGACCTTGCGGTTGTAGAGGATCCCGCCGCCGGTGGCCGACCCGATCGGCACCCCGTAGACCTTCTCGTCCTGGGAGACGACGGGCAGGAAGCCCTCCTCCACCTTCGAGAGGACCGGGTCTCCGGTCAGGTCCGCGAGGGACCGCTCCGGGTTGAGCGCCTGCAGCAGGGAACCGGAGTTGTACCAGAACACGTCCGACATCTCACCGGTCGACAGGCGCGTCTTCACGACGTTGTCGCCCTCGGTGCCCTGCGGCCGGGTCTCGACCTCGACCTTGATGTCCTTGTTCGCCGCGTTGAAGGCGTCGGCGACCGCGTTGGCCTGGGACAGGGTCGTCTCGCTGTTGTCCACGAGGAACGACAGCTCGACCGTGCCGTCGGCGGAGTCCCCGCCCGAGCCGCACGCGGTCAGCGCCGTGAGCGCCATGCCGACTGCGGCGACGGCGCCGCCGAGGCGGCGATGGGAGATCTGCATGGATTCTCCAGGTGATTGAAACGTTTTTGTCGCCCCCCGACCGTCGTTAACGTAGGCGTCACTCAGGGTTCCGTCAAGGGCGGTTTTGGATAACGTTTCACACTCAGAACACGGCTCTGAGGTCGTATTAGTCCGACGAATCCTCGCTATGAGCAACGTGAATGGGCAACGTTACCCATCCGGGCCCACCGGCTCGGACCGGCTCCCGTACACTCTGGCGGTGCCCTCCGGCGGGCGGAGGGCACCGGCCCAGTGAAAGGTGGCCCATGGCCCAGCCCGGTCGACCGCGCCGTACGACGATCGCCGACGTGGCCCGGCACGCCGGGGTCTCGACCACCGCGGTCTCCAAGGTGCTGCGCAACGCCTACGGCGTCAGCCCCGCGATGCGTGAGCGGGTGAACGCCGCCATCAAGGAGCTCGGTTACCGCCCGCACGCCGCGGCGCGCGCCATGCGCGGACGCACCTACACGATCGGCGTGGTCTTCCCCGACCTGCGCAACCCGTTCTTCCCCGACATCCTCGACGGCATCGACGAGCAGATCGCCGGCACCGAGTACCAGGTCGTCATCGTCCGCGGCGGGGCCTCGCCCCGCACCGAGGGCCGCGCGATCGACGCCCTGGTCGACCGGCAGGTCGACGGCCTGCTGATGGTCGCCCCGCTGAACACCAGGAGCAGGCTCGAGGAGGTCGCGCGGATCCTGCCCACCGTCGTGCTGGGCCCGCACGAGAAGTCCGCCGCCTACGACTCGGTCGCCGACGACGACGCCGCGGGCGTCGAGCTCGTCATGGCGCACCTGATCGGCCTCGGGCACCGCCGCATCGCCCACATCGCCCACGGCGACATCGGCCGCGCCCGCTCCAGCACGTCGCTCCAGACCATCCGCGCCCAGACCTACAAGCGCGTCATGCGCGAGCACGGGCTCGCCGACGAGATCGCGGTCGCGACCACGTCCTACACCGAGGAGGGCGGGTACGAGGGCACGCGCGAGCTCCTCGTCCGCGACCCCCGGCCCACGGCGATCTTCGCGGGCGCCGACCTCGCCGCGTTCGGCAGCCTGGCCGCCGTCCACGAGGCGGGCCTGTCCGTGCCCGGGGACGTCTCCGTGGTCGGCTACGACGACACGCGCATGGCCGCGCTCGCCAACATCTCCCTGACCAGCGTGGACCAGGACGGCCTGACCATGGGCAGGACGGTGGGGCGCCTCCTGCTCGAGCGCATCGAGGGGCGCACCACCTCGGTGCAGTTCGCCGTCTCCCCCGCCCTGGTCCCCCGCCGCTCCACCGGCCGGGCCCCGGCCTAGGGCCCCGCATCCCGCCCGCAGGCGCGGCCCTTTTTGGAAACATTGGTTGCGAGGGCGAAACAGGCCTGTTCGGCGGGAGGGGCACGGCATAGGATCGCGCCCATACCGGAAGGCGCGTACCGGTGCGTGCGAGGAACCCCCCTGCCCCCACGTCCCCAGGAGCGATCATGCGCAAGGCCGTCATCACCGGCAGCACCAAGGGGATCGGCTTCGCGCTCGCGCGGGAGCTGCTCCGGCGCGGGCACTCCGTGGTCGTCACGGGCCGTGCCCGGACGGCCGTGGACGAGGCCGTCGAGAGGTTGCGGCCGGAGGCCGCGGACGGCGCGGCGGTCCACGGGCACGCCCTGGACGTCACCGACGCCGCGCAGGTCGAGGCCCTGTGGACCGCGGCCGTGGACGCGCTCGGCGGAGTCGACCTGTGGATCAACAACGCCGGCGTCGCCCACACCACCCGGCCCATCACCGAGACCACGCCCGACGACGTCCGCACGATGGTCACCACGAACATGCTCGGCACCGTCTACGGATCCCAGGTCGCCGTCCGCGGCATGCGGGCCGCGGGAGGCGGCCAGGTCTTCAACGTCCTGGGCGGCGGCAGCGACGGCCGCATCCGCCCCGGCATGGGCGTCTACTCCGCCACCAAGCGCGGCCTGGACTCGTTCACCAGCGCGCTGGTCAAGGAGGTCGCCGGCACCGGCGTGCGGGTCGGCCGGGTCAGCCCCGGCATCCTCATCACCGACGGCTGGCTCCGCGAGGCCGCCGCCGCCCCCGAGCAGGTCGCCGGGCAGCGCAGGATCCTCAACATCCTGTGCGACCACGTCGACGAGGTCGCCCCCCACCTCGTCGCCAGGATGCTGGCCAGCACCAGGAACGGCGACGCCATCGCCTGGCTGACCACCGCCCGCATGACCCGCAAGTTCCTCCTCCCCCGCAAGGAGGACGTGCTCGCGCGCTACGGCCTGTGAGCGTCCTCGTAGCCGGGGAGGTACGGGACGAGGGCGGGCTCGGGCCGCACGCCGAAGGAGCGCAGGGCCATGGCCACCAGCTCGTAGGCGCCGACGGTGAAGACGACGTCCATGAGCTGCCGGTCGTCGAACTCCGCGGCGAGGGCCTTCCAGGTGCCGCCGCTCACCGCGCCGTCGGCGAGCAGTTCGTCGACCGCGCTCAGCAGGGCACGTTCGAAGGGCGGCCACCCCGGGGCGTCCGGCCCGTCGGGGATCCGGGCGATCTCCTCCGGGCGGACACCGGCCTTCTCCGCGAGGATCACGTGCTGCGCCCACTCGTAATCGCACCTGCGCACATGGGCGACCCGCAGCACGAGGAGCTCCCGGTGCGCGACCGACAGCGAACCGCCGGACAGGAGATGGCCGCTGAAGGTGAGGAAGGCCTTGGCCAGCGCCGGGTGGCGGGCGAGCGTGCCCAGCAGGTTGGCCCCGGACTGGCGTTCCTCCTCCGGCCCGTCGCTCCGGACCGCGGACCGGTACCCGGAGATGAACTCCGCCAGCTGCGGGGACCACTCCGCCCGGGGCAGGGGCGGTATCCGGGCCGCTCCACCGCTCATGTGTTGCGCCCGCCGTTCACTCCGATGACCTGCCCGGTGATGTAGGAGGCCTCCTCGCTCACCAGGAACGCGCAGGTGGCGGCGACGTCCTCGGGCCGCCCGATCCGGCCGACCGGTGTCTGTTTCGTCTGCTGTTCGAGGTCGACGAAGCCCCGCTCCACGGTGTCGCGCAGCATGGGAGAGTCGATGAAGCCGGGCGGGATCGTGTTGACCGTGATCCCCCGCGGGGCGAACTCCAGTGCCAGGACCTTGGTGAGGCCCACGACCCCGGACTTGGCGGCCACGTAGGCGGCCATCCTCGCGGCGCCGCCGTGCACGCTCGACGACGAGATGTTGACGATGCGGCCCCAGCCTTCCTCGAGCATGTCCGGGAGCACCGCCTGGCAGCAGTCGAACGTGCCGGTGAGGTTGACGGCCAGCAGCCGGTTCCAGTCCTCGACGGTGATGTCGAGGTAGGGGTGGACGACGGCCCTCCCGGCGCTGTTCACCAGGATCGTCGGCCGCCCCAGCCGGGCCCGGGTCTCGGCGACCCCGGCGTCGACGGCGGCGCGGTCGGTCACGTCGACGGCCAGGCCGATCGCCCTGCCGCCGGCCTTCTCGATCGAGGCCGCCGTCTCCCCCGCCGCGTCGCCGTTCAGGTCGAAGACCGCCACCAGGGCGCCGTCCTCCGCCAGCCGCCGGCTGACGGCCTCCCCGATCCCCGAGGCTCCGCCGGTGACGACGGCCGTGCGCCCGCTCACCTGATCGCCTCGTCGCCGAGGAGGGTCGTGCGGTGCATCCTGCGCGGCTCGCTCCGGTCGAACGGGCACGCCCGGTGGACCAGGCCCCGGTTGTCCCACATCACCATGTCGCCCACCGACCAGGTGTGCCGGAGCACCTTGTCCGGCGCGGTGGCCCGCCGTTCGATGCCCGACAGCAGCGCCCTGCCCTCCTCGACGTCCATCCCCGCGACGTGCGAGGCGGTCGCCCCGAACACCAGCGAACGCCGGCCCGACCGGTGCTCCCACACCAGGGGGAGTTCCCGGACGGTCCGCGACGCCCACTCCGCCAGCTGCTCCGGGGTCGGGTCCGGGTAGGTCAGGCGCTGGATCGCCTCGAAGGTGTGGACCACCCGCAGCCGGGCGTACCGCTCCTTCTCCTCGTCCGTGAGGTCGTCGTAGGCCGCGTAGGTGCTGGCGAACTCCGTCTCGCCGCCCGCACCGGCCGTCGCGCGGGCGCTCAGCACCGAGGCCTTGGCCGGGATGTCGTCCAGGGCGCCGTCGATATGCCAGTGGTCGTTGCTGGCGAAGTACTCCGCGTTCGGGTTTCCCGGCTCGAAACTGATCTCCATCACGTTCGGGTTCTTGTACTTGGGGAACCGGGCGAGCTCGCCCATCTTCCGGCAGAACGCCACCTGCGCGTCGTCATCGGCGTGCAGTTCGCGGAACAGCAGCACGCCGTGCTCCTCGAGCGCCTCCATGCACGCCCCGGGCAGCCCGTCGTCGGCCAGCAGGCGTTCGGCGTCGACGTCCAGGACCTCGGCCCCGACGGTCCCGCCCAGCCTCCTCGTGGTGATCGCGGTCATGCCTCCGCCTCCTCGGGGGCGTAGCCGAGGATGCCCTTGGTCTCCAGGTACTCGTGGAAGCCGAACTCACCCCACTCGCGGCCGTTGCCGCTCTTCTTGTAGCCGCCGAACGGGCAGGCGAAGTCGAACCCGCCGTTGATGGCGACCCAGCCCGCGCGGATGCGGCGGGCGACGGCACGGGCCTGGGCCAGGTCGGCGCCCGCCACATAACCGGCGAGGCCGTACTCGGTGTCGTTCGCGATCGCGACGGCGTGGTCCACGTCGTCGTAGCCGAGGATCGTCAGGACCGGCCCGAAGATCTCCTCGCGGGCGATGGTCATGTCGTTGGTGACGTCGGCGAAGACCGTGGGCTTCACGTAGAAGCCGCGCTCCAGCCCCTCCGGGCGGCCGGGACCGCCGGCCACCAGCGTGGCGCCCTCGTCGACGCCCTTCTGGATCAGCGCCTGGATCTTCTCGAACTGGGCTCCGGAGACCACCGGACCGATCACGAACTCGCCCCGCGGGTCGCCGACGGTGATCGCGGCAGCGGCCTCCCGGGCGATGCCGATGGCCTCCGCCATCCGCGCGGCGGGCACCAGCATGCGCGAGGGGGCGCTGCAGGTCTGCCCGGAGTTGCCCATCATGTCGCCAACGCCCTGCGCGACGTTCGCGGCGAAGGCCTCGTCGTCCAGGATGATGTTCGGTCCCTTGCCGCCCAGCTCCTGGGTCACCCGCTTGACGGTGGGGGCGGCGTTCCGCGCGACCTCCACGCCCGCCCGCGTCGAGCCGGTGAAGGAGACCATGTCGACGTCGGGATGGCTGGAGAGCGGCACGCCGACGCCGAGGCCGTCGCCCTGCACGAGGTTGAACACCCCGGCGGGCACGCCCGCCGCGTGCAGGATCTCGGCGAAGATCTGCCCGGTGAACGGCGACTGCTCCGACGGCTTGAGCACCACGGTGCAGCCGGACGCCAGCGCGGGGAAGACCTTCACCGCGATCTGGTTCAGCGGCCAGTTCCACGGCGTGATCAGGCCGCAGACGCCGATCGGCTCCCTGACGACGAGCGTCGCGCCGCGCTGCTCCTCGAAGACGAAGCCCTTGAGCAGCTCGATCGCCGTGGTCAGGTGGCCCGCGCCGAGCCCGACCTGGAAGCCTCCGGCGAGTGCGGCGGGCGCGCCCATCTCCTCGGTCAGCGCCTCGGCGAGGTCGCCGACGCGGTTCTGGTACTCGGTGAGGATGTCCTGGAGGACCCGGACCCGCTCCTCGCGGCCGGTGGAGGCCCACCCGTCGAAGGCCTCGCGGGCCGCCGCGACGGCCCGGTCCACGTCGGCGGCCGAACCGGCCGCCACCTTGCCGCAGACCTCCTCGGTCGCGGGGTTGACCACGTCCATGGTCCGGGACTCGGCCGGGTCGACCCACTGACCGCCGATGTAGAACTTCAGGTATTCGCGCATCACTGCGTCCCTTCCGCGTACCAGGTACGGAACTCGTCGTAGCTCGGCATCTCCTCCGAGTTGGCCTTCGGGTCGACGGCCACGTGGACGACGCCCGGCCTGCCGCTGGCGTAGGCGCGTTTGATCGCGGGGCCGATGTCCTCCTCGCGCTCCACGTACTCGCCGTGGCAGCCGAAGCCCTCGGCGACCTTGTCGAGGCGCGTCTCGGTGCTCCAGTGGGTGCCCGTCTCCAGCGAGCCCTGGCCGAAGGTCCGCTTGTAGACACCGACTTCCAGGCCCCAGGCGTAGTCGACGGCCACGACGCACACGAGCGGCAGGTTCAGGCGCGCCGCCGTCTCCAGCTCCGCGATGTGGAACTGGAAGGAGGAGTCCCCGGTGATGAGCATGAGGGGACGTCTGCGGCCTTCGGCCACCGAGGCTCCGACGGCGTAGGGGAGCCCGGTCCCGAGGTGGCCGAAGTTCTGGTTCCACATCACGTCGTGCGGCTTGGCCTGGGAGTAGGTCCAGCCGAAGATGGTCGTGGCGCCGCCGTCGCGCACCATGATCCCGTCCGCGGGGAAGGCCCTGGTCGCCTCGACGATCAGGCGGGCGGGATGCACCGGGGACCGGCCCGACGGCGCCGTCTCCGCCAGTTCCGCCAGCCGTGCCGCGTCCTGCTCGATCCACGCGGCGAGCTCCGGGGACGCCGTGCGCGGGGTGTCCTCGAGCGCGTCGACGAGCTGCGGGACGACCGCCCGCAGGTCGCCCACCAGGGGGATGTCGATCGGGCGGTTCACGCCGATCGCCTCGGGGTCCTGCTCGACGAGGATCCAGGTGCGCCCCGCCTCGCCCGCGACCCAGTGGCGGCCGCGCCCGTAGTGGACGGGCTCGCCGAGCTCGGTGCCGATGGCCAGGCACAGGTCCGACCCGGCCACCGCGTCGATCGCCGACGGCGAGAAGCCGTACGGGAAGGTGCGGTCCTCCAGGCCCTTGATGTAGGAGGTGCCGCCGGAGGTCTGGATGACCGGGCAGGCCATCAGGTCGGCGAGCGCCCTGACCGGCTCCCCCGCACGGGCGGTGTGCACGCCGTGCCCGACGAGGAGGATCGGCCGCTTCGCCGCGCGGACGGCCTCCGCGGCCCTGGCGACCATGTCCGGTCCCGCCTGCTGGCCGACCAGGCGGTAGGCGGCGGGCGGCAGCGCCGCCGGGACCTCGAGCTCCTCCTGGATCACGTGGGAGGGGTACTCGATGTAGACCGGTCCGGGCGTTCCCGACACGGCCTTGCGGATGCCCTCGCGGACGACCTCGTCGGTCTGGTCGGCGTACTCGATGCTGGCGCTGTACTTCACCGAGGCCTCGAGCAGAGGGGACTGCCGCACGAACTGGATACGGCCGCGGCGGACCCGCTGCTCGGTGATGCGCGCGCGCTGCCCGCCCAGGAAGACGACCGGGGAGTTCTCCACCAGGGCGCACATCATGGCGGGCGCCAGGTTGGCCAGTCCGGGCCCCAGCGTGCCGACGCACACGGCGGGCCTGCCGGTCATCCGCGACACGGCCTCCGCCATGAAGCCGGCCGACGCCTCGTGGTGGGGGGCGACCACGCTCCAGCCGCGTTCCTCAGCGAGGTGGAACAGGTGCACGAAGTTCGGGTCGGGGATGCCGAAGATCGTGTTGATGCCCTCGGCCGCGAAGAGGTCGAGGATGCGTTCGTAGACTTTGACCGGCATGCTCACTGCCCTTTCATGGCCATGGCGAAGCTGTTGCGGATGTGGTCGACGTGGGCCGAGGGCACGACCGGCAGGATCCAGGGGTCGCCGGTGTCGCGGACGGCGCCGATGTGCTCGCCGACCTCCTCGACCGTCCACGACGGCCGGTGCACGCCCGGCGTCTCGGCGACGAAGGCGCGGGCGACCCTGCCCGCGATCGACACCAGCATCTCCCCGGTGATCGAGCAGGACTCGTGCGCGAGCCAGCCCGCGACCGGGGCCACCAGCTCCGGTTCCATGGGCGGGTAGGCGGAGGTGTCGATGCCCTCGGCCATCCGCGTCACGGCGCCGGGGACGATGATGTTGCACTTCACGTCCGCGTCGGCGCCCTCGAGCGCGACCACGTTGGACAGGCCGATCATGCCCGCCTTGGCCGTGCCGTAGTTGGCGACGTTGTGGTTGCCGTACAGGCCGCCGATCGACGAGGTGAGCACGACGCGGCCGTAACCCGCCTCCTTCATCAGCGGGAACGCGGGCCGCACGACGTGGAAGGCGCCCCGCAGGTGCACGTCCAGGACGGCGTCGAAGTCCTCGTACGTCATCTCCGTCAGCGGTGCCGAACGCACGATTCCGGCGTTGTGGATGAGGACGTCGATCCGGCCGTAGTGCTCGAGCGCCGTGTCGATGATCGCCTTGCCGCCCTCGGCGGTCGCCACGGACGCGGTGCAGGCGACGGCCTCGCCCCCGGCCTCGGCGACCTCCCGGACCACCTCCTCGGCGGGACCGGCGTCGCCGCCCTGGCCGGTCAGGCTGCCGCCGGGGTCGTTGACGACCACCTTGGCGCCCCGGGAGGCCAGCAGCAGGGCGTAGGCGCGGCCCAGCCCCCGGCCCGCGCCGGTGATCACCGCCACCCGGTCGTCGAATCTGAGTTCAGGCAAGGGAGAGGCCCTCCATCTCGCCCGTGTCGCGCCAGGCCTGCAGCAGATCCCCCATGGCGTAGAAGCCCGGCCAGTAGGGCTCGCCCAGATGCGACCGGATCTCCTGCTCGCCCTCGTTGTTGTAGTAGCCGGGCGTGCACTCGCGCTGGAAGTCCGTGTTGTCGACCGCGGTGTCCACGACGGTCCTGCACCAGCCGTCCACGGCCTCCCTGGTGGGCTCCACGACCGAGGCGCCGCGGTCCAGCGCCTCCTTGACGATGTAGGAGAAGTGGTTCGCCTGCTGCTCGAACATCAGGGTCGTGCTGGCCGTGACACCGCCCTGGACGAACCCGGTGAAGATCAGGTTCGGGAAGCCGTCGGTCATCAGGCCGTGCAGGGTGCGGGGCTTGGCCCGCCAGTGGTCGTAGAGCGACAGGCCGCCCCGGCCGGTGAACTTACCGATGCCGAGCCGCCGGTCGAGGTCGGTGGTGATCTCGAAGCCGCTGGCGAAGACGATGCAGTCGACCTCGATCTCCTCGCCCCGGACGATGACGCCCTTCTCCGTGATGCGCTCGACGCCCTTGGTCTCCGAGACGTCGAAGAGGGTGACGTTCGGACGGTTGTAGGTCTCCAGGTAGTCGTCGCTGACCAGCGGGCGCTTGCACAGGAAGCGGTAGTAGGGCTTCAGCTTCCCGGCGGTCCCGGGGTCGGCGACGACCTCGCCGATGTGGTCGCGCTGGCGCTGCATCGCCCGGTGGTCCATGAGCTCGCGCAGCTCCATGAACTTCGCCGGGTCGGCCAGCGCGGCCCAGCCGCCGGTCTCGTCCAGGTGCGCGGCCAGATTGCGGCTGACCTCGGTCCAGAAGTCGCAGACGAGGTCGGGCTGGCCCGGGGCGAAGGCCTCGAACGCCGCGGTGTGGAAGTTGCGCTGCCGCTCCGCCTGCCAGCCCGGCTCGAGCGTCTTCACCCACTCGGGGTCGGTCGGGGTGTTGTCGCGGGCGTCGACGTAGGACGGCGTCCGCTGGAACACGTAGAGGTGCTCGGCCGAGCGGGCGATGTGCGGGATCACCTGGACGCCGCTGGCCCCGGTTCCGATGACGGCGACCTTCTTGCCCGCGAGCCCGTCCAGCCCGCCGGTGATGCCGCCGCCGGTGTAGGCGTAGTCCCACCGCGCGCTGTGCATGGTGTGGCCCCGGTAGTCCTTGATGCCGGGGATGCCGGGGAGCTTCGGCTTGTTGAACGGGCCCTGGCACATCACGACGAAGCGGGCGCGGATCTCGTCGCCCCGGTTGGTGCCGACGCGCCAGCGCCTGATCGATTCGTCCCACTCCGCCGAGCGGATGAGGGTGTGGAACAGCGCGTTGTCGTAGAGGCCGAAGTGCCTGCCCATGATCTGGCAGTACTCGAAGACCTCCTGCCCGTGGGAGTACTTCTCCTTGGGCATGTAGCCGGTCTCCTCCAGCAGCGGGAGGTAGCAGTAGCTGTCGGTGTCGACCTGGATGCCGGGGTAGCGGTTCCAGTACCAGACGCCGCCGAAGTCGCCGCCCAGCTCCAGGATCCGAAAGTCTGTGACGCCGGCCTGCTTGAGCCGGGCTCCGGCGATCAGACCCGCGAATCCGCCGCCGAGGACCACCACGTCGGTGTCCTCGACGACCGGCTCCCGGGGCCTGACCGGCAGGTGCGGGTCGGCCTCGTAGAAGTCCTCGAAGCCCTCCTCGGTGGTCAGGTACTGCCGCTGCCCCTCGGGGCGGAGCCGCTTGTCGCGCTCGGCCAGGTACTTCTCCCTGAGGGCGGCTACGTCGACCTCAGGGGTACGGGTGGGTTCGCATTCCTGCATGAAGGGAGTCCTCTCAGCCCAGGTCGCGCGGCTCGCCGGTGCCCATGTACTCGGCCAGGTTGCGGTGCAGGTTCGCCACGGCGCGCTCGCGGTAGGGGTTGGGCTTCGTGCCGGTGAAACCGCGCGTCTTCATGCCCTGCTGGACCGCGGCCATGTTGGAGAAGTCCTGCGGCAGGACCGTGCGCCAGGCGGGGTCGTCCGGCGGCGTGTGGAGCCATTCGGTCGCCGGCGCCTCGCCCTGCGGGTAGAGCTGGTAGACGGCGACCTCGAAGACGCACTTGCCGGGGTCGTAGCCGTGGGGGCGGGCGCTGTAGCACAACATGTTGTTCTGGCCGTGCCCGATCTGGAAGTTCGGGAAGATCTGCCAGGCGGTGCCGCTGGCGGCGACGGCCGCGGGGTCTATGGTCGGCCAGACCACCCCGCGCTCGGCGTCCTCGCGGCGGGCCGTCTCCAGCCAGTACCTCGCCACCTCGGTGGGAGGCGTTCCCTCCGGCAGCTCCTGGACCAGCCGGTTGGCGACCTCCACCAGCGTCTCGGTGGTGTTGGTGTTGGCGTTCTCCCAGATGAAGTTCTGCATCTCGGCCGTCGACACGCGGGCGTCGGTGCCGCCGCCGATCCGCAGCTTGCCCTGGTCGCCCTCCTGGCCCTTGGGGGCGTCGTAGCCGATGTTGCTGTGCCTGCCCTGGACCCTGGACCAGCCGAGGAAGGCGCCGAAGGGGATGAACTCCGGGTGGGTGTAGGGCACGTGGTAGGTCTCGTTGAACGCCTCCAGGGCGACCTTCCAGTTGCAGTCGAAGACCAGCCAGCGGCGCCACCGGTAGCGGAACCTCTCGAGCTGGAAGGGGGCGAGCAGGACGGCCGCGGGCCCCAGGTAGTCCAGCAGCGGCTCGCACTCGGGATCCATGTTGATCCAGATCCAGCCGCCCCAGGTGGCGGTCTTGACCTCGCCGAGCCGGATCTTCTCGTCGGACAGGCGGCCCTGCCAGTCCTCGCGCTCGGGCACGTGGGTGCACTGGCCTTCCAGGTTGTAGCGCCAGCCGTGGAAGCCGCAGACGAACTGCCTGCCGCTGCCCCGGCCGTCCCGCGCGCCCGGCGGGGTGTCGACGAGCCGGCGGCCCCGGTGCGAGCAGACGTTGTAGTACGCGCGGATCTCCTCCGGCGCGGTGCGCACGATGATGAGGGAGTCGTCGAGGATCTCGTAGGTGAGGAAGTCCCCGACCTCGGGGATCTCCTCGACGCGGCCGACCTGCTGCCACACCTTGCGCCACAGCCTGTCCCGCTCGGCACGGGCGTACTCCTCGGAGATGTACGCCTCCACGCCGATCGTGAGCGGTCGCGACAGCTCCTCGGCCGCGGGGGTCTCGATGGTTTCGCTCATGGATTCCTCCGAAAGGGGTCAGAAGCGAGTGATCTCGGCGCGGAACGACTCGTCCTTCAGGAAGAGGGAGGTGTTGTCGGCGGCCAGCCACGTCCACTTGAGGTTGAGGCCGCCGTCCACCAGGAGGGTCTGGCCCGTGACGTAGGACGACAGGTCCGACAGCAGGAAGAGGATCGCCCCCGCCTGCTCCTCCGGACGGCCGCGCCTGCCCATGGCGATGGCGCGGCGGTCCCGTTCGGGGTCCTCTTCGACGTAGGTGCGCGAGGCCGGGGTCGCGGTCACGCCGGGTGCGACGGCGTTCACCCGGATCTCGTCGGGGGCCAGTTCGACGGCCATGGTGCGGGTCGCCGCCACCAGCGCGGCCTTGGCGGTGCCGTAGCCGATGTGGAAGGGAGCGGTGTTCATGCCGCTGATCGAGGAGATCGAGACGATCGACCCCGGGAGGCCGCGCGACTTCAGCTCCGCGGCGACCGCCTGGCTCATGAAGAACATCGTCTCGAGGTTCTGGGTGAACAGGGCACGCCAGGACTCCCGGGTCACCCGCGTCGAGGGCCTCCAGTCCGAGGGCGCGGCGCCTCCTGCGACGTTGACGAGCCCGTACAGCTCGCCCTCCGTCCGCCCGGCCCGCTCCATCACCGTCGCGATGCCCTCGTCGGTGGCGGCGTCGGCCGCGACGGGCACGACCGGAAGGCCCTCCTTCACCAGGGGCCCGATGTGGGTGTCGAGGTTCTCCTGGGAGCGGCTCACCGCGATCACGGTCGCCCCGGCGCGGGCGACCGTCTCGGTGACCGTGGTGCCGATGCCGCCGCCGCCCGCGCCGGAGACGATGACGACGCGGCCGTCCAGGCCGAGGAGGTCCTGTGCCATGGCCCCGCTCACCCCGCTTTCCGGAACGCCAGGACGCTGCCCTCGGCGTCGCCGGAGACGTAGACCGTGCCGTCCGGCCCGGCGGCGATGCCCGCGAAGAGGCCCTGGGGGCCGGTGAACGGCGGCAGCCCCTTGAGGGGTTCGAGGTCCACGCCGGGCGGGGCGCCCACCGGCAGGTCGCGGGCGATCACGGTACGGGCCTTGGTCTCGAGGTCGACCTCGATCAGGGACTTGGCTCCGGCGTCCACGATCAGGAGCCGCCCGCCGCGGACCAGGATGCCCTGGGGCGTCTCCAGGCCGTCCACCACGGTGTCGACGCCGGAGCCGCCGACCGAGACGACGCGTCCGGCGCCGGACTCGGCGACCAGGCAGGTGCCGTCCGCGGTGAACGCCACGCCCGTCGGCCGGTCCAGGCCGGAGGCCAGGGCCATTCCCGCGCCGTCCTGCACCGCCAGCACGCGGCCGGTGCCGAGTTCGGCGGCCACCACACCGCCTCCGGGCGCGATCGCCACGCCGTAGAGCTGGTCGAGCGGCTCGGTCCCGCCCGCCAGCACCTCGTGCTCGCCGCTCGCGGGCCGCCACCGCGCGATCTGGCCGTTGGAGGTGGTGACGACGAACTCGCCCTCGCCCGCGGCGGTCACCCCGCGGATGTAGCCGGGCCAGCCGGGGCTGAAGAGCATGCCCAGCGTCCGCAGCCCGCCGCCGGGCGTGAAGGAGTAGAAGTACGTGCCGTCGGAGACGTACAGGGTGCCGTCGGCGCCGGTGGTGAGGTCCAGCGGCCAGGTCAGCCCGCTCGGCAGCACCTCCCGGGTCCGGCCGCCGCCGAGGATCTCGGTGACCGTCCCGGTGAAGCCCGAGACGAACAGGCGGTCGCCCACGAACGTCAGGTTGTCCAGGCCGGGGGCCAGGGTGGCCAGGACGGTGCGGTCGCCGCTGCGGGGGTCGATCCGCAGCACCTCGCCGGTGGCCACCTGGGTGGAGACGATGTACCCCTCGGCGTCGAACTTCACCGCGTCCGGGACACCCAGGTCCCCCGCCACCCGCTCGGGCTCGCCGCCGTCGGGGTCGATCCGCCAGATGTCGTTGGTGCCCAGCACCGGGTAGTACAGCCTGCCGTCCGGCCCCATTTCCAGGGCGTTGGGCATCGGCAGGTCCTCCGCCAGCACCCGGGGGGCTCCGCCGCCCGGGTCGAGCTCCAGGAGGCGGCCGCCGATGCGGCACTCGTCGACGAAGAGCCGCCCCTGATGGAAGGTGATGCCGTTCGCGCCCGGCAGGTCGTCGCGCAGCACCCGCGTGGTGCCGTCGGCGCCGCGCACGCTCACCCGCCCGTCGTAGTACTCCGTGGCGTAGAGGTCGCCCCGGGCGTCGAAGGCCAGGTCGTCGGGCGCGACGATGGCGGCGCCCTGGGCGCTGACGGTCTCCAGTTCGCCGGTGTCGACGTCGAGCGCGCTGATCTGGCTGCCGGCCACCTGCGCCACGTAGACGCGACCATCCGGGCCGGTGCGCAGCCCGTTCGCGCCGAAGAGCCGGCTGGGCGGGGTGAGCCTTTCCAGGGTCCACCCCTCCACCAGGGTCGTGGATGCGGCGCCGACATAGCGCGCCCCGTGCGAGAACATGATGACGGGCTCCCAGCAGAAATCGTCATGGGCAAAATGTGCTCGAGCGAGAACGCCGCTCTCAGATATAAGAATAATAGTTCTACTCACGTCATTCGATGTCAATACCCGACCCCGGATCGCATATATGTCAGGTGCGATTGACATTTTTCCGCCCGGCCGGTGCCGTTGACAGTTCCGAAAAGTCAATCGAGAATTGACACATGGCCATTCCTGATCTTGACGCGCTCATCGCCGACGTCGAACGCGCGCACGGCGAGGCCGGCCGGGGGGCCGGGCCGGACCGGCGGGAGCGCGTCGCCCCGCTCCGCGCCGCCGTCGCCCTGGCCGGCCAGCTCCGCGGGCTGGCCGACGAACTCGTCGACGGCTACGTCGAGCACAGCCGCCTCCAGGGCTGCTCGTGGGCCCAGATCGGGGAGGTGCTGGGCATCACCCGCCAGGCCGCCCAGCAGCGCTACGGCACGCCCCGCGGCAGGTACGGGCCCGACGAGTTCGCCGAGGAGGTCTGCGCGGCGGTCACCCACATGAGGGAGGCGGCCCTGCGGCACCGCAACAACTTCATCGGCACCGAGCACGTGCTCTACGGGCTGCTCACCGGGGACAACAGCGCGGTCCGCCACCTGGGGTCGCTCGGGATACCGGCGGAATCCCTCCGGGAGCGGGCGCGGGGCTCCCTGGTCATGGGCGCGTCCCAGGCGGTCGAGCGCATCGCCTGGACCCCCTACACCCGCAAGGCCCTGGTCAACGCCCATGAGCTGGCGGCCCGGGAGGAGAGCCCGATCTGCTGCAGGCACCTCCTCCTGGGCCTCGCCTCGCTCGGCCGGGGCTCGGCCGCCACCGCCCTGGCCGGGGCGTCCGGGGAGCGCCCGGCCGGCGGCTCCCCGGTCAGGGATCCAGCCGCCGTGCGGCCAGCTCCCGCAGATCACCGGACTTGATCTTCGCGCTGCCGGTCAGCGCGATGTCCTCCTCGGCGAAGAACAGCACGTGGCGCGGCACCTTGTAGCTCGCCAGCCGTTCGCGCGCGAACGCCCGGAGCTCCTCGGTGCCGGGGGCCGCGCCGTCGTGCGGGACCACGCAGGCGACGACAGCCTCGCCGAGCGTCTCGTGCGGCACCCCGACGGTCTTGGCGACCTTGACGCCGGGATGCGCCGACAGCGCCTCGTCCACCTCCAGCGGCGAGACGTTCGCCCCGCCCGTCTTGATGATGTCGGTGAGCCTGCCCTCCCAGAAGAGCCGGCCGGCGTCGTCGAGGCGGCCGCCGTCGCCGGTGGGGAAGAACCCGTCCGCGTCGAGCGTCTCGTCGAGCGGCGTGCCGGCGTAGCCCAGCATGAGCGTGGGGCCCTTGACGCAGATCTCGCCGTGTTCGCCGCGCGGGACGACGGCGCCGGTGAGCGAGTCCACGATCTTGACCGTCACGCCCGGCAGCGGCTCGCCGCTGCTGCCCGCGTGCGTCTCGGGCGGGGTGCACGCCGGGAAGCACGTCGTGATCGTGAAGGTCTCGGTGTTGCCGTAGGCGCGTCCCGGCTCCGTCCAGTCGGTCCGCACCGCGGGGTGGCGCGCGAGCGGATTGGCGGCGTCCACGAACCGCAGGGCGCTCAGGTCCACGTCCTCCCAGCCGGGCGCGGCCGCCAGCTGCGCCGACTGGTGCGGCCAGGCGACCGGGAAGTTCACCCGCTCGGCCTGCATGAGCTCGAGCGCCTCGCCGGCGGCGAAGACCCGCTGCAGCACGAGGCTGCCGCCGGCGGCCAGGGTCGCGCCGAGCGCCTGGGCGAAGTTGCCCGACCAGAAGAAGCCGTTGGCCGTCCAGCAGCGCACGCCGTCCTGCGGGCCGAACCCGAACATGCGCCGGAACCGCCACATCTGGACGGCCACGCCGCGGTGCGCGCTGATGACGCCCTTCGGCCTGCTGGTCGAGCCCGACGAGAAGAAGAGCACGGCCGGGTCGCTGGGACTCACCGTCCCGGCCGTCGCCTCGACCAGCTCGGGCGGCACCCGGCCGCCGCGGGCGAGGAAGTCCGCCCATCCCTCGATCCCCGCGGCGGCCGGCGCGTCCCCGACCGCCGCGAGGCGGCGCAGGAACGGATATCTCGCCGACCGGAGCGTGCCGGGCTCGGCCGCGGCGATCTCCGGCTCCAGCCCGGTCAGCACGTCGGCGAAGTCGGTCTTCAGCACGGTCCGCTCGAACAGCAGCGTCGAGACCCCGGAGATCCGGAGCAGATCGTCGAGTTCGGACGCGGTCGAGAACGTGCTGAGGGTGACGGCCACTCCCCCGGCGAGCGAGGTGCCGAACACCGCCGCGAGCCACTCCGGGCGGTTGGTCATCAGGACGCCCACGCGGCCGCCCTTGTCCAGGCCGCAGGCCCGCAGCGCGCGGGCCACCTCGGCCGCGCGCTCCCAGAGCCCGGCGTACGTCCAGCGTGTGACGCCCTCCGGCGAGCGGAGCACGACCGCCTCGCGCTCGCCGTACGCCGCCGTCACCTCGCGCAGGAAGCCGGGCAGTGTGAGCGTCCCGAGACCGGGCTCGGAGTCGAGCGGCGGTCCGGACACCAGGGAAAGTGCGGTCGAGGCGGTTTCAGCGCTCATGGCTCACCTGTCTTCTGTGGTATCCGATCGCGTCAGAAGGGGAGTTCGATCTCGGCCGTGCAGTCCACCAGCACGCCCGAGTTCTGGTCGGTGAGCCGCAGCTTCACCTGGACGAGCGGCACGCCCCACGCCGACGACGCCTCCTTGCCGACGACCTCGGCGTCGAAGTAGGTCACGTCGCCCTCGAAGGCCGGGAGGCGGAAGTCCGCCTTGGAGTGGCGCACCATGCCGTCGTGGCCGGCCCAGTAGGCCAGGTAGTCGGTGCACCAGGCGCCCATCGTGGCGCCGTAGCCGTAGGCGCGCGCCATGCCGACCTCGCTCGCCCTGTCGCCGTCGATGTGGCCGCGCGAGGGGCCCACGTACAGCCCGTCGCGCAGGCGCGGGTCGATCCGGGCGCCCTCCTCGTCGAAGCCGAAACCGGGGCCCCAGCCGGGGTCCTGGTTGATCCAGGGGTCCTCGACCCCGGGCGGCGCGGTCCAGTGGAAGGTGCCCCAGATGTTGAAGAGGAAGGCGCGGTACTCGGTGGTGAAGCTGGCGATGCTGTGCGGGCCGATGACCCGCCGCGGCAGCGTGTCGCCGACCTTCACCTCGTCGAAGTGCGGTGAGACGCCCAGCCTGTTCGACATGAGCCAGTCGTGGCGGACCTTGCCGATCTCCGCCAGTTCGGCCTCCGTCCAGCGTTTGACCTCGCCGAGCTGGTTCTCGTACATGCCGCGCTTCTTCGCCTCGGCGAAGAGGTAGCGGATCGCGGTCGAGCGCTCGCGCGCCACCGGGGTGCCGCGCTGGTCGGTGTGCAGGGTGTCCCCGCGGGAGAACATCGTGGGGCCGGCGAACTTCGTCTCCACCACCTTGTAGTCGTGGAAGCGCCGCTCCTGGAGCAGCTTGTCGCCGGGCCGTACGCGGGGGCCGTAGAACCACCACTCCTCCCCGCCGAAGATGAGGTGGCTGCCGGGGATGTGCCCCACGCAGGCGGGCTGCGCGCCGTGCCCGTAGTCCAGGCCCACCGCGATGGACTGCGGGGCGACGATGCCGCCGAACCTGGTCTCGCGGGCGAACTCCTCGTCCCAGTGCAGCGGGTTCGGGTAGTCCATCGCCATCACCCAGCGGCGGATGTCGGACGAGCTGCACGGATCCCACAGCTGCCCGCCGCCGACCGGCTTGCCGACCCGGTGGTCGACGTCCGAGAGGTCGAGTCCGGTGGTCTTCGCCTCGGTGGCCTTCTCGCTCATGTCCGCTCCCTGCTACCGGTTGACGTCGACGACGATGCGGCCCCGTACCTCGCCCTTCATGAGCCGGTCGGCCGCGGTGATCACCTCGCCCAGCGCGATCTCCCGGGCGATCGTGTCGAGCAGCCGCACGTCCAGATCGCGCGACAGCCGCTCCCACGCCGCGAGGCGCCGCGCCTTGGGCGCCATCACGCTGTCGATGCCGAGCAGGGACACGCCCCGCAGGATGAAGGGCGCGACGCTGGCCGGGAAGTCCATGCCCTGGGCCAGGCCGCACGCGGCGACCGCGCCGCCGTAGCGCGTCCGGGCGCAGGCGTTGGCCAGCGTGTGGCTGCCCGCGGTGTCGACGACGGCCGCCCAGCGCTCCTTCTGCAGCGGCTTCCCGCCCTCGGAGAGCTCCGCGCGGTCCAGCACCGTCGTGGCGCCGAGCTCCCGGAGGTAGGCCTCCTCGGCGGGTTTCCCGGTGGAGGCGGCCACCTCGAACCCGGCCTCCGCCAGGAGCGCGATCGCGATGCTCCCGACCCCGCCGGTCGCCCCGGTCACCAGGACCTCGCCCTGTTCGGGGCGGGTTCCGTGGGCCAGCAGGGCGTCCACGCACAGGCTCGCGGTGTACCCGGCGGTGCCGATGGCCATCGCGTCGCGGCCGGTGAAGACGGCGGGCAGCGGCACCAGCCAGTCGCCCTCGAGGCGGGCGCGCCGGGCCAGGCCGCCCCAGCGGGTCTCGCCCGCGCCCCAGCCGTTGAGCACCACGCGGTCGCCCCGCTTCCAGTCCGCGTGGGTGCTCTCGGTGACGACGCCCGCGAGGTCGATGCCGGGCACCATCGGGAAGTTGCGGACGACGGGCGACGAGCCGGTGATGGCCAGGCCGTCCTTGTAGTTCAGCGTGGAGTACTCCACGTCGACGGTGACGTCGCCTTCGGGGAGCCGCTCCTCGGCCAGTTCGGCGAGTCGCGCCGTCCTTCCCGAACCGTCCTTCTCCAGCAGAACCGCGGAAAACATGAAGCACCAGCCTCTATTTCAATAAGTATATTCTTTGCATTGAGAATACCATTCTCAATAGATTTGCATCCTTACATGACGCGACTTCGGCGTCAACCTTTCTTCGTGCCGGGTCCGAGTGAATACCCGGCCTTTTCCTCCCCGCTTTCCCGGGCTCATGATCGGTATCCGGACGGGGCGCTCGGTCAGAACCCCCGCCGCTGGATGGCGTGCGCCTCCCGTGCGAGGTCCTCCTGGAAGTCGGGATGGGCGATGGCGATCAGGCGGCGGGTGCGTTCGGCGAGGGTCCTGCCCTTCAGTTCGGCCGCCCCGAACTCGGTGACGATCACGTCCACCTCGCTGCGCGCGGTGGTGACCGGTCCCGACAGGGCGGCGGTGATCCGGCTGACCGCGCCTCCCCTGGCGGTGGCGGGCAGGGCGATGATGGCGCGGCCGCCCGGCGAGCGCGCGCCGGCGCGGACGAAGTCCACCTGGCCGCCGGTGCCGCCGAGGTACACCGGGCCGCTCTGCTCGGCGTTCACCTGGCCGGTCAGGTCGACCTCCACCGCCGAGTTGACGCTCACCAGCCCGTCCAGCCGCGCGAGCACGCCCGGATCGTGGGTGTAGGAGGTGGCGCACATGCGGATCAGCGGGTTGCGGTCGGCGAACTCGTACAGGCGCCTGGTGCCGATCAGCGCACCGTTGATGGAGACGCCCCGGTCGATGGGCTTGCGCGCGTTGGTGACGACGCCCGCCTCGACCAGCTCCACCAGGCCGTCGCCCAGCATGCCGGAGTGCACACCGAGATCCCTGCGGTCGTGCAGCAGCCGCAGGATGGCGTCCGGCACCGCGCCGACCCCGGTCTGCAGGACCGCGCCGTCCTCGATGTAGACGGCGGCGTGCCGCGCCATGGCCTCGTCGGCCGCGCCGATCCGCGCCGGCGGCACCTCGACCGGCGGGCGCGAGACGTGCACGGCGCAGTCGATCTCGGCGGCGGGCAGCAGCTCGCCGCGGGTGAAGGGGACCTGCTCGTTGACCTCGGCGATGACGACGCGCGCGCGGGAGACCGCCGCCTTCACATGGTCGCTGATGAGACCGAAGCTGTGGTTGCCGTCCGCGTCGGCCGGGCTGACCTGGACGAAGGCGGCGTCGCACCCGATGATCCCTGCCTCGATCATCGGGCCGACCTGGCTGACGTGGCAGGGGATCACGCCGAGCCGGTGCTCCCTGGCCGTCGCGCGCAGGGCGCCGATCGCCCCCATGCTGGACAGCGTGAAGGCGTCCGCCGTCTTCGGGCCGAGCAGTCCGGAGAAGCTGGTGGCGATGAACACCGAGAGCCCGCCGATCCCGCGGCCCTGCTCGATCAGCGCCTCGACCAGCGTGGTCGGCTCGCCGCAGGCCTGGCCCATGACGATGCGGTCGCCGTGGCGCAGGAACCGGCCGAGGTCGAGCTCCGCCGCGTCCACCCTCATGCGCGGCCTCCCGCCGCCAGCAGCGCCCGCGCGCGGGCGAGGTGGGGACGGTCGAGCATGGCGCCGTTGTGGCCGATGGTCCCGGCGCCGGGACGGGCGGCGAACAGGTCGACGATCTCCTGGGCGGCGGCCAGCTCCTCCGCCGTGGGGGTGAAGGCCTCGTTGATCACATCGACCTGGTCCGGGTGGATGGCCAGCATGCCGCGGTAGCCGTCGCGGCGTACCTTCTCGGCCCGCCTGCGCAGCCCCTCCATGTCGCGGAAGTCGCCGTGAATGGTCTCGACGGGAGCCACGCCCGCGGCGGCGGCTCCCAGCAGGCACAGGCTTCTGGCCAGCTCGTAGGTGAAGCCGTAACCTCCGTCCGCGCCGCGGTTCTCGCTGGCGCCCACGGCGTCCGCGAGGTCCTCCGCGCCCCAGGTCATGGCGACCATCCGCGGCGCGCCCCGGTACGTGCCGGTGGCGAACATGCCTTCGGCCGTCTCGGTCACGAGGACGATGACCTTCGTCGTCCCCCGCTCGACGCCCGCGGAGACCTCCAGCGCCGAGAGGTAGTGGTCCAACGTCTCCACGTCCCGGCGGCCGCGCGCCTTGGGGAGCATGACCCCACCGGGCCGCGCGGGGATCACCGCCGCCAGATCGGCCAGCGCGTGGGGACCGTCCAACGGGTTGATCCGCACCCACAGCCGGTGCCTCTCCGCCGGAGGCCGCGCCGCCAGGAAGGCGGCCACCATCGACCGGGCGCCGGGCTTGCCCTCCTCGGCCACCGCGTCCTCCAGATCGAGGACGACCACGTCCGCCGGGCCGGCGGCCGCCTTCTCCGTCTTGCGCTCGCTGTCGCCCGGGGCGAACAGCCAGGAGCGGGCGCTGAAGTTCTCTGCGGTGCCGTCCACCATTTCCCCTGCCTCCTCTGCTCGGTGTCCTGCGGGCCTCAGTAGGACTTGGGAAGGCCGAACACCTTCTCCGCCAGGAAGTTCAGGATCATGTGGGAGCTCACGGGGGCGGTGCGCGGAATGAGGATCTCGCGCAGGTAGCGCTCGACGTGGTACTCCTGCGCGTAGCCCATGCCGCCCAGGGTCAGCATCGCGGTGTGGCACGCCTCGAATCCGGCCTCGGCCGCCAGGTACTTGCCCGCGTTCGCCTCGACGCCGCACTCCAGGCCGTCGTCGAACATCGTCGCCGCCTTCATGACCATCAGGTTCGCGGCCTCCAGCTGGGCCCAGCACTTGGCCAGCGGATGCTGGATGCCCTGGTTCTGGCCGATGGGGCGGCCGAAGACGACACGTTCCCTGGCGTAGCGGGCGGCGTGCCTGAGCGCCGCGCGGCCCAGCCCGATCGCCTCGGCCGCGAGCAGGACGCGCTCGGGGTTGAGGCCGTGCAGGATCATCCGGAAGCCCTCCCCCTCGGTCCCGATGCGGTCCTCCTCGGGGATCCACAGGTCGGAGAAGAACAGCAGGTTCGAGTCGACGGCGTGCCGGCCCATCTTCGGGATCCGGCGGACCTCGACCCTGGCGCGGTCGAGGTCGGTGAAGAACAGCGACAGCCCCTCGGTCCTGCGCTCCACCTCCTCCAGGGGCGTGGTGCGGGCGAGCAGCATCATCTTGCGCGCCTCCTGGGCGACGGAGATCCAGATCTTCTCCCCGTTGACCAGGTAGCCGCCGTCGCGCCGCTCCGCGCGGGTCCTGAGCTTCGTGGTGTCCAGGCCCGCGTCGGGCTCGGTCACCGCGAAGCACAGGAGGTCGTCGCCGCTGAGCACGGGTGGGATCATGCGCTGCTGCTGCTCCTCGGTGCCGAAGAGGGCGACCGGCTGCATGCTGAACACCGGCCCGTGGATGCTGGAGGCCGCCGCCATCCCGCCGCCCGACTCGGCCACGGCCTGCATCATGATCGCCGCTTCGGTGATGCCGAGGCCCGAGCCGCCGACCTCCTCGGGCATCGCGATGCCGAGCCAGCCGGCCTCGGCCATCGACTTGTGGAAGTCGTGCGGGAAGACGCCTTCGCGGTCGCGTTCGAGCCAGTACTGATCGGGGAACCGGGAGGTGCAGTAGTCGAGAACCGCGTCGCGGACGCTCTGCTGGTCCTCCGTGAAGGAGAAGTCCATGTGTCTGATCCCTTTCACATGAAGCGACAGGAGGTATCCGAGACGTCAGGTCATGCCGAGTTCGTCCAGGACGTTCTGGGTGTCGGCGCCGAGCCGGGGGGCGGGACCCGCCACCCGTCCCGGAGTCCGCGAGAACCAGGCGGGCATGCCGGGGAAGCGCACCGGGCCGTTCGGGGTGTCCACCGTCTCGAAGAACCCCACCTCGTTCAGATGCGGGTTGTCGAAGAGCTCGTCGAGGGTGCGGACCGGCGCCGCGGGGATGTCGAGGGACCGGAGCAGGCCCAGCCAGTCCCGTGTCGTGCGTTCCAGGAAGGTCTCCCCCAGCAGGGCGTAGACCTCGTCGATCCGGCGCGCCCGCTGCTCCAGGGTGGCGAAGTGCTCGCCCGCCCAGGCCGGCTTCACCGCGTCGACGAACGCCGACCACTGCTTGTCGTTGTACACCAGCACGGACAGGTGGCCGTCCTTGGTGCGGTAGGGCCTCCGGTCGGGCGTCACGGCGCGCGGGTACACCGCGGGGCCCAGCGGCGGGCTGAACATCGCGCCGTTGGCGTGCTCGACCAGCATGAACGAGGCCATGGTCTCGAACATGGCGACCTCGACCTCCTGGCCCTCCCCGGTCCGCTCGCGGTGGAACAGTGCCAGCAGGGTCGCGTAGAGGGCGGTCATCCCGGCCACCTTGTCCGCCATGATGGTGCCGACGTAGCCGACCTCGCCGGTCAGCCGCTCCTGCGCGAACGGCAGCCCGCACTCGGCCTGGATGGTGTCGTCGTAGGCGGTGAGGTCCGCCTCCGGGCCGCGGCGCCCGTAGCCGTAGCAGTTGGTGTAGACGATCGAAGGGTTGACGGCGGCGACCTCCGCGTAGCCGAACCCGAGCCCGGCGATCGCCTTCGCGCGCATCGAGTGGATGAACACGTCGCTGCGCCCGATCAGCTCCCGCAGGACGTCCTTGCCGCCGTCCGAGCGCAGGTCCAGCACCACGCTGCGTTTGCCGCGGTTCACGTTGACGAAGACGCCTCCCATCCCGGGCTCCGGGCCGACCGAGACGTAGCGCGTGTTGTCGCCCGCCGGGGACTCGACCTTGATCACGTCCGCCCCCATGTCGGCCATGATCTGCGTGCTGTAGGGGCCCATGACCATCGTCGTCAGGTCGAGGACGCGCACGCCGGACATGGGGCCCGCGTGCCCCGCCGCCCGCCGCCCGGCCGCGGACGCGTCCCGGGGGGTGTGGTGTGCGTGTCCGCCTGACATGACCGCCTCCTGCCGGGATGCTCCATCGCCATACATTGAATACTTATAAGGATGGTGATAGCAAGACGGCATGAGCGAAATGGAGAATGAGGTTTCCGCTCGAGGGCCGGGCCCGCGCGCGCCCCTCCCCCGCACCGTCGCCCGGGTGCTGGACGCCGCGCTCGCGTCGCGGCCGCACGCCGCGGCGGTCGAGGCGGCCTCGGGGACGTGGTCGTACGCCGAACTGGACGACCGGGCACGTCGGGCGGCCGGCGCGCTGTGGTCGCTCGGCGTCCGGCCCGGCGACCGTGTCGCGGCCTGCCTGCCCAACGACCTGGACATCGTCGCGGCCTTCCACGGGGCGCAGCGGATCGGCGCGGTCTGGGCGGGGGTCGGCGAGGCGCTCTCCGCGGGCGAGCAGCAGGGGCTGCACGACCTCTGCGAACCGGCCGTCGTCCTGGCCGGACCGCGCTGCCTGCTCGACGTGCCGGGCCGCGTCGACACCGGCCGCTGGACGGAGCTCGTGTCCCGCGACGAGACGGCGCCCCGGATCGACACGGACCCCGACGCTCCGGCCGGGATCGCGTTCACCAGCGGCACGTCGGGGCGCCCGAAGGCCGTCGTGCACAGCCAGCGCAACCTGCTCCTGCCGGGCGCGGCCCTCGTCGCCGACCGGGGCTGGGGGCCGGAGCTGCGCAAGGGCGACAGCTTCCCCCTGACGATCCTCAACCTCATGGTCCTGTCCACGCTGCTCACCGCCCAGGCCGGCGGGTGCTCCGTCGTGATGGACCGGCGCGACGCCGGCGGCGTCGCCGACTGGATCTCCGCACGGCGCGTCACCGTGTGGAACGGCGCCCCCGCCCAGCTCTACGACCTCGCCAGGCGTCCGGGCCTCGACCTCGGCCCGCTCCGGGAGGTGTGGAGCGGCGGCGGCGACACCCCGGACGCGCTGCGCCGGGAGTTCGCCGAGGCGCACGGCCTGGTCCCCCGGACCACCTACGGGCTGACCGAGGCGCCGACCGTCGTGTCGATCGACCCTCCGGGGGACGCCTGGCTCCCGGGTGCCAGCGGAAGGGTGCTGCCGCACTACGACGTGGCGGCGTACGACGACGAGGACCGCCGCCTCCCCGCCGGTGAGCTCGGCGAACTGCGGCTGGCGGGAGCCTCCAGGGGCCCGTGGGCGGGCACGTGGAGGCCGATGCTCGGGTTCTGGGAGCGGGGCCGCGTCCGGCCGCCGGAGCCCGGCCCCGTCCCCACCGGCGATGTCGGCACCGTCGACGGCGACGGGTGGCTGACGGTGCTGGACCGCAAGAAGCTGGTCATCGTCCGCGGCGGCGCGAACGTCTACCCGCTCGAGGTCGAACGGGTACTCGCGGCGCACCCGGACGTCGCCGCGGCCGCCGTGTGCGGCGTGCCCGACGAGCGCCTCGGGCAGCGGGTGGCGGCCCTGGTCCAGAGCACCGGCGCTCCGCTCGACGCCGGAACGCTCGCCGAGCACTGCCGCCGCGAGCTCTCGCCGTACAAGGTCCCGGAGATCTGGTCGCAGGTCGACGCCCTGCCGGTGAACGCGATGGGCAAGGTGCAGCGCACCCTGCTGCCCGGCCTCGTCGCCTCGCCGCCCGCCGCCAGGGGACGGGCATGACAGAGACGTGGCCGTCGGCGGGGATGCCGGACCAGAGTCCGGAACCGTCACCTTCCGTTGGGGCCCGCTCCGTGACGTGCCCGGGCGAAGTGGGCCGCGATCGCGGCCGCCAGGGCGAGGAGCGCCGTGCCGAAACCGAGCAGGGCGGTCTCGGCGGTGACGAACCGGGTGGCCGCGCCGATCCCGAGGATCGGGAGGGCCAGACCGGCGTAGGCCGCCAGGAACAGGCCCGCGAGGGCCTCACCGCGGGCTCGTGCGGGGGCGAGGGCGGCGACCGTGGTGACCGCGCCCTGGAACAGGGTCCCCGCTCCCGCCCCCGCGGCGACGCCGGAGGCCAGGAAGAGGGGGAAGTGCGCCGACCGGACTCCGGCGATGACGCCGCCGACGCCCAGCGTCATCAGCAGCAGGCCGGCTGCCAGGCGGCGACCCGCCGTGACGCGGGCCAGCGCGGGTTGGGCGGCGGCCGCGGCGCCGAAGACGAGGAAGGCCACCAGTCCGGCCAGGGCCCGCGAGGGGTGGTGCAGGGCGTCGGAGACGAAGCCCGGCGCCACTGAGGTGAACAGGCCCAGCACGGAGAAGGCGGCGAAAGCGGCGGCGGAGGCGGCGAAGTAGGTGCCGCGCGAGGCGCCCGGCACCGAGATCCGCTGCGGACGGTAGGGCGTCCGCTCCCCGGCGGCCTCCACCGTCTCCGGGACGAACGCCAGGCCGGCCGCGCTGAGCAGCAGCAGTCCCAGGAAGACGAGGTAGGGGGTGTGCAGCGGCCGGGAGGCGTACTGGGCGAGCAGGCCCGACACGAGCGGTCCCACGGCCAGCCCGCCCAGGTTGGCCGCGGTGGCGGCCAGATCGGCGCGGGCGCGCGAGGCGCCCGGGCGGGCGGCCAGGTGCAGTTCCGCCAGGTACGCGGTGGCCGTCGCCGTGATCATCCCGACACCCAGCCCGGAGACGAGCCGGGCTGCGATCACCGCGGGCAGCGAGGCGGAGGACAGGAAGACCGCGGCCGAGACGGCCTCGAGCAGCACGGCCGGGAGCAGGATCCGCCTGCGCCCCAGCCGGTCGGAGAGGTGGCCCGCGAGGAAGAGGCTGACGACCACTCCCAGCGCGTAGACGGCGAACGCCACGGTGACGGTGAAAGTGGAGAAGTGCTCGTACCGCTGGTACACCCCCCACAGCGGGGTCGGTGCGGCGGAGAAGGCCATGGACACCAGGAAGGCGGCCGCGACCACCGGGAATCCGGTCCGGTGTCCCAGCGTCGTGGGACGGGGCCGGGCGGGCCCGCGGCGGATCTCCGCGGGGCGGCCAGGCGAGAGGACGGACATGAGCTGCTCCGATCTGTGAGGTGAATCCAGCATCGGCTCCGCACATCGATCACGTCCAACACATGTTCTTGCTCGGGTCGATCGGGATCAGTGATAGTTGTGATCCCATGGAGCTGCGCCACCTCGAGTACTTCGCCGCCGTGGCCGAGGAGTTGAACTTCACCCGGGCCGCCCGCCGCCTGCACATCGCCCAGTCCGGGCTCTCCGCCGCCATCCGGAGCCTGGAGCGCGAGCTCGGCCTCCCGCTGTTCGAGCGCACGTCCAAGCGCGTCGCCCTCACCGACGCCGGGATCGCCCTGCTCCCCGAGGCCCGCACCACGCTCGCCGCGGCGCGCGCGGCCCGCGACGCCGTCGACGAGGTGCGCGGCGGGCTGCGGGGCTCCCTGACCATCGGCACCCTGGCCTCGCTCGGCATCCTCGACCTGCCCGCGCTCGTCGGGCGGTTCCACGCCGACCACCCCGGGGTCGCCATCAGCCTCCAGGTGGCGGCCCGGGGGTCGGCCGACCTGGCCCGCTCACTCCTGGAGGGGGCCCTCGACGCCGCCTTCCTGTCCCTGCCCGGCGCCCCGCCGCCGGGACTCGACCGCAGGCTCCTGGCCTCGCTCCCCCTGCTGGCCGTGCTGCCCGCCGGCCATCCCCTCGCCGGGCGTGACGGCGTCGCCCCCGCCGACCTCGCGGACGAGTCCTTCATCGACTCGCCCGTCGGCTACGGCAACCGCACCCTCGTCGACCGGTACATGGCGGCCTCGAACGTGCACCGCACCGTCCGCATCGAGGTCCACGACGTGAGCGCCGCGGCCGACTTCGTCCGCCACGGCCTCGGCGTCACCATCGTGCCGTCCTACGCCGCCCCGCATGGCGACCCCCGGCTGGCGGTGCTGCCCCTGGCCGATCCCGCCCCGCGGTGGGAACTGTTCATCGCCACCCCCTCGCACCACCGGCCCAGCACCGCGCTCCGTGCACTGCTGCGCCTGGTCGACGCCCATGTGCACGTCCCGTGAGACCGGCGGACCCCGCCGGAGCGCTACTGTCATGTAGCGAATAAGGCAATCGAGTCTCATTTCAGACAGGGAAGTCCGACATGGCGGTGAGCCGCGAACAGATCGTCACCCGGGCGATCGAGCATCTGAACCGGGCGCCGACCGCCTCCATGGGCGAGATCGCCCAGGCGGCCGGGGTCAGCCGGGCGACGCTGCACCGGCACTTCGCCACGCGCGAGGAACTGATCCTCGCGCTGGGGCGGCGGGCGCACGAGGCGTGGCGGCAGGTCCACGAGGAGGTCGGGCTCCAGGAGGCCCTGCGGACGGGGCAACGGCTGGAGGAGACCCTCCGGGCGATGGTCCTCTCCTTCGTCGGGATCGCCGAGGAGCACGGATTCTCGCTCACCGAGCACCTCATGGAGAGCGACGCGGAGCTGGTGCGGAGCGCCGAGGAGCTGGAGGCGAGGGAGGTCGAGCTGTTCGCGGCCTGCCAGAAGGCCGGGATCCTCCGAACGGACCTTCCCGCCCGATGGGTGAGCAACACCTTGTACGGGCTGCTCATAGCCGTCCGCGAGAGCCTGCGGCGCGGCGACGTCGCCCGGCGCGACGCGCCCCGCCTCCTTCTCGACGCCTTCCTCCGGGGGACCTCATGACGCACCATCCGACCGATCCGCATCCCCGGCGCTGGGCGGCGCTGGCGGTCCTGTCCGCCAGCCTGCTGCTCGTCGTCATGGACATGACCATCCTCAACGTGGCGCTGCCGGAGCTCTCGGCGGACCTGAGGCCGGACGCGGTGCAGCTGCTGTGGATCGTCGACGTCTACTCCCTGGTCGTCGCGGGCCTGCTGGTGACCGCGGGCGCGCTGGGCGACCGCTGGGGGCGCAAGCGCATGCTCCTCTCCGGCTTCGCCGTCTTCGGGCTCGCCTCGGTGGCGGTGTTGTGGGCCGACGGCTCGGCCGAGGTCATCGCGGTGCGGGCGCTGCTCGGCGTCGGCGGCGCGATGATCATGCCCTCGACGCTGTCGATGATCCGCAGCATGTTCACCGACCCCGGCGAACGCGCCACGGCGCTGGGGATCTGGGCGACCATGGCGTCGGCGGGCGCCGCGCTCGGCCCGATCGCGGGCGGGCTGCTGCTGGAGCACTTCAGCTGGCAGGCGGCCTTCCTGGTCAACGTGCCCGTGATGGCCGCCGCCATCGCCGCCGGGCTGGTCCTGCTGCCCGAGTCGCGCAGCGCGGACCCCGGCCGGTGGGACGCCTGGGGCACGGTACTGTCGATCGCCGGCATGGTCGCCCTCGTCTACGCCATCAAGCACCTGGCCTCGGACGGCTGGACCGCCGGGACCGCCGCGGCGGCGCTGCTGGCCGTCGTGGCCCTGGCATGGTTCGTCCGGCGGTGCCTGTCCCGTCCCGACCCGCTGCTGGAGATCCGGCTCTTTCGCAACGGCGCCTTCACGTCCGGCACCCTGACCGCGCTCACCAGCTCGATCGGGCTGGCGGGCATGATGCTGATCCTCGTGCAGTGGATGCAGCTGGTCCGCGACTACTCCCCCCTGCAGACGGGCCTGGCGCTGCTCCCGATGGCGCTCGGCGCCGGGGTGCTCTCCCCGCTGGCGCCCGCCATCGCGGCGCGGATCGGCACGCGCACGGTCCTGGCGGGCGGGATGGCGGTCAGCGGGCTCGGCTTCCTGGCGCTGTGGACCGTTCCGCTGACCTACCCGTGGGTGGCCTTCTCCCTCCTGCTGATCGGCGCGGGCCTGGGCTCGCTCGCCGTCGCCTCCGCCGTCATCATGTCCGGCACCCCGGTGGAGAAGGCGGGCAGCGCCGCCGCGATCGAGGAGACCTCCTACGAGCTCGGCGCCACCCTCGGCGTCGCGGTCCTGGGCAGCCTGGCAGCCGCCTTCTACCGCGGCGGCCTCCCGGAGAACGCCACCGCCCAGGTCCGCGAGTCGCTGGGCGGCGCGCTGGTGGTCGCCCAGGAGACCGGCTCCCCCGGCCTGGCGGACCAGGCCGAGCTCGCCTTCACCGATTCCCTGCAGTTGACGAGCCTTTACGGCGGGATCCTCATCCTGGTGGCGGCCGCCGTCATCTGGCGTCTGACCCCCGCCCGGCTCGACCTCGCCTCGGTCCAGCACTGAACCCGGCGCCCGCGGCCGGCCCCGCATCCCGCGGGGCCGGCCGTCAGCGTTTCAGCGGGCCGCCGTCAGGAGCCCGAGGCGGGCAGCGTCTCCAGGAGCGAGGTCGAGGTGCCCTTCACGTCGTAGAGGTACCAGTTCTCGTACGGGTAGTGGTCGTCGGCGGTGTAGGAGAAGCTCGACACCAGGCCGGGCAGCGACAGCCTGGTCTTCTCCAGTTCGGTCTTGAGCTTCGCGCCGGAGCACGGGTGGCCGCAGGTCTTCATCGCCTCGCCGAAGGCGCGCGCCGTGACGTAGCCGCCGACGAACTGCCCGTCGTTCAGCGCCGTCGCCGACATCCCCTTCTTCAGCTTCGGGGTGATCGCGGAGATGAACTCCTTGGCGTCGGCCTGGGTGGACGCGGGGTCGACCAGCTGCCAGACGCTCAGGGCGTGGAGGTCGTTGTCGGTCGTCTGCGCCAGCGCGCCGATCTGCCCGGTGCCGTCCAGCCAGATCACGGGTGCCTTCAGGCCCGCCGCCCGGACGCCCTTCAGGATGTTGAGCAGGCCGGTGCTGGTGTTGCTGAGCAGGACCGCGTCCGGCTGCGAGGCGACGATCCGGGCGACCGGCCCGGACACGTCGGTCGACTTCAGGTCGATCTGCTGGGACGTCGCGACGGTGACGCCGGCGGCTCCGGCCTTCTCCTTGACGGACTTCGCCAGCGCGATGCCGGTCAGCGTGTTGAGGTGCGCGAACGCCACCTTCGGGTCCGCCTTGCCGGCGAGCTTCCTGGCGGAGGCGAACAGCGGGTCGGCGCCCTGCGCCAGGTCCGGGCCCAGGTTGAACGCGTACGGGCCGGGCTCGGCCACCGACAGGCAGGCCTGCGGGATCTCGTACCGCTCGACGACGGGCTGCGCGGCCGAGCAGTTCGCGCTCAGGGCGTTGCCGAAGATCGCGTTGACCTTGTCGACCGTCGCCAGCTGCGTCGCGTTCGCCGCGGCCCGCGACTGGTCGCCGGCGTTGTCGAGCGTCTTCAGCTCGATCTTGTGGCCGTTGATGCCGCCGTTCGCGTTCACCTGGTCGACGTAGGCGGCGACGCCGTCCGCCGCGGTGGCCCCGAAGGGCGACATCACACCGGAGAGTTCCGAGTTGACGCCCCACTTGTAGGCGTCCCCGTCCGGTGCGGGGCCGCCGCAGGCGGTGAGGGCCAGGGCCGTGACCGCCCCGGCCGCCAGCACGCGGAGCGGCGTTCTAGGCATTCCCATCATGGCGCTCTTCCTTCTCCCCGAGATACGACCGCTTGACGGTCTCGTTGTTCATGACCTCGTCGGGTTCGCCGACATGGAGGACCTGGCCGAAGTTCATCGCCATCAGGCGGTCGCAGTTGCCCGTGACGAAACCGGGGTCGTGGTCGATCAGCACGATGGTGCGGCCGAGGCCGCGCAGCCTGTCCAGCGCGTCGGAGACCATCCCTCGCTCCTGCGCGCTGACGCCGGAGGTCGGCTCGTCCAGCAGGAGGAGGTGCGTTCCGGCCACGACGGCCCGTGCGATGTCGACGAGCTTCTGCACCGCGCTGGACAGCTCGCCCAGGGGCCGTTCGGCGTGGTCGGCCAGGCCGAGGAGTTCCAGCGCCTCGGCTGCGGGTTGCGATCCGCCGGTCCGGCGACGGCGGCGGTGGGCGCCGAAGGAGAGGGCTCCCGCGACGGAGTTGGGCAGCCTCCCCAGCGCCACCAGCTGGAGAGCCGTCAGATCCTTGAAGTACTGGGTCGACTGCAGGCTCCGCCCGATCCCGTGGCCGCGCATGCGGTGCGGAGCCGTGCCGAGCAGGTCGGTGTCGCCGTAGCGCAGGGTTCCCGCGGTCGGGCGCACGATCCCGGTGATGACGTTGAGGATGGTGGTCTTCCCCGCGCCGTTCGGGCCGACGATCCCGAAGGACTCCCCCGGCCGCACGTCGAACGTGACGTCCCGCAGGATCTGCACGCCGCCCAGGTGCACGTCGACGCCGTCGCACACGAGTGCTCTGTCGTTCATGTCACCGCCCGTTCCGGCCGAGGTAGGTGTCCAGGACCGCGTCGACGTCCAGGTCGGCCAGCGGACCGCTCGCGACCACCGCCCCGGAGTCCATGACCTGCACGAAGTCGGCGACGCCCAGCATCGCGTGCACGGACTGGTCGGCCGCCAGGATCGCCAGGCCCCGCTCGTCGGCCAGGCGGCGCAGATAACCCACCAGTTCGCCGACCACGCCCGGGGCGAGACCGAGCGACAGCTCGTCGACCAGCAGGGCCTTCGGCCTGCGCAACAGCACCAGGGCCGTGGCCAGCATCTGCCTCTCGCCGCCGCTCAGCAGCCCCGCCCGCACGTCGCGGCGCTCTTCCAGCCGGGGGAAGAACGCGCAGACCTCGTCCAGGTCCGCCTTCCTGTCGGCGACCAGGCGCAGCTGCTCGCCCACGCCCATGTTCGCGAAGACCTTGTCGCGTTCGGAGACCAGGCCGACGCCGAGGCGGGACAGGCGCAGCGGACTCGGCCGCCGGACCACGACGCCCTGCACGGCCACCGTGCCGCTCGATGCACCGGATTCGTGGGAGAGGAAACCGGTGATGCCCCGCAGCGTGCTCGTCTTGCCCGCCCCGTTGCGGCCGAGGACGACGGTGAGCGTGCCCGGCGGGAGGTCGACGTCGTAGCCGGACACCGCGGGCGCTCCGCCGTCGTAGGAGACGGTGAGGCCGCGGACCGAGAGCACCGGCGCCGTCATGACGCGCCCCCGGCCGTCCGGTGCCGGGACCGTGCGCGCACCGCCCGCTCCGCCTTGAGCAGGATCCCTTCGACGCCGTGCGGCTCGAACAGCACCACCAGCAGGAACAGCAGGGAGAACAGGCCCGCGTTCACCTGGCTCTGGTTGGCGGCGTACCAGCCCGCGTCGAGCCCGAGGCCGCCCAGCCAGACGCTGAGGTTGTTCTGCAGGAGGTAGGGCAGCGTCGTGATGACGACGGCGCCGGCGAGCGCGCCGAGCCGCGACCGGATCCCGCCGATGAAGATCATGGTGATCAGCGAGATCGACAGGGCCAGCTCGTAGCTCTGGTAGTCGGCGCGCCCCACCAGGTAGGCGAACAGGCTTCCCGCCATCGCCGTCACCGCGCCGCTGGCCGCGAACGCGTACAGCTTCCACCGCGTGACGTCGACGCCGCTGACGGCCGCGGCGACCTCGCTCTCGCGCAGCGCCCGCCACGCCAGGCCGACGCCGGTCCGCTCCACCGCCCACGCCGCCGCGTAGACGACGGCCAGGACGGCGAGCAGCGTGAAGTACAGCGCCCGGCCGCTCGACAGGTCGAGCGGCCCGAGGCGGAGCGGCGGGACGAGGACGCCCGCCGGGTGGTGGGCGGACTGGTAGGTGTGGGCCAGGGAGAGCACGATGAACTGGAGCGCGAGGCTGGCCAGCAGCAGGTAGAGCCCGCGGAAGCGCAGGCCCGGCAGGCCCGAGACGAGACCGACGGCCCAGCCGATCAGCGCGCCCGCCACCAGCGGGATCGGGAAGGGCTCCAGCGGCGTGCCGGACAGCATGCCGGTCGTGAACGCGCCGATGGCCATGAACGCGCCGCCGCTGAAGGCGACCTGCCCCGCGCTGCCCATCAGGATCGACTGGCCCAGGGCCGCGATGGCGAAGACCGCGCACGACTGCCCGATGAGGTTGATGAAGGGTCCTCCGAAAGCGGCGTACACCGCCCCCGCCAGCAGCGCGCCCCCCAGGAGCGCGCGGGTCGGCCCGCCCGGCCTCGCGAGCGCCCGGACGGCGCCCGCGAGCGGGCCCTCCCCGGCTTTCGGCGTCCGCGCCGTCATAGCCGCACCACCTCGGTCCTGCCGAACAGCCCGGACGGGCGGACCAGGAGGATGGCGAGCATCACCAGGAAGGACACCAGGTCCACCCAGGAACTGCCGAACGCGACCTGGACCGTGTTCTGGACGGCCCCCAGGATGATCCCGCCGAGCAGCGCCCCGCCGACCGAGTCCAGGCCGCCCAGGATGATCGCGGGAAAGGCGAACAACCCGATGTTCGCCACCCCGACGGGGTCGACCGACGAGCGCAGGCTGAAGGCGATGCCCGCCAGTGCCGCCGTGGCGCCCGCCAGCGCCCAGGCGAGCGCCGCCACGCGCGCCGCGCTGATGCCCAGATGCTCGGCGAGCGAGGCGTTGTCGGCCACCGCGTTCATGCGCTGCCCCAGCGGGGTGAACCTGAGCATGACCACCAGCGAGGCCGTGGCTGCCGCGGCCATGCCGACGGCGATGAGGTCGGCGACCGGCACCACCGCGGAGAACACCCGGAACGCCTCGCCCGAGACCACTCCGTCGGGCAGGCTCAACGGCGCGGTGCCGTACCGGACCGCGAACACCGCCTGCAGCACGCCGGCGAGCCCGATCGTCGCCACCGACGTCGCGAACGCCTCCCGCGCGGCGACCCGCGCGAACACCACCAGGTAGACCAGCCCGCTGAAGGCCGCCACCACCACGACGGTGACGAGCACCGACACCGCGAAGGACCCGCCGCCCGGCTCCTGCAGGTCGTAGAAGAGGAACGCCCCCAGCAGCATGAAGCCGCCCTGACAGAAACTGAGCACTTTCGAGGCCCGGAACAGCAGCGCGAATCCCACGCCCAAGAGGCCGTATATCGAGCCGGTGACGATCGAGCCTTCCACCGCTTGGGCGATGACGTTCATCGCACCACTCCCCTCACTCCGGAGGTGAATGAAAACATATTGCGGAACGGCACGATATAGATTTACGGCTCAGAGGTCAATGGCCTTCACCGGTCCCTCACGACCGTCCGGAAGCCGCCGCGACCGCGGCGGACGGGCTGGCGCGACGTCCGCATCGGACCGCTTCGACCAGTGGATACAGCGGTTCGGCGACGCCCGCACCGACCCGCCGGAGAGGCGATCGTGCAGATCCGCACCCACGGGGTTGACGGCCGCGCCCGCTCGTGCGACCATCCCTCTCGTATGGGAGAATTATATTAGCCAGTTTGAGAATTGCCTTACCAGCAAGGCCGGAGACCTGCCGAGCGGATGATTCACCGCTCCTTCTTCTCAATTTCCCGGACAGGATTTCCGGCGAAAAGAGCGCAACCTCCGGACGCCCGGCGCGTTCCCTGCCGATTCCGGTGACGCCCGTATGCGGCGCAGCCGCGGGATTCGCGGCGGAAATCACCCGTTACGTGACCCGCGTGCCGCAGGCCGGTTATCGGGACGGGATTCGCGGTGGTCGATGCGCCTGGGGCGTCACCGGCTCGGCGTCTGCCACCGGGCGCTGAGCCGTCCGTGCCGTATGCGGCCCACCACGCGGACGTGCAGTGTCTCCGGCGTGTCGTCGCCCGTGTCCCTGCTGATCGTCACCTGGCTGTAGCGCACCGACAGCTCGTTGGCGTTCACCACCATGCCCGGCGCGAGGACCAGCTCCACGTCGCCGCCGCTCACCCGCAGCTCGACGACCAGCTCGGGCAGGCCGCGCACCGCGCCGGTCAGGTCCAGCAGCACGTCGGACCACGCGGTGCGCAGCACGAGCCGGCGCGGCAGCGTCCACCGGCCGTCGCGGCGCACCGAGCCGTGCCGCTCCTTGATGGTGAGCAGTTCGGCGACCGGCTCGACCGGCGGTCCGGTGAGCGACGGCGTGAGCGCGCCGACGCCGTACGGTGCCGGGACCAGGTCGGCGATGAGCGGGTTCAGCGCCTCGATGGTGCGGGCGGCCAGCGCCGCGTCCAGCCGCTCCTCGAACTCGGCCAGGTCGAGCCGTCCATCGGCGACGGCGGCGCGCAGCAGCTCGATGACCCGGTCGCGGTCCGCGTCGGACGCGCGCAGCGCGGGCGAGCCGGGCGGATCCGCCTGCATCCGGTCTCCTTCGTGGCGAGGTGGTGGCACCGCGCCACCCGAACCGTCGGCTGCCCGGCCCGAAAGGACGGCCACCCCGAAGATCCCGGGGCGGCTGGCGGCCATGACGAGAATCTACTCGACGATGAGCGGGATGCCGGCGAGCCGTTCTCCGGGGTCGGCGCAGGGCCCGCACGAGCCGCTCAGCCGGACCGCGTTGTGAGCCGGATCGCAGCGGTGTCAGGGCTCCGTCAGAGCCGACCCCCTCAGCGTCATAAAGACGCATAGAAGGTGGGAAACGCCGCATAACGCTGCCTAACGTGATCCCTGCCGGACGCGCCAGTGGGACGCGGACGGCGGAGCGAGGAGACGTCATGGAAGACGACATCGATCAACACGTGCTCTGGGTGCCCGTCCGGGAGATCCCCGGCGGGGCCGTCACCGTCCGCACGGGCCGCTCGCCGGGGGCCGAGCGGGTCGGGATCGGGTTCAGCTCCGAGGCGGGGCTCCGCCTGGCGCTCGGGGCGGGACACGGGTCGGTGCGGCTGGCGGGAGGGGCCCTGCGGGCCCTGCTCCTCCCGCTCGGCGTCACCCGGTTCGAAGTGGATCCGGTCGTCCTCGATCCCGCGCTGCTGCGGCTCGGTGAACGGCTGGTCGGGAGCGCGGCGTGAACGTCCACGAGAAGCCGGCCCGCGGGACGAAGGCGTCCCGCGGGCCTCTCCTCCCGCCCGCGGCGGCCGCGCGATGACCGTCGAGGCCATCGTCCGGGTCGGGCTGGCGCCCGGAACGGCGCCCGCCTCCTTCGAGCGCTGGTCGCGCAGCCGCGCCATGACGCGCGCCGTCTGGGCGCTGGCCGGAGACGACGACTACGAACTGCGGCTCAGCTGCCCGGGGCTGGCGGAACTGTCGGCCGAGCTGACCGCGCTGCGCGGCGCCGGTGGCGCCGCGCGCACCTCCACCTCCCTTCTCCTGCGCGAGGTCATCGCGCGTCCGTCCGTTGAGGAGACCTCCCCCGATGCTGATCCAGAAGACGAGCCCTTCCATCTGGCCCATCACCACACACGTCACGCGCGAGGGTGACCTGGAGATCGGCGGGGTCGCCCTCACCGAGATCGTCCGCAGGTTCGGCACTCCCGTGCAGGTGGTGGACGAGGCCGATGTCAGGGAACGCTGCCGGGCGTTCCGCGACGCCTTCTGGGGCGGCGAGGTCGCCTACGCGGGAAAGGCCTTCCTGTGCCGCGGCATGGCCCGGTGGGTCCTCGAGGAGGGGCTCTCCCTGGACGTCTGCTCGGCGGGCGAGCTCGCGGTCGCGCGCGCCGTCGGGTTCCCCGCCGAACGGATCCTCCTGCACGGCAACGGCAAGACGCCGGAGGACCTGAAGGCCGCGTTCGGCTACGGGGTCGGCCGGATCGTGGTGGACGCCGCCGGAGAGATCTCCCGGCTGGCGGTCATGGCCTCGGGCATACCGGGCCCCCGCCAGGACGTCCTGCTCCGGGTCGTGCCCGGCGTCGACGGCGGCGCCCATCCCGCTCTCACGACCGGGACTGAGGAGCAGCAGTTCGGCTTCTCCCTCGCCTCCGGGGCCGCCGCCGAGGCCGCCCGCCGCGTCCTGGGCCAGCACCGCCTGCGCCTGGCCGGCCTGCACTGCCACCTCGGCTCGCAGATCAGCGACATCACCGCCTGCCGGTCCCGCGCCTGACGGTCGAGCCCGGCCGCGCCATCGTCGCCCGCGCCGGGACCACGGTCTACCGGGTCGTCGGCGTCAAGCGCTCCGCCGCGGGGCGCGTCTTCGTGACGGTCAACGGCGGCATGAGCGACAACCCGCGCCCCGGCCTGTACGGCGCCCGCTACTCGGCCCGCCTCATCGGCCGGGTCCCCTCCGCGGCCGACCGCACGGTGACGGTCGTCGGCAGGCACTGCGAGACCGGCGACGTCCTGGTCCGCGACGCCCGGCTCCCCGCGGACGTCCGGCCCGGCGACCTCGTCGCGGTCTTCTGCACCGGCGCCTACCACCACTCCATGGCCTCCAACTACAACCTCGTCCGCCGCCCGCCGGTCATCGCGGTGGGCCAGGGCGCGGCCCGCGCGCTGATCCGGCGGGAGAGCGAGGAGGACCTGCTCCGCCGCGACGTCGGCTGAGCAGCGCCGGAACGGACCGGTCGCCCCGGAGGGTGGGAGGCCTGCGTTCACTCCCGAGGCCTCTCCCGCGGCCCCCTCCCCCTACCGGAGTACTACTCGCACCTTGGGCGTCCGGCGTGATGCCCCCTTGGGACCCCCGCTCCTACCTTCTTGCTCATCACCGAACCGGCGGTGAGACGAGAGGGAGGACGGCCTCGATGCGCCGCTTCAAGAGGACCCTGACCGCCCTCGTCCTGATGGCCGTCACCGTCGGAAGGGCCGCCGGCTGGTCCCCCGTCTCGGCGCAGACCCCGCTCACCGCCCCGCTCCCGGGCGTTGAAGAATGGCTCGCCGACACCTCCCTGGGACGCCCGCTCCCGGACCCGTCGACCACCGGGCCCGCCGAGATGGCCGCGTTCTTCGACGGGACGACGGCGCGGCAGCGGGTCCGGCTCGCCGAGGAGCACCCCTCCGTGGTCGGCAACCTCGACGGCGCGCCGATCGCACTCCGCTACCGCGCGAACAAGGCGGTCACCGGCCGGGACGGCGTCCTGGCCTACGACCCGCGCGGCCGCGGCCGGATCGCCACCGTCGTCGGAGATCTGACCACCGCCGCCCACGTGTCGATCGTCATCCCCGGTTCGGACATCTCCGCCTCGAGCCGGTTCGGGCGCCTTGAGCGCATGGCCGGTCGTCTCCAGAAGGAGGCGGGCGAGGACACCGCCGTCATCGCGTGGGCCGGCTACACCACCCCCGAGGGGGTGGGCATCGACGCGGCCACCGGCCGTCTCGCCGAGGACGGCGCCGAGCGCCTCACCCGCTTCACCCGGGGGCTGGACGCCGCCGGGATCCCCGACCCCGTCCTGTTCTGCCACAGCTACGGATCCGTCGTCTGCGGGCTGGCCGCCGCCGGCACCGACGCCACCGACATCGTGGTGGCGGGCTCTCCCGGCATGCGCGCCGGCACCGCCGCCGACCTGCGCACCGACGCCACCGTCTGGGCGGCGACGTCCCCCAGGGACTGGATCCGCCGCATCCCCAACGTCGAGTTCCTCGGACTCGGCCACGGTACCGACCCCACCGACCCGGCCTTCGGCGCCCGCACGCTCGACGCGTCCCGGGTCCCCCTGCACAGCGCCTATTTCGACACCGGCACCACGACCTTGGCCGCCTTCGCCGCCATCGCCACCGGAGGAGACCCCCGATGACCGTTCTGTCCAGCACGATCAGGAAGATCGCCGAACGCACCCCCGCCCACCGGGACCGCGCCGTCGACGGCCTGCGCGCCCTCGCCCTGCTCAGCGTCCCCACCGGCCACTGGCTCCTCGGCGGCTTCACCCTCGACTCCGGCGGCGGGCTGCGCAACGCCAGCCCGCTGTCCGCCTTCGGCGGCCTCGCCCCGCTCTCCTGGGTCCTGCAGATGCTGGGCGTCTTCTTCCTGGTCGGCGGGTACGCCTCCGCCCTCTCCTACCGGCGCCACCAGGGACGCCCCGGCGAGTGGATCGCGGGCCGCCTGAGGCGGCTGGGCCGCCCGGTCCTCGGCGTCGCCGCCGTCTGGGCCCCGCTCCTGCTCCTGCTCCACCACGGCTTCGGCGTTGCGGTCACCACCCTGCACACCGCCTCGACGCTGGTGGTCCAGCCCCTGTGGTTCGTCGGCGTCTACGCCGTCATCACCGCGCTGACCCCGTACTGCCTGGCCGCCACCCGCCGCCTCGGCGCGTGGGCCGCCGCCCCGCTGCTCGGCTCGGTCGCCGTGGTCGACTTCCTGCGCTACGGACCGTACGCCGACGCCATGCCCTCGTGGCTGAGCGTGCTGAACCTCCTCCCCGGCTGGATGTTCGCCTACCAGATCGGCACCGGGTGGGCGGAGCAGCGGATCGGCCGCCGCGAGGGCCGGGTGCTGCTGATCGGCGGCGCCGCCCTCTTCGCGGTGCTGATCTTCGCCTTCGCGTACCCGGCGTCGATGGTCGGCGTGCCCGGTGAGGCCAGGACCAACTCGCACCCCCCGTCGCTCCTCGTCCTGGCCCTCGCCGCGGCCCAGTCCGGCGCCGCGATCCTGCTGCGCGACCGTCTCGGCCGCCTGCTGGACCGGCCCGCGCTCTGGGCCCCGGTCGTGATCATCAACCTGTCGGCGATGACGATCCTGTGCTGGCACCAGACCGCGATGCTGGCCGCCGCGATCCCCGCGTCGTTCGCCGCTCCCCTCGCCGGCCTGACCACCGCGCCCGTGACGGCCGGCTGGATCGCGGCCCGGCTGGCCTGGCTGCCGCTCTTCGCGCTGCTGCTGATCGGCATCGCCCGCTTCGCCCGCCGCCTGGAGTCCCCGTGGACCGGCACGGGACCCGCGCGCCGTGCCATGGCGGTCCTGCTCGCCTCGGGCTTCGCGGTCTTCGCCCTGGCCTGACGCGAAGGGGAAAGGGCTCGTCAGCCGCCCGGTACAGGCACGAACACGACCGGCTGTAAGAATTGGCGTGTTATGACCGGCAGAGGGAAACTCCGTATCTACCTGGGCGCCGCTCCCGGCGTGGGCAAGACCTACGCCATGCTCGGCGAGGGCCTGCGCCGCCGCGAGCGGGGTTCGGACGTCGTCGTCGGCCTGGTGGAGCACCACGGCCGACCGAGGACGCGCGAGCTGATCGACGGCCTCGAGGTCGTCCCGCGCAGGGAGATGGACTACCGCAACGCCTGTTTCACCGAGATGGACGTGGACGCCGTCCTGCGGCGCGCGCCCGAGGTCGCCCTCGTGGACGAGCTGGCGCACACCAACGTGCCCGGCAGCCGCAACGCCAAGCGCTGGCAGGACGTCGAGGAGCTGCTCGAGGCCGGCATCGACGTCGTGACCACGGTGAACGTCCAGCACCTGGAGTCGCTCAACGACGTCGTGCGCAACATCACCGGCGTCGAGCAGCGCGAGACCGTCCCGGACGCCGTGGTGCGAGCCGCGGACGACATCGAACTCGTCGACATGTCCCCCGCCGCGCTGCGCCGCCGCATGGCGCACGGCAACGTCTACGCGGCCGAGAAGGTCGACGCGGCGCTGTCCAACTACTTCCGCGTCGGCAACCTCACCGCGTTGCGGGAACTGGCCCTGCTGTGGGTCGCGGACCGCGTGGACGAGGGCCTGGCCCGCTACCGCGAGCAGCAGGGCATCGACAGCACCTGGGAGACGCGGGAGCGGATCGTCGTCGCGATCACCGGCGGGCCCGAGGGGGGCACCCTGATCCGCCGCGCGGCCCGCATCGCCGCCCGCAGCGGGCGCAGCGAGCTGGCGGCCGTGCACATCGCCCGCGGCGACGGGCTCAGCGGAGCCGACCCCGAGGCGCTCGCCCGCCAGCGCGACCTGGTCGAGAGCCTCGGCGGCACCTACCACCAGGTCGCCGGGGACGACGTCCCGACCGCGCTGCTGGAGTTCGCCCGCGGGATCAACGCGACGCAGATCGTCATCGGCACCAGCCGCAGGGCGAACTGGCAGTACCTCTTCGGCCCCGGCGTCGGCCGGACCGTCACCGACCTGTCCGGCGACATCGACGTGCACATGGTCACCCACGAGGAGTCGGGGCGGGGCAAGCGGCCGCGCGCCGCGAAGGTACCCGCCCTGGGGCGGCGCCGCCAGGGCGCGGGCTGGGCGGTGGCGGTGGCCGGCCCGCCCCTGCTGACCCTGCTGCTGCACGCGTTCGGCGCGGGTTTCCCCCTGGCCTCCGGCCTCATGCTCTACCTGTGCGTGGCGGTGGTCGCGGCCCTGGCCGGAGGGTTGTGGCCCGCGGTGGTCGCGGCCGTCGCGGGCTCCGTGCTGGCGAACTGGTTCTTCGCCCCGCCGGTCCGCACCCTGACCATCTCCGACGGGGAGAACGTCCTGGCCCTGGTGTTGAGCCTGCTGGTGGCGGCCGCCGTCTCCGCGGTGGTCGACTCGGCCGCACGCAACCGGCGGGCCGCGGCCGAGGCGCGCACGGAGGCCGCCACGCTGAGCCTGCTGGCCACCAGCGTCCTGAAGGGCGAGTCCACCCTGCCCGCGCTGCTCCAGCGCGTTCTGGAGACGTTCGGCCTGGTCGGCGTCTCCCTGCTGGAGAAGGGCACCGGCGGCTGGACGGTCGCGGGCTGCGCCGGGGTGCCGTGCGCGGGGCCGGACGAGGCGGATCTGCGGGTCAAGGTCAACGACCGCCTCGTGCTCGCGTTGCGCGGCCAGACGCTGCCGGCCTCCGACCAGCGCGTCCTGTCCGCCTTCGCCTACCAGGCCGCCGCCGCCCTGGAACGCCTGCGCCTCTCCCGGGAGGCCTCGCGCGCACGGGAGCTCGAGGAGGCCGACAAGGTGCGGCTCGCGCTGCTCGCCGCCGTCTCCCACGACCTGCGCACCCCGCTGGCCTCGATCAAGGCCTCGGTCAGCAGCCTGCGTTCCAAGGACGTCGTCTGGGACCCCGAGGACGAGGCGGAGCTGCTGGCCGCCGTCGAGGAGTCCGCGGACGAGCTGGGCGGCCTGGTGGCGAACCTGCTGGACATGACCCGCCTGCAGACCGGCGCCGTCCAGCTGCTCCGCAGGCCCGTCGGGCTGGACGAGGTCGTGCTGAGGGCCGTCCGCGCCCTGCCCCTCGACCGGATCGGGCTGGACGTCCCCGAGACCCTGCCGTGGGCCGACGCCGACCCCGGCCTGCTGGAGCGGGCCGTGGCCAACGTGGTGGAGAACGCGCTGCGGCACAGCCGGACCCCGGTGCTGATCACCGCCAGCGGGCTGGGCGCGCGGCTGGAGCTGCGGATCGCCGACCGCGGCCCCGGGGTGCCCGACGCCGACAAGGCGCACCTGTTCGTGCCGTTCCAGCGGCTCGGCGACGCGCCCCGCGGCACGGGCATCGGGCTCGGCCTCGCCGTGGCCCGCGGCCTCACCGAGGCGATGGGCGGTACCCTCACCGCGGAGGACACGCCGGGCGGGGGCCTGACCATGGTCTTCGACCTCCCGGCGGCACCGGCCGGGGAGGCGGGATGACACGGATACTCGTGGTGGACGACGAGCCGCAGATCCTGCGCACGCTGCGCATCAACCTCAAGGCCCGCGGATACGAGGTCGACACCGCCCCCGACGGCCGGACGGCGCTGGACCTCGTCGCCCGGCACGGCCACGACCTCGTCGTCCTCGACCTGGGCCTGCCCGACCTGGACGGCGTCGAGGTCATCCACGGGCTGCGCGGCTGGACCCGGGTCCCGATCATCGTGCTGTCGGCCCGCCACTCGGCCGTGGAGAAGGTCGCCGCGCTGGACGCGGGCGCCGACGACTACGTCACCAAGCCGTTCGGCATGGACGAGTTCCTGGCCCGGATGCGCGCGGCCCTGCGCAGGGCCGCGCCCGCCGAGGAGCAGGCCGTCGTGGCCACCGCGGACTTCACCGTCGACCTGGCGGCCAAGCGGGTGACCCGCGACGGGGCGGACGTGCGGCTCACCCCCACCGAGTGGCACGTGCTGGAGATCCTGGTCCGCAACCCCGGGCGCCTGGTCAGCCAGCAGCAGCTGCTGCACGAGGTGTGGGGCCCGTCCTACGAGAGAGAGACCCACTACCTGCGCGTCTACCTGGCCCAGCTGCGCCGCAAGCTGGAGCCGGACCCCTCCCGGCCCCGCTACCTCATCACCGAGCCGGGGATGGGCTACCGCTTCGCCGGGCAGGCGCCCGCCTCCTCATAACGGCTGGAGCGGATCGCCGTCGACGACGAGGATTCTGGTCATCTGGTCCCCGGGTGGATGCGGAGTGAGACGGTCATGGTGAGGCCGCCGCCGGGCGTGTCCTCGGGGACGAGCTCGCCGCCCATCGCCTCGGTGAGGCCGCGCGCCAGGGCGAGGCCGAGCCCGGCACCGGTGTGGTTGTCGCGGTCGTCGAGCCGCTGGAACGGCAGGAACACCCGGTCCCGGTCGGCGAGGGGTATGCCGGGGCCGCGGTCGACGACCCGCAGCTCGACGCGGTCGCGGTGCGCGCTGGCGGTGACCAGGACCGGCAGGCCGGGCGGCCCGTACCGCAGCGCGTTGGAGACGACGTTGACGAGCACGCGCTCGAGCAGCGCGGGGTCGGCGTCGACGGCGGGCAGGTCGTGCGGGACCTGGACGGAGACCCCCCGCGCGGCGGGCCCGATCTCGTCCAGGGCGCGCGGCACCACCTCGTCCAGGGCGAGCGGCCGTGCCGTGATGCCCAGGGCGCCGACCTGCAGGCGGCTCATGTCCAGCAGGTTGGCCACGAGCCGGTCCAGCCGGTTCAGCGACTGGGCTGCGGTGTCGACGAGCTCGGCGCGGTCCTCGTCCGTCCAGTCGATCTCGGAGCTGTGCAGGCTGTCGACGGCCGCCTTGGCCGAGGCCAGCGGGGTGCGCAGGTCGTGGCTGACGGCGCTGAGGAGCGCGGTCCGCATGCGGTCGGCGGCCTCCAGCGGCCGCGCCTTCTCGGCCTCGGCCGCCAGGCGCTGGTGGCGCAGCGCGCCCGCGGCCTGGGCCGCGAACGCCTCCAGGATCCTGCGGTCGGACGCCGCGAGGGTGCGTCCGCGCAGGGCCAGGACGAGGTCCTCGGCGATCGGGATCTCGGTGTCGCCGTCCTCGGGGCCGGTGCAGGGGCGGCCGCCGACGGTCGCCACGATCCGCCAGCCCGATCCGGCTTCCGGGCGTTCGAGCAGCGTCACCGAGACCAGGCCGAAGGTCTCCCGCAGCCGCCCCAGCAGGCTGCCCATGGCGTGCTCGCCGCGCAGCACGTTTCCGGCCAGGCCGAACAGCACCTCGGAGTCGGCGTGCAGCCGGAGGGCCTCGCGCGAACGTTTCGCGGCCCGGTCCACGACGGCGCTCACCCCGACGCCCACCAGCACGAACACCACCAGAGCGATCATGTTCTCCGGCTCGGCGATGGTGAACCGGTGGACCGGCGGGGTGAAGTAGTAGTTGAGCAGCAGGAAGCCGCCGACCGCGGTGAACATCGCCGGCCACAGGCCGCCGACGAGGGCGATGCCGACCACCGCCGCCAGGTAGAACAGGATGTCGCTCGGCAGCGTCAGCCCGGTCCTGGCCTGGAAGAGCAGGAACGTGAGCAGCGGCAGGCCCAGGACGGCCAGCGCCCAGGCCCCGGCCCGGCGGCGGGTGGGCGGCCCGGGATCCCGAACCGGGCGTCTCTGTCCCTTGTGCGCCTGTTCGTGGGTCACCATGTGCACGTCGATCGAGCCGGACATCGCCGTCGTGGTCACCCCGACGCCGGGCCTCAGCATCTGGGCGAACCTGCCGCGCCTGGACACGCCCAGCACGAGCTGGGTGGCGTTGACGGCCCGCGCGAACTCCAGCAGGGCGCTCGGCACGTCGTCGCCGACGACCTGGTGGTAGCTCCCACCGAGGTTCTCGACGATCTCGCGCTGCCGGGCGAGCTGGACGGGCCGGGACCCGGACAGGCCGTCGCTGCGCGTCACGTGCACCGCGAGCAGGTCCGCGCCCTTGGAACGGGCGGCGATGCGGGTGGCCCTGCGGATGAGGGCGGCGCCCTCGGGGCCTCCGGTGAGCGCGATGACGATGCGCTCGCGGGCCTCCCACGTCCCGGCGATGCCGTGGTCGTCCCGGTAGCGGGCGAGCTGGTCGTCCACCTTGCCGGCGACCCACAGCAGTGCCAGCTCGCGCAGGGCCGTCAGGTTGCCGACGCGGAAGTAGTTGGACAGCGCCGCGTCGACCTTCTCGGCCGCGTAGATGTTGCCGTGCGCCATGCGGCGGCGCAGCGCCTCGGGGGACATGTCGACGAGCTCGACCTGGTCGGCGCGGCGCACCACCTCGTCGGGGATGGTCTCGCGCTGCGGGATCCCGGTGATCTTCTCGACGACGTCGTTCATCGACTCCAGGTGCTGGACGTTCACCGTGGACACGACGTCGATGCCCGCCTCCAGCAGGCGCTCCACGTCCTGCCAGCGCTTCTCCGTCCCGCTGCCCGGGACGTTGGTGTGCGCGAGCTCGTCGATGAGCGCGACCTGCGGGGCGCGGGCGAGGACGGCGTCGGTGTCCAGTTCGGTGAACTCCGCGCCCCGGTAGGTCACGACGCGCCTGGGGATGACCTCCAGGCCCTCCAGGCGGGCGAGGGTGCGGGCCCGGTCGTGGCATTCCACGAGCCCGACGACCACGTCGGTCCCCCGCTGGGCCCTGCGGCGGCCCTCGCCGAGCATCGCGTAGGTCTTACCCACGCCGGGGGCGGCCCCCAGGTAGATGCGGAGCCGACCCCTGGCCATGGATGTTCCCCTCTTCTCTCTCAGCCCTGGAAGGGCGCCGTCTCGTCGAGCGCGATGTTGAGGGTGAGGACGTTGACCGCAGGCGCGCCCATGAAGCCGAGGGCGCGGCCGGTGGTGTGCTCCCCGATCAGCCGCTCGACCCGGTCGACCGGGACGCCGCGGGCGGCGGCGACCCGCCCGGCCTGCAGCCGCGCCCACTGCGGGGAGATGTGCGGGTCGATGCCCGAGCCGCTGGCGGTGACCGCGTCGGCGGGGACGGCCGGCCGCTCGGGGGCGTCGCCCCTGACCGGCACCATCTGCCCCTCGCCGTAGTCCTCGCCGTAGGCGGCGCACTCGACCTTGACGCCCCTGTACTCGGCGATGAACGGGGCGGCGGGGCAGGCCTCGTTGACGCTGACGACCTTGACGGGGCGGGAGACGGTGCCCGTGGCGTCGCGGGGGCCGATCACCGACAGGACCGCGCCGACGCCGTCGTCCGTGCAGTAGGGACGGGAGCCGTCCACCCCGTCGAGCTCGCCGTACTTCAGGCTGCGGGCGCAGACCGTGGTGAGCAGCGACTCGCGCGCGTTCTCGTCCTCCTGGCCCGCCGCCACCAGCGCGGGGTCGGGCAGGATGTCGACGATGTCCTCCATGCCGCGGTTGCTCGCGGCGGTGGCCATCGGGTCCCAGCCGTCGCCGGCGTGGGACTCGCGGACCTGGAAGTACTGCTTCAGGGGGTCGCCGTTCCCGTCGAGGAACGGCTGGCCGATCAGCTCGCTGCCGACCCGCTTCCCGTCGACCTCGACATAGGAGCCTTCGGCCTTGCCGTTCAGGCCGGGGAGCCGGCCGACGGCGGTGATGACCAGCGGGTAGGCCGCCCCGCAGACGAGGGTGAGGACCAGCAGCGCGCGCAGCGCCGCCAGGTGCTGGCGCAGCCAGCCGGGCAGAGTGTTCATGAGGCGATCCCGGGGACGAACTGGATCAGAAGGTCGATGATCTTGATGCCGACGAAGGGGGCGAGCACTCCGCCGAGCCCGTAGACGGCCAGGTTGCGGCTGAGCAGCCGGGAGGCCGAGCTCGGCCGGTACCGCACGCCGCGCAGGGCGAGCGGGATCAGCGCGATGATGATCAGCGCGTTGAAGATGACCGCGGACAGGATCGCCGACTGCGGGCTGTCCAGCCGCATGATGTTGAGGGCGTCCAGGCCGGGGTAGAGGCCGACGAACAGCGCCGGGATGATCGCGAAGTACTTGGCGATGTCGTTGGCGATGGAGAACGTGGTCAGCGCGCCGCGGGTGATGAGGAGCTGCTTGCCGATCTCGACGATCTCGATGAGCTTCGTCGGGTCGCTGTCGAGGTCGACCATGTTCCCGGCCTCCTTGGCGGCGGAGGTGCCGGTGTTCATCGCCACGCCGACGTCGGCCTGGGCCAGGGCGGGGGCGTCGTTGGTGCCGTCGCCCGTCATCGCCACCAGGCACCCGCCGTCCTGCTCGGCCTTGATGAAGGCGAGCTTGTCCTCGGGCTTGGCCTCGGCCAGGAAGTCGTCGACCCCCGCCTCCTCGGCGATGGCCTTGGCGGTGAGCGGGTTGTCGCCCGTCACCATGATCGTCTTGATGCCCATGGCGCGCATGTGGTCGAACCGCTCGCGCATGCCGGACTTGACGACGTCCTTGAGGTGGATGACGCCCAGGACGCGCGCCCCGCCGTCGGTGATCTCGCCGACGACCAGCGGCGTGCCGCCCGCGGCGGAGACGCCGTCCACCACGTCGCCGAGCTCCGGGGAGACGATGCCGCCGCCTGCGCGGATCCAGTCGGCCACCGCGGACGCGGCACCCTTGCGGAGGCTGCGGCCGTCCACGTCGACGCCCGACATGCGGGTCTGCGCGGCGAAGGGGATCCACTCGGCGTGCGCGAGCTCGCCCGGGTGGCGTTCGCGCAGCCCGTACGCCTGCTTGGCGTACACCACGATGGAGCGTCCTTCGGGTGTCTCGTCGGCCAGCGACGACAGTTGCGCGGCGTCGGCCAGCTCCTGCGGGGAGACGCCGCCGACGGGGGTGAACTCCGACGCCTGCCGGTTGCCCAGGGTGATGGTGCCGGTCTTGTCCAGCAGCAGGGTGTTGACGTCGCCCGCGGCCTCGACGGCGCGGCCGGACATCGCCAGGACGTTGCGCTGCACGAGCCGGTCCATGCCGGCGATGCCGATCGCCGACAGCAGCGCGCCGATCGTGGTGGGGATGAGGCAGACCAGCAGGGAGACCATGACGAGGCCGGTCACCCCGTTCCCGTCCAGCGCCGCGGTGTCCGGGACGCCGGGGTTGCTCAGCCTGCCCCAGACGGCGAACGGCTGCATGGTGACGGTCGCGATCATGAAGATGATCGTCAGCGCGGCCAGCAGGATGTTGAGGGCGATCTCGTTCGGCGTCTTCTGCCGGGAGGCGCCCTCGACCAGGGCGATCATCTTGTCGACGAACGACTCGCCCGGCTTCTGGGTGATCTTCACGACGATCCGGTCGGAGAGCACCTTCGTGCCGCCGGTCACCGCCGACCGGTCGCCGCCGGACTCCCGGATGACCGGGGCGGACTCGCCGGTGATCGCCGACTCGTCCACCGAGGCGATGCCCTCGACGACGTCGCCGTCACCGGGGATGATCTGCCCGGCCTCGACCACCACGACGTCGCCCTGGCGCAGATCGGCCGCCGGGACCTCCTCCTCCCCGCCGTTCACCAGCCTGCGCGCGGTGGTGTCCTTCTTGGCCCTGCGCAGGGTGTCGGCCTGCGCCTTGCCGCGGCCCTCGGCCACGGCCTCGGCCAGGTTGGCGAAGACCACCGTCAGCCAGAGCCAGACCGCGATCGCGATCCCGAAGACGGTGTGCTCGCGGACGGCCAGGAAGGTCGCCCAGACCGCGCCGATCTCCACGATGAACATGACGGGGTTGCGCCACATGACGCGCGGGTCGAGCTTGCGCACCGCGAGCGGCAGCGAGGCCAGCAGCAACCTGGGGTCGAGCAGACCGCTGGAGACCCTGGCCGACGCCTGCTCGGACGCCTGCTCGGGCGCCTGCCGGGGTGCCTGCACGGGGGTGGACATCAGTGGATCCCTTCTGCCAGCGGGCCGAGGGCCAGCGCCGGGAAGAAAGTCAGGGCGACGAGGATGAGGGTGACGCCGGCGACCATGCCGACGAACTGCGGCCGGTGCGTCGGGAGCGTGCCCGCGGACACGGGGACGGGGGTCTGGCGGGCCAGCGACCCGGCCAGGCCGAGGGCCAGGATGATCGGCAGGAACCGTCCCAGCAGCATGCACAGGCCGAGCGCGATGTCGTAGAACCAGGTGTTGACCGTCAGTCCCGCGAACGCCGACCCGTTGTTGTTCGACGCGGAGGTGAACGCGTAGAGCACCTCGGAGAAACCATGGGCCCCCGGGTTGTTCATGCCCTCCCGCGGCCCCTCGAAGGCCATCGCGGTCGCGGTGCCGATCAGCACCAGCGCCGGGGTGACCAGGAAGTACATCGAGGCGAACTTGATCTCGCGGGCGCCGATCTTCTTGCCGAGGTACTCGGGGGTGCGCCCGACCATGAGGCCGGCGACGAACACCGTGATCACCGCGAGGATCAGCATGCCGTACAGGCCGGAGCCGACGCCGCCGGGCGCCACCTCGCCGACCATCATGTTCAGCATCAGCACGGCGCCGCCCAGACTGGTGTAGGAGTCGTGGAAGGAGTTCACCGCCCCGGTGCTGGTGAGGGTGGTGGCGGAGGCGAACATCGCGGAGTTCTCGACGCCGAAGCGCTGCTCGACGCCCTCCATCGAGGCGCCGACGGCCTCGGCCACGGTGCCGTGGTGGGCGACCTGCGCGGCGGTGGTGGCGGTGATCGACAGCAGTGCCAGCACGCCCATGACCGCGACGATCGCGTAGCCCTGCTTCTTCTGGCCGACCATGCGGCCGAACGTGCGGGGCAGCGAGGAGGCGATCACCAGGATCAGGAAGATCTCGATCCAGTTGGTCCAGCCCGTGGCGTTCTCGAACGGGTGCGCGGAGTTGGCGTTGTAGAAGCCGCCGCCGTTGGTGCCCAGCAGCTTGATGGCCTCCTGGGAGGCGACCGGCCCGCCGGTGACGGTCTGCGAGCCGCCGGTCACCGTGGTGACCGCCTGCGGGTCGGCGAAGTTCTGCACGACGCCGCCCGCCATCAGGACGATCGCGCCGACCGCCGCGATCGGCAGCAGGATCTTGAACGTCGCGCGGGTGAGGTCCACCCAGAAGTTGCCGAGTTCCTGTGTCCTCTTGCGCACGAACCCGCGGACGAACGCGATGGCGACGGCGATGCCGACGGCGGCGGACACGAAGTTCTGGACGGCCAGGCCGCCCATCTGGACCAGGTGGCCCATCGTGTTCTCGCCCGAGTAGGCCTGCCAGTTGGTGTTCGCCACGAAGCTGGCCGCGGTGTTCCACGCCACGTGGTCGGGCACGGGGTCGAGGCCCAGGTTCAGCAACAGCTTGTCCTGCAGCCTCTGGAGCCCGTAGAGGAGCAGGAAGGAGATCAGCGAGAACGCCAGGACGCTCTTGGCGTAGGTGCTCCACTTCTGCTCCGAGTCCGGGTCCACGCCGATGGCCCGGTAGATGCCGCGTTCCACCTTGTTGTGCTTGGTGGAGTTCAGCACCCGGTACATGTGGTCGCCCAGGGGGACGTGCACGAGGGCGAGCGCGACGAGCAGGGAGACGATGAAGACGACCCCCGCGGTGGTGGAGCCCATTTAGAACTTCTCCGGACGTATCAGAGCCACTATGAGGAACACGATCAATCCGACCGCGAGGACCAAGCCGATGATGTTGTCGGGACTCACAGGCGTCCCACCGCCTTCACGACGAGGCCGAGCACCGCGAAGACCGCGATGGTCAGCGCTATGAGCACGAGGTCTGCCATGGCTGTTGTTCTTCTCCGGTTCGCAGAGATCCGATGAGTGCCGGCACCGCCCCGTTGACGGCGCCGTAGAGAAGAAAACACCCGATTTTCGGATTTCCGGCGTGCGCTAACGCCTTCCATACGCCAAGGCCCGCGTTCTTTACGCGACTCATACGCCGGCCCCCCGCTCCCCCCGGAAACCGCACTCCAGAGCCCTGCCCGGAGACGGCGAAAGCCCCCGATCTCCGATCGGGGGCTTTCGCCGTCGTTCGCGGTCGTGTCATTCGCCCCTGAGGCGCGGCGGTGCCGGAGTGAGGGTGACGGCCGTCCTGGTGCCGTAGGCCCAGTCGAGCATCTTGACGGTGTCCTGGAAGCGCGCCTCGCCGGAGGAGCTCTTGAGGACGATGCCGTAGACCGTGTGCTTCTTGCGGCGGGCGCTGAACATGAAGCAGGCGCCCGCGGTGCCGGTGGTGCCGGTCTTGATCCCCCGCAGGCCGGGGTAGCCGGTGTTGTCCTCGTCGATCCCGCTGCCGCGCAGGAGCAGGTTGTGGGTGCGCAACGGGTACCTGCGGCCGGTCTCCGAGACGATGTCCTTCTTCACGGTCTTGACGATCGAGGCGAAGGTCTTGTTCTTCATCGCGTGGCGGGCGAGCTTGAGCTGGTCGGCGGCGGTGGTGCCGTCGCCCTTGGCGGGCTGGCCGTCGAACGAGGTGTAGCGGGTGTTCTTCATGCCGAGCCGCTTGGCCAGGGTGTTCATCTTCAATTGGGCTCCGAGGTGCCCGCCGGTGCCGCCGTAGGCCTCGGCGAGGGCGTAGGCGGCGTCACTGCCCGACTCGATGAGCATCGCCTCCAGCAGCTGACGGGCCGTGAGCACGTCGCCGGGGACGAGGCGGCTGTTGCTGGCGCCCCAGTCGTCGACCCAGTCCTTGTACTTCTGCCGGATCTTGATCTTCCTGCCCAGCCCGCCCCCGTCCAGGACCACCATGGCCAGCGCCACCTTGTTCATGCTGCCCACCGGCATGCGCTTGCCGGCGTTCCGCTTCCAGAGGACCTTCTTCGCGGTGGCGTCGTAGAGGATCGCGGAGGCGGCCGACACGCCCTTGGGCGCCTTGGGCCGGGCTCTGGCCTCCGCCGCCCCGACCGGGGCCACGGTGACCATCGTCGCGGCGAGGGTTGTCGCGGTCAGCTTCTTCAGCACCAGATGTCCCCTTGCGTCTAGTTCAACCCGAGCCCGGAGAGGCTATCGGGAGAACGTTCGAAAACGTTGAGATAGGTTCGAAACGTGTCAAAGAATGATCATGCCCTGCTGGTGCAGGAGCCGCTGCACCCGGTCGAGGGGCTGCTCTCCGACGGCCGTTCGATCACCTACTACGACGACGGGCCGGGACACGACCGGTCGGCGCCCGACACCCGCGGGCTCGCCCCGTCGGTCTCCGGGGCGCAGCTGCGGTTCGATCCGCTGACGCGGCAGCCGGTCCTGGTCGCGGCGCACCGCCAGGTCAGGACGACCGGCTCCGCGGCCGGCGACTGCCCGCTGTGCCCGTCGCGGCCGGGGCGTCCGACCGAGATCCCGGCGGACGACTACCACGTGGCCGTGTTCGGCAACCGGTTCTCCTCCCTGGGCGGCGCGGTCGGCGGCCGGACCGAGGTGGTGTGCTTCTCCAGCGACCACGAGCGGCCGGTGGCGGAGCTCCCCGCCGGGCGGCTGGCGACGATCGGCCGGGCCTGGGCCGACCGCACCGCGCGGTTGTCGCTGCTGCCCGAGGTGGAGAGCGTCTTCGTGTTCGAGAACCGCGGAGCCGACGTCGGCGCGACCCTGGCCCACCCGCACGGGCAGATCTACGCCTACCCCTACCTCCCCCCGACGCAGGCCGCCGTGCTGGACAGCGCCCGCGAGCACCGCGCGCGTACCGGGGGCTGCCTGCTGTGCTCGGTCGTCGAACGCGAGGCCGCCGGACCGCGCGTCGTCGCCGGGACGGACCGGTTCACCGCCTACGTGCCCGAGGCCGCCCGCTGGCCGTACGAGGTGCACATCGCGCCGCGCCGGTGCGCGGGCGACCTGGCGGCCCTGGCCGACGATGAGCGCGACGAGCTGATGGTCCTGTACGGGGACGTGCTCCGCCGGTTCGACCGCCTCTTCGACGACCCGACCCCCTACATGGCCTGCTGGCACCAGGCGCCCGTCCGGCACCGCGACGTGCTCGACCATTTCTACGGGCAGGTCTTCACGATCCGGCGGGCCGCCGACAAGCTCAAGTTCCTGGCCTCCAGCGAATCCGGGGCGGGCGCCTTCATCAACGACGTCGCCCCCGAAGCCGCAGCCCAGCGCCTGCGTGAGGCGGCCCGCCCTCTCAGCGCGCGACCCGGCCGGTGAAGTCGCGCCCCTTCGAGGGCGCGGCCGGGATCACGACGCCCGAGGGCTGTCCGCCTTCGAGCGGGTCGCGGCGGCTTCGACGGAGGGCGCGAGCCAGCGGTGCAGGAAGCCTCGCAGCTCGGCGGGGCTCCGCGCGGGGTCGCCCGGGTCCAGGAGGAGGGACTGCACGACGCGCAGAGTCCATTCGATCAGCTCGTTCCGCTGCTCGGGGCCGATCCCGGAGGCCTCCCAGTCCACCGCGGTCCGGTCGAGGAGGGTCCGGCCGATGACCCTCGCGGTGTCCGAGGTGACGCTCCGCAGCAGCGAATCGCCCCCTCCGGCGTCCAGGAGGAGCTTCAGGTACGGCTCCTTCTGGATCTGGCCGAGCGTGTAGGTCACCGCCTCGACCAGCGCCTCACCCGGATCGGCGACATGCCGGAGCCGTCGCGACAGGCGTGACAGGAAGGGCCGCACCCCGTCCAGCGCCGCGGCGATCAGCAGCGCCTCGGTGCTCGGGAAGTACCGGTAGACGGTCTGGCGGCTGATCCCGAGGGCCGCCGCGACATGGGCGATGGTGGTGGCGCCGCCGTGCTCCGCGACGCACCGGTGGGTCGCGTCCTTGATCCTGAGGACCGCCTCGTCGTCGCTCGCGGGTGGCGACCCGCCCCATCCGTGTGTGCGCACGCCCCCAAGGTACCGCCTTCCTTGACAGGACACAGAAGCAAATGTGTATTGTCAAAGGCCGGTGCCGCCGCCTCGGCCGCGCCCCGTGGAACGCACGTCGAGCCCCCTTCGCACAGAACGGACGTGTCGCATGGACGTACGACAACCGCAGTCGGCTCCGGAGGGCGCGCCCCGCGTCGCGGACCTCTGCGGCGTGGACCTCTCCGACCCCACGACGTACCTGCCGGGGCCCCCGCACGCCGCGTTCGACGTCCTGCGCGCCGCCGCGCCGGTGGCCTGGAACGACGAGCGGCCGGTCGCGCTCCGGGCCAGCGAGGCCTCCAGCGGGCTGCCCGCCCCGCCGTCCCCGGGCTTCTGGGCCGTGACGAGCCACGAGCTGGTGCACGAGGCGTCCCGGCGGCCGGACGTCTTCTCCTCCTACCTGGGCGGAGTCCAGCTCTTCAACGCCGACGAGCTCACCCTCGCCGGGCTGCGCCTGATGATGCTCTTCATGGACCCGCCGGAGCACTCGCGGCTACGGAAGATCATCTCGCCCACGTTCTCGCCGCGCGCCGTCGACGCGCTGCGCGCCTCCATCCGGCGCCACGCCCGCGAGATCGCCGACGGCCTCGCGGGCGCCGGATCCGTGGACCTCGTCACGACCGTCTCCAAGGAGCTCCCCACCCGCGTGCTCGCCGACCTGCTCGGCATGCCCGAGGCCGACCGCCACCTCATCGTGGAGTGGTCCGACGCAATGATCGGCTTCGAGGACGCCGAGCTCGCGGGCGACCCCGCCGCGGCGGTGGCGACGTTCGCCGCGGCCCTGGAGTACGGCAGGCAGGTCGCCGCCGACCGCCGCGCCCGGCCCGGCGACGACATCATGTCCGCCGTCGCCAACGCCGAGATCGACGGCGAGCGGCTCACCGACGACGACTTCTGCATGTTCTGGATCCTCCTGGTCATCGCGGGCAACGAGACCACCCGCAACTCGTTGTCGGGAGCGGTCATCGCGCTCCAGGAGCACGGCCTGTGGGAGGGGCTCGCCCGCGACGGGGGGCTGACGATGACGGGCGTCGACGAACTGGTCCGCCACGTCTCCCCCGTGATGCAGTTCCGGCGCACGGCCACCCGGGACACCGAGCTCGGCGGGCAGGCCGTCCGGGCCGGGGACAAGGTCGTCCTGTGGTACACCGCCGCCAACCGCGACCCGAAGGTGTTCGCCGGCCCGCACGGCCTCGACCTGTCCCGCGACCCCAACCCGCACCTGGCCTTCGGCACCGGCCCCCACTTCTGCCTCGGCACGCGCCTGGCGAAGCTGGAGATCACCGTCATGCTCGACGAGCTGCTCGCCAGGTACCCCCGGCTGCGCCTCGACGGCGAGGTCGGGCGGATCACCTCCAGCTTCATCGCCGGCGTCGACCGCCTGCCGGTCGCCCTGGGGTGAGGGCTCAGAACACCTTGCCCGCGTCCTGGGCGACCAGCTCGTCGGTGGCGCGCTCGGCCACCGCGGCGATCGTCATCGACGGGTTGCAGGCCGCGGTGGTCCCGGGGATCAGCGCGCCGTCCAGCACGTAGAGGCCGCGGTGGCCCTTGACCCGGCCGGCGAGGTCGCAGACCGTCCCCATCGAGGCGCCGCCCAGGGGGTGCCAGGTGGAGGGGTAGGCGGCGGTGGTGTCCAGGAGGGTGGACAGCGGTCCGGCGATCTTCCTGGCCCGTGCGTGGATCTTCTGGTAGACCGCGTCGTCGCCCTTCTTGGGCCAGTGCAGGACGGCGTCGTCCTTGGCGGAGTCGTAGGTGAAGTGGCCGCGGTCGGAGCTGACGCCGTAGCCGACCATCATGGTGGAGCGCAGGTTGGCGGGCAGCGGCGGGAGGGACGCCTGGATGATGGTGTTGGCGTTCGAGGGGTCGGCCCAGTCCGTGCTGCCGTAGACGACGGGGCCGCCCTGGGGGACGCCGAAGTCGTCGGCGAGGTTGGTCCACAGGTAGATGCGGTCGCCGTTGGAGCCCCAGCCGGTGCCCAGGCCGTCGGGCATGTCGGGGATCTGGCCCTTGGCGGCGGCGCGCATCAGCAGCCTGGTGGTGCCGGCCTGGCCGGCCGCCATGACGAGGGCCTTGGCGGTGAGGATCTTGTTCTCCAGCACGGTCCCGTCGGTGGCGATGCGGTCGACGTGGACCTGCCAGCGGCCGTCGGGGGCCATGGCCACGTCGGTGACGTTGTGCTGAGTGGCGACGGCGACCAGGCCGGTGGCCTCGGCGGCGGCGATGTAGGTGACGTCGACGGAGTGCTTGCCGCCGTTGTTGACGCCCATGGCGCAGTCGCCGTTGGTGTAGGACGGCTTCATCTCGCCGTTGAGCTCGCGCAGCGCGAAGTTCCAGTCGATCGGCATGTGGATCTTCGTCAGGTCGTAGCCGGACAGCTCCACGTTGCGGGCGAAGACGCGGGCGGGTTTGTAGGACCTGCTGTTGATCAGCTCGTCGGGGGCGGTCTGGAGCTTGAGCATGCGGGCCACGCGCGGGTAGTATTCGCTGTTCATCCGGGCGTAGTCCAGGGCCTGCGGCAGGGTGGCGTTGAAGACGTCCTCGGCGGGCTGCATGGTCATGCCCTGGTAGACCAGGGAGCCGCCGCCGACGCCCGAGGCGCAGATGATGTCCATCCCGTTGCCGAACACCCGCTCCAGGAGCCCGGTGTAGGGCTCCTCGAAGCCGGGGACCTTGATCCCGAAGATCGAGGCGGGGGAACCCAGCCAGAACATCCGCTTGTCCGGGGACGCGGCGTGGGGGAACGTCTCGGCGTTCGGGCCGGTCGGCCACCGGACCCCGCGCTCCAGGACCAGGGAGGGTATCCCGGCCTGCGCGAACCGCAGGGCCGTCACGCCGCCGCCGAACCCGGAGCCGATGATGACGACGCGGTGCTCCTCGCGCGTCACCGGCACCCGCCGTCGGCGGGACGCGGCGGCCCGCGACGCGCCCAGCGCGGTCAGCCCCGTGGTGGCTGCGGCACCGGCGATCAGGGAACGGCGGCTCAATGAGGACATGTGTGCTCCACTCGGTCGGATTCCGGTCAAGCTGCGGCGCAGACGAGGCGCGGCCCGCCTGAAACTAGACAGTTAGCCGTCCGAGTGTCAATGAAGAATGGACACTAATTAGTACGAGTGTCAATCACGGGGTCGTGTGCCACCCCCAGGACCGGGATCAGCGACCAGCGCAGGAAGGAGCGCAGATCGTCGTCGGTGCGGACGGTGTCGCTGTCGAAGAGCAGCACGGACAGGATGCTCCGCAGGATGATCTCCACCACGTCGCCGAACCGGGCGGCCAGCCGCGGCTCCCGCGCCAGCAGCGGCACCAGGAACCGTTCGGCCACCGGCTTGGCCTGGACGAAGAGCTCCTCGTCGAACAGCGGGCTGCCCCGGTCGGCGATCAGCAGGGCGCCCAGCACGGGATGCCTGCGGCACTCCGACCGCACCGCCACGATGAGCTCCACGACGTACCCGGACGCGTCCGGCACGTCGGCGATCCGGGCGTCGATCCGCCCCAGCACCTGCTGCGTGACGCGGACCATCGCCTCGGACAGCAGCTCGTCGCGGCCGCCGAAGTGCGCGTAGACCGTCTGCCGGGAGACCCCGGCCTCCCGGGCCACCGCCACCATGTTCACGGCCTCGAAGCCCGACCGTTCCACGAGGGCCGCGGCAGCATCCAAGATCCGCTCTCTCGCCCCCACGCGGAAAGAATATCCCGGTGGGGCCGGGGCCCGGCCGGGCTCACCGGCCCAGCAGGTCCCCCATCGGGACGAAGTCCGCGAACTCGTCCAGGGCGCCCGCGCGGCCGCGCTGGTCGACGGCGGGTCCCGGCGAGGCGGCCGCCGGGGCGGTGCGCGCCCTGGTCGGGGTGATCGCGCCGCCGGTGATCCCGGCGAAGCGCGCCATGTACTGGGCCAGCTCGGTCCCGGCGCGCAGGGCCCGCTCGTCCAGGGATGCCGCGTCCTTCGCGGTGGTGGCCGAGCCGAAGTCCTCCGCGGCGGCGAACACGCTCGTCGGGACGGTGTCGGCCTTGAGGTAGGCGAACAGGGGGCGCAGCGCGTAGTCGATCGCCAGGGAGTGCCGGGCGGTGCCGCCGGTCGCGCCGAGCAGCACGGGCACGCCGGTGAACGTGCCCGGGTCGACGACGTCGACGAACGACTTGAAGATCCCCGCGTAGGACAGGTTGAAGGTCGGGGTGACGGCGATGACGCCGTCGGCGGCCTTCAGCACGTCGATCGAGGACTGGAGCCGCTCGTTCGCGAAACGGGTCAGGGTGGCGTCGACGATGTCGTGCCCGAGGTCCTTGACCTCGATGACGGAGATCCGCACGGCGTGCCCGTCGCGTTCGAGGACCTCGCGGGTGGCCGCGGCGAGGCGGTCGGCCAGCATGCGGGTGGAGGAGGGGACGCTCAGCCCCGAGGAGACCACCACGAGGCTGAGCGGGCGCGGGTCACTCATGGTCGGTCCCCTTCCCGGCGGGCGAGGCGGCGAGGCGCTGCCGGTCGCGGCGCTCCTTGAGTTCGGCCTGGCGGCGGGCCTGCTCGCCGCCCTCGGCGGTCAGCCCCGTCCAGTTGTCGCCGGTGCCGAAGCGGTAGGCGTCGGAGTACGGCGGTTCGCCCTCGGCCGCCAGGGCCGCGTCGCGGGCGGCGACGAGGGACGCGTGGGTGGGGGCGTCCGGCACGTGCGCGGGGCGCAGCGCGTCGAGCTCCCTGCGCAGGACCGGGACGATCTTCGTGCCGAGGATCTCGATCTGCTCCAGCACGGTCTTGTGCGGCAGGCCCGCGTGGTCGACGAGGAACAGCTGGCGCTGGTAGTCGCCCACGTGGTCGCGCATGGTCAGGTACCGCTCGACGACCTGGTCGGGCGAGCCGACGGTCAGCGGGGTCTCGCGGGTGAAGTCCTCCATCGACGGGCCGTGCCCGTAGACGGGCGCGTTGTCGAAGTAGGGGCGGAACTCGCGGACCGCGTCCTGGCTGTTCTCCCGCGCGAAGAACTGCCCGCCGAGGCCGACGATCGCCTGGTCGGCGGCGCCGTGCCCGTAGTGCTCGAACCGCTGCCGGTAGAGCTCCACCATCTGCCCGGTGTGGCGCAGCGGCCAGAAGATGTTGTTGTGGAAGAAGCCGTCGCCGTAGTAGGCGGCCTGCTCGGCGATCTGCGGGGAGCGGATCGAGCCGTGCCAGACGAACGGCGCGACGCCGTCGAGGGGCCGCGGGGTCGAGGTGAACCGCTGCAGCGGCGTGCGGAACTCCCCTTCCCAGTCCACGACGTCCTCGGTCCACAGGCGGCGCAGCAGGTGGTAGTTCTCGACGGCGAGTTCGATGCCCTGGCGGATGTCCTTGCCGAACCACGGGTAGACGGGACCGGTGTTGCCGCGCCCCATGACCAGGTCGACGCGGCCGCCGGACAGGTGCTGCAGCATGGCGTAGTCCTCGGCGATCTTGACCGGGTCGTTGGTCGTGATCAGCGTGGTGGCCGTCGACAGCAGCAGCCGCTCGGTCCTCGCGGCGATGAACCCCAGGGTCGTGGTGGGAGAGGAGGTGGCGAACGGCGGGTTGTGGTGCTCGCCGACGGCGAAGACGTCGAGCCCGACCTCCTCGGCCAGCTTCGCCTTCTCCACGATGCCGCGGATCCGCTCCTGCTCCGTGGGCACCGCCCCGGTCGTGGGGTCCGGGGTGATGTCGGCGACGCTGAAGATCCCGAACTGCATGGGAACGGCTCCTTCCTGTCCGTGCGGGCGGGCACCCGCCGATGGTAGTTGAATATTGAACCATCATGCGCGGGTGTTTGTTCCCCGATCACCAGGCCGGCGCGCGGCGGCCTGGGTGGAGCCGCCGTCACCGGTGATCCGCGGCGGCCTCGATCCGGGTGCCGATGGAGTCGAGGACCAGTTCGAGGCCGAAGGAGAAGCGGTCCAGCGCGCGCTGCACCGTGTACGGCAGCGCCGTGTCCGACACGGCGAACGCCCCCGCCTCCTCCAGTGCCGCGAACAGCGGGAAGCGCCCGCTCATGCGTTCCCCCAGGAACGGCACCTGCTGCTCCCACCACTCGTCGTCGCTGCTGCCCGTCCGCGCCGGCGCCTGCTCGGCCTCGACGACCGCCGAAGCCGCACCCCGGGTGTAGGACTCCACGGCGGCGACGCAGCCGACGACGCCCGCGGCGGCCAGCCCGTGCCCGTCGAGCAGGGCCAGCGCGGCCTCGTAGTGGGCGAGGACGTTCGGGCCGAACACGGTCCGCGACGTGGACACCTGCAGCAGCCACGGGTGGGCCCGGTAGGAGGCGAGGTCGGCGGCGGCCACCTCCCGCAGCCCCGCCCGCCACCCGCCCCCTCTGTCGGGAAGGGGCCGGACCTCCGCGACACGCTCGACCATGAGTTCGAGCAGCTCGGCCTTGCCCGGCACGTACGTGTACAGCGACGCGGCGCCGACGCCGAGCTCCTGCGCCAGCGCCCGCATCGACAGGGCGGCCGGACCGGCGCGGTCGGCCTGGGCGATGGCCGCGTCGACGATCCTCGACAGCTCCAGCCGCTGCCGCGGGCCGCGCCGCGGGGCGGGCAGGCCGTCCCAGAGCAGTGCCATCGTGCGTGCGGGGTCGCCTTGACCCGCGTACTCCATCAGAAATCCTCCGGTAGCAAATACTCCGAACGCTGTACGATGTTTTTATGCGCAGCGAAACGGTCATCCCCTGCCTGCCCTGCCGCCACCTCGACGACGTCCTGCCGTTCTACACGGCGCTCGGCTTCGACGTCACCTACCGCCAGGAGCGCCCCAACCCCTACGCCTCCGTCCGCCGCGACGGGATCGAGCTGCACTTCTTCGGCGTCCCGGAGTTCGACCCCGCCGAGTCCATGGGGAACGTCATCGTGCTCGTACCGGACACCGAGGCGCTGCACGCGTCGTTCGCGGCCGGGCTGCGGGCGCGGTTCGGCAAGATCCCGGTGTCCGGCATCCCGCGCATGACCCGGCCCAGGCGCATGCAGGGCACCGCGGGAGGGTTCATGGTGGTCGACCCCGGCGGGAACTGGGTGCGGATCAGCCGGTACAAGGACGACGCCGACGAGCCGCACGCCTCGGAGGGACGGCTGGCGCGAGTGGTGGCCGCGGCCGCCCGCCAGGCCGACTCCCACGGCGACGAGAACGCCGGGATCCGGGTGCTGGAGACCGGGCTGGCCCGGCACGCCGACGCGCCGGACGCCCAGAGGCTGCCCGCGCTGGTCTACCTGGCGGAACTCCGGATCCGCACCGGCGACCCCGACGGCGCGGTGCCGCTCCTGGCCGAGGTGGAGACCATGGAACTCGCCCAGGCCGAACGCGAGTCCCTCGCCAGGGAACTCGCCACCGCCGCCGAACTGGCCGCCGATCTCCGCGGACCGGCTCCCCGCCCGTGAAACGAGCCGGTGGAGGGCTCCAGGCCCCCGCGACCGGGACGTCTCCGGTCACGGGGGCGTGGTGCCCGGGAGAGACGGTCCCGGGCACCACGGGGTGTGTCAGACGCCGAAGGCGGCGGGGTACTCGATGGTGCCGGTCGGGACCGGGCGGGTCCCGTCGAGGGCCATGGCCATCATGGCCTCGTCGGGCACGTCGAAGGGAGCCCGGATGCCGAAGCGGGAGGCGGGGGTGAAGCCGAACCGCGGGTAGTAGTCGGCGTGGCCCAGGACGAGGACCAGGTTCTCCCCCATGGCGCGGGCGGCGTCCAGGGCGGAGCGGATGGCGGCGGAGCCGGCGCCGGTGCGCTGGACCGAGGGCGGCACCGCGCACGGGGCCAGCGCGAGGGCGGGCTCGCCGTCGACGTGGCACCGGGTGATCAGCGCGTACCCGGCCGGAGCGCCGTCGGGGTCGATGGAGACCATGGACAGTCCGTCGATCCACGCCTTCGGGTCGGCGCGCAGGGCGTCGACGAGGTCGGCCTCCAGGGCGGTGGGAAAGGCCGCGAGCAGGATCTCACGGATGGCGGGGATGTCCGCGGCGGTCTCCGAGCGGGTGGTCCAGGCGGTCATGGTGATCTCGTTCTCTCTGAAGTCGGGGGTGTCGGTGTCGTTCACTGCTGGTTCCCCCGGAACCGGTAGGTGGCGCGCAGGTGCCGCGTGATCTCCTTCTTGGTGGCCTCGCGGTCGGCGCGCAGTCGCGCGTCGGTGCGGGAGGCGGCGTAGTCGTTCTCCCTCAGCAGCCGCTGGTAGCTGTCCAGACGGCGCTGGGGGATCTCGTCGGCCGCCACGGCGGCCAGGACCGCGCAGCCCGGTTCGCTCACGTGCGCGCAGTCCGCGAACCGGCAGTCCTGTGCGAAGTGCTCGATCTCGGCGAAGGTCTGCTCCAACCCGTCCTGGGCGTCGTGCAGTCCGATCGCGCGCAGGCCGGGGGTGTCCAGCAGGACGCCGCCGCCGGGCAGCGGGAGCAGCTCCCGCCACGCGGTGGTGTGCCGGCCCTTGCCGTCGCCCTCGCGGACGGCGCCGGTGGCCAGCCGCTCCTCGCCCAGCAGCCGGTTGCCCAGGGTGGACTTGCCCGCCCCGGAGGGTCCGAGCAGCACGACGGTGCCGGTCAGGACGGCGGTCAGGGTGTCCAGGCCCTGCCCGGTCACGGCACTGGTGACCAGCACGTCCGCCCCGGGGGCGATCTCGGACACCTCGTGTGCGGCCGACTGCGCGTCGGCGCACTCGTCGGCCTTGGTGAGCACCACGAGCGGCTGGGCGCCGCTCTCCCAGGACAGGGCGAGCATGCGTTCGGTCCTGCCGTGGTTGAGCGGGGCGGCCAGCGACACCGTCACCACCACCGTGTCGACGTTGGCGGCCAGGACCTGGCCGTGCGAGGTACGCGAAGCGGACGAGCGCACCAGGGCGGTGCGCCGCTCCAGTACCGCGTCCAGCACCGGTCCACGGCCGGCGGCGGGGCGCAGGGCCGCCCAGTCGCCGGTGCACGGCGCCGACAGCGGATCGCCCTGACCGGTGTCGGGGATCTGCGCACGGACGATTCCGGCGTCCGTGATCGCTTCGCACGAGCCGCGTTCGGCTCGCACGACACGGGCGGGGATCAGCCCGGCGGCGTGATGGGGTGCGAAGGCGCGCTCACACGCCTCGTCCCAGCCGTAGTCCGCCAGGGAATACGAATGATCATGATGAGAGGAAGGTCGAGACAACGTAGAGACCCTTGAACAGGGGCCCCGATCAACACGGAGTGCTGCCTACCGCGAGCCGCCAGGGCTCCAACGGGGGCATCAATGTCAGTTCAGACCGGGACCCGGGACGTGAGGATGGTCCGGCGGGCGCTGCGCACGGCAGCGGTCTTCACGACGGTCATCAACTCACCTCCCCTTTCTGCTCTCGCAGCCGACCCGGTTGTCACTGCTTCGAGAAGACTAACACATGTCCTTGCCCACAGGTGATCATCCGGCGCTTTCCGGGAGCGGGACGCCCCGGGGCGTCCCGCTCGTCGTCCCCTCTACAGGGCGGGCTTGCCCGGGGTGTAGACCCAGGCGGTGAACAACGCGTCGAGGTCCTGTCCGGAGACCTTCTCGGCGAGTTCCTTGAAGTCGGCGGTCGTGACGTTGCCGTCCTTGTACTTCGCGGCCCAGGTGCGGCCGAGGCGGTAGAACTTCTCGTCACCGATCTTCGTTCGGAGGACGTGGAGGGTCATCGCGCCGCGCGTGTAGGACGACCAGTTGTAGATGCCGTCGCGGCCCGGGTCGCCCATGACGGTCTGCCATGCCGCGTGGTCCGCGGCGCGGGCGTAGGAGGCGTCGAACGCGGCCTGCGCGGTGCGGCCGCCGGTGGCCTCGGTGTACAGCCAGTCGTTGTAGGTGGCCCAGCCCTCGTTGAGCCAGATGTCCTTCCACAGGTAGGGCGTGACGCTGTCGCCGAACCACTGGTGGGCCAGCTCGTGCGCGATCGTCCCGGTGTTCGGCTGGCGGCCCGGCTCGCCCACGTCGTAGACCGAGCGGCCCTGGGTCTCCAGGGCGTAGCCGACGCCGATGCGGTCGACGACGCCGCCGGTGGAGGTGAACGGATAGGGGCCCCAGGTCTCGCGCATCCAGTCGGTCACGGTGTTCGTCGTGTCGAAGAACGTCTTCGACTGGTCCGGGGCGGTGTCGAGAGCCGAGTCGATCGCGGTGACCGACGGGATGCCCGAGGGGGTCCGCCCCGCCGTCACGTTGAACCTGCCGATCGCGAGCATGGCCAGCTCGCTGGCCATCGGGTGCCGCATCCGCCAGGTGACGGTGGTGAGGCCGCCGCGCGTCCGCTCCTTCACCTTCTCGCCGTTCGACAGCGCCTTGAGCCCGGACGGCGCCGTGACCGTGACGCTGTAGGTGGCCTTGTCGCGCGGGGTGTCGTTCACGGGGTAGTAGGTGGCGGCGCCGAACGGCTGGTTCAGCGCCACCGCGCCGTCGTCCGTGGCGATCCAGCCGGACGTGCCGAGCGCGGGATCGTCGATGCGCTGGGGGACGCCGTGGTACTTCACCGTCGCCGTGAACTTCTTGCCGGCCCTGATCCCCTTGCGCGGGGTGATGACGAGCTCCTGCGCGCCCTCCCGCTTCCAGGCCGCCCGTCCGTTCACCCTGACGTCGTCGACCTCCAGCGGGCCGAGGAAGTCGAGGTTGAACGACGAGAGGTTCTGCGTCGCCCTGGCCTGGATGCGCGCGGTGGCGGTGATCGCCCCGGTCGAAGGCTCGAACTGGAACGTCAGGTCGTAGTCCCGGACGTCGTACCCTCCGTTCCCGTTCTCCGGGAAGTACGGGTCTCCCGCCCCCGCCGCCCCCGGCGTGAACCGCTCCGCGGCGTGCGCGGCGGGCGCGAACGCCAGGGCCGCCGTCAGCACCGCGGCCGTGACCGGTCCGCTCCGTCTCATCGTTTCTCCCCTCGATGCACCATCTGTCCCTCCCGAGCCTGACGAACCCGCATTTCCCCCACAAGTCCCTCATGAACGCGAGTCCGTTTCGCAACGCGGGGACGGGGACACCACCGACATGACGCACCCCCCTCCCGAGGAGACGACCATGACCCACCGGCACCCGCTCTTCGCCCGCTTCTACGCGCGGACCAGCCTCGCCATGGAGCGCGGTCTCGCGACCCACCGCCGCACCCTGCTGGAGGGCCTGTCGGGCCGGGTGATCGAGGTCGGCGCCGGGAACGGCCTCAACTTCGCCCACTACCCCGCCGCCGTCACCGGGATCCTCGCCGTCGAGCCCGAGCCCCACCTTCGCTCCCTCGCGCAGGCCAACGCGAAGCGCGCCGCCGCCCCCGTCGAGGTCGTGGACGGCGTGGCCGACCGGCTCCCCGCCGAAGACGCCTCCTGCGACGCAGCGGTCGCGTCCCTGGTGCTGTGCAGCGTTCCCGACCAGGCGACCGCGCTCGCCGAGATGTTCCGCGTGGTCAGGCCGGGCGGGCAGCTGAGGTTCTTCGAGCACGTCCAGGCCGCGTCGCCGGGCCGCCGCCGCGTGCAGAAGGCCCTGGACGCCACGGTCTACCCGTTCTTCGGCGGCGGCTGCCACTGCGCCCGCGACACCGCCACGGCGATCGAGCGTGCCGGTTTCACCATCGACCGGATCGACAGGCTCGGCACCGCGCAGACCCAGGTTCCCTTCCCCGCCGCGCCCCAGATCCTGGGTGTCGCCGTCCGCCCTTGACCGTCCGGCTCCTACACCATCCGGCCCCCCGTTAATGGGGCCTGCGACCGATGGTGGCGGACGGACGTGCCGTCCAGACTGAAGAAAGGGGGGTTTTGATAACACCCCGTCCACCCTGACACCGCACGAAAGGGCAGCCTTGATGTCGACGTACGCCAGCCAGGACATGCCGCGACCCGGACGTCTGGACTCCGGGGAGGCGCGCCGTCGGCTGGAGCAGGAGCGCCAGAACCGGCTCGCCCAGCTGACCGCCCTCCTGGAGGGCGAGGACTCGGGAGCCGGTGAGATCGCGGACGTCCAGCTCGCCTCCATCCGGCGGGTGGTCGAGGACATCGACGCGGCCCTGGAGCGGTTGGAGGCCGGCGCCTACGGGAACTGCGTGCGCTGCAGCCGCCCCATCCCCGTCGAGCGGCTCGAGATCCTGCCGTACGCGCGCTGCTGCGTCGGCTGCCAGCAGAAGGCGAGCCGCTGAGGGGCCGCGGAGGGCGCTGAGCGCGGGCCTCAGCGCCGCGCCAGCGCCAGCACGCTCAGCCCGAACATCAGGACGCCCAGGGGCAGATGGACCGACGGTACGTGCGCGATGCCGAGCAGGACCTGGGCCGAGGCGAGGACGAGGAAGCCGGACGCGTGCCAGACGGGCCTGGACGGGCCCCCGCCCGGCTTCCACGCCAGCACCGCCGCGAGCAGGTACAGCATCGCCGCCCCGTACATCACGCGGGCTCCGGCGCTGTGCAGCGCCTCTCCGTAGGACGAGGTCAGCAGCAGTCCGGCGGAGACCGCCTGAAGGAAGATGGTCAGGGTCTGCAGCGCGATCGCGATCTGCAGAAACGAGAAGCGGCGCCGTGCCGTCGCCTGGGTCGCCATGCCACGTTCCTCTTTTCCGCCCGGGGGCAGTGGATCGATAAGGTCTCACCGACCCGACGACATGGGCCTGTGAAAGGTAAGGCGAGGAGGCGGCCGGAGCATGGAGACGGCCGGGGCGGACACCGACGGGGCGGCCGGTGAGCGACGCCTGTTGATCAACATCGCCTACCGGTTGCTCGGTTCGCTGGCCGAGTCGGAGGACGCCGTACAGGAGGCCTACGCACGCTGGTACGCACTGCCGCCGAACCGGCGGGAGGAGATCGTGTCGCCCGGCGCCTGGCTGACGACGGTGACCGGCCGCATCTGCCTGGACGTGCTCGGCTCGGCGCGGGCACGGCGTGAACGTTATGTCGGCGCGTGGCTGCCCGACCCGCTGCCCGACCGCGCCGAGCGGGGCCACGGCACCGACCCCGCCGACCAGATGGTCCTGGACGAATCGGTGACCATGGCCTTCCTCGTCGTCCTGGAGTCGATGACACCCGCCGAGCGGGTGGCGTTCGTCCTGCACGACGTCTTCCGGTACCCCTTCGCCGAGATCTCCGGCGTCCTCGGCCGGACCCCCGCGGCCTGCAAGCAGCTCGCGGCCTCCGCCCGGCGGCGGGTGCACGTCGCGCGGGATCCGGTGGGGGCGGCCGGGCGGTCCGAGACCGTACGGCGGGTCAAGGAGGCGTGGGAGGCCAAGGACATCGCGGCCCTCGTCGGCCTCCTCGACCCGGCCGCCGTGATGACCGCCGACGGCGGCGGCATGGTCGGCACCGTCCTGCGCCCGGTCGAAGGCGGTGCGCGCATCGCCCGGTACCTGGTCGCCATCGCCGACACGGCTCCCGGTCTGGAGCTCCTGGAGCGGTCGGTCAACGGCGCGCCGGGCCTGGTGGCCCGGTATGCAGGCGCCGTCACGACCGTGGCCTCGTTCGAGGTCGCCGACGGCCGCGTCACCCGGATCTGGGCGGTCCGCAATCCGGAGAAGTTGCGGCCCTGGGCGGGGTAGCCGGCGGTCCGCGCCGCGGAAGTTCGTGCGACATCGCGTCTCATTAACTCTTTACTTGCGACAGCATGTCGCACTAACCTCGGGGCAAGGGATCCGCGACGAGGAAGGTGCCGAGATGAGTACTGCAGGGCTGACCGCGACCGCCGCGCGCGGCGCCGGGCGGGACCGGCGCGAGCCGGACTACCACGAGACGTTGCGGACGTTGTCGGAGGCGTCCGTGCACCGGCACTTCGACGCGTTCCTCGACATCCCCTGGGACGACCCCGCGTACGAGGTGCGCGCCGACGACGAGCGGTGGATCCTGCCGCAGGAGGACGTGCTCGGGCGCCACCCCTGGTACCGCTCGCTGCCCAGGGAGCGCCAGATCGAGATCGGGCTCTACCGGCAGGCCAACATCAACAAGGTGGGCCTGCAGTTCGAGCAGGTCCTCATCGCCGGGCTGATGCAGCACGCGTTCCGGCTGCGCAACGGCGACCCCGAGTTCCGGTACTCCACGCACGAGGCGACCGAGGAGTGCCACCACACGCAGATGTTCCAGGAGTTCGTGAACCGCTCGGGCGTCGACGTGCCCGGCGGGACGCGGCTCTTCCGCATGACGGCCCCGTTCATGTCGCTGGCCGCCGCGTGGGTGCCCGCCGCGTTCTTCGTCGGCGTCCTGGCCGGTGAGGAGCCCATCGACCACCTGCAGAAGTCGGTGCTGCGGGCCGGGGCGCAGGCGCACCCGCTGCTGCAGCGGATCATGCAGATCCACATCGCGGAGGAGGCCCGCCACATCGGCTTCGCGCACCGGTTCCTGCAGCACCACGTGCCGCGGCTCGGCCGGGTGCGCCGCGCCGTCCTGTCCGTCCTCTTCCCGCTGATCATGCGTTGGCTGTGCGACGTCATCATGGTCCCCGGAAGCGAGGCACGCCGCGGAATGGGCATTCCCCGGTCCGTCGCGCGCGAGATCTGGTGGCGCGACCCCGAGTCCCGCAAGACTCTGCGCGACTTCTTCGCCGACGTCCGCATGCTCGCCGAATCCCTCGACCTGATGAACCCCGTCTCCCGGAAGGTGTGGCGGATGTGCCGCATCGACGGCAGGCCCTCCAGGTTCCGCAGCGAGCCGGCCTCCGCCGCGTCCTGATCGGGAGAACCACCACATGCCGTACGTCGTCACGCGGTCGTGCTGCAACGACGCCTCCTGCGTCGTCGCCTGCCCCGTCAACTGCATCCATCCGGCTCCGGGCGAACCCGGGTTCGCCGAGGCGGAGATGCTGCACGTCGACCCCGCCACCTGCGTCGACTGCGGCGCCTGCGCCACCGCCTGCCCGGTGGACGCGATCGTCCCGCACACGAAGCTGCAGCCCCACGAGCTGCCCTTCCTGGAGATCAACGCCTCCTACTACCGCGAGCACCCGCACGCCGACCGCACGCCGCTGGCGCTCGTGCCGCCGCAGCGCCGCCTGCTGGACCCCGCCCCGGTGCGCGTCGCCGTGGTCGGGGCGGGACCGGCCGGGCTGTTCACCGCCGACGAACTCCTCAAGCACCCCGAGGTGAGCGTCGACGTCTACGACCGGCTCCCCACGCCGTACGGGCTGCTGCGCGCCGGCGTCGCACCCGACCACCAGGACACCAAGCGCGCCGAGGAGCTGTTCCGCGACATCGAGTCCCAGCCCGGCTTCCGCTACCGGCTGGGGGTGGAGGTCGGCCAGGACGTCACCCTCGAGGAGCTGCTGCGCCACCACCACGCGGTGGTGTACGCGGTCGGCGCCGCCGCCGACCGCCCGCTCGGCGTGCCCGGCGAGGACCTCCCCGGCTCCCTGTCGGCCACCGACCTGGTCGGCTGGTACAACGGCCACCCCGACCACCGGGACCTGGACGTGCGCCTGGACTGCGAACGGGTCGTCGTGGTCGGCAACGGCAACGTCGCCCTCGACGTCGCGCGCGTCCTCACCACCGACCCCGCGCGGCTCGCCGCGACCGACATCGCCGACCACGCCCTGGCCGCGCTGACGGCGAGCCGGGTCCGCGAGGTGGTGGTCCTGGGCCGCCGCGGCCCCGCGCAGGCGGCGTTCACCCTCCCCGAGCTCGTCGGGCTCGCCGCGCACGACGGCGTCAACATCCGGATCGAGGCGGCGCCCGAGGACCTGGAGGGCGACGACCCGCGGCTCCCGGTGCTGGCGGAACTGGCCCGCCGCCCGGTGGATCCGGCGCTGCGCACACTGGTCCTGCGTTTCCACACGGCGCCCGTCGAGGTGCTCGGCACCGACCGGGCGAGCGGGCTCCTGGTGGCCCGCACCGAGCTCGTCCCCGATGAGAACGGGGTGCTCCGCGCCCGGCTCACCGACCGCACCGAACCGCTCGAGGCGGGCATGGTCCTGCGCTCGGTCGGTTACCGCGGCCTGCCCGTCCGCGACCTCCCCCACGACCCGGACACCCACACGGTGCGCAACACCGGCGGCAGGGTCCGTCCGGGCGTGTACGTCGCGGGGTGGGCCAAACGCGGCCCGACCGGGTTCATCGGCACCAACAAGGCGTGCGCCCGGGAAACGGTCTCATGCCTGCTCGACGACCTCGACGCGGGACTGCTCGACCGGAGCCCGCGTGATCCGCGCCGACTCGGCGAGGAGCTGCGCGGCCGCGGCGTGCCCGTCATCGGCCTGGCCGGGTGGCTGGCCATCGACGAGGAGGAGCGCGAACGCGGAGCGTCCGCCGGACGGCCCCGCCGGAAGATCGTCGACGTCGCCGAGCTCGAGCGGGTGGCGGCCCGCGACCGGCGTGCGGGCCGCTACGCTGGCGGCAGCACACGCTGAGGAAGTCGAGAACGGAGTCGCACGATGTCGGTGCCGGATCACGCGCCGGAGCGTCCCGACGGACGCCAGGCCCGCTGGGACCGGCACAACCACGAACGGCAGCAGCACATCGTCGGCGCCGCCATCGCGGTGATCGAGGAGAACGAGCCCGGCACCCACGTCCACCTCCAGCAGATCGCCGAGCGGGCGGGCCTCACGCGCAGCGTGATCTACCGGCACTTCGCCGACCGCGCCGGCCTCGACCGCGCCGTGCTGACGGCGGTCGTCGACTCCCTGGCCGACGAGCTGCTGCCCGCCGTCACCCTCGACGGCACCATTCCCGACATCATCGAGCGGGTCGTCTCCCGCTACGTGAGCTGGGCCGTCGCCCACCCCTCCCTGCACCGGCTCGCCGAGGCCGAGCCCGCCGCCCCCGCCGCCGGCCCCCTGCAGCGCGGCCTGGAGCGCATCGCCGAGCAGGTCATGAGCGTGGTCGTCACCGCCCTCGACGCGCTCGGCGCGCCCCTGCGGGACGAGGAGCGCGCGATGATCGACCCGCTGTCCTTCGGCCTCGTGGGCGCGGTCTTCAGCGCCGTCCGGCGCTGGCTGGTGCTCGGTGAGGGCAGGCCCCCCGCGCCGGTGCTCGTGACCTCGCTGAGCGATTCGGTGTGGTACCTCCTGGAAGGACATGCCCGGTCCCTCGGCGTGGACCTCCGCCGGGACCAGCCGGTGCAGGCCATGCTGGAGCAGGCCGCGCTCGTCGCCGAGCGGGGCTGACCGGCCCGCACCGGCGTTCTCTCTCCCCCCTTTCTTCCCCTCCCTTCCGCCCCGCTCACCGGGGCCCGCCGCCGCGCGGCCGGGGCCGTGAGCGCGTCCCGGCGCCGCCGACGGCCCCGGGGGCGTCCGTGCGGGACGTGGCCCATAGTGGGAGGGACCCGTGACAGTCGAGGAGGTGTCGCATCCGGTGTTCCTGTTCTGGCGGATCTTCGGGCTCAACGCCCTGGTGTTGGGCGCGGCCACGGCGCTGCTGCTGTGGGCTCCGGTGACCGTGTCGGTGCCGGTACTGCTGACCGAGGCGGTCGTCCTGCTCTCCGGGCTGGCCGTGATGCTGATCGCCAACGCCGCCCTGCTGCGGATCGGCCTCGCGCCGCTGAGCCGGCTGTCGCGGCTGATGACCACCGTGGACCTGCTCCAGCCCGGCCGCAGGCTGCCGGTCCCGGGCAGGGGCGGCCTCACCGGGCTGATCAGCACCTTCAACGCCATGCTGGACCGGCTGGAGACCGAGCGGGCCGACGCCAGCGCCCGGGTGCTGTCCGCCCAGGAGGCCGAGCGGCGCCGCATCGCCCGGGAGCTGCACGACGAGGTCGGCCAGAGCCTGACCGCGGTGCTGCTGAGCCTGCGGCGGCTGGCCGACCGCACTTCCGAGCCCCTGCACGCGGACCTGCTGGACGCCCAGGAGGTCACCAGGGAGAGCCTGGAGGAGGTGCGCCGCCTGGCCCGCCGGCTGCGTCCGGGCGTCCTGGAGGACCTGGGCCTGGGCAGCGCGCTGACCTCCCTGAGCACCGAGATCTCCGCCCACACCGGCCTGGCGGTCACCCGGCGGTTCCGGCCGGGCCTGCCCGCGCTGGACCCGGAGACCGAGCTCGTGCTCTACCGCGTCGCCCAGGAGGGGCTGACCAACGTCGCCCGGCACGCCGAGGCCGTGCACGCCGAGCTGGAACTGCACCTGTCCGCCGACGCCGTGGTCCTGCGCGTCACCGACGACGGCCACGGCATCGGCACGGCCCGCGAGGGCGCCGGGATCCGCGGGATGCGCGAACGGGCCCTGCTGGTGGGAGGCCGCCTGGAGGTGGGGCCCCGCCCCGGCGGCGGCACCCTGCTGTCCCTGACCATCCCCCTCCTGCGCGAAGGCTCCCGACCGACATGACCGCCATGCCCACGACCCGCATCCTCCTGGCCGACGACCACGCCCTGGTCCGCCGCGGAGTGCGCCTGATCCTCAACGGCGAACCCGGCTTCGAGGTCGCCGCCGAAGCGGGCGACGGAGCCGAGGCCGTCGCCCTGGCCCGCGCCCACCATCCGATCGACCTGGCCGTCCTCGACGTGGCCATGCCGCGGCTGACCGGCCTGCAGGCCGCGCGGGAGCTGTCGCGGCTGCAGCCGGGCCTGCGCATCCTGATGTTGTCGATGCACGACAACGAGCAGTACTTCTTCCAGTCCCTCAAGGCGGGCGCCTGCGGCTACGTCCTGAAGTCCGCCGCCGACAGGGACCTGATCGAGGCGTGCCACGCGGCCATGCGCGGCGAGTCCTTCGTCTACCCGGACGCGGTCGCCACCCTGGTCCGCGAGTACCTGGACCGGGTCAGGCAGGGCCGCGAGGTGCCCGACACCGTCCTGACGGCGCGGGAGGAGGAGGTCCTCAAGCTCATCGCCGAAGGCCACTCCTCCAAGGAGATCGCCGAAACGCTGGCCATCAGCGTCAAGACCGTCCAGCGGCACCGGGCGAACCTGCTGGACAAGCTCGGCCTGCACGACCGGCTGGCGCTGACCCGCTACGCCATCCGCGCCGGCCTGATCGAGCCGTGAGCCGCCGGATCCCCCGCACGGCCGCCGCCGATGATCCGTTTCCCCCGCATTGACCGTTGATAATTCAATATTAAGCGGGGCGGCCGGGCGGCCGTCCGCATGTGGCCAGAGCGGAACCTGGGCAGGGTTTGTTCGTGTTGGTAGATATGGGAATGCCGTAGAAGGACTTTCTCTGTACTGATAGCGCTTGCCTTACGGGGACTCGGGGGCTCGGGTTGCGGTTTTCGCTTTTCTTTGAAATGCAGATATCCGAGCCGGGAGCGGCGTCCGAACGGCGCCTCTTCCACGACTGCGCCGAGCAGGCGGTGCTCGCCGACGCGCTCGGCTACCAGGGGATCTGGGCCGCCGAGCACCACGGCCTCTACGAGTACGCGCACTCGTCGGCGCCCGAGATCTTCCTCGCCTATGTCGCGGCGCGGACCCGGAGCATCCGGATCGGGCACGGCGTCACGCTCACTCCCGGCAACTACAACCATCCGATCAGGATCGCCGAGCGAATCGCGGCCCTGGACATTCTTTCGGAGGGCCGGGTCGACTGGGGGTCGGGCAAGAGCGGCAGCAGGACCGAGCAGGACGCGTTCTCCAACGACCCGGCGAAATTGCACGACGAATGGGCCGAGGCGCTGGAGATGATCCCTCGGATGTGGCGTGACGACGTCTTCGAATGGCACAGCGAGCGGTACGACATCCCGCCGACGCAGATCGTGCCGAAGCCGGTGCAGCGGCCGCATCCGCCGATGTTCGCGGCGTGCACCAACGCCAGGACGGCGGAACTGGCCGGATCGCTCGGGATCGGCGCGCTGAACTTCGCCGCCGGGACCGACGCCGAACTCGCCGCCAAGGTCGCGGCCTACCGGGCCAACTGGGACGCGGCCGCGCCGTCGGCCTACGCCAAGACGGGCCGCTACGTGTGCACGCCCACCGCGCTCGTGCTGGAGGACGACCGGCTCGCCTGCACCCACGGCTTCCGCGGCGCCCGCTTCTTCTGGGACGCGATGAAGGAGTACTACGCCTACCGTGACCGGCCCACCGGGCGCCTGCCCGTCCCCCGCGGCGACCTGACCGAGGAGGCGCTCGCCGCGGCCATGGCCGCACGCTCGGAGGGCGCGCTCACCGCCGTCGTCGGCGACCCGGTCCGCGCCAGGGAGACCGTCGCGAGGTTCGCCGCGGCGGGCGTCGACGAACTGGCCCTCGTCATGCAGGTCGGGACCGTTCCCCACGAACTGATCATGTCGTCGATCAGGGTCTTCGCGGAGAAGGTCATGCCGGACTTCGTGTAGTCCCCTTCCGTTCCAGCACAGCCGACCACCGGGGTTCAGCAAGCATGGGCGCACACTTGATCACGGGACTCCTCGCGCGCGACGCGGCCGTCGCGCCGGAGGAGGAGGCCTTCCGCTTCCGGCGCTTCGACGCGGGGCCGGACGAGGCGTTCACCTGGCGGGAGCTGTACGCGAGCGCGCTCGGCGTGGCCCACGCGCTCACCGAGAGGGGTTTCGCCGGACGGACCGCGCTCCTGGTCTACGACACCGGGCTCGACTTCCTGTCCGCGTTCTACGGCTGCCTGCTCGCCGGGGTCACGGCCGTCCCCGCGCCCCCTCCCCGGTTGCCGCTCGCCCGCTCCCTGCCTCGGCTGGCCGCCATCCAGCGGGACTGCGACGCCCCCGTGGCGCTCGCCCGGCCCGAGACGCTGGCCGCGCTGCTCGACGACCTGCCCGCGGTCCCGGAACTCGCGGCGGTGCAGTGGCTCACGGTCGCCGACACCACCCCGTCGCTCGACGAGGACGGGCTCGGCCGGGCGTTCTCCGGGCCCGCCTACCTCCAGTACACCTCGGGATCGACGTCCCGGCCCAAGGGCGTCCTGGTCGGGCAGGAGGAGGTCCTCGCCAACTGCACGGCCATGGACGCCGCGTGGGGGCACCCGCCGGGCAGCACGATGGTCTCGTGGCTGCCGATGTTCCACGACATGGGCCTGGTCTACAACGCGCTCCTGCCCGTCATGGTGCGGATCCCGACCGTTCTCATGACGCCCGCTGCGTTCGTCCAGGACCCGCTCCGGTGGCTGCGCGCCCACGCCGAGCACCGCGGCACCCACTCCATCGCCCCGAACTTCGGCTTCGACCACTGCGTGCGCAAGATCGACCCGGCTGAGGCAGCCGCGCTCGACCTGTCCTGCTGGAAGGTCGCGGCCAACGCCTCCGAACCCGTCCGGGCCGCCACCATGCGCCGGTTCGCGGCTGCTTTCGCGCCCTCCGGCTTTCGCGCCGAGGCCCTCGCGCCGTGCTACGGGCTGGCCGAGGCCACCCTCATCGTCACGGGGATGCGAGCCGGTGAGGGCGTTCGCGTCCAGCCGTCCGGGGAGGGTGCGGAACTCGTCTCCTGCGGGCGTCCCCTCTCCGGGTTCACCGTCCGGATCGTCGATCCCGACACCGCGCGGCCGGTGCCCGACGGGACCGTCGGCGAGGTGTGGGCGGCCGGGCCCAGCATCACCGCGGGCTACTACCGGAACGCCGAGGCCACCGCGGCGAGCTTCGGCGCCACCGCGCTCGACGGCACGGCGGGCTGCCTGCGCACCGGCGACCTGGGATTCCTCCGCGACGGCGAGCTCTACGTGACGGGCCGCCGCAAGGACCTCGTCATCGTCGCGGGACGCAACCACCACCCCCACGACATCGAGGCGACCGCGTTCGAGTCCCATCCGGCGCTGCGGCCCGGCTGCGCGGCGGCGTTCGGGGTGGACGACGGCGTGGAGGAGAACCTCGTCATCGTCCAGGAGGTCGCGGACGACGCCCTCGACCGCCGCACCGCCGACGAGGCCGCCGCGGCGATCCGCCGCGCCGTCACCGAGACCCATGACATCCCGGTCGCCGCCGTCGTCCTCATCGCCAGGGGCACCCTCAGCAAGACGTCGAGCGGCAAGATCCAGCGCTCCGAGAACCGCGACCGCCTTCTCTCCGGCTCCCACACCGAACTCTTCTCCTGGAGCTCACCCCGGTTCGCCGCCCCGGCCCGCGCCGCCTCCCCGGACGATCTGACCGGCTGGCTCCGCGAACGCCTCGCCGACCTCACCGGCACTCCCCCGGCCCGCATCGCCGACGACCGCCCCTTCGCCGAGTACGGCCTCGACTCGCGGCGCGCCGCCGAGCTGACCGCCGCCCTGTCCGCCCGCCTCGGCCGCCCGGTGCCGGACGGCCTCCCCTACGACCACCCCACCCTGACCAGGCTGGCCGCCGCCCTGAGCACGCCCGCCTCCCCCGCCCCCGCCGCAGCCACCACGCCGCCCGCACCATTCACGCCGGACGCGCCACCCACGCTGGGCGCGCCACCCACGCTGGGCGCGCCGGATGCGCCGCCCACGACGTTCACGGCATCCACGACGTTCACGTCATCTGCGCCATTCGCGCCGGGCGCGCCGTTCACCGGCGGTGGGGGCGGGGGGCGTGACGGCGATGTCGCGATCGTGGGGATCGGCTGCCGGTTTCCGGGTGCCGCTTCGGGGCGGGAGCTGTGGCGGCTGCTCATGGCGGGGGGTGACGCGGTCTCGGCGGACGCGGACGGGTGGGCCGGACGGCCGGACGAGGGGGTGGAGGCCTTCGACCACGGGTTCTTCGGGATCTCGCCGCGCGAGGCGGCGGCGATGGACCCGCAGCAGCGGATGCTGCTGGAGGTCGGGTGGGAGGCGCTGGAGGACGCGGGGATCGATCCGGCGGCGCTCGCCGGGAGCGACACCGGGGTCTTCGTGGGGATCTGGAGTCCGGAGTTCGTGCTCCGCGCCGGGCCCGCGGGATTCGCCGACCCCTACCTCACGACCGGGGCGGCGCACAGCGTCGCCGCGAACCGGTTGTCCTACGCGCTGGACCTGCGCGGGCCGAGCCTCGCGATCGACACGGCGTGCTCGTCGTCGCTGACCGCCGTCCACCTGGCGGCCCGGTCGCTGCGCGACGCCGAGTGCGGTCTCGCGCTCGCCGGGGGCGCGAACCTGGTGCTCCAGCCCGAGGTGACGGCGGCGCTCGCCGAGGCGCACCTGCTGTCGCCGACCGGGCGGTGCCGGTCGTTCGGAGCCGGAGCCGACGGCTACGTGCGGGCCGAGGGCGCCGGGCTCGTGGTGCTCAAACGCCTCGCGGACGCGCTCGCCGACGGCGACGAGGTCTACGCGGTCCTCCGGGGGAGCGCCGTCAACCACGACGGGCGCACGAACGGGCTCACCGCCCCGTCGGGCCCGGCGCAGGAAGCGGTGATCGCGGCGGCCCACCGGCGGGCCGGGGTCGCCCCCGCCGAGATCGACTTCGTCGAGGCGCACGGCTCGGGCACGCCGGTGGGCGACCTGATCGAGGCGACCGCGCTGGGTTCGGCGCTCGGCGCGGGCCGCCGGCGGCCCTGCCTCATCGGCTCGGTGAAGAGCGGCCTCGGCCACCTGGAGGCCGCCGCGGGGATCGCCGGCCTCATCCGCGCGGCCCTGGCCCTGCACCACGGCGTCGTGCCCGCGACCCTGCACGCCGAGACCGTGAACCCCCGGCTGGACCTGCCCTCCCTGGGCCTGGAGGTGAACTCCGAGCCCGTCGTGCTGCCCGACCTCGGACGGCCCGCCCTCGCCGGGGTAAGCTCGTTCGGGTTCGGCGGCGCCAACGCCCACGCCGTCCTGGCCCAGCCGCCCCGCCGCGCTCCGGCCCCGCCCGTCCCGGAGCGCCCGCTGCTGCTGCCGCTCTCGGCCCGCCGCCCCGAGGGCATAGCCCCCCTGGCCGCCGCCTACCGCGCCCTGCTCGACGACGCCGGGACATCCGGCGCGGGCGCGGCCGTCGCGCTCGGCGCGGGACTGCGCGCCCACCACCCGGTCCGCGCCGCGCTGGCCGCGCCCGGCGTCCGGGAGCTCGGCGAACTCCTCGCCCGCGCCGCCCCCGCCGCCCGTCCGCCCCTCGGCACCCTCGTCTTCCACTACCCGGGCGAACCCGTGGCGGCCGGCGGCGCCCTCTACTTCCAGGAGCCGGTGTTCCGCGCCTCGTTCGACGCGTGCGCCGCCGCACTCCCCGCCCTGCCCCTGCTCGACCTCTTCGGCCACGACTCCCCCGCCTCCTGGCCCGACGGACTGGCGGTCCCCTTCCTGACCGCCGTCCAGATCGCGCTCACCGACCTCCTGCGGACCTGGGGTCTGTCCCCCGCCCTGGTGACCGGCTCCGGCGCGGGCGAGACCGCCGCCGCCTACGCCCGAGGCCTGCTCGACCTCCCCGCCGCCATGCGCCGCGCCGCCGCCCCGCCGCCGCCCTCCCCGCCCCCGCGGCTCCCCCTCCCCTCGACCGTCGTCGACCTGGGCGCCTGGCAGGGGCCCGGCTCCCTGCCGACCCTCCGCTCCCCCGCCGACGGCAGGCTCGCGCTCCTCACCACCGCCGCCGCCCTCTACGAGGCCGGGGCCGCCCTCGACTGGCGCGCCCTCAACGGCCCGGCCCCCCGCGCCCGCCCGCCCCGCTACCCCTGGCACCACCCCGCCGCCCCCGCACCCGCGCCACCCGCCGAGCACACGCCGCACGACGAAACCACCTCCCGCAACCGGACCGCCTCACACGACGGGCACACGCCACACCACGGCACCACCTCCCGCAACCAGGCCGTGCCGCACAACGGGCACACGCCACACGACGAAACCACCTCACACAACGGACACGCGCCGCACGACGGCATCGCCTCCCGCGATCGGGCCGTGTCAGGTCCCGCGGCCGTGTCGCGGGGCGGGGACGTGCGGGAGGTCGTGGTGCGGGCGGTGGCCGAGCTGCTGGGGATGGAGGCGGGGGAGGTGCAGGAGGAGGCCGGGTTCCGGGAGATGGGGATGGACTCGCTGACCGGGGTGGACCTGGTGGAGCGGCTGGAGCGGGACCTCGGCAGGGCGCTGCCGGAGACGGTCGTGCTGAACCATCCGAGCGTCGCGCGGCTGGCCGCGTATCTGGACGGGACCGGCGAGGGCGAGGGGGCGTCGGACGAGGAGATCGTGGACGCGCTGCTCACCGACCTGCTCGCCGACCTGCTCGACGAAGGGGCTGACGGACATGAGGGCTGATCTGGCGGCGAGGCTGGCCCGCCTCACCGGGACGCAGCGGGCGCTGCTCGCGCGCAGGCTGGGCGTCGAGCCCGCGGCGGGCGCGGAACCCGTCGCCATCGTGGGCATGGGGTGCCGGCTGCCGGGCGGCGTCGAGTCGCCCGGCGACCTGTGGGCGGCGCTGCGGGAGGGACGCGACCTCGTCGGCGAGGTGCCGCGCGACCGGTGGGACCTCGCCGACTGGTACGACGCCGACCCCGCGGCGCCGGGCGCGATGAACAGCCGCCGGGGCGCGTTCCTCGACGACGTCGCCGGATTCGACCGGCGGTTCTTCGGCGTCCCCGAGGACGAGGCGTCCCGGATGGACCCGCAGCAGCGGCTGCTCCTGGAGACCGCGTACGCGGCGCTGGAGGACGCCGGCATCCCCGCCGGATCGCTCGCCGGGTCCCGGACCGGCGTCTACACGGCGTCGATGACCGACGACTACGCCTGGATGCAGTCCGCCGACCCCGCCGCCGTCACCGGCTACACCGGCGTCGGCACCCAGCGGAGCATCCTGGCCAACCGGCTGTCCTACCAGTGGGACCTGCGCGGGCCCAGCCTCGCGCTCGACACCGCCTGCTCGTCCTCGCTGGTCGCGATCCACCTGGCCTGCCAGAGCCTGCGCGCGGGCGAGAGCGACCTGGCCGTCGCGGGCGGCGTGAACGTGATGCTCACGCCCGTCACCAGCGTGATCTACGCGAAGCTCGGCATGCTGGCCCCGGACGGGCGCTGCAAGACCTTCGACGCCCGTGCCGACGGGTTCGTCCGCGGCGAGGGCTGCGGCGTGGTCGTCCTGAAGCGGCTCCAGGACGCCCTGCGCGACGGCGACCCCGTCTGGGCGGTCGTCCGCGGCAGCGCCACCGGCCAGGACGGCAGGACCAGCGGCATCACCGTCCCGAACGGCCCCGCCCAGACCGACGTGGTCCGGCGCGCGCTGGCCCAGGCCGGAGCCGGTCCCGCGGAGGTCGGCCTGGTCGAGACGCACGGCACGGGCACGGCCCTGGGCGACCCGCTGGAACTGGAGGCGCTCGCCGCGGCGCTCGGTCCCGGCGCGCCCCGGCTGCTCGGCGCGGTCAAGACCAACCTGGGGCACCTGGAGGCCGCCGCCGGGGTCGTCGGCGTGATCAAGACGGCGCTGGCGCTGACCCACCGCGAGGTCCCGCCGGTCCTGCACCAGGAGGCCCTGAACCCGAGGATCGACCTGGACGCCGGATCGTTCGTGATCCCCACGTCCGTGACCGCGTTCCCCGGCGGCCTCGCCGGTGTCAGCTCCTTCGGCTTCGGCGGGTCGCTGGCCCACGCCGTCCTCGCACCCGCCCCGCCGCGCGCGGAGCGGGAACCGGACGCCGACGGCCCGCGGCTGGTCGCGGTGACGGCCCGCGTCCCCGAGGCGGTGGCTGATCTCGCCGCCGCCTACGCCGCCGAACTCGACGCGGGCGCCTCCCTCGCCGACGTCTCCGCGACGACCCTTCGCCGCCGCGACCACCACCCCTACCGGGCCGCGGTGGTGGCGGAGTCCGCGCGGGAGGCCGCCGACGCGCTCCGTTCGGTGGCGGCCGGGCCGAGGACGGCCAAGAACGCGGCGGCCGGGTTCCTGTTCCCGGGGCAGAGCGCACTGCGTCCGGGAACGGCCGCACGGCTCTTCGAGCAGTCGCCCGTCTTCCGCGCCACCGTCCTGGAGTGCGACGCCGCCTTCCAGGCGGAGCTCGGCTGGACGCCCTCCTCCGCCCTGGCCGGAGGCGCGGGGACCCTCGACACCCGGCACGGCCAGGCCCTCCTGTTCACCGTCCAGGCCGGGCTCACAGCGTTGTGGCGGTCCTTCGGCGTGGTGCCGGGCGCGGTCGTGGGCCAGAGCCTCGGGGAGGTGGCGGCCGCCCACGCCGCGGGCGTCCTCGGCCTCGAGGACGCGGTGCGGGTCGTCGCGGCCAGGGGACGGGCGATGGCCCCTCTCCAGGGGCGCGGGGCCACGGCCGTCGTCGAGCTGCCCGAACGGGAGGCCGCCGGGCTCGGCCTCACCGTCGCGGGTGTGCTCGGCCCGACGACCACGCTGGTGTCGGGCGACCCGGAGCCGGTGCGGCGGGCGGTGGAGCGGCTGGCCGCCGGAGGTGTCTTCGCCCAGGAGCTGGACGGGATCCGCCTGGCGTTCCACTCCGAGGCCATGGCCGCCGCCGTCCCGGGCCTGGTCGGCGAGCTGGCCTCGCTGCGGCCGGAGCACCCCGCCGTCCCCATGTTCTCGACGGTCACCGGCCGCCTCGTCGACGGTCCGCTCGACGCCGCCCACTGGGGGCGCAACGTCGCCGACCCGTTCCGGCTCCCCGACGCCGTCACGGCCGCGGCCGGGCACGTCACCCACTGGATCGAGATCTCCGCGCATCCGGCGCTGCGCCGCCCGGTGACGTCCGCGACGGGCCTGCCGGTCCTGCCGTCGCTGCGCCGCGGCCGCGACGGCCTGCGGTGCGTGCTCGAGACGGCCGGTGAGCTGCTCCGCGCCGGAGTCGGCCTCGACGCCGCCGCGCTCGCCCCGGACGGGGAGGCGGTGCGGCTGCCCGGTCACCCGTGGCGGCGCGAGCGCTCCTGGCTCCCCTCCCGCACCGCCCCCGCCTCTCCCCCGCCCGCTCCCGCAGCGGCGCCGGTCCCCGTGCCGGACCCCGGCCCCGTCGTGCCCGAGCCGGACGACGAGCTCGAACCGCTGCTGCGGCGGCTGTGGTCGGAGGCCCTTGCCGTCGACCTCGAGCTGGTCACCCCCGACGCGAACTTCTTCGAGCTGGGCGGCGACTCCCTCAAGGGGTTCGCCCTCGTCCGCCAGATCTCCGAGGCACTGGACGTCAGGATCCCGACCGAGGCCCTCGCCGACCTCCTCACGGTCGGCGACCTCGCCGAGCACATCAGGGCGCAGCGTGCCCGGCCCGTCCCCGAGCAGGAGGCGCTCCCCGGACCGGAACCCGCGCCGGACGTCCCGCCCGACCGGTACGAGCCGTTCCCGCTGCTGCCGATCCAGCGGGCCTACTGGATCGGCAGGGAGCTGGAGCTCGGCGGCGTCAACGCCGGGCACTACCTCGAGTACGAGACCCGCGGCCTCGACCTGCCGCGCCTGGAGCACGCCTGGAACCGGCTGGTGCGCCGGCACGAGATGCTCCGCGCGGTCGTCGACCCCGACGGCCGCCAGCGGATCCTCGCCGAGGTCCCGTACTACCGCATCGAGCTGCTCGAGGACGCGGACGAAGCAGCGCTGACCGAACTGCGCGCGACGCTCTGCGACCCGCCCCGCACCACCGCGGACTGGCCCCTCTTCGAGATCAAGGCGACCCGCCGGCCCGACGGCCGCCTCCGGGTGCACCTCGGCTTCAACATGCTCGTCTGCGACGGCCGCAGCTTCGCGATCCTGTCCCAGGAGTGGCGGGAGCTGTACGAGCGCCCCGGCGCCGTCCTGCCGGAGATCACCGCCTCGTTCCGCGACGTGGCGCTGGCCGAGGCCGACCGGCCCGCTCCCGACCCCTACTGGACCGGACGCCTGGCCTCCCTGCCGGGCCCGCCCCAGGTGCCGTGGGCCCGCGACCCCGCGGCGATCGGGCGCCCGTCCTTCCACCGCAGGAGCCTGCGTCTGGCCCGGGAGCCGTGGGCGAGGCTGCGCGCCGCGGCCGCCCGCACCGGAGTGGGCGCGTCGGCGCTCCTGCTCGCCGCCTACACCGAGGTGCTCGGCACCTGGAGCGCGGCACCCGCGTTCTGCGTCAACGTGACGACGTTCGACCTGCGCGGCCGCCACCCGGACGGCGACCGGCTCGTCGGCGACTTCACCTCGAACGTCCCGGTCGAGGTCGACTGCACCGCGGCGGAGGCGTTCGGCGAGCGGGCACGGCTCGTCCAGCGGCGGTTGTGGGCCGACCTCGGGCACACCGGGCGGTCGGGCGTCGAGATCGTCGCGGAGGCGAACGCCCTGCGCGGCGACGCCGTCTTCGGCCGCGGGCTCCCCTACGTCTTCACCAGCCTCCTCGGCGGCGACGCCGAAGCGCCGCCGGTGCCGTTCGGCTGGCTCGGCCCCCGCTCCCACGGGGTCGCCCGGACCCCGCAGGTCGTCGCCGACCTGCTGGTGCTGGAGGACTCCGGCGAACTGCTCGTCGACTTCGACACGGTCGACGCGATCTTCCCCGAGGGCGTTCCCGACGCGATGTTCGCCGCGCTCGCCGGGTTCCTGCGGGCCCTCGCCGACGGCCCGGAAGCCTGGGAGGCAGGCCCGCTCGGCCTCACTCCCGAGGAGGGCCTCGCCGCCCGCCGCGCCGCGAACCGGACCGACCGGCCGCTCCCTTCGGGCGGCCTGCACGAGCCCTTCGTCGCGCACGCCCGGCGGGAACCGGACCGGCTCGCGGTCGTGCACGGCCCGGTCCGGCTCGACTACGGGACCCTGGACCGCGCCTCCGAGCACGTCGCCGACGAGTTGGAGCGGCACGGGGTGCGTCCCGGGGACCTCGTCGCGGTCCGCCTCGCCAAGGGCTGGGAGCAGGTCGTCGCCGTCCTCGGCGTGCTCAAGGCGGGCGCGGCGTACGTGCCCGTCGACCCGGACCTCCCGGCCGAACGGCGCGCGAGGATCATCGACCGGGCCGGGGCATCGGTGGTCCTGGCCGCGCCCGGAGCGGAGCCCGAACCCGGCCGGACGACGGTCGCGGTGACCGGGCAGGAGGCGCCTGTCCGCGACCGGCCCCGCACGGGCGACTCCCTCGCCTACGTGATCTTCACTTCGGGTTCGACCGGCGAGCCCAAGGGCGTGCGGATCAGGCACCGGGCCGCCCTCAACACCATCGCCGACGTCAACGAGCGGTTCGGCGTGCGGGCCGGGGACGCCGTCCTTGCGCTGTCGTCGCTCGGCTTCGACCTGTCGGTCTACGACGTGTTCGGCTCACTCGCCGCAGGGGCCGCGATCGTCGTGCCGCAGGACGTCCAGGACCCGGCCCACTGGGCCGCGCTGGTCGAGGCGCACGGCGTCACCCTGTGGAACAGCGTCCCGGCCCTTTACGGCCTGTACGTCGAGCACCTGGAACTGGCCGGCGCCACCGCCCCGCGCACGCTGCGGTCGGTGCTGCTCAGCGGCGACTGGATCCCGACCTCGCTGCCCCGCCGGTCCGAGGCGGTCGCGCCCTCCGCCGCCCTGACCGGCCTCGGCGGCGCGACCGAGGCGTCGATCTGGTCGATCGCCCACCCCGTCGGCGAGCTCGATCCCGCGGCGCCGAGCGTGCCCTACGGCAGGCCGCTCGCCAACCAGCGGTTCCACGTGCTCAACGCGGCCGGGAACCCCTGCCCCGACTGGGTGCCGGGAGAGCTGCTCATCGCCGGCGCGGGCCTCGCCGACGGCTACCACGGCGACCCCGGCCTCACCGCGCGGGCGTTCCCCGTGGACCGGCGCACCGGCGAGCGCCGCTACCGGACCGGCGACCTCGGCCGCTACCTCCCCGACGGGACGATCGAGTTCCTCGGGCGCCGCGACCTCCAGGTCAAGGTCCAGGGGCACCGGATCGAGCTCGGCGAGATCGAGGCGGCGCTGCTGGCCTCGCCCGGGGTGACCGCGGCCGCCGTCGTCGCGGTCGGGCCCAGGGACGGGCGGCGCGCGCTCGCCGCGCACGTCGCCGGCACCGCCGAGCCCGCGGCCCTGCGGGAGCGGCTCGCGCGGAGCCTGCCCGGCTACATGGTGCCCCGCCGCTTCCGGGTCTGGGACGCGCTGCCGCTCACCGCGAACGGGAAGGTCGACCGCGCCGGGCTGGCCGCGGCCCCCGCGGAGCCCGTCGAGCCCGCGGGCGGGGAACATCCCCGGACCGAGGTGGAGGCGGTGCTCGCGGCGATCTGGGCGGACGTCCTCGGGGTCGCCGATCCCGGCGTCCACGACGACTTCTTCGCGCACGGCGGCGACTCGATCCTCGGCGTCCGGCTGGTCTCGCGGGCCCGCCGCGAGGGCATCGGCCTCACCCCGCGCGAGGTCTTCGACCACCCGACGATCGCGGCGCTCGCCGCCGTCGCACGCACCGCCGCGCCCGTCGCCCACGCCGCGCCGGAGCCGGGCGAGGTGCCGCTGAGCACGGCCCAGCGCTGGTTCTTCGCCCTGGACCTCGCCGACCCCGCCCATTTCCACCAGACCCTGCGGCTCGTGCCACGGCACGGCCCGCTGGACCCGTCGCGCCTGGCGGCCGCCCTCTCCGCGGTCGCCGCCCGGCACGACGTGTTCCGGCTCGCGTTCCGCCGGGACGGCGACGGACGCTGGATCCAGGAGTACACCGCCTCGGAGCCCCGGCTCGCCGTCGTCAGGAACGGGCCCGTCCCCCCGTTCGACCTCGCGGACGGACCGCTCGCCGCGGCCGTCCTGACCGAGGAGGGGGCGCACTGCACGGAACTGCGCCTCGCCGTCCACCACCTGATCATCGACGGGGTCTCCTGGCAGATCCTGCTCGACGACCTCGCCGCCGCCTACGCGGGAACGGAGGACGCGCCGCGGCACGGCATGCCGTTCGCCACCCTCGCCCGCACCGTCCCCGCTCCGCCGCCCCCGCCGATCGGCCCGGCCGGGCCGGAGCGCGACGCGGTGACCGACGTCCGCGCGCTCTCCGCGGGCGAGACTTCGCGGCTGCTCGACGAGGCCGGGACCGGCTACCGCATGCGCACCGACGAGGTCCTGCTGACCGCCCTCGCCCTGGCCTTCCCGTCCGGCCCGCTCCGCGTGGACGTCGAAGGCCACGGCCGCGACCACGCCGACGCCGGAGGCACCGTCGGCTGGTTCACCCGGTTCACTCCCGTCCTGCTCGACCTCGCCGCAAGCCGGGACCCGGCTGCCGCGCTCGTCGCCGTGAAGGAGCGGCTCAGAGCCCCGGGTGAGCCCGAGGGAGCCGCGGAGATCGTCTTCAACTACCTCGGCCGGCTCGACGGCGTCGGCGGCGGCCTCCTGCGCATCGCCGACGGCGAGGACGGCCGCGACCGCGCCCCCGGCAACCGCCGCCCCTACCCCCTGGAGATCGACTGCCGCGTCCACCGCGGCCGGTTCGAGATCGCCTGGACCCGGGACCGCTCCGGCGACCCCGGCGCGGCCGACAGGTTCGCCGCCGCGCTCCGCGACCTGCTCGCCCACCGCGCCCCGGACGAGGTCTACACCCCGTCGGACTTCCCGCTGGCCGAGCTCACCGACGAGTCGCTCGCCCGGGTCCTGCGGCTGTTCCGCGACGCCCAGCCCTCCACCGGTGAACAGGAGAGAGATCCGCGATGACCAGTCCCTGGCTGCGTCCCGGACCGGCCGCCGTGCCGGGTGACGGACGGCTCAAGATCGTCTGCTTCGCCTACGCGGGGCGCGGCGCGTCCGTGTTCCAGGAATGGCCGAAGCTGCTCGACGGGGCCGCGGACGTCCTCGCGGTCCAGTTCCCGGGCCGGGAGGAGCGCCTCAACGACGCCCCGGTCACCGGGCTCGACGCCTTCCTCGACGAGTTCCTGCCCGCCCTGCGTCCCTGGACCGGCGGCCCGTTCGCCCTGTTCGGCCACTGCCTCGGCGCGCTGCTCGCCGCCGAGACGGCGATCGCGCTGCGCGATCGCGAAGGAATCCAGCCCGGATCGCTCATCCTGTCGGGCTCCGCGCCGCCGTGGACGCAGCGGCCGCTCGGGAACGTCGGGGCGCTCACCGACGGCGAGTTCGTCCGCGGACTGCGGCAGGCCGGGGTGCTCGAGCCCCGGCACGTCGCCGAACCCGCGCTCCTGGCGCTGATGCTGCCCGCCATCCGCGCCGACTACGAACTGTTCGAGTCGGCGCGAGCGGGGCGGCCGAGACCGGCGGACCCGCCGCTGAGCTGCCCCCTGACCCTGTTCGCCGGGGACCTCGACCCCTCGGCCGGTCCCGAGGCCGTCACCGGGTGGAGCGCTCTCACCTCGGCGGCCCCGGATCTGCGGGTGTTCCCGGGCGACCACTTCTTCCTCGACTCCGCGGCGGACGACGTCGTCGCCGCGGTCGGCTCCGGCCTGGCGCGCCCATGAGGATCGAGGACATCTACCCGCTCTCGCCGGTCCAGCGCGGCCTCCTCGTGCACGTGCTCGCCGAGCCCGGCACCGGCGCCTACGTCGAGCAGATCCGGCTCCGGCTGAAGGGGCCGCTGCGCGTCGCGGACTTCCAGGCGGCGTGGCGCGAGGTCGTCGGCCGCCACCCCGTCCTGCGCACCGGTTTCGTGTGGGAGGGCGTCGAGGATCCCCTCCAGGTGGTCGCCGTCGATCCCGCGCCGCCGCTCTGGCGTTTCGAGGAGGGCCGGGACGCCGCCTGGATCGAGGCGTACCTCGCCGAGGACCGCGTCCGGGGGTTCGACCTCGCGGTGCCGCCGCTGTCGCGGTTCACGCTGGTGAAGACCGCCGACGACGAGCACCTGTTCGTGTGGACCGTCCACCACCTGGTGATCGACGGGTGGAGTCTCGCGATCGTGCTGCGCGAGGTCCTGGCGGCGTACCGGGGCGCGCGGCCCGGCGCACCGCCCCGGCCGTTCCGCGACCACGTCGCCCACTGCGGCACGCTCGATCTCACCGAGGCCGACCGGTTCTGGCGCGCCGAGCTCGCCGGGCTGGACGAGCGCCCGCCGCTGCGCGTCGAGCGGCCCGCCGCGGCGTCAGGCCTCGCCGAGTGCCGCCTGGAGCTGACCGGAGCCGAGACCGCGGCGCTGACCGGCGCGGCGCGTGCCGCGCGGCTGACCGTCAACACCATCGTGCAGGGCTGCTGGGCGGTGCTGCTCTCGGTCTACTGCGGGGAGCCCGACGTCGTGTTCGGCGCGACGGTCTCGGGCCGCCCCCTCGACCTCGACGGGGCCGAGGACATGGTCGGCCCCTTCATCAACACGCTGCCGGTCCGGGCCCTGGTGCGGCCGGAGGCCCGGGCCTCGCAGTGGTTCCGCGACCTCCAGGACCGCCAGTCCGAGGCCCGCCGGCACGAGACGACGCCGCTCGCCCGCATCCACGCCGCGACCGGGGCCGAACCGGGCGCGGCGCCGTTCGAGACCATCATCGGGTTCGAGAACTACCCGGTCGACGGCGCCGTGTTCGGCGGGACCGGCGATCTCGCCGTGGAGTTCGCGGGCAGCTGGTCCGCCTCGCACTACCCGTTGACGCTCCTGGTCGTGCCGGGTGAGCGGCTGGTGCTCCAGGCCTCCCACGACACCGCCCGCCTGGACCGCTCCGCCGCGGAGGGGATGCTCGCCGGGCTGCGCCGGCTGCTGGCACAGGTCGCGGCCGACCCCGACGTCCGGCTCGGGGCGCTCGACCTGCACGAGGAGGAGCCCGCCCCGGCCGTCCCGCCGCCGGTCGAGGACACCCTCGCGAGCCTGTTCGCGGCCCAGGCGGCGCGGACCCCGCGGGCCGAGGCCCTCATCGACGGAGCCGCCCGGTACACCTACGCCGAGCTCGACGCCTGGGCCGGGCGGATCGCGGCGCGGCTCGCCGCGGCCGGGCACGGGCGGGGCGACGTCGTCGGCGTCCACGCCGACCGGTCGGCCGCGCTGGTCGCGGCGGTGCTCGGCGTGCTCAGGGCGGGGGCCGCCTACCTCCCGCTCGACCCGCACCACCCGCGCGAACGGCTCGTCGACACCGTCGCCGACGCGGGCGCCGCCGCCGTGCTCTCGGACGGGCCCCTGGAGGTGCCCGTCCCGCTCCTGCCGCTCGATCCGCAGGGCCCGGGTGAGGCCGCCGGACCCGCCCCGCACCCGGACGACCTCGCCTACGTGATCTACACGTCGGGCTCCACCGGGCGGCCCAAGGGCGTCGAGGTCACCCACCGGCAGGCGGTGTCGCTCTTCACCGCCACCCGCTCCTGGACGGGCTTCGGCCCCCACGACACCTGGACCCTCTTCCACTCCTTCGCCTTCGACTTCTCCGTCTGGGAGATCTTCGGAGCGCTCCTGCACGGGGGGCGGCTCGTCGTCGTCCCGCTGGAGACCGCGCGCTCGGCCGACAGGTTCGCCGCGCTGCTCGCCGAGCACCGGGTCACCGTGCTGAACCAGACGCCGTCGGCCTTCCGGCAGCTCGCCCTCGCCGTCGGCGGCGCCGCCGGGCTCGGGCCCCGGCTCGTGGTGTTCGGCGGCGAGGCGCTGGAGGCCTCCGAACTCGGCCCGTGGTGGGATGGGGAGACCCGGTTCGTCAACATGTACGGGATCACGGAGACGACCGTGCACGTCACCTGGCAGCCGCTCGGCCGCGAGCACGTCGAACGCGGCGGCAGCCCGATCGGGAGGCCGATCGACGGGCTGCGCGTCCACCTGCTCGACTGGCGGGGCAGGCCGGTGCCCGACGGCGTGGCCGGAGAGATCCACGTGGGCGGGCCCGGCGTGGCCCGCGGCTACCGGGGGCGGCCCGCGCTGACCGCCACCCGGTTCGTGCCCGACCCGCTCGTGCCCGGCGCGCGCCTCTACCGCTCCGGCGACCTCGCGCTGCGGCGGCCCGACGGCACCCTCGTCCACCTCGGCAGGGCCGACGACCAGGTGAAGATCCGGGGGTTCCGGATCGAGCCCGGCGAGGTCGAGGCCGTGCTGGCCGCGCACCCCGGCGTGCAGGAGGCCGCGGTGACCGCGGGGGACGGCCGGCTCGTCGCGCACGTCGTCCCGGACGAGAAGACCGCGACCGCGCCCCGCCGCCTCACCCGGCTCACCGGCGGCGAGACCATGGACCTGCCCGACGGGTCGACGGTGTTCATGCTCAACCGGTCGGAGACGGAGTTCACCGCCCAGGAGATCTTCACGGACGCCGTGTACCTCAAGGGCGGCGTCCGGCTGCCGGACGGCGCGACCGTCTTCGACGTCGGCGCCAACATCGGCCTGTTCGGCGTCTGGTGCTCCGGCGTCTGCCACGACCCGAAGATCTACGCGTTCGAGCCGGTGGCGCCGGTGCGCGACGTCCTCCGGCGCAACCTGGACCTGCACGGCGTGGACGCCCGGGTGCTCCCCTACGGCCTCGGCGAGACCCGCGCGGACGTCGTCTTCTCCTACTACCCGCACGCCTCCGTCCTGTCGGGGCGGTTCGCCGACCCCGACGACGAGAGCGGCCTCGTCCGGGCGCTCCTCACCGCCCAGATCGCCGCCCAGGGCGTCGAGATCGGCGCCGACATCATCGAGGAGCTGCTGCTGGAGCGGCTGCGCACGGTCGAGCAGCCCGCCGAGATCCGCCGCCTCAGCGACGTCATGCGCGAGCACGGCGTCCCCCGGATCGACCTCCTCAAGATCGACGTCGAGAAGAGCGAGCTGGAGGTGCTCGCGGGCATCGACGATGACGACTTCCAGCGGATCGACCAGATCGTCGTCGAGGTCCACGACAGGGACGGCCGCCTCGACCATGCCACCGGACTCCTGCGCCGCCACGGCTACCGGGTCGAGGTCCACCGCGACCCGCAGCTCGCCTCGACCGACCTCTACAACGTCTACGCCGTCCGGCCCGGCGCGCTGCAACCCCCGCCGTCCCCGCCGAGGCAGGCCTGGCGCGGGCGCGCCGCCCTGCTGGCCGCGCTCCGCGAGGCGGCCGCACGGCGGCTCCCCGACCACATGGTCCCGACCCGGTGGACCCTGCTCGACGCGATCCCCCTCACCGCGACCGGCAAACGCGACCACCGCTCCCTGCCCCTGCCCGACACGGCCCGTCCCGACCTCGCCGAGAAGTTCGTCCCGCCGGGCACCCCCGCCGAGATCCGCCTGGCCTCGATCTGGTGCGACCTGCTCGGCCTCGACCGGGTCGGCGTCCACGACGGCTTCTTCGCCCTCGGCGGCCACTCGCTGCTCGTGGCGCGCCTGATCGCGCGGATCCGGGAGGAGACCGGCGACCGCATCCCGCTCCAGGCGGTGTTCGACACCCCGACCATCGCCGCCCTCGCCCGAAGGATGGAGAACTGACCGCGTGGAAGACTTCGGCTCCTACCTCGCCTCCGCCTACACCGGCGCCGCCCTCACGATGCTGACGAGCGTCGGCCACAACCTCGGGCTGTTCGAGGCGGCGGCCGAGGGTCCGGCCACCGGCGCGGAACTCGCCGAGCGCACCGGCCTTCACGAGCGGTACGTCCGCGAATGGCTCGGCGCGATGACCACCGGCCGGATCTTCACCTACGACCCGGAGACCCGCGCCTACACCCTTCCCGCCGAGCACGTCCGGTTCCTGACCGGCGAGTCCGCCGCGAACGCCGCGCCCTCGGCTGCGATGCTCCGCGCGTTCTTCGGCCCGCTCGCCGATCTGGAGGACTGCTTCCGGAACGGCGGCGGCATCCCCCACGCCTCGTTCGCCCCCCACTTCGAGGCCGCAGGAGCCGTTCCCGGCGAAACCTGGCGCCGCGTCTACCAGGACCACCTCGTCGACGGTTTCTTCGCCGCCGTCCCCGGGCTCAACGACCGCCTGAAGGCCGGCGCCGCGCTCCTCGACGTGGGCTGCGGCACCGGCCACGCCGTCAACACCGCGGCCCGCGCGTTCCCCGCCTCCACCTTCCACGGCCTCGACCAGGACCCCGCCGCCATCGCCCGCGCCACCTCCGCGCGCACCGCCCCCAACGCCCGTTTCTCCGTCGCCGACGCCGCCGCCCTCCCCTCCGAGCCCCGCTACGACGTGATCACGGCCTTCGACGCCATCCACGACCAGAAGTCCCCCGAAGACGTCCTGCACCGCATCCGCGGAGCACTGTCCCCCGACGGCCTGTTCCTCATGGTCGACGCGGCCTTCTCCTCCCGGCTGGAGAACAACGTCGGCAATCCCATGGCCCCCCTCACCTACGCCATCAGCCTCCTGTACTGCACCACCGTCTCCCTCGCCGAAGGCGGCGCCGCGCTCGGCGCCCTGTGGGGCACCGAAACCGCGCTCTCCCTCCTGTCCGCAGCCGGTTTCACCCGCGTCGAGGTCGCCCCCTCCCCCCGGCCGCAGAACTGCATCTACATCTGCACACCCTGACCGTCCTCCGGCCCGTCGTCGGTCCGGTCGAGCTCGCAGACCGCCGCTGTGGTCTCGACGCCGTGGTCGTGCAGCAGATGGCGCATGCGGGAAACATCGAGGTAGGCGTCCTGGAGGGGGTGGGTGAACAGACGCGAGAGCGCGGTGCCGTACTTGGCCATCGAGTTCCTGCCCGGAATGAATATCGACAGTTCGTCCCGGGCCTCGAAGGCCTGCACCTCGATGTCCTCGGGCAGGCCCGCGATCGCTTTCTCCTCCCCCGCGATGGGCACCTTCACCAGCCAGTGCGGCCCTTCGGCGGTGAGGCTCCGCCTCTTCTGCTCCGGGGTCTCACCGGCCCAGGCACGCCAGGGCACTCCGGACACGACGGCCCCGCACGACTCCACGGCCTTGACCACGTCCTGGACGGCGGCGGCGACGGCCGCGTCGACCTCGTCCCAGTCGTGCTCGGCCGACGTTCCGGGCACCGGTTTCGACGCCACGGTCATCTCCGGCGTGCGGCGCAGGAGCACCTCCGGCCGGGAGCCGAGGAGCTCGCGCGCATCGCTGATCGCCTCGTCCTCGGCCCTCCGCCGGTGCCGCACCTCCTCCTCGTGCCGCCGCAGCAGGTCCGGTGCCGCGTCCGGCTCGTCCAGGGCCCGCCGGACGAGCTTGACGCTCATCCCCGCCTCCCGCAGAACGGTGACCAGCATGGCCCGCTCGACCTGGTCGAACGTGTACGAGCGGTAGCCGGTCTGCTCGTCGACGTCGGCGGGGACGAGCAGACCTTCGGAGTGGTAGAACCGCAGCGCCTGCGGCGACAACCGGCACATCTCGCTGAACTCGCTGATGGACAACATGAAGCCAGTCTCGGCCTTGCGGTAACCACAAGGTCAAACCCCGGCCCGCGCGGCGGGCGGGATCCGGTTCAGCCGGAGAGCGGTACGGGGAGGGCGAACAGGCCCGACAGGCGGGTGAGCGCCGGTGTGACCGGGCGGTAGTACACCCAGGTGCCGCGCCGTTCCCCGGTGATCAGCCCGGCCTGGCGCAGCACCTTCAGGTGGTGGGAGATCGTGGGGGCGGACAGCTCGAACGGCCCGGTCAGATCGCACACGCACGCCTCGCCGCCCTCGCTCGCGGCGATCAGGTTCAGCAGGCGCAGGCGCACCGGGTCGGACAGCGCCTTGAAGACCCGCGCCAGCTCGGCGGCCTCCTCCTCGCCCAGGGCCGGGCCGTTCAGCGGCGCGCAGCACTCCCGGGCGGTGACGTCTTCCACGTTCAGCTGCTTCGGCATACCTCTAATTTGACATCCATCTATCCAGGAAGGCAAACCCGCCATGAGCACCTCCGGGCCCCGGGGAACCGCCGCCTCCCGGAGGCGACCGCCTGGTCGGCGCCCGACCCCGCGCGCCGACCTTCCTCGTGGCCACCGGCCGGGCCTACGGCCGCTTCGGCGAGCAGCTTTGAGCCCGTGCTATCTGCTGCGCCGGACGGCCCTCACGCCGAACGTGATCGCGCCGATGACGAACAGGGCGCCCAGGAGCTGGAGGCCGGGCGAGTCATCGGCCTCGCCGAGCACGACGGCGGCGACGCCGATCGCGATGGCGGCGAGGCCCGCCAGGACGGTGAGCAGGGTCTTCACGGGGTTTCCTTTCGGGGTTCGGACCCGCCGCCGCCAGGAGGCGTCGGCGGCCAGGCCGCGAGCCATCCGCGACAGGACGCCCAGGGCGATGCGCCGTTCGGCGGTCCCCAGGGCACGTTCGTAGGCGATGTGGTCGTGGAGGTCGGCGTCGATCTCGCCGATCCGGCGCCGGGCGACCGGATCGGGCAGGTTCCGCGTGTAGAACCGCACCCACCGGGCCACCAGCCCGGCCATGCGTTCGGGTCTCACGCGGGCCCCGGGGCGATGCGCGGGAAACCTCGGACGGCCCTGTTCTCCTCGGCGGCGAGGGCTTGCTCGGCCGCGTGGACGCCCTTCGCCGTGAGTTCGTACAGCCGCCGTCGCGGCCGCCCCTCGGCGGATTCCGCGTCCTCCCACCGGGAGGCGAGCAGACCGAACTCCTCGAGCCGCCCCAAGGCCTTGTACAAGGTCCCGTGGGCGGTCAAGGAGCGTGAGGTGCCCTGTTCTCGCATGGCCTGGGCGAGGCCGAATCCGTGGAAGGCGGCTTCTCCGGAGCGCGACATCGCCAATGCCGACTCCAGGATCTCGTTTTCGAGGGGCAGGAGGGTTCCAGGTTTGCGCCGTGGCATGCCGCAAGAATAGGAAGATATCTTCCTATTGGCAAGCGGCCAGCGCCCTGACCACCTCGGCGGCCATGACCGCCTGCCCCGACGTGGTGAAGTGCACGCGATCGGCGCTCACCAGGGTGTCGCGGTCGTTCACCGGGTGGTCCCACATGTCCACGACGACGGCCCCGTACTCGCCGGCCAGGCGGCGGACGACGTCGTTGAGCCTGAGGACCCGCTCGCGCCAGTCGGGGAAGACGGGCACGACATAGGCGCGGGCCAGCGTGAACGTCGTCAGCCGGGCGCCGGTGGCCGCGGCCAGGTCGTACATGCGCCGCAGCGCGGCCTCGATCCCGTCGAAGTCCGGACTCCGCCGGAGGAGGTCGTTGGCTCCGCACGGCACGTGCAGCAGACCGGGGGCGAACCGGGCCATCCGCTCCATCTGGTCCTCCAGCACCCGGGCGGTCGTCGCCCCCACCTGCGCGGTGTTGAGGTACTCCAGGTCCGGGCGGACGCGCCGCAGGACGTCGGCGAGCCTGTCGGACCACCCCTGGTCCAGGTAGCCGGGGCTGGGGTCCCCCGTTCCGGCCGAGAGGCTGTCCCCGATCACCGCGAACCTCCGCCACGGAGCCTCGGCGAGCAGGGCAGCGGCGGCCTCCGGCGCCAGGCAGAACGGGTCGGTCTCTTCGTTCAGGGTCAGGGGAGAAGTGTTCATGAGGAAAACATACGATCGACCGTATGTATTTATCAAGACCGCGGCCCCGGCGGCCGTGTGCGTGCTGTGTGCGTTCTGTGAGCGGCGGAGCGGAGGGTGGGGCCGTTCGCATCACCCGCCACTCGGAGGAACGGTCCCATGTCCCCACGTGTTCTCTCGTCGGATCGTGCGGCGCTGCCGCGTTGGCTGCGCACGCTCACGGCTTCGGCGCTGGCCGTGAGCCTGGCCGCGACCGCGTCGTGCGCCTCGGCCGGCACCGCCGCGCCGTCCGTGGCCCGGAGCGACACCGGCGCGCAGCACGCCCGGCTGCAGGAGCTGGCGGAGACGCTCATCGACGCCGGGGCGCCCGGCGTGATCGTGCGGGTCGACGACGGCGGCGGCCGGCCGGTCGAGATCGCCGAGCAGGCCCCCTGGACCAGGCGAGATCACCTGCTCAGGGCGGGAGACGAGTACCGGATGGGGTCCAGCACCAAGACCATGATGGCCGCGCTCGTGCTCCAGCTGGCCGCCGAGGGCGTGCTCGCCCTGACCGACTCCGTGGAGAAGTGGCTGCCGGGCAAGGTGCCCGGCGGCGAGGCCGTCACGTTGCGCATGCTGCTGAACCACACCAGCGGCCTGTTCGACTACACCGAGGACCCCGTGATCCGGCCGTCGATGATCGGCAGGGACCGGCGGCGGTGGACCTCGGCGAAGCTGCTCGCCGTGGGGGTGCGGCACGATCCGCTGTTCGCGCCGGGCGCGAAATGGTCGTACAGCAACACCAACTACGCCGCGATCGGCGCCGTCCTGGAGCGGGCCACCGGTGCGAGCCTGGCCGACCTGGTCCGGGACCGGATCGCCCGGCCGCTCGGCCTCGAGCACACCTACTACGCCGTGGACGCCACCTGGCGCGGTCCCCACGCCCGCGGCTACGAACGGGACGCCGCCCACATGCCGCCGGAGGTGCCGGCCGGCTTCAGGAACCTCGCCGGGCCGCGCCGCCACGGCCACGTGGACGTGTCCGGCAACGACCCCGGCTGGGGCGGCGCGTCAGGGGCGGTGGTCTCCACCGCCCAGGACTGGTCCCGGTTCTCCGCCGCGCTGCTGGGCGGCGAGCTGCTGCCCCCCGACCAGCTGGAGCAGATGCGCGCCACCGTGCCGGTCGACCCGAAGCGGCCGGACGGGCCCGGCTACGGGCTGGGCGTCCAGACCGGCGACACCCCGTGCGGCACCTTCTGGGGCCATGACGGCGGCCTCCCCGGCTACCTCACCTTCGGCGTCGCCGACCGCACCGGAAGCCGCACGGCGAACATCCTCATCTCGACGGAGTTCTGGGCCGAGTTCGGCGCCGACCCGAAGATCGCCGAAGTCGCCGAGACGCTCCAGACCACCGCGATCTGCGCCATGTTCGGCAAGCCCGTCCCGGCCGCCGATCACACCGGCTGACCGGCGCGGCGGGCTCCGAACGCGGTGATGGCCGCGGACACCAGCTCCTCGGCCCCGGCCCGCGCCATCGCCGCGCCCGCGGCGTGCGCGGCCGCGAACCCGGCGGCGCCCAGGGCGGCCGTGGCCTGCTCCGTGAGCGTCCGCACGTCGTCGTCGCCGGGATCGTCCCGGCACCGCAGCACGACGGCGGCCCCGAGCAGCCGCCCGGCCCGCTCCGGCCGGTCGCGGCACGACTCGATCGCGGCCGCCGCGACCGCGATCGAGGCCGCGACCGGCGTGTTCCAGGTCAGCATCAGGTGCACCGCGGGATGGTCGAGCCGGCGCGCCGCCTCGTCCGGGAGGCCCTCCGCCGCGTCCACGTGGGCGAGCACGGCCAGCAGCAGCGCGGTCAGGTGCGGGGTCGACCGGCCCGGCGGCGTCTCGGCCAGGCCCGCCCGAGCGTGCTCGCGGGCCGCGCCCGGCCGTCCGGCCCGCCACTCCAACCGCGCCGAACCCAGGCGCACCTGGGCCCGGGACTCCGCCGACCCGGTCCGCTCGGCCTGGTCGAGCAGCTCGGCCAGCCGACGCCGCCCGCCGTCGGCGTCACCGGTCCGGGCCCGGTGCAGCGCGGCCGCGACCTCGTTCTCCATCGAGTGCTCGGGCATGCCGAGCTCCCGGAAGTACCGGGTGGCCCGTTCGGCCAGGCCGGACCCGCCGGCCGGTTCACCGGCCCGCTGCAACGCCGCGTTCAGGGTGCTCAGCGTGGTCGCCAGGCCCCACCGTTCGCCGAGCTCCTCGAAGCCGGACAGCGCGCGCGACAACGAGTGCGCCGCCTCGGCGGCGCGTCCGGTGTTCATGGCCAGCACGCCTTGGGCCAGCAGCGCCAGCGACCGGCTCCAGGGGTCCGTCCGCTCTTGCGGAGTGCCCGACGTGCCCGGTGCCCGGTCGCGCCCGGAGCCTATGGCGAGCGCCAGACCGGCCATCTCCAGAAGGGGGTGGGCGCCGGGGGCGACGTGCTCCAGCACCTCCTCGATCCGGTCGAAGGCCGCTTCCGCCTCCTCCGGGCCGCTGATGGCCTCGGTGGTGGCGAGCGCGTGCGCGGCGACCACCAGCGCGCGTGCCCGCGGTTCGGCCGGGCCGCGGGCCTGGAGCACCCGGCCGAGCAGGTCCAGCGACTCCGGCGGGTGGTCCCGCAGGAACCAGAACCAGCACAGCGCGGCTCCGAACCGGACCGCCAGGCCGGTGTCGCCGGACTCGACCGCCCAGCGGATCGCGGCCGACAGGTTGTCCCGTTCCGCGGTGAGGCGGGCCAGCCAGCGCAGCTGGTCGGACGTGCGAAGGTGCGGGTCCGCGGTCTCGGCCAGCTGGAGGAAGAACGCGGCATGCCGCCTGCGTACGGCATCGACCTCGTCACGCCGTGCCAGCTGTCCGAGGCCGTACTCCCGGATGGTCTCCAGGACGCGGTAGCGCGGTTCGACCGGGTCTGCGGACTCCACCGGGTGCAGCAGGGACTTGTCGACCAGCGCCGCGAGCAGCGTTCCGACGTCCTGCGTCCCGCCGAGCGCCTCCGCCGCGTCCTCGGTGAAGCTGCCGGGCACGACCGACAGGCGTTCCAGCAGCGTTCGCTCGTCGGCCTCGAGCAGGTCCCAGCTCCAGGCCACCGCTGCGCTCAAGGTCCGGTGCCGCGGCAGTGCGGTGCGGCTGCCGCCGGTGAGCAGCCGGAACCGGTCGTCCAGCCGTGCCGCGACCGCCTCGACTGGCAGGGAGCGCAACCGTGCCGCGGCCAGCTCGATCGCCAGCGGGAGGCCGTCCAGGCGGCGGCAGATCTCGACCGCCGCCGCCAGCGCGCCGCCTTCCAGGACGAAGTCCGGCCGCACGGCGGCGGCCCGGTCGTGGAACAGCCGGACCGCCGCGCAGGCGCGGGCCTGCTCCGCCGTCGCCTCCGGTCCGGGCAGCTCCAGCGGGGCCACCGGATGCAGGGTCTCGCCGTCGATCCGCAGGGCCTCCCGGCTGGTGGCCAGCACCCGCAGCCTCGGGCACCGGCCGAGCAGGGTCTCGGCGAGCGTCGCGGCGGCCTCGATCACGTGCTCGCAGTTGTCCAGTACCAGCACCAGATCGTCGTCCGCGAGCGTCGCGGCCAGCTGGTCCAGGACCGCCTCGGAGGTGGCGGGCCGAGGCATGTCCTCCTCGCGCGCCCGCAGCAGGTCGAGCACGGCGCGGGGCACGTCGTCCGCACCGACCGGGGCCAGCGGGACGAACCACACCCCGCCGGACGGCGCGAGCCGCCTGCCGATGGTGTTGGCCAGCCGTGTCTTGCCCGCCCCGCCGGGACCGGCCAGGGTCACCAGCCGGACCCCGCCGAGCAGTTCGACCACGCGGCGGACGTCGTCGTCGCGGCCCACGAAGCTGGTGAGCGGGACGTCCAGGTTGCCGTGCGGCCGGCGGGGCCGGGAGAGTTCGCCGCGCAGCACCGCCAGGTGGGCCTCCTGGAGCCGCGGTCCGGGATCGCCGCCGAAACCGTCCGCCAGCAGGCCGCGGATCCGCTGGTAGGCGTCCAGCGCCTCGGCGCCGCGGCCGTCCAGCGCCAGGGCCCGGATCAGCTGGGCGTGCAGCCGTTCGCGCAACGGGTGCGCGGCGGCCAGCGACTCGAGCTCGGCGACCAGGTCGGGACCGGCGCCCAGGGCCAGGTCGGCCTCGATCCGGTCCTCCAGTGCGGCCAGCCGGACCCGCTCGAGCCGTTCGGCCTCGGCGGCGGCGAACGGCGCGTCACGCACGTCCGCCAGGGCGGGGCCGCGCCACAGGCCCAGCGCCTCGCGCAGGACGGCGGCGGCCTCGGCGGGCCGGGCCCGCGCCTGCGGGCTCCGTCCCTCGCGGACCAGCCGCTCGAAGCGGACGGCGTCGACCGCGTCCGGCTCGACGGCCAGCCGGTACCCGGCCGGGCCCGAGGTGAGCAGCCCGGGATCGCCCAGGACCTGCCGCAACCGGGACACCAGCGACTGCAGCGCGTGCAGGTGGCCGTCCGGGGCCTCCTCGCCCCACAACGCCTCGGCCAGGGTCGCCGGCCGGACGGCGCGCCCGGCGTCCAGCACCAGCCGGGCCAGCAGCGTCCGCAGCCGCGCGCCCCCGACCCGCGCCGGACCGGCGGCGGTGTCCAGCGTCAGGGAACCGAGGATCCCGACGCGCACCCGTCCGCCATCGCGGCACGAACCGGTCGCATCCACCATGGGCGACAGCCTGTCAGATGACGGCGCCCGGTTCGCGCCTGCCGGTTCCCTCCGGCCGTGCCCGGCCGGAGGGAACCGGCAGGCGGGTGCTCAGAACTGGGCGCGGGCCCAGGCGTAGTCGGGTTTGCCCACGGCGGTGAGCTGGAGTTCCCCGACCACCGCGAGGGCGCGGGGGATCTTGTAACCGGCCAGGAGGGTGCGGCAGTGCTCCTTGACGCCCTCCTCGGTGGCGGTTCCCGCGACCACGGCGGCGACCTTGGAGCCCAGGCGCTCGTCCGGCAGGCCGACGACGATGGCGTCGGTGATGCCGGGGCAGGTGCGCAGGGCCGCCTCGACCTCCTCGGTGAAGACCTTCTCGCCGCCGGTGTTGACGACGAGGGAGCCGCGGCCGAGCAGCGTGACCACGCCTTCCTCGTCGAGGCGCGCGTAGTCGCCCTGCAGCGCCCAGCGGCGGCCGTCGGGGCCGGTCTTGAACGTCGCCGCGGTCTTCTCCTCGTCCTTCCAGTAGCCGAGGGGGATGTTCCCGGTGCGGGCGACGGTCCCGGTCTCGCCGGGCGCCACGGGGAGCAGGTCGTCGGAGAGCACGGCCATCTGCGGGTGCATCTGGAAGCGGCCGCCGCCGAGGGACGGGCCGATCGCGCCGGTCTCCGAGCCGCCGAGGTTGTCGGAGATGAAGGCGTTCGGGATGGCTTCGAGCAGCTTGGCGCGGACGTCGTCGGACAGGGGCGCGCCGCCGGAGCCGAAGGCGAAGATCTCCAGGTCGTACTCGCGGGCCGCCAGTTCCTCCGCGACGGGGTGGCCCATGCCGTTGCCGACGAGCATGAGGACCTGCGTGCGCTCCCGCGCGGCGATCTCCAGCGCCTTGGCGGCGTCGAACCTGCGCTCGGTGTAGAGGATGACCGTGCCGCCGGTGGTCAGGTTGATCCAGGTGACCCACTGCCCGCCGCCGTGCATCAGCGGCGCGTGGACCTGGGTGCGCATGCCGTCGCGGTCGGCGGCCGCGGCGAGCTCGGACGGGTCGGAGATCGGCGGCCCGCCGACGTTCCCGCCGCCCATGCCGGAGAGGAAGATGTCCTCCGACCGCCACAGCACGCCCTTCGGCAGCCCGGTCGTCCCGCCGGTGTACAGGAGGTACGGGTCGTCACCGCTGCGTTCGCCGGTGCGGTCCAGCACGTCCGCCCGGGAGGGGGAGGCCGCCGCCAGGGCCTTCTCGTAGTCGTGCGCGTCCGGGGCGGGGCCGTCGAGCGCCACCACGTGCCGCAGAAGGGGCAGGTCGGCCCGGTTGACGTTCTCGAGGAGGTCGGCCTCCGCGACCAGCGCGACGCATTCGGAGTCGCCGAGCAGGTGGGTGAGCTCGTCCTTGACGTAGCGGTAGTTGACGTTGACGGGCGCCACCCGGGCCTTGAAGCACCCGATCATCGTCTCGAGCCATTCGGCCCGGTTGTAGCTGAGGATGCCGACGTGCTGCCCGGGTCTCACCCCCGCGTCGATCAGATGGTTGGCCACCCGCGTGGCACGCTCGTCCAACTGCCGATAGGTCAGCCGGACGTCACCGGCCACCAGCGCCAGCCTGTCAGGGCAGGCGTCGGCCACGATCTCGAACAGGTCCGCCAGATTGAAAGCCGTCACGGGGGCCAGCGTAGATCAACCGAGCAAGCAAGCGATAGGTCGAGTTTCCGCCGCCGAACCCCCCTTTATTCCGACTAGACCAGTCGGCAAAGTGTGATTTATGATCACGACGCCCTCATCGCCTGCGACGGCCGCTTCCGCGGTCCCGCCGTTCTCCGGGGAGTCCCGTTGCGTTCCTCCGTCTCGTCCCGTGCCGTCCTGGTCCGTGCCGTCCTGGTCCGTGCCGCCGCCGTCGCGCTGCTCGGCGCGGCCGCCTCCCCCGCCTCCGCGGCCGGTCCCTTCGAACCGCTGCCGCCCGCCAATCCCCACGCAGGCCCCCTCGGCACCGCCACCATGCACGGCGACACCGCGTCCTCCGACGCCACCCCGCACGCCGGACCCTCCGCCGGGCCGTTGACCTCGCGCCGCGCCGCCCTCGCCTCGGCCTGCCCGACGGTCCTGGTCGGCGCGGACGGGTACCCCGTGGCGCTGTGCACCGAGATCTTCGGCCGGGCGCCGACGGTCCACCTGCTCGACCCCGCCTCCGGAGACTCCGTCGCCGAGCTCGGCCTCGCCAAAGGCTCGCTGCTCGGCGGCGTCTACGCCTACCTCGACGACGCCGACCGCCTGGTCGTCGTCGACGGCACCCGCGACCTGCTGCGCGTCGGCCACCGCAGGAACTCCTCGGGCGGTTGGGAGCTCTACGTGGCGAGCCGCCTTCCCCTGGACTCCGCCATCTCCGAGAACGACTCCGTCATCGGCCTCTCTCCCGACTGGCAGGGCCGCGTGTGGTTCGCCACGGGCGCGGGCGTCGTGGGCACCGCCGACGACACCGCAGGCGTCGTGAAGACCGTCGCCCTCCCGGCCGGGGAGAAGGTCGCCAACAGCATCTCCACCGTGCCCGAAGGCACCGCGGTCACCACCACCCACGCCACCTACCTGCTGCGCGCCGACGCCGCCGGGAGGCCGTCCGTCGTGTGGCGGCAGGCCTACGACCGCGGCCCTGGCCGCAAGCCCGGACAGCTCAGCTGGGGTTCGGGCTCCACCCCGACCTTCTTCGGCCCGAACGGCACCGACTACGTCACCGTCGTCGACAACGCCGCCCCGACGGTGAACCTGCTCGTGTACGCGACGGGGACGGGACGGCAGGTCTGCAAGGTCCCGGTCCTCAAGGCCGGGGGCAGCGGCAGTGAGAACTCGCCGGTCGCCTCCGGAAGCGCGGTCTTCGTCGCCAGCACCTACGGCTACCCCTACCCGGCGCTGCCCGAGGACGCCGGCACCAGCGTCCCCTCGTCCGCCGACTTCCCCGGCGGCCTGTCGCGCGTGAACGTCACCGCCTCCGGCTGCACCCTGGCCTGGGACGTCGTCGTCCGCTCCGCCGCCGTTCCGCGCCTGTCCACCGCGGACGGCCTGCTCCGCACGATCGTCCGCAAACCGGTCGTCGCCGGCTCGACCGCGACCTCGGTCCTCGACACCTACGCCTACACCGAGATCGACCCCGCCACCGGAGCCACCGTCCGTGCCAGGAACCTCGGCACCGGCTTCCTCTTCGACTCCCTCCAGATGGTCGGCACCATCACCCCCGGCGTCGTCTACCAGGGCACCACGACCGGCGTCGTCCGCATCGCCAACACCTGACGGCACCCCGGCCGCCCCGATCCTCAGCCCAGGTCGTCGGCTCTGGCGAGCAGGTAGCGCCGCTCGACCAGATTGTCCGTCAGGGAGGCGGCCTCGCGGTACAGCGCCGCGGCCCCGGCCGTGTCGCCGGTCATCTGGAGCAGGTGGGCGCGTACCGCGCGTTCGCGCCGCCGGGTCAGCGGCTCCTCGTCCAGCCGGTGGCGCCGGTTGAGGTCGTCGAGCAGCGCCAGGCCCCGGACCGGGCCGTACGCGCGGGCCACCGCGACCACCCGGCTCAGCCGTACCGGCGCGGTCGGGGCGAGCCGCTCGAGCCACAGGTACAGGGCCGCGATCTGCGGCCAGTCCGTCCGCTCCGGCGACGCTGCGGCGGCGTGCACGGCCGCGATCGCCGCCTGCAGCTGGTACTGCCCCACCTGGCGGCGGTTCCAGACGCCGTCGATCAGTTCGGTGCCCTCGCGGATCAGGTCGGGGTCCCACCGGGTGCGGTCCTGCTCGTCCAGCGGCACCAGCTCGTCGTCACCGCCGGTGCGGGCGGCCCGCCGCGATTCGGTGAGCAGCATCAGCGCGAGCAGGCCGGTCACCTCGGCGTCGTCCGGCAGGCGGTCGCGGAGCATCCGGGTCAGCCTGATCGCCTCGCGGGTCAGGTCGACGCGGGCGAGCTCGTCGCCCGCGGAGGCCGTGTAGCCCTCGTTGAAGATCAGGTAGAGCACCCGCATGACGGCGGACATCCGGCTCTCCCGGTCGGCGTCGACCGGCGGGGTGAAACGGGCCCCGGCGCGGGCGAGCTGCTGCTTGGCGCGGCTGATCCGCGTGCCCATGGTGTTCTCGGCGACCCCGTGGGCGTGCGCGATCTCGGCCGTCGTCAGGCCGCCCACCGCCCGCAGCGTGAGCGCCACCTGGGAGGTGGCGCTCAGCGCGGGGTGGCAGCACAGCAGCAGCAGGGTGAGGCTGTCGTCGGTCTCCTGCACGGGGCCCGCCCGGCGGGCCGGCTCCCCCATGGCCAGCTCGGCCGCGCCGGCCTCCTGCTCGCGGCGGCGCCGTGCCTGCTCGGAGCGGAGCAGGTCGACCATCCGCCGGTAGCCGATCCGGATCAGCCAGCTGCGCGGGTTCTCCGGCACACCCTCGGCCGGCCAGGCCCGGCTCGCGGTCAGCAGCGCCTCCTGCACCGCGTCCTCGGCGACGTCGAAGTGGCCGAAGCGGCGCACCAGCGCGCCGAGCACCTGCGGCGCCTCGGCGCGCAGCAGGTGCTCGATGTCCGTGGTCATGCCGCGAAGTCCTCGCCCATGATCGGCCGGATCTCGATCGGCTCGCCCAGCACCCCGACGATCCGCGAGGCGATCTCGACGGCGCGCTCCCGGCCCGCCACGTCGATCACGGCGAAGCTGGCCAGCACCTCCTTGAGCTCGGCGAACGGCCCGTCGGTCGCCACCACGCCCTCCGGGGCCCTGCGGACCGTGGTGGCGACCACCGGATGGCCGAGCCCCTCGCTGGCGACGAACTCACCGGTCTCGACCAGCTCCCGTTCGAACTCCTGGTACGCGGCGAACGCGGCCAGCGCCTCCTCCGACGGCGTGTCGGCCGTGGCGGCGTCCCAGGCGGCGGCGGGGGTGTAGCTGAGCAGCAGGTACTTCACGGTCTGTCCTTTCGTCGGTCGTTCTCAGCGGACACTACGGGGGTCAGGCCCGGCGGCGCAGGGACAGGGCCAGGGCGGTCGTCCAGGTGAAGGCGACCAGGCCGTTCACGGCGATCTGGATGCTCATGTGATCGGGGGACATGGGCAGCAGCAGGACGAGCGCGGCGACGCCGTTCAGGAGGGCCGGGCCCGCGGCCCGGCGACGGGCGAACCGGACCGCCAGCACGACGGCGGCGACGGCCAGCGCGGTGAAGGCGACGGCGGCCGAAGCCGAGTGGGCGATGCCGTGCCAGGACATCTGGGCGACCGGTCCGTCAGGGGTGCCGACCGGGAAGCCGTTCTCCGGGTCCATGCGGAAGACACCCGCGGCGATCATCCCGATGCCGAAGATCCCGACGAGGACCGGCAGCGCCCGCCGGCCGGTCCCCTCGGTGACGGTGCGCCCGATGCCCGCGGCCAGAGCCAGGCCGCCCAGTCCCGCGAGCACGAACGTCGTGACCTGGATCCAGCCGAGACCGCCGGTGGCGAGCTGGCTGATCGGGTGCCGGGTGATGTCGAAGCCCTCCCGCGTGAGCATCTGGGCGACTGCCGAGGTGAAGAAGACCGGCCCTGCGAGGGCGCCCGCGATCAGCAGGGGCTCGGACGGGCGGTGGACCGCGGGGGCGGTGGGGTCGGCCATGTTTCTCCTCCTTGATGGGTTCCTGCCGCTACCTCGTGGCCGGAGACCGGATCTCGACACGACGACGGAGTGTTCCACGTCACACGAATGAGGTGTCGAGATCGCTCGGGCGCCTCCGAGGTACCGGTGAACACTCACCAAGGAGGACACGATGACCGAAATGACCGAGACCTACCAGCCGAGCGCCGAGCTGAAGGCCCTGGACCGCCTGGTCGGCGCCTGGGCGGTCGAAGGCGGCGCCGAGGGGACCGTGCGGTACGAGTGGATGCCGGGCGGGTTCTTCCTGCTCCAGCACGTCGAGCTCACCCAGTTCGGCGAGCCGGTCACCGGCCTGGAGCTGATCGGCAACCTGCGCCCGTTCGGCGAGCCGGCCGGCGCGGACGTGGTGTCGCGGTTCTACGACTCGGCCGGCAACACCCTGGACTACGTCTACGAGCTCACCGGCGACAAGCTGACCATCTGGGGCGGCGTCAAGGGGGGTCCGGCGTACTACGAGGGCACCTTCAGCGCCGACGGCCGCACCGTCACCGGCGCGTGGGTCTACCCGGGCGGCGGCGGGTACTCCTCCACCATGACCCGGATCTGAGCCCCGGGCCCCGCTCCCCGGCACCGGTCCGCACCGGTGCCGGGGAGACCCGCCGGGCTCCTCAGGCGGCGGCGCGGGCGGAGGTGCGCGGCAGCAGCTGGACGAGGCCGACGAGGAGCAGGGCGGCGGCGATCAGGTAGACCAGCCCGTACTGGAACGCGTGGGCCACGCCGCCGGGCAGCGCGCCGTAGAAGACGATGCCCGCGATGCCGACCCCGAGCGCCCCGCCCACCTGCTGGGTCGTGGAGAGCAGGCCCGCGGCGGCCCCGGCGTGCCGCGGCGAGACCCTGGCCAGGACGGTGCCCATGATCGGGGCGAGGGCCAGGCCCATGCCGATCCCGTCGAGGGCCAGCGCGGGGACCAGCCAGCCGATCGGCGCCTCCCGGTGGACGGCGAGCAGGATCAGGGCGAGGCCGGCGACCCTGGTGAGGCCGCCGAACGCGATGGCCTGGCGGCCGAACCGCGCGGCGAGCCGGGGCGCGAACGACGAGGCCGCCAGGTAGCCGGCCCCGATCGGCGTGAAGACCAGGCCCGCCTGGAGGGCGTCCATGCCGCGGCCCTCCTGGACGTAGAGGGCGAAGATCAGGAAGTAGGCGGCCATGCCCATGGTGAAGGCGAGCTGGGTGAGCAGTCCCGCGGTGAACGCGCGCTCGCGGAACAGGGCCAGGTCGATCAGGGGGGAGGCGTGCCGCCGCCCGGCGTAGCCGAGGAGGAGCAGGCCCGCCACGGCGAACGACGCCCACGTCCACCACGGCCAGCCCTGCTCGCGGCCCTCGATCAGCGGCAGGAGGACCGCCGCCAGCGCGAGCGTGACCAGGACGGCGCCGCCGAGGTCGACGCGGCCCGCGCCGTCCTGCCGGCTCTCCGGGACCGCGCGCCGGGTCATCGCCAGGGCCGCCAGGCCGATCGGCAGGTTGATCAGGAAACAGGCGCGCCAGCCCGCCCCGAACAGGTCGGCCCGGATGAGCAGGCCGCCGATGAGCTGGCCGAGCACCGCGGCCAGGCCCATGGTCAGCGCGTAGGCGTTGACGGCCCTGACCTGGGCGGCCCCGCTGTAGGCGGTGCGCAGGATGGCCAGTACCTGCGGGGCGAGCAGGGCGGCCGCGGCGCCCTGGGCGACGCGGGCGGCGACCAGCGCCCCCGCGTCGGGGACCAGGCCGCACGCGGCCGAGGCGAGCGTGAACAGGGCCATGCCCGCGGCGAACATCCGGCGGCGGCCGAAGACGTCGCCGAGCCGCCCGCCCAGGATGAGGCCCGAGCCGTACGCCAGCCCGTACCCGGCGACGATCCACTGCACGGCGGAGTCGCTCGCGTGCAGGTCGTCCTGGATGGGAGGGACGGCGACGTTGACGATGAAGAAATCGAGGATGGTGATGAAAACGCCGGTCAGCACGACGGGGAGGGTTCCCGCGCGAACCATGACAGCTCCTGTAGATAGAACGATCGGTATACGCGGGAGATCATTAGATAGAATGGTTGGTCTACTGTCAACAGCGTGCCAGAATCCAGACCATGGCGACGAGACCCGGACCCCGCGAGCGGCTGCTCGAGGCCGCGCGCGAACTCACCTACACGCAGGGCGTCCACGTGGGCGTGGACGCGATCCTCAAGCACGCCGACGTCGCCCGCCGCTCGCTCTACCAGCATTTCGGCGGCAAGGACGGCCTGATCGTCGAGGTCCTGCGCACCGGCGGCATCACCGACCGCTACCGGCGCGCCATGGACGAGGCCGGCGACGACCCCCGGTCGCGGATCCTGGCCGTCTTCGACGAGCTGGAGAAGGTCACCACGCGCCCGTCGTTCCACGGCTGCCGCCACACCGCGGCCGAACTCGCCTTCACCGACCCGGGCCACCCCGCGCACGCGGAAGTGCGCGTCTACAAGGACGGCCTCCACCGGCTCTTCGCCACCGAGCTGGCCCGCCACGGCCACCCGGACCCCGGACTCGGCGCCGACCAGCTCCTCGTGCTCATCGACGGGGTGCTCGCCCACGCCGTCACCCGCCCCGACGCGCACCCGGCCCTGGCCGCGCGCGCGATGGCCGAGCTCGTCCTCGACCGGCGACCGTGACGCCGGCGCCCCGGACGCCCGGGCCCGCCGCGAGTTCCACGACGCCCGGCCTGCGCCCGGTTCAGGGGGTCGCGGACCGGCCGGCCGCGGCGTCGGCGCAGCGGCGGGCCAGGCGGGCGAAGGCGTCCTTGAGCTCGGCCGGGCCGACGACCTCGATACCGGCGTCGAAGGCGCCCACGGCGGCGGCCAGGCCGGTCCACGACCACGAGCCCAGGACGAGCCGGCAGCGGTCCGGGCCGAGTTCCTCGACGATCCCGTCGCGGACGTAGCGGGACACCGAGGACGCGGGAAGGTCCAGGATCACCTCGCCGCGGCAGGGCCAGCCACCGGAGCCGCCGGAGCCCCGGAACCTGTCCGCCACGAAGGCGGCCACCTCTCCTCCGGGCAGTTCGCGCGGGGTGAAGCGGGGGCCCGTGGGGATGCGAGGGGTGATCCGGTCGGCGCGGAAGGTGCGCCAGTCGTCGCGGTCGAGGTCCCAGGCGACGAGGTACCAGCGCCCGCCCCAGGTGACGAGGTGGTGGGGCTGGACCCGGCGCGGCGGGCCCTGCACGCCGTCACCGCCTCTCCCCGGCGAGGGCGCGGGAGCGTAGTCGAAGCGCAGCTCTTCGCGGGCGTGGACGGCGGCGCCGAGCGCGGTGAGCACGCTGCCGTCGACCCGCGGGTCCGGCCGGGTGGAGGGCCGCTCGACGGCGGTGACCCGGAGGGTGTCGATGCGGTGGCGCAGCCGTGCGGGCATGACCTGCCGGACGGTGTTCAGCGCGCGTGCCGAGGCCTCCCCGATGCCCGCGCCGGTGGCGGCGGCCGTCTGGAGCGCGACGGCCAGGGCGACGGCCTGCTCGTCGTCGAACAACAACGGGGGCAGTTCCGTGCCGGCCTCGAGCCGGTACCCGCCGTCGGGTCCCTTGAAGGCCGCTATGGGATAGCCGAGTTCGCGCAGGCGGTCGACGTCGCGGCGCACGGTGCGCGGGCTGACCTCCATCCGCTCGGCCAGCAGCGCCCCCGGCCAGTCCCGGCGCGTCTGCAGGAGGGAGAGCAACGACAACAGTCGCGCTGAGGTCTTCGGCATGGTCTCCATACTGCCCGGAGAAGAGGACACTCCCTGGCCGCTTCCCCTGCGACTGTTCTCACGTGCCAGTCAACGACACGAAGGGACACGACCCCGTGACCACCACCGCCGCCCCCTCCTCCGCCCTCGACACCGAGCGTGCCGACCTGCTCGCCGCGCTCGCGACCGCGCGCTCCGCCCTGACCGGGACCGTCCACGGGCTCGACGACGAGCGGCTCGGCGAGCGCCCGACGGTCAGCGCGCTGTGCCTGGGCGGGCTGATCAAGCACGCCGCGTCCACCGAGGAGGAGTGGATGCGGTTCGTGACCGAGGGCCCGTCGGCGATGCGCTACGACCTGCCCGACGGCGTCACCTGGGCCGACTTCGCCGCCGGTACCGCACGCGAGTTCCCGCAGTGGGCGATCGACCACCAGAACGACTTCCAGATGCTGCCCGGCGATACCCTGGCCGGGGTCCTCGCCCGTTACGAAGAGGTCGCCGCCCGCACCGAGGAGACCATCGCCGCCGTCCCCGACCTGTCGGCGACGCACCCGTTGCCGGAGGCCCCCTGGCACGAGCCGGGATCGGTGCGCAGCGTGCGCCGGGTGCTGATGCACCTCATCGCCGAGACCGCCCAGCACGCCGGACACGCCGACATCCTGCGCGAGACGCTCGACGGCCGGAAGTCGTCCTGAGCGCACCGGGGCCGATCCCCCGCAGGTGAGCGCGGAAACCGAGGCCTGGAGCACCCGCCTCCAAGGGCTTCAGGCCTCGTCCGCCCCGGTCTTCGACCCCGGTCCCGGCAGCACGTCGACGTCGGTGGCGTGCATCGGCCGGCCGCACTCCGAGCAGTGCGGTTCGACATGGGAGATCCGGCCGCAGGCGTGGTGCCGGTAGAGCACGGGCGGCCCCGCCTCCCCTGCCGTCCAGCGGTCCCCCCATCGCGCCATCACCAGGAGCAGGTCGCAGAGCTCCTCGCCCTTGGCCGTCAGCGCGTACTCGTGGCGCGGCGGCCGGCTCGAGTACTCCCGGCGCTCCAGGACGCCGTTCTCGACCAGCCATTTCAGCCGTTCGGCGAGCACCTTGCTGGAGATCCCCAGATCGCGCTGGAGTTGCTCGAAGCGGTTCATGCCGACGTAGACGTCGCGCAGGATCAGCGGGGACCACGGCTCTCCGACGACGTCGAGCGTACGGGCGATCGAGCAGGCCATGTCTCCGAACCGGGTTCGCTGCATGGGGACATTCTAGGCCCAGTTACTTCCCTGAAGGAAGTCGCTCGGGGTAGGCTCCCACCCAGTCCCTTTCTTCAAGAAAGTAACTGGAGGATCAGGTCATGGAGTCACCTCGGATCGTCTCGGAACAGCAGTGGCAGGCCGAGCGGGAGGCACTGCTGGTCAAGGAGAAGGAGCTCACCCGCGCGCTGGACGCCCTGGCCGCCGAACGGCGCCGGATGCCGATGGTCCGCGTCGGCGCGGAGTACCGGTTCCAGGGCCCCGACGGCCCCGCGAGCCTGCTCGACCTGTTCGACGGGCGCAGCCAGCTCATCACGTACTGCTTCATGTGGCACGGCCCCGACGACGTCTGCTCGGGATGCGCGATGTTCACCGACAACATCGGGCACCCGGCCCACCTGCACGCCCGGGACGTCTCGCTGGCCCTGGTGTCCCGCGGCCCCCTGGACGAGATCACCCGGGTCAAGCAGCGCATGGGCTGGACGATCCCGTGGTTCTCCTCGCTGGGGAACGACTTCAACACCGATGTCGGAGCCGGCGACGGATTCGCCCTCAACGTCTTCCTGCGCGACGGCGACGAGGTCTACCGCACCTACTCCACCACGGGGCGGGGCGTCGAGCGCCTCGGAAGCAACTGGACCTTCCTGGACCTGACCCCCTTCGGCAGGCAGGAGACCTGGGAGGACTCCCCCGCCGGCCGGCCCCAGACCCCGCCCTACGGCTGGTGGCGCCTCCACGACGAGTACGGCGACGACCGTCCGCGACGCTCCTGAGCACCAGAGGGCGTCACCGCGAGATGAGCCTGACCACCGGGTACTCCTGGCCGGACTTGTGCTGGTATTTCTCCATACGGGGCTGAGCGGCGGCGATGCGCTTCCACGCCCGCTCGCGCTCGGCGCCTTCGAGCACACGCGGCTCCACCGGCACGGCGTCACGGCCGGGCAGCTCGACCGCCGCCCGGTCGGGGCGCCCCATCAGGTTCAGGTGCCAGTCCGGGTGACCGCCCTTGCCTCCCGACGCGACGACCAGCCAGGCGCCCTCGCCGTCGGCGAACCACGCCACGGGCGTCTCCCGCAGCACGCCGCTCCGGCGGCCCGCCGTGTGGAGGATCAGGATCTCCATCCCCATGAACGCCCCGCGCCCGCCGCGGACCTTACGGATCATGCGAGCGTTCGCGCGGTGCTGCATCCACCGGGAGAACGCTCCGTGCCCTCTACGGCTTTGCGTCTTCTGTCCACCTGACAACGGTCTCCTCCAGTCGCTCGTTTCGATGACTTCGCGTTCACGCTAGGGACGGAGGCATCCGGAGGGCTTCTCGATTCCTGACCGATCCGGTCACTCCCTGCCGTTTTCCTCGGGGGGCCACGGGTATCGCCGGAACGTAACGGGGGACTCTTCGGGGGGAGAGCGATGCAGCCGTACGTTGTGGCCGCTGCGTATCTGGGGCTGCTCGGCGTCCTCGTGACGGCCGGTTACGCCTTCTCGTCCGCGGTGGGGCTGCCGGAGGCCGTTCGCTCCGAACCGTTCCTGTCGGGAGGGGCTCCTCAGGAGCATGCCGTGTCCCGCTACCACGTGCGCTGGTACGCGCTGACGATGGTCTTCCTGGCCTTCGACATGGAGATGGTCTTCATGTACCCGTGGGCGGTGGTGGTCTCGGCCGTCGGCGCCACAGCGGTGGTGGAGATGTTCGTCTTCCTGGCGCTGATCCTGGTCGGGGTGCTGTACGCCTGGCGGGAAGGCGCGCTGCGGTGGGCCTGATCTCCCGGTTGTCGTGCTTCGCCGCCGGGCGGCCTCCCTTCTTCGTCGTCACGGCGGCAGGGGGGACGGCCGCCCGGCTCGGGGTCGAGGCCGAGGCGCGCGAGCGGGGCTGGCGAAGCGTCGCGTCTCCGGCGGCGTGCTCGGTCCTGGTGGTCTGCGGGGAGCCCGGACCGGACCTGGAACAGGCCGTCGAACGGGTGTGGCGCCAGATTCCCCGGCCCCGCGCCCTGGTCCGGGCTTCCGTTCCCGGGCGAGAGCATCTCATCACGCTCCTGGACCGGGCGGAGCACGAGCTGGCGGCCCCTGACCGCCGGGACTCCGGGGATCACGCGGCGGAAGGACACGAATCCGGCGACGAGCCGGGGATGGCGGACCGGGAGGCCGACCGTGACGGGCTCAAGCTGGACGTGCTCCACGTGCAGCTCGGCCCGGTGCTGGCGGACTGGCCGGCGGGCCTGGTCGTCCGGGCGGTGATGCAGGGGGACGTCGTGCAGCGGGCCGAGGTGGCGACCGCTGAGGGGACGGGCCGCGGGTCGTTCTGGACGGAGCCCTGGACGGCGGCCCGGACCGGAGACCCGGTGGCACGCGGTACCGCGGAGCGGCGCGGAGCCGCACGCTCCCTGGACACCTTGGGACGGCTCCTGGCCGTGGCGGGCTGGGATCGGATGTCCGCCCAGGCCCGGTGGCTGCGGGACGACCTGCTGGCCGACCACCCGTCGGAGCGGCTCACCGCACGATTCGAACGGCTGTCGGACTCCGTCGGACGTTCCCGGACGCTGCGCTGGATGCTGCGCGACCTGGGGCCGGTAACCGCGCCGCCCGCCCGGCTCGCAGGAGACGCCGCGGACCGGTTGCACGCGCTGCTCGCGGAGGCCGGAACGGCCATGGGGCTGCTCGACGATCCCACTCCCCTGGACCCGGGCAACGAGGCACATGATGCGCCGGACACGGCGCCGGTGTCGCTGCTGCCGGACCTGCTGGCGGGCGCCGATCTGGGTGCGGCCCGGCTGATCGTGGCGAGTCTGGACCCTGATCTCGACCGACCCGCGGCGTCGGCGACCCATGGGTGAGCCGGGGGCGGTGTGGGCGGTCGCCGTGCTGCCGCCGGTGGTGGCCGGGCTGGCGCTGGGGGCGGCCGGGTGGGATTCCGTTCTGGCCGCGCGGGACGCCGGTCGCGGCCGTGCGCTGCGGGCCGCCGCCGATCCGCTGCGGGAGGCGGCACGGCTGCTGCTGCGTCCCCCGCGCACCGTGGCGGCCGCCGACCGGCTGCTGCTGAGAGCAGGTGTGGTGCTGCTTCCGGCCGTCGCGCTGCTGGCCGCCATGGTGGTGCCGCTCGGGAACGCGATGGTGATGGATCCGGCGGTCGGCGTGGTGTGGTTCAACGCCGTGGAGGTGGCCGTCTGGGCGGCGGTGTGGCTGGTCGGCTGGGGTTCGAACTCGGCGTTCGGCCTGGTCGGCGGGTACCGGTTCCTGGCGCAGGGGCTGGCGTACGAACTGCCGCACATGTTCGCGCTCACCACCGTGGGGCTGGGCGCGCAGTCGTTGCGGGTCGGCGAGATCGTGCAGGCGCAGCAGGGGTTGTGGTTCGTGGTGTGGATGCCGGTGGCCTTCGCCGTCTACCTGCTGTCGGTGCTGGCCATGGCGTTCTGGGGGCCGCTGGCCCATCCCGTCGCGGACGACGCCGCGGGCGGCGCGGCGGTGGAGCTGTCGGGGCCGGACCGGCTGTTCTTCCTGGCCGGACGGTACGCGCTGCTGGCGGTGGCGGCGGCGTTCGCGGTGCCGCTCTTCCTGGGCGGCGGTGCCGGTCCGCTGCTGCCCGCCTGGGCGTGGTCGCTGGTCAAGACGGCCGTGGTGCTGGGCGGGCTGGTCTGGGCGGGCCGCCGTTTCCCGGTGGTGCGGATGGACAGGTTCGCCGAGGCGGCGTGGACGGTGCTGATCCCCGCCGTGCTGGTGCAGATGCTCGTGGTGGGGATCGCCGTTCTGTGAGGAGCCGCCGGTGGGCGTCGTGGTGTTCTGGGTGCTGGCGGCGGGTGCCGTGGCGGGCGGGATCGCGGTGTTCGCCGTCGATTCCATGGCCCGCGCCACCTTCGCGCTGCTGCTGTCGTTCCTGTGCGTCGGCGCGGAACTGCTGCTGATCGGCCTGCCCTACCTGGGCCTGCTGGTGGTGCTGATGATGATCATGGAGATGCTGATCATGGCGGTGTTCATGGTCATGTACATGATGAACCCGGCGGGGCTGATGCCGATGACGATGGTGCACAACCGCCGCGGCTCGGCGGCCGTCTCCGCCGCGGTCTTCGCCGCGCTGGCCGCCGGGGCGCTCCTGACGCCCTGGCCGGAGCGCAGGGGGGTCCCCGCGCACGACACGACCTTCGCCCTCGGCGAGGCGGTCATGGGGCCGAAGATGGCGGTGATGATGCTGGTCGGCGTCGCCATCCTGGCCACCATGATCACCTCGGTCGTGCTCGCGACCGGCCGGGGCCGCTACGACCGCCACGGCGACCGGCTGGACGCGCGCCGCCCCGCCGATCCCGGCAGGGGTGCGCCGTGACCCTGCAGGCGTTCCTCCTGACCGCCTCCGCGCTGTTCGCGACCGGCCTGTACGGGGCGCTGTCCCAGCAGTCGATCGTGATGGTGATGATGGGCCTGGAGCTCATGGTCAACGCGATCGTGCTGGCGGGCGCGGCGTTCTGGTACCACGTGACGCCCGGAACCGCCGACGGGCAGGTCCTCGTCCTGGTGGCGATCACCGTGATGGCGCTGGAGATGGCGACGGGCTTCGCCGTCGTCACCGCTTTGTTCCGCGCCCAGGAGGTCGACATGACCGAGGGCGCGGGAGAACTGAAGGAGTGAGCGGCGCGCTGGGGTGGGCCCTTCCCGCACTGCCGACGGTGGCGGGCGGGCTGCTGGCGGTGGGCGGGAGACGGGCCGACCGCCCGGCTCCCGCGGTGGCGGTGGCGGTGGCCGCCGTCACGGCGGGGCTGGCGGTCGCGGCGGCGCTGCTGCGGCCCTCGGTCGAGGCTCCGATGCTCGCCGGGCTGCCGGTCGGCATGGCCGTGGACGGGATGTCGTCGGTGCTGGTGGTGACGGTGTCGGCGGTGACCCTGGCCGTCCTGGTCTTCGCCGCCGGGGAGATGCCGCCGAGCGCCCGCTTCCACGGTCTGATGCTGGTGTTCTCCGGCGCGATGCTGGTCACCGTCACCGCGACCGACCTGCTGCTGCTCCTCATGGCCTGGGAGGTCATGGGCGCGATGTCGTACGCGCTGATCGGCTTCTGGTGGCGCGAGGACGGCAGGGTGCGCTCGGCGGACACCGCGTTCCTCACCACCCGGACCGGGGATCTCGGCCTGTACCTGGCCGCGGGCGCCGCCTTCGCCGGAGCCGGGACGCTGTCTCTCGACGGGCTGGAAGCGACCGCCGGGCCCTGGCGGAACGTGGTGGCCGCGGGCCTGCTCGCAGCTGCGCTCGGCAAGTCGGCGCAGCTGCCGTTCTCGTTCTGGTTGTCGCGCGCGATGGCGGGCCCCAGCCCGGTCTCCGCGCTGCTGCACTCGGCGACCATGGTCGCCGCCGGTGCCTACCTCCTGCTGCGGACGCAGCCTCTGCTCGCCGCCACGGGATGGGCGGCGCCGGCGGCCGCCTGGGCGGGGGCGGCCACGGCACTGCTGCTGGGCACCGTGGCCCTGGCCCAGTCCGACCTCAAGCAGCTGCTGGCGGCCTCGACCTCGGCGCAGCTCGGTTTCATGGTGCTGGCGGCGGGGACCGGCGCGGTGGCCGGAGGCACGGCGCACCTGGTCGCGCACGCGGCGGTCAAGAGCCTGCTGTTCCTGGTGGCAGGGGCGTGGCTGGCCGCGCTCGGCACCAAGGACCTGGGCAGGCTGCACGGCGTCGCCCGCCGGCATCCCTTCGTCGGCGCCATGTTCACGGTGGGGGCGCTGGCCCTGGCCGGAATTCCGCCGCTGTCCCTGTGGATCACCAAGGACACCGTGCTGGACGCCGCCCTCCGCACCTCATGGCCGCTGTACGCGGTCGGCCTGGCGGCCACGGTGCTGTCGGCGGCGTACGCGGCCAAGGCGATGCTCCTCGTCTGGCTGCCCGCCGACGACGAGACCTCCGCCACCACGCGTGCCATCTCACCGCTGGAGAAGGCACCGCTGCCCCCGCTCGCCCTGGTCGCCGCGGGTTTCGGGCTGGTCGTGGTGTTCTGGACGCCCTGGCACCGGCTGGTCGGCGGCCCGCCCGAACCCCCGCCGGCGCTGACGGGGCTCGCCGCCTCGGCCGTCCTGGTGCTCATGACGTTCTCCTGGGCGGTGCGCCGCTACGTTCGCGGGTCCCTCCAGCCCGTCGTCATGACGGGTCCGCGGTGGGCGTCATCGACCGCCGTGAACTGGCTGCACCTGGAACGGGCGGTGTCGGCCGTGATCGTGCGGCCCGTCCTGGCGCTGGCCGGAGCGCTCGCCCGTTTCGACGACCGGATCGTCGACGGCGCCGTCCGGGCGTCGGCCGCGGCCGCGCTGCGCGCCTCCTCCCCCGTCGCCCGGCGGATCGAGGCCGGGGTGGACGGCGCGGTGCACGCGATCGCCGCCTCGGGGATCCGGGCGGCCGCGTTCAGCGTGCGCCGGGCGGAGAGCCCGGTCGACTCCGTGGTGCGGGGCGTCGGCTCGGCGGCCAGGCGGCTCGGCCGGCTGGCGCGCCGCCCGCAGACCGGGCAGGTGCACATCTACTACGTCCAGGCCGTCGTCCTGCTGTTCGCGCTGGCCGCCGTCCTCGTCCTGCTGGGGTGACCGTGCTGAACCTGGTGATCTTCCTGCCGCTGGCCGGCACGCTGGCCCTGCTCGTCCTGCCCCGCCTGGGCGAGCGCGCCGCCGGCGCGTTCTGGATCACGGTCACCGCCCTCGACCTGGCGCTGGTCCTGGTGTTGTGGGCCACCTACGGCGGCGGCATGGACCACGAGACGCGAGTGCGCTGGATCCCCTCGGTCAACGCCTCCTACCATGTGGGCGTCGACGGGCTGTCGCTGCCGATGCTGGCGCTCACCTCCCTGCTGTTCCTGGTCTGCGCCGTCTACTCCCTCGGCCGCGGAAGGGCGTTCGCCGCGCTGTTCCTCTTCCTGCAGAGCGTCTGCCTGGGCCTGTTCTCGGCGCTCGACCTGCTGCTGTTCTTCGTCTTCTTCGACCTGTCGATCGTCGGCATGTACTTCGTCATCGCGGGCTGGGGGCACGGCGACCGGCTGCGGTCGGCGCTGAAGTTCTTCCTCTACACCTTCCTCGGCTCACTGGCCCTGCTGCTGGGCTTCATCGGCCTCTACCTGGGATCCGAGCCGCACACCTTCGACATCGTCGACCTGACGGCCGAGCCGCCGCTGAAGGACTCGCCCGGCACCGCAGCGCTGGTGCTGCTGGCGGTCGGGATCGGGCTGGCCGTCAAGACGCCCACCGTGCCGGTGCACACCTGGCTGCCGCCCGCGCACACCGACGCCCCCGCGGCGGGCTCGGCGATCCTGGCCGGTGTCCTGCTGAAGATGGGCGTCTACGGCATGCTGCGCATCGCGATGCCGATGCTGCCGGAGGCCTGGCGCCGCTACGCGGGGGTGATCCTCGTGATCGGCCTGGTCGGCGCCGTCTACGGGGCGCTGGTGGCGCTCGCCCAGGAGAACGTCAAACGGATGATCGCCTACACCTCGGTCAGCCACATGGGCTACATCGTGCTCGGCCTGGGCGCCGCCGGGATGGCGGGCGACGCCGCCGCCCACCGGCTGGCGGTGGCGGGCGGCGTGACCCAGATGGTCAGCCACGGGCTGCTCACCGGTGCGCTGTTCCTGCTGTCCGGGGTGTTCTACGACCGCGCCGGCGCCTACGACATGGGCCGCTACGGAGGGATCGCCCGCAACGCCCCGGTGTTCGCGGGCCTCACCGCGATCGCCGCGTTCGGCGCCTTCGGGCTGCCCGGCCTGTCGGGCTTCATCGCCGAGTTCCAGATCTTCACCGGCACGATCGGCGGCGGCGGTACGGCGACCGCGGTCGCCGGGGCGCTGGCGCTGCCGGGCATCCTGCTCACCGCCGCCCTGTTCCTGCGGATGCTGCACCGCACGATGCTCGGCGGTCCCGGCCCGGACACCGGCAGGGTCACCGACCTGCGCGCCGCCGAGACCACCGCGGTCGTGCCGCTGCTGGCGCTCTCCCTGCTCATCGGCATCGCCCCCCGGTTCCTGCTGGACGTGATCGAGCCCGCCTCCGCCGTCCTGGTGTCGCTGGTGTCGCGATGATGCGGGAGAACCCGGCCGACCTGCTGCCCGAGCTGCTCTTCCTGGGCGCCGCGGTGTGCGGGCTCGTGGCGGGGCTCTGGCTGCCGCGCGACCGGCAGCGGATCGTCGCCGCCGTCTGCGCCGCCGGGCTGGCGGGAGCGCTGGCCGCCACGGCGCTGGCGGCGCGCGGCCCGGAGATGACGGCGTTCGAGGCCTTCGCGCTCGACCCGGTCACCCACGCCGTACGCGCCGTCGTGGCGGTCTCGGCGCTGCTGGTGCTCGGCCTGGCCGGGCCGCTGCGCGGGCACCCCCGGGAGACCGAGCTGTACGTGCTGGTGCTGCTGGCCTCGCTGGGATCGGTCATGATGGCCGCCGCCTCGGACCTGCTGGTCCTGATGGCCGCCTACCTGCTGGCGAGCATCCCCGGGTACGCCCTCGCCGGGTTCGCCAAGGACGCCCGCGGCACCGAGGCCGCGCTGAAGTACTTCCTGATGGGTGCGCTGCTGGGCATCTCGATGCTGACCGGGATGACGATGCTGTACGGCGCCGGGCGCGGCACCGCCTACCCGGTGCTGGCCGACGGCCTGGCCGCCGCACCGGGGGGCGTGGTGGCCGCCGGGACCGTGGCGCTGCTCGCCGGGCTCCTGTTCAAGGCCGGAGCGGTGCCCGCCCAGTACTGGGTGCCCGACGTGACCGAGGGCGCGCCTCCCGTCGTCGCGGCGTTCGTCACCACCGTTCCCAAGATCGGCGGGCTCGCCGCCGTGTTCCGGCTGGCCTCGGAGGTGCTGGACCGCACGGCGGCCGACTGGCGGGTCCTGGTCGCGGTGCTGGCCGCCGCCACCATGACGCTGGGCAACCTCGCCGCCTTCGGGCAGGACAACGTGCGGAGGCTGCTGGCGTACTCGACGGTCAGCCAGGCCGGCTACCTGCTGGTGCCGGTCGTGGTGGCGGGCGACAGCGGCCTGGCCGAACCCGCGCTGCTGTTCTACCTGGCCGCCTACGCCGTCACGAACCTCGGCGCCTTCGCCGTGGTCATCGCCTGGGGCGCCGACGACCTGACCGGCTACACCGGCCTGGCCCGCCGCGCCCCCTGGCTGGCCCTCTCCCTGGTGGTCTGCCTGCTCGGGCTGATCGGCACCCCGCCCACCGCCGTGTTCGTCGGCAAGCTCCTGGTCTTCGGAGCGGCCCTGGACGGCGGCTACGCCTGGCTCGCCGTGGTCATGGCCGTCAACACCGTCGCCAGCGTCTTCTACTACCTGCGCTGGGTCGTCCCCCTCTACCGCGCGCGGTCCCCCTTCCCCCGTACTCCGCACCGCACAGCCACATCACTCGCCATCACGGCCGCGGGACTCTCCCTCGCCCTGGGCGTCGCCAGCGGAGCCGCGCTCGCCCTGTGACGGTGCGGCGGCGCCGTCCTGGCCGAGGCCCTCCAGGAACCGCCGCTGGTCTTCCAGGAATCCGTCAGCGAAGAGCCGGCGAGGCGAGAAGAGCGCGGTGAGCACGGTCCTGACGTCCGACCGCTCGATGGACCACCTGAGCAGCGAGTGCGCCGCGTCCGGGTAGCGTTCGACCTTCAACGGGCCTTCCCCGGCCAGCACCTCGCGGTAGACGCGCTCGGTGTCGGCCGTGTCCACGTTCATGTCGTGGCCCGCGAGGGCGAGCAGCACCGGTACGCCGCGCAGCTCGCGAAGGTCCCGCGTCGCGTCCGCGGTGTGGTTCTTGGAGATGAAATTCCAGCGGGCGGAGGTCATGCCGTCCGTGTCGCCGTCCATGGCCTCGACGTACTCCTCGAAGGTCGCGCGGCGTTCCAGCAGCCGGCGGATGGCGTCGCTCTTCGCGGTCTCGGTCTTGATGCGTGCCGGGGAGGCGCCGTCGGCGCGCAGCTCGGCGAGGAGGTTGTAGCGGCCCTGCCGGAGCCAGTTGACCGCGGGCGAGACGGCGATGGCGAAGCGCACGGGCGTCCTTGCCGCGATCTTCGGCAGGACCCAGCCCGCCTGGCTGGCGCCCCAGAGCCCGATCCGGTCCCCGTCGATGTCGGGGCGGGCGCGGGCCCAGGCGATGGCGGCGGCCGCCTCGTCCGCCCGGTCGTCCATGGACTGGTCGAGCCAGTCGCCGGGAGCGCCCGCGACGCCGGGCTTGTCCCAGGACAGGGAGGCGTACCCGGCCCTGGCGTTCGCCTCCCACAGGGGCCGGTAGCCGCCTTCGTGAGCGGCGTCGACGGGACCGTCACCGTGGACGTACACGACCAGGCCGTGGCGTGCGCGGCCGTCCTCGGGGACGGTCAGCACGCCGTTGAGCGTGTGGCCGCCGTGGCGGATCGAGACGCGCCGCTCGTCCATGTCGTAGGTGTTCTGCCACAGCACCACGCCGCCGAGACCGCAGACCGCGGCCAGGACCGTGATGAGCGGCCGCACGGCGACGCGGAGCCCGCGACGCCGGGTCCCTGCCTGTTCCGGCTCGGTGCCGGGTGCCTCTGGACGGGTTCGCATGGCGGCGAAACTATCATTGGATGTACGATCGTGTGCAATACGATAGTTTTGGACTTGAGAGCTGGCGAAAGGTCACGGCATGGGAGGCGACACGGCGGACCTCGGACCGGTCGTGGTCCGGCGGGGTGTTCCGGCGGGATCCGAACGGCGGGCGGCCGAGCTGTACTGGGAGGCCTTCGGCCGCAAACTCGGACCCGCTCTGAACCCGCCGGACAAGGCGGTGCCCTTCATCGCCGCCCATCTCCACGCCGACCGCGCGGTCTGCGCGCTTCTCGGCGGACGGCTCGTCGGTCTCGCCGGATACCAGCTCGACGGCCGGTCGCTGACCGGCGGATCGGCCTCCGCCGTGCTGCGCGCGTACGGCCGCGTGCGAGGGCTGCACCGGCTCCTGATCCTCGCCCTGTTCGAACGCCGCCCGGCGCCCCGGCAGCTCGTCATGGACGGCATCGCCGTGGACCCGGACATGCGCGGCCGCGGCGTCGGCGGCCTGCTCCTCGAAGAGGTGGCGGCCCTCGCGGCGGAGCGGAGCTGCCGTGAGGTGAGGCTGGACGTGATCGACACCAACCCGCGGGCCAGGGCCCTGTACGAGCGGCGCGGCTTCACGGCCGTACGGACCGAGCAGACGCCCTGCCTGCGCGGGCTGCTGGGCTTCGGCGCGGTGACCACCATGCGCCGCGCCGTCGCGGCGAGCGGGCGGTGAACGCCGTGACCGACCGGGTCGAGGTCCCCACCCGCATGCTCGTCCACGCGCTCATCCGCGAGGACGGCACGGTCGACGCCGACGAGCTCTACACCGTCGCCGCCACCCTGGGCATGAGCGACCAGCAGGTGCGGCTCTGCGTCAAACGCCTGGTCGCCGAGGGCCGCTTCACCCATGAGGGCCGCGGCCGCAAAGCGCTGCTGCACGCCACCGAGGCCACCACGCGGGCCCTCGTTCCCAACGCGGACTTCCTCCGGCACGCGTTCCGCCAGGACGCCGGGCACTCCCCCTGGGACGGCGTCTGGCACCTGGCGGCCTTCGCGGTGCCCGAATCGGCGCGCACCACCCGGGACGCCCTGCGCGAGACCCTCGTCCGCCTCGGCGGCTCCGCGCTCCAAGGCGGCCTGTACGTCTGCGCCAACGCCTGGGAGCCGTACGTCGAGGACGCGGCCCGCCGCCTCGACGCCCACGGCTCGCTCGCCCTCCTCACCACGACGGACCTGCGCAGAGGCGACACCCGCGACCCCGTCGAGCTCGCCCGCGACCTGTGGCCCCTGCCGGAGATCGCCGCCCGCTACAACCGCCTCGTCCACGTCGCCCGCCACCGCCTCGACCGGCTCACCGCCCCCGACGGCCTCGCCCCGTCCGAACGGCTCACCATCGCCGTGGAGCTGGCCGCCGAACTCACCCGCGCCATGGAACCCGACCCGCTGCTGCCGCCCCAGCTCCTCCCCCGGCCCTGGCCCGGCTCCCTGGCACGGGAGCTCGCCGCCCGGTGCTGGACGGCGCTGCACGAACGAGAACACGGCGAGACCCACCCGGCCGTCTTCCGCATCTACGCCGACATCACCCGCGAAGCGGCGGACCAGGCCGGACCCTGAAGGCAGAGCGGACGGCGCAGTTCATACGCCGGTCCGCGCGAGAGGCGGCCTGGACCACCCGTGTCCCAGGCCGCTTCTCCCGCTCAGCTCACCAGGCCTTGCCGGCCTGCTCCCGGTTCGTGTGGTTGATCCGGTTGAAGAAGTTGGTCAGCGCGATGTTCAGGGTGATCGCGCCCAGCTGCCTCTCGTCGAAGCAGGCGGAGGCGGCGTCCCAGATCTCGTCGGTCACGCCCGGAGCGCCGTCCTGGATGCGAGTGGCGGCCTCGGTCAGGGCGAGCGCCGCCCGCTCCCCCTCGGTGAAGAAGGGGGTCTCCCGCCAGGCGACCACGTTGTGCAGCCGCTCGTCGGTCTCGCCGTGCTTCCGAGCCGCGGCGGCCCCGGCGAACACACACGGGCTGCAGCCGTTGATCTGGCTGGCCCGCAGGTGGACCAGGTCCAGCACGAGCGGGTCGACGCCACCGGCGTACATCACCTTGTAGAGCTGCTGGATCGCGGTGAGCACCTCGGGACTCGCCGGGCTCTTCATACGTGCTTCCATCGGTTCTGCTCCTTCGTCGGTTACCTGCGCCCTTCCGGGCCCGTCATCACCCATGACGGAGCAGAACCGAGGAAGGTAACAACATGTCCGACACCGACCAGACCGATCCGATGGCCGAGGCGTTCGAGGGCCAGCGCGGGCGGTTGCGCGCGGTCGCCTACCGCATGCTCGGATCGCACGCCGACGCCGAGGACGTGGTCCAGGAGGCCTGGCTGCGGCTCTCCCGCCAGGACACGGCGGCCATCCACAACCTTTCCGGCTGGCTGACCACGGTCGTCGGCCGGATCAGCCTCGACGTCCTGCGGTCGCGCCAGACCCGCCCCGAGGCGTCCTACGACGACCGGCTGCCCGAGTTCGTGGTGACGGCCGACGACGGCCCCGCGCCGGAGGACGACGTGGCGCTCGCCGACTCGGTCGGGCTCGCGCTCCTCGTCGTCCTGGACTCGCTCAAGCCGGGCGAACGGCTGGCGTTCGTGCTGCACGACCTGTTCGCGGTGCCGTTCGACGAGATCGGCCGGATCCTCGGCAGGTCCGCCGACGCCGCCAAGATGCTCGCCAGCCGCGCCCGCAGGAAGGTGCGGGCGGCCGAGCGGCCCTCGTCCGCCGGACGGGAGCAGCGGCAGGTGGTCCAGGCCTTCCTGGCGGCGGCCCGCCACGGCGACTTCGAAGGGCTGCTGCGCGTGCTCGACCCCGAGGTGAGGCTGACCGTCGAGGCGCCCGACGGCGTCGCCGTCGCCCTCGGCGCCACCAAGGTCGCCGCCGGAGCACGGCTGTCCGCCGGAGCGGCCGCCCAGGGACGAGCGGTGCTCGTCAACGGCCTCCCCGGAATCCTCTCCTGGCACGAGGACGGCACCCCGCTCTCGGTCATCGCGTTCACCGTCGCCGACGACCGGATCACCGACATCACGATCGTGATCGACCCCGCCAAACTCGCATCGATGGACCTGCCGTCCCCCGACCGCATCACCACCGCGACGAGCACACGGCCCCCATCGGCCGACCGGCCGCGCTGAAGCCGACGGGCGTCACGCAGAACCTCGGACTTTGCAAGGATCCCGCCCATGAGTTCTCCAGCCTGGAGCACGCACGGAATCGTGTCGTCCTCCCGCAGCGTGACCAAACGTTTCCCGGAAGGCGGACGGGAGGCGTGTGAGCGGGAGTGGCGAGCCCTGGAGCTACTGGCCACCCACGCACCGGGGCTGGCCCCCGAACCCCTGCGCCTGGACCTGGCGGCCGAGCAGCCGACCGTGGTGATGTCACGGCTGCCCGGCGAACCGCTGCGCGGTGCTCCATTGACCGAGCAGAAGGTCAAGGCGCTGGCGGCGGCGGTGCGCAGGTTGCACGGCGCGGTGCCGCCGGACGTCCTGGCCGGTCTTCCGCTGCGGCCCGGCCACCAACGGGAGATCCTGGCATGGCTCCGAGACCGGGCGTCCGCGGCCTCCGGCGTCTCTCTTCCCGGCACCGTGCGACGGGCCCTGGATCGCGGGCTGGCGTGGTTGGACCGTTCGGGCCTGCGGGCCGCGGAAGTGCCGGACGTCGCACCGGTCTTCGGGCCCGGAGACGGCAACATCGCCAACTACCTGTGGGACGGGCGCCGCGTCCAGGTGGTGGACTTCGAGGAATCCGGCCGCAGCGACCGGGCCTTCGAGCTGGCCGAGATCACCGAGCACGTGGCCGCCTGGGTGGAGCACCCCTTGGACGTCCCGCTCTTCCTGGCGCAGTTCGACCTCACACCGGCCGAGACCGCCCGGCTGCGGGACTGCCGCAGGCTCCTGGCACTCGTCTGGCTGCTCCTGCTCGCCTTCGACCAGGGGAGGAACCCCGCCGGCACCGCCGAACGCCAGGCCGAACGCCTGACCCGGCTGCTCGCCTGAGCCGACCGCCTGCGAGGGGCCGACCCCGGTCCGGGCGCCGACGCGCTCCTGAGCCGCGAGATGCCGCAGGCCGTGCCGCTGCGGGGGATCAACGAGATAACGTACGGCGGCATGGGCACGACTGTGGAGAAACGCCTCGAGTCCGGATTGCCGGACGTACGGCGGCGGCGGCTCGCGGGTCTGGGCGCGCTGGTGGCGGGTCTCGTGGTCGCGGCGGTGATGTCGCTGGCCGTCGGTACGCGCGCGCTGAGTCCCGCCGAGGTGTGGCATGGATTGTTCGCCGCACCGGACCCCGACCAGCGGCTCACCGAGATCCGGCTCATCGTGCAGACGGTGCGGGTGCCGCGGACCGTGCTCGCCATCGTGGCGGGCATCGCCCTGGGGGTCAGCGGGGCGCTGATCCAGGGGCACACGCGCAACCCGATCGCCGACACGGGGCTGCTGGGGATCAACACCGGCGCCTCGTTCGCCGTGGTGTCGGTGATCGCCCTCTTCGGGTTCACCGACCCGTTCCAGTACGTCTGGTTCGCCTTCCTCGGCGCGGCGGGCGCCGGTGCCGTGGTGTTCGGGCTGGCGAGCATCGGCCGGGGGGCGGGCAACCCGCTGACGCTCGCGCTGGCCGGGCAGGGGGTCACGGTGTTCCTGCTCGCGATGACCACGGCGGTCGCGCTGTCGGACCAGGCGTCCCTGAACGCGCTGCGGTTCTGGAACGCGGGCTCGGTGGCCGGAGCGGGGTTCGACGTCATCTGGCCGGTGACGGGGTTCATCGTGGTCGGGCTGGTGCTGGCACTGGCCACGCTGCCCGCCGTCAACCTGCTCAACCTGGGCGACGACGTGGCCCGGGGGCTGGGCGTGAACATCGCGCTGAGCCGGACCGTCGGCATCGCCGCCATCACCCTGCTGGCCGGCGCGGCGACGGCGGCGTGCGGCCCCATCGCGTTCCTGGGGCTCATGGTGGCCCACGTGTCACGGTCCATCACCGGGCCGGACTACCGCTGGTCGGTGCCGTACGCGGGTCTGCTCGGCGCCCTCATCCTGCTGGCCTGCGACATCCTCGGGCGCGTGGTGGCGCGGCCGGGCGAGCTGCAGTCCGGCATCGTCGTCGCCCTCGTCGGCGCCCCGTTCTTCGCGGTGCTGGTGTGGCGCGGGAAGTTGAAGAAGGCATGAGCGGGACAACTGTGAAGAGGCCGGTCGCACCGGGAGTGCGGCTCGGCCCCGTGTCGTTCGTGTGGCGCCCCTGGATGGTCTCCTCCGTGCTGCTGCTGTCGGCGGCGACCTTCCTGGTGTTCTGCGTGTCCATCGGCGTCGGGGACTTCCCCATCGGACTGCCCCAGGTGATCGCCACGATCTTCGGGCGGGGCGAGCAGGTCGACGAGTTCGTGATCATGGATCTGCGGATGCCGCGCGCCCTGGTCGGGCTCATCGTGGGCGTCGCGCTGGGGATGTCCGGGGCGATCACGCAGTCCATCGCGCGCAACCCCCTGGCCAGCCCGGACATCCTGGGGATCATCCCGGGCTCGAGCGCGGCCGCGGTGTTCCTGGTGACGGCGTCGGGCGGGGCCGCCGCGGCGATCGCCGGCTCGGTGAGCCTGACCGCGGCGGCGCTCGCGGGCGGGCTCGGCACCGGGCTGCTGGTGTACTTCCTGGCGTGGCGGCGCGGGATCGACGGCTTCCGCCTCATCCTCATCGGCATCTCGGTGAGCGCGGTGATGGAGGCGATCACGACCTGGCTGCTGGTCAGGGCCGACATCCATGACGTGACCCGGGCGCAGGTGTGGCTGGTCGGCTCGCTGGACGCCCGTTCGTGGAGCGAGGTCTGGATGGCGCTGTGGGGCACGCTCGCCCTGCTGGCCGTCATGGCGTACGTCGCGTTCCAGCTCAGGCCGATGCACTTCGGCGACGAGATAGCGGCGGGCCTGGGCGTGCGGTACTCGCCGGTGCGGGCGGTCCTGCTGCTGTGCGCGGTGCTGCTGGCCGGGGTGGCGGTGAGCACGGCGGGCCCCATCCCGTTCGTCGCGCTGGTGGCCCCGCAGGTGGCGATGCGCCTGACGAGGTATCCGACACCGCCGCTGGTGGCCTCCGGGCTGGTGGGCGCGCTGCTGCTGATCGGCGCGGACCTGGTGGCGCGCACGGCGCTTCCGGTGGCCCTGCCCGTCGGCATCGTCACCGCCGCGGTCGGCGGCCCCTTCCTGGTCTACCTGCTGGTACGGGCGAACCTCAGGAAAGGGATGTGAAGGGTAGGCTAGCCTAAGTAAAGTAGATCTCGTGACCCCTCAGCGCAGCACCACCGAGGTCGAACTCGGGCTCAAGGACGTCTCGCGGCTTTCGGCCAGGGGCGTCACCGTCGGATACGGCGGCCGTGTCGTCATCGACGACCTCGACGTGGCGATCCCGCCAGGGGTGATCACCACGATCATCGGCCCCAACGGCTGTGGGAAGTCCACCCTGCTGCGGACCTTGTCGCGGCTGCTCAAACCGGCCAGGGGAACGGTCGTGCTGGACGGCGAGGACATCGCCCGGCTCAGGACCAGGGACGTGGCCAAGAAGCTCGGCCTGCTGCCGCAGGCCCCCGTCGCGCCGGAGGGGCTGACGGTGGCCGACCTGGTCGCCCGGGGCCGCCATCCGCACCAGAGCTGGCTGCGGCAGTGGTCGTCGGACGACGCCGACGTCGTGGAGCGCGCGCTGGCGATGACCGGGGTGTCCGACCTGGCCGACCGCCCGGTCGACGCGTTGTCCGGCGGGCAGCGCCAGCGCGTCTGGATCTCGATGACGCTGGCCCAGGGCACCGACCTGCTGCTGCTGGACGAGCCGACCACCTACCTCGACCTGGCGCACGCGCTCGACGTGATCGACCTGGTGGACGACCTGCACGAGTCGGGGTGCACCGTGGTCATGGTGCTGCACGACCTCAACCTCGCCGTCCGCTACAGCGACAACCTGATCGTGATGAAGTCGGGCGCGATCCTGGCGCAGGGCCACCCGCGAGAGGTGGTCACCGCCGAGCTGCTGCACGAGGCGTTCGGGCTGCGTGCCCGGGTGATCGACGACCCGGTGAGCGACCGTCCGCTCATCGTGCCGATCGGCCGCGCCCACGTTCACGCCCCCCTCGACAAAAAGTAAGGTTAGCCTTGCCTAATCTCTGCGTGTTAGGGTTTGCCTGCCCTGGGGGCTGGGCTGCCAAATGAACAGGACGAGAGCAAGGGATTCCGCATGTTTCTGCAGAGAAAGACAATGACGACGACCTTGCGAAGGGTCGCGGCGGCGTTGTCGGCGGCCACCCTCAGCGTCGGCCTCCTCGCCGGATGCGGTTCCGACTCGACGGACAAGACCGCCGAGAGCGCTCCGACCGCCACCGGCGGCACGTTCCCCGTCACCGTGGAGCACGCGTTCGGGTCCACGGAGGTCACCAAGGAGCCCCAGCGGGTCGTCTCCGTCGGCTACACCGACGACCAGAACATCCTGGCGTTCGGCATCAAGCCGGTCGGCATGGTCGACCAGTACCCGAACCCGGCGGGCCAGTCCCCCGACATCAACACCCAGTGGCCCTGGGTGAAGGACAAGTGGGGCGACACCCGCCCCGAGGTCATCATGAACAACGGCGACCCCGGCCCGAACTACGAGAAGATCGCCGCCCTGCGTCCCGACCTGATCATCGCGGTCTACTCCGAGATCGACCAGGCCGCCTACGACAAGCTCTCCAAGATCGCCCCGACGGTGGGCCGCACCAAGGGCGAGGCCGAGCCGTTCAGCGCGCCGTGGCAGGACAACACGGTGCACATCGCCAAGGCGCTCGGCCGGGAGGCCGAGGGCGCCAAGCTGGTGCAGGGCATCCAGGACAAGCTCGACGCGGTCCGCAAGGAGCACCCGGAGTTCGCCGACCAGACCGCCGTCGCGCTGTCGTGGTACAAGAACGCCATCTCGCCGTTCACCACCACCGACGTCCGCGGGCAGATGCTGACGGGCATGGGCTTCAAGGGCGCGACGGAGATCGACGAGATCGCGGGCGGCAGCTTCTCCACCACGCTGTCCCCCGAGCGCATCGACCTGATCGACGTGGACCGCATCTTCGTCATCAACGACCAGGCGGACCAGGACGCGCTGAAGAAGTTCGAGCTGTTCGCCAACCTGTCCGCGGTCAAGGACGGCAAGGTGTCGTACCTGCTGGACAGCGAGGGGCCGGCGATCGGCGCGGCCGTGTCGCAGAGCACCCTGCTGTCCCTTCCGTACGCGATCGACGAGATCGTCAAGTCGGTCGGCTAGAGAGGTCCGTGACGTGTCCCATCCCCGAAACCCCGCGGTCCGAGCGTGAACGGCACCGCGACACGCGAGGCGCCGGCCATCCTGCGCACGGCGACCGGACGCGAGGCCACCCGGTGGGTGGCGGCGCACTGCCGCGAAAGGCCTGGGCTGACGGCCTCCACCGTGCTCACCACGGTGGCCGGGGCGGCGCTCCAGGTGCTGCCGGTGCTCCTGCTCGGCCGGGTGGTCGACGGGGTGGTCGGGGGCGAGTCACGTTCGATCCTGGTCACGGTCGGGGTCCTGATGGTGGCCGCCGCGCTGCTCGGCGCGGCGGCCACCGCCGCTTCCACGTACCTGATCGGACGGCTCGGCGCGGACCTGCTCGCACGGCTGCGCGAAGGCGCCGTCCGGGCGGTGCTGGGCATGCCGAGCGCGCGGATCGAGCAGGTCGGCCGGGGCGACGTGCTGTCCCGGGTCGGCGACGACGTGGCGGTCATCTCCAAGGGCATCCGGACGGCCGTCCCCACGGTGTTCTCGGCCGGGGTGCTGGTCGCCATCGCCACGGTCGGCATGTTCGGGCTGGACTGGCGGCTCGGCCTGGCCGGCGCCGGCGCGCTGCCCGCGTACGCGCTGGCCCTGCGCTGGTACCTCCCCCGGTCCGCCCCGCTGTACCAGCGGCAGCGGGAGGCACAGGCCGACCGCGCGCAGGCGCTGATCAGCGGCCTGAACGGCATCGACACGGTCCGCGCCTACCGCCTCGAGGACTCCTTCCGCGAGAAGGTCACCACCGAGTCGTGGCGGGTGCGCGACCTCGGCATCGAGGTGTTCCGGTTCTTCGGCCGGTTCGTCGGCAGGGAGAACCGCGCCGAGTTCATCGGCCTCGTCCTGATCATCGTGACGGGGTACTTCCTGCTGGAGGCCGACGCCGCCACGCTGGGCGACGTGTCGGCGGCCCCGCTGCTGTTCCACCGGCTGTTCACGCCGCTGGGCTCCATCATGTTCACCTTCGACGAGGCGCAGAAGTCGGGCGCGAGCCTGACCCGGCTGGTCGGTGTGCTGGGCGAGGCCACGGAGGAACGGCTGGTGGGCGACGCCGCCGTCGCTCCGGCCGCGGCAGGGGCGTACCCGGTGACGGTGGAGGGGCTGACGTTCGGCTACCCCGGCTCCGAGGAGCCGGTCCTGCGGAACGTCGACCTGGCGATCCCGGCGGGCGGTTCGCTCGCGCTGGTGGGCGCGACGGGCGCGGGCAAGTCGACGCTGGCCGCGCTGATCGCGGGCATCGGCACTCCGCAGGCCGGGTCGGTGCGCATCGGGCGGACCGACCTCGCCGGGCTGGACGAGGCCGAGGCGCGGGCGCTGGTGAGCATCCTGACGCAGGAGACGCACGTGTTCTCCGGCCCGCTCGCCGACGACCTGCGGCTGGCCGCGCCGGAGGCGACCGACGCCGAGCTGATGGACGCGTTGCACACCGTCGGCGCCGGCACGTGGGTCGCGGAGCTGCCCGACGGGCTGGACACCGTGGTCGGCGAGGGCGGCGAGCGCCTGGACGGCACCAAGGTCGCCCAGATCGCGCTGGCCCGGCTGGTGCTGGGCCGGTCGCCGGTGGTGGTGCTGGACGAGTCGACCGCGGAGGCCGGCAGCCAGGGCGCCGCCGAGCTGGAGCGGGCCGTGCTGGCCGCGTGCCGGGGCCGCACCACGCTGTTCGTGGCGCACCGGCTGACCCAGGCGATGGCGGCGGACCGCATCGCCGTGCTCGACGCGGGACGCGTCGTGGAGCAGGGGACGCACGAGGAGCTGGTGGCGCTGGAGGGCGGGTACGCCCGGCTGTGGAGCGCGTGGCGAGAGGGTAGTGCGGAAAGGTCAACTTAGGTTAGGCTAACCTTCATTACTTGAAGGGTGGTTGAGTCTTCGATGGTGGAACCGAGCGCTCGTCTCCTGCGGCTCTCCCCCTCGCGCCTGGCCGGCGCGCGCCGGCGGACCGGCGGCCACTCCGACGGGACCGTCCTCGCAGCGTGCGCCGTCGGACTGGCGTACTGGGCGACGGGCCGCGGCCCCGAGGGCCTGGACCTCACCCCCGACACCCGCTTCGCCGACGTCCTCGACTGGATCGACGGCGGCGGACGCGGGGTCGCCGGCTGGGAGGCCCACCGGACCGGCGGAGCCGGGTGGGGCGTCACCGTCCCCGAGGGCGTCGACCTGGCCGAGGCGCGGCTCGCGCTGGACGACCTCGCCGACTTCCCGGACCGGCCCGTGGGCACCATCGGCCCGTCCAGCGTGGCGGCGCGGCTGGAGGCACTGGCCGGATGGCACGGCGACGAGGTCGACCGGGCCCGCCCGACCATCATGGAGATGTTCCGCGAACAGGCGCGGACCAGGCCGGACGCCGTCGCCATCGTCGACGAGCACCGCTCTCTGACCTACCGCGAGGCGGCCGAGCTGTCCGGCCAGCTGGCCCACCACCTGATCGAGCGGGGGCTCACCGCCGAACAGGTGGTCGGCGTCTCGCTGGACCGCTCCGCCGAGATGGTGATCGGCCTGCTCGGCGTGCTCCAGGCGGGGTGCGCCTTCGTGCCTCTCGATCCGCAGTGGCCCGCCGCGCGCCGTGCCGTCGTCATCGACGACGCCCGGGTCGTGCTCCAGCTCAACGGCTCCGGTGAACACGACCCGGACGAACCGGAAGCCGTGGCCGTCGACCTCGGCGACTGGCGGTTCGGCTCCTACCCCCGGCAGGGCCCCGACGTCGCCGTCCCCGGCCCCGCCCTGGCGTACGTGATCTTCACGTCCGGTTCGACCGGGCGGCCCAAGGGCGCGATGATCCGGCACGAGGCGATCAGCGAGCGCCTGCTGTGGCAGGTGAACGAGATCCTGGGCTTCGGCCACGACGACGCGTCGCTGTTCAAGGCACCGCTGTCGTTCGACATCTCCATCAACGAGATCTTCCTGCCGCTGGTGTGCGGCGGCAGGCTGGTCATCCTGCGGCCCGGCGGCGAACGCGACCCGCACCATCTGCTGGGCGTCATCGCCGAGCAGCGCGTCACCTTCGCCTACCTGGTGTCGTCCATGCTGGACGTGCTGCTGGAGATCGCGGGCGACTCCGGGCGGCTGGACAGCCTGCGGCACGTGTGGTGCGGTGGGGAGGTGCTGACCCCGGAGCTGTACGAACGGTTCCGCGCCCGGCTCGACATCCCCCTGTACCACGGATACGGCCCGGCCGAGACGACGATCGGCGTCTCCCACGTCATCTACCGGGGGGCGGCGGAGCGCCTGTCGACGTCGATCGGCAGGGCGAACCCCAACACCCAGCTGTACGTGCTGGACGAGGAGCTGCGCCCCGTCCCAGTCGGTGTCGGCGGCGAGCTGTACGTGGGCGGGTTCCTGCTGGGACGCGGGTACGTCAACGCGCCCGGCCTGACGGCGTCCCGCTTCGTGGCGAACCCCTTCGCCGGGGACGGCTCGCGGCTGTACCGCACCGGCGACCTCGCGCGGTTCGCCCCCGACGGGACGCTGGACTTCCTCGGCCGTGCCGACAACCAGATCAAGATCCGCGGTATGCGGCTGGAGATCGAGGACGTCGAGGTCGGCCTCGCCGAGCACCCCGGGGTCCGGCACACCTGCGCCGTCGCGAAGAAGAACGCGGCGGGCGGCACGTACCTGGTGGGGTACGTGATCCCGGCGGCCGGGAGCGAGGACCTGCGCGCGGACGAGGTCAAGGACTGGGCCTCCCGGCACATGGTCGAGTACATGGTGCCCGCGCACATCGTGGTGATGAAGGAGTTCCCGCTCACCCCGAACGGCAAGCTGGACCGGCGCGCGCTGCCGGAGCCGGAGATCGGGACGGGCGCGTTCGTCCCGCCCGCCACCGAGGACGAGCGCGCGGTGTGCGCGGCGGTCGCGTCGGTGCTGCGGCTGGACGAGGTCGGCGTCGACCAGAACTTCTTCGCCCTCGGCGGAGACAGCATCCTGGCGATCTCGCTGCTGAGCGCGCTGCGCGACACGGGCCTCTACGTCACGGCCAGGCAGATCTTCGCCAGCGACACCGTGGGGGCTCTGGCGGCGGTGGCGAGCCGCGACGACATCTCCACCGTGGACCACGGCGACGCCGCGACCGGTTCCGTCGCGGGTTCGCCCATCGTGCAGTGGCTCGGCGAGACCACGGACGCGATCGACGGCTTCGTGCAGTCCGTGGTGCTGAACACCCCTGAGGAACTGACCGCCGACGCCCTCGACGAGATGCTCACCGCCGTGGTCAGGCGGCACGACATGCTGCGCGCCAGGCTGGTGCGCGGCGACCGCTGGGGCTTCGACATCCCGGAGGCGGACGGAGCCGTCGCGGAATGGCAGGAGAGCGACCTGCCGCTCGACGAGTGCGTCGCGCTCGCCGCCGGCGGGCTGGACCCGGACGGCGGCGTGATGTTGCGCGCCGTCTGGCGGCGCGAGGCACGGCAGCTGGTCGTGGTCGTCCACCACGTGGTGATCGACGGCGTGTCGTGGCGGATCCTGACGGAGGACCTGGCCACGGCCTGGCGGCAGCTCACCTCGGGCGCACCGGTCGAGCCGCCCCCGGTGGGCACGTCGTTCCGGCGCTGGACGCAGTTGCTGGAGCGCGCGGCACTCGACGCGGACCCCGCCTACTTCCAGCGCCCTCTCCCGGAGGCGGACGGACCGGTGGGCAGACGCCCGCTGACCGAAGCCGACACCGTCGCGCGGGAGAAGGTCCGGACCGTCTCCGTCGGCCCCGAGGCCACGGCCGCCCTGCTGGGAGAGATCCCCGCAAAGTTCCACGCGGGCGTCAACGACGTGCTGCTGACCGCGCTCGCCGTCGCCCTCGCCCGGTGGCGCCGCGACCTCGGCCAAAAGCAGACGTTCGCGCACATCGAACTCGAAGGCCACGGCCGCGAAGGGCGGTTCGTCGCGGACACCGCCGGTTTCGAGCCGGAGCTGTCGCGGACGGTGGGCTGGTTCACCACCCTGTTCCCGGTGGTCGTGGACCCCGGCGCGACTGCCGATTTCACCGCCCCCGGCTACCTGTCCGCCGCGCTCAAGGCGGTCAAGGAGGACCTCGCCCGGGTGCCGGACAACGGCGTGTCCTACGGCGCCCTGCGCTACCTGGCCGGCACCGGGTTCGACGCGCCCGCGCCGCAGGTGCTCTTCAACTACCTGGGCCGCTTCGACGCGGGTACGTCCGGGGACTGGCGGCTCGCGGGCACCACGGGGCAGCTGGGCGAGAAGCGCGACCCGAGGATGCGCCTGCCGCGCGCCCTGGAGTTCAACGCCATCGCCGAACCGGGCACGAGCGGCGAGTACGAGCTGGTCACCACCATCTCGTGGCCGGACGGGGTGTTCACCGACGACGACATCGCGACGATCGGCGGCTACTTCCAAGCGGCCCTGACGGGGCTGGCGGCCCTCGAGCGAGGCGGCCACTCCCCCAGCGACTTCGGACTGCTCTCCCTCACCCAGGACGACGTCGACGCCCTGGACGGTCCCGCACTGCGTGACATCCTGCCGCTGACCCCGCTGCAGGAGGGCCTGTACTTCCACTCGGTCTTCGACGACGACGCGGCGGGCAGCTACGTCGAGCAGCAGCTCCTGACGCTGGACGGCGACGTGGACGCCGACAGGCTCGCGGCGGCGGCCACCCGGCTGCTCGCGCTGCACCCGAACCTGGCCGCGCGGTTCACCGCGCTCGCCGACGGCCGCGTCGTCTCGGTGCTGGAGAGCGGGGCGGCGGCGCCGTTCACCACACTGGACCGTCCGGGAATCACCGACGAGGAGATCCGCGACCACGCCGAGCGGGACCGGCGCGCCGGATTCGACCTGGCCACCGGACCGCTGATGCGGTACACGCTCATCCGCGCGGGTTCCGGCCGGAACGTCCTGGTGCAGACCGTGCACCACATCATCGCCGACGGCTGGTCGGTGCCGCCGATGCTGCGCGCGCTGCTGGCCGAGTACCACGCGCCGGGGAGCGTGTACCCGCGCGGCGGCTTCTCCGACTACGTGCGCTGGCTCGCCGGACGCGACGACGACGAGAGCGACCGGGTGTGGCGCGGGCAGCTCGCCGGGCTGCCCGGCCCCTCGCTGGTCGCCGAGGGGCACACCCCCTCCGACCGGTTCGCCGACACCGCCGCCGAGCCGGACGGGGACGTCGACGCGGCCGCGCGGTCGGCGGGCGTCCCGCTGAGCGTGGCCGTGCACAGCGCGTGGGCGGCGACGCTGGGCGGCATCCTGCACTCCGGGGACGTGGTGTTCGGTTCCACGGTGTCCGGACGTGACGCGGACGTGTCCGGTATCGAGGACATGGTGGGCCTGTTCATCAACACGATCCCCGTGCGCGCCCGCTGGGACGGCACCACCACGGCGCGCGGCCTGCTCGCCTCGATGCGGGAGCACCAGAGCGCGGTGCTCGCCCACCAGCACGTCTCGCTGGCCCGGATCGGCCGCCAGGCCGGTGTGGGCAACCTGTTCGACACCCTGGTGGTCTTCGACGTCGCGACCGACGTCGAGAGCCTGCGGGGACCGGACGACGAGTTCGCCGTCACCGGCATCGTGAACGAGGGCGCCCCGCACTACCCGCTGACCCTCGTGGTGGAGCGCTCGCTCGACGGGCGTCCGCGCTTCAACCTGATCTACGACGGCGAGCTGCTGCGGGAGGCGGGCGCCCAGGCGATCCTGCGCACGTTCACCCGGGCCCTGTCCAGGCTGCTCGCCGGGCCGCAAGACCTGGTCCGCGACATCGTCGACCAGGCGCCCGACGGTGCCCGCAGCCCCGCTCGGATCGTCCCGACGACCTTGGGCGAGCTGTTCGACGCCGCCGCGCACCGCGACCCGGCCGCCACCGCCGTCACTCAGTGCGGCCTCGACGGCGGCACCCGTTCACTGACCTACGGCGAACTGGCGGACGCGAAGGACACGCTCGCCTCGATGCTGCGCGCGGCCGGTGTCGGGCGGGGCAAGCGGGTCGCCGTCGCCGTCCCGCGCTCCCTCGAACAGGTCGTCGCCCTGGTCGCGATCGTCACCGCGGGCGGCGCGTACGTGCCGCTGGACCTGGCGTACCCGGACGAACGGCTGGAGTACGTCCTCGCCGACGCCGCCCCGCAGGTCGTCCTCGTGGACCGGGACCAGCGGGAGCGCTTCACGGAGCTGCTGGCCAGGGCGGGCGTGCCGGCCCGCGTGCTCGTGCAGGGGGACGGAGCGCCGCCGGACGGCACCGCGCCCGGCGCGTCCGCGGCCGACGTCTCCGCGGCGGGCTGGCACGACCCGGCGTACGTGATCTACACGTCCGGCTCGACCGGCAGGCCCAAGGGCGTCGTCGTCCCGCACTCCAGCGTGGTGGCCCTGCTCGCCAACACCCGGCCCGACATGGACTTCGGCCCGCACGACGTGTGGGTCCAGTTCCACTCCTACTCGTTCGACTTCGCGGTGTGGGAGTTGTGGGGCGCGCTGGCGCACGGCGGTGAGCTGCTGGTGCCGGAGTACGGGCTGACCCGCTCCCCGGTCGACTTCCACCGGCTGGTCCGCGAGCGCGGCGTGACCGTGCTCAACCAGACCCCGTCGGCGTTCCACCGGTTCATCGAGGCCGACCGGCACGCCGGGGAGCCGGTGACCTCGCTGCGCCGGATCATCTTCGGCGGCGAGGCGCTGGACCTCGAGCGGCTGCGCGGCTGGGTGGAGCGGCACGGCACCGCCTCGCCCGAGCTGGTCAACATGTACGGCATCACCGAGACCACCGTCCACGTCACGCACCGGGTGCTGACCGGCGAGGACTTCTCCTCCGGCGCCGCCGGACCGATCGGCGGCCCGATCCCCGGCCTGTCCGTCCACCTGCTCGACGACCGGCTCCGGCCGGTGCCGCCGGGCCGGGTGGGCGCCATCTACGTCGCCGGGGACCAGGTGTCGCTCGGCTACCTGGGCAGGCCGGGGCTCACCGCGTCCCGCTTCGTGGCCGACCCGTTCGCGGCCGACGGCTCCCGCATGTACCACACGGGCGACCTCGCCCGCCGCACGCTCGACGGCGGGCTGGAGTTCGTCGGGCGCGCCGACGACCAGGTGCAGCTCAAGGGCTTCCGCATCGAGCTCGGCGAGGTCGAGTCGGCGATCCGGGAGCTCGACGGCGTGGTGGACGCGGCCGTCACCGTGGCGGGTGACGGCGACCACCTGGTCGCGCACGTCGTGGGCCGCGTGCCCGGCGACCTCACCGGCCTCCTGTCGGCGAAGCTGCCCGTGCACATGGTGCCGGCCCGGGTGCTGGCGGTCGACGCCCTGCCGCTGACGGTCAACGGCAAGCTGGACCGCAAGGCCCTGGCCGAGCGCGCCGCGCGGGACGACGCGCCGGTGGCCGCCGCGGAGGGCTCCTCGCTCGCCGCGCTGGTCGCCCTCTTCGCCGAGACGCTGCCCGGCGCCGACGTGGACGGCGACACCGACTTCTTCAGGGCCGGGGGCGACAGCATCGTCGCCATCTCCCTGATCAACCGGGCGAGGGCGCGCGGCCTGCCGATCGTCCCCCGGGACGTCTTCCTGTTCCGGACCCCGCGCGCGCTCGCCGAACACCTGGGAACGCACGCTCCCCAGGCCCCCGCGCCCGCCCGCCGCGAGGACGGTCCGCTGGCGCCGACGCCGATCATCCTGCGCCAGCGGGACCTGGGCGGATCCCTCGACCGGTTCGCCCAGGCCAGGACGCTGGCGGCGCCCGAGGGCGCCGGATTCGCCGACGCCGAGCGCGCCGCGAACGCCGTCGTGGCCGCACATCCGGCCCTCAGGCTGCGGCTGCGCGTCGAGCGCGGGGTGTGGGCGCTGCGCACCGAGCCCGCCCGCGAGGTCACCGTCCTCCGGGCCGACGCGACGGACGCTACGGCGGTGGCGAACGAGGCCGCCGGACGGCTCGACCCCGAGGCCGGGGAGGTGATCGCGTTCGCGTGGCTGGAGGCGAGCCGCACCCTGGTGGTCACCGCGCACCACCTGGCCGTCGACGCGGTGTCCTGGCTGATCCTGCTGGACGATCTGGCCGCCGCGATGCGCGGAGAGCCCCTGGCGCCGCCGACCACGTCCTACACCGAGTACGCCGACGCGCTGGCGGCCGGGTCCGCCCACGCGATCGACGACCTCGGCCGCTGGGTCACCGCGCTCGAGGCGCCCCCGCTGCTGCCCGCGGTCGCGGGTCTGCGCGAGGCCACCGTGGACATCGCGCCCGACGTGACCGACCGCGTGGTGCGCACCGCGCCCGCCGCGCTCGGAGTCGGCCTCACCGAGTTGTTGTGCGGCGCGCTGCGGACCGCGCTGACGCACGTCCAGCCGTCGCCCTCCGATCTCGCGATCGAACTGGAGCGGCACGGCAGGGTCCCGGTGCTCGAGCACCACGACTACACCCGCACGGTCGGCTGGTTCACCTCCATCGCGCCCGTGCGGCTCACGGCGCACACCGATCCCGTCGCGGCGGCGCGCGAGGTCGCCGAACGCCAGCCGGACGAGCAAGGGCATGTCGCCTACGGCCGGCTCAGATACCTCAACCCGCAGACGGCCCCGCTGCTGAACGCGCGCCCGCAGGTCCTGTTCAACTACCTCGGCCGCGGCAGCGAGTCCCAGTCACTGCACATCACCGGCGGCGACCAGGGCAGCCCGTACGCCGTCGAGGTCAACGCGTGGATCGACACGGCCACCGGAAGCCTGCGCGCGGCCTTCACCCTCGCCGAGGGCGTCCCCGACGAGATCACCGGACACTGGCGGAACGCGCTGGAGCACATCGCGGACGCCGCCGCGACGGCCGAGCGGACGGCGCCGGTCACCCCGCTCCAGCGGGGCCTGTTCTTCCAGGCCCAGATGGCGGGCCCGGCCGGACACTACGTCGCGCAGAGCTACTTCGCCTTCGACCGGCGCCTGGACGCCGACGCCCTGGCGGAGGCGATGGCCCATGTGATCGCGCGGCACCCGGTCGTGGGCGCCGGTTTCACCACCGACGAGGCCGGAAACCCGGTCCAGGTCCTCAAGGCGGGCCGGCGGGCCGGCGTCCGCACGGTCGAACTGGCGACGGACGCGCAGGTCGAGGCCCTGCGCGCCGAGGACCGCAACACGGGCTTCGACCCCGACGAGCCGCCGCTGATCCGGTTGACCGTGGTGCGGCTGCCCGGCGGCCGCGACGGCCTGCTGCTGAGCTACCACCTGATGTTGTGGGACGGCTGGTCGCGCGAGATCGTGCTGCGCGACCTGTTCGACGCCTACGAGGCCGTCCTCGCGGGCGAGCGGCTCGATCCCGTCCCGGCCGCGCCGGGTTTCGAGGACTACGCCCGAGCGCTCGACGCCAGGGACTCCGCCGCCTCGGAGCGCTTCTGGGCCGAGCACCTGGCCGGTCTCCCCGGCCCGACGCTGCTCGCCGGACCGTCGCCGTCGCTCTCGGACGACCTGCCGCTCATGCTCGTGCACACCCTGTCCGCCGAGCGGTCGGAACTGCTGCGGGAAGCGGCCAGGACGCACGGCGTCACGCTGAACTCGATGCTGACCGGCGCGTTCGGCCTGCTGCTGGGCGCGCACACGGGCCGGGCCGACGCCGTGTTCGGCGTAACGGTCTCCGGCCGGGAGGGCGAGGGCCTGGCCGATGTCGTCGGCGTGCTGCTCAACACCGTGCCCATGTGGACGCGGGCACGGCCGGACGACACGGCGCGGGAGTACCTGTCGGCCGTGCAGGCGGCCCGGGTCGAGGCGATGGAGCACGAGCACCTGGGGCTCGGCGAGATCCAGCGGGCCGGCGGGCACGACACCCTGTTCGACAACCTCTTCGTGCTCCAGAACTTCCTGGACCTGGACGCGTTCGCCGAGATGAACGCCAGGCACGGCATCACCTCGGTGCAGGCCGACGACTCCACGCACTACCCGTTCACCTGGGTCGTCACGCCCGGCGAGCGGCTCACGGTCAAGCTGGAGTACCGCGACGGCGACACGGAGAACGCCCGCCGCCTCCTGGACGACTACCTGCGCGTGCTCGAAGACCTGGCCCGGTCGACCGGGCCGCTGGGCGCGCTGCCGGGCGCGGGGCCGCGGCCCGAGCCCGCCGGGCGCACGGAGATCGGCACGGACACGGTCGTCGACCGGTTCGACCGGGCGGCGGACCGCGACCCGCAGCGGGTCGCGCTCGTCGCCCACGGCCGGACCATGACGTTCGCCGGACTCCGGGACCGCAGCCGCGCGGTGGCGGGCGTGCTCGCCCGGCGCGGCGTGGGACCCGAGACGACCGTGGGCCTGGCGGTCCCGCGCTCCCTCGACTCGATCGTGGCGCTGTTCGCCGTGCTGCGCGTCGGCGCCGCCTACGTGCCGCTGGAGCTGGACCACCCGGACGAGCGGATCGCCGCGATCGTCGCGGACGCCCGCCCCGACGTCATCCTCACCGTGAGCTCCGTGTCGCCGCGGCTGTCCGGCGACCTGATCGAGCTGGACCGCCCCCTGCCCGAGGCCGAGCCGTTCACCACGTTCGCGCCGGACGACCCGGACCGCCTGCGGCACCCCGCGTACACGATCTACACCTCCGGATCGACCGGGAAGCCCAAGGGCGTGGTGACCGAGTACGCCGGGCTCACCAACATGCTGATCAACCACCGGCGCCGGATCTTCGAGCCGGTGCTGGCGGAGCACGGCCACCGGGTCTTCCGGATCGCGCACACCGTGTCGTTCGCGTTCGACATGTCGTGGGAGGAGCTGCTGTGGCTCGCCGACGGCCACGAGGTGCACATCTGCGACGAGGAGCTGCGCCGCGACGCGCCCCGTCTCGTCGAGTACTGCCTCGAGCACGGGATCGACGTCATCAACGTGACCCCCACCTACGCGCAGCAGCTGGTGGCCGAGGGACTGCTCGACGATCCCGCACGGCGGCCCGCGCTGGTGCTGCTGGGCGGTGAGGCGGTCACCCCGAAGTTGTGGCAGCAGCTCGCCGAGACCGAGGGGACGGTCGGCTACAACCTTTACGGGCCCACCGAGTACACCATCAACACCCTCGGCGTCGGCACCTTCGAATGCCAGGACCCGGTGGTGGGCGTGGCGATCGACAACACCGACGTGTACGTCCTGGACCCGTGGCTGCGGCCCGTGCCGGACGGGGTGCCCGGCGAGCTGTACGTGTCGGGCGTCGGCATCGCGCGCGGCTACCTCGGGCAGCCGGCCCAGACCGCGCACCGGTTCGTCGCGTGCCCGTTCGGCGGGCCCGGCGAGCGCATGTACCGCACCGGGGACCTCGTGGTCCGGCGGCCCGACGGGAACCTGATGTACCTGGGCCGCACCGACCAGCAAGTCAAGATCCGGGGGCACCGGGTCGAGCCGGGCGAGGTCGAGGCCGCGTTCGCCGCGCACCCCGCGGTGCGGTTCGCCGCCGCGGTCGCCCAGCCGGACCCGCAGGTCGACGGCGCGTACCGGCTGGCCGCCTACCTCGTGCTGGACGGCGCCGACCTGGCCGCGGTCGCCGCCGAGGTGGGGGCCGGGCTGCCGGACTACCTGCGCCCCTCCCACTACGCCGAGGTCGACGCCATCCCGCTGACGGTGAACGGCAAGGCCGACACCAGGGCGCTGCCGGAGGCCAGGCCGCTGGGCGCGCTGACCACCTCGGGCGAGCGCGGCCCGGCGACCGAGACCGAGGCCGTGGTGTGCGAGTACTTCGCCGAGGCACTGGACCTGGATGATGATGAGGTGAGCGCGGTGAGCGATTTCCTGTCCCTCGGGGGACACTCCATGCTGGCGGTGCGGCTGAACGGGCTGCTCCGCCGTGAATACGGTCCCGTGATCACAGTCCGTGATCTGCTCACCCTACGAACCCCGGAAGCGATTGCCCGCCATCTCGATGAAAACATCTGACACGCAGCGGCCCCGCACGGGGTCCGACATCCTCCGGACCGCGCTGCGGCGCAACGCGGGCGCCATGACCGGCGGCACCGTCCTCATGGGCATGTACCAGGCGGGCGAAACCGCCTTCCCCATCGCGCTCGGCCTGATCGTCGAGCACACGATGCGCGGGCGCGGCCTCGAGGCGCTCGGCCTGTCGATCGCCGCGCTGGCCGTGATCATCACGGTCGTGTCGTACTCGTGGCGGTTCGGGATGCGCATCCTGCAGAAGGCCAACACGACCGAGGCGCACCGCTGGCGGGTGCGGGTCGCGGCCTGCGGCCTGCAGCCGGTGGCCAGGGACGTCGACCTCAGGTCCGGCGAGGTCCTGACCATCGCCACCGAGGACGCCGACCAGACCGCCGACATCATCGAGGTGGTGCCGCTGCTGATCAGCTCGCTGGTCGCGGTGCTCATCGCGGCGGTCGCGCTGGGCATGGCCGACCTGCGGCTCGGCCTGCTGGTGATCGCGGGGACCGTCGCGATCCTGTCGATCCTCAGCGTGATGTCCAGGCGCATCGGCGCCAGCACCAAGGAGCAGCAGGCCCGGGTGGCGCGGGCCGGCGCGAAGGTCGCCGACCTGATCACCGGCCTGCGCCCGCTGCACGGCTTCGGCGGCAACCAGGCGGCGTTCCGGTCCTACCGGAGGGTCAGCACCGAGGCGAGGAGCCAGGCGGTCACCGTCGCCAGGGCGAACGGCGTGTACGCGGGGACCGCGCTGGCGCTCAACGCGGTGCTCGCCGCCGCGGTGACCCTGACCGCGGGCTGGCTGGCGTTCGACGGCCGGATCACCATCGGCGAGCTCGTCATGGCCGTGGGTCTGGCGCAGTTCATCATGGAACCGCTCAGGCTGTTCTCGGAGATGCCGAAGTACGTGATGATCGCGCGTGCGTCGGCCGAGCGGATGGCGCTGGTGCTGGCCGCGCCGCCGGTGATGACGCCGGGGTCGGAGCGCCCGTCCGCGGGCGGCGACCTGGAGGTCGACGGCGTCCGGCACGGTGCCCTGCGCGAGGTGAAGTTCCACGTGACCGCCGGGGAGTTCGTGGCGATCGCCGCCTACCAGCCGCGCGCGGCGGCCGACCTCGCGTCGATCCTGGCCGTGCACGTCCCGCCCGGCTCGTACGAGGGCGTGGTGCGCATCAGCGGGCGGGAGGCGGCGGAGCTGTCCGTCGAGGCGGTCCGCGAGCACATGCTGGTGAACCCGTACGACGGGGAGATCTTCGCGGGCACCCTGCGCACCAACATCGACCCGTCGGGCACCAGCCGGACGGTCTCCGAGGCCGTCGAGGCCTCCATGCTGACCGACGTCGTGGCCCTCCACCGCGAAGGGCTCGACCACGCGGTCCGCGACCGCGGCGCGAACCTCTCCGGCGGGCAGCGCCAGCGGCTGTCCCTGGCACGCGCCCTCGCCGCCGACACCGACGTCCTGGTGCTGCACGACCCGACGACGGCCGTCGACGCGGTCACCGAGCAGCTCATCGCGCGCAACGTCGCGAAGCTCCGCCGGGACCGCACCACCATCGTGATCACCAGCAGCCCCGCCTTCCTGGACGCCGCCGACCGCGTCCTCGTCCTGGACGACGGCGTCATCACCGCCGAGGACACCCACCGCAACCTCCTCACCACCGACGAGGACTACCGGCTGGCCGTGGCCCGGTGATCCCGGCGCGGCCCGGCGGCCTCAGGACAGCAGCCAGGCCACGTCCCTGAGCAGGGCGTGCCGCCAGCCCGCCCGGTCGTGGTGCGCGGCCGAACGGGAGACCCGAACGGCCGCGCCCGCCCGTTCGGCCAGGGTCTCGACCAGCTCGCAGTGCGGCAGCATGCGCGTCTCGTGCTCCCCCACGTCGAACGCGGCCCGCAGGCCGGACAGGTCGCGGCGCTCCTCGCGCAGGCGCGCGGCGACGGCGCCGCCGACCGTGCCGCCCAGGGGGTCCGGCAGGTCCGCGGCGCCGGGCTCCCACCAGAACGAAGCCGACTGGCAGGCGATGCCGGACACCAGGTCCGGGAACTCCAGTGCCGCGTACATCGCGCTCAGCCCGCCGAGGCTCTGCCCGGCGACCACCAGCCGGTCCGGGTCGGCGGGGACGCCGCTGCCGGCCACCAGCGGCAGCAGCTCGTCCCGGACCGCCTCCCACAGCTCGGGCCTGCACCCGAACTCGGCCTCCCTGTCCCGGGCGGGCAGGAAGACGAGCGTGGCCGCGGGCATCTCGCCCTGGGCGGCGGCCGAGTCGAACGCGGCCATGGCCGGGTGCAGGTACAGCCAGTCGTCCCCGTCGAGCAGCAGGACCACCGGCCCCCCGCCGCCCACCGGGTGGACGCGCACGGTGCGCCGTCCGCCGAGCCGTTCGCTGGTCCAGCGCAGGCGGGTGCGCGGGAGGGGCAGGACGTCGGCGGCGCCGACGGCGGGCCAGTGCGGCTGGGCGGGGGCGTCCGGGGTCGCGGCGATGGACCGGTCGCCGCCCGCGCCGACCGGGTTGAACGGGTCGGCGTACGCCGACCCGTCGTCCGTGCGGAACCAGTAGGTCACCCTCAGCCGCGCGGGCATGGCCACCTCGGCGTACCAGCAGTCCGTGTCGCCCCACCGGCTCAGCGGCACCGGCTCCGACCAGCTCTCGAAGTCGATGCTCGCCGGGGACCCGCGCCACAGGAACAGGGCCGTCCAGCCGCCGTCGCCTGCGGGCACCGACGCGGGTGCCCCCGCCGCCGCCCAGAACCCGTCGGTACCGGGTTCACCGGGCAGCCCGAACTCGGCGAAGGTGTTCTTCATTGACGTACCACTCCGTTCTTCTCCATCGGCCGGCGGCTGAGGCCGTCTCAGACGAGGCCGTCGATCGGGTCGGGTTCCCGGCCGCCGCCGGCCAGCCGCCCGGCCACCGACTCGGCGATCTCCCCGGCCCGCACCGCGGTGTTGGACAGCAGCGTCGAGGTCAGGCCGTGGGTGTGCTCGGTGGCCCCCTGCACGTAGATGCCGCAGCGCAGGGACGCCGAGGTGGCGATCCGGTAGTCGCGCTCGATGCGCAGGGCGCCCGTGGGCAGCCGCTTGCAGTACTCGCCCGCGGCGCCCAGCAGGGACAGCGGGTCGCCGGGCCGGTAACCGGTGGCGTAGACGAGCACGTCGGCCTCCAGGACGGCCCGTTCCCCGGTGGGCAGGAACTGGACGGTGGCGCGCACGTTCCCGGGGCCCCGGGCGACTTCGACGACCCTGGAGGCGTTGAGGATGCGCAGCCTCTGCCTGCCCTGCACCTTCTCCTGGTAGTGCCTGCGGTACAGCTCGTCGATGAGGTCGAGGTCGACCACGGAGTAGTTGGTGGAGGCGTGGTAGGAGCGCAGGCTCTCCTTGACCGCCTCGGGCGCGTCGAAGTACTGGTCGACCGCGGAGGGGTCGAAGATGCGGTTGGCGAAGGAGCTGTCGTCGGCCGGGGTGTAGCCGTACTTGGCGAACACCGCGCACACCTCGGCGTCGGGGAAGCGGCCGTGCAGGTGGTCGGTCACCTCGGCGGCGCTCTGGCCCGCGCCGATCACCACGAACCGGCGGGGGTCCGTCACCGAGGGGAGCCGGTCCAGCAGCTCCTCGCTGTGCCAGACGCGTTCGTCGCAGGCCACCCCGTCGGGCAGCACCGGGTCCAGGCCGACGGCGACGACCAAATTGCGGGCGCGGCGGGTGCTCAGCCCGCCCCCGCTCCCGCGGGCCACCACGTCGAGGTACTCCACCGCGCCGTCGACGGTGACGGGGGTGACCGCGACGACCTCCGAGCCGTATTCGACCTGGTCGGCGAAGGGGGCCGCCGCCCATTCCAGGTAGTCGTGGAATTCCATGCGGGAGGGGAACATCGTCTTGTGGTTGATGAAATCGACCATCCGGCCGCGCTCTTTCAGGTAGCACAGGAAACTGAACTCGCTGGCGGGATTTCGCATGGTGACCAGGTCCTTGAGAAAGGAGACCTGCATCGTGGTGCCCTCCAGGAGCATGCCGCGATGCCATCCGAAAGAGGGCTGCCTTTCCAGGAACACCGCGTCGATCCGCTCGCCCGTGCGCGCCCGGCGCTCGCGCAGCGCGATGGCCAGAGCGAGGTTGGAGGGTCCGAAACCGATGCCGACGAGGTCGTGGACGTGCTGCTCGGCAGTGCGCATGGAAAGCCTTTCGAGAGAACGGTCCGGGACGGGGTCCGGGGGTGGAACCGGAGCTGGTCTTAGGTTAGGCTCGCCTAATTAGGTGAGCCTAACCTCCATGCCGTCCCCCCACAAGGAGAGCTTCGATGCGGGTCGTGATGTTCGGCTACCAGACCTGGGGACACCGCACCCTCCAGGCCCTACTGGATTCAGGACACGACGTCGTCCTTGCGGTCACCCACCCCCAGAGCGAGCACGCCTACGAGAAGATCTGGAGCGACTCGGTGGCCGAACTGGCCCGGGACCACGGCGTCCCGGTCCTGCTGCGCGACCGCCCCGACGACGACCTCCTCCTGGCCCTCAAGGAGGCCGAACCCGATCTCATCGTCGCCAACAACTGGCGCACCTGGATCCCGCCCCAGTTCCTCACCCTCCCCCGGCACGGCATCCTCAACGTGCACGACTCGCTGCTGCCGTCCTACGCCGGCTTCTCCCCGCTCATCTGGGCGCTCATCAACGGCGAGAAGGAGGTCGGCGTCACCGCCCACATGATGGACGCCGAACTCGACGCCGGCGACATCGTGGTGCAGCGCGCCGTCCCGGTCGGCCCGCACGACACCGCCACCGACCTCTTCCACCGCACCGTCGACCTCATCGCCCCCATCGTCACCGAGGCCCTGGAGCTCATCGCCTCCGGCCGCACCGAGTGGACGCCCCAGGACCGCTCCAAGGCCAGCTTCTTCCACAAGCGCTCGGTCGAGGACGGCAACATCGACTGGACCTGGACCGCCGAGGAGATCGAACGGCTGGTGCGCGCCCAGTCCGACCCGTACCCCAACGCCTTCACCTACTACAAGGGCGAGCGCGTCCGCGTCCTGAAGGCCTCGGTCTCCCAGGGGATCTACGGCGGCACCCCCGGCCGCGTCTTCATCCGCGAGGGCGACGGCATCGTCATCGTCGCCGGCGCCGAGGCCCGCCGCGGCCGCAGCCACGGCCTGGTCATCGAGCGGGTCCGCACCGAGGACGGCACCGACCTCCCGGCCGGCGAGGTGTTCAAGACGATGGGCGGCTACCTGTCACGCCACCCGTGAGCCGCCCCTCCGCCCTGCCCGCCCCGGCCGCGGCGCTCGCCGGGCAGGCCGACGCCATGACCGGCCTGCTCGCCGAACTCGTGCGCATCCCCAGCGTGGGGGGCTCCCCCGGCGAGCACGCCGTCCAGGAGCACCTGGCCGGCTGGCTGCGCGGGCAGGGACTGGAGGTCGACCGCTGGCCCCTCGACCTGGACCTGCTGCGCGCCTCCCCGGGCTTCCCGGGCATGGAGGCGCCCCGGGAGCGGGCGTGGGGCCTGGTCGCCCGGCTGCCCGGCACCGGCGGCGGCCGCTCCCTGATGTTCAACGGGCACGTGGACGTCGTGCCGCCCGGCGACCCGGGGGCCTGGAGCGACCCGCCCTTCAGCGCCCGGGTCCGCGACGGGCGCCTGTACGGCCGCGGCGCCTGCGACATGAAGGGCGGCCTGGTCGCCCAGCTGTTCGCGTTGCGCGCGCTGCGCGAGGCGAACCTGCGCGGAGACGTCCTGCTGGCCTGCGTGGTCGGCGAGGAGGACGGGGGCGTGGGCACCTACGGGCTGCTGGAACGCGGCTGGCGCGCCGACGCGTGCGTCGTCGCCGAGCCGACCGGCCTGGACGTCGTTCCCGCCAACGCCGGAGCGCTCACCTTCCGGCTGCACGTCACCGGCCGCGCCGCCCACGCCGCGCGCCGTGAGACCGGGGTGAGCGCGGTGGAGAAGTTCTGGCCGGTCTTCTCCGCCCTGCGCTCCCTGGAAGCCCGCCGCAACACCGACGTCGATCCGCTGATGCGCCGCTGGCCCCTGCCCTACGCCATCGAAGTGGGCATGGTGCGCAGCGGGGACTGGTCCTCCTCCGTGCCCGGGGAACTGGTCGCCGAAGGCAGGATCGGCGTCGCCCTGGACGAGGACCCCGCGCGGGCCCGCCGCGCCCTGGAGGAGTCCGTCGCCGCCGCGTGCGCCGCGGACCCCTGGCTGTCCGCCCACCCCGTCCGGGTGCAGTGGTGGGGCGGCCAGTACGCCGCCGGCCGCCTGCCGTCCCGCGACGCCGGCCTGCTGCACCGCCTCACCCGCGCGCACGCCGCGGTCACCGGCCGCACCCCCGCCCGCTGGGGCGCCCCGTTCGGCAGCGACCTGCGCCTGCTGACCGGCCTGGGCGGCATCCCCACCGTCCAGTACGGCCCCGGCGACATCGAACGCGCACACGGCCCCGACGAGTTCGTCCCCCTCGCCGAAGTGGTGACCGCCGCCCAGACCCTCACCACCCTCGCCCTGACCCACTGCGCCTGACCGCGGCAGCGCCCGCCAGGCCGCCGAACAGCTACACATCAGCAGGCCCTGATAACATCACCGCATGCTGACATCAGTTCATAATGATCTCATGCGGGTGCTGGCCGACCCGCTGCGGTTGCAGATCATCAGCCTGCTGGCGCGCGAGACGTTGTGCACCACGCACCTGGTCGACGAGACCGGGGCGCGGCAGACGAACCTGTCCAACCACCTGCGCGTCCTGCGCGAGGCCGGGGTGGTGGAGACCGAGCCGTGCGGGCGGTACACCTACTACCGGCTGCGGCCGGAGGTCATCTCCCAGCTCGCCGGAGCGCTGGGCGACCTCGCCGAGACCGCTCGCGCCACAGCCGAGACCGGACGCAAGAGGGCCTGCTGATGACCTCCATAGACGCTCCCGCTCCCGGCGGGCAGAATTCCGTCGTCGCCAAGCTCTCCACGCTCGACCGGTTCCTGGCGGTGTGGATCCTCCTCGCCATGGCCGCCGGCCTCGGCCTTGGACGACTCGTACCCGGCCTCGACGATGTGCTGACCGCGGTCGAGCTCGGTGGGATCTCCCTGCCCATCGCGCTCGGCCTGCTGATCATGATGTACCCGGTGCTGGCCAAGGTCCGCTACGACAAGCTCGACGCCGTCACCGGCGACCGCCGCCTCATGGCCTCCTCCCTGGTGATCAACTGGATCATCGGCCCGGCGGTGATGTTCGCCCTCGCCTGGCTGTTCCTGCCCGACCTGCCCGAATACCGCACCGGTCTGATCATCGTCGGCCTCGCCCGCTGCATCGCGATGGTCATCATCTGGAACGACCTCGCCTGCGGAGACCGCGAAGCCGCCGCCGTCCTGGTCGCGCTCAACTCCGTCTTCCAGGTACTGGCCTTCGGGCTGCTCGGCTGGTTCTACCTCGACCTGCTCCCCGGCTGGCTGGGCCTGGGCGAAGGCGAGAACCTCGACATCTCCATGTGGGAGATCGCCCTCAACGTCGTGGTCTTCCTCGGCGTGCCGCTCGTCGCCGGATTCCTCACCCGCCGCCTGGGCGAGAAGAAGCTCGGACGCGAACGCTACGAGAACGCCTTCCTGCCCAAGATCGGACCCTGGGCGCTGTACGGGCTGCTGTTCACCATCGTGATCCTCTTCGCCCTCCAAGGCGAGACCATCACCTCCCAGCCGCTGGACGTCGTGCGCATCGCCCTGCCCCTGCTCGTCTACTTCGCCCTCATGTGGTTCGGCACCTTCGCCCTCGGCAAGGCCATCGGCCTGCCCTACGACCGCACCGCGACCCTGGCGTTCACCGCGGCGGGCAACAACTTCGAACTCGCCATCGCCGTCGCCGTCGCCACCTTCGGCGTCACCTCCGGCCAGGCCCTCGCAGGCGTCGTCGGCCCCCTCATCGAAGTCCCCGTCCTGGTCGCCCTCGTGTACGTCTCCCTGGCCTGGCGCCGCAAGTTCTCCGTGGACAAGTAGGGTGCGCCGCATCGACGGGCGCGTCCGCGAACTGCTCAACGAACCGACCGAGACGACGCCGGGCCTCCGGCAGAACTGAAGGAGCCTTCCATGTCCGACAAGCCCAGCGTCCTGTTCGTCTGCGTCCACAACGCCGGACGCTCCCAGATGGCCGCAGGATTCCTCTCCCACCTGGCCGGAGACAAGGTCGAAGTCCGCTCCGCAGGGTCCGCCCCCGCCGACTCCGTCAACCCGGCGGTGGTGGAGGCCATGGCCGAGGTCGGCATCGACATCACCGACCAGCAGCCCAAGATCCTCACCCCCGACGCCGTCGAGGCCTCCGACGTGTGCATCACCATGGGCTGCGGCGACGTCTGCCCCGTCTTCCCCGGCAAGCGCTACCTCGACTGGACCCTGCCCGACCCCGCCGGTCGGGGCGTCGAGGCCGTCCGCCCCATCCGGGACGAGATCAAGACCCGTGTCCAGGGCCTCATCGCCGAACTCGGCGTCTGATCGGCCGGAAGATCCCGACGTGCCCTTTCGGCTGGAATGGTCCTCGTTCAGGCCATGAGGCCGCTCGTCGTGCGTCGCCGCTCCTGCGCGAGAACACCGGTACGTCCCGCGTCCGGCCGTCCGGGGAGTCCGGGTCGAGGATGCGGATTCAGGACCGTGGGGGCGGCACGACGCGGGGCGCGAGCCGGTCGCGCAGGGTGGCGGCGAAGTCCTCGGCGTGGGCCAGCTGGGTGCGCAGGGCCGTGATGCGCTCGTCGGCGGCGGTGGCGTAGGCGTCCAGCCGCCCGGTGAGGGCTCGGCGCTCGGCCTCGGGCAGGCCCGGGGTCTCCAGCCGGTCGGCGACGTCCAGGAGGTCGCGCATCTGCTCCAGGGTGAAGCCCAGGGGCTTCATCCGGCGGATCAGCAGGAGCCGGTCGACGTCGGCGCGGGTGTAGAGGCGGAAGCCGCCGGGCGAGCGGCCGGAGGGGGCGACCAGGCCGGCCTCGTCGTAGTGGCGGATGGTCCGCAGCGACAGGCCGGTCGTCTCGGCGACCTCACCGATCTGCATCCTGTCCACCGCGGCCGTCCCGTCCGTGTCGTCCGTCCTCGTTGCGCGAGGTGAGCGCCGCCACACCCCTTCCCCGTCATCTCTACTCTAACGTGAGGGTAGAGTTGCCCGGGTCGGTAAGCGATCTACCGATCCGTCCCGCCCCCCGGCTCCGTCCGTGCCGGAGGATCCTTCAGACCGGGAAGCCGCGCTTCCACCCGCATCCACGCGAGGAGAACGACGCCGTGCGCATGCCGTTGCCGCCGTCCGCGTCGATTCCGCCGTGATGGACCCGTCCGCGGACCCCGCCTTACCCGCCTGTGACGGGAAGCGCGGTCCGCGTGCCCGGCTCTCGCCCCGGCGTCCGTCCGCCGTGAGGGCCCTGCGCGGACGCCCGTCCCGGGGCCGCGCCTTCTCGTCGCGCGGCCTCGTCCGGTTCTGCCGTGGGTCGCGCCTCACCGTGAGGTATCCGTCTGTGCCGACGTCGTCCGCGTCACTGCCACGCCCGTCCCGTCCGGCCTGGATCTCGCCGAAGGTGCTGCGCACCGAGGTGCTGTCCGGGCTGGTCGTCGCGCTCGCGCTGATCCCGGAGGCGATCTCGTTCTCCATCATCGCCGGCGTCGACCCCTCGATCGGGCTGTTCGCCTCGTTCACCATGGCCGTCACCATCGCGGTCGTCGGCGGCCGCCCCGCGATGATCTCGGCCGCGACCGGCGCGGTCGCGCTGGTCATCGCCCCCCTCAACAACGAGCACGGACTCGGCCACCTGATCGCCGCCGTGATCCTGGGCGGGGTGTTCCAGATCGTGCTGGGCGCGCTCGGGGTGGCGCGGCTGATGAGGTTCGTGCCGCGCAGCGTGATGGTCGGGTTCGTCAACGCCCTCGCCATCCTGATCTTCCTGGCGCAGCTGCCCGAGCTGCGGGACGTGCCGTGGGCGGTCTACCCGCTGATGCTCGGCGGCCTGGCGCTCATCCTGCTGCTGCCGCGCCTGACCACGGCCGTGCCCGCCCCCCTGGTGTCGATCATCGCGCTGACCGCCCTGACGGTCGGGGCGGGGATCGCGGTGCCGACCGTCGGCGACCGGGGCGACCTGCCCTCCACCCTGCCCGTCCCGGGCCTGCCGGACGTGCCGTTCACCCTCGAGACCCTGCAGACCATCGCCCCCTACGCGCTCGCCCTGGCGCTGGTGGGGCTGATGGAGTCGCTGATGACCGCCAAGCTCGTCGACGACCTCACCGACACCCGCTCGAACAAGACCCGCGAGTCCATCGGCCAGGGCATCGCCAACATCGTCACCGGGTTCTTCGGCGGCATGGGCGGCTGCGCCATGATCGGCCAGACGATGATCAACGTGAGGAACGGAGCGCGCACCCGCCTCTCCACCTTCCTGGCCGGGGCGTTCCTGATGGTGCTGTGCATCGCCTTCGGCCCGATCGTCTCCGACATCCCGATGGCCGCGCTGGTGGCGGTGATGGTGTTCGTGTCGCTCGCGACCTTCGACTGGCACTCCATCGCCCCCAGGACGTTGCGGCGCATGCCCGCCGGTGAGCTGACCGTCATGGTCGTCACCGTCGCCGTCGTGGTCGCCACCCACAACCTGGCGATCGGGGTGGTGGTCGGCTCCCTGACCGCCATGGTCGTCTTCGCCCGGCGCGTCGCGCACCTGGTCGACGTCACCTCCGTGACCGACCCCGACGGCGGGCGCGTGGTCTACGCCGTCACCGGCGAGCTGTTCTTCGCCTCCAGCAACGACCTCGTCCACCGGTTCGACTACGCGGGCGACCCCGACCACGTCACGATCGACCTGACCGACGCCCACATCTGGGACGCCTCCACCGTCGCCGCCCTGGACGCCGTCGAGACCAAGTACGCCCAGCGCGGCAAGACCGTCGAGATCGTCGGCCTCAACCCGCCCAGCGCCAAGATGCATGGAACCCTCAGCGGCGAGCTGTCCGGCGGCCACTGACCACCGGCTCCGTCCCACGGCGAGGCCTGCGGACGCTCGGCACGCGCCTGTCGGAGGGCTATCGCGTGTCGGAGAACGGCAACGGGCAGCACGACTGCTCCGCGCAGGAGACCAGGTCGTCGCAGCCCGCGTCGAGGGCCTCCTGGAGTGTGGTGCGGACGGTCTGCAGGTCGGCGATGCGCCGCTCCACCTCAAGCAGTTTCGCCCGTGCCCGTTCCTGCAGGCCGGCGTCATGCCGTCCGTGCCGGTGGCGGGAGGTCTCCAGCAGGTCGGCGACCTCTTCCAGGGTGAACCCGAGCCGCTGGGCGGTCTTGATCACCCGCAGGACGGTGACCGCTTCGGCCGGGTACAGGCGGTGCCCGCCCAGGGTGCGCCGCGGTTCGGCCAGCAGCCCGCGACGTTCGTAGTAACGCAGGGTCTGGGGGTTCACTCCGGCCGCCTCGGCGACCTGGCCGGAGCGCAGTCCCTCGTACCGGCCGTTCACCGGATCCTGCCCTGCGCGGCGGTGTGCAGCGCGTCCAGGACGGCGGCCCGCCCTTCGGGGACCTCCACCTCCAGCGTCGTGCCTTCACCGGTGATGGTGAGAGCGAAGGCGAAGAACGAGCAGCAGCCGCTCTCACGGGCCGCCAGCTCGGCGGCCCGGACGGCGATGGCCGGACCGGCGTCCAGGCCGAGCCGCAGCCGTGTGGGGAGCGGACGGTCGAGGGTGCGCACGGCCTGGGCGAAGAACCCGTCGAACTCCGCGACCCGCAGCGGCCGCTCCGCGTCGGGCAGGGTGCAGGCCGAGGGCACCCAGGCGGGATTCACCGTGATCTCTCGTTCGGTCATGTTCCGACGGTAGGCCTGTACCCCGGTACCGGATGCAACTCCGCCGTCCGAGACGACGGGCGCAGGTGCTCAGCAGCAGAACTTCAGGTAGTCCTGCAGGTCGGCCAGGGCTCGGGCGGCGCGCTCCTTGTCACCGCGGTACAGCACGGCCTTGCCGTCGCGGCGGGAGGCGACGATACCGCCGCGACGCAGCAGGGCCAGCTGCTGGGAGGCGGTGGACTGGCCGATCCCGGCGCGCTCGGCGATCTCGTTCACCGACAGTTCGGCGCCGTGGGCGAACAGCAGCATGATCTGCTGCCGGGTCGGACTGGCCAGCGCCTTGAGGAAATCGTGCGTGGCCTCCGACAGCTCGGGTACCGCGCCGCAGTCCCCCGCCGCGCCGCAGCCCGGCGCGGTCGCCTCCGCACCCGATGGGCCGGGGAACGCCTCAGTCATGAGAACACCTCCTGGGACGGCAGCCTAAGCTCCACATCATCATATTGACATATTACGAAATGAAGATACGTTTTACATGCCACAGCGAACTCACCTGCAGGAGCACGGAAGATGACCCGGCACTTCGATCTGATCATCATCGGCGCTGGTCAGGCCGGGCTGGCCACCGCGCACGCCGCCCGCGACGCAGGGCTCTCCGCCGTCGTGCTGGAGGCCTCGCAGCAGGCTGCAGGATCATGGCCGCGCTACTACGACAGCCTCACCCTGTTCTCCCCCGCCCGCCGCAGCGCCCTGCCCGGCCTGCCGTTCCCCGCGGACCCCGGCCACTACCCCGCCCGCGACGAGGTGGTGGCCTACCTGGGCGACTACGCCGCACGGCTGGGCGCCGACATCCGCACCGGCCACCGCGTCTCGAAGGTGGCCTCGAACGGCTCGGACACGTTCGAGGTCGCCGCCGACGGAGCCGAGAGCCTCACCGCGCCGATGGTGATCGCCGCGACAGGGGCTTTCAGCCGCCCGCACCTGCCCGAACTGCCGGGGATCGAGTCGTTCACCGGCACCGTCCTGCACTCCTCGGACTACCGGCGGCCCGAGCCGTCGGCCGGTCAGCGCGTCGTGGTGGTCGGCGGGGGCAACTCCGCCGTCCAGATCGCCATCGAACTCGCCGAGCACGCGCACGTCACCCTGGCCACCCGGCATCCGCTGCGGTTCATGCCGCAGCGGCTGCTGGGGCACGACGTGCACCGGTGGCTCGCCTGGAGCGGACTGGACGGCGCCGGCTGGGCCCGCCCGCTGCTGACCGGCGGCAAGGGCACCCCCGTCTTCGACACCGGCACCTACCGCCAGGCCATCGCGGCGGGCCGTCCCGACCGCCGCCCGATGTTCACCCGCCTGGACGGCGACCAGGTGTTCTGGAGCGATGGGACACGCGAGCGCATCGACACGGTACTCCTGGCCACCGGATACCGTCCCGGCGTGGACTACCTGTCCGGCACCGGGGCGCTGGACGACGACGGGCGGCCGCTGCATCGCGGCGGCGTCTCGTCCGCCTGCCCCGGGCTGGGGTTCGTCGGGCTGGAATGGCAGCGCTCCTTCGCCTCGGCGACGCTGCGCGGCGTCGGCCCCGACGCCCGCCACGTCCTGGGACGGTTGCTCGAACACCGGGCCCGCACGCGAACTCGCCGGTGAACCCGGGCCCGGCGGTGAGTTCCCGAGGCGACGTCCGTGAACCTGGTGAGCCGGTGTTCGGGCGTGCCCGTGGCCGACCTGCCGTTCGACCGTCCGGGGCGGGCTTCGTCAGATGAGGAGGCCTCCGGTCGCGCGCAGATTCTGACCGGTGATCCAACCGGCGTCCGGCCCGGCCAGGAAGGCCACGACCGCCGCGATGTCCGCGGGCTCGCCGATCCGTCCCAGGGCCGTGAACGATGTGGTCTGCTCCAGAACCTCCGGTGGGTTGGTGGCGCGCAGCAGATCGGTGTCCGTCGCTCCCGGCGAGACCGTGTTCACCGTGATGCCCCGGCCGCCGAACTCGCGGGAGGCCACTGCGGTGAACTGCTCGAGCGCCGCCTTGCTCGCCGCGTAGAGGGCGATTCCGGGCGCAGGCATCGCGGTGTTGAGCGTCGAGATGTTGATGATGCGCCCGCCGTCGCGCAGCAGAGTCGCCGCCCGTTGCATCGCCAGCAGCGGGAACCTGGCGTTCACCGCCATCACCCGGTCGAAGTCCGCGGCCGTGAGCTCGCTGATCGGGCAGGGCGGATTGACCGCCGCGTTGTTGACCAGGATGTCGAGCCCGTCGCCGACCGGCGCGAAGAGCGCGTCCACGCTTCCCGGATCGGCCAGGTCCGCCTGCACGGCCACGACACCGTCCAGTTCCCGCGTCAGCGCCTCGGCCGCGGCGCGGTCCTGCCGGTATCCGAAGACGACCCGCGCCCCGTCCGCGGCCAGCCGCCGTACGATGGCCCGCCCGATGCCCCGCGAGCCCCCGGTCACCAACGCCGTTTTCCCAGTGAGTGCCATACCGCCGGACGTTAGCCAGCCGGACGGCCCCTGTCTTGAACGAATGCGAACAGCTCACCCGGCGTGATCCCGCTGAGTGCCCGCACCTCGCGGGTGAGGTGCGGCTGGTCGGCGTACCCGCATTCCACCGCCGTCCCCAGTCCGGCCGACGGCACCGCCAGCGCCCGGACGGCCCGCTGGAACCGGGCGATCCGCGCCACCTGCTTCGGCGGCAGCCCGATCTCCCGTCGGAAGCCGACCTCCAGGGTCCGCCGCCCCACTCCCAGCTCGTCGGCCAGCGTTGCGACCCTGATCCGCCCCGCCGTCTCCTGCAGCCGCCACCAGGCCCGGACGGTACGCCCGCCGCTCCCGGACGGCGGCTCCAGCCATTGCGTCAACTGCTCGTCCAGCAGGGCGAACCGCTCATCCCAGGTCCGCGCGCCGCCCAGCCGCTCCCCCAGGAAAGCCGACCGCCGGCCGAACACGGCGTCCAGCGGCACGATCTCCCCGACCAGTTCGCGCATCGGCATCCCCAGCAGCGCGCACACGCCGACCGGCGTCAGGCCGATCGTCATCCCGTGCAGCCATCCGGCACCGTCCCGGACGAACGGACCACCCCGCGCCCCCGTGACGTAGCCCCCGCCGTCGAACTCCACGATCAGGGTCGTCACGTTCAGCGCCAGCACCCGGCGCCGCGCATCACGGGCACCGCTCGAAGACCGGTATCCCGAATACCCGACCACGTAGGGCCGCAACCACGCCCCCGGCAGCCGGACGACCGCTTCGCACCCCGCCGCCCCGGCGTCCGTGAACGAATGAAGCTGCCACACCCCGCCATCATCGCCCAGACATCGGGCTGCGGAGAAGGTCGTTTGAAGGTTTCACCCCATGATCACACGCATACCGGGAGAAGGCCTCAACCGAAGGTTCAACGATACCGTTGAAGACATGGTCACCCGTGCCGAAGGACGCCGCCATGGCGGATGACTCCACGACGATCGAACTCAGCCTGTCCGAACTCCGCGAGGTCGCGAGCTACGCGGTGGCGTGCGCACGACCCGCACTGGCGGTCTTCGAACAAGAACGCCCTGACGACCAGCGCCCCCGAGCCGCGATCGAAGCCGCGCAGGCGTTCGCGGACGGAGCCAAGCGGACCAAGGCACTACGCGACAACGCGTGGGCGGCATGGCGCGCGGCCCAGGAGGCCCACGAGGCGGGACAAACCGCCGCGAGCGACGCCGCACGCGCAGCCGTCGGCGCGGCCAGCGCCGCGTTCCTCCACCCCCTGGCAAAAGCCACCCAGGTCAAACACATCCTCGGAGCCGCCGCCCACACCGCACGCGCACTCGAACTCTGCGCCGGAGACGACCCCGCCATCGGAGCCACCCACATCACCCGCTCCCAAGCCCTCGCCCCTCCCGTCGTAGTAGACGTCCTAAGGCGCTACCCGACCGCCCCCAACGGCGGCGGCCGAGTCGGAGAACTACTCCGCCAACTGGACGCCTCCCTCCGGCGATCCTCGACGGCCGAATCCCACCGACCATGAGCAGCGGCGAACAAACCGCTCTGACTTCGTGACCCACGGATACGCTGGCCGGACACGCGGACGAGTGGGGTGTGGATGAGCGCTTCCGACTACATCACCGAACTGCGAGCACTGGTCGGGACGCGCCCGCTGATCCTCCCCGGCAGCTCCGTCGTGCTCGTGGACGAGTCCGGCCGGCTCCTGCTGATCGAGCGGGCCGACACCGGCGGGTGGGGCCTGCCCGGAGGGTTCATGGAACCGGGAGAATCCTTCGAGGACGCCGCCCGCCGCGAAGTCCGCGAAGAGCTCGGCATCGAGATAGCCGGCCTCTCCCTCTTGGGCGTGTTCTCCGGCCCCGAGTGCTACTACCGCTATCCCAACGGCGACGAGGTCTTCAACGTCACGGCCGCCTTCCTGGCCGACGCGCCCGCCGATGCCGTCTTCCGGCCCGACCCCGGCGAAGTCCGCTCCTTCCGCTTCTTCGACCCCGAACACCTGCCACCAGATCTCCTCGTCCCAGAACGACCGATCGCCAACGCCTACACCGCCCTGCAAAGACGACCCCGATGACCGAACGACCGGCGACACCCACCAGGCACAGCCGCGCGACCCCCACTCCCTGAAACGAACAGGCGATGCGCTCCCGCATTGCACCTCCACGGGCATCGTCCATGATCACAGCCCGTGGCGCTTTGTCTCCTTGGATCCGTCGACGATTCTCGTTGTGCGAGGCTGATCTTCATGTCGAACGAACGAGCGCTTCGCACTTCGCTGGAGATCCGTGACCATCTCATCGAACAGCTCAATCTGACGCTTCGCAGGCCGGGCATGTACGGGGGCGAGACGGCTGTTCGGATCATGTTCGATCACCTGGCGTATGTCGAAGGCCGGGAAGAGGCGTGGGCCTGCGGGCTTGAAGCGATGCGAAAGCGCACCGCGTTCACCTCGACCGGGGTCTCCGGGGCGTTCGCCTCGCTCGTTCCGGACGAGTACCCCTATGACTCGGGCATGGCCTCCGTCTACGCGGAATCCGCCCGTGATCAGGGGTGGTTGCGAGCCGAACGGATGCTGTCGGAAGGCGACCATTCCGCGATGGTCGACGCCATCGGCAGATGGGTGGCGCAGGACCGTATGTTGTCCGACGTTCTCGAGGCCTTCGGGCCGCCGTCGATCCTCTTCGGCGGCAGTAATCCCCGCTATGGAAAGACGCTCGGCTACCTGTCCGAGAGCGCCACGGACCCGATGATCTCCTTTCATCTCTGGAACGGGGACGATCCCGCGACCGGGACTCCCTGGCCGGCTTTCGAAGAACCCGTCCTCCTCGCCGTCCGCCACGGAACCGGTCGCTTCGACCGGACCTTCGCCTTCACTCCCCGAGGCCGACAGATGGTTCGGCTCGCTCGTACCTCCGCGGAAGCCCTCGAAGAGATCTGATCGGAGGACTGCCGTGGAGACTTTCCACGGGCTCGGCGTCGTCAGGGTAGGAGGCCTCGGTTGTAGGCGGTGGCGACGGCTGAGGCTCGGTCGGAGACGCCCAGTTTCGTGTAGATGTGGGCCAGGTGGGTTTTCACTGTCGTCTCGCTGATGAACAGGGCCGCGGCCGCCTCCTTGTTGGTGGAGCCCTGTGCGACCAGGGCGAGGACGGTTCGTTCGCGTTCGCTCAGTTCGGCGGGGGCGGGGGTGCGGACGCGGTTGAGGACTCGGGCGGCCACGGCCGGGGACAGCACCGTCTCCCCCACCGCCGCCGCGCGCACGGCGCGGAAGACCTCCTCGCGCGGGGAGTCCTTGAGCAGGTAGCCGATCGCGCCCGCGGTGAGGGCGGGCAGCACGTCGTCGTCGCCGTCGTAGGTGGTCAGGACCAGCACGCGGGCCGACGGCACCCGTCGCGCCAGCAGCGCGATGAACTCCGCTCCCCCGAGGCCGGGCATGCGCAGGTCGGTCAGCACGACGTCGGGGCGCTCCCGCGCGACCACGGCGAGTCCGCGCTCCCCGTCCTCCGCCTCGCCCACGACCTCGATGTCGGCCTGCTCGACGAACATGCCGCGCAGGCCGTCGCGCACGACGGGGTGGTCGTCCACGATCACCAGCCGTACGTTCACCCCTCCTCCCGTTCGGCGGCGGCGGGGATCGCCGGGATCGTCACGCTGATCGCGGTGCCCTGGCCGGGCGCGGACTCCACCTCGACGTTCCCGGCGAGCCTGACGACCCGCTGCCGCATGGCGGTGAGCCCGAAGCCCGCGCCGTCCGGCGCGGAGGGGGTGAATCCCACCCCGTCGTCTCGAATGTCGACCACCACTACATCCTCCATGTACGACAGGGTGACGCCTGTCTTGTCGGCTTCGGCGTGCCGTGCCACGTTGGCCAGCGCCTCCTGCACGGCCCGGTACACCGCGACCTCGACCTCGGGGTGCAGGAGCCGGGCGGTGCCGGTGACGGTCAGCGTGGCGGGCGTCTCGTTCGTCGCGCTCCAACCGGACACCAGCTCCGACAGCGCCTCCGGCAGCCGCGTCCCCGTCAGCGGCCCGGGGCGCAGGTCGTCCAGGGAGCGGCGGACCTCGACCAGGCTCTCCCTGGCCAGGCTCCGCGCGACGGCCAGGCGGCGCCGTACGGCCTCGGCGTCGTTCGCGGCCTCCTCGGCGGCCTCGAGCTGGGTGACGATGCCCGCCAGGCCCTGGGCGACGGTGTCGTGGATCTCCCTCGCCAGTCTGCCGCGCTCCCCTGCGACACCGGTCTCGCGAGCCGCGGCCAGCAGCCTGCCCTGCAGTTCGGCGTTCTCCTCACCGAGCTGGGCGAGGCGGAGGTTCGCGCTCTCCAGTTCCCGGTTGGTGTCCTCCAACGTCCGGTTGGCGGCGTGCCGGCGTTCGACCTCGGCCTCCAGGGCCCGGATGCTCCAGCCGATGAACGCCGCCAGTACCGCTCCGGTGATCGCCGACGCGATCGGCCAGGAGCTGTCGGCGTCCAGCAGGGCGGACGGGCCGCCCACGACGACGACCGCCGTGGCGGCCACCCCGAGGTAGGAGTAGCCGCCGGGAAGCGTCGCGAAGGCCGCGGGGAAGCAGGCGAGCGCCAGGAGCCCGTACGCCGGGTGGCGTGCGGCCAGTACCCCCGCCAGCAGGACGAGCCCGGTGTAGTAGACCGCCATCGGCGCCAGCGCGCGCTCCGGCCAGGCGGGGTGCGCCAGCACCATCCACCAGTGCCACACCGCCGCGACGGCGGCCAGCGCGGTCATGACGGCCTGGTCCCGCGCCGGCACCGACGTGTCGGCCAGCGCGATCAGGACCGCCGCTCCGAGAAAGCCCAGCGGCAGCGCGCGCCATGCCCTGTCCCAGCCACTGACCTGCACGTCGCCCTCGCTCTCACCCGTGCCGGTAGGACAGGCGCCGCAGCAGCGTCTCGGCCGGTCCGCGCACCCCGGCCCTGCGCATGAGCTCGGCGGCGACGACCGTCGCGGCCCACGTGCCGACGGCCAGCGCGACCGTGGCGACGGAGCTCAACCGCCCCCCGAGTCCGATCGTATAAGGGGGCAGAAGCGCCACGAACACCACAGACTGGAGAAGGTAACACGTCAGCGAGCGCTGGCCGCAGGCCGCCAGAGCGGTCACCAGCGGGCCGCGCCGCGTCCCGATCCGCTGCGCGAGCAGGGCGATCAAAGCCGCGTATCCCAGGCCGGCGGCGATGCCCGACACCGCGTGGACGGCGTTGAGCGCCATCACCGCACCGGATCCGGCCACGTCGAAGGTTCCGACCGCGGCCAGGCCCAGGGGCAGCCCGCCCAGCACCCCGATGAGCGGCCCCCACACCGCGGCCCGCCGCACCAGCGCGTCCGGCGCGGACAGGAGGTCCCGCCGCGCCGCCCAGACGCCCACGAGCGCGGCGGTGAACACGCCCGTCATCCCGACCGGGGTCATCAGCCACTCGACCGACCGCAGCGCCATCGCCTTCAGCGGGTCCTCCTCGGCGAACGACCAGAAGATCGTCCGTTCCTCCGTGGCCTGGGGGGTGCTGTAGGCCAGGGCGGACAGCAGGGCGACGAAGACGAGCCAGACTCCGGCGATGACCAGCAGGGTACGGTCGCGCGCCTTGAGCAGCCCGCATATCACGAGCCCGAGCAGCCCGTAGACCCCGAGCACGTCCCCGGAGAACAGCAGCACGGCGTGGACCGCCCCGAACAGGATCAGCCACGCGCTCCGGCGCTTCAGGACCCGCTTCCCCTCGGCGTCGTCCCGCCGCCGGTTCCAGATCTGCACCATGCCGTAGCCGAACAGCGCGGCGAACATCGGGTAGGCCCGCCCGTCCACGAACGTCATGCTCAGCGCCGCCGACACCCGGTTCGGCAGTTCGTGCTCGACGATGTGCTGGCGGATCCCGTACGGGCGGTCGTACAGGTAGATGGCGGAGTTGGCCACGGCGATCAGCGCCAGCATGACCCCTCTGGCGAGGTCGGGGGCGAGCCGGCGCTCGCCTTCCCCGACCGGCCGCAACCCCAGGGTGGCAACCATGTTCTCTCCTCGGTTCGATGAGTTCTCACCGAGTGTGCGAGAAGGGCCCTGGTCACCGAATCGTGCGACCGTGCGCAGATCGTCGGCGGACGGACGACCTCCGCCATCCTCCATTCGGAGGATGGCGGAGGCCGGCGAGGCCGGTGATCAGGAGGTGTAGGCGGCCGTTTCGGCTTCCACGATGCGGATGAGGTCGCCCAGGACGATGTTGACGTCCAGAAGGTGGAGGCCCCAGTCGGGCGTGGGGGAGGCGTACAGCTTTCGGGCGTCGCCCTGCGGGGTGACCTGGAGGACGTGTGCGCCGTTGGCGTGCACGCACTGGACGGTGTAGCGGTCGGCGGGGATCAGCCAGGGAGTGGCGGCCGCGGGCGGCGCGCCCCCATAGGTGATCTTCGAGGCGATGCCCAGGAGGCCGACGAGCGGCTCGGACCGCAGGATCGTGCTCGCGGTGCCGGGACGGCCGGTGTCCAGGGACGTCGGGTTGGTGCATGCGGCCTCGTAGTCGGGCCCGGCGGGCGAGCCGTCGGTGGCCGACTCCGGCACCCTGCCGAAGCGCGCGTTGTCCGGCGGCGTCTTTCCGAAGGCCGCCCAGGCGAGGACGCAGCCCGTCTGGCTTTCGGCGCGGCACAGCGGGATGTTCTGGAAGTCGCCGCCCCTGTCGCTTCCCTTGCGGACGACGACGTTGCCGCCGAGCAGGATCGCCGAGACGAGCCTGGCGCGCGCCGACGGCTCTGGGTCGATCTCCTCGCGCACCAGACGCCGCAGCATGCCCGTGCCCTGGGAGTGGCCGATGAGGACGACTCCCCTGCCCTTGTTGTAGGTGGACAGGTACGCCTTCCATGCCTGGAGGACGTCGGAGTAGGCGATCCGCGCGAATTCGGCACGCTGGGCGTCGCTGTAGAGGTTTCCGGTGAGCAGCGCCGTGAGAGTGCGCTGCCGGTACACCGGGGCGTACACGTCGCAGACGTCGGAGAAGCGCGCGGCCTGGTGCTGGGCGATCCCGACGAGCTGCGCGGTGGACTTCAGGCTCGCGTTCGGGGTGAGCTCCTGGGAGACCGTCGGATACACGTAGAAGCAGTCGATCTTCTTGCCGCCGGCCGGCGCTCCGGCCACCGTGCCGCCGCTCGCGGCATCGGTCGTGGCGAGCCCGCCCCGGCAGGGGTCGTCGGCCAGACCCGGCCGGCACAACCAGCGCACTCCGTCGTCCGCCGCCGCCCCACCGGCGGTCAGCAGGACCGCGCCCAGCACGGCGGCGGCCAGAGCGGCCAGCACACGATGCGATATCCCTTGTCCCATTTTCGACTTTCTCCTCATGTGCCGCGCATTACGTGTCACCTTCAACCCGAGAGCGGCACATGTGCAAGATCCCCTGGGACTCAAAAATCCGACCGCATGCGGACCGCCCACCCGAAAAGGCGCGCGCCCGAAGACCGCCGGGCGTGTGGCGCGGAGAGTGCCGTCCCGGTCTGCCGAGGTGTCCGGCTGCGGAGCCGTTCAGCTCTCCTCGGCGGGGATGGGGTGGCCTGCAGCGGCCAGGGTGCTCACCAGGATGTCGATCGCGAGGTCGCGAACGGCCGCCCGGCCGGTGCCGGGGGTGCGCAGCCAGGAGGCGGTGATCCCTTCGACGAAGGCCAGCCAGCCGTCCAGCGCGATCCGCAGGAGCGGAGGCGGGTCGGGGGTGCCGACGAGTGTTCGGGACATGGTGGTCAGCAGCCGGCTGCGGACCGTGGTGTAGACGGCGGCGACCTCGGTGTCCACGCCGATGCCGCCGCTGGTGATGGTGTGGAAGGCCGAGCGGTGGGTGTCGGCCCACCACAGGTAGCCGTCCAGGGTGCGGATGAGGCGTTCGGCGGGTGAGACGTCGCCGTACTCCTCGGCGAGGGAGTTCAGCGACTCCGCGGCGTCCTTGATCAGGGCGAGGAAAAGGCCGCGCTTGCTGTTGAAGTAGTAGTAGATGAGCCCCTTGGACAGGCCTGCTTCGGCGGCGATGTCGTCGCAGGACACCAGGTCGTAGGCGCGTTCGCCGAACAGCGTGCTCGCCGCGGCCAGGAGCGCGGAGCGCGCCTCGCCGCGGTCGGTGGGCTTGGCGGCGCCGGCGTTCCGGCCGTTGCGTGCCCGCGGCGCTGTCGTCATGTGCGGTCGGTCTTCCTGCGCGGTTCCTCGGTCGAGACGCGGTCTCCCACGATATTAGACACCTTTTCCAGTCCGTGCCGGGCCATGGCGTGTTCCGCTCCGTGGCGCCGCACCTACGGAGCGAGGTCTTGACTTTCGTTCAAACCCCGGCTCATATTGGACGCCTCATCCGATTAGCGGCGGGCACGGACCGTCCGGAGGCGTGGAGCGTGGCGATGGAAGCCGATCTCGAACGGCATCGGGAGGTGCAGGCGCTGGCCTACCGGTGCGCCGAGGAGGTCGCGGCCGGACTCGAGCCGGGCGTGACGGAGAAGGAGGCGGCGCGGCGCATGCGCCGCCGGCTGGTGGACCACGGCGTCGACGACTGGTTCCACGTCCCGTTCGCCTGGTTCGGCGACCGGACGGCCTTCCGCGGCGTGCGGCTGCCGCACCAGTTCCTGCCCACCGGCAGGAGGCTGGCCGAGGGCATGCCCTACGTCCTGGACGCGGCGCCGATCGTGGACGGCTACACCGCCGACATCGGCTACTCGGGCTGCCTGGGCGACAACCCCGCCTGGAGAGAGCTGGTGGCCGGCCTGGCCGCCTACCGGACGCTGATCGTCGGTCTGGTCCGCGAACGGCGCACCTTCGCCGACATCTACGCCGAGGTCGACCGGCGGATCGAACGCGACGGCTACGAGAACCGCCACCGCAAGTACCCCGGCAGGGTCATCGGCCACCAGGTGGGCAGGCTGGAGAGCCGCCTCCCCCGCAACCTCGTCATCGGCGCCTTCGGAGCGCGGACCCTGCAGACCGTCGGCCGAGACCTGATCAAGGAGCGGCTGGCGGGGCGCTCCCCGCTCTGGAACGGCGGCAGCCGGTCGCGGCACGCGCCGACCCCCGGGCTGTGGGCGGTGGAGCCGCATCTCGGCCTCCGCGACGTGGGGGCCAAGTTCGAGGAGCTGCTGGTGGTCACCGAGGACGACGCGTACTGGCTCGACGACGACCTCCCGCACGTCCGCCGCTGGGCGGAGGCCTGCCATGAGTGACTTCACCACCCGGACGGTCCAGGCGAACGGGGTCAGGCTCGCCGTCCGCGAATACGGCGCCGGAGGCCGGGCGACGGTCGTCCTGGTGCACGGCTACCCCGACACCCAGGAGGTCTGGGAGCCGGTGGCCGGGCTGCTGGCCGCGGAGTTCCACGTGGTGACCTACGACGTGCGCGGTGCGGGCGGCTCGTCCCGGCCACGCCGGACGAAGGCGTACGTGATGGAGAACCTCGCCGACGACCTGCGCGCCGTGGCGGACGCGGTCTCCCCGGACCGCCCGGTGCACCTGGTCGGGCACGACTGGGGGTCGGTGCAGGGCTGGGGAGCCGTCACCGGGGGCCGGCTCCCCGGCCGCATCGCCTCGTTCACCTCGATCTCGGGTCCGTGCATCGAGCACTTCGGCCAGTGGGTGCGCGACCGGCTGCGCCGCCCCACCCCCCGGCACCTGCGGCAGCTCCTCGGGCAGTTCGCCCGGTCCTGGTACCTGCTGGCGGGCGCGATCCCGGGGGTCGGCGGGCTGGTGTGGCGGTTGGGCGGCGTCCGGTTGTTCCCCGTGCTCATCGAGCGCCTGGAAGGCGTCCGGCGCAGGCCCGCCCCCACCTTCTCCCAGGACGCGCTGCACGGGATGAAGCTGTACAAGGCCAACGGCCTCCGCTTCCTGCGGCCGGGCCGTCCGGTCACCACCGACGTACCCGTCCAGGTGATCGCCCCGACCCGCGACCTGTTCGTCTCACCCGAGCAGTCCAAGGACCTGGCCCGCTACACCGGCCGCCTGTGGCGACGCGAGCTGGCCGCCGGGCACTGGAGTTCGATCCGCGCCCGGACGCGGGCCGTCGCCGCGGCGGTCACCGAACTGGTCGACCACGTCGAGGGCGGCGCCGAATCCGCGGCGCTCCGGCAGGCGAGGGTCTCCGAGCTCTCGAGGGCCGCCTCATGAACAAGTCGTACAAGGGCAAGCTGGTCGTGGTGACCGGTGCCGGAAGCGGCATCGGACGTGCCACCGCGCTGGCCTTCGCCGCACGCGGAGCCCGGATCGTGGCTGCCGACATCGATGAGGAGGCGGCGGAGCGCACCGCCGGGCTGGCCAGGACGCCCGGGACTCTCTCACTGGCCGTGGACGTGGCGGACGAGGACTCGATGGCCGGTTTCGCCGCCGAGGTCGCGGACAGAGCCGGTGTCCCCCACGTCGTGGTCAACAACGCGGGGATCGGGATGGCGGGCTCGCTGCTGGAAACCGAGCCCGATGCCTGGGAGCGGATCGTGCAGATCAATCTGGGCGGGGTGGCTCGAGGCTGCCGGCTGTTCGGGCGCCAGATGGTCGAGCGGGGCCATGGCGGCCACCTCGTCAACGTCGCGTCGGCCGCCGCGTTCACTCCCCACCGGGCGATGGCCGCCTATGCGTCGACCAAGGCGGCGGTGCTGATGCTGAGCCAGTGCCTGCGCGCCGACCTGGCCGAGCACCGCATAGGCGTCAGCGCGATCTGCCCCGGGTTCGTCAACACCGGGATCTCCCGCTCCACCGAGTACGCCGGACTGGACGCCGACGCGCAGGAACGGGCGCGCCGGGCCGCGAGCCGGCTGTACGCGCTGCGCAACTACCCGCCGGAGAAGGTCGCCGAGAGGATCCTGCACGCGGTCGACCGCAACACCGCGGTCGCACCTGTGACCGCGGAAGCACGGATCAACCAGGCCCTCTCCCGGCTGTCCCCGGGAGCGATGCGGCTGATGGCCCGCATCGACCCCACCGCCAGATGGAACAGCGAAGCCACCCGGAGAAGTTCATGAGCGAATCTCCCGACGCCGTCCGGCTCGACGAACGGCACCCGCACATCACTCCCCGGCGCGTGAAGTTCGACTGGACCCGCACACCGCTGCACTGGATCCCGGGAGAGCCCGTCGCCACCCACTTCATCAACACCCTGCACCTGCTGCTGCCCGCCGGGGAACGGTGGTTCGTGCACGTCTACAAGCAGGCGCTGCCGCTGATCGCCGAAGACCAGGAGCAACTACGCAGAGAAGTCAGGGGCTTCATGGGCCAGGAGGCCGTGCACGCCTACTCCCACCAGGGCGTCCTCGACCACCAGATGCTCGAGCAGGGGCTCGATCCCCGTCCCCTCACCCGCAGGATCGAGTGGATGTTCACCGTCCTCCTCGGCGACCGCCCGCCGCTGCCGGTCTTCACCCGCCGCCGCTGGCTGGACTTCCGGATCGGCATCATCTCCGGGATCGAGCACTACACCGCCGTCCTGGGCCAGTGGATCCTGGACGCCCGCGCTCTCGACGAGGCGGGCGCCGACCCCACCATGATGGACCTGCTGCGCTGGCACGGCGCCGAGGAGGTCGAACACCGCTCCGTCGCCTTCGACGTCTACCAGCATCTGAGCGGCGTCTACTGGCGCCGCTTCATCGCCTTCTTCATCGGCGCCGTCGCCATGCCCCTGGCCGTCTACGTCGGCGCCGCCTACCTGTGCGCCAAGGACCCCGCCCTCCACGGCGTCCGCCCCCGCCTCCGCGACTACCGCAGAGCCGTCCGCCGGGGCATCTTCCCCAGCAACCGCTTCATGCTCACCGCCGCACGCACCTACCTGCGCCGCGACTACCACCCCTCCGCCGAATGCTCCACCCGAAAGGCCCTGGACTACCTCGCCACCTCCCCCGCCGCCCTGGCCGCCGCCCGTACCCGCCCTCCGTCCCCTGACCGGTAAGGGCGCAGGCCGAAGGCCCCGCAGGCACCAGGTACCCCCGACGACCTCGCCGAGGAGCAGACCATGGCCACGACCGGCAGAGTGATCAGCCGAGGCCTGACTCTGGGCGATCAGGCGCTCGAACGGACGGGCGAGCTGTTCGCCACGCTGCTGGAAGGACTGCGCCGCAGCTGGGACGTCCGGCAGTGGTGGCGCGAGTTCGTCGAGCAGTGCTGGTTCATCGCCAAGGTCACCGCCTGGCCGGTGTTCCTCGTCGCGCTCCCGCTCGGCGCGACCATCGCCCTGCACGTCGGCGACATCTCCCGGCAGATCGGCGCGCAGTCCGCGACCGGTTCCGCGGTCGTCTTCGGGCTGGTGCGCGAGGTCGCCCCGCTGGCCTCGGCGCTGCTCATCTCCGGCGCGGCCGGCTCGGCGATGGCCGCGGACATGGGCGCCCGGCGCATCCGCGAGGAACTGGACGCGCTGGAGGTCATGGGCATCAACCCGGTGCACCGGCTGGTCACCCCCCGGTTGTGGGCGGGGGCGCTCGTCGGCGTCCTGCTGGTCTCCCTGATCATCCTGGCCGGGGTCGCGGGCGGCTTCTACTTCAACGTCATCCGGCAGGGCGTGAGCCCGGGCGCCTACTTCGACGGCGCCACGCTGCTGCTCCAGCCGACCGACCTGCTCGTCACCCTGTTCAAGGCCGGGCTGTTCGGCATGATCGCCGCGATCGTCGCCTGCTACATCGGCATGACCTGCGAGCGGGGCCCGACGGGCGTCGGCCGCGCGGTCAACGTCTCGGTCGTCGTGGCGACACTGCTGATCTTCACCGCCAACTACGTCATCACCACGCTGTATCTGGTGCTCGTCCCCCCGAGGATCTGAATGGTCGCCATCCATCCCCTGCGCGTGTTCGCGGGGAGGGTCTCCAGGCCTTCCCTCAAGCTACGCTTCCCGATCTTCGTCGGGCGCGTCCTCACCTTCCTCCTGCTGGACCTGGTGCTGCGGCGCAAGTACTTCCCGCAGATCCTGCGGCAGGTCAGCGACCTGTCCATCGGCGTCGGCGCGGTTGTCGTCGGCAGCGGCATGGTCTTCGTCATGCTGTTCATGTCCATGGCCACCGGCGCGCAGGTCGGCCTCCAGGGCTTCCCCGGCCTGCAGCGCCTGGGCGTGGAGTCCTTCACCGGGCTGGTCGTCAGCTTCTCCAGCGTGCGCGAGGTGTCCCCGGTCATCGCCGCGATCGCGCTCGTCGCGCAGGTCGGCTCGGCGTTCACCGCCGAGATCGGGGCCATGCGCATCTCCGAGGAGATCGACGCCCTGGACGTCATGGGGATCAACTCCCTGAGCCATCTGGTGTGCACCCGGATCGCGGCCGTGCTCATCACACTGATCCCGCTCTACCTCATCGCCCTGTACGGGACGTTCTTCGCGGCCGAGTTCATCACCACCTGGTTCTTCGGCCTGTCCGAGGGCGTCTACGACTACTACTTCCACCTGTTCCTGCCGACCCGCGACATCCTCTACAGCGTCATCAAGATCGCTGTGTTCGCCGTCATCGTGATGCTCATCCACGGATACCGCGGCTACTTCGCCACCGGAGGTCCGGTCGGCGTGGGCCTGGCGACCGGCCGTGCCATCCGCGAGTCGATGGTCGCGATCGTGATGGTGAACCTCGCGCTGTCCTTCGTCTTCTGGGGCCAGGGCGGAACGATGAGGTTGACCGGATGAACCAGGACCATCTCTCCCGCCCGACCCGGGCGCTCTTCGCCGCGGTGGGCATCGCGCTGATGAGCGGCGCCGTGCTGGCCGCAGGTCTCGCGGCGGTTCCCGGACACGAGGGCTCCCACCGGCTGAAGGCCGCTTTCGACCAGGCCGGCCAGGGCCTGGACACCCATTCCGAGGTCAAGATCCGCGGAGTCGAGGTCGGCCGGGTGACCTCGGTCGACCTGGCCCCGGACGGCCGCGCCGTCGTGGGGCTGCGCATCGACGACGGGGTCAGGATCCCGGTGAGCGCGGAGGCGACCGTGGAGGCGGTCTCCGTCTTCGGCCCCAAGGACGTCGTCATCGAACCCGGCGAAGGCGAGGGAATCGGCCCCTTCCTGGACGACGGCATGTCCATCGCCAGGACCGTCGAGCCGATCGACCCGGCCGACACCGCCCGCCCCGCCTACGAACTGGCGAACGCCTTCGACCCGGCCGAGTTCGGCGCCCTGCTCGACACGTTCTCCCAGGCCGTGTCCGGCAGGGGCGAGCAGCTCGGCCGCACGGTGGACAACTCGGCCGAGGTCCTGGACGTCATGGCCGGGAGCACCGACGTCACGCGCGGTCTCCTCCAAGACGCCGGAGACCTCGCCGAGACCTTCGGCGACCGGGGAGAGAGCCTCGCCTCGACCGCGGCGGACGCCGATGCGCTGCTGGCGACCGCGGGCACCCGCCCCGAGCGCTACACCGCCCTGCTCGACCAGGCGATCGAGGCGAGCGACGAGGTCACCGCCTTCCTTCGTGACAACCGGGAGAACACCCGCCATGTCGTGGACGCCGGAACCCGTGCGGCGGCCGTCCTGAACGCCCAGCTGAAGAACCTGCCGGTGCTCGTCGACGGGCTGGCCGACTTCTTCGGCCTGGTCGGCGGGATCATGCGCGAGAAGGCGCCCCACGACACCCTGATGGGTTCGGCCGACATCGTGCTGCCCACGGACGTCTGCCAGATCGTCCTCGACCTCTGCCCCGCCCGGGGAGGCCGGCGATGACCCTTCCCACGCAGGCGATGTCCAGGTTCGGGCTGTTCTTCCTGGTCACCGGCACGCTCACCCTCTATATCGCGGCCCAGATCCTCCAGATCGACTTCGGGGACCGATACCGGATCACGGGAGTCTTCGACGACGTCACCGGTCTGCTCGAAGGCGACCAGGTGAAGATCGCCGGAGCTCCGGTCGGCAGGGTCGACGGCATCGGGGTCGAGGACGGCCGCGCGGTGGTCACACTGCGGATCGACGACGGCATCAGGGTCCCCGAGGACTCGGAGATCTCCATCCGCTGGCGCAACGCGATCGGCCAGCGCATGGTCTACCTCGAGCCGGGCGACAGCCGGAAGATGCTCGCCGACGGGGCCCGAGTCACCCGCACCCGCTCGGTGGTCGACCTCAGCACCGTGGTGAACGGCCTCGGACCGCTCACCCGCAGCCTCGACCCCGCCCAGATCAACAGGCTGCTCACCGCCTTCTCCCAGGCCATCGACGGCAACCAGGGCAACATCGCGCGGATCGCCGACGACCTGGACACGCTGCTGGCGGCCTTCGCCTCCCGTCAGGGGACCATCGGGCAGATGGTGAAGGACTACCGCACCGTCTTCGAGGCCCTCGGCCGCCGCGACCGGCAGATCGCGCAGGTCGTCGACGACCTGGCGACCCTCACGCAGGCGTTCGCCGACTCGCGCGGGGTGCTCGACGAGGCCCTCGTCGAGGTCTCGCGGACCGCCCGCGACCTCGACGTGGTGCTGGGCGGCGACGAGAGACGCGTCGGACGGCTGATCGACAACGCGGCGGAACTGGCCGAGACGGCCCGCCTCAACGTGGACTCGCTGACCAAGGTGCTCGACGGACTTCCCCCCGCGCTGCGCGCCCTCTTCAGCGCCACCGACGAAGGCGATTACATCCGGCTGACCGCGCCCTGCATCAAGTTCGACGACGGCCCATGCCCGTACGACCCCGTCCTGCCACCGGCACGGGACCTCCGCTCGATGATGCTGGGAGGCGAGTGATGCGGATCAGAGCACCATGGCCGCGAAAGGCCGGCCTGAGGTCCTTCCGCGACATGCACAAGAAGCGCCTCGCGCTCACCTCGCTCGGCGTGATCGGCCTGACGGTCCTGCTCGCCTTCGCCGCGGGCACCCTGCGGATCTTCGAACGCGGCTATCTCATGAGCGGATCCTTCGCCGACAGCGGCGGCGTCAAGCGCGGCGACGACGTACGGCTGGCCGGGGTCCCCGTCGGGCGGGTGACGAGCGTGGAGCCGGACTACGACCAAGGCGAGGTCGTCATCGCCTGGAAGGTCGACCACGGCGTGCGGCTGGGCCGCCGGACCCGCGCCGACATCCAGCTGACCACCCTCCTGGGCGGCCGCTACATCAAGCTCTCCGGCCCCGTCGCCTCGCCCTACCTGCACTCCCTGCCCGAAACGGAGCGGCACGTCCCCGCCGATCGCACGAGCGCGCCGTTCACCGTCACCGACGCGGTGTCGCAGTCCACGCGGATCGCCGAGAAGATCGACACGAAGTTGGTCGAGAAGCTGCTCGACCAGGCCGTGGAGATCGACTACCCCGACCGGAAGAAGATCCGGCGCATGCTCACCGACCTCGGCGCCCTCACCACGACCCTCAACGAGCACACTCCGGATTTCGTACGGCTGATGGAGGACGGCGAGAAGCTGACCGGCGCCCTGGCGGCCAAGGACCAGCAGCTCGTCCAGCTCCTGGAATCCAGTCGGCTCATCCTGCGGGAGCTGGTCGAACGGCGCGCCGAACTCTCCGCCGTACTCGGCGAGGGCAGCCAGACCGTCGGCACCCTGTCCCGGCTCATCGCCACCCGGCAGCAGAGCATCACCGGCCTGCTCGACGACCTGCACCTGGCCGGGACCACCCTGGGCGGTGGCATCGAGGACCTCAACACCGGCCTCGCACTACTCGCGCCGACCTTCCAGGGGCTGACCAGGGCGGGGAGATCCGGCCCCTGGATCGACGTCGGCCCGGTCGGGGCGGTCGTCCTCAATCCCGGCTTCATCGGAGGCGGCCCTTGAAACGCCTCTCCGGCCTCGTCGCCGTCCTGGGCCTGACGCTCTCCGGCTGCTCCGCGGCTCCCGACAACGTCACCAACCGGTTCGCCGACAGCTACCGGCTCACCGCCTACTTCGACCGGACCATCGCCTTCTACGAGGGATCTCCCGTCAAGGTGATGGGCCTGGACGTCGGCAGGGTCGAGGAGATCATCATCGTCGGCGCGCAGGTGAAGGTCGACTTCTCCGTCCGAGAGGACACCCCGCTTCCGGCCGACGTCCACGCGGGGATCGTCCCGCTCAACCTGGTCGGCGAGCGCAACCTCGTGCTCTTCCCGCCCTGGCGCAAAGGGGCTCCCAGGGCCCGCGACGGCGCGGTGATCCCCAGGGAGCGGACCGAACTGCCCGTCGAGGTGGACGACGCGCTGCAGGCGTTCACCGACCTCAACAACGCCTTCGACCCCGACGTGCTCAGCGCGGGAGTGTCCCGGGCCGCTGCGGCCTTCAAGGGCAACGGCGAGCAGTTCAACCAGGTGATCCAGCAGTCGGCGGAGATGACCCGCACCCTGGCCGGGCAGAGCGACCGGCTGCTGAAGGTCGCCGGTGACCTCAACACCCTCACCGGAGTCGTCAAAGACCGGGAGAAGACTCTCGACCGGCTGCTGAAGGATTTCGGAACCGTCAGCGACCTCTTGTCCGAGGAGCGCAGGAACATTCAGAAACTGGTCCGCGCGCTCGTCGACCTCATCAAGCGGGGCGACGTCCTCATCAAGGCCTACCGGGAACGGCTCCCCGGTGACCTGGCGAACTTCACCGAGATCGCGCTGACGCTGAAGGCCAACAGCAAGGCGGTCGCCGACCTGCTGGAAACCCTGCCGGAGATCGGCGGCGTACTCGTGGACGCCTGGGACGAGAAACACCACTCGCTGACGCTGCGGATCGGCACCGACGCGTTCATCCGGGCCTGGATGAAACCCATCTTCCAGCAGCTCGGCCTCAAAGAACCGGTGCCCTGCCTGCCGGAGCCGTTCGCGAACTGCCCCTGGCAGGAGGACTGATGCCCCGACGCGCCACGTTCCCGGCGTTCATGCTCTGCCTCGTGGTCCTGCTGGGCGGCTGTTCGATCCGCACGGCGGGCTCTCCCCGGGGGGAGGTGTCGCTGAAGGCGACCTTCGACGATGTGCAGACCCTCGTGGAGGGGCACGGCGTCCAGATGGCCGACGTCCGGATCGGGACGGTCACCGAGGTGAGGCTCGTCGGCTACCGGGCCGAGGTCACCATGTCCATCGCCGACGAGCACCGCATACCGGTCGGCACCACGGCAGAGGTCGCCAAGACCTCGCTGCTGGGCGAGAACTTCATCAGGCTGACCATTCCCGAAGGCGCCGACCTGTCCACCGGGCCTTTCATGCGCGACGGCGCGGCATTCACCTCCACGGGCGTCCAGCCCGATTTCGAACAGGTCGTGGACAAGGCCGGAGCGGTGATCGAAGCGCTCGCCGCCCATGATGTCAGCGGAGTCGTCGACGCCTACACCGAGGCGTTCGCCGACAAGGGCGCCGTGCTCAACAAGATGATCGAGCAGTCGGCCACCCTCGTCGACCTGTTCGCCGACCAGCGCACCGAGCTGACCCGGGCCATCGACGACTTCGCCCGCCTGGGCAGGTCGCTGGCCGAGAACAAGGACGGCTACGCCGACCTGCCCGCGCGGTTGGAGACCGCGAGCCGCGCCCTCGCGAAGGACCGGCAGAAGATCATCAGAAGTGTCGACCGGCTGGCCGGACTCGCCGAGGCCACCAACGACACCGTCCTGGGTGAGCGCACCGACGCCCTCCTGGAGATGCTCGAGCAGCTCGATCCGGTCCTGGCCTCGCTCGGCGGCAGCAGGAGCAGGATCACCAGGTTGATCGACCAGCTGCTGGCCTTCGAGCAGAAGTTCCCGCGCGCGGTCCACGACGGACAGCTGCTGATGTCCGCGACGCTGCGGGTCGTGATGCCGGTGGCCGACGGAGTCCCTCCCGTCCGGGCGGCGGTGCCGCCGGGGTGGAGGACCGGGCGGCCGCAGCGGGACGGAGACACGGAATGAACAACCGCGTCCTGGTCAACCTCCTCGTCTTCGCCGTGTTGACCGCCATCGTGAGCACCTGGGCCGTCTTCGCCCTGCTCAAGGTGCGCCTCACCGACCGGCCCTACCCGGTGACCGTGGAGTTCGCCGCCTCCCCCGGCCTTCGGGAGGGCTTCGACGTGGCCTACCTCGGAGTCAAGGTAGGGACCGTTCGGCAGGTGCGGCTGGGCGACCGCAAGGTCGTGGTCGAGCTGGAACTCGACCACGACAGCCGGGTGCCGGACACCGCCGGCGCCTCGGCACGGCGCAAGTCCGCCGTCGGCGAGCCCTTCGTGGAATTCGAACCGCAGCCAGGGGATCCCGGCGACGGCCCTTATCTGAAGGCCGGCGACGTGGTGCCGGTCGAAAGAACCGAAGAACCGCTGTCCTACTCCGACCTGTTCGGCAGCTCGATGGAACTGCTGAAGCTCCTCTCCCCCGACGACACCCGCTCCCTCGTCCATGAGCTGGCCGTCGGCTGGAACGGACGCGGAGAGTCCCTGGCCGCGCTGATCGACGGCGTCGACCAGCTCTCGTCCGCTTTCGCGGACAACGCCACCGAACTCGACGCCACCTACCGGCGGCTCGCCGACATCACCCGCGTCTTCGCCCGGCGGCGCGGCCAGGTGGGAGCGGGACTGGACGGTCTGGCCGCCACCACCGCGACGCTCAAGGACCTCCGCAAGGAGATCGCCGCCCTGCGCGACCAGGCGCCGGACGCACTCGCACGGATCAACGACCTCCTCGACGCGATGCCGCAGGCGGACTGCCTGTACTCCGCGATCGGCTCGACACTGCCCACGGTGTTCTCCGACGCCCGTGCCAGGGACCTCTCCAGAGCCCTTGCCGTCGCCCCCGACCTGACCGCGGTACTGCAGGACGTGAGCAGCGGTGCGGGCACCCCCGAGCCGTCGCTGCGCACCAACCTCGTGGTGACCCTGCTCGACCCCGCCCCGGCCCTCGAATACAAGGAGCCGTTGAAGCTCCCCGCCGTGCCCGAGATACCCGGCTGCGACGGAGGAACCCGCGAGACCGCGCCCGCCTCCGAGGCCGGAGCGCAGCCGCCGGGGAGCGTCCCGGCCGCGCCGCCGGCCGTACGGCCGGACTCCCGTGCCGCCGACACGGTCCGTCCCGCCGCGGAGCGATCGCCCTTCCGGCCCGAGAACTGGCTGGTCCACCTGCCGCCGATCCTCGCCCTCCTGGTCCTGGTGCGCGTGGCCGGAGGCGCCGTCTTCGTCCTGGCCCGGCGGGTCCGAGACCGAAGGCGCCCATGAAAGCCGACACCGACAAGGAGACGACCATGGCGAAGACCGAGCTCGCGGAAGGCACCGAGCCGATCGAAGCAGACCAGACCACCGAACCCGCCGAGTCCGCCGAGCCCGCCGAAGGCATCGAGGAGAACGGCGAGCAGAGGCGCGGACCGCGCCTCCCGCGGTTCGACCGCCGGATCGCCGGGTGGGCGCCGGTGCTCGCGCTCACCGCCCTGGCCGCCGTCGGCTGCTGGCAGTGGCGGGCCCACGCCGCGGCCGAGGACAGGCGGCAGGAGGTCGACTCCGCCGCCGCGGAGTTCGGCCGCCTCTTCCTCACCTACGACCACCGTGACGTGACCGCCTCCCGCAAGGCGGTGAGCCGGCTGATCACCGGCGACTTCGCCGACTCCTACAGGACCCAGTTCGACTCCGGGGTCGCCCCCACGATCACCCGGCTGGAGGCCGCCTCCACGGCCGAGGTCCGCGCGGTCTACCTCGGAGAGATCAACGGCGACCTGGCCTCGGCCGTCGTCGTGGTCGACAGCGAGATGCGCAGCAAAGTGGGAACGAAATGGACGACCGCCTCCCACCTCTCCCTGAAACTCATCGAGAAGGACGGGGCCTGGCTCGTCAGCGACCTCGCCTCGGCCGGCGCCCTGGAGGAGAAGATGGTCGATCCCGAAGGCAACCCCGTCTCCGCCGGGCGGCGGGACACCGCGGACGACGCCCCACGCTGAGGAAACGGACCTTTGAAGAAAAGCCCCCTACGCCACAAAGACAGACAAATAACCCGATAGTGCAGAGCCTTTGCCGGGTAGGGGGGCGTCATGATGAAACGCGTGGTGTGGCAGGGGCTGGTCGCCGGGGCGGCCGGGGGCATGGTGATGACGTTGGGAGAGAAGGCGGAGCAGCGGTTGACGGGACGACCGGACTCGTACGTTCCGGCGCGGGTGCTGGAGCGGCTGACCGGGATGGCCGAACAGTCCGGGGGCCGGTCCGAGGCGGCGAACTGGGCCATGCACCTGGGGCAGGGAGCCGTGCTGGGAGTGCTGCGTTCGGTGATGGCCCATGCCGGGTTGCGCGGCCCCTGGTCCTCGGCGAAGTTCACCGTGGTCCGGCTCACCAACGACCAGATACTGGAGAACGCCACCGGGGTGGGCGCACCGCCCGAATCATGGCCCCGCCGCGAACTGGCGGTGGATCTGCTGCACAAGGCGGTCTACGCCTTCACCACCGGTGTCGTGGCCGACGCCCTGGCCGCCCGTTCCGGGCCGGGTCCCGGGCAGCGGCACGCGGCCATGCGTCCGGGCCGGCACGCCGGTGTCGGGCCGCTGCCGCGCAGGAGGTCCGCCGAGAGCCGCGCACCGGGTTCGGCCTGGTCGTCCCCGGTTCCCCCGCGGTAACCCGGTGCCTTTGAAGTGCCTGCTTCCGCGGCTTTCCCGGCTCCCGCAGGCTTCTTCTGTCACCGAGCAGAAGCAGAGGAAGCAGGGAAGCCGAGGAGTTCCACCGTCAAGTCCTTCGCAGAGATCGAGATGGACCTGCGCAGCCGCATGTGGACGGTGCCGGGTCAGCCCGCCGCTCCGGCGTGAGCCGGACCGGGGTCGCCGGTCCGCACGGGAACGCGCTGCCGGGGGAAGACGAGGGCCGCGAGGATGCCCGGCAGCGTCAGCGCCGCGGACAGGAAGACGGCGGCGCGCAGCCCGTCGGCGGTGGCCGCGCGCAGCGTCTCACCGGCCAGGCCTTCCAGGCCCGAGCCCGCGACCCCGACGAGTACGGCCAGTCCCGCGCCCACTCCCAGCTGCATGGCGGTGTTGGCCATGCCGCCCGCGATGCCCTGCTCCTGCGAAGCCACTCCGGTGCCGGCGGCCGCGAACTGGGTGGGGTAGATGGTGCCCATGCCGAGGCCGTAGACCAGGATCCCGGCGAGCACGGTGAGGTACGAGCCGCCGGAGGTCATTCCCACGGCCAGCAGGGCGCTCCCGGCCGCTCCGAGCACCAGCGCCACGACCAGGGTGGCGCGGACGCCGACGCGGACCATCAGCCGTCCGGCGGCGAAGTTGGCCAGCGCGATCACCGCGGACAGGCTGAGGAACGCCAGCCCTGCGCGCAGCGCCGAATAGCCCAGCACATCCTGGAAGTACAGGGTGAGGAAGTAGACGACGTTCTGCATGGTGGCACCGAAGACGAAGATCACCATCAGGGCGGAGACGAGGTTGCGGTTGCGCAGCAGCCGCGGCGGCATCAGCGGGTCGCGGCTGCGCGCCTCGATGCCGAAGAAGGCGGCCAGCAGCACGAGCGCCGACGTGAGGGCGGCGATGGTCGTGGACGTCCAGCCCGCCTCGGGGATCTCGGCGATCGCGTACACCAGGAGCGTCGCGCCCGCCGTACCGGTCAGCACGCCGGGCAGGTCGTAGCTCCTGCCGCGCTCCACCGGCCCGTCCGCGTCCAGCAGCACGAACGCCGCCGCCGCGGCGGCGATCACCAGCGGCACGTTCACCAGGAAGACCGCCTCCCAGCCGAACCCGTGCGTCAGCACGCCGCCGAGCAGCGCGCCGAGGCTCAGCCCTCCCGCGCCGGCCATCGCCCACACGGACAGCGCCCGGACGCGTTCACGTCCTTCGGCGAACATGGTGTTGACCAGCGACAGGGTCGCCGGGAACGCCAGGGCGGCCCCCACGCCCTGGACCGCCCGCGCGGTGACCAGCGCGCCGGGCGTGGTCGCCAACCCGCCGAGCAGGGACGCGCCGCCGAACAGGACCATGCCCAGGACGAACATGCGGCGGCGTCCCAGCAGGTCGGCCGACCGCCCGCCGAGGAGCAGGAAGCCGCCGAAGAAGACGGCGTAGGCGCTGACGACCCATTGCGCCGAGTGGCCGGAGAACCCGACCTCCCGCACGATGTCGGGCAGCGCGACGTACACGATGGTGAAGTCGAGCGAGGTGATGAGGCAGGAGAAGGCCAGCAGGGCCAGACTCCAGCCTTTCGAGGTCACGGAGGTCATCGGAATCCCCTTCGGAGGTTCACAGGTCGTAGGGACGTGCGGTGCGGGCGTCGCGGAGGGCGCGGGCCCACCAGGCGAGCTGGTCGAGCAGGCCCTTGGCGGCCGCGTCGCAGCCCGCCGCGTCGACGGGCCGGCCCGCGTCGTCGAACTTCTCCCGGCAGGAGTGGAAGCTGACGGTGTCGCGGACGGTCACGGCGTGCAGTTCGGAGAAGACCAGCCGGAGCTGCTCGACCGCGCGCAGGCCGCCCGACATCCCCCCGTACGAGACGAAGCCGACGGGCTTGGCCCGCCATTCGTCCACGAACCAGTCGACGGCGGTCTTGAGGGGCGCCGGGAAGCTGTGGTTGTACTCGGGCGTGACGATCACGAACGCGTCGGCCGCCGCCAGGCGCGGGGCCAGGGCCCGCACCGGCCCCGGAACGTCGTCGCCCTCGTCGATGAGCGTGTCAGGCAGCCCCGCCGTGCCCAGGTCGATGACGTCGAGGGCCATGTCGGTGCGCTGCCCGGCCAGTCCGGCGAACCAGCGGGCGACTGTGGGGCCGAAGCGTCCTCTGCGGGTGCTGCCGATGAGCATCGCCGTCCGCAGCGGGCCGGTGCGGGGCGTCGCCGGTGTCATGGGTGCTCCTTCCATGTCGTCGGTGTACCGGCCCGACTCTGCTGCTCCGCGCTTACCGCCCGCTTTCCGATCGCTTTCCAGTGCCGATCAGCGGGTTTCGACCGGGTTATCGTGATCACATGCGATTCGGAGTGCTGGGTCCGCTGGAGGTGCGGACCGCCGACGGCACCCCGGTCACGATCCGGAGGCCGACGGTCCGGGCACTGCTGGCCGACCTGCTCGTTCAGGAGGGGCGGCCGCTGTCGGCGGACCGGCTGATCGACGACCTGTGGGGGGCCGGGCCGCCCCGCGACCCCGCGGGCGCGCTCCAGGTCAAGGTGTCCCAGCTGCGCCGGGCCCTGGAGGACGCCGAGCCCGGCGGCCGGGAACTGCTGGTGTTCCGGCCGCCGGGATACGCGCTGCGCGTCGGCCCCGACGCGCTCGACGCGGGCAGGTTCGCCGCGCTGCTGCAGCGGGCCGGGAGCACGGACGATCCCCGTACCAAGGCGGCGCTGCTGGCCGACGCGCTGGCGTTGTGGCGGGGCCCCGCGTACGCCGACTTCGCCGACGAGGAGTTCACCCGGACCGCGATCACGCGCCTGGAGGAGCAGCGGCTGACCGCGGTGGAGGACCTCGCCGAGGCGCGGCTCGCCCTCGGCGAGCACGGCCCGCTGGCCGGTGAGCTGGGCGACCTGGTGGTCCGCCACCCGCTGCGGGAGCGGCTGCGCGCCGCGCACATGCGCGCCCTCTACCGGTCCGGACGGCAGAGCGAGGCGTTGGAGAGCTTCGCCGGGCTGCGCGACCGGCTGCGCGAGGAGACGGGCCTGGACCCCGGTCCCGAACTGGTCGCCCTCTACGAGGCGATCCTCCACCAGGACCCCGCCCTGAGCCCGGCGCCCGGACGGTTCCGCACGAACCTGCCCGCCCAGCCCACCGAGCTGATCGGCAGGGCCGAGGCGCTCACCGAGGTGCGCGCGCTGCTCTCCTCCTCCCGGCTGGTCACGCTCACCGGACCGGGCGGTGTGGGCAAGACCCGCCTCGCCCTGGAAACGGCGGCACGGCTGCTCGACACCGTTCCCGACGGTGTGTGGCTCGTCGAACTGGCAGGGCTCGACCAGCCGGAAGCGGTGGTGGACGCGGTGGCCGCCGTGCTGGGGATTCGCGACGACGTCGCGCCCGCCCCCTCCCCCGCCGGGCCTGCCGACCGCATCACCCGCGCGCTGCGCGACAGGCGGATGCTGCTCGTGCTCGACAACTGCGAACATGTCATCGCGCCCGCCGCCGAACTGGTCCACCGGCTGCTGGCCGCCGCCCCCGAGCTGCGGATCCTGGCGACCAGCCGGGAGACGCTAGGGGTCGGCGGGGAGGCGGTCTGGGCGGTGCCGCCGCTGGAACCCCCGTACGCGGCGACGGAGACCGGTCCCGCGACCCTGCAGAGGTTCAGCGCCGTACGGCTGTTCACGGCGCGCGCGGCCGCCGCGGCGCCGGGCTTCGCCCTCACCGCGGACAACGCCCGCGCCGTCGCGTCGATCTGCCGCCGTCTGGACGGCATACCGCTGGCGCTGGAACTGGCGGCCAACCGGGTACGGGCGCTCGGCGCGCACGAGCTGGCGGCGCGGCTCGACGACCGCTTCCGCCTGCTGTCGGCGGGGCGGCGGGACGTCCCCCGGCGGCAGCGAACGCTGCGAGCCGTGATCGACTGGAGCTGGGAGCTGCTGACCGTTCCCGAGCGCACCGTACTGCGCCGCCTGGCCGTGCACGCCGACGGCTGCTCCCTGGAGGCCGCCGAGGCGGTCTGCGCCGGGGACGGCGTGCCCGGCGAGGACGTCGCGGACCTGCTGGCCCGCCTGGTCGACCGGTCCATGGTCGTCGTGGCCGGTGACGTGCACGGCTCCCGCTACCGGCTGCTGGAATCCGTGGCCGCTTACTGCGCCGAGCGGCTGCAGGAGGCGGGCGAGTCCGAACGCGTCCTGGCCCGGCGCGACCGCTACTACACCGAGCTCGCCGAACGGGCCGAACCGCTGCTGCGCGGCCCTGAGCAGCGGCGATGGCTGGAGCGCCTGGATCTGGAGCACGCCAACCTGCGCGCCGCCGTCGAGGGCTCGGTGCGGCGCGGCCGCCCGGACCTCGCGCTGCGGCTGGCCGACGCCATGGCGTGGTACTGGTTCCTGCGCGGCCGGCTCAGTGAGGGCCGCCGGCTGCTGGGCCTGGCGCTGGACGCCGGCGGTCCGGCCGATTCCGCGCCTCGGGCGGCGGTCGCAGCCTGGCGGACGGGCATGGAACTGCTGGGACGCCATGGCGTCGACCGAACGGACCGGGTCCTCGCCGCGCTCGAGCCGTACGAGCACCTCGACGATCCGCGCGGGCAGGCCAGAGCCGCGTGGTTCCTCGGCGAGATCCTGCTCGGCGGCGGTGCCTCGACGACGGGAGAAGAACTGGCGGGACGGGCTCTGGCGGACTTCCGTCGCCTCGAGGACCGCTGGGGCACGGCCGCCGCGCTGACCACCATGGCCCACTACGCCCTCCTGCGCGGGGACCTCTCCTCATGCGCCCGGCACGCCGGGCAGGGCGCGGCGCTCTTCGACGACCTCGGGGACCGCTGGGGGCGGCTGCGGGCCACCGACCTCCTCGCCAGGATGGCCGAGATCAGAGGTGACCACCGGGAGGCTTTCGACCTTCTCCAGCAGGGTCTGCGCATGGCCGAAGAGCTCGGATCGTGGATGCAGTCCTCCTACATGCTGTCCGGGCTCGGCAGGATCGCGCTGCTGGACGGTGACAACGCCGAGGCTCGGCGCCTCCACGAACAGGCGCTCCGCCGGGCCGCCGAACAGGGCTACCGGCCCGGCGAGGTGTTCGCGGAGATCGGGTTGGCGCTCGTCGCGCGACGCGAGGGCAGACTGGACGCCGCCGAGAAGCTGTTGCGCGACGTGCTCGACTGGCAGCGGCAGGTGGACTTCGAACCCGGCGTCGCGCTGGCCCTGGTCGAACTCGGTTTCGTCGCCGAGCAGCGCGGCGACGCGCAGGCGGCCCGCGACCTGCACCTCCAGGGCCTGGCCGCCGCGCGCCGCACCGCCGACCCCCGGGCCGTGGCCTTCGCGCTGGAAGGGATGGCCGGCGCCCGAGCGCTGGCGGGCGACCACGCGTACGCCGCCCGGCTGCTGGGCGCGGCGGCCGCGGCCAGGGAATCGGCTGGAGCGCTCCTGCCGCGCGCCGCCCGTCTCGACGTGGACCGCATCACCGCGGTGGTCCGCGCCGCCCTCGACGAGCAGGCCCTGGAGGCCGAACTCCACCGCGGCCGCACCACCGATACCGCCGAACTCCTCGACCTGTGAGCCGAGGGGCCTGCCGTATGGCCCGACGCCGTCCGCCCGGCCTCCTGCGGATCTTCACCGTGGCCGGACGGCTCAGCGGACCTCCTGGATGCGGATCATGTTGCCCGCGGGGTCGCGGAAGGCGCAGTCGCGGATGCCGTACGGCTGCTCGGTCGGCTCCTGGACGACCTCGGCGTCGCCGGCCTGCAGCTTCTCGAAGGTGGCGTCGAGATCGGCGGTGGCCAGGATGATGCTGGCGTAGGTGCCCTTGGCCATCATCTCGCCGATGGTGCGGCGCTCGTCGTCGGTGATGCCGGGATCGGCGGCCGGCGGATGCAGGACGATCGACGTGCCGGGGCGCCCGGCGGGGCCGACCGTGATCCAGCGCATCCCTTCGTATCCGACGTCGTTGCGGACCTCGAAACCGAGGGTGTCGCGGTAGAAGGCCAGAGAGGCGTCCGGGTCGTCATGCGGGAGAAAGGTCTGGTGAACCGTGATGTCCATGACGAGCACGTTATTCGCGGCCCGGTGCCCGGTGCTTCTCGATTCCTGATCGATCCCGATCCGGCTCACCGCGACCCGCCGACCGCATCAGCGGCAACCCCGGCTCTCAGCGGCTGGCGACCGGCGTGAGCGGGGCGGGCGGAGGCGGCGAAGCCCGGCGGCCCTGGGCCCCCGGCCTCATGTGCCGGGGTCGGGGTCGGCGGGGCGGTCGTAGGTGAGGAAGGCGGCGCCGCTGTCGAGCACGGTGTGCTCGGTGAGCTTCCAGGCGCGGGGGTCGAAGGCGGCCGTGCGGGAGAACAGCGGGATGCCCGTTCCGAGGGTCAGCGAGCCGACCTTGAGGATCAGCCGGTCGATCTCGCGGTACAGCGAGCCGGCCAGCTCGGCGCCGCCGAGCAGCCAGATGTCCTTGCCCTCCTGGCGCTTGAGCTCGCGCACCGTCCCCGCGGGGTCCGTCGCGACCAGCTCGACGGCGGGGGCGGGGCTTTCGGTGAGGGTCCGGGAGAAGACGAGGTGGCGAAGGTGCGGGAAGGCGTCGGCGATCCCGGCCTTCAGCCCGATCTCGTAGCTGCGGCGCCCCTCCAGGACGGTGTCGAAGCGGGTGCCTTCGGCGGTGACCGACAGGGCGGCGCGGGCGGGGGCGGGCAGCGTCTCGGGGTAGTGGTCCGCGATGTGCCGGATGTAGTCGGCGGGAAGGGGCCAGAAGCCGTCCGGGCCGGTGGGGTCGGCGCCGTCCGGACCGGCGATGAAACCGTCGAGGGTGGTGGCGATGTAGTACACGAGCTTGCGCAAGAAGGGCTCTCTTTCGTGGCGTTCCCGTCCTGGGGCCGGTCGGGGGCGATCGCGGGAGGGAGGGGGCTCAGACGGTGTCCGGAGCCGCCCATTCGACGAACTGGACGATCACCCCGTTGGGGTCGGTGACCTGGAACAGGCGCTCACCCCAGGGCTCCTCGCGCAGCGGCATGGTGATGCGGACTCCGGCGTCGTGCAGCCGCTTCTGCTGGTCCTCCAGGCCCGCGGCGAGCGTGAAGGCGAGGATCACACCGCCGGCGTGCCGGTCGCGCTGCTCGGGCGGCAGCACCTGGGTGCCGCGGGCGAGCAGGACGATGTCGACCGCGTCGGGGCGCGACAGGGACGCGAAGCCGTCGGCGGCCTGCTGAACGGTGTAGCCCAGGTGGGCGGTGAGGAACTCCTGGGACGCGGTGACGTCGTCGACGGTCAGCGAAACGGTGGAAGCGGCGAACTGCACGGGTCTCCTCAATGCGGCGGGGGGCGTCCCTCGCACTCGACGTATCTCCGTCGCAAACTTGCGACGGACGTAAACTTACACAGACCGCTAAATAGTGTCAACATAAATATGCTACGAGTGTAAGATTGCTCCCATGGACACCCAGACATCCGGCCCGGCCACCGGGCTGCGCGAGACGAAGAAGCAGGAGACCCGGCAGCTCATCTCCGACCACGCGACCCGGCTGTTCATCGCCCAGGGCTTCGAACGGACGACCATCGCCGAGATCGCGGTAGCCGCCCGCGTCGCCAAGAAGACCGTCACCAACTACTTCCCCCGCAAAGAGGACCTGGCCCTGGACCACCAGGACCAGTTCGCCGCCTCCCTGGCCGGCGCCGTCGCCGCCCGGTACCCGGGGGAATCGGCGCTGGCCGCGCTGCGCCGCGCCTTCGCCGACGCCGTCGCCGCCCAGGACCCGGTCGCCGGGTTCTCCGGCCGGGAGTTCGCCCGCATGATCGCCGACAGCCCCACCCTGAGCACGTGCCTGCGCGGCCTGCACGACCGGCGCGAACACCACCTCGCGCGGGCGCTCGCCGAGGCCACCGGCGCCCGGCCCGACGACATCACCGTCCAGACCGCCGCCGGACTGCTGGGCGCCGTCCACCGCGTGCTGTTCCAGCGCATCCAGACCCTCACCCTCGCCGGACGCCCCGACGACCTGATCGCCCGGTCCGTCGCCGCCGAAGCCACCTGCGCCTTCGACCTGCTGGAGCCCGCCCTGTCCGGCTACGCCACCGCCTGAGGGCAGCCCCTCCGCCCGCGGGAGAACGGTCGGCCGAGGAACGTCCGCACCGTAGGCGCGTCGGACCGGCTCAGCCCTGGTGGAGCACCGCCTCCAGAGGGACCGCCTCGATGCCGACGGCTTGGCCGACCGGGGCGTTGGTGAGGCGGCCGCCGTGGGTGTTCAGGCCCAGGGCGAGGCTGCGGTCCTCGTTCGAGGCCCGGCGCCAGCCCTTGTCGGCCAGCGCCACGACGTACGGCAGGGTGGCGTTGGTCAGCGCGTAGGTCGAGGTGTTCGGCACCGCCCCCGGCATGTTGGCCACGCAGTAGAAGGTCGAACCGTGCACCTGGTAGGTCGGGTCGGCGTGCGTGGTGGGGCGCGTGTCCTCGAAGCAGCCTCCCTGGTCGACGGCGATGTCGACGAGCACGGAGCCGGGCTTCATCTGGGAGACCAGCTCGTTGGTGACCAGTTTCGGGGCGGCGGCGCCGGGGATGAGGACCGCTCCGATGACCAGGTCGGCCTGGCGGACCTGCTCCTCGATCGCGAGGGTGGAGGAGGCCAGGCCGCGGACCCGGTTGTTGTAGCGCCAGAACGACATGCGCAGCTTGTCCAGGTCGGTGTCCAGCAGCGTGACGTCGGCGCCCATGCCGAGCGCGATGTTGGCGGCGTTCTGGCCCGCCACGCCCGCGCCGATCACGACGACCTTGGCGTTGGCCACCCCGCCGACGCCGCCGAGCAGCACTCCCCTGCCGCCCTGCGCCTTGAGCAGCGCATGCGCTCCCACCTGCGGCGCGAGGCATCCGGCGACCTCTGACATCGGGTAGAGCAGCGGCAGCCCGCCGGAGGGAAGCTGGACGGTCTCATAGGCGATGCCGGTGACCTTCGCGGCCAGCAGCCGCTCGGTCAGCGGCTTGTCGGCGGCCAGGTGCAGGTAGGTGAACAGCGTCAGGTCCTCGCGCAGGCGGTGGTACTCCTCCGCGACCGGTTCCTTGACCTTCAGCACCAGGTCCGCCGTGCCCCACACGTCGTCGGCGCCGTCCAGCAGGGTGGCACCGGCCGCGACGTACTGCTCGTCACCGATGGAGGAGCCGGCACCGGCGCCGCGCTCGAGGCAGACCTCGTGGCCGCGGGACGTGAGCTCCCGTACGCCGATCGGCGTGATCGCCACCCGGTACTCGTGGTTCTTGACTTCCTTCGGAACACCGATCTTCATGATGATGCACCCTTTCAACAGGTCAAAGGAGGGTCGCGGCCTCGGTGAGAACCGCGCGCAGGATCTGTTCCATCTCGTCGAAGTGCCGCTGGTCGCAGATCAGCGGCGGCGCGACCTGGACCACCGGGTCGCCGCGGTCGTCGGCCCGGCAGTACAGACCGGCGTCGAGGAGGGCCCCGGACAGGAAGCCGCGCAGCAGCCGCTCGCATTCGGCCGCGTTGAAAGTCTCCTTGGTGGCCTTGTCCTTGACGAGTTCGATGCCGTAGAAGTAGCCGTCGCCGCGCACGTCGCCGACGATCGGCAGGTCGAGCAGCTTCTCCAGCGTCGCCCGGAACGCCCCTTCGCCGGCACGTACGTGCTCGAAGATGCGTTCATCTTCGAAGATCTGCAGGTTGTGCAGGGCGACGGCCGCGGCCACGGGGTGGCCGCCGAAGGTGTAGCCGTGGGCGAAGGACTCGGTGCCCTGCCAGAACGGCTCGGCGATACGGTCGCTTGCGATCATCGCGCCCAGGGGCGCGTAGCCGGAGGTGATGCCCTTCGCACTGGTGATGATGTCGGGCTGGTACCCGTAGCGCTCGGCCGCGAACATGTGTCCGAGGCGACCGAAGGCGCAGATGACCTCGTCGGAGACCAGCAGGACGTCGTAGGCGTCGCAGATCTCCCGCACACGCTGGAAGTAGCCCGGCGGGGGCGGGAAGCAGCCGCCGGAGTTCTGCACCGGCTCCAGGAAGATCGCCGCGACCGTCTCGGGGCCCTCGTTCTCGATCGCCACGGCGATCTGGTCGGCGGCCCAGCGGCCGAACGCCTCCGCGTCCGACCCGTCGAGCAGGCCGCCGGTGATCTCGGCCGCGCGGTAGGCGTTGGTGTTGGGCACCCGGAACGTCGAGGGGACCAGGGGTTCGAACTGCTGCTTGAGGGCGGGCAGGCCGGTGACCGACAGGGCGCCCTGGGTGGTGCCGTGGTAGGCGATCCTGCGGCTGATCACCTTGTGCTTCAACGGCTTGCCGACCAGTTTGAAGTAGTTCTTCGCCAGCTTCCACGCCGACTCGACGGCCTCGGAGCCGCCGGAGGTGAAGAACACCCGGTTCAAATCACCGGGCGCATAGGAAGCCACCTTCTCCGCCAGCTCGATCGCGGCCGGGTGGGCGTAGGACCACAGCGGCATGAAAGCCAGCTTCCGGGCCTGCTCCGCGGCGGTCTCCGCCAGATCGGCGCGGCCGTGCCCGAGCTGCGAGACGAACAACCCGGCCAGGCCGTCGAGGTAGCGGCGGCCGCGCTCGTCGTAGAGGTAGGCGCCTTCGCCGCGGACGATCACCGGCATCTCGCCGGTCTCATACGCGCCCATGCGGCTGAAATGCAGCCACAGGTGGTCACGAGCGGCCTTCTGCCGGCGGCCGATCGCATCCGAAACCGTTGCGTCCGGCGATCCCAGAGGAGATGTGCTGATCACAGATATCGTGTCCTTCGATGGTGATGAGATTGCGCCGCGGGGTCAGTCATTGCGGGGGAAGCCCAACTGCAGTCCGCCGGCCGGCCTTCTGGCGGGGTCGATCCAGCGGGTCGTGACGACCTTGCCCCGGGTGAAGAAGTGCACCCCTTCGACTCCGTGGGCGTGCGTGTCCCCGAACAGGGAGCGCTTCCACCCGCCGAACGAGTAGTAGGCCACCGGGACCGGAACCGGGACGTTGACGCCGACCATGCCCGCCTCGACGTCCTCTTCGAACCGGCGGGCCGCACCGCCGTCGTTGGTGAAGACGGCGACGCCGTTGCCGTAGGGGTTGGCGTTGATCAGCCGCAGGGCCTCGTCGTACGACGCCACGCGGACGACGGACAGGACCGGCCCGAAGATCTCCTCGCGGTAGATCTCCATGTCGGGCGTCACGTGGTCGAACAGCGTCGGGCCGAGCCAGAAGCCGGAGTCCTCGCCGCGGACCGCGGCTCGGCGCCCGTCGACCACCAGTGCGGCTCCGGCTGCCTCGCCTGAGTCGACGAAAGAGGCGACCCTGTCCCGGTGGGCCCGGGTGACGAGCGGCCCCATGTCGGCTTCGCGGTCCGGCCCGGCCGCGCCGTCGCCGACCACGAGCGAGCGCGTCCGCTCGGCGATCCGCGCCACCAGGTCGTCGGCGACGGCCTCGACGGCGACGAGCACGCTGATGGCCATGCACCGCTCCCCCGCGCTGCCGTATCCGGCGCTGACCGCGGCGTCGGCGGCGAGGTCGAGATCGGCGTCGGGCAGGACGAGCATGTGGTTCTTCGCGCCGCCGAGCGCCTGCACGCGCTTGCCCCGCCGGCTGGCCTCCTCATAGACGTACTCCGCGACCGGTGTCGAGCCGACGAAGCTGATCGCCGCCACGTCGGGGCTCTGGAGCAGCGCGTCCACGGCCGTCTTGTCACCCTGCAGCACGTTGAACACGCCGTCGGGCAGACCGGCCTCGGTCCACAGGCGGGCGATCCACAGGGCCGCCGACGGGTCCTTCTCGCTCGGCTTGAGCACCACCGTGTTGCCGGCGGCGATCGCGATGGGAAAGAACCACATCGGCACCATGGCCGGGAAGTTGAACGGGCTGATGACGGCCACCACGCCCAGGGGCTGGCGCACGCTGTGCACGTCGACGCCGGTCGAGACGTTCGGCGACTGCGATCCCTTGAGCAGGTGGGCGATCCCGCAGGCGAACTCCACGACCTCCTGGCCGCGGGACACCTCGCCCAGGGCGTCGGAGTGCACCTTGCCGTGCTCGGCGGTGATGATCGAGGCGAGCTCGTCCTTGCGCGCGTTGAGGAGCTCGCGGAAGCGGAAGACGATCTGAGTGCGCCTGGCCAGGGACAGCGACCGCCATGCCGCCGCGGCGCGGGAGGCGGACGCGATCACGTGGTCCGCGTCGTCCTTCGAGGCGAGGGCGACGGAGCCGGTGACGCGCCCGTGGGCGGGGTCGGCGACGTCGGCGGTGCGGCCGGACGTCCCCGCGTAGGGCGCGCCTTCGGCCCAGTGCGTGATCAGGGTGGTCATGGGTTTCCTCCAGCGGGTGTTTCCTCTCCCATGCTGGGGGCGGCCACGGGTACCGAACAGCTGCAGATTGTCCGACTAGACACCTTTTCCCGACGATCTGTAAGGTGACCATCGATGATTCGGCTCACCCTTAATGACATTCTGAATATGCCCGTAATTCGCGCCGCCGATCCCGAGGTCGTCTCCGCGCACGCCCGCCTCGACCGGAGGGTGCGCTGGGTGCACGCCACCGAGCTCGCGGACATCGCACCGCTGCTCCGCGGCGGCGACCTCGTCCTCACCACCGGCATCGCGCTGCCCGACGGCGATGACGCGCTCGCCGGCTTCGCCCGGAGCCTCGCCGCGGTCGAAGCGGCCGGCCTGATGGTCGAGCTGGGACGGCGCTGGCAGGGCGCCGTGCCCGGCGCGCTGGCCAGGGCATGCGAGGTCCACGGCCTCCCGCTGCTGGTCCTGCGGCGCGAAGCGAAGTTCGCCGCGATCATCCAGGCGGTGGGCGAGCGGATCGTCGACGAGCAGCTGGCCGAGTTGCGCAAGGCCGAACGGGTGCACGAGACGTTCACCGAGCTCAGCCTCGCCGAGGCGGGTTCCCGGGACATCCTGGCGGCCGTGCAGCGCCTCTCGGGGGCGGCCGTGGTGCTCGAGAACGACCGGCACCAGGTCCTCGACTACCTGTCGGGACCGGAGAACGCCACCGACTTCCTCAGCGACTGGTCCCCCAGGTCGCGCCGTATCCGGACCTCCGGCCGGACGCATTGGGACCCGGCGAACGGCTGGCTGATCACGCGGCTGGGAGCCCGGGACCGCAGCTGGGGCCGGCTGATCGTCCACGCGCCCGTGTCCCCGACGCACACGCTCGTGGCCATCGCCGAGCGGGCGGCGGGCGTCCTGACCATGCACCGGCTGCACGACCGGCACCGCGACGGCCTCGTGCGCCGCGCGCACCACGAGCTGCTCACCGGTCTGCTGAACGACCCGACCGCCCCGGACCTGCTGCGGCGCTGCGAGCTCGCCGGTCTCCCGCTCGGCCGCCGGCGGTTCGTCGGGCTCGCCGTGCGCCCGCTCGCCTCGGAGACGCGAGCGGGCGGCGCTGCGGGACCGGCGGCGCGCCCGGCGCTGGAGGAGGTCCTCGCCACCACCGTCCACGTGCTGCGCGATCAGGACGTGGCCGCGCTGGTGAGCCAGATGGGCGCGGAGGTGCGCGCGGTGGTCTCGGTCCCGGCGGCCGCGCCGGCGGACGCGACGGTCGACCGCCTGGCCGAGAGGATCGCGGCACGGCACCGCGTCGTGATCGGCGCCGGACGCGCCGTGGACACGACCGCTCACCTCGACCGGACGCTGCGCGAAGCCCAGCAGGTCGTCGACGCGGTGCGGCACGAGGGGACCGGCCCCGTGGTGCACCGGCTCGAGGACGTCCACATCCGCGGGCTCCTCACCCTCCTGGCCGACGACGACAGGCTGCAGCTGTTCGTCTCGCGCGAGCTCGACACCCTGCGCAGGCATGACGAACAGCACGGCGACGACCTGATTCCGGCGTTGCGCGCACTGCTGCAGAATCCAGGCGGCAAGTCCGACGCCGCCGCCAGCCTCCACCTGTCGCGCCCGGCGTTCTACGCCCGGCTCGCCAAGATCGAGCGACTGCTGGGCGCCGTCCTCGACGATCCGGATCTGCGCGTGTCACTGCACGTGGCGCTGCTGGCCGACGAACTGCAGGGGGAACGTCACCGCTCCGCGTGACCTCCGCCGGTGAACACGGTGCGGTGCCACGCCTTTCGCGGCTCCGCGGTCAGTTCGGCCATCACGTGCTTGACCTGGGTGTACTCCTCGAAGGTGTAGGCGGACATGTCCTTGCCGTAGCCCGATGCCTTCCGGCCGCCGTGCGGCATCTCGCTGATGATCGGGATGTGGTCGTTGATCCATACGGTGCCGGCCTGGAGGACGCGCGCCGCCGTCTGGGCGCGGTAGACGTCGCGCGTCCAGGCCGATGCGGCCAGGCCGAAGGCCGTGTCGTTGGCCAGGGCGAAGGCCTCCTCGTCCGTGCGGAAGGGAAGCGCGGCCAGCACGGGTCCGAAGACCTCCTGCTGGACGATGGCGCTGCCCTGGGAGGCGCCGACGAGCAGGGTCGGCTCGTAGTAGGCACCGCGTGAAAGCTCTCCCCCGGGCGCCCTGCCTCCCGTGACGGCCCGCGCCCCTTCGGCGACGGCGGCATCCACCATCGCCGCCACGCGGTCGCGCTGCCGGAACGACACCAGCGGGCCGAGATCGGTGGCGGAATCGGCGGGCGGCCCGAGCCGCACGGTGCGCATCAGGTCCGCGACGCCCGCGGTGAACGCCTCGAACAGCGACTCGTGGACGTAGGCGCGGGTCGCCGCCGTGCAGTCCTGGCCGGTGTTGACGAGAGAGGCCGCGACGGCCCCGTGCACCGCGGCTTCGAGGTCGGCGTCGTCGAAGACGACGAACGGGGCCTTTCCGCCCAGTTCCAGATGCAGCCGGGTGCCGTTGCGGGCGGCGACGGCGGCCACACGGCGGCCGACCTCGGTGGAGCCGGTGAACGAGGTCATCGCCAGCCGGGGGTCTGCCACCAGAGCCTCCCCGGTCAGCGCGCCCGGACCGTTGACGATGTTGAGCACCCCGTCCGGCAGGCCCGCGCGTTCGGCGGCCTCGGCCAGCATGGACGCGGTGACCGGCGTGTTCTCGGCCGGCTTGAGGACGATCGTGTTGCCCGCCGCGATCGCCGGCAGGACCTTCCACACCGCCATCTGCAAGGGGTAGTTCCACGGCGCGATCGACCCGACGACGCCGAGCGGCTCGCGCCGGATGGAGGAGGTGTGGTCCGCCGAGTACTCACCGGCGGCGCGCCCCTCCAGATGGCGGGCCGCACCGGCGAAGAAGGCGACGTTGTCGATCGAGCCCGGCACGTCGAACCGCGTGGTCAACCTGATCGGCTTGCCCGTCTGGCGGGTCTCGGCCGCCGCCAGGTCGTCGGCGACCGACTCCAGTTCGGCGGCCAGCCGGACGAGTACCGCAGCGCGTTCGCCCGGCGTCGCGCCCGACCACTCGGCGTACGCCTCGGCCGCGCCGCCGACCGCGGCGGCGACCTGGGACGGCGTGCTCGCGGCGTACTCGGCGGCCTTCTCACCGGTGGACGGGTCGGTGACGACGAGCGGCTCGCCTTCACCGTCACCCCACCGGCCGCCGACGAGCCTGGAAGGGAATTTCATCTCGGTCATGGGTCTTCCTTCACGGGGCCTTGAAGCGGGGACGTTCAGCCGGTCAGGCCGAGGATGCGGGCGGCGTTGTCCTTGAGGATGAGGGGGCGGGCCTCGGGCCTGACGTCGAGGTCCGCGAAGTCGGCGAGCCAGCGGTCGGGGGTGATGACCGGGAAGTCGGAGCCGAAGAGGACCTTGTGGCGCAGCTGCCGGGAGGCGGCCCGGACGAGCTGGGGCGGGAAGTACTTCGGGGACCAGCCCGAGAGGTCGATGTACACGTTGGCCTTGTGGGTGGCGATGGAGATGGCCTCGTCCTGCCAGGGCACCGAGGGGTGGGCGAGGATGATCGTGAGGCCGGGGAAGTCGGCGGCGACGTCGTCGATGAGCATGGGGTCGGAGTAGCGGAGCTTGATGCCGCGCCCGCCGGGCAGTCCGGCGCCGATGCCGGTCTGCCCGGTGTGGAAGAGGGCGGGGACGCCGAGTTCCTCCAGCGCCTCGTACAGCGGGTAGTGCCGCGGGTCGTCGGGGGCGAAGCCCTGGAGGCTGGGGTGGAACTTGAAGCCGCGTACTGCGTGGTCGGCGACCAGGCGGCGGGCCCTGGCGACGGCCTCCGCCCCGGTGCGGGGGTCGACGGAGCCGAAAGGGATGAGCACGTCGGGGTGGGCGGCGGCGGCTTCGGCGATCTCCTCGCTGGACAGGGCGGGGTGGTTCAGGGCGGTGGTGGCGTCGACGGTGAAGATGACGGCTGCCATCTTGCGTTCCCGGTAGTGGCCGGCGATGTCCTCCACCGTGGGCGTGCGGTTCTGGTCGGCGCGGAAGTAGGCGGCGGAGGCGTCCAGGAGCTCGCCGTCCAGGGAGAAGTGCCCGTGGGCGTCCTGTTCGACGTGGACGTGGAAGTCGATGGCGGTCAGTTCGGAGAGGTTCACGGGGTGCTTCCTCGCAGGGTGGAGGTGGCGGCTTTGGCGGTGATGAGGAGCTGGAGGAGTTCGTCCCGCTCGGCCACGAGCTCGGCGGGGTCGATGCCGTGGAGTTCGTCGTCGACGCCGGTGACGATGGTGCGGATGAGTTCGGGAGTGAGGCGGGGGTCGCCGAGGTCGTCCCAGATGTCCTCGGTGGGCGGGCCGAGGTGCTCCAGGATGTGGGCGATGCCGCCGGGGCCGCCGGAGAGGTGCTGGTTGACGAAGGGCCCGAGCAGCGCCCAGCGCAGGCCGGGGCCGTGGGCGATGACGGCGTCGAGGTCGGCGACGCTCGCCGCGCCGCTCGCGACGAGCGAGTACGCCTCCCGCCACAGCGCCGCCTGCAACCGGTTGGCCAGGTGGCCGGGCAGCTCCCGGCGCACCCGCACGGGCCGGCGGCCGAGTGAGGAGTAGACCTCCATGACCGCCCGGACGGACGCCTCGTCCGTCGCTCCGCCCGGCACCACCTCCACCAGCGGTATGAGATGCGGCGGGTTGAACGGGTGCCCGACCAGGACGCGTTCGGGATGCCGCCCGCAGGCCTGCTGGATGCGCGTAGGGGTGATGCCCGAGGAACTGCTGGCCAGTACCGTCCGGGGCGGGGCCGCCTCGTCCAGCAGCGCGAACAGGGCGTCCTTGACCTCGGTGCGCTCCGGGCCGTTCTCCTGCACGAACTCCGCGCCGCGGACGGCCTCGCCCGCGGCGGCGGTGAAGGACAACCGGTCCTGCGAGGCGCCCGACCGCAGTCCGGCCCGCTCCAAGGCGGGCCAGTGCGCCGCGACGGCCGTGCGCAGCGCCTCCTCCGCTCCGGGCGACGGATCGGTGGCGATCACGTCGTGCCCGTGGGCGAGGAAGAGCGCGGCCCAGCTCGCGCCGATGACGCCGGTGCCGACGACCGCGACCCTCATGACCGCCGCCAGGTGGTGAAGACGTCCAGGGAGTCCGGCCGGGCCAGGACGTCGCGGCTGGCGACGTCTTCGGGCCTGGCGCCGAGCAGGATGCGTTTGGCCGGGACTTCCAGTTTCTTGCCGGTGCGGTTGCGGGGAATGGCGGGGACCTGCTCGATCCGGTCGGGCACGTGCCGGGGCGACAACTGCGTGCGCAGGGCCGTCTTGATCCGGCCGCGCAGGCCGTCGTCGAGGTCCACGCCGGTGGTCTGGACGAACAGCAGCAGCTCGCCCGGTCCGCCTTCGGCGTCTTCCAGGTGCACGATGAGGCTGTCCTCGATCTCGGGGAGCTCCTCCGTCACGCCGTAGAAGTCGGCGGTGCCCAGCCGTACGCCGCCCCGGTTGAGGGTGGCGTCGGAGCGTCCGGCGACCACGCAGTGGCCTTCGGGCGCGAAGCGGACCCAGTCGCCGTGCCGCCACACGCCGGGGAAGACGGTGAAGTAGGCGGCCTCGTAGCGGCTGCCGTCGGTGTCTCCCCAGAACCCGACGGGCATCGAGGGCATCGGCTCGGTGATCACCAGTTCGCCGAGTTCCCCGATGACGGGCCTGCCGTCCGGGTCGAAGGCCTGCGCCGCCACGCCCAGGCAGGGGCCGGAGATCTCGCCTTCCCACACCGGCTGCCAGGGGCTTCCCTGGAGCATGCCGGTGCACACGTCGGTGCCGCCGGAGCCGACGTTGAGCAGCACGCGGTCGCCGAACTGCTCGTGGACCCACGCGTAGCCCTCGGCGGCCAGCGGGCTGCCCGCAGCGCCGAGCTGCCGCAGCCTGGGCAGGACGAACTCCTCACCGGGGCGGATCCCGGCCTTGCGGCAGGCCATGAGGTAGCCGGGGCTGGTGCCCATCAGCGTCGCACCGGTCTCCTCTGCCAGCCGCCACTGCTCGCGCAGGTCCGGATAGGCCGGATCGCCGTCGATCATCACGATGGACGCGCGCACCAGCAGTGAGGAGACCAGCGCGTTCCACAACATCCACGCGGTGGTGCTGAACCACAACATCCGGTCGCCGGGGCCCAGGTCCCAGCTCAGGGCGTGGTTCTTCAGATGCTCGACGAGGATGCCGCCGTGCCCGTGCATGATGGCCTTGGGCCTGCCGGTGGTGCCGGAGGTGAACAGCACGAACAGCGGGTGGTCGAAGGGGACCGGCTCGAACCCCTCCTCCGCCGGACCGGCCAGCAGTTCGTCCCAGAGCAGTGCGCCGTCCACGGTGAACGGCCCGTAGGGGACGCCGACGGTCCGCTCGAGCGTGGGGAGCCCGGCCGTGATCTCGGCGACCTCCGCCGTGCGGTCCACGTCCCGCTCGCCGTAGCGGTAGCCGCCCACGGCGAGCAGCACCTTGGGCTCGAGCTGCCCGAACCGGTCGACCACACTGCGCGCCCCGAACTCCGGCGCGCAGGAGGCGAAGACCGCGCCCAGGCTCGCCGCGGCCAGGAACGCCACGAGGGTCTCGGGGATGTTCGGCAGGTAGGCCACCACCCGGTCGCCCTCGCCGACCCCGAGCCGCTTCAGCCCTGCCCTCGCCCGCGCGACCTGCTCCCGCAGCTCCCCGAAGGTCAGCTCGAAGCCGGGGCGGGTCTGCGAGCGCGCCACGACGGCCACCTCGCCGGCGTCCTCCGGCAGGCCGAGCGCGTGTTCGGCGTAGTTGAGGGTCGATCCCGGGAACCACTGCGCGCCGGGCATCTCGCGACGGCCCAGCACCGCGGTCGGCGGCGTGTGGGCGCGGACGCCGGAGTACTCCCAGATGGACGACCAGAAGCCTTCCAGGTCCTCGACGGACCAGCGGTGCAGCGCCGTGTAGTCGGCGAACTCCAGGTTCCGTTCGGCCTTCAGCCAGCGCAGGTAGCGGCCGATCCCGCTGTTCTCCCAGGCCTTTCGGCTCGGCGTGCTCAGCGGCGTGTTCATCGGCCCACCTTTCCCGCGCGGCCCTCCAGGAAGGCGCGCAGCCTTCCCTTGGCCTCCTCGCTGCCGGCGCTCACCGCCGACATCAGCGACTCCATGAGGTAGCCCTGCGCGGGCGCCGCCTCGGCGATCCGCGGCAGCGCGGTCAGGACCGCGAAATTCGACAGCGGCGCGTTGCCCGCGATCTTCTCGGCGAGCTCCAGTGCCCTGGCCAGGCCCTCGCCCGCGCCGGTCAGGTAGTGCGAAAGGCCGACGGCCTGGCCTTCGGCCGCGTCGTAGACCCGGCCGGTGAGCATCATGTCGGCCATCCGGTGCGCGCCGATCAGCCGCGGCACCCGCACCGAACCGCCGCCGCCCACGAACAGGCCCCGCTGCCCCTCGGGCAGCGCGTAGAACGCCGACGGCTCGGCGACCCGCACATGGGCCGAGACCGCCAGTTCCAGCCCGCCGCCGATCACCGCTCCGCGCAGGACGGCCACGACCGGCAGCGGTCCCGCCTCGATCCGGTCGAACACCCGGTGCCACAGCAGCGAGTGCTCCACCGCCTCCCACGTGGAGCGCTCGGTCAGCTCCGACAGGTCGAGCCCGGCGCAGAAGTGCTCGCCCTCGGCGTCCAGCACCACCGCGCCGATCTCCCCGGGCGGATCCAGGAAGAACCGCTCGATCTCCAGGATCGTCGCGTCGTCCAGCGCGTTGCGCTTGGCCGGGCGGGCGAGGCGCAGCACGGCCACCCGGTCCCGCAGTTCCACGGACGTCGTCGCCATCATCCCTCCAATCATCAGGAACCCTGATATCAGGAAGCCTGATGATTGCAGGTGGGCGCCGAGGTTGTAAACGGGGTACCGTTGTCGCGTTCGACAGGTTTCCTGACACGTCTGCGAAGGGGTGAGCCCGTGGCCGATCCCCTGCTGCTGTACTCGATCAAGCAGGTCGAGCTGGCCACCCGCGCCCGCCTCGACGAGCTGCTCCGCCCGTCGGGCGTCACGACCCTGCAGTACACGGCGCTGACGGTGCTGGAGCGCAGGAACGGGCTGTCGGGCGCGGAGCTGGCCCGCAACTCCTTCGTCACCCCGCAGGCGATGGCCGACGTCATCGGCGCCATCGAGCGCCGCGGCCTCATCAGCCGGACCGTCGATCCCGCCAACCGCCGCCGCCACCTCCTGCGCCTCACCGACGCCGGCCACGCCCTCCTGGCGGAGTGCGCCGGGCCCGTCGCCGCCCTGGAGGAGCAGATGCTCCAGGACTTCCGGCCCGAGGAGCGCGCCGCCTTCCGCGACTACCTCAACCGGGCCAGAACCGCCCTCCTGAAGTAGCACCCCGCCCGCCCTCCCCCGGCGACCGGCCGGGGAGGACGCCGCCGCATGCACACGTTCCTTCGCCGCCGGAGCCACGCGCCCAATATAAAACACCGTTGTGCATCAGCGTTATATAACGTAGTCTCCTCACACCGGACACGCCCTTGATCACGATCCGACGCAGGTCGGCGGGCGTGTCAGCCGAAAAGCCCGCCCCGTTTCCGGGCGCCTGAAGAGGCGACCCGCGGTCCCGGCGGCCGCCCATGGCCTTTCTCCGAGGTACAGATGAGCACTGAGCCCTACCCGAACGAGCCCGCCGCCGCGCTGAGCGAGGCGGAACAAGTACCCCTCTGGCTCGATGACCCCGGCCGCCCCGCCCCGAGGCCCTCCTTCAACGGCGAGCTGTCAGCGGACCTGGTGGTCGTCGGAGGCGGCTTCACCGGCCTCTGGACCGCCCTGCGAGCCAAGGAACGCGACCCGGACCGCGACGTCCTCCTGCTCGAAGGGGATCGCCTCGCCGAACACGCGAGCGGCCGCAACGGCGGCTTCTGCAGCGCCAGCCTCACCCACGGCGAGGCGAACGGCCGGGAACGCTGGCCCGAGGAGTACGAGACCCTCCACCGGCTCGGCCGCAGGAATCTCGATGAGATCGCCGAGACCGTCGAGCGGTACGGCATCGAGTGCGACTTCACGCGCGGCGGTGCGCTCATCGTCGCCACCCACGCGCACGAGATCGCCGGGCTCAAGCCGGACTCGCCCGGTTTCCTCGACCGGGAGGCCGTCCGCCGGCTCGTCGACTCCCCCACCTACCTCGCCGGGCGCCTGGAGGACGACACCGCCCTGGTGAACCCCGCGCGCCTGGCTTGGGAGCTGGCCAGGGTCGCCGAAGGGCTCGGCGTGCGCATCGCGGAACGGACCCCGGTCGTCCGGATGGACGATCGCGGAGACGCGGTCGAGCTGCACACGCCGCAGGCGCGGGTGCGCGCCAGGCAGGTCGTCCTGGCGACGAACGCGTTCACTTCCCTGCTCGGCATGCGGAAGTACTCCGTCGTCCCCGTCTACGACTACGTGCTCGCCACTCAGCCGCTGACACCGGCGCAGCTCCAGTCGATCGGATGGGAGCAGCCCTTCGGCATCTCCGACTGCGGCAACCAGTTCCACTACTACCGCCGCACTCCCGACAACCGCATCCTGTGGGGCGGCTACGACGCCATCTACCACTACGGGCGCTCGATCAAGCCCGAGCACGAGCACCGCCCCAGCACCTACCACCTCCTGGCCCGGCACTTCTACGAGACGTTCCCGCAGCTGAGCGGGATCGGCTTCACCCACCGCTGGGCCGGAGTCATCGACACCAGCACGCGCTTCTGCGCCTTCTACGGCCTGGCCCGCAAGGGCCGGGTCGCCTACACCGCGGGCTTCACCGGACTGGGAGTGGGCGCTTCCCGCTTCGCGGCCGACGTCATGCTCGACCTGTTGTCGGGAGAATCCACGGACCTCACGCGGCTGCGCATGGTGCGGCAGAAAGGAATCCCGTTCCCCCCGGAGCCGCTGACCTGGACCGGCATCCAGCTCACCCGCTGGTCGATGGCCCGGGAGGACAGAACGGGACGGCGCAACCTCTGGCTGCGCACGCTGGACCGGCTCGGCCTCGGCTTCGACTCCTGAGCCGACGCCGGAAACCGATATGCCCTCGCCCGGCTCCCGGGCGAGGGCATTCGCATGGCCCGTTCACCGATGAAACGGCCGTCGTTCCCACCCATGGAATGGGAACGACGGCCGCCGTCTTCTCTTCGTACCGCCTTCTACGGCCGGGTGCCGCGGCGGAGGTCCTCGGGTTGCCATCTGCCGATGCGCAGGCAGGACGGGCGCGCGCCGCCGAGCGTCAACCCGCGGGCGGCCGGTTCTCCGGGAAGGCTCGTCCACGGGTCGGAGCCATGCGGGCATTCAGGGATGTACTCGGGAAAGTCGCTGCTCATGATGTCGAGGGCGAGACGGTGGCCCGCGCGTAGCCGGTAGGCGATGTTCTGCAGGTCCACGACGGCCTCCTCGCCGGACAGCGGCACGTCGAGGTGTGCCTGCCCCTTGACGATCAGGAACGCCTCGCCCTCGGGCGCCACGTCCAGGAGCCGCACGTGGACGTTGGCGCCCGCGGGCGCCGAGAGCCGGAGCTGCAGCGTCACGGTGCCGACCAGATCGAGGTCCTCCCCGGCGGCGGATCCGGTGAAGCGGAGTACGTCCGGACGTTCTCCGATGGCGCTCAGATCCGACCTGTCGAACAGTGCGGCGAAGGGGTTCACCCCCGCCGAGGGGACGAGGTCCGACGGGTCGTGGATCCACTCCACCACGCTCTCCGCCTGCGGGATCTCGGCGGTCAGGCACGGCGTGGGCGACGCGGACAGGTGGTACTCCAGGTCGGAGGACCGCTCCGGCGGCCAGACGGTGCTCTCCCTCCATTCGCCGTGGCAGACCTCGTAGCGCACACGGGGCGGCACCGCGTCTGAACGGCCGAGGACGGCGTCGAAGAACTCGACGGCCGGGTCCAGATACCTGGGCAGCAGGCGGTCTTTGGCTGCGGAGTCCTCGGTGTGGTCGTCATGCGGGGCGACGGGCGCCTGGACGAGCCGGTAGTTCTCGTGGTCGATGGCCTCCAGGCGCAGGTAGAGGTGGTCGGCCCAGCCCGGGGTCCGGGCCAGCGCCCGCACGTCGTTCCAGGACCAGATGGCGCAGTTGTCGAACCAGCCGATCGTGTAGAGGGCCGGCACGGGAGGGCTGTCCAGGAGCGCCTTCACCGGGGGATGCACGAACCTCGGTTCGCCCTCGAACTCGTCGTCGAAGTTCGCCGAGCGCCTGCCGAGCTCGGCGAAGAACCCCTCGAAGGTCGCGCGGAGCGGGCGCGCGCTCCAGTCCATCTCCCACTCGTAGGTGTTCTGCTCGACGTAGTGGGTGGCGAAGTAGACCTTGCGGCTGGTCTGCTCGACGTCGCGGGTGCCGTCGCCGTACTCGAGCACCCGAGAGAGCTGGGATCCGGTGAGGCGAGGGGAGATGGCCCGCAGTGCCGGGTGGCCGCTGATCGCGGCGGCGATGGAGGTGTAGCCGAAGTAGGAGTCCCCCCACATGACGACGTTCCCGTCGCACCACGGCTGCTCGGTGATCCACTGGATCGTGTCGTACCCGTCCTCGACCTCGTGGACGGCGAACTCGGTCTCGCCCTCCGAGCGGAACTTGCCGCGGACGTCCTGGACGACGACGGTGTAGCCGCGGGACAGGAAGTACCGGCTGAGGACGGGCATGAAGCAGTAGGGGCCGTCCTTGTCGTACGGGAGGCGGATCAGGATGACGGCGTTCGGATCCGGAGAGCCGGACCGGTAGACGTCGGCCGCCAGCCGCACTCCGTCCCGCATCGGGACCATGACCTGCCGGGCGTCTTCCGGTACCGGGGCAGGCTCGACCCGCTTGATGGTGGGCATGGTGATGTGACTCCGTGTTCCGTGTTCGATCGTGTGAAGGGGCCGCTCAGCGCGCGTCGAGCGCGCGGCGGTCGCGTGCCACCCGCTCGAGGTCCCAGTCCGGGGAGGGGATCGAGTCGAGCAGCAGACGGGTGTAGGGGTGCTGGGGACTGCGCAGGATCTGCTCGGTCCCGCCCCGCTCGACGATGCGGCCGTGCCGCATGACGACGGCCGTGTCGGTGATGTAGCGCACGACCGCCAGGTCGTGGCTGACGAAGACGTAGGAGATGCCGGTCTCCCTGCGCAGCTCGTCGAGCAGGGTGAGGATCTGCGCCTGGATGGAGACGTCGAGCGCCGCGACCGCCTCGTCCAGCACCAGGACGCGCGGCGCGATGCCGAGCGCGCGGGCGATGGCGGCGCGCTGCCGCTGCCCGCCCGACAGGTCGCGCGGCAGCGCCTCGCCCGCGCGGGTGCTGAGCCCCACCTGGTCCAGCAGCTCGGCGACCCGGGCCCGGTGCCGTTCGGCCGGTCCCGGCGCGTGCAGCCGCAGGGGCTCGGCGATGGACTGGGCGATGGTCCGGCGCGGGTCGAACGAGCCGTAGGGGTCCTGGAAGATCATCTGGAGCCGGCCCGCCTGCCAGAGCCGGTCGCGGCGCGAGCGCCCGCCGACCGCCCTGCCCTCCAGCGTGACGGTCCCGGAGGTCGGCCGCTCCAGCCCGGCCAGGATGCGGGCGGTGGTCGTCTTGCCCGAACCCGACTCCCCGACGATCCCGAGCGAGGTGCCCGGCATGAGCTCGAAGCTCACGTCGTCGACGGCGGTGAAGGAGCCGAACCGCTTGACCAGCGAGGAGACGGCGAGCACGGGCTGCGGCTGGTTCACGGGGCCACCTCTTCGGGCCGGAGGCACGCGACCGTGGAGGCCCCGTGCGCGCGGTAGGGGGGAACGCCCTCGGCGCAGGACTCCTCCGCCAGCGGGCACCGGTCGCGGAAGGAGCAGCCCGACGGCGCCTCGGCGAGCGCCAGCGGGCGTCCCCTGATGGCCTTGACCACGGCCTTCTCGCCGTGGACGGACGGGCTGGCCTCCAGCAGCGCCCTGGTGTAGGGGTGCGCGGGCGAGCGGAAGAGCGAGGCGCCGGTGGCCTCCTCCACGATGCGTCCGGCGTACATGACGTAGATCCGGTCGCAGATGGCGGCGGCCAGGTCCAGGTCGTGCGTCACGAAGAGCATGCCGGTGCCGTGCGCCTCCTGCATGGTCTTCAGCAGCCCGACCACCTCGGCCTGCGTGGTGACGTCCAGGGCGGTGGTGGGCTCGTCGGCCAGGAGCAGTTCGGGCTCGGTGGACAGCGCTCCGGCGATCATGACACGCTGGAGCATGCCGCCGGAGAACTCGTGCGGGAAGCGCCGCAGCGCGCCCCGCGGGTCGCGGATGCCCACCTGGTCGAGCAGGTCCGGCGCCCGTTCGGCCGCCTCGCGCGAGGACACGCCGCGGGCGCGCAGCCCCTCGGTGAGGTAGTCGCCGACGCGCCGCACCGGGTTGATCGAGGCCCGCGGGTCCTGGAAGATCATCGACACCCGGGTGCGCCGCAGCTCGCGCAGCGTCCTGCGGTCGGCGCCCAGCACGTCGACGCCCGAGACCGTGACGCCGCCGGTGGTCCGGGCGCCGCGGGGCAGCATGCCCAGCGCGCTGCGGGAGGTCAGCGACTTGCCCGAGCCGGACTCGCCGACCAGGCCCACGGTCTCCCCGCGCGCCACCCGGACGCTGACGCCGGCCAGCAGCGGGACGTCCGTCCCGCTCCGGGAGACGGCGAGACTCAGCCCGGAGATGTCCAGGGCGTCGCGCCGCGCCGTCTCCGCCTCTTTCTTCTGGAGCACCTTCACGTCTCCTCACTCCGCTTCCCGCTGATGGACCCGCCGAGGTGCTCGCCCAGCAGGTTGACGCAGACGACGGTCAGCAGGACCGCGATCCCGGGCATCAGCCCGCTCCAGGGCGAGCCCTGGAGGATGGCGCTCTGCGCCTGGCTGATCATCGAGCCCCAGTCGGCGTCCGGCGGGCGGACGCCCAGGCCCAGGTAGGACAGGGACGCCAGATCCACCAGCGCGTAGCCGAAGGACAGGGCGCTCTGGGCGATGATGACGGGCAGCACGTTCGGCAGGAGATGCCGCAGCGTCACCCGCAGCTCGCCGAAGCCCATGACGCGGTAGCTCTCCAGGTAGGGGCGCGCCCCTTCCTGGATCGCCACGCTGCGCACGACCCTGCCGATGAACGGCGTGTAGGCGATGGCCAGGACGCAGATGGGCGCGGTCAGGCCGGGGCCGAACACCGCCACGGAAAGGATCACCAGCAGGAGGCTGGGGAAGGCGAAGACGATGTCCATGCCGCGGGACAGGACGGCGTCCACCCAGCCGCCCGCGCGGGCGGCCAGCAGGCCGATCGCGGTGCCCAGGACCAGGGAGAGCAGGACCACGCCCAGGGGCGCGAGCAGCGACAGCCTGGCCCCGTGCATGACGCGCGACAGCACGTCGCGGCCGGTGGAGTCGGTGCCCAGCCAGTGCCCTTCGGTGCCGGGGGGAGCCAGCGCGTTCAGCAGGCTCGTCTCGTCCGGGGAGTGCGGCGCCAGCACGGGGGCCAGCAGGCCCATGGCGGCGACGAGCACCAGGAACGCGGTCGCGAGGACCAGCGTGAGCGGACGGCGCCGGCGCCCGCGCGCCGCCTTCGCCCGGAGTCGGGGGATGGTCAGGGTCATGGCGCGGCCTTCCTTCCCGCCGCCGCCCTCGGGTCGACGAGCGGCAGCACCAGATCGACCAGGGTGTTGACGATGACGAACAGGACGACCGCGATCAGGGCGATGCCCTGCACCACGGGGAAGTCCCGCCGGGAGACCGAGCTGATGAGCAGCGAGCCGACGCCGTCCAGCCCGAACGCGGTCTCCACGACCGCGGTGCCGGCGAACAGGCTCACCAGGAGCACGCCGATGACCGTGACCAGCGGGGCGAGCGCGTTGCGCACCACGTGCCGCGTGATCAGGGCGGCGCCGCCGACCCCGCGGCTGCGCGCCACCTCCACGTGCTCGCGGCGCAGCTCCTCGGTGAACGCCGCGTGCCCGACCCGGGACAGCACGCCGAAGGAGACGAGCGCCATGGCGATCGCGGGCAGCGTCAGGTGCCACAGGCGGTCGGCCGGGCCGCCGTCGCCGGCGCCCGTGGAGGGGAACCAGCCCAGGCCGACCGCGAAGACGGCCAGCAGCACGATCGCCGAGACGAACGGCGGCGTCGCCGTGGCGGTGCTCGCCACCACGGCCATGGCGCGGTTGACCCGGCCGCCCTTGACCGCCGACAGCAGGGCCAGGCCCAGCCCGAACAGCAGCGCCAGGGAGGCCGCGTAGGCGATGAGCGGCGCCGAGACGTCCAGCCTGCTCGTGATGAGCGCCCCGACGTCGCTCTGGTAGGTCAGCGACGTCCCGAAGTCCAGGTGGAGGACGCCGCCGGCCCAGTCGAGGTAGCCCTGCGCGAAGCTCCGGTCGAACCCGTAGGCGTGGCGCAGTGCCTCGATCTGCTCGGGGGTCAGGCGCCTGCCGCCCGTCAGCGCCAGCACCGGGTCTCCCGGCATCAGGAAGAGCGACCCGTAGACGAGCAGGGAGGCGAGCAGGATGGTGACGGCGGCGCCGAGGGCGCGCAGGCCGAGCCTGGTCGCGAAGGTCCGTGCCATGGTCATCTGCCGCCCAGCTCCACGGCCCAGGGGGTGTAGACGTAGTTCTGGCGCGGGACGAGCCCGGCCAGCCCGGGGCCGTAGTAGACGTTGACGTGCTGCGTGGCGATCGGGATGTTCACCAGGTCCTGGGCCATGGTCGCCTGGGCCTTGGCGACCTCGCGGGCACGGGCGGCGGGATCCTCGAGGCCCAGTGCGGTGCTGACGGCGGCGTCGTACGCCTTGTTGCTGTATCCGGCGAAGTTGTAGAAGGAGCCGGTGAGGAAGTAGACGTAGTACGTCAGCGGCTCGGGGAAGTCCAGGTAGCCGTCCACCAGGAAGACGTCCAGGGCGGCGCGGGCCTCGGGCGAGGCGAAGATCGCGCCGTAGTCCTGCGAGTTGAGCGGCCTGAGCTCGATGTTCAGGCCCGCCTGCTCGCCGGAGTCGGCGATCGCCGCGGCGATCTTGGTGTGCTCCTCGCTGGTGGTCGGGTAGGCCAGGACGATCTTCTCCTTGGCCTTGGCGGACTGCGCGACCAGCTTCTCGGCCTTCTCCAGGTCCTGGGCCGGCTCGGGCAGCCTGTCGTACTCGGCCTGGAAGACGTCCTCGGCGTAGCCCCAGGCCGACGGCGGGACCAGGGCCCGCAGCGGCTGGGCCGTGCCCTGGTAGACCGACTTGATGATGCCCTGGTAGTCGATCACCGCCTGGAGCGCCTGGCGCAGGGCCGGGTCGCCGAGCGCGCCGTCCTGCTTGAGCACGCCCAGGAACGTGGTGGACAGGCTCTGGCCGAACAGCAGGTTCCCCTTGTCGGCGAGCTGCCCGTGGGCGGCGCGCGGGACGGCGAACTGGCCGTCGAGGTCGCCTCCGGCCAGGGCGGCGGCCTGCGCGGCCGGGTCGGTGACGAACTTGAAGGTCAGGTTCTCGACCTTGGGCTCGACCTCGGTGTTCCACCAGGAGTCGTTGCGGGTGAGGGTGATGCTCTGCCCCTGCTCCCAGCCGCCGAACTTGTAGGGGCCGGTGCACATCACGCCGCCCTCGGCGGTGCCGAGGTCCTTGCCGGCGGCCTCGGCGAACTCCTTCTGCACGACGTAGAACGCGGGCGAGGCGAAGTAGTTCGGCACGAGGACGTCGGGCTTCTTCAGCTTGACGGTGATCTCGGCGTCGCCGGTGGCGGAGATGCCCTTCACGTTGGCGGCCCAGCCGATCAGGGCCGAACCCAGCTCGGGGTCGAGGATGCGCTGGGCGCTGTAGACGACGTCCTCGGCGGTGACCGGCTCGCCGTCCCAGAACTCGACGCCCTCGCGCAGGGTGATCACGTAGGTGAGCGGGTCGGGGTGGTCGACGGAGGTGGCCAGGGCCGGCTTGCGCTCGTAGTCGTGGCCGAAGGTGAAGAGCCCCTCGCACATGTTGCTGACGACGGTGCTGACGGGTTCGGTGGTGGACTGCGCGGGGTCCAGGGTGGGCGGCTCCCCGGTGGGGATGTTCCAGGTGACGGTCTCGACCTCCTTGGTGGGGGCCGGGACGGACGTGGTGAGCTTCGCGGGGCTCGCCTCGGGGTCCGAGCCGCCGCCGGAGCAGGCGGCGAGCGAGCAGAGGCCGAGGAGGAGCGCGGCGGGTGCGGTCCAGCGGGCACGTGGCATGGGAGAAGACCCTTCATGGTGCTGGTACGGCTGAGGCGATCTGCGCGGCCGGGTCGATCGGCCGGTGCCGGGGCGCGGCCTGCGCGGGGCGGCCGGCGGAGGCGTCGCGGTGAGGGTGGGGGGACCCGATCCAGGTCTGGGCCTTGAGCATGGTTGCCCACCGATAGATTGTCAATAGTGCAAAACTAAGGCGTCTCTGGAAAGTTCCTTCGGTGAACGGACGCCCCTCGCCCAAGAGGCGGACACCGGCCTGGCCGGACATCAAAGGGCCCGCTGTGCACCTGATTCCGAGGCGGCGGATCGCAGGGCGTCCAGCCCCCGCCACAGGGGCGCGGTGTTACGCTACGGTCACCATTGATTTTCGAAAATGGAAAACAAAAGAGCTGGGGGTGGCAGGTGGGCAGGCCGAGCCTCGCCGATCGGCGGCGTGCGGAAATCCTGAGGGCCGCGGCGCGGACGGTGGCCGAGCACGGTTTGGCGGGGAGCACCCAGGAGCGGATCGCGGCCGCGGCGGGCATGAGCCGGTCGCATGTCCGGCACTACGTGGGCAACCGCGACGAGCTCATCCACGCCCTGTGGGAGCACGTCATGACCCCCTACTTCACGGAGTTGCGGGAGGTCATGGCCGGCCCCCCCGCCGAGGCGCGGATGCACGCGCTCGTGGATCATCTTTTCGGGCCGCAGATGGCGCACAACGAGGACAATCTGGTCATCGACGCACTCATCAACGGCGCGATGCACGACGTACGGCTCCGCGGGCGGATCTACGAGAGCTACAGCCGGCTGGAGCAGGAGATCGCGCGCGCGATCCGCGAGGCCTCCCCCGGCTGCGACCACGGGGAGAGCCGCCAGCTGGCCTACGCCCTCATCTGCATGGCGTTCGGCTATTCCACCCTTGCGGCACTGCCTTTTCCCGCCACGCGCCAGAAGGGGATGAAGAACCTGGCGCTGCGGTTGGTCGCCACGCTCGACGAGCGCGCCGCGCCCGCCGCCGACCTGCCGGGGGAAGACTGACACCGCCGACGGCGCCTCTCGACGGCGGGAAGGTCATCCAGTGGTCAGCATGCGCACGAGCCGTTCGACGAGCGGGGTCACCCGCTCGCTGCTCCAGCGCTCGGGGTCCTCGAGACTGGCCACGTAGAAGCCGCGCATGACCAGCTGCAGGACCTCGGCGGCGAAGTCGGCGTCGGGGGCCCCGGCCGCCGCGGCGGCTTCGGTCAGCAGGTCGAGGCCCTGCCGCGAGTCCTCCCTCACCACTTGCAGGGCCTCCGAGCCGGGTTCCTCGCGGCCGAGCAGCTCCATGAGCAGGCGGCGCAGCACCTGATCGTCGCCGGTGGTCGAGCAGGACCACCGGGCAACCGCCGCCAACCGCTCGTGGTCCGCCGTATCCTGGAGAACGAGCTCCAGATCCTCGCCCCAGTCCTGGGTGGCGTGCTCCAAGGCATTGCGGAGCAGGGCCGCCCGGGTGGGCAGGTAGTTGGTGACGAGCGTCGTCGAACCACCGATCCGCTGGGCCACCGCTCGTATGGTCACTCCCTCGACGCCCTCCGCCGCGACGATCTTCAAGGTCGCGTCGGCGATGGAGGCGAGGCGTTGGTCGACATCGATTTCTACCGGCATGACGGCAGCGTAACGGGCGTGCGAACGAGATACAACATCATTGTATATCGGCGTTGCATCACGTACTCTTCTCCGCACCGCCGCGGGAGCGCCTCCCGCCCCCCTCATGATCCCTAGGAGTGGACATGGAGCTCTGGCAGTGGCCGGCGACCCGGCTCGCCGCGGGAATCCGCGACCGGGAGATCTCCTCGGTCGAAGTCGCGGAGTCCTGCCTGGCCAGGATCGAGGCCGTCAACCCGGCCCTGAACGCCCTCGTCGACGTCCGTCCCGAGGAGACGCTGGCCGACGCGCGCCGTGCCGACGAGGCGGTGGCCGCCGGCGAACCCCTGGGTCCGCTGCACGGCGTGCCCGTCTCGACGAAGATCAACACCGCGGAGCGGGGGCGCCTCCTCACCCTGGGCCTGTCGGCCATGGCCGAGGTGACCGTTCCGGAGGACGAGTCGTGCGTCGCGGCCCTGCGCGCCGCCGGTTCCGTCTTCCTCGGACGCAGCAACGTCCCGGCCTTCTCGCTGCGCTGGTTCACCTCCAACGACCCGCACGGGCGGACCCTCAACCCCTGGAGCGCGGCGCACACTCCCGGAGGTTCCAGCGGGGGCGCCTCCAGCAGTGTCGCCGCCGGAATGACGCCGCTGGCGCAGGGCAACGACATCGGCGGGTCGATCCGCTTCCCCGCGGCCTGCTGCGGCGTGGTCGGCGTCCGCCCGACGGTCGGCCTGGTCTCCAACTGGATGCCGCCCGGCCCGGAGGTGGAGATGCCGCTCACCGTCCAGGCCTGGTCCGTGCAGGGACCGCTGGCACGGAACGTGGCAGACGCGCGCCTGGCCCTGCGCGCGATGGCCTCCGCCGACCTGCGCGACCCGTTCGGCGTCCCGGCCCTGCCGCAGGCCGCGCCGCACCGGGGACCGGTCCGGGTCGGGGTCGTGCGCGACGTGGGGATGGCCAAGTCGCATCCGGCCGTCGAGGAGGCGGTGGACCGCGCCGCGGGCTGGCTGGCCGAGGCGGGCCATCATGTGGAGGAGATGGAGCTGCCCGCCCTGGCCGAGGCGGCGCGGTTGTGGTCGCTGCTGCTGTACGAGGACACGCGCCTCCTGCTGCCCCAGATCGAGGCGATGGGCGACGACGCCATCCGCACGAGCATGGCCTACGGCTACGAGGCCGTCGCGGAGATGTGGGGTGAGAAGCCTGACATTTCCGACTACATCCAGGGCTGGGCCCGCCGGGCCACGCTGATCACCCGGCTCCAGGAACTCCTCGGCGCGGACACGGTCCTGCTGACCCCCGTCTCCGCCGAACCTCCCTTCGAGCAGGACGCGGACATCCTCGACGGGGCGCGCTCGCGGAGCCTGTTCGCGGCCCAGTGGCCGATGACCGCCGTCCCCGTCCTCGGCTTCCCCGCCGTCTCCGTCCCCACCGGCCTGTCGGACGGCCTCCCGATCGGCGTCCAGCTCATCGGCGGCCGCTTCACCGAGGACCTCCTCCTCGACACCGCCCAGGCCATCGAGGACCGGGGGCCGCGGCTCACCCCCCTTCCCCTCGGCTGACGGCACCAGGAATCCCCCCGCACCCCTGCACCCCCGCACCCCCAAGGAACGACATGCCCGATATCCAGACCCCCGCGTTGACCTTCGCGTTCGAGATCCGCGCCCTCCTCACCCCCAGCCTGCACGTCGGACACGGCGACGGCGAGAGGCTCGAGTTCACCCCCATCGTCGGCGGCACGGTCGACGGCCCGCTCCTGCGCGGGACCGTCCTGCCCGGCGGCGGCGACTGGTCGAGCACGCGCGGCCGCGTCTGCGAGCTGGACGCCCGCTACCTCATCCAGGCGGAGGACGGAGCGGTCATCGACATCATCAACCGTGGCTACTACCGCGAAGGCGCCGAAAGCCCCGACCAGTACGACGGCGACCTCCAGGTGGCCTCCGCCGGCGTCTACTACCGCACCTCGCCCGTCTTCCGCACCGACGCGCCGGCGCACCGCTGGCTCGCCGAGACCGTCTTCGTCGGCCTGGCCCGCGGGATACAGGAAGACACCGTCGCCATCCGCATGTACGCCCTGGCCTGAACGCGCCCCGGCGCACCGCCGAAGACCTCATGCCGGCCCCGTGACCGGACGTCGACGCCGACGTCCGTGTCCTCCTGCTCGCCCGAGGGCGGACCCGCATCACGGCGGCCCGGTCAGGCGCCGAGCCCCTCGCCGAGGGCGGCGATGGGCTCCGGTCCGTGGCCGGCCGCGGTGAGCGGGGCGCGGACGTCGCGTTCGAGATCGGGCAGGTAGCCCAGCAGGACGTCGGCAGGGCCGGCGATCTCCAGGCGGCCGAGGGCCGCGGGAAGGAGCAGGGTCTGCGCGCGGCCGAGTTCCTCGACGGCGCCGCCGCACACCACGGTGACGGGGGCGCCGACATTCAGGGGACCGTTGGTGACGGTCCCGCCGTCGCCGTCGACGTCGCTGACCTCCCAGGTCTCCGCGATGCTCCAGTCGGGCAGCCCGGTGCGCCCCAGGTGCCGGGCGATGGCGTGACCGCCGAACACCAGGGGCCTGGCCGGGCCGCTCAGCCGCAGCGGGTACCACGGTGCCGGTGCGGCGGTCACAGGATCGGCTGCCCTCCGGTGACGGCCACCCGCGCGCCGGAGATGTAGCTCGCCTCGTCCGAGGCCAGCAGTACGTACAGGGCGGCGAGTTCGGCGGGCTGGCCGGGCCGTTTCAGCGGCACCTGCTGTCCGAAGTCCTCCACCTGCTCCTCCGGCATGGTCGAGGGGATCAGCGGCGTCCAGATCGGGCCGGGCGCGACGCTGTTGGCGCGGATCCCCCGGTCGGCGAGCAGCTGCGACAGCGAGCCGACCATGTTCGCTATACCGGCCTTGGTCACGTTGTACGGCAGCAGCGAGGGGGGCGGCATATCGGAGTTCACCGATGTCGTCCCAATGATGGATGATCCGGGTGCCATGTGCGGCACGGCGGCTTTCACCAGGTGGAAGAACGCGGACAGGTTGATCGCCAGAATGCGGTCCCACTCCTCGTCCGGGATCTCCTCGATGGAGTCGCGGGTCATCTGGTGGGCGGCGTTGCTGACCAGGATGTCGACCCTGCCGAACTCGTCGACCGCCTTGGCCACCACGGCCCGGCAGTGCGCGGGGTCGGCGAGGTCGCCGGGGACCATCACCGCCTTGCGGCCGGCCTGCTCCACCCATCTCCTCGTCTCCCGGGCGTCCTCTTCCTCCACGTCCAGGTAGGTGAACAGCACGTCCGCGCCCTCCCTCGCGTAGGCGATCGCCACCGCGCGGCCGATGCCGCTGTCCGCGCCGGTGATGACGGCCGCCTTGCCCGTCAGGCGCTCCGAACCGCGATAGCCGTCCTCGCCGTGGTCCGGCCTGGGGTCCATCCTGCCGGTGAGGCCCGGCGGTTCCTGATGTTGCGGAGCCTGTGCCATGAATTCCTCCGGAAAACGGGATCATGATGGCGGGGCGGACGGAACCGGCGGGTCCGCCGGGGCCGTTCCTACCCGGGCGATGTGCGAGAACACCGACTTTGCCGGGTTAGGCACCTTTTATAGGCAAAGGCGAAAGTGGAACAACGTGCCGAACACCCCGGGGTCAGCCGTTCAGGCCCCTGAACCGGCGGCGGTACCGTCCCGGGGTCGTGGCGTAGCGGGCGCTGAAGTTCTGCCGGAGGGTGACCTCGCTGCCGAAGCCGCAGTGCGCGGCGATGCGGTCGACGCCCCAGGAGGTGGTCTCGAGGAGTTCCCGCGCCTTGTCGAGACGCCGGTCGAGCACCCATTTCGCCGGGGTCGACCCCGTGGCCTCGCGGAAGCGGCGCACGAAGCCGCGCCGGCTGAGGCAGGCACGCTCGGCCAGGGCGTCGATGTGCAGGGGGGCGGCGAGATCACCGAGGGCCCAGGCCATGACCTCCGCGATGGGCGCGTCGGACTCGGCCCGCGAGACCGGGCGTTCGATGTACTGCGCCTGCCCGCCCTCGCGGTGCGGGGCGACCACCAGGGTGCGCGCCAGGCGGTTGGCGGCGGCGGCTCCGAGGTGCTTGCGGACGATGTGCAGGCAGGCGTCGAGGCCGGAGGCCGTGCCCGCGGACGTCATCACGTCGCCGTGATCGATGTAGAGCACCGAGGTGTCCACGGCGACATCGGGGTGCCGTGCCGAGAACCGCTCCATCGCCGCCCAGTGCGTCACCGCGGAGCGTCCCGCCAGCAGGCCGGTGTCCGCGACCGCGAACGCGCCCAGGCAGAGCCCGACGATCTCCGCTCCCCGGGCGTGCGCCCGGCGCAGGTGCCCGACCAGGTCCGCGTCCGCCTCGGGGAGCCGCTCGGGCCACGAAGGGATGATCAGCATGTCCGCGGTGTCGAGGACGTCCGGGCCCTCGACGGGGCCGAGGACGTGCCCTTCGGCCGTCGTGACGGTCTCCCCGGCGGTCGACCAGAGGACGGTCGTCCACTCCGGGGCGGCCTCGAGCCGGCCGACCTCGGCGAAGACGAGCTGGGGCACGGCGAGATGGAACATCGTGACGCCGTCGAAGGCGTGGATGGCGATCTTCACCCTTACTCCAGATTTGGCCCGATTTCATCACTATTGTGCATGTGAGCCACTCATGGTTCCGCCACCGGTCGGCGAGGATCGCCGGTGCGGGTCCGCGCGTCCGGTGCCGGGTCCGCTCCCCCACCCGCCGAACAGGAGGACGACATGACCGCTCCGCGCCGCGCGCTCATCGTGATCGACGCCCAGCAGGAGTACTTCGACGGGCCGCTGGCCATCCGGTACCCGTCCCGGGAGGCGACGGTGGCCGCCGTCGTGGAGGCCGTGAACGCCGCCGTCGCGGCCGGCATCCCCGTGGTCGCGGTGCAGCACACCGGACCGGACGGATCGCCCGTGTTCGCCGCCGGGTCCGCCGGCTGGCGGCTGCACCCCGACGTCGAGGACGCCGTCCGGGACGCCAAGAAGATCGAGAAGCGGTTCAGCAGCGTCTTCCCCCAGACCGGCCTCGCCGAGTGGCTGCGCGACCAGGGCGTCGACACCGTCACGTTCGCGGGCTACATGACGAACAACTGCGACCTCGCGAGCGTCGTCGACGCCGAGGCCCTCGGCTTCGGCGCCGAGGTCCTGTCCGACGCGACGGGCGCGATCCACCTGGCCAACGCGGCGGGCAGCGTCTCGGCCGAGGACCTGCACCGCACGCTGATGGTCCTGTTCCAGTCCAACCTGGCGGCCGTGGCCACCACCGGGGAATGGCGCAAGGCCCTCGCCTCGGGTGCCGCACTCGAGAAGGACAACCTGGTCGCCTCCGCCCTCGAAGGACTCCAGCGCAACTCCTGAAGGACCGGCCCGAAACGAAGGTCCGCTCCGTGTCGCCATCGGCCGGCCGCCCTCCGGGAGGGTGCCTCTCCTCCCCCCGGCCGCCGGGTGGCGGCCGGGTCCGGCGCCCCGGTGTTTTCGGTGCCGGGTGCGTCGGGGCCGATGGACTACGATTGCGGCGCTATGCACAAGATCTGGCTCAGTGCCCCCTTCGCCGGTCCGTTCGCCTCCGGGGGCGTCGTATGACGGCCGGTACGCCGGCCGCGCCGCTGACGTTCGGCCGCGGTCCCGCCTGGGCGAACCGGTTCGCGGTCGCGCCGCTCACCAACCTGCAGAGCCATCCGGACGGGACGCTCTCCGACGACGAGTACGCGTGGCTCGTACGGCGGGCGCAGGGCGGCTTCGGGATGGTCATGACCTGCGCGTCGCATGTCTCGCGGGCGGGGCAGGCCTTTCCCGGGCAGCTCGCCGCGTGGGACGACCGCTTCCTGCCGGGGCTGACCCGGCTCGCAGGCGGGATCCGGGACGCCGGGGGCGTGGCCGCGCTCCAGCTGCACCACGGCGGGCGGCGTGCCGACGCCGCGCTGTCGGGCGTGCCCGTGGTCGCGCCCTGGGACGACCCGGCCAAGAGCGCCCGCGCGCTCACCACGGCGGAGGTCGAACAGGTCGTGGCGGACTTCACGGCGGCCGCCGTGCGCGCCGAACGCGCCGGGTTCCACGGAGTGGAGGTGCACGGCGCGCACGGCTACCTCGTCTGCCAGTTCCTCAATCCCCGCAACGACCGTGCCGACCGCTACGGCGGCTCCTTCGAGAACCGGACGCGGATGGTGTGGGAGATCCTCCACGGCATCCGGGCGGCGACCGGGCCCGACTTCCAGGTCGGGCTCCGGCTCACCCCCGAGCGCAGCGGGATCCCCCTCGCCGAGGCCCGCGCCCTGGCCGCCGACGTCCTGGTCTCCGGGCTGCTCGACTACCTCGACATGTCGTTGTGGGACGCCTTCAAGGAGACCCACGAAGAGGCCCACCGGGACCGGCTCCTCATCGACCACTTCACCGGCCTGCCGCGCGGCGGCACCCGGCTGGGCGTGGCGGGCAAGATCGGTTCCGCCCCGGACGCGGCCTGGTGCCTCGACCGCGGCGCCGACTTCGTGCTCGTCGGCGCGGGCGCCGTCCTCCACCACGACTTCCCGGTCCGCGCCCTGGCGGACGCGGGCTTCCGCCTCGTGCAGCCGCGGCCGCGCGAGCACTTCGTCCGCGAGTCCGTCGGCCCGGCCTTCCTCCACTACCTCGCCACCAACTGGGACGACTTCGTCGCCTGACCGTTCCGCGGCCTTCAGGCGGGCCCCTCGCCGTGCCTGCGCGCCCTCGCCCTACGGCAGGAGTCTGGTGAGAAGGACGCGGAGCTCTTGTGCGCCGTCTTGGCCGAGGATGTCGTCGATGTCGCGCTCGATGCTCTCCATGGCCTCGCGCACCACGGGGACGCGGGCGCGGCCGAGGTCGGTGAGCCGCAGGGCGTAGCGGCGCCGGTCGTGCGGGTCCCGGCCGCGGGACACGACGCCGGCCGTCACCAGTTCCTCGACGAGCGACGCGGTGGCCGGCTCGGTGAGGTCGAGGTACCGGGCCAGCTGCTCCTGCGGGCAGGGGCCGAGCAGGTCCAGGGCGGGCAGCAGGGCGAAGTGGCGGGTGCGCAGGCCGTACGCCTCGAGCCGGTGGTCCCCGACGCGGCGCAGCCGGTAGTGGGCCTGGGCGATCAGGTGCTCGACGCTGCGGATGGCCGACGGCCCCTCGTCGGCGACGAGCCTGGTCAGCAGCTCGGTGAGGCGCCGCCGTTCGGGTGCGGTGAGGGCGCCGGTGAGCCGGGCGTCGCGAGCGGCGACGGCGTGGCGCATGCCGTCCAGCGCGGCACGGCCCGCCTCGGTCAGCGACAGCACGTGGGTGCGGCGGTTGGCCGGGTTGCGGGTGCGGGTGACGTGGCCCGCCTCCTGGAGCCGGTCGAGCAGCCTGACCATGATCGTACGGTTGATGCCGAGCCGGTGGGCGAGGTCCTGCTGCGAGGGGGCGTCCTCGTCGGCGAGGACGTCGAGCACCACGAACTCGCGCGACCGCGGCCCGTCCTGCACGGCGTCGGCGGTGACGGCGGTGAACACGCGGCGCAGCAGGTGGCCGGTGGACGCGTGCAGCGATCCGGACCCGCCGTCGACGGCGTCCTTCTCCCGTCCGGGCACGGGCCCCACCTCCCGACGCGATGCTAGCAGCCTGTTGATTGCATCAATGACGGTTGCACAGTAATTAGTTGGGATGTTGACAGTTGGGAAGGTGCGAATCTAGAGTCCGGCACGACGCCCACCGCCATCCCCCGGAGTCAAGAACATGATCAAGCCGTTCCGCATCGACGTCCCCCAGGCCGACCTCGACGACCTGGCCGACCGGCTCTCCCGCACCCGCTGGCCCAACGAGGTCGCCGACGCCGGGTGGGACTACGGCTTCCCGCTGGCGCGGCTCAAGGGGCTGGCCGAACACTGGCGCACCGGCTACGACTGGCGCGAGCACGAGGCCGAGCTCAACGAGCTCCCCCACTTCACCACCGAGATCGAGGGACAGAACATCCACTTCGTCCACGTCCGGTCCCCGAAGCCGGACGCGCTCGCGCTGATCCTCACCCACGGCTGGCCCGGGTCGTTCCTGGAGTTCCTCGACGTGATCGAGCCGCTGTCACGCGACTTCCACCTCGTGATCCCGTCCCTCCCGGGTTACGGCTTCTCCGGGCCGACCCGCGAACGCGGCTGGGACCTCACCCGGATCGCGCGGGCCTGGGCCGAGCTCATGCGCCGCCTGGGGTACGAGCGCTACGGCGCGCAGGGCGGCGACTTCGGCTCGGGCGTCTCGACGGCGCTCGGCGCGGTCGCGCCCGAGCACGTCGTCGGAGTGCACGTCAACTACCTGCCGACCCGGCCGGACCCGGACGCCGGCGTCGAGCTGTCCGAGGCCGAGGAGGTCCGGCTGGACAAGATCCGGCGGCTGATGGCGAACCGCCCGCCGTACCAGACCCTGCAGGCCCTCACCCCGCAGACCATCGGCTACGCGCTGACCGACTCGCCGGTCGGCCAGCTGGTCTGGATCGCCGAGCGCTTCGCGCAGTGGACGGACCCCCGCACGCCGGTCAGCGACGAGCGGATGCTCACCGACGTCTCGCTGTACTGGCTGACCGCCACCGCGGCCTCCTCGGCGCGGCTGCACCACGACGCGCCGCGGGGGACCGAGCCGTGCCCGGTGCCGCTCGGCGTGGCGGTGTTCGCGCACGACATCACGCAGTCGGTGCGTCCGCTGGCCGAGCGGCTGTACGACATCCGGCACTGGTCGGAATTCGAGCGCGGCGGCCACTTCGCCGCGATGGAGGTGCCGGAGCTGCTCGCCGAGGACATCCGGGAGTTCTTCCTCGCCCGCGTCGAGCACGGCTGACCGTGGTGCCGGCGGGCTCGGAGCCGGGCGGGCGCGGTCCGCCCGGCGCGCTCACCGGCCGGGTCGTCCGCCGTCGAGCCTCGCCTGCCCCTTGCGGACGGTGATCGGCTCGGCGAGGCGCTGCTCGTCGCAGACGCGCTGGAGCTCGTCGATCGTCTCGGCGAGTCCGGGACCCAGCCGTTCCCCTGGGGTGAAGGTCGCCGGCAGGTGCTTCATGCCGTTGATGACGCCGATCGTGTCGTAGTGCACCGCGCCGCCCGGGACGCAGCGGAAGTCCGGCATGCGGTCCAGCACCGCGGTGAGCATGATCTTGAAGAGCACCCGCGCCACGTTCGAGCCGATGCACCGGTGGATGCCCAGCCCGAAGCTGTTGTGCCGGTTGCCCTCACGGTCGAGGAGGACGGTGTGCGGATCCTCAAAGACCGTTTCGTCCCGGTTGGCCATCGCCCACGACAACCACAGCCGTTCGCCTTCCTTGAACTCCGTACCGTTGATCACGCAGTCCCGGGAGACCGTGCGGCCGTCACCTTGCGCCGGGGTGAAGAACCGCAGGAACTCCTCCGTCGCGCTGTCGAGCAGCGCCTCCCGCTCCCGGCTCAACCGCTCACGCTGGTCGGGATTCTCCGACAGCCATTCCAGGGAATGCGCGGTCAGCGCGGTGGTCGTGTCGAAACCGCCGCCGATGAGCAGCATGAGAACGCCGAAGATCTCCATGTCGTCGGGTCGCGAACCGTTGATCTCGACGGTGACCAGCTCTTCGACCAGGCCGGGACGGGGGGCGGTCCGCGCGTCCCGGATGGTCTGCATCATGTGCGCGCCCATACGGAACTGGAGTTCGCGCACCTGCAGGTACTCCGGTGAGTCCATCGGGGTGTAGACCGCGGCGTGGGACGGCTCGCAGTAGACCTCCCAGTCCTTCAGCGGCATGCCGAGCAACGCCATGGTGAGCACCGCGGGCACGATGTTGGCCAGGTCGTCGACGAAGTCGATCCGGCCGCTCTCGATCACCTCGTCCAGGCAGGCCCGGGTCAGCTCCTCGACGACCGGCCTCCACCGCGCGACCGCGGCGGGCGACAGGTAGGGGTTCAGGGCCTGGCGGTAGTACCGCTGCTCCGGCGGGTCCATCTCCAGGAACCCGCCCTGCACCCGGGGCCCCTCCGGAGGCGGGATGGTGATCCCGGTGTACCCCCGCCGGTCGCCGTTGACGTCGTTGTCGTTGGACAGCACGTCGGCGCGCCGGGCGAGGTCGAACAACTCCTTGTTCCCGCTGACGTACCAGTGGCCGCCGTGCGCGTCGTTCCAGGCGACGGGGCACCTGGCGTGCAGGTCGTCCGTGATCTGCTCGAACTCGGTGCGGTACGGCGTGGAGTGCCGGTCCAGGCTGATGGCGGGTTTCCGGTCCTCGCTCACGGTGCTCTCCTCCCGCGGCCGCGTGACGGCATGCCGCCACCGCCGCGCACGACCACGTGTGTTTTTGAGAGGGACGTTACCGGTAATTGAAATTATCATTTCAGAGAACGCGGCGGTACCCGTGCCGCGGCATGCGCGGGGCCGACCGCCACCGCGGAGAGGAACTCGACGTTCGTGTCCGCGGTGGCGCCGTCGCCCGCTCGGTTCGTCACCCGGGCGTCACCGGGAGGCCGGCTCCCCGCTCAGCTCCCGGCGGGAGCGGACGGCATGACGAGGACCGGCTTGATCACCTTGCCGGCGTTCGTGTCCGCCTCGGCCTGGTCGATCTCCTCCAGCGGGTACTCCTTGATCAGCCGGTCGAACGGGAACAGGCCGCGCTTCCACAGGCCGATCAGGCGGGGGATGAACACCCGGGGCACCGCGTCGCCCTCGTAGACGTAGGTCACGGTCTTGCCGGCGAGGGACGCCGGGTGCACGGTGAGCACGTCCATGCCCGCGCCGACGAGGATGCACGCGCCGGGCCTGGCCAGCACCTCCACCGCGGTGGCCATCACCGAGGCGACGCCGGTGGTGTCGAAGGTGACGTCCATGCCGGGACCCCCGGCGCGGATCTCGTCCGCCAGCGCCGGGTCCGCCCCGTCGACGGCCCGCGTGGCTCCCAGCTCCAGCGCCGTCTCGCGCCGCGCGGGGTTCAGGTCCACCGCGACGATCTCCCCCGCGCCGGACGCCTTCGCCGCCATGACCGCGGCCAGGCCCACCGCGCCCGTGCCGAACACCGCGATGGACTGGCCGGGCGCCAGCTTCGCGGTGTTGAGCACCGCGCCCGCCCCGGTCTGGATCCCGCAGCCGAGCGGGCCGAGGACCGCCAGCGGAACGTCCTTTCCGACCTTGACCATGTTGCGTTCGGTGGCGAGCGTGAACTGCCCGAAGGACGACTGCCCGAACCACCGGCTGGTCACCGGGGCGCCGGAGGCGTCCGTGGCGCACCCGCTGCCGTCGGGCCGGTTGCCGGTGAGGTTGTTCAGCTCGAACAGCGCGCAGTTCGCCGGCGCTCCGGTCAGGCACGCCGGGCACGTCCCGCAGGAGTCGAAGGTCAGCACGACGTGGTCGCCCGGCGCGACCGAGGTGACCCCGGGCCCGACCGCCTCGACGACGCCCGCGCCCTCGTGCCCGAGGATCGCGGGAAGGAACGCCTCCCCGAACACGCCCAGGCGGCCGAGCTGGTCGGTGTGGCACATGCCGGTGGCCGCCACCCGCACCAGCGCCTCGCCGGGACCGGGATCGGCGATGGTGACGGTCTCAATGGAATATGGACCGGTGAGGTCGCGAAGGACGGCGCTACGGGATTCGGTCATGGGGGGTCCTCTCTGGCGGTCGGGACGGGGCCGGTCTACGCGGAACACGGCCCCGTTGGTGAACCTGCACCGATCACCCTGTCCCCGACCGGCCCCCCGTGTCCATGGTGCGAAGGCGACACGCCCCTGACGCCGTCCCGGCCTCACTCACGCACCAGGAACACCAAGCCTCCCCGAACGGTCCGGCCGGTGTCCGGGGTGAGCGCGACGAGTGTGGTCAGCACACCGCACAGCCGGTCGGAGAGTTCGGGATCGAGCTCCTCCACGCCTTCTCCTGCCAGGAGGGACAGGAGGGACGTGGCCGCATGACCAGGCGCTTCTGGGGTCCGCTGAGTCCGGTGGCTACCGCGGCGTTCGGGCTCTGCGGATGCTGCGGGTGGCGGCTGGTGCGGCGTGGCCGAGGCGGAGGACCAGGGCCACGGCCTCGGTGGCGGGGACCGTCAGCAGCTTCAGGAAACGTTCCCGAAGTTCCGTCACCTCGCTTTCGAAGCCCGGGGTGGCCGCGCCGATCTCGTCGCGGGTGTTCGCGTACAGGAAGACCGGGGACATGGGCTGGACGGCCAGGCCGTGGCGGTCGGCCTCGATCCAGACGCGCTGGACGGCGGCACCGGCCTTCGCGTAGTCGATCAGGGTGGGTTCGGCGCCTTCGAAGCCGAAGCAGACCGCCAGGAGGGCGGAGGAGGAGCGGACCCGGTCCCGGGAGTATTCGCCGAGCGCGACGCCGCCGCCGAAGGCGCGGATCCGGGCCATCACGTCGGGGCGGCGGGCGATGGCGAGCTTGGCGAGTTCGTCCGGTGCCAGTTCCATGGTGCGCAGGTCGAGCCCGCTGTCCAGGTCGTCCTGCGGCCAGCGGAGTTCCGCGAACATCTCGGCGTGCAGGACGGGGGTCAGGTAGCGGATCCGGTCGGAGGCGGCCAGCAGGGTGGCCGCGGTTTCCAGCGCGTCCGGTTCGGTGATCGCGCGGACCGTGCCGCCGGCCGGGTGCGCCGCTCGCACCAGGGACTCCAGGACGCCCGGGTCGAGTGCCGCGCCGGTGCCCGGGCGCCGGTTCGTGTGGCGGGTCGTCACACCCGGGAGGTCGCGGGCCAGGTCGTGGTCCGTTCCGGTGCCCCAGCGCAGGGTGGCGGTCAGCTTGGCCGGGGCCTCGGTGATCTCGGCGTCGCCGAGGACGCCGTACGCGGCCGCGGCGACCCGCGCGTTGTACAGCGCGGCGCCGACGGCGACGGCACTGCCGCGGTAGCCGATGTCCATGCCGGTACTGGCCGCCGGGTCCAGCTCGATCCGGATCCCGTCCGCGGCGTCCGACGTGATGCTCCAGGGCTGGACGTTTCCCCCGGACGGGGCCAGGCCCGCGCAGACGGCGACGGCTTCGGCGACCGGCAGGGCGGACAGGTCGGCCACGGACGGAGGTCCGGGCGCGGTGACGCCGCTCCAGTCCGGTTCCGCCGCGGCGACCGGCGGTGCCAGCTCGTCCAGGCACCGCTGGACGTCGACGCGCGTCCGGCCCGAGGGCAGCGGGAGGCCCAGGCCGATGCGCCGCACCGCGGCGGCGACGGTCGCGCCGCCGAGCTGGACGTCGCCGCCGAGCTGCGGCCAGCTCGAAAGCGTCTGGTCGATCTCGACCAGGCTCGCGGCGAAGTCGGTCGACAGGCCCTGCGCGTCGAGGATCCGGATGACGTACGGCGCCTTGTCCCGCGTCGACAGCCCGCGCAGGTCGGCCCGGCCGGCACCGTTCAGCATGCCGTGGAACGGCGGGCGGCCCGGCTCCAGGTCGTAGCGTTCGACGTCCAGCAGGCCCCGGTCGCTCGTTTCCATCAGCAGCGGGACCCGGTACCGCTGCGCGGCCTCGCGGACCGCCAGTTTGACGTCGAGCGAGTCGCATTCCTCCACGACGACCGACAGGCCGTCGAAGAACTCGTCGATCACCTCGTCCGTGATGCCCATCGGGTAGACGGTCACCGGCAGGTAGGGGTCGAGTTCGGCGATCCGCCGCGCGGTGATCACGGCTTTGTTGAGGCCGATGTCGAACACCGAGGCCGGAATGCGGTTGAGGTTCGCCAGCTCCAGGCTGTCGAAGTCGGCCAGCCGCAGCTCGGCGCAGACGCCTTCCAGCGCGAGCGTGTGGGCGATGGCATGGCCGACGCTCTGGCCGACGACACCCACGACCAGGGACCCGAGCCGGTCCTGCTCCTCGCGGGTCAGCTTGTTGCGGTTGCGGTCGAGCCGGACCAGGCGCATGGTGCGCGGACCCGGCAGCCCCACGGCGCGGCGCAACCACGGATAGTGCACCCACCGGTCGCACTCCGGCCCCTCACCGGTGTCCGGGAGGTCGAGGATGTCCGCCAGCTCGGCCCGGATCGGCTCCCGCAGATCGAGGAACGCGACGTCCCCCCGCGAGCGCAGGCCCTCGAGCACCGCGGCGTCACCGTCCTGAGCCGGATCGAGCACCAGGGGCCGGTACTCCCGCCCGTCCGCTGTTCCGACGTTCATCCGCGACCGCCTCGTCTCGTCCGTCCTGCCCTTGCTCCCGGGCCGCGGTCCGCACCATCTGGGCGCGCTCGTCGCCGATCAGCACCGCCTGCGCAGGGTCGGCTCCCCTGCGGTGGGAATACGCGCCCCGCCACGATCCCGAGACGCCGCCTCGATGAACCGGCTTCCGCCCGACAGCAAGACAACCTTATCTATATGCAACAAAGGATCAATACCGGTCCGTAACCGACGTACGGCGGCAACTCCACCGACGGGTGAACAAGGACTTCCGGGCTGAGCATGTCGTGGACGCAGCGGCGCAGCCCTTCCTCCCCCAACTCGCCTTTGGCGTCCTTCAGGATCGCGCTCATGACCGTACGCATGTCGTGTTCTGTGCCGCTTCGACCCAAGGACTTCACGTCGTAGATCAGGTAATGATGCCGGATGCCAGGCCAGAAGAGCCTCATCCGGTGTTTCGCGGGCTTCGCCTTGGGCGAGCCGGATGGGGGCCGGCAGCGGAGAGACCGGATGGGCCGGTCTCTCCGGGCAGGGGGTTCTGGGGTCAGACGCGTCTGTAGTGGTGGACGGAGGTGATGGTGGTCCGGGGGCCGTCGGCCTCCAGGACGAGCTTCAGGGTCTTGGACGTGCAGGTGTACTGGCCGAAGTCGGGGATGAACGGATCTTTCAGACCGGCGCGGTAGTTCTTGGCGAGCTCGGCCGTGCCGGTGGACTGGTCGCCGAGGAAGCTGGAGATGGTCGCGGCGCCGGTGGCGGTCTTGGGCTTGAGGGTGAGGCTGCCCGTCTTCTTCTTGCCGACGAGGGTGGACTTGAAGGCCAGCTTCTTCTTGAAGACGTCGGTCACGGTGTAGGGGTCGCCTTCCGCGACGCCCCTGGTGACGACCTTCTTGGCGCGGGAGAAGTCGTAGGAGGCCGACTTCCTGGTGATGGTCAGCCGGGTGCCCTCACCGCCCTTGGCGTTGGCGGTGACCTCTTCGATGTGGCTCTTCAGCGTGTACTTGGTGAGCTTCCAGGTGCCTACGGCGCAGGGGCCGGGCGCGGCGGAGGCCGGTGACGCGACGGTGACGGCGAGGCCGGCGGTCAGGGCGGCGGCCGTGAGCAGCCGGAGGGGGGCGGTGGACAAGTCGGTACTCCTTCAGAATGACCAGCGGCGGGGCACTGGTCATTCAGATGGCCGCCGCAGGCGAAAAGATCGGACGACTTCACGTCGCTACTTCCCGTGCGGGTCGGCGGCGTTGAGGGTCGCGACGACCTGGTCGTAGTCGCCGCGCGCCTCGCCGTAACGGAGGAACTTCACGCGCTCAACCTGGATCTCCCTGGCGTCGGGACGGGTCTCGATCAGCTCGACGACCTCCGCCACGAACTCCTCGAGCGGCATCGCGAAGTCGCTGCTCTCCTGGCCGGGCAGCAGCGCGGTGCGGACGGACGGCGGCTCGAGTTCCATGACCTTCACGTTCGTGTCGGCGAACTGCAGCCGGATCGACTCGCTGAGCATGTGGATCGCGGCCTTGGAGGCGTTGTAGCTCGGCGTGGCCCTGAGCGGTGCGAACGCCAGGCCCGAGGAGACGGTGACGATCGTGGCGTCCGGCTGCGCCCGCAGGTGCTCGACGAAGGCCGCGATGAGCCGGATCGGGCCGAGCACGTTGGTCGTCACGACCTCCTCGGCCGAGGCGAGGAACGACTCGGGCCTGTGCCAGTCCTCGACGCGCATGATGCCGGCCATCGTGACGAGGACGTTGAGGTCCGGGTGCCTCGCCAGCACCTGCTCCGCGGCCGAGGCGATGCTCGCGGCGTCCGCCGTGTCGATCCGGACGGTGTCGATGCCGGGGTGCTCGGCGGCGATCCGCTCCAGCAGTTCGGCGCGCCTGCCGCCGACGATGACGGTGTTGCCCTTGGCGTGCAGTTCGAGGGCGAGCGCGAGGCCGATGCCGCTGGTGGAGCCGGGGATGAAGACGGTGTTTCCGGAGATGTCCATGCCTTGATCCTCCCCGTCCGGCCGCCGTACGTGCAGGGACCGCTCATCGGGGGATCGGCGATCCCTGGGTGAGCTCGGGTGGCCACCCGATAATGGAGACATGGACCGTGCAGCACTGGCAGACTTCCTGCGCCGCCGCCGCGAGGCGCTGCGGCCCGAGGACGCGGGGCTCCCCGCGGGCGTGCGCCGCCGGACCCCGGGCCTCAGACGGGAGGAGGTCGCCGCCCTCGCCGTGATGTCGACCGACTACTACACGCGGCTCGAACAGCGGCGCGGCCCGCAGCCGAGCGAGCAGATGCTCGCCTCGCTCGCCCGTGCGCTCCGCCTGACCGGCGACGAGCGCGACTACCTCTTCCGCGTGGCGGGGCACAGCGCCCCGACCACGGTCTCGGCCGCGACGCACGTCGCCCCCGCGCTGCTGCGGGTGCTGGACCGCCTGCACGACGTTCCCGCGCTCATCCTGTCCAACCTGGGCGAGACGCTGGTGCAGAACCGGATGGCCGACGCCCTGTTCGGCGACAGGTCGGCCTGCACCGGCCTCGCCCGAAGCGAGATCTACCGGTGGTTCACCGACCCGCGCGAGCGGCTGCGCTATCCCGAGGACGACCGCGACCGCCAGAGCCGCGCCCAGGTCGCGAACCTGCGCGCCGCCTACGGGTCGATGGGGTCGCGTTCACGGGCGGGCGAACTCGTACGGGCGCTGCAGAAGGCGAGCACGGAGTTCGCCGAACTGTGGGAGCGGCACGAGGTCGCCCAGCGTTTCGCCGACCACAAGACGCTCATCCACCCCGAGATCGGCCCGATCGAGCTGGACTGCCAGGCGCTGTTCACCGAGGACCAGTCGCAGGCGCTGCTCGTTCTCACCGCCCCGCCCCACACCGAGGACGACGAGAAGCTCCGGTTGCTCGCGGTGCTGGGACAGGACCGCTTCGCCGATCGGTGAGCCGGTCACCGGCGGCAGGGCCGCCGCCTTGACACAGTAAGGATCGGAATTCACGCCGCAGGCCGCGGCCCTGTGCTCTCCCCCGCCCCTGAGCGGGCCGTCCCGCCTCGAGATCTCACTGATACCGAACGGCGGCCACGGGTCGCGGCATCGGTTCTTTTCCACGGCCTCCCCTGCCTGACCTGGTGTTTCCGGCCGCGGTGAACGGCAGCCGGACTCCACGCCCCTCTCCGCGAAGGCGGTTTCCGTAGCACCCGCCGGTGCCGGGGTCTTGTCGTGATCTTCGACGTGTGCTCTTATTGGATTCACCGTCCATGATACGGAGATGCAGACCATGTTTCACCGTATCAATCGGTCTTTGCTCGTCGAGGAGGAATGAAAGATGGCAGAACCCAGCAGAAGGAACATCCTGCAGATGGGCGGGGCGCTGGGCGCGCTCGGCGCGATCGGCGCGGCGTCGCCGGCGTGGTCGTGGTCCCCCAAGGGCTCGGTCGTCGGCGAGGGCGCGGGCCTGGACCCGAAGGGCGTGTGGGACGCGGAGGCCGACCCGGTGGTCGCCGCCGTGATCGACCGGGGCGAGACGTCCAAGGTCAACGAGCTTCTGAAGACGTGGACCAAGAACGGCCAGGCGCTGCCGGCCGGGCTGCCCGCGGACCTGAAGGCCTTCATGGAGAAGGCCCGGCAGCTGCCGTCGTGGACGGACCAGGGCAAGCTCGCCGCGGCGGTGAACTTCAACGAGAAGCGCGGCCTGTACCTGGGCGTCACCTACGGGTTCGTCAGCGGGATGATGAGCACCGTCATCCCCAGGGAGGCGCGGGCGGTCTACTACTCCAAGGGCGGCGCGGACATGCGCGACCGCATCACCAAGACCGCGAAGCTGGGCTACGACGTCGGCACGAAGAACGCCTTCGCCCCCGACGGCGAGATGATCGTGACGTGCGTCAAGACGCGCCTGGCCCACGCGGGCGTGCGGCACCTGCTGCCCAAGTCGCCGCACTGGGACAAGGTCGCCGACGAGGCGATCCCGATCAGCCAGGCGGACATGATGGTCACCTGGCACAGCCTGCCCACGACGGTGATGCAGCAGCTGAACCAGTGGAAGGTCCCCATCGCCGCGGCGGAGTCCGACGGGTTCCTGCACTCCTGGCAGCTCACCGCGCACATGCTCGGCATCAAGGACGAGTACATCCCCGCCTCGTGGGACGAGGCGAACGCCCAGGCCGCGCAGGTCCTCACGCCGATCCTGGGACCCACCCCCGAGGGCGTCAAGCTCGCCGACACCCTGCTGAACCTGGCCGAGTTCGTCGACGGCGGCCACGTGAGCGCGCCGGTGCTGTCGGCGCTGACGCGCTACACCCTGGGCGACGAGGTCGCCGGCTGGCTGAAGATCCGCGAGACGCCGTTCTGGTCCGGCATCCTGGAGACCGCGTGGGAGCCGTTCATCGCCGTGCGCGAGGGGCTGCTCTCCCTGGAGAAGGCGCCGGGGCCGGTGCAGAAGTTCTACTGGCTCTTCGACGAGATCCTCCGCCTGGGCGTCCTGCTCGTGCTGTCCGGGGCGAAGTTCCCGATCAGCATCGAGATCCCCGAGATGAACAACCCGAACTACCCGAACTGACCTTCGTCCCGGCGAGCGGGACGGCGGCCGAAACCCCTCCCCGGGTTCGGCCGCCGTCCCGTCTGACGCCGGTCCGGGGCGGGAACCACCGATCCCCGTCGCATGGCACGATCCGGCAGGACCCTTTCCGTTAGATTCTCGGGCGAGTCGCCCATCCGGAAACGCCCTTACGGATCATGATGAGTGTCGTGCGGATATGGGAGCTTCGGTCTGCGTACGGGGCTGAAGGCAAGAAGGTGTTGTCCGGGCGCCGCCCCGCCGGGCGGGTGCCCGAGGCCGTCACGGCCGGCGGGGCGGCCCCGTTCGTCCTGCGCGACGGCATGCCCGGCCGGACCGGGACGGCCGCCCGGGTCCGGCCGTGACGCGGCCGCCCGGCCGGCGCGGCGCCCCGAGCGCCGAGCCGGCCCGCCGCCGGGCGGGCGGGGCCCCGCCGCGCAGGCCGGGCCCGGGCGGCTCGCCGCGAAGCTCCGGCAGGCCGCCTCGGCCGAGCGTCCCCCGCCGGCCGCCGCCCCGCCGCCGCCGTCCGCCGATGCGGTTGACGGACCCGATGAAGCGGCTCAACGTGAGCCTGCTGATCGTCGCGTTCGTCCTGTCGCTGTTCACCGGGCGTCTCGTGCAGATCCAGGGCGTCAAGTCCGAGGAGTACGCCGCGCGGGCGCTCGCCCAGCGCATGGACGAGATCGGCCTGCTCGCCGAGCGCGGGACCATCACCGACGTCAACGGCGCACCGCTGGCCATGACCCAGGACGCCTTCGGCATCTTCGCCGACCCCACCCAGATCAAGCCGTCCCGCCGCGAGGAGATCGCCGGCCGGCTCGCCGACGCCCTCGGCCTCGACCCCGGCAAGGTCCTCGCCGGCCTGTCCGCGCCGGACACGCAGTACGTCGAACTGGCCCACCGGGTGCCCGCGCAGCGGGCGGAGCTGGTCGCCTCCCTGGGCTTCCGCGGCATCGGCGCCGTCCCCCAGTCCCGCCGTGTCTATCCCGCCGACGCGGTCGCCTCCAACCTCATCGGGTTCGTCAACGCCGACGGCGTGGGCGGCGAAGGCCTGGAGTTCCAGTACGACAAGCTGCTCAGGGGCACCGACGGCTGGCAGCGGGTCGAGCGCGGCGGGGGCGGCCAGCGCATCCCGATGGGCGGCGGCCGGATCAAGAAACCTGTCGCCGGCCAGGGCCTCAGGCTCACGATCGACCAGGACGTCCAGTGGAAGGCCGAGGACCTGATCGCCGCGGCGGTCGAGGACCACGCGGCCGACTGGGGCACCGCCGTGGTCATGACCCCCGGCCAGCGGCTGCTGGCCATGGCCTCCGCCCCGACCTACGACCCCAACCACTACGCCGAGGCCGACCCGGCCGCGCTGGCCAACCCGGTCGTGCAGGCGCCGTTCGAACCCGGCTCGACCGGAAAGATCGTCACGGCGGCGGCGCTGCTGGACAAGGGCCTGGTCACGCCCGAGCAGCCGTTCACCGTGCCCTACCGGATCCGCCGCGCGGACCGGGAGTTCCACGACTCGGAGTTCCACGGGACCGAACGGCTGACCTTCGCGGGCATCATCGCCAGGTCCAGCAACGTCGGCACGATCCTCGCCGGCGAGCCGCTGTCCGACAAGGACCTCCACGGCTACCTGCGGGCGTTCGGGTTCGCCGAGCCGACCGGGGTGAACCTGCCCGGCGAGACCGCGGGCCGGCTCAAGGAACCCCAGGACTGGAACGGCACCGACCGCTACCCGATCTCCTTCGGGCAGGCCATCTCGGTCAGCTCGCTCCAGATGGCCGGCGTCTACGCGACGATCGCCAACGGCGGCGTACGGGTGACGCCCTCGGTGATCGCGGGCACCTACGACAGCCGGGGTGGGTTCGTCCCCGCCGCGGCGCCGGCGAGCCGTCGGGTGGTCGCCCCGGACACCGCCCGCCGGCTCACCACGATGATGGAGGCGGTCGTCAACCAGGGCACCGCCAAGGCCGCCCGGCTCGGCGGGTACCGGGTGGCGGGCAAGACCGGCACCGCCAACCGCTACGACCCCGAGAAGAAGAACAAGGACGGCACCCGCGGCGGCTATGCCGGCTACACCGGCATGTTCGCCGGATTCGCCCCCGCCGACGACCCGAAGGTCGTCGTCCAGATCGTGCTGCAGAACCCCCGAAAGGGCTACTACGGCGGCACCGTGGCCGCACCGGTGTTCAGGGAACTCCTGAACTTCTCCCTCAGGACCCTGAAGGTCCCCCCGACGGGAACCCCCGCTCCCATCATGAAACTGACGGCCGACTGAACCCGGAGGCCCGCGGACGATCGCGTGGCCAAGGCCGTGACCCGGGACACGGCGTGATTTTCAGGGACCTGGAAAGGGACACCCGGCTCAGGCGGCAGGGACACGGTCCGGCCGACCATGGCGAAGCCGCCCGGAACCGCGATACGGCCCGCCGGGCCGTTCGAGGCGGCTGAGAAGGAGACCGACCATGCGCTTTCGCGTCAAGGCCGCCGTGATGCTCGCGGCCGCAGCCCTCGCCCTCCCGGTCACCGTGATCGGGGCCGCCTCCCCCGCCTTCGCCCTCCCCGCCGACTGCACCGCGCAGGTGGAACGCAGCCGCACCCCCAACGGCACGCTGCGGACCGTCGTGACGAGGAACTGCGCCTCGGGGACCGGCCAGTACCGGGGCATGATGAAATGCCTGAACAGCAGCCACGGCTTCCCGGTCCTCAGCACGAAGTACAGCCAGTGGGTCGACGCGGGCCCGCACACCTCCGTGACCCTCACCTGCATCGGCGTCACCATGGGCGGCGACGTCGAGCTCCGCGAGACGCCCTGACACCCCACCCCGTGAACGCACCGCGCCACCGGCGACCGACCCGGCGGCGCGGTGCGCCCGTGACGTCACTCGGCCGCAGCCATCATGCGCCCGGGGCCGGACACCGGTACGACCGGGGAGCACCGCCTCGGCTTGCGCTCAAGCCCTGCGAAGAGGCCAGTCGACGTGAGGCAACCCGGCCAGCCGCCAGCACACCACCCCTGAGAACGCGATGTTCCAGAACGGGATCAGGAAGAAGAAGGCGTCGCGGCGCCGGTAGGCGATCGACGGGAGGACGACGGCCAGCGCCACGACGGGCAGCAGGTAGGGCAGCCCCGTGATCGAGTCGCTGATCAGGTAGCTGTCCGGGAAGAGGCGGGCAGGCTCGATCGTCCTCTTGACGACCGTGCTCAAAACGCCGGCGGGAATCCAGAGGAGCGCCCAGAACACCGTGGCCAGACCCAGCCGGGCAAGGCGGTTCCGCGGACGCGTCCCGGAAGGAGCAGTGGCGACCATACGATCCTTGACCGGCGAGCAGGGATGGCCAGTCTCGCGCCCGCCACCAGCAGAAAGCAAGGTCGCTCACCCCGAAACACACCGCCGTGAGAGCCACGGTCACCGCGAGGAGGACGACCACCGCCCTGCCGATCGCGGAGCGTCCCAGGGGCGAGAGAAGGCATGGGACGCCGACCGCCCGGAACATGAGGAGGTGAGGGCGGGACCGATGAACGTAGGACAGGGCGGCCTGCGGCCGGGTCGAGTGTTCTCCGGCCTCTTCGGTGGCGCGGGTGGGGCGGGTGGGGCGGGCGTCTGACGGTGTGAAGTCCGCTATGACTGAGACATGGAGTTCTTCTGCTATCACCGGGATCGGTCGGGGTCGCTGGAATTGCGCAGGCGATTGGGAGAGCGGCACTGGGCGTACATGGACGGGTTCGCGGAGACGATGATCGCCCGGGGGCCCACCTACACCGAGGAGGGGCCGACCGGGAGCGTGCACGTTCTCGGGCTGCCGGACGCGGTGGCGGCGCGGGCGTTCGCGTTCGACGAGCCGGGTCACCAGGCCGGTGTCTACCGGGACGTGCTGTTGCGGCGCTGGCGGAACACGCTGGGACGGACGATGTGGGAGCACCCGATGAGGCGGGACGCGGAAGGCTACCTGGAGGTCGAGGACGGCTACCTGGTCATCGGCCTGGGTTCCGGCGAGCCCGCCGACCTCGGCCTTCCCCGCGACCCGTCCCCGCTGATCGCCTACGGCCCGCTGCTGTCCGACGACGGCGCCGCCTGGCTCGGCACGGCCGTCCTCCTGCGCGCCTCCTCCCCCGATGCCGCCCGCTCGATCCTGACGGACGGCCGCTACGGCTCGATCGACGTCCACCGCTGGGCGCCCGGCGGCCGCCCGGCGCCCTGATGGACGGCACCGCTCACCACCGCGATGGGGAGGCGGTTTCGGGAGCTCGCGGTGTCCCGGAGACCGGGTCCGGTTCAGAGAGCTCGAGAGGCGGGTTGATCTTCAGATGCGTGTCGAGCGCCGCCGGCAGCGGAAGGGACAGCCCGGGAGCATGCCGGTCGGTCCACTCGCGGACGAGCCGGAGGAAGCCCCGGAGCTGGTGCTGCGCCGAGGCGAGGAGTCCGGGAAGGTCGCCGTCGCCGAACTCGATCACCGCTGAGGAGTCGGGGAGGCCTCCCGGTGGCCGGGAGGCCTCCGACGTCAGGCGCGGATCGGCGCCTCGAGGTCGACGTCGCCGACGACCCGGCCGGCGGCGAGGTTCTCCTCGACCTCCTTCTGCCAGAACTCCCGGGCCTGCGCGGTGTCGATCTCGAACTCGAACCGGTTGGTCATCTCGGGAGTGACGTCCTCGACGTCGACGTAGAACTGCTCGTACCAGCGGCGCAGCTGGTAGACCGGGCCGTCCTCCTCGCACAGCAGCGGATTGTCGATCTTGGCCTTGTTCTTCCAGATCTCCACGTCCTGCAGGAAACCCGTCTCCACACCCGAGGCGAAGGCGAGCGCGAACTGCTCGGCGTCCTGCTCGCCCATGCCGTCGATCTTCTTGACCATCACGCCCCACTGGAGCACGAAGCTGGTCGGCGACACCGGGTAGTGGCAGTTGATGAGGACCGTCTCGATCGTGAGCCCGCCCCCGATCGTCTTCATCGGGTTGATCATGTAGGACGGGCCATAGTAGGCGGCCTCGGACACGTTGCGCGTCGCCTCGCCGGTGTAGTTGGTGCCCAGGTCCACGTCGGGCCGGGACTGGCCGTTCATGTACTGCCAGGCGACATGACCCTCGAAGACGTTCCTGAAGAACGTCGGGAACGAGTAGTGGATGTAGAAGAAGTGCGCCATGTCCACGACGTTGTCGACGATCTCCCGGCAGTGCGACCCCTCGATCAGCATCCGGTTCCACGTGAACGACGTCCATTCCGGTGAGCCGTACTCCTCGATCACCGGGATCGTCACCTCCGGCGGAGGCGGGTTGCCTTGTGGATCGTGCCAGACGTAGAGCTGGCCGTTGCGCTCCAGCACCGGCCACGACTTCGTCCGCGCCCGCAGCGGCACACGCCGCGCATAAGGGATGCCGGCGCACCGGCCGTCACCGCCCCAGCGCCAGTCATGGAACGGGCACGCGACCGCGTCGCCCTTCACCCGACCCTGGGTGAGATCCCCGCCCATGTGCCGACAGTAGGCGTCGAGGATGTTCAGCCTGCCGTTGCTGTCGGCGAACACCACCAGCTTGGTGCCGAACGCCTCCACCGCATGCGGCTCGCCGTCGTTGAAATGCTCGATCAGGCCGAGGCAGTGCCACCCCCGCGCGTAACGCGCGGGAGGCGCCGCCGCCTCGATCACGCGGACCTCGGTCTCTCCTTCGGCGTGGGTTGCGCTCATCCGGGTCCCTCCGGTCGGAGTGGAAAATCGTGTCAGTCCCCTCATACACGGAAGATCGCCGGGTGACCTGTCCGAGATCGGCCACATCCCTATGTTTGTGACTCTCCGGCGGCGACCGCCTCTACGCCTACGGCCGCAACCAGTGGAACGGCACCGACCACATCACCACCAACGCGCCGGCCTCCTGACCCCCATGCACCCGCTCGGCCCGAACTGCGCGCCCGGGCCGAGCGGGGAGGGCGGCGGCGGGTGGGCGATCCGGTTCGCGTAAATTTCCTGAGCCGGAAGAAATCGCCCAGTCGGGGAAGTGCAGCTTGTCAGATTCGCGTTCCCTCTCCCCCGCCGACCTCGCCACGACGGTCGTCTTCGCCGCGTTCATCGCGGTGCTGGGCCTCTTCCCCGGCATCAACGCCGGCAGCTCCGGCGTCCCCATCGTCCTGCAGAACGTCGGGCCGATCCTGGCGGCGTGCCTGCTGGGCGCGCGCCGGGGAACCGCGGCCACCGCCCTGTTCCTGGCACTGACCGCCATCGGGCTGCCCCTGCTGTCGGGGGGACGCGGCGGGATCGCCCCGTTCTTCGGGCCCGGCGGCGGCTTCCTCCTGGGCTGGCTGCTGTCCGCGCTGGTCGCCGGGCTCGTCGTCGCGCGCCTGAAGCGCAGGACCCTGCCGGTGCTGCTGCTGGCCGGCGTGGCCGGAGCGGCCGCCGACTACCTGGTCGGCGTGCCCTTCCTCGGCCTGTACACCGAGGACCTGTGGTCGGCGGCCGTGCAGTCCCTGGTCTACGTGCCGGGCGACGCGATCAAGGTAGCGGGCGCCGCCGTCGTCGCCGCCACGGTGCACCGCGCGCTGCCGAACCGGATGGCGGGCGCCGCCACATGATCGAGTTCGAGGGCGTCGGGCACCGGTACGGGGACCGGGTCGTGCTCGACCGGGTCGACCTCCGCGTCACGGAGCGGCGCGTGGCCTTCGTGGGCTCCAACGGCTCCGGCAAGTCCACCCTGGCCCGCACGATCAACGGGCTGATCCGGCCGACGGCGGGCCGGGTGCTCGTCGACGGGCTCGACCCGGCCCGCGACGGCCGTGCCGTACGGCGGCGGGTCGGCTTCGTGTTCGCCAATCCGGACAGCCAGATCGTCATGCCGACGGCGGGTGAGGACGTCGCGTTCTCCCTCCGCCGCAGCGGCATGTCCAAGAGGGAGCGAGCGGAACGCTCCATCGAGGTCCTGGCCGAGTACGGGCTGGGCGGATACGCCGACCATCCCGCCCACCTTCTCTCCGACGGCCAGAAGCAGCTCCTCGCCCTCTGCTCGACGCTCGTCCTGGAGCCCGCCGTCCTGGTCTGCGACGAGCCGACCACGCTGCTCGACCTGCGCAACAAGCGCCGGTTCGTGGAACTTCTGCACACCCTGGACCAGCAGATCGTCATGGTCACCCACGACCTCGACCTCCTCGCCGGCTTCGACCGCGTCATCGTCCTCGACGCCGGGCGCGTCGTCGCCGACGACGCGCCCGGACCCGCGCTCCACCACTACCGGGACCTGGCCGGATGACCGGCGGCTGGTACGAGCCCGGCACCAGCCCGCTGCACCGCGCGCCCGCGGGCGTGAAGCTGCTCGTCCTGCTGGCCCTCGCCGCGACGGTCCTGGTCCTGCACTCCCCCTTCCTCCTCGGCGGGGTCTGCGCGGTGATCGCCCTCGGCTACGCGTCGGCGCGGGTCACGCCCCGCCGCTGCCTCCGCCTGGCCGTCACCCTCACGCTGCTCGTCGCCTTCGTCTTCACGATCCAGGGGCTCCTCCTCGGGCCCGCAGCCGCCCTCACCATCTGCCTTCGCCTGGTCGCCGCGTTCTCCGCCGCCGAGCTCTTCACGGTCACCACGCGGGTCGACGCCGTCGTCGACACCGTCGAGAACGCCCTGAGGCCGCTGCGGCGCTTCGGCGTCCGGCCGGACCGCGTGGGCCTCACGGTCGGCCTCACCCTCCAGGCGATCGCCGCCCTCACCACGATCGCCGCCGAAGTCCGCCAGGCGGCCATCGCCCGGAACGCGGCCTTCTCCGTGAAGGCGCTCGTGGTCCCGTTCCTGATCCGCACCCTGCGCCACTCCGACGAACTGGGCCAGGCCCTGGCCGTCAGGGGCGACGACGACCGGCCGTGACCAGATCGACCGGGCGGACAACGAGGCGTCCGTACGGGGCAGGGATGCCGCCCTGGCGGTTGGTGGACATCTTCCTTACTCGCCTGCCCATTCGGCGGATTCTGTCGGTACGGCGTGTTTTCATCCTGGTCACGGTCCCGTCGCGGAGCGTTGTGCGGATCAGGAGGTGTCCATGGGTGGCGGTCGGTTCGAGGACGGGGACGGCCGGCGTCCGTGGTGGGTGCCGTGGTGGTTCCGGCCGCCGCCCCGGCCGCGCGGCGCCGAGGGGTGGGCCGCCTGGGCGATCGGCCTGCTGGCCCTGGTCTGGCTGCTGCGCCTCTGCTGGAGGCTGTCGGTCGAGCACTGGCACGTGTCGCTGCCCGTGCTGGCGGTGGCCGCGTTCGCCGCCGACCGGTACTGGCGCGCGTTGTGGGCGGCCGAGCAGGAGCGCCGCGAGCGGATCGCCTCCTACAGCCTGACGTTCGCCGAGATGGAAGGGATGCACTGGCGGGACTTCGAACTCGCCGTCATGCACCTCCTCCGCCGCGACGGCATCGAGGCCGAGCACACCGGCCGCGCGGGCGACTTCTCCGGCGACGTCGTCGGCCGCGACCCAGCCCTGGACGAACGGTGGATGGTCCAGGTCAAACACTACGGACCGAACAAACGGGTGAACTCCCACGACGTCCAGAAGGTCGCCGGAGCGGCCTGGCCCATCTACCAGGCCCGTCTCAAACTCGTCGTCACGACCAGCGACTACACCCGCGACGCCCGCACCTTCTCCGGCAAGGCCGGTATCCACCTCATCGACAAACCCGCCCTCATCCGCTGGGCCACCGACGGCGTCCACCTGCACGACGTCCTGGACATCGAACCCGGCGCCCGCTACGAAACCGCCGGCTGACGGGGAAAACCGGTACCGCGGGCTTCCCGGGCCCTGCGACGATCCCGATATGGGAACCGATATCAGCGGCTTCGTCGAGTATCGAGAACCGGTGGTGCCGCCGACCGAAAGGCATGTCTGGCAGGCAGCCGTCGAACTCGATCAGCTCTACGACGTCCGGGACTACGACGCGTTCGGGTGCCTGTTCGGAGTACGGAACCATGCGGGCTTCCGGCCGCTGGCGGCCGGGCGAGGGCTGCCCGAGGACCTGTCCCCGACAGCGCGGGAGGCGGCCGAAGCGTGGCCGCATCACGATGCGACCTGGATCAGCTGGGCCGAAGTGGCGGCGGTGGACTGGGACGAACCCGCGGAGACCCCCGACCTGCGGCTCCATGAGTACCAGCGGCAGGCCGACGGTGCTCTGGCCTACGTGGGGAAGTGCACCTGGGCGCCGAAGCTCACCGAGGCGACCGGTATCCCGCGCGAGGACTTCCTGGACGGCCGGGTCCGCTGGGAGGCCGGTCAGGAATTCGCCATCGACGACCTCGTCTTCCGCGCGGAGGTACTGCGGCGCCGTGACGCGGTACCCGCCGACGGAAACTGGCAGCCCGTCTGGCGGAAGATGCAGTCGCTGGCCGAACGAGCCGGACCTGACGGCGTGCGCCTCGTGGTCTGGTTCGACAGCTGAACCCCGCCTTTCACCAGAGCGGCGTGACGGTCGGGTGTTACGGTCCGTGTCGTTCGTCCAGCGGATGTTCGTGCGGGTGCGGATCGCGGACGTGCGGGAGGTCGCGCATCCGTTTGGCGCCGAAGGCGGCGAAGTTGAGCCGGGCCCGGGCGAGGCTAAGGTTCCCGTTGGGGCCGCCTCGGACCACGTGGGCGTCATGGACGTCCTGCCCGTCGTCCTCCCAGGAACAGACGGGACAGATCTCGTACATGCCTCTGGCGTGCAAAGTCAGATAGCCGCAGCAGGGACACGGGTACGGCCGGTCCCGTTCCGGCGACCGCACATTGACGTTGATCGTGTGGTCGTCGTGCCGCTCGGACCGGCGGACACGCGGGGCAGGCTCCTCCGGATCATCCACGCGCCGACCATACAACCCGGACCTTCTGCAGATCCCCGACCGATCGCCACCGCGCCCGGCCGTGGTCCGGGGCTCGCGCGTTCGGTGTCTCACTCCTCCAGGCGGCTCAGTGCCCGCATGGCTTCGCGTTCCAGGCGGGAGAGGTCGCCGAGGAGCGTGCCTGCCTGGTCGAGGGGCCGGGTGTCGAGTGATTCGCCTGCTTTATTGATCAGTGTCGCCGTCTCCGTCCACAGGGTGGCGGCTTCGGCGTACAGCGTGTGGGCGGTGCGCAGGTGGACGCTGTCGACGGACTCGGTGCATTCGGCGAGGAAGTCCCGGTAGAGGTTGCGGAACAGGGCGCCGCCGGTGCCGGCCTTCTCCATCAGGAGGGCGGCCTGCGGCAGGTCGTGCTGCGGGTCGTCGGTGCGTTGGAGCCAGGTGCGCACCAGCCTGGCCGCCTTCTCGATGCCCCGGTGGCCGAGGTTGGCGATGGGCGGGTCGAGGAAGGCGGCGGCGCAGGCGGTGAGGGCGGGGATGATCCGGCTCTGCGGGGAGGGCGCGTTCTCCGGAACGGTGAGGGTGAAGGAGCGGTGCCTGGCGGTCATCGGGCCGCGTTCGGCCCTGGCCCGTGCGAGGCCGGGCAGGCCGGTGGTCACCGCTCCGCCCTGCTGGTCGGTGTCCACCAGGTAGGCGGTGTGTTCGTCGTAGCCGTACATGGCCACGACGTGGCCGCCGAAGTGCGCCTTCGAGGTGAAGTAGTCCAGGTGGTGGCTGTCGAGCTGCAGGCCGACCGGGCGGCCGGCGTCGATGGGGGCCGTCACGTTCTCCCAGGCCCTGCGGGGCGAGGAGGTCTCCCGGACCAGCAGCTCCAGGCCGAGCCGGGCGGCCAGGTTCCTGGTGAGCTCGAAAGGCTTGACCCGTCCGCCGAGGAAGGGGAAGTCCATGTTCTTGGCGTCCCAGTAGATGAAGGACAGGCCGGATCCGAGGCCGAAGAGCATGGGCTCGGACAGGTCGAGGCCTTCGTGCCGCAGAAGCACCCCCAGCGCCGTGGTCTCGCAGTGCCGCGCTCCACGGGCGTCGATGCCTTCCACCATGGTCATGCCGTGTTCTCCTCGACGGGGATGGGGGTTCGTCCTGCACCGCCATCGTGGACCCTCCCACCGTGGGAGAGTCCACCGCGGGGACGGCGAGGACGCGTCACGTACTTCTCCGGTCGATCACGCGACCCACGGCACTCCGGCGGCCAGGCCGTCATCCGGAGCGGCGCAGGGGCAGGCTCAGGATGAGGCGGGCGCCGGGTCTGTGGTCGGTGCGGTCGGCTGCGCGCAGGGTGCCGCCGTGAAGCTGGGCGATCTGGCGGGCGATGGCCAGGCCGAGGCCGGTCCCGCCGGGATCGCTGCGGCGGGCGTCGGCGCGGCGGTAGAAGCGGCGGAAGACCGCTTCCTTGTCGGCGTCGGGGATGCCGGGGCCGTCGTCGATGACTTCCAGGACCGCCTGGCCGGCGGAGGTGCTGACCTTCGTCTCCAGGCGGGAGCGGGCATGGCGCTCGGCGTTGGCCAGCAGGTTGGTCACCAACCGGGCCAGCCGCAGCGGGGAGCCCTCCACGATGACGCCCGGGTCCAGGTGGGTGGTGACGGCGGCTTTGGGGGAACGGCGGAGCAGTTCGCCCGCCACCAGGCGTGAGAGGTTGACCGACTCGGTCTCGGTGGGCGCACCGGCCTCCAGGCGGGCCAGTTCCAGCAGGTCACCGACGATGTCACCGAGCCGCTCGGCATCCTGCAGAGCGGCTTGCAGGACTTCGCGGGGGTCCGCCTCCGGATCGTCCAGGGCGTCCTGCAGACGCATCAGCAAACCGGTGAGCGGTCCGCGCAGGTCGTGGGAGGCGTCGGCGAGCGCCTCGCGCTGCTGCTGCACCGCTTTGCGCAGCGCCTCGGTGGCCTGCCGTTCCTGGATGTGAGCTTGGCGCAACTGCTGGTTGATCTCGCACAGCTGGTCGGTCTGGGCGAGCAGGTGGGCCTCGATGGCCTCCACGTACGGCAAGGACAGAGCGGCGCGGACGGGCGGAGCTTCCTGCTGCCGGTGCTGAACGAAGGCCGTCACCTCCTGGGGTTGGAGGAAGGCCCCGATGACCGCGCCCGTCTCATCCAGCAGCGGAGCGGTCGTGACGTTCCAGTACCGCTCCTCGAACTCGCCCGGCCTTCCGGGGAGTTCCACGTCGTAGCGGTGCACCGGCAGGAGGTCGCTCTCGCCTTCGGACAGCACCCGCTCCAGCGAGTACCGCAACATCTGGGCCTCCTTGCCGGTGGGACCGCCGGGGAGCACCTCGAACACACCGCGGCCGATGATCTCCCGGCGCGAACGGTCCAGCAGCTTCTCATAGGCCTGGTTGACCGCGACGAAGACCAGGTCCGGCGAGACCAGCGCCAAGGGCGCCGGTGCGGCGTCGAACAGCACCGCCGGGTCTATTTCCGTCATCTCAGCCTCCCCTGCCACATCCCTACCCGTCGATCCCCGCGGCACCACCATGACGATCTCGCGGAGCATCGGGACGTCCCGCCGGGGTTCCTCCCGGGCTCGATATGGCCGTGGAGCTCCTCACCCAGGCCGTGCTCACGGCGCCGCCGGACCTATCGACCGTTCCGTGCCCCGTCCGCTTCACCTCGCCCGGCCGGGTGGAGCCGGAAGAGCCGGGACAGGTGGCCTTCGGGGTCGGCGGCGAGGTCCTCGAAGGCGCCCTGTTCGGCGACGCGGCCGTCGTGGAGGACGACGACGTGGTCGGCGCGGCGGATGGTGGACAGGCGGTGGGCGATCACCAGGGTGGCGCGGTCGCGGGCGGCGGCCTGGAGGGTGTCGGCGAGCCGTGCCTCGTTCTCGGGGTCCAGGTTCGCGATGGCCTCGTCGAGGATGAGGACGGGGGCGTCGACGGCCAGGGCGCGGGCGATGGCGACGCGGGCGCGCTGGCCGCCGGAGAGCATGGCGCCGCGTTCCCCGGCCGCGGTGTCCGGGTCGAGGGCCAGCTGCGCGCGGGCCAGGGCGGGGGCGGGATCGGCGGACGGGGCGCCGAGGCGGACGTTGTCGCCGATCGTCCCGGCGAAGAGGTGGACGTCCTGGGGGACGACGGTGATGCGGGAGGGCAGGTCGGCGACCTGGTCGAGGGGCGTGCCGCCGAGGAGGACGCGGCCGCGGTCGGGATCCCAGAAGCGCAGCATCAGGGAGACGCAGGTGGTCTTGCCCGCGCCCGAGTGGCCGACGAGGGCGACGGTCCTGCCGTGCGGGACCGTGAACGACACGCCGCGCAGGACCTCCGGCCCGTCGGCGGAGTACCGGAAGTGCACGTCGTCGAAGACCAGGTCCGGGGCGGGCGCGGGTGCGGGGCCGTCGGAGGGCGGGGGCGTCTCGGCCGGCGCGGTGACGAGGCCGTGGACGCGGCCCGCCGCCGCGCGGAGCGTGCCGTACTCCTTGAGCAGCAGGGCGACCTGGACGGCGGGTCCCAGGGAGCCCGCGGCGAGGACCATCGCGACGGGACCGTGCGCGAGCGGGAGGTCGCCGGAGCGGACGAGCGCGGCGACGACCAGGAGCGTCCCGGCCGCGGCGGCGGCGACGAGCAGGTCCAGGAGGGCTGCTTCCAGGCCGCCGCGTCCGGCGTTGGCCGCCTGGACGCGGGCCAGGCGCCGGGTGCGTTCGGTGAGCATCTCCCGGCGCCGTCCCAGGGCGCCGAACGCGGTGAGCTCCCGCATCCCCTGCACGGTGTCGATGACGTCGGCGGTCAGTTCCGCGGTGGCCTCGCGCAGCTCCTCACCGTGCCGCCGCGAGGTCCGCCGCGACCACAGCGGGAGGGTCAGGACGCACGCGGTGACGGCCAGCGGCACGATCAGGAGCCGGGGGTCGAGGAGCGCGGCGAGCACGCTGCCGAGGGTGAGGACGGCCCCTGCGGTGAGGGACTGGGCCAGGGTGTGCGCGAAGAGCCACTCGAGGGTCTCGACGTCGGAGAGCACGGTCGCGGACAGGTCCCCGCTGCGCCTGCCGAGCCGGCGGGACGGGCTGGTGCGGGTGATGGCGTCGTAGACCTTGCCGCGGAGCCCGGCGAGCAGGAGGTAGGCGAGGTCGTGGGCGACGTACGTCTCCCACCAGGACGCCAGGGTGGCGACGAGGACGAGCCCGGCGAGGATCCCGGCGAACGCGCCCAGGGGCGTCGGCCGCCCCGCGACGGTGTGGCCGACGAGCCAGGCCGCGGTGACGGCGATGCCGAGGGCGGCGAGCTGGCCGAGCAGGTGCGAGACGAGGGTGGAGGCGAAGGCGCGGCGGTGCTCGCCGACCGTGCGGGCCAGCCACCGCATGGGGGACGCGGTCATGCGCGGGTCTCCTGAAGCGCGAGGAGCCGGTGGTAGGAGCCGCCGGCGGCGGTGAGGGCGGCATGGTCGCCGGTCTCGGTGATCCGTCCCCGTTCGAGGACGACGATGCGGTCGGCGTCCCGGACGGTCGAGAGCCGGTGGGCGATCAGCAGGCAGGTGCGGCCCTTCTTGAGGCGGGCCAGTGCCCGTTCGCCGTGGACGTCGACGTGCGAGGTCGCCTCGTCCAGGAGGAGGACCGGCGCGTCGGCGAGCAGGGCCCGGGCGACGGCGACGCGCTGGCGCTGCCCGCCCGAGAGGGTCGTGCCGCGTTCGCCGAGGACCGTGGCGTACCCGTCGGGGAGGCCGGTGATGAAGGCGTGCGCGTCGGCGTCCCGCGCGGCCCGCTCGAGGTCGGCGTCGGACGCGTCGGGGCGGGCCAGCCGCAGGTTGTCCGCGATCGTTCCGTGGAAGAGGTAGGTGTCCTGGGCGACCACGGCGATCCCGGCGCGCAGGGTGCTCAGGGTGAAGTCGGCGAGCGGGGAGCCGTCGACCGTGATGCTCCCGGAGCCGGGGTCGTGGTGCCGTTGGAGGAGCGCGGCGACGGTGCTCTTGCCGGCTCCCGAAGGTCCGATGAGCGCGACGGTCTCCCCCGCCTGGATGGTGAACGTCACTTCGTGCAGGGCTTCGGCGGACGCGCCCGGGTAGGTGAACGTGACGCGGTCGAACACGATCTCGGGACGGTCCGGGAACGCGGTCCTCGTGCCGGTGTCGGCGACGGCGGGCTCGGCCGACAGCAGGTCCTCGAGCCCGTCGACGGCGGTGATGCCGAGGTAGCCGGCGTGCCAGTACTCCGACAGCTGCCGGACCGGGCGGAAGCACTCGGTGGTGGTCATGAGGACGGCGAACACCGACCAGGCGTCGGGGGAGGTGGCCGAGACGGCGACGAGGACGGCGGCGACGGTGCCCGCCTGGACGAGGAAGGCGCTGACCCCGGTCTCGATCAGCGACACCCTGAGCTGCCGCATCGTGGTGGTGTACAGGTCGTGGGCGCGGGCGGCGAGCCGGGCCCCGAGACGGCCGGAGGCGCCGAACGCGCGCAGGGTCGCGACGCCCTGCACGGCCTCGAGGTAGTCGGAGGCCAGGTCGGCGAAGGCCGTCCAGCGGGTCCGGCCGCGGCGCAGCAGCGTCACGTCCCACAGCCGCGGGATCACGAGCACGCCGATGACGGCCGCGGCGAGGACCGTCGCGGCCGCCGCGTTCACCGTGAACAGCCAGCCGACGAGCGCCACGGGAACGCAGAACGTGACGACGACCTGGGGCAGGTAGCGGCTGAAGTAGGCGTCCAGGCCCTCGACGCCGTCCACGACGGTGGTCTGCACCGAGCCGGTGCGGGCCTCGGTGAGATGGGCGGGGCCGAGCAGCCCGAGCCGTTCGATGAGGCGGTCGCGCAGCCGCGCCCGGATGAGGGCGCCCGCCCGGACGGTGGCGGTCTCGCGCACCCACAGGAGCACGGCCCGGCCCGCGATCACGGCGAACGCCCAGGCCAGAAGCGTGACGGCGGTGTCGTGGTCGCCGCGGGCCAGCGCGGTCAGCGCGCCCGCGAGCAGGAGCGCCTGCCCGACGTGGGCGGCCGAGACCGCGAGGCCCAGTCCTGCGCACACGGCCATGGGGGCCCTGACGGCTCCGGAGAGCTGCAGCAGGCGCCTGTGGACGATCAATGTGGCTCCTCGGCCTCGGGGGCGTGGCGAACGCGGCGAAGTTGAACACTCTTCGCAACCCCGCCTTGGTACGCAGATAATGATAATGATAGTCATTATCGCGTCCATGAACCGACATGATCACTTTTCTGGAGGCCTGATGCGCTTCACGGCGCTTTATCGCGGCACGGCCGCCCGCACCGGCAAGGCGGGCCGCTGATGAGAAGGCTGCTCGCCGCGACCGCGCTCCTCGCGCTCGCCGTCAGCGGGTGCGGCGGCTCGGAGGCCAGGACGCCGGCCGCCTCCGCACCGGCGGCCCCGGCGGCCTCCGCCACTGCGGTGGCCGCGTCCCTGACCGTCACCGACCCCACCGGTGCGACCCTCACACTGAAGAAGGCGCCGGAGCGGATCGTCTGCCTGACCGGGATCTGCGACGACATACTCGTCGAACTCGGCCTGGTCCCCGTCGGCACGACCACCCCCGAACTGCTGACCCGGCCCGACTACCTCGGCTCCGCCGGGGCGGACGTGCCCGTCATCCCCGGCAGCTTCGGCGGTGAGGACGTCGCCGCCATCGCCAAGGCGAAGCCCGACCTCGTGATCGGCCTGGCCGACGTGCACGAGGGCCTGGCCCCCGCGGTGGAGAAGTTCGCACCGCTGTGGAACGTCCGGGTGAAGTCCTATGAGGACTCCATCGGCTACCTCCGCAACGTCGCCGCCCTGACCGGCCGCGGCGAGCAGCAGGCGAAGGCCGAGAACGTCTTCCGTGCCAAGCTCTCCGACGGGGCCGTCAAGTCCAAGGCCGCCGGGCTGAAGGACAGGACCGTCCTGGCCATGTACGGCGGCGGGTCCATCGGCGTCAACACCACCGAGGACGTGCTCGGGAACTTCCTGTCGCAGTACTTCGACTACCCGTGGCCCGGCAAGGGCGGCGGGTTCGAGACCGCGCAGGCCTACAGCCTCGAGGAGATCCTGGCCAAGGCGCCGCAGGTGCTCTTCGTGCAGTCGTTCTCGTTCGGCGACTCCAAGCCCGTCACCGAGACCTACCGCGACAACCCCGTCTGGAAGCGCATCCCGGCGGTCGCCGCGGGCAGGGTCTACGAGGTTCAGCCCGCGTTGTGGGCGTCCGGCCGCGGTACCCGCGCGTTCGGCATCATCCTCGAAGAAGCCCTGGCCAAGGCCGCCGGGTGACCTCCTCGCTCGTCAGGGGGCACGGCCGGGCCGTGCCCCCGCTCCGTCTCGCCCTTCCGGCCGCCGCACTGGTGCTGCTGGTCCTGTCCGGCCTGTGCCTGGGCACCCCGGTGATCGCGCCGCAGCGGATCCCGGCCGTCCTGAACGACCACGCCTCCCTGGAGTACGTGGTGCTCTGGGAGCTGCGCCTGCCCCGGCTCCTGCTCGGGCTGCTGGGCGGCGCCGCCGTCGCCGTGGCCGGGCTGCTGCTCCAGGAGGCGCTGCGCAACCCGCTCGCCGTCCCCGAACTCCTCGGCGTCTCCTCCGGCGCGGCCGTCGCCGTCGCCGCCTGCGTCGTCTGGGCGCTGCCCGTCTCCCCCGCGCTCCACCCGCTCGTCGGGCTCGCGGGCGCCGCCGCAGGCGGGGCGCTCACCCTGGCCGCCGCCCGCGCGGCCCGCACCGCGGGCGGGGTCCTGCTCATCGGATCCGCCGTCACCGCGGCCGTCCAGGCGCTCCTCTTCGCGATCATGGCGACGGCCGACCGGCTCCAGTACGACCTGCTCTTCCGCTACCTCGTCGGCAGCCTCAACGGCATCCTGTGGGACCAGGTCTCCCGGACGCTGCCGTGGTTCGCCCTGGCCGTCCCCCTCGTCCTGCTGACGCTCCCCGCGCTCGGGCTGCTCCGCCTCGGGGACGAGGCGGCGACCTCCCTCGGCGTCGGCGTCGGCGCCGCGCGCACCGGGGTCCTGGCCGTCGCGGCGCTCCTGGTCGGCGCGGTCACCGGGCCCTGCGGCCCGATCGCCTGGGTCGGGTTCGTCGCGCCGCTCCTGGCCCGCCGGGTGCGGCCGGACGGCGACGCCCGCACCTGGATGCTCTGGACCGCCGTCCTCGGCGCGGTGATCACCACGGCCGCCGACCAGGTGGCCCGGCTGGCCCTCGCCCCCGTCGAGACGCCGCTCGGCGCCTGGACCGTGCTCGTCGGCGTCCTCGCCGGAGCCGCCCTCCTGCGCGGAGGCGCCCGGTGACCAGAGTGCTCGTCCTCCTCCTCGTGGTGCTGACCGCCCTCCTGCATCTGGGCGCCGGGGGCGCCGGGCCCGGCGACCTCCTCGCGGTCGCCGACGGCCGCCCGGCGACGCTGGACGAGCGGATCCTGTGGGAGCTCGGCCTGCCCCGGCTCGTCACCGCGGCGCTCGCGGGCGCGGCGCTCGGCGTCGCCGGGCACCTCCTCCAGACCTCGCTGCGCAACCAGCTGGCCGCCCCCGAGCTCACCGCCGTCAACCCCGGAGCGGTCCTGGGCGTGCTCGCCGCCACCACCTTCGGACTGGTCTCCCCGGACTCCGCGCTCGGCGGGCTGGGCGCCGCGCTCCTCGGCGGCGTCCTGGGCGGGGCGGTGACCTGGCTGCTCTCCGCGGGCGGCGGACCGGGCCGCGCGGTCATCGCGGGCCTGCTCGGATCGGCGCTCATGGGCGGGCTCGTCACGCTGCTGCTCGCCTACCAGCCCGGCCGGTTCGGCAACGTCCTGCGCTGGCTCGTCGGATCCGTCGAGGGCCGGGTCTGGGACCACCTGGTCATCGCCGTCTGGTGGATCCCCCTGTGGCTCTGCGTCGCGTGGGCGGCGACCGCCGTCACCACCCTCCTGCAGGGCGGCGACCAGCACGCCGCCTCCCTCGGGCTGGCGCCGCGGCGCGCCCGCCTGGCGGTCCTCGGCATCGCCGTCGCCCTCATCGCGTGCGCGGCGAGCCTCGCCGGAGCCATCGCCTTCGTCGGGCTGGTCGTCCCGCACGCCGCACGGCGCCTCACCGGTGGTCCCGGCGGCCACGTTCCCGCGGCCGCGCTGCTCGGAGCCGTGGCCCTCGTCGGAGCGGACGCCGCCGCCCAGGTCCTCACCCGCCTCATCGCCGGGACCGAGCTCGGCCACCGCCTCGGCCTGCCGGCCGGCGTCATCACCGCGCTGGCCGGAGCCGCGGTCCTCGTCGCCATCGTCTACAGGGAGAAGAACCCGTGAGCCTGAGAACCCTCGGCCTGAGCTTCGGACACGGCGGCCGCCCCCTCCTCGCCGGGATCGACCTGACCGTCGAGAAAGGCGAGTCGGTCGCGCTGGTCGGGGTCAACGGCAGCGGCAAGAGCACGCTCCTCAGGCTGCTCTCCGGCGTCCTGCCCCCCGGCTCCGGCACCGTCGAGCTCGACGGGCGCCCCCTGGCCCGGATGTCCCGCAGGCAGATCGCCCGCCGTATCGCCGTCATGCACCAGGCGCTGCCCCCGGTGCCCGGCCTCACCGTCCGGCAGCTCGTCCACCAGGGCCGCTACCCCGGCCAGGGCCCCCTCGGCATGCTCCGCGCCCCCGGACACGACCCGGCCACCGAGGAGGCCCTCGCCCTCACCGGCCTCACCGGTCTCGCCGATCGCGTCCTCGACACCCTGTCCGGCGGCGAGAGGCAGCGCGCCCGCCTCGCCCTCGCGCTCGCCCAGGAGGCCGACATCCTCTTCCTCGACGAGCCCACCGCGCACCTCGACATCCGGCACCAGCTCGAGGTCCTCGAACTCGTCCGGGAACTGCGCGCCGCCCGCGGGCTGACCGTCGTCACCGTCCTCCACGAGCTCGACCACGCCGCGCGCTTCACCGACCGCATCGTCGCCCTCCACCGGGGCGCGGTCCACGCCGACGGCCCCCCGTCCGCCGTGCTCACCCCGGACCTGCTGAGCGAGGTCTTCGGAGTCGCCGGGAGGGTCGTCATCGACGAGGTGCGCCACCATCCCCGCTGCATCCCCGACGCCCCCCTCCCGACCGGAGGCCCGACCCGGAGCTCCGCGCCGTCCGGCGGATGAAAGCGGTCGGGCTCAGCCGGCGGGGGCGGGCTCCTCCCGGTCGGGGAGCGCCTGGCGGGCCGGGGTGTCGGCGAGGCCGAGGTTGAGGTGCTCGACGTGGTAGAGGGCCTGGTCGAGGAGCGCGGCGACGTGGTCGTCGTGCAGGGCGTAGACGATGTGGCGGCCCTGGCGCGTGCCGGTGACCAGGCCGAGGTTGCGCAGGAGCCGCAGCTGGTGGGAGCAGGCGGACTGCTCCATGCCGACGGCTTCGGCGAGCTCGGTCGCGGGGCAGGGGCCTTCGCGCAGGTGGGCGAGGATCAGCAGGCGGGACGGGGTGGCGAGGGCCTGCAGGGTCGTGGCGACCTTCTGCGCGGTCTGCGGGGACAGCCGTGCGCGCGGCGTTCCGCCGTCTTCGGGGGGTGCTGCTCCGTGGCCCATGCCCCCATCCTAGGGAGACATGAGAATGAATAGTTGAATGATTGTTCATGCTTTCCTGTAGCTTGGCGGACAACAACCGCCGTCACTCGCGAAGGAACACACGACCATGTCTTCGACCACGCTCGAGGCCCCGCCCGGCCGCACGTTCCCGGCGGCGTCCGGCCGCACCCGGATGCTGGCGCTGCCCGAGGTCCGGTGGGCGCTGGCCGCGCTCGGGCTGTTCCTGGCCGCCCTGCCGGCGGACCTGCTGGGCGGCCCGGTGTGGCTGTGGGGGCCGCTGTACGCCGCGGTCTACGCGGCCGGCGGGTGGGAGCCGGGCTGGGCCGGGCTGAAGGCGCTGCGGGAGCGGACGCTGGACGTGGACCTGCTCATGGTCGTGGCCGCGCTGGGCGCGGCGGCGATCGGGCAGGTGCTGGACGGGGCCCTGCTCATCGTGATCTTCGCCACCTCGGGGGCGCTGGAGGCGGTGGCGACCGCGCGGACCGCGGACTCCGTGCGCGGCCTGCTGGACCTGGCGCCCGCCACCGCGACGCGGCTGCTCGCCGACGGCGAGGAGACGGTCCCCGCCGAGGCGCTGGCGGCGGGGGAACGGGTGCTGGTGCGGCCGGGCGAACGGCTTCCGGCCGACGGCCGGGTCCTCGCGGGGGCGAGCGAGGTCGACCAGGCCATGATCACCGGTGAGCCGCTGCCGGTCACCAGACAGGCCGGGGACGAGGTGTTCGCCGGGACCGTCAACGGGACCGGCGTGCTGACGGTGCGCGTCGAACGGGACCCGGCGGACTCGGTGCTCGCCCGGATCGTCCGGATGGTCGAGGAGGCGTCGGCGACCAAGGCGCCCACGCAGCTGTTCGTCGAGAAGGTGGAGCAGCGCTATTCGGTCGTCATGGTCGCCGCGACCCTGGCGCTGTTCCTCGTGCCACTGGCCTTCGGCGTCCCGGTGGAGGAGGCGCTGCTGCGGGCGATGACGTTCATGATCGTGGCGTCGCCGTGCGCGGTGGTGCTGGCCACCATGCCCCCGCTGCTGTCGGCGATCGCCACCGCGGGACGCAACGGCATGCTGGTCAAGTCCGCGGTGGTGATGGAGCGCCTCGCCCAGATCGACGCGGTCGCCCTGGACAAGACCGGCACCCTCACCCGCGGCACTCCCCGGCTCGCGGAGATCCGGCCGCTGCCCGGCCCCGGCGCGCGGGACGGCTCGGCGAGCGAGGACGAACTGGTCGCGCTCGCGGCGGCGGCCGAGTACTCCAGCGAGCATCCGCTGGCCCGCGCGATCGTCGGCGCCGCCCGCGAGCGGTCCCTGCCCGTCGCGCAGGCGACCGGCTTCTCGGCGGTCCCGGGGGTGGGCGTCCGGGCCACCGTGGACGGGCGGACCGTCGAGGTCGGCGCGCCTGTCCGGCTGCTCGCCGACGACGGTCCGCGCACGGCCGCGGCCCGGAAGTCGGCCGAAGAACTGCAGGCCGGCGGTCGTACCGTGGTGGTGGTCCTCGCCGACGGGAAACCGGTCGGGCTCCTGGGAGTCGCCGACGCCCTGCGCCCGGACGCGGCCGACGCCGTCGCGGCCCTCACCCCGCTGACCGGGCGCGCACCGATCCTGCTGACCGGCGACGGCCCGGCCGCGGCGCGCCGCCTGGCCGCCGACGTCGGCATCACCGACGTACGCGCCGGGCTGCTGCCCGCCGACAAGGTCGCCGCCGTCCGCGAACTGTCAGGGCGGGGGCACAAGGTGCTGGTCGTCGGGGACGGCATCAACGACGCGCCCGCCTTGGCCGCCGCCCACACCGGCATCGCCATGGGGCAGGCCGGATCCGACCTCGCCCTGGAGACCGCCGACGCCGTCGCCGTACGCGACGAGCTCGCCGCGATCCCCGCCGTCATCGGCCTGGCCCGCGCCGCCCGCCGCCTCGTCGTGCAGAACCTCGTCATCGCCGGGACGTTCATCACCGTCCTGGTCGCCTGGGACCTGTTCGGTGACCTGCCGCTGCCGCTGGGCGTCGCCGGGCACGAGGGCTCGACCATCCTCGTCGCCCTCAACGGCCTGCGGCTGCTGCGCCGGTCGGCCTGGGACCGCCACACCGGAGGACATCCGGGGTAAGCCCGCCGGGCCCGGCCGTCCGCCGCCGGAGCGGGGCGGACGGCCGGGCGGAGGTCAGGGGCGGCGGGTCGCCCACATGACGATCAGGTCGGCACCCCGCCGGGCGATCGCGGCCCTGCGCCTGGCGCGGGCGCTGCCGGGCGCGACGCGGATGCCCGGGGTGCGGCGCAACGGCATTCCCCCTGCGGTGTGGCGCGCGTAGAAGGCGAGCCTTTCGGCCGCCTCGGACAGCTCACCGAGCGCACGGCGTTCGGTGAGAAGGGTGGGTGCGGTGAGCGCGAGGGCGAACAGTGCTTCGACCTCGGTCACCTGGGTCGCGAGCCAGAGCATGGACTGCTCGCCTGCCCCCGGGTCTTCCATCTGCGATCTCCTCAGGACTTCTCCCCCTCAGTCATCATCCGGTCAGAGCGCCCCCCATGACACCCCAATAAGCCAAACCGCCCTTCGCCGCCTCCGCCAGACGCCCGGATCCCGCACCGGCCCCTCCGCCGCGCGGCAATATTATTACACTTGTAGTTGCTCATCCATGCCGAGGAGAACGACTGGTCCCTACGGGTTCGTGCGCATGCGGACGGGCTCCCGCGGTGAGCGGGCATGCGTGGTCTCGCCCTCGGCGGGGCGGGCGGAGCAGGGCCAGGCGGGCACCTCGCGGATGCGGCTCGGGCTGCACGCACCGCGGTCGTTCACCGTGAAGCTCGGCACCCGGCGGGACGTGCCCGTCGCGGCTCAACACACAGAAGTCTCAGCCGAAGGACGCCTCGCAGAACGCCTTGGACGGCCTGTTCCACACGTGAAGATCCGGGTGGCGGCACCGAAGCGGCAGTTGTTCATGAGGCCCTGCGGGCCCACGGGCCGGAATACGGCGGCTGTGTGGCCAGATGAGGACGGTGCCGAAGGCACGGGCCGGACGGAGTGCACTCGACGTCGGCGCATGGCGGCCGCCGGGACGGGACCGCGGGGCCGGTGGCCCCTTCCCTCGGCCCCGCGGTCCCGCCGCCCGCGGGCCTCACCCGTCCCGTCGCCCGTACGCCTTCCGCAGGCGGCCGCTCTGCGGGTACCGCTGACGGCTCACGGTCCGCAGAGCGTGGTGGCCGGGTGAGGCCGGTGTCGTCCGGAGGTTCCGGACGAAGGCGGGATCAGCAGTCGACGAACTCGGGGCTCTGGTTCAGCAGCTGGGCGCGGGGGCTGACGAACCGCCGGTGGGATTCGGTCGCCTCGGGACGGAACAGGGCGACGCGGTGGCAGTTCTGGAAGGCGAGGCGGACGCCGAAGTGCCGTTCGACGGCGGCGCGCATGGCGTCGCTGGCCACCAGGCGCAGCAGCTGGCCGCGCGAGGACTCGTCCGGCGGCGGCACCCGGTTGTCGGCCAGGTCGGCCCCGCTCTCGGCGAGGCGGCCGGCGAGAGCGGTGACCGTCTCCCAGGCGTAGGGAAGCGAGGCGGCGATGCAGTCGAGGAAGGCGGCGTCGTCCACCTCGCCGCGTTCCGCGGCGGCGAGAAGGTCGGTGGGCACGGTCAAGGACATGGGTTCCTCCCGGTCGGTGCGCGGATCTCAGGGTCTGGGGCAGGGCCCGTTCGGACGGTCCCCATCGCCGAAGTGAAATGAAAACCGTTATCACTACTATGGCATGATCGAGCCCGGACGTCACCAGACGGAACCGCGAACCCCCGAAGTACGGGGCGCCCTCTCGTGCCCGCGCGACACGAAGTGCGTGATTCCCAGCGATCCCCGCACTCCCCCGCAAACCCAGAGCTTCCCCAGTAAATCGAAAATGATTATCATTAACGCATGTCGGAGATCTTGGTATACGCAACCGCCCCCCGCGGAGGACCGACGGAGCACGGCGTCCACCGGCGCCGGACCGCTTCGGCACCGCGCCCGTGGACGAGCGGGCCCGGACGGTGACCGCGCCGCACGCCGAAACCGGGCACGCGACGGCCCGCGCCGCGCACGGCGCCGGACTCGCCGCCCTCGGCGGCGTTCCGCTCGACCGGATCCCCGAGCAGGTCAGACGGCTCGACCTGGCGGTGCTGACGGGCATCGCCGCCCACCTGGGCGAACGGCTCCCAAGATCCTGCGACGCCGCGGAAGCCGCCCGGATCCTCCAGACGGCGCCCCGGCACGCGTGGATTCCCGGCCACTGGCTCGCCGCACTCGCCGGCGAGGGGCTCGCACCGCGCCGCCACCGCAGGGCGGAACTGGTGGAAGCGCGGAAAGCCATTGACGAAGCGCGCCGCACCTTGGGATATCCGCCGGAACTCACCCGCTACCTGCTGGACTCGCTGCGGCACTTGTCCGGGCTGCTGCGCGACGAGGTGAGCGCGCAGGCGCTGCTCTTCCCCGATGGGGATCTGGGCGTGGCCGAGGCGGCCTACCGGGACAACCTCATCAACCTCTACCTCAACGCCGCCGCCGCGCGCACCGTCCGCGACCTCGGCCGCACCCGGATCCTGGAACTCGGCGCGGGAACGGGTTCCCTGACCGCCGACCTCCTGCCGGTCCTGGACGGCCACACCTCGGAGTACCTGTTCACCGACCTGTCGCCGTTCTTCCTGGAGCACGCGCGCACCCGCTTCCCGCACCCGTTCCTGCGCTACGAGGTCGTGGACCTCGACGCCGACCTCGCCGCGCGGTGCGGCGCGGACCCGTTCGACCTGGTGGTCGCGGTGAACGCCGCGCACAACGCCTCCCACGTGGGAGACCTCCTGGGCCGGATCAGGGACCTCCTCGCCCCCGGAGGCGCGCTGCTGCTCGTCGAAACCGGGCACGAGCACCACCAGTCGCTGGCCTCCATGCCGTTCCTGCTGTCGGGGCGGACGGAGCGCCGCGACCAGCGGGCGGGGACCCACCGCACCTACCTCACCCGGGAGGAATGGCTCGCCGCCCTCACGGCGGCGGGGTTGCGGCCCGCGCTGGACCTGCCGCACCCCGGCCACCCGCTGGCGGCCTTCTCCCAGTTCCTGCTCCTGGCACACCGCTGACGAAACGGAGTATCTGATGACACAGACCGAGCTGAGCGAGATCTGGGGCGAGCTCCTCGACCTCGATCCCGCGACCATCCCCCGCGACACCAGCTTCCTGCGCCTGGGCGGCGACTCGGTGCTGGCGGTGCGGATGTCGGCCCTGGTCCGCAAGCGGCTGGCGGTGGAGCTGGCCCTCTCGGACGTGACGGTCGAGATCACCCTGGACGGGCTGGCCGACCTGGTCGCCTGGCGCGCGGAGTCCGGCGGCGCGGCGCGGGCGCTGCCGGTGGAGGTCGAACGCCGCCCGGACCCGCTCGCGCCGTTCCCGCTCATGTCCCTCCAGCAGGGCTACTTCGTCGGGCAGCACGACGGCTGGGAGCTGTCCTACGACTCCGCGCACTTCTACGGCGACGTCGGGCTCACCGGCGTCGACGGCGAGGAGGCTCCCGAGGCGCTGGCCGACGCCCTCCAGCGGCTGGCCCTGCACCAGCCCGCACTGCGCGCCCGGGTCACCCCCGAGGGAGCCCAGCACGTGCTGCCCCCCGACGCCCCGGGCGCGATTCCCGAGCCGCAGATCCACGACCTGCGCAAGGCCGAGGAGCAGGAGATCGAAGACGTCCTGGCGGGCGTCCGGCATGAGATGAGCACGACCGGCCCGAACCCGATGTCCGGACCTGGCCTGGACGTGCGGCTGAGCCTCCTGCCCGGGGGACGCGCCCGGCTGCACACCGCGATGAACCTGCTCACCCTGGACGGATGGTCGGCCACCCTGCTCAACCGCGAGCTGCTCGCCCTGGCCGCCGACTGGAACGCCGTCCTGGCCCCGCTTGAGATCGACTTCGGGGACTACGTGACCGCCCTGGGCCGGTTGCGGGACACCGAACCGTGGACCGCCGACCGCGACTGGTGGCGCGACCGCCTCCGGAACGCCCCCACTCCCCCCGCCCTGCCGCTGCGCGCCGATCCCCGGGACGTGCGCCCGACGCTGATGGGCACCCGCGAGACCCACCTGTCCCCCGAACGGTGGGAGGCGCTGCGCGGCCGGTGCGCCGCCCACGACGTCACTCCTTCCGCGGCCATGCTCACCGCCTTCGGCGTCGCCCTGGCCCGCTGGGCGGGCCACCGCCGGATGCTGCTGAACTCCCTCCAGCTCAACCGCCTGCCGCTGCATCCCGACATCCACCGGGTCATCGGCGCGTTCGCCTCGACGATGCTGCTGCCCGTCGACCTCCCCGAGGGGCGTACGTTCGCCGAGCTGGCCCGAGGCGTGCACCGCGACCTCACCGACAGCGCCTCCCACAACCTCGTCTCGGGCGTGGAGGTCTCCCGGGAGCTGGCCCGCGACCGCGGCACCACCCGCCCCGTCGGGCCCGTCGTCTTCCAGAGCACCCTGGGCATGGACGCCGCTGTCGGCGCGGCGCACACCGAGTCGGCGGGTCCGCTGGGCGACGTCGACTTCGCCGACTTCCACCACCAGCTCCGCACCCCGCAGGTGGCCTTGGAGGTGCGGTTCTACGAGCTGCGCGACCGCATGGCCGTCGTCTTCTCCCTGGTGGAGGAGCTCTTCGAGAGCGACCAGGTGGACGCCGCCTTCGCCGATCTGGTCGCCCTGGTCGAGTCCCTGGCCGACGGGCCCGGCTGGGACCTGGTCCCCGAACTCCCCATGACCTCGGACGCCCCGGAGAGCACCGCGCTCACCCTCGCCCGCCTGCCCGAAAGCGCCGACGCCCCGGCCTCCGGCCCGCCCGCCGACGAGCTCGAGCAGCAGATCTGCGACCTGTGGGAGGAGCTGCTGGGCGTGCCCGTCCTGGACCGCGCCGCCGGGTTCTTCACCCTTGGCGGGGACTCCCTCCTGGCGGTCCGCGCCCTCGCCCGCCTGGCCAGGCACACCGGAGCCGTGCCCACCGTCCGGGAGTTCCTGGACGCGCCGACCGTCGCAGGACTGGCCGCCGCCGTCCGCGCCCGCGCGGAAGCCCCCGCCCTGTGATCGGGGTGCTCGGCGGCGCGGGGACCGTGGGACGGGTCGTCGTGGACAGGCTCGCCGGCCGGTACGAGCTGCGCGTCGGGGGACGGGACCTGGAGCGTGCCGCGGCGGTCTGCCCAACGGAGACGGCCCGCCCCGTGCGGGTCGACCTGCACGACCCCGAGAGCCTCGCGGCGTTCTGTGACGGGTGCGAGGTCGTCGTCAACTGCGCGGGGCCCTCCTATCAGGTGCTCGATCTGGTGGCCCGCGCCGCGGCGGCGGCCGGAGCACACTACGTCGATGCCGCGGGCGACTTCGCGGCGCTCGAAGCATTGCGCGGGGAACCCGTGGTCGATCTCGGCGAGTCGGTCTCGGTCTTCTCCGCAGGGCTGATGCCCGGCCTGTCGGGGCTGCTGCCCAGGCTGCTGGCCACCCGGCCGCTGACGCGGCTGGACTGCTATGTCGGCGGTGCCGCCAGGATCGGGGAGTTGTCGGCGGTCGACGCCCTGCTCACCCGGGGGCCGGGCTTCGGGACCCCGCTCGTCGGGCGGCGCGGGAAGGAGACCATGCCGCTGGCCCCGCTGCAGAAGGTCGCCCTCCCCGGCTTCCGGGGGAAGGTGCACGCCTGGCCGTTCCTGTCGGCCGAGATGGACGCGCTGGCCACCGAGCTGCAGGTCGGCGAGCTGCGCAACTACACCGTCTACGTCACCGAGAGCATCCCCCGGGCCCTCGCCGAGGCCTGGGCCGACGGCGGGCCGCTGGAACGGCACGTGCCCGCCGTGGTCGCGGCCGCTGAGGACGACCTGGCGGCCACCGGCCCGTACTACACGCTGCTGTTCCAGGCCGTGCCCCGCGCCCCGGCGTCACCCGGACCCCGGCGCCTGACCCTGCGCACCCCCGACTCCTACGCGCTGAGCGGGGTCGTCGCCGCGATCGCCGCCGAGGAGATCCTGCACGGCCGCGTCAAACCCGGCGCCCATCTGGCCGCCGACGTCCTGGACCCGGCGGCCGTGCTCGACCGCCTGTCCGGCGACCCCCTCGTGACCGATGTCGAACTGCTCTGAACGGAAGGCCGACCCATGACCGACACCACGACCGCCCCCGCCTTCGAGGCCTCCCGCGCCCAGGAGGACCCGGGGTACGTGGTCAACGCCCCCTACTACGACCTGATCTTCCCGTCGGTGGTCCGCGACACCCTGGCGGGGGCGCTGCGCGCGGTCCTGCCGGGTGCCCGCGCAGTCGCGGAACTCGGTCCGGGCACCGGCCAGTTCACCGAGGTGATCGCCCGGCTGCTCGGCTCCGAGGCGGAGGTCTTCGCCGTCGAACCGGCCCGGATCATGCGCGCCGCCCTCGCCACCCGCCTGGCCGCGCTGCCCGGGGACGCCGCGCGCGTCACCGTGCTGCCCGAAGGCGCGCTGGAGGCCGAGCTGGACACCCCGTGCGACGCGGTGGTCCTGTTCAACCTCGTCATGCACTTCGGCCCTCGGGAGAGGGCGAAGCTGTGGCGCAAGTGGGGCGAGGCCCTGCGCCCCGGAGGGCTGCTGCTCCTGGAGACGCAGTACCCGCAGACCGCCGTGGCCGTGCCCGCCTCGGAGGTCCCCGGCCGCACCCTGGGGCGCCGCCGCTACGACACCGTCTCGCGCGCCGAGGTGGCCGGCGAGGACCTCATCCGCTGGATCATGACCTACCGCACCTGGGAGGGCGAGGAGCTGCTGCTGTCGGAGACCGCGGAGTTCGACTGCCACGTGGTCTCCGACGAGCGGCTGGCCGCCGAGCTGACCGGGGCCGGGTTCACCCGTCAGGAGGACCCGGCCGAGGGCGTCCAGGCCTGGCGCCGGTCCTGAGGCCGGGCCAGCGCCTCGCGCAGCGCGGCCAGGACGGCGCGGCGTTGCGGCACCAGGTAGAAGTGGTCGCCGGGGAAGACCCTCAGCCGGGTCCTCCCGGAGGTGACGCGCCGCCACCTGGCCGCCTGCGCGGCGGTCAGGTCGGGGTCCGCGTCGCCGACGAACACCGAGACGGGGCAGTCCAGCGGCGGCGCCTGGCGGGGCCGGTAGGTCTCGATGAGCCGGTAGTCCTCGCGCAGGCAGCGCAGGATCATCGTGCGCAGCGCGGGGTCGGCGAGCACCTCGGACGCGGTGCCGCCCAGCCGGGAGACCTCCTCCAGCAGGCCCGCCTCGTCGCGCAGGTGGACGGTCCCGCCCCGCTCGTCCTGCGGGGCCTCCCGGCCCGACGCCACCAGGTGCTCGGGCCGGGGGAGGACGCGGGCCAGCTCGTAGGCGATCGTCGCGCCCATGCTGTGCCCGAACAGCGCGTACGGCCGGTCGGCCAGCGGCTTCAGCGCGTCCGCCAGTTCGGCGACGAGCGTGTGCAGGTCGGCCGGGAAGGGCTCGCCGAGCCGGTCCTCCCGGCCGGGGTAGCAGACGGCCAGCACCTCGACGTCGGGGGCCAGGTCGCCCCAGCCCGCGTAGGCGGCCGCGCCGCCGCCGCCGTGCGGCAGGCACACCAGCCGCAGCCGTGCCCGCGGCCTGGGGGTGAAGCAGCGCAGCCAAGGACCGAATTCAGCGGACAAGACAGGCTCCCGTCAATCGCGGAGTGAACAGAAGGGGATGAGGATGTACGACGTGATCGTGGTCGGCGGAGGGCCCGCCGGGCTCAGCGCCGCCCTGGTGTTCGGGCGGCAGCGCCGCAGGGTGCTGGTCGTCGACGGCGGGCGGGTGCGCAACGCCCCGGCGGACGAGATGCACATGTACCTGAGCCGGGACGGGTTCCCGCCTTCGGAGCTCCTGGCGCTGGGCCGCGCCGAGCTGGCCGCCTACCCCACGGTGGAGGTCCGCGCGGGCAGCGTGGTGACCGCGCGCGGAGCCAAGGAGGACTTCGCGGTCGAACTGGCCGACGGGACGGTCGAGCGGGCGCGGCGGCTGGTGCTGGCCACCGGCCAGGTCGACGAGCCCTACCGGATCGAGGGGCTGCCCGAGCGGTTCGGCCGCGGCGTCTTCCACTGCCCGTTCTGCCACGGCTGGGAGACCACCGGCAAGACCCTCGCGGTGATCACCCGCGAGCCCGCCGAGGCCATGCTCGCCCTCTACGTCGCCGACCGGTTCAGCGACGACGTGGTGCTGTGCACCGACGGTCCCCTCGACCTGGCCGACGGGGTCGCCAAGAAGCTCGGCGAGCGCGGCGTCCGGGTCGTCTCCACGCCGATAGCCCGGCTGACCGGCGAGCCCGGCGCGCTGGAGGTGCACTTCGCCGACGGCGAGGTCCTGGCCCGCGAGGCGGTCTACCACCGCGCCCCCACCCGCCAGCACGCCTCGCTCGCCGCCGGACTGGGCTGCGAGATCCTGCCCGACGGCACCGTGCGGGTCGACGAACTGCAGCAGACCACGGTGCCGGGGGTGGCGGCCGCCGGAGACACCGCCAAGCTCCCGGCCGTCCCCGACGCGGTCACCCTGGTCTCGCTGGGAGCCGCCGACGGCGTCCGCGCCGCCGTCTGGATGGAGGGCGACCTCTTCCGATCCGACCTGGGCGAGATCTGACCTGCGCCCAGTGAGGAGGTGAAAAAGCGGGACCGGCCGGCGGCCGGTCCCGCCTTCTCGCCCACCGAAGTGAAGGAGGCCGCAGCGGACCGGTGCCGTCAGGACGGCGATGACGCTGCCGGGCCGTGGTCCGCTTCCGCTTCGGCGGGCTGCGCGCGGCGTGCGACGAAGAGGTGGAGGCCGGTCGCCGACAGCGGACGGTCCTGTCGCGGGAGGGTGAACCAGTGGTTCAGGCCCGCCCGCTCCAGTTCGTCCCGCCATTCCCGGCGGCTGAGGAAGACGCGGTCGTCGGCGGCCCTGGGGTCGGCCGGGTCCAGGCGTTCGCGGCCCTGCGGGGCGGACATGAGGAACTGCATCGAGGTCAGGATCGAGTACAGCTCCCGGCTCGTCTCGACGAAGACGAACAGCCCGTCCGGCGCCAGCAGCTCCCTCAGTCCCGACAGGGTCGCCCTGATGTCGCGGGCGTTGTGCAGCACGTTCGCCGACAGCACCACGTCCAGGGAACCGGGTGGGACGCCCTGCCCGAGCGGGTCTTCGTTGATGTCGAAGAGCCCGAACCGCACCCCCTTCCGGTGGCCGAAGCGTTCACGGCCCAGCGACAGGAAATAGCGGGACACGTCGGTGAAGTGGTAATCGATTTCTTCTCCGGCCAGCGCGTCCAAGGCGTCCATGGTGGTGCCGCCGACGCCCGCGCCCAGTTCCAGGACGCGCAGCGGCCGGGTCTGCGGGGTTTTCTCCCGGGCCCAGCGCATCACCTCGGCGACTCCGGCGTTGAGGTACCGGTTGACGGTGTTCTCCCGGTAGGCGCCGTCGGCGGTCTTCGGGTCCTCGAACAGCAGCGCCTGAAGTGTCAGCTCGTCCCGCAGCAGTTCGGGCAGCCGGGCCATCGCCGCCAGCATGAACCGGGTGGTCTCGGCCGGATAGCCGAGGCGTTCTCCTTCCTCGGCGAGGCCGGTGGTGGCGACCGGGCCCGGTTCGCCTTCCGCCGCCAGGACGGCGAGCCAGCGCCGCAGGATCCAGCGGTGCCGGTCGGCGACGCCCAGCGCCGCGGCGACCTCGCCCTCGGAGCGCGCCTCGCCCGCCGGGCGCAGGGTGAGCGCCATCGCTGCCAAGGCGGCTTCGTCCAGGCGGCGCAGGAACTCCGGCAGCTCCCTCGCCTGCTCCTGGCCGACCGCGGCTTCCGCCAGGGCGTCGGCCCGGTCCGGCAGGCCGGAGGGAAGGACGGCCACCGGGAACGAACGGCGCAGCACGGCGCGTGCGACCTCGCTCAGGCGGCGCTCCACGAACGCGGGCAGCGGGTCGTGGGCGGTGCCCGATCCCGGGCACTCCTCCACGGGGCGGGGTGCTGCTTCCGGGGGTGAGACCAGCGCGAGCCGGGCGGGATCGGCGGGGTCGGCGACCACTGCGGCACGGCCTGCGGCCAGGTCGCGCAGCCGGTGCGGGGTCACCGCGTCCGGGCCGGGCGCCAGCAGGGCGTTGGGGATGCCTCCGATGCGGACGGGGCCCTCCGCGAGTTGCTCCTTCAGCGCGTTCTCACCGCTCCAGGGCACGACGGGGACGGCCTCCGGTGATGGTGAGTCGATCCTCAGCACCGCGTCGAACCGGTAGCGGGTGAGCTCGGTGTCGGCCGTCATCGTCTTGGGATGGACGCTCATGCGGACCGTCCGGCCGCTCTCGCGGGCCAGGCGGGCCAGCAGCGGCGGGTCGAAGAGCAGCTCCGGCTCGCGGGCCCGCCGCTCCGCGGCGGCCTCGGGGTCGCCGTGCTCGGCCCACCGGGCGAAGTGGTCGAGCAGCCGGGCGTCCCGTACGTCCCCGACGAGGATCGAGCCGCCGGGCTCGACCAGTTCGATCGCGTCGTGCAGCACCGCGCGCAGGTAGGCGACCCCCGGGAAGCACTGGGTCACCGAGTTGATCACCACGCAGTCGGGCCTGCCCTCGGGGAAGCCCAGCCCGGCCATGGCCGCGCGGACCTCCGGCGAGGCGGCCTCGTGCGCGCCCGCCCGGACGAAGGCCGTGCCGGGCAGGTCCTGGGCGCTCAGCCGCTCGACCGCCGTGCCGGACACGTCCGTGCCGACGTAGCCCTCCGCCCGCCCGCGCAACCGGTGCGCCAGCAGGCCCGTGCCGCAGCCGAGTTCCAGGATCCGGCGGGGACGCAGCCCCGCCACCAGGTCGACGGTGTGCTCCACCCATGCGCGCATGTGCTCGACCGGCAGCGGCTGCCCGGTGTCGGAGGCCCGCCAGCCCGACAGGTCAAGGTCCTCGGCGTGCCTTCCGTCGCCTCGCGTGTACGTCCAGTCGTACACCTCGCCCCAGTGCTCGAGGTACTCGGCGACGAGCCCGCCCGGGACGGGCCGCGCCGCCAGGGCCGACGGGCCGGGGCGCAGGAGCAGCGTGCCGTCGGCTCCCGGGAGGGCCTCGGCGATCCAGGGGTGGCCGGACAGGCGGGCGGCGGCGTCGGTGAGTTCAGCGTGCGTGAACATCGTTCTCCGTTCGGACGAGTCGATGATCGGAAAGTCGGAGGACCCGGTCGGCGCGGGCGGCGACCGCGGTGTCATGGGTGACCAGCAGCAGCGCCAGCCCGTCGGCGCGCAGCCCGTCGAGCAGGTCCAGCAGCCCGGCGGCGGTGCCGGTGTCCAGGGCGGAGGTGATCTCGTCGGCGAGCAGCACGGCGGGCCGCGCGGCCAGCGCGCGGGCGAGCGCCGCCCGCTGGCGCTGCCCGCCGGACAGCTCCCCCGGGCGGCTTCCGGCCAGCGCCGGATCGAGGCCGACGCGCTCCAGCAGCTCGGGGACGTCCACGGGCATGCCGAAGACCCGTCCCGGGCGGGCGATCGCCGTGCCGATCCGGTGGGCGGGGTTGAGCGCGTCGGAGGGATCCTGGCCGACGAACTGGATGGCGCGGAGCGTTCCGGCGTCCCGTTCGGTCGGCGGCCAGGCGAGCGGACGCCCCTGGAAGTCCGCCCGGCCGCTCTCGGGGGGCCGCAGCCCGGCGAGTGCGCGCAGCAGTGTGCTCTTGCCGCTGCCGGACGGGCCGACGACCGCGACGAACTCCCCCTGCGCCAGGGTCAGCTCCCCGTCCTGGATCAGGGGCCGGTCGCCGTGCCCCAGGCTCAGTTCCCGTACCCGCAGTACCGGTGCTCCGGCGGGGGTGCTCTCGGGCGCCGGGCGCTTGACGGATGCCGGTGGCTCCGCGAAGCGCAGGAAACGGTCGGCGACACGGGACGCGAAGTCCTCGTCGTGGGTGATCACCAGCGCCGTGCGGCCGGGTTCCTTCAGCACGCGCACGACCAGGTCCAGCGTCTGCGGGTCCAGGCCGCTGGTGGGTTCGTCGAGCACGAGCAGCGCCGGGTCTTCGAGCAGCGCACGCGCCAGCGCGACCCGCTGGGCCTGCCCGCCCGACAGCGGACGCGGCCGCAGATCCCAGATCCGCCCGGCGTCCAGGCCGAGCGACTCCAGCAGGGCGCGGGCCTCCCCTGCCGTCCGGCCCGACCCTTCCAGCACCAGGGAGCCGACGCTCATCAGCGGGTTCAGCGTTCCCGCCGGGTCCTGGTCGAGCAGCCCGACCTCCGTCCGCCGCCAGCGCCGGGCCGCCCGTCCCGGCCGCACCTCGCTCCCGCGCCACGCCACCGTCCCTGCGACCCGCCGCAGGCCGGGTTCGAGCACATCGAGCACTCCGCGGACGGCGCTGGTCTTGCCGCAGCCCGAAGGCCCCGTCAGTGCGAGCACCTCGCCGGGTGCGAGGTCGAATCCCAGCCCGTCGACGACCCCGCGGCCGTTCGCGTCCACGACGGTCAACCCCTTCACCTGGAGCAGCGCGCTCCTCCGCTCCCCCGCAGGGACCTGTTCCCCGACCGGACGCCACCGGACGGGAGTCCGCCGCGAGGGACGGGACCGGCGGGCGGAGACCGGCAAGGCGGCGAGCACGAGGAGGGTCAGGGCGAGTGCGGGGGCCACCAGCGCCCAGCGGTTGAGCGCGACGCCGGGCAGGTTCTCGCGGACCATGCGGCCCCAATCGGGAGCGGAGGGATCGGCGCCGAAGCCGAGGATGCCGAAGGCCGCTCCGAGCTGGAGGGCCAGGACGAAGCGCAGCAGCAGGTCGGCGAAGGCGAAACCGGCCAGCGCGGGCAGGATCTCCCGGACCATGATGACGGCCGGTCGTTCGCCCCTGCACCGGGCGGCCTCCACGTACCCGGCGTGCCTGACCTGCCGTACGAGGTCGCGGGCCACCCGCAGGCCCAGAGGCGCGCCTCCGCAGACCGTCCCCGCGATCACGGCCGCCGGGGCCGGGAGCGCGACGGCCAGCAGCAGCGCCAGCAGCAGGAAGGGAACGGCGAGCAGCAGGTCCGCCGTCGCCGTCAGCCACCGGGACGTCCGGCCGTCGCGCCACCCGGCGGCCAGGCCGCCCGCGACCCCCACGGCCCCGGCGATGGCGGCGCCGGCCAGCGCGACCAGGGTCAGCTCCCGTCCTCCGGCCAGCAACCGCGACAGCACGTCCCGGCCCGCCACGTCCGTGCCGAGCACGAACCCGCCGCCGGGCGGCTGCCAGGGCGACCCCACGGACTCCTGCGGGTCGTACGGCGCCAGCAGACCCCCGCCCAAAGCCCAGACCACGATGAGCCCTGCGATCACCACCCGCGTCCTCAGCACGGCTCCTCCCGGTGGCGGGCGGCCAGGACGTCGGCGGTCGCGAGACCGGACAGGACGGTGGCCGCGGTGAGCATCGCCACGGCCTGGACGACCGGGAGGTCGCGGGTGCCGATCGCGCTGACCAGCAGTTCGCCGAGTCCGGAGTAGCCGAACATCACCTCGATGACGGCGGTGGAGGCCAGCAGGCCGCCGGTCAGCAGCGCCAGGATCCGCAGGGCGGGGGCCGCCAGGAGGGGCGCCACGTGGCGCAGCGCCACCCGGGCCGGCGGCAGGCCCCGGGCCGCGGCGTCGCGGACGTAAGAACGGCGCAGGGTGTCGGCGACCGCGCCGCCCAGCATCCCCGCGCCGAACGCCGCCGAGGGCAGGGCCAGGGCCAGCGCGGGCAGGACGAGCAGTTCCGGCTGCGCCAGAGGCGGGGTGTCGGGGGCCAGGAGCGAGACGGGGGGCAGCCAGGGCAGGGTTCCGGCGAAGAGCGCGACGAGCGCGGCGGCGAACACCGGCTGCGGCACCGCCGCGGCCACGGCCGTCAGCGCGGCGATCCGCCCGTGCGGGGCGGCGCCGACGCGCCAGGCCAGGACGAGGGCGAGCGGGACGGCCACGGCGAGCGCGCATCCGGCCAGGGTGAGGGTGGCGGGCAGGCGCTCGGCGAGCATCTCCCCCACCGGGCGGCCGGTGACCAGGGAGGTGCCCGCGTCGCCGTGTGCGAGCCCGCCGGCCCAGGACAGGTAGCGCTCCCAGGCCGGGCGGTCGAGTCCCAGCTCGGCGCGCAGCGCGGCGAGCTGCGCGCCGGTGGCCCGCCCTGCGGCCTTGGACTCGGCGGCGTCGGAGGGCAGCAGCTCGGTGGCCCAGAAGACGATCAGGGAGGTCGCGGCGAGCAGGGCCAGTGCCCTGCCCGCCGCGGCCGGGACGGACCGGATCACGGAGCCGCCACGCGGACCTGTTCGATGAACGCGCTGTCGAAGCCGGGGCCCTCGGGCAGCCCGGTCACCTTCCCGGCGGCGAGGTCCAGCCCGTCGCCGGTGCCCCAGACGACGTAGCCGCCCTCGTCGCGCAGCTCGCGCTGCAGGCCGCCGAGGATCCTGCGGCGGGCGGCCTCGTCCTCGGTGGCCAGCGCGTCACCGAAGGCCTTGTCCCACTCCGGGCGCTTCCAGGCGGTCTCGTTGGTGGGCGAATCGCCGAGCAGGGAGACGCGGGCGACGTCGGTGAACGGGATGCCGCCGAAGAAGCCGGTGTAGAAGTCGCTCTTGGCGAACACGGCCGTCCAGTAGGTGTCGGGCGCCTCCGTCTTCACCTCGACGTCGATCCCGGCCTCGCCCAGCTGTTCGGCGAAGAGCGTCGCGGCGGTGTCCATGCCCGGGTAGGAGGTGGTGGTGGCCAGTGTCAGCTTCAGCCCGTCGGCGTGCCCGGCCTCCTTGAGCAGTTCCCTGGCGCGGTCGAGGTCGCGGGAGCGCTGCGGCACGTCCTTCGGACTGGAGGGGTCGGCGGGGGTGAGGAGGTCGTTGCCGATCTGCCCGAAGCCGAGGAAGACCTTGTCGAGCAGTTCCTGCCGGTCGGCCGCGAGCTTGACCGCCTCCCGGACGCGCGGGTCGTCGAACGGCTCCCGGTCCAGGCGCATGACGAACGGGTACATGTTGACGGCGGGGCGGTGCACCACCTTGAGGTCGGCGTTCTGCGCGGCCTGCCGCGCGGTGGCGGGGCTGACGGCGCTGGCCACGTCGGCCTGGCCGGAGATGACCGCCTGGGCGCGGGCCTGCGGGTCTACGACCGCGCGGATCTCGATCCGGCGGGTCGGGGGCTTCGCGCCCCACCAGCCCTCGTTGCGTTCCAGCACGGCGTTCTCGGCGTTGCCGCCGGTCATCCGGTAAGGGCCGGAGCCGGGAGCGGGCTTGTCGAACGCGGTGGTCCCCTCCGGCACGACGAAGCTGATCGATTCCAGGGCGCGCGGCACCTCGGCGTAGGGCTGCGGCGTGACGAGCTTCAGCGTGTGGTCGTCCACGACGCTGGAGGCGGCGAAGTCGAACATCTGCAGCCGCCCGAAGTTCTCGGCGGCCTTCTCGTGGATGCGCCGCAGGGAGAACAGCACGTCGGCGGCTCGGACGGGGCGTCCGTCGGTGAACTTCGCGTCGTCGCGGAGCCTGACCGTCCAGGTGGTCAGCTTCCCGTCCGGCTCGAACGCGGTGGCCAGCCTGAACTCGGTGGCGCCTTCGGGTCCGGGCTTGGTGAGCACGTCGTAGACGAGAGCGAACCTGGTCAGGTCGGACTGGTTGCCGATCCCGCCGTGCGGGTCGTGGCTCGCGGTGGCGGGGGCGCCGACCGCGACGTACCGGAGCGTGTCGCCTGCGGTCGGGGACGCCTTGCCGCCGTCGTTTCCGCAGGCGGTCAAGGCCAGCATGAGCAATCCGATGCCCACGTGCAGGGTTTTCATGGATTCCGTTCTCTCAGGGGGGTCACAGGCGCGAGAGCGCCCGGTTGATCAGTTCGGCCAGCCCGGGAAGCGCCGGCGGGCGCAGGAGGCCGTAGTGGTCGGCGGCCACGCCGTGGACCTCCAGGGGGCCTGCCAGGTGCGCCGTCCAGCCCAGGTCGGGCAGTCCGGGCGGGGTGTCGTCCACGCCCATGCCGATGCCGGAGTTGCGGGTCGCCGGACGGTCCGCGCGGATCAGCAGCGTGGCGGTGTCCGGGTCCTCCAGCCGGCCGGGCCGGTGCGCGGCCAGACCGCGCAGGTGCCGGGCGAAGACCGCGACGCGGCCTGCCACGTCGTCGCCGCGCCCCAGCAGCCTGCGGGCGCGCAACCGGGAGGCGGTCTCGGCCCGGCGCGCCTCGCGCGGGAGGTCCCGCAGGGCGGTCCGCTCCCGCTCTGTGCCGACGCCGAGGTCGACGTCCAGGTAGGCCTCGAACGCGCCCAGCATCCGCACCGTCGCCTCCGCCTCCTCGTCTCCGGCGATCGGCGTGATGTGAGCAGGGTCGTTGGAGTCGAGCATCAGCAGGAACGCGACGTGCTCCCCCTGCTCGTGGAGCAGCCGCGCCACCTCCTGTCCGAGGCTGCCGCCCATGGACCACCCGCCGAGCAGGTACGGGCCGTGCGGCCGTCGCCGCCGGATGGCGTCGCGGTAGCGGCGGGCCAGGCCGGGCAGCCCGCCCGGGGCCCGTCCGCCGACCAGGTCGGGGTCGGTGAGCGCGACGATCTCGAACCGCTCGTCCAGGAGCCGGGACAGCTCGGCGTAGCACATGACGTCGCCGCCGGAGGGGTGCAGCAGGAAGAGCGTGCGCGCCTGCGTGCCCGCGCGCAGCGGGATGAGGGCGTCGTCGAGCGCGTCGTCCTCCTCGGGGCGTGCCTGCGGTTCCCACGCGGACGGCTCAAAGGCCAGGGCGCGCACCCGTTCGGCGTAGGCCGTGAACACCGCGTCCACCTCGTGGTCGGGCAGCAGGTCCGCGACGGCGTCCCATTGCAGCAGCAGTTCACCGCGCTGGACGAGCACCTGGTGGTCCAGCCAGGTCTGCGGCGTCTGGCTGAGCGCGTGCACCTGCTCGCCGACCCACTGCAGGTCCGGCTCGCCGCCCACGAGGTCCTCCAGTCCCAGGGCGCTGGTGAACACCACCGGCACCGAGCCCGCGCCCCGCTCGGAGAGCAGGTCGAGCGCCGAGTGCGCGCGGTGGTCCAGGTCGGCGAACAGCCTCTCCTGCACCCTGCGGACGTGCTCGGCGAACGGGCCGGGTTCCCTGCGGTCGATCTCGTGGATGAGCAGGGAGGTGAAGTCGCCGACGACCTTGTCCACGTCGGGGTGGATCGCGGGCCGGTCGAACAGGGTCAGGGTGAGGGAGAAGTGCTCGGTCTCCGCCCAGGCGGCGAGGGCCTCGGCGTAGGCGGTCAGCAGCACCGCGGTCGGGGTGACGCCCCGGCGGGCGGCCTCCCGGCGCAGCCGCTGCCAGGCGGCGGGTTCCAGGCGGGCGGTGCGGCGTACGAACCGCGGCGCCCCTTCGAAGGAGGCGTCGACCGGCAGCGGCGGCGGGCCGGGCAGGGTGCGCCGCCGCCAGTAGCGGGCGGCGCGTTCGTCCCCGTTCTCTTCCATCGCCCGCACGCAGGCGGCGAAGTCGAGGGCGGGCGCGGGAAGCGGTTCGTCGGGCCGCTCGTAGAAGTGGCGCACCTCCCGGTCGATGATCCAGTAGCTGCCCGCGTCGCAGACGAGCACGTCCACGCCGAGGAACAGGCGGACGCGGCCGCCGGGCAGCCTGGCAGCCTGGATCTGCACCAGCGGCCACCGGTCGGACGGGCCGGGGTCGCGGGAGATCCTGGCGCGCAGCCGGGTCAGCCTCTGCTCGCGGGCCGTCTCGTCCAGGCCGGTCAGGTCGTGCACGCGGATGCGGTAGGGCGGCACGTGGTCGAGGATCTGGAAGGCACCCTGGCGGGTGGTGATGGCCCGCAGCATCGGGTGCCGTTCGATTACCTGCCGCCAAGCCCGCTCGTACCGGGGCAGGTCCAGGTCCGGGCAGTCGTACTCCAGGTAGAAGTGGCAGGCGATGTCGCCGAGCGCGTAACCGCCCTGCCTGCCGATCCAGTAGGCGTGCTGGACGCGCGTCATGGGGAAGGTCCCGTCCGCGGGAGCGGTGGGGACGGCGACCGGCTCCGGCAGGGACCGCGTCTCACCGGAGCCGAGCAGGCTCGCGAGCGCGCCGAGCGTGGGCCGGCCCAGCAGGTCGCGCAGCCGCAGCTCCACCCCGAACAGGCCGCGCAGCATGACCAGCATGCGGGTGGCCAGCAGGGAGTGGCCGCCGAGCGCGAAGAAGTCCGCGTCGGCGGAGGCGACCTCTACGCCCAGCAGGCGCGACCACACCGCCGCCACCTCACGCTCGGTCTCGCTCAGCGCCGAGGCGTCGGCGCCGGCCTCGACCGGTTCGGCGTACGCCGCTTCGGCCATGCGGTCGCGCAGGTCGGTGCTGGAGACGGCCACCACGGGCAGCGGGTGGGCCAGCACCCGGTCCAGCGCCGCCATGCCGGTCGCCGCGCCGAGCGCGTAGGGCAGGCGGGTGAGCCGCTCCCCGCCTTCGGGGCCCGCCTTCCAGACGTCCCACACGATGCTGGTCCACCGGGTCGCGGTGCCGTCCGCGGCCTCTTCGGCGAAGGCGTCCAGGAAGCGGTTGGCCGCGCAGTACGGGCCCATTCCGATCCCGCCGACCAGGGTGCCCGCCGAGGACATCAGCACGACGGTCCCGGGGCGCTTCGCCTCGGGGAGCCGTCCGACGGCCTCGCGCAGGGCGAGCACCCCGCCGATCTTGGAGTGCACGTGCCCGTCGACGTGCTCGGCCCGCACGTGCCGCATCGGCTGGAGGTCGGCGCCGGCCACCACGCCGGCCGCGTGGACGATGAGGGCGAGCCGCCCGCGCTCCGCGAGTTCGGCCAGCAATCCGGCCGTCCCCTCGGCGTCGGCGGCGTCCAGCCTCCTCACCTCGACGTCCAGGCCCTCGGCGGCCAGCCGCTCGAGCGAGCGGCTCCGTTCCTCGCCGCCGGCCCCCCGGGTGGTGACCACGACCCGCAGGCCCTTGCGGGCCAGGTGCTCGGCGATCGTCAGGCCGACGTCGCCCAGGCCGCCGGTGATCAGGGCGATCGCCTGCCCGTCCGTTATGGGCGCCGGAGCGGCCTCGGCACGGATCGGAGACCACGGCGTGATCCCCCGGATCCAGCGGGTCCCGCCGCGGACGGCCACCTCTTGGCCGGAATCCCCGCCGCGCAGGTCGGCGAGTTCGGCGGGGACGGAATCGGCGGCTCCCGAGATCCCGTCCAGGTCGAGGACGCGCCAGCGCACTCCCGGCTGCTCCTGGGCGATGACCCGCGGCAGGGCGTGCAGGGCGGCCAGCGCGGGATTGGGGTGTTCCGTCCCGGTCACCCGGTGGGCTCCGCGGGTGACCTGAAGGAGGAATTCGGGCGTGTCCGTGCCGGTGAACAGGCGTTCGGCGAGCCGGGCGTGGTGCAGGACGCCTTCGGTGACCGCGTCAGGGTCGTGCCGCCGCCGCTCGTCGAGATCGGCGAGGACCACCACTCCGGTCCAGCCGCCGGACTCGACGTCCGCGTCCAGGGAGTGGGCGTCGGCTCCGGCCGCCCTCAGGGCCGTCAGGAGCTCGTCGTCCGTCCCGGCCACCAGCCAGCGGCCGTCGAGAACGGTGTCCCGGTCGAGCGGCGGGCACTGGGTCCAGACCGGGATCTGCAGGGGTTCGCCCTCGTCGGGCTCGTCTGCCCGGTGCGCGGGGGCCTCGGGCGGGTCGATCCACAGACGGCGCGGTTGGAAGGCCAGGCCGGGAGAGGCCAGGCGACGCCGACCCGGCCGGTGCATGGCGGGGAAGTCGACGTCCACCCCGCGGGCCCACAGGTGACCGGCGGTCTCGTAGAGGGCCGCCAGGTCGTCCTCGCCCGGCTCGGACGGCAGCGTGGTCAGCGCGGGCAGGCCGTGGGCGCGGGCCAGGGAGGCCAGAGCGGAGCCGGGTCCGATCTGGACGACGAGCGCGCCGGTGCCGGCGGCCGCCTGGAGGGCTCGGGAGAAACGCACCGGTTCGCGTAGCTGCCGCACCCAGTGGTCTGCTCGGCCGAACTCGGTGTCCACGGCCGTGCCGGTCAGGGTGCTGAAGGCGGGGACGCGCAGCGGTGCGGGGCTCAGGCCTTCCGCCGCGGCTCGCAGCCGGGGCAGCGCGGCCTCGACGTGCCGGGAGTGCGCGGCGCCGTCGAACCGCAGCAGGGACGGTTCGTGCCCGGCCGCGCGCAGAACCCGTTCCAGGGCCGTGATCGGCTCGCGCGGTCCGGAGACCACACAGGAGTGCGGCGCGTTGACGGCCGCGAGGTCGAGTCCGGGATGCTCGCGCAGGAGGGCGCGGATGTCATCCTCGCCGAGCGGGACGGCCAGCATCGCGCCGTCCCCGGCGGATTCGGCCATGGCCTCGGAGCGGACGGACACGAGACGGACCGCGTCCTTCAGCGGCAGTCCCCCGCTGAGCACGGCCGCTGTGTACTCGCCGAGGCTGTGGCCGAGGACGGCGTCGGGCCGCACGCCCCAGTCGTCCAGGAGGCGTGCGGTGGCCAGCTCCACCGTGAACAGGGCGGGCAGCCCGCGCACGGGACCGCGGACGCCGTCCGCCTCGCCTAGGATGACCTCGCGCAGGTCGAAGCCCAGGTGTTCGGCGAAGAGCTCGGCGCATTCGTCGACGTGGTCGGCGTACATCGGCTCGGCCTCGTACAGCCTCGCGCCCATTCCCGCCTGGGCGCTGCCGCCTCCTGGGAAGGCGAAGACCAGCCTTGGCCGCTCCTCCACCGGCTTCCCGGAGGCCGCGGCCCCGCGCAGCGCCGCGCCCAGGTCTCCGTCGGGCGCCACGACGGCGAGCCGGTGCCTGTGGTGGCGGCGGCCCTGCTGGAGGGTGTGGGCCAGGTCCGCGGTGTCGGGCCGGGTGCGGTCGGCCCAGGCGGCCAGGTCCAGGGCCGTCCGTTCCAGTGCTCGCGCGCTGTGCGCGGACAGCACCACCGGGTGGGGGCGCGGGTCGGGGGCCGGGTCCGGCCGCCGCGGCGCGGGACCCACGACGACGTGGGCGTTGGTGCCGCCGATGCCGAAGGAGCTGACGCCCGCCAGTTCCGGTCCCGTCCAGGCGCGGGTGCGGGTGACGACCTCGAAGGGGGAACCGTCCAGGCCCAGCAGTTCGTTGACCGGCTCGGCGTGCAGCGAGGCGGGCAGCGTGCGGTGGTGGACGGCCAGGACGGTCTTGATGAAGGAGGCGATCCCGGCTGCGGAGTTGGCGTGGCCGATGTTGCTCTTGACCGAGCCGAGCCCGCACCAGGCCGGACCGGTGTCGCCGAACACGCGGCGCAGCGCCGCCACCTCGATCGGGTCGCCCAGCCGGGTGCCGGTGCCGTGCGCCTCGACGTAGCCGACCTGTGCGGGTTCGGCGCTGGCGACCGCCAGCGCCTCGGCCAGGACCCGGGCCTGGCCGCGGACGGACGGAGCGGTGAACCCGGTCTTGTCGGCGCCGTCGTTGCCGGTCGCCGAACCGTGCACGACGGCGAGGATCGGGTCGCCGTCGTCCAGGGCGTCCTGGAGGCGGCGGAGCACCACGACGCCGACGCCCTGGGTGTAGACGACGCCCGTGCCGCGCGCGGAGAACGGCCTGACCCTGCCGTCCTCGGAGTAGATGCCGTCGGGGGTGGCCACGTAGCCGCGCCCCTGGGGGACGATCAGCGACACCCCTCCGGCCAGGGCGGTGTCGCACTCGCCGGTCTCCAGGGACTGGGCGGCCAGGTGGACGGCCACCAGGGAGGTCGAGCACGAGGTGTTCACCGCGACGGCGGGCCCGGTGAGGTCGAGCCGGTAGGCGGTCTGCAGCGGCAGGTAGTCGGTCTGGGTGGCGATGGCCGTCTGCAGGCTGCCGAACGGGTCGGCGCCGCCGCCGGTCGGATCCCAGCGCCCGGTGAGGCTGGTGGCCAGGTAGGCGCTCTGCGCGGCGCCGGCGAACACCCCGACCGAACCGGCTCCCCTGCCGCCTCCGTGACCGGCCTCCTCCAGGGCCCGCCAGGCGCATTCCAGGAACAGCCGCTGCTGGGGGTCGAGGAGCGCCGCCTCGGTGTCGGGGAGGCCGAACGGTTCGGGGTCGAAGAGATCCTGCCCTTCGATGAGCCCGGCGACCGGCACGTACCCCGGGGTGCGCAGCAGCCTGCGGGGCGCCCCGGCGGCCTTCAGGTCCTCTTCTCCCAGCCGGGTGAGTCCTTCGCGCTCTTCTGCCAGGAGCCTCCAGAACGCCTCGGCGTCCCCGGCTCCGGGGAAGCGGCAGGCGAGTCCGACGACGGCGATCATCCGGCCACCTCCGCCGCCCTGCGGCGGGCCGTCCGGCGCTGGTGGGCGCGTTCCTCGGCCGAGGACTCCGCGGCGGGCGGCTCCGGGACCGGAGGGGGTTCGGGCGCGGGCCGCCTCCGGCCCGCGATGCGGGTCGCCAGTTGCCGGACGGTCGGATGGCTGAACATGTCCACCACCTCCAGTTCCGGGTCGAGCAGCTCCACCAGCCGGGCGTGGGCGCGCACCAGGGTCAGCGAGGTCGCTCCCAGCCGGAAGAAGGGCGTCTCGGCGTCCACCGGGGCTCCCGCGAGCAGTTCGCTCAGCACCTTCGTGATCGTCCGTTCCGTCTCGGCGTCCGGACGTGCCGGCTCCGCGGCCGGTGCGGGGGGCCGCGGAGCGCGGACGGTGACCTCGTCCGCGGACGGCTCGGCGGCGGTGCGTGAAGCGGGAGACCAGGCGAGCGCCTCGTCCGGCAGGGGGTCAGGCGGGGCCGCGGCTCCCGGACCGGTGGTGAGCTCGATCAGCGTGCCGGGTGCCAGCCGCTCGTCCAGGGAGAGGCCGCTGCGGGCGGCTGCGGCGCGCAGTGCCGACGCGCAGGCTCCCGCGGTGGTCAGTGCCCGGGAGGGAGGCAGTGCCCCTGCCGTGATCCGCAGGGTGACCTCGAGTCCCTGCTCCACGGCCGTCCGGATCAGGAGGGCCAGCTCGGCCTCGGTGGAGGGCCCGGCGACCGGCACGGCCTCGGTCTCCGGTGCGGGGACCGCCGGGGCGGGGATGTCCGGCCGGGCGGGTGTCGAGGGCGCCCGCCTGCGGTAGGGGTTCGGGAGCGCCTTGTAGTCGATCTTCCCGTTGGCCGTGACGGGGAAGTCGGCCAGGCGGACGAAGCGGCTGGGGACCATGGAGTCGGGGACCCGTTCGCGCAGCCGGGTCACGAGGTCCTCGTCCGTGGGCGGCGCGGCGGGGTCGCCGACGAGGAAGGCGACCAGGCGGGGGCGGTCGTCGGGGCCGGGCATCGACAGCGCCACCGAGTGGCGCACGCCGGGTGTGCGGTCGAGCGCGGACTCCACCTCGCCGAGTTCGATGCGGTGGCCGCGGATCTTCACCTGGCGGTCGAGGCGGCCCAGGAACTCGATGGTGCCGTCGGCGCGCCAGCGGCCCAGGTCGCCGGTCCGGTAGAGCCTGCGGTCCAGGACGGAATCGGTGACGAACCGTTCGCGGGTCTGCTGGTCGTCGCCGATGTAGCAGCGGGCCAGCCCGTCACCGCCGATGTGCAGCTCGCCGGACTCCCCGACGGGGCACGGACGCCCCCGCGGGTCGAGGATGTGGAAGCACTGGCCGCGCAGCGCCCGCCCGTAGGGGATGCTCGGCCACGACGGCGGGACGTGGCCGATCGGGAAGCAGATCGACCAGATCGAGGCCTCGGTGGCCCCGCCGAGGCTGATGATCTGCGCGTCGGGCGCCAGGGCGCGCACCCGGTCGGGCAGCGTCACCGGGATCCAGTCCGCCGACAGGAACACCACGCGCAGCGGGGCCAGCGCCCTGCGGGTGCGTTCGGGTTCGAGTTCGGCGTACTCGACGAGCATCTCCATCAGGGCGGGCGCGGTGTTCCAGACAGTGACCCGGTGGCGTTCCATCAGTTCGAGCCAGTGCCCGGGATCGCGCTGGCGGGCGGCGTCGGGCAGCACGAGCGCCGCGCCGGTGCCCATGACTCCGAAGACGTCGTGCACCGACAGGTCGAAGCTGAAGGCGGACAGGCCGAGGACGCGGTCCTGCGGGCCGACGGGGAACCGGTCGATCAGGTCGTCGATGGTGGTGCGGGCGGCCCGGTGCTCGATGGCCACGCCCTTGGGCCGTCCGGTGGAGCCGGAGGTGAAGATGACGTAGGCCAGGTCGTCCGCCTCGGCGCGGCGCGGTCGCGCCTCGCCGCCCCGCAGGCACTGCGAGAGGCGGTGGACGGTGACCCCGGCGGGCCAGGCGGTCGTGTCGCCGTCGGGGACGACCGCGTGGGCGATCGCGGCCTGCTCGCACACCGAGGCGATCCGGTCGGCGGGCCACGACGGCTCGACCGGCACGTATCCCGCGCCGCTCGCGCAGACGCCGAGCAGGGCGGTCACCTGCTCGGCTCCCTTGTCGAAGGCGACCGCGACGAGGTCGCCGGGGCCCAGGCCGCACGCCGCCAGGGCCGAGCCGATCCGGGCGGTCCGCTCGGCCAGTTCCCCGTGGGTGATGCCGCTTCGCGCGTCGAGCAGCGCGGGCCCGTCCACGCACGTGCGCGCGGCGCGGCGCAGCGGGTCGTCCAGCAGCGGCCCGGCGTCGCCGAAGGGCCGCTGCTCCAGCGGCTCCTCCGCCAGGAACGACGGGTCCCAGCCCAGCGCCGGATCGCTCCAGGCCTCCTCGCCCTCGGCCAGGCGGCGCAGCAGCCGCAGGTGGGCGTCGCGCATGCCTTCGGCGAACCCGTCCGGCAGGAGCCCTTCGACCGCGTCCCAGGCGATGCGCAGCCGTCCGCCTTCGTCGTGGACGATGTGGTCGAGCGCCACCTGGGGGGTCTGGGAGATCCCGTAGACCTCCTCGCCCAGCCAGTCCGCCGGGGCGCGGCCCGGCTCGCTCAGTCCCAGGCCGCTGGTGAAGACCACCGGGTGGGCCGGGGTGAGGTCGCCGCCGCCGCGCACCTCCACGCCGGAGACCGCGCGATGCTCCATGTCGGTCCAGAAGCGGCGGTTGACCCGGGCGGCGAAGTCCCCGAAGCCGCCCCATTCCCTGAGGTCGGGCCGCGGGATCTCGACGAGCACCGTGGAGGTGAAGTCACCGACCAGATGGGCGAGCTCCGGCTCGTCGGGCCGGTCGAACAGCGTCGTGTTGAGGCAGAACGGCCCGCCCGCCCCCCACCGGGACAGCACCAGTCCGCACGCGGCCAGCAGCACGCCCGTGGGGCTCAGCCCGCGACGCGCCGCGCGCTCGCGCAGCGCCTCCCACTCCGCGGCCTCCAGTTCGGCGGAGGCGCGGGTGAAACGGTGCGAGCGGACCTCGGCCAGGTCGCGGGTCCAGGGAAGCTCCGGGCCCGGGGGCAGGTTCCGTGCCCGCCAGTACTCCTCGTCCCGGATCCTGCGGAGGCTCTCGTCGGGGTCCTCTCGGCGCCGTGCGACCAGTTCGGGGAAGGAGACCGGCGAGCCGGGCAGTTCCAGGCCCGGGTCGGCCACCACGGCGCCCCATTCGGCGAGGATCTGCATCCAGCCCGCCAGGTCGAGCGCCAGGACGTCGACGCCGAGGAAGATCCTGGTGCGGCCGCCGGGCAGGAAGGCCGCGGTGATGTCGAACAGCGGCCACCGGTCGGCGGGCCTGATCTGGTGGGAGCGCTCGTACCGCAGCTCGGCGAGCCGCCGCTCGGCCCGGTCCGCGTCCGGGCCGCGCAGGTCCTCGACCCGGATGCGGTAGTCCTCGACGGACGGCAGGACGTGCTGCCCGCCCGCGCGGTCGACGACCATGCGCAGCATGGGGTGGTGGGCGACCAGCCGGTTCCAGCCGGCCTCCAACGCCGCGAGGTCGGCCTCGGGGTCGGCCGCGGACCGGTCGTACTCCCGGTAGTAGAAGGTCGCCACCCCGCCGAGCGGGAACGCGCGGTCGCGGCCGATCCAGTAGGCCGTCTGCAGCGGGGTCAGCGGGTGGCCCTCCCCCGTGCCGGCCTCCCCGCCGGGATCGGCGACGCCGGCCGCGACCGTGCGCGCCGTCGCGCTCCCCAGGAAGGCGGTCATGGGCAGGTCCATGCCGAGGTCGCGCAGCCGCCTGCGCAACCGGACGGCGGTGAAGGACTCCAGCCCGAGGACGGTCAGCGCGGTGTCGGGGTCCACCTGCTCCCGCGGGAGCCCGAGGACCCCCGCGACCAGGTCCACGACGTCGTCGACGGACACGACAGAAGACGAGAGAGTCATCGATCCCCTTAGGCAGAGCATGGCGGAACATGACGGAATATCTCAGGAACGATAACCGTTTTCATTCCCACCTTCAACGGCCTTCTCCGCAAAAGCCCCCTGATTGGAGGTATCCGGACGTACCGCACGGCCTCCTCCGCTCCCCGCTCAGAGCGTCCGACATGGGTCGCCCCGCCCCTTCGGCACTCGGAAGGGGCGGGGCGACGCGTTCTCAGAAGACGCGTTCTCAGAAGGAGAGGAGCCCGCGCTGGTAGGCGCGGACCAGGCGGCGGGGGACCTGCACGGTCCGCCCGTCGACCACGGTCTCGACGAGGCCGGGACGGGACGCCTTCCACCGGGCGCGGCGGGTACGCGTGTTGGAACGCGACTTCTTGCGTTTGGGGACTGCCATGGCGGGCTCCTTACCAGCTCGACTTGGTGACGCCGGGGAGTTCGCCGCGGTGGGCCATCTCCCGGAAGCGGACGCGGGAGAGGCCGAAGCGGCGCAGGTACCCGCGGGGGCGGCCGTCGACGGCGTCGCGGTTGCGCACCCGGGTGGCGCTGGCGTCCCGCGGCTGCCCGCTCAGCGCGCGGACGGCGGCGGCCTTGGCCTCCAGGGAGGTGTGCGGGCTGGAGACGATGCGTTTCAGCTCGGCGCGCTGGGCGGAGTGCCGGGCGACCACGCGCCTGCGGCGCTCGTCGGCGGCGATCTTGCTCTTCTTGGCCATCAGACCTTCCCCCCTCGGGCGCGGATGCGCCGCACGGCCGCCTCGACGCCGATCTTGTCGACGGTCTTGATGCCGCGGGCCGACAACTTCAGCCTGACCGTGCGGTTCTCACCGGGCAGGAAGTACCGCTTGGTCTGGATGTTGGGGTCGAACCGGCGGGAGGTCCGCCGGTGGGAGTGGGAGACCTTCTTGCCGAAGGCCGGCTGGACGCCGGTCAGCTGGCAGCGCGCGCTCACGAGCGGGCCCCGTAGCGCTGCTGGAAGCGTTCGACGCGTCCGGCGGTGTCCAGGTTGCGGGTGCGGCCGGTGTAGAAGGGGTGGCTCGCCGACGACACGTCCACGTCGATGACGGGATAGGTGTTGCCGTCCTCCCATTCGACCGTCTTGCCGCTGGTGGCGGTCGAGCGCGTCAGGAAGGCGAAGCCGGCGGAGGCGTCGCGGAACACCACCGGCCGGTACTCGGGGTGGATGCCGGGTTTCACTAGCGGTCCTCTCGGTAGAGCACGTGCCTGCGCACGACCGGGTCGTACTTGCGCAGGGTCAGGCGTTCGGGATCGTTCCGCCGGTTCTTGCGGGTCACGTAGGCGTGTCCGGTACCGGCGGTCGACCGCAGTCTGATCAGCGGACGCAGCTCGTTGCGGGCCATGGTCCGTCCTCTCTGCTGGGCGGATGTGCCATGATAATGAAAACGATTATCATTGCAAGTGAGGTGCTGTCATGTCCGTACCCGTCGTGCTGGTGGCCGGGCTGCACGGTCCCGCCCGCGCCGCGCTCGTCGACCGCCTGCTGCGCGAGAACCCCGGCGCCGAGGCGATCCACCACGACCTGCGCGGGATCTCCGACGGCCGGGTCACGCGGACCGTCCGCGACGCGTACGGCGTCCTGGAGCGGGCCGAACTGCGGCTCGCGCACGGCTGCGTCTCCTGCACCGTGCGCGAGGACCTGCTGCCCGAGCTGCTGCGGCGCTCGGCGTCCGCGCCGCTGCTGGTGGCGGAGCTGTGGGACTGCGTGGAGCCGCGCACGGTCGCCGAGGCGCTGGACCACGCGGAGACCGCGGACCGGCTGCGCCTGACCGCCGTCCTGACCGCGCTGGACGCCGAGCACCTGCCGACCGACCTGTGCCGCGGCGACCTGCTGCGCGAGACGGGCAAGGCGGGCGCGGCCGATGACGGGCGCTACCTGGCCGAGGTCCTGGCCCGCCAGATCGAGTACGCCACCGCCCTCGTCCTGCCCGAGCTCATGCCCGCCCCGCTGCCCGGAGTCCCCGCCGAGGACCTGGACCTGTGCCGGGAGATCCTCGGCCATCTCACGCCGACCACGCCGCTGAGCGTCACCGCCGACCCCCTGCCCGCGGTGGCGGGCCCCGCCCTGCGCCCCGCGGACCTGGCCGCCCGCGTCGACCCGGCCACCGCCGTCCTGCCGTGCGAGACGCGCACCGGCGGCGTCGACACCGTCGTGTGGCGCGAGCGCCGGCCGCTGCACCCCGGCCGGTTCTTCGACGCGGCCGACGCCCTGGCCGCCGAGACCGTGCGCAGCCGCGGCCGGTTCTGGCTGGCCAACCGCCCCGACCGCATGATCGCCTGGGACGCCGCCGCCGGGGTCGTCGGCGTCGAGGACGCCGGCGCCTGGCTGGCCGCCCTGCCCGCGGCCGAGCGGGACCGGCTGCCCGCCGCCCGGGTCCTGGCCGCCGACCTGGACTGGTGCCCCGAGCACGGCGACCGCGTCCAGCACCTGGTCTTCACCGGCCCCGACCTGGACCGCGACCGCGTCCACGCGCTGCTGGACGCCTGCCTGCTCGTCCCCGGCGAGCCCCTGGACCCCGCCGAGGACCCCTTCGCCCCCTTCCTCGACCTCGGGAGGCCCGCGTGGTCCGCGGAACCACCCCGCTGACCAGGGCGGTGACGGCCGTGCGCGGAACGGGCCCGTTCACCGGGACTTCCGTTCCCGGTACGTCGGTCTCGTAATTCGCGTTCACCGGGGCCCGGTTGCCTGGGGGGCAGCAGAACCGCAAGATCTCCCCCGAAAGGTCGTCCCATGTTCCCGCGTCTCCGTGCCTTCCGCGGCGCCCGCGCCACCGGCACCGCGGCCCTGGCCGCCGTGTCCGCCCTGCTCCTGTCCGCCTGCGGGGGCGGCGCCGCCGAGGGCGGCGAGGACGACGTCATCCGGTTCGCCACCCTGCCGCTGAGCGACGACCCGGGCACCGCCACCACCCCCGTCGACGGCATCGTCCGCCTCCTGGAGGAGAAGACCGGCATGAAGGTGGAGATCACCGACGTGCCCGACTACACGGCGGTCATCGAGTCGGTGCGCAACGGGCACACCGACATCGGCATCATGAGCGGCTTCCCCTCCGCCCTGGCCGTGAACACCGGCAAGGTGGACTCGCTGGTGGCCTGGCCGGGCGCCGCGGACGAGCCGGTCTCCCTGTGCTTCACGCTCAAGGGCAGCCCCATCACGAGCATGAAGGACATCAAGCCCGAGACGGTCATCGCGTTCGCCGACCCGGCGTCCTCGTCCGGCTACTTCATGCCGACCCACATGCTGCACGAAGCAGGGCTCGACCCGAAGACCGACTACAAGCCGATGTTCTCCGGCGGCCACGAGATGAGCTTCACCGCGATCGAGAAGGGCCAGGTGGACGTCGCCTGCACCGCGACGATGATGCCTCAGACCGAGATGTTCCCCTTCGAGGAGGGCGAGTACCAGGTCATCGGCGAGTCGGTGTCGATGCCCGTCTCGATCTCCGTGCTCGGCAACCAGGCGATGAGCCAGGAGAAGCGGGCGGCGCTGCTCAAGGGCATCCCGCAGGTGTTCAGCCCGGAGAACGCCGCCGAACTGGGCCCGTACGGCGAGGCGTTCCCCCAGGGAGTCGAGCCGATCGTCGAGCCCGCGAAGGAGATCTTCCAGCCGTTCGTGGAGATCGCCGCCGTGGCCGACGTCGACATCTCCGACCTGGGATGAGCACGGTGAAGACGAACACCGCTCCCCCCGTCGACCTCGTGTCCGGCGGCACGGGCCCTGCCCTCGTGACCGTGCGGGGCCTGAAGGTCGCCTACGACGACGGCCCCCTGGTCCTGGACGGCGTGGACCTGGACCTGCGTCCCGGCGAGACCGTGGCGCTGCTGGGCTCCTCCGGTTCCGGCAAGTCCACCCTCATGAAGTCCCTGACGGGATTCGCGCCCATCACCTCCGGGTCCGTGCGCGTCGCCGGTCACGACGTCGCCGGCCTGCGGCGCGGTGAGCTGAGGCGCCTGCGCGCCGACGTCGGGCAGGTGTTCCAGCGGTTCAACCTCGTGGACCGCCTCTCCGTCCTGACGAACGTCCTGACGGGTGCCCTGCACGAGGCCGGGCCGATCAACCTGGTCGGCGGTTTCTCCGCCGCGCACCGCCGCCGGGCGATGGAACTGCTGGACCGGGTCGGCATCGCGCACAAGGCCAAGGAGCAGGCCCGAGCGTTGAGCGGCGGGCAGCAGCAGCGCGTGGCCATCGCCCGAGCCCTCATGCAGGGTCCGAAGGTGATCCTGGCCGACGAACCCGTCGCCTCACTCGACCCGAAGCTGTCGCACACCGTCCTGGAACTGCTGCAGCGGATCGCCCGTGAGGACGGCATCCCCGTCCTGGTCAGCCTGCACGTGCTGCCCCTCGCGCTGCGGCACTCCGACCGCGTCATCGGCCTGCGGCACGGCGAGGTCCTCGTCTCCGCGCCCACCGCGCGGCTCTCCGCGGAGCAGCTCGCCCCGCTGTACGACGTCGACGACGAGAAGGACGAGGACTGATGGCGGTCCTCAGCCCGAAGAGACCCGTCCTCGATCCCCGGGAACGCGCCCGCCTCGAGCAGACGTTCCGGGTGCCGCGGGCCCGCAACACGCTCGGCGCGGCCCTGGCCGCCGTCATCGTCGCCTGGTCGATGGTGGGCGCGGAGTTCGACTTCGCCAAGCTCGGCGAAGGCGCCTCCAACATGGGCGAGTTCCTCTCGCGCCTGTTCCCGCCCACCTGGGACAAACTGCCGACGATCCTGGAACTGCTCGTCGAGACGCTGCAGATGGCGATCGTCGGCACCGTCCTGGGGGCCGCGCTCTCCCTGTTCTGCGCGTTCGGCGCCGCCTCGAACATCGCGCCGCGGTGGCTGTACTACCCGACGCGCTGGGTCATGAACGTCATCCGTTCGCTGCCCGACCTGGTGTTCGCGCTCATGTTCGTCTCCGCGGTGGGCCTCGGCCCGTTCGCCGGCATCCTCGCCATGACGGTCGGCGCGGCCGGCTCGATGGGCAAGATCTTCGCGGAGGCCATGGAGTCCGTGGACCGCGGACCGGTCACCGCGATGCAGGCCGTGGGCGCCTCCAAGCGCCAGATCATCCGGTACGGCGTGCTGCCGCAGGCCGCGCCGCTGCTGACCAGCTACACGCTGCTCATGTTCGAGGGCAACGTCCGCGGCGCCACCATCCTCGGCATGGTCGGCGCGGGCGGCATCGGCCTGGAGCTGACGACCGCCATGCGCATGTACGACTACGGTCATCTGAGCGCCATGGTCATCTGCATCATCGTCCTGGTCACCGTCATCGACCAGGTCTCCGCGATCGTCCGCCGCAGGATCTCCTGACGGCGCCCCGTCCCCGACCCGGAAGAGAGACGAGAGTGTCCATCCCCTCCTTCGCACTGTCCCCCCTGGCCAACCTGCGCGACCTCGGCGGCATCCCCGTCGCGGGCGGCGCCGTCCGCCCCGGCCTCGTGCTGCGCTCCGACGACGTCTGCACCGTCGACGAGGCGTCCGCCCGGGCGCTGGTCGACGACGGGCTGCGGCTGGTCGTCGACCTGCGCACCCCCGAGGAGCTCGCCCGCACGGGCCGCGGGCCCCTGGAGGCCTACGCCGGTGTGCGCCACCTGCACCTGCCCCTCATGGCGCAGATGACCGGCGGCACCGCCCACCTCATGGAGCGCATGACCAGCGTCGACGACCCGGTCGTCGAGTTCGGCCGCTGGTACGCCCAGAGCATGCGCGGCACCGGCCACCTGGCCGTCCGGGGCCTGTCCGCGATCGCGGAGACCGACGGCGCCGCCCTGTTCCACTGCGCCGCCGGCAAGGACCGCACCGGCCAGTTCGCCGCAGCGCTGCTGTCCGTGCTGGGCGCCGGCGAGGACGCGATCGTCGCCGACTACGTGCGCACCGACGACGTCCACGACGCCCTCATGGCCCGCCTGTCCGGCATCATGCAGCCCTTCCTCGGCGACATGGAGGAGTACCGCGAGAAGATGCCGCCCGGGCTGGGCGGCGCCAAGGCCGAGACCATGCAGACCATGCTCGCCGAACTCGGCGGGGCGTCCGGGCTGCTCGGCCTGCTGCGCGACGCGGGTCTGACACCGGAGACGGAGGCCCGCCTCCGCGAGCGGCTGGTCGAACCGGGCGTCCCCGCGGAGGTTCCGTGAGCCGCACCGAGGCCGCGCCCCGCCCGGCCGCGTCCGGGCGGCGGCCCGGCCGCCCCCGCCGCCCCGACATCGACGACCGCGTGCTCACGGCGGTCCGGGAACTCGTCGACGGCGGCGAACAGGTGACCGTGAACGCCGTCGTGGCCCGGTCCGGGATCAGCCGCTCGGCCGTGTACCGCAGGTGGGGCTCCCTCACCGACCTGGTCGCCGCGGCCCTGGACCAGGGACGCGACCCGGCGCATCCCCTCCCGGACGCCCCCGTCCGGGAGGCCGTGCTGGGCGCCTACCTCGACGCGCTGGAGGCGCCCGGCCGCTACCCCGAGGACCGGCTGCGGCTGCGCATCCGCCTCGGCCTGGCCGACCGCGCCCTGCAACGCGTCATCTGGCGGTCGCACGTGGCCCGGCGCCGCGAGCCGCTGGCCCAGGCCCTGCGCCGCGGCATCGCGCGCGGCGAGGTACGGGCCGACATCGACGTCGAGGCCGCCATCGACACCATGAACGGCGTCTTCTACTACCAGGTCGTCGTCCGGGGCGCCCCCCTGACCGACCCGGCCGCGCGGGCACGCTGCGCGGCCGCCCTCGACCTGGTCTGGCGGGGGATCGCGACCTGACCGTCCCGCCCCTCGGCCGGCGCCCGTGCTCAGGGCACTCGGGTCACGCGGTCATTCTCGCGACCAGGTCCCTGGCCTCCTCGTCGGTGAAGAGGCCGGGATCGACCTCCATACCGCCACTGGTCAACGGACCATTGATGATCGGCGCGACCGCCACGACCTCGGAGCCCCCGTACACGACCGCGATCTTCGCCCCGGGCGCGTACGGATCGGCGATATAGATCTTGTTCGCCTTCTCGGTCATCTCCGCGAGCAACGCGGCTTCCGGGCTCTCGAAATCCACCTGCACGGCGGCCCAGGTACGCCCCTTTTCCGGGTCGGGCATCAGGGCTTCGACGCCCTTCACCCGGCGTGTGCTGAAGCCGTCACTCACCCGGTAGCACATGTTTCGGTGCTCCAGCTCCTTCTTCTGGCACGGCACGGCACGCTCTTGGGTCACGTGGGAGACGGTGAGCTCGTCGTTCAACTCCACCGGAGGCTTCGGCGACGCCGCCTCCGCCCGTGCCCGGCCTTCACCGCCGTCTCCCCCGCAGCCGCCGACCAGCAGCCCCGGCACTGCCAGTGCCGCGAACAGCGCCCGCACCCATGGCGTCCCGCCCTGCCGAGACCACATGTCGCTCCCGCCCGGCTTCCCCGTCGCTCACGGAAACGGCCTCGGTACCGCCGCGACACACCGGCCCTCTCGGGCGAGGCTAGGAAGCGGCATGTCCCGCGGGACAGAGCAGAACATCCCGGAGCACACGGGACATCGCCTCTATCCCCCCGAAGCGGACGCCTGCCGGTGCGGTGCCGAAGGCGCCCCTCCGGCGTGGTCGTCGGAGGGACGCCTTGGTGTCGCACCGGGGTCAGGCGCTGACCGCCTTCTTGTAGAGGCGGGTCGCCAGCGGGACGAACACGATCAGCATGACGGCGATCCAGAGCAGGGACGCGGGGATGGAGTTACGGATGGGCCAGGCGTCGGAGACCGGCATCGCGGTGCTGGTGTTGCCGAAGAGCTCGCGGGCCGCCTGGGTGAAGGTGGAGACGGGGTTCCACTCCGCGACGACGCGCAGGGGCGTGGGCAGTTTCGAGCT
>NZ_PVZV01000005.1 GCF_002995495.1 Actinocorallia populi | reverse complement strand
CGCCGCGTTCCTCACCCTCGCCGCCGCCCTGATCTGCTACAAGAGACTCTCCCGAATCACCACATAAGACGTGCTCTTAGTGGCCATGCTCGAAGGGGCTCGGCGAGCCCGAGGAGTTCGACCGCGAGCCCCCCGACAGCCGTGAGGCCAGGATCCGCGCCGCTCTACGCCAAGCTCAGGCTCTCCGCCTCCGTCCCGATGCGTCTGACGGCGTCTTTTCGCGGGCCGGGCGTCTACCGCTGGAACGAGGCCGGGCGCCTGAGGAGGGTCCGCAACGGCGCCCATCCGGCATGCAGCGTCGCCGACCGCGGGGAACTCCTCATCGCCCATACCCCAGAGCCCGACGTGGTGTGCCGCCCCGGTGCCGAGATCGCCACCTTCGAAGGCCTGACCAGCGGGCCCGGCCGACCTTTTTCACCCCTCATGCGGCCTCCGCGCAGATCATCCGGTTCAGCCGCGCCCTGCAATCCCTGCCCCCCTCGTCTCTCTCCCCCGGCGGCCGCCGCTGCCTGCACCTGGTCGGCGACCACCTCACCCCCGGCCTGCCCACGGTCCGCGCAGCCCTGTCCCACCAGGCGGAAGCCAGGAGCAATACCGATACCCGGGACCCAAACCGATGATCTGAACGAAGGGCCGATACCTGGCACGCCTCGACCGACCTCCGCCACCGCGCTACCCCGAGCAGACTGGCATCCTCGGCGACCATCGCCCATGGGGACGAGGACGAGCAAGCCGAGGAAGGAGCACTCGTCGAGCTCGCGGACCTGTTGGAACAGATCAAGACCCTCGACCCGCCCTCATTCGGGACTGGCGACCACCACACTCATTTCTGGCCCGCAATGCTCAATCGGTGGCTTTTCTCACCGACGCGGACACCCGCATATGCCGCCTACCGGGCGTGCAAGAGATGAGGACCAAGGTCCTCGCAGTGGACGCGAAGGCCCCACCGCAGGCATGGACAAGCGGGCTCTTCGGGCCGACCGGCCAGCTCCACGGATTGATCAAGGGTGCGTCTGCTGCCCACCGTCCGCCGACTGCCTGCTCACATCGGGAACAACGGCATTTTCCGGGCTCGTATTACTCGGCTCCGAGGCTACCCGGCGCATTCAAGCACGACAAGAGCCGAAGCAGGCACCGGCCAGCCTCGGCTGAAAGCTCGCCAGCGGACGGGCCGTATCGGCGACCGTTTCATACCACCTGCGATACACCCATACTTCACACCTTTTTAGGATGGCCAGAATCCAATCTGTCGCCGACCGGACTCCCGCCAGGTCCGGCCATGGCGCGAACATGGCCCATATCTTGACTTTCGAGCAAGATGGCGGCAATTCTGAAATTACCAGGGACGAACGCCTGATTCGGAATTCTCTCCACCTACCCGACATAGGTGGATACGAGTGTGCCGACCGGACGGCGCCCCGCCTCGCAGAAGCGCGCCCCTGTGCGCATGACCGGAACGGAGCGATAACCATGACCCGCGTCCTCGCCCGAGCTGCGATCGCCGTTACCACGGCCGCCGCGGCCATCACCCTTCTCGCCTCGCCCGCCTCAGCCTGGGTCGGCGGATCCTTCACGGGCGCAAATTCCGGACCGGTCACCTTCCAGAGCTCGCCCCTCAGCGTGGGCTGCAGCGCCTCGTCGCTGAGCGGGTCCGTCACGCCGGCCGGGATCCTGTCCGTCGGCTCCACCTTCAACGGCTGCTTCACCCTCTACGGCAGCCCCGCCACCGTCACCGCGTCGGCCCTGCCCTGGAGCGGCTCCCTCAGCGGCGGCATCATCAGCATCACCGGGTACACCGTGACCATCTCCACCGGCTCCCTCTTCTGCGGCTACAAGGCCACGCTGAGCGGGTTCTACTTCGGCACCGCCTCGCCGGTCACCGCCGTGTTCTCCAACAAGACCCTCACCCAGTCGAGCGGCTCGTCCGCATGCCCCCCGACCGTCACCTTCAATGCCACCTACACCCTCACCGGCCCTGGCCTCTGACCCCTCACCCACACCGCCAGCCTGGAATGCTCTGGGGTCGCCCGACAACCTCGGGTCACTTCGGTTGCTCGCACCCCGGTGCTGGCCGAGCGTGTCCTGACCTGCGCCGCCGGCACTCCCGGCAGCCGCAGACAGACAGGTGCGTGGGTGCCGCTGCTGCTGATGCGGATGACGACGCTTCGGCCGACGGGGCTGAGGGACTCGCCGGCGATGAGTCGGGAGCGCAGGTTACCGGCTCCGGTGGGGTGGTCTCCCAGGACGGTGGCACGGTGTGGTGTGCGGGGCTGGTCGGTGAGGGGCGCTGACAGGTCGATGCCGTCGATGACGGCGCCGGTGTGCGCGGTGATCGGCTGGAGGTCGAGAGAGGTTTGGCCGCTCATGGGGCCTTCCGTGTGGCGGGGTGCCCGGCCGCGAGCGCGTCACCGCGGCCGGGCACCGGGGGTTCAGGGATGGGCGGTGTAGTTGGGGGCATCGGCGATCCCGGCGACGTCGTGCGGGTGGGACTCGCGCAGCCCGGCGCTGGTGATGCGCATCAGCTGGGCACTGCTGTGGAGGTCGGTGATGGTGCGGGCTCCGGCGAAGCCCATGGCGGCGCGGACACCGCCGACGAGCTGGTGGATGACGGGGGCGAGCGGACCGCGGTACAGGGTGCGGCCCTCGATGCCTTGGGGGACGAGGTCGGTTTCGGTGGCGACGTCGGCTTGGCCGTAGCGGTCCTTGGAGTAGGAGCCGCCGCGTTCGCGGTTGCGCATCGCTGCGAGCGAGCCCATGCCGCGGTAGGTCTTGTAGGGCTCGCCGCCGACGTAGACGAGTTCGCCGGGGGCTTCCTGGGTTCCGGCGAGCAGGCTGCCGAGCATGACGGTGGAGGCCCCGGCGACGAGGGCCTTGGCGATGTCGCCGGAGTACTGGATGCCTCCGTCGCCCAGGCCGGGATCCCGGCCTGGGCGCAGGCCTGGGCCGCTTCGTGGATGGCGGTGATCTGAGGGACGCCGACTCCGGCGACGACGCGGGTGGTGCAGATCGATCCGGGCCCGACTCCGACGCGCACGCCGTCGGCCCCGGCGTCGATGAGGGCCTGGACGCCGGCGCGGGTGGCGATGTTCCCGCCGATCAGGTCCACGCGTCCGGTCAGGCTCTTGGCCAGGGCCGCGACGGTCTGGGGGACGTCCTCGTGGTGGCCGTGCGCGGTGTCGACGAACAGGGCGTCCACTCCGGCGTCGGCCAGCCGGTGGGCGCGGGCGATCGCGTCGTCGCCGACCCCGACGGCCGCGCCCACGCGCAGCCGCCCGTCGGCGTCGCGGGAGGCGTGGGGGTAGGCGTCGGATTTGACGTAGTCCTTCACCGTGATGAGCCCGGTGAGCTTGCCGTCGCCGTCGACGATCGGCAGATTTTCGATCTTGTGCTGCCGCATCAGGTTCAAGGCTGCGGCCGCGTCGATGCCGGGGTCGGCGGTGATGAGCGGTGCTTTGGTCATCACCGCGCTGACCGGCTTGGTGCCGTCGTGTCCATGGCCGCCGACACCACCGGGATCGCCAGGGTGATGTTGCGGGACAGGCGGGTGGTGGTGTCGACGCCGCTGGGGATCACTTGAGAGGCGGCGGGGACGATGAGGACGTCATCGAAGGTCAGGCCGATCCCGGGAAGGAATTTCGGCCGCGCTCCGGAAACATCGCCGCTCATGGTCGTTCATCCTTTCGTTCGGGATAGCGTGGCGTGACGCTATCAGTGAGCCATCCGATATCTCCCGCACGAGAGAAAGAGCACACACCCGCAGTACCCTTTCGTTGTTTTGCTAGCGTTATGCCTGCTCAGTTCCCATACTGATCGAATGGCCGGGTTCCTTCCCAGGGTTCATCCATGTGGTGTTCAGATACCCAGGACCATTCCTTTGGCCCATCGGAAATATGCGTCGACGACACGGCTGCGATGATGGCCCGAACCGCCCCCATGGTCGGGGCCGAGACCGGTCTACTCTTTTTTGGCCGGTGTTCATCGTCCTGGCGATCCGCCAGCGCTAAAGGCCTGCCGGTCCGTAAGCTCTACGAATCGTGGGTGGCATCAGGGTCGGCGAGTGGACGCAGCTGAACGAGATGGACGGACCGGCGGGGTTTTTGAAAGTCCGCGGCCGCCGGTACCGCTGGAGGAGACCGGGTACGAGGCGGCCTCCCTTGAGGACGTGATGCAGACCTACCCGGCGTCGTATGCGGCGCATCGCCGTCATGCGGTCCCGGCACGGAGGTGCCGGAGGCGCGTACCGCGATCCGGCCACAGCGGTCGTTGTCGAAGACGGTCCCGAACACGCCGAGGCCTGCGGCTCTCGGGAGCAGACCGCGGAATGGACGGCTGATGTTCGACAGCCTCCCCGGCGGCTCAGGGCTCCCAGAGCATGACCAGTTGCGAAGCCGCCTTGGGATAGACGCGCCCCACGGTCGGCCGCTCGACCTCCATCCCGGCGGGGTAGAGCGTGAAGGAAGGTTCCCGGCTGCGGCGGCGTTCGGTGTTCCAGTGGTGGATGTGGTCGATGAACCGGTGGGTGAGTTCATCTCCTGAGGGACCGTGTCCGTGGACACCGAACTCCCAGCCGGGCGCACCCGTCGCGGGGTCGGGTTCGGTGCGGCGGACGGTGAGATAGGCGAAGCCGTCACTCGTGATGAGCGCAGGGTTGAACCATTTCAACGCGAGATCGACCAGGCTGACGTCGCACTGGAGGTCCTGCCAGATGATGCCGGCGGCTCCCGGGTCCGCCGTCATCAGCCACAGGTAGAGGGTGTCGAAGGGCTCGCCGTTCTCGGCGGTGATGCCCGACCACAGCTCGGTCCGGGGAGCGCGGAGCGCCCGCTCGAGAAGTCCTGCGTCCAGGTGCGGGCCGTCGTCGTTGCGCAGGGTCACCTGCCCGCCGGCCAGGGCGACCTCCTGCTCGGAGTGGGCGCATCCTCCTTGGGCGGCGACGAAACCGCAGACGGTCGGGTGGTGGCCGAGAAGGAGGCCGCGGTCGTCCTTGACGAAGGTGATCGATCGGGTGATCCCGCCGAACCGCAGCGGCACCACCAGTCGGCCGCCCGGCACCAGCCGGTCGATCCAGGCCGGCGCCACATCCCAGACCCCGACGGTGACGATGATGGCGTCGAACGGCCCCAGAGCGTCCGGGAGGTCGGCGGCATCGGCCAAGACGACATGGACATCGCCGTAGCCGGTCTCGGTGAGGAAGCGCCGGGCGCGCTCGGTGACGAACGGATCGATGTCGACAGTGGTGACGGTGCCCTGCGGGCCGGCGATCTCAGCGATCAGGGCCGCGTTGTACCCGCCGCTGCCAACTTCCAGAACCCGTTCCGCGGGCCGCAGCGCGGCATGGGCGAGCATCTCGGCCTGAAGCCAGGGCGCCGAGATCGAACTGGTGGCCCGGCCGTCGGCGCCGCGCCGGGTGACGACGACCTCGTTGTGCCGGTAGGCCTCCACAGGATCGGCCTCGGGCGCGAACCGCTCCCGAGGCACAGCCAGGAACGCGGCTTCGATCTCAGGAGAGCAGAGAAAGCCCTGTTCTTTGAGTCGGGCGACCATGGCGGTCCGGAGCCGGTCGACGTCGGGTTCGGTGGCAGGTTCGGCTGCAGTCGTGCCCATTCCCCGGATCCTAATTTCCCGCACCCACCGTCACCGGCCCATGACGCAAGGTCGCGCCTTCCTGGTGCAGCCACCCCAGTGGAGACGGTGAAAGACAGCGGTGGGCGTGTCGGTCGATGTCCTGGCCTTGAGCTCATGACCACTTCGCAGGCCTGCTCAGGATCTTGCCCGTCTCGGTCCTGACCTCTTCGGGCAGGAGCGCGGCGCGCAGATGCTCCTGGCGGATCGGGAAGGTGTTGACCAGGCTCTGGAAGGCGGCCGGGTTGGACCGGCCAGAGGGCAGGGCGACCATCACCGGACGCTGGGGGCCAGTTGACGGGAGGAGCGGATGGCGGGCGGGAAGTCGGTGTTCGGTGGAGATGAGCAGACTCAGGTCCCCGGCGCCGCCGGCGGCGTCGCGGACCATCTCGGTGGCCAGGGCGACGTCGGTCAGTCCGCCTGGTGTTCGCCGACCGGCTCGTGGCCTGGCACGCGGGATGCTGGGCTTGGTGGTCCACATCGCCGGCGAACCCTCGGGCCAGAAGGGCTTTGTGGTGCATCCCCGCAGGCGGGTGGTGGAGCGCGCTTGGGCCTGGCTGCTGCAGCGCCGCCGCCTGGCCCGCGACTACGAACGCGGCCTGGCCACCTCAGAAGCCCTCATCCGCTGGGCCGCCATCGACCAGATGAGCCGATGCATCGTCCGCGGCCACTCCACCACCCGCCCTGGACCCCGACCCTTTGGAATACCTCCGGTAGAACCCAAGGATCACCTCTGAAACACGCTGTCGGCCCCCGTTCCCGCCCCGCCTGGCGACCGTCGCTTGACACCTCAACGTGCTCGGATGTCCGGGGACACATTCGGGAGCGGAGGGCCGGAAAGAGATCAGTTCTCGCGCGTCCAGGCAGGCGCGATCCGCACCTCGCGGAATCGCCAACCCGTCGGCGTCCGTACTGCGGTGCAGTACTGCCGCAGGCCGCCGGTGAAGTGGGGTGCCCGGCCGTCGCGGTAGTAGTACACGAGCGAGTTCGCCGAGGCGACCGCCTGGTCGCCGTTGACGTCCACCAAAAGGTCGGTGGTCGTGTGCTGGGTGTGCTGCCCCTCGACCTCACCCTGTCGCATAAAGCCGACGACCTTGTCGATGCCGCGCAGTTCGCCCCCGCGCGGCGAGTGCACCGCCACATCGTCGGCGAAGACGGTGTCCGCATCCTCCCACCGCTCCTCGTCGAGCAGACGCGCGAGACGGGTGAACAGGTCGGCGATCTCGATACGGTCGGCGATCAAAGTATCCGTGGACATGACGCCCCTTTCGTTGGCAGCTCCAACATTGGCGACGCCAACTATACATAGATTGGTTGGCCGCGCCAACGATGTATGGTGGCTGTCGTGGAAGAGACACCCGCACGCCTGACCGCGAAGCCGAGTTGGCTGCTCACCCAGCTGGCGGTGCACGCCCACCGGCTGGCATCCGACGGCTTCGGCGAGGCGGGCGCGCGCGGGTACCACTACCGGATCCTGGCCGCGCTGGACGAGTTCGGGGTGGCCAGCCAGGCCGATCTCGGCCGCCGGTGCAACATGGACCGCAGCGACGTCGTGGCGGCGATCAACGAACTGGCCGAGCAGGGTCTCGTCGAGCGGACGCCGGACCCGAACGACCGAAGGCGCAACATGGTGACCCTCACCACGGCGGGTGATCGGCAACTGCGGTGCCTGGACCGAGTGCTCGACAAGGTGCAGGACGACCTGCTCGGACCGCTTCCGGCCGAGGACAGGCAGACCTTGACCCGCCTGCTCACTCAACTGCTCTCACACCACCAACGGAAGTGAGCATCGGCTCAAGCTCTTCGGCCGCGGTCGGGCAGTCGCAGTCCGCGTCGGAGTCCTGGACTCGTGGATACAGCCGGGAACCGGCAACCGCGAACGGTGGGACAGGTTGTTGTCGCTGGTCAGTGATGGTGCGCTGGACGGTCCTGGCTGAAACGGATGAGAACGTCGAGCGCGCTGAGCAGGCGCTCCGCCGGCTTGCCGGGCGACATCCGGATCTGCGTCCAGCTATCAGCCAGCGCCGTGGAATCGGTTATGGCGACCTCGGCAAGCAGGGCTTCACGGCTGGCGAAGTGCTTGTAGGGCGCGTTGTGGGAGACCCCTACCGCGGCGGCGACGAGCCGTTCGGCGGTGTTCATCGGAGGCAAGCGGATTCCTCGGTCTCGGCCAGTTGGAGGATGGCGCAGCATTCCCAGCTCTTGTTCTTCGCGCCGGTTGGCGGCGAGCTCGCCGCGCTTGCCGAACTTGATGTGGTCATGACTCCGCTGTGGGACGGTGCGCTGGGTGCGGCCGACCTCGAGCATCGCGGCATAGGCGGGGCGGTCTCGCTGGCGAACCGGCGCAGCAGGGCGTCGGTGGATGCGGTCCGCAGCCGGATCGCGGTGGCGGGATCCGGCTGGAGATCTGGGAGATCTGCGTCTACTCGGCCCGCCGCAGCGCCGTCCCGATGATCCGGCGGATCCGGTCCCGCGCCGGCGGCTCGATCCGCTCCTCCCGCAGGTGCGCCAGCAGCTCGGCACGGACGCGGTCGATCTGCCGCTCCTTGCGGCAGACCTCAGTGGCCGGCCGGTCCGCGGCCTTGTCGGAAGCAGAACAGAAGTGGTGAGTCATCCCGCACACCGGACAAAAGCGTAACCTATGGGTTACGCTTCATGGGTGGACGAAGTGATGCAGGCGATCGCGGATCCCGTTCGGCGGGAGATCCTCATGCTGCTGCGCGAAGGGAGCCTGCCGGCGGGAGTGATAGCCCAGAGGTTCGCCATCAGCCGGCCCGCGGTGAGCCGGCATTTGCGGGTACTGCGGCAGAGCGGCCTGGTGAGCGACGAGCTCGTCGGCCGGCGGCGGCTGTATTCGCTGCGCACCGAACCGCTCGCCGAGCTCACGGACTGGCTCGCGGACCTGAGCCGCCCCGAGGGGTGGGCGCACCGCTTCGACGCCCTGGAGACCGAGGTCCGCCGCACCGTGCGCGAGCGCCGCGCGCAGGCACAGACGGACGGCGCAGAAGAGGAGAGGACAGCATGAACCCCACCGGAAAGCTGATCACTACCGGGGAAGGGCGGGACCTCGTCCTCGTCCGGACCTACCGGGCACCCGTCGAGGACGTGTGGGCGAGCGTCACCGAGCCCGAACGCACCGCGCGCTGGTTCGGCCCGTGGGAGGGCGTCGCGGCCCCCGGCGCCACGATCCGCGTGCGGATGTCCTTCGAGGAGGACGAGCCGTGGTGCGAGATGCGCATCGACGCATGCGAACCACCGCGCCGACTGGCCCTGTCGATGTCCGACTCCTCCGGGGACTGGCGCGTGGAGCTCCTGCTGGCCGAGACCGCGGGCGTCACCGAGCTCCGTTTCGTCCACCACCTGACGCCCGGAGCACCGCTCGCCGAGATGGGGGCGGGCTGGGAGTACTACCTGGACCTCCTCACGGCAGCGCGCGAGGGAACCCCCCGCCCCGCCTTCACCGACTACTACCCGGCGATGAAGCCCTACTACGACGCCCTCGCCTAGCCGTTCAACGGGAACGCCGGTGGGTCGCTCCCCCTCTTCCTGCGGCTCATGACGGATCAGGCCCCGTGGCGCGTGTGCCGGACGCCTCGTCACTCGTCGGTTGTTCGCGCGGCGATCTCATAGGTGAAGGGGTAGCGGTCGAGGTCGGCGGCCAGTGCGGTGCGCGCGGTCGCGTCGTGACCGGACAGGCGGATGATCGCGTGGGGTCGGCCGTCGCGTAGTTCGACGTGTACCCGCCCCGCCGGGTCCGTGCCGGACAGGGCGTCCGTGATGAGCCGGTGCACGCTGTCCTGCAGGAGGGCGGGCTTGTAGATCTTGCCGATGGCGGTGGTCGGGAGGTTCTCCACCAGATGGACGGTTCTGGGGGCCGCCGCGGGTTCGGGCGCGCGGGCGTGGGCCCAGGCGCGCAGGTCGTCGGCGCTCGTCGGGGAGCCGGCGGCCAGGACGACGTAGGCGACGGGGACCTCGCCCGCGCGGGGGTCGGGGGCGCCGATGACGGCGGCCGCGCGCACGTCGGGGTGGGCCAGCAGGGACTCCTCGACGAGTCCGGGGTCGATGTTGTGGCCGCCGCGGATGATGACGTCCTTGGCCCGGCCGGTGAGGTAGACGTAACCGTCGGCGTCGACGTGGCCGAGGTCGCCGGTGAGCAGCCAGCCGTCGAAGATCTTTCCTTCCGGGTCGGGGACGGCGCCGTGCGGACCCTGCCGCAGGTAGCCGGGGAAGACGCTGGGGCCTTTGACGGCCAGGACCCCGGTCCGGCCGGGCGGGCAGTCGGCGGTGGGGCGCTCGTGGTCGTCCACGGTGACGGCTTTGATGTTCTGGTAGGGCAGCCGCAGGCCGACGGAGCCGTCGCGGGGGGCGAAGGCGGGGGTCGCCGCGGTCGCGCAGGTCGCCTCGGTGAGGCCGTAACCCTCCAGCATGGGCACTTTCGCGGCGGCCTCGAAGGCCGAGCGGACCTTTCCGGGCAGGGGCGCCGCCCCGACGGCTCCGGCGCGCAGGCTGGAGATGTCGGCTCCCTCGGGCACCGGCGGCAGGGAGGCGTAGACGGTGGGCACGCCGGAGAAACTGGTCACCCGGTAGTGCTCGATGATGTGCCAGAAGTCGGCCACCAGCGTCTTGTCCCGGTAGCCGAGCGGGCCGAGCGACACCACGGTCCTGCCGTGCAGGAACGGGCCGAGGCCGGTGACGTGCAGGGCGTTGACGTGGAACAGCGGCAGGCCGGACAGGCTGACGGCGTCGTCGAGATAGGCGCCGGAGCAGCCCAGCGCCCACGCCATGTACACCTCCATGGCGTGGGTGTGGGGTGCGACCTTCGGCACGCCGGTCGTCCCGCCGGTGTGGAAGTAGGCGGCCATGTCGTCCGGGCCGGGCCGGCGCGCGGTGTCCAGCCGGTCGGCCGCCCGGTCGCGGGTGAACGCGTCGAAGTCGATCTCCTCGGTGGTTCCGGGCCGCGGGCCGGGCGGGGAGCCGACGGACAGCAGCGCGCGCAGGGCGGGCAGCCGTGCCGCGATCCGCTGCGCCTTGGCCCACAGGTCCGGGGCGAGGCCGGGCCCGGGGGCCAGCAGGAGCCGCGCGCCGGTCAGGGTGAGGATCTCCACGAGGTGGTCTTCGGCGAGCATCGGGTTGACCGGGCCCGCGACGCCGACGGCCTGGGCGCCCAGCAGGGCCGCGTAGGTGGCGCCGAGGTTGGGCAGCATGAGCGCCACCACGCCGCCTTCGGGCAGCCCGAGCGCCAGGTAGGCGTTGGCGGCCCGGTGCACCCGCTTCAGCAGGTCCCCGTAGGTCCAGCAGGACGCTTTTCTCCAGGGCGCGCCGCCCTCGCCGAGCAGGTGGAGCGCGGGCCGGTCGGGGTGGGCGGCGGCCGAGCGGCTGAGCAGGTCGTAGGTGCTCGCCGGCAGGTCGCGTTCGGCGAGGGGGACGGCCTCGATGGCCGGGACGTCCTCGGGGAGCAGGACGAGGGGGCGGTCGCCTTGGGTGTGCGGGGCGGGCGGCATCTGTCTCCTCGGGCGGTCGGTAGCTGCGGGGTGGCGGGTTCTGGCGGCGGGTGGGCGAGGGTTCAGCAGGTCTTACCGGGTGCTGCGGGAAAGGCCGCGCGGCTGAGGTCGGGCAGCGCCGCGCACAGCGGGGCCGGGGTGCGGGCGGTGCGCAGCACGGTGCCGTCGGGCCGGACCAAGGCCGCCGTGGTCCGGCCGCGGCGAAGCCATCGGTGCAGTTCGTCTCCCGGTTCGGCGATGACGACCAGGCCCCGGCGGCGCTCGACCTCGGCCCGTTGCGCGGCCGACGGCTCCACGCCGGTGACGATCGCGAACCGGCCGAGGGCGGCGTCATCGAAGCGCCGCCCGTCCGGGAGGACGGCGTTGGGGCACAGGGTGCCCGGCAGGCCGCGGCCCAACGGGGAGCGCACCACGAGGGAAGTGCGGCTCAGAGCGGGGGTGCGGCTGTCCAGGACGCGCGCGCTGAGCCCCGGGAGGCGGTGCAGGCGCGGGGCGATGACGCGGCGCAGCAGCGTTCCGGTCTCACCGCCCTCGGTCATCGCCGTCCCGACGAGCTTCGCGAACCTGATCATGGTGCGGACGTGCGGCTTGCGTTCGGCCTCATAGGTGTCCAGGTCGCGGCCGGCCAGCGCTCCCGAGAGGACGGAGGCGAGTTTCCAGGACAGGTTGGCCGCGTCGCGCAGCCCTGCCCCCATGCCCTGGCCGATGAACGGCGGGGTGAGGTGAGCGGCGTCGCCGAGCAGGAACACGCGGCGGTCCCGCCACCGGTCGGCGACCTGGGCCCGGAAGGTGTACTCGGCGAGGCGCACGAACTTCAGCTCCTCGGCCGGTACGCCCGCGGTCCAGGGGGCCAGCAGAGGCAGGAGCCGGGCCGGGTCCCGGTAGTCCCGGGCGGTCTCGCCGGGGAGCAGCCGGAACTCCCAGCGGTAGCGGGTCCGGCCCACGCGCATGTAGGTGGCGGCCCGGCCCGGATCGCAGACCTGGTGGACGCCCTCCCACTGCCCGAGGTCCGCACCGGTCTCGACGTCGATGACGAGCCACCGCTGGTCGAACCCGAAGTCCCGCATGCGGGAGCCGATGGACTCACGGACCAGGCTGCCGGCGCCGTCGCACCCCAGCACGTACCGGGCGCGGCAGGAACCGGTGGCCCCGGTGTCCGTTGCGGTGTAGCCGACCCGGACTCCCCCGGCGTCCTGGGCCACGCCGGTCACCTCGGTCCGGCCCCTGAAGGTGATCTGCGGGTGCCCGGTCAGCCGGGCGCGCAGCAGCGCCTCCAGTTCCGGCTGGTCGAACATGTTCGCCTCGGGGAATCCGTGCCGGCCGATCGCGGTGCTCCGTTGGAATTCCGCCAGGACCCGCAGGTCGCGGTCGACGAGCCGCAGGCCGAGCGCCGGGCGGGAGATCGCGGCGAACTCCCCGGCCACGCCGAGGCGGCCGAGGATCCGGTGGGCCTCGTCGTCGAGGTGGACGGCGCGCGGCCGGGGGTAGACCGTCGGCCACCGGTCCAGGACGAGCACGGGAACGCCGTAGCCGGCCAGCAGCAGCGCGGCGGCCGACCCGGTCGGCCCCGCCCCGATGACGACCACCGGGGCGTCGGCGTCCGCGCTCACCGCGCGTCCCGTACGACCGTGCGCTGCACGCCGAGGTCGATCGCCCCGTCATCGGTCGCGACGGTCGCCTCGATGACGTCACCGTCCTTGAGGTAGCGGGGGTTCTTCGCCTGCCGGCCGAAGAACAGCTTCCACTTGACCGACGGCGGCAGCAGCGTCCCGATCACCTCCACGGGCTTCGGCGGAGCGCTCAGAGCGGTGCCGATGGGCGTGCCGGTGAGCAGGAGGTCGCCGGCCTCCAGCCGCTGGAAGCGGGTGAGTGCCCGCAGAGCCTCCAGCGGCGGATGGATCATGTCGGCGACGGTCATGCTCTGACGTGATTCGCCGTTGACGGAGAGCTTCAGCCGCAGGTCGGGGAACCGCTTCAGCTCGTCGGCGTCCAGCAGCACCAGCCGCGGGCCGACCGGCGTGAACGTCGGGTAGGACTTGGCCTCGTAGAACTGGGTCTTGGGCAGCTGGAGGTCGCGGGCCGAGATGTCGTTGGTGACGACCAGCCCGGCGACATGGTCGGCGATATCGGTGACGGTGGCGCCGACGGGCGTCTCCCCTCCCATCACCAGCCCGATCTCCACCTCGTAGTCCAGCAGCCGCACGTGGGCGGGCTTGACCACGTCGTCGAACGGCCCGCTGATCGATCCGGAGGACTTGCGGAAGAACGTCAAGGGGATCGTGTCCGGGTCCATTCCGGAGTCCTTGGCGTGCGAGGCGAAGTTCGTCATCTGGGCGACGACCCGGCACGGGGAGGTGACGGGCGACAGGAGGACGAGGCCTTCCAGGGGAACGACCTCTCCGCTCGTGGACGCGGTCGCGAGCGCGTCGCGGTCGGCGAGCAGCTCCCCGGTCGTGACCGCGTTCGTGGTGACGCGGGCCGCGCCTTCGGAGGTGAGGACCCACCAGGCGTCGGCGGTGCGCAGGACGGAAGTGCTCATGACGTGGCCACCTTCAGCAGACCGCGCAGGCGGTGCAGGTCGAATTCGTTGTCCTCGCGGAGCGCGCGGGTGAAGGCGCGCAGTTCGGCGAGGGATCGGCGTCCGGGTTCGATCCCGAGGAAGTCCTTGGTGGCCGGCGGCCCCCACTGGGCCAGCCCCGAGGCCGTCATCGGCGCCCAGCCCGGCTCCAGGGTGGAGTCGAACAGGTCGCCGTCGGTGAAGTGCTCGACCAGGAACCCGTCGGGGTCGCGCCAGTAGTCGAAGATCTGGCTGCCCTGGATGTGGCGGCCGATGCCCCAGGAGCGGTGGTAGCCGCGGTCGCGCAGGTACTCGCCGCCGGCGGCCAGCACGTCGAGGTCGGCGACCTGGTAGGCGGAGTGCACGTACCGGTTGGACGGGCCGAGCGTCATCGCGAGCGTGTGGTGGTCGGTCGGGGTCGTGCCCCGGTCGCACCGGATGAACGCCATCGTCGGTCCGCGGTCGCGCTGCCCGTCGTAGTAGAGGAAGTCGCTGACGATCAGCCCGAGGTGCTCCAGATACCAGTCGAGGGCGCGGCGGAACCGGGTGGTCTGCAGCACGACGTGGCCGAGGCGCCGTACCGTCGCCGGGACCCTGGGCGGGCGCTGCGCCGCGTTGATCCGCGGGGCGGCGTCCCCGAAGTTGTGGACCAGCGGGGCGGGAGACGCCGATGCCGCCAGGTCGTGCGTGTCCGACACGACCCGGACGCGCAGGCCGCTCGGGTCGATCAGGTCCACGCTCCACCCGCCGAGTCCATCGGGCAGAGCGGTCACCGTGGTGCCGGTCGCGTCCGCCAGGCGTGTGAGGTCGGTCCTGTCGGCCGCACGGAACGCGGGCCCCAGGAAACGCGATCCGCCGGCCCTGCGGATCAGCACGCAGGGCGCGCCCGGGTCGGCTCCGCGCAGGTGCAGTTCGGCCGGAGTCCGCAGCGCGACGTCGAAGCCGAACGCCCGCGCGAACATCTCGGCTCGCTCCAGGTCCGGCTTCTCGAACTCCAGCCACGCCAGATCGTGGACCTTCACGACCGGTGAGGCGGCACGGCCCGGATGTTCGCCCGGCAGAGCGCCTTGTTCACCGTGCAAGCCGGTGTGCGGGTCCTTCATCGCACCCCTCTCAGATTCTGACGAAAACATCAATATCGACGTTAGCATCATCTAGGGAGAAAGTGACGATTTGTTCATTGGTGACGGTCTGCATAGGGTGGAGGCGGCACGACACGAGGAGGGGCGCGATGGCGGAGCGAGGCGGCACACCCAACCGCCTGGACCGGCGCAAGGCACGCACCCGGGCCGCGCTCGTCCGAGCCGCTCAGGCCTTCATCGCCCAGGGCGACGTGAACGTCCCGATCCTGGAGATCACCCAGGCGGCCGACGTGGGGCTGGGCTCGTTCTACAACCACTTCGACAGCAGGGAGCACCTGTTCGACGCGGCGGTCGAGGAGGCCCTCGACCAGCACGGCGCACTCCTCGACGAGCTCACCGCCCCCCTGGACGACCCCGCCGAGATCTTCGCCCAGGCGTTCCGGCTGACCGGCCGCCTGCACCGCCGCCACCCCGAGCTCAGCAAGGTCCTGCTGAACAACGCCCTCACCATGATCTCCTCGGCCAAGGGCCTGGCCCCCCGCGCCCGCCGCGACATCGAGGCCGGAATGCGCACCGGCCGGTTCACCGCCGTCCACGACCCCGACCTGTCCCTGGCCATCGCGGCCGGCACCACCATCGCCCTCGGCCACCTGCTCCACGAGCACCCCGAACGCGACGACGCTTCGACCACCGACCGCCTCGCCGAAGACCTCCTCCGCGTGTTCGGGCTCTCCCCCGCCGAGGCCGCCGAGATCTGCCACCGCCCCCTCCCCGGCCTGGCCGCCCTCCTCGACCGGGACGGGTCGGCCTGACACGGCGAGGCCCACTCGAGCTCGCGAACGCGATCTTCGAGTACATCGAGGGGTTCTACAACCGCCGCCGACGCCACTCCGCTCTGGACTGGATGAGCCCGCTGCAGTTCGAAACCACCACCCGCTCTCCGAGCCCGATCTCCTCACCAGCGAGTCCGTGAAACCGGGGGAACATCAGCTGCTCTACCGCCTCCACACCGGTGGAGTCCTCGGCGGACCGCTGCCCGGATCTCCTCATGAGAGCCCTGACCTTCGCCTCCGACGTCACCGCCGAAACCTGCCGCAAAGAGGGCGCCGACCCTCCCCGCCCCGCCGACCCGGCCACCTGAACGAACACCGCGGCGCCCTTCTCGAACGTCCACGAGAAGGGCGCCGCGTCGTGACCGGATCCTGCCCGCCTGGGCGACGCGGGCGTCGTCGAGACCCGCACCGGCCCGGACCCGCACGAGGAGATCGGCTTCGGACCGGTGAACAAGCCCCTGGTAGGACGGGTGGTCTCCGACCTCCGCACTCCCCCGACCAGAGGCTTCGCATGCTGTTCCGCAGATCATCGGCTGACCGTCGTGCCCCTCGCGCGCCGCTCTCGCATTCCGGTCTCCGGTAAATCACTTTTCCGTGGTGCCGGTCCTGCCCTTTCCCGGGTCTCCGGTCCCGGCTCATGGCCGATACAGCCGGAAAAACGCGCGGGACCGGAATCTCTCCCGCCCAGGATCGACCCCCGCCTACCGTCATTCCCGTCCGAAGAAAAATCGGGGGAAAACACAGGGGGTAAGACCAATGGCATTCGGCTGGAAGACACGCACGGCGCTGGTGGGGGCGGCGGCCGCGGTGATGTTCTCGGTGATGGCCGCGAGCCCGGCCTCGGCCGCCACCCGCACGATGAACGCCACGCTCGAGAACTCCTCGGACTGCACGCTGGGACTCTCCTCCGGCAGCCCCGCGGGGAGCGGTTCCTGGACGATCGCACCGCCGAGCACGATCCCGCCCGGCGCCGAGCCGTCGTTCGGCGTCCGCACCGACCTCGGTCGCTTCTCCAGCACCAGCGGGTACGTCGAGTACCTCACCCGGGACTGCACCTACCCGTCGCTGAACGGCACACTCGTCCACCTCGACTGGACCCTGTGGGGCGGCGGTCTCAGCAACATCAGCTACTACAACGGCTGGACCAGCCACGCCGCCCTCAGCGCCGGCCTGATGACCGAGTACTGGGGCAGCTCCCCCGAGTTCATCGTCATGCCCACCCTCACCTGACCGGCCCGTTCCCCGGCCGGACGCATCCGGCCGGGGAACGGCGATCCAGACGAGGGACTCCAAGGGCTGATGCGTAGAGGGGTACCGGTAGCGATCGCCGAGACCGGAACCACCTACAGCCGCTACGCTCCAGCGGACCGGCCGACCGGGAACCGGCCGAGCACGCCCAGGTCAGAGCGGCTCAGAGACGATGGAGGAGCGGGAGCAGGCCGATGCCCGCCAAGAGCATCACGGCGTTCTGCTGGGCCGGCTGATGGACCAGGTCCGCTCGCACATGCGGGGGAAGAGAACATCCTCCTCCCCCGGCTGCGCAGCCGTGTGGAGTCCGACCGGCTGGTCGAGCCGGGCCGCACAGGCCAAGCGAGTGAGAAGTTCACGTCCGCCCGCCCGCACCCGCCGGTCCCCCGCACGCCCCCGTCAACAAGGTGGTGGGCACCGTGCCGGGCTTGGCCGACCTGATGCGGAAAGCGTTCAACGGAGGAGGCAAGTACCGAGGAGCCCGGTCTGTACCGGGTGAGTGGTGCCTACACCCAGCACACACCGCGATTACGGCCTGGTCGACGGACATCATGCCAGACGGTCGGTACTGCAAGAGCGGCCATGTCTTCTCCTCTTTGCGGCGCCATCACGCATACTGAACGGGGAATGTCTAGATATTTACAGATAGATGACATGACGCGAATGTGGAGTAATGCCATTGTGATCCGGCCGCCGTGGGGTGGTGGCAGGTTCGGTGACCCGCCCGGAGGACTGGGTAGGGGCACGGTCATGAGACTCCTTACATTGCTGACGGTAGCCATTCTGGCACTCAGCGCTTGCGGCGGTGATGGGGACGATGCCTCACGCACGTCCTCGCCCGAGCGCACGGCCCAGAACTCTCCAGCGCCCGCTTCCCCGGCCGCGGCCTCCTCGCCGGGCACGGCGGCCGCCGCCCCCGGCGACCTGGACGCCGCCGGGGCGGCGGCTCTGAAGGCGGTGCCGAACTCCACGCTGATCTCCATCGAGACCGAAGGATCGGGCTGGGAGGTGCAGACCGTGACCGCAGACGGAACCGAGCACGAGCTGATGGTGAACGCGGACGGCAGCCAGATCATCCGGAACGACACCAAGCAGGAGGACGCCGAGGACAAGGCCAAACACCAGGAGAGGGTCAAAGCAGCCAAAATCGACTACAGCGAGGCGGCGCAGAAGATGCACTCGGCAGTGCCGAACGCGCAGATCACCGAGCTGAACCTCGACACCTGGCGCGGCACGACGGTATGGGAGGGCGACCTGCAGACCTCCGACGGCGCCAAGCACTCGGTGAAGATCGACGCCGGCAGCGGAAAGGTCCTCCTGCCGTAAGGAATGGTCCGTGCGTGCCCGACGCACACCACGCCGAGCACGCCTCTGCGCCTTCTGTCGGCTCCTGGAGGTTCACCACCCGCCTCGTCCCAGCTGTGTTCCTTTCACTTGAAGATCTCTTCAAGTGAAAGGAACTTCGCCCATACCGCGTAGTAGGGCAAAAACAGATCAGTGGCTCCCGTCCGGGATCGGCTGCTGCCTGACATCCACGAAACTGCGGTCCGGTGCGGACACCGCGCGGCCAGGTGAAGGCGAGACGGCTGATGAGATCGTGGTCCATCCGGATCCGGTTGACGGTGATCGCCACGGTGGTGGTGACGGTGCTGTGCGTGATCGCCTCCGCGCTGATCACTGCGTCCAACCACGGACAGGTCCACGAGCAGCGGCTTTCTTCGGCTGAGGCGGCGGCGATGCGGACGGTGCACCTGATCAAGCGGGGCGAGCTGACCCGTGAGATCCCGCGGTCGGCGGTGCGGTCGGGCACGGTCCAGGTCGTCGATGCCCAGGGCCGGGTCCGCTCCGGGACCGGGGATCTGGGATCCCTTCCGCGCCTGTCGCGGCTGGAACCGCCGGGAAACGTCACCACCGGCAGTGCGGTGCAGTGCGGCATTCCCTCGATGAACGGCTGCAAGATCGTGGTGGTGTTCCGCGTCTACGAGGCCGACGGCGACTGGTCGGTGTACTCCCTCGACGACCCGGTGCCCTGGTACATCAGCGCCTCATTCCTGGGCCAGGTGGTCGGATGGTCGCTGTTGCTGATCGCGTTCACCGCGGTCGGCACCGCGCTGGTCGTCGGCCGGGCCCTGCGGCCCGTCGAGGACATCCGTGCGCAGGCCTGGCAGATCGGCCTCGCCGTCGCCGGCGGCCGCGACTTCGGCCGCCGCATCGCACTGCCCCCGCACCACGATGAGCTCAGAGCCTTGACGATCACCGCCAACGACATGCTCGCCCGCCTGGAGGCGTCGATCGTACGGGAACGGGAATTCACCTCGAACACCTCCCACGACCTGCGCACACCGCTCACCGCGATGAGGACGGAACTCGACGAAGCCCTCCTGTATCCCCACGACACCGAATGGGAATCCCTGGCGCGGCGGCTCCTGGCCAGCGTCGAGCGGCTCCAGAACCTCGTGGAGGACCTGCTCGTCCTCGCCCGGCTCGACGCCGGGACCGGCCGCAAGCACGAACGCCTCGACCTGGGCGACGTCGTGGCTGAGGAACTCCACCGCCAGCGAACCGACCGGAACATCCGCATCGACTCCGACATTCAGGAGGCCGTCGTCAACGGCTCCCGCATCCAGCTCGCCCGGCTCTTCAACAACCTCCTCAACAACGCCCTGCGCCACGCCGACCAGAACGTCACCATCCGTGTCCGCACCGAAGGCCGGCACGCGATCCTGGAAGTCGGCAACGACGGCGACACCATCCCACCGGACCTGCGTGAAGCGGTCTTCGACCGCTTCACCCGCCTGGACCCCTCCCGCACCAAAGACACCGGGGGCAGCGGCCTCGGCCTGAGCATCGTCCGCGAGATCGCCGCCGCTCACCACGGCACCGCCACCCTCGCCGACACCGATCGAACCCTGTTCATCGTCCGCATCCCTCGCGCATGACCCTCCGCGCACCCGCCCGGCACAGCCGCATCCGTGGCTTCTCACCCACTCAACGGCTGGTGCAGGCCCCGTCCCCATTGGGCGTCGCGGTGCTGTGCGCTTGCCGGAACCGGAACGCAAAACAGTCTCTCAACGGTCGGTACCGGGGTCGGGGCGTTTGTGGAGTGTGCCTTGTTTCATAACGAAGTCGACCCGTCCGGTGGCCTGGATATCGGTGAACGGGTCGCCGGGCATGGCGACGAGGTCGGCGATCTTGCCTTCGGCGATGACGCCGAGATCGTCGAGTCCGAGCAGGTCGGCGGCGACGCTGGTGGCCGCCTTCAGGGCGCGGACGGGCGCGATGCCGTTGGAGACCATCATCGGGAACTCCCGCCAGTTGTCCCCGTGCGGGAACATCCCGGCGTCGGTACCGAACGCGATCTTGACCTCGCTGGCGGCGAGGTTCTCGGCGCTGTCGAGCAGCGCCTTCTGGTACTTCTGGAACTTGCGGGGCTTGAAGGCCGGTACGCCCTTCCAGTGATGTTCCTCGAAGGCGTTCCGGGCGTCGTCGATGACCGTGTACTGGGTCGGGACCACGAAGACGCCTGAGTCCTCGATCATCTTCAGTGTCTCCGCCGAGGCCAGGTTGGCGTGTTCGATGCTGCGCACTCCCGCCCGCACGGCCCGCCTGGCGCCCTCGTCCCCATAGCAGTGCGGCGTCGCGGGGACGCCGAGGTCGGCCGCCGCCGCGACCAGGGCGGTCATCTCCTCCTGGCTGTAGGTGGTCTGCCCGGGATCATCGCCGGGACTGGAGAAGCCGCCGGTCGCACCGAACTTGATCCAGTCGGCGCCCGCGCGGACCTCCTGCCGCACACGTGTGCGGATCTCCGCGCAGCCGTCCGCGGCGGCCAACTCCAACGGCGGCGGGGATCCCTGGTACTGGCCGGCCAGCGCAGTGCTGAAGTCGCCGTGCCCGCCCCGCGCCGAGATCAGGTGCGGGGCCACCAGCATGCGCGGGCCGTCGACCAGGCCCGCCTCGATCGCGTCACGCAGATCGACGATGCCGTAGCCGACATCGGTGCACATCAGATCGCGCACCGTGGTGAACCCGTTCATCAACAGGGTCCGCAGCACCGGAAGGGACCACAGCGCCATCGCCGCGGGTGACTTGGTGAACGCCGAGACGATGTCGGGCGTGACCGTGACATGGGTGTGGCAGTCCATGAAGCCGGGCGTCAGGGTGTGCCCGCTCAGGTCGATCACCTCGGCTCCCTGCGGCGCCTCGACGTCCGTCCCGATCCGCCGGATCCGGTCGCCCTCCACCAGCACGTCCCGCCGCTCCCCCGGTCCGTCGGCCAGCCCGTCCCACACCTTCGCCCCGGTGATCAGAGTCGCTGCCATGGTGTGACCGCCTCCACCGTGATCGTCCGGCCCCGGATCCTCCTGCCCCGTTCCCGCTCGGCGACATAACCGCCTATATGCCCACGGTCGCCTGTAGGGCACTCCAGCACCCGGCAAACAGCCGTCAAAGCCCTGCCGTCTCGCGCCCCGGACGTGACTCATAGCGGGCGGTTTCCTACGGGGCGCGGTGCAGGGGCTGCGTGCTGCACCGGAAGGCGCCACCGAGTGAGCGGGTGATGGAGAAGTCGACGTATTCCACCGTGACACCCCGATGCTCCAGCTGCTCACCGATCCCGTCGAACTCATGATCGGTGACATACGCCTCCGGGCTGAGGGGGAGCCCGTTCGTCGCGAGCCGGCCGGCATCAGCCAGTGACACAGGCACCCGGTCCCACGTGCGCAATACCCTGGGAATGCCGTCAAGGAGCGCTTCTTCGCAGACCACCATCAGGCCTTCGCGCACGAGGCCGAGCGCGCAGTCGAGGTGGAGGATCGTTTCGTGGAGCCGAACCTGTTCCACGGTGTAGCCGCAAGGCGCGAGGTATTTGCGCAGCCAGTCCGCGCCGAGCGTGTTGGACGCCAGTCCGGAGGCACCGACGAAGACGTGCCGTCCGAGCACGAGGACGTCGCCGCCTTCGAGGAAGGGTCCTGGCCCCAGGCTCGGGTCATCCGGTGCTGCGACCTCTGGCACAGGCACGGCGACATAGCTTCCGTTCGCGGGGTAGACGTGCTCGCCGAACACCCCGCGCATCGGCAGGACCTCACCACGACGGTGCCGGAACCGCATGGACCCCTCGATGACGTGCTCGCCGACGGTGAAGAAGGGGTCACGAGCAAAGAAGTTGGCGTACCCGCGGTCCTCAGCCGCGGACTTCTCAGCGGGGGTCAGCAGCCGTGGCCGCAGGACCTCGACACCATGCCGACGCAGCACCGCGGCGAACGCCTCGCGTTCGGCTTCCCATGCGGCCTGTCGCCGGGGGTCGGCCTCGCGCAGGTCTCCCGTGAACCTCAGGGCATCGGCGCCCTGGGGAAGGAAACGCATATCGGGATCTTTGAGTGCGGATGCCGGTATGCACACCTCGCTCTGCGCGAGTACCACGGTGCGCAGCGGAGCGAACTCGTTCTCCACCCAGATCCTGCCCATACACCTCAGCCCCTAGCACCAACCTTGACAGCACATAACAAAATGCTCATATATCGCCACAGTAAGTGACGAATCGCTGGTGTTGGCGCACCGGGATCCGGCGGGACTCACAGGGCGGCGCGTGGGAGCCCCGCAGCATCGGCATCGTCCGAACCTCCGCCGGGCTGCCGTCCATCTCTCGCGCCGCATCACCGTCCGCGTCCAGGCCCAAGCGATTGTCCTTGTTCGGCCATCTTGAAAACGGCTGTTCACCCCGCAGGGGACCCGGTGCGGGTGCCGACTTCAGCGGAGACGGCTCCGGAGATCTGGAAACGACCGAGGCAGGCACGGCCATCCCCCGGCTCGGCGAGCCGGGCGCCTGTCGCCCGGCGCATCCGCACGGCGGGGGTGCCCGGGTCGGCCGGTGGGAGGGCGGCGGAGGAAAGGTTGTTAGGGTGCCGCGTCATTGATCTTTACCCCTACCCCCCTGGTAAGGACCTTTCCATGAAATCTCGCAGGACTCTGGGCCGCGTCGTGATCGCGCTCGGCGCGGTCGCCTCGCTCCTGGTCGCGGTACCCGCGAACGCGGCGGCCGACTTCTACGAACTGCCCCGGTTCGTCCCGGCAGGCTCCGGTTTCCAGGCGAAACTCGCCTCGGAGATCAACTACTGGACGATCGAGAAGCTGTCCGCGTCGGACAACGCCGGCCTCAACGATGACACCGTCGAGTACCGGACTGAGGCCACCCCGCCCCCAGGCGGCTGGGACCAGCTGAGCGCCCCCTGGACCGGAGGCGGCTCCGTCTCCCGGACGGTGGGCCGCCTCTTCGTCCGGATGAGGGGGACGCTCCTGGGCGACCACATCGCGGGCAGCTGCTCCGCGAACGTCGTCAACGCCGCCAACAAGAGCACCATCGTCGCCGCAGCCCACTGCTTCAAGGTGAGCTCGCAACTGCGCGGCGTGCCGTGGGGCGACGACATCGCCTTCGAAGCCGTCTTCATCCCCGGCTTCAACGGCGCCAGCCTCGTCCGCGACTCCCACGACCAGAGCCTGCCCGGACCCGACATCGCTCCCTACGGGGTGTGGGGCGTCACCCGCGCGTTCTACCTCGGCTCCTGGGAGAGCCACGACAACTGGCTCAACGGCGGCGACGTCGCCATGGCCACCGTCGCACGGCCAGGCGACCCCACCCCCATCGCCGACGTCGTCGGATCGCAGAACATCGCGTTCGGCGTCGACACCAATCCCCACCACGCCTACCAGTTCGGCTACCCCGTCTCCAACAGCAACAACTGGTACTGGACGAAACTCACTCTCGCTCCCGAGCATCTGCGCCGCAGCTACGACGGACGCACCATGATGTACGCGCACGGCACCACCTACGACGACGCCCAGCTTCTCGGCTACGGCCACGACATGCTCTCGGCCATGGCACCCGGATCCAGCGGCGGCCCCTGGTTCATCGACTTCGACCCCGCCACCGGCACCGGCACCCAGATCGCCGTCACCTCCCGCTTCACCAACGAAGCCGGAAACGCCCTGGCCGCTCACCCCGACAACAGCGTCGCCGATTGGGGACGCGGCCCGGCATCCGTCGGCGGCGGCTTCGGCACCCTCTCCCAGGCCATGTACAACCACGTCAAGAACACCACCCCCTAATCAGATCCCCTCGACGACTCCTGGCCTCACGGCCGGTGTATGGCACGGTGTCATGCACCAGATGAGGTGCCCGGGTCCGAGGGTCGGCGGGAGCGGGAGTCACAGCTCCCGCTCCCGCCGACCACTGGCCCTCCGGGCAGACAGCGACCTTCACACCGAGTTCAGCGGCCCTCCTACGGCACAGGGTCAGCCTCGGCGCCACGGCTGCGAGCATGGCAGGCGCCGTCGAACGGGGGAAGCTCAGGTGCCGGTGTGGGTGGGTCCGAGGTTGATCAGGCGGCGGAGGTTGAGGGTGGCGGCGCGGTGAGCAGCCAGGCGTTGTTCTTGATCGTTTCGTGGTAGCGCAGGCGGCTGTTGCCGTGGCCCGCCAGCCAGGCGATGACGCGTTCGACCGGTGGGCGCCAGCGGCGGTAGGCGTCCTGCCAGGCGGGGTCGGTGGCGGCCTGGGCGCGGGCGGTGGCCTGAACGTCGAGGTGTTCTCCAACCTCACCTCCCATCCGAGAGGAGTGGTGGCAGCTCTTCCACGAGTACGGCCTGAAGCTCGCGGCCTCCTACCCGTCCGGACACGGGACGACCTGGCTGCAGATGATCTGTGTCCTGCTCGCCGTCCAGGCATCGGACCCGCCGGCCTCTCCGGCCCGAGAGGGAGACTGGTACGGGAATGGGCGGTATCGGTCTGCGAGCCCCGAACACGCCACGCCCGTCACCGAACCGGCACCCGGATCGGCCCGCTACCGCCGCATCCGTTTCGTTCCCCGCGGGCCTCCTTGTCAGCCGAGATAGCGGGCGAGGTCGTCGTGGTGCTGTTGAAGGGCGGGAGAAAGAGCGACGCGGTCTTCCTGGAGTTCGCAGCCCATCTGAGGGTTGCCCGGCAGGGCAATCTGCTCTCATACCTCCAGGGCGAGGGAGTCGTTGCGCAAGACGACCACCTTGATGGGCACCCGGCCCGCCCTCCAATCGACCGTCTCCGACACGAATACGATCAAGCAGAAACCACAGCCACCCAGCCCCGTTCACCCACCCGCGACGACCACAGGCCGTGATCGTGATCCCTCACCCGGCTACTTTGGGACCGGGGACAGTTTCGGGAGCGGAGGGCCGAGGAGGTCGTGCTCTTCGCTCGGTCAGCGGACCACGACGCGCATCCGGCCGAGGTTGGGCACCTCGGTGAACGGGTCGCTCGGATCCCCTTCGCGCTGGGCGGTGGCGCGCAGCGCAGGGTAGTAGGTGCCGGGCTTGGTGTAGGTGAAGGTCACCTTCACCTCCACGGTCTGCCTGGGGGCCCCGAAAGAGCGCGCGGTGAAGGCACCGGTACCGGTGAAGTCCCATTCGGTGGCCACGACCTCGCCGGTCTTCGGCGGGAGCTGGATCCTGGCTCTGAAGGTGACGGCCTTGCCGGCGGGCACCTCGATCCGGGTACGGCCACCCGCGGTCAGGTCGATGACGGGCTGGATGCCGCGACGTGCCGCGGCGTTCTTCGGCACCTTGATCTGGCTGTCGGCCACGTCGTAGCCGGTCGAGCGCGGGGGTGCCGTGCCCTTCTCCGCCCAGGCACTCACGTCCCGGAGGGCCTGCTGGTAGATGCCGGTGAAGTCGATGAGGCGGGAGGCCTTCTCCCCGTCGGCGGGGGTGAACTGGTGGTCGGCGTTGTCGTTGTACCAGAGCCGGTAGTTGTCGTCGAAGCGTGCGCCGAGGGCCTGCTTGACCTGGGTGCGGTACCAGTCGGCGTGCCAGGGGAAGGCGTCGCTGTCCAGCAGGTTGTCCACCACGATGACCTTGCCGGTGATCTGCCCGGTGTGGGTGCCGCCACCGCTGGTGCTGGCGGACACGAGTCGGCCCACCTCCAGGTTGCGCTGCGGGTGGAGCGGTTGTCCGTCGGCGTCTCGGAACTGGTCGAAGCCGTAGAAGCCGGCCCGCTTGGGCACCTGGTGGCGGTAGTAGGCGTGCAGGGCGATGAACCACCGGTTGTCGATCCGCAGCCTGGCGCCCTCATCGAGCGCGTCCAGTACCTCGGCGGCGTTGCCGCTGTCGAGGGTGAAGACTTTTGCGCCCCGGTCCAGCGTGCCCGACAATGTCCCGATCTTCGTGGTCCCGTCAGCGGCGTAGACGGTGAAGTCCAGGCCGGCCGGGTCCGGGTTGGACGGCGTGCCGTCCAGGACGAGGCCGGTCGGTGCGTTCTGCGCGTTGCGTTCGACCTTCGTGATGGTCGCCAGGTGATCGGTTCGGGCGGCGCGGATCAGATCGCCGAGGGCGGACTTCTCCGTCCCGAGGTAGCCGGGCCTGCTCCAGAAGTCGTCGGCGTAGGTCGGGTCCATGCCGCGGACGATGGCGCCGATGCCCATGAGGCCCTGTGGGTCGTTGAGGCCGAGCACATAGGAGTAGTCCTCCCATGCCCGCAGCGGGACGCCCATGCTCGTCACCTCGCGCAGCATCGCGCGCTGTACCGCGTTGAGGCCGGCGTAGGGGTCGCCGCTGCCGCCGGGCCGCACCGCGTCCGCGATCTGCGGTGCCTTGTCGCGCAGCACGAGCCGGGCCAGGGCCCGTACGGCGAAGTCGTTGGGAATGGAGACCGGGACTCCCTGGATGATCGGCACTGCGCCGTCCCATACGCCGGTGGTGTTCTCGATGGCGCCCACGGTCTGGAAGGAGCCGCCGCTGCCGCCGTAAATGTAACCGTAGATCCGCCTGTCCGGGGCGTTGTAGTAGCGGGCCGCCACCGTCTTGGCGAACTTGGCCGCGGCCGCGTCGGCCCGATACCCCTGCGTGCCCTTGACGTGAACGGTGTAGGCGCCGCTGTCCGCGCCGAAGCCGATCGTCTGGGCCGAGGCGTTCTCGTCCTGCGTGGGGTAGACGAGTTGGAAGAAGCGGCCTTCCCACTTGCTCTTGGGCGGCAGGTAGATGGTGAACTTGACGCCGGTTCCTTCGAAGTGGCCCGATACCTTGCGGTGCGGCACCGGGGCGGTCGCGTCCGTCTCACCGTCGATGACCGGGTCGCCGTAGGTCGGGTCGACGCAGTCGGCCGTGACCCACAGAGGCCGAGCGCGGCCTGGCGGGGCTGGGTCTGGAGTCCCAGTGCTTGAAGCTCGTCGAGGAGGTCGGTGAGCTGGTGGCCGCCGCCGTCAGCGACCCCGGCCAGGTCCCGGGTGAGTGCGTCGATGCGCTGATCCTGCTCGCCTCGGTCGCCGACCGCTCAGGCGTCGACCTCCACCACACCCTCGCCGGCCGTTTCCCGGACGAGGGTGCGCCTGCTCTGTCGGAGGTGTCGGCTCGGGCGGCGGCTGCCGGCCTGGCCGAGGCGGACCTGAAAGAGCTGAGCGTGCGAGCGGCGATCGAGACCGGAGAGCTGTGCCGCGCGGTCCTCAAGCTCGGCGGCGGCCCGTCCGACCCCGCGGGGCGGACGGTGGTCCTGGCTGAGAAGTGCGCTGACCTCGTCCTGGCGATCGGGGCGTTCGCGACTCGGCTGGGCTTCGACCTGGCCGAGGCCTTCCGCTCCAAGGAACAGCTCAACAGCCGTCGTGTCTGGAGATGACGCCGACGCCGTGGCGGCGACCGAGGACAAGATGTCTGAAGACTCAGCGTCGTGTCCGTCGGCGTGACCACCAGGGTCCTGTCCGCGAAGGGCGTGGGCTTCGCTGAGGACGACGATGACCGGCAACCGCCGCACACCCGCCTCCCGAGCCCGAGTCCGGGCGATCCGCCGCCGGATGGCCGAGACGAAAGAGAGCTACAACCGGGCCGCCCGTGTCGTCGACGCCCTCGCCGCCGGTCCGCAGCGGTCTTCCTCGCCGTCGCAGGATCAGGTTGCTCTGGCCGGTGAGGTGCTGCGCTACATCGACGTCTGGTGCGGCAATGACCTGGGGCGGTTCACCCATGCGATGCCGCCTGTGGAGTAGTACGACCGGCTGGCCCGGTTGGGCAGGCTCTTGGCCGAGCGGTGCCGGACCTTCACCGACCCGCTGCTGGGCGCCGACTCCACCCCCGCCTCGGGCGAGGACGGGGGGCTGGTCCGCGTGCTGCTCGATGCGGTGCGGAAGCTGCAGGAGGCACTGGCCGCTGCGGGCACCGCCGGCGCACAGGCCGAGGGGATCGACCGGGTCCTGGAGCTGCGGGAGGCGTGCCTCCTGCTGCTTGGGCGAGAGCCCACCGGCACGCTCCCGCCGCAGCAGCGGCCTGGCCTGCCCGGATAGTTCACCAGTCGCTCCGGACGGCGGCGTTACCGAACTCCGGCCCAGCCCCGCGCGCTGGCGCTCGGTGGACAGACGTCTCATCGAGGCGGACGGCCGGTCGCGTTAAGGAGCCTGGTGGGTGTCTTTATCGTGACCGGCCGTTCTGATGCGGTCGGCACCCGGTGATCCGTCGGCCGCGGGGACCGTCGATGCGGGGTGGGGCGCGCTTGCCTAGAGTGCCCGGTAGAAGGCACGGATGTCCTCGGCGAGCTGTTTCGGCTGCTCCAGGGCGGCGAAGTGGCCGCCGTGTTCGAACTCCGTCCAGTGCACGATCGTGTCGGTCTGCTCGGCGAACCTGCGGACGGGCAGTGCGATGTCGTGCGGGAAGACGGCCACGCCGGTGGGCACCGGTGAGCGCTCCGGCATGCTCCAGTCGCGGGCGAACTCCCAGTAGATCTGGGCGGCGGAGGAGGCGGTGTTGGTGAGCCAGTAGATCATCACGTTGGTGAGCAGGTAGTCGCGGTCGATTTCCTCGTCGGTCCACTCCTTGAACTTCTCGGCGATCCAGGCGAGCTGTCCGGCGGGCGAGTCGGCCAGGCCGTAGGCGAGGGTCTGCGGCCGGGTGGACTGAATGGCCATGTATCCGCCGAGATCACCGCTGAAGCGCTCAAGGCCCTCGAGGCGGGCGCGGTCCTTGTCGTCGAGGTCGTCGACGGGGCCGGTGGGGAAGGTCAGCAGATAGTTGACATGGATTCCGACCACGTGGTCGGGGGCGACGCGGCCGAGCTCCCGGGCGACTCCGGATCCCCAGTCGCCGCCCTGCGCGCCGTATCTGTCATAACCCAGCCGCGCCATGAGCTCGGCCCAGGCGCGGGCGATGCGGTTGAGCGTCCAGCCGGCGTCCGGCTGCGGCCCGGAGAATCCGAATCCCGGGAGGGACGGGATGACCAGGTGAAAGTCCCGGGACAGCGGTTCGATCACGTCCAGGAACTCCACGACGGAGCTGGGCCAGCCGTGGGTGAGGATCAGCGGCAGCGCGTCCGGGTTCGCCGAGCGAACGTGCAGGAAGTGGATCCGCTGGCCGTCGATGTCGGTGAGGAACTGCGGGTAGGCATTGAGCCTGGCCTCGTGGACGCGCCAGTCGTAGGACGTGGTCCAGTACTCGAGGAGTTCGGCGAGGTGGGAGACGGGGACGCCCCGCTCCCAGCCGGCGCCGGGGACCTCGCTGGGCAGGCGCGTCCTGCCCAGCCTCTCGCGGAGGTCGTCGAGGTCGGCCTGGGGGATGTCGATGGTGAAGGTCTCCATGACCACCACCCTCCACCCCATCTAGGCAATATCCTTGCCTAGATGACGGCTTCCCGGCTTCTGATGCTGCTTTCTCTGCTGCAGGCCCGTCCCGAATGGTCAGGTTCGGAGTTGGCCCAGCGCCTGGAGGTCAGTCCGCGCACGATCCGCTATGACATCGACAAGCTGCGCAGTCTCGGCTATCCGATTCAGGCCACGATGGGCGCGATCGGGGGCTACCGGTTGGGGTCGGGAGGGGCGCTGCCTCCCCTGCTGCTCGACGATGAGGAAGCCGTCGCGGTGGCCGTGGGCCTGCGCACCGCCGCCGGTGGCGCGGTCACGGGCATCGAGGAGACATCGGTGCGGGCGCTGGCCAAGCTGGAGCAGGTGCTCCCGTCGCGGCTGCGCAACCGGGTCAACGCCCTGAACAGACACACCACACCGATCACAGCGGCCGGCGCCCCCGTCGATGCCGAGACCCTCACCACCATCAGCGCCGCCTGCCGGGACCACCACCGGCTGCGCTTCGACTATCGCACGCATGACGGTGATGACCAGGACCGGGATATCGAGCCGTATCAGCTCGTGCACATGAACCGACGCTGGTATCTGGTCGCCTGGGACGTGCACCGACAGGACTGGCGGACGTTCCGGGCCGACCGGATGACACTGCGGATCCCGCACGGACCCCCCTTCACCCCCCGGGAGTCGCCACCGCCCGACCTGGTCCCGCGAGGGGTGGACACGGCACTCCTGCGCTACCGGGCTCAGGTGACCGTGCACGCCCCGGCCGACTCGATCAAGGTGCCCGCGGTGCAGGTGGACCCGGTTGACGGCAACACGTGCATCGTCCACGCGGGCGCCGACACCCCCTACCAGCTCGCCCTGCACATCCTCATGCTCGATGCCGACTTCACGGTGGACGGACCACCGGAACTGCTGGAGGAGCTGAGGAAGATATCCACCCGTTGCGCAGCCGCCGGGCCCGCACGGACCTCTCCATAAAGGTCAGCCGCGACCGGCACGGCTCGGAGGCGTCGGCTCGCTCGGCGCCCGGGTGGCCGCCGAGCGGCAGGCTCGGGCCGTCTCAGGGCCGGGAAGTGAACGGCGTCCATGGCCGGTGGTCACCGCCCAGGCCACAGGAAGTGCGACCGACGCGGCTGCCGTCCTCCTGCGCGGCTTCCCAGATCGCGACGTCGTGGTCGCGGTCGTGGCCGACCGGGGTGAGGGTGAGGTCACCGACCTTCCGGGCCCACGCCGGAACGCAGCATGAGGGGGTTGGAGCTTCCTCCGCAGGGTGACTTCGAAGGACCGAAGCCTTCATCGTCCGAGCGGCATCGCTCTAGACCGTTCACCTGCGCCGAGCTCTCCTTCGCGTTCAGGACATACGAACGCGGCCAAAAGGGGACGTGGCCAGGTGTTCGCTGAGATCAACGGTGTCGGCGGGCGGGGTCCTGCTTCGCGAGGGCGGGGCCGACCGCTTCGGCCGTGACGTCAGTGCAGATCGCCAGGGAACGGATGTCGGCGACCGTGCCGGTGAGGACGTCGCCGGCGCGCAGTCCCTTCAAGTACCGCCACAGTTCGGAATCCTCGGTCGCTGCCAGGGACAGCCAGATGCGCCCGGCCGCATCATCGATGGAGACGACCTCAGCGGTGACATGCCGACCTATCCTGACCGCATCAGAGCGCTTGCCCTTCCACGGGAAATCTCTGATGTGCGCGGGCATCGACGCATCTCCGTCGAGCCGGATACGAGGTCCGAAGGGCCTCTCGTCAGCCACGACCGTCCCCGAGACGATGTCTCCGACAGCTGTCCCGTTTCTCGGTCGAGGCGCGGGCTCGCCGGAAGCATCGGCGTTCCAGGCGGCTGGCAGCGACTCGTCGCACATCGCGCAGAAGTAGTGGTCGTCTTTCACGATGTTGAGCTGGCCACAGCTTCCGCAGCGTCGGAAGACGATCGGCACCGTGAAACGGCCCGGATGCTCGATTCCCGCAGTATCAAGGGCGGCCTGAACCGCGGCGTAGGAATCCGGCTCGGGGCAGTAGCCGGTCGACTGGTTGCTGATCTCGCTTACCCGCCAGCCGTCGCCGTCCGGCTCGAAGGTGATCTCACCAGCGCTCTGCACCGGGGCACCGCCTGCGCAGACGACATGCTCGCTGCGTCGCGGGGCCAGACGCAGGGTCGTGGACTCGTCGATCACGAACGTGAAGGGTTCCCCGCGTTCGCTGCTGGCCTGCCGAGCGAGCCATTCAGCGAGATCGGTGGACGAGGTGATCGGATGCCCCCTGCCCTGCGACCGGATCTGCACGCGAATCTCTTCCGGACCGACGTAGGGGTAGCGGCGGCGTACGTCGACGCCCAAGGCGGCTGCGAATGCTGAGAACGTGGGTGCGACGATCCGCCAGGCACACTGGTGCGGTTCGGTCCACCAGTCGGAGGCGACGACGCTCGGATCGTCGCTGCCGGTGCGGTAGTCCAGCGCGAGGGCGACATCGTCGCCGGGATTGCGGTTGACGCCGATGAGCACGGCCAGATCGGCATCGAGCCAGGGAAGCTCGACCAGATCACCAGCTCGGCTGCCACGGGCCAGCCGGAAGAAATCAGCGGTGGCGCTGTCCTCGGTCATCCAGTCAAGGGGCGCCGATTCACGGCGCATCTCGTGCACATCCGCAAGGAGATCCAGTGGATCTTCGAACCACGGCATGATCTCGCGCAGCCGCATGTCGTCTTGAGCCGGCCAGGCTCCCGAGGCCATCGCCTCGATCAGCAGAACGGGCAAGGGAAGGCCACGGACATAGACCCGTGAAGGATGCATGCCGCACAGACTCCCACGATCAAGACCGTTCAGAAATGCTCGTTTGCGGTGATCAGGGAGTGTCGGAGCATCCGCTGTTCCTGTGGGGTTGATCGCGGCGCATTCGAGGACGCGGTAGACGGTGGCGCGCCCGACGGAGAACACTTCCAGGAGTTCGGCGATGGTGTAGTCGCCGGTGGCGTGCATCTGTACCGGCTCGGCCTGCTGTCGGGCGGTGAGCTTGGGTGTGCGGCCTTTGAGTTTGCCGCGAGAGCGGGTGATGGCCATGCCTTCGACGGCTGCCTCGCCCGACACCATCACTGACCAGCGACGACAACCTGTCCCACCGTTCGCTAAACACACCCAGGACTGGTTGCGCTCGCGGACCTCGGCTACGGTCTGCTCTCCGCCTGCCTCGGCGACGATCCCGAGCCGCCTATCGCTCCACGAGAAAGTTCGTCATGGCCGATAGGGCGAGGCCAGCGTGATCGGGGTGCGGGCCGTCTCCAATGCGGCCGGGGGGAAACGTTCGCCGGCCTTGTAGTAGCGGGCCCTGGTGCGGCCCACCGGCTCGAGGACTCCCGCCGCAACGAGGTCGCGCAGGTCGCGCTGGGCCTGCTGGGTGGTCAGGGCCTCGGCGTGCTCGTAGCGCAGACGCCGGACACGGCCGCTCATCGCCACCTCGTGCAGCGCCGAGATGACGCGCTCATCGAACGACGTGCCTTCCACGAAGTCAGACAGGAGCGTCCAGACCTTGCCGGATCGGTCGATGCGGGCGCGCACGGTCTGGGCCTGCTGGTGGTAGGCGGTCAGGTTGAAGCGGACCCAGCTGTGGACGTCCTGGTCGGGAAGGTAGACGGCGCCGCGGGCACCGAGCTCCCGGTAGTACTCCCAGGTGTTGCCCGGACGGCCCAGCCACGCCTCGATCGAGGAGAACTCCGGAGCCAGGACGCCCTCCCGGGCGATCATCAGGGTCTGCAGGGAGCGGGACATCCGCCCGTTCCCGTCGCTCCACGGATGGATCGACACCAGATGCAGATGGGCCATGGCGGCCCGCACCAGCGGGTGCGTCCCGTCATCGGTGTTCAACCAGTCGACGAGCTCCGCCATCAGGGCGGGAACCTCGGACTCGTCAGGGGCCGTGTAGGCGGCGATGCTCGGGTCTCGCGTGTCCGTGACGTAGACGGGCCCTCTGCGCCATTGGCCCGCCGACTTCCTCACGGTGTGACGATGCCCCTGGAGCATCCAGTGGAGCCCGTTCAGCAACCCCTTGCCATAGGAGAAGTCCTGCACATCGCGAAGGGACTGGATATAGGTCATCATCCGCTGGCACGCCAGCGTCTCCTCACGATCCTCCTCCGACACCTCGACATCACGCTCCCCCTCCATCAGGTCCGCCACGTCCACAGTGGACACGCGGAAACCCTCGATCGAGTTGGAGGCGGCGACCGCGTCCGCCGTGAGGAACTTCCGCAGACCGTCCGTCCACTTCGCGGGCACACGCACCTGGTAGCGCAGCACATGGCGCATCTGCTCGATCTCTTCGAGAACGCTCTGATCCTCAGAGTCCAGCACCGGAGTAGGGGACAACATGAAGCAATGATGCAATCATTGCGTCAACACGTCACGCCACGAAGCCGTACGCGAGCACTGCTGGGCGCCGATACTCCGACACGGCGAAGCGTCGGTCCGCCAGGAGGTACGCGACCGCCTGGCCCAGGTCTTCCCGACGACTGATGGTTCGCCCGGTTCGAGACTCCTTCCTCAGCACCCGCAGCGGCGACGAGCATGTGAACGAAGCACGTTCGGGGCCTGTACACGAGGACAGCGGAACACAGTCCGTCCTCAGTGCGGCCCGCCGTTACCGTGGACCACGGGCCGTGTCCGTGGACCTGGACGGGACCGCACGTTCTCAGGCTCGAAATCCTCGACACGGACCGATCGGATTCCGTGCGGCGCCGGTCCGCGATGGGCTCAGGACGCCGGGAGGCGGGCGTCGAGCCAGGCGACGATCTCGTTGAGGACCTCGGCCTGCTCGGGCTCGTTGTGGGGTTCGTGGTAGAGGCCGTCCCAGACGCGGAGGGTGAGGTCGGTGGAGGCCGCGTGGTCGCGGACCAGCTCGGAGGCGCTGACGGGCATGAGCCGGTCGTCCCCGCCGTGCAGGACCAGCAGCGGCAGGGTGAGGCGGCGCAGCCGGGCGGGCATGGCGGTGGCCGCGGTCAGAATCTCGGCGCCGGTACGGGCGACGATCTTGCCCATGTGGTTGAGCGGGTCGGCGCGGTAGGCGGCCACGACCTCCGGATCGCGGCTGACCGCGTCGACGTCCAGGGCGAGGACGCCCAGACCGGGCAGGAGGCGGGACAGCATGGGGGCGAACGCGCGCTGGACCGCGTTGGACGCGCTCGTGTCCAGCGCCGGGGCGGAGATGACGGCACCGGCGACGCGGGGATGCGGGTCGCCGGTGAGGTAGGTGAGGGCGACCAGCCCTCCGAGGCTGTGTCCGTACACGAACAACGGCACCGTCGGGTGCTGCCGGGCGGCCGCCGTCACGAGTTCGGCGACACCGCCGACAGTGGCGTCCATGCTGCCGATGTCGCCGCGCCGTCCGGGCGAACGCCCGTGCCCGGGGTGGTCGACGGCGTAGGAGGCGTAGCCCGCGTCCGCGAGCCGTTCGGCGACCCGTTCGTAGCGTCCGCCGTGTTCGTGCACTCCGTGTACCAGGATGACGACGCCTGCCGGCTCGTCGACGGTCCATCCTTGCCAGTACTGCCCGGAGCCGGTTCGGCCCTGCACAGAATCCACGAGTGCTCCTCTCCAAGGCGAGCCGCCTCGCCTTGCCGGTTCCCCGTTTCGCCGAACGGTACAGGTCCAGCGGCATGGCCGTCCCGTCCGGCCGTCCTCGACTGCACGCGCCCGCGCGGAGTCCCTCGTCGAGATCCAGGTAGGCGCTACCCGGCCTTATGGCTCAGGTGGTCTGCAGGGCAGCAGGGGTCACACGGATGGGAAGGCGTTGGAAGGTGAGGGCGCCGAAGGTGGTGTCGATGCCCGGGTCGCCGGCGAGCTCGACGCGCTCCCAGGACCGGGTGAGGACCTCCAGGGCGGCGGTCAGCTGCATGCGGGCCAGCGCGGCGCCGAACCAGGGCGGCACGAGCTCCTCCTGCCCCGGCTCCCATCACGGATGCCGGGGCGGCTACCATCTGGGACCGCCGCGCCAGTTACACCCTCATCTGGCGAAGAGATGCTCTAGCCGCGCCTGCACCCCAGTCCCTGGGAGTGGGTCATCTGTCGAGGGATCTGCGATCACGGCCGATGGCGGAAGCTGATGCGCATCAGCCGACTGTCAGCCCAGTCTTCGAGCCGGGTCGGCCGGATGGTGCCGGGGTCGTGGGGCTGATTGAGATCCGCGACGATCTCCGCCAGCACGGCCTGACGTTCAGCTGGGTCGGTGACAGGCGTGGCCCGTGCAGGCAGATCTGCGCGGATCCCGTTCTTGAGGTGGAAGGTGAAGTTGGGATTGGCGAGAAGGTTCGCATGCCAGTCGGTCGCCCCACCGCCGGCGCCGCTACACAGGTAGGTGGTGCCCGCAGCTCGGTAGAAGAAGATCTCGATGCGGCGTGGCCGGCCGGTGCGGCGCCCCAGCGTCGTGATGTCGATGATCCGTTCGCTGGTGCCTGCGGCGGGTGTGATCTCGATGGCTCGCCGGATGTGATCGGGCAGGTGCGACAAAGACGCCTCACGTGCGGAGTCGTTCCATCCGGTCGTGTCTGGACTGCTCACGCGGTCTCGGTCTGAAGGGCGGGCCCGAGGAGGAGTCCACCGTCGATGACGTACTCCGACCCCGTGATGAATGACGCGTCTGATGACGTGAGGAACAGGAGAAGCCGGGTGACGTCGGTCGGCTCTCCAAGTCGGGGGATGGCGAACGGCTCGGGTGAGTAGAAGTCGGCGATTGCCGCGGTGGCGCCGGCTGCTGGTTCGTGGATGAAGGGGGTCGCGATCACGCCGGGGTGGATGGTGTTCACGCGGATGTGGTCCCGGCCGAGCTCGAGCGCTGCCGTTCGGGTAAGGCCTCGCACGGCCCACTTGCTGACGACGTACGGCGCGTAGTGCGCCGTGCCGCCCAGGCCCATCGTCGAGGCGATGTTGACGATGGCTCCCCCTGTTGCGCGGCGCAGAGCGGGGGCGGCGACCTTGATGCCGAGGAAGGTTCCTGTGAGGTTGATGTCGAGGATACGAGACCACGTGGTCTGGTCCGTGTTCTCGATCGGCGCTGGCGGGTTCTGGACGCCCGCGTTGTTGACGAGCACGTTCAGGGCGCCGAAGGCGCTCTCGGCGGCTAGCACAGCGGCGGACCACGAACTCTCGTCGGTGACGTCGAGGCGGGTGAAGTGAGCGCGGGTCCCGAGCTCGTCGGCGAGAGCGGCGCCGCGTTCGGTGTCGATGTCACCGATCACCACGTTCGCTCCCTCCGAGTGAAAGGCGCGTACGTGGCTCGATCCCTGGCCACCGGTCCCCCCGGTCACGAGCACGGTCTGGTTGTCGAAGCGGTTCATCAGATGTTCCTTCGGTACGTGGGTGACTGACCGGGATCATCGGCGATGAACGGCCGGCCGATGGCGAGCCGAGTGACTCACCACTGCCTTGACACTAGGTCGGCGACAGTGGCGAGTCAAGCCACTCACCTCGTATACTCGGTCCATGAGCGGGGTTATACCGACGTACCACCAGCGCGTCGCCCAGGAAAAGCGCGCGCTGATCGTGACGGCCGCGACCGCACTGTTCCTCGAGTTGGGCTATGACCGGACGTCGCTGGCGCGGATCGCAGAGCGCTCGGGTGTCTCGCGGGCCACCTTGTTCAAGCAATTTCCGAGCAAGGCCGCCCTGTTCGACGCCATCGTCACCGAGTCCTGGGCAACCGCTGACGAGGAAGAACCTCCGCCGGCAGGCAACGTCGTCGACGGGCTCAGCGCCATCGGTCGCCGTTACGCCGAGCTGTTGAGCCAGCCCCAGATGACCGACCTGTTCCGGATCGTCATCGCCGAGCTGCCGCGGTTCCCGGAACTGGCCCATGCGCAGTTCTCGCACGGGAAGATGCCCTACTTCGAGTCCGTACGCAGCTACCTCCTGGCTGAGCACGAGGCGGGAACGGTGCGGGTCGAGGACGTGGACCTCGCAGCCACCCAATTCCTGGGCATGATCTCCAACTACGTCTTCTGGCCAACACTCCTAGTGCCGGACTGGGAGGTGAGCGCCGAACGCGTCGCTCAGGTAGTCGACGAGGCCGTCCGCACCATCGCCGCCCGGTACGTCGCGACTGAGGTTTTCCCAGGGGAAGTGATCTGACCTGTGGTGACGTAGTGGGCATAGCGGTGGGTTCGGCACCTATGGGAAACGCCTGAAACAAGAATGGGGCCCTCGGTAGGAAGTGGTTCACCACAAACTGCTTCCCGCCCGAAAGGCCGCACGTGATCGCCCATCCTGCCATGCTCGACGTCTCCAGGGACCTGGTTCGCTACGTCTCGGCACTGCTGCGCCAAGAGCGCCGCGCGGTCGGAACGCCGACGGGAAGCAGAGCGCTGACCTGCTGGAAGCAGGCTGAGGTTCCCCCCGCAGCACGGCCAGCTGCGGTGAGATGGGACAGCCGGCGTCGTGTGAGGCTCGGTACTGCTCCTCGCAGCCGACCGCCTACCGCTACCTCCACGAGGTCGTCGATGTCCTGGCCGGACCAGGCCCCCGACCTGCACGAGGCCCTGGAACGGGCGGTCGCGGACGGATGGCCGCACCTGGTGCTGGACGGCAAGGTCTTCGCCACCGACCGGTGCCGCATCACCACCACCTCCGTGCAAGGCCAGACGATCGACGCCTGGTATTCGGGAAAGACCGGCGGCTTCGGCGGCAACGTCCAAGGCCTCGCCCGCCCTGACGGGCTGCTGCTGTGGACCAGTCCGGTCGAGCCCGGCGGCGTCGTCGATATCGAAGCCGCCCGCCGGCACGTTCTGCCCGCCCTCTACCCGCTGGCCGGCGTTCTGCCCGTCCTGGCCGACCCCGGCTACCAAGGCGCAGGCCACGGCGTCATCATCCCGTTCGCCCAGCCCACCGACGGCAACGTCCTATCCCACACCAACCGCACCCGCAATGCGCTGCAACGCTCTCTGCGCTGCCTGGGAGAACGCGGTTTCGTCCTCCTGGTCGAACGCTGGACCGCGTTGAAACACACCAGCCTCAGCCCCGGCAGACTCGGCGACCTGGTCGCCGCGGCCCTCGTCCTCACCCATTTCGAACACCGCATGATCAGCTGAAACCCGCTGGGAAAACCTCGATAGGCCACCACCCGGCGCGAGAAATAGGGCGCGACGATCCGGCGGAGCCGGTCGTGCACCTCGGGCGGCGATCCCAGCAGCGCCGACACCCACAAGGCGCGGATCTCCGGATCGGAGACCCCGGCGCCGTCGAGCACGGTCGTCACGTCGATCTCGAAGCGGCGATCCCGCAGGACCTCCACGGCCGCGTCGAACCCCAGGACGTGCATGCCGAAGGGGCTTTCCGCGATCCACCCCTTCTCCCCCTCGGCCGCGAGCGCCGCCCAGGGTTCGGGAGCGGTGAAGACCCGGTCGAGGTCGAGCATGAAAGGAACCGTCATTCCCGCACTGTAAGACGCGACTGTTTCCCGGGGATTAAATGCGGCAATGGTCGGAGAGACGGAGTATGGACTCATTTCCTCTTGGGCCGCGGCAAGGCCGGTCGGAGGACTCCGGGGCCTGAACGGATCGGAGCCGCGCCGCGGCGGTTTCTCCGCCTCCACGGGAACTCCTGCGGTCTTTACGAGATCTCATCTCGCATGTCCGATCACGATCTGTCCGAGCTCCGCTCCGCCTTGGCGGAGCGGCTGAGGTCCGCCGAGCCGGGCGCGCGGCTGGAAGGCGTCGTCGCGCTGGAGCGCGTCGCACGGGAGCACCCCCGGGAACAGCCCGCGATCATGGCCGTTCTCATCGCCTTCGTCCACGAGCGGGCGCATGAGGCGCCGGCCGTCCCGTCTCGCCCTCTCCGTCCGCGCCGACGAACCGGCGTGGGTCCCGACCTGCAGGCGGCACTCACCGCCCTGGCACGGCGGGACACCGGGCTCGACACCCGCCTCGTCGACCTGTCCGGCGCGGTTCTTCCCCATGCGGTACTGAGCGGCGCCTTCCTCGCGAGGGCCCTGCTGAGAGGCATCGACCTGACGGGGGCGAGGCTGGACGGCGCGGATCTGAGCGGGGCGAGACTGCGGGGAGCCCTCCTGGGCGGGACGGACCTGCGCGGAGCGAACCTGTGTGGAGCCGACCTGTGCGGGGCCCGGCTGGGCGGCTCCGACCTGCGGGGAGCAGATCTGAGGAAGGCGGATCTGAGAGGGGCGGACCTGGACGGCACGAATCTGGGCGGAGCGGACCTGCGGCGCGCGAACCTGAGTGGGGCGGACCTGGGAGGCGCAGAACTGCGGGAGGCGAACCTGCGCGACGCCCGGCTGGAAGGGGCGAGTCTGAGCAACGCCGGGCTGGAGGGGACGGACCTCCGGTGCGCCGGACTGAACGGGGCCCACCTGTTCGGGGCGAACCTGACCGGAGCGGACCTGGCGGAGGCGCGACTGGACGGGGCCGAGCTGGGACATGACATGCGCGGCGTGCGACTGGCGGGCGCGAGCCTACCCGGGGCCGCCCTGAGCAGGGCTCGCCTGGGGAACGCGGATCTGAGCGGGGCGGACCTGCGAGGCGCTCTCCTGGAGCACGCGGACCTCGTCGGGGCGGATCTGACGGGAGCGAACCTGCGGGGCGCACGCCTGGGCGGCACGGCCGCGGAGGACGAGGCCGTACGCGATTGATGTCGCCCCCGTTCGACGGGCACGGACCTTGAGCGTCTTTCATCCTCGGGCGCCTTGAGTGGTTCGGTGGTTCTGCAGGACGGCGATCGCCTTGACCAGGTGGCCGGCCTGAGGTTCCCCCGTTCGGTGCGTAGCCGGACGTTCTTGCAGGTCAGGGTGTTGCGGTTCCGCCAGGGCCGCCGCCTGCGCGCCGGTCGGCGTCCATGCGGACGAGTGCGCCCTCGATCGTGGCGAGGCCATCCGGGTCCAGGAGCGGGACCGCTTCGGCCAGCCGCGGGCCGCGCACCTCCCAGAGGTCGCCGAGGGAGTGCAGGCCCGCTCGCTTGAGCAGGTTGTAGGGGCGCACGGGCAGGTCGAGTTCCTCGATGGGGAGCGCCGCGAGTTCGTAGAGCGTTGGAGGGCTGCCCGCGGTGCAGTGATGCTCCCCGATCAGGTCGTCGTCGCCGGCCATCGCGGCTAGGAGATCGAGGACCGCCTTCACCGCCTGCGCGGCCTGCGGGGTGAGGAGCGGTGCCTGAAGCATCAGGTCGGCGGCGCCGTATCCGTCGGCCGCGGCGGCGCGGCCCAGCCCGGCCCGCTCGAGGGCGTCCCGGACGCGCGCGGGCAGCGGCAGCTCCCGGACCGAGATCTCCCCGGGCGACGTCCAGGGCGGCTCCGCGTGCTCGGCGAACCCATCCTGCTCCTGCGTCACGGCACCCGCCTTCCGCGCCTCACGAGGCGTCTGTCGGACCTGGCGGCGGGGGAAGATCCCAGGCTACCTCGCGGCTCGCCATGGCTTCAGGCCTCCAGGCCATCGAGGCGGGTCAGAGGTAGGTCCGTTGGCTTTTCCGCGATTGCCACTGGGACCCCTCTTCGACACCGTCGGGATCACGCAGGTCGCGGATGGCGCCGGGCGCGAGGTCGGGCAGGGCGAAGGTGCAAGTCCCATGGACGCCCAGGTGGGAGTGCACGAACGGCGCCAGCCGAGCCATGTGCCGTTGAGCAACGTGAAGGTGGAGATGAAGCGGTGCTGTACGCCCGCCCGATGGTGGCACGAAACCAGCACTTGTCGCTCGGCCCGAGTGGCTGGCCATTCGGCAGCTGAGAGTCTTTGGCCTCCTCCTAGGATTGCGGTGGCCATGGTCTCGCCTCGGTGACGTAGCACCGCGAGGTGGCAGCGGTCCCGGGCCGGCGTCGATGAGCCGGTCCGGAACCGCCCGCACGGATGGAGTCAGCACGTGGAGCCGTTGGGAATCACCTCGTAGGGCGAGCCGTCGAACTCGGCGGCGCGCGTGTGCGGGACACCGGGCAGGAACCGCCACTGTGACGGCTTCGCGCGGCTGGAAGTGGCGGCCTTCTCCGGCCGGATCGTCAGCGTCCGGGTCCGGGGGTCGTTGGTCTCCACCAGGACCTCCCCCGCCTCCAGGGAGAAGTGCTCATGCATCCGCCGACACCCCGGCACCCCCCTTGATCGCACAGAGTGATAGACCAGATACCCAGCGCACCTGCAGGGTTCGCAGGCGCACACCATGTCACGAGAGCGAGGGACGACCATGACCATGACCGCCACCACCGACCCGATCGCGTTGAAGCTGGACCAGCTGTTCACCGCGACCGACACCGACCGTGACGGCTACGTCGGGTGGAGCGACTACCAGCGGATCGTCGACCGCTACCTGTCCTCCTACAAGATCGACAGGAACGACCGCAGGGCGCAGGCGCTGACGATCGGCTACCAGATGTACTGGATGGAGCTGCTGCGTCACGCCGATGGCCAGGAGCGCCTGAGCAAGGAGCAGTTCCGCCAGGCCAACCGCGCGGCCAGCGTCGACACCAGCCGCTTCAACATGGTCGAAGGCCTTGCGCACGCCATCTTCGACGTCATGGACACCAACGGCGACAACGCCATCAGCAAGACGGAGTTCAAGCAGTACCTCGACGTGTGGGCGATCTCCGACCCCAGTGCCATGGATGCGTTCACCGAACTCGACACCGACGGCAACGGGGAGATCAGCCGCCACGAGTTCATCCGCGCGATTCGGGAGTTCTTCTACTCCTCCGACCTCGACACCCCGGGCAGCCTGTTCTTCGGCCGCCTCAGCCGATGACGCACCGGGCAGCTTGACCGGCTGCCGGGCGGCATCCGACGAACCGATGCCGCCCGGCGGCCAAGGGGCCCCGCTCGGGTCCGTGCCACCCAAGGATCCGCGCGGCCGGCTCCTGGGCGGCGCGAAGTGGCAGGCCGCCCAGGCTTTAAAGCGGCGCTGGAGCGCGGACGGCTCCCCCACGTCGCCCGGAACTACCTGTCGGCCGAGACCTACACCGCCGCGAACGCGCCGCTCATCGAACGCCAGGCCCGGATCGGCTTCGCCTCTGCGCTCGGCGGGCGGGCCGGTCGCGGCGATCGACGGGATGCGGTTCGTCGTCCCGGTTCCGTCGATCTGCACCCGCCCCGACCGCCGCCACTTCGGCCGCAAGCGGGGCGTCGCCCGGCTCAACATGATCAATGACCAGGGCGCCGGGCTGGGCGGGAGGTCGTCACCGGCACCGTTGTTCGTCAAGCCCCGTGCCGGCGTCTTGGACACGCGCCGACAGAACTGGTCTGTGTCGCCGGCCTGGGCAGGTTGAGCGCTAAGGCCGGGGGACCTTGTTCTGCGATCTCACCTGAGCGGTGAACGCCTCGATGGCGTCGATGAGCGCCTCGAAGCGGAAGGAGTGGTACAGGTCGAAGGCGTGGTTGCCGCCGCGCAGTTCGGCGTAGACGACGGGGGCGTTCGAGGCCTGGCGTAGCCGGTCGGTGAAGTTCCGCGCGTCGGTCACGGGCACCATCGGGTCGAGGTCGCCGTGTGCCACGAAGAACGGCGGGGCGTCCGGTCCGATGTGGTCGAGGGGCGAGGATCCGGGTTCGCCGTTGAAGTAGGGGCCGTACCAGCCGTTCAGGTAGACGGCGCCGGTCACGGAGGTGTCGGCGTCTTCGAAGCCCGGCTGGAGGGCGGGGTCGCCCTGGGTGAGCGCGGCCAGCGCCGCCATGTGGCCGCCCGCCGAACTGCCCGCGACGAACAGCGTGGAGGGGTCGGCGCCGTACTCGTGGGCGTGCTCGCGGACCCAGGCGATGATCTTCTTGAGGTCGATCAGGTGGTCGGGATGCTGGGCTTGGGGCCGTAGCCGGTAGTTGGCGCTGACGCACACCCAGCCCTGGCTCGCGAGGTGGTAGAGCAGGGGAAGCGACTGGCTGTTCTTGTGGCCGCTGTCGTAGTGACCGCCGTGCAGGTGGATCATGACGGGCGCGGCCTGCGGGCGTGAGCGGTGGTGGTAGAGGTCGAGCAGGTTGCGGCGGCCGGCGTCGCCGTAGGCGAGGTCGGCCACGCGCCGCACATCCGGCCGGCGCTTGAGGATGGGCAGGAACAGGATGCGGGCCAGCGGCGGCCGGCGCCGCAGCTTTTCGGCGAGGTCGGCGTCGAGGGCGGCACGCCATCCGGCGCCCAGCCCTTGGTCCAAGGCGCGGGTGATCCGCGCGCGGTCGCCGAGCGCGCGATGGGCGATGACCACGAGCCCGGGCGTGGTCACGGCGGCCAGGGCGACGATCGCCCAGCCGCCCGCCGAGTCGATGTCGCCTTGGGCGAACGCCAGCGCCGTCGGGAGCAGCAGCATCCAGAAGAAGGCCGCGAACGGCAGTTCGTTCGCGGCCAGGCCGAAGTAGTAGCTCGGACGGCCGAGCGGCCGCTCGAACGGCACCGGCCGCAGCGCGAACAGCGTGCCGAGCGCGACAAGCACCACAGGGATCAGATAGCCGACGGGCATGAAAACCTCCAAGTTCGCGGCCCAGAGGGCGGCAAGTGGTTCAGCTGGCGCGACGGGTCGTGACGGCCGGGGCAGGGATGATCACGGCCCCTACCGCCAGGTGCAGCAGGACCAGTCCGAGCCGGTCGGGCCGTGTGGCGGGTCGTTCCAGCAGGGCCGGCACACCCCCAGCCGATCAGCGCAGTCGCCGCGCCGACCGGCAGGTCGGCGGGGACCCGGAGCCGCTGGCGGGCTGCTTCAGGCCGGGGCCCACGCCCTTGGTGGCCGCCCGGACCGCGACGCCTGCCGTGATCAGTCGGCGGGAGGTGAGATTCGACATCACGATGCTCCTAACTTCACATGGTGTGCACTTCATAAATTACACACCATGTGAAGTTTTGGCTAGACTGTCGACATGGCCGCCATCGAGACCCCACGGAACGCACGGAGCCGCCACACCTCCCAGGCACTGCTCAAGGCCGCCCGGGAGCTGATCGAGCAGCAGGGCCCGGCGGCGGCCACGATGGCGGCGGTGGCCGAACGCGCCGGAGTCTCCCGACGGGCCGTCTACCTGCATTTCTCCTCGCGCAGCGACCTCCTGGCAGCACTGTTCGACTACCTCAACGAGGTCGAGGACCGCGACGCCGCCTTCCGGCCCCTTTGGGAGGCGACAGACGGGATCGCGGCGCTGGACGCGCGCGCCCAGGTGGCGGCCGACTTCCTTCCGCGCATCATGCCGACCGCCCGCGCCATCCAGCAGGCGACCCGCCACGACCCGGACGCCGTCCAGCACTGGGAGCTGGCCACCGCGTCCCGCTACGACGGGTGCCGGCGAGCCATCGAGTTGCTGGCGGACGAGGGCCGGCTGGCCCCGCAGTGGACGATCACGACGGGGGCGGACATGCTCCTCGCGCTCAGCTCGTTCGACGTGATCGACCTGCTCCTCAACGAGCGGCAGTGGACCCGCCGGCAACTCGTCGACCACCTGTCGGCGCTCTACCGGCGGATCTTCGTGGCCTGAGAACTCCCTACGACGCGCCACCCGACCCGAACAACGTCACGCGGCCACGTCGTCACGGCGCGTCGACCTGCGGAGTAGTCACCACTTCGCCCTTGGAGGGGTCTCGGTAGCAACAGCCGTGAATCCAACGATGTGGCTGCTGACCGGAGCGGTCGGAGTCCTTGCGAAGCTGCGGGAAGTCCGCGGAGGGCAGCGTAATACTGATATCCGCCGAACCGGGATGGCCCCGTTCGACCGTGGGTCCCGCAACGGAGGCGTCCACATACCACTCCGGTGATGTTGAACTGGAACCGTGTGTCCAGCTGCTTCATCTCTGCCGTCCTGGACAACGACACCGCTTCGTCCGTGAACAGACCGGCTCTCCTGTCCGCAGACACACGGTCCCGAACTCACTGACAGAGCCATGGCGTCGGTGAACACCGTGGGTGATGGTGCGGACGCCGTCCAAGCTCGTGCTCGTCCTCCAGTCGGCGTGGGCGGGGCACCGTGCTGCGGGCGGTTACGTAGTGGCCGTTCGGGGTGATCTCGCCCGCAGCGAGTAGAGGATCGGGAGGTAGGTGTCGCCGAACGGGAAGCGGCGGGTGCCGTCGGGGCCTTCGGGCAGGATGCGGCTTCCGGGGAATTCGACCTCGGTGTGCTCGTCGAGCCGGTCGATGACCAGTCCCGCTCCGGCGGCCGCTGTCACGATCTCGCCCACCGAGTGCGGGTACTGGACCACCTCCTGCGCGGTCATCGGCAGGTCCGGGTCCGCATACGTGCCCGTGACGACCTCGCGCTGGGGCTCTCCTCCGCCGTAGGGCCAGTCGGCAACGAACGGCTCGTAGCTGGCGAGGGTCTGGTAGGCGGGATGCAGGTCGACCAGCACCAGCCTTCCACCCGGCCGCAGCGCCATCGCCGCACCGCGCATCCACGCGTCAAGGTCGGCGATCCAGCACAGCACCCCGTAGGTGGCGATCACCAGATCGAACCCGCCCGCCAGGTAGGACGGTAGATTCTGTGTGTCCGCCTCGACGAAATCGGCGGTCAGCCCGGCGAGTTCGGCCAGCTCGCGTGCCCGGACGATCGCCGCCGACGAGAAATCGACACCGGTGACCCTGGCACCCAGACGCGCCCAGTTGAGGGTGTCCATGCCGAAGTGACACTGCAGATGCAGCACGTCCTGGCCGGTCACATCACCGGCCAACTCCAGCTCGATCCCGTAGAGCGTCTGCCGACCTGCCAGAAACGAATCGACGTCGTACAGCATGTCGTTGGGGGTCGTGCCGTGTGCCTGGGCACGAGCATCCCAAAGGGCGCGATTCGCGGCGAGCCCGTCATCGGGAGAGTTTCCGTTCATGCCCACAGTCTGGCGGGCCGAATCGAGCGAACGCCGACACCTGGCGGTGTTGAGAATCGGTGGCGGTCTCAGGGGGTCAACGCATCAGCCTGACCGCAGAGGTCAGCGTAGACCTCGTTCGCGGTCTTGAACCCGTGCATCCGGCGGGTCCGATCGTTGAGATCGAGAGCCACCGAGCCGGGCTAGAGCTCCTTGGTCCTTGGAAGCCGATGGATCGTTCTGATGCCTCTGGGCTTGTGGTTCGTGCCTGGCGGAGAAGGGTTTTCGGGGTGGTTGCGTGACGGTCGGTCTTCGGGTCGCGTCAGGAGCGTGGCGGAGGGCCGAGGAGGTCCCAGCGGTTGCCCCAGGGGTCGGTGAAGACGGCGATGCGGCCGTAGGGTTCGTCGCGGGGCGGGACGACGAAGGGAACTCCCGCGGCGGTCAGGCGGGCGTGGAATGCGGTGAAGTCGTCGACGCGCAGGAAGAACGCGACACGGCCCGCGGCCTGGTCGCCGACGGCGGCGGACTGGCGGGGTCCGTCGGCGCGGGCCAGGACGAAACCCGTGCGTGCGGCGGGTGGACGGACCACGACCCAGCGTTTGGGACGGCCGTCGTTGGTGCGGGAAGGGGCGTCCTCGGCGAGATCGAACCCCAGAACGCCGGTGAAGAACGCGATCGCCGGATCGTAGTCGTCGACGATGAGCGTCACGAGGTCGAGGTGCACGAGGGCAGGCTAACGGGACTTCGGGTTCTGATGTTCGCCCCCGGCTCCTCGGCTGCTTTGTCACGAGCGGCCCAGGCGGCTCTCGGACTCGCTGACATCCCCCAGCGGAAGAGATCGACGAGTGGCTCTCGTTATCGGTTGTGTAGCCAGGCGTTTGCAGAAGTGGACGGGCATGCCGGTCTGCGCGGTGAAAGGCGGGTGCTCGGCCATCTCCCGTCCGCGGTCCCAGGTCGCCGAGCGGCGCGGGTCAGGTGGGGCGGATCTGGTGGGACTTGATGCCGCCGGGCACGCTGGAGCGCTGCGTTCTCGGCCGAGCAAGCGCGGTGGCGCTCCCAGCCCCCGTTGCGGCCGATCTCCCGACGGACGGTCGAGGCACTGCGGCCCCAGGTGCCGGGCGATCGCCCTGGCCGACAGGCCCGCAGCGAACCGCACGGCGCCGGCACCCGCAGCCCGCCCGTCTACTCGAGGAACCGCTGCACATGTTGCGGCGCCGCCCCCGGCGCCCGAGCGATGGCTCCCAGCGGCTCCCCCGTCCTTCCACCGTCGCCACGGCTCCTGCTGCCGCTCTGCCGAGAACCCGTAGTCCCGCACCGCACCTCCACAATGACCAAGATCATTGATCCCCTGGGCCCAAGATTGTTTTACAACGTCCCGACCCACCACGTGGCGGTGCCAGTGGATGCGCGCCCCGGGCATGAAGTGCACCAGGCCGACGGTGACCCGGGACGGGGCGAGCACCGCGGCGACGGCGTCGATGTCACCGGTGAACCAGTCCGCGGGGCCTTTGGCGGTACCGGCTACGGGACAGCACTGAAAACCGGACGCTCCTCAGCGGCGCTCCAGATCGGGACTATCCCCGTGCAGGGAGATGGTCTCCCTGCTTTCCCGCACCGTGCGGGCAGAGCTGTAGCCGGTGATGAAGGCGTTGATGTCGTGGCCGACGACCTCTGTGAAGGTGCGGTCGCCGTATTCGCCGGCGGCCCAGTGCCGGGTGCCGGTCTCCAGGAGTGACTGGATCACGCGGGCGAGGTGGAGCACGTCCAGGCCGGCGGGGAGCCGGCCGTCGGCTTGGGCGTGTTCCAGCAGGCCGAGGAAGAGGAACCTGGTCGTGTGGTGCCGGTCGGAGAGGTCTTCGGCCAGGGCGCGCTGCTCTGCGCGGTACCCCTCCAGGGTGGCGTGGATGAGCAGCTCGGGGGGGTTGCGACGCATGGTCCGCTCCAGGGCCGCCAGGACCTCGTAGATCACGTCGGACAGGTCGTAGGGCTGGGCGACCAGGTCGCGCCATGCGTGCCGGGCGTCTCGGGTGGACAGGAACCCCGCTTCCAGGAGGGCGTCCTCCTTGCGCGGGAAGTAGAAGTAGAACAGCGCTTTGGAGACCCCCGCGGCCTTGCAGATGTCGGCGACCGTGGTCTCGGCGAAGCCCTTGGTGCGCCACAGCGCGATCGCCGCCTGCAGGAGCGCGTGCTTGGTCTCGCGGGAGCGCGCCTGCGCCAGGCTCGCCCGACGCTGACCCTGGTCAGCATGCGATCGCCCATTCTTCTTCGACCTGCTCTCGTTCACAACCGCAGATGTTACCGAAATCCCGGCATCGAAGATTGTTGACCCTGGTCAATTTTTCACCTTAGGCTCGGCGGCACCCGGGCATGACGGGCCCTGGTGATCCTTCGGCAGGGAGGCACAGTGGAGACCACGTCCGAGCGGCCCATCCGCGTCGTGCAGTGGACGACGGGAAACGTCGCACGCCAGGCGCTCGCAGCCGTCGTGGAGCGTCCGGATCTGGAGCTCGTCGGCGTGTACGCCCACAGCAAGGAGAAGGCGGGCCGGGACGCAGGCGAGCTCGCCGGCTACGGCCGGCCGCTGGGGGTGCGCGCCACCGACGACATCGAGGAGATCATCGCTCTGGCGCCCGACTGCGTCCTGTACATGCCGCTGCATCCCGACGTGGAGCATCTGGCGCGGCTGCTGCGGGCGGGCATCAACGTGCTCACGACCGCGTCCTTCATCACCGGGCGCGCCTACGGCGAGGCGGCGCGGTCGGCTCTGGAGGAGGCGGCCCTGGCGGGGGGCGCCAGCCTGTTCGGGAGCGGTGTCAACCCCGGTTACGCCGACCAGCTGGCCGCGGTCGCCTCGGGCGTCTGCCGCCACGTCGACCACGTCAAGGTCTTCGAGTCGTTCGACATCGGCATGTGGGCGGGGGACGCCAACCAGGACGGACTCGGCTGGGGCCGTCCGGCCGGAGACGCCGGGCACGCCGAAGACGTCGCCGAGGCGACGGCGCCCTTCGGCGACGCCGTAGAGGCCCTGGCCGAACTGCTCGACACCACGGTCGACGACGTGCGCTGCGAGGTCGGGTTCGCCCACGCGACCAAGGACCTGGACCTTCCCGGACGCTCCGTCAAGGCGGGGACCGTCGCCGGACTGGACGTCAGGTGGATCGGCTCCTCCGGCGGCGTGGACGTCGCCGAGGCGCACGTGCGCTGGACCGTGACCGCCGATCTCGACCCGGCGTGGGAGATCGCCATGGCCTACCTCATCGAGATCCGCGGCCACCCGCAGGTCAACCTGCGAGTGGAGGTGCTGCCGCAGGACATGGCGTCGATGAGCCTGGAGGACATGCTCGCCATCGGCTCGCTCATCACGGCCATGCCCGTGGTCAACGCCATCCCCGCCGTCATCGCCGCGCGTCCGGGCATCGTCACCTACGCCGATCTGCCCACCCAGTCCTCCGTCCACGCCGTCCGTCGCTGAAGGGGTCCCGTGGACGATCTGGAAGCCGTCAAACAGCTCAAGGCCCGCTACTGCCGCACCCTGGACACCAAGGACTGGGACGCCATGCGGCGACTGTTCACCGACGACGTCGTGGTGGACACCACGGGTTCGGGCGGCGGCACGGTCACCGGCGCCGACGCGTTCATGGCCTTTCTCCGCCAGGCCTTGGCCGACGTCGTGAGCGTGCACCACTGCCACACCCCCGAGATCACCATCATCTCCCCGTCCGAGGCCACCGGGATCTGGGCCATGGAGGACCGCATCCGCTGGGCCGACGGCCGCGAACTCCTCGGGTTCGGCCACTACCACGAGACCTACGACAAGACCGGCGGCGTCTGGCGGATCAAGACCTCGACACTGACCCGCCTGCGCCTGGACCTCACCGAACCGGCCGCCCCGGGACCCGGCGGTTCCACGTGAACGACGAACCGCGGGTCTTCCGCCGCCGCGCGGATCCCGATCTCTTCACGGGCGGCGGGCTGAGCACTACGCCGCGCTGAAGAAGCCACTGGACTCGAAGGCGCTCTCCCCGATCTCGGGGGCGAACGCCCGACGTAGACCAGGGACCCCCGCGGCGGCCTCGGTGATGACCATGCCGCCGTAGGAGTGGCCGACGAGGACGACCGGACGGCCGAGGCCGTTGATCACGTCGCGGACGTAGGCGGCGTCCCCTCGAGGCCTCGCAACGGGTCGGCCACCGCGACCGAGCGGTGTCCGCACTCGTGCAGGCACCGGATGACGCCGTTCCAGCTCGCGGACTCGGCACAGGCGCCGTGGACGAAGACGTAGTCGAACGTCGGTCCGGCCGTCATGCCGTCGCCGTCGGGCAACGGAGGTCTCGTTTCACCGGTCGAAGGGATCGGGGTGCGCCGACAGGTCCGTCGGCGAGGGCTCCGCGCCGTGCTTCAGCTCCTGTATCGCGCCGAGAAGGCCGCGCAGCTCGACCTCGTAGGCCTGCTCCTCGGCCGGGTCGAACAGCCACTGCGCAGGCGACTGCGCCAGGAGTTCCTCCGCGCAGCTCGCCCGAGCCGCGCGGAGTTCCCTCCGCACCTCGATTTCGAGGTCGAACTCGACCTCGCCGTCACCGGGCGGGGTGCTCATCTGTCCTCCCTGAGGGGGTCGGGTCCGGCGGGCCGGGCTCGGCACCGCGTGGACCAGCTGGATCGAGGCCTGTCCGGACGCGAACAGGCGGGTGAAGCTCGCACTCTGGTGGGCCGCCAGCTCGTAGGCGCGCTCGGCCCGGTGCCGGAGCGCGACGACCTCGGCGACCCGGGCCGCGCGCCGCGACCACGACAGCGGCGCGTCGTTCGGCCGTTGGACCTGCTCGACCAGGTCGAAGCCGGTCTCGGCGAGGACGGCGGCGAGCTCGGCCTGGGTGGGGAAGTGGTTGCCTTCGGGCACCGGGGAGATCCGCCGGTCGCGGGCCACGACCACCAGCAGCCCCAGCGACGCCCCGGGCTTCAGCACCCGGTGGATCTCGCGGAGCAGCGCCGCCTTGTCCTCGACGGTGTCCAGCACGCCCAGGCACCAGGCCGCGTCGATCGACGCGGAGGGCAGGGGCATGCTGCGGCCGTCCGCCTTGATGACGGGCAGGCCGAACATCCGGGACGCGGCACGGCACGCGGCGGGCATCGGCTCGACCAGGATCGGCCGGACGCCGAACCGCCGGGCGGCCCAGGCCGCCGGGCCGCCGGCGCCCGCGCCCACGTCGAGCAGGACGGTCCCGGGTGACAGTTCGCACGCCTCGGCCAGCCAGGCCAGCGCGGCGGGGCTCGCGCTGCCGCGGCAGGCCGCCGGGATCGCGTAGCGCTCCCCCAGCTGTGCGACGGCGTCGGCGGTCCAGCCCGCGACGTCGTCGAACTCGGCTTCCATCGCCAGTGCGGTCATGACGGGGGCTTTCCTCCGGTCTGCGGCGCCGCCGCGCGGGCGGGCCATGGGGTTCTCGGGCTTCGGCAGGGGGGATCAGGCGGTCTTCAGCCAGTCCTCGTAGGTGGTCCCGCCGAGGACCGCGCCATCGCCGGGGACGAGGTCCAGTTCGGTGAGCTCGGCGCCGAAGTAGTGCGCGTGCGGGTCGGTGACGACCTGGCGCGGGTCGCCCCAGGCCGCCAGCGCGCCGCGGAAGAACTCGTCCATCCGGCACCGCTTCGGACCGGCGATCTCGATCGCGCCGTTCAGCGGTGTGCCCGCCGCGGTCCGGCCGACGTTCCGGGCGACGTCGTCGCCGGCGATCGGCTGGAACGCCACGGGGGCGATGTGCACCTCGCCGCCCGTGGTGGCGCCGTCGGCGATCCGCGGACCGAACTCGAAGAACTGGGTGGCGTGGACGATCGAGTAGGGGATACCCGACTCCTTGATGAGCTCCTCTTGGGCGATCTTCGCCGCGAAGTAGCCGATGTCGGGGCGCCTGCCGGTTCCCACCACCGAGAGTGCGACGTGGTGGCCGACCCCGGCCTTCTTCTCCGCCGCCAGCAGGTTGCCGGTGGAGGTCGTGAAGAACTCCAGGACGGCGGCGTCCTCGAAGGACGGCGAGTTGGAGACGTCGATCACGACGTCCGTGCCCTTCATGACCTCCGCGAGCCCTTCCCCCGTGAGCGTGTTCACCCCGGTGTTCGGCGCGGCTGCGACGGCCTCGTGCCCGTGCTCGCCGAGCTTCGCCACGAGCTTGGACCCGATCAGCCCGGTGCCCCCGATGATCACGATCTTCATGTGTGGCCCTTCTGTCCGCCGGGGCCTCGTCGTCGCCCGGTCGCCAGCTATGACCGGGCACTCCGGGCGGCTGTGACAGATCCTCCGGAAACACTTTTCGATTCCTCCGGATCCGCACCGGGTGTCACATCAGCGGACGCCGTCTTGTCTTCTCGGCATACGGGGTCTCCGAGGGAGCTCCGCGGACGGAAGGAGCCACCCATGCCGCCGGCAGGCGCCGAGTACCGGATCCGGGTGCGCATGACCGCGCGTGCCGTCGACGAGCCGCACCGCAGCGCGAGCCAGCTTGAACTGCTCTTCGACCTGACGTTCGTGGTCGCGGTGGCGGCGGTCACCGCGCAGTTCGCGCACCACGTGGCCGAAGGGCATGCGCTGAGCGGGCTCCTGCCGTTCCTCCAGGTGTTCTTCGCCGTGTGGTGGGCGTGGATGAACTTCACCTGGTTCGCCTCGTCCTATGACACCGACGACGCCGCCTACCGGCTGCTGACGATGGTGCAGATGGCCGGCGTGCTCGTCCTCGCCGCGGGTGTGCCCGCCGCGTCCGACCACGGCGACTACCTGCTCATCACGGTCGGGTACCTCATCATGCGCGCCGCGCTCGTCGCGCAGTGGCTGCGGGTCGCCTCCGAGCACCCGGAGAGCCGCCGCACCGCGCTCCGGTACGCCGGCGGCATCGGGCTGCTCGAGGTCGGCTGGGGCCTCCGCCTCCTGCTCGCCGAGGCGGGAGGGCTGCCGCCCGCGGCGCAGCTCCCCTCGTTCGCGCTGCTCGCCGCGCTGGAGCTCACCGTGCCGTGGTGGGCCGAGCGCGAGCGGGAGACGACCTGGCACCCCCACCACATCGCCGAGCGCTACGCCCTGTTCACGATCATCCTGTTCGGCGAGAGCGTGCTCGCCGTGTCCGACGGCGTGCGCGGAGCCCTCGAGGCGTCGCACGTGAGCGGCGGTCTCGTGATCGTCGCGGTCTCCGGGCTCGTGCTGCTGTTCGCGTTGTGGTGGCTGTACTCCCTGCTGCCCTCCGGGCAGGGGCTGAGCTCTCGCAGGCACGTCTCCTACCTGTGGGGCTACGGGCATTTCGGCGTCTTCGCCGCGCTCGGCGCCCTGGGTGCGGGGCTGGAGGTCGCGGTCGAGCAGACCGGGCACGACATCGCGGCCTCCTCCCTCGCGATCGCCTACGCCGTCGCCGTCCCCACCGCGGTGTTCGTCGTACTGCTTTGGCTCACCCACCTTCCGCTCCTCGGTTCCCGCGGCCTCCCGCCGCTCGCCGCGTTGGGCGGGGCCGCGGCCGTCCTGCTGATCCCGCTGGCCGCGCCGGGCGCGGGGGTGGCCTTCGTCGTCGCCGCGCTCGCGGGCGCGGCAGTGCTCATCGTCTTCATCTCGCTCCCCGCCGTGTCCCGGTTCTGCTTCGGCGCCCGGACCTCCCGCTGGGACGAGGTTCTCGAGTGATCCCGCGCCGCCGGCGGCGGCAGGGCGCAGGACCGGGGCGGCGCGGTGCCGCGCCCGCGGACGGCAGAAGAGAGGAAGGCCGCATGCGGTCGGTGGAGGAAGTGGCTCTCCGGGAGCCCGCGTTCAGGGGGCGCGACGCGGAGACCGCCGTCCTGGCAGGGCTGATCACGCGGCTGCGCCACGGGTCCGGCGGTGTCGTACTCGCCGACGGCCCGCCGGGAGCCGGCAAGAGCCGCTTCGCGCGGGAGGCGCTGAGGCTCGCCGAGGAGGCGGGTGCCCGGGTCCTGCACGGGACGGGTGAGCGCGGCCGTCAGACGGTCCCGTTCGGCGCGCTGCTCCAGGCGCTGGTGTCCGACGGGCGGCCCGTCGTCGACGTGGGCACCCTGCGCGGCCTCTCCGAGGCCGCCGACCAGCGGTTCTGGCTGTTCCAGGAGGTGCAGGACCAGCTGGGGCGGGCGGCGCTCGACCGGCCGCTGCTCCTCGTCATGGACGACCTCCAGTGGTGCGACGCCGGGACGCTCCTGGCACTGCGCACCCTGCCCGAACGGCTCTGCGCGCATCCGGTCCTCTGGCTCTGCACCGTCCGGACCGGTTCGGCCGACCCCGACGTACGGGCCACCGTCACCCGGCTCGCCGACGCCGGAGCCCGCTCCCTCCGTCTCGGTCCGCTGTCCGAGGGGGCGGTGGCGCTGATCGCCGGCGACCTGCTCGGCGCCGCGCCCGACGCCGGGCTCCTGGCCCTCCTCGACCTGGCCGGAGGCAACCCGCTCCAGGTGACCGAGACCATCCGGGGGCTCGTCGGCGAGGGTGCCGTCACCCGGTCGGACGCGGTCGCCCATGTGAGCGGGGCGCACTCGCCGATCCACTCCTACGGCTCGGCGCAGCGCCTCCTGGGGCACCTGTCGCCGCTCGCCCGGGAGGTGCTCCGGCTCGCCTCGGTACTCGGCCGGGACCTGGCGCCCGACCGGATCGCCGAACTCGGCGGGCGCACCATCGCCGAAGTGGTCACCGCGCTCCAGGAGACCGTCGACGCCGACCTCGTCCGGCCCACAGACCCTCTGACGTTCCGCCACGACCTCGTCCGCGCGGCGGTCCGGGAGACCGTGCCCGTCCCGCTGCGCCGGGCTCTGCGCAGGCAGGCCGCCGACTTCGACCTGGCGCGGGGCGTACCCCTCGGACAGGTCGCCCTGGCCATGGCCGAGGCCGCCGAGCCCGGCGACGCCGAGGCGGCCGCGCTGCTGCGCCGGGCGCTCGCCCAAGCCGCCGAGAGCACTCCCGAGGCCGCCGTGCAGATCGCCCGGCAGGCCGTCGAGTTCGCGGTCGCGGGCTCGGCCGAACGGGCCGAGGCCGTCGCGGACGCCCTCCCCCTCCTCGCGCGGACCGGCCACGGCGCCGAGGGACTCGCCCTTGTGGAGTCCGTCCTGGACGGCGCGCCTCCCCCACCCGTCGAGGCTCGGGTCCGGCTCGGCGCCGCCATGACGGCCCTGTACGGGTCACCCGGCAACGCCCTGCGGCACGCCCGCGCCGGAGCCGCCCTTCCCGGCGCTCCTGAAGACGTCCGCACCCGCCTCACCGCCCTCCATTGCCTCGCCGCCGCCCTGACCGGTGACATCCCCGGCGCCGAACGCCTCCTCGCCGCCGGTGCCTCCCTCTCGGACGACGGGGTGGCTCAGGCGTTGCGGGGAACGGCGGAGTCCCTGGTGCGGGCGTTCCGGCTGGACTTCGGGGCGGCCGGTGACCTGGCCGCGAAAGCCGTCGGGGCGGCGGACCCGGCGCTGTTCGTCGCGCCGGTATGGCTCGCCGCGCTGCACGGTCTCACGGGCCGCGTCGAGGAGGGACTGCGGGCGGCCGAGGGGGGTGCGGCAGCGGCACGCCGACCGGGCGGCGCGCACGGCCTCGGCCTCTGGCTCACCGTCCGTGCCCGGTTGCTGCTCGCGGCGGGCCGGCTGGGCGAGGCGCGCGCGGAGGCCGAAGCGGCGCTCGCGACCGGGGAGTCGGGAGCCGGTGAGGCGGTCGTCTTCGACGCCCTCGCCGTCCTCGGCCATGTGGCCGCGCTGACCGGCGACCACGCCGCGGTGCAGCACGCGGCCGGGCGGCTGCGCGGCGCCGGGGCCGGGCCGCTGCGCCGGGCGTGCCTGCGGGCCGCCGCGCGACTCACCGCGGCCGACGACTGCTGTGCGCTCCTCGACGAGGCCGACACCGCCTGCGGACCGCCGACTCCGGCGGGCTTCCCCGCGGATCCGTCGGACGACCCCCGGCTCGTGCGCGCATTCCTGGCCGGAGACCGACCGGACCGGGCGGCCGCCGTCACCGCCAAGGCCGAGCGCCGAGCCGCCCTCAACCCGGAGATCCCGGTGTTCGCCGCCGTCGCCGCGCACGTCCGCGGCCTCCTCCACCGGGACGCCGACGCAGTACTGCGGGCCGCCGTGCTCCTCGAGGCGCTCCCGTTCCCGCTCGCGTACGCGGCCGCGCTGGAGGACGCCGGGAGCCTGCTCCTGGCATCCGACCGGACCGCTGCCGTCCGGCGGCTCACTCTGGCCGAGGCCGGCTACACCCGCACGGGCGCCGAGGCCGAGGCCGCGCGGGTGCGGCGAGCGCTGGCCGCTGCCGGGCACCGGCAGCGGAAGAAGCGGCGCCGCGCGGAGCGGGGCTGGGCCGCGCTCACCCCCGCCGAACACCGGGTCCTCTCACTCGTGGCCGAGGGCGCGACCAACCGCCAGGCCGCCGAACGGCTGTTCCTGTCCCCCGCCACCGTCGGCACCCATGTGATGCACATCTTCCACAAGATCGGCGTGAATTCCCGCGTCGAGCTCGCGCGTGCCTATGCGGAGCGCGGAGGGACCGCCGGCTGACGTTCGCTCATGAGGACCGGGGCCATTCCCGCGGACGGCCCCGGCCTTTCGCATGCCCGTGATCAGGCATCCCACGAGCGGTACGGGACTCCCGAACTGCGGCGGGTTATCTCATTCATTCACGTCATGCCCTTTTCCACCCGACACGGGATGGTGGGGTGACAGACCCGGAATGCCCGAGTGAAAGCACCCGAGCCGAAGGAGAAGGAATTGCCCTACGTGAAAGTCGGCGAAGAGAACGGCAAGGCGATCGACCTCTCCTATGCGGACCACGGTTCGGGCACTCCCGCGGTCCTCGTCCACGACTGAACCGCGTCCACCATCCGAGACAAGGAATCCTCATGCGCTTCTCCCGCTCTCCCCTGCGCCTCGCCGGCATCCTCACCGGGCTCGCGCTGACCGCCGCGTCCCTGTCCTTCCCCGCCGCGCCCGCCGTCGGCGTCGGCCCGAAGGCCGCCAAGCCGACCATCGTGCTCGTGCACGGCTCCTTCGCCGACTCCTCCGGCTGGAGCGGAGTCATCGAACGCCTCCAGCGGCACGGCTACACCGCCCTCGCCGTCGCCAACCCGCTGCGCGGCCTCGCCTCCGACGCCGCCTACCTGGACTCCTTCATCGACGGCATCGAGGGCCCGGTCGTCCTTGTCGGCCACTCCTACGGGGGTGCGGTCATCACCGAGACCGCCCCCGACCCCGACGTGAAGGCGCTCGTCTACGTGTCGGCCTTCCTGCCGGAGGAGGGCGAGACCGCCTTCGGCATCGCCGGCCGCTTCCCCGGCAGCCAGATCACCCCAGAGACGATCCGGACCGTCCCCCTGCCGTCCGGTGAAGACGTCTACCTGCGCGCCGAGACCTTCGGGAAGGTCTTCGGCCCCGGTGTCCCCGCCTCCACCCTCCGCCTCCTCGCGGCCACCCAGCGCCCGATCGCCTACACCGCGCTGACCGAGCCCGCCACGGCCGACCCCGCCTGGAGGCGGCTTCCGTCCTGGGTCGTGATCTCCAAGACCGACCAGGCGATCCCCGCCGCGGCCCAGCGCTTCATGACGGCCCGCGCCGGAGCCCGCGCCGTCGAGGTCGACGCCTCGCACTCCGCGTTCCTGACCCGTCCGGGCGCCGTCGCCGACGTCATCGAGAAGGCCGCCCGCTGAACCTGCGGGCCCGCTCCGCCGGCGACCCGCATCTGCTCGTCCCCGGCTCTGGGGCGGGGACGAGCAGGCCCCTCCGCGCCCGATCCGGGCCGTACCCGTTCACGCACAGACCTCGGAAAGGGAAGCGACCGTGGCGCACGCCGAACCCGTCAGGGAAGACGCCGGGCACGACGACCTCCAGCACGCCGTGCGGATCTTCGACGAGATCCGCCCGCGCCTCTTCGGCATCGCCTACCGCATGCTGGGCAGCGTCCAGGAGGCCGAGGACGTCGTCCAGGACGCCTGGCTGCGCTGGCAGTCCTGCGACAGATCCGCCGTCGCCAATCCCGCCGCCTTCCTCGCGACGGCCACGACCCGGCTGTCCATCAACACCGCCCGGTCCGCCCGGCTCCGCCGCGAGACCTACATCGGGCCCTGGCTGCCCGACCCGGTCGACACCGCCGGCGACCCCCACCTGGGCGCCGAACGCGCCGAGGCGCTGGAGACCGCCGTCGTCCTCATCCTGGAGCGCCTGTCCCCCAACGAGCGCGCTGCCTACATCCTGCGCGAGGCCTTCGACTACCCCTACGCCGACATCGCCGCGATCCTCCGCCTCTCCGGGCCGACCACCCGCCAGCTCGTCAGCCGCGCCCGCAAGCGCCTGACGACCGCCCGCCGTGCCGCCGCCGCCCCGCCCGACCCCCATCCCCTCCTCGCCGCCTTCCGCACCGCCGCACAGACCGGCGACCTCGCCCCCCTGGAATCCCTCCTGGCCCCGCCCTCTCCCGTCACCCCCCTCCGCGGGACCGCCTCCCCCGCGGCCGTCCCCGCCGCGCCCAAGGCGGCCTGACCTCCAAGGAGCACCACCATGAACGCCCCCGAGCGGCGGCTCTCCACCCCCGTCCTGGTCATCGGTACCGGCGGCGCCGGGCTGCGCGCGTCGATCGAGCTGGCCGAGCGCGGCGTCGGCGTGCTCGCCGTCGGCAAACGGCCGAAGACCGACGCGCACACGACGATGGCGGCGGGCGGCATCAACGCCGCCCTCGGCACGATGGACCCCGAGGACAGCCCGCTCCAGCACGCGGCCGACACGATCAAGGAGAGCTATCTCCTCGCCCATCCCGACATCGTGCGGATCGTCACCGAGAACGCCGGGCGCGGGATCGACGACCTCGTCCGGTACGGGATGCCGTTCGCGCGCGAGGCCGACGGGCGGATCTCCCAGCGGTTCTTCGGCGCGCACACCTGGCGGCGCACCGCCTTCAGCGGTGACTACACCGGCCTGGAGATCCAGCGGACCCTCGTCCGCCGGGCGGCGGAGCTGGCCGTCCCCATCCTCGACGGCCTCTACATCACGCGGCTGCTCGTGCGCGACAACGTCGTGTTCGGCGCGTACGGGTTCGACCTGGACGACGGCACCCGCCATGTCATCCACGCCGACGCGGTGGTCCTGGCGACCGGCGGGCACACCCGGATCTGGCGGCGCACCTCCTCCCGGCGCGACGAGAACACCGGCGACACCTTCCGCCTCGCCGTCCTGGCCGGCGCCCGCATCCGCGACCCCGAGCTCGTCCAGTTCCACCCGTCCGGGCTGCTCGACCCGGAGGACGCGGCGGGCACACTCGTGTCGGAGGCGGCGCGCGGTGAGGGCGGTCACCTCCGCAACGCCGACGGCGAGCGGTTCATGCGGCGCTACGACCCCGAACGCATGGAGCTGTCGACCCGGGACCGGGTGGCTCTGGCCGCGTTCACCGAGATCAGGGCCGGGCGCGGCACCCCGAAGGGCGGCGTCTGGCTGGACGTGTCACACCTCCCCCGCGAGACGATCATGGAACGGCTCCCGCGCGTCCACCAGACGCTGCTGGAGCTGCAGATGCTCGACATCACCGAGAAGCCGATCGAGATCGCCCCGACGGCGCACTACTCGATGGGCGGTGTCTGGGTCCGCCCTGAGGACCACGGCACCGACGTCGAAGGGCTGTTCGCCATCGGCGAGGCGGCCAGCGGCCTGCACGGGGCGAACCGCCTCGGCGGCAACTCCCTCATCGAACTGCTGGTGTACGGGAGGATCACCGGCCGTGCCGCCGCCGAGTACTCCGCCTCCCTCTCCGCGCAGCAGCGGTCCGCGCGGGCGGTCGAGGAGGCGCGGCGGGAGGTCGACGAGCTGCTCGCGCGCGACGGCCGGGAGAACGTCCGGGTCCTCCAGCGCGCGGTGCGCGACATCATGACCGAGCACGCGGGCGTCGTCCGCGACGAGGCCGGCCTGCTGCAGGGCCTCCTCGAACTCGACGAGGTCGAGGAGAGGTTCGCCGGACTCGGCGTCCACCCGGACATCGCCGGCCACCAGGACCTCGCGCACGCCTTCGACCTCCGGGGAACCGCGCTCGCGGCCCGCGCCACCCTGGAGGCCGCTCTGGAACGCCGCGAGACCCGCGGCTGCCACAACCGCTCCGACTTCCCCGCTCTCGACCCGTCCCTGCGCGTCAATCTGGTGTGGTCCGGTCCCGGCCAGATCGAACGCGAGGCGATCCCCCCGGTCCCCGACGAGATCGCCTCCCTCATGCGCGAGGTCGACACGAGCTCCCACAAGCTCGTCGAGTGACGCCCGGGGCGCCCGTCAGGGAAGGCCGACGAGCTGGTGGCGGGAGGTGACACCGAGCTTGGTGAAGACCTTGCCCAGGTGGTATTCGACGGTGCGGGGGCTGACGTACAGGCGGGCGGCGATCTCCTTGTTGGTCAGGCCGGTGCGGGCCAGCCGGGCGACCTGCTCCTCCTGCGGGGTGAGCTCCCCTGTCGTCTCGACGTTGCGCTTGCGGACGGTCTCGCCGGTGGCGAGCAGTTCGCGTTCGGCGCGGGCGGCGAACGCCCGCATGCCGATGCCGGTGAACAGCTCGAAGGCGGTGCGCAGCTGCTCGCGGGCCTCGGTGCGGCGGCGTTCGCGGCGCAGCCATTCGCCGTACAGGAGATGGGCGCGGGCGAGGTCGGGGCGCATGCGGGTCCGACCTAGCCGCTCGATCGCCTCGCGGTAGAGCCGGTCCGCCTCCTCGCCCTCCGACAGCAGCGCCCGGCACCGCGCCTCCAGGCCCAGGCCCCAGTCGGCGCCCCCTCTGCGTGCCGACAGGGCGAACCGCTCCAGCGCGTGCGCGGCGACGTCGTCGCGGCCGGTGCGCACGGCCGCCTCGATGAGCTCCATCGGCGCCCAGTGCACCCCGCTGCCGACGGGCGCCCTCTCGTTCATGATCGGAAGGACGGCCTCCAGCGCCCTGTCGTAGTGGCCGAGCCCGTTGTAGAGGACGGACCTGACCCAGCGGCAGACGTCGAGAGTCCGTCCCTCCCCGCGGACCAGGCTCTCCTTGACGATGGCCTCCGCCAGGTCCTCCGTGGTCTCCGCGTCGCCCCGCCAGGCGGCGAGGCCGAGGTCTCCCCCGGTCTGCACCATGGCCCCCGAGGTCGTCCACACGTCGGCGGCGAGCGCCTGCGCCTTCGCCTCCTCGTTCAGGGTGGCGGCGTCGGCCAGGTCGCCCTCGAACAGGCGCTGCATCGTGGTGATGCTGAGGAGGAGGGGGAGCAGCGCGAAGGCACCGGAGCCGCGGACGAGCCGAAGGTAGTCCTCGGCCACGTCATGGCACAGCTCGGAGTCCCACAGTGCCATCGCGAAGAAGTTGGCGATCCAGGCCCACCTCAGCCGCTCACCCGGGCCCGTCTCCTCTCCCAGGATGACGGACAGGGCCTCCCTCAGCGCGGGGCCCGCCGCTTCGGAGTCCCGGGCGTACAGCAGGGCGAGCGCGTCGAGGACGAGGTCGGTGGCGCGGATCTCCCCTGATACGGGAGGTGCCGCGAGAGCGGCCTCGGCGACCGCGGCGATGCCCTCCCAGTCGGGCAGGACGCCGATCGCCGCCATCAGCGCCTGGAGGTGGGTGTCGCGGGACAGGGCGACGTCCAGTGCCTCCAGCTGCTCGGCGACCTTCAGCAGCATCACCGGGACGGAGCTGCCCCGGTTGGAGGTCAGGGCGATCTCGGCGCGCAGCACGTCGGCCTTGGCGCGGCGCAACTCGTCCGGCGGCCCCGCCTCGGCCGAGGCCAGCAGGGCCAGCGCGGGCTCGGCCGCGCCCGCCATGTGCTTGGCCCGCGCCGCCTCCAGAGCGCGGTCCGCCCGGACTCGGGCGTCCGGGGTGAGGCCGACGGCCCGCTCCAGGAACGCCGCGGCGGCGACCAGCCCGCCGCGGGCCAGGGCGCGCCCGGCCGAGCGCTCCAGCTCCGCGGCGATCTCCTCGTCCAGGTGCGCGGTGCCCTGCGCGCGGTGCCAGGCCCGCCGGTCCGGGTCGGTCTCGGCGTCGGTGGCCTCGGCCAGCGCGCGGTGGGCCTGCCTGCGCTCCCTGGGCGCGGCCGCGTTGTACACGGCGGAGCGCACGAGCGGGTGGCGGAACCGCACCCGTTCACTGAAGTCGATCAGCTCTTCCGCCTCGTCCGCCGCCGCGGCCTCCACGCCGAGCACCCCGGCGGCCCGCCACAGCAGGGCCGGATCGCCGATCGGCTCGGCGGCGGCCAGCAGCAGCATCGTCCGCGTGTCGGCGGACACGCCGGCCAGCCGCCGCCGGAAACCGTCCTCCAGCCGGCCCGACAGCGACTGCCCCGCCCCCTCCGCGGCGAACAGTCCGCTCGCCGCGTCCTCACGGGGCAGCTCCAACAGGGCGAGCGGGTTGCCGCGGGCCTCGGTGACGATGCGGTCGCGCACCTCCTCGTCCATCGGCCCGGGAACGACGCGCCGCACGAGGGCGCGCGACTCGGCGTCGCCGAGGCCGCCGACCTCCAGCACGGGCAGGCCCGGCAGCGCGTACTCGGGACCGGACTCGCGAACGGAGAAAACGCAGGCCACCCGCTCGGCCATGAGGCGGCGGGCCACGAACATCAGGACCTGGGCCGAGGCCCGGTCGAGCCACTGCGCGTCGTCGACCACGCACACGAGCGGACACTCCTCGGCGGCCGCGGCCAGCAGGTTGAGCACGGCGAGGCTGATGAGGAACTGGTCGGGGGCGTGGCCCGAACGCAGGCCGAAGGCGGTGCCGAGCGCGTCCTGCTGCGGTTCGGGCAGGGTGTCGAGGAATTCCAGCATCGGCAGGCACAGCTGGTGGACCGCGGCGAAGGCCAGCTCCATCTCCGACTGGACGCCGGTCGCCGTGGCGACCCGGCATCCGGCCGCCCGGTCGACCAGGTGCTCCAGGAGCGCCGACTTGCCGACCCCGGCCTCACCGCGCAGGACCAGCACCCGGCTCTCGCCGCCGCGGACGTCCGACAGCAGCCCCTCCAGGGTCGCGCACTCGGCGGTCCGGCCCAGCAGTTCCCCCCGGCGAGGCCTTCCGACCGCCGCCCACCGGCCCGCATTCGCCATCTCAGCCGCTCCCGCCCTGGAGTTCCCGCACCGCCGGTCACCAGGACCGAACTTTCATCAGATGCAATATCCCACTCGGAACCCCCGGTCAGCGAACCCGTCGCTAAAAATCACGCGTTTCCTCCTGGACCGCCACTGACGACTCACCGAGCCCTGAAAGCACGAAGTGGCACATAGGGCACATCGCGGTATATAACACCTGAAATAGCCCGGCGCGCTCACCGCGGAAAGAGAGCAGGCCCACGGCCGGGTCACCCGAGACCGCGGCGCACAGCGGCCGGGCAGGGCGCAAAAAGTACCGGTCTCCGGCAGGGACGGGATGCACGAGGCGACGAGGTTCGTGAGGTCAGGCCGCCTCACGCTCCAGGACCCGCCGGGTGAGGTCCACGCGGGAGGTGATGTTCCACTTGGTGAAGATGTGGCGGAGATGGGAGCCCACGGTGTGGCTGGACAGGAAGAGGCGTTCGGCGACCTGGCGGTTGGTCGCGCCCTGGGCGACCAGGAGCGCCACCTTCACCTCGGCGGCGGTCAGGCCCCACCTGCCGCCGCCGGCGCCGCCGCTGAAACGCGCGGCGCGTCGGACGCCCAGCGCGCGCAGGCGGCGCCGCACCCGGGCCGCGTCGCGCACTGCCCCGCACTCCTCGTAGAGGTCCAGCGCGGAGTCCAGCAGCTCCCGGGCGGCGGGATCGCCCGCGGCACCGAGCACACGGCCCGCGTCCTCGGCCGCCGAGGCGCGCACCAGGGGCCGCTCGGCCTCCCCCAGCAGCTTGACGGCCTGCAGCAGCAGGTCCGGGTCGTCCGTGAGCAGACCCCGCGTATGGTCGGCGACGCCGCGCAGGAAGGGGATCTCCGCGTCGAGCTCCGCGGCCCGCCCGGCGGCCTCGGCGGCGAGGCCGGGCAGCTCCGCCCGCAGCGCGAGGCGGGCGAGCACCACGAGGTCGGCGGGGTCGGGCGTCATCCCCGGGGCGCCGGAGTCCGCCCAGGCGAGCTCGATGAGTTCGGCGACGCGCGCGGTGTCGCCCGCCGCGTCGGCCGCGAGGGCGGCGAGCCAGTTCCCGGTGCGGCGGACCGCGGGCGCCTCGGCGGACGCCATCCGCGCGCCCTCGGCGGCGCAGCGCCGGACGCCCTCCTCGTCGCCCATGTGCACCGCCGCCCTGCCGAAGGCATAGCGGGCGGTGGTGTCCGCGAAGTCCCCCGAACCCAGGTCGCCCGCGGCCGACAGGGCGGCGTCGGCCGCGGCGCGTGCGGCCGCGAGCCGGCCCGCGTCCAGCAGGACCCGGGCTCGGCTCATCGTCCACAGTGCCTCCGCCGGTCGGTGCCCGGCCTGACGGGCCGCGCCGACGCCCTCGTCCGCCTCCCGGAGCGCCTCGTCGATCTGCCCCGAGGCCGTGAGGGTGAACGCCCGCGCGCAGTCCTCGAGGGCCCGGGGCCTGCTCGCGCGGGCGACGCGCGCCTCGGCCTCGTCCTGGAACGCGAGGGCGCGGGACGGGTTCAGCCGGGCCAGCTCGGCCCGTGCGAGCGCCGCGAGCGCCGTCGCGCCCGCGGCGGCGTCGGCGTCCACGGCGACGCGGCCCGCCACGGCGATGGCCCGTGTCGTGTAGCCGCTCCTGGACAGGTGCAGCGCCTCGGTGGCGACGAGGCTGGCACGCAGCCCGGCGGAGACTCCCGCGACCGCCAGGCCCGCCCGGCACTGCCGGACCGCCTCGGCGGGGGACGCGTGGCCCACGAGCCGGGCCATCACCCAGCGGAGCCGGGCCTCGGCCTCCGGCGTGAGGAAGCCTTCGAGCGCGGCCTCGGCCCGCTGCCTGGCCTCGGCGTACCGTCCGTCGCGCCACAGCAGCTCGACGGTCTCGGCGACGATCTGCGCGGTGTGCGGTCCGTCCGGTCCGGCGAGGTCCAGTGCCCTGCGGCTCAGTGCCACGGCCCGCGCCGGCGCGGTCGCCGCGAGGTCCTCGGCCGCCCGGCGAAGCAGGTCCACGGCCCGGTGGTCGCCGGGCGCCGCCGTCTCGGCGAGCTCGGCGGCGACGTCCACCGCCCGTCCCCCGTGCGCGAGCCTGACGTCGACCGCCTGGCGGCGCAGGCACCGGCGCAGCGCGGAGGGGAGCATCGCGGAGATCGCCTGCCGGACCAGGTCGTGCCGGAAGCCGAGGAGACCGTCCGAACCCGCGAGGAAGCCCGCGCCGCCCGCCTCCTCCACCACCACCGCGATCTCGCCGACCGGCACGCCGGTGAGCCCGGCCAGTTCCGCCGCGGTGAAGGCCCGGTCGAACACCGAGGCGACCCGGACGCACTGGCGGGCCGACGGCGACACCTGGTCGAGCCGGCCCCGGACCAGCTCGCAGAGCCTGCGCGGCACCGCGTCGCCGTCGGTCGTGGCGATCCCGTCCCGCACGGTGATCCGACCCTCCTCCGCCAGGCCCCGGAGCAGTTCGACGAGCAGGCGCGGTGCGCCCTGCGCCCGTCCGGCCGCGCGCAGCACGGCGATACCCGGCTCGGCCCCGAGCAGGTCGGCGGCCAGCTCCGCGACGGCGCGGGCGGTGAGCGGGCCGAGGACGATCCGGTCCCCGCCGCGGCACAGCGCCTCCACCCGCGCGGCGACCGCACCGGGTGGCGGGCCCACCGACAGGACCCACAGGATCGGAGCGTCCGCCAGGTCGGCGAGGAGCACCGGCAGCGCCGCCAGGGTCGCGGAGTCGCACCACTGCACGTCGTCGAGGCAGACGACGAGGGGGCCGCGCGCCGCCGCACCCGCGAGCCGTGCACGGGCCTCCTGCAGCGTCCAGGACCGCAGGCCCGCCGGGCGGACGAGGCGGGGCTCCGAGGCGTCGAGCAGCGGTGCGGGCCCGTTGCACAGGGCCTCCAGCAGCGGCCCGAACGGGACCGCGAGCCGGTCGAGCGCCGCCGATCCGCGCAGGCAGGGCAGCCCGGCCGCGACGGCGCGCGCGTGGACCTCGGCGAGCAGCCGCGTCCTGCCCGACCCCGGCGGCCCCTCGACCACCACGACGCCGCCCCTCCCCCGGCTCAGCGCGGCGAGCCTGTCGGCCAGCGCCGCCGATTCGGCCTCGCGGCCGCGCAGCGGCGATCCGCCGCCCGACGTCCAGGGAACGCGCCTCATGCCGGCCCGCCGCTTCCGCTTCGTCTCCTTCTCCGGCACAGCCCCTCCGTCTCACCCCGCCGGCGGACGCCCCGCCGATCACTGCTCACTGTGGCCGGGCCGGTTCTCTCGTCGCATCGGGGAACACCCGGGCCGCATCCCCGGGGACGCCCTGCCGGAGGGCCCGTGGCCCCCGTGTGTCCCCTGGTCCCCCACCGGCACCCGGGCGGCACGCGGCCCCGGGCATCCGTCGACCTCGGACGGCGCCCTCACATGGGAAGGCACCGCGCACCACGTCGGCCCGCCCGGCACCGGGCGTCGAGCACGCGGCGCCGGTCCCGGGACCGGGGAATCCCTGGTCGTGCACTCGCCGACCGGGCACGGTGGTCCGGGAACACGGCGCCGGGGAGGACGACGGACGAGGCCTGGCAGACGGGCGGCCCGCGGCACGGCGGGCGCCGGGCTAATCGCGGGTGCCGCGGACGCCGCGGGTGGACAGCGGCTCGATCAGGTCGTCCATCGCACAGTCGAGGATGTCCAGCAGCGCCATCAGGGTGCGGAGGCGCAGCCGCTCGGGCTTGTCGACGACAAGGCGGTACACCTGGCTGGGCGACAGATCGACGCCGCGGGAGGCCAGCAGGGGACGCAGCCCCGCCGTGGAGTGCATGCCGCGCTCCGCCATGACCTCGCGAAGATGCCACGCGTAGTCCAGTTCGGTCATCGCCCGCCAGCCCCTTTCGTTTCCGCCGCCCCGGACGAAGGTCTGGAGACCGGGTGCGAGCGCGTGCCGCCCAGGATCCCGCCCGGCACTCCGCGTTCGCATCCGTCACATCCCTAGGCATCCCGCCGCGACGTGCGGCGACGACCGGGGTACGGCCCCGGCCGAGTGGGGGTGATCCGGGGGTGTGGCGCGAACATCAGTCGTCTGCGCGATGCGCGGCCGGCGGCGCCAGGGCGACGATGGCATCTCCCGCGACACCCTGGAGAGAGGCAGCGACATGACTCGCGTTCCGGACGAGGCGCTCGTCCTGGTGCCCGGTGGCACCCTCATCACCGAGACCCCCGAAGAGGGCCGCGCACTGGCCATAGCGATCGCCCGCAACACCGTCCACACCCTCCAGCCCGAGCTGGAGGTGCTCCAGGCCGGGCGGCCGCAGTACGCCGGCGACGCGGCGAAGCTGATCGCCGCCGTCCAGGTCGTCTCCCTCGAGTTCCAGACCATCGCGGCCGCCAACCACTACTGGCGCTGATCCGCCGCCCGAACGGCGCTCTCCCGAGCGGCCGTTTCCCGTCCTGCGGTTCCCGGCCGGAAGGGAGAAGAGCCGGTAGAGAGGCTCCCGCGGGAGGGCCGGGTGCGGCGTGCGGGTCAGGGGCGGCCGGCGCCCCGCCCGGCTTGTTGCGGGAGTTGACGTCGAACTCGGCCAAGACCTTGCGGAGGTGCCATTCGACGGTGCGCAGGCTGAGGAACGACTCCGCGCCGATCTCGGAGTTCGTCTTGCCGACGACGGCCAGCCGGGCGATCTGCGCCTCCTGCGCGGTCAGCGCATCGCGCACGTCGACCGCGCGCTGCCGGATCGTCTCCCCGGTGGTCATGAGCTCGCGACGGGCGTTCGGCGAAGGCCGGCGTCTGCGCGGAGGCCCGGTCGAGCCACTGGGCGTCGTCCGCCACCACACAGGCCAAAGGGGCAAAGCCCGCGATCGAAGCGGGTGCGCCTCATCATGCACCGACGCGCATAGTACGAACGATCAACCAGATCGCTGACGCCCGTGACGTCGGCCACCGGTGACCACGGGACCGCCGAGGACATCATCGGAGTCCCCTCAGCAGGAACTCGGTGAGGGACGCCAGGTCGCCGTTCCGCGCCGCGTCACGGAACGCCTCCAGCAGCTGCTCCCGCTCCCCCGGTACGACCGGGCCGTGCCGCCGGACGGCGACGCGCCGGCGTGCCCGGACCGCCAGCTGCCGCGCGTTGGCCTCGCTGAGCCCGAGGAGGTCGGCGATCTCGCGGAACGGGTACTCGAACGCCTCGCGCAGCACGTACACGGCGCGTTCGACCGGAGGCAGCCGCTCGACCAGGAGCCGGATCGCGAACTCCATCTCCTCCCCGCGTTCGGCCTCCCGTTCCGGATCGACGGACGCGCACGGAACCCCGGCGCCCCAGGCTCCGGTGCTGACCTCACGGCGGGCTCTGGCGGAGGTCGCGGCGTTGAGCGCGGACCTGGTCGTGATGGTCACGAGAAACGCCACCCGGTCACGTACCCGTGTCCGATCCACACCCTGCCAGCGCACCCAGACGTCCTGCACCACGTCCTCGGCGTCCGCGGCATGCCCCAGGGTCCGATGGGCGATCCGGAACAGCAGGTCCCGCACGGACTCGAACTCCGCCACCGCCTCGGACCCGATGCCGGGGACGGCGGTCCCCGTGCACCCGGCTGCTCCCGGGCACGACGCCCCCGGCTCCGCCACGGCATCGACTTCGGCCAAACGCATGACGATCTCCCTCGCTGACGGTGGTCCGCACCACCGTCACCGAAAGCGGCCACCCATCGCGCCCGTGAAATCCCGGGTCGAATCACGAGTCGAGCCACTGGCCGAGCACACCCGTGGCCACGCGGTACCGGTCGCCTACGCCGCCGCCTCCTTCACCTGACCGTTGAAGGATCAAGCATTCGGGTGATGCCGCGCCTCACCCGGCGCTCACAGAATGTCCACATGAGCGAGACTGCGATGACCACACCGAGCGCGATGGACGCCGTACTCACCATCACCCCGCTGACCGAGCAGCCCGGACTGCGTCTCATCGGCGAGATCGACCTCTACACGATCGACCGGGCCACCAGCGCGCTGGCCGACGCCATCCGCTCCGATGCCCCGGAGATCTACCTCGACCTCGCCGGGGTGGACTACTGCGGCATCGAGGGCCTGCGCCTCTTCGCCCTCACCGCCCAGCGCCTGGGCCGGCAGGGCCGCGAACTCGTGCTCTGCTCCCTGTCCCCCCATCTCGCCAAAGTCCTGCGGCTCCTCGGCTGGGACACCATCCCGGGCCTGTTGTCCGTCCCCAGACGGCCGTCCGCCGGAACCCCGGCGCCCGCCCACACGAACCCCGCCCGCCCCTTTGCCGTCCTGGCGTTCCCCGACCGCACCCCCTGGCCGCTGACGGCATGACGTGTCCGGCACGTCTGCTCGGACGCCGGCGGCGGCAAGGAGAAGACGGGCACTCGCTGCCTCTCCCACCACCCGCGGACGGCGACCGCCCTGCCCGCATCGACTGCTTGATCGCCGAGGCCGGCCGTCCTTGCGCGGACATCAGCACCACGATCATCCGCCGCAACTTGTACGGTCGGGGCGCGGACGCCGGCCGGCAGCCGCCTCTCGATGCGATCGAAGAGCGCTTCATGGAGCTTGGCGAGAGCCGGTCGGCCCCGGATGAGGCCGACCGCCGGGCTGCGCGGTGAGTGGCTGAGGACGGGCTTTCCCGGGCGGCATCTCCTGGTGGGTGATCCACAGGACGACGGGCGCGTCGACGTGGAAGCCGCGGCGGACCAGGCCGTCCTCGGTGACCGGGCCGCCCGATGCCCGTTTGCGGCTGCGGTGCCGATGGAGAAGGCCCCGGTGAAGGTGCACCAGCGACCCGCAGCGAACGGCTTGTCTCGCTGTGGTGAACGCGATGAGAGGCTCCGTCGTTCAGCTGAACGCGGCGGCGTCCTCCGTTCCGGAGAGCACTGTGCGTAGTTGTCTGCGCGAGCTGATGCCCAGCTTGGGGAACACTTTGCCGAGGTGGTACTCCACGGTACGCGGGCTGATGAACAGCTGCGCGGCGATCTCGGGGTTCGTGTGTCCCTGCGCGGCGAGGCGGGCGATCTGAGTTTCCTGGGCGGTGAGCTCGCTGAAGGCCTCCTTCGCCGGCTTGCGCGCTGTCTCGCCGGTGGCCGACAGTTCGCGCCGAGCACGCTCGGCGAACGCGATCGCTCCGATCCGGCTGAACGTCTCGTGGGCGGTGCGCAGGTGCCCACGCGCGTCCATCCGGCGGTTCTCGCGGCGGAGCCACTCGCCGTAGACGAGATGGCTGCGCCCGAGGTCGACCACCGCGCGGCTGCGGCCGAGCCGTTCGATGGACTCCTGGTAGAGCGCCTCGTCGTCGGTCACCAACGCACGGCAGCGCGCCGCGATCCCCAGCGCCCACGGGGTGCCGCTCGCCCGGGTGACCCGGGTCAGGCGCTCCAGCGCCGTGTTCGCCTCCTCCAGCGGCCCGCCGCCGCGGGCGCAGGCCTCGATGAGCTCGACCCGGGCCCAGCTGTGCAGGATGGGGTCCTCGTGCTCACCGGCCCGCCGGGCGGCGGTGAGCGCCTCGCCGTAGTCTGCGTGCGAGTTGTGCAGCAGTGCGGTGAGCCACCAGATCCTGCTGACCGCCGAGCCTTCGCCCCGCTCCGTCACGTTGCGCCTCCCCCAGTCGAGCAAGGCCAGCGCCTGGCGCCGATCGCCCCGCACGGCGGCCAGCATGGACGCCCCGAACTTGAGCGGCGGCATTCCGGTCGCCTCGGTGATCGAGTCGACCTCTTCGACCAGCGACGCCGCGGTCTCCAGTGCCCCGCAGTGGACGTGGAGCGCGGCGAGGTGGTTCAGCACGTTCGGGAGCAGGTTCAGCGCGCCGGTCTCGCGCGCCACGCGGGCGCCGCAGGTCGCGATCGCGTGCCAGAGATCGTCATCCCACAGATCCTCGGCCAAGCGGCACGCCAGCCACGTCCACCGCCGGTCCGGGCCGCCGGCGTCGGGTTCGCCGAACATGCGCAGGGCCAGCCTGAGGGGCTCGGCCGCCGCCTCGTACCCGTCGGTGAAGCGCATCACCAGGGCGCCGAAGAGCTGGTCGGCCGCGCCCGGCCCCAGCGCATGGCCCGCCGTGCGCGCCGCCTCGGCCACCTCCCGCTCGTCAGGTCCGGTGCCCAGGCGCCCGGCGTACATGGACGCCGCCATCGCCTCGAGGTAGGTCTCCCGGGCCATCGCGGGATCGAGGGGATCCAGTCGCCTGGCCGCCTCGAGCAGCAGCGGCGGCGCATCACGACCCCGCTGCTCGTCGAACACGATCCGCGCTCGCAGCCGCTCCACGCGAGCGATCCGGAGCGGGTCCGCCGGTCCGGCGCTCGCGGCCGCCAGGAGGTTCGAGGCGGCCGCCGTGTCGGCGACGTCGAGCTTCGCCTGGGCCGCGGCGAGCGAGCGCTCGGCCCGCAACGCGGGGTCGGGCGTCAGCACGGCGGCCCGCTGCAGGAACGCCGCGGCCGCCGACAGCCCGCCCCGTGAACTCGCCCGGTCCGCGGACCGCTCCAGTTCACCGGCCACGCTCTCGTCGGGGCCGGCGGCCGCGCGAGCCCGGTGCCAGGCCCGGCGGTCGGGGTCAAAGCGCGCGTCGATCACATGGGCGAGCGCTCGGTGCGCCTCGCGCCGCTCGGACGCGGTCGCTGCGCGGTAGACCGCCGAACGGACGAGCGGATGACGAAACCGCACGCGCGTGCCGATCTCGACAAGGCCGATCGCCTCTGCCGGTTCGGCCGCCCCCGGCCCGATGCCGAGCCGTTCGGCCGCGCGCCACAGCAGCGTCACGTCGCCGACGGGCTCCACCGCCGCCAGCAGGAGCAGGAGCCGGGTCTCCGCGAGGAGCGGCTCCAGCTGGTCGACGAAGCCCTGCTCGATCCGGCTCGTCAGAGGCATATCCACCGGCAGACCGAATCCGCCCGCGGCCAGGATCGACTTCCCGCTGCGCGCCAGCTCGACCAGAGCGAGCGGGTTGCCGCAGGCCTCTCCGAGTATCTGATCACGCACCGGCACGTCGAGCCGTCCGGGGACCACGGCGTCGAGCAGCTGACCGGCGTCCGCGGCGGGCAGGCCCTCGATCACCAGCTCCGGCAGCCCTTCGAGGAGATGTCCCTCACCGGAGGCGCGCAGCGCGAACACCAGTCCGACCCGTTCGGCGAACAGGCGGCGCGCCACGAACGCGAAGGTCTGCACCGACACCTGATCGAGCCACTGCACGTCGTCGATGATGCAGACCAGAGGCTGCTCCTCCGCCGCGTCGGCCAGCAGGCTCAGGACCGCCAAGCCGACCAGGAAACGATCGGGAGGCGGACCGGCGCTCATGCCGAACGCCGTGCGCAGCGCGGCGCGCTGGGGGACGGGCAGCTGATCGAGATGGTCGAGCACCGGTGTGCACAATGCGTGCAACCCGGCGAATGCGAGCTCCATCTCGGACTCGACGCCCGCCACCCGGACGATCCGGCATCCTTCCGCACAGGCCGACAGATAACCGAGCAGCGCCGTCTTGCCGATTCCGGCCTCGCCGCGCAGGACCAGCACTCCGCTCCGGCCCGCGCGAACCCCCGCGACCAGTCGATCCAGCGTGTCCCGCTCATCGCTGCGATCGAGGAACCTCGTCCGCGAGAGGTGAGTGTCAACCAAAGCGGCGCACCCGTGACGGCGACGGCATGTGTGGCCTTCCCTGAGGTCATACGGCATGCCGCCGGACGCCGATGTCGTCGTGCGAGCACTGCGTAAGGAGGTGATTACCAATTGACTAAAAATTCTCGCAGAGCGACCTGCCAGGCGCAAAACGACCCACCACGTTCGCCATCACCACCCTGATCGCCCACCGGACCGCTGCTCTTCCCGGCCTCCCTCCCTGTGCGGGGATTCGGCGCCGCCCTGGCGCTGGCGTGCCGCCTCGATGCTGTCGGCCATGGGCCTCAGCCGGGTCCTCACCGAGACCGTCGCGGCCGCCGCGCCGCCACCCGGTGGCCCGCGCCGACCGGCCTCGGCTCGGCCGGCCGCCTGCGGACCTCGACCTCATGCGGCGCACCGGCCTGCGGCTCGGCGTCACCGTGCCGACGGTGGTCCCGGCCGGTTCGTGCCCATCGACGACGCGCGCCGCCTGGTCAGGGCCGGCTCTCGAAGGGTCTGGGCACCAGCGGTGAGTCGGAGGCCAGCCAGGCCTCGACCGGGGTGGCCTCCCGCCATGCGGCGGCATGGTCGCGCATTCGGGCGAAGCGCACGCCCGGACGGCTCTTCATATGGCCGATCAACTCGTCGAGCATCGAGATGCGCGAGCCGCGTCCGATCACCTCGGGGTGCATGCAGATCACCACGACTCCCCCGGGCTCGTGCAGGTAGGCGTAGTCGAACTCACCCTGCCAGACCTCCCGTACCGCCGACGGCGCGTTGAGCGTGTTGGCCAAGCCCGGGTAGAACTCGAAGTGCACGAAGTCGTCCATGTGCCACGCGAAAGGCATCTCGACGAGATCGACGGTACGCCCGAAAACGTACTCACCGGCATCGGACCACTGGTCGCCCTGCCGCAGATAGTAAGGGCGGAAATCTGACGCGCTGAAATGCGAGTTGTAGAGGAAGCCGTGCTCCACAAGGATGTCGATCGACGTCGTGCTGTAGCTTCCCCGAGGCGCTCGGTAGCCGACCGGGCGCTCTCCCGTCACCTTCTCCAGAGCCTCGATTCCCTTGCGGAATATCTCGCGCTGCTCTTCGTCGCTGAATTCCCCCGCGGCCTCGTGGGCCCACCCGTGGTGCCCGATCTCGTGCCCGCGACGCTGAATGTCCAGCACCTGCGCGGGGTAGGCCAGCGCGGTGTGGCCGGGGACGAAGAAGGTCGCCTCGATGCCGTGCCGGTCGAGGAGGTCAAGGACACGGGGCACCGCGACGGCGGCGAACTCCCCACGGGAGACGTCGGCGGGGTTCCTGGAACCGGCGACCCAGCCGCTCAGCGCGTCGAAGTCGAAGGAGAGACAGACGGTCAGCCCGGACCCTGCTGCCTGCAAGTTGCTTTCGGTCACTGCGATCCTCTCTCAGGAATGCGGGCGGCTTGCTCCGCATCGGTCTCCGCGCACCGAAGACTCTAGGCCAGGCGGCGAAGTCGCCCATCAAGGCGTCGACCCCGAAGGGTCCGGACGACCTTCGGGGCACCTCAGACGCTCTTTGCACGCTGGGCTGATCGGGCAAGGGCCGGACTGACAGATCCACGTTCAGGTGCTTATGATGTCCGGGATGAAGAACAACTCCTCATACAGATCGGGGGAATCGTTCGCGCAAGGTGAGTGCTGATGGCACCCCACCTCGCGAATGTGACTCCGGCCCATCTGCTGATGTGGCAGCGCGTGCGTGAGTACGCCGTACCACTGTCCATGATCGAAACCGCGACCGCACGGCGTGCGGTCGGTGACTGGGCGGGTGCCTGCGCCGCCGCTCGGATCGACATCGATTTCGATCTGCACGCCGTGCGCGACCGCCACGGCACCGAGTTCGCCACCCGCCTCAGAGCGGATCTGCGTCGGTTGGCACCGGATCTGCTTCGCTGGCACATGCCCCGCATCGCTCCCGACGGGCGGATCAGACCCGGCCTGACCATCTCTCTCAGCCGTTACGGCACCATGCCGTTGCAGCTGGTGGTGCGGACGCCGCCGGCTTGGGCGGACGCCGGCCAACGGATGTCCCTGGCTCTCTGGGAGGGGCACGACGGCGGCGCCCCGAGGCACCATCCGCACCCGCGTCCCTCCCGGCGCTTTCGGCTCGACCTGCACCGGCATCTATGGGACTCCAGCCGGTGCGGCGAACTGGCATGGCGCTGCGGTGCGGACGCCGTGCCGGTCCCGGCGCCCCCCGACCCGCCTCGCTCGCTCGCCTGGCCGAACGGTCCGGTCCGGCCCGATTCCTCCAATGTCGATGATCACTTGTGGGCGTCGGCACGGTGGGCCGCCGAGGCCGAGCTGTTGCTGAAGGCGGAGGGCCGTCCTCGCGGGGCCTTCACCGTCAGGCTCGGCGCACGCGACCGCAGGGTGCTCGAACTCGTCGCCCCCGATGACAGCCATGCCCCGACGTTCCGACCGCTTCGAGAGGTGCTGCCGCCTCAGGTGGTCGCGGCGCTGCCGGTGCTACCGGAAGCGGCGGCCCGGATTCTTCCGGATCTGGCGTTGCTGCGTGCCGGGCTGATCACCGCCGACCGCCTGCATCCGCTCGTAGCCGAGGCGTTGTCGGCGTCCGGAGCGGAACCCGCTCCTGCCCCCGAGCCGCAGCCCGGCGACCCCCACAGAGTGGAGTGCCGGGGCGACATCCACCGGATCGCGCTGCGGGACGGGGTACTGACGGCGATCGACCACGACGCGGCGCAGCTGCGCCGGGAAGAGCTGCTCGTGGCGCTCGGTGGCCCCGCGTTGCCGTGTCTTCGGGCGATCGACGCGGTGCACCGCGACCCGCAGGCACTGCCCGCCGTCCGGGAGCGGCTCGGCCACGGCGATGTCTCGGGGGCACTGGCCGTGGTCGAAGGCCTGCTCGGTCCTGGTGCGGTCCTGCGCGACGGGCCGCTACGGGAGGCGCTGGAGTCGGCTGCGGCCCGCCGTCTCGACCACGGATTCTTCCGCTCCGGGCTGCGCCCCGTACACCCCGCCGCGACGCGTCCCGAACGGCGCGGCCGGGCGCGACTCCGTACCGGCCCAGCACGGGCAAGCTGACCGTCCCGCGCTCGAACCATCCGTTCCGCACGGGCATGGCCCTCCGTCTTCCGGCCATGCCGTCCCTTCCGATGACCCCAGGTGATGCCCATGATCCCCAGTGCCCTTCTGCCCCACCCGGCCCTGACCGCCGACGCGGCCGGAACCGACCCGCAACTCGCCCTCGCCGACGACCTCCTGGCCCTGCTGCGAACCACCACCACCGAGACGCGCCCCGACGAGCAGCTCGAAGCGCTCACCCTGGCCGTGGCGGCCGACCTGCCCGTGCTGCTGTGGGGTGAACCGGGCATCGGCAAGACCGCGGCTCTGACGCAGCTCGCCGCCTCGCTCGACCTGCCGCTGACGACTGTGATCGCCAGCGTCCACGAGCCGACGGACTTCTCCGGGCTGCCCATCGTCGGCGACGACCCTGCGACGCGAGGAGTGCCCATGGCGCCGCCGCAGTGGGCGGTGGACCTCGTACGTGCCGGACGGGGACTGCTCTTCCTGGACGAACTCTCCACCGCCACTCCGGCCGTCCAGGCCGCGCTGCTCAGGGTCGTCCTGGAGCGGAGAGTCGGCGCGTTGCAGCTGCCGCCGGCGGTACGGATCGTGGCCGCCGCCAATCCGCGCGCCTCGGCGGCGGACGGGTGGGAGCTGAGCCCGCCGCTGGCCAACCGGTTCGTGCACCTGTACTGGGTCCACGACCGGGACACGGTGGTGCGCGGACTGGGCGGGGTCTGGCCCCGGGCGCAGCTGCCCCGGCTGGAACCGGAGAAGCTGCCAGAGGCGGTGACGTACGCCCGACGCGCGGTGTGTGGATTCCTGCAGGCGCGGCCGACGCTCATCCATCGGCTGCCGAGCACCGAGACACGACGCGGCGGCGCCTGGCCCTCACCCCGGAGCTGGGAGGCCGCGCTGACCCTGCTGGCCTTCGGCACGGCGGCGTCCGTCTCGCGGGAGGTGCTGGCGCTGCTGATACGGGGTGCGGTGGGGGACGGTCCCGGCCTCGAACTTCTCGCCCATCTGGACCGAATGGATCTGCCGGACCCGGAGACACTGCTGGCCGATCCGGCTTCCGCCGAGCTGCCGGTGCGGGGAGATCTACGTCAGGCGACGCTGGAGGCGGTGGTGGCCGCCGTGGGCGCACGGCCGCAGCGGGAGCGCTGGGAGGCGGGCTGGGCGGTACTGGTTCGGGCGCTGGAGACCGGCGCCGCGGACCTGCTGGTCGCCCCGGCGACGGTCCTGGCCTCGCTGCGGCGTGACGACTGGGAAGTGCCGGAGGCGGTGGAACGGCTGGCCGGAGTGATCGGTCTCGCCAGGCGGGCGGACCAGTCGGTACGGCGGGCCACGGGGTCGGCCGACGCCGGGCGTACGGCGGTGGCGCGCCGATGACGGGGACCTCGAAGTCTGCGATGGGCCGGCCCGCACCGCCGCGCCGGGTGCGGGCCTCCGTTCCGGCACGCCCAAGCGGCTCCGGCGAGCCCGGCCTCCCGTTGGACCTGGAGAAGTTGCTGACCGCTCGGCTGCACGCGGTGAAGGTCCGCCCCTACCTGGCGAGCGCGCTCTTCGCGCTGCACGTCGTGGAGGACCGTTCAGTGCCGACGATGGCGGTGGACGCGCACTGGCGCTGCTACGTCTCCCCCGGCTTCGTCGCGCGCACCCCGGTGGAGGAGCTGGCGGGCGTCTGGGTGCACGAGGTGTCCCATCTGCTCCGAGACCATCACGGACGGGGGGAGCGGTACGCGAAAGAGCAGGGGAAGGACGGACCGGGCGAGCGGCTGCGGCGGAACATCGCCGCCGACTTCGAGATCAACGACGACATCTACGGTGACGGTCTCCCCCTGCCCGCCGGGGCGGTCCTGCCGTCGATGCTGGGGCTGTCCGACGGGATGCTCATGGAGGAGTACCTGCGCACGGCCTCCCTGTCCGGGCTCACCCCGGACCTGGCCTGGCTGGACTGCGGCAGCGGTGCCGACGGCCAGGACCGTCCGTGGGAGCTGGGGCCCGACGGGGCGCACGGTCTGAGCAGGCAGCAGCGGGACGCGGTGCGCTTCCGGGTCGCCGAGGCGATCAAGGGCCGGCCGGGCGACGCGCCGGAAGGCTGGCGCCGCTGGGCGGACGAGGCGTTCCATCCGCCTCAGCCGTGGCGGCAGCTGCTGGGGGCGGCGGTCCGCTCGGCGGCGGGAGCCCCGGGGGCAGGAGAAGACCACAGTTATCGGCGTCCGTCCCGGCGTTCGGCCTCTGTCCCCGGTGTGCTCCTGCCGAGCCTGCGCCGGAGCCCGCCCCGGGTCTGCGTGGTGATCGACACATCCGGCTCCGTGAGCGACGCCGAACTGGGCAGCGCCCTGCTGGAGGTGGCGGCGATCTCGCGGGCGGTGGGCGGCCGGCGCGACCTGGTGTCGGTGATCTCCTGCGACGCGACGGCCGGGATCGCCGTCCCCCTCTGCCGAGCCGAGAACATCGAGCTGATCGGTGGCGGAGGCACGGATCTGCGCTCGGGTTTCACCCGGGCGCTCCGCTCCCGGCCCCGCCCGGACGTGATCGTCGCCTTGACGGACGGCCAGACCCCCTGGCCCTCCGAGCAACCCTCCTGCCGCACCGTGGTGGGCCTCTTCCCGCGCCCGGCAAGCCCGGTGGACGAGGAAGACCCCGACTACACCCCGGAAACCCCACCGCATTGGGCCCGCGTCGTCACCATCGCGTGAGAGACGACAAAGCCTCGGCTCGCAGCTTCTCGATCTCCTCGACCTCCGCCGAGCCCGTCCCCGGACGCTGACCGGCATCGACCTCGTCCCAGCGCACCGCACGCTCACGAAGCTCAAGCGGGTCGGGGGGAGAGACGTGCCATGACTCGATCCTCTCAGGGAATCGAGTCCCCATCAGACCCGGAGCGCTTCAGGTTCCGCACCCGTAGGAACGCCGTCTTCGCTGCCTACCAGGCCAATTCCTCCTACTGAGACCGTTGGGGCCGGTCCCGCACCGGCCCCGTTCAGTCCGCAAGACCACAGGACTTGCACCGTCCCAAACCGCCACACTGGAACCCCCGACAGGAGATCCCCATGGCCGACCTGAAGAGTGAGCTGAAGCCCGGTGACGAGGTGGCCGTCTACGCGAACGGGCTCAGCAGCTACCGTGCGACCGTTGAGGAGATCGGCCGGACCCTCGTCCACTTGCGCCACGGCCAGGGTTCGCGTACCACGACCTTCCGTCCGGACACTCAGCGGCTCAACGAACCCGCGTACGGGTACGCCACCCGCTTCCGCCCCCTCGCCCAGGACGCCATGGAGAAGCGTGGGACCGCGGCCCGCAGGGCGCTGGAAGACCGCGGTCCGACCACCCGGCATGGGCACGCCTACACCACCGAGCAGCTCGAGCAGATTGCCACGCTCATCGACACCTTCAAGGAGAAGGCCGATGGCTGAGCGGCCCACCCTCCTTATCGACGTCGACGGGGTCCTGAATCCCGGCCGCCACCGCGGCGCCGGCTTCACCGTGCACCAGCTCCAGCCGACCGGTTGGACGCGGACCTTGAGCGTTGCGCTGAACCCCGCCCACGGGGCGATGCTGCTCGAGTTCGCCGCCGCCAACGGTGTCGAACTGGTGTGGGCGACCACCTGGGTCGACGACGCGAACACGATGATCGGCCCCGTGATCGGGTTGCCGGAGCTGCCGGTCGTCCCGATCCCGATGCTGCCCCGCCGGGGTCCGGACTCGGTGCTCAGCATCGGGGCGTGGAAGGCACAGCACGTTGCCGCCTGGGCCGGACTCCAGCGGCGGTTCGTGTGGCTGGACGACGAGCACAACGTCGCCAGCCAGCTGGAGAAGCGGCGCAAGGCCGGCGAGGTGGGGGCGCACCTCGTGATCCAGGTGTCGCCGAAGTCCGGGCTCCGCGACCGCCACCTCGCCAAGGCCGCGCAGTGGTTCGCGCAGAACGGCACGCCGGCCAGTTGCCACGATGCCAAGGAGCAGGCCGGTGGCTGACGCGATCGCCCGCCGCAACGCCCAGCGTCTCGTCCGGGACCTGCCCGCCCTGATCACCCACCTGTCCGCGCTGAAGACGCTCGAGGAAGTCAACTTCCTTGCGGAGGAGGACTTGTGACCGTCTACCACTTCGTGATCACCATCCAGGTGCCAGACCGGGGCCTCCAGCGGATCCAGACGTGCGACGGCCTGATCAAGGCTGAGCCGGGAACCACCCGTCAGGAGCTCTACACCATGGCTGTTGACACCGCGCTCGCTCAGATCGGAGCCAAGCGCGCTCCCGTCGACCGCATGGTGCTGTTCTTCAGCTTGGAACCCAACGAGCTGCCTGGTTGATCCTGCACCGCCGAGGCCCCTGCTACGGCGGGTCCTCGCTCATACCCGCACTCGCTGGCTCAGTCTGTTGACGCTGGCGGCTTCGGCCACCAGTGCCCGTCGGTCTGGAGCCAAGACGAAGGCCCGCGCGGAGGAACCGACTGGAATTGGTCAGAGTAGTCTTCTGCGACGCGCGCCAACGCTTGATCCACCAACCCATGCACGTCCTGGGCCGACGCTTTGGGCAGCAGCTTCGCGCCCACCGCGCCATCCCACGCCCACCAGCAGTACGGGCCCCGACCTGGATTCCGCTCAGCGAAGCGCTTGCCAGAAGGGCGCGCTGGATTCCTAGGACGCGCTCGGCTCCTGAAGACCGGCATGTTCTCGCCCCAATGCTCGTGGAGATCTCGACCAGAGATCAGCTCATCGCGCAGAAGCGGATCCTCTGCTTGGCCGCCGGGCGGTGCTGCGTTTCTCGAGCGATCGTCTGTGAAACAGAGTGTCGTGGTCGGGTACGAGTGCTGGCCCCGCAGCGCGTGCTTGACTTCAAGTGCACTTGAAGTTGGATGCTCGCTTCATGATCTTCACCGCAACCGAACGCGAGACGACGCTCGAGTGGATCAAAAAGACGTCTTACCCCTTGGCCACGGTGGAACCGGCGGCGCCGCTGGACGACCTGCGTCCGCTGCTCGGCATGCTCGGTCAGGCGTCGGTCGTCGGCTACGGCGCCGGGACACGTGGGGCGCACGAGTTGTTCACGCTGCAGGCGCGCATCGCACGGCTTCTGGTGGAAGAGGGCGGCTTTCGCGCCGTCGCGCTCGATCAGGACTGGACGTTGGGCGTCCGGCTCGACGAGTGCGTCCGTACAGGGGAGGGGAATCTGCGGGCACTCCTGGAGGAGGCGGAGCCGTTCGCCGCCACCGAGGAGGTACTCGGTCTTCTCGAGTGGATGCGTGACTTCAACCAAGACCATCCGGACCAGACGTCCACGCCCACATCGGCCGCTTCCGGAGCCTTCCCGACAGGAAGATCTGGATCGACCGCGCCCACTCCGCCTACAACCTGGTGACGAGCCTCACCGGTGACGCATGGGCGATGCAGACCGCGCGGATGATCGTCCAGTTCTACGAGCTCCACGACCATGACGCCCCATCGCACGACCCGCACAACATGGCCTACTTCGAGCGATCCTTCGCCGAGAACACCGTCTGGTGGCACCAGCACACCGGGCAGAAGGTCCTGTGGTGGACGTCCAGCTCGCACTCCTCCAACGGGCCGGGAAGAGCGATCAGCTTTCCGCCCGCGCCGCCAGAGGCGCTGCCCAACGCGGGCGGCTTCCTGCGAGAACGCCTCGGGGCCGGCTACGCCTCGATCGGACTCACCTTCCACGCAGGAGAACTCACCACCTACTCGGGATCGAAGACCTTCCACATACCGGGCGCCGCGCCCGAACTCTTCGAGTCGATCCTCGGCGCGAACGGCCTCGGCGACTACTTCCTCGACCTGCGCGCGAAACGGCCGGCCGCGGTCACCGAACTACTCGGCCGGACAGCCAGGTTCCGGGCCATCGGCCCCGTCTACGACCCGGACAACGACGCCGCCCACCACATGACCGGCGGCTCACCCGCCGAATGGTTCGACGTCATCGTCCACCGCCGCCGCGTGACACCGGCCCGCCCACTCGATTGACGGTATAGCGGAGGACAGCCGCATCGGAGACGCCTCCCGCCCCTCCAACGGCATAGCAAGGATCATGTGAGATCCAGCCCGCGCGGCGGCCGCTGCCCTCGCCGAGTCTCGGGGCTGGAACCGGTGCGCAGTCCCTGGATCGGACTGCAAAGATCAGCCGAGCGTGAACGTCCTGGCGCGGATACTGCGCTGGCTGGGAGGTTGGACCTCATGATGGAAGACTTGCGGGACGCCGAGCACCGACTCCAGGCCGCGCAGCTTGCTGGAGATGTCGAGGCGCTGGATCGGCTGCTGGATGATCGGCTGATCTTTGTCTTCGGTGCGAACGTTGCGACCAAGGCGGACGACCTGGAGCTGCACCGCACTCGGACGCAGGTGGTGACGAGGGTGGCCGAGGAGGAGTTGACCGTCTTCGCCGAGGGGCGCACCGGGGTGACGTGGTTTCTCGGCACCGTCGAAGGGACCGTCTCCGGTGCGCCGTTCGCGGCCAGGATGCGCTACACCCGTACTTGGCTATACGACGAGACGCACGGCTGGCGAATCATCGCCGTGCACGCCAGCACGACCGATTGACATAGCCGACACGTTGTCCGACGACCGGCCAGCCGGATGGTCGCCGGCGAGGTTCGACCGCCCCCCGGGGGGGGCCGACGCTGGAAGCCAGGCCATCCCGGCAAGGTCAAGGACTGGATCTCGGTATCCCAGCTCCGGCCCATGTACGAAAAAATCAAAGCCAGAGGGATCAGAGACACCCTCTTGGCAACGTTCAATTCGCTGAACCCACGAAGCAAACAGGCCTTGAGATGCCGAACCCACGTGAGTTCCCGCTGAAGAACCTTCGGTTCGCGTGAACTCTGGGCCTTCTCGGCCCTCCGCTTCCGAAGGTGTCCCCAACCTCAAAGCAGGTCGTGATTCGCCGAGGCACTTCACGAGGGTGTCGGAATGAGAAGGCGCCTCAGCGGGTCAATGCATCGGCTTGCCCGCAAAGGTCAGAGTAGACCTCGCTGGGTGACAGGAAGCCGTGGGTTCGCGGGGCCGGCCGTTGAGTTCGGCAGCGATCGCATCGAGGTCGGCCTGGATGAGCCTCCTGAGGTCGTGGTACTTGGGCAGGTAGTGGCGGAGGAGGCCGTTCGTGTTCTCATTCGAGCCTCGTTGCCAGGGCTTCGGCTTTCGCAGAAGTAGACCGGCATGCCAGTCTCGGCGGTGAAGGCCAGGTGGTCGGCCATCTCCCGTCCGCAGTCCCAGGTCATGGACGAACGCAGCGGCGAAGGGATGCTCAAGGCCCGCCGAGGGACGTGTGCCCATGACGAGGTCACCCTCCCAGTGGACCGGAGCGACTCGATCCTCGACCTCGGGGGGACGCCGGAACTCTTCCGCGGGACGTTCCCGAGCTCGAAGAGCGACGTCTACGCCTGGGGCCATGCCGTGGCCTTCAGCGCCCGCGGCGGCCGCCCCTTCACCGAGACCCCCGACACGTCCGAGCTCATGACGGTCCTCTCGACCGAACCGGGACACGCCCACATGCGACGCCTCGTGGGCGCCGCCATGGCCAAGGACCCCGCCATCCGCCCCACGACCGGACAGATCCTGGACGGCCCCGCCGCCCTGACCGGGGAAGACCACGACCACCTCCCCCACGATCCCCCCTTCTGAGGCCGAAAAGGGCCCTGCCCGAACCGACCGGCTACGAGCAGACCGATGCCGCTTCTCTGGAAAGCACCGCGCCCATGGGATGAACGTCCAGGTCATCGCAGGTGCCGACGGATCGATCGTCTGGACGTCGGGGGCCATGCCCGGCAGCGTCCACGCCCTGACAACCACCAGGATCTGGGGCATACCGCGGACCCTGGTGCAGGGTTCTTTGCTCGTCCTGGCGGACAAAGGCCGCCTCGGGGCCGCCGAACTGCTCGAGACCAAGGCAAGCCGGCCTCACAGAAGCAGGCGAACCGCTCCCACGCCAAGCTCCGAGCCCCCGGTGAACGTGCCATGGCCCGGCTGAAAGAGCTGGAAGCTCCTGCACAAGTTCCGCTGCAGCCCTGGCAAGACCGGCCATCTCGTCAAAACCATCGCCGTCCTGGCAAACCGCGAAGCAGCCCGAGGATGAAAAGGCTCACTCACCACCCAGCGCCAGATACCGGCCAGACCGGAGGATTTTCGATGTCATGCCTCATGAAAGGACGATCCCTAGCCGCAGCCTTTACGTTGTAGATTTCTAAGCGAGGCCGGGGGCAGGCCGACCGCACCACCTCACGACCCAGAACCCGCCGATCCAAAGGGTGAGGGCGAGAAGCAGCGATCAGGACCGTTCACCAGATTTCAGACTGCAATCGAACGCCGGCCAGGAAGCGGTCCGATGCCCGAGGCGGAAGGCCCCCCGCACCGACGAAGAGCTCGCGACTCGCATCACCACCGGAACCTGCCCCGCAGCGCAACGGCGACCCCGCTGGCCCTCCGAACCGTTGAGAAGACGCAGGTCAACGTTCGGTTCGTCGGATGGTCCGCGATCGCTACCGGAACCCGTCATTCCCTGCGCGTCCACGTGGCGAGGACGTCCTTGGTGTGGACGACGTCGGCCAGGAGTTTGAACGTGTTGTCGATGACGGATTCGGCGTAGGACGAAGGCACTCCTGCGACGGCGTCGCGGGGCACGGTCACGGAGAAGCCTGCGTTGACGCTTCCGAGGACGAGGTCGAGGATCGCGACGTTCACCGACACCCCGGCGACGACGACGGTCCGGATCCCGAGGTTGCGGAGGAGCGAGACCAGCCCGGTGTCGTGGATCGGGCTGAGGCCGCCTCGCCGCGGGAGGACCAGGTCGCGGTCGTCGAGGCCGATCTCGTCGAGGACCTCGGCGGCGGGCGTGCCCGCCAGCAGCGGCCGCCCGGCGCGAGCGGCCATCGCGAAGAGGGGGGCGTTGCGGGGCTCGCCGTAGCCGTCCTCCCGGGTCGTCGCGATCGCGTGCACGACCGGTATGCCGGCCTGACGTGCCCCGTGCGCCAGCGCGGCGATGTTCGGTACGACGGGAGCGGCCGCCTCAGCGAGGAGCGGCAGTAGCGAATCGGGGCCGATGACCCCTTTCTGGCACTCCTGGATCACCAGAGCGACCTCCCCGAGCAGGCGTTCGCTCATCCCTTGCTTCGAACGATTCATGGATCTCACTTCCTGGAGTCGTCTTCGTCCGCCCGGCTGTCCGGCGCGGAAGGATCAGGGCGCGGAGATGACCTCGCGGCCGAAGGCCGCGATGGCGCCGAGCAGCGCACGGCGGTCGGCAGCGGGGAGAAAGACGGTGATCCACGTCGCTCCTGCGGCGGCGAGGCGGGCCACCTCGTCCCGTACCGCGGCGTGGTCGATCGGGGCGCGGTCGGAGAAACGCTGTGTGAACAGCGGGCAGCACACGTCGACGGGATCGGTCCGTCCCGCCTCGGACAGTTCGGATCTGAGTCCTTCGATCGCCTGGGCCACTTCCTCGACATCGCGCAGCGGCGTGGTGCCGGTGGCGGCGGCCAGCGCGCGCCCCGCCGGGAAGGGCATCCATCCCTGGCCGAGGCGCACGACGCGCGAGCGGGCCGCCGGGGAGTTGCCGCCGATCCAGATCGGCGGGTGCGGCAGGGACTCGGGCATGGGCAGCATCACGTTGCCGTCGGCGGACCAGCCGGGGCCTTCGGACCTGATCGGTGTGCCGCTCCATGCCCGGACGACGGCCTCCAGCGTGGCGTCCAGACGGCGCCCGCGGTTCTCGAAGGGCACTCCGAGTGCCGCGAACTCCTCCTTGAGATAACCGGCGCCGACACCGAGGATCAGGCGCCCGCCGCTGAGCGCGTCGAGGGTCGCCGCCGCCTTCGCGGTGAGGAAGGGGTTGCGGTAGGCGGCGATCAGGACGTTCGTGTGCAGCCGCAGGACGGTGGTCGCCGCCGCCGCGAAGGAGAGCGCCACCCACGGATCGAGGGCGTGGTGCCCACCGCCGTCGACCCATGCCCCGGGCGGGAACGGGTGGTCGGTGACGTTGCAGGCGGAGAATCCGGCGGACTCGGCGGCCCTGGCCACCTCGGCGATCGCCGGAGCGGACACGAACTCCGCCCCGGCGTCCACCCGGTCGGTCGGCAACGCCAAGGAGAAACGAGGTGCGGGAGCCGGCACGATGGGGACCTTTCTTTCAAGAGACGCCGGAAACACGGCAGACCGGCAGGCGGATTCCGTCCTCAGCCGATCGGTTCTCGGCGGAGAGCCGTACGAGACCCGCTGAGTGCGGCGCCGTCTGCGCTCAGAAGTCGGAGCCCCCGTCGACGTTGATGTCGGCACCGGTCATGTAGGTGTTGGCCCGGGAGGCGGCGAAGGCGATGACCGGGCCGATCTCGGAAGGGCGGGCGACGCGGCCGAGGTGGGCGGGGTGGCCGAAGTCCTCGCCGATGATCCGCATCGCGGCATGGAGGTCGTCGAGGTCGATGCGCCGTTCGGGCGGGAGCGCCGCCAGATAGCCCTTCATGCCCTCGGACAGGAACGAGCCGGGAGAGACGGTGTTGACGAGGATGCCCTCGGCGGCGAGGGTCAGGGACAGGTTCTTGCTGAAGCTGGTGAGAGCCGCCTTGGCCGCGGTGTAGGCGACCAACCCTGCCGACTGGCGCCGCACCGAGTGGGCCGAGACGTTGACGATCCTCGCCCACGCGGCCTTGCGCAGCCATGGGAGCGCGGCGCGGGCGCACCGTGCGGCGCTGAGAGTGCCGATGTCGAAGGTCGCCTGCCATTCGTCGTCGTCGAGTTCGTCGAAGCGGCGGCCGACACCGACGTCGACAGGGCCTGCGGCGTTGACCAGGACGTTGATCTCGCCCCAGCGCGCACCGATCTCGGCGAACGCGGCGTCGACCCCGGCGCGGTCGGTGAGGTCGGTGGAGAGCTGCAGCACTTCGGGCGAGCCGAGGGCCTCCAGCGCGGAGGCGGTGTCGGCCAACGCCTGCGCACCGCGTGCCAGCAACGCGACGCGGGCGCCTTCCCCGGCCATGACCTCAGCGGCGGCGCGGCCCATGCCCTTGGACCCTCCGTTGACGACGACGGCCGCGCCGCCCAGTCCGAGATCCATCAGCTGCTCCTCCTGGTATGCGGGTTCGAAGGCGAGGGCCGCCGACCCTGGAGGCAGACCGGGCGCTCAACCGGTCGGCGGCCTCCGCGGCTTACGGCCCGCGTTCAAGAATGACCATATTGGATATTGTATTTAATCATTCACAGGAGGGATACAGGCGGACTCCGGCAGAGAGGTGTCCTTCGGCGCGGGTCCGAGTTGCCGGAGGACCGCGTCGACGATGGCGGCGCGGTCGCGGCGGCTGTCGATCTCGGCGGGGAACAGGAGCCGGTCCAGGGCCAGGCCGCGCAGGGCGAGGAACAGGACACGTCCGGCGGTGCCGTCGTCGTCCGGGAAGACGGCTCGGGCCAGGCGGGCCACCTCGGTCCCGAACGGTTCCAGCCGCGTCTGGAGGACGCGGCCGCGTTCGGTCCGAGTCGCCACGTGGATCTCCGGTCCCGCGCGGGACAGCGGGGTGGTGTAGGCGCGCCAGCCCGCCTCGACCAGGGCCTCGACGCGGGCGCGCGGCGGACCGTCGGGAACGTCGGGAACGTCGATCGAGCCCATCGCGGCGACGAGTTCGCGCAGCCCTGCCTCGAGCACGGCCGCGAGGATGCCGTCGCGGTCGCCGAAGTGGTACTGCACGACACCCCAGGTGACACCCGCGCGTTCGGCGATGTGCCGCGCGCTGGCGGCGCCGAACCCTCGCTCCAGAACGCAGGCGACGGTCTCGTCGATGATGTGCGCGCGGGTGGCCTCCGCACGTGCCTGGCGACCGGTGCCGGGTCGCGTCGGACGGGCGCGGCCGAGCGGGGCGGGCGGTCGTCTCTCCATGGCGTCAGCGCATCACACGGCCCACCAGCACGGCAGGCAGGTCGGCGACCGTGAGCAGTCCCGGCTCGGCCGCGCAGACCGCCTCGATCGCGTTGACGACGCGCGCCGCGGACGCCACCACGCCGGGCAGGGCCATCATGACCGGTCCGGCCTCCGGCGCCGTCCCGAAGCCGAAGGTGACGCCGGTGAAGTCGCCGTAGTCGAAGATCTCCTGCACCGCGACACGGGTCGCCGTCTCCGCGAGGCTCAACGCCGCCAGCGCGAGGATGTCGCCGGAGTATCCGGGGTCGATCCCGTTGACGTAGAGCGAGCTGCCGCCTGCACGGCAGGCCTCTTCGAGGGGTTCGACCAGCCAGGCGTCGGCGCTGCGGGGGTTGACCAGCCACACCAGGGACGTCGAGACGACGTTGACGCCGGCGCGCAGGAACGCGCACAGGTCGGCCAGAGCCTCCTGGGGCCGGTCTCGGCCTGGGCGGTGAACACGGCGCAGTCCGCGCCGAGGGCCGCGAGCTCGTCCCGGTCGCCGGTCGCGGCGATACCTGTGGGCTCGGACAGGCCGCAGAGCTCGGCGGCGTCCCGGCCGGCCTTGGCGGGCGAGGAGGCGTGCACGCCGACGAGTTCGAGGTCGGGGCGCTCGATGATCATGCGCAGCGCCTCGCGTCCGACGTTGCCGGTGGAGAGCTGGATGACGCGATGTGCCATGCTCTCGCTCCTGTCGCGGGCTTGCCGGCAAAACATTGCATATTTTATGTTCCTGGTCCAGCGATGCCCGTGAACGGTCACCGCCCCACCCTGAACCGGAGATGACGCCGTGACCCACCTCCCCGAACGCCCTGTCCGCGTCGTCCAGTGGACGACCGGGAACGTCGCGCGGGCGACCGTCCGCGCGATCCTCCGCCGGCCCGACCTCGAGCTGGTCGGCTGCTACGCCTGGAGTCCCGACAAGGTGGGCCGGGACGCCGCGGAGCTCTGCCGCCTTCCCGAACCGTGCGGCGTCACGGCGACCGACGACGTCGAGGCGCTCCTGGAGTCCCGGCCGGACTGCGTCGTGTACACCCCGCTGCACATGGACGTCGACCTCGTCGAACGGATGCTCGGAGCGGGCGTCAACGTGGTGACGACCGCCGAGTTCCTGACCGGCCACAGCCTGCCCGGCGCGCGGGAGCGCCTGGAGGCGGCCGCGCGGGCAGGCGGCGCCAGCCTCTTCGGCAGCGGCATGAACCCGGGCTACGCGCAGCTGCTCGCCGCGGTGGCGACCGGGATCTGCCAGGAGGTGCGGCACGTCAGGTCGGTCGAGTCGGTGGACGTGAGCGGCTTCGCCGCCGACTCCAACATGGACGGCCTCGGCTGGGGCCGGCCGATCGGCGACGAGGGCCACGCCGACGACGTGCGGTCGGCCGTCGCCGTCTTCGAGGACGGCGTCCACGTGCTCGCCGACTGCCTGGCCCTCGAGCTCGACCGGGTCGACTGCCGGATCGGCTTCGGCGCGGCCGTCCGCGACCTCGACCTGCCCGGACGTCCCATCGCCCGCGGCACCGTCGCCGGGATCGACGTCCGCTTCGTCGGGATCGCCGACGGCCGCGAGGTCGTCGAACTCCACCAGCGGTGGGCGATGGACCGCGAGCTCGACCCCCCGATGCCCGTCGACCACGGCTACCGCATCGAGGTCGACGGCTCGCCGCAGGTGACCCTCACGCTGGGCATCCTCCCCGACCAGCCGCTGGAGACCCTGACCATCGAGGACATGCACGGCATCGGGATGACCATCACCGCGATGCCCGTCGTGCACGCCATCCGGCACGTGGTGGCGGCCCGGCCCGGCATCGTCACCTACGCGGACCTGCCCGTCCCCTCCGCCGTACTCCCCTGACCGAGAACCCCGACACCTTCTGCGCCAGAAAACGTCCTCCGCCACCGTCCGGCGAAGCCTTGGCCAGCGGCCCCCGGTGGCTCGTCGACAGCGGGGAACAGCTCCGTTCCCGGCTCCAAAAGCTGACGCTGGACCCCGACGCGGCAGTCCGACGACAGGCGACGACGCTCCCGACCCGATTCCGTCGGCCTGGAAACACAGCGGTCCCGAAGCCGTCACCGCACTGACCGCTCGACCCGCATCCGAGCCGCACCGAGACGTTCACGGTCTTTATGCGGAGCGTTCGGCCACAGCAGGGCCGAGCCATGCGGGGCGTGTTCGGTTCCCCTCGTATTCGGTACACGCCCAGGCGAGCACGGCCGGTCTGCGTTCTTGCCGCGGGGAGGCTCAGTCGGGGTGCGGGGCGGTGGGGATCGGGGTTCTGATGCGCAGAATGCGACGGGCGATGGTGTACAGCTCGCGGCGTAGCTCGGTGTCCTCGAGGTCGGCCAGGAGGGGGTTGGCGGTGGCGAAGGCGAGGCCGCCGCTGACGATGAGCGCGATGACCAGGGTTTGGGTGTGGGGACGGGGGCCGATCAGGAGGACGCCGACGCGCTGCTGGAGGTCGCGCATGTCCGACCTGGTCTTCAGGTGCTGCTGGATGACCGGGTCGAACTGCAGGGCGATGAGGAGTTCGCGGTTGTCGATGAGAAGGTCGATGACGCCGTTCAGGAGGGTGTCGATTTGGTCTTTCCGGCGGAGTCGGCCTTCGGCGGCCTCGACGACGGTGGCGAGGCAGCGGAGATAAGGGGTGATCCCGGCCTCGACGAGATCGTCCTTGTTCTGGAAGTGGTAGTAGACCGCTGCTTTGGTGACGCCGATCTCGTCGGCGATCATCTGGAGTGAGGTGCCGTTGACGCCACGCCGCGCGAACAGGCCCATGGCGGCTTCGATCAGCCGTTCTCGTGCGGTTCCCGCAGGGTTCTTCCGGGCCATTTGCCGCACCTTAGCAACTCGGTGCGGTCAATGGCATCACCCGAAGGACCTGGCGGTGGCTGCTTTCTGCTTTCGCGGACCGGAGTTCTTGCGTTGCTTTCGTCTTCGGCGGGGAAGCGTCAGCTGGCGGGCGCGCAGGGCGAGTTGCATCTCGAAGCGCCAGTCCGGGTCGTTGAGGCGGTCGGGGAACAGTTCTGCGATGCGGCGCATCCGATAGCGGACCGTCTGGGGGTGGACCCGGAGCAGGGTCGCGGTTTCGATGACCGAGTTGCCGGTGCTGATCCAGGCGAGCAGCGTCTCGCACAGGAGGTCGCGCTGGTCGTGGTTGAGTTCGGCGAAGGGTGCCAGCGCGCGTTGGCAGAGGATCCGCATGCAGGCGTCGTCACTGAACAGATGCATCGTGGCGAGGTGGTCTTCGCAGCGGATGTGCTCTTCGGCGGGGAGCACGCCCTGGGACTTCATGACCAGTGCTCGGCGGGCCAGGCCGAAGGAGTGCGCCGTCTCCTCCAGCGGGACGGTGGGCCCGAGGGCGAACACCACGCCCTTGAACGCACGACGCAGATGGTGGTAGCGGGCCGGCGAGGGGTGCGAGGGGATGAGGAGGCACGGATCCGGCCGCTCCAGATCGACGAGGACGTCGGGATCCAGCGCTGGCGGGATCACACGGCGGGCGTCGTAGCCCTCGCCGACCGCCACGCACGCCACGCTGTTGGGCAGCGGCCATCGCGCCTGCCGGGAGAGTTCGGTCAACCGCGTCCGCACGGTCCGGGCGGGCTCGGTCAGCAGAAGGTGCAGCAGCCGCCGCCGCATGTGCTCGAAGGCCCCGGATGCCTGGGCGCTCAGCTCGTTGAACGCACCGACCGACAGTTCCGCCATCTCCTCGGTGAAGGCGAGGACGCTGTCGGCCAGCAGGTACATCCGGTCGGGAGCGATACCGGCTTGGTGTCCGATCTGAGCGAAACGCCGCCAGGTGAGCCGGGCGCTGATCCGGTAGGCGGTCTGCAGGACGTCCAGGCTGCGGTTCTCACGGAACTCACCGCGACCGAGGGCTCGGTAGAACTCGGCGTGCTGGTTTTCGATGGGCGAGTCGGCGATGAACTGCGCGAGGAACTGGTGCAGCCCCCTTTCGATGCCGATCCGAACGGTATCGCCGAGCGCTCCCCGCAGCGGGGCGGCGTATTCGGGGATCTGCTCCCGGATCTCGTGGACGATCTCCTCTGCCAAAGCGGGCAGTTCGGGGTGCAGAAGGGCTGCGATCTCCAGTCCCGCAGAGCCGGGGTCCACCACGTCGCTCCAATGCTCGAACATGGGAGTCCTCTCGATGTCGAGCCCAGAGACTAGACGATCGGCTAAGAAACTTCTAGCCGATCGTTTAACAGCTCGGCACGCTTCCAGAACGATTTCCCCTGGCCGGAAACCACCTCGGCGGGAGGAGGAGCGGTGGCGGGAGACCAGAGGATCACCTCCGTGTCCGGAGGCGACCTCCCGCCCCCTCCCCGGCGGACGTGCGCCCCGCACCGTCGCCGTCCCCGGCACCGCGCTGCGAAAGCTCCAGGCCAGGCGCTATCCGGCAGGTCTCTGCAGATTACCGAAAGCAGGCTTCTTTGTAGCATTCCGCACAATAGGGACACTCGGACTGTCATGGCGATGAATGGCGAGACCGGTTTCTGCGTCTGTTTACTTCACACCGATCTTCATCCACCGCACTGATCCGCAAGGCCACGGCGGTCTCGCTCGGCATGCGGGCACAAGGATGATCCTGAGGGGACCATGATGCGCATCGAAACCCGAAGACAGGTCTGCCGAACAGCCATCGCGGCGTGCGCGCTGGTGGCGGCCGCCCTGCCCGCAGCGCGGGTGCAGGCTGTTCCGGAGCACAGGCGGGCGGCCCTCCCATGCACGGCACAGGGATGGGTGGCGAGCTGGGCGGCCAGCCCGAGCGACGGGGTGGTCCCCTTCGACGCCTCTCTGCGCGGCGTCCCCACGACGCTCACCGGCCAGACCGTCCGCATGGTGATCACACCGCATCTGGGCGGCTCCTCGGTGCGGGTGCGGCTGAGCAACCGGTTCGGCCGCGAACCGGTGACGTTCGGGCGGGTGACGATCGCACCGCAGACCCAGGGCGCCGCGATCGGCACTCCGGTGCCGCTGGCCTTCGACGGTTCGGCGTCGGTCACCGTTCCCGCCGGCCAGGACGTCGTCAGCGACGCGGCCTCGCTGACGTTCGCGGCGTTCACCCCGCTGTCCGTCAGCATCTTCCTGCCCCGGCGCACCGAAGCGGCGACCAAGCACTGGAACGCCAACGCCACGTCGTTCTACGCAGGCAAGAACACCGGCGACCTCACCGGCCGTGCAACCGCGGACGGTTTCGCGAACAAGACGCTCAGCTGGCTGTTCGTCGCAGGCCTGGACGTTCAGTCCAACGCCCGGGCAGTCGTGGCGTTCGGTGACTCCATCACCGACGGATTCGTCGGCGGCGGCAGGCTCAGCATCCCCGCCGACGCCTCGGTGGCCGACAAGAACGGCCGCTACCCCGACGAACTCCAGCGCCGCCTCGACGCCGCCGACCTGGGAATCTCCGTGGTCAACGCGGGCATCGGCAGCAACCAGCTACTGGGCGGCCTCGGCCTGATGGACGGCCCCAGCGGCCTGTCCCGCTTCCGCAAGGACGCTCTCGACATCCCCGGTGCCACCGGCGTCCTGGTCCTGGAGGGCATCAACGACCTCGGCCTGCGCATCGGCGTCACCCCCGCCGAGATCCAGGACGGCTACATCCGGCTCATCACTCAGGCCCACGCAGCCGGCAAGAAGATCTGGCTGGGCACGCTCACACCCGCCGCCAACGCCCTCATCGACGGGACCGCCACCGCTCCCGACAGCGAGAAGCACCGCCAGCAGGTCAACACCTGGATCCGCGACCAGACGCTGGCCGACGGCGTCGTCGACTTCGACGCCGCCGTCCGGGACCCCGCCGAGCCCTCCCAGCTCCTGCCCGCCTACGCCAGCCCCGACGACCTCCACCCCAGCCTCGAGGGCTACAAGAAGATGGCCGCCGCCGTCCCCCTCGACCTCCTCGACACCGCCCCCTGCCCCTGACCTGAGGGAGTGCGTTCAGCGAGAGGCGGCGGCGGTCCTTGCACGGGCGGTGGCGCGGCAGCGCGGCGTCGGAAGGGCTCCTGGCCGGTGGCCGGTCACGGGGCGGCGACGGAGATGGACTTGGTGTCGAGGTGGCCCTCGATGCCCTCGGGGCCCAGTTCCCGGCCGATGCCGCTGTCCTTGACGCCGCCGAACGGCGCGGCGGGGTCCATGGAGTAGGGCTGGTTGACGCCGAAGGTTCCGGCGGCGACGCGGCGGGCGACGGCCAGTCCGTGGTCGGTGTCGGGGGTCCAGACGGAGCCGGACAGGCCGTAACGGGTGTCGTTGGCCAGGTGCACGGCGTGGTCCTCGTCGTCGTAGGGGATGACGGTGAGGACCGGTCCGAAGATCTCCTCCTGGGCGATGCGGCTGCCGTTGTCGGCGCGGGCGAACAGAGTGGGGCGGATGTACCAGCCGGAGCCCGCCGCGGCCGGGGGCGCGGCCCCGCCGGTGGCCAGGGCGGCGCCCTCCTTCTCCCCCAGTTCGATGTAGGCCCGCACCCGCTCCTGCTGGCGGCGGCTGACCAGGGGACCGACTTCGGTGGCGGGGTCGGCGGGGTCGGCGACGACGAGGGCGTCCATCATCGCGGCGAGGGCGTCGACGTGCTCGTCGTGCCGGGAGCGCGGGACCAGGATCCGGGTCTGGGCGACGCAGGCCTGGCCGCTGTTCATCAGGCCGGCGACCTTGATGCCGGCGGCGGTCGTGGCGGGGTCGGCGTCGTCCAGGACGATGGCGGCCGATTTGCCGCCCAGCTCCAGGTTGACGCGTTTGAGGGCGGCGCCGCATGCGGCGGCGACCTGGGCGCCGACGGCGGTGGAACCGGTGAAGGACACGCGGTCGACGCCGGGGTGGCCGACCAGGTGCGCGCCGAGTGCGCCGTCGCCGGGCAGCACGCTGATCACGCCGGGCGGGAAGCCGGCCTGTTCGGTGAGGCCGGCGAGGAGGTAGGCGTCCAGCGGCGTCTCGGGAGAGGGTTTGAGGACGACGGGGCAGCCCGCCAGGAGTGCGGGGATGAGCTTCATCACCGCGAGCAGGGTCGGCATGTTCCACGGGACGATCGCGGCGACCACGCCGACCGGGGTGCGTTGCAGCAGGATGTCGCTGCCGTAGCGGCCGGGCCGGACCTGTTCCCAGTCCATGGTCTCGGCGATGTCGGCGAAGGCCCGCATCATGACGCCGGGCAGGGCGGCGTGGGCGGAGCGGGCGAAGGTGATCGGTGCGCCCATCTGGGCGCTGATCAGACGTGCGATGTCCTCGCGGCGCGGGTCGTACAGGTCGGCGAGCCTGCGGATCGCGGCGATCCGGTCGGCGGGCGGCAGATGGGGCCAAGGCCCCTGGTCGAACGCAGCCCGGGCTGCGGCGACGGCGGCGTCGGCGTCCTGCGCTGCGGGTGCGGCGATCCGGGCGATGGCCTGCTCGGTGTGCGGGGAGATGACCTCGATCGTCCGTCCGGTGCTCGGCGGTACCCAGGCTCCGCCGATGAACACGCGTTCTTCTACCTGCATGGGGATCCCTTCCGGCGGGTCGGGCCGGTCAGACGGTGTGGACGGCGATCTCGCGGCAGAACCACATCCGGGGCGGCGGGTCGGTGCTGACGCCGACGGGCGCCGACATCCGCCCGGCCTTGGCGGCCTCGGCGATCCGGGCCCGGACGGCGGTGATGTCGTCGGCGTCGAGCTCGTAGACCGCGATGTAGGGGGCGTCGTCGCCGAGCGCGGCGTATCTGCGGGCGGAGACGACTCCTTCGATCTGGAGCATCTCCTTGAAGTGGGTTCCCTCGTACCAGGCGTGGTAGGAGTCGGCGTCCTCGGGCGAGCCGGGGCGGGATTCGACGTACAGGATGCCTCGGGGCATGGGTGCGTTCCTTCGGTGGTCAGGCCGTGGGGGCGGGGGTCTTGTGGACGAGGCCGTCTTTCATGACGAAGCGGACGTCCTGCAGGAGGGTGATGTCACCGGCGGGGTCGCCGGGGACGGCGATGATGTCGGCGAGGAGGCCTTCGGCGAGCCGCCCGCGGTCGTCGACGCCGAGGAGGTCGGCGCTGACGACGGTGGCGGCCTGGATCGCCTGCATCGGGGTCATGCCGCGGTCGACCAGCGCCCACAGTTCCTTGGCGTTGTGGCCGTGCGGGATGGCGGGCGCGTCGGTGCCGCAGGCGATCTTGACTCCTGCGGCGATGGCCTTGCCGAGGGTGGCGCGGGCGCGCGGGAAGAGCGCTTCGGCTTTGCGGCGCAGCGCGGGCGGCGCGTTGGAGACGTCCAGGCCCTCGGACAGGTAGCTGGTGGGAACGAGGAACGTGCCGTGGTCGACCATCATCTTCAGGGTGTCGTCGGTGGCGAGGGACCCGTGCTCGATGCAGTCGACGCCCGCCCGGACGCAGGCGCGGATGCCCGCGTCCCCGTGGGCGTGGGCGGCGACCCTGATCCCCGCGCGGTGGGCCTCGTCGACGATGGCGGCGAGTTCATCGTCGGAGTACTGCTGGGCGCCGGCGGCGGTGCCGTGCGACATGACACCGCCGGACGCGGAGATCTTGATGACCCCGGCTCCGTGCTTGATCTGGTAGCGGACGGCCTTGCGGACCTCGGGAACCCCGTTGGCGATGCCCTCCTCGACGCTCAGCGGCATGATGCCCGGCGCGAGCTTCTGGAACATCGTCGGGTCCAGGTGCCCGCCGGTCGGGGTGATGGCGTGGCCGGCCGCGACGATGCGGGGGCCCTCGGCGTAGCCCTCGTCGATGGCGCGGCCGAGGTCGACGTCCAGGAGGTAGCCGCCGGTCTTCACCATCAGCCCGAGGTTGCGGACCGTGGTGAACCCGGCCAGCAGGGTGGTGCGGGCGTTGGCGGTGGCCCGCAGGGTCCGGTAGACGGGGTCGTCCTGGACGCCGTGCATCGGCTTGGGCAGCCCGCTGGGGGTGTCGGGGCCGCCGATGAGCAGGTTGATCTCCATGTCCATCAGGCCTGGCAGGAGCGTCATGTCGCCCAGGTCGACGCGGGTCGCGTCACGCGGCGTCGCGGGCGGGTCGATCGCGGTGATGAGGCCGTTCTCGACGAGGATGACCGCCGCCGAGCGGACCTCGCCCTTGTCGGCGTCGATCCACCGGTCGGCGGTCAGCACGATCGGACCCGTCACGGGACGGGCTCGATCAGGCAGTCGAGGGCGGCGGCGCCGGTGTCGGGGACGCGCTGCTGGCTCCACGCCTCGACGCAGAAGGAGATGGCGACCAGCGAGTACAGCAGGTGCATCAGATGCAGGACGTCCTCGGGGAGGTCGTCGAGGGGGTAGGCGTCGCAGTGGGCGAGCGCGGCCTCGGCGCGGGGGGTGGCCGCGTCGTAGAACGCCTGGATGTCGCTCATCGGGGTGGCCAGGCGCTTGGCGTACCGCTCGGCCTCGGTCGGCAGGCACCAGGCGGCGGCGAACGGTTCGAGGCCGGCGAACGCGGCGGGCAGCAGGGCGGTCATCGAGTCGTGCCCTTCTCGTTCTCGGCCTGGTAGTCGGCGATCCAGTCGGCGGTCACCTTGTGCAGGTGCCGGCAGAGGATCTCCTGGTCGTTGAGGTGGAAGTGGGTGACGGCCCGGGATTCGAGCATCGTCTGCGTCGCCTCCAGGGTGTTGCCGTCCTGGAGGGCGTACTCCTTGAACGTGACGGCGGCCATCTCGCGGGCGACGCGCTCGCGCGGGGTGCGGGAGGGGACGAAGTAGAGGTTCCCCTCGAAGGTGTGGCTGTTGTAGGAGGTCGGCCAGTACTGGTAGGTGAGGTACCAGCCGCTCGACCAGATGAGGATCGTGAAGTTGGGCCACAGCTGGAAGGAGTCCAGCCCCCACGGGTCGCAGCCCGCCGGGTTGAGGCCCACGGGCATCTTCTCCACGCCCAGGTCGGGCTTGTCCCACGGACCGAACAGGCCGCTGCGGGTGATGTCCTCCATCGGCTTGCGCATGTCCGGGGCGAGCTCCCACGCCACGATGCCGGAGGTGCTCACCAGGCGGTGCGGGCCTTCGAGCCGGTAGTGCGGCGCCTCGAACCCGGCCTGGGCGGCGGCGGCGGAGAAGGCGTCCGGCGTCTGGTTCGAGTGCAGCACGGGCGCGTGGTAGAACTCCTGGAAGGCGTCCATGAACAGCTTCCAGTTCGCGCCGACCTGCGACCGGTATTGCCACCGTTCGGTCATCTTGTCGAAGGGGTAGCCGTCCAGGTCGGTGATCATCGGGCCGAGGAACTCGGTGAGGGTCTGCTCCGGTTCGGGTGCGAGGTTGACGAAGACGAACCCCGACCACACCTCGCAGTGGACGGGAGCCAGGCCGGTGGCGTCCTTGTCGAGGTCGAAGAACTCACCCTCCTGCTGGACGAAGTTCAACCGGCCCTGGAGGTCGTAGCGCCAGCCGTGGTACTTGCAGGTGAACTGGCGGCAGGTGCCGGAGGTCTCCTCCCGCGGGAAGTCGTTCCACACCAGCTTGTTGCCGCGATGCCGGCAGATGTTGTGGAACGCCCGCACGACGTCGTCGGTGCCGCGGACGAGGATCAGGGAGGTCTTGGCGACCTCGATCTCCCGGGTGAAGTAGGAGCCCTTGCGCGGGAGCTGCTCGACGCGGCCGACGTTCAGCCACGCCCGCTTGAAGATCGCCTCGCGTTCCAGCTCGAAGGACTCCGGCGAGATGGAGTCCTCATAAGAGATCGGGGCGGTGCCGAGTTCGGGGTAGTGCTCGGTCCAGCTGCCCTCGGGGGGCTTGGGCCAGCGGGCCATGGGGTTCCTCCTGGGAATGGGGCGGGTGCGGTTCAGACCGGTGTCACTGGATGGGCTCGTCGCCCAGGACGGTGGTGCGGAGCATCTCCCGGGGGGAGGCGGGATCGTAGGGCGCCGCGCGGTGGATCACGCCCCGGTTGTCCCAGATGACGGTGTCCCCGACCGTCCACTCGTGCCGGTAGATCCGGTCCGGGGTGGTGCAGCGGGCCAGGAGCCCGTCCAGGAGGACGCGGCCGGCATCGCGGTCCATGCCGACGATGTGGTCGGTCGAGGCCCCCAGGACGAGGGAGCGGCGTCCGGACTTGTGGGTCCAGACCAGGGGGTGCTCCTTGGCGGGACGGCGGCGCCAGACCTCCAGCTGCTCAGGTGTCGGATCGGGGGTGACGAGCCGCTGGGAGGCCTCCAGGGAGTGCACGACCCGCAGCGCGGCGAACTGGCGCTTCTCCTCGTCGGTCAGCGTTTCGTAGGCGGCGTAGGAGCCGGCGAACTCGGTCTCGCCGCCGCGGTCGGCGACCTGCTTGGCGGTGAGGACGGTGGCCTTCTGCGGGAAGGCGTCGTCCTCGGGGGTGCAGCCGTCGATGTGCCAGTCGAAGGTGGCGCGCAGATAGGAGGCGGCGGAGTTCTTGGCGGTGTCGAGGCTGACCCGGTAGATCCCCGCCACCTCGTGGTGGCCGGGAGAGATGTCGATGTCGCCGAGCCTGCGGCAGAACGCGACCTGGGTCTCGGGGTCGAGGTGGAGGCCGCGGAAGACCAGGACGCCGTGGGCCTCCAGCGCCTCCATGATCAGCGGGGGCAGTGAGGCGTCGGCCGTCAGCCGTTCGGTGTCGACGCCGCGCACTTCCGCTCCGACCTGGTGTCCGAGCCTGTCAACGGTGATCGGCGGCATGCGGATCCCCTTTCGGTCGTGTCCGTCCGGGCGGGTTCGTGGTCACGGGACGGGCTCCTCGATGCGTTCCAGCTCGGCGTCGGCGGCGTCGGTCGCCTTGACCTGCTGGAAGATCTCCACCGACATCGCGACCATGACGAGGGAGTAGACGAGGTGGAGTAGAGCCAGGGCGTCGTCGGGCAGGTCGTCGAGGGGGAAGGCGTCGCAGTGGGCGATCGCCTCCTCCAGGCGCGGGAAGCAGGCGTCGTAGAACTCCTGCAGCTGCGGCATCGTCGAGGCCTGGCGGCGGGCGTAGCGCTCGGTCTCGGTCGCCAGGCACCAGGTCGCGGCGTACGGCTCCAGGTCGGCGAACGCCGGCGGCAGCACGGCGGTCATGACGCCGCCGCCTTGCGCTGGTGGTCCCGGACCCATGCGGCGACGACATGGTGGAAGTGGCGGACCAGGACCTCCTGGTCGTTGACCGGGAACCCCTCGATGATCTTGTTGGCGTAAGCCGACTCCAGCGCGGTCTGGGTGCCGGTCAGCATGCCGGCGTCCTGGAGCGCGAACTCCTTGAACACCACGGCGGCGACCTCGTGCTCGATCCGCTCGCGCACCGTGGTGGCCGGCTGGAAGCACAGCATCCCCTCGAACCGGTGGCTGCCGGGAGAGGTCGGCCAGTACCGGTACATCAGGTACCAGCCGCGGTAGATGAGGATCTCCACGTTGGGGAAGATCTGGAAGTTGTCGATGCCCCAGGGGTCGATCTTGCCGGGATTGAGGCCGGGGGGCGGCTCGCCGATGTCGGGCGACTCCCACGGGCCGACCAGGCCGCTGCGGGTGGTCCGCTCGATCGGGTACATGTACTCCGGCGGCAGCGTCCAGCGGCGGGCGCCGCCGGTGGACACCAGCCGGTGCGGGCCGTCCAGCTGGAAGTGCGCGCACTCGAATCCCGCGCCGGTCCGCACGGGCGCGGGGACCTGCTGCGGGTGCAGCGACGGCACGTGGTAGTACTCCTGGAAGGCGTCGGCGAACAGCTTCCAGTTGCTGTGGTTGTCGCCCTGGAAGACGTACCGTTCGGTCATCTTGTCGAAGGGGTAGCCGTCCAGGTCGGTGATCATCGGGCCGAGGAACTCGGTGAGGGTCTGCTCCGGTTCGGGTGCGAGGTTGACGAAGACGAACCCCGACCACACCTCGCAGTGGACGGGAGCCAGGCCGGTGGCGTCCTTGTCGAGGTCGAAGAACTCACCCTCCTGCTGGACGAAGTTCAACCGGCCCTGGAGGTCGTAGCGCCAGCCGTGGTACTTGCAGGTGAACTGGCGGCAGGTGCCGGAGGTCTCCTCCCGCGGGAAGTCGTTCCACATCAGCTTGTTGCCACGATGCCGGCACATGTTGTGGAAGGCGCGGATCTGCCCGTCCAGGCCGTGGACGATGACGAGCGAGGTGTCCGCGACCTCGATCTCCTTGGTGAAGTAGGAGCCCTTGCGCGGGAGCTGCTCGACGCGGCCGACGTTCAGCCACGCCCGCTTGAAGATCGCCTCACGTTCCAGCTCGTAGAACTCCGGCGAGACCGAGTCCTCGAACGAGATCGGGGCGGTGCCGAGTTCGGGGTAGTGCTCGGTCCAGCTGCCCTCGGGGGGCTTGGGCCAGCGTGCCACGTTCATTCCTCCATTCCGGGAAGCGGGGGTGCGGAAGCGGGGTCCATGTCCGGGTCGAGTTCCAGGCCGGCGCTGCCGAAGACCATCGCCAGGCACAGGTAGCTGCCGACGACGAACACCGCCTCCAGGAGCTGGCGGGCGTCCAGGCGGGCCGCCAGCCCGTCCCAGGTGGCGTCGTCGATGCGGTGGGCGGTCAGGAGCTGGTCGGCCGCGTCCAGCAGCAGCCGCTCCAGCGGCGTCCACGCCACGGACTGCCCGTCTTCGGCCAGAGCTTCCAGGTGCGCGTTCGACAGGCCGACGGACCTGCCGATCCGAGCGTGCTGGATCCACTCGTACTGCGAGCGGGTCCGCCAGGCGACGCGGAGGATCAGCAGCTCGCGCAGCCGCGGATCGAGGGCCGGACCGTCCAGGAGCACCCCGTTGTAGCCGAGCCAGGCGGCGGCCAGCCGCGGATGATGCCCCAGGATCCCCAGCACGTTCGGCAGGCGCGGAGCATCCGCGCCGCCGGACAGGTAGCGGTCGGCGCTCGCCACCCGGCCGCGCAGCATCGCCACCGCGCCCTCGTCCCACAGGTGCGCGGCCAGCGGCGCCAGCCGCGGCCCCCGGGTCGCCGGCTCGGTGCTCATATGACCGCTCCGCCGTTGACCCCCAGCACCTGGCCGGTGATGTAGCCCGCCTCGTCCGAGCACAGGAACGCACACGCCGCGGCGATGTCCTCACCGCTGCCGAGCCGGCCGACCGGGATCGCCCGGGCCATGACGTCGTTGCCGGGAAGGTCGCCTGAGGCCTGCGAGGCGCGGGACATCGGCGTGTCGATCCCCGACGGCGGGATCGTGTTCGCCGTGATCCCGTACGCGGCGTATTCACGGGCCAGCGCCTTCGTCATCGCGATCACCGCCCCTTTGGACGCGGTGTAGTGGACCATCCGGGGCGAGCCGCGCTGCGCGCTGGAGGAGGAGATGGTGACGATCCGCCCCCACCGGCCCTCCAGCATGTCCCCGATGGCGGCCTGGACGCAGTGGAAGGTCCCCGTCAGGTTGACCTCGACGACGCGGTTCCAGGACTCCGGCGGGATGTCGGCGAACGCCTCGAACGCCACCAGCCCGGCGCTGGTCACCATGACCTCCACCCGCCCGAACCGGTCGCGGACCTCGCCCAGGGCGTGCTCGACCGCAGCCCGGTCGGTCACGTCGGCCTCGCACGCGATGCCGGAGTGACCGGCCGCGTCCAGCTCCTCGGCCACCCGGCGGGCGCCCGGCCCGTCGCGGTCCAGGACGGCGACCCGATGCCCCTGGGCGGCCAGGCGCCGGCAGATCGACAGGCCCATCCCCGACGCGCCGCCGGTCACGACGGCCGTCCTGCTCGTGCTCACACGGTGATCCACGGCTCTCCTACTCATAGACCACGCGCACCGACGGGGTCGTCGGTACGGCCTGGCAGGTCAGCACCCAGCCCTCGTCGACCTCCTCGGGCGTCAGCGCCTCGTTGTTGCGCATCCGCGCCGAGCCCTCCACGACCCGCGCCATGCACGTCGCGCAGCTCCCGCTCTCGCACGACGACGGCGCCCGCAGCCCCAGCGCCCGCGCGCATTGGAGAAGTGTGGAACCGGCACGCGCCTCCCCCGAGACGTCCTGACGGCCGAGCCGAACCGACACCCGGACCGGCGGCGCCTGCCCCGGCGGCTCCACCGCCGACTCCGGCTCCGGGGTGAACCGCTCGAAACGGACCCTCGCCTCCGCCACGCCCGCATCGGCCAACGCCTTGCGCACGCAGTCCATGAACGGCTCCGGCCCGCAGACGAAGAACTCCCCCGGCCCGGTCCCGTCCGCGAACGCCCGGACCGCCTCGGGACCCAGCAGCCCGCGCTCGTCGTCGTGGTGGAACTCCACCGCCAGCCGATCGGCGTACCGGCCGGACAGCTCCTCCAGCTCCCGCCGGAAGATCACCGAATCCCAGTCCCGGTTGGCGTACAGCAGCCGCACCCGCCGGCCCGAACCGGCCAGCACCGTCTTGACGATCGACAGCACCGGCGTGATCCCGCTGCCGCCGGCGAACGCCACGACCTCGCCGTCATCCCCGCCGACCACGAACGACCCGGCGGGCACCGTCGCGGCGATCTCATCGCCCGGCGCCAACACGTCGTTCATCCAGTTCGACACCACCCCGCCCGGCACCCGCTTCACCGTCACCCTCATCCGCTCGTCCAGCAACGGCGAGGAGGACATCGAATACGACCGCGCATGAGTAACGCCGTCGAGCTCCACCCGGAACGTCAGGAACTGGCCCGCCCGGTAGGAATAGCTCTCCGCCAATCCATCGGGAACGTCCAGGACAAACGATGTGGCATCCGCCGTCTCACGGAGGACAGCGGCGATTTTCAACGAATGAACCCCCCTGTCGGGGGGTGGGCCTCCGCCGATCATCTCAGCCCCAATTCAGAAGACAAAAAGCACAGAATGACGATCTCGTTTCCTTCCGCCCAGGGGCGGCAAGGCATCACCAGGCGGTAATTAGTCGACTGACTAGAATGATTGTTAGAGGCAGCCGCAGGGGATGTCAAGGGGTGCTCGGCCTGATCCGCAGCGTGCCGATTCGCATGCGGTGCGTGAGATGTCCCGCGTCGTGGACCGACGCATTCCCCTGTTGCCGCAGGTCATGATGGTGTCGGAAGGCCGCGGCGGGGCCATGCCGTGACCGGGACGATCACCGCCACCGGCGCGCGATAGTCTCGACCCGCGCGGAGCGTGACATGGGATGATGAGCGATCCGGTTCGGTAACAAGCGTCTCCGAATCTGAGAGGAAGGCCATGAGGCCGAGTCGCACCAGCAGAGCCGAAAGCACGCGGACTCGCGAAGCCATTCTCGACGCGGCCGAGCAGATCATGCTGGAAGAAGGCTACGCGGGGGTCACCACACGCAAGGTCGCCGCCCGAGCCGACGTCAACCAGGGAATGGTCTACTACCACTTCGGCGTCATGGACGACCTGTTCACCGAGCTGTTCCAGCGGGGCGCCGACAAGACCTTCCGCCGCCAGGCCGAGGCCCTCGCCTCTCCCCAGCCGCTCTGGGCGCTGTGGGACATGATGCAAGACCAGTCCCACAGCGCCCTCACCATGGAATTCGTGGCCCTGGCCAACCACCGCAAGGCGATCCGCGGCGTCATCGCGGACTCCTCCAGCAGGTTCCGCCGCCTCCAGGAGGAAGCGGTCACCCGCGTCCTCCGAGAACGCGGGGTCGCGTCCGACACCTGGCCGCCACTGGCCCTGATCCTCTTCCTGTCCAGCGTCTCCCGGTTCCTGCTCATGGAGCAGTCGTTCGAGATCTCCGTCGGCCACGACCAGATGACCGCCGTCGTCGAGGACTACCTGCGGCGGATCGAAGGCGAACGCCAGTCCCCGCCCCCTCGGTAGGCCGCCGAGGATCCGCTCGCGCAGCCGTCCCGTCTCATTCGACTTGAGGCATCGCGAACTCTTGGCCGGCGTGCCTCACCGCCTACGAATGGGCCGACAAAGGCCGACTGGGCGGCCGGCGTGGGGATCGGGTCATGCGGGCGGCATGGGCAGGAGGGCAATTGCCCGGCTTCCCGCATGCGGGGCCGGTCGCCGAGAAGACGGTCGCACTGGGTTCGGGTGACGGACGGCAGGCGCGGCGTCCAGGGCGAAGACCAGGCCGAGGACGAGCAGTGCGAGCATCTCCCGGAGGGGACAACGCCACGGGGCGCTGAGAGACGCGGCTTTGGCCGCGGCTGGTCCGGTGCTCGCCTGGGGCGAGGAGGGGTTCTCCCGAGCTGATCACGCCGGTGGTCGCGTCGTACGCGGCCAAGTTGTGGAGGTTGGACAGCGGAGCGTGACCCGCGGGGCGATACCGCAGGCTGTAGCCGGTCTCGAACGCAGATCCTGGTTCGGTCAGTTGATGGCGTGGACGATCCAGCGGGTGCGTTCGGTGTAGTCCTCGTTGACATAGGCGACGGGTGAGAACGGGCCGGAAAGGGAGACGGGCGCCAGGAGATCCCAGGTGTCTCCGAGGGTGAATTGGTAGCGGTCGAGGGAGGAGATCCATCGCTGCCTCAGCAGCTGCTCCCGTAGGCGGTAGCCGCCGCAGGAGGCGTAGATGGCGAAATTACCGGAGGGGTTGCGGGTCAGGCATTGGCCGTTCTCCTCATTAACGAGTCCCCAGATGAAAGAGCACTCTGTCGTCGAGTTTCCGCTGCCGCACACGGCCCGCCACCTCTGGTCGGTGTTACCGGTGCACGAGGTGACGGCGGGGGTGAAGCCCCCGAGGGGATGCATGCCGAGGCAGCGGCCCGAGAAGTCACGCAGCCGGTACAGCACGTGGTCGTAGAACCGAACGTTCGGCTGGTAATCCGCAGATGCCGTTCCCGCGGGCCCGGCGATGCCCGCGCCTCATCCCTTCTCCGGGCCGCCGCGCCGTCCGCGCGGAACCTGCGTCCCGGCGAACGCTAGATGCCCGGCCGCGCGATGTCCCGGGACACCCGTCCCGTCCCGCACGGGACAGGACGCGGTGACTCTTCCCATGGCCGACGACACCTCGCCACCTGGACCCGGCGTTCGACCGGAAGGTCATCAAGGCCGCCGCGGAGGGGGACGCGCCCTGCACCCCATCAGGGGAGCGCAATGCCCCGGCGAGCTGCGCGGCACTCCGACCGGCTACGACTACAGCCGCCTCGAACAGGCGTGCCGCACTGTCAAGAGCTCGAAAGTCGTAGCCGCTGGGCGATCCGCTGACGTGCAGATCTTTTGATCGTTCTTAGGGTTCGCCGCCGGCGGGAGTCCGCAACGGCGGAGGATCAACGGCTGCGGCGCAGAGTCCAGTAGATCCAATTGGCGCTGGCGACACTGGTGGCGACATCCCAGCCCTGCGCGCCAAGGTCGTTTTGAATGGCGACAACCTCGTCGAAGTAGCCGGTGTACATGTACTCCTGATTTCCGGGCAGGTTGACCCGGATGGAGCGGTCGGTCCAGATCCATTCCATGGAAGCGAACTCGAACATCGGGGGGCAGGCTCCTCACCTTGGTAATCGGCCGCGAGCATAGCAGTCTCCCATATCCCTATAAGGACCTTTAGCGGAAACTCTGGCTGTCTCTGCAATGAGCGTTTTTCATCCTCGGGCTGCTTGAGTGACCCGGTGGTTCTGCAGAACGGCGATGGCCTTGACGAGGTGTCCGGCTTTGCAGGGGCTGCAGCACAGTCGGCGCAGGATCCTCCATGACTTCAGCTGCAGGTTCGCCCTTGCCCTTGTACGGGGTGAGGACGACGGCGGCCCCGAACCCCTTGGTAGGCCTTGTCCGCCAGGGTGAGGATCCCCGTCCTGTCCGACTCGCGCGAGATCCCCCACGCCCGGGCGGCGGTCAGGTCGTGGGGCTTGCCCGGCATCGCACCCGAGGTCCACACGATGGTGCCGTCGGGTGCGGCAATGACCTGGACGTTCATCCCGTGGAAACGGTGTTTGGTGGAGTAGTACGGCCGGTCGGCCTTCACCCGGTCGGTGCGGATCAGCGTGCCGTCCAGGACCAGTACGACCGTCGGACCCCAGCACTGCTCTCCTGGCGGCGCTGCCCTCCCTGATCACCGAGGAGGAACGCCGGACGCAGGACGACACCGACCCGCGCTGCTCCTGCGTGGTCGACCTCACCGGCTGGTGAGACGGCCCGAAGACCACCCGAGGCCGTGAACGACATGCCAGACCGCCGCAGCCACCGGTGATCCAAGCCTGGTCTTTTCTGGGCATCAGACTGGGCATTTCGTGGCAAGCATGGATACTGCCCTGGCCGCGGCGCCTGGACCAGGGGCCTGGAGTTCGCGGGCCCTCGGTTCCCGCGGTGCCCGGCGCGCCGGGCACGCAGACCCGGCAGACAGCCGGGTGCGAAATCGATGAGCAGATCTTTGACCGACCCTGAATTGGTCCTCAATTTGCCTACGGATTTGGACCCCATCGCGTGTACCGATTCCTGCCACGCTGAGTGGCATGGCAACGACAGGGACCCGCTTCGACGGCCAGGTGCTCACGCCTGGCGACGCCGGTTACGACACCGCCCGCACTGTCTGGAACGCCATGGTCGACCGGCGTCCACGCATGATCGTCCGTGCGGCGGGGGTCGCCGACGTGGTCGCCGCCGTGCGGCTGGCGCGGGAACTGGACCTGGAGATCGGCGTGCGCTGCGGCGGCCACAACGCGGCCGGCTTCGCCGTGCCTGACGGTGGACTCATGATCGATCTGACGCCCATGGGCGGTGTCCGGATCGACCCGGCCCGTCGCCGAGCCCGGGTGCAGGGCGGTGCGCTGCTCGGCGCGCTGGACCGGGCGTCCCAGGCGTACGGCCTGGCCACCACCGCCGGCAACGTCTCGCACACCGGCGTCGGCGGGCTCACGCTCGGCGGCGGCATGGGCTGGCTGGCCCGCCAGTACGGCCTGGCCTGCGACAACGTCGTCTCTTACACGATGGTCACCGCCGAGGGGGACGTGGCGACCGCGAGCCGCACCAAGAACCCCGACCTGTTCTGGGGTCTGCGCGGCGGTGGTGGCAACTTCGGCATCGTCACCGAGTTCGAGTTCCAGTTGCATCGCACCGGCACGCGGACGCTGATCGCCGAGTTCGATTTCCGCGCCGAGGACGCCGTGCCGGTCATCGAGGGCTGGCGCGACCTGAACGCCGTCGCGCCCCGGCAGGCGACGTTCACCGCCAGTGTCGGCGGTCGTCCCGCCGGCCCGATCGCCACGCTGGGGTTCGTGTGGGTCGGCGACCCGGCCGAGGGCCGCCTGCTGCTGCCCGCGATGCGGGCGCTCGGGCGTCCCGTCGCCTCCCGCGTCACCACACCGTCCTACCTCGAACTTCAGCAATGCGACGACTCCACCGGCGGCCACGCATACCGCCGCTATTCCAAGGGGCACTACCTGCGGAGCTTTCCCACCGCGGCGATCGAGGCGTTCCTGCTGCGCGGCGGCGCCGACCTGAGCGCGAGTCCGGACCTGCCGGGCGTCGGCCTGCAGGCGCACGGCGGCGCGATCGCCGATGTCCCGGAGGCGGACGCAGCGTTCAGTCACCGCGGCACGATGTTCGAGTTCGGTGCCGGCTCCCGGTGGACCGACCCGGCCGAGGATGACGCCAGGATGGGTGCCGCCCGCGCCGCCGGTGCGTCGCTCGAGCCGTACGCCGGTGGGGTGTACGTCAACTCGTTGACGACCGACGAGCTGGCCGACGGGCAGCGCGGCCTGCGTCGGGCGTACTCGGCCGCGAAGCTGGCCAGGCTGACCGCGTTGAAGACCACCTACGACCCGGCGAACGTGTTCCATCTGAACCAGAACATCCGTCCGGCACTGTGACGGGCCGCGTCAGGATCCCCCTACCTCCCGGATGGCCGTCGCCAGCAGCGCGATCCCTTCGGCGATGGCGCTCTCGCTGAGGGTGGCGTAGCCGAAGATCAGGCCACCGGGCCCGGCGCCGGCGATCCGGAACGGCCCGACGCCCTGGATGCCGAGCCCGTGCCGGGCGGCTGCCGCCACCACCGCCGCCTCGTCGAGGTCGGGCGGGAGCCAGGCGACCACGTGCTGCCCGGCGGCGATCCCGGCCGGTCGCAGATCCGGCAGATGGGTGCGCAGCGCGTCCAGCAGCGCGTCGCGGCGGCGCCGGTACACCGGACGCATCCGGCGCAGGTGACGGTCGAACTCGCCGCGGCCGAGAAAGTCGGCGAACGTCAGCTGGTCGATGACCGACGAACCGCGGTCGGCGAGCACCTTGGCCGCGGCGACGTCGGCGACCAGGTGGGCGGGCGCTACCAGCCAGCCGAGCCGCAACCCCGGCGCGAGCGTCTTGCTGGCCGTGCCGCAGTAGACGACGTGATCGGGCGCCAGGCCCTGCATGGCGCCCACCGGCGACCGGTCGTAGCGGTACTCCGCGTCGTAGTCGTCCTCGATCACGATCGCGCCGCGGCGCCTCGCCCAGCGGATCACCTCGGCCCTGGCCTCCGCCGACAGCACCCCGCCGGTCGGCCACTGGTGCGACGGCGTGAGCACGACCGCGTCGGCGTCGGCCAGATCGAGAGCGTCGACCTGTACGCCGTCCGGACCCACCGGGATACCGACCACGTCCAGTCCCGCGGCCCCGGCCAGCACCCGGGCGTCGTCGTCGGACGACGGGTCCTCCAAGGCGATCCGCCTGGCGCCGCGCCGCGCGAGCACCTGGATCAGCAGCAAGATGCCCTGCCCGTAGCCGTTGCAGACGACCACGTTGCCGGGGACGGCCAGCGTGCCGCGTACCCGGTTGAGGTAGTCGCACAGGGCTTGGTGCAGTTCCGGCACGCCACGCCCGTCGAGGTAGGCGAACCGGTCGTTGGGCGCGGTGGCGAGCACGGTACGGACCGAGCGCAGCCAGGCGGCCCGCGGGAACTGCGACACGTCGGTGCGCCCGTACCCGAAGTCGACCTTGAAGCCGACGCTGCGTGCGACCGGCTGCGCCGTCGAGACCGCCGTCAAAGCCGCGGAGCCCGCGTCGGCGTCGGCCGGCGGCATCGATGCGGCGACCTGGGTATAACCGCCCGATCGGCTGACGAGGTAGCCCTCGGCCACGAGCTGCTGGTAGGCCTCCACGACCACCCCGCGGGAAACCCCGTGCCCGGCCGCGAGGGTGCGGGTGGGCGGCAGCGACGCACCCGCTCGCAGCCGGCCGTCCCGGATGCTTGCGCGGATGGACGCCTCGATCTGCCGGTGCAACGGCACCCCGGCGTCGCGGTCCAGCTCGATGAGCAAGTCCTCGGCCGGCCCGGAATTGGTCCCCGATCGCCCCACAGGATCGGACCTTACCGGCGTGTACCAATTCCTGCCAAGCTGAGTGACCTGCCGGGTTCCTCGGTGGCGAACCATCCAGATGAGCTCCCGACCGGGGCACGGGGACTGGCACTTTGGCCAAGCGACAGGCGGGGCCATCTCTCTTCGACAATGTCACAAACCCGCGAACAGATCACAGGAGGCGACAAATGAACGGCGCCGAGCCGCAGACCGCAGGGTGGAAAGTGCAGGCGAGCTCGTGCTGAGGCAGGTCGCGGAGAGTGTGCTGGTCCACGAGAGCGAGTTCGTGCAGAGCAACGCCGTTGTCGTGCAGGGCCGGGCCGGCGTGCTGCTCATCGACCCCGGGGTGACCGGCTCCGAGATCGACTGCCTCGCGAACGACCTTCACGAGTTGGGCCAGACCGTTGTGGCAGGGTTCTCGACGCATCCCGATTGGGATCACGTGCTCTGGCACGCCGAGCTCGGTGAGGCGCCCCGTTACGGTACTGACCGTTGCGCGGCTGCTATGCGAGATCTGCTGTCGGACGCAGGTGCGAAGGCCCGCATCGCCGACCACCTGCTCGAGACGGAAATCACCGGACAGGTCCCGCTGGACCTGCTCGGCCTCATTACCGGCCTGCCCGCCGAAACCGCGCGGATTCCTTGGGACGGCCCTCAAGTCCGGATCATCGAGCATCAAGCGCATGCCCCGGGCCACGCGGCGCTGTTGATCGAAGAACGCGGGGTTCTCGTCGCCGGCGACATGCTCTCTGATGTCCTGATTCCGATGCTCGGCGACTTGAACAGCATCAATGACCCGATCGAGGACTACCTCGCAGCGCTGCGGCTGCTCGAAGGAGTGGCGGGCGACGTCGATGTCGTCGTCCCGGGTCACGGATCCGTCGGCGGAGCCGATCAGGTACAGGCACGGATCAATCAAGATCGGGCGTATGTGCACGCCTTGTGTGACGGCCGGGATCCCGGCGACCCGCGGATCGGCCCGTCGGCTAAGCCCGGCTGGGAATGGGTGAGCGACGTGCACACAGGGCAACTCCAGAGCCTCGCCCAAAGAAGCGAGCGCGTCGGGACGTCCCGCTAGCGATCGGTGTGCGACACAGCCGGTACGCGCGGGTCGCCAGTCGGGCTGGTCAGCGGGGATTGCCCTCTGCGGCGGCGAGCTGGGCGTCTGCGAGGGGCTTGTGGACAACGCCGACGGAGACCTTTACTCCGACGGCGATGGCGTGGATGGATTCGCCGCGGTGGGTGAGTTCGCCGGGATCAGCCTTGTTGTCGGCGGCGCGCCGAGCCCGGTGTCCGGGTTCACCGTGCTGAGCGTTGTCTTCTCCGTGGTGGGGTTGGTGCTGGCTCGCTTGGTTCGCCGTCCGCGCACGGTGTTCGTCCATACCACGGTTGTGCTCACTGTGTTGTCGCTGGTGCCGGATGTGCTCGTGGACGCGTCCGCGGCCACGAGGGTGCTGCTGATGCTGACGCACGTGGTCGCCGCCGCGATCGTGGTCCCGGCCATCGCCCGCCGCCTGTCCGCCTGATCCTTTCCAAGGAGTTCGCCATGATGCAGTACCTGCTGGCCGTCCAATTCAACTTCGGTTAAGCCGGGTTCTTCGATGAGGTGGTCGAGCGCACCGGCGGGCGAGCGGTCACCGAGTAGGACGGGTTCCCGCCGACGCGAGTGGCGGTATTTCACACACGCGTGCAACCCGACCGTCATGAACCTGACGACGGTGGTCATGGCTGCCGTGCGACTGCCACAATTCAGCACGTAATCGGTCACGTCGATCATCTGGCTTGACCGCTGCTGATATCCGGGGGCGCCCTGGCATGCCTGGAGGCCCTCATGCCGGTCAGTTTCCTCACCGCCGAGCAACGCAGCCGATACGGCGCCTACAACGCCGTGCCCGACATCGCTCAGTTGGGTGCCTTCTTCCACCTCGATGCCGATGACCGGCGCCGGGCGACGGCCGCCAACGGCGCCCGCAACCAGCTCGGCTGGTCCGTGCAGCTCGGCACCGCACGGTTCTTGAACTGCTTCTCGGACGATCCCGAGGACGTCCCCGCCGCGGTGGTCGACTACGTCGCCGAGCAACTCGGGCTGCAGACAGCAGATCTGAAATGGCCGTTCGGAGGCCGAACTGCGGCACGTCCGGCAGACCTACATCACCCGGGAGAACCTGCGAGCCGCGATCGTGGCGGTGGTCAACGCCACCCTGGAGGCCCGCGACCCGAAATGGTGGGGGACGGCCACCAGCACAGCGTCGGACTCCAAGCGGTTCGCCTCCCAGGACTCCAACCTGATGACCGAGTTCCATGCCCGGTACGGCGGCCACGGCGTCATGATCTACTGGCACGTCGATAAGGGCCGACTGTGCATCTGCTCCCAGCTCAAGTCCTGCTCCTCCAGCGAGGTCGCGGCAATGATCGAGGGGCTGCTGCGGCACGGCACCGATGCCGACATCGACGCCAACTACACCGATACGCACGGCGCCAGCCTGGTCGGGTTCGCCTTCACCGAACTGCTCGGGTTCAAGCTGCTGCCCAGATTGAAGAACATCGGCACGATCCAGCTGTATGCGCCCTCGGCGAACCAGGCGCCTCGGCCCAAGCTGAAGAAGCGGCCGATCGACTGGGACCTCATCACCCGCAATTACGACCAGATGATCAAATATGCGACCGCGCTGCGGCTGTGCACCAACGAGACCGAGCAGGTTCTGCGCCGGTTCATGAAGGGCACCGGCCCCGAACAGCCCGTCTACTTGGTGCTGGAGGAACTCGGCCGTGTGGTCCGCACTATCTTCGCCTGCGACTACCTTGCCGACGAAGGCCTCCGTCGCGAGATCAACAATGGCCTGCAGGTCGTCGAGAACTGGAACGGCGCCAACGACAAGATCTTCTACGGCCGTGAGGGCACCACCACCGGGGCCGACCGCGAGCACGCCGAGTCTCCATGCTCGCCCTCCACCTCCTGCAAGCCGTCCTGCGCGATCCGACCTGGGCAGGCAAGCTCAACGACGAAGACCGGCACGCTCTCTCCTCTCTTCTGGGCCCACGTCAACCCCTACGGCCGGTTTCTCCTCGACATGGAAAGCCGTCTCGACCTCGCGGCCTGACCGGCTGCGCATCCATGATCGCTCGACCGGTGATTGTGTCAGCGGCGTGTGAGACCTTTCGCCACGCTGTCCCCCACCGTGAGGAGCTAGCCATGACGGTCTTTCCAGAAGTCGTCGACCTTGATGACCTGCCGGTACGTCTGGTCCGCAGAGCGAGTCTGATCTTGGAGACGGGCCCTGGTGTTCGAGATGAGCTGGCGGTGGTGTTCGACGCCGATGCCGATGCCTTCCTCCGGATCCCCGGTGGACGGCCGGACGCCGAGATCGACTCGCTGTCCTACGACGGGACGCGCCTGGTGCTGATCGACCGCGGCCTCGGCGTCCATCCGCAGGTGACCAGGGTGGGTATCCGGATCCTGGCCAGCGGTGAGGAGCGCTGGTTCAGCACGCCGGACTACCAGCAGGACCAGACGGCGGTGCTCTCGCCCGACGGCACCGTGCTCGCCGTGATGGGCATCGATGACCCGAACACCGAAGACGGAGACCCTCCCGTCCAGGCGGTGATCGAGCTCATCGACCTCGCCGACGGCCGACGCCGAAGGATCTGGGCGAAGACCGGCACCGGCGACGGCTTCGGTCTCGGCTGGTCGCCCGACGGACGGAAGATCGCTGCAACCTACACCGAATGGCAGGAAGAGATCGACGACGAGGACTGGTCGACCGTGGTCGTCGACGCCGCCACCGGGACCGTGCTGGCCGACACTCCATGGACGGCCCTCCTCGGATGGTCGAACGGGACCTGGCTGGACGACCACACCGTCGTGCACGAGGGCCGGACCGAGGACGGCGACGACAAGATCTGGTTCCGCAACCTCGACACCAGGGAAATGGCCGTAGGCCCAGACCTTGACGCCTTCCAAGTTCATGCCACGATCCACGGACGTCTGATCATCAGATCCATCCAGAACGGACCGATCGTCTACTCCACCGTCGCTCTCGACGGGACCGATCGCCGCCCGCTGTTCACACTCCGGTCCGCCAAGAGCACAGCAAGCAACATGGCCCTCGCTCCCGGCGCCTTCCCTCCGCTCTGACACAGGCAAGATCATGAGTTGTTCCGCAAGGAGATCCTCCACCGGAACACCAGCCGACCCGAACAGAACCCCAGGTCAAGGTGTTCCGGATTCCGTTCCGGTGAAGGGGGTCCTGCGGAACGCTGGAGGGCGTGACCGAGATCCGACGCGTCGGATACGCCCGCTGCACCACCGATGAGCAAGACGTTCAGATCCAGACCGAGCAGCTCCTCGCGCTCGGCGTCCCCGCCGACCGCATCTACATCGACTGCGGCTTCTCCGGAACCACCCGCCGCAACCGGAACGGTCTCGACCAAGCCCTCGCGGCGGTGTGGGACGGCAGCGTCTTCACCGTGACGAAGTTCGATCGGTTCGCTTGCAACATGGCCGAGGCGAACGAGATCCTGACGGGGCTGTCCGGCCGGGGTGTCCCTGTTCGGGGTCGGCGCGACGATCCATGACTGGAGCGACCCGTTCGGCCGGGGCTGTTCCTCCAGACCCTCGCCATGGTCGCGGAGTTCGAAGCCAACCTCGGCCACATGCGCGCTCGCGAGGGCATGGCCCTGGCCAAGAAGAACGGCAAGCCCAAAGGCAAGCAGCCCAAGCCGCCCGAGCCCGCCCGCCGCTCCATCCGCCGCCGCTACGCCGAAGGCGAGGTCTCCCTCGCCGACCTGGCCACCGAGTGCAGCGTCGGCTGCTCCACCATCCACCGCATCATCCACGGGGGTGCAGCAACCCCCAGGTAGACGCAGATCAACGCCTACCTTGCGGCTCGCCGTAGCTGCAGGAGTTTCGGGCCGGGTCGCCATCCTCCTGCGGCGTGAACACCCCCACGTCTGTCGGGGGCCTCCAGACTCGAACGCATTACGATCATCTCGCGACACTTCAGGCAGACCGACCAGCGTGGTTTGGTGCGGAGACATGGAAGCGAAAACGGGGGCGCTGGTCCTCGGCCGGTATCTGCTGGTGGAACTGCTCGGCGCGGGCGGGATGGGGACCGCCTGGAAGGCCAGGGACGAGCGGCTCCAGCGGAACGTGGCGCTCAAGCAGCTCAAGATACCTGCGGGGACCGACGCGGTGGCGCGACGTCATGTCGCCCGGATGGAACGCGAGGCGCGGGCGGCCGCGATGCTGCAGCATCCGGGGATCATCACCGTTCACGACCAGTTCCTCGACGAGGACGGGCTGCCGTGGATCGTCATGGAGTTCGTTCCGGGACGGTCCCTCGGCCAGTTGATCAGGGACGAGGGAAGGCTCCGTCCCGGGCGGGCGGCGGCGATAGGGGCGCAGGTCGCCTCGGCCCTGGCCGCGGCCCATGCGGCGGGCATCGTGCACCGGGACGTCAAGCCGGCGAACATCCTGCTGGACGGGGAGCGCGCCGTCCTCACCGACTTCGGCATCGCCGCACTGGACGGGGCCACCACCACCCTGACGCCGACCGGGGTGATCATCGGGACTCCCGCGTACATGGCACCCGAGCAGCTGAACGGGCAGGAGGCGGCGCCCGCCTGCGATCTGTGGGCTCTCGGCGCGACCCTCTACCACGCCGTCGAAGGACGGCCCGCCTTCTCCGCGCCCACCATGGCCGCAATGCTTCTGGCCGTCAGCCGCGGCGAGCCCCGGCCCATGGTCCACGCCGGGCCCCTTCAGCCGCTGCTGTACGGACTGCTGACCAAGGACCCGTCGCTGCGGCCCACCGCCGATCAGGCCGCCACCCGGCTCCTCGCTCCCCCGCCTCCACCCGATACGTTGCCGAACGCGGTGCCCCTGATACCGGCATCCACGGCGACCATCGCGACCCCCGCCCGGCAGGAGCCGCCCGCTCCCAGCCGCCGGAAGGTCCTGCTCGGTCTGGGAGCGGCCGCCGGCACGCTCGTCGCTCTGCCCGCGACGTACTATGCCGCGGAACAGCTCAAAGGCACCGATGACGGCGGTTACCTGGAAAAGAGCACAGAGTCCGTCACAGCCAAACTGATAGGCAAACTGCCCCATAAGTACCCCGTCTTCGCCGTGGCGTTCAGCCCCGACTCCCGTCTTCTCGCCACCGGAAGCGGCACCAATGCCGGCCAGGCGCAGATATGGGATCTGGAGACCCGAGACCAGAGAGGCAAAAACCTCAAGCACAACGGCGCGGTCCGCGCGGTGGCGTTCAGCCCGGACCCGGACAGCCTTCTCCTGGCCACCGGGGGCATAGAAAGCCCCTTGACCCTGTGGGATGCCACCACCGGAGCCATTCTCCATGCGGCGGCCGACTTCGAATCGACATACTCGCTGGCCTTCAATCGCACAGGAGATCTGGTGGCCGTCGGCGGCGACTCCACGGTGCGCCTGTGGGAAGTGGAGTCGTTCATCGAGGACGGTGAGGCGCTCGACCACGGAGAGCGCGTTTATGCGCTGGCCTTCAGCCCGGACGGCGTCCTCGCCAGCGGCGTCTCGGAGGGCTCCGAGGAGTCGGGGTGGGGTCAGCTATGGGATGTGGACGACCACTCCGCCGAAGGTCCCCGTCTCGACCACGATGGCATGGTGGCCGAAGTGGCGTTCACCCCTGACGGCACCCTCTTGGCCACCGCCGGTTTCGACAACGCCGTCCGCCTCTGGGGAGTCACCGGCCACAGGGCGTCCGCATCCGGCCCGGCCATCCCCCACCCCGCGGCCGTCTCCGCCCTGGCCTTCAACCCCGTCATCGCCCTCATGGCCACCGGCTGCTTCGACGGCAAGGTCCGCCTCTGGGACGTCGTCACCCGCACCGAGCGAACTGCCCTCGACCATGGCTCCGCCGAGGTCTATGCCGCGGCCTTCAGCCCCGACGGCAAGACCCTGGCCGTCGGTACCGAGGACAAGTCGGTATGGCTGTGGCAGATTCTCTGGTGACGGTCGTGACCGCCGCCGAAGGCGTTCAAGGCGACGGGCGCGGCGCTGTCAGGACAGGCGGATATGTTCGCTGAACTGCGCGAACGTCTGCCTGGATACGCGAAGGGCCCCGCGCTCGCGGCTCTTCGAGTCCCTGACGGCGACACCCGTCCGCGTCTGCGCCAGTTCGACGCAGGCACCACCGTTGCCGCTGCTACGGCTGCTCTTGCGCCAGTGCAGCTTTTCAAGATCCGACATGACTCGACTCTCCCGGAATCCGGCGGATCAAGTCCGCCGATGCTCGGACGGGCAGAGCTTTGCCTTTGATGGCCTCGTCAATGGCGGTCTACCATCGAACCTCTGCCGATTTGTCCATGAATCGTCCTCCGGACCGATCCTCACTGCAGGCGAGGGTCTGCCCGTCGGACAGGGTCAGCAGGACGAACGAACAGGTGAGACCCGTGAGGTTCCCCCTGCGGCACGGACAGCGTGATGTTCCCCCGGTTTCACGGACTCGCTGGTGAGGAGATCAGGCTCGGCGAGCGGGTGGTTTCGAACTGTAGTGGGCTCATCCAGTCCAGGGCGGAGTGGCGTCGGCGGCGGTTGTAGAACCCTTCGATGTACTCGAAGATCGCGTTCGCGAGTTCGACGCGGGTCTTCCAGCGTTGCCGGTCGAGGAGTTCGGTCTGCATGCGTCCCCAGAATGCCTCGGCCACGGCGTTGATGCTCCTATGATTCGTCAAGAGGCAGAGCCGATTGCTGTTTTCTGAAGTCGGCCAGCAGGAAATGGTAGATCTCCCGTGCGATGAATCGCTTCAGGCAGCGCATGATCTCGAGTTTCGACTTGCCTTCCGCGGTGCGTCGTGCGGCGTATTCGATGGTCGGCTGGTGGAACCGCATCCGGCTGAGGGCGATGCGGTGCAGGGCGGCGTTGGCCTGGCGGTGGCCGCCGCGATAGAGCCGGTGCCGGTTGGTCTTTCCTGAGGAGGCGGGGATGGGGCAGACGCCGCAGAGTTTCGCGAATGCGGCCTCGTTCCTGATTCGTTCGGGGTTGTCGCCGGCAACGATGAGCAGCTCGGCCGCGGAATCGGCTCCGATGCCGATGATGCTGGTCAGCTGGGGTGCGGCGCGTTCGGTGAGGGTGGCCAGGATGCGTTCGGAGATGTCGATCTCTTGGCTGAGGTGGCGGTATCTGCGGGCCAGGGTCCGCAGGGTGTAGCAGGCCGCGTCCGCGGGGTTCGTCATCGATGCGTAGGTCAGATCGGCGCATCGGTCGATCAGTTTCCGATCCGAGAGCCGCTCGAGTTCTTCGCGCAATTGTGCGGGCGCATTCACGATGATGGTCTTGAGAGTGATCATTGCTTGGCTGCGGGATTTGACCGCGGTGTCCTTGGCTATTTTGATCTGCCGGATCATCTCTACGCAGCCGTCGCCGGTCTTGGGAATGGCGGTGGCGGTGCCGGCCAGGACGGCGCGGGCGGCGTTCTCGGCGTCCAGGGCGTCGTTCTTGCCGCGCAGATAGCGCTGCTGGCGGTCAGGGCGCATCACCTCGATGACGCGGTGACCCTGTCTACGCAGGTGGGAGGCCAGGCCGGCGCCGTAGGAGCCGGTCCCCTCGATGCCGAAGACGGCGCGGCCGCCCAACGCCAGGGCCCACTGCTCGAGCTGCCGGTAGCCGTCGGGGTGGACCTCGATGGTGAGCTCGGCGACCCGTCCGCCGATCTCGTTGAGGGCGACCGCGACGTGGGCGTGCTTGTGGGTGTCGACTCCGACGGTGATGCGCTCGCAGCAAGGGTGAGAGATGCTGGTCAACGACTGCCTGTCCTTCCCAAGGCGGCGTGGTCGGCGCGGCCGTGCGGGCGGACAGGACTGTGATGGGACCTGCCGGAATCAGGCTCCTATGAGGTCACTGCCCGCTCGGCGCGCACCTTCCATGAGGGCGGTGCCGCCTGGTGACCGGCCGACAGATCAACGCCAAGGCACTCCAGCGGGCCGATCGTAGCAAGGGTCAGACCAGCCACCAGGCGACGAACGACAGTCTCACAGTCGTAAGGGTCGCCGACGGTGCCGAGCGAGGGCAGCAGGCCTGCCTTGCGTGCGCGTTCGGTGAAGGTCCACGAGGTGAACTGCGTGCCGTGATCGGCGCGGGGTGATCCCGCCCGGGACCTGGCCGGCGATGCCTCGCGCGTCGATCGCCATGCCAAGCGCGCTGGTGGCCAGGTCTGCTCGCTGGCGTGAGTCGATGGCCCAGCCGACCACCCGGCGGGAGTAGGCGCCCCGGGACGACGCAGCAGTAGGCAGGCCTGTGTGACCGGGACGCCCTCATCGGCCAGTTCGGCCACGAGGGCGAAGCGGACTTTTGGGGGCACCACCGGCTCGACGGCCGCTGCGGCCTTGCGCAGGATCTTGACCTCGTTCTCCAACTCTGCGATCCGCGCCTGGGCCTGGGCCTGGGCCAGAGCAGCGGACTCGACCGCAGCCGGGCTCGGGGCCTTCAGGCCCCGCTCGATGAGATCCAGCCGCTTCCAGCGGTGCAGACACGACTCCGCGATGCCGAGCGACGCGGCGATCTCCAACACCGGCCGGCCTGATTCCAGCAGGTCCAGGGCGCGCCGCCGGAACTCCGGCGGATAGGGCTTGGGCACGACGAACGATCTCCTTCAGATGGTCGTCGAACCGTATCTCTCTCAACCTCGGTGCCCGTCAAACCGGGGGAACATCAAAGTGTCCGCTGACCAGGGGGAACCTCAGGACGCCTGCTCCCGCCAGGTGGTCGACTCGGCCGTCGGCTCCCGGCAACAAGCCGCCTTCTGTCCTCACCGGGCACCGTCAGCACCCCTTCTGGCCGTCGCGGCCACCCTCACCGCCGCCCTGGTGCCACGCCGCTGACCCCGTAGGGCGTGGGGCTTCACCAAATCTCCACATTCGGCACACGAAGCCCCCGCAGGGGTCTCATACGCTCACCTCCGTGACAGCGCAGCGCATTCTTCTCGTCGAGGACGACCCGACCATCGCCCAGGCAGTGGCCGAACGGCTGATCGTCGAGGGTTTCGAGGTCGCGACGGCCGCCGACGGTCCCGCCGGGGTGGCCGTGGCGGCCTCCTTCCTGCCCGACCTCCTGGTGCTCGACGTGATGCTGCCCGGTTTCGACGGCCTCGAGGTCTGCCGCCGGGTGCAGGCGGCCCGGCCGGTCCCCGTCCTGATGCTGACCGCTCGCGATGACGAGACCGATCTTCTGGTGGGCCTCGGCGTCGGGGCCGACGACTACGTGACGAAGCCCTTCAGCATGCGGGAGTTGGTCGCCCGGATCCGGGCCCTGCTGCGCCGCTCGGCCGTGACGGCCGCCGTCGCCCCCGAGAAACTCAAGATCGACGAAGCCGCGCGGCGGGTCCATCTGGAGGGGACCGAGATCCATCTGACGCCGATGGAGTTCGACCTGCTGGCCTGCCTGGCCCGTAACCCCGGCACCGTGATGACCCGGTCCGTCCTGCTGGAAGCGGTATGGAACTGGGCGGGTTCGTCGGATTCCCGGGTGATCGACACCCATGTGAAGACGCTGCGGCGCAAGCTGGGCGCCTCCTGGATCCGGACCGCGCACGGCGTCGGTTACGCGCTGGAGAGGCAGTGAGCTGGCCGCGCCCGCTCGACCCGCTGCGGTCGATCAAGATCAAATTTGGGGTGATCGCGATGTTCACCGCGCTCACCTCGGCGTTGCTCGTCAAATGGGGCTACTACATCGGCTTCAGGGGGCGGATCACCTTGCCGGTCGCGGTGCTCGGGTCGATGGCCGTCACCCAGGTGATCGCGCACGGGATGACCGCGCCGCTGCGGGAGATGACGGCGGCGGCCCGCTCCATGGCGAGCGGCCGGTACGACCGGAGGGTCCGCGTCACCTCTAACGACGAGGTGGGCGAGCTGGGAGAGGCGTTCAACACCATGGCCGCCGACCTGGCCGAGGTCGACCGGCAGCGGCGCGAGTTCGTCGCGAACGTCTCCCACGAGCTACGCACCCCCATCACCGCGCTCAGGGCCGTGCTGGAGAACGTCGCTGACGGCGTGACCCCGGCCACGCCGGCGGTCCTGGAGGGCGCGGTCGGCCAGACCGAGCGGCTCGGACGCCTGGTGACCCAGCTCCTCGACCTGTCACGGGTCGACGCCGGAGCGGTCCCGCTGGAGTTCACGCACTTCGACGTGCGGGACTTCCTGGCCGAGGTCTGCGCCTCCACGCCCGTGGCCCTGGCGGTACAGCCCGGGCTGACGGCCCACGCCGACCGGGACCGGCTGTTCCAGGTCGTGGCGAACCTCGTCGACAACGCCCGCCGGCACAGTCCACCCGACGGCACCGTGACCGTCCGGGCCTCGATCGCCCTCACCGATCTGGTCCTGGAGGTGATCGACGAAGGGCCCGGCATCCCCGAATCCGAACGTCCCCGGGTCTTCGAGCGCTTCGTCCGGGGCGGCTCCTCCGACGGCGGCACCGGGCTGGGCCTGGCCATCGCCCGCTGGGCCGTCGACCTCCACCAGGGCACCATCGCCGTCCTCGACACCGACACCGGCTGCCACATCCGTGTGACCATCCCCCTTCACCACCGGAGAACCGCCATGCCCGCCGACTGGATCACACCCGCGCCGCAACCGTCCGCGCCGGGACCCCGCCCCGGCGATTTCGCGCCGGCCCTGACCCCGTTCATGAACGATACCGACGAACGGGTCGCCCGTGCCTGGCCCGCCCCTTCGGGTCCGGCCGCGCCGCGCGTGCTCCTGCCGGCGGGCGCGGCCGGAATCGCCGGAGCGACCTTCCTGGACGGCAAGCCCGGCATCGGGGCGGCCCTGGCGGCCGTCGCCATGGTGCTCGCGCTCCTGCCGGTCCTGCGCGGCCGGCTGACCCCGCGCAACCGCACCGGACTGGTCTTCGCGGCCCTGGGCCTCGGCCTGGTGCTGATGCCCGTCCTGCGCGACGCGCCCTGGCTGCTCGCGCTGACCACGGCGCTGGCGCTGCCCCTGCTCTCGTACGCGCTGGTCGGCGGCCGGAGCTGGTTCGAGGTCATCGGCGGAGGGCTGACCCTGCCGGGCGCACTGGTGTCCATGCTTCCGTGGTCCGGCCGGGGCATCGCCTCGGCGGCCGAAGCGGGCCGGGGCACGGGCACGGCCGCGTTGCGCACGGCGGGCCTGGCCGGTCTGCTGCTCGTGGTCTTCGGAGCCCTGCTGACCAGCGCCGACGCGGCCTTCAGCGAGATGGTCTCGGCGCTCCTCCCGGACCTGGGCCTCGGTTCGATCCTGGCGCGCACCTTCTGGTTCCTGATCATCACCAGCCTGGTGCTGGCCTTCGCCTACCTCGCGATCACGCCGCCCCGGCTCAGGGAACTGGCCCCCGCGCCCGGCACCCCCGCGGGCCGCTGGGCCTGGGCCGTGCCGCTCATCTCCCTCAACCTGCTCTTCCTGGCCTTCTGCGCGGTGCAGGCCCGGGTCCTGCTCGACCACACCGCCCTGCCGGCCGGAGTGTCCTACTCCTCCTACGCCCGCCAGGGCTTCTTCCAGCTGGTCGTCGTCACCGTGCTGGTCCTCGCCGTGATCGCCGTCGCGGTCCGGCACCGCCCCGTCTCCTCCCCGGCCCTGGTCCGCCTCCTGCTCGGCGCCCTGTGCGTGCTGACCCTGGTCGTCGTCGCGGTCGCCCTGCGCCGCCTCTACCTCTACGAGGAGTCCTCCGGCTGGACCCGTCTGCGCCTGTGGGTCCACGCCTTCGAACTCTGGCTCGGGCTGGTCATCGTGATGATCGCCGTCGCCGGAATCCGGATGAAGGCGGACTGGCTGCCCCGCGCGGTCGCCGCCACCGGCGCCGCCGGCCTCCTGATCCTCGGCCTGATCAACCCCGACGGTTTCATCGCCTCCCGCAACGTCGACCGTCTCGCCCACTCCGAACGTGTCGTCGTGCCCTACCTCAACGGCCTCTCCGCCGACGCCGTCCCCGCCCTGGACCGCCTCCCCGAACCTCTCCGCTCCTGCGCCCTCCAAGACATCGCCCGCGACCTGGAAAAGCCCGATGGCTGGACTTCGAAGAACCTCTCCAGAGAACGAGCCCGCCGCATCCTCGCCCAACGCCCCGTCCTGCCCTGCAGATGAACCGACCGTAGTCGGACCGTCCCCGCCCACGGCTCTCGCTTCGCGCGGCGGTCGCCACCCAGCCTTTCCCCATGCGGGATCGAAGTGCTCCGGGTCTAGTGGAGGCTCTGATGTTCCCCGAGAGGATCGAGCCTCCATCAGACCTGGGCCGCTTCAACATGGCCCTTCCGCCCCGGCGGCCTTCTGGCTGGTCTAACGCTGCTGTTGCGCCTCCTACACGGAGCGAAAGCTCCGTATGTCCCTCAGTCTTCTCCAGTCTGAGCTTCCCCCGCAGCACGGCCACCTTGATGTCCCCTGAACCTTTTCCATCACGCGATGGCCTCACGGTTCTGCAGGACGCTGATGGCCTTGGCCAAGTGGTCGGCGCGCAAAGGGCAGCAGCGTAGCCTGGCGAGGATCTTCCATTGCTTGAGCTGGGCATTCGCACGGTCTCCAGGTCCGCGGAGCTTGGCGTGCGAGCGGTTCGCCTGCTTTTGCGGCTCCGGCTTGTTGCGGCCCTTGTACGGGGTGAGGATCGCCGGATCGGCTCCTTGGTGGCCCTTGTCGGCCAGGACCAGCAGCCCGCAGGCGGCCAGAGCGCGGATGATGCCCCAGTTGCGGGTGGCTTTAAGGTCGTGGATCGAGCCGGGCACCGCCCCGGACACCCACACGATCTGCCCGTCGGGACCGGCGATGACCTGCAGGTTGACGCCGTGCTTCTTGTGCTTTCCGAAAGTAGAACGGCCGGTCGGCGCGTACGCGGTCGATGGGGATGAGGGTGCCGTCCAGGATCAGGTGCTGCACCTGGTCCTTCTTCACCTTGCGCAGGGCCTGGTGCAGCTTGGGAGAGCGGGCCGACAGCCGACAGCAGTGCGACGGTCTCGTTGACGCACCGCCCAGGCAGTGGTGGTCCCCACGTTGAAACCGGCTGCGAGCTGGGCGAACGTCTCGCCCTTCCTCAGATAGGCGAGGGTCATCAGCGCTTGGGCGCCTGGCGGCAGCGCCCGGCCCTTGCTGGAGATGGACCTGCGGTGCCGTCGGACCAGACCGGTCACGTAGTTCAGCGTCGAGCGCGACAACGGCAGCGAAGCACGATGGAAAAGCATCCGAAGCCTCTGGTGGGGCGGAGGGTTGTGGGAGATCAACCGCCCTACCAGGGGTTTCTTCACATTCTCAGCCCGCCACACCGCCTGCGACCATGCTGTGATCAGCTATGCCCGCCCGGGATGGTGGAAAAGATTCACTGTTCAGACCAGCCGGAATTTGTCAACCATGCTGCCTTATCCGGCCACTTCCTTGGTCAGCATCCATGTCAAAAACATGTGTGCCGACCTGGGAATATTTCATTAGAACGATCCAGGAGAGAGCTCGTTTTCTCGCCAATAGAGAGTGGATTCTGAACCGTGCCCTTGTTAGCTTGATCAAGCCCGCAACCTAGGCAAGGATTTGCATTAGTGATATCCAACACATTCAGAACCTGTTCGCCGCCATTCGGGGCGCCGGAAAGAGCTGTGCAACGGCGCACATTCCAGCCTTGTTGCAGCAGGTCACGCGAGGTGCGAGCAGGTGCACTCGGGTCCGGTTTTTGGCCGTGGGCAACGCCTCCCCGGTCGGGACCGGATCGGGGCGCGGGTAGCAACCGACGTGCTGAACTGCGGTGGAGCACGTGAGATGCCGGACGGTATCGAGATACTGCCGGATCGGCTCCCCGGCGTACCGCATAACAAGCCCCTTACCCACACCCCTGCCCCCTATCCCCTTCTTCCCATTCGTTTCATTTTCATGTAGACATGATCGTCTATTAGAGACGAAAGGGGAAACCAGCCAATGCGCTTCATCAGACCCGCCCGCACGGGCAGGGCACTCACGGCAGTGAGGGTCGCCGCCGCCTCGGCCGCCTGCGCGGTCACCGCCCTGAGCCTGACGGTCACACCGGCCGCCGCCCAGCCGGCGGCCGCACCTGGTCAGGCCTGTACCGCGGCCGATCTCGGCAAGCGCCACCCGATCATCAAGAGCACCGAGGTCGCCCCGACGATCACCCACTTCAAGGGCTGGTACGTCACCCAGGGCACGGCCGGCTACCAGAACGTCACCACCAGCACCCAGACCACCATCTCGGTCTCCGTCGGCCTCGACGGCGAGATCGGGGGCGAATTCGCCGTCGAGCTCCTCGGCACCGTCGGCGCGACGCTGGGCCTGAACGTACAGGTCAACTACTCCTCCACCAGCAGCGAGTCGACTTCGGTCAGCTGGGACTTCTACGAGCCCGGCTACTACGGCGTTTACAAGGGCACCAAGAAGGTCACCGGCACCTACGGAAGCCTCAACTGCAATCGCGTCCAGCAGGGCGACGGCAGCTGGGCGCTGAAGTGGATCGAGGGACCCGACAGCGGCAGCTTCACCACCTACACCACCCTCGAAGAGGGCGCGGTGCGCTGCCAGGACACCGTGTCGCCCACCAGCATCATGGCCAAGGCTCAGAGCCTCCTGGACTGCGGCAGCGCCGCCGCGCAGGCCGAGCACCCGGCGGGCGCGGTGGAGCCCACGGCCAAGCAGCTCCAGGACCGCAGCGCGCAGCCCAGCGGCACCTCCACCGAAAAGCCCAAGGCCACCGGGTCCAGCGCGCGGGCCGCTCTCAGCTGCAGTGCCGACGCCTACAAGATCGCCGTGCCCGGCAAGCCGCTGTCCTGGGGCGCGCCGCTCCTGCAGAACGACGGCGTCCGCCTGCGGCCCTCGACGTTCTTCAGCGCCCACCTGGACCACTGGCGGCTGTGCAACGTGGCGGAGAACAACGGGGTCCTGGAGGCCACGTTGTGGAACTGGGGCAGCGGCTGGTGCGCGGCCGTCCCTCCGCAGACCGCAGCCGATGAACGGGCGATCCTCATGACGGCCTCCTGCGCCGAGGACGACCTCCAGCGGTTCTACATCTACCGCGACGTACCCGGCTCCGACAAGATCGGCGTCCAGAACAAGTACACCGGCTCCATGATGGGCTACGACCGGTACGCCGACGGTGAGCACCTCCGCCAGTACTCCAGCGGCAGGCAGGACGGCTCGGGCACGTTCTCCCAGATCAAAGTCTGACGGGCCGTATCCCGTGAGCAGCCCCACGTGACAGCACTCCGGCCACCCAGAGCCCCCGCCCCGAGAGTGATTTCGAGCTTTCTCGGGGCCGGGGTGCCTCTGGCCGCCGACAACCGCGTTCATGCTCCTTGGTCGTCCTTGCGAGACAACACCGTTCAGGAGAGCACTTGATCAACATCAGACGGGTCGGCACGCTGGTCGCGGCCCTGGCACTGAGCGCTGGGCTCACCGCCCCCGCTGCCGCCGCAAGCCCCAAGGCCCCCGCGTCGGCCCTGGGCATCGAGGACACGGTCGAGCCCGGCGACGGTACTCAGCGCAGCAACAACGGCCTAGGGACGGCGGCGATGCCGATATCCCCCGACAACCCCGCGGGCACCGAGTGGCTGAACGACTGTCTCAGTTCCTCGGACGCCCAAGGCCCCGACGGCCGCGTCTACAACCGGTTCAGGTGGTGCCAGGAATACGAAATCAGTGGCAAGTACTACAAGAGGGAGGAGAACGGCACACTCGCCCATAAGGGCACCAACAAGATCAGGTTCCAGGCCGCCGCCATCGGCTACAACGACTCCCGTGCCACCCGCGTCTTCTTTCGCGCCAAAACCGGGTCGGTCAGCTACGACGGGTGGAACATCGTGGACAGGCGGCTCGTCGCCCCGAACCTGAAGCTGGAAATCGACGTCGAATGCGTGCCCGGCGCCGATCATCCCTCCACTGCCACGTGCGGCGTCGGGCGGTCTCCGGCGAGGATGGAATGGGCCCAGTGGAGCAACTCCACTACCTGGGTCTACTGGGACGTCTCCTCCGTCGGTGGCCAGGGCCTGGACATGGTCGCCGTCCACCAGTGGCGCCTCAAGGCGAACGGCGCGAGCCCGGGCCAGGGATACGAGGAGATCTCCAGCGGTGAGGGCGCCCCGATCGGTATCCGCTGCGACTCAGCCGACTACTTCGTCAATGGCAGAGCGTCCTACCCGCACGCCTGCATCTACACCGGGGCGCTGCCCTTCATCACCTACGACAGCAACCGCCCCAACATTCGCCAGCACATCCGCGACGCGCAGAACGCCCCGGCGACCGACGGTGTCACCTACCCCAAGGAGAACCACCCCAAGAAGATCCCCGGCAAGTGGTCGCCGGACGCCGGGTCTCGGGGCGCGCCACTGCACCGCGTGGTAAGCCGGGGCCAGGGCGGCGCGATCGCCCTGGCGAACGAGACGGTGAAGAAGGCGGCATGCGGGCAGAAGGGCGGGCTCAACCCGTGGGGCCCGGACTACAACGCCGCGACCGGCCTTCCGCCGTACAACACCAACGTCGACGACTGCGACGAATACCCCTTCAGCTCCACCTATGAGGGCGCATCGTCGATCGAATGGGACTTTTCGGTGCGCAACATCGTGCTCGGCGAGAACCGGGGGGCGGGCACCGATCTCGGCAACTTCTATGTCGACGACCGGATCCTGGCCTGGCCCGAAGAGGACCCGTTCTGGGTGAACGTCAACTGACGTCACGCTCGGTCGGCCGCCGATAGCACAAGTGCGGCCACCGTCCCGCCTGGGGTGCGGGTAAGGAACTTGTTATGCGGTGCACCGGGAAGCCGACCCGGCAGTATCTCGATACCGTCCGGCCTCCCACATGCTCCACCGCAGTTCAGCACGTCGGTTGCTACCCGCGCCCCGATCCGGTCCGACCGGGGAGGCGTTGCCCACGGCCAAGAACCCGACCCGAGTGCACCTGCTCGCACCTCGCGTGACCTGCTGCAACAAGGCTGGAATGTACGCCGTTGCACGACTCTTACCGACACCCCGTTTCATGAAGGTGTTGGGGCTTGAGCAGCAGTGGAACGGCCAGTGGCGTCAACAGGGTGACCGCGGCCTGGAAGGAGTCGGCGGCCTTGCAGTAGCGGGTGGCGATGCCCCGCCACTGCTTGAGCCGGTTGAAGCAGCACTCCACCACGTTGCGCTGCCGGTAGACGTCCTTGTCGAAGACCGGCGGCCGACCACCGCGGCGGCCGCGCCGCTGCCGGTTGCGGACCTGGTCCCTGCGTTCGGGGGTGGTGGCGGTGATTCCGCGTCTGCGCAGGTGGGCGCGGATGGCCTTGGTGCTGTAGCCCTTGTCACCGATCACATGACCGAGCCGCACCCGAGGCCGACCAGACCCGAGTCGGGGCACCCGGATCGCAGCCATCAGTCGCGTGAACTGCGTGCAGTCATTGACGTTCCCGCCGGTCAGCACGAACGCCAGCGGCCGACCCCGCCCGTCACACGCCAGATGGATCTTGGAGGTCAGACCGCCCCGCGAACGCCCGAGCGCCTGGCACCCCCCTTTTTCGCGCCCCGCCCGTTACCGCCAAAATCCGAGTTCCGATCCTCCTCGCGGGCCGATCCGGCTCTCACCGACACCACCCCAAGGAGTGAACAATTCGTTCACAACTAAAAGTTGACAATGAATCGTGTGTCGGCCACCATGGCCCCATGTCGTCGACTTCCGAACAGCCCGTTGATCCCTTCACGCCCCTGCACCCGGGACAAGCGCGAGCACACCGCGAATACACGTCACTGCTGCGCATCACCGAGCGGCACGCAGCCACCGACGCGCAACGGCAGCGACAAGTCCACCCCTCGGTCCTTGGGCCGCACGAGGCCGTCAGGATCGTTTCGTTCCTGCTCAGCGGAACAGTGCTGCCCGACGTCGGCGAGCCGGAGGTGGATCAGGCCGACATCGTCGCCGCCCTGAGCCTCATCCCCCAGGCCCGTGCGCAGGCAGACGACCTGGAAGCCGGACTCATCCAGATGGCGCGAGGCCGCGGCATGACCTGGCAGGAAATCGCCTTCGGCCTCGGGCTCGGCACCCCGCAGGCCGCCAGGCAGCGCTACGAACGACTGGCCAGGCGGACCACCGCCTCGCAGGACGATCAATCTTGAACAGAAGGGATCCAGCCCGCATACGGGGGTGAGGAACCTGCGGACAGCGGTCGGCGCTACCGGCGCCTGCGACGGTGAAGGAGACGCTCATGACCTTCGACCCAACGATGACCCGGATCGGACAAGGGGTGGAGTTGCATCACCACCAAGGCCATCGTGAAGCCGCTCGCGAGTTGTTCGCGCAGATCTGGGACGATATCGGCGGTGAGCAAGGCGACCCGCTGCATGTCTGCGTTCTTGCCCACTCACAGAACAACCGGCCCGAATACAGATCACTCGATCAACGACTCCTGCCAGTTTCGGAGTCGCATTAGCTACGCCCAAGGGCTAAATAAATCAGTGTGATGACTAAAGTCGGTTGTGCGAGAGGCGGCCAGCTGTTTGGCCGTCCTCCAGCCCTGCTGCCAGTACCGCCAGCGCGCCAGCAGCGACGGGATTCTATTTCTCGGGCCTACTGCAGTCACGGTCGAGGTCGAACGCCTTCGACTGATTGATCGCAAGTGTGCAGGAGAGGTTTGCGTTCTGAATGCCGGTGACGCGGAGGGGGCTGCCGTCGTTGTTGATGGTGACTCTGCCCGTGGCTCCCTCCGGCATCCAAACGAGTACATTCAGCCTATGGTCCGGGCGACGGTGCACGCCATGCTCGCAGACGAAGTACGAAGCAGGGACCAGATCGAGCCGCAGCACGAGACGCGCACGGGGCGTGGCATTCGCTCGTCTAGGGCGTGTTCGTAGTTCGGATCTTCAGCCGGGTTGAAGGCTACGGAGCCAGAGAAGGGCTCCGCACAGATGCAGGCCGGCCAGGTAGCTCTCGGGGGATTTGTCGTAGCGGGTGGCCAGCCCGCGCCATTGCTTGAGCTTGTTGATGCAGCGCTCGACGGTGTTGCGCTCCCGGTAGAGGACACGGTCGTGGGAGACGGGTCGCCCGCCCTTGCTGCCCTTGTTCTTGCGGTTGGCCGCCTGGTCGGCCTTCTCCGGGATGACGGCCTTGATCCCGCGCCCTCGCAGGTAGGAGCGGTTAGTGCGGGAGGAGTAGGCCTTATCGGCGGCCACCGCAGCAGGCCGGGTGCGGGGACGACCCACCGGTCCGCGGACCTTGATACGCGAGAGCACGGCACGGAACTGAGGGCTGTCCCCGGCCTGGCCCGGGGTGAGCACGAAGGACAACGGGCGGCAGCGCGGGTCGGCGGCCAGGTGGACCTTGCTGGTCAGCCCGCCGCGCGAACGGCCCAAAGCCGCAGTTTTCAGCCGCAGGCGACGCCTGCGCCGGGTGCTTCGGCGCTCGAGGTCTGCGGACTCGCCCTGGCCGAGAGGCGGCTTTTGTGCCTGGCCCGCACCCCTTTTTCCTCCTCGGCCGCCTTCTCCACCTCCTGGAGCAGTTCAGGATCCAGCCGCATCCCTGCCGCGTGGTGATGGGCACGGGCCGAGGTGGAATCCACGCTCACCAGGCCCAGGTCCGCCTGCCCTCCGGCGGCGGCCAGCGCGATCATCTGCTCCAGCAGGCGCTCCATCACGCCCTGCACCGCCCAAGCGCGGAACCGGTCATAGACGGTCGACCAGGACCCGTAGCGCTCGGGGACGTCCCGCCACGGACTGCCGGTGCGAAACCGCCAGACCACCGCGTTGAACTGCCTGCGCAGGTCCGGGATCGGGCCCCGTTCACCCAGCGGCAGATACGGCTCGATCAAAGCCCATTCCTCGTCCGTCACATCACCACGCGCCATGACCACCGGACTACCAGCAGTACACACACCGCGCAGCGAAACCCGATGATCTCAACTACGAACAGGCCCTAGGGCGTGTCCCGTGATCTTTGTTGGCAGTTTGGTGTAGATCATCTGCGTGGGTGATGAACGTCTGAAGCGTCATGATCTGACGGATGAGGAGTGGGCGCGGCCGGCGCCGCTGTTGCCGGCGCAGAACGTGCATGGGGCGCGGTGGAGCGATCATCGGACGGTGATCAACGGGGTGTTCTTTCGGACCCGAGCGAGCTGTGCTTGGCGGGACCTGCCGCCGTGTTACGGCAAGTGGAAGACCGTCTACAACCGGCATCGTCGCTGGTCCCTGGACGGGACGTGGGAACAGATCCTGGACGGGCTGCGCGCCGGGTGCGACGCGGCCGAGGGTGAGGATTGGACGGTCAGTGCCGATTCCACGATCGTGCGGGCGCATCAGCATGCGGCCGGGGCGCGGCATGCCCCGGCCGTCGACATCGCTCAAAAGGGGCCGGTAAAGATCACGAGCGGGTGACGAAAGGTGGTCGTGAAGCGCTTGGACGGTCCCGGGGCGGCCTGACCACGAAGATCCACCTGGTCGCCGACCGGCGGTGCCGTCCGATCGCCCGGCTCACCTCGCCCGGCCAGCACGCCGACTGTCCCAAGTTCATCCCGCTCATGGAGTCCATCCGCATCCCACGACGAGGCGTGGGCCGTCCACGCAAGAAGCCAGCCCGCGCCTTGGCCGACAAGGCCTATTCCTCCCGAGCCAACCGCCGCTACCTGCGACGACGCGGCATCAAGGCCGTCATCCCGGTCAAGAAGGACCAGGCCGCCCACCGCGTCAACCGCAGCTCCAAAGGCGGACGGCCACCGGTCTTTGACCGCGATGCCTATAAGGAACGCAACACCGTCGAGCGCTGCGTCAACAAGCTGCGCCAGCACCGTGCCGTCGCTACCCGCTACGACAAGCGAGAACGCATCTACCAGGGCACCATCGACGTCGCTTCGATCCGCATCCGGCTCCGCCACCCCGCCACATGATCACCTAATACTGCCTAGGGGAGGCGGGCCAGCAGGTGGGCGTCGAGGAAGCCCCGTTCGGAGGCCGGGTCGTGGAGCAGCCGGGCGAACGGAACGAGCCCGGCCCCGGCCAGCAACTCGGCGAACCGGTCCACCGGCCAGCTATAGGCGGACGTCACCTTGTGGTCGAAGTGGACCGGCTCTGATCCGTCGGTCGCGAAGAACGAGACCAGGAGCAAGCCCCCCGGCACCAGGACACGCACCTGCTCGGCGAGCAGCGCGGGCAAATCCCCAGGAGGGGTGTGAATCATCGAGTAGTGGGCCAGCACGCCGCCGAGCGCGCTGTCTTCGACCGGCAGCGCCTCCATCCGCGCCTCGTCAAACCGCAGCGCAGGATGGGCCCGCCGGGCGTGGTCGACCATGCCCGGTGAGAGGTCGAGCCCGAAAGCGTCCAGCCCCAGGTCGTGCAGCATGGCCGTCAGATGTCCGGGCCCGCAGCCGACGTCGGCCGCGCGCGGATTCCCCGTCTCGCGCACCAGTTCGGCGAAGGTACCGATCATGTTCCGCGAGAACGGCTGCGCCTCCAACCGATTAGCGAACATCGACGCATACAGCTCGACGACCCCATCGTAGGCCGCCCTGGTCTGGTCCTGGTACTCCATCATGGGAAAGGAAGCTAACACCCGCGCGTCCACAGCTTCTCCGGGCCCGTGCCGACAGCCGCACCTGAGACTGACCGTCCCGTCACATGATCGCGGGACAGCCCCTAGTGCTTCGTTCCTTAAAGGGTGGGTAGATCCTATTTGGGTGTTTTTGGCCTGCTTGTAGGAGGGGTGAGGGCGGTGCCGAGGTTGGTGCGGGCTCGTCCGCCGCAGGATGGGCGTGAGGACAGGCGGATCCGTCGGTTGGCCGGGGCCCGGCATGCTCCGGCCGACTGGATCGATCGGGCGCGGATCGTGGTGCTCAGCTGGGACGGGCAAAAGGTCGCAGCGATTGCGGCCGAGGTCGGCTGCCACGAGAAAAGGGTGCGGCGGTGGCTGCACCGGTTCAACGCCGACGGCCTGGACGGGCTGGCCGATCGGCCCGGCTGCGGGCGCAAAAGCCGGATCATTGAGGCCGAGCGGTCGGCCGTCGTGGCGCTGGCCCGCTCGGTGCCGCCCGGCAAACCGGTCCGAACTCCCAGCGGGGAGCTGGAGGCGTCCGGGGAGGCGGGGCCGGGTGAGTGGACGCTGGACTCCCTCACTCTGGCCGCTCGGCAGGCCGGGATCGCGGTGGCCCGCAGCCAGGTCCGCAGGATCCTGCTGGCCGAAGGGGTGCGGTGGCGCCGCACCCGGACCTGGACCACCAGCAAGGACCCCGAGTTCGCCCCAAAAGGACCCGCATCGTGGAGCTCTACACCAGCCCGCCGGAGGGCTCCACGGTGATCTGCGCCGACGAACTCGGCCCCGTTCTTCCACGCTCGTTCGCGCCCGCGCCGGGCTGGTCGGCCGACGGGCACCGGATCAAGGAAACTCTGGAGTATGCCCGCGGGCCGGAGAGGACCTGGGTCTACGGCGGGCTGCGCGTGCGGGACGGCCAGGCGGTCACCCTGTGCGCCTCCTCTCGCAACAGCGCCCGCTACCAGGACTTCCTGCAACTGATCGAGGACGCCAACCCCGAAGGTCAGATCATCGTCGTCACCGACAACCTCTCCAGCCACAACAGCAAGAGCACCCGCGAGTGGCTGCAAGACCATCCCCGTATCCGGCAGGTGTTCATCCCCGTGGGCGCCTGCTGGCTCAACCTGCAAGAAGGCTGGTGGCGGATCTTCCGCAAGACCGCTCTGGCCGGCGTGTCCTTCGCCGATCCTGACGAGATCACCTACGCCACCCGCATCGCCACCGCCCAGCTCAACGCCCACGCCCAGCCCTGGATCTGGGGACGGCCACCACCCCACCCCCGCATCCACCGCCGCCACTTCACGTACTGCCTTTAAGGAACGAAGCATTAGTACTGCAACAACAGGTTGTGACCTTGTCGCTGTGGGTGATAGATGATGTCGGGTGGTCACGATCGATGCCGAAGCCTGGTCACGGGAGTTCTCGGACTTTCTGGCGGTGTTCGCCCATCGTTTTCCTCGGGTGGAGTCGCGCCGCCAGGCGGCCTCCTACCTGCGCGGACTCCTGAGCGAGCTGGAGCGCAAGAACGGCTGGACCCTGGCTGAGGTGTCGGGCGAGAAGGGTCCTGAGCGTCTTCAGCGCCTGCTGAACTTCTATGCCTGGGATACGGATGGATTGCGTGATGATGTCCGTTCCATGGTGGCTGAATGCATCGGGGATCCGGAGCGGGGCGTGCTGATCCTTGATGACACCGGATTCTTGAAGAAAGGGCTGCGGTCGGCGGGGGTGGCCCGTCAGTATTCCGGGACGGCTGGCAGGATCGAGAACTGCCAGATCGGTGTGTTCTGCGCTTATGCGAGCCCGAAGGGCAGGGCGCTGATCGACCGGGAGCTCTATCTCCCCAAAGCATGGACCTCAGACCGTGAACGGTGCCGCCAGGCCGGCATCGGCGACGATGTGGAGTTCGCCACCAAACCCGAATTGGGCCAGGCCATGCTCGCACGAGTGGTCGCCTCGGGAATCCCTTTTCGGTGGGTCACCGCGGACGAGGCGTATGGTCAGGTGTGGCGGTTTCGGTGGTGGATGGAAGAGAACAGGATCGCGCATGTGGTCGCTGTTCCCAAAACGCAGATGGTGATCTCGATGAAGCTGACCCAGGAACGCGCCCACCACATGATTGCCGAGGTGGAGCCAGGCATGTGGCAGCGGCTGAGCTGCGGAGACGGGGCCCACGGGCCACGCTTTTATGACTGGGCGGCCGTCGATATCCGGCCCTTGCGCGAACCCGGAGTCGGGCACTGGCTACTGGCCCGCAGAAGCATCAGCGACCCCACGGAAATCGCTTACTATATTTGCTTCGCCGAGGCACAGACCTCTTTGGAGGAATTGGTGCGGGTGGCGGGCAGCAGATGGGCTGTCGAGGAATGCTTCCAAGCCGCCAAGAACGAGACCGGGCTCGATCACTACCAGGTCCGCGGTTACCAGGCCTGGTACCGGCACATCACGTTGTCCATGGCTGCCTCTGCTTTCCTACTCCGACTCCAGAAGGCAGAGCAAAAAGGGGAGATGGTGGATACCTTCCGGTAGGTATGGTCCCGTTGAGCATCAACGAGATCCGCCGTCTGTGGAACCGCGTCGTCGCGCGCACCACACGCTCCATCGACCACGTTATGGAATGGTCTGAATGGCGAAGACGCGTCCAGCAGCGAGCCAGGGACAGCCATTACCGCAGACGCGAAAGACACAACCTGTCGTTGCAGTATTAGAGGATGTCTCATGTGGTGACTCCTCCCGGCGAGTACTTCGCATGAGGGGTGCTTGAGCTACCGTCGGCGTGGTCGCCTGGGAGTCGGGCGAGGTGGCTTGTTGACCCTCACACCATGTCAGGTGCTGAACTCGGAGACGTCATGTTCACCATCGGAGACTTCGCCCGGCACGGCCGTGTATCGGTCCGGATGCTGCGCCACTACGACGCGACCGGCCTGCTGCGCCCGGCCCACGTCGACCCTGCCACCGGCTACCGGTACTACACGGCGGCCCAGCTCACCCGCCTCAACCGCGTCATCGCGCTCAAGGACCTCGGTTTCACCCTCCAGCAGGTGCGGGACATCGTGGACGAGAGGATCAGTACCAAGGAACTGCGCGGCATGCTGCGGCTGCGGCAAGCAGAGCTGGAGGCCACGATGGCCGCCGCGGCAGCACGGCTGGTCCAGGTCGAGGCGAGGCTCCGGTCGATCGAGAGTGAGGGGCACATGCCCACGAACGACGTCGTCATCAAGAACGTCCCGGCGATCCGGGTGGCGGAGCTCACCGCGACCGCTGCGAGCTTCGAGCCCGAGGACATCGGCCCGGTCATCGGGCCGCTCTACGACGAGCTGTTCCGGCGCCTGGACGCGGCGGGCGTCACGCCCGCGGGGCCCGGTGTCGCCTACTACGAGGACGCTCCGGAGGGCGGCGGCAGGATCATCGTCCACGCCGCAGTCCAGGTCGCGGCGCCCCTCCAGGACGGCGCCTTCCGGGTGCTCGACCTGCCGCCCGTCGATCAGGCGGCCACGATCGTGCACCGAGGCTCGATGGACACGGTCCTGCCCACGGCTCAGGCCCTGGCCCGCTGGATCGACGGCAACGGCTACCGGTCGGCCGGACACCCGCGGGAGATCAGCCTGGAGTGCCCGGACAACCGCGACGACTGGGTGACCGAACTCCAGGTGCCGGTAGCCAAACCCTGACGCCCAAGGGCACCGGCCCGGTCGTCATGGTCGGGCAGTCGGCGGCCGCAGTGTCCCACGGCTGCCCGACCACAGTCTCGCGAGCTTCTTGTAGCAGGTCAGCGTGACGGCGAGGCCAAGGAAGGCGAGGAAGTGTGAGCCCTTGCGCTCGTATCGGACGGTGAGTCGGCGGTAGCCGAACAGCCAAGAAATGGACCGCTCGATCTTCCAGCGGTGCCGGCCGAGCCGCTCGCTTGACTCGATCCCCGGCCGCGCGATGCGGGGGACGACGCTCCGGTCTCGCAGCCAGGCGAGGTGCTCGGCGGAGAAGTACGCGGGGCTGGAGCAGTAACGGAACGGCCAGTGGCGTTAAGGAGCCCGGCGAGATCGTCTTAGTGTCACCTGGTCGTTCCGATGTGGGTAACGGTGGCGGGGTGGCGCAGTCGGCCGATGTAAGAGACGGGCCACGACAACACCGACAACAAGGGCGTTTATTCGGGGGCATCATCAACACCCGCGAGGAGCCTCACTGGGATCGCGCCGTCCGCCCTTCCCGGCCCTCCGCTCTGCTTCTCAACTGGGAGTGTTCAGCGAAGGGTGTGACCCAGAGGATCTGAGGAGACACCTTGAGTGCAGAATCCCCCGAGAGCACGGAGGCCGGGCTGTCCGGTTCGCAGCAGGACGAGCAGAAAGTGCAGGAGGAGCAGCGGGCCCTGGTGGGCCGGCTGGTCGAGGCAGCTCAGGCCGACGGGCGTGAGCTGGTCGGGCGGGACGGGATGCTGACCGGGCTGGTCAAGCTCGTGCTGGAGACCGCCCTGCAGGGCGAGACGAACGCCCGTCTCGGCCGCGGCCACGGCGAGGTGGTCAACCACCGCAACGGAACCCGATCGAAGACGGTCGTCACCGAGGTCGGGCCGGTCGAGAACCAGGTGCCGCGGGACCACAACGCCACCTTCGACCCGCAGATCGTGCGCAAGCGCCAGCGCCGCCTAGGCGGGGTGGACGAGATGGTGCTGTCCCTGTCGGCCAAGGGCCTCACCCATGGTGAGATCTCTGCTCATCTGGCCGAGGTCTATGGAGCGGAGGTGCCCAAAGCGACGATCACGGCGATCGCCGACCGGGTCCTGGAAGGCATGGCCGACTGGCAGAACCGGCCCCTCGACCCGATGTACGCCGTTCTGTTCATCGATGCCATCCACGTGAAGATCCGTGACGGCAAGGTCGCCAACCGGCCGATCTAACTGGTCAGCGGCGTCACCGCCGACGGCCGGCGTGACATCCTCGGCATCTGGGCCGGCGACGGCGGCGAGGGCGCCAAATTCTGGGCGCATGTGCTGACCGAGCTGAAGAACCGCAGGATCCGGGACGTGCTCATGGCCGTCTGCGACGGGCTCAAAGGACTGCCCGAGGCGATCAACGGCACCTGGCCGCAGACGGTCGTGCAGACCTGCATCGTGCACCTGCTGCGGCACACGTTCCGCTACGTGCCCCGCCAGCACTGGCCAAGCTCGCCGACGCCCTGCGGCCCGTCCATACCGCCCCGACCGAAGCGGCCGCGCTCGAGCGCCGGGGCGAGGTCGCCCAGACGTGAGGCGCCCGCTATCCGGCGATCGTTCGGCTCTGGGAGGGGGCCTGGCCGGAGTTCGTGCCGTTCTTCGCCTTCGACATCGAGATCCGCAAGTCATCTGCACCACCAACGCCATCGAATCCGTCAACGCCCGCATCCGCCGAGCCTTCCGCGCACGAGGCCACTTCCCCAACGAGCAAGCCGCATTGAAGTGCGTCTACCTCGCCTTGATGAGCCTGAACCCGACAGGCACGGGCCGGGCCCGCTGGGGCCGGCGCTGGAAGCACGCCCTGGGCGCCTTCGACGGCCGCCTCACCCGACACCATCACTGAACAGCGACAACAACCTGTCCCACCGTTCGCTAAACACACCCTCTCACCGCTCAGAAGAACGTTCGGTGGAAGATCGTATCCAGGCGTCGGTGAGGTCATGGAGAAGGGCGCGGAAACGGCGGCGGGCCATGAGGTCGTCGGCGGTGGTGGGGCCCGGGTCGCGGGAGACGATCCCGCCGTTGATGAAACCGGTGAGGCACCAGCTGAAGGCGCTGATCCACAGGTCCGGGTCGGAAAGGTCCTCGAGCGATCCGACGGCCTCGAACAGGCGCCAGGTGACCGGCAGGCGGAACCTTTCGTCGATGTCCGCGACGTCCACGGCATCCGACAGACCCCTGTACTGCCAGACCGTCAGCTCCTGCCGGTGGTCCAGGTAGAAGTCCATCATCATGTCGAGGGTCTGGTGCAGGTCTCCTCCTGCGGCGTGGACGGCCTCCACTTCTTCGAGAAGGTCCATCTGCGCGCGGTGGAAGTTCTCGAAGATCTTCTGATAGAGCGCGCTCTTCCCGCCTGCGATGGACGAAGGGGGGATGCCCGCCGCTGCGGCGATCATCTCGGTGGTGGTGCCGTCGTAACCCAGGCCGGCGAACAGCCGCAGCGCCGCGGCGAGGACCCGTTCGTCCTCGCCGGTTCCGTCCATCACGGAAACTCCCTCGCCCTCCGCCTCGGGGTGAGTCCCTGCACATTCACCCGATTCGTTCGGTATCTGCCCACCCTGGGAACCGAAAGTCCTCTCCCGAAGTCGAGAGACCGCCTGGGTACGTCCAAAGAAGATCGACGACGGGCTTCCAGGCGGCTGGGCAGCCCTCAGACGGGGCGGACGACGGGGCCGCCGCCCAGCATGGCGCCGAGCTGGGTCTCCGAACCGTGCCGGTGCTGGTGCATCAGTTCGGCGAGGCGGGCGTTGTCGCCGTCGCGCAGCGCCTGGATCATCGCCTCGTGTTCTTCGAGGATCGTGCGGCGGCTGTCGGCCGAGTACAGGTAGATGGTGTGGTAGGGAGCGGCCCAGTTCCACAGCTTCTCCAGCTCGTCGATGACCAGGCCGAGGCCGCTCAGCCGGAAGATCTCGAAGTGGAAGTCGTGGTTGCGCAGCCGCATCTCGACGAGGTCCAGCCGTTCGGCGGCGGCGGTGACCTCGGCGCCCAGGTCGACCACGCACTGCAGCCGCTCCTCGGAGGGGCGGGGAAGGCGGAGGATGAGCTCCGTCTCGAGGAGCCGGCGCATGAGGTAGATCTGGTCGAACTCGGCCTGGCTCAGCCGGGCGACCGCGAAGCCCACGTTGGGGACATGGCTGACCAGGCCGTCGGCCGTCAGCTGGCGCAGCGCCTCGCGGACGGGCAGCCGGCTCACGCCCAGCCGCTCGGCCATGCTCTCCTGGCGGATCTGCTGTCCGGGGAGCAGCTCCCCGGACATGATCATCTTCCGGAGTTCCCGCACCACCCGTTCAGCCGCCTGCGCCCGCCCGCCGGCGGCCGTCTTCTGGGCTGGCACCGAGACCTTCCTTCCCTGCGACGAATGCGATAACGATAAAGGATCCGCCCACGCGGCGGGGATCTATCCGGTTCCGAGCCACCGGGCCACCGCTCCGGCGCCGCCGCCCAGCCGGTCGGGCGGCCTCTGCTCCGAGGGCGGAGCCGGGGGCGACTCGCTGTACCTGGCGGGGTGGCGGGCGACGAGGAAGCGTCCCTCCTCGGGGTGGGAGACCTCGTGGAAGAAGTCCACCGCCCGCAGGTGCTCGTCCTCGAAGAGGTCGTCGAGGGTGAGCACGGGCATGGCGGGCACGTCGATCTCTTCGAAGACCTTCAGCCACTCCTGCGTCGTCCGGCCCTCGAGAATGCCGGCCAGGATCGCGTAGAGCTCGTCGATGTTGTCGTTGCGCGCCTCGACCGTGCGGAACCTCTCCTCCTCCAGAAGCGCGCTTCTCCCCGCGAACTCCAGGAACCGGCGCCAATGGCCCTCGTGGTAGACGACCACGGAGATCAGGCCGTCGGCCGTGCGGTACGGGCGACGGTAGGCCGAGCGCAGCCGCCGGTAGCCCGTCGGTCCGAGTGCCGGGACGAAGGCCCTCCCGCCCCACTGCTCCATGAGCGCGAAGCCCACGAGCGTCTCGTACATCGGCACCTCGACGGCCTGGCCGCGGCCGCTGCGTTCGCGCCGGAGCAGGGCGGCGAGGACAGCCTGTACCGCCGCCATGCCAGCGACCTTGTCGGCGACCGCGGTCGCCACGTACGCCGCGGGAGCGGTGTCGTCCTTCGGGCTCTGGAGCCAGGCCAGCCCCGACATGGCCTGGATGATGTCGTCGTAGGCGGGCCTGCCGGCGTACGGGCCGTCGCTCCCGTACCCCGTGATGGCGACGTGCACCAGCCGCGGGTTCACCACCAGGGCCGTCTCGGGGTCGAGGCCGAGCCGCCGGGCCGCGTCGAGGCGCATGTTGTGCACGAGGCAGTCTGCGCGTTCGAGGAGGGAGCGCACCAGCTCGCGCGACTCCGGCTGCTTCAAATCGAGCTCGATGCCGGCCTTGTTGCGGTTGGTGGCCACGTGGACGCTGGCCATTCCCGGCGAGCGGGAGGTGCCGAGCCCGCGGGTGATGTCGCCGCCCGGCGCCTCCACCTTGATCACGTCGGCGCCGAGGTCCGCCAGCTGGTGCGTGCAGTAGGGCCCGGAGAACGTGGTGCTGAAATCGAGGACGCGTATCCCGGCCAGCGGCCCCCGGCCCGTCACGGTCTCCCCCCGTCGACCTGCGGCTTGGCCGGCTTGCGGTCCCAGCCGGCCCTGCCCTTGCGTCCCAGCGACCACATCTGCACCCCTCGTTCGACCTCGACCGCCGCGGCCCAGGACAGTCCGGGCGGGCCGAGTTCCAGGACGGCGCTGTTCTTGACGCGGCGTACCAGCTCCGGGTCGGCCGCGGCCGACCCGACCAGCCGCATCGCCGTCTCCAGCAGTTCCTCCGGGGCCGCGGCGGACCAGGCCAGTCCGCGCTGTACGGCCTCGGTGCCCGACAGCGGGGCGCCGAGCACTCCGAGGGCGATGGCCTGCCGGTATCCGGCGGCGCGGCCGAGGAGCGCGAGGTGTCCTCCTCCGGGGTGGATGCCGCGCGCCAGGAATCCGCTGTCGATCACCGCGTCCGGGGTGACGAGCATCAGGTCCGTGGCCAGGGCGAGGTTGAGCCCGGCCCCGACCGCTCCCCCGGCGACGAGCGAGACGCTCGGCACGGGCAGGGAGCCGACGCTCACGAAGGCGTTGTAGACCGCCGAGGTCCGGGCGACCGCCTCCGGCGAGGCGGGGTCGGCCGAGGAGGCGGCGAGGTCCCGGGTGTCCGCGCCGCTGCAGAAGTAACCGCCTTCGGCGTCCACGATCACGGCGCCGATCGAGATGTCGGCGTGGACGCGGTCGCAGAAGCCCTCGATCAGGGTCGCCATGTCGAGGCTGATGGCGTTCTTGCGCTTCGGGCTGTTCAGGGTGAGCCGGGCGACGCCGCCGGTGAAGGAGACGCGCACGGGGTCCTGCTCGGCCTCGGTCTTGACGGCTGCCGGGAGGGCGTCGTATCCGGGCCGGGAAGGTTCTTGCGATTCCATGCGAACTCCTCAGATGCTCTCGATACGGGCGTCAGGGACCTGCGCCCGGTGCTCTCCGGCCTCCGGTTCTCCCGACAGGTCCGCGCCGGTCACCAGCCCCCACACGTCGCCGCCCCGATCCACGACCAGCTGGGCGGCCCTCTCCTGCCAGAGGAGCTCGTTGCCGTACTCGTCGCGCCACGACCACAGGCGGCGGGTGTAGGCGCCGAGGCGGTGCTCCATGGTGAATCCGATCGCGCCGTGGAGCTGGTGTCCCGCGTCCGCGATCGGCCGGGCGAGCGCGGACGCCTGCGCCTTCGCCGACGCCACCGCGAGTTCCCGCCCGGAGTCGGCGTGCATCAAGGCGAGGATCGCGGCGTCCGCCGCCACCTCCACCGTCACCACGTCGGCCGCCAACGAGGCCAGCCTGTGCTGGACCACCTGGAACCCCAGAAGCGGGCGGCCGAACTGCTCCCGCTCCCGTACGTGGCGGAGGGTGGCCTTGAGCACCCCGCGAGCCGCGCCGGCCATCTGCACCGTGCGGGCGACGGCGCCGGACATCTCGATCTCGCGGAGCCATGCCCGCTCGGGCAGCCGGTACACCCTGTTCGTCACGACTCCGTCCAGCACGGCGTCGTCACGCTGTTCGCCGGCCGGGTTCGTCCCCTCGTTCAGCAGGAGCCGGGGATGGGTGGCGGGGACCACCGCGACGGCCATGCCTTCCGCCGTGTCGACGAGAGCGACGACGTACTCCACCGACCGCAGCCACGGCACGCGGGGCAGGGAGCCCGTGATCTCCCACTCGCCGTCGGCCGTCGGCTCGGCGAACAGGTCGCCCACCCCCACGGTCAGCGGTCCGGCGGGCAGGGGAGCCTCGGCGGCCGCCAGCAGCGGGGCCGCCACGAGCAGCGCTTCGGCGACGGGCACGGCGGCGCATGCCTCGGCGATCTCGCGCACCACCGCGGCCGCGTCCTGGAGCGTGCCGCCGCCTCCCCCCAGTTCCTCGGGCGTGGAAAGGGAGGTGAACCCGAGCCTGTCGAGCTCCTCCCACAGCACGGTGTCGCCTCCCTCCGGAGCCGCGGAGTCCTCCGGTGTCCGGGACGCCAGCACTCCGCGGACCGCGGCGGCGAGTTCTTCGAGGTGCTCGCTCATCGGCGGCTCAACCCCTTCGCGACGATGGAGCGCAGGACTTCGTTGGTCCCTCCGCGGAGGGTGAAGGCGGGGACGTGGAGGACGGCCTTGGTGAGCATCGCCGCCAGGTCCTCGTGCACCCCGCCGGACTCCGGGTCGACATGGCGCCGGATCACCTCGACCATCTCCCCCTCGAACCCGGTGCCCAGGTCCTTCACCAGAGCGGCCTCCAGTGCGGGGTTCTCCCCGGCGGCCAGGCGGCCGGCGACCGCGAGCGACATCTGGCGCAGGACGGCCAGCCGTGTGACGAGCCGCCCGAGCTCGGCCCGGGCGAGCGGGTCCTCGGTGAAGCACCCGGTGGCCGTCCACGCCCTCAGCAGCGGCATCACGCTCAGGAACCGCTCCGGACCGGATCGTTCATTGCCCAGCTCCGCGGTGACCTGGCGCCAGCCTTCGCCCCGCTCGCCCAGAAGTGCGGTGCACGGGACCAGGGCGTCGTCGAAGACGACCTCGTTGAAGTGGTGGGCGCCGTCGATGGTGATGATCGGTGAGATCGTCACCGCCGGGTGGGGCAGGTCGACGATGAACTGCGAGAGTCCGGCGTGCCGGTCGCCGCCGTCGTCGGTGCGGGCCAGGACGACGATCGCCGTGGCGATGTGCGCGGCGCTGGTCCAGACCTTGGTGCCGGTGATCCGCCAGCCGTCCTGCGTCTCGACCGCCCTGGTGCGGACGGAGGCGAGGTCGGAGCCCGAGTCGGGCTCCGACATGCCGATGGCGATGAACTGCTCGGCCCGCGCGATGCCGGGCAGGTAGCGGCGTTTGTGCTCCTCGGTGCCGTTGCGCAGGATGCCGGGCGCCATCTGGCGGTCGGCGATCCAGTGCGCGGCGACCGGCGCCCCGTAAGCCAGGAGCTCCTCGGTCACGACGTAGCGTTCGAGCGCCGAACGGCCGTGTCCTCCGTACTCGGCGGGGATGGTCATCCCGACCCAGCCGCGCCCGGCCAGCCTCCGGCTGAACGCGACGTCGATGCCGGACATCCACGCGTCCGCCTCGGGGGTGAATCCACCGGCGGCGAGCTCGTGCTCGAGGAACTCGCGCACCTCGAGCCGGAGCCCGTCCAGTGCCGCGGGCGGTCGTTCGACCGCCCTGAGGGTCAGTGCCACGTCAGCGCTCCTCCGCACGATCCGACAGCGTCATGGTTATTCATAGTTGGATCCAATCCTGGAAAGCAATATCGTTGACAAAACTTTCTACCTGCGGTTTCAATGGGTGACCCGGATCACGGAGTCCCCTCCGTGCCCGCCGAACCAGCCCTCCGGGAGCCGCGAAGATGACCTCCAACCCCCACCGCCTGATCGATCTGCGCGTCGCACCGCGGCGTCTGCCCGCGGACGAGCTCGAACGGAGCCTCGCCGCCGCGGACACACCGCTGCTGCTCCTGTGCCTGGTGCAGGTGACCGGCGACGTCTCGCTCCTGGACCGCTTCGGCACGCGCCTGCGCTACGAGCAGACCGGCAGGAAGGGCGACAGCCGGGCGCACCCCGTGGGCCGCCTCCCCGAGGAGGACCTCGCCGAGCTGAAGAAGCTCCTCGTCGAGGCGCTCACCCGCGAACCGGACGGCGAGTACCTCCAGGTGCCCGACGACGCCCTGTTCCACCGGATGGTCCGCCTGGCCACCGGGGCCGACGTGGGCGAGGAGTTCGTCGGCTCCATCAGGGAGCAGGCGGGCTTCGAGCCGAGCAGGCACACCGTCGAGTGCCGCACGGACCCGCCGGCGGACTTCAAGGTCGCCGTCCTGGGCGCCGGCATGACCGGGATCGCGGCGGCGATCGCCTGCGCCGACAACGGCTTCTCCTACGAGATCTTCGAGCGCGGCGACGACATCGGCGGCACCTGGCGGATCAACACCTATCCCGGCATCGCCGTGGACACCCCCAGCGTCTACTACTCCCTCTCGTTCGAGCAGGAGGCCGGCTGGTCCCGCCAGTACCCGGTGGGTGACGAGTACCAGCGCTACCTGCAGCGCGTCGTCGACAAGTACGGCCTGCGGCCGAACATCCGGTTCGGCACCGAGATCAAGTCCCTGGTCTGGGACGACGGCTCCCAGGAGTGGGAGGTCACCTGCGCGACCGCCGACGGCGGGACGGTCACCTCGCGGGCGAACGCCGTCATCACCGCCACCGGCTTCCTCAACTCCCCCAAGTACCCGGACCTGCCCGGCCGCGAGACCTTCGCCGGACCGAGCATCCACACGGCGGCCTGGGACCACTCCCTCGATCTGGCGGGCAAGCGCGTGGGCGTCATCGGCGCGGGCGCGACCTCGGTGCAGGTCGTCGACGCGATCGCCGGGGACGTCGCGCACCTGACGCTCTTCCAGCGCCAGCCGCACTGGGTGCTGCCCAACACCCTCGGCGAGGGCCTGGTCTCCGAGCAGGAACGCTGGTTGAAGGAGCACCTGCCGTTCTACGGCCGCTGGCTGCGGGCCAAGAGCTACTGGTACACGACCGACACCCTCTACCCGGGGGTCCGCGCCGACAAGGAGTGGATGGCCTCCCACCCCCTGTCCATCTCCGAGGCCAACGACCGGGTCCTGCAGATGTGCCTGGGCCACCTCGAGGCCTCCTTCGGGAACGACCCCGAGCTGCGGCGGAAGATGACACCGGACTTCCCCGTGCACGGCAAGCGCATCGTCCGCGACCCTGGCGGCTACTACGCGGCCCTCGCGAGCGACCGGGCCGACGTGGTCACCGACCGGCTCGCCCGGGTGGTGCCGCAGGGCATCGAGACCGAGGACGGCACCCTCGTCGAACTCGACGTCATCATCTACGCCACGGGCTTCACCCTGGAGTTCCTCTCCCCGGTGGAGATCGTCGGCCGCGGCGGCGCCCGGCTGGCCGACCAGTGGGCCGGAGGCACCGACCCCCGCTCCTACCTGGGCGGGACGGTGCCGAACTTCCCCAACCTCTTCGTGACCTCGGGCCCCAACAGCAGCAGCGGGCACGGCGGCGGCCACAACTTCATGACCGAGGTGGTGGTGCACTACATCACCCAGTGCCTGCGGCTGCTGGTGGAGCGGGGCGCGCGTTCGATCGAGGTCACCCGGGAGGCCCAGGACGAGTTCGTCGCGGCGGTCGACGCCCAGATGGAGGGCTCGATCTGGCGGAACTCCCCCAAGGCCCACACCTACTACCGCAACGCGTCGGGCCGCGTCATGCTGCCCAACCCCTGGCGGATGGTCGACTACTGGCGCATGTCGCGCACCCCCGACGAGTCCAAGTTCGTCATCCGCTGACCGCGCCGACACGACAGGAGACCCCATGGTCCTGTTCGACCCCGATGTCGCCGCCTCGCTCGAAGCGATGAAGGCAGCCGGGATCAGGCCGTACCGCGAGCTCGGTGTCGAGGGTTCACGGAACCTGATGGAGTCGGCTCCGCAGCCGCCCGCTCCCGAGATGGCCGAGGTGAGGGACCTGGCGTTCCCCGGCCCGCACGGCGCCGTGCCGCTCCGGCTCTACCGGCCGGGCCCCGGGCCCGGCGCGCCCGTCATCGTGTACTTCCACGGCGGAGGCATGATCATGGGCTCTCTCGACTCGTTCGACGGGCTCGCCCGGAACCTGGCCGCCTCCTGCGACGCCGTCGTGGTGAGCGTGGAGTACCGGCTGGCTCCCGAGCACCGGCGCCCCGTGGCGGGCGACGAGGCGTACGCGGCCGTCCGCTGGGTCCACGACCACGCCGGCGAACTGGGCGTCGACGCCTCCCGCATCGCGGTCGCCGGGGACAGCGCGGGCGGATCGCTGGCCGCCGGCGCGGCCCTGCGCATCCGGGACCAGGGAGGCCCCGCCCTCGTCGCCCAGCTGCTCTTCTACCCGGGACTGGAGCGGGCCGTCGACCGTCCCTCCATGGTCGAGTTCGCCGAAGGTCCACTCCTCACCCGCGCGGACGTGGTCTGGATGAAGGCGCAGTACCTCGGCCCCGACCCGGCGGCCGACACCCCCTACGACGTTCCCGCCCTGGCGGAGGACCTCTCCGGCCTGCCCGATGCCGTCGTCGTCACGGCCGAGGCCGACCCCATCCGCGACGGCATCGAGGACTACGGGCGGCGGCTCCGCGAGGCGGGCGTGCAGACGGCGCTGCTGCGCTACCCGGGCGTCTGCCACGGGTTCCTCTCCCGGGGATCCCGCCAGCGCCGAGCCGGTATCGCCCTCGCCGAGATCGGGGCCCTCACCCGGGCCAAGTTCACCGCCGCCCTCCCGAAGACGGGCGAGAAGCAGGAAGGCCGGACCCCACGATGACGAACCTGACCACCCCCGAGGTCACCCTCGCCCTCGAAGAATCCCTCGCGCGAGGCGAGCTCGGCCTGCAGGTCGCCGCATATCTCGACGGCGAGCTCATCGTCGACACCGCAGCGGGCCTGGACGGGCCGTCCGGCGACCCCGTCACGACCACGACCCTCTTCAACCCCTTCTCCGTCACCAAGGCGGTCACCGCCACGGCACTGCACGTCCAGGCCTCCCGCGGGCTGATCGACTACGCCGCGCCGGTCACCGCGTACTGGCCGGGGTTCGGCGCGAACGGCAAGGAGGCCACGACCGTCCGGGACGTCCTGAGCCACCGCGCCGGCATCCCGTGGATGCCCGAGGGGATCACCCCTGAGCTGCAGGCCGACTGGGACTGGATGATCCGCCGGATCGAGGAGATGGAGCCGGAGACTCCTCCCGGCACCGCCAACTGCTACCACGCCCTGATCTGGGGCTGGATCGCCGGAGAGCTGGTCCGCCGCACCGACGTGCAGGGCCGCGACGTCGCCGCCTTCGTCCGGGAGGAGGTGCTCGAGCCGCTCGGGATCGACGACCTGTACTTCGGGCTTCCGGAGTCGGAGTTCGGCCGCGTCGCCACCCTGGTCGGCGGCGACGCCCCGGCCGAGGCCCCGGAGCTGCTGCTGAAGGGCATGCCCCGGGCCGTCTACCCGTCGGCGCGCGTCTACAACGAGCCGCTCGCGCGGACCACGGTGAACCCGGGCGCGGGTTCGATCGGCACCGCCCGTTCCTACGCCCGGCTGTTCGCGATGCTCGCCTGCCACGGGGAGCTCGACGGCGTGCGCCTGCTGCCCGCCGAGCTCGTGAAGTCCTTCACCACGCCGCGCGACGACGACCACGAGCCCGATCGGTACCTGGGCAAGGTGAACCACGTCAGCGCCTACGGCTACTGGCTCGCCGGCACCGGCCCCACCGCCTACCCGCTTCTCGGCGAGTGCCCCGAGGTCCTGCACCACCCCGGCGCGGGCGGCTCGATCGGCTGGGCGGAACTGGACACCGGCCTGGCGGTCGCCATCTGCCACAACCGCATGCACTCCGGCCCGCCCCCTGCCCCCGCCGACCACCCCTTCGCCCCCGTCGTCACGGCGGTCCGCCGCCTGGCCGCCGAACGGAAAGGAGCGTTCTCGTGACCGCCCTGTCCCCCGTCGACGAAATCCGCAACCTCATGGCCCGGTTCGCCTTCCTCGCCGACGGCTCGCCTGAACTCGGCCCCCTCCTGGATCTGCTCACCGAGGACGCCGAATGGGTCGTCGGCGGCACCGCCACGACCGGACGTGCCGCGATCGGAGAGCGCCTGGGCGGCAGCCGGGCCGCGGGCGTGGCCGGACCCGGCTCGGGCACCCGCCACCTCATCACCACCCTGGAGGTCGTCCCCACCGGGGAGGACGCGGCAACAGCCCGCAGCTACTGGCTGCTGGTCGCCGGAGGTGAGACCACCGAATGCCGCATGGTCGGCGAGTACCGCGACACGCTGCGGCGCACCCCGGACGGCTGGCGGATCAGCCGCCGCGAGGTCGTCGTCGGAACCGCCTGAATCCGCGGCCCGAGCAGAGAACGAGAGCAGGAGAGAAAGTGTTCGACCTCAACGGGAAGATCGCGCTGGTGACCGGCGCGGGCCAGAACGTCGGCGAAGGCATCGCCCACGCCCTCGCCAGGCAGGGCGCTACGGTGGCCGTCAACGACTACCACGCCGACCGCGCGCAGAAGGTCGCCGACGACATCACCGCCAAGGGCGGCAAGGCCGTCGCAGCGCCCTTCGACGTCACCGACCTCGACGCCGTCACCAAGGCCTTCGCCGAGGTCGCCGCGAACATCGGTACCGTCGACATCCTGGTGAACAACGCCGGCACCGCCGGCCCCAACGAGACCATGAAGGTCTCCCCCTTCCGCGAGATGTCCGTCGACTACTGGCGCGGCATCATCGACGTCAACCTCTTCGGCGTCTTGAACTGCTGCAAGGCCGCCCTGGACCCGATGGTCGAGAAGGGCTGGGGAAGACTCATCACCATCGCGTCCGGCGCCGGAAACGTCGGCCTGGACATGGGCGTCTCGACCTACGGCGCCGCCAAGGCCGGCGCGATCGGCTTCATGCGCCACCTCGCCATGGAGAACGCCCCGTACGGCGTCACCGCCAACACCGTCGCCCTCGGCATGGTCCTGCGCAACGTCAAGGACCCCGAACTCGTCAAGAAGTGGTCCGACCCCATCCCCGTCAAGCGCCTGGGCACCCCCGAGGACGCCGGCGCCCTCGCCGTCTACCTCGCCTCCGAGGAATCCGCCTGGATGACCGGCCAGACCCTCGGCCTCAACGGAGGCACCACCACCTCCTGACATCAGCGCACCGTCCGGAACTCCGACAGGCCGCTCATCTTTCAAGATGAGCGGCCTTCGCCATTGCCCCCGGCTGCCGGACCCCTGGCACGTCACGGGGGACCCAGAAAGCCGGGGCGGTCTCCCGCCCACCACCTCAGGCATATGAATTTCTGTATAATCAGAACGTGAGCGCATGGTGGCGGATCGAGATCGAGCCGGAGGTCAGACAGTGGCTGGAGCTCCTCACCGACCGGCACTACGACAAGGCCGAACGGGCCGCCGACATGCTCGCGTCCCAGCCGAGCACGGTTCCGCCGCGCACACCTACGACCGGAGCAAGGAGGAGGCACCGTGAACCACTCCCAGTGGAAGACCCGCCGGACCAGGAGGCTTCTCGGCGAGACGGTCGAAGAATCCCCTGCCTACATCGAGGCCGGGCACGCTCTGGCGCTCGGGCAGGCCGTCTACGACCGCCGCACCGCGCTCGGGATCTCCCAGGCCGAACTCGCCCGCCGCGCGGGCATGACCCAACCGCAGATCTCCAACATCGAGGGCGGCGATTCGGTGCCGACCCTCCCCTTGCTCACCAGACTCGCCGGAGCCCTGGACGCCTCTCTCACCATCCGGCTGGACGACAGCGACTCCACCTTCGTCTTCACTCCTCATCAGGATCCCGGCCCTGATGCCTCGTCCTCTGACAGCCACACGTCGGCTGCGTGATCTCGGGGCGAGCCGTCCGGCGAACTCGGCATGAGCCTTCGCAACGGAGGGTCAGAGCGGTATCGGCTTCGACGCGCAGGGACGTCTCTTCGCCGTCTCCATGCCCGACTGCCGCCTGCTCACCGTGGCCGAAGACGCCGTCCACCCGGTCGGTGACCGTGCGGTCGACGCCTTGTCCCTGAGCCGGCGGGAGCTCGCGGATATCCGCGTCCCGACCTCGGTGCCGGATCGCGCCGGGACGCGGACCCGGGCATGGTCCTCCTGACATCGCCGCGATGCGACAGTGGGCTCCGGAAGGCGGCGGGACCTCAGAAGCGCTTCCCGAGGCCGCCGTCGTGGTACAGGGCGGCTCCCGTGACGAAGCGCGCCTCCTCGGAGGCAAAGTAGACGAAGGCGTGTGCGGTGTCCTCGGGGTAGCTCTTGATCCCGAGCGGTGACATCGCCGCGACGCCGTCCACGGCGGCCTCGCGGCTCTCCCAGAACCCTTGACGCGCGTAGTCCTCGAACGCCTCCTCGATCAGGGGCGTGAGAGTCAGCCCCGGGTGGATGGAGTTGACCCTGATGCGGCGAGGGCCGAACTCGGTGGCCGCGCAGAGCGTCAGCATCCGGCCGGCCGCTTTGGAGACCGTGTAGCCGAGGTTCTTGTTCGACGGCATGAAGGACGACATCGACATGTTGTTGATGATCGAACCACCGCCGTCGAACCGCTCGACAGCCTCCGCGAGCGCGGGTGCACAGTACTTCATCCCGAGGAAGACGCCGTCGTGGTTGACGGCCATGACCTTGCGCAGATCGTCGAGGCTGGTGCTCTCGACGCCGCCGTGGATCGAGATCCCGGCGTTGTTGACCAGGACGTCGATGCCGCCGAAGGCGTCGACGGTGGTCGCGACCACGCGCTTCCAGTCTTCTGGATCGGTCACGTCGTGCCGCAGGAGGACGAACCTGTCGGCACCGTGGCGCTTCTCCATCTCGCGTCGCAGGGCGTCTCCTTCGTCCACCGTCAGATCGGTGGCGACGACACCCCTGGCTCCCTCCCGCAGGAAGGCCTCGCACACTCCTACGCCGATGTTGCCGAAGCGCCCTGCCCCGGTGACGATCGCCGTCTTGCCCACCAAGCGTCCCATTACTCCTCCTCAGGCCGAAATATCGGCTTCACTCGTGGATGAAATGAAAAACCGCCTTCACCGCTTCGAGCGGGCCCCGGTCCTTTCGGATCGGGGCCTGCGTGTTCTTTGGAAGGCCTGCGGAGGGTCAGGCGGACGGCTCGAGGACGAAGACCGGGATCTCGCGGTCGGTCTTCGTCCGGTATTCCTCGTAGTCGGGCCAGACCTCCACGGCCAGGGCCCACCACTTCATGCGCTCCTCGCCCTCGACGAGACGGGCGGTGTGGTCACGGGCGGTCGCGCCGTCCTGCAGCGATACGTGCGGGTCGGCCACGATGTTGTGGTACCAGAAGGGGTTCGTGGGCGCTCCTCCCTGGGAGGCGACGACGGCGTAGCGGGAGCCGTCGGTGACCCTCATCAGCGGGGTCTTCCTGATCTTTCCTGACTTCGCGCCCTTGGTCGTGAGGATGATGACGGGCCGTCCCTGCAGGGTGTTCCCCTCCGCACCGCCGGTACGTTCGTAGAGCGCCACCTGGTCGGCGACCGGGGCATAGGGGCTCGGTTCGTATTCACCTGTCAGCGGCATCGTGACTCTTTTTCTCTTCGGATTCTGTTCGGTTCGGCTGTGGGCGCCGCTCAGCCTCTCGGGGCTTCGGACGAGGTTCTTGCGGCGGCCGACAGTTGCTTGTTGAGGCGGGTGGTGAGCATGGCCATCTCGTAGCCGACCAGCCCGATGTTCCCGTCGGAATCGCTGAGCACGGCGAGACAGCTTCCGGAACCGGCGGCGGACACGAAGAAGAGGGCGTCTTCCAGCTCGACGATGGACTGCTTCGTCTCCCTCCTTCCGAAGTGCTCCCGGACTCCGTTGGCCAGGCTGTGCAGGCCGGAGGAGAGCGCCGCGAGGCGCTCCGCCTCCTCGTACCCGACCGTCCTGGAGGCGCTCATCACGAGGCCGTCGCGGGACAGGAGCACGGCCTGCCGGATCTCGCCGACACGGTCGACCAGATCGTCGAGAAGCCAGCTCAGGTCGTTGGGTGAACTCCGTTGTCTCACGTCTCTCCCTGGGTGGGGCCGCCTCCGAAGGCGGGTGGTCCATCGCCGTCGGCGGCGCGTGCGGCGGTCCAGCCCTCCTGCAGCGACGACAGCAGGCGGCGGTTGGCTTCCGGGCGGTTCTCGTCGGAACCCTCGCGAGCCGCCTCGAACGGATCGTCTCCCGGGGCCGGCATGGGCGTGGACCGCAACTGGGGGGCCAGGTGCTCCCGCCGTGTACGGCGGGGAAGGACACCGCCGTCTTCGTCTCCCGGTCGTGTCGCGGGTGTGCCCGGCGACGGCTTCGGGACGGGGTCGCCTGCACGCGAGGCGGGCCTAGGCATCGGATCCGCCGGAGCAGGGGCGGGGCCCCTCTCCGGGGAGCGGGTTCCGGATTCGCGCGCAGCGGGCTCCTCCCCGGAGACCACCAGCGAGGCGGGGATGAGCACGACCGCCGTGGTGCCTCCGTAGACGGAGGGGAGCAGCGTGACCTTGATGCCGTGGCGTGCGGCGAGCCTGGCGACCACGAACAACCCGAGCCTCTTGCTCTCCGCCAGGTCGAACTCCGGCGCGTCGGCCAGCCGCTGGTTGACGAGGGCCAGGTCCTCTGCGTCCATGCCGACTCCGCGGTCCACCACCTCCACGGTCAGCCCGTTGCCGGCGGGCACGGCCTGGACCTGGACCTCGGTGTGCGGCGGCGAGAACGTCGTCGCGTTCTCGATCAGCTCTGCCAGGAGGTGGATGATGTCGGCCGCCACGCTTCCGGGCACCGCGACGGGAACGGCCGCCGCCACCTCGACGCGGGTGTAGTCCTCCACCTCTTCCAGGGCCGCGCGGAGCAGGTCCTCCACGGGGACCGGCCTGTTCCAGCTCCGCATGGTCCGCGACCCGGACAGGATGACCAGGCCCTCGGCGTGGCGGCGCATACGGGTGGTGAGATGGTCGAGGTGGAAGAGCTCCTCGAGTTCCTGCGGGCTGGACGCCTTGCGCTCCATCGCGTCGAGCATCCGCAGCTGCCGTTGCAGCAGCGACTGGCTCCGCCACGCGAGATTGACGAAGACTCTGCTGATGCCTCTGCGTACCTGTGCCTCGCCCACCGCCGCCTCGATCGCGGTGCGCTGCACCTTGGTGAAGGCATCGGCCACCCTGGCCACTTCCAGGACCTTTCCCGTCGCGAAGAGCGGTGTCTCGGCGGGGACGTTCACCTCGTCCTCCCGCCTCAACCGGGCGATGACCTCGGGCAGCCGTTCGTTCGCCAGTTCCTGAGCCGCTCCCTGCAGCCCGCGCAGCTCGCCCGACAGACCCCGGGCGAACCGGACCGACAGCAGAAGAGAGGCCACCACCACCAGCAGCCCCGCACCGCCGACCACGAGAAGCTGCCGCAACGTGGAGTGCCCCGCCGCCTCGGTCTGGTCGGTCAGGATGTTGATGGCGTCCAGCTGCGCCTGCTGCCAGGGGTCCGTCACCTTCGGGATCGTGGCCCGCCACTCCTGGAGCGTCCTGGAGGTGGCGGCGCGGTCGGAGCTCACAATGCCGTGTTCCAGCTCCTGGTACCGGGAGTACTCGGGTGTGCGGACCACGTCCTCGAAGACCTCGCGCACCTCGATGCTCGGGCTGGTCAGCGCCGCGTCGGCGGCCTCCTCGCGGAGGGTGGCCGCTCTGGTGAACCGCCGGTGCTCGTCAGCCGTCATCGGCCTCTTGCGGATCTCCAGGAGGGACAGCAGTGCGTCCTCACGCAGCAGCTGGTCCCCTGCCCGGTTCAGATCGATCATGGCGATCGTGGTCTGGTAGACACCCGCGTCACCGGCCGCGGCGATGCCGCCGAGCGCCTTGGTCGTGTCGTCGAAGAGCTCGTCGTACCGGCCGATCGCCTCCGCCGGGAGGATGCCCGCCGCCTTGACCTCGGTCCGCAGGCCCGCGATGCCGTCGTACCGCTGATCGAGCTCGCGCAGGCTCCGGCTGGTCTCGCCTTCGAGCATGTCCCAGGCGGAGGGGAGGGCCTTCTCCCGGAACGCCTTGAGTGCCGCATCCGTCACCGCCTCGGCCGTCTTCAGCTGCTGGGCCCCTCGCCGTCCGTTCGAACCGAGCACCACCGCGGCGGCGGCCCGCTCCTGCTGCAGGGCGACACCGACGGACCCGACGGGCAGAGCCACCTCGTCGACCATCCGCGCGAACTCGATCTTCTTCAGTGCCTCACCGAGGGAGAGGCTCGCTGCGAAAGCCCACAGGACCAGCAGAGAAGCGAGCGGCAGGATCAGCAGCAGGGTGATCCGATAACGAATCGAGCGCTGCCGGGCACGCTTGCGCGAAACCGGAGCTCGTTGAGAGGCGGACATGAGTGACTCCATGAACGTAAGGGCGCGTCACGCGCGTTCCTGTGACACCATCCGCCTGGCGGCACGGTAGCCGAAGACCATGCCCGAGCCGAGGGGGGTCCCGGGGCCCGGGTAGACGTGACCGGCCACGGACGCGGCCGAATTGCCCGCGGCGTACAGGCCGGGGATGGGAGTGCCCGACTCGTTCAGGACCTGGCCGTCCTCGTCGATGCGGGCGCCGCCCTTGGTGCCGAGGTCGCCGAGCACGATCTGGACGGCGTGGAACGGACCCCGTTCGAGGGGGATCAAGCAGGGGTTCGGTCCTTCTCCCGCAGCGAAGAACCTGTCGAACGGGTCCTCCCCCCGGTGGAAGTCCTCGTCGACGCCGGACTCCGCGAACCCGTTGAACCGCTCGACCGTCTTCTCCAGGGCTTCGGCGGGGACGTCGATCAGTCCGGCGAGTCCGGCCAGGGTGCCCGCGGTGCGCCACAGGCCCGCCTCGCGGAAGGCCGCGGGATCCGGCACCGGCTGGCTGATCGCCGGGATGTTGTCGAAGCGGTCGTCGAAGACGAACCAGGCGGGGATGTGCGAGGTCCCGGTGCTCTGGCCGCGGAGGATCTCGTGGCCCATCCGGTCGTAGGGCAGTGACTCGTTGGCGAACCGCTCCCCCGCGGCGTTGACGAGGATGCCGCCGCGCAGGCCGAGGGTGAAGGCGGCCCGGCCGTTGGGGAAGAGGGTGGCCGGGCACCACCACGCCTCGTCCATCAGGTCGACGGCGGCGCCGGCCTCGCGCAGGGCGGCCAGGGCGTCGCCGGTGTTGGAGCCGGGCGCGGCCGAGGTCCACCGGCCGCCGGGGAGACCGTGGTGGCGGGCGCGCAGTTCGTCGTCGCACTCGAAACCGCCCGCGGCGAGCACCACGCCGCGTTCGGCGCGGATGCGCCGCGTCCCGTTCTCCGTCTCGACCACGACGCCGGTCACCCGGCCGTCCTCGGTGATCAGGGAGGTCATGCGGGTGCCGGTGCGCAGGCTCGCGTCGCCCGTCGCGTCCAGGGCCAGGAGGAGGCGGCCGATGAGCGCCTGGCCGCCGATGAGGGTCTCGCGGTCCTGGTCGACGCCGTACTGGTCCGTGGAGATGGGCGGGCGGAGCAGGTCGAGCCAGGGGCCGAGCTCGGCGGACGGGAGCGGCACGGGGTAGATGCCCCGCCCGCCCTCGATGCGGCCGGGCGCCTCGAAGTAGTCGGGGAACGGCATGTACTGGAACCGCAGGACGGGGTCGTTCTCCAGGAACTCCACGAGTTCCGGTCCGGTGGACAGGAACGCCTCTTGCAGGGAGGCCGGGGTTCTGTTACCGACGACGGCCTTGAAGTACTCCTTGCCGAGTTCCACGCTGTCCGGCAGGCCGGCGCGCTCGAGCACCTGGTTGCCGGGCAGCCAGATGCCGGCTCCCGAGTAGGCGCTGGTCCCGCCGAAGTACTCCGTCTTCTCCAGCACGACGGTGCTCAGCCCGCCGGACGCAGCCGTGTAGGCGGCCGCCAGAGCAGCTCCGCCGGAGCCGACGACGACAACGTCCGCGGTCTCGTCGAAGCCGTCCTGTACTGCGCTCATCTGGGTCTCCTCTTAATTCAGCAGTTCGAGTTCTTCGGGGGTGAGTTCCAGGTCCACCGCGGCGAGCGAGTCGAGGACCGACTCGGGGCGGCTCGCGCCGGGGATCGGGATGATCGACGCGGATCGGTGCAGCTGCCAGGCGAGGGACACCCGCTGCGGGCTCACTCCCCGGGCGTTCGCCACCTCGTTGAAGGCCGAGTACGTCGAGCCGAGGGCCTTGGCCTCGCGCATGCCGCCCAGCGGGCCCCAGGAGAGGAAGGCCAGCCCGAGCTCTTCGCACAGGGCGATCTCGGGTTCGCTCCCGCGCGCCCGGGGCGAGTACTCGTTCTGGACCGCGACCAGGGCCTTGCCGAGGACGCGGTGCGCGGTCCGGATCTGGCCGGTGTCGACGTTGGAGATGCCCACCCGCCGGATCAGGCCCTCGTCGTGCAGGTCCTTCAGGCCGCCCATGCTCTCCTCGAAGGGCGTCCGGGGGTCGGGGCGGTGGTGCAGGTACAGGGGGAGGGCGTCCAGGCCCAGGCGGTCCAGGGACGCCTGGCAGGCCCGCCGCAGGTGCTCGGGGCTGCCGTCGATCCACCAGGTGTCGTGCTCGGCGTACCGCAGGTGGCCGCCCTTGGTCGCCACCACCACGTGGTCGGTGGGGCCGGGGTAGAGCTTCAGCGCCCGGGCGACGAACCTCTCGTTGACGCCGTATCCACCGCCTGCCGGACCGTAGACGTCGGCGGTGTCGAGCAGGTTCACGCCCGCGTCGAGGGCGGCGTGCACGGTCCGGAGGCCGCGCTCCTCGTCGTAGCCGGGGACCTGGGTCAGTGTCATCGAGCCCAGGCCGATCGCGGTGACCTCCAGGTCGCCGATCCGCCGGGTCCTGACGCGGGCGGCGCTCATTTGCCGACCACCGTCCAGCCTCCGTCGACCGGCACGCAGACGCCCGTGGTGTACGAGGCGTCGAGCAGCAGGTGCTCGATGGCCGCGGCCATCTCGTCGGGCGTGGCGAGGCGGCTCATCGGGATGCGCGCCTTGGTCGCCGACACGTCGTAGCCCTGGTCGACCATCTCCTGGACCATGGGGGTCAGGGTGTGGCCCGGCGCGACGGAGTTGACCCTGATGCCGAGCGGCGCCCATTCGATCGCCAGGTTCTGGGTGAGCTGCCCGATGGCGGCCTTGGCGACGCCGTAGTCGGCCTGGTCGGCCCATCCCCGGTAGGCGGTCGTCGAGGAGATGGTGACGATCGCACCCCGCTCCGGACGTCCCTCGGTCGGCCCGTCGCCGGCCGGGACGGGGCCGTCCCCGGCCAGCCCGGCGGCGAGCGCGCGGGCGGTCACCAGGGTCCCGACCAGGTGGATGTCGAGGACCCGCCGGTAGCTCTTCAGGTCCAGTTCCAGGGCGGGCTTGAACTCTCCCCGCACTCCGTGGCAGGTCACCAGGCGGGACGGGACGCCCGCCTTCTCCGCTGCCTTCTCGAAGGCGGCGCGCACCGCGTCCTCGTCGGTGGCGTCCACCTTGAAGAACTGGAGCAGCCCCTCCTGCCCGGCCTCGTCCGGGGGCGCCTGGAGGTCCAGGACGGTCACGGCGAGCCCTCGGGTCAGCAGGCGCCGTACGACCGCCAGGCCTATCCCGCTGCTGCCGCCGGTGACGATCGCGTGTTCTGTGAGCATGGTCGTCTCTCCCTCGCTAGTCGTCCGTCGCCTGCGGCGCACGTCCGCCGATCGCCTCGGTGACGGCCTCGGCCGCGCCGGTCAGCCTCTTCAGCCAGGCGGTGATCTGCTCCACGTCCGCCTGCGGCGGCATGCCGAAGAGGGCGAGGACCTGCACGACCGAGCCATCGGGCCCGTACACCGGGGCGCCCAGGAGCCGGACGTCGTACAGCCGTCCGGGCTCGAGGTCGCCGGGCTCGTAGGAGCCCTTGATCCGCTCGAGGAGCGCGCCCACCCGGCGCTCCAGCCCGGGCGTGCGCGGTGCGGTGGAGAACCGGTCGATCTCCTCCCACACCTCGTCGTGGTCGGGTGCCCGCAGGGCCAGCGACCAGCGGCGCTCCCGGACCCTGGCGAGCTTGTCCCGGTAGAACGCCCGGTCCTCGTCGGTCAGGGGGAGGTTGCGCCTGGCCAGCCAGGCGTCGACCGCCTCGTCCCCGCGGTCGGCGACGAACAGCGCGCCGTAGGGCGGGGCGAAGGGCATCCTGCGGCCGATGTGGCCGTGGACGGTGCTCTTCGCCGTTCCCGAGCCCGCGACGATGACGAGTTCGTCGGCGACGACGGACTGCGCGTAGCACTCGAGCTGCAGGTCGGCCGAGAGCCGCTCCATGTGCTCCCGGGCCAGGTCGGCGATCCTGATCTGGCCGAGGAGGTCGCTCTCGTACGGGGCCACCAGGGCTCCCGGGGAGAACGCGCCGTAACCGCCCTGGAAGAACAGCAGCGGCGGGACGGAGTTGAGCACTCCGAGGTCGCGGACCGCTCCGAGGACGATGTCGTGGTCCCCCGCCTCGATGGTCTCGGAGAAGTCGCAGTCGATCCAGGCGACCGCCTCCTGAAGCACCGGAGCGCCGGAAGGGGCGGCGTGCCAGGCGACGCCGGCGAACTTGTCGCCCGTCTTGGAGGCGAACCGCCTGCACAGGTCCTCCTGGTCGGCGGCGAGCACGTTGACGCAGAAGGACGAGGCCGTGCGCAGCTTCGCGTAGCTGCTCGAGGTCCTGCTCGGCAGGAACGCGACGAGCGGCGGGTCCAGGGAGACGGAGGTGAACGAGCCGACCACCATCCCCACCGGTTCGCCGTCGTCGCCGATGCCCGTGATCACCACCACGCCGGTCGGGAAGTGGCCGAGGACCTCGCGGAAGCGCTTGGCGTCGAAGGACGTCTGCGGGCCGCTCATCGGGTGTCCGCCATGAGCGTGCCGTCTCCCTGGACGGGTGCCGGGGCCGGGGCGCCGAGGTGCTCGCGCAGGGTGCCGCCGGTGTACTCCTTGCGGAAGACGCCGCGGTCCTGGAGCCGCGGCACGACCTCCTCGACGAAGTCCTCCAGGCCCAGGGGCAGGTCGGCGGGCATGAGGTTGAAGCCGTCCGCGGCCCCGGCCTCGAACCAGCGGACCAGGTCGTCGGCGATCTCGTCGGGCGTGCCGACCAGGGAGCGGTGCCCGGTGCTGAGCCCGATGCGCTGCGCCACCTGCCGCAGCGTCAGCCCCTCCTCCTCGGCCATCGCCATGAACAGCGCGGGGCGCGAGACACTCGCGTGGGCGGGCAGGAGGCCGCGCACGTCGGGGAAGGGCGCGTCGAGGTCGTAGACGGTGAAGTCGATGCCGCCGAACATCTGCTGCATGAAGGCCAGGGTCGCCTCGGGACGGACCAGTTCGCCGAGTTCCCGGGCGAGGTCGCGCGCCTCCGCCCTGGTCCGGCCGATGATCGGGGTGATGCCGGGCATGACGGCGACCGCGAGCGGATCGCGGCCCTTGGAGGAGACCAGCTCCCGCATCTGGGAGACGAACGCGCGGGAGTCCTCGATGTCGAACTGGGTGGTGAAGACCATGTCCGCGAACCGGGCCGCCAGGTTCATGCCCGTCGGGGACGAGCCGGCCTGGACGAGCAGCGGCCACCCCTGCGGGGAGCGCGGGACGGTCAGCGGCCCTCGGACGGTGAAGTGTTTGCCCTCGTGGTCGACCTGCCGGATCCGCTCCAGGTCGGCGTACACGCCGGCCTCCCGGTCCAGGACGAGCGCGTCGTCCCGCCAGGCGTCCCACAGCCGGGTGACCACCTCCACGAACTCCTCGCCCCGCTCGTAGCGGTCGGCGTGCGCGGGCAGTTCCGCGCCGCCGAAGTTGCCCGCGGCGGCGTTGATCGCGGTGGTCACGATGTTCCAGCCGGCCCGGCCGCCGCTCATGTGGTCGAGGGTGGCGAACTGGCGGGCCACGGTGAAGGGCGCGCCGTAGGTCGTGGAGCTGGTGCCGACGAGGCCGATGCGCGAGGTCACCGCCGCCAGGGCGGACAGGATGACGATGGGGTCGGGCCGCTCACTGGCGTCCGAGCCGATCGAGGTGCTCAGGTTGAGCGCGTCGGCGATGAAGACGGCGTCGAGCTTGCCCGCCTCGGCCACCCGGGCGACCTTCGTCCAGTGCTCCAGCGTGTGGACCTTGGCGGGCTCCGTCCGTGGAGACCGCCACACCGACTGCGCGGCACCCAGCCCCTGGGCGAAGACCGCGAGGTGCATCTGCCGGTCGTTGTCACTCATGTTCTCTCCCTGCATGGACGTCTGCTTGTGGTGTTCGGGGAAGGGCACCCCGGTCAGAGCCGCTCGATGATCGTCACGTTGGCCTGTCCGCCGCCCTCGCACATCGTCTGGAGCGCGTAGCGCCCGCCGCGCCGCTCGAGCTCGTGCAGCATGCTCGTCATCAACCGGGTGCCGGTGGCACCGATCGGGTGGCCGAGGGCGATGGCCCCGCCGTTGACGTTGACCCGCTCCGGGTCGGCGCCGGTCTCCTCGAGCCAGGCGAGCACGACCGACGCGAATGCCTCGTTGACCTCGAAGAGGTCGATGTCTTCGATCGACATGCCGGTCCGCTCCAGGGCGCGCCTGGTGGCGGGGATCGGCCCGGTCAGCATCCAGATCGGGTCGTCGGCCAGCACCGAGATGTGGTGGATCCGGGCCCTGGGGGTGAGGCCGAGCTCGGCAACGGCGCGTTCTGAGGCGATCAGGAGCGCCGACGCGGCGTCGCTGATCTGGCTGGCGACGGCGGCGGTGAGCCGGCCGCCCTCCTGGAGGGTCCTGAGTCCGGCCATCTTCTCCAGGCTGGTGTCGCGGCGCGGCCCCTCATCGGCGGAGAGGCCCCTGAGCGGGGCGATCTCCCTGGTGAAGCGGCCCTCGTCGGTCGCGGCGACGGCACGGCGGTGGCTCTGCAGCGCGTACGCCTCCATCGCCTCGCGGGTGATCCCCCACTTCTCCGCGATCATCTCGGCGGAGCGGAACTGGGAGACCTCCTGGTCCCCGTACCGGGCGGTCCATCCTTCGGACTCGGCGAAGGGGGTGGTGAAGCCGAACTGCTCGCCGACGGTCATCGAGGTGGAAATAGGGATGGCGGACATGTTCTGTACGCCGCCCGCCACGATGAGGTCCGCCGTGCCCGACATGACGCCCTGCGCGGCGAAGTGCACGGCCTGCTGGCTGGAGCCGCACTGCCGGTCGATGGTCACGCCGGGCACGTGGTCGGGCAGGCCCGCGGCCAGCCAGGCGGTGCGGGCGATGTCCCCGGCCTGCGAACCGACGGTGTCGTTGCAACCCAAGATCACGTCGTCGACCCGGCCCGGGTCGACTCCGCTGCGGTCCATCAGGGCGGACAGCACGTGGGCGCCGAGATCGGCGGAGTGGACGGCGGCGAGGGCGCCGCCGCGGCGGCCGACGGGTGTTCTGACCGCGTCGATGATGTAGGCCTCGGCCATGGGGATTCTCCTGTCAGGGGTGCTGGCTGCTCACGGACACGACCTCGCCCGTGAGGTAGGAGGAGTAGCCGCTGGCGAGGAACACCATGACGTTGGCGATCTCCCAGGGCTGCGCCGCTCTGCCGAACGCTTCTCTGGTCTTCAGCTCGGCGAGGAACTCCGGGGTGGTGACCTTCTCCAGGAACGGGTGCATGGCCAGGCTCGGCGAGACGGCGTTGACCCGGATGCCGTGCGGGGCGAGGTCCATCGCGGCGGACCTGGTCAGGGCCATGACCCCGGCCTTGGCCGCCGCGTAGTGGGCCTGGCCCTCCTGGGCGCGCCAGCCGACGACCGAGGCGTTGTTGACGATCACGCCCTTGCGGCCCGCCTCGACCATGCGCCTTCCCGCGGCCCGGACGCAGCGGAAGGTCCCGGTGAGGGTGATGTCCAGGACCTTCTGCCACTGCTCGTCGGTCATCTCCAGCAGGGAGACGGTGCCGCCGAGACCGGCGTTGTTGATCATCACGTCGACGCCGCCGAACGGCTCCGCCGCGTCCAGCAGCGCTGTGATCTGCGTCTCTTCGGTCACATCACACGGTACGGCGGTGACCCGGTCGGCGCCGAACTCGTCGCCGAGCGCGCGGACGGCCTCCTCCAGCCGCCGCTCGTGGGTGTCGCCGAGGACGACCGCGCGGGCGCCCTCCTCGAGGCAGCGCCGGACGGCGGCCGAGCCGATACCGGCTCCCGCCGCGGCGGTGACCACGACGGTGCGGCCTTCCAGCAGTCCGTGTCCGGGCACGTAGTCGGGTGCCGGCTGCTCGGTTTTGGGAGGGGTCTCAAAGTGGGTCAAGGCCTCGCCTCTCTGGGAAGGCCGAGCACGCGCTCGGCGAGGATGTTGCGCTGGATCTCGTTGGAGCCGCCGTAGATCGTGTCGGCACGGGTGTAGAGGAACAGGCGCTGGAACTCGTCGAGCTCGTACGGCGCGCCCTCGACGAGCAGTGATCCCGCGCCCGCGACCTGCATGGCCAGTTCGCCGAGCGAGCGGTGCCAAGTCGCCCAGACCAGCTTCGACACCGACGCCTGGGCGGGGCCCTGCGATTCCGGGCCCCGCCCGGCCAGGGTGCGCAGCGCGTGCAGCCGAAGCAGGTCCAGGCCCATTCGGGCGTGCGCGATGCGGTCCTGGATCAGCGGGTCGTCGATCGTGCCGTTGCGGCGGGCGAGCCCGGTGATCGCTTCGAGTTCGCGGGCGAAGGCCGCCTGCTGCCCGATGGTGGAGATGCCGCGCTCGAAGCCCAGGGTGGCCATGGCGACCTTCCAGCCGTCACCGGGCTCTCCCACGACGAGGGATGCCTCGGTGCGGGCCCCGTCGAAGTAGACCTCGTTGAAGTCGGAGGTTCCGGTGAGCTGGAGGATCGGCCTGATCACGACGCCCTTCCGGCGCATCGGGACGAGCAGGTACGACAGCCCGGCATGGCGCTTGGAGCCGGGAACGGTGCGCGCCACGACGAAGCACCAGTCGGCGTACTGGGCCAGTGACGTCCACGTCTTCTGACCGTCGACGACCCACTCGTCTCCCTCGAGCCGCGCGCGGGTCGACACCGAGGCCAGGTCGGAGCCCGCGCCGGGCTCGGAGTAGCCCTGGCACCACAGCTCCTCGACGGCGGCGATGGCCGGCAGGAAGCGCGTCTTCTGCTCCTCAGTGCCCAGCGCGATCAGGGTCGGCCCCAGCAGCTCCTCGCCCAGGTGGTTCACTCTGGCCGGGGCGTTAGCGCGGGCGTACTCCTCGTGGAAGACGATCTGGCGCAGCAGGTCCAGATCGCGTCCACCGTGCTCGGCCGGCCAGCCGAGGCAGGTCCAGCCGTGGGCGCCGAGGTGGCGGTCCCACGCGAGCCGCTCCTCGAACGCCTCGTGCTCGCGCCCGGGGCCGCCGAGGCCGCGCAGACCGGCGAAGTCGCCGGTCAGGTGGGTCTCCAGCCAGTCCCGCACCTCCTCGCGGAATCGTTCGTCCGCCGCCGAGTACGTCAGGTCCACGCGCGCCTCTCCGTCTCCTGGTTCCGTTCGGCCGCGGGGGTGGCGGCCGAAGGCGGAAGCGACCATACTAAATCAAACATTTGTTTGGTATACGTTCTACGGGGCGGCACGCAACCCCCATGACCGCTCAGAGGGAGACGAGATTCGATGAGCAGTGAACAGCCGGCGTCCGAGGAGCAGGTAGTCCTCTACGAGCGCCGCGGCCCGATCGCCTTCGTGACGCTGAACCGGCCGGAGTACCGCAACGCGCAGAACTCCAAGGTCACCTACGCGCTCGACGCCGCGTTCGTCCGCGCCGTCGACGACGACGACGTCAAGGTCATCGTGCTCGCCGGGAACGGCGAGCACTTCTGCGCCGGGCACGACATCGGCACCCCCGGCCGCGACGTCGACGAGTCGTTCGAGCGCAAGGCCGTCATCTGGTGGGACCACACCCGCAAGCAGGGCGTCGACCGCAGGATCGCCCGCGAGGCCGAGGTCTACCTGGGCATGTGCCGCCGCTGGCGGGAGATCCCCAAGCCGATGATCGCCATGGTCCAGGGCGCCTGCATCGCGGGCGGCCTGATGCTCGCCTGGTCGTGCGACTTCATCGTCGCGTCCGAGGACGCCTTCTTCTCCGACCCCGTCGTCCGCATGGGCATCCCCGGAGTGGAGTTCTTCGCCCACCCGTGGGTGATGAACCCGCGCGCGGCCAAGGAGTTCCTCTACACCGGCGGCCGCTTCAGCGCGCAGCGCGCCCACGAGCTCGGCATGGTCAACCACGTGGTGCCGCGGGAGCGGCTGGAGGCGGAGGTCGTGGAGCTCGCCGAGCGCATCAGCGACATGCCGAGCTTCGGCCTCGCGCTGACGAAGAAGGCGATCAACCAGGCCGAGGACCTCCAGGGCATGCGTTCCGGCATGGACTCGGTCTTCGGGCTGCACCACGCCGCGCACGCCCACAACGCCGAGGTGAGCGCCGACTCGCTGGCGGGCCTGGACGCCCGCGGCATGGCGAAGGCGAACAAGCGCGCCGAGGAAGCCCGATGAACCTCGACCTCGACGAACGCGAACGCGCCTTCCAGGAGGAGGCGCGGGCCTGGCTGCGCGAGCACGTGCCCGCCGAGCCCCTGCCGAACATGGACACCCCTGAGGGCTTCACCGCGCACCGCGAGTGGGAGCGGACCCTCGCGGACGGCGGCTGGTCCGTCGTCTCCTGGCCCGCCGCCTACGGCGGGCGGGACGCCTCCCTCCTGGAGTGGGTCCTGTTCGAGGAGGAGTACTACCGCGCGGGCGCGCCCTCGCGGGTCGCCCAGAACGGGATCTCCCTGCTCGCCCCGATCATCTTCGAGTACGGGACCGCCGAGCAGAAGGAGCTCTACCTGCGCCCCATGGCCGACGGCACCGAGGTCTGGGCGCAGGCCTGGTCCGAGCCCGAGGCCGGGAGCGACCTCGCGGCGCTGCGCAGCACCGCGGTCCGCGACGACGCCCGGGGCGGCTGGGTCCTGAACGGCCAGAAGACCTGGAGCTCCCGCGCCGCGTTCGCGCACCGCGGCTTCGGGCTCTTCCGGTCCGACCCCTCGCAGGAGCGGCACCGGGGCCTGACCTACTTCCTGTTCCCGCTGGACGCCGAGGGGATCACGGTCCGCCCGATCGGCAAGCTCGACGGGCACCCCGGCTTCGCGGAGATCTTCTTCGAGGACGTCTTCGTGCCCGACGCCGACGTCCTCGGCACGCCCGGCGACGGCTGGCGTGTCGCGATGAGCACCGCCGGGAACGAGCGCGGCCTGTCCCTGCGCTCCCCCGGCCGCTTCTGCGCGGCGGCGGACCGGCTGGCCGCGCTGTGGAAGGAGCGCGGCCAGGAGGCCCCCGCCTCGCTGGGCGAGCGCGTCGCCGACGCCTGGATCGCCGCGCAGGCCTACCGCCTCTACACCTTCGGCACCGTCGCCCGGCTCACCGGCGGCGGCGACATCGGGGCCGACGGCAGCGTCAACAAGATCTTCTGGTCGGAGCTCGACGTGCGGCTGCACGAGACGGCGCTCGACCTGCTCGGCCCGGAGGCCGAGCTGCGCGACGAGGGCGCGGCGGCCGGCGGCGCCTGGATGGACGGCTACCTGTTCGCCCTCTCCGGGCCCATCTACGCCGGAACGAACGAGATCCAGCGCAACATCGTGGCCGAGCGCCTGCTGGGCCTGCCGAGGGGGAAGCGATGAGATTCGCTCTGACCGACGAGCACCGCGGCTTCGCCGAGGCGCTCGACGACCTGCTGGGCAAGGCGGAGGTCCCCTCCGTCTCGCGGAGCTGGGCCGAGGGCGACCTCTCCGGCGGGCTCGACCTGTGGCGGCGGCTGGCGGAGGTCGGCGTGACCGCGCTGCGCGTCCCCGAGGAGCACGGCGGCCTCTCCGCCGGACCCGTCGACGTGGTGGTCGCCTTCGAGGCGCTGGGCCGCCACCTCGTGCCCGGCCCGTACGTCGAGTCGGTGGTCCTCGCCCCGGCGCTGCTCGCCGCGGCAGGTGACGCGGCACCTGCCCTGCCCGCGCTGGAGGGCCTGGCGGACGGGGCGGCGATCGTCACCGTCGCGGCTCCCCCGGCGACACCGTTCGCCCTCGACGCCGACGCCGCCCAGGTGGTGCTCCGCCTCGACGGAGCGGCGCTGTCCACCGCGGCGGCGGGTGAGCTGCGGGTGTCCGTAGACCGATCGCGGAGGCTGTTCGAAGTCCTGCCCGGAGAGGAGCTCGTCCGGCTCGACGCCGCCGTCGTGGCGGAGGCGCTGGACACCGCCGCGCTGGCCTGCTCCGCGCAGCTGCTCGGCGCCGGAGAACGGGCGCTGGCCACCTCCGTGGAGTACGCCGGGACCCGCCGGCAGTTCGGCCGGGTCATCGGCGAGTACCAGGCGCTCAAGCACATGCTCGCCGACGTCAGGGTCGCCCTCGACTTCGCCCGCCCGCTGGTCTACGGCGCCGCCGTCTCGCTCGCCACCGGGAGCGCCGACGCCCCCCGCGACGTCTCGGCCGCCAAGGTCGCCTCCGCCGAGGCCGCCTACCTCGCCTCCCGCATCGCGCTCCAGACGCACGGGGCGATCGGCTACACCGAGGAGTACGACCTCGGCCTGTGGATCAACAAGATCCGAGCCCTGGTCACGGCCTGGGGCACCCCTGCCTTCCACCGCGGCAGGGTGCTCGCCGCCATCACCGCCACGACCGCATGAGGAGGGCATGTGTTCTTCGCCCTGAGCGATGAGCAGACCGAACTCGCCGCCACCGTCCGCGCCCTGCTCGACCGGCGCGCCGACAGCGCCTCCGTGCGCGAGGCCGCGCGGAGCGGGCTCGGCCACGATCCCGGGCTGTGGTCGACCCTCTGCGAGCAGATCGGGGCGGCGGCGCTCGCCATCCCCGAGGAGTACGGCGGCGCGGGCTTCACGCTCTTCGAGACGCACGTCGTCCTCGAGCAGCTCGGATACGCCCTGGTGCCGTCCCCGCTGCTCGGCTCCGCCGTGCTCGGAGCGCAGGCCCTCCTGCGCTCCGGGAACACCGAAGCCTGCGCGCGCCTGCTCCCCGGCATCGCGGAAGGCACGACGTCGGCCGCGCTCGCCTGGGCGTCGGCCGACGGAGGCTGGCACCGCGACCGCTCCGACGTCCACGCCTCGCACCCCGGGGGCGGCGATCCGGTGCTGACCGGCTCGGCCCACCTGGTGCTCGACGGGGCCACCGCCGACGTCCTGCTCGTCGTCGCCCGGAACGACGCCGGCACGGTCGGGCTGTACGAGGTCGATCCCGCCTCGGCCGGGGTGCGGCGGCAGTCCACTCCCGCTCTGGACGTCACCCTGCGGTTCGCCCGCGTCGATCTCGACTCCGCGCCCGCGCGGCCTCTCACGGCGGACGCCGGTGACCTGCTCGGCGAGCTCCACGACGTGGCGGCCGTCGCCGTCACCGCGCTCCAGGTGGGCGCCGCGCAGCGCGGACTCGACATGACGGTCCGGTACTCCGGGGAGCGCGTGCAGTTCGGCCGCCAGATCGGCTCCTTCCAGGCGCTCAAGCACCGGATGGCCGACATGCTGGTCCACGTCGAGACCTCACGGACCCTCTCCTGGGCCGCGGCCTGGTCCGCCGCCCAGGGCGCCCCGGACCTGCGGGAACGGGCGGCCACGGCGAAGGCGTGGTGCTCCGACGCGCTCAACACGGTGGCCGGGGAGACGGTCCAGCTGCACGGCGGCATCGCCATCACCTGGGAGCACGACGCGCAACTGCTGTTCAAGCGGGCCCACGCGATGTCGCAGTTGTTCGGGCAGCCGCATGAGCACCGCCGCAGGTACTTCGAGCACCTGGGCCTCGCCACCGACAGGGGCTGAGGTGCACCACCCCGCCCTTCTTCAAACAAATGACCGTTTGGTGCATACTGTCGGTTCAGGATGCCGGAGCGTTTTTTCGCAATCAAGCCGTTCGTCGGCAACGCTTCCGTGTCCGGCGCGGATCCCGTGCCGGGGAGAGGAGTCACCTCGTTGAGTGACAAGACGATGTCCGTGGAGGAGTTCGCCTCCACGATCGAGTCGGGGATGACCGTGGGCATAGGCGGCTGGGGTTCCCGGCGCAAGCCCATGGCGCTCGTCCGCGCGCTGCTGCGCACCGACGTCACCGACCTGACGGTCGTGAGCCTGGGCGGGCCCGACGTCGGGCTGCTCTGCGCCGCGGGGAAGGTGCGCAAGGTGGCCTACGGCTTCGTCTCGCTGGACAGCATCCCGCTGGACCCCCACTTCCGGGCGGCCAGGGAGAGCGGCTCGGTGGAGATCGCGGAGTACGACGAAGGCATGTTCGTGGCGGGCCTGAAGGCGGCGGCCCAGCGGCTGTCGTTCCTGCCCACGCGGGCGGGCCTCGCCTCCGACGTCCTCACCATGAACCCCGGGCTTCGCACCGTCACCTCCCCTTACGACGACGGGGAGGAGTACGTGGCGATGCCGGCGCTGCGCATGGACGTCGCGCTGATCCACCTCAACCGCGCCGACGCCGCGGGCAACGGCCAGTACCTCGGCCCCGACCCGTACTTCGACGACCTGTACTCCATGGCCGCCGACCGCTGCTACCTCAGCTGCGAGGAGATCGTCCCGACCGAGCGGCTGCGCGAGGCGCCCTTCCAATCCCTCCTCATCCGGCGGATGTACGTCGACGGTGTGATCGAGACGCCTCACGGCGCCCATTTCACCTCCTGCGTCCCCGACTACGACCGCGATGAGGCGTTCCAGCGGGAGTACGCAGCCGCCGCCAAGGACCCCGAGTCCTGGAGCCGCTTCGAGGAGGCCTACCTGCGAGGGGACGAGAGCGGGTACCAGGCCGCCGTCGCCGACTTCGCCAGCACCGGAACGAGGAGTGCCTGACCATGGAGTTCACCCGAGCAGAAGTCTGCGTCGTCGCCGCCTCCGACTCCTGGCGCAACGCCGGGGAGGTGCTGGCGCACGCGGTGGGGACCGTCCCGGCGCTCAGCGCCCGTCTGGCGCGGCTGACCCACTCCCCCGACCTCGTGCTGTCCGACGGCGAGGCGTTCTTCATGAGCGAACCCGCGCCGCTGGGCAAGACCGCCGCCGACGGAGGGGTGGTCGAGGCCTGGGCCCCGTTCAGCAGCATCTTCGACATCCTGCAGTCCGGCCGCCGCCGGAGCATGATGGGGGCGAGCCAGCTCGACCGGTACGGCAACCAGAACATCTCCTGCATCGGCGACTGGCGGCAGCCGAAGCGGCAGCTGATCGGCGTCCGCGGCGCGCCGGGCAACACCGTGAACCACCGGACGAACTACTGGGTCTCCCGGCACTCGAGCAGGGTCTTCGTCGAGAAGGTCGACGTCGTCTCGGGCGTCGGCAACGACCGGGCGCGGGCGAACGGGGGCGCGGCCCTGCGGTTCCACGACCTCGGAGTCGTCATCACCGACCTGGCCGTCCTGGACTACGGGCCCGACGGCCGGCTGCGGATCAGGTCCGTGCATCCCGGCGTCACCGTCGAGGAGGTGCAGCGCAGCACCGGCTTCGACCTGGACGGGACGGACGCCGTGGAGACCCGTACGCCGACCTCCGAGGAACTGCGGCTGATCCGCGAGGTCATCGACCCGAAGTCCCTGCGTTCCCGAGAAGTCCCGGCCTGAGCGAGGCGCCGCCTGAGAGCGGCCGCCCCTCAGGCGGCCGCCTCTCAGTCCAGGCCCTTGTAGAGCAGGCCGAGGTACTGCTCGGCGAGGCTCTCCGGACTCATCTGGCCTCCGGGCCGGTACCAGCGCACCGCGGACCAGATGGCGTCGCGGATGAAGAGGTAGCCCACCTTCACGTCGAAGTCCGGCCGGACCATCCCGGACATCTGTCCCGCGGTCAGCACGCGGAGCCAGACCTGCTCGATGCGGTTGCCGTAGTCGCCGACGTAGGCGAACGCCTCCTTGCGAAGGACGTCGCTGCCGGTCTCGTTCTGATACACCGCGACCGCGTGCGGGGACTCGTGGATGCTGAGGAAGGAGATCCTGACCAGTTGGCTGAGCGTCTTGCGCGGATCGTCGCCGGCCTTCTCGGCGGCGGCGAAGCGTTCGTGGAGGCGAACGAGGAACCCGCGGAGGATCTCGTCGAGCATCGCCTCCTTGGAGGCGAAGTGGTGGTAGATGCTTCCCGCCAGGATGCCCGACGCGTCGGCAATGTCGCGCATCGTCGTCGCGGCGTAGCCCTTGGTCGCGAAGAGCTCGACCGCGGCCTCCAGGAGATGTTCGCGCCGGTTGCGCCTGGCGTCGGCCGCCTCGTCCTTCGCGGCCGTTCCACGCGACCTCGCCACCCCCATGAGGGCCTCCCTCTCCGCCGAAGGGCCGTACCGGACGCACGACCGTCCGGCCATCATACCAAACAAACATTTGGTCAAAGAAGGAAGATCATGCACACCTTCGAACCCGGAACGACCGTCCCGGCCCTGCTGCGCGGTGCCGCCCTGCGGTTCGGCTCCCGCCCCGCCGTCGTCGACGGGGACGTCCGGTTGGACTACCGGGAGCTCGCGGAACTCGCCGAGCGGGTCGCGCGCTCCCACCTGGCCCTCGGCCTGAGCCCCGGAGACCGCGTGGCGATCTGGATGCCGAACCGGGCGGAGTTCGTCGTCGCCCTGCTGGGCGCACTGTCGGCCGGCGCCTCCGTCGTGCCGCTCAACACCCGGTACCGCGGGCACGAGGCGGCCGCCATCCTGGCGAGATCCCGCGCCTGCGTACTGATCACCTCGAACGGCTTCCTCGGCAATGACTTCCTCGGCATGCTACGGGCCGCGGCGGCCGAACACGAAGGCGGGGAGTCCACCGGTCCCGTACCCGGCCTGCCCCACCTCGGCGCCGTGGTGGATGTTCCCCCCGCCGGTGAGCCCTGGAGGAGCACGCCGGAGGGAGCGATCAGCTGGGAGGCCTTCCTGGCCCGGGCCGAGGAGGTCTCCGCCGAGGCCGCCAGGGCCGCCGCCGAGAAGGTGCGGCCCGACGACGTGTGCGACATCCTCTTCACCTCCGGCACGACCGGCCTCCCCAAGGGCGTCATGAGCGCCCACCGCCAGACGGTCGACGTGGCACGGATCTGGGCCTCCGGCGCGAAACTGACCCCGCAGGACAGGTACGCGCTGGTCAACCCGTTCTTCCACAGCTTCGGCTACAAGGCGGGTTTCCTCGCCGCGCTGGGCTCGGGCTCGACGATCTACCCCGTTGCCGCCTTCGACGCCGACCGGCTCCTGGAACTCGTCCAGAACGAGCGCATCTCCGTTCTCCCGGGCGCCCCCACCATCTTCACCACGCTCCTCGACCACCCGCGCCTGGACGATCACGACCTCTCCTCGCTGCGTTTCGCCACCGCCGGGGCGGCCACGGTGCCCGATGCGCTGTTCCACAGGATGCGCGAGGAACTCGGATTCGCCGAGGTGGCCCAGGCGTACGGACTCACCGAATGCGTCATGGTGAGCCGTTCCCGGCCCGATGAAGATCCCGCGCATGTGGAGGAGACGACCGGACCGGCGGTCGACGGCGTCGAGCTCCGTCTCGTCGACATCGCCGACGGCTCGGAGGTTCCCGTCGGAGCGGACGGGGAGATCCTCGTACGGAGCCGCAACGTGATGCTCGGCTACTTCGAGGACGAGGAGGCCACCCGCGCCGCGATCGACGAGGACGGCTGGTTCCACACCGGCGACATCGGCCGCCTCGACGAGCACGGCTGCCTGAAGCTCACGGGCCGGCTCAAGGAGATGTTCACCGTGGGCGGGTTCAACGTCTACCCCGCCGAGGTGGAGGGCGCCCTGACGTCCCATCCGGACGTCTCCGAGGCCGCCGTCGTGGCCGGGCCGGACACGCGGCTCGGTGCGGTCGCGATGGCCTACGTCGTCCCCCGGCCCGGTGCCGCGCCCGATCCCCGCGCCGTCATAGCCCACTGCAGGAACCGGCTGGCGAACTTCAAGGTGCCCCGCGAAGTCTTCTTTGTGGAAGCGCTACCGCGTAACGCGAGCGGCAAGATCCTCAAGGCGGAGCTGGGTGCGCGGCCGTCGGAGGGCTGAGGCCGTGCGGCCGCGCATCGGGGCGCGGCCGCACGGACCATCACACGGGGGCCTGTCCCGGCAGTTTCTCGGTGCCCGGCGCGTGCTGCAGGAACGCGGGCCACTCACCGCCGCCGTCCACGTTGAGCACGGTGCCGCTGATGTGCGAGGCGAGCGGCGAGGCGAGCAGGACGCAGGCGGCTCCGACCTCCTCCGGTCGGGCGAACACTCCGCGCGGGATGGTCGCGGCCACCCTCGCCTGCTGCTCGGGGCCGCCGTAGTGGTCGGCGGACCCCTCGGTCTCCACAAGGCCGCAACTGACGGCATTGACCCTCACCCGCGGCGCCCACTCGACGGCCAGGCTCCTGGTGAGGCTCTCCAGGGCCGCCTTGGCCGCGCCGTACACCGCCGTCCCGGGGCTGGGACGGCGGGCGCTGATCGATGTGATGTTCACGACGGAGCCGCCCTCCTCCCGGGCGTTCATGACCGGGAAGACGAACTGGGAGACGAACACCGCCGAGAGGAAGTTGAGATCGGTGATCCTCCGGTGGAAGCGCGGCGAGGCGGAGGCGAATCCGGTGAAGGGTCCTCCCCCGGCGTTGTTCACCGCCACGTCGATGCGGCCGTGCCGCTGGGCGACCTCGTTCACCCAGCGCCGGACCTGCTCCTCCTCCCGCACGTCCACCTGGCTGAACCTGGGCGCGGGGCCGTCCCCCTCCGGTCCGGGCGACGTACGACCGCAGATCTCGACGACAGCCCCGGCCTCCTGGAAGGTCCGCACGATCCCCGCTCCGACCCCGCGCGCGCCTCCCGTCACCAGGACGACGCGGCCCGACAGATCGATCTCCAGTGCCATTTCGCGATCCCCCGCTCAGCCCGCGGCCAGCGGCTTGCCCGTGGCGACGAACGCGTCGCGGTGCCGGTCGGCGACGCCGGAGAGGCTCAGTTCGAAGGTGAAGCCCTGCTCGAAGCGGTACGAGCGGTTGACGTCGACCGGGTCGATGCCGTTGAGCGCCTCCTTGGCCGCGCGGACCACCGCGGTGTCCTTGGCGGCGATCTCGCGCGCCACGGTCAGGGCCGCCTCATCGAGCTGCTCCCGCGGCACCACCTCGAGGACGGAGCCGTAGCCCACCAGCTGCCGGGCGGGGATGGTGCGGCCGGTGTAGTAGAGCGTGCGCAGCAGGTGCTGGGGCACCATGCGGGAAAGGTGAGTCGCCGCGCCCAGAGCACCCCGGTCGACTTCAGGCACCCCGAAGTAGGCGTCCTCGCTCGCCACGATGGTGTCGGAGTTTCCGACGAGGCCGACTCCGCCGCCGAGGCAGAAGCCCTGCACCGCGGCGACGACCGGGACGGCGCACTCGTAGATCGCCTTGAAGGCCGCGTAACAGCCGCGGTTCACCTCGAGGAGCGCGTCGAAGCCGGGCTTCTGCTGGAGCTCCTTGATGTCGACTCCGGCATTGAAACCGCGCCCTTCGGCCCGGAGCACCACGACGCGGACGCCCTCCGCCCGGCCGGCTTCGGTGACGGCCTCGGCCAGGTCCTTCCATCCCGCGACGGGCAGTGCATTGACCGGCGGGAAGTCCATCGTGACGACGTGGATCCCGTCCTCTGTGACGGAGGTGATGCCCATGCTCTGCCCTTCTCTCCTGCGTTCCGGCATGCGTCCGGAAGTTGTCTACCAAATGTTTGTTAGGTAGCGTAACACCACCCGGCGCCCTGGAAGAAGACCGGTGCGCCGCATCGTTCTGGAGGTAGACATGCCCGAGGCAGTCATCGTGGCGATGGCCCGCTCCCCCATCGGCCGGGCGTACAAGGGCTCGCTGAAGGACATGCGCGCCGACGACCTGCTGGTCCAGATGGTCACCGCCGCGCTCGAGCAGGTCCCCGCGCTCGACCCCGCTTCCCTCGACGACATCATGGTGGGCTGCGCGCAGCCCGCCGGGGAGCAGGGATACAACCTCGCCCGGCAGGCCGCCATCGGCGTGGGCCTCGACAACGTCCCCGGCACCGTGGTGCAGCGCTACTGCGCCTCCAGCGTCCAGACCACGCGGATGGCGCTGCACGCCATCAAGGCCGGCGAGGGCCACGTCTTCGTCTCGGCCGGGGTGGAGTGCGTCTCGCGTTACGGCTTCGGCAAGTCGGACGGGATGGAGAACACCCGCAACCCGCGCTACACCGAGGCCGAGGCCAGGTCGCAGGCCAGGACCGTCGCCGGAACCGCCCCCTGGACGGACCCGCGCACGGCAGGCGAACTGCCCGACCCCTACATCGCCATGGGCCAGACGGCCGAGAACGTCGCGCAGCTGAAGAAGGTGAGCCGTCAGCGGCAGGACGAGTTCGGCGTCCGGAGCCAGAACCTGGCCGAGAAGGCGCTCGCCGACGGCTTCTTCGACCTCGACATCACCCCGGTCACGCTGCCCGACGGCAGCGTCGTCGACCGCGACGACTGCCCGCGCGCCGGGGTGACCGTCGAATCGGTGTCGTCCCTCAAGCCCGTCTTCCGGCCCGACGGCACCGTCACGGCGGCGAACTGCTGCCCGCTGAACGACGGCGCGGCGGCCCTGGTCGTCATGTCGGACGTGCGCGCCCGCGACCTCGGCCTGACGCCTCTGGCGAGGATCCTCGCCACCGGCGTCTCCGCGCTGTCCCCGGAGATCATGGGGCTGGGCCCGACCGAGGCCATGGGACGCGCCCTGGAGCACGCGGGACTGACCGCCCGCGACCTCGACCTCGTCGAGATCAACGAGGCGTTCGCCGCCCAGGTGCTGCCCGCCTGCGACGACCTCGGCCTGGACCTCGACCGGGTCAACGTCCACGGCGGCGCGATCGCCCTCGGCCACCCCTTCGGCATGACGGGCGCCCGTCTGACCACCACGCTCGTCAACGGCCTGCGGCACCGCGACGGGCGGCTCGGCGCGGTCACCATGTGCGCCGCGGGCGGCCAGGGCATGGCGCTCATCCTCGAGCGCCTGTCCTGAGAGAGGACACCGGGGGAGCCGGCGGCGCGGGACTCACACCATGGGCGGGTGGGTCTCGACCGCCAGCTCCCCCGCGCCGTACATGGCCAGGGTGCGGTCGAGGTCGTTGAGGGCGTAGGCCTGGGTGGTGTGGATGTTGCGCCACGCCTGCTCGATGGGGTTGCCCGTCCGGACGACCTCGCCGCCGGAGTGCTCGAACAGCTGGTCCACCGCCGCGGCGGCACGCTGCGTCGCCACCACCTGGTCGCGCCGGACCCTTCTGCGCAACGCCGCCGGGATGGGCTCGTCGGCCTCGGTGTGCCGGACGAGCTCGCGCATGTCACGCAGGAGCTGCAGCCACGAGGCGTCGAGATCAGCGCCCGCCGCGGCCAGACGGGCGCTGTTGAAGTCGTCGCTGATCGTCGCGAGTCCCGCCCAGGCCATGCCGAGACGGGAACGCAGCCACCCCACCAGCATGGCGTACGCCCCCTCCGCCATGCCGATGACGGGCACGGCGGTCGCGGCGGCGAACATCGACGGGAGCGGCAGCCGGTAGAGCGGACCCGGGTTCACCTCCTGTCCCGGGGCGCTGCACCGCAGGCAGGGCGCGAAGCTCAGCGCCCGGTGGGCGGGTACGAAGACGTCGGTGGCGACGAGGTCGTGGCTGGCCGTCGCACGCAACCCGACGGTGTCCCAGTTGTGCTCTATCCGCAGGTCCTTCATGGGAACGAGGAAGGTCACGAGGTCGGCGGGGGAGCCGTCCGAGGCCGAGAGCATGCCCCCCAGCAGCGCCCAGTCCGCGTGCTCGCACCCGACCGCCCAGCTCCACCGGCCCTGGATGCGGTATCCGCCCGGGACCTCGACGATGTGACCGGTCGCCGCGTAGGCAGCCGTCAGGAGGGCGTCCGGCCCCGAGCCCCACACGTCCTCCTGCGCCCTGGCGGGGAAGAGGGCGAGATGCCACGTGTGCACCCCGAACCAGCTCGTCAGCCAGCCGGTCGACCCGCAGGCCGACGAGATGTCGCGGACCACCTCGAAGAACGGGATCATCCCGGCCTCCGCGCCGCCGTGCCGCCGTGGCGCCAGCATCCGGAACACTCCCGCCGAAGCGAGCTCCTCGATGGACACGCGCGGAATGGCACGGTCGCGATCCGCCCGAGGCGCCCTCTCCCGCAGATCGGGAAGAATTCCAGCCACGGCCTCGCGCATCCCCTCGCTTGTCATGGCCTTTCCTTCCTGTTGATGCGGTCTGTGTATGCTAGGCCACAATTCTCACCGAAGAGTCTCCCGTTGAGTAGGAAGAAAGCATGGAAGGCGACGATCCCGCTCCGACCTCGATGATCGACCGGGTCGTCCGCGTCCTCGACACCTTCGACGGCTCCGCCCCCCTGTCCCTCTCCCAGGTGGTCCGCCGCAGCGGCCTGCCCCGCTCCTCGGTGCACCGCATCCTCGAGCGGCTCGTGGCCGTCCGCTGGCTCTCCCGGGAGGGCAGGGACTACCAGCTCGGCCTGCGGATGCTCGAACTCGGCTCCCTCGCCCTGCAGCAGAACGCGCTCCGCGAGGCCGCGCTGCCCCTCATGCGCAGGCTGAGCGCCTCGGGCCGCCACGGCGTGCGCCTCGCCGTGCTGGACGGCGCCGAGGTCGTCTACCTGGAGCGGATCGAGGGACCCATGGAGAACGAGACGCCCGCGCGGGTCGGCGGACGCGCCCCGGCCTACTGCACCGCGGTGGGCAAGGCGATCCTGGCCTACGCCGACGACGACGCCGTCCGGGAGGTCGTCAGGGGCGGGCTCAAGGCGCGGACCCGGTTCACGATCACCGATCCCGCCCAGTTCGTCCGCGAGCTGCAGCGGGTGCGCGAGCACGGCGTGGCGTTCGAGCGCGAGGAGGCGGTGCGCGGCATCGCGTGCGTCGCCGCGGCGGTCCGCGGCCCGGGCCCGGCCGTGGCGGCCCTGTCGGTGTGCGGGCCGGCCCGGCAACTCGACTTCACCCGGCTCTCTCCCGCCGTCCAGCAGGCGGCGCTGCGGATCTGGTCCGCCACGCACGCCCGCCCGTCCCTGTCGCTTCCGGACTCCGAGGGAGCCCCGGCCGGCGACTGGCCGACCGGGACGCTCGACTCCTGGGCCACGTGGCCCAGGATGACCGACTGGCTCTGAGGCCGGACCGCCGTGCCCGCGCGCAGGCGGTCCGGTCAGTCGAAGCTGATCTCGACCTCGTCGGTGATCGGGACGCTCTGGCAGCCCAGTACCCAGCCCTCCTCCAGGTCCTCCTCCTCGAGGATGTCGTTGACCAGCATCTTGACCTCTCCACTGACGACCCGGCAGGAGCACGCGGCGCAGTTGCCCTCCCCGCAGGAGTAGGGGGCCTTGAGCCCCCGGGCCAGCAGCAGGTCCAGCAGCTTGGTCTCGGCGGGCCAGCGGAACTCGTGCACGTTGCCGTTCAGCGTCACCGAGAGCCGTGCCGTCCCGGTGTCGTCGCCGGTCTCGGGCACCGGTTCCCGTTCGGCGAACGGGTCGCCGCTCAGGGAGTGGAACCTCTCCAGGACGATTTTCTGCTTGGGCATCCCGGCCCGGCGGAGCGCCTCGGTGACGGCCTCCATGAACGGGGCCGGACCGCAGACGAACGCCGCGTCGCGTCCGGCGAAGGGCGCGGCGAGGGCGGTCAGGGTGTCCACGGTCGGCAGGCCCTGGACGCTCTCCAGCAGGTGGATCACCTGGAGCCGGCCCGGGGCGCGGGCCACCAGCTCGCGCAGCTCGGCCGAGAAGATCACCGAGGACTCGTCGCGGTTGGCGTAGCACAGCACGGCCGTGCCCTCCGGCTGGGCGAGCACCGCCTTGACGATCGAGATCACCGGCGTGATGCCGCTGCCGCCCGCGAAGAGCAGCAGGTCGCCGTTCAGCCGCTCGGGCGTGAACACCCCGGCCGGGGGCAGGACCTCGATCGCCTGCCCGGGGCGGATGTTGTCGCAGATCCAGTTGGATCCCACGCCGCCGTCCACCCGTTTGACCGTGACCTTCAGGTCGGGGTCGACGCCGGGCGCGCTGGCCAGCGAGTAGCAGCGGGCACTCCCCCGTCCCTCGGCTCCGGGGATGCGCAGGGTGAGGAACTGGCCGGGCCGGTAGTCGAACCGGTCCCCCAGTTCCTCGGGTACGCCCAGGATCAGTGATCGGGCGTCCGCGGTCTCCTCGACGACGTCGAGGACCGTCAGCGTGCAGGCGCTGGTCTCACTCAAAGGACTCGCTCCTCGGCGTCCGGAACCGGAAGCAGCCCGCCGCGCACGGACGCCTCGACGCTGTCGCGCAGCGCCTCGCAGGTCGGCGTGACGCTGTGCAGGACGTCCGGCCGGACGGTCTTTCCCAGTTCCGCGCACCGGTCCGTTTCGGTGGTCCACTGGATCTCGGTGTGAGCGAGACTGTTCTTCTTCACCAGGACGCAGGTCCCACAGCGGTGGCAGGACACCGGGTACACGGATATCTCCTCGACTCAGATCTTCGAAAGGCGGGCCGGGGGCGTTGCGCCCCCGGGCGCGCTCAGTTGCCGGCTCCGGCCTGCGCGGGTGCCGTCACCGTGATCACACGTCCTTCGGCCAGGTTCTCCTCGGCCTCCTTCTGCCAGTACTCCCTGGCCCGGTCGGTGTCGATCTCGAACTCGAACCGGTTGGTCATCTCGGGAGTGACGTCCTCGACGTCGACGTAGAACTGCTCGTACCAGCGGCGCAGCTGGTAGACCGGGCCGTCCTCCTCGCACAGCAGCGGGTTGTCGATCTTGGTCTTGTTCTTCCAGATCTCCACGTCCTGCAGGAAGCCCGTCCCCACCGCCTTGGTGACCGCGGCGCAGTACTGCTCGGCGGCCTCGTCGGTCATGCCGTCGATCTTCTTGACCATCACGCCCCACTGGAGCACGAAGCTGGTCGGCGACACCGGGTAGTGGCAGTTGATGAGGATGCTCTCCCTCGTCTGGTCCCCGATGACGCTCTTCAGCGGGTTGATCATGTAGGACGGGCCGTAGTAGGCGGCCTCGGAGATGCTCATCTTGTCGTCGGAGGTGCCGGTCCCCAGATCCACGTCGGGCCGGGACTGGCCGTTCATGTACTGCCAGGCGACGTGGCCCTCGAAGACGTTCTTGAAGAACGTCGGGAACGAGTAGTGGATGTAGAAGAAGTGGGCCATGTCCACGACGTTGTCGACGATCTCCCGGCAGTGGGAGTCCTCGATCAGCATCCGGTTCCAGGTGAACGACGTCCACTCCGGCGACCCGAACTGCTCGATCTCCGGGATCGTCACCTCAGGTGGAGGCGGGTTGCCCTGCGGGTCGTGCCAGACGTAGAGCTGGCCGTTGCGCTCCAGCACCGGCCACGACTTGGTGCGCGCCCGCGGCGGCACACGCCGGGCGTAAGGGATCTTCGCGCACCGGCCGTTACCCGACCAGCGCCAGTCGTGGAACGGGCAGGCGACCTCGTCTCCCTTCACTTCTCCCTGGGAGAGGTCTCCGCCCATGTGGGGGCAGTAGCCGTTGAGGATGTTCAGCTTGCCGCTGGTGTCGGCGAACACCACCAGCTTGGTGCCGAACGCCTCCACCGCATGCGGCTTGCCGTCGTTGAAATGCTCGATCAGGCCGAGGCAGTGCCACCCCCGCGCGTAACGCGCGGGAGGCGCCGCCGCCTCGATCACACGGACTCCGTCGCCGCCGGCGGTCTGTGGGGTGGTCACGAAAAGCTCCAGAGTCGGGATTCGATGTCGGTCCGGGGCGGCCCGGCATATGCCGGGGACGCAGACGGCGGGCCGCCGGGCGAATGTGAGGCAGGTCTCCCTCCGCTTCGAAGCTAAGGCGGCGGACGAGGCTCTCACCATGAGGTCTCCCGCTGATCGGGAGGGAGGAGTGAGCCGCCCCTCGGCCGGAGATCGACCACCACGAAAGGTGATGGATCATCAGCGGAGAGCGTTCTTTCGGTCGGCCTACCTGCACATACAGAACCGTCCTCCCATTGCGGCCGATGACCGGGAAACCCTCTTCTGGACGGGTGACGGCCCTTCCTACCGTGGCCGGGTCCGTTCCCCGCACCACGATGGGAGATGCCTCGTGCCCACCCCAGCCATCCCGGTCGCCGACGTCACCGAACTGGTCTCGCTCTGGTGGTTCGCCTACGACCAGGGCGACTTCGCCACGCTGCGCGAGCTGCTGCACGAGGAGGTGCGCTTCTCCTCCCGCAGCGACACCGGCGACGCCCCCTACGAGGAGAGCATCCGCTGCGAGCTGACCGGCGCCGACGCGGTGGTCTCGTGGCAGTCCAGCCACCGCATGGTCAGCCCCTTCCCGATCCGGCACTTCGCGACCAACGTCCACATCACCGGCGTCGAAGACGGGGAGACGCGCTTCTCCTCGTACATGTTCGTGACGAAGAACGTGAACGGGGCGCCGAAGAACCTCACCTCGGGGATCGTCTCGGGAAGCGTGGTGGCCGGCCCCCGCCGTCCCGTCCTCCGCTCGCTCGAGGTCGTCATCGACTTCATGGACGCCCTCCCGCGCTTCCCCGAGGGCGGTGAGACCGTTCTCGCCGGCCGCCCGGTCAGCGGGACGACCGCCAACGGGAATGCGGGATCGGCTTGAACCGGGATTCCGAGAAGACCATGGGAGGGCATGTGACGAGCGCAGCCGAGCGGTTCGCGGGAGGGACCGCGCTGGTGACCGGCGGGGCCGCGGGCATCGGGGAGGGATTCGTCCGCCATCTGGCCGCTCTGGGCATGCGGGTCGTCGTCGCGGACGTCGACGGCGCCCGCGCCGAGGCCGTCGCCGGTGCCATTCGGGCGGGCGGCGGCCTCGCGGAGCCGTACGAGGTCGACGTCACCGACGCGGACGCCGTCGACAGGATGGCCGCGCACGTCTTCGACACGTACGGCGGCGTGGACCTTCTCGTCAACAACGCGGGCGTCGAGAGCTCCGGCTGGTTGTGGGAGATCCCCGTCACCAGGTGGCGGCAGGTGACGGGCATCAACATCGACGGGGTGTTCCACTGCGTGCGCTCGTTCATCCCGCGCATGATCGAGGCGGGGCGCCCGGCCGTCGTGGCGAACCTGTCCTCGGTCGGCGGTGTGCGGACCGTGCCGCTCCAGACCCCCTACATCGTCACCAAGCACGCCGTGCTGGCCCTGACCGAGTGCCTGCACCAGGAGATCAGCCTCACCGGGGCGCCGATCCAGGTCTGCGCCGTGCTGCCGCACTCGGTGCGCAGCCGGATCTTCCTCGACGCGCAGGCCGCTGCGCCGAGCGGCGACCCGCTCGCCGACCGCTTCTTCTCCTGGATGCAGGAGGCCAACGTCGCCTCCGGGCTCGACCCGGTGGAGGCCGCCGAGCACATGGTCGCCCAGATCGCGGCCGGCGAGTTCTGGGTCTTCTCGGACGACGAGCGCGGCGCCGCGGCGCTGCGCTCGCGCGCCGAGCACCTCGACGCCCGGAGCGCGCCGGCGGATCCCCGGGAGGTCTTCCCGGTGCTCGCCGAACCCGCCTCCTGACCGTGTTTCCGGCCGCGCACGGAGTGCGGCCGGAAACCGCCGGGGGAAACGACGGGGCCGTCCGCTCGATCGAGCGGACGGCCCTCGCCGCGTACGGCCGGTTCCGGGGTCAGCCGGTCACCAGCTGACCGGGAGGTCCAGCATCCCCCCGGTGAGCACGCCCTGCAGGTAGACGGGGTCGCCGGCCAGGGCGAGGCCCGGCAGCCGCTTGAACAGGGTGCCGATCCCGACCTGCAGCTCCATCTGCGCCAGGGAGGCGCCCACGCACCGGTGCAGCCCGTGGCTGAAGGTGAGGTGCTGGTTGCGGGTGCGGCGCAGGTCGAACTCATCGGGCCCGTCGAAGGCCCTGTCGTCGTGGTTGGCCGACTCGATGTCCACCATGACGGCCTCGCCCTTCTTGACGGGAAGGCCGGCGATCTCGGTGTCCTCACCCGCCACGAACGGCACCAGACCGGCCCGCGCGGTGATCTGCCTCCCCATCTCCATGGAGCTGTGCCGCAGGATCTCGTCGACCGCGGACCCGATCCTGCCGTCGATGTCCTCGGTGAGCACGGCCCGCTGCCCGGGGGAGAGCAGCAGCGACAGGGTGCCCTGGCCGATGAAGTTGGCGGTGTTGTCGAAGCCGCCCGCCACCAGGAGCATGGCGATCTCGAGGATCTCGCCGTCGGTCAGCCGGTCGTCGGCCTCCTTGGCCGCCGCAAGCGCGCTCAGCAGGTCGTCCTGCGGCTCGGCACGCCGAGCCGCCATCAGTTCCGACAGGTAGATGTAGAGCGCCGTGGTGTGCTCCATGACCTTGGCCTCTTCCAGGCCGGTGGTCGCCAGCAGGGCGTGGCTCCACTCCACGAAGTTGGCCCGGCCCTCCTCGGGCACGCCGAGCAGGTCCCCGATGACGCCGATGGGCAGCGGCAGCATGTAGGCGTCGACGAGGTTGGCGCTCTTCGCGCCGTCCGCGGTCATCCGGTCGATGAGCTCGTTGGCGAGCACCGTGGTGGACTCGCGCAGCTTCTCCACCCTGCGCGCGGTGAAGGCCTTGGCGATCAGACGGCGCATCCGGGTGTGGTCCGGCGGGTCCATGAACTGGAACGTCTTGGTGAGGAACTCGGGGAACTCGAACGCGTAGGGGACAGGCCTGCCGTCCACGAAGGGCTTGCGGACGAAGGTGCGGTTCTCCAGCAGCTCCCTGCACGCCTCGTGGCGGTGGACCAGCCAGGCGTCGCCGCCGACCGCGAAGGTCACCTTGGTCATCGGCCGGTCGTCGCGGATCGCGCGCATGATCTCCTGCGCTTCCGCCGCGCTGACCGGCCCGAAGGGGTAATCGGCTTTCATGGGTCTCGTGGTGTCTCTCTCTGAGGTCCCGGTCAGGACGGGAAGGCGAGTTCGGCGGGCTGCGCGTTCGCGGTGTCGGTGATCTCGTCGATGCGCGCGGCGACGGTCTCGGGGGACAGCTCCGGGTCGTGGATGCCGGGGGTGCCGACCATGACCATGCGCGAGACGTAGCCGCCCGCCGCGTTGAGGACCTCGCCGGTGATCGCGCAGTCGGCGTGGGCCAGGTAGGCGCCGACCGGCGCGACCATCTCCGGCGGCATCTGCTCCTGCATGTACTCGGCGGTGCCGGGCGGCAGGGCAGGGGCCGCGACGTCCATCATCCGGGTGCCGGCTCCGGGGGCGACGGCGTTGACCTTGATCCCGTGCGCGGCGCCGGCGACCGCGAGGGCGCGGGTCAGCCCGTAGACGGCGCCCTTGGCCGAGCCGTAGTGCACCATGTCGGGCTGGCCGGTCAGCGCGGCCGAGACGGTGTTGACGACGCGCCCGCTCCCGGAGGCCGCCAGGTGCGGCCAGGCGGCCCGGGACAGCAGCAGGCTGCCGTGGTAGTGCACGTCGAGGAAGGACTGGTAGACCTCGGGCTCCAGCTCCTCGAACTTGCCGAGACGGTAGTTCCCGGCGTTGTTGATGACGGCGTCGATCCGGCCGAACCGCTCGACGGCCAGGGCGACGAGCGCCTCGACGTCCTTGGGGTCGGCGACGGAGCCGGCGTTGGCGACGGCGGTCCCGCCGGCCGCCTCGATCTCGGCGGCGACGGCGGAGGCCGGACCGTCCGAGGGGTTGCGTCCGTCGGTGTCGCCGCCGAGGTCGTTGACGACGACCGAGGCTCCGCGTGCGCCGAGCAGGTGGGCGTAGGCGCGGCCGATGCCGCGGCCCGCGCCGGTCACGATGACGACGCGACCGGTGAAGTCGAGCATGATGGCTCCTCTTGGGGTTTCGGAGTGGGGTGCCGGAGCTGAGGTCAGGGCCGCGTCTCGCCGCCGGAGACGCTCACGCGGGCCCGCCAGATCGAACCCTGGCCGCCCTGCCGGGACTTCTCGTAGTCCTGGACCTCGAACCCGCAGGCCACGTACAGGGTCCTCCGGTCCTCGCCGCCCAGCCCGCACGCGGTGGTGGAGCCCGCCTCGGCCTGGGGGATGCTCACCTGGGCGAGGACCTCCCCGCCGTCGGCGAACCGGGTCACCCTGCCGCTGATCGGGAAGGCGACCCAGGCGGCGCCCTCGGCGTCCAGGCACAGCCCGTCGGGCAGTTCGTCGAGCTGTGCGAAGAGCCGGTAGCCCGTCAGCTCGCCGTCCGCGCCGATGTCGAAGGCCGAGACCTTGTCGGCGAACGCCTCCGCGGTGACCAGGGTGGAGCCGTCCTCGCTCACTGCGATGCCGTTGGCGCCCATGAGGTGCTCGGTCCCCGCCGCGATGCGGGCCTCGCCGCCCGGCTCGACGATGATGATCGGGGAAGGCGCGGGGTCCTCGCCCTTCCACAGGTCGAAGCCCAGCTGCGTGACATAGGCGCGCCCCGAGGCGGTGACGACCATGTCGTTGATCGGTCCGGCCGCCAGGCCGCGCAGGTCCGCGTAGACCTCGGCCTTGCCGTCGTCGACCACCAGCACGACCTTCTCGAACATGGAGTTCACCAGAAGGCGGCCGTCCGGGAGGTACCCCGTGCCGACCGTGATGATCTCGGCTCCGTCCAGGGCCTCCCGGTCGGTGAGGTCGATGATGGTCTCGGCCTCGCCGGTCTCGCTCAGGGCGATGATGCGGCGGTTGTACATGTCGGAGAAGTGGAAGCGGCCGGCGTGCCAGCGGGGGCACTCGGTCCAGCTGAATCCCTGCGCCAGGCGCTCGGCGGTGAACGTCTCCATGGAGCTCCTCATCAAATGCTTGTTCGGTCAGTGCCCGGCCGTCTTCCCGAGCGTGATCGCCGGAGGTGAGGGCGGGCGGGAACCGGCGGACGCCGTGGAGGCGAGCGCACCGGGCGGAGGGTGACCGGCGGGCGGCGGCCCGGCGCGGGCATGAAGCCCACGAGGCGGCGCGCCCGTGTACGACATCTCGTTTCCGAGGCGCGTCCCCGGCGCCCGGTCATGGATACTGTCCATGGGAAACAATGTCGGTGCGACAGCATAAGCACGCGGACCGGCCCAAGGGAAGAACTCGGCGCAGATGACTTCGGAGAAGGACCAGGATCAGAACCTCGGCCGGGTGCTCGAGGCCTTCAGCCTGATCATCGGCAGGTGGACGGCCGTGGGCATGGCCGATCTCATCCTCGAGCGCGCGGGGGTCGACGCCGACGCCGCGTCGATGACCCTGCTGCTCGAACTGCGGCGCACGGGAGGTGCCGCCCGCCCCTCCCACCTGGCGCAGGCGACGCGCACCAGTGCCTCCAACGTCAGCAAGGTGCTGGCACGCATGACGCGCGCCGGCCTCGTCGAGCGCGCGGCCGAACCGGACGACCTGAGGGCCGTCTCCATCGTCCTGACCGGCGAGGGCCACCGCACCGCCGAACTGATCGACAGGACGAGCGTCGAGATGCTCGGCGAACTGCTGAAGGACTGGCCCGAAGACGACGTCGACCGGCTGGGCGGCCTCCTCGGCCGCTTCGCCCGGTCCCTCCGCGCCTCGTTCCCGACGTGAGAAGACCAGAGCCCCGCTCCCCCTCGCCGGGGGACCCAAAAACCGAGTACATCTCTGTTTTCACTTGACGGGTGTTCCGGATCACATTTATCGTCCAGCTTGGACGCAGAGATTAAAACGTTTTAACACTCCTGCCGAGCACACCGCGGCCGTCCCCGCCGCATCCCCCCCACTCGACGTTCTCAGGAGCCTCATGTTCCCCACCCCCCGCAGGTGGGGCGGTCTCGCAGCGCTGACCCTCACCGCGACCCTGCTCTCGGTGCCCTCAGCCGCCTCGGCCGCCCCCTCCCCCTTCGGTCCCACGTTCGCCCGCCTGTTCGCCGCACCGCCTTCCGAAGCCAGGCCGAAGACCCGGTACTGGTGGCCGTGCGGCCAGGTCGACCCCGCCTCCATCGACACGGAGATGAAGCAGATCGCGGATCGGGGCTTCGGCTCCGTGGAGATCCAGTGCATGTTCACCACCGACCCCGCGAAGTACGGCTGGGGCGGTCCCGAGTTCACCGACCGGCTGGAGAAAGCCGCCGCCGCGGGCCGGAAGCACGGCCTCGACGTCGACCTCACCGTCGGTCCGTCCTGGCCCCTGGTCGTCCCCGGCCTCACGCCCGACAGTCCGCAGGCCGCGCAGGAACTCGCCTACGGCAGAGCGGTCGTCGAGGGCGGGAGCGCTTACGACGGCCCCGTACCGGCGGCCCCGGCGCCCAGGGAGGGAGTGACCGAGCAGACGCTCGTCACCGTCCAGGCGGCACGATGCCCTGACGGCTGCACCACGGCCAAGCCCGTGAAGCTGGACAAGGACTCCCTGGTCGACCTCACCGCGAAGGTCCGCGACGGCCGGGTCTCCTGGACCGCGCCGGCCGGAGGGCAGTGGCTGCTGCTCGGCCACTGGCGGCGCGGCACCGGCCAGGCACCGGTCTCCGGGCAGTCCGTCTCGGGACGGCCCGCCTACGTGGTGGACCACTTCGGCGCCTCGGGCGCCCGGGCCGCCACCGGCCACCTGGACGCGCACGTCCTGTCGCCGAAGCTGCGCGAACTCCTCAGGAGCACGGGCGGCGACCTGTTCGAGGACTCCCTGGAGCTGGACTCGGCACAGCACTGGACCGCCAACCTGCCCGACCGCTTCCGTGACCTGCGCGGATACTCCCTGCGCGAGAACCTGCCGGTCCTGTTCATCGACAAGATCCACCGCCAGTACACCTCGGCGAAGCCGACGGACACTCCGGACTTCGAGTTCACCGACGGCAGCGGCGCCCGCGTCCGCGACGACTACTACCGCACCCTCACCGACCTGTACGTCGACCGGCACGTCAAGCCGCTGAAGAAGTGGGCGAACTCGCTGGGCCTCCGGTTCCGCGCCCAGCCCTACGGCACCACCATCGACACGCCGCGCGTCGACGCCGCCGTCGACGTGCCCGAGACCGAGTCGCTCGGCTTCCACGACGGGCACGTGGACGAACCGTTCCGGTGGGTCGCGGACGGAGCGGTGCACCTGTCCGGCAAGGACGTCTACTCGCTGGAGTGCTGCGCCGTCTTCAACAGCGCCTACGCCCAGACCTGGCCGCAGATGCTCCGGCACTTCAACACGGCCTTCGCGCACGACGTCAACCAGGTCGTCTTCCACGGCGTGCCCACCGAGAACGCCCTGGGCATCCCCTGGCCGGGTTTCTCCCCTTTCACCATGCAGGGCGGCAACGGCTTCTCCGAGGCCTGGGGGCCGCGCCAGCCGACCTGGGACGACACCGACGAGGTCACCGGCTGGACGGCGCGGATGCAGTACGTCCTCCGGCAGGGCCGCCCCTCGGTGGACCTGGCCGTCTACCGGCAGAGCCACGGCTCGGACGTCCGCGAACCGGAAGGCGTGCCCGGATTCACCCTCGACTTCACCGGCCCCGACCAGCTCGCCGGCACGTCCGTGCGCGGACGCCGCCTGGCGCCGGACGGCCCCGCCTACCGGGCGCTGGTCCTCGACCGGCAGCCGACCCTCGGGCTGGACACCGCCCGAACCCTCCTGTCCCACGCCCGCCGGGGACTGCCCATCGTCGTCGTCGGCGAACCTCCGGCCCGCACTCCGGGAGCCCACCGCGCGGCCGACCAGGACGCGGAGCTCGGGCGGCTCATGCAGCGCCTGCTCGCGCAACCCTCGGTCCGCCGGGTCTCCGCCCCGGGCGAACTGGGATCCTCACTCGCGGCCCTGGGGGTCCGGTCCTCCGCGGAGTCCTCTGCTCCCGGCCTGCTGACCGTGCGGCGCGCGGTGAACGGCGGGAACCTCTACTACCTGTACAACCCGACCTCCGCGGCGGTCTCCGCCGAGGTGTCGCTCGAAGGCGAAGGCAGGCCGTTCTCGCTGGACGCGTGGACCGGGAAGATCTCGCCGCTCGGACGGTACCGGACCGAGAAGGCGCGAACCGTGGTGCCGGTCTCTCTCGCACCGGGCGCCTCGACCGTCATCGCGCTCGGCGGCGGCGAAGGCCGCCACGTGATCTCTGTGGACGGCGGCGAGGTCGTCGCGAACGACGGCCTGCACCTCCGCGCGACCACCGGCGGTACCTACACGGCTCGGCTGAACGACGGGACGACGGCTCAAATCGCCCTTCCCGAGGTCGCGCCCGAACAGCGGCTCGACTCCTGGAAGCTCACCGTCGACGATTGGCGGCGAGGAGCAGACGGGCGGCGCGAAACCGTGCGGCACGAACTCGACCTGCCATCGCTGAAGCCGTGGTCGGACATCCCCGAGCTGGCCGACTCCTCCGGGATCGGCACCTACAGCACGACGGTGACGCTCGGCGACCTGGACGGCGCCTACCTCGAACTCGGCGAGGTCACCGACACCTTCCAGATCAGCGTCAACGGACGCGCACTGCCCCCGTCCGACCAGGTGACCCGGCGCGTCGACCTCGCCGGCCACCTCGAACCCGGGACGAACACCATCACGATCCGCGTGGCGACCACGCTGCGGAACCGGCTCCGGGTGACCCCGGACCTCCCCCTCCAGGCACAGCAACCCCGCCAACGCTACGGCCTGATCGGTCCCGTCCGGCTCCTCCCCTACCGAGAAGCGCCCATCCAGGACTGATTCCAGGAACACACCCCCATTTCCAGGAGGAATCCCCATAAACACCCTCAGAAGTGCGCGACCCCTCGTACCCGACTCGGGAGGGTGCTGGCCCGCCCTGCCCTTCGCCCCCGGCGACGTCCCCTGGCCGGCCGCCAAGCAGCAGAGCCTCAACCAGATGATCAAGAGCCGGGCCGAGGCCGACGGCGCCGTCGGCGTCGACCCCTTCCAGGCGAGCACCGGACACGAAGCCTGCAAGAGCACCGCGGCCTCCCCCGCCCACCCCAACGCCGACGGCATGGTCGCGGTCGCGGACCTCATCGAGGACGCACTCGGCGCATGACACCCGTTCCGGCCGGGACGGATGACGCGGAGCCCGTCCCGGTCGCGTACTCGTACGCGACCGGGACGGGCCTCACTTCCCGAGGTGACGGCGTTCCAGGAGATGGGACCCCCGCGCCCGGCGATGTCGTCGTCGGCGGATGCGCTCACGCCCCGGACGCGGGGCAGGTCACTTCAGGATGTGCGGGTAGGCCGCGCCGAACCAGGCCAGCTCGTCCTCGTCGAGGGTGCCGAGCTCGAAGGAGCGGCGACCCCAGGACTCGATCATCTTGATCATGGCGGCCGGGTCGTAGACGTCCCGCTCGCACCGGAACCGGCCGTCGCCCGCGTAGTCCAGGATGGTGATGTTGTTCTCCTCGAAGGAGCTGCCGTCGCCGGGGTCGCGCATGACGTTGCGCAGCTCGCAGACGACCCTGCCGCGCTCCACGTCCACGAGGTGCCAGGCCTCGGGGTAGTGCATGGCGGAGCCGGGGAAGGGGCTCAGCGTGCTCATGACCCAGGGCCGGATCTGCTCGTGGCCCCTCATCTCGCCCACCATCGGGTCGACGTAGGTGGCGTCCGGCAGAAACAGTTGCACGAACGGCTCCCAGTCCCCCGACTCGGCCGCGGCCGTGACCGTACCGGCGTGCAGGTGGAACGCGTCTTCCAGCTCTTCGTTGGTCCATGTCCGACTCATGAGTGTGAGCTTCCCTACACTTCTCCGGCCGCGACGAGAGGCGCTCCCGCTGATCGGGAGGCGACGCTTGCGGGAGTACGGACACCGGCTGATCGGTCTCTGTTTCCAGGTCATCGCGTCCCTGGAGTAGGTTGCGGGGGTGACCACCCAGCGCAAGCCCCGTGGCCCCTACCGCAAGGGGATACAGCGGCGGGAGCAGATCCTCGACGCGGCCCTGGAGGTCTTCTCCCAGCACGGAGACCGCGGCTCCTCCCTTCAGGAGATCGCCGATCGTGTGGGACTCTCCCTGCCCGGCCTCCTGCACTACTTCGGTTCCCGGGAGGAGCTGCTGCTCGCGGTGATCGAGCGGCGCGACGTGCTGGACACCGAGAGCCGGACGGTGAAGGAGGAGACCGAGGTCCGCAGCCCGGGTGAGGCCGTGGTGCGCACCGTCAGGCACAACATGGAGCAGCCCGGCCTGGTGAAGCTGTTCGTGGCGCTGTCAGCGGCGGCCACCGAGCCCGCCCACCACGCGCACGGGTTCTTCAGCGACCGGTACCGCGACCTGGCCCTGACGATCCAGAAGGGCCTGGAGAGCGGCCGGGAGAACGGCGAGATCCGCGCCGACGCGAACGCCGAGCACATGGCCCGCCTGCTCCTCGCCATCTCCGACGGCCTGCAGATCCAGTGGCTGATGGACCCGTCCATCGACATGGCGGCGATCGTCGAGACCTTCAACCTCCTCTGCCAGGCCGCTCCCGACCGGGAGCCGGAATCCGGGCGGTGACCGGAGCGTCCGCTCCAGGCGCCCGCTGCCTTCCGGCCGACCCTCGCGCGGCTAGCGGGCGGCGGCGCGTCCGGCCCGGCGGCCGAAGAACGTCCCGTCGCCGATCGACGTACCGCTGACATAACCCTCGCCGTGCATGCCAGACGAGGCGCGGCCCGCGGCGTACAGGCCCGGGATCGGGCGGCCGGTCGTGTGCAGCACCTCGCCGTCCACCGTGGTGTGCAGGCCCCCGAGAGTGAAGCCGGAGATCCCGGTGGCCTCCCGGCGGTTCTCCGCCAGCCTGGCCAGAATGCGCGGGTCGATGGCGGCGAAAGGCGCCTTCAGCTCGCGCAGCCACTTACGGTTCTTGTGGAAGAGCGGATCCTCCCCCAACGCCGCGTGCCGGTTGTACGTCGCGACGGTGGTCTCCAGCGCACCCGTCGGGATGCCCAGTTCCGCCTCGAGTTCGGTCAGGGTCTCTGCGACGTGGTCCGGCGGCATGGCCGTCGGGTTCCGTTCGGAGTAGGCCGCGAAGCCCTCCTCGTCGAGGATCACCCACCAGGGTGAGGGCTGGTGCAGCGCGGCATGGCTGAACAGGCCGGGGTAGACGTCCTCGTTGATGAAACGCTGCCCGAGCGCGTTGACCAGCATCCCTCGGCAGGCCGCCTCCGGCATCACGATCAGCGCCGCCTCCACAGCCGCCATACGCCGGGTAGCGGCACCCAGCGCGCAGGCCATGCGGATCCCGCTGCCGTCGTCACCACCGTCACTGACCTTCCCGTGCCCGATCAGCAGCGGCGCGTGGTCGACGACCATCTCCTCATCATCGACGAAACCCCCCGTGGTGAGGACGACCGCCTTACGCACCCGATAGCGCACCTCCTCACCGAACCGCCTGGCCACCACACCCACCACACGTCCTGAAGCGTCGACCACCAACGCGGACGCCCGGGTGTCGGTGTGGGCCCGCGCCCCGGCCTCGACCGCGGCAGCGGCCAGCCTCTCCATGAGCAGACCGCCCGCGAAGCCCTCCACGGGCGGACGGTGACCTCGCGGGATCGGACGGGCCAAGGTGTTGTAGGGCCAGGCGTTCTCGCCCAGCCACATCAGCCCGTCCTTCGTCGGCGCCATCCAACCCGGCTCTTCGTACAGCGACTCCTGGAAAGGAACCCCGCGGGCGCGGAACCACTCGAAATGCTCCACACTCTCCTCGCAGTAGAGCCGCAACTTCTCCTCATCCACGTGAGGGCCGAGCGCAGCGTGCAGATAGGCGTACATGTCCTCAGGGGTGTCGTCGAACCCGCACGCCTTCTGCACCCGGGTACCGCCGCCCAGATACACCTCTCCGCCGGACTGGGCAGTGGACCCGCCCGGCCCGGAGAACCGCTCCAGCACGAGCACGTCGGCTCCGGCGGCCGCGGCCTCGTAGGCGGCGGCCGCGCCGGCGCCTCCGAACCCGATGACCAGGACGTCGGTCTCGTGGTCGAACCGCTCCACCGAGGACAGGAGAACCGGCTCGACGGAGCTCCTGGAACCGGATGACGGGATCTCGGCGTGGTCGTTCGTCATGGGCGTCTCTCCTCGATGGCCGTTCTCTCCGTCCGCGCTGCCGCGCCCCCGGGGCGTCAGCGCGGTCAGCGTAGGAAGAGGCGCGCTTCCCCGAAACCCCGATTTCCCGGTGGGCGGGAGATTCAGTTCCAGGAGGCCATGCGGAACGCCCGTGCGAGCACACGGAGAAAAGCATCCACCAAAAGCCTAGCTTTACTCGGTTTTAAGGATTAGTGTCCCCGGTCACAGACCCCCCACCCGAGGAGACTCCCCCATGACCCCTACCGCGACCTCCCCTCGACGCGGGGCGGGCGGTTCCGGCTTCGGCGCGCGTACGGCCCTGATCCTGGTCTCGCTCCTGTGGTCGGCCCAGCTCCTGTCGGTCATCGGCCTGCTGGCGGGCAACGCCCAGGCCGAGATAGCCGTGCACTTCCAGACCACGCAGATAGCCTGGTTCACCCTGGTCACGGCACTGGTCGGCAGCTTCATCACGCCCTTCGTGCTGAAGGCGGCCGACCTGTACGGCAAGAAGCGCGTCATGGTGGCCCTCACCGTGCTCGGCCTCGTCGGCGACCTGGTCGCCGCGCTCGCCGCGGACTACCCGATGCTCCTCGTCGGCCGGGCGGTGGCCGGCTTCTACGCCCCCATCGTGGCGCTCGTCTACGCCATCGCCCGCGACGTGTTCCCTCCCCGCCTCGTCGGGCCGGCCAGCGGGTTCATCGGCGGCGGGGTCGGTCTGGTGGCGCTCGGCGGCCCGTTCCTGTCCGGCTGGCTCCTGGACGGCTTCGGGTTCCGCGGGGTGCTGTGGTTCCTGGTGGCGGCCACCGCGCTGAGCCTGGTCCTCCTGCTGGCCTTCGTGCCCGAGAGCCCCGTCCGCGGTGAGCGCACGCCCGTCGACTGGCTCGGCGGCCTGCTCTTGGGCGGCGGCCTCACCGCGGTTCTCTACGGCATCGGCAAGGGCACCGAGTGGGGTTGGACCGGCGGCCGGACCCTGGCGTTCGTCGGCGGCGGCCTCCTGGCCCTCGTCCTCTTCGTGATCGCCGAGAGCAGGAGCCCCCACCCGCTGTACGAGCTGTCGATGCTGGCGCGCCGCCCCGTCTGGACGGTGTTCCTCACCACCTCGCTGCTGGCCGGGACGGCCTTCGCCGCCGGGACGGTCAACCAGCTCCTCGGCCTGATGCCGAAGATCCCCACCGTCTCCGACGGCCTGGGCTTCACCGCCACCAAGGTCGCCCTCATCGGCGCCCCCGCGAGCGTCCTGATCATCGTGGTGGCCGTGACGGCCGGCGCCCTCGCCCGGCGCTTCGACACCCGGATCCTGCTGGCCGCCGGAGCGCTGTCCTCCGCCGCCGGGCACGCGCTCCTCTCGCAGTTCCACCACACCGTGACGCAGCTGATGGTCGTCGGCATGCTGAGCGCGGTCGGCATCGGCCTGATCGCCGCCCTCGTCCCCGTCCTGGTCATCGAGGTGGTCTCCCCCGCCGAGCAGGCCCGCGCCAACGGCATGCAGGGCATGCTCCAGGGCGTCCTCCTGTCCCTGGTGACCCAGCTGATCTTCGTCGTCCTCTCCCAGAACGGCACGGTCATGCAGGGCACGCAGTTCTACCTCGACGCCGGATACACCAACGCCTTCCTCCTGGCCGCCGGCTTCTTCCTGGCAGGACTGCTCTCCATCGCGCTGATCCCCAAGGTGAAGCGCCTCGACGAAGCCGAGACCGGTCAGGCGGCCGCCTGACCGCGCTCTCGCACCAGGCCGGGCGCGAGTGCGCCCGGCCTCTTCTCCTGAGCCCTCCCGCAGGAATCGAACCCGATCCAGAAGACAGGACACTCATGACGAACTTCCCCGAAGGCTTCCTCTGGGGAGCCTCGACCGCGGGACACCAGATCGAGGGCAACAACACGCTCAGCGACCACTGGGCGATGGAGCACGTGCCCCGCTCACCGTTCACCGAGCCCTCCGGAGACGCCTGCGACAGCTATCACCGCTTCGCCGAGGACATCGCGCTGCTGGCGCAGGCCGGCCTGGACACTTACCGGTTCAGCGTGGAATGGTCCCGGATCGAGCCCGAACCCGGCGTGTTCTCCCGTGCCGAGCTGGATCACTACCTGCACGTGGTCCAGGCCTGCCACGAGGCCGGAGTGACCCCGGTGGTCACGCTCAACCACTTCACCGTGCCCGCATGGCTCGCCCGGGACGGCGCCTGGAACAACCCCGAATCCCCCGGCAGGTTCGCGCGCTACTGCGAGGCCGTCGCCACCCATATGGGAGGTGCCGTCCCGTGGTACTGCACGCTCAACGAACCCAACCTCGGCGCGATGCTCTCCATGGGCGGCACCATCCCCATGGCCTCCCTCGAAGAGCTGGGGGTGGTGGAGCGGCCCGACCCCGAGGCCGTGCGCGCGTTCGCCGCCCGGATCGGCGGGGACGAGCGCACCGCGACGCTCGGCAACCCCGCCACCTCCGCAGAGGGGATCACCCATCTCATGGAGGCGCACCGCCGGGGCCGCGACGCCGTCAAGCGGGTGGACCCTTCGGCGAAGGTCGGCTGGACCCTCGCGATACCGGACTTCCAGACGATCCCGGGCGGTGAGGGGATCGCCGGCCTGGTACGCGAGAAGTCCCTGGAAGACTTCCTGCTGGTGTCGCGGGAGGACGACTTCGTGGGCGTGCAGACCTATACCCGCGAAGTCCTCGGCCCCGAGGGCCGGGTGCCGGTCCCCGAGGAGACCCCCAAATTCCAGACCGGTTGGGAGATGTACCCGCAGGCCCTGGGCAACTCGGTCCGTCTGGCCGCCCGGGTGGCGCGGGTACCCGTGCTCGTCACCGAGAACGGCATGGCCACAGCCGACGACGCACAGCGCATCGAGTACACGGCCTCGGCTCTCCGCGGCTTGGCGGAGTGCCTCAAGGAGGGTGTCGACGTCCTCGGTTACCTGCACTGGAGCCTGCTGGACAACTTCGAATGGCATTCCGGATATGCCATGACGTTCGGCCTCATCGCGGTCGACCGCGTCACCTTCGAGCGCGCTCCCAAACCGAGTCTCGGTTGGCTCGGCGACATCGCACGGAGCAACGGCGCGTCCTTCTGAGCCGCCTCGGCAGGGCCGGGAAGGAAGGGAGAATTCCTCCCGGCCAGTGGGAAACTCTCCGGTCGTCATCCTGTTTCGTCTGGTCACATGTATTCCAAGTCACATCGCCTTCAGCAGGACGGAACCGTATGGCTGACAGCTCAGACGGCGCTCCGGTGTCGATGATCGAGCGGGTCGTGCACGTCCTCGACGCCTTCGACGGGGTCGCCCGGCTCTCCCTGGCCCAGGTGGTCCAGCGCACCGGGCTGCCGCGCTCCTCGGTGCACCGCATCCTGGACCAGCTCGTCGCGGTCCGCTGGCTCTCGCGGGAGGGCAACGACTACCGGCTCGGCATCCGCATGCTGGAGCTGGGATCGCTGGCCCTCCAGCAGGACACCCTGCACGACGCGGCGCTGCCCGTGATGCGCCAGCTGTACGCCTCCAGCAAGCAGATCGTCCACCTGGCGGTGCTCGACGGCATGGAGATCGTCTACCTGGAGAAGATCGGGAACCCGCCGAACGTGGACCTGCCGTCCCGGATCGGCGGGCGCGCGCCCGCGCACTGCACCGGGGTGGGCAAGGCGATCCTCGCCTACGCCGACGCGGAGGCCGTGCAGGAGGTGCTCGACGGCGGGCTGCGGGCGCGCACGCGTTTCACGATCACCGATCCCGCCCAGTTCGTCCGCGAGCTGCGGCGGATCCGGGAGCGAGGCGTGGCGTTCGACCGCGAGGAGGCGATGCGGGGCGTCGGGTGCGTCGCCGCCGCGGTGCGCGGGCCGGGCAAGGCGGTCGCGGCGCTGTCGGTGTGCGGACCCGTCCGCCAGCTCGACTTCGCCCGGCTGGCGCCCGCCGTCCAGCAGGGGGCACTGCGCATCTGGCGCGCGGTCGGGCTGGGCGCCCCCAAACCCGCCCCGCGCGTCGCCGACGCCCCCGCACCGGGCGACTGGCCCGCCGGAACGCTGGACGCCTGGGCCACCTGGCCCCGCCTGACCGACTGGTTCTGACCTCCGGCGGCGCGGGCGTCCGCGGGACGCCGCCGCTCCCGCCACCAACCGCACATCAGCACTACAGGAGTACTCATGACGTCCAGCCCTCCCGCCTGGGACCACGAGGTCGACGTTCTCATCGCCGGCAGCGGCGCCGGCGGCATGACCGGCGCCATCGCCGCCCACGACGCCGGGCTCTCGGCGCTGCTAGTGGAGAAGGCCGCGTTCTTCGGCGGCTCCACCGCGCTGTCCGGGGGCGGCATCTGGATGCCCAACAACCCCACCCTCAAGGCCATAGGCCGCGGCGACGACCCCGCCGACGTCCGCCGCTACCTCCAGGAGGTCGTGGGCGACCGGGTGTCCCCCGACCGTTTGGACGCCTATGTCGAGGAGGGCCCCAAGGCGCTGGAGATGCTGTACCGGGTGAGCCGCCACATGGACTTCGCCTGGTGCCCCGACTACTCCGACTACCACCCCGAACTGCCGGGCGGCCGCCCGCGCGGCCGCACGATCGAGCCGCTCCCGATCGACGCCAAGCTCCTGGGCGAGGACGAGAAGCACCTCCTCCCCGCCAGCCTCCCCTCGCCGATGGGCCTGTGGTTCACCGGCTCCGAGGGGCGCAAACTCATGCTCGTCCGGCGCACCTGGTCGGGCAAGTGGATGATCCGCGTCGCGGCCTGGCGCGTGGTCAGCAACCTGTTCCGCCGCCGCCACATGAAGACGCTGGGCGCCTCGCTCGCCGTCCGGCTGCGCCTGACGATGAAGGACCTGGGCATCCCGCTGTGGCTGAAAGCGCCGATCACCGAGCTGGTCGTGGAGGACGGCCGGGTCGTCGGGGCGGTCGTCGAACGCGACGGGCGGCCGGTCAGGGTCAGGGCGCGGCACGGCGTCCTGATCGCCACCGGCGGTTTCGACCACGACCCGGAGATGCGCAAGAGATACCTTCCCGAGCTGGGCCGGGACGACTACAGCGCGGGCGCCGCCGCCAACGTCGGCGACGGCATCCGGATCGGCGAGGAGGCCGGGGCCGCCCTGGACCTCATGGACGACGCCTGGTGGATGCCGTCCATCAAGCGGCCCAGCGGGAGCATCTTCCCCCTGGTGACCGAGCGCTGCATCCCCCCCATGGTGATCGTGAACCAGAAGGGCGAGCGGTTCACCAACGAGGCCGCCCCCTACGTCAACTTCGTCCACGCCCAGCTCGAGGGGGGCCACGTGCCCGCCTACGAGATCCTCGACGCCAAGGCCCGCGCCCGGTACCAGTTCGCGGGCATCATGCCCGGCCAGCCCTTCCCGAAGGACTACTACACCTCGGGTCTGGTCGCCAGGGCCGACACCCTGGCCGGGCTCGCCGAGCGGATCAAGGTCCCGGCCGACGCCCTGCAGGCGACGGTCGACCGGTTCAACGTGTTCGCGCGCAACGGCCGCGACGAGGACTTCGGCCGCGGGGACAGCAGGTACGACCACTACTACGGCGACCCGACGCTGCCCAACCCCAACCTCGACGAGATCGGCCCCGGACCGTACTACGCGATCCGGATCGAGGCGGGCGACCTCGGCACCAAGGGCGGCCTCCTCAGCGACGAGCACGGCCGTGTCCTGCGCCCTGACGGCAGCACGATCGAAGGGCTCTACGCCACCGGCAACGCCTCGGCCTCGGTGATGGGCAACGAGTACGCCGGCGCGGGCGCCACCATCGGTCCCGCGATGGCGTTCGCCTACACCGCCATGCGGCACGCCGCGGCGCACCCCGCCGCGGACTGACCGCGAAGAACGCCCCGGCCCTGCCGCCGCGCCGGACGGCAGGGCCGGGGATCTCGTCTTCTCAGGGGCCGCCCCGCTCGCGTCAACACGAAAAGGCCTCCCGGTCACCCGGGAGGCCTTTCAGTGTCGTCAGGCGCGGATCGGCGCCTTGAGGTCGACGTCGCCGACGACCCGGCCGGCGGCGAGGTTCTCCTCGACCTCCTTCAGCCAGAACTCCCTGGCCCGGTCGGTGTCGATCTCGAACTCGAACCGGTTGACCATCTCCGGCGTGACGTCCTCGACGTCCACGTAGAACTGCTCGTACCAGCGGCGCAGCTGGTAGACCGGGCCGTCCTCCTCGCACAGCAGCGGGTTGTCGATCTTGGCCTTGTTCTTCCAGATCTCCACGTCCTGCAGGAAACCCGTCTCCACACCCGAGGCGAAGTCGAGCGCGAACTGCTCGGCATCCTGATCGCTCATGCCCTCGACCTTCTTGACCATCACGCCCCACTGGAGCACGAAGCTGGTCGGCGACACCGGATAGTGGCAGTTGATGAGGACCGTCTCGATCGTGTAGCCCTCCCCGACCGTCTTCATCGGGTTGATCATGTAGGACGGGCCGTAGTAGGCGGCCTCGGACACGTTGTGCGTCTTCTCACCGGCGTAGTTCGTTCCCAGGTTCACGTCGGGCCTGGACTGGCCGTTCATGTACTGCCAGGCGACGTGGCCCTCGAAGACGTTCTTGAAGAACGTCGGGAACGAGTAATGGATGTAGAAGAAGTGCGCCATGTCCACGACGTTGTCGACGATCTCCCGGCAGTGCGACCCCTCGATCAACAACCGGTTCCACGTGAACGACGTCCACTCCGGCGACCCGAACTGCTCGATCTCCGGGATCGTCACCTCAGGCGGAGGCGGATTGCCCTGCGGATCGTTCCAAACATAGAGCTGGCCGTTGCGCTCCAGCACCGGCCACGACTTGGTGCGGGCCCGCGGCGGCACACGCCGGGCGTAAGGGATCTTCGCGCACCGGCCGTTACCCGACCAGCGCCAGTCGTGGAACGGGCAGGCGACCTCGTCGCCCTTCACCTCTCCCTGGGAGAGGTCTCCGCCCATGTGGGGGCAGTAGCCGTTGAGGGTGTTCAGCTTGCCGCTGGTGTCGGCGAACACCACCAGCTTGGTGCCGAACGCCTCCACCGCATGCGGCTTGCCGTCGTTGAAATGCTCGATCAGGCCGAGGCAGTGCCACCCCCGCGCGTAACGCGCGGGGGGCGCCGCCGCCTCGATCACACGGACCTCGGTGTCTCCTTCGGTTCGTACCTCGTTCATGAGAACTCCTGTGATCGGGGTGGGAGGAGCGGAGGGCGGTCAAGCCCCCGGAGGGGTGAACGCCGCCAGAGGTTCGGAGCCGGACCAGTCGTGGCCCCAGTAGCTGTCGGCGGTGATCTCCTCGGCCGTGTAGTGCGTCTCGTCGACGAGCATGCCCTCGCAGCCGTACTCGATGTCCCAGCCGCCGGGGGCCCGAACGTAGAAGGACACCATCTTGTCGTTGGTGTGGCGGCCCAGCGTGGACGAGAGCGAGAAGCCCTGCTTGTTCACGTTGTCCAGGGCGCGGCCCACCGCGTCCAGGGTGTCGACCTCCACCATCAGGTGCACCAGGCCGGGGTCGCCCGTGAACGGGGCGGGGCAGACGGCCAGGCTGTGGTGGCGCCGGTTGACGCCGAGGAAGCGGACCCGCACGTGGTGGCCCGGGGCGACCTCGGCGACCTTCATGGCGCCGCGCGGCAGGAAGCCGAGGACCTCGGCGTAGAAGGCGAGGGTCTCCTCCTGCTGCAGGGCGGGGATGACGACGTGGCCCATGCCCTGCTCGCCCGTGACGAACTTCTGGGCGAGGCCCGTCCGCAGCGGGCTGTGGTCCAGGACCGGGCCGAAGAACACCTCCACGGGGGTGCCCGCCGGGTCCTTGAAGGCGATGGCCTGCTCGACGTCCAGGGCGGTGGCCTCCGCCGGGGAAAGGGCGGTGACCTCGACGCCGGCCTTCTCGACCGCCTCGCGGACGGCGGCCAACGCGTACTGGTCGCGTACCTCCCAGCCGACGGCCAGTACCCGGTCGACGTCCCCGGGCAGGACCGCGAGCCGGTACCTGCGCTCGTCCATGCGCAGGTAGAGGCCGTCGGAATCCGGGCCCGAGCCCTCGGCGAAGCCGAGGCCCTCGAGCGCCAGCTCGCGCCAGCGCGCCAGGTCGCTCGCCTGGACCCGCAGGTAGCCGAGTCCCTTGATATGCGTCATCGCTCCTCCTCTTTCTTCTTCTCCTGGAAAACCCGCCTCCCGTCCAGCGGGAAGCGGGGTTCAGATCATCGAACGGAGCGGTCCCAGCGGCGGCTCGATGTCCAGGTCGGTCAGCGCGGAGACGTGGTAGACGGGGCCGGGCACGTGGATGGCGTGGGCCAGGCCCATGTGCACGTCGCGCCAGGCCCGCTGGATCGGGTTGTCGAGCCGCAGGGCGTTGCCGCCCGAGCGCATGACGATCTCGGTCGTCGCGTGCGCGGCCCGCCAGGCCGCCCGGACCTGGACGCGCCGGCCGGCGGCGCGCTCGCCGAAGGTGATCTGCTTCCCGGCGGCGACCTTGTCGTACGTCCGGCACACGTTGTCCAGGAACCGGCTGCGGGAGGTGGCGATCTCCTCGGCGGCCTCGCTGATCGCGGTGAGCATGTACGGGTCGTCCTTGACCTTCGTGCCGGTGATCTGCGTCCGCCCCCGCTGGTAGGCCAGGCCCAGCGCCAGCGCGCCCTCGGCCATGCCGATCACCGCGGAGGTGATGCCCAGCGGGAAGGCGCAGGAGAACGGCAGGTGGTAGAGCGGGTTGGTGTGCCCCGACGCGGCGACCGCGGAACCGTCGATGACCTTGCCGAACTCGATGGCCCGGTAGTCGGGGACGAAGGCGTCGCGGACGATGATGTCCTTGCTGCCGGTGCCCTTGAGCCCGGCGACCTCCCAGGAGCCCTCGACGATCTCGTAGTCGGAGCGCGGCAGGATCAGGTGCAGGCCGGTGGGCGGCTGGGCGACGTTGCCGTCCCTGTCGCCGAGCATGCCGCCCAGGAAGATCCAGTCGCAGTGGTCGGTGCCGGACGAGAACTGCCAGCGGCCGTTGAAGACGTAACCGCCGTCGACGGGGCGGGCCACGCCCATCGGGGCGTAGGGGGAGGCGATCCAGGTGTCCTGGTCCTCGCCCCAGATCTCCTCCTGCACCTTCGGGTCGGCCAGCGCCATCTCCCAGGGGTGCACGCCGACGATCCCGGCGACCCAGCCGGCGGAGCCGTCCTTCGCGGCGATCGCCATGACCGCCTCGGCGAACTCGCGGGGATGGGTCTCCAGCCCGCCGTGCGTCTTCGGCTGCAGCATCCGGATCATGCCGGAGTCGCGCAGCACCTTGGCGGCCTTGTCGTCCAGCCTGCCCAGCTGCTCGTTCACCGGTCCGAGGGCGGCGATCTCCTCGGCATGCTCCATGATCCTGTCCAGGACGCTTTCGGTCATCCTCGTGTCTCCCGTGGGGTTCGCTCCGGCCGCGCGGCCGGTTTCGGGGTGGGCCCGCTCCAGGCGGGTGCGGGCGCGGTCGTGCTCAGGCCGTGTCCTCGCGGGTCAGGAAGGCGAGTACGACGCTCTCCCAGGCGTCCTTCTGCTCGATCATCACCCAGTGTCCGCAGTCGGGGAAGACGTGCACCTCGACGTCGCGGATGGTGCGCATGGGCAGCAGCGCCATGTCGACGGGGCTGACCCGGTCGTCGCGGCCCCAGGTGATCAGGGTCCTGGCCCTGAGCTTGTGCAGCATCGCCCAGTAGGGCGGGGTGTCGGCCGTCTCGGCGGCCTTCAGCGCCGCCGTCATCGCGGCGCTGCCGTACATGCGGCGGGCGGCGGCCAGGGTCTCGGGGTCGGTGGCCTGCGTCCAGCGCTCCTCGATCAGCTCCTCGGTCACCAGGGCGGGGTCGTAGACCATGGAGTGCAGCCAGCGGACCAGCTTCTCGCGGCTGGGGTCGTCGGTGAACTCCATCAGCAGCTTGATGCCCTCGCCGGGAGCCGGGCTGAAGATGCCGCGCCCGATGCCCCCCACGGTGACCAGGCGGCGCACCCGGTCGGGGTGGGCCAGCGCCACCTGGGCGCCGACGATGCCGCCCATCGAGTTGCCGATCACGTCGACCTGGGTCAGCCCGAGCCCGTCGAGGAACCGGACGACGGCGCCGGAGGCGGCGAGCATCGGATGCTGGTCGGTCGGGTCGCTCACCCCGAACCCGGGGAACTCCAGGACCAGGCACCGAAAGTGCTCGGCGAACCGGGCGAGGTTGCCGCGGAAATTGCGCCAGCCGGTGACTCCCGGCCCCGAACCGTGCAGGAACAGCAGAGGCGGCCCCTCGCCGGCCTCGTGGTAACGCAGCACACCCTGGTCGGTGGCGAGCTCGCGCAGTGTCGATTCGTAGGTCGGCTCCCTTGTCATGGGGCTCCTCGGCTTCCTCGGGGTGGCTTATCCGGAACCTAGGTGCGCACCAAGGCCCCTGACCTCCCCCTCTCCCGCTCACTGGGAGACCTACATCACAGAGTTCTCTGACCGTCGGCCAGTCCCCAGCCGAGGTCACGGTCGTCTCCTTGTGCGCGATGCCGCCGTACGCACCGCGGCACAGGCGGCTCCGACCGCCTGCCCTTTCGGCCACAACGACCACTGCACCGGGTTGGGCGATGTCATGCATATAAGCCCCTCCCGATGAACGGGAGGACCCGTATACATGTGTCGGCGGTCACACCCAGTCTCTCCCTGCACGTAACGCGGGTCACACGGATCGAAGGAGTGCGGGTCGTCATGAGACTGAGCAGGACCACGAAGGTCGGAGGAGCGGTTCTCGCCCTCGCTCTGGCCGCCGCCGGATGCGGCTCCAGCAGATCGGGGGACGCCGTCACCGGGACGGACGGCGCGAACCCCTCCGCCTCCTCCTCGGCGTTCGGCGACCTGGCGTCGCCGTGCGGGCCCGGTTCCGCCAAGGGCGCCACCGGACAGGGCGTCACCGACACCGAGATCAAGATCGGTTACGGCGACGACCGCGGCTTCACCGCCGCTCCCGGCCTGGGCGAGGAGAACGGCGACGCGATCGACGCGATGATCAAATGGTGCAACGAGCAGGGCGGCATCCTCGGCCGCAAGATCACCGGAACGCGTTACGACGCGGCGCTGACCAACGCCGCCTCGGTGGTGCAGAAGGCCTGCGCGTCCGACTTCATGCTGGTCGGGCAGGGCTTCGCCTACGACGAGGCCTCCGAGCCCATCCGGGTCGGCTGCGACCTGCCCACTGTGCCGTCCTACACCGTCGGGCCGAACGCCAACATGGGGCCTGACAAGTTCGAGCCGGTTCCGTTCCCGGTCGACCGCTACAACGCCTCGGGCCTCGCCCAGGCGCTCGAGCTCGTCCCCGAGTTCAAGGAGAGCCCGACGATGGTGCTCTCGGACTCCCCGCCGGTCCAGGCGGCGAGCGCGAAGGTCGCCGCGGTCCTCGGGCAGCTCGGCGTCAAGGTCAAGGACTGCGGCATCAGCATGAGCCAGAACGGCGAGGCGAACTACGTGCCGTTCGCCCAGAAGTTCAAGGACTGCGGCGCCTCCGCCCTCTGGACGAGCAACGGCCCCATCCCCAGCCAGATGGGCCTGTTCGAGGCGCTCGGCCGGGTCGGCGCCAAGCCCCCGAAGGTCGTCGAGTCCCAGTGGTACAGCGAGGTCGCCTCGCAGTGGAACAGCAAGTCCGGTGCGGCCGACGGGCTGATCACCGCCCTGTACTTCCAGCCCTTCGAGAACGCCGAGAAGGTCCCCGCGGTCAAGCAGTACCTCGACCTCGTGCGCGCCGACGGCGGCAAGCCGGCGACGCTGGGCATGTCCGCGGCGTCGGCGTTCCTGCTCTGGGCGACCGCGGCGAAGGGCTGCGGCGACGGCCTCACCCGCGACTGCGTGACCAAGGCGCTGTCGGAGGTCCACGAGTGGACGGGCGGCGGCCTCCACGCCCCGACCGACCCGGGCGGCAACCTGCCGAGCGAGTGCGCGCTGGTCGTCCAGCTCAACGGCGGCACCTGGAAGCAGGTCTCCCCCGAGACACAGGGCGAGTTCGCCTGCGACGAGAGCAAGGTCGTCGAGCTCGACCCCAAGCTCTCGGGCGTGAAGCTGAACGACGACCGGTTGTCGACGGCGTTCCTCAAGAACTGATCCGCTGCCGGCGGTCGGCCCCGGTCCCCTGCGGACCGGGGCCGCGAACGATCGGGATGTGCCTGTGACCACCTTCCTCACCTACACCGCACTGGGCCTGGTGCTCGGCGCGGTCTACGCCATCGCCGCCTCCGGCCTGGTCCTGACCTACAACACCTCGGGGATCTTCAACTTCGCCCACGGCGCGCAGGCGATGATCGGCGCGTTCACCTACTACCAGCTCGACGTGGCGTGGGACCTTCCCGCGGGGGTCGCCCTCGTCGTCGTCCTGGGTGTCCTCGGCCCCGCGATGGGCTGGATCCAGCACGCCCTCATCATGCGCGGGCTGCGCGACACCGAGCAGATCACGCGGATCGTGGTGACGGTCGCGATCATGCTCGGCCTCGTCGCGCTGGCGCAGTGGCTGTGGGATCCGCAGGAGGCCCGCATCCCCGGGATGCTCTTCGGCGTCGACAGGACGGTCACCGTCCTCGGCGTCGTGCTGCGCTACCACGAGGTGCTCTGCCTCGTCATCGCGGTGGCCCTGGCCGTCGGGCTGCGCGTGCTGTTCAACAGGTCGCGGCTCGGGGTGCTCATGCGGGCGACCGTCGACGACCCGGACCTGCTCAGCCTGGCCGGGCACGACCCCGACCGGGTGTCGGCCCGTGCGTGGATGCTCGGATCCACCCTCGCTGTCCTGGCGGGCGTCCTGATCACGCCGGTCATCGGCGGGCCGCTCGAGGCGAACGCGCTGACCCTCCTGGTCGTCGACGCGTTCGCGGCCGCGCTCTTCGGAAGGCTCAAGAGCATCCCGCTCACCTTCCTCGGGGCGATCGTGCTCGGGCTCATGAACAGCTACCTCGTCGCCTACGCGCCGTCCGAGTGGACCTGGGTCGGCAACCTGCGCCAGTCGCTCGCCATGATCGTCCTGTTCGCGATCCTGATCCTGCTCAGGCATGAGCGGCTGCGGGGCACCGCGACCCGCTCCCGGGAGCGCTACGAGGTGCCGACCGTCCGCCGCGCGGTCGTGTGGGGCGGCGTGTTCGTCCTCGCCGTCCTGGCCTTCCGCCAGATCATCGACCCGTCGTCGGTGGGCGTGCTGCAGCTCGGCATCGCCTTCGCCGTCATCGCGCTCTCGCAGACCCTGCTCACCGGGTACGCGGGAGAGCTGAACCTCGCACCGCTGGCCTTCTCGGCCATCGCCACCCTCGTGGCCTTCCACGCGGGGATCCAGGGAGAGGGCCTGGACGCCAGGATGAGCGTCGGCGGCCTGGTCGCCGGGGTCGTCGCGGCGGCGGTGACCGGGGCGATCGTCGCGGTCCCGGCGCTGCGGCTGCGCGGACTCTACCTGGCGCTCGCGACGCTGGCCTTCGGCGTGTTCGTCTCGTCGATGATCCTGCGCGACATCCAGGAGCACACCCTCTTCGGGAAGACTTTCGCGATCTTCCCGAACGGCAACCTGCTGTTCCCGCGGCTGGCGATCGGGCCCGTCGACCTCGCGGACGACGACGTCTTCCTGATGGTCACCGCAGTGCTGTTCGCGGTACTCGGCGTCGGGCTCGTGGCGCTGCGCAACAGCGGCTACGGCCGCCGCCTCGCCGCGATGAAGGACAGCCCCGCGGCCTCGGCGATGCTCGGCCAGCGGCTGCTCCGGCTCAAGCTGACCGTCTTCGCGCTCTCGACCGCGATCGCCGGGCTCGGCGGCATCCTGATGTCGATGGGCCTCAGGTCCGTCACCAAGGAGCACTTCGTCTTCACGATGAGCCTGTCGCTGGTGATGCTCGCCGTCATCGGCGGCATCGGGTACGTCAGCGGCGCCCTGTTCGGCGGGCTGATCGCCGGCGCGGGGCTGACGGCGATCGTGACGCTGCTGAGCGACACCGCGACCGAGCACCCGCAGTTCGAAGAATCCCTCGGGCTCGTCTCCCACATCATCCTGGTGGGTGCCGGGCTCGCCGGGATCGGGATCGCCCAGAACCCCAGCGGCATCCTCCACGACGTCTTCGCGGCCCAGCGGCGGCTGGCGAAGGCGCCCGAGATCCGGTACGGCGCCCTCGCTGTCCAGTGCGTGCTCTACGCGCTGGCCTGGTTCGACGTCCTGGGGACCGGGACGTTCGTCCTCCTCAGCCTGGTGCTCTGGCTGAGCCTGCCGTCGATCGGGGCGGCGCTGCGGCCGGAGAAGGTCTCGGGCGGCTCCGCGCGGCCCGTGCCTCCCGAGCTGATCGGGATCGACTCCGACTACCCGCCCGGCCTCGCGGACAGGCTGGACGAGCAGCTCGGTGTCAACGCCCTGCGAGACAGGAGAGGAGTGTCCCATGCCGGTGCTTGAGACCCAGGGCGTGAGCGTCCGGTTCGGTGGGAACGTCGCACTGCGGGACGTCAGCCTCACCATCGAGCCCGGCCGGGTGACGGGGCTCATCGGCCCCAACGGCGCGGGCAAGACGACCATGTTCAACTGCGTCACGGGCATGCAGACGGTGGCGTCCGGACGTGTCGTCTTCGACGGCAGGGACATCACCGGCCTCGGGCCCGGCGGCCGTGCGCGGCTGGGCATGGCCCGCACGTTCCAGCGGCTGGAGCTGTTCCTGTCGCTGAGCGTGCGGGACAACATCCGGGTCGCCGGGGACATCGTGCGCGCGAACACGCGGCACCGGATCGACGTCGAGGCCGAGACCGACCGGGTCCTCGAACTCGCCGGTCTCGCGGACATCGCCGGCGAGAACGTCGCCGAGATCCCGACGGGCCGCGCGCGGGTCGTCGAGGTGGCCCGCGCGCTGATGACGCGGCCGAAGCTCCTGCTGCTCGACGAGCCCGCATCAGGGCAGACCGAGCAGGAGAGCGAACGGTTCGCCGACCTGCTGCGCGAGCTCGCCGCCGACGGCATCGCCGTCTGCCTGGTCGAGCACGACCTCCCGCTCGTGATGTCGCTCTGCTCCACGATCCACGTCCTCGACCACGGGACGCTCATCGCCTCCGGAACCGCCGCCGAGGTGCAGCGCTCCCCCGAGGTCATCGCCGCCTACATCGGAACGGAGGCCGTCGCATGACGATTCCCGAAGTACCGCCGGTCGTCGAACTGCGCGGCGTCCACGCGGCGTACGGCGACATCGAGGTCCTCCACGGCATCGACCTCACCGTGCCCGCCGGGTCGGTGGTCGCCCTCCTCGGGCCGAACGGCGCCGGGAAGACGACGACGATGAAGATCGTCAGCGGGCTGCTGCGCCCCACCGCGGGGCATCTGCGCTTCTCGGGGCGCGACGTCACCGGCATCACGGCCGTGGAGGCCGCCGGTCTCGGCGTGTGCTCGATCCCGGAGGGCCGGGGGGTGTTCGCCAACCTGACGGTCCGGGAGAACCTGTGGGTCTCCGCCGGGGAGCGCGCCTCCCTCGACGACATGGAAGAGGTGGCGTACGCGCGGTTCCCCCGCCTGAAGGAGCGGCGGAGCCAGCTCGCCGGTTCGCTGTCGGGCGGCGAGCAGCAGATGCTGGCCCTCTCCCGAGCGCTGGGGACGAATCCGGCCGTGCTCCTGCTGGACGAGCTCTCGATGGGGCTCGCCCCCATGGTGGTCTCCGAGATGTACGAGGTCGTCGCGGGCCTGGCCGCCGAGGGCGTCTCGATCCTCCTCGCCGAGCAGTTCGCCCGCATCGTCCTGCCGCTGGCGGACCAGGCCGTCCTGATGGTGAACGGGCACGCCGTCCGCACCGGCCCCCCGGCCGAAATCGAAGAAGAACTCTCCACGACCTACCTGGGAGGCTGACATGCCCAACGACACCCGCCGCACCGAGTTCCACGAGTCCGTCGCGGCACACGGGCTCAAGACCGGTTCGGCCAAGACCGACCGTCCGATCCGCGTCATCGGCGCCCTGATGATGATCGCCGGCGTCGTCGGCGCATTCGTCGCCTACAGCGCCTCGCTCTCGCAGAGCGATCTGCGCGACATCGCGTCGAGCCAGGTCCTCGCGATCGCCTTCGGCGTCGTCGCGATCGTCGGCGTCGGCTTCTACCTGGCCGCGGCCATCGCCCAGGTCCTCCGCCTGTGGCTGCTCCGCCAGCTCGTCGACAGCAAGGAGCGCACCGACCAGCTCGCCGCCGCGCTGCTCCCCCTCGCCAAGGCCGACGAGACCGCCGACGTCACGTCGTGAGCCCGTGGCCCCTCGTCCCCTCCACAACGGCGAAGCCACCGCCGGGTCCCGGACCCGGCGGTGGCTTCGGCCCATGGCGGACGCTACATGTGGATCGACCCCGCGGTGAGGCCGCCGTCGGCGATGAACTCCGAGCCCGTGCAGAAGCTGGACTCCTCGCCGGCGAGGAAGACCATCAGGGCGGAGATCTCCTCCGGCGCGGCCAGGCGCTTCAGCGAGTTCTGGTTCCGGTCGATCTCGGTCACCCCGTGCTCGGCGGCCTCTCCGGCGATCATCGGGGTCATGACGGCGCCCGGGTGCAGGGAGTTCACCCGCACGCCGTGCTCGGCCAGCTCCAGGGCCGCGGACTTGGTGAGGCCGCGCAGGCCCCACTTGGAGGCGGTGTAGCCGTGCATCCCGGCCACTCCCTCCATGCCCGCCGCGGAGGAGACGTTGATCACCGAGGACGGGCGGGCGGCCGCCAGGGCGTCGCGGGCCGCGGTCAGGCCGAGGAACGCGCCCGTCAGGTTGATGTCCAGGATGCGCCGCCACTGCTGCTCGGTGTAGGCGCCCAGCGCGCCGCCGTCGAGGATGCCGGCGTTGTTCACCAGCACGTTCAGCCTGCCGAAGCGCTCCACGGCCGTCTTCACGGCGGCGTCCCACTCTTCGGCGACGGTGACGTCCAGGTGGACGTAGGCCGCCGCGTCGCCCAGCTCCGCCGCCAGCTTGAGGCCGGGTTCGTCGGCGATGTCGCCCAGTACGACCTGGGCGCCCTCGGCGACGAAGGCGCGCGCGTGAGCCGCCCCCATGCCTGAGGCCGCTCCGCTGATCAGGGCCACCCGGCCCGCGAGTCGTCCGCTCATACTCGTTGCTCCTCCTCGGGGGGGTTCCCGGCTCAGGCCAGGACGCAGTGGGTCTTGGTGAAGATCGTCGGCATGCACTTGTTGCAGTGGATGCACAGGGACGGGGTGGCCGGCTCCTTCTGCATGCGGTTGAGCAGGTCGGGCTCGCGCAGCAGGGCGCGGGCCATCGCCACGAACTCGAAGCCCTCGGCCATCGCCTTGTCCATGGTGGCGCGCTGGCTGATACCGCCCAGCAGGACCAGCGGCAGCTTCAGCGCGGCGCGGAACTGGCGGGCGCTCTCCAGGAGGAACGCCTCCTGGTAGGGGTACTCGCGGATGAACTTCTTGCCGACCAGCTGCACGCCCAGTTTCATCGGCTGGGGGAAGGTCTCGGCGAACTCCCGGATGGGGGCCTCGCCGCGGAACAGGTACATCGGGTTGAGCAGGGAGCTGCCCGCGGTGAGCTCCAGGGCGTCCACGCTTCCGTCGCGCTCCAACCACTGGGCGACCTGGAGGCTCTCGTCCAGCCAGAAACCGCCGGGCACGCCGTCGTCCATGCCGAGCTTGGCCAGGATCGCGATGCGGTCGCCGACGGCCTCGCGCACGGCGCGGGCCGCGCCGAGGGCGACCTTGGCGCGGTTGGCCAGGGAGCCGCCGTATTCGTCCTTGCGCTTGTTGACCTTCGGGCTGAGGAACGAGCTGGCGAAGTAGTTGTGGCCCAGGTGGATCTCGACCGCGTCGAAGCCCGCCTCTATCGCCAGGAGCGCGGCGTCGGCGTGCGCCTTGGTGATGCGCTCGATGTCGGCGGCGGTGGCCCGGTGGATCTTCTGCATGGACAGCGGGCTGAACGTGGCGGTGGGCGCCAGCGCGGGCACGCGGTTGGACTTGCCGTTGGCGACCGGCCCGGCGTGGCCGATCTGCGCGGAGACCGCGGCGCCCTCGGCGTGCACGGCCTCGGTCAGGCGGCGCAGCCCCGGCAGGGCCTCGGGCCGCATGAGGATCTGGTCGTACTCGGTGCGGCCTTCGGGCGCCACCGCGCAGTACGCCACCGTGGTCATGCCCACGCCGCCGGCGGCGTGGGCGCGGTGAAACTCGATCAGGTCGTCGCTGACCAGCGCGCCCGGAGCCATGTGCTCGAAGGTCGCGGCCTTGATGACGCGGTTGCGCAGGGTGACCGGGCCCAGCTGGGCCGGGGCGAAGACATCGGGGGTGGGCATGCGTCCTCCAGGGGTTCAGAAGGTCATCGGGGTGGGCTGGGCGTCGGTCCGCATGGCCGCGTCGGTGCCGCCGTCGACGTACAGGACGGCTCCGGTGGTGTAGCGGGCCTCGGGCTTGAGGAACTGGTGCACCCAGAAGGCGATGTCCTCGGGGCGTCCGAAGATCCCCAGCGGCATCGGGGTGGGGAACTCGTCGGCGTTCAGGTCCTCCTCCTTGCCGGTGGAGCCGAGCATGAGGGGGGTGAGGACCGCGCCGGGCGCGATCACGTTGAGCGTCACGCCCTGGCGCGCCCACTCGGGGGTGACGGCGGTGCGGCGGACCCAGCGGGCGATCGCGAGTTTGGAGGAGGCGTAGGCGCCGATCGACGGCACGATCGCGGTGATCTCGGCGGGCATCGCGGCCTGGGCGGCGTCGGCGTGCTCGCGGGCGGCCGCCTCGTCCCCGGCGAGGGCGAGCTCCACCAGCTCGTCGTCCACCAGCGGGACGGTGGAGGCCGAATTGGAGCCGATCACGACGGCGCGTCCGGCGCCCGAGGCGGCCAGCGCGGGGCGCAGCGCCTCCAGCAGGGCCACGGTGCCGAAGTAGTTGATCGACATGACTCCGGCGGCACTCGGCATGTCCGGCCCGACGCCCGCCACCGCCGCGACGCCGTCGAGGGTGCCGCCGCTGATCGCGAGGATCTGCTCGGCCGCCGCGGCGCGGCCCTCCGGCGTGCTCAGGTCGGCGATCACCTGCGCGTCGCGCAGGTCCACACCGATCACGGTGTGCCCTTCTGCGGTGAGCAGGGCCGCGGTCGCGGCGCCCATGCCCGAAGCCGATCCGGTGACGGCGAAGATCGCCATCTCCCACCTCGCTCTCGCTCCGGCTCCTGGACCCTCCAGGGGCCAATCATCATTCAATCAATGATTGACCGATGATTGCGCAAGGTGTGGTGCAATGACCAGATGTCCGATGAGATTTCTTCGACCCGCGACCGCCTGCTGGCCGCCGCCGAGCGGCTCTTCCTGGGCAAGGACCCCGAGCAGGTCTCCGTGCGCGCCATCAACGCCGAGGCCGGGCTGAACCCGGGAGCGGTCCACTACCACTTCGGGTCGAAGGAGGGGCTGATCGCCGCACTGCTGGAACGCGAACTCGTCCCGGTCTGGGCCGACCGCCTGGCACCGGTGGTCCACCGGTCGGAGCACCCCGAGGAGGGCGAGCCGTTCTCGGTCGCCGACCTGGTGGCGGCGATCGTCCAGCCGTTCGAGGAGCTGATCCGCACCGAGAAGGGCCGGATGCTCTGCCATCTGCTGGCCTGCACCGCCCTGCCCCGGTGGCGGATGCCGATCTCCTCCCCCTGGTTCAGTTCGGCGCCGTTCGAGGTCATGCTCGGCCGGGCGATGCCCGAGCTGTCGGTCCGCGATATCTCCGAACGCTGGCGGCTGACGTTCACCCTCCTCCTAGAGATCTACGGCTACGCCTCAGCCCCCTCCTCCTCCCAGCCCGCCGTCCGCTCCGAGACCGTCACCGCCTTCCTCACCGCCGGGTTGACCGCCCCCGTCCGCTGAAGGCCCCCGGCCTTCAGCGGACGGGCGCCGTTCACTGGTGGGCGCCGCCGTCGACGCGGATCTCGGTGCCGGTGATGAAGGCACCGTCGTCCGAGCCCACCATCGCCACCACGCCCGCGATGTCCTCAGGCCGGCCGAAGCCCTGGCCGATCACCGCGTTGAGCTTGAGGAAGAGGTTCCAGTCGACGTCCTCGGGCACCAGCGAGGCGATGTTGTTCGTGATGCCGCTGCTCACCCCGCCGGGCATGATGTTCACCGCCCGCAGGCCCTGCTTGGCGTACTCCTGGGCGATGGAGTGGGTGAACGACAGGATGCCCCCCTTGCTGGCGGAGTAGGCCGCCATGTACGGGTGGCCGAACTGCGCGGAGGTGGAGCTGAAGTTCACCACCACGCCGCGGCCGGACTCCAGCAGCGCGGGCAGCGCCGCCCTGGTCATCAGGAACGTGCCGGTCAGGTTGATCCCGATGACCCGGTTCCACAGGTCCAGCTCGCACTCGTGGGTGTGCGCGCCGCGCAACATCCCGGCGGCGTTGACCAGCACGTCCAGGCCGCCCAGGCCGGTGATGGCGGTGGCGACGCCCTCGTTCACCGCGGTCTCGTCGGAGATGTCGATCACGTCGGTGACCAGACGTCCGCCGTTCCCGGCCTCCGTCGCCAGCCGCGCGGTCTCCTCCAGACCCTCCTTGGCGACGTCCACCGCCACCACCCGGCCGCCCTCGGCCAGCAGCCGCAGCACGATCGCGCGGCCGATACCCGAGGCCGCACCCGTCACCAGCACGCGCCGGTCGGCATAACGCTTCATCAAGTCCTCCTGATGGGTCCACAACGGAACTTCCGCGGGGAGCACTCGGCGGAATCCGCTCCGCCGGGCCGTCCCGGATCGTCGAGATGCGGATCCGCGCTCGTCGACGGACGATGGCCGCCGGAACGTCGATCCGCGGCCCACCGGCCCCGCGGCGTGACCAGTCTAAAACCAAGTCAGCCTCGGTTTTAGCCTTGACTGCGCCCAGGATCGTCTCTACTCTCACGAGAGAGCGGGCAGGCCGGACGCCCTCCGCCCCCGGACGAATTCACTCGAGGAAGAAAGGGTCACGGACCGCGCCCGTCCGCGATCCATGCCGATAGACGGCGGACCCTTCTCCCCTTCACCGTTTCCGGCCTCGGACCGAAGAAAAACACCGCTATCGCGCCGTATCGCCTCCGCAAGCGGAGACGCTTTCACCCGGCACGCCCTTCGGCCACTACCGTGAAATGTGCGGCGCCCCTGAGAAGCGTCTGCGGTACACACTCGCACTGAGCCCGAAATGGGCCTTGAACCGGCGGGCGAAATGGTTCGGGTCAGGCCATCCGACGGCCTGGCCGATCTGCACGATCGGCTGGTCGCTCCGGACGAGCAGAGCGGCGGCCGCCTCGGCCCGCTGCCGGGCGAGGTAGGTCATCGGAGGCACTCCGACCGCCGACTTGAACAACCGCACCAGCGAACCCGGCACCAGATGAAGCTCTCCGGCCAGCTCCGCCAGGGTCCAGCGGTGGGCCAGCCTTCCCTCCATGAGCCGCATCGCCTCGGCGACGGCGGGGTGGGGCGGCGAGGCGGGTGCAAGCGCGTCGGCTCCCGGCCCGGCCACCGCCCTGGCCAGGCAGCCGAAGAGCAGCGCGAGCCGGCCGACGGCGTCGCCCCGGTGCAGGTGAACGGGCTTGGCCTGCAGCTCCGCGAGCGCTTCCAGATGCGAGAGTCCTTCCTGCAGAGCGGCTCCCTCGAGACGGGTCGTCAGCATGCCCCGCCTGTCCAGCGCATAGGGCCCGGTCCACAGCAGGTGCCCCAGCAGCGGGTCCTCCCGAGCCCAGGCCAGCTCTCGCCCCAGCAGGCCGGGACCGAAGCAGCAGTTGTGGAGGACCAGGCCCGCACACTCCTCGTACTCGTGCCAGACGCCCGGCCGCAGCAGGACCACGTCACCGGCGGTCAGATCCCGGCGGCCGGCCTGCGAAAGGTGCGTTCCTCCGCCCTCGGCGACCACGGCGATCTCCACGAAGCTGTGCGTGTGCGCCGGATAGGAGTCCTCATGGACGTGCCGTCCGGCGTAGACGAGCGAACCATCGGTGAAATAGACCAGCCCGCTCGAGTCCGAAATCGGCGCGGCATTCATACGGGAACACTACCCCGGCAGGGCACATCTTGTTAATTCCATGCTAACGACGGTTAATTTTGGCCTACCGGATGGACGCCCGCTGGGCGGATCATCTCTCACTACACCATGTGGAGCGGTGCTCGATCAGCCCTCCCAAGGATTTATCGCAATACTCAATTCTGGATGAGATCTTGACGATGGCACACGCTCCCGAGGCCGCGGCCGTAACGCGGCCGCCGGTCCGCCCCGGGCCGGAGCGGCCCTTCCCGCGAAGAAGACGGACCACGAGGTACGGCCCCCTCCGTTCGGTCTCGTGGTGGTTCCTTCTCCCGGCTCTGGCGCTCTACCTCTACGTGGTCCTGGCGCCCTCGCTCCGAGGGGCCGGCTACGCCTTCACCGACTGGACCGGGCTGGGATCGCAGGTCTCGTTCACCGGGCTGGAGAACTTCAGGAAGGTCCTCGACGACCCGGCCGCACGAGACGCCCTGTGGCAGACGCTGCTGATCACCGTGGTCATCACGGTGGCGCAGAACGCCATCGGCCTGCTGCTCGCGCTGGGCGTGGACTCCCGGATCAGGAGCCGCAACCTCCTGCGCGTCCTGTTCTTCGCTCCGGCGGTGATGACCCCGGTCGTGACGGCCTACCTGTGGCGCTACATGTACGCCCCGGAGGGGGCGTTCAACACCGCCCTGGAGACGCTGGGCCTCGGCTCGCTGACGCAGAACTGGCTGGGGGACCCGGACCTCGCGCTCTGGTCGGTCGCCGCCGTCGTCATCTGGCAGTTCTCCGGATACTCCATGGTCATCTTCCTGGCCGGGCTCCAGAGCGTGCCCCGCGAACTGCACGAGGCGGCGGGAGTGGACGGCGCCGGCTCCTTCCAGCGCTTCTGGCACATCACCCGCCCCCTCCTCGCTCCCGCGACCACGATCAACCTGATGCTGTCCATGATCGGCGGCTTCAAGCTCTTCGACCAGGTCTACGTCACCACGGGCGGCGGCCCCGGCCACGCGACCGAGACCCTCTCCACCCTGATCTACAAGAACGCCTTCCAGTTCGATGAGTACGCCTACAGCACCGCGCTCGCCGTGCTCCTGGCCATCGTCGTCGCCGCCGTCTCCGCCGGGCAGTACCGCGGGCTCCAGCGGCAGAAGGGCATGTCATGAAGCGCTACACGGCCCGGACGGCCCTGCTGGAGGCCGTCATGATCCTGGCAGGGCTCGTCTTCGCCTTCCCGATCTACATCCTGGTGAACCTCTCGGTGCGCGGCGCCGACGACGCCTCCTCCCCTGTGGCGCCGACCCTCTCCCCCACCCTGGCGAACTACGCGGAGGCGTGGCGCGCCGCCGGACTGGCCTCGGCCCTGGTCAACAGCATGGCCGTCACCGTGCTCAGCGTGGTGGTGATCATCATCGCCTCGGCGATGGCCGCCTACCCGCTGGCCCGGGCGACCGGCCGCTGGCCCCGCTGGGCCTTCCTCCTGTTCGCCATCGGCCTGCTACTGCCGGCGCAACTGGGGATGATCCCCCTCTACCAGAGCATGCGGGACCTCGGCCTACTCGGCTCCGTGTGGTCGCTCGTGCTCTTCTACTGCGGCCTTCAGATCCCTTTCAGCGTCTTCCTGTACACGGGATTCCTCCGGGCGGTCCCGGCCGAGTACGAGGACGCCGCCGCCGTGGACGGTTGCGGCCCGGTCCGCGCCTTCTTCTCCGTCGTGCTGCCGCTGCTGCGTCCCGTCACCGGGACGGTCGCCGTCCTCAACGCGATCTTCATCTGGAACGACTTCCTCACCCCGCTGCTGTACCTGTCGGGCAGTTCGCAGCAGACGGTCCCCGTCGCGGTCTTCCAGTTCGTGGGCCAGTACGTCGCGAACTGGCACCTGGTCTTCGCCGGCCTGGTGATCAGCATCATCCCGATCCTCGTCGCCTACTTCCTGATGCAGAAGCGGATCATCCGCGGCTTCGCGGGTGGGCTCAAGGGCTGACGGGCGCCCCCTCCCGTGAACTCCGAGAAAGAGAACCGATATGAACCGACCCCTCCTCGGCGCGCTCTGCGCGGTCATGACAGGCATGGCCCTGACGGCCTGCAGCAACACGAGCGGCATGTCCGGTGACGGCTCCGTCCTGCGCGTCGCCTCGAACTCCAGCGAGAAGATCTCGCTGGACGCGGCAGTCGCGGCGTTCGAGAAGGCCAACCCCGGCATCGACGTCCAGACGACCTACGCCGACACCGACCCCTACCTGAGCACTCTGCGCACCCAGCTCTCCGCGGGCACCGGCCCCGACGTCTTCTACGCCTTCCCCGGCAACGGCAACGCCGGCTCGATCCAGGTGCTGGCACCGGCCGGATACCTGGCCGACCTGTCATCCCGGTCCTGGACGGCGAACATCCCCGACAGCGTCAAGACGGTCACGCAGGTCGACGGCAAGCAGTACGTCCTGCCCGTCACCTTCACCGGCATCGGCGCGGTCTACAACAAGAAGGCGCTCCAGGAAGTGGGGGTGTCGGAGCCCACCACGTGGTCGCAGGTGCTCGACCTGTGCGACAAGGCCAAGGCCGAGGGCGGGTACGCCTTCGCGCTGGGCAACCAGACCCCCTGGGTGACCCAGCTCATCGACTACGCCCTGGTCGCCACGCTCGTCCACGGCGAGGGCTCCACCTTCGACGCCGACCTCGCCGCGGGCAGGGCGACCTTCGCCGGCTCCGGCTGGCACAAGGCCATGGAGCAGTACCTGGAGATGAACGAGCGCGGCTGCTTCTCCAAGGACCCGCTCGGCACTCCCGTCGAAACGGCGCTCAAGCAGGTGGGCCAAGGCGAGGCGGTGGCCGCCGTCCAGGTCCTGGCCACGGCCGGGCAGATCAAGGACGCCGCTCCCGAGGGCACCGAGTTCGGCATGTTCCCGCTGCCGGCGACCGACGACGCGCAGGAGACCAGGATGCCGGGCGCGGTCGGCGCCTCCTACGCCGCCAACGCCAAGGCCGCGAACGCCGAGGCCGCCGGGAAGTTCCTCGACTTCCTCGCCCAGCCGCAGAACACCAACGACTATGCGGCGAAGAGCAACTCCGCACCCGCCATCCCCAACGACGCCTTCGCCCCGGACCCGGCGTTCAAGGCCCTGCTCGAGCACCAGAAGGCCGGCCGGACCGTGCCCTTCATGGACCAGCTCTGGCCCAACCCCAAGGTCCAGCAGGCCCACCTGTCCGGCGTCCAGGACCTCTTCTCGGGTGAGTCCGAGCCGAGGGACGTCCTCGCCGAGATGGACGAGGCCTACAAGAACGACTGACGGCACCACCCCACACCATGAGGAAGGAACCAGCATGAAACCCACCCCCCGGACTTCCGGCCCGCGCATCGGCAGAAGAACGTTCCTGGCGACCTCCGCTGCCACCGGCCTGGCTCTCGGCCTTCCGGCCTCGCCCGCCGGGGCCGCCGGTCCCGGCGGACGCGTATTCCGCTCCGCCCTGTCGGTCAGCCCGTTCACCGAGCTGGTGCTCGGCAGCGTGGCGCTCACCGACGGCACCCGCACCGCGCGGACCGTCGAGCAGGTCCAGCGCCTGTTCAAGGCCCACGGCGCCACCGAGGTCTACGCCCGCATCGCGACCCTCCGCGACGCGCCGTCCGGAGAGGCGCAGCACGGCCTCGTGCGCGGCCTGCAGCGGGCCCGGCTCGCCCGCTCACTCGGACAGCCCTTCAACCCGGAGATCGGCCTGTTCGCCGTGTACGGTGACATCTCCTACCAGCCGGAGCCGGACTTCTCCGATTACCCCGGCATCAACCCGCCCGGCCCCTGGACGTCGCTGACCGTCGACCAGATGACGCCGATCCTCTACCGGTACGGTGCGGCCGTCGCCCGGCAGATCCTGGCCACCGGGGTCAGGGTCGGCGTGTGGAACCTGGGCAACGAGATCGAACTGGGCTTGGCCGGGGTCGCCATCCGCGGCCTGGTCACCCAGACCGACCGGTGGAGCTACAGCCCGCCGGACGCGATCGACCCGGCGATCGGGCAGATGGACTTCACGACGCTGATCATGATGCCGGAGCCGGATCGCATCGCCTGGCTGGAGGCCCACCTGTGGCCGCACATGGGCCGGATGCTCGCGGCCACCGCAGCCGGGATCCGCTCGGTCTCCCCGACCGCCCGGTTCAGCAGCCACACCAGCACGATCGGTGCCGCGTCGACCGCGCTGCCCGTCGCCTTCTGGGCCGCCATGAAGAAGGCGGGCTACCACGTGAGCGAGCTGGGCACGTCCTTCTACCCGACGAGCAACGACTATGGTGACCGGCTGGCGACGTTCAAGGACGCCGCCAACGCTCTGTACTCCACGTTCGGCAAACGCGTGTTCGTGGCGGAGCTCGGCTACCCCTCGGCCACCATGCCGCCGCCGTACGCGTGGAACAGCCCTCTGCCCGGATACCCGATCTCCCCGGAGGGCGAGCACGCCCTCGTCCGCGACCTCGTCGCCTGGGGCGCCGGCCGCGGCCCCCTGTCGGGCGTGCGTCCCTGGGCTCCGGACTTCTGCGTCAGCGGCTGGCAGCCGATGAGCCACTTCACCGTCTCCGGCTCCACGGCCGCCGCCGAGCCGGTGCTCGACGCGATCTCCGAAGGACTGCGCCTGGCGGAGGGCGCCTGAGATCCCTGTGGAGGGACGGCCGCGGGGCCGGGATCGGAGGATCCCGGCCCCGCGGCCGTTTCACAGGGCGGCGAGCGCGGCCTCCACGTCGCGAAGGATCGGCTCCGCGTCGGGGATCATGCTCAGGGCGTCCCTGACCTTCGTCTTCGGGTCCACGGTGCCCATCCCGACCTCGACGAACTCGGCGAACTCCGGCTTCGCGGCCACGATGGCGTCGGCGACGGCCTTCAGCCCGCCGTGCCGGTCGGCCACCTCGCCGAAGGTACTGTCCAAGGTCAGGGGCTGCAGCTCCGCAGCGAGGTCGGAGAACGGGATGTTCCACCGGTGAACGCCCGAGCCGACGATCCGCTCGATGCCGTCGGGCAGGCTCACCTCGGCCGAGGTGTTGGCCGGAATCGTCATCTCGACGGAGAGCCTGCCGTCGTCCAGCGTCCAGGAGCACGCGGCGAGGCCGTAGGGGGTGCGCAACCGGGCTGAGGCGCGGGTGAGGCCGCCTCCGGGCCGGGGCGCCATCCGCAGACGGCGGTAGCCTGGCTCGGCCGGGGCCAACCCTGCGACGGTGCGATGCAGCCAGTCGGCGACCGCGCCGAACGCGTAGTGGTTGAAGGACGTCATGCCGCTCGGGTTCACTCGCCCGTCCGGAAGGAGGCTGTCCCAGCGCTCCCAGATGGTCGTCGCGCCCCGGACGACCGTGGAGAGCCACGAAGGACACTCCTTCTCCAGCAGCAGCCGGTAAGCCGAGTCCAGGAATCCGGATTCGGCGAGCGCGTCGCAGATCAGCGGAGTCCCCACGAAACCCGTCGCGATCCGGTAGCCCCCGCCGCGCACCAGTTCGGCCAGGCGCCTGGCCGCGCGGCGCCGCTGCTCGCCGTCCGGCAGCAGGCCGAACCGCAGCGCCAGCGCATAGGCGGTCTGGGAGTCCGACAGCAGGCGACCGGCAGGAGTGAGGTACTCGTCCTGGAACGCCCGCCGGATCCGCGCCGCCAGCGCCTCGTAGCGCTCGGCCTCCTCTGTGCGGCCGATCAGGTACGCGGTCCGGGCCACCAGGTCCGTGGAGTACGCGAAGTAGGCGGTCGCCACGATCTCGGGGAACGTCCTGGCCGCCTCGGGCCGTCCGGGCGGAGCCGTCGGGTCCAGCCAGTCGCCGTACTGGAAGCCGGAGTCCCACAGCAGATTCTCACCCGCGAGGCTCGCCACATGGTCCGCCCATGCGCGCATGCTGGGGAACTGCGCTTCCAGGACGCCGAGGTCGCCGTACCGCTGGTAGAGCGTCCAAGGGACGATCACCGCGGCGTCGCCCCAGGCGGCGGCCGTCGGGGCGTACGCGACGGAGGGCACTATGGACGGTACGGAGCCGTCCGCTCCCTGTTCGGCGGCCAGATCGGCGAGCCAGGAGCGGAGGAAGCCGGCGCTGTCGTACAGGAACGACGCGGTCGGCGCGAAGACCTGGAGGTCGCCGGTCCAGCCGAGGCGCTCGTCGCGCTGCGGGCAGTCGGTGGGCACGTCCAGGAAGTTGCCGCGCATCCCCCAGACGGCGTTCTCGTGCAGCCGCTCCACCAGCGGATCGGAGCAGGCGAACCAGCCGGTGCGTTCCAGGTCGGAGTGGCACACCAGGGCCACGGCCCCGGTCACCGGCCCGGTGATCTCCGCGTAGCGGAACCCGTGGAAGGTGAAGCGAGGCTCCCAGGTCTCGGTTCCGCCGCCGCGCAGGACGTAGGTGTCGGTCGCCTCGGCCGTGCGCAGCGGCTCGGTGCACAGCTCGCCGTCCTGCAGGATCTCGGCGTGGCGGAGTGTCACCGCCTGGCCCGCCTCGCCGGTGGCGGTGATCCGGAGCTTGCCGACGAGGTTCTGCCCGAAGTCCAGGATCGTCTTCCCGGACGGTGAGGTGAGGGTGGCGACGGGTTCGAGCGTCTCGGTGACGCGCACCGGCGGGCCGGCCGGCGCGACCAGGGTGCCGAGATCATGTTCGACGGGTTCGACGGGCCACCAGGCGGAATCGTCGAAACCGGGCTCGGACCAGCCCTTCTGCTCCTTCCTGGCATCATAGGCCTCGCCGTCGTAGAGGTCGCTGGACAGCAGCGCCCCCGATGAGGCCCGCCAGGTGGCCGGGGTGGTGGCGATCCGGCGGACAGTGCCGTCGTCGTAGGTGAGTTCGAGCTGGGCGAGCAGTGCCAGCCGGTCGCCGTACAGGGCGTTCTTGCCCTCGAACCCGAGCCTGCCGCGGTACCAGCCGTCACCGAGCATCGCCCCCAGGCAGTTGGCGCCCTCCCGGACGAGGCCGGTGACGTCGTGGGTCTGGTAGCGCAACCGGTGCCGGTAACTGGTCCAACCGGGAGCCAGCACGTGGTCGCCGATCCGCTCACCGTTCAGCTCGACCTCGTAGACTCCGAGCGCCGTCGCGTACAGGCGGGCCGAGACCAAGCCGGGGCCGGATTCGAACTCCGTCCGCAACAACGATCCCTCCCCCGGGCCGACGAACTCCGCCTCCCAGTCCTCCGTCCGCAGCAGGCCCGCTTCGACCTCCTCCGACGTCCAAGGCGACGGTTCGCCGGGCGGCCCGGTCACCCGGACCGAGACCGTGACGCGTTCCCGTGATTCCAGCGGCGCGAACGGCCACTGCACCAGCACCGAATCAGCGGACTCCACCCGCACCCGCTCACCGCGTGCCTCCACTTCGTAGGCGGTCTGCACCCAGCCCGGCGTGTCGGTCTCGGTGTACCAGGACAGCCGCGGGCGGGCCGTGCCCACGCCCAACGGCTCGCGCACCTGCTCGAACCTCAATCCGGCCACTTTCATGATCATCATCTTCCTTCCGGTGTCAGCGGACGCCCTTGATGGGCCGCACGGTCAGGCCCGCCGTGATGGCGATCGCAGCGGCGACGGTGAACAGCAACGGATAGTTGTCCCCGCCGCCCAGGGCGAGGATCAGCGGAGCGACGACGGGGGCCGCCGACTGCGGCAGGGCCGAGGCGATCCCGAAGATGCTCATGTACCGGGCGGCCTGGGTGTCGCGGTCGGGTATGACGTCGGTGACGATCGCCAGGTCGACGGCGCCGAACACCCCCGCGCCGAGCAGGATGAGCTGGGAGCCGAGGAAGACCTGGAGGAACGACGGAGCCGTCGCGACGAGCAGGAAACCCGCCGCGAACAGGGCGCCCGCGGCGTACACGAACGCCTTCCTGCGGCCCAGCCGGTCCGACAGCAGACCGGAGAGCACGGCTCCGCCCGAGGTCATCACCAGCCCGACACCTCCGGTGAGCGCCAGCAGGCCGGTGACCTCGTCGAGCTCGTAGTCCAGGTGGTCGGTGAGGAAGTAGAGCTGGTACGTCGACAGGAACATGAGGCTGAACTGCATGAGGAAACGCCCCGTCCACGTCCAGCCCATATCGGGGTGGCGGCGCGGGTCGAAGACGAAGCCGCGCAGGATCCCCCGGAGGTCGAAACCGGCACGTCGCGCCTTCGCGGAAGCGGCCTCCGGGACGGGATCGGGCAGCACGAGCACCGCGACGAGCACGAGCACGCAGCACAGCAGCGCCGGAACCCCGAACATCAGGTGCGGCGAGCCGTCGAGGACGTTGGCCGCCTGGAAGCCGATCACCCCGGCGATCTGCGCGGTGAACCCCGCGAAGCCCGAGACCTTGCCGCGCTGCGCCTCGGGGACCTGGTCGGGCAGCATGGCCAGCAGGCCCGTCATGATGCAGGAGATGCCGACCTGGCCGATCGCGTATCCGGCCAGCACCATGCCCACGCTTCCGGCGCCGGCGATGACGAGCATGCCGCCGACCATGATCGGCATCCCGGCGACGATCCAGGGGCGCCGCCGTCCCCAGCGGCCGGTGGTCAGGTCGCTGAGCCTGCCTATGACAGGGCCGACCGCGATGTTCACGAACGTGCCGACACCGATGACCAGGCCCAGGTTGGTCTCCTTGCGCGCCTCGTCGATCTGCTCGAGGTGCACCGCCAGCGACACCAGGAGCGGTGTCATCACCGCCAGGTACGTCCCCAGGAGCGCCAGGACGTAGAGCGTGATGAAGCCGCGGCTCACCGGGGCGGGCTCCCGTCGCTCCTGCGGTGGTTCCGTTCCGGCTCCGACCTCCGGGATCACAGCTCCGCCTCCAGTCTCAGGTCCGCGGCGGAGCGGCCGAGGCGCAGGCGGTGCGGGCCGGGCAGGGGCGTCCAGCCGTCGTCGGTCCAGCGGGACAGGGCCCGTTCGGTCAGCTCGATGCGGGCGGTCACCGTCTCGCCCGGTCCGGCCTGCACCGCGGCGAAGCCGACGAGGCGCGGGGGCTCGTCGTCAGCGATCAGGTAGGCCTGGACGACCTCCCGGCCGGCGCGGTCGCCGGAGTTGCGGACCTCGACCTCGACGACACGGCCGGAAGCGCGGGCCTCCAGGTGCTTCCAGGCGGTGTAGGACAGGCCGTATCCGAACGGGAACAGCGGCTCGGTCCCGGCCTGCGCGTAGGCGCGGTAGCCGATGACGCCTCCCTCGGCGTAGTCGAGGACTCCCTTTTCGGGCTTGGTGGAGAGGACCGGCGCATCGGCTTCGGCGGTCGGGAAGGTGGTGGGCAGGCGCCCGCCCGGCTCCGTACCCGTGAGGACGTCGGCGATGGCGTCGCCGCCCTCCTGGCCGGGGAACCACGACCACAGAAGCGCGGCGGGCTCGTCCGCCCACGGCATCAGCCACGGCGCGCCCGCGTTCACGACGACCACGGTGCGGGGATTGGCCTCGCACACCGCCCGCACCAGCTCGTCCTGACCGCCGGGGAGCACGAGCGAGGTCCGGTCGACGCTCTCGGTCTCGGCGTACTCGTCGCTGCCGACGACCACCACCGCCACGTCGGCGGCGCGGGCGGCCTCCACGGCGGCGGCGAACTCGGCGGCGTCATCGCCGCGCGGCTCGGCGTAGCCCAGGCCCAGCAGCGCGACCGGGTAGGGGAAGTCGCGCTGCGGCCGGCACCTGATCTCGACCGGAAGCGAGCCCGCGGAGGCGGGCAGGACGAAGGTGTGCGAGGGAGGATTCAGGGCGAGCTCGCCGATGTCGGGGTTCTCGACGAGCAGGCTGCAGGCCATCGGCTCCCGGCCGGGCACGAGCAGCGTGAACTCGCCCGCTCCGAGCACCGAGAGACGGTGGTCGCCCGACGCCCCGAGCTCCAGCACGGCCTGGACCGACAGTTCGGCGACGGCGTCGTCGAGGATCAGCGGGAACCACCACAGGGCGGGGTCCTTGTGCTCCTCGGAGTGGACCGAGCCGTCCTCGGCCAGGTAGCGGAGCCGGACTCCGGGCTCGCCGGTCTCCGGGTCGTTCGCCGCGGTCAGCGGGTCCAGCTTGGCCCGGGGGAACACACCCGGGTGCACCGTGATCTCGGTGTCGTCGCCGAGGGCGCGTCGCAGGCCTTCCAGCGGGCTGACGACGTGCTCGGGCCGCACGTTGGCGCTGCCCCCGCCCTGCGCGGCCAAGCGCGCCGCGTTGGGGCCGACGAGCGCCAGCCTGCGCACCGGCGAGAGCGGGAGGATGCCGTCGTTGCGCAGCAGGACCGTGCCCCGGACCGCCAGATCCCGCAGCCGGGAGCGCACGTCGTCCGGCACGGGCGGAGCGGGCACGGCGTCCACGCCCTCGAGCGCGCCCGTCCGTGCGGCCAGGCGCAGGATCCGCAGCACCTTGTCGTCGATCAGGGCCTGCGGCACGCGCCCCTCCTCGACGGCGGCGACGAGCGCGTCGCCCCACGGGCCGATCGGGCCGGGCATGGCCAGGTCGAGGCCGGCCAGCGCGGGCTCCTCGGTGGAGCGGGCCGCCGTCCAGTCCGAGATCACGACGCCGTCGAAGCCCCACTCCTCCTTGAGGAGGCCGGTGAGCAGGGCGGTGTTCTCCGTCATCGTCCGGCCGTTGACCCCGTTGTAGGCGGCCATCACCGTCCAGGCGCCCGCCTCGCGCACCGCCGCCTCGAACGGCTGGAGGTAGACCTCGCGCAGGGTGCGCTCGTCTATCCGCGCGTCGTAGCTCATCCGCTCGGTCTCGGAGTCGTTGCCCACGAAGTGCTTCACGCAGACGGCGACGCCCGCCGACTGCACGCCCTCGACGAAGGGGGCGGCCATCCTCGCGGTGAGCAGGGGGTCCTCGGAGAAGCACTCGAAGTGCCGGCCGCCCAGCGGGGAGCGGTGCAGGTTCACCGTCGGCGCGAGCAGGACGTGCAGGCCCATCTCCCGGGCCCGGGCTCCCATCAGCTCACCCGCCTCGCGCACGGCGTCCACGTCCCAGGTCGCCGCCAGGGAGGTGGTGTTGGGGAAGAGCAGGGAGGGTTCGGAGTCGGGGCCGAAGGAGGTCCCGCGCGGCCCGGCCGGCCCGTCCGACAGGCGCAGGGACCGCAGGCCCGCCGCGGGAACCTCCACCAGGCTCCAGGCATCGGCGCCGGTCAGCAGCGAGACCTTCTCCTTCAACGTCATGGCCGCCAGGCGGCGTTCGAGATCCGTCTCCGGGGGGAGGTCAGCCGTCATGAGGGGTTCCTTTCGCGGGGTGGCCCCCCATCTAAAACCAAGTTATCCTCGGTTTTCAAGTGGTCGCGCACCACCCGTCCGCACCGTGTCCCGGACGAGGACCGCGGCACGGCCTCCACTCCCCGGATGCTCGGAGCGTGAGCACGCCATGAGAAGAAGAGGCGGCATCGCCGGGATGAGGTGCCGCGGCCCTCGCCCGGACCGCGGCACCCGGAATCCGCAGCCGGTCTCAGGTTGGACCGGAGGACTTCCCTGCGTCGGACGAGCCGCCGCTCACCTTGCCGAAGTACGCCTCGCGCAGCACCGAAAGGTCATCGATCTCGTCCTTGCGCGCGCTGAAGAGCACCCTGCCCATGTCGAGCACGACCACGTGATCGGCGACCCGGACCGAGGCCTCCAGCGCCTGCTCGACCAGCAGGACTCCTATCCCGCGCTCCTTGAGCCGGGCCACCTGCCGCATCACCTCCCCCATGACCACGGGGGCCAGGCCGCCGGAGGGCTCGTCGAGGAGCAGGACCTTCGGCCGCGCCATGAGCGCCTGCCCGATGGCCAGCATCTGCTGCTGCCCGCCCGACAGGCTGCCCGCGAGCAGCCCCCTCTTCTCCCCGAGCACCGGGAAGACCTCGTAGACGCTCCCGGCCTCGGCGCGCAGCGCCGACCGGCTCATGCCGCGCGTGTATCCGCCGAGGATGAGGTTCTGCTCGACCGTCTGCTTGTGGAAGACGCGTTTGCCCTCCTGCACGTATCCCAGACCGCCTCGGACCCGCTGATGGACGGCGGCTCTCGTCACGTCCGCTCCGGCCAGTTCCACCGACCCCGCGACCGCCTTGTTGAGGCCGGTGACGGCCCGCAGCGTGCTCGTCTTGCCCGCGCCGTTGCGGCCCAGGAGCACGGTCATCTCACCGGGCCACACGTCGATGCTGACGTCCCACACCACGCGCAGGTCGCCGTACCCGGTTCCGAGGTCGCGCACCCGCAGGACGGGTTCGCCGGACGGTTCGGCTGTCATGACGCCTCCTCCGGGGCTTCGGCGGTCTTGGCGGCACCGGCGAACTCCGCGGCCGTGCCGTGGTCCGCGCCCCACTCGTTGTCCACTCCGAGGTATTCGCTGAGCACCCTCGGGTTCTCCGCGATCTCCGACGGCGGTCCCTGTGCGATGACCTGGCCGTGGGCCAGGACGACGATGTCGTCGGCGAGGTCGAGCACGAGCCGGAAGTTGTGCTCGACCAGGACGACGGTTCCTCCCGCCGCGCGGATCCGGCGGATCAGCCCGGCCAGCCGGTCGACCTCGTCCTCGTCCAGGCCGGAGGCCGCCTCGTCCAGCAGGAGCACGCCCGGCGCGCCGACGAGCGAACGCGCGACCTCCAGCAGCCGCCGCATGCCCAGGGGCAGCGAGACCGCCTCAGCGTCGCGCAGATGCCCCATGCCGACGAGCGCCAGCACTCGACCGGCCTCGTCGAGGTCGGCGCGGGCGGCCCTGCGGAAGCGGGGCAGCCGCAGGACCGCGGACAGCAGGGAGACCCGGTCGGAGGAGTAGCGGCCGGAGGCGACCGCCTGGAGGACCGTCACCCCTTCCGGGATGTTCGGCGTCTGGAACGTCCGGGCGACGCCCGCCCGCGCGACCCGGTGCGGCACGGCGCCCTTGAGCGGAGCGCCGGCCACGAGGACGCGGCCCGAGTCGATCCGGTAGAACCCGGAGATCATGTTGAGCAGCGTCGTCTTGCCGGAGCCGTTCGGGCCGATGAGCGCGGTGACCCGGCCGGGGAGCGCCCGGAAGCTCACGTCCTTGAGCGCCTGGTTGCCGCCGAACGCCTTGGAGACGTCCTCGACGCCGAGTTCCACGCCCTCGATCCGGGGCAGGTCCGGTGCCTCCCCGGCCTCGGGCTCCGGCCGGCCTTTCAGCCCGGCCGCCCGGTCGAGGCGGTCCACGGCCTTGCGCGCCAGATCGGCGAGGCCTCCCCTGAGGAGGACGCCGCCCGCGATGAGGAAGATCCCGGTGAAGACCAGGGCGAACTGCTGGAAGTTCGAGGACTGGTTCGGTCCGGCCTGCATGACGGCCGCCCCGACGGCGGCTCCGTAGACGCTCATCGGCCCGCCGAGGATCGACGCGGCCAGGATCGTCGTGGCCATGGTGAAGCCGAACGCCTCCGCGGAGATGTAGAGGTCGAGGTTGGCGAACAGGACGCCGGCCAGCCCCGCGGGAACGGCTCCGACGGCGTACGCGAGGAGCTTCATGCGGAAGACCGAGATCCCCATGGACGACGCCAGGACCGGGCTCTGCTTCAGGACCTGCAGGGCCACCCCGTGCCGGGAGGCCGCGATGTTGCGCATCACCGCGAACCAGCCGATCAGGACCGCCACGACGACGAAGTAGAAGGACTCGGGGTCCACGGGCCTGCCGAGGAGCGTTCCCGCGGGGATGCCGGCGAGCCCGTTGCGACCTCCCGTGTGCTCCTCGAAGATCGCCACGATGTCGGGGATGAGGAGGATGAGGAAGAACGAGGTCATCGCCAGCGACAGGCTGCCGAGCCGCAGGCCCGCCATGCCCGTCACCACGCCCACCAGCACCACGGCCAGGCCCGCGGCGGCGAGCTGGAGCAGGAGGTCGGTCCAGCCGGCCGTCGCCAGCAGCCCGGCCGTGTACGCGCCGGCGGCGTACATCGCCACCTGGCCGAGCGCGAGCTCGCCGGCGTAGCCGAGGCTGAGGTTCAGCCCGCTCACCAGCAGCGCCAGGATGCAGCCGAGCTGGATCTGCCGGGACAGCGTGAAGTCCAGCCCGAACCACGGGAGCGACAGCAGGACGAGCCCCAGGACCAGGGGGAGCGTCCAGGTGGGAAGGGAGCGCAGCCCCCGCCAGACGGCCGCCATCACACCGTCCTTTCCTGCGCGCGGACGAACAGTCCGGACGGCCGGACGAGCAGGATCAAGAGGAGCACGGCGAAGACGGAGATGAGGGCGTACTCGCTGCCCAGGTAGCGCGCGGCGACCGCCTCCACCAGGCCGACGGCCAGCCCGCCCACGAGAGTGCCCGGCATCGAGCCGAATCCGCCGATGGCCACGACGACGAAGCCCTTGAGCGCGAGGGACGCGCCCAGCGTGGCGACCGCGAAGGTCTTGGGGCCCACGAAGACGCCGAGCAGCCCGGCGAAAGCGCCCGAGGCGGCGAACGCCCAGAAGGCCATTCGGCGGACGTTGATCCCGCGCAGCATCGCGGCCTCGCGGTCCTCGGCCATGGCCAGCAGCGCCAACCCGGTCACGAGCCGCCGGCTCAGCAGCGTGAAGATCAGGACGGCCGCGATCGCGACCGCCACCAGGGCCAGCTCCACGGGGTAGACCCGGCCGCCGAGCAGGCCGAGCACCCGGTCGCCGGCGAAGAACGGCACCGACAGCGGCTGGGTGCCCCAGGTGAGCTGGCTCAGTCCGTTGAGCAGCACGGCCGCGCCGAGGGTGGTGACCAGGAGGGCCGAGGGATCGGCCACCGGACGGATCGCCACCCGCTCCTCGATCGAGGCGACGACCGCCACCGCGGCCATGGCGAGGAGGACCGCGGCGAAGACCGGCAGGTGGAACGTCACCAGCCCGGTGTAGGTCACGAACGTGCCCACCATCATCAGCTGGGCCTGCGCGAAGTTGAACGTGTTGGAGGAGATGAAGACGATGTTGTAGCCGATGGCGACCAGCGCGTACACCGCGCCGAGCGCCAGCCCGCCCCAGATGATCGTCATGATGTCGAACCCCTGTCTCGGCCCGGTGGCCGGGCGTGCCGACCGCTCCGGCGCCGGTCCGGCGCCGGAGCGGGGATGATCACTGGTACTGGCCGTTCACGACCTCGGAGGGCGGGATGAACGCGAACTCCTCGGCGCCGAGGTTGGCGCCGTGGGAGGTGGCGCTGTAGTTGTACTTCTTGAGGACGGCGACCTTGGCGGCGCTCTGGACCGCGGGGTCCTCCAGCGCCTCGGCCAGCGCCTCGGGGTCGTCGGCACCGCCGGCCTTCTCCGCCGCCGCGGCGATGAGGGGCACTGCGTCGTAGTTCGTCGCCATGATCAGCGTCGCCTTGATCTCCCCTGTCGAGGTCATGGCCGTGATCGCGTCGTTGACCGCCTGGTCGTCCGGGTTCTTGACGGAGGACTTCAGGGCCTGGATGACGAGGTTCTCCACCTGGGGCGTCCCGAGGACGCCGGCGGGCGGCGGCGTCGCGATGAGGCCGGTCGCGCTCACCGAGCCGTCACCGATGACCGGCACGTCCCAGCCCAGCTTCTCGATGCCCTTGAGCAGGTAGCCGACCGGCGCCCCGTAGCCGTTCAGGAGGAGCACGTCCGGCTTCTTCGCCTGGACGGACTGGAGCTGCGGGGTCATGTCGAGGGCCGCGGGGTCGTACTCCTGGCTGTCCAGGACCGGGATGCCCTCGGCCTTCAGGGCGGCGGTGACCGCGGTGTCGAACGCGACGCCGTTGGCCGTGCTGCTGTGGATGATCCCGGCCGACTTGTACCCCTTCTCCGCGAAGTAGGGCAGGAGGCCGTTGGTGTAGTCGTCGGGGGAACCGGTCAGGTCGAAGTTCAGCGGATAGGCCTCGGGGTCGCCCGAGTCCTCGGTCGGGGCGATGTTGAAGGAGAGGATCTTGTTCTGCTTGAAGACCGGCAGGGTCGCGGCCGTGATCGTGGACGGCCCCGCGTTGAGCACGAGGTCCGGCTTCTTCTTCGCGATCTCCTGACGGATCTTGGTGAGGGCGGTGGTGGGATTGCCCTCGTCGTCCACCACGGCGACCTCGACCTTGCGGCCGTCGACGCCGCCGGCCTCGTTCACCTTCGCGGCCCCCGCCTTGGCGGCGACCACCGCGGTCTCGGCGTTGGCCGCCAGCACGCCCTGGGTGCTGAGGCCGGCCGTGATCAGCACGCGGTAGGGCCGCGCCCCTCCGCCGTCCTCGGCCGGCCCTCCTCCGCACCCGGTGAGCGCCACCACCGCGCCCGTGATGACCGAGGCCGCCACACTGTAACGTCGCACCATCCATCGACCTCCCACTGACCGCACGGCGCGCCCACCTTGCGGTAACAAACATTTGTTTGGGAACTTAGGTGGCGTGCGTCACATCGTCAAGAGGGCGGTCCGGACGTTCTGGACCTGGCACGGCGTCTGAAAAATAAGGTGACCGACAGAAATGCGAGGGTCAGGGCATGATGCCTTCGGCGAGCAGTTCCCGGGCCTGCGGACGGCCGTCCAGGACGCGGGCGGTCCGCGCGGTGACCCGCCAGCCGTCGGGGCCCCTGCGCAGCCGCCAGTGGTTGGCGGTCGCGCGCCGGACCTCGAACCCGTCCCCCTGCCGGAGGATCATGAGCGAATAGCCGACCGCCACGGCCTCGTCGCCGGTCACGGTCACGTGGGGCGGGCCGACGAAATGGGCGGCCCCTCCCGTGATCCACCCCTGGTGGGTGTCCGAGCGGACCATGCCGGCGATCTCGTCGCGGCCGGTCATCACCAGCTCCTCCACGTCGTAGACGCCGTCGGGCTCCCACAGTGCGGCGGCCGCGTCGGCGCTGCCGCTGTCCACCAGCGGACCGTAGGAGGAGATCAGCCGGGCCACCGCCTTCTCCTCCTCGAGCTGGGCCAGACGCTCCTCCAGTGCGGCCAGCCGCCGTTCGACATCAGTCATGTGACGCATTCCCTTCGATTCCTTCGATTTCCTGGACCAGCGCGTGCAGCGCCTCGAGCTGCTCGCAGTAGTGGGCGGGCGACTCCGCGGAGATCCGCACGTCGACCACGGTCGCGCCTGCGGCGCGCAGGCTGTGCAACTTCTGCTCTATGACCCGGGGAGATCCGATCGGGTCGAGCATCCCCTCCGCCGTCAGGACGACCTCGAACCCTTCGGGAAGGCCGACGGCGGCCAGCATCCCCGTCAGCTCGTCCGAGGAGAGGCCGAACGGCACCCATCCGTCGCCGAAGCGCACGGCCCTGCGCAGGGAGCGCGGAGTGCGCCCGCCGATCCACAGCGGCACCCGGGGCTGGACCGCGTGCGGCTCCACGATCATCCCGGAGAACTCGTAGAACTCGCCGTGGTGTTCCGGCTCGCGCCGGGAGAGCGAGGCGCGCAGCGCCGCGAGGGCGTCGTCGGCCCGCCGTCCGCGGCCTTCGAACTCCGCCCCCAGCAGCGCGAACTCCTCGTGCAGGGTGCCCACGCCGAGCCCGAGGACGAGCCGGCCGCCGCAGATCCGGTCGAGCGTCCCGTAGCGCTTGGCGATCTCAAGGGGGTGGTGGTAGCCGAGCACGAGCACGTGGGTGGCCAGCCTGATCCGGCCGGTGCACGCGGCGAGATAGCCGAAGGTCGCCAGAGGATCCCAATAGGTCCCTCCCCTGACCTCGGCGACCTCGGACGGAACGGCGACGTGCTCGCTGCAGGTGAGGTGGTCGAACCCGAGCCCGTCGGCGACGCGGGCGATCCGCCCGAGGTCCTCGATGCCCGCCGAGCGCTCCCATTCCGCATGCGTTCCCGGCATGAGGGTCACCACAGGGCTGACGATTCCGACACGCATCCAGTGCCTTTCTTCGAGGTTCACAAGATGCGGCGACGGTATGTGCCGTGGTCAGAGGCCGGTAACCCCGTCTCCCTCTCAGCGGGAGCCCCCCTTGGCCGTCCTCCCTGCGTCTCCCGAGACTCGTCCTGTGCTCAAGCGGCACCCCCTTGAGCACTCGCAACGGCAGACGAGGAGAAGCAGCATGCTCGACACCGAGGTCTACGGTCCGTGGGCCGTCATCGCAGGCGGATCCGAAGGCGTCGGCGCGGCCTTCGCCGACAGGCTGGCCGCGGCCGGGATCAACCTGGTGCTGATCGCCCGCAAGCCCGGACCGCTGGAGGAGACGGCCGACCGGGCGAGGAAGCACGGCGTCGAGGTCCGGACCGTGGCGGCCGACCTCCTCGACCCGGGGACCTTCGACGCGATCCGCCGGGCGTCCGACGACGTCGAGGTCGGGCTGCTCATCTTCAACGCGGGCGCCAACACCTACGGCGCCGAGTTCGTCGAAGGGGACCTGGAGCAGTTCCAGCGGGTCATCGACCTGAACATCACCAGCCAGATGCTCCTGTCGCAGTACTTCGGCGCCAGGCTCAAGAAGCGGGGCAAGGGCGGCATCATGCTGGTCGGCTCGCTGGCCGGCTACCTCGGCCAGCCGGGCATCGGCGTGTACGCGGCGTCCAAGGCGTTCGGCCGGATCTTCGCCGAGGGCCTGTGGCTGGAACTCAAGCCGCACGGGGTGCACGTCCTCGAACTCGTGCTGGGAGTGACGCGGACACCGGCGATGGAGCGGGCCGGGCTGAAGCTGGACCGGCCCGGCCTCAACGTCGCGGACCCCGAGGACGTCGCCCAGGAGGGGCTCGACCACCTGGCGGACGGACCGGTGTGGGTGGCGGGGGGCAACCTGAAGACCGCGGAGGCCAACAGCGGCATGGCGCGCGACCAGATCGTCGAGAACCACGCGGAGGCCGTCAAGCGGCTGCTCGGCCACTGACGCCCCGCCCATATCACCCGAGGAAGACAGGAAGACCCGTGGCAGGAAACGCATCCGGTGAGGCGGTCACCTTGAGCGCCGTCGAGAGGCTCCTCGCGATCGAGGAGATCAAGGGCGTCTTCGCCGAACGGCTCCGCTGCATGGACGCCAAGGAGTGGGAGGTCTACCCAGCCCTCCACACCGACGACGTCGTCAGCGAGACGTTCGGCCGCCTCCCCTCGGAGGACCGGCCCCCGACGCCCGGGGAGCGCAGGCGCGTGATCGGGAAGGAGGAGCTCACCGCCACGATCCGCGGCCTGCTGGACGGACCGGTCCCCCTCACCACGGTCCACCACGGCCACACGCCCGTCATCGAGCTGACCTCCGACACCACCGCCCGCGGCGTCTGGGCCATGGAGGACCACCTGTGGTGGACCAACGGCGACCGCGAGGAGCACCTCCACGGGTACGGCCACTACCACGAGGAGTACCGCAAGGTGGAAGGCCGCTGGCTGATCGGCTACCGCAACCTCTCCCGCCTGCGGGAGGACCGCACTCCGGGCTTCTACGACTTCCTGAAGAAGCCGCGGTGACCGGACGCCTTCGGACACCCCGGCCTTGAGGAGAACAGGTGATCCCGCCTGAGTACGATCTCGTCCTGGACGACGAGCGTCTCTCCCTCCGTCTCCGGATCTACCCCGCAGACGCCTCGGCGAAGGCCTCCGGCACCTTCCTCCTGTGGCTGCACGGCGGCGGGTTCGTCGGAGGCTCGCTGGACATGCCCGAGAGCGACGCGGTCTGCGCCGCGCTCGCGAAAGACGGGATCACCTGTGTCGCCGTCGAGTACCGGCTCGCTCCGAACTTCGGAGCGCGGCGAGCCCGAAACGCTCCCGCGGCGGTCCGCTTCCCCCTGCCGCTCGACGACTGCGAACGAGCCTGGCAGTGGGTGCGGAACAAGACGGCGGAACTCGGGATCGACCCCGAGCGGATGCACGTGGGAGGCGCGAGCGCCGGCGGGGCCCTGGCCTCCACCCTCGTCCTCCGGCTCCTGCGCGGGAACGCGAGGCCTCCGGCCGGGGTCGTCCTCGCCTACCCGCTGCTGCACCCGTCCCTGCCGCCCTTCAGCGACGAACTGCGCCGCAGCCTGCGGGGATTCCGGCGCCTGGGCACCTTCACCGCGGCCTCGGTGAGGTGGATGGCCCGCAACTACGTGGGACGGGACGGCATCGACCGCCTGCCAGAGGCCTTTCCCGGCGGCGCGGACCTCGGCGGCTTCCCCCCGGCCCTCATCGTGAACTCCGAGCGGGACACCCTGCGCGCCTCCGGAGAGGCCTTCGCCGACGAGCTGCGCGCCCACGGACGTCCGGTGGAGGAGGGCTTCGAGCCGGGTACCTCCCACGGCCACCTGAACCGGCCGCAGAAGCCGGAGTTCCACCGCAGCATCAGGACCATCTCCTCCTGGCTGTCCCGCTGAGCGCCGGGACGGAAGGTGATGTCCCCGAGGCCACCGCCTCGGGAAGGAAGAGAGGCGAAAATGAGGGTCTTCCACGGCGTCGAAGAGGTGCGGCAGGCCGTCGGCACCCGTCTGGGGTACTCCGGATGGCACGCCGTCACGCAGGAGCAGATCGACGCCTTCGCCCAAGCCACCGGCGACCATCAGTGGATCCACGTCGACCCGGACAAAGCCGCCCGGGGCCCGTTCGGCTCCACCATCGCCCACGGCTATCTGACGCTGTCGCTGGTGTCGATGCTCGCGGGGCGGGTCTACAGGGTCGACGGGCTGAAGATGACCATCAACTACGGCGCCGACAAGCTCCGCTTCCCCTCTCCCGTGCCCGTGGGCTCCCGGGTCCGCGCCGGTGTGGAGTTGCTTTCGCTCACGCCCCGCAGAGGCGGACACCTGCTGAAGGCCGGGGTGACCGTCGAGCGTGAAGGCGGTGGCAAGCCGGCCTGCGTCGTCGAGAGGCTCAGCGTCCTGGTGCCCTGACCTGGCGCGGAGCTCCAGTGGACTCCCTGGGTACGACGGTGGCCTGGAAATCGGGGGCCGTCTCGGGCAGGGGCCGGTCTTCGGCGAGCCGCAGCGCCAGGTCCGCGAAGTAGCGGCTGAGGCCGGCGTAGTCGAGGCGCACGCTGGACATGGAGGGGAAGAGCAGTTCGGCGAACGGGCTGTCGTCGTGTCCGATCACCGAGAGGTCGTCCGGCACGGACAGGCCGCTGCGCAGGGCCGCCGTCATGAGCGCCAGCGCGATGTCGTCCTGGTGGGCGACGACCCCGGTGACGCCCGAGCGGTGCCAGTCCCGGACGGCCTCGAGAGCACCGCCGTCACGGGGGTCGACGGGGCGGACGTCCATGGGGGCGAGGCCGAGGCGCGCGGCGGTCTCCTGCGCCGCCGCGGCGCGCCCCTCGCTCATGAGCGCGACGCGCGGATCGGCGGACGCGGCGAACGCGATCCGCCGGTGCCCCAGCGCGTGCAGGTGCTCGACCTGCGCGCGGGCGCCGGCGGTGAGCGTGGGCGAGGCGAGGAAGGTGCGCTCCTCCTGGTCGGTGGGCAGGATCCTGGTGATGCCGACGGCCCGCATGGAGGCGCGTTCCTCGGCGGTGATGGGCGTCCAGCCGATGACCGCGTCGGGGTTCAGTGACTCCCACAGCGGCCGGGCCCTGCCCCCTTCGTGCCGGACATGGGCGACCAGGGAGTATCCGGCGTCGTCGAGCAGCTGCGTCGACTCCTCCAGGCTCCGCTGGAGGCTGTGCCCGACGGGCCAGTCCGGCAGCACCAGCAGGATGATCATGCTGCGGCCGCTGGCCAGCGCCTGCGCCGCCCGGTGCGGCCGGTACCCCTGGCGGGCGGCCTCCGCCAGCACCCGCTCCCGGGTCGCCGCCGAGATCGTCTGCCCCGGCGTGTTGTTCAGCACGTACCCCACCGTCGCCCGGGAGATCCCGAGCGCCCGCGCAACGTCCGCCGCCGTCACGCGATGTGTCGGCCTGCCACCGGCCACAAGAACCTCCTTTTTCCGTCGGGGAACCAGCTTGTACGCGCAAGTCACCGCCGTTCTCATCTTAGGAGGCGCCGGTCGGCCGAGCCGGGTTTCACCCTTCGATGACGCGGAAGCCGGTGTTGCCGCTGGTGCTGTCCGGGGTGTTGCGGCTGCGGGCGGCGACCCGGTAGCGGTTGCAGTAGGAGTCGTGGCACAGGTAGGAGCCGCCGCGGATGACGCGGGTGGGCTCCCCGCGGCCCCAAGGGTCGGCGGTCCATTCCCAGACGTTGCCGACGCAGTTGTACAGGCCGTGGCCGTTGGACGGGTAGGCGTCGACCGGGGCGGTGCCGCGGTAGCCGTCCTCAGCGGTGTTGCGGGTGGGGAAATTCCCCTGCCAGATGTTGCAGCGGTGCTCTCCGCCCGGCGTCAGCTCGTCGCCCCAGGGGTAGCGGGCCTGCTCCAGACCGCCGCGAGCGGCGTACTCCCACTCGGCCTCGGTGGGCAGACGGGTGCCCGCCCAGGCGCAGAAGGCCGTGGCGTCGTTCCAGGAGACGTGAACGACGGGGTGGTCCCACCGGCCGTCGAGTCCGGAGCCGGGACCCTCCGGGCGAGCCCAGCAGGCAACCGAGACACCGCACCACCAGGGCGTCTTGGGCGGGCGGGGCGAGTCGCGGCGCAGCGCTCCCGGCAGGAAGGAGGCGAAGACGTAGGACCAGCCGTACCGCTCGGCCTCGGTGACGTATCCGGTGTCCGCGATGAACTCGGCGAACCACGCGTTGGTGACCGCATAGCGGCCGATGGCTATCGGCTCCACGGTCACCGGGCGGATCGGACCTTCGTGGTCGTCGGGGAATCCGTCGGCGTCCTCGGCGCCCATGAGGAACGTGCCGCCTGGCAGTGCGACCGTCTCGCGGTGCCAGGACGGGGCGACGGCTTCGACGCGGACCGTCCCACCGGCGCCCGGGGCGAGGTCGACGGCCTGCCTGCCGGCCGCGCAGCATGCCGGTGCGCTCTCTGTCATGTCGGTCTCCTCCGGCTTCGAGGGTGAGGACCGGTCAGGTCTCGGCGAGCGCGGCCAGGTCCTTCCCGATCGCGCGCAGGGCCGCGGCGTGCACGCCCGAGTAACGGGCCAGGTCGATGAGGCTGAGCGGCAGGGGGACGGACAGCAGCTCGGTCTGCACGAGGCCGGGCGCGTGCCGGGCGACGCAGTCGCGGGCGCCGGTGACCTGGAGCAGTTCGGCCAGGGGAAGGGAGAGCAGGTCCTGCGCCTCCATCTCGCCCAGCCGGGGCAGCGGTTCGGCCGTTCGGGCGGCGTGGTCGCGCTGCTCGCGCACCAGGAGGTGGGCTTCGGTCGGCTCCCCGTCCTCGGGGATGCCGAGCCGCTCGTACTGGCTGGACGGCGCGTCCGCCTCGCGCATGAGCTCCCTGAGCAGGCCGAGCATGCGCAGCTCGAGCTCGTCGTCGACGACCGGGTGCTCCTGGGCGGGGTCGGTGACGAGGTCGAAGAGCAGGGTGCCGTGCTGCCACGGGTTCACCCAGGATCCCCCTGACGGCATGCGCATGGTCTGCAGGCCCTTGGTGAAGGAGAACGGGGGTGCGGGCGTCCAGTCCTTGAGCTCGTGCACTCCGAAGCGGTTCTTCATGTGGGTGGGCATGAGGGTGTACTCCTCCAGAGGCCCGTTGGTCGCCTCGCGGGAGGCCCGCATGTAGACGTGGCGCCCGTCGGTGACGTTGACGTGGCCGCCGTGGATGCCGAACAGCGCGCCTCGCGGGGCGGGGGCGTCGGAGTTCAGGTCGCGTCCCTGCATGTCGGGGGCCGGTTCGAGCCCGAAGTAGCGCAGGAGGGTGGGTGCGATGTCGATGGTGCGGGCCAGGTCGTTGCGGCGGGTCCCGCGCTCGCCCGTGCGGGGGTCCCACAGGAACATCGGCAGGTGCACCAGCTCGTTGAACCACGGCTGGACGGTCTTGGCCCACCAGCCGTGCTCGCCCAGCAGGAACCCGTGGTCGGTGTTGACGATCAGCATCGTGTCGCGCCACAGGTCGTGCTCGTCCATGAAGTCCAGGACCCGGCCCAGCGAGCGGTCGCACATCGACACCAGCGCCGCGTACTCGTACCGGGCGTGCTCGACCTGCGCCTGGGGCTCGACCACCTTCTGATACGGCGGCCAGTCGAAGTCGGGCCCCTCGTAGTCGTGCGGGTACAGGTCCTTGTAGAACCGGTGGGAGAAGAACGGCTCGTGCGGATCGAACAGCTCGAGCTGCAGGAACCAGCGGTCGGCCTCCAGGTTGGTCTCCAGGAAGTGCAGACCCGCGTCCACGGTCAGGGTCTGGGAGTGCTCGGCCTCGGTGGGCATGTAGCGGCGGTTGACGTCGTTCTGCCGGTGCCCGGCCACGCCCACCACGCCCTTCCAGGGGTCGTCCTCCTGTCCGCGGAAGAACTCCCAGGTGCTGTAGCGGCCGTGGTAGGTGGCGCCGCCGTCCTCCCAGTAGTGGTGGTGGTCGGAGACCAGATGGGTGTGCACACCGGCGTTCTTCAGCAGTTCGGGCATGGAGTCGTCGAACGGCTCCAGCGGCCCCCAGCTGCGGTGCAGGAAGTTGTGACGGCCCGTGTGCAGCTCCCGCCGGGCCGGCATGCACGGCATCGACCCGCCGTAGAAGTCGTCGAACGTGACCGACCGCTCTGCCAGCCGGGCGAAGTTCGGAGCCTGCACCAGGGTGTCCCCGTACGGCGGGAGCATGTGCCGGTTCAGGCTGTCGAACATCAACATGATCGCTTTCATGGCGCTTCCTTCATGGGGTCGGGAATCGGACCGGAGATCGGCGGGCTCACGCCCCCATCGCGATCATCCTGTTCAGGGCTTCTTCGGGGATGCTGACGAACCCGAGGAACTGCCGCATCGGCAGGGACGCGACCATCTGCAGCATCTCGGCCTGCTCCTCGGCCTGGCGGGCCTGCTCCTCGCTCAGGCCCGCCATGAGGGTGCGCATGAGCTCCGGCCCGACGACCGGGTGGGCGAACCAGTCACCGACCGGAGTGTCCAGGGACAGTGCCTTGACGATGACGTCACCGGTGAGGGTGATGGTCTGCTCGGCCACGACGGTGGAGGCGTCCTGCCCGATCTGGACGGCGTACTCCCCCGCGGCGACCGTCCAGCGGCCGAGTTCGACGTCGTAGTACGCGAACGCCCGCCGGTCCAGGGCCAGTTCGACGCGCCGGGACTCTCCCGGCTGGAGGAAGACCTTGGTGAAGGCGCGCAGTTCGCGGGCGGGGCGGCGCACCGGACCGGCGGTCGTGGCGACGTAGACCTGCACGACGTGCCCGCCCGCCCGGTCACCGGTGTTGGTCACGGTGACCGCCGCGGTGGCGGTGTCGTCACCGGTGACGGTGACTTTCAGGTCACCGGTGGTGAACACGGTGTAGGACAGGCCGTGGCCGAAGGGGTAACGCACCGCGCGTCCCACGGTCTCGTAGTAGCGGTAGCCGACCATGACGCCTTCGCCGTACCGCGCATGCCCCTGCTCGCCGGGGAAGTTGAGGTAGGCCGGGGTGTCTTCCAGCCGGAGCGGGATCGTCTCGGCCAGTCGGCCGGAGGGGTTGGCCACGCCGAACAGGAGGTCGGCGAGGGCGCCTCCCCCGGCCTGGCCCAGCAGCCAGCCCTCCAGGATCGCGTCGACGTCGTCATGCCAGCCCTCCAGGGACACCACTCCACCGTTGGACAGCACGACGACGGTGCGCGGAGCGGCGGCGGCGACGGCGCGGATGAGCTCCACCTGGTCGGCGGGCAGGTCGAGATGTTCGCGGTCGACTCCCTCGGACTCCTCGGCCACCCCGGCGAACACGACGGCGATGTCAGCCTCCGCCGCGGCCCGCACCGCCTGCTCGCGCAACTCCAGCGGATCACCGGAGCCGTCGGCGGCGTATCCCCGCGCGTAGGCCACGGTCTGGCCGCGGCTTCCAGCGAGCACCTGGATTTCCTGCAGCGCGGCATCGACGCGGGTGGCGTTGATGCGGGAGCTGCCACCGCCCTGATAACGCGGTTCTGCCGCGAACTCGCCGATGACGGCGATGCGCCGCGTCCGCTCGGTGATGGGCAGAGTGGCGCGATCGTTCTTCAGCAGCACCGCGCAGGCGGCGGCCAGCTCCCTGGCCTCGGCGTGATGGGCCTCGGCGTCGAATTCGCCCGTCGCCGGGGAGACGCGCTCGGCCAGCACTCGCATCCTGCGAACGCTCTGGTCGACGACGGCCTCGTCCAGTTCCCCGTCGCGGACCGCCCGCACGACCTCGGCGTCGTCGACGCCTCCATTGCCGGGCATCTGCAGGTCGAGCCCCGCCGCCAGAGCCGCGACCCGGTCGTAGACGCCGCCCCAGTCCGAGACCACGGCCCCGTCGAAGCCCCACTGCTCGCGCAGCACCTCGGTCAGCAGCCACCGGTTCTGCGAGGCGTACACGCCGTTGATCCTGTTGTAGGAGGACATCACCGTGGCCGGCAGCGCCTCGGTGACGACGCGTTCGAAGGCGGGAAGGTAGATCTCGCGCAGGGTGCGCTCGTCCACGTCGGCGCTGACCCGCATCCGGTCGGTCTCCTGGTTGTTGGCCGCGAAGTGCTTGACCGACGCGCCCGGCCCCTCGGCCTGCAGCGCCCGCACGTGCGCCGACGCCAGGACGCCGGACAGGAGCGGGTCCTCGGAGTAGTACTCGAAGTTGCGCCCGCACAGCGGGGACCGCTTGATGTTCACCCCCGGCCCCAGCACGACGCCGACGCCGAACGCGCGCGCCTCCCTGCCGACGGCCGCGCCCACCCGGGCGGCGATCTCGGCGTCCCAGCTGGAGCCCACCGCCACGGCGGGCGGAAAGCAGGTGGCCGGAAGGCTCTCGTTGATGCCCAGGTGGTCGGCGTCCCCGGTCTGGCGGCGGATCCCGTGCGGACCGTCGGTGAGGACGATCGAGGGGACGCCCGCCTCCTCGATCGGCTCGGTGGACCAGAAGTCCCGCCCGGACAGCAGGGACGCCTTCTGCTCCAGCGACAGCTCGTCTGACATCGGAAGGTCGCCTTTCCTAGGGGATGGGGTCGAGGAGATCAGCGGACGGACCGGACGCGCAGGACGGTCAGGCCGCCCAGTACCGTGAAGGCGGCGGCCACCAGGTACAGCAGGGTGTAGTTCTTCTCCCCGCCGGCGCCGACCGCGAGGAACAGCGGCGCGGCGAGAGGGGCCAGGGCCTGCGGGACCGTGGCGGCGAAGCCGATGACGCCCATGTACCGGCCGGCGTCGGTGCCGCGGTCGGGGAGCACGTCCAAGGCCAGTGCCTGATCCACCGAGGAGAAGGCGCCGTTGCCCAGGGAGCACAGCAGGGAGCCCGCGAACAGCATCGGCACGGCCGACGACAGCGCCATGGTCACCGCGCCCGAGGTGAACAGCAGGGCCGCCACCATGACCAGGATGCGGCGGCGGCCCAGCCGGTCGGACAGGAGGCCCCCGCCCACCGCGCCCAGGGCGGTGGCCGCGACGCTGCCCGCGGACAGCACCGCGATCGTGCCGGCCACCTCCTTGACCGTCACGTCCAGCCGGGAGGCGAAGAAGAACACCGTGTAGGTGGTGTTGAAGGTGACGCCGAACATGAAGATGAACTTGCTGAGCCAGTTCCAGGCGAAGTCGGGGTTCCGGCGGGGGCTGAAGACGTACTTCAGGGCGATCGAGCGGACCGTCAGGGGCTCGGCGAACATCAGGCCGCGGCTGTCGTCCTCGGGGACGAACCATACGAACGACGTCACGGCGATCACGCCGATCAGGCCCGGGACCAGGAACAGCAGGAGGGAGTGGTCCACGAGCCCGCCCGCGATGACGACGCCCAAGACGGGCGCGGCCATGGTGGAGAAGCCGCACAGCCCCGCGACCTTGCCGCGCTGCGAGTGCGGAAGCCTGTCGGCCTGCGAGGCGAGCAGGGTGTTCAGGACCGCGCCCCAGCCGAGCTGCGTCAGGCACCATCCCAGACCGAGCGTGATGATGTCGGGGGCCCACGCCATCACGAAGAGCGCGGGGACGCCGACGGCCATACCCCCGACCAGGAACGGCCGACGGCGGCCGAACCTGCTGCGGGTCCGGTCGCTGAGGGCTCCCACGAGAGGGCCCTTGATCATGCTGACGAACGCGCCCGCGCCGGTCACGTAGCCGAGGTACTCCTCATGGCCGGGGGCGATCTCCTCCACCCTGATCGTCAGCGAGATCGCGATCGGGGTGATGAAGGCCATGTACACGCCGAACTGGGCGAACACCATGAGCCAGATGTAGGAGGCGCCGACCGGGGACGGCTCCTCGAAAACCGGACCCCTCTTCTCGGCGGTCTCGGGCGCCGTGGACGGACCGCCTCCGGGACTCGGCTTCATGGGGGACCTCCCGGGTTCACAGGCACGGGCGCGCTCCGGAATCTGTACTTGAGCGCGCAAGTTGTGAAACGGGATGTTAACGGCGACCCACTTGCGCGCGCAAGCTGCGTCTGTGGCAAGCTCACCCGGGCCGGGAGGACGACGAGCGGAAGGGCCTGCATCTCCATGAACCACCGTTTCCCGCGCTGGGTCTACGCGGAGGGGACCGAACCCGATCCCCGTTTCACCCTCGCCAACGAGCGGACCTTCCTGGCGTGGGTCCGCACGTCACTCGCCCTGATCGGCGGCGGGATCGCCCTGGAGGCGCTGCCGCTCCCCCTCCAGCCGGCGTTCCGCGCCGCCGCCGCACTCCTGTTGCTGCTGCTGGGCCTGCTCGTTCCGGTCCTGGCCTGGCTCTCCTGGGCCGTCGCGGAACGGCGGATGCGCCGCCGGGAGCCGCTGCCCTCCTCGTGGGTGACGGCGCCGCTGGCGATCGGCGTGTCCGCGGTGGCGGCCCTGACGGTGCTCGGCGCCCTGACACGATGAGAGAACGGCGGATCTTCGACCCTGGCCTGCAGCCCGAACGCACCGAACTCGCCTGGCGGCGGACCGGCCTGGCCCTGGCCGCGGGCTGCCTGCTGTCGATGCGCGCGCTCTCACCGCTCCCGGGCGCGTGGTCGGCGGCCGTCGGACTGGGCAGGCTCGCCCTCGCCCTCGCAGGTCTGGCGTCGGCATCACGCCGGTCGCGAAGAACGCGGCTCTCGCTGCTCACCGGGACCGGCTCCCTGCCCGGCGGCGGGCTGCTCCTGCAGACCGCCGCACTCGTCTCGGCCCTGGCGGCACTCGGACTCGGCTACGCCGTGCTGTCCTGAACCGGGTGGGACGACGCTTCCCGCACGGCTTCAGGAGCCGGAGCGGACGAGACCGGTCTCGTAGGCGATGACGACGAGCTGGGCCCGATCCCGGACGGCGAGCTTGGCCATGGTGCGGTTGATGTGGGTCTTGACGGTGAAGCGGCTGATGAAGAGGCGTTCGGCGATGTCGTCGTTGGACAGGCCGGCGGCCACCAGGGTCAGGACCTCGCGCTCCCGGGGGGTGAGGGCCTCGAGCCGCTCGGGCGTCCGCTGCAGGGAGGCGGTGGGCTGGGCCAGGTAGCGGGCGATGAGGCTCTTGGTGGCGGCGGGCGAGAGCAGGGCCTCGCCCGCGGCGATGACGCGGATGGCGGTGAGGAGGTCGGCGGGGGTGACGCCCTTGCCGAGGAAGCCGCTGGCGCCGGCGTGCAGGGCCTGGGCGACGAACTCGTCGACCTCGAAGGTGGTCAGGATGAGGATCCGCACCCCGGCGAGCCGCTCATCGGAGGTGATCATGCGGGTGGCCGCCAGGCCGTCGAGGTCGGGCATGCGGATGTCCATGAGCACGACGTCCACCGGGTGGGCCAGGGCGAGGTCGACGGCCTCGCGGCCCGTTCCCGCCTCCGCGACGACCTCCATGTCGGGTTCGGAGTCGATCAGGAGGCGGAAGGTGCCGCGCAGGAGGGCCTGGTCGTCGGCGAGCAGGACGCGCAGAGTCATGTGGGCGTTCCTTCGGCTGTGCTGAGAGGCAGGGTGGCGCGGAGGTGGAAGACGCCGTCGGGTCCGGTGTCCGCGTGGAAGGATCCGCCGGCGGCCTCGGCGCGCTCGCGCATGCCGATGAGCCCGTGGCCGGTGCCCGCTCCGCGCCGGGCGGGATGGGCGCGGTTGGCGACGGTGATCTGCAGGACGTCGTCGGTGTAGGCGAGCCGGAGGTCGGCGCCCGCGCCGGTCCCGTGCTTGCCGGCATTGGTGAGGGCTTCCTGGACGATGCGGTAGGCGGCCAGGTCGGCCGTGCCCGTCAGGGGCCTCGCCCGGCCTTCCCGGGTGAGGCGGATCTCCATGTCCGCCTCCCGGAAGGAGTCCAGCAGGTCGTCCAGGCGGGTGAAGCCGGGGGCGGGCTGGAGGCTGGGGGGAGGATCGTCGTCCTGGCGCAGCAGCCCTACGGTGGCCCGCAGCTCCTCCAGCGCCGTGCGGCTGGTGTCCCTGATGTGGCCCAGCGCCTGGTATGCCTTCTCGGGATCCTTGCGCAGCAGGTGATGGGCGACACCGGCCTGCGCGTTGACCAGGGTGATGTGGTGGGCGACCACGTCGTGCAGTTCTCGGGCGATGCGTACGCGTTCCTCCCGCACACGGCGCCGCGCCTCCTCCTCGCGGGTGCGTTCGGCCTGTTCCGCCCGTTCCTCCACCTGGGCGAGGTAGGCGCGGCGGTTGCGCACCGCCTCGCCGAGGATGACGGCGAAGGCGACGCAGTCGACCGGCAGGAGGACGGCGATGGTCAGGCCTCCACCCGGTTGCAGCACCCAGGTCAGGGCCAGGCCGAGGGCCGCGGCGGCTCCGGTGATCCAGACGACGCGGCGTTCGGCCAGGGTCGCCAGCGTGTACAGCGCGACCATGCCGGCCATCGGCACCCAGTTGCGGTCAGGCGGGACCACGAGCAGGACGCCGTCGGCCAGGACGGTGATGACGGCCGCGGCCAGAGGGCGGCTCCGGCGCCAGAGGAGCGCCAGGCTGCCGATGGCGATGGCGAGGAGGCAGAGGAGATAGGGCCGCTGCCAGTGCACGCCGTCGGTGGAGGCGATGGCGCCCTGCACCACCAGAACCAGCGATGCGGGCAGAGAGGCATGCCGGAACCACGCACGGTGCGTGAATCCGATACGGGTATGAGGCGAAATCGCCTGATCAGAAGGCCACATGGCAACAGTCCTCCTCGCCGGGCACCGACCGTACCCGCAACTCGCGCCGTTCGAAGACGGCATCCGAGCCCGCGGCGGGCCGGAGGGCTCCCTCCGGCCCGCCGCGGGCGGATTCCTCAGCCGACGGAAGAGGTGATCTCCTTCCTCTCCCCTGCGGGAAGGCCGTGCTCGGCGTCCTCCCCGCCCTCGACCGAGAAGTGCGGCAGGCGGCGGTCCAGCAGGCCCGGCAGCCACCAGTTGGCCCTGCCGGTCAGGTGCATCAGGGCCGGGACCAGCATCATGCGCAGCAGGAGGGCGTCCAGCACGACGGCGACGGCGAAGCCCACCCCGAACTGGGCGATCATCCGCATCCCGCCGCCGGCGAACGCCGCGAACACGCAGAACATGATCGTGGCGGCCACGGTGATGACCCTGGCGGTGTCGGCCTGGCCCACGCGGACCGCGCGCCGGTTGTCACGGGTGCGGGTCCACTCCTCGTGCATCCGGCTCACCAGGAAGACCTGGTAGTCCATGGACAGGCCGAACATCACCCCGACGACCATCACCGGGACGATGGCCTCGACGGGTCCCGCCGAGCCGGCGCCCAGCAGTTCCGAGCCGAAGCCGTGCTGGAACACCACCACGATCGCGCCGAGCGCGGCGCCGATGGTCAGCAGGTTCATCACGGCCCCGATCGCCGGGACGAGCAGGCTGCGGAACGCCAGGACCAGCAGCAGGAAGCCCAGGACCACGATCACACCGATGAACAGGGGCAGCTTGCCGATCAGCACCGAGGCGAAGTCGGCGTTGGCGGCGGTGACGCCCCCCACGTAGACCTGCAGGCCGCTGCCCCGCTCGGCCCGCGGGACGACGTCCTGGCGCAGGCGGTCGATGAGCTCGGCGGTCTCCTCGGACTGGGGCGAGCCGTCCGGCACCACCGTGATCACCCCGAGGTCCCGGCCCGGGAGCATCGGGGCGGCGTCGACCCGGGCGACGCCCTCGACCGAGCCGAGGTCCTCCGCCAGGGCGCCGAACCGGGCCCGGTCCTGGGCGGCGGGCGCCTGGGCGACCAGCAGCAGCGGCCCGTTGAAGCCGGGCCCGAAGCCCTCGGCCAGCATGTCGTAGGCCTTGCGGCTGCTACTGGAGGCGGGGTCGTTGCCCGCGTCGGCCGCGCCCAGGCGCATGGACAGGCCCGGCAGCACGACCAGCCCGATGAGGACCAGGGCGACCGCGGCCGTCGGCCCGGGCCTGGCCTGCACCAGCCCGGCCCAGCGCGCCCACCGGCCCGTCGGCTCATGGGACCGCTCCAGGCGGCCCTGGGCGAGGGCGCGGCGCTGGGCGCGGCCGAGCACCCGCGTTCCCAGCACGCCCAGCACGGCGGGCAGGAGGGTGACGGCGGCCAGGACGGTCAGCGCGACCGTGATCGCCGCGCCCAGGGCCATGCCGTTGAGGATGCCGATCCCCAGGGTGAACATGCCGAGCAGGGCCACCATCACGGTCAGCCCCGCGAAGACCACCGCACGGCCCGAGGTGGTGACCGCCTTCTCGGTCGCCCGCGCGACGTCCATGCCGGCCATCAGGGCCCGGCGGTGGCGGTCGACGATGAACAGGGCGTAGTCGATGCCCACGCCCAGGCCGATCAGCGCGCCCAGCGTGGGCGTGGTCTCCGGCAGGTTCATCACATGGCTGAGCAGGATCACGGCGAACAGGGCGGTGCCGACGCCCGCGCCCGCCGTCAGCACCGGCAGCACCGCGGCCCACGCGGAGCGGAACATCAGCAGCAGCACCACCAGCGCCGCCCCGATGCCGATGATCTCGCTGGAGTGCGAGAGCGCGAACCCTCCTTGGAAGGCCTGGCCTCCCAGCTCCACCTCGAGGCCGTCCGTCCGTGCGCCGGCCGCGATGCCTTCGACCCGCCGGACGTCCTCGCCGGCCAGGTCCTCGCCGCTCGCGGAGAACGTGACCGCCGCGTACGCGGTGCGGCCGTCGGGGCTGACCTGCGCGGCTCCCCGCGGGTTGTAGGGGCCGGCCACCGACGCCACTCCGGGTGCCTGGGAGATCCGCTCCAGCGCGGAGCGCATCCGCTCCTTGACGGAGGCGTCCCGCACGCTCCCCTCGGAGACCCGCCACACCACCGTTCCGCCGGTCCCGGAGGCCGCCGGAGCCTCCCGGGCCAGCAGGGAGGCGGCGATGCTCGACTCGGTATCGGGCATGTCGGACTCGAAGGTGTAGCGGGAGCCGGCGGACATCGCCCCCGCCCCCAGCACCCCGATCAGCCCGAGCCAGAGCAGGATCACCGGCATCCGGTGGGCATGGCACCACCGGGCGATCACAGACACGTCAGTCCCCCAGAGAAGGTGTCGTAAGAAAGGAGGCCGGGTGGGTCGGTCCCCTCCCGAGCGCGTCCTTCAAGACTCTCCTGGTCGACTCCCGTGCGTCGTCACACCACCGCAGGCATCCGCCCGTACTGCGGAAGCAGTACGGGCGGATCGGAGCGCGGTGATCACCCGCCTCGGCTCACTGGTGGGCGCCGCCGTCGACGCGGATCTCGGTGCCCGTGATGAAGGCGGCGTCGTCGGAGACCAGCATCGCCACCACTCCGGCCACCTTCTCGGGTCCCGGGATCCCGCCCGGCAGGGCGGGGGACAGCTTGAGGAGCAGCTCCCAGTCGGTGTCCGCGGGCATCAGGTCGCCGATGTTGTCGGTGATCCCGCTGCTGATCCCGCCGGGCACCATGTTCACCGCGCGCAGTCCCCGCTTGCCGTACTCCTGCGCGAGGCTGTGGGTGAAGGAGGCGACGCCGCCCTTGCTCGCCGAGTAGGCGGCCATGAACGGGTGGGCGAAGAAGGCGGAGGTCGAACTGAAGTTCACCACCACCCCGCTGCCGCTCTCCAGCAGGTGCGGAAGCGCCGCCCGGGTCATCAGGAAGGTACCCGTCAGGTTGACCCCGATGACCCTGTTCCACAGCTCCAGCGAGCACTCGTGGGTGTGAGCGCCGCGCAGGATCCCCGCCGCGTTCACCAGGGCGTCCAGGCCTCCGAACTCGGCGGCGGCCGCGCTCACCGCGCCGGCCGCCGACGCCTCGTCGGAGACGTCGACCCTGTGGGTGGTGATGCGGTCGCTGCCGGCCAGGGCCTCGGTCTCCTTGAGCCCGTCGTCGGAGACGTCGGCTGCGGCCACGCGGGCGCCTTCGGCCAGCAGGCGCAGGACCGTCGCCCGGCCGATGCCGGATGCCGCTCCGGTGACCAGGATCCGCCGGTCGGTGAGCCGTTCCATTGACATGACCTCTTTCTCAGGTTTCTAGGTTTTCCGGGTCGGTGGGAAGGGCTCGTCAGGACGCCGTCGCTGCGCCGGCTTCGACCTCGTCGAGCTTGGCGGTGCGCGGGATCAGCAGCGCGACCAGGACGCCGACGGCCACGAAGGCCACCGGCAGCAGGTAGCCGTAGGTGAAGCCCTTGTCCTGGTAGAACTGCGTGCCCTGCAGCACCGTGCCGTGCTGCGCCATCACCACGAACAGCAACTGGGTGACCACGCCGGCCACGACTCCTTGGAGCAGGCCCTGCATTCCGTTGGCCAGGGCCTGCTCCTTCGGCGTCACCGCCTCGATGATCAGGATCGGCACCAGGGCCGAGATCGAGCCCATTCCGAGGGCGAACGGGATAGCCGTGAGCACCAGCTGAGGGACGGTGTAGTGGTACTGCGACATGAGCACGAGCCCCCCGCCGCCCAGGACCGCCCCCGCGACCAGCAGCAGACGGGCGTCGATCCGCCGGGCGAGCACGCCCGTGGCGACCGCGGCGGCCAGGAGCAGGACGCTCGAGGGGATGCCGATGACCGCCAGCTTGGTGGCGGAGAACCCGAGCCCGTCCGAGACGCCCGGGATCTTGGGGAACAGCCCGAGGAGCTGGGAGACGGTCCCGCCCGCGAAGACCGAGGCGGCGATGATCGAGGTGGCGAGGAGCGCCGTCCAGACCTGCCGCCTGGCCAGCATCCCGAGGTCGAACATCGGATTCGGCACGACCTTCTCGACGATCAGGAAGAGGACGAGGGCGACGCCGCCGCCGGCCAGGAAGCCGATCGTCTTCCCGCTCGTCCAGCCCCACTCGGCGCCTTTGCCGATGGCGTAGACGACCGCGGTCATGCCGCCGCCCAGGAGCAGTCCGCCGGCCCAGTCCATGCCGGTGCGCTCCCCTCGGACCGGGCTCTCCGGCACGACGAAGATCAGGAGCACCAGGCTCAGCGCCGTGGCGAGGACCAGGAACCACAGCACGCCGCGGAAGCCGAAGTCGTCGATCAGCCAGCCGGACAGGAACGGGCCGCCGACGGCGACCACGCCGACTCCGGCGCCGATGAGGCCGCTGGCGACACCGACCAGCCGCGGCGGGAAGAGGTCCCGGGTGATCGCGAACACCAGCGCCCCCACCGCCCCGTAGACGCCGGCCAGGCCGCGGCCGATCAGCAGGACCTCGTAGGTCGGGGCCAGAGCCGCGATCAGGTCGCCGATCAGGCCGAGGGCGGTGACGACGAGCATCAGGCGCCGCTTGCCGTACAGGTCGGCGGCCTTGACGACGAACGGGGTGGCGAAGGTCGCCACCAGGGCCGTGATGAGGGTGAACCACGCGATCTGCGTCGTGTGGAAGTGGAGGGCGACATCGGCCTGGGCGTTGCCGGCCAGCAGCCCGATCATCGGCAGCAGCTGGGCGGGCCACAGCAGGGCGAGCAGCAGGACGGCCAGGCGCGGGCCGAAGCCTGTCCGGCCCGCCCGCGGCGGACTGTCGGGTGAGGTCATGGGGGGCTCCTCGTGGGGGGGGTGGGGGGGGTGAGGGGTCAGATCAGCCTTCGTCCGCTCCGGAGCGCTTCACCGCGTCTGGAGGGCGTTCGTGCGGGCGATGCCGCCGAGCCACGCCAGGCTCGGCTTGGGACGGCGTTCGAAGGTCTCCCGGTCGACGGCGACGAGTCCGAACGTCGGCTCCCAGCGGCCCCATTCGAAGTTGTCCAGCAGGCTCCAGTGCAGGTAGGCCCGCACGTCGATCCCGTCGTCCATCGCGTTGCGCAGCCCCTGGAGCGCCGCCTTCGTGTAGGCGATGCGGCGCTCGTCGTCGGGGGTGGCGATCCCGTTCTCGGTGACGAGAATCGGCACGCCGCCGAGCACGTCATGGGTGTGGCGGACCGCGATCTCGAGCGCGTCGGGGCGGTACGCCCAGCCCATCAGCGTGTTGTCGGGGTGGTCGGGGTGGGGGACGACGCCGTTCTCGTCCACGGGCTGGCTGGTGTAGGACTGCACGCCGACGTAGTCGTCATCGCGGGCCGCCTTGAGGTACATGTCCTCCCAGATCCACTGCACCTCGGCGTGCCTGGCCTCCGCTCCGGGGGCGGGTACGAGCGCCTGGTTCGCCACCGTCCACCCCGTCTTCGCGCCGACCGCGTCGCGCACCAGGGGCGCGGTCGCGCGATGGGCCTCGATGAGGGCCTCGCCGATCTCGGAGTCGGGCAGGGCGCCGACCAGCTGGTAGTCCTCGCCCCGGGCGACGCGGCGCAGCTGGCCGTGGTTGACCGCCAGGACGTTGGGCTCGTTGATGGTGCACACCCACTCGACGCCGTCGAGGATCGTGCACGCCTGCTCGACGTAGCGGGTGAAGTCCTCGACCGCGTGCTCGCCGAGCCACCCCCCGCGCTCTCCGAACCAGATCGGGTGGGTGAAGTGGTGGAGGGTGACGACCGGGTTCAGGCCGAGCCGCCGGGCGGTGTCGATCATGCGGCGGTAGTGGGCCAGCACCGCGCGGGAGAACTTGCCCGGGCTGGGCTCGATACGGGACCACTCGATGCTGAACCGGTAGGCGTTGAAGCCCGCTTCGGCGAGCAGGCGCATGTCCTCTTCGTACCGGTGGTAGCTGTCCAGCGCGTCGCCGCTGAACTGCACGCCGTAGTCGGCGGCGGTGTGCTCGAGCTGCCACCAGTCGTTGTTGAGGTTGTTGCCCTCGATCTGGTGCGCCGCGGTGGAGGCCCCCCAGAGGAAGCCGTCGGGGAATGAGCGGGTCACAGGAATTCCTTTTCTTTCATGCGGTGTCACAGAGCGGGTTTCATCCGGCGGGCGATGGGGCCGGCCGCCCGCCGCGGCTGACGTCCATCAGCTCTTCGAGCGCGTCAGTGGAGATGTCGAGCCCGGAGATGCCGATGAACTGGCGCATCGTCATGGACGCGACCATGGCGAGCTGCTCCTCGGTGATCGGGGCTCCCTCCAGTCCGAGGGTCCGCTTCGTGCGCGCGCCGACGTCGGGGTGTTCGAACCAGGCGCCGACCGGCGTGTCCAGGGTCAGCTCGATCGCGACGCGATCGCCCTCGAGGATCAGCGCCGCTTCGGCCAGCACCGTCGCCGCGTCAGCGCACACCTGGACGCGGTGCTCTCCGCCGGCGACCACCCAGTCCTGTGCGGCGACGTTCCAGTACGCGAACGCCCGGCGCGGGAGTTCGATCTCCACGGCCGCGGTCTCGCCCGGCTGCAGCGCGACCTTCGCGAACCCGCGGAGTTCCCGGAGGGGGCGGCGCACCGGTCCGGCGCCGGTGGACACGTACACCTGGACGACGTGCTTGCCCGCACGGTCACCGGTATTGGTCACCCGGACCTGCGCGACCGCCGAGTCCGGCCCGGTCTGCTCCACGACGAGGTCGCCGGTCTCGAACGCCGTGTACGACAGGCCGTGCCCGAACGGGTACCGGACCGGTGCGTCGGCGGTCGTGAAGTAGCGGTATCCGACCAGCACTCCCTCGCCGTAGCGGACATGGCCCTGCTCACCGGGGAAGTTCAGCCAGCTCGGGTGGTCCTCCAGCCGCAGGGGGATCGTCTCGGCGAGGCGCCCCGACGGGTTCACGCGTCCGAAGAGGATCTCGGCGATCGCGTGTCCGCCGCCCTGCCCGAGCAGGAACCCTTCGAGGATCGCGTCGACCTCGTCGTGCCACCCTTCGAGCGAGACGACTCCGCCGTTGGAGAGGACGACGACGGTACGGCGCGCGGCCGCGGCGACGGCGCGGATGAGCTTCACCTGATCGGCGGGGAGGCCGATCGTCTCCCGGTCGATTCCCTCCGACTCGCGCGCCTCGGTGAGGCCGGCGAAGACCACCGCGACGTCGGCGTCGAGCGCCGTCTGGATCGCTTCCTCCCGAAGTTCCTCGTTTTCGGGTCCGTCCAGGGCGAATCCTTGGGCGTAGGCGACCATGGCGCCGATCTCATCCGCGATCGCGCGGATCTCCTCAAGGGGCTGGTCGACGCGGATGGCGTTGACGTGCGCGCTTCCGCCGCCCTGGTAGCGCGGATGCTCCGCGAAGGCCCCGATCACCGCGACGTGCGCTCCGCCTCGGATCGGGAGGACGCCGTGTTCGTTGCGCAGCAGTACCGCGCACTCCGCCGCGAGCTCGCGTGCGAGCTCGTGATGCGCGTCGTAGTCGACGTCGCCCCCGGCGGGCAGCTCGCGTGCCGCCAGCGTGCGCAGCCGGGCGACGGCGGCGTCGATGTCCTCCTCCGTGACGGCACCCGCCCGGAGCGCCTCGATCACGTCGGCGTCATGCCCCATGTCCCCGCCAGGCATCTCGAGGTCGAGCCCGGCCTTCAGGGCCGCGACCCGGTCGGTGACGGCGCTCCAGTCGGAGACGACGAGCCCGTCGAAGCCCCACTCGCCGCGGAGCAGCTCGGTGAGCAGCCACCGGTTCTCGGACGCGTAGACCCCGTTGATCTTGTTGTAGGAGGACATCACCGTCGCCGGCCGCGCCTGCGTGACGACCTGCTCGAAAGCGGGAAGGTAGATCTCGCGGAGAGTGCGCTCGTCGACGTCCGCGCTGATCGTCTGCCGGTTGGTCTCCTGGTTGTTCACGGCGAAGTGCTTCACCGACGCGCCGGGCCCCTCCGCCTGCAGGCTCCGGACGAACGCCGCTCCCAGCACCCCCGAGATGTGCGGGTCCTCGGAGTAGTACTCGAAGTTCCGGCCGCACAGCGGTGACCTTTTGATGTTCACCCCGGGGCCTAGCACCACATCGATCCGCCGGGCGGCGGCCTCCTTCCCCAGCGCGCTTCCCAGGCGCGCCGCCGTACCGGGATCCCAACTGGATCCGATCGCGACCCCGGGAGGGAAGCATGTCGCCGGGTCGCTTTCGAACAGCGCGAGGTTGTCGTGCCGCCCGGACTGGTGCCGCAGCCCGTACGGGCCGTCCGCCATCACCACCGGTCGGATGCCGGCTTCCTCGAGCGACTCGGTCTCCCAGAACGTGCGGCCGGACAACAGCGCGGCCTTCCGCTCGGCGGGGACTTCGGAGAAGGAGGAGGAAGCATGCGCGTTCTGCTCGCCGGCGGATTCCTCGAACGGGTGGTCGGTCATGAGTGCAGTACTCCGTGGATTCGTGTGGTCAACGGACGGAACCGATGCGTTGGGCGGCCAGAGCGGCGCCGAGGGCGACCGTCGCGCCGACGAGGAACAGAACCGTGTAGTTCGCTCCGTCTTTTCCGATCGCCAGGATCAGCGGCGCGAAGATGGGTGCGATGGCGGTGGAGGTGGTGTTGGCGACGAAGTAGATCCCCATCCACCGCCCCGCCTCCTCCTTGTTCGGCATGACGTCACTGGCCAGGGCGAGGTCGACCGAGCCGAAGAGGCCGGCTGCGGCGAGTATGAAGACGACGGCGGCCGCGAACGCCGGGACGGAGGATGCGAACGCGAGGACGCTCAGGCCGGTCGCCGATAGAGCGGACGCGAGGTAGATGAACACCTTGCGGCGCTTGAGCCTGTCGGACAGGATGCCGCCGATGACGGCGAAGGCGGTCGTCACGAGGACCCCGAGGCCGCCGACGAACGCCAGTTGCCGGCTCGCGGCCTCCGGAGTGAGGCCGAGCCGGTCCAGCAGGAAGTACAGCTGGTAGGTGCTGAGGAACGTCAGACCGACCTGCATCAGGAACCGCCCGACCCAGACCAGCGCGAAATCCCGGTGCTTCCGCGGGTCGAACACCAGCTGCGGGAAGATCGCCCAGATCGGCTCGCCCTGCTCTGCCCCCTTCACGGGGTGGTCGGGGATGGTGAACGCGTAGAACACGAAGAACACCCCCAAGACCGCCACCGGGACGAGGAAGAGCAGCAGGAGGCTGCCGGTGAGCATCCCGCCGAGGACGACGCCCATGACGCCGGCGAGCTGGCCGCCGACGCCGACGAGCGCTCCGACCTTGCCGCGCTGGTAGCTCGGAATGACCTCGGCGAGAGCGGGGTTCATCGCGCCGAGCGCGGCGGCCATGCCGATCGTGTAGAGCGACCAGCCGATGCCGAGGATCAGCGGGGTCGCGGACAGGGCCATGAGCAGGCCGCTGGCCGTGCAGATGACGATCCCGGCGAGGATCCACGGCCGCCGGCGACCCCATCGCGTGCGGGTGCGGTCCGACAGCACTCCGAAGAGGGGACCCGCGACGAGGTTGAACACGGCCGCGGCGCCGACGATGACGCCCAGACTCGCCTCCTTGCCCTCGGGGGCGATCACCTGGAGCTTGTACGCGACGGTGAAGAGCGTGGGGGTGAGCAGTGCGAAGCTTCCCGCGAACATGGCGGCGGTGTAGACGGAGATCATCCGCTTGGACGCGCGGGGCGGCTCCGCGGGGGCGTCGGCGATCTCCACGGCGGCCGGGCTGGAGTCGGACCGGCCGGTGGTCATCTGCCGGCTCCGGCTTCGGCTTCGACTTCGACTTCGGCGGCACCGGAAACGGCGGGCGCCGCGGCGTCGTGCGGTTCGGGTGCGGTGATCGCCTGCAGCTCGAGCCGTGCTGAGCCGGCGGATCGTGCTCGCGCGGTGAGGGTGACCGTCCCCGTTCCCCCGGTGGAGCGGAGGACGGCCAGGGCACGGCCGCGGAAGGTGGTATGCCGGTCGGACAGGTACGACTCCTCGGTCGCCGGCGCGGCGCTTCCGAATCCGATCAGCTCGGCCGGCCCGGTGACGGCGAGGGCCACCGGCTCATCGGCGAGCATCTCCACCACGCCGTCCCGGTCGGCGACCTCGACGGTCACGAAGGCCAGGTCAAAGCCGTCCGCGGTGAGCTCGGACCGTTCGGCCGACAGGCGCAGCGCCAGCTCCTCCGCCGCCGAGCGGAGGGTGGATTTCGATACCGGCCGACCGCCGCGGTAGCCGATCGCGGTCAGGGTCCCGGGCTCGTAGCGGGTCTTGAACCGGGCGAGGTGGCCGCGACGCCCGCCCGTCCGGCGGCGGCCCAACGAGTGGCCGTTCAGGAGCAGCTCGATCTCGTCGTCCGCGCTGTAGACCTCGATCTCGGCGAGGCGGCCCCGGCAGCCGCGCCAGGCCCAGCTCTCCACGGCATCCGTGATCCGCCACGCCGACCGCACGACCGGCGTTCCGGCCCGGTCCAGCGGCCGTACCGCGATCGCCGGGGATTCGAGGGTTCCCCACGCGGCCTGCGCCAGCCGCAGAGAGACATCGGGGCGGCCGGTCAGATCATGCATGCCGGGCCCGGCGATGATGTACGGATACGGCTTGGAGAGCCCGGCCCGCTTGCCCGGCACCCACACCGCGACGCCGGCTTCGCCGAGGTACTCCCAGCCCGTCCACACGAAGTCGCCGATCACCGCGGGGTGGCGCCGCACGAGCTCCCACGCCCGCGGCACGTCCCCGGGAAGGGTCTCGGTTCCGAGGATGACGCGGTCGGGGTAGTGCCGGACGTCCCGCTCGTAGCGGGCGAGGCCGTAGTTGTAGCCGGCGACGTCGACGGTGGCGAAGGCGTCCCGGGACGCCCTGTCCGCGCGCGGCAGCCGGGAGACGACGTGCATCATGCGCCCGATCTGGTTCACCATCACGTTCGCCTCGGTGCTCCCCGCCATCGACGTCTCGTCGCTCCCGGACGAACGGCTCTTGTACGGCGAGGCGTTCAGGGACACCAGCGTGTTCAGGAACAGGTTCACCGCGAGCGTCACGGGGCGGTGAGGGTCGGCCCGGCGGAAGTGGTCGGCGATCTCCCGCGACAGCGCCACCCCTTCGGGGGTCGCGGTCTCCGGGATCTCGTTGCCGATCGCGTACATCACCACGCATGCCCGGTTGCGGTCCTTTCCGATCAGCCGGGCGGCGTCCTCCCGCCACGTCTCGCGGAACCGGTCGGCACGGTCATGGGCGGTCTTGGCGGCGAACCAGTGGTCGGCGAACTCGTCCAGCACGTACATCCCGAGCTCGTCGCACGCGTCCAGCAGCTCGCGGGACATGGGGTTGTGCGCGCTGCGAAGAGCGTTGAACCCGCTCTCCTTGAGGATGCGGACGCGTCGGAGCTCCGCGGCCCGATGGGTGCCGGCTCCGAGGATGCCGTTGTCGTGGTGGATGCACGCCCCCCGCAGCTTGACGGCCCGGCCGTTGATCTGCAGGCCGCGGCGCGCATCGACGGCGACCGTGCGCAGACCGACCCGCTCCGTGCGCACCTCCAGGACCTTCCCGTCCTGTTCGATCCGCGCCACCAGGTCGTACAGGTGGGGGGACTCCGCCGACCAAAGGCGCGCGTTCGCCACGGAAAGGGGTATGGCGCCGACCGCCGCACGGGAGGTCCCGCAGGCGACGACCTCTCCGGCGTCGACGAGACCGATGTAGACCTCGGCTCCCTCGAGGTGTTCACCGACCACCTCGAACGAGACCTCGGCCTCGGCCGTGCCGCCGTCGACCGAGCGGGTGTGCAGCCGTACGCCGTCGGGCGCGAAACGGGTGGCGGCATGGACGACCACCGAGACCGGCCGGTACAGGCCCGACCCCGGATACCAGCGGCTGCCCGGCTGGTCCTCGTGGTCGACGTCGACGGCGATCTCGTTCTCGGCGTCCCAGCGCAGCATGTGCTCGATCGGGAACTCGAACTCGAAATAGCCGCTGCGCACGGTCCCGACAGGGGTGCCGTTCACGGTAACGGCCGCATCGCCCTGGACGCCCTCGAAACGCAGACCCACCGGGCGCCCCCGGTCCTCGGCACGAGGAGTCCATGTGGTGCGGTACTCGTACCGGCCGCCGGGAAACCACGCCGTGTCGGCCCCGCCGGGGCTGGAAGCGCTGCGCTGCTCGGCGAGCATCGCATCATGCGGCAACCGCACCACGCGTCCGCCCGTGCCGTCGGCGCGGCGGAATTCCCAGGTGTCGAGCACTCGGACTCTCGTGTGCTCGACCGTTCCCACAGTCATCGTTGCTCTTCCCATGCTTCTTCGTCGCCCGGACGTGTGATCGGGGTCTCAGAGAAGCATGTCCATTGTCGCGTGTCAATGCGAATATAGTATATAATTGTCGCGCGGCACTGAGATTTTCCATCTATTGTCGCGCGTTAATGTGTCATCATGGGAACAGCGGGTGAGGGAGCACCGAGATGGTCGACAGCGCCGGCGAGCCGATCGCCTCCCTCATCCCCGGCATCGCCTCGAGCGGCGATCTCGGTTCCAGGACCAGAGCGTCCGCGCGGTCGGGCACCGGGCGACGCCCTCCCGCCGGACCATGCACGCATCGTGCAGGCACACCGGGAGGGCGTCGACGCCACCCCGTCGGGCGTCTAATGGGCGGAGGCGCGTCCGGCCCGGCGGCCGAAGAACGTCCCGTCCCCGATCGAGGTACCACTGACGTAGCCCTCGCCGTGGATGCCCGACGAAGCCCGACCCGCTGCGTACAGGCCCGGGATCGGGCGGCGGGTCGCGTGCAGCACCTCCCCGTCCACCGTGGTGTGCAGGCCGCCGAGGGTGAAACCGGAGATCCCGGTGGCCTCGCGGCGGTTCTCCGCCAACCTGGCCAGGACACGCGGATCGACGGCGGCGAAGGGCGCCTTCAGCTCGCGCAGCCACTTGGGGTTCTTGTGGAACAGAGGATCCTCGCCAAGGGCCGCGTACCGGTTGTACATCGCCACCGTGCTCTCCAGCGCGCCTGCGGGGATGCCCAACTCCTCCTCGAGCTCGGCCAGGCTCTCGGCGACGTGGTCCGGCGGCATCGCCCCCGGGTTCCGCTCGGAATAGGCCGCGAAGCCCTCCTCGTCGAGGATCACCCACCAGGGCGCGGGCTGGTGCAGCGCGGCGTGGCTGAACAGGCCGGGGTAGACGTCCTCGTTGATGAAGCGCTGCCCGAGCGCGTTGACCAGCATGCCCCGGCAGGCCGCCTCCGGCATCACCACCAGCGCCGCCTCCACCGAACCCATGCGCCGGGTCGCCGCGCCCAACGCGCAGGCCATGCGGATCCCGCTGCCGTCGTCGCCGCCGTCGCTGACCTTGCCGTGCCCGAGCAGCACCGGAGCATGATCAGCCAGCATCTCCTCGTCGTCGACGAAGCCTCCGGTGGTGAGGACGACCCCCTTGCGGGCCCGGTAGCGCACCTCCTCGCCGAACCGCCGGGCCACCACGCCCGCCACACGCCCTGAGGCGTCGACCACGAGCGCGGACGCCCGGGTGTCGGTGTGGGCCTGCGCCCCGGCCTCGACCGCAGCGGCGGCCAGCTTCTCCATGAGCAGAACGCCCGCGAAGCCCTCCACGGGCGGGCGGTGGCCTCGCGGGACGGGACGGGCGAGGGTGTTGTACGGCCAGGCGTTCTCACCCAGCCACATCAACCCGTCCTTCGTCGGCGCCATCCAGCCAGGCTCCCCGTACAGCGACTCCTGGAAGGGCACCCCGCGGGCACGGAACCACTCGAAGTGCTCGACGCTGCCCTCGCAGTACAACCGCAGCTTCTCCTCATCCGCATGAGGACCGAGCGCGGCGTGCAGATAGGCGTACATGTCCTCCGGGGTGTCGTCGAACCCGCACGCCTCCTGCACCCGGGTGCCGCCGCCCAGGTAGACCTCCCCGCCGGACTGGGCGGCAGACCCGCCCGGCCCCGAGAACCGCTCCAACACCAGCACGTCGGCCCCGGCGCTCGCGGCCTCGTAGGCGGCCGCCGCACCGGCGCACCCGAACCCGACGACCAGGACGTCGGTCTCGTGATCGAACCGCTCCACCTCCGACAGCGGCACCGGTGCGGCAGCAACCCGGGAACCGGACGACGTGGTCTCGGCATGGTCGTTCGTCATGAGCGTTTCTCCTTGATGTCCGTACTCTCATGTCTGCATGGCCGCCCCCTCACAGCAGGAGAGGTCGGCACCGGAAAACTCAGATCACCCGCCACTACCCCGGGCTCCGACCGGAGAAGACCGCGGTATGCCAGGGACGGACCCGGGGTGGACGGGCGCCCGTCCACCCCGGCGGCACGGCGGCCTACTGCGGGATGTCGATGACGGCCTTGACGAGCCGTCCGCTGCGGGACGGCTCGAGCGCGTCCTCGACGATCCTGTCGAAGTCGACACGGGTCACCCACTGCTCGACGGGGAGCAGTCCCCGGTCCATCCAGTCGATGACCGCCTCGAAGCCGCTCCGGGACTCGCCGCTGTGTCCTTGGACGGTCAGCTCCTTGGCCAGGGCGAGGAGCGCGTTGAACGGATACGGCCGTTCGTGGATCCCGATGATGACGATGCGGCCGCGGCTGCGGGTGACGGAGAAGGCCAGGTCCATGGCCGCCGACGCGCCGGCGCACTCGAAGACGACGTCGGCGCCGAGACCGCCGCTCAAGCCGCGGACGATCCCCTCGACGTCGTCGACAGCGGGGTCCACGACGGTCAGGCCCTCGATGCCGGCCAGGTTCTTCCGGCGCTCCTCGGACAGCTCGACGACGACGATCTTGGACACCCCCGTCGCGCGGAGGGCCAGCGCGCAGCCGATGCCGATGAGTCCGGCGCCCGTGACGACCGCGACGCCGTCCTGCGGCGCATCCGATCGCAGGACGGCGGTCGCCGCCACGGAGAGGGGCTCGATCAGGGCGCCCTGCAGCAGGCTGACGCCCTCGGGCAGCGGGACCGCCAGGTCCGCGGGGATCACGGTATGCTCGGCGAGGCCGCCGATCGGGCCGCCGCACCCCACCGTCGAGACGGCGCGGTCGACCCGCTCGCACGACATCGGGTGGTCGTCCCGGCACTCACCGCACTCTCCGCAGGAGATCAACGGGAATACGGCGACGCGGTCGCCCACGGCGACCGAGGTGACGTCCGGGGCCGCCTCGACGACGGTCCCCGACAGCTCGTGCCCGATGTGCCGGGGACGGCCCGGCATCGCCCTGTCGTCGGCGAAGTAGTAGTGCAGGTCGGTGCCGCACACGCCGACGTGGGCCATGCGGAGCCGCACCTCGCCCGGCTTCAGATCCGGATCCGGCTCGTCCTGCAGTCTCAGGTCGAGCTGTCCAAAGAGTCGATATGCCTGCATTCCAGTCCTTTCACAAGGAACCAAGCGGTAGATGAGAACGGGGCGAGCAGCGGTCAGGGCCTCTCGCCGCACCGGTCCAGGAGGTGGGCGACGATCTTCTCGGCTGCCTCCTCCAGGGTGGTCTCGGAGGTACGGATGTGGATCTCGGGCTCCTCCGGAGGCTCGTAGGGCGCGTCGACGCCGGTGAAGTTCGGCAGCTCGCCCCGGCGGGCCTTGGCGTACAGGCCCTTGGGGTCCCGGGCCTCGGCGACCTCGAGCGGAGTGTCCACGAAGACCTCTATGAACTCGCCGTCCGGGATCCGGTCCCTGGCCATGCGGCGTTCCGCCCGGTAGGGAGAGATCAGGCAGACCAGGGTGATGAGGCCGGAATCCGCCAGGAGTGCGGCGACCTCGGTGCTGCGCCGGACGTTCTCCACGCGGTCGGCCGGGGTGAAGCCCAGATCGCGGTTCAGGCCGTGCCGGAGGTTGTCGCCGTCGAGCAGGTAGGTGTGGTGCCCCAGCGCGTGCAGCCTGCGCTCCACCGCGTTCGCGATGGTCGACTTCCCCGCGCCGGAGAGCCCGGTGAACCACACCACCGCGGGCCGCTGGTGCTTCAGAGCGGCGCGGGCGGCCTTGTCGACCTCGAGCGCCTGCCAATGGACGTTCTGGGCGCGCCGGAGCACGAAGCGCAGCAGCCCGATGCCCACCGTGGCATTGGTCAGCCGGTCGATGATGACGAAGCCGCCGAGGTCCCGGTTGCCGAGGTAGGCGTCGAACGGCGTCGGGCGGTCGAAGTGCACCGCGCAGACACCGATCTGGTTCAGGCCCAGCGTCTTCGCGGCGACGTGCTCCAGGGTGTTGACGTTCACCTGGTACTTGGGGTGGTCGACGGTGACCCCGACGGTCGTCGCGCCGATCTTGGCGAGATAGCGGCGCCCCGGTAGCAGCTCGTCCTCGCCCATCCACACCACATGCGCCTCGAACTGGTCGGCGACCCCCGGGGGGTCGTCGGCCGCGGCGATGACGTCGCCGCGGCTGACGTCGACCTCGTCGGTGAGGACGAGCGTGACGGACTGGCCGGCGACCGCTTCCGGAAGGTCGCCGTCGTAGGTGACGATCCGCGCCACGGTGCTCTCGACCCCGGAGGGCGCGACGCGCACCCGGTCACCCGGCCGAACGACACCGCCGACGACGAGACCGGAGAAGCCCCGGAAGTCGAGATGGGGCCGGTTCACCCACTGCACCGTCATCCGGAAGGGCAACCCTGCCCGGTCATCGTCGACCTCCACGGTCTCCAGGTGCTCGATGAGGGTCGGTCCGGAGTACCACGGCGTGTTGGGGCTGGGCTGCGTGATGTTGTCGCCCCGCAGGGCCGAGAGCGGGATGCTGACGATGTCGGACAGGCCCAGTTCGGCGGCGAAGGCCCGGTACTCCGTGTCGATGCGGTCGAAGACCTCGTGCGAGTAGTCGACGAGATCCAGCTTGTTGACCGCCAGCACGACGTGGCGGATGCCCAGCAGCGCGACGAGGTGGCTGTGGCGCCGAGTCTGGGTGAGCACCCCCCTCCGGGCGTCGACCAGGATCACCGCGAGGTCCGCGGTCGAGGCGCCCGTGACCATGTTGCGGGTGTACTGCTCGTGCCCCGGCGTGTCTGCGACGACGAACTTGCGTTTCTCGGTGGAGAAGTAGCGGTATGCGACGTCGATCGTGATCCCCTGCTCGCGTTCGGCCGCCAGGCCGTCGACGAGCAGCGCGAAGTCGAGGTCGCCGCCCTGCGTACCCTCCTTCCTGGAATCGTTCTCCAGTGCGGCGAGATGGTCCTCGAAGACCAGCTTGGACTCGTAGAGGAACCGTCCGATGAGGGTGCTCTTGCCGTCGTCGACGCTGCCGCAGGTGATGAACCGCAGCAGCGACTTCTCCTGCTGCGCGGCGAGGTAGGTCTCGATGTCGGAGGCGATACGCCTGTCGGTGTGGGCCATCAGAAGTATCCCTCCTGCTTCTTCTTCTCCATGGACCCGTCGGCGTCGTGGTCGATCGCCCGGCCCTGCCGCTCGGAGGTGGTGGCCAGCAGCATCTCCCGGATGATGTCGAGGAGCGTGTCCGCGGTGGACTCGACGGCTCCGGTGAGGGGGTAGCAGCCCAGGGTGCGGAACCGGACGCTCCGCTTCTCCGGGACCTCGCCCGGTTCGAGCGGCATCCGGTCGTCGTCGACCATGACGAGCATCCCGTTCCGCTGCACGACCGGCCGCGGCGCGGCGAAGTACAGCGGGACGATCGGAATCTGCTCGAGGTGGATGTACTGCCACACGTCCAGTTCGGTCCAGTTCGACAGCGGGAACACGCGCACCGTCTCTCCGGGGTTCGTCCGCGTGTTGTAGGTCCGCCAGAGTTCGGGCCGCTGCCGCTTCGGATCCCACCGGTGCTGCGGCGAACGGATGGAGAACACCCGCTCCTTGGCGCGCGACTTCTCCTCGTCCCGGCGGGCCCCGCCGAACGCGAGATCGAAGCCGTGCTGATCGAGCGCCTGCTTGAGCCCGTCGGTCTTCCACATGTCGGTGTGCGTGGCCGAACCGTGCTCGAAGGGATTGATACCGAGCCGCAGGCACTCCGGATTCTGGTGGACGAGCAGGTCGAGACCGAGCTCTGCGGCCGTCCGGTCGCGGAAGGCGTACATCTCACGGAACTTCCACGTCGTGTCCACGTGCAGCAGCGGAAACGGCGGCTTCGACGGGTAGAACGCCTTCATCGCCAGCCGCAGCATGACGGAGCTGTCCTTGCCGATCGAGTACAGCATGACGGGACGCTCGCTCTCGGCGACCGCTTCGCGCATGATGTGGATGCTCTCGGCTTCGAGCCGCTGCAGGTGGGTAAGGGGCTTCACGGTCGCTCCAGCGAGAGGTCGAGGACGGCGGACACCGGTTCCGCGCGGCGGATGAGCAGGCTCGTCATCGGACCTCCGCCCGAACGTCGAACCGGTCGAGGTAGAAGCCGAACGGCGCCCTCACCTCGTCCGGGGTGACGCCGAAGTCGCGGCGGAGGTCATAGACGACCTGGCCGTCACGCCCCCTCCGGTGGGAGTCGTGGTACGCGACGATCTCAGAACGGGCTTCGGGCGTGAGCTCCAGCCCGGCGGCGTCGTAGATCCGCTCGACCGTGCCCATTTCGTCGGCCATGAACTCGTGGAAGTGCACGTCGACGGTGCGGTCCGCCGGCAGCAGGGATCTGTCGCGCACCGCGCTGTCGAGCAGACGGCGGATACGATCCGTCCAGTACTCGACGTACCACTCGGGACGGGTGTGCCGGTAGTGCAGCCGGGCGCTGTAGGTCATCATCGTGGCGGTCGACTGGACCACCGAGACGGGGTCCCGGTGGGTGACCACGACGGTCGCGTCGGGGAACGTCTTCAGCAGCGGCCCGAGCTGCTCGAGATGCTGCGGCGACTTCAGCACCCAGCGCCGACCCGGGCGTCGCCACTGCAGGATCTGCAGCACGGTCCGCATGTACGCGTAGTGCGGGGTCTGGTCGTGGGTGAGGTAGTAGTCCCGCCAGCCGGGGCAGCGGGCGACCCACTCGATGTAGTAGCTGGAGAAGTCGGGCAGCTCGAGCTCCAACTCCTCGTGCACGTGATCGGGCAGCAGCGGGTGCATGGCCGCCAGGTGCGGCAGCGTGCGCCGCGCCGCGTTCCACGACTGGTCGCATCGCTCCCAGCGGGGGTCCACACCGCCGGGTCCGGGTCTCTCGCGGGGGTCCGGCACCGGCTCCCGGCTCTCCCACAACGGCATCGAGCGGAAACGCCCGTCGGCGGCGATCATGTTGACCAGGTGGGTGGTCCCGGACCTGGGCAGGCCGACCACGATGACGGGCCGCTCGATCGGCACGTCGTGGATCTCGGGATGCCGCTGGAGCAGGTCGTGGATGCGCAGCCGGTTGACGGCGTGGCGCACGCATTCGCCGAACATGGACAGCCGGCCGAGGCCGGTGCGGTCCTCGTCCTCCTCCATCTCGGCCAACCACAGGCCCAGGCGTTCGCGGAAGTCGTCGGAGCCGAAGTCGTCGAGTCCGGCGCGAGCCGTCGCCGTCTCCAGGACGGCGTCGACGCTCAGGTCGACGGGGGTCGATTCGCCGTAGGCGAGCGCCTCCTGCTGCGCCGGCGTCAGGCGGGGCGCGGCGAGGTCGTCGATGCGGATGTCGTCGGCCATGGTCATCCCTGAATCGAGTAGCCGCCGTCGACGGGCAGCGTCTGGCCGGTCACGAACCGGGCGGCCGGGCCGGCGAGGAACAGCACGACCGGAGCGACGTCCCCGGGCTCGCCGCAGCGGCCCATCGGCGTGCGGGCGAGCACGCGCTCCACCTGCGACTCCACTCCGAGCATGGGCCGGGTCATGTTCGTCTCGATGACGCCCGCCGCCACCGCGTTGACCCTGATTCCGTCGGAGGCCCAGCCCACGGCCAGCCCCTTGGTCAGCTGGACGATCCCGCCTTTGGCCGCGCCGTAGGCGGGAACCACGGCCTGGCCGAAGTAACTCGTCATCGAACCCATGTTGACGACGCTGGCGCCGCCCTCCAGCGGACTGGCGGCGAGCAGGGGCTTGCATGCGGCGGCGAGCCTGAAGGCCCCGGTCAGGTTGATCTCCACGGTCTCCGCGAAGACGTCCGGATCCCATTCCCCGGGGAAGCCGGCGCGGTTCTGTCCCGCGTTGTTCACCAGGATGTCGAGCCGGTCCAGGGAGGACGCGAGCCGGGTGATCCCGGCGGCGTCGGTCAGCGAGAGAGGCCGGTAGTCGAACCCCTCGAGGTCGTGCTCGTAGTCCTTCGCGTTCGCGCGCGTACCGGTGATGACGACTTCGGCGCCCGCTTCGCGGAAAGCCCTCGCGATGCCCAGGCCTATGCCGTTCGAACCGCCTGTGACGAGAACGCGGCTCCCCGCGAAGTCAAAGCAGATGTTCGCCACGAGAATTCTCCTCCGAGTGGCTTGCGACGACCGGACGGATGTCCGCTCGAGCTGGATGGGGTGGTCGAGAAGTCGTTCGCGTCCGTGCCGCTCACCAGAGCACGCGCTGCTGGTACAGGGCCCGGCGCTCCCTGATGGTCCGCTCGCGCTCGTGGGCGGTGACCCGCGGCGTGTCCGGCGGAAGCATCCCGGCCGCGTCGGCCACGGCGACCTTGCGCACCGACGGCATGGGGGTGGAGCTGCTGTCGGCCCAGCGCCCCTGGACGGCGCCGATCGGGTGACCGGCGGTGTCGAGCCAGTTGGGCACCCCGGGGTCCTTCGCGGACACCACCACTCTGAGTCTTCCGTCTGTGTCCAGCCGCCACTGCGAGCCGTTCAGGCTGCTGTGGTTGTTGCACCAGTCGGTCGTCTCGAAGATCTGGTTCGTGAGGATCAACGAGGCGTAGCCGAAGGTCTCCGGGCAGTCCGTCTCGATGATCAGCGCTTCGTCGTCCGCGAGCTCGTAGGCGCATTCGTAGTAGAACTGGCCGAACAGGCCTCCGTGGTCGGCGGTGACGTCCCACACCTTGAACCTGTTGACATAGCCCTCCTGCCGCAGCTGCTCGACGTGCCCGACGAGGAGCGTCGCCGTGCGGCTGGTGGCGGCCGCCAGCCCTCGCAGCCGCCGCTCGAGATCGGCCGCGGCGGGCCGGGGCCGGGTCGGCGGAGCGTCGGTGCGTTCGATCGAGATGACCGGATCGCGTTCCTGCGACCAGTCGTAGGCGACCTGGCGGAGCACGAGCGTACGGGCCTCGGGATCCAGCGGCCGCCATTCGCCGGTGTATCCCGGCGGCGGGGAGGGGCTCAGCAGGAGGTCGAAGGCGCCGTCCTCGTCGGTCTTCAGCGTGTTGAGGTCGTAGTACTCCGAGGCGCGGACGGCGCCGTCGGCGGAGGGGGGCGCCATCGCTCCGATCTTCGCGATGCGCAGGGAGCCGGCGCGTCCGCGGAGGCGGTAGCTGCCTCCCGGAGTGATCGCGGCCGTCTTGTAGACGGTGTCCGCGTTCGGCTGGAAGACGTTGAGCACCGCGTTGATCGAGGGCAGGAACACGGGACGGTCGCCGTCCGCGGCGATCGCGTCGAGACTGCGCGCGGCCAGTGCTCCGAGCATCAACCGCCCGATCTCGTGCTGCGTTTGGAGGTCGTCCCGCACCTCCGAGGGGACCCCGTCGAGCATCAGGGGCGCGAGATCGCGCAGTCCGTCGAGGAAGGCGTTCCAGGCCGGAAGGAGCGGTCCGGCCTGGGATCTGTCTTCTGAAACGGTCATGAGACCAGCCTCTCCAAGAGGATGACGAGGACCCGGGCACCGCGTCACCGCCGTGGACTTCTGTTGCGCCGACGACCTGTTCCCGCGGCCGGACCGGTGCGAGAGACCTCGTTGGATCAACGACGGACGTGAACGCCTGCGCCGGAGGGAGGGACGTGCTCTCCCGGTTTCCGTGAGGGATCGAACCGATTCGGTCGACGCGTGTCCTCGCTGTGCTCAGACGAGGACACGCGCCGCCGAGGACGGTTTCGAATAAGGACACGCCTTGAGGCTAGGAGCGCCTTATAAGGCCGGCATTCACTCTTTCCACTGAGTGGAACCCTTTATGGGCAAAGCCACTCCGGTGCGTCACGGGGGCTCTGGGCCGGCGGCCCGGCGAACACGGAAATCTCAAAAAGCCATGGCGAGCGGTTCACGGACACCGGTCGGCATGACTTTCACTTCCATGCGCCCAGGCGGCCTGATGCAATTCCCGCCCGGCGGGATCACAGGACGCCGACGCCCGCGAGCGTGATCCGGAAGGCCCTGCGCAGCATGTCCACAAGGTCCTCGTCGGTCTCGGAGGTCAGCCACCGGTCGAAGACATGGCGGGTCGCGTGGACGATGAGATAGGCGGGCAAGGTCTGGAGCAGCGGATCCCCCTCCAGCGAGATGCGTCTCCGAAGGAGGTCGGCGACTGCCTCGTACAGGTCGTCGTCGGCCTCCAGCCAGCGCAGGCGGTACTGCGGAGTGGTGACCATCAGCTTCAGGAAGGCGCGGTCGAAGTCCGAGAGCCTGCCGTCCGGGAACTCCGAAGTCCACACCGCGACCAGTGCCTCCACCAGGTCGCCCGACTCGGGCGCCTTCGCCAGGGCCTCGATGACCGCCTCCCAGCTGGCGCGGAAGATCGGCAGGACCACGTCCTCCTTGGCGGCGAAGTGCCGGTGGAAGGTGCGCGGTGTGACACCCGCCGCCTCGGCGATGCGCTCGACCGTCGCCGAGGTGTCGCCGTCGGCCACGAAGATCTCCATCGCCTTGCGGGCGATGGAGATGCGGCGCTCCTGAGCGAGCCGTTCCGTAACGGTCGGCTGATCCCGTCTGGCCACTTCAGCTCCCTGCGCCCGCGCCGGCGACGGGCCGCCCATCTAGATACAAAATCGTATGCGGATTTTGGAAACATTCCATTTACACGACCTCCCCCCCTGGCTACACTGCTGCCTGTCAGTTTATGACAGGTTACATGATCGGCAACCGGACGCGCGCTGGGAGGTGACGTGACCAGGGCGGAGAACCACGATGCGCCCATGGCGATGATCGACAGGGTGGCTTCGCTCCTCGAGGTCTTCAGCAGGCACCACCACCTCACGCTGGCGCAGGTCTCGCGCCAGGCCCACCTGCCGCGGTCCTCGACCCACCGGATACTCCAGCACCTCGTGGAGCTCGGCTGGCTCGAACGCCGGGGGTACCAGTACACCCTGGGCATCGGCATGTTCGAACTCGGGGCGCGGGCGGTCCAGCGGAGCGCCCTCCACCAGGCGGCGCTGCCCGCCATGCACGCACTGCACCGGTCGACCGGCCTGACGGTCCATCTGAGCACGCTGGTGTCCTCGGACATCCTGCATCTCGAGAGGATCGGCTGCTGGCCCGCGACCGGTGAGGGCTGGCTTCCCGCCTCCCGGCAGCCCGCCGTGCACACGGCCGCGGGCCGTGCGCTGCTGGCGCAGCTGGAGGAGGCCGAATGGCCGGAGCCCCTCTTCCCTCCGTCTCCCGCCTCGCACGGGCTCCACACGCGGACGCGGCTGCGGCGCGCACTCGACGCGGTCCGTGACCGCGGCGGTGTCGCGATCGACGCCGGCGGCTGCGCCGCGGACACCACGGTGGTGGCGGCGCCGATCGGTCCGCCCGAAGGCGACCTCCGGACGGCGCTGTCGCTGTGCGGGCCGACCGGTGCGGTGCAGATGAAACAGGCTTCCGATACCGTGAGGATCGCCGCCATGGACCTCTGGTACGCCTCTTCGGGGTTCAATTTCCCGCGTCGGCGGACTCCTCGCCTCCCCATTCGCACAGCGTTTCCGGCGACCGCTCAGAAATGAGCTCCTCATGGATTCCCTTCTGGGAATCCGCAATTCAGGCGGTTCTCCGCCTTCCGGATGCCGACAGGGACGGGAAGGACTCAAGTAAATTCCAAGAACCCGGATAAATCCCGTCTCCTCTCCAGAGGGTTCATCGCCGACCGGCGACAGGGCGGGGGGCCGTGCGGCCATGTCAGGAGCACCCCCCTGAGCGGCCGCGGCGGGCCGCCGACTCTGTGGTTCCCAGCCCGGGCGGAGCCGTGTGCGAGCGCTCCCGCGGCATGCAGGCGGCGGACGGCGCCCTCACCCGGGGACGGCCTGTCGTGCACTACAGGAGTCGGTCATGTTTGACTTTGTTGATTAATGTTTGATCATGAGCCATGATGGCGGACATGTTGAGTCGACTCTCCGACGGACGTGAGATCACCTACTTCGACGACGTGCCGGGGCGGGATCGGGACGCGGTCGACGGGCGGAAGCTGGAGCCGTTCGCACCGGAGGCGGAGGTGCGGCTTGATCCGTTGACGCGGCAGCCGGTGCTCGTCGCTGCGCGGCGGCAGGTGCGAACGATCAGCTCGGGCACCGCCGACTGCCCGCTGTGCCCTACACGACCGGGACGCAGGACGGAGATTCCGGCCGGCGACTACCACGTCGCGGTGTTCGAGAACCGCTTCCCGTCGTTGGGAGGGAAGGTCGGGGGGCGGTGCGAGGTCGTCTGCTTCTCCAGCGACCATGAGGGGGACATGGCGAAGCTGCCGGCGGAGCGGTTGGCGACCATCGGGCGGGCATGGGCGCATCGGACGGCCGCGCTGTCCGCCCTGCCCGAGGTCGAGCAGGTCTTCGTGTTCGAGAACAGGGGTGCGGAGATCGGCGCGACCCTCGCCCATCCGCACGGCCAGATCTACGCCTACCCCTATCTGCCTCCGGTCCAGGCCGCGGTGCTGGAGTCGGCGCGTCTGCACCGGGCCGCCCGCGGCGGCTGCCTGCTGTGCGCGATCGTCGACCGCGAAGCGGCGGGACCGCGGGTCGTCGCGGAGAGCGAAGGCTTCGTCGCCTATGTTCCCGAGGCCGCACGCTGGCCGTATGAGGTCCATCTCGCGCCGCGCGCCTGCGTCGGCGACCTCGCCGCGTTCACCGAGAACGAGCGTGCCGAGCTGATGGGCCTGTACGCCGACGTTCTGCGCCGTTTCGACCGGCTGTTCACCGGCCCGACCCCCTATATGGCCGCCTGGCATCAGGCACCGGTCCGCCACCGCGCCGATCTGGACCACCTCTACGCCCAGATCTTCACCACCCGCAGGGCCGCCGACAGGTACAAGTTCCTGGCTTCCAGCGAATCGGCCGCAGGGGCCTTCATCAATGACGTCCTGCCCGAGACGGCCGCCGAGCGCCTCCGCTCGGCCTGACCGGGTTCCGGCTCGATCCGCCCTGAAAGGCAATCACATGAAACTCCTCGTCACCGGCGGCGCCGGTTACGTGGGCTCCGTCGTCACGGCCCAGCTGCTGGAGGCGGGGCACGAAGTCGTCGTGCTCGACGACCTCTCGACCGGCCATGCCGACGCCGTCCCCGACGGCGCCCGGTTCGTGAAGGGAACGCTGCGCGACGCCGCCTTCGACGTCCTGGAAGAAGGAGGTTTCGAAGCCGTCCTGCACTTCGCCGCCCGCTCCCTGGTCGCCGAGTCCGTGCGGGAGCCGCACCGGTACTGGGACGGCAACCTCGGTGAGTCCCTGGCGCTGTTCGACGCCATGCGCTGCACCGGCGTCACGCGGATCGTCTTCTCCTCGACCGCGGCCGTCTACGGAGAGCCCGAGGCCGTGCCGATCCCGGAGGACGCGCCGACCCGGCCGACCAGCCCTTACGGGGCCACGAAGCTCGCGATCGACCACACCCTGGCGGAGTACGCCCGGCTCCACGGTTTCGGCGGGGTCTCCCTGCGCTACTTCAACGTCGCGGGAGCGCACGGGCGGTTCGGCGAGCGCCATGCCCTCGAGACCCATCTCATCCCGAACGTCCTGGCCGTGGCGCTCGGTGAACGCCGGACTGTCACCCTGTTCGGCGACGACTACCCCACTCCCGACGGGACGTGCGTGCGCGACTACGTCCACGCCACGGACCTCGGACGGGCCCACCTGCTGGCCCTCGCCGCGACCACGCCGGACCGCCACAAGGTCTACAACCTCGGCAGCGGCACCGGGTATTCGGTGCTGGAGGTCGTCGAGGCCTGTCGAGAGGTCACCGGACACCCGATCCCCGTCGCCATGGGGCCGCGCCGCGCCGGCGACCCCGCCGTCCTGGTCGCCTCGTCCGACACGATCGGACGCGACCTGGGATGGGCCGCCGAACGCGACCTGAAGACGATGGTCTCCGACGCCTGGGAGTTCGCACGCCGATGAACACCTGGCACGCACCCGGAAGGGTCAACCTGATAGGTGAGCACACCGACTACAACGGCGGCCTGGTCCTGCCGTTCGCCCTGCTGCAGGGCATCACGGTCGAAGGAGAGCGCCGCCCCGGCCGGCGGTTGGAGCTGAGTTCCGGCGGCCGGACGGCGACCGTGCCGCTCGACGGGCTCTCCCCCGGCGGCGTCGGCGGCTGGGCCGCATACGCGGCCGGGGTGGCGGGCTGCCTGATCGAAGCCGGGCACCGGATCGGCGGCGCCGCTCTGCGCTTCTCCTCCGACCTGCCCCAGGGAGCGGGCCTGTCCTCCAGCGCGGCCCTGGAGTGCGCGACCGCGGTGGCCCTGCGCGACCTGTTCGAGCTGGAGATCGAGCCGCTGGAGCTGGCCCGGATCGCCCAGCGGGCCGAGCACCTGTACGCGGGCGTCCCGTGCGGCCTCCTCGACCAGGCCGCCTCGATGCTCGGCCGCCCCGGCCACGCCCTGCTCATGGACTTCCGCGACGAGCTGATCACCCCGATCCCGCTGGAGTCGGGCGACCACCGCGTGCTCGTCATCGACACCCGCGCCGAGCACCGCCACGGCGACGGCGGATACGCCGACCGGCGGGCGTCCTGCGAGAAGGCCGCGGCGCTGCTGGGCGTCCCGACCCTGCGGGAGGTCTCCGAGGCGCCCGACGGCCTGGACGACCCGGTGCTGCGGCGGCGCGTCCGCCACGTGGTCGGGGAGAACCGCCGCGTCGAGGAGGCCGTGCGGCTGCTGGAGTCGGGCGCGACGGCCGAGGTCGGGCCGCTGCTCACCGCCTCGCACGCCTCGCTGCGCGACGACTACGGGGTCTCCTGGCCCGAGGCCGACCTCGCGGTCGAGACGGCGGTCGCGGCGGGCGCGGCCGGGGCCCGGATGGTCGGCGGCGGCTTCGGCGGCTCCGTCATCGCCCTGGTGGCCTCCGACCGGATCCCGGCCGTCGAAGCGGCCGTCACCGCGGCCTTCGCCGAGGGGGGCCGGCCTGCGCCGTCCTTCCTGACGGCCGTCGCGGGCCCGGGCGCCCGAGCCCTGTGACGGGGACCGGTCCGCCTCACACGACGATGAGCTCGCCGACCTCCGCCCGCAGCGCCTCTCGCGCCGGCTCCTCCAGCGCCGCGTCGGTGACGAGCAGGTCCGCCTCGCCGAGCGCGGCGATCGTGCAAAGGCCGACCACCTCCCACTTGGTGTGGTCGGCCAGGACGGCGGTGCGGCGGGCGGAGGCGACCAGCGCCCGGTCCGTCTCGGCCTCCAGCAGATTCGGGGTGGTGAACCCGGCGCGGACGCTCATCCCGTGCACGCCCAGCAGGAGCAGGTCGACGTTGAGGGACCGGATCGCCGCCACCGCCACCGGCCCGACGAGCGCGTCGGAGGGGGTGCGCACTCCTCCCGTCAGCACCACGGTCTGATCCGGCCGCCCGTCGGCGTGGAAGGCCTCGGCGACCCTCAGCGAGTTCGTCACGACCGTCAGCTCCGGCACCGAGACGAGCCGGCCGGCCAGGGCGCGGGTCGTCGTCCCCGCCGACAGGGCCACCGCCATCCCCGGCTCCACCAGCGCGGCGGCCCGCTCCGCGATCGCGTCCTTCTCCGCCGGGCGCACCGCCGACTTCACCGCGAAGCCCGGCTCGTCCGCCGACGAGCCGGGCGCGACCGCCCCGCCGTGCACCTTCACCAGCAGGCCGCGCTCGGCGAGCGTCTCCAGATCGCGCCGGATGGTCATGTCCGACACCCCGAACCGCTCCACCAGGTCCGCGACCCGCACCGCCCCGGACCGCCGCACGAGGTCCACGATCAACCCCTGTCGCTGCGAAGCAAGCATCCGCTCCCCAAAACCAAGAAAACCCCACACTATCCAACATTCCAGGGGAAGGCGGTGACGAGCTCGGGCCTGTCTGCTCCGCGGGTCAGCTGATCCTGACCGGTTCTCCTTCGGTCACCCCGCCGGCGTTGTAGGCGTCGACGGCGACCCAGTAGTCCTCTGCGGCGTTCAAGGTCGACAGGTCGAGTTCCGTCGCCCCCCACACCTGCCAGGAGTGATAAAGCTTGTCGGGCCGCCGGCCGTAGCGGACGTTGTATCCGTCCGCGCCCTCCGCCGGCTCCCACCGCACCAAGGCGTTCCTCGGCTCGATGCGGGCGGCGGAAGGAGAAACGGCGCCCGGAGGCGGCCGGTCGTCGGCCCCGAACACGCGGAGGCCGCTGACCGCGAAATGGGCGTTCCACGGAGTCGACACCGCGGTCACGCGCACGAACCGCAGCGCCCGGGCCTCGGGCAGACGCACGAGCCGGTGAGGGGCGTCGGACGGGTCGGTCCGGCCGTCGAACAGAACCCGCCACGACCGTCCGTCGGCCGAGCCCTCCAGGACGTAGACCGCGGGGTGGTCGTCGGTGACGACGGCGCGGAACGCCGCCCGCGACTCGTCCGGATCACGCAGGGGCCGTTTCGGTTTGCGGCGTGTGAGGTCGTGATCGGCGAGATTGACCTGGATCGCGTGGACGATCCGGTCGTTTCCCATGTCGATGGTCAGAGTCTCCCCCGGCCGGTCGGTGCCGGCGACCCACCAGGTGCGGATGTCCTCGTTCACGGCGAGCTCCGGACCGTGCCCGGGCAGCGAAGAGGACGCCGTGGCGGCCGCGCGGTAGGACTGCAGCATCCAGCCCGTCGCACAACCCGTCCACGGGTCCACCTTCCGGTCGGGCAGGGCGAGCGGATAGTCGGCGAAGTTCTGGTTGCAGAACAGCACTCCGTCCTCGTCGAAACCGGCCGGGAACAGGCCGATCCGCCGTTCGAAGTGGTGGTTCACCGAGATGCGCATCGTGGCGGCATGCCACCAGTTGCCATACCGGTCCTGGAATGTGCTGCCGTGTCCGGCTCCGGTGATGAACCCGCCGGGCTTGGAGGAGAACGGGCTGTCCGGCGCGTACGTGAACGGGCCGAGCGGAGTGGGACCGGTGTAGTAGCCGTCGGCGTAGACGTTGTACTCCGTACCGGGCCCGGCGTACTGGAGGTAGTACGTGTCGCCGTGCTTCGTCAGCCACGGACCCTCGATGAACGGCGTCCGGCTGTGCGTGCCGAACAAGCGGGCGGAGAGCTTCTGCCCGAGCGTCGACGGCGGAACGATCCGGTTCGACTCCCCCGGACGCTCCCATCCGTACTCCTCCGGATGCCCGGTGAGCAGGTCCACCGTGTCGCCGAGCGGCTGCAGCGTGTCAGGGTCGAGCCGCACACCCCGGAGGGGTTCGGTGTTGGAGCACCCCCAGTACAGGTACACCCGGCCGTCGTCGTCTTGGAAGAGGTTCGGATCCCAGTACGGGAAGGCGCTGCCGCCGACCTGCTCGAACGGCTCTGTCAGCGGATCCGCGGAACGGAAGATCGGACAGGCGCCTTTCCGGCGGGACGCCGTCATGTACAGGTGCCCGTTCAGTTCACGGACGTCCGGCGCATAGTCGCCGGCCGGCAGCTGCGGCGCGCTGGTGAACTCCCACGAACCCAGGTCGGCCGAGTGCCAGAACCCGCCGGACATCGATCCGAAAAGGTAGAACCGGCCTTTGAACCGGACCACCGAGGGGTCTGCGGACTCGCGGAACACGGCCCGCATCGGGCCGCGTCCGAAGTCCTGGTACCGGTACGGCAGATCGATCGGGTTGCAGATGACCGGTGGCTCCGGGGCACCTTCATCATCGATCGCTTCGGTCCGGCAGAGGTGCGGGTCAGTCGGATTCACGGGCCGCTCTCTCCAGGAGTTCTCCGGGCAGGGACGCCGGCAGGGCGCCATTGCTGTACATCACCATCTGCTCGAGCGTGAGGCCGAAGGCGGGGGCGAGCGTCTCCTCGTCCACGCCGCCGAGCACGGAGCGCAGGACTCGGGCCCCGACCGGATGCGCGAACCAGTCCCCGACCGTGCTTTCGGCGGTCAGCGGCCTCACCGGCACCGGTTCCTCGTCCCCGTCTTCACTCTCTTCGGCCGCCGATGGGGCCGGCGACACCTCGACGCCGGCCGTCACGGTGCTGCTCAGCGCCCGGTGCGCACCCGGACGGTGCTCCCGCCCGATGAGGTTCACCTCGCCGCGGAGGGGGGTGACCGCCGACGACGGGCCGATGAAGAGCTTCACGGCACCGGGCTCGACGACCCACCCCTCCCGCGGGTCCCAGAGGGCGAACAGGTCGGCCGGGATGTCGACCGCGACGCGCTCCTCCTCACCGGGAGCGAGTGTCAGCCGCCGGAACGCGACCAGCTTCCGCGCGGGGCGCGCCGTCCGCCCGTGGACGTCGCGTCCGTAGACCTGCACCACCTCGTCCCCGGCTCGCGATCCGACGTTCGCGACCGTGAACTCGACGCGGATGACACCGTCCGTGCGCACCCTGCCCGACGGGATCCGCAGATCGCGGTACTCGAAGGCGGTGTAGCTCAGGCCGTGGCCGAACGGGAAGACCGCCTTGATCGAACCATCGGTGTACGCCGGGGACTGGAGCGAGCGCCAGTAGGGGACGGGTGCGGCGCCTGCCGACTCGAGCATCGCGATCGGGAGGCGTCCCGCCGGATTCACATCGCCGAACAGCACGTTCGCGACCGCGTTGCCCGCTTCCTCACCGCCGAACCAGGAGCTCACGATCGCCGGAACGGTGTCGGCCATCCAACCGAGGACGAAGGGACGGGCGTGGCTCAGGACCACGACGGTAGGGGTGCCGGTGCCCGCTACGGCCTCGACGAGCTCCCGCTGAACCCCGGGCAGCGCGCAGTCGGTGCTGTCCAGCCCCTCCCCGACGGTGCCCCGCGTGTTGATGCCCGCCTGGTCTCCGACGACGACGATCGCCACATCCGCCTTCGCCGCGGCGCGCACGGCCGCGGCGAAGCCCGACCTGTCCTCCCTTGCGACGGGGCACCCCTGCTCGTAGAGCACGGTCGCATCCGCTCCGGCACGATCGCGGATGCCCTGGAGGAACGTGACGACCGGCACCGATTCCACCAGCAGCTCCGCGTCGTCCGGTCCGCTTCTGCCGGCCAGCCCCTCGGCGTCCGCCGCTCGCGCCTGCGGATCCGCGGCCAGCGCGAACCGCTTCGTCATGCTGTCGAGCACCTGGTAGCTGTAATGCCCGAGCTGACCCATCGGACGATCCGCGTTGGGCCCGATGACGGCGATGGTCCCCGGATCGGACGCCAGCGGCAGCAGCGGCGTCCCGTCGACCGGCTCGTTCTGCAGGAGCACGACCGACTTCTCCGCGATCGACCTGGCGAGCGCCCTGGACTCGCCGGAGTCGAGGCTCTCGGGCACCTTCTCCAGATCCACGTACGGTCGCTCGAACAGGCCGAGCCGGAACTTGGCGCGCAGGACGCTCGCGACGGCGCGGTCCAGGTCCGGCTCCGGCAGCGCGCCGGTACGGACGGCCTCGATCACGCGGTCCGACGACACCCGGTTGTCCAGGTCGAGGTCCACCCCCGCCCGCAGGGCCTGGGCGTAGGCGCCGACGACATCGGTGGTGACGCCGTGCTTGGTGTGCAGTTGCGCCACGGCCGCAAGGTCGGAGATGACCAGGCCGTTGAACCCGTACTCCTCACGCAGCAGTTCGGTCAGAAGCTCTCGGGATCCGGTCACCGGCACCCCGTCGATGCTGTTGTACGACGGCATCACGCCCTGGGCGCCGCCTTCGCGGATCGCCATCTCGAACGGCACGCCGTAGGTCTCCCGGAGCGCACGCTCACCGAGCTGGGCCGGCTCCGTGTTCCGTCCGCCCTCGCTCGCCCCGTATGCGACGAAGTGCTTCAACGTCGCGATCAGTGGAACGTCCGGCACGGCTTCCTGTATCCCGCGCACGAACGCCGTCGCCATGGCCCCGACGAGATACGGCTCCTCGCCGTAGGTCTCGCCGACCCTCCCCCATCGGGGATCGCGTGCGACGTCCGCGAGCGGCGACAGCGCCTGCCGCACGCCGAGCGCCGCCATCTGGGCGCCGATGACCGCGCCCATCTCCTCGATCGAGTCGGGATCCCAGGTCGCGGCCTGCGCGATCGCGTCGGGAAAGGTCGTCGCATCCCGCACCTTCAGGCCGAGCAGCGCCTCTTCGATCAGCAGGACGGGGATGCCCAGGCGGGTCTCCTCGACGTGCTTGCGCTGCAGCTCGTTCGCCTTCTCCGCCGCTTCGCGCGGAGTCGTGCCGAGAACGGACAGCGCGGCGGTGGCGCTGCCCCATCCCGTCGGCGGAGGAGCGTGCACATCGACGGCCGACCCGAACGGTGAGGCGATCTGAGCGGCCTTCTCCTCCAACGTCATCCGCTCGATCAGATCGACGACGCGCTCTCCCACGGGAAGCGAAACGTCCCTGTATGCCGCATAAAGTCCGGCCTCTGCAGCGGCGGCAGTGAGCCTGCCCTCCTCGAACCCGGTCATCGTCGCCCCTTCGTCACGCGTCCACGCGTAAGACTTGCACGTGGTCGGTCAGCAAACCACGAGTATTGACGCGCGTCAATTTCTCCTGGTCCGATCAACGTGCCAGGCTGGAGAGAACCCACACCGAAAGGGGTGAGACCACATGGCGAGCAGTGCGGACGTCGCGGCCCGCGCCGGCGTGTCCCGTTCCACGGTCAGCCAGATCATGAACGGCCACGGTCACCGGTTCAAGCCCGAAATGGTGGAGCATGTCCGTCAGGTTGCCCAAGAACTGGGCTACCGCCCGTCGGTCGCCGGACGCACGCTCGCCCGCGGAACCAGCGACATCGTCATCACGCTGATCCCCAACATCACTTTCGGCCCCCGGCTGCGAGAGCTCATAGACCGCATCACCGCCGAGCTCGCACAGGCCGGCAAAACGAACCTGCTCCGCCTGGCCTCCTCCGACGACACCCTGGAAGACGCCATCCTCGGACTCCGGCCCGTCGGGGTATGGAGCGTCGCCCCGCTCTCCCCGGAACAGCGCGCGCGCCTCGCCACGAACAACGTCCCGGTGATCGAGCAGTCCCGAGAGCTGCAGGTCGCCATCGATGCCGAGATCGGTGCTCTCCAAGCGGCGCATCTCGCCGAGACGGGCTATACCGGCGTCGCCGTCGCCATGCCGGTCGACCAGCGGGAACAGCCTTTCGCGACCGCACGGGAGAGGGGCGTGGTCGAGTGGTGCGCGAAGAACGGCGTCGATGCCCTGCCCACTCTGCATCTGAACATGGAACGAGGGACGGCCTCTGAGACGGCGTTCCTCCCGCCTCACGGCGGCAGGACGGGATTCGCCGCCTACAACGACGAAGCGGCGCTCGCCGTGCTGGGCGCCGCACGGCGAGCGGGAAAACGCGTCCCCGAGGACATCGGCGTGATCGGGGTCGACAACTCCACGGTCGCCCACGTTTCGGAACCCTCCCTCACGACGATCGACATCGACGTCGAGTACAGCGCGCACGAGATCGTCAAGGCCCTGCTCCTGGGCCCCCAGTCGATGCCCGAGCAGCCTTTGGACATCGTGAAGAAGCAGATCACGGTCGTCCCGGGCGAGAGCACCTCGCGGATGCGGAACCAAGGTGAAAGCCTGTTCAGATCATGAGACCGAGTGGCTGAAGACCGTGGTCGGGTGGGCGCGGTGGCAGCGGTGTGGTTGGCCCAGCCGATCATGCGGGCCAAGCCGATGGCGAGGTTGCGGAAGGTCGCCATCGCTCGGGGTGCGGTCCCGGTGCGGATCTTTGAGGCGATCTCGCGGTAGGTGACGTCCCGGACGTGGTGCAGGGCCGCGGCGAGCAGGTGAACGGCGGTGCCGTCTTCGGTGCGGCTGCCGCGCAGGATCCTGCCGTCGACCGCGATGGCGGCCAGGGGCGGGGCGCCGGGTTGTTCGGCGGCCAGTCGGGCGAGGTATCCGCCCGCCGCCTTGTCCAGGGTGTCGCCGTCCAGGCGGGCCAGCAGCGGGCTTAGTGTGCTGGCCCCGGGCAGGTCGGCGCCTTGGCGTAGTCCGAGGACTGCGAGCAGGGTGGAGTCGCAGCCCGATGAATCTCCTGTCCCCGACGGGCGAGGGCGCTCCGCCGGGCATCGCGAGCAGGCACAATGCCGGCAGCGGGCCCAGCCGGTAACGGCGGCCCTGGCGACCCGGGGTCGGCGGGTCGACGGGTCGGCACGAGGCTCCACCTTAGTATTGACGCGCGTCAATTCGCATGGTTCCATGAGGTCCGCACATCGCGATCTGAATCGATCATTGCATTTTCTAGACGCCAATGGACCTGCCATGAAGCACGACCCGTCCGCCATTACCGACTCCTCGGCGACCGACACAGCGCACGATCTCCCGCCCGAAGATCCGGTTGAATGCGCCATTATCGCCGATACGGCAGGAGCCCTCGAATCACCGGGCATCCCCCGAGTGGGCACGTGGTTCACCACCGTCTATACGCTCACCTATTTCGGCTTCTACCTCGTGCTCTTCATGCCATCCTTGTTCAGTTTGGCTTACAAGGTGCAACTGATGGACCCCACGACGAAAGAGGCTAATCTCGGCCTCATCGTCGGTATCGGTGCATTCGTGAGTCTGGTCGTCGGACCGGTCTTCGGCGTGATCAGCGATGCGACTCGCTCACGGTGGGGACGCCGCCGTCCGTACCTCGTCGTCGGCCTATGCTTCGCACTCCTCAGTGCTTTGATCATCGCAGTGGCGCCGAACTTCTGGGTCGTCCTCGTCGGCTGGCTCGTCGCGCAGTTCGCCGGCAGCGCGATCAGCGCGGCGCTCAACCCCACGCTCGCCGAGCGGGTGCCGAGCTCCCAACGCGGAAAGCTCGGCGCGCTCACCGGGGTCGCCGCGTCCATCGCCGGTGTCCTGGCAACACTCGCCGGCAGCTTCCTGACGGGTGACCTGCTCCTGCTCTTCCTCGCACCCGTGGCCGTCTTCGCCCTGGTGGTGGTCCTCTGGCTCATCACCGTGCCGGATGCGCCGGCTCCCGCCGAAGCGCGAGTTGGATCGGTACTCGACATCTTCCGCAGCCTCGCGTTCAATCCCCTGAAGGCGAAGGACTTCGCGTGGGTCTGGCTGGGCAAGTTCTGCCTGCAGTTCGGGTACGCGTTCTTCGGGACCTACCAGCTCTACTTCCTCCTCGATCGTCTGGGCTACACGGCCGAGAGCGCAGGACGGCAGCTCGCACTCGTCGGCGGCGTGAGCCTGCTCGCCACGATGCTGTTCACGATCGGAGGCGGATACCTCTCCGACCGCCTGCGACGCCGCAAGCCGTTCATCTACACGGCGGCATCCATGATCGCCGTGGGCTCGGTCATCGCCGCGTTCGCCCCCGGCTTCCTCACCTACGCCATCGGCGGCACCGTGCTCGCGGCAGGCGTCGGCGCGTTCAACTCCGTCGACCTCGCCCTGGCAGCGGACGTCCTCCCCACGAAAGACGAGAACGGCAAGTGGATGTCGATCTACTACCTCTCCGGCAACCTGGCCGGCGCGCTCGGTCCGATCATCGCACCGATGATCCTTGCCATCGGCGGTGCAGGACAGAACTACACGCTGCTCTTCACCTTCGGCGGGATCCTGAGCCTCGGAGCCGTCATCACAGCCATGCTCGTGCGTGGATCCCGATAGGACGTGCGCAGTGTCCGAAACTGCCTGACGACACGACACCGCACGCGGCGGCTTTTTCCTGAACACCACTCACAACCGGCCTGGTCCGGCCTCGCGAGCAGACAATGGCAAGGAGTTCCATGACGACCCCCGTCACAAGCACGACCGAGCACGACCGCGCATCCCTCAAATGGCAGGCATCTTTTGTCAGCGGCACGAGCGCCGCTGCCGATGGGGATCCAGCCGTCTATTTTCGACGAGAATTCAACGTCGAAGACCTCCCTCTTCGCGCACGGTTGACGGTGACGGGACTCGGAATCGTGGTCCCCTACATCAACGGATCCCGTGTCGGAGACGAGGTTCTCGCGCCCGGGTGGACGTCGTACCGGCACCGGCTCGCGGTCAGCACCCACGACGTGACCGCTCTGATCTCCCCGGGCGCCAACGCCTTCGGCGCCATCGTCGGCGAAGGCTGGGCGGTCGGCGCACTGACCTGGGACAACAACCGCCATAACTACGCGGATCGTCCGGCTCTGTTCGCACAGCTGGAGCTCGAATACCCCGACCGGACCGAGATCGTCGCGACCGACGAGCGGTTCCGGATCGGCACGGGCGGGGTCCGGGCGAACGGAATCTACGCCGGTGAGACCTACGACGCCCGGCTCGAGCCGAGCGGCTGGACCCGAGCCGGGTTCGACGACGGCGATTGGGCGGCGGCCCGGCGTTTCGACTGGCCCCTTTCGAGCCTCACCGAGACGGCCGCGCCCCCGATCCGGCGCGTCGAAGAGCTCGCTCCGACCCTGCTGCGCAGAACCGACGCGGGGACGACGATCGTCGATTTCGGCCAGAACATCTCCGGCTGGGTGCGGATCAGCGTGGCCGGTGAGGCGGGCACCACGGTGACCCTTCGGCATGCCGAGGTGCTCACCCCCTCCGGCGAGCTCGAGCGGGAGACGAACCGCACGGCGGAAGCGACCGACCGGTACACGCTCCGCGGAGACGGCGTCGAGGTGTGGGAACCGCAGTTCACCTTCCACGGCTTCCGCTACGTCGAGATCGAAGGCTGGCCCGGAGACCCGACGGCAGAGGCCCTTCGTGCCGTCGTCGTGCACAGCGACATGACACGCACCGGCTGGTTCGAGACATCCGACCCGCTGATCAACCGGCTCCATGAGAACACGTTGTGGTCGATGCGGGGCAACTTCGTCGGCCTGCCCACCGACTGCCCTCAGCGCGACGAGCGCATGGGCTGGACGGGCGATCTGAACGCGTTCTCGACGACCGCGACCTTCCTGTACGACGTGCGGGGCGTGCTGGGCTCCTGGCTGCAGGACCTCGCAGCCGAGCAGCGGGAGACGGGCGACGTCCCCTGGACCGTGCCGGACGTGCAGTCCACCCCCTCCTCACCCACGGCGCTCTGGAGTGACGTCGCCGTCAGCCTGCCCTGGGAGCTCTACCAGGAGTACGGCGACACGGCCATCCTGCGCGGCAGCTACGAGTCGATGACCGCTTTCGTGCGGCAGGTGGAGGGCCTGCTCGACGAGGACGGGCTGTGGAGCTCGGGTTTCCAGTTCGGCGACTGGCTGGACCCTGACGCGCCCGCCGACAACGCGGCCGGGGGAAAGACCGATCGTTTCCTCGTCGCCTCCGCGTACTTCGTCAAGACCACGCGCGAGATGGCTCTGACCTCCGCGATCCTCGGCATAGACCAGGACGAAGAACACTTTCGGGCCCTGCACGAGCGGGTCCGCAACGCGTTCCGGCGCGAGTACGTCACCGACTCCGGTCGCGTCGTGAACGAGACCGCGACGGCCTACGCCCTGGCCATCATGTTCGGCATCCTCGAAGAGCCCCAGCGGCAGAAGGCCGGCGACCGCCTCGCGGAGATCGTGAAGAAGGAGGACTACCGCATCTCCACCGGTTTCGCGGGAACCCCGCTGGTGACCGAGGCACTCAGCAGCACCGGCCATCTCAAAGAGGCATATCGGCTGCTGATGGAGAAAGAGTGCCCGTCCTTCCTCTACCCGGTCACGATGGGCGCGACGACGATCTGGGAGCGCTGGGATTCGATCCGTCCCGACGGCACACTGAACTCGACGGGGATGACCTCCCTGAACCATTACGCCTTGGGCGCCGTCGCCGCCTGGCTGCACCGCGTGGTCGGCGGTCTGGTACGCACCTCGCCGGGCTGGAAACGACTCCAGATCGCCCCCCGACCCGGTGGCGGACTCACTTCTGCTCGCACGGTGCACGACACGGTCAGAGGACGCGTGGAAGTAGGTTGGCAGATCGCGAACGGCGAGCTGACCCTCGATGTCACGGTCCCGGCAGGCGCAACCGCGATGGTCGTACTACCGCTTCACTCCGAAGACTCCGCCGAGGAGGTGGAGTCCGGCACACACACATGGCGCTATCCGGTACCGGCAGACTATGGCGAACGCCCCTTGCTCACGATGGACACTCCTTTGGCGAAGGTGGCTGATGAGCCCGAGATCTGGGCAGCCGTACGAGGCGTGCTCACGAAGCACCTCCCCGGATTTCCCATCGAGGCCTCCGGCATCGAAACCAGTGACGCCTCGCTGAATGCCGTCCTCGAGATGCTGCCGAGGAACATCCCGGCCCTGGAAGAAGACCTGCGGGCGGTGTTGGAAAGATGAGCGATCCTGACTCGCTAACGACGTGCCGTCCCGCATTGTGAGGTTCCCCCCGCAGCACGGCCGCCCCAAGAGCTCCGGGACCGGGCCGTGCGCCTGGTGCTGGAGTCGGACCGGCCGATCGCACAGATCGCCAAGGACCTGGGGATCCACCGCGAGGCACTGCGGTTGTGGGTCCGCCAGGCCGAGGCCGATACAGGACGGCGGCCTGAGCAGCCGACCTGCGCGGAGCGCGAGGAGATCAAGCGGTTGCGCAAGGAGAACACCGAGCTCAAGCGGGCTAATGAGATCCTCAAGGCCGCTTCGGTGTTTTTCGCCACGGAGCTCGGCCAGCCCCGGACGAGGTAGTCGCGGTGGTCGACCACTTCCGCGGCGGCTTCGGGGTCGAGCCTGTCTGCAGGGTCTTGGACCTGTGCCCGGGCACCTACTACGGCCGCAAACGCCGGCCTCCTTCGGTGGCCTGCCCCGGGTGTGGTGGAGGCAGACCAGAGCCTCCATCAGGCCCGGAGCGCTTAGTTAAAGGTGGGGCCCATCTGAGTCCCGAAGTCGTTGGCGGTTGTCCGCTTCCAACGCATCGCCAGGCCGCCCGGGGACGAAGTGGGTTCACTCGTAGTGTTGACCGGGCTCAGAATTCGTATGGACTCCGGTCGGTCGGTTCGTCGGTAGCAGAACGCAGATCGGCCAGGTAATCGCTCACCATGTTGATCATTTCGGGAGGCACCTCGGCCGGCATCTGCTGGAGACGCTCGAACAGGAGCTCAATATCCAGGATGCCCGACTTAATCAAGGACAAGACGTAGACCGCGTCTTTCTCCCGGCCGGCGACAGCCTTGGCCGCTGCGAGATCATGCGGATCCGGAGCGAAGGCGACAACCTCGTCAGGAAGTCCCTCGAACCGAACGAGCCTGTCTCTCCAACCAGCGGGAAGCTTGGCCGTCTCCAAGCCGACGCCTTGAGCATAGACGTCGTGCTCCTCGTGATAGCGCGAGTACTCGCCCAGCGCGCCATCGACGATATCCGCCTTCTCCTCATCCCCGTCGAGGAAGGTCACGTCCACCTCGATCGACGCCGTGACCTCCGCAGGCAACTCCTCCTCCGGCACCGCTGCGAGGATGGCCTGACTGCCGACCACCAGGATTTCACCACCGAGCCTGCTACCGATCAACGTGAGGAGATCGTCCAGTTCACTGCGCTTCACGCCTCGACACTAGCCTCCATCGACTCGGCCGATCAGCCGTTCGCGCGAGCCCAGTGCCTCCGGAACTCCTCAAGAAGACGCTCGCGATGCTCCTGCTCGAGCACCCCGGCGAACGGGGCGTTCTGCCGCAGTTCAACCGCCTCGGGATCACGCGACAGAAGCACCTCGATCACTGCATCGACTCCGGCATCGAGAATGATCATCCATCGAACGAGCCAGGGATTGCGACCCCAGCCCTGCCTATCCCGCATACGCTGAAGGTTGCGACGAGCGATGGCCAACACACGATCAGGATCGGATTCCAGAGCCGAGACGACAGCGCGGTTCAACCACAGCGACCGCTCAGCCTCCCTGGGCAGCCGCCTCCTCGCGGCATTCACGAAGCGTTCGACAGCCTCACGATCCGCATCCACCAGCAGCCCATCCGACATAGCCGAAGCATACCCACGGGCACTACCACCCAACATCACCAAGATGCGCGACAGGCTACGTCCAGCGACGTTGAGGCCGACAGCACGACGGGACAGCCGTCGGCCCTGATCCGACACGGAGCACCACCAGGGCGGACACCCTGACACGCAAAGCCGGGCCACATATCCGGGGATATCGGACAGGACCCGGCCGGGAGAACAAGACCCTTACCGGATCCCCTGACTTTTGATCTAACACGGCACTAGGCTCGCAGCACCGACGGACCCACCGGATCCGTAAAAGCCCAGGCCAGGACTACAACCCCAGGTCCCGACTTATGATCAGCTTCATGATCTCGTTGGAGCCGGCCCAGATCTTGGTGACTCGGGCGTCGGCCCAGGCTCGGGCGGTGCGGTATTCGGTCATGTAGCCGTAGCCGCCGTGGAGCTGGACGCAGGTGTCGATGACCTGGTTCTGGATTTCGGAGGACCAGAGTTTGGCCTTGGAGACGTCGACGGTGGTGGCCTCGCCCAGGACGTGGGCCTGGGTGCACTGGTCCACGTAGGCCTGGGCCACGTCGAGGGCGGTGGCGAGGTCGGCGAGCTGGAAGGCGTTGTGCTGGAAGGAGCCGACGGGGCGGCCGAAGGCCTTGCGCTCCTTCACGTAGGCCAGGGTCTCGGTGAAGATCTGGGTGGCGTGGGCCAGGTTGGTGACGGCGGTGCCGAGGCGTTCCTGCGGGAGGAGCTTCATCATGTTGACGAAGCCCATGCCCTCTTCGCCGATCATGTTGTCGGCGGGGACGCGGACGTCGCTGAAGAAGAGCTCGGCGGTGTCGGACTCGTGCTGGCCGATCTTGTCGAGTTTGCGGCCGCGTTCGAAGCCGGGGGTGCCGGTCTCGACGGCGAAGAGGGAGATGCCCTTGGCGCCCTTGGCCGGGTCGGTGCGGGCGGCGACGATGACGAGGTCGGCGGAGTAGCCGTTGGTGATGAAGGTCTTGCTGCCGTTGATGACCCATTCGTCGCCGTCGCGGACGGCGGTGGTCTTCAAAGCGCCCAGGTCGGAGCCGCCGCCGGGTTCGGTCATGGCGATGGCGGTCCACAGCTCGCCGGTGCAGAACTTCGGCAGCCAGCGCCTCTTCTGCTCCTCGGTGGTGAGCTTCACCAGGTAGGGGGCGCAGATGTCGGCGTGGATGCTCATGCAGGAGGCGAAGGCCAGGGCGACCTTGGAGAACTCCTCGTTGACCACGACGTTGAAGCGGAAGTCGTGGGCACCGGAGCCGCCGTACTCCTCGGGGACCTCGAGGCCGAGCAGGCCGAGCTTGCCGGCCTCCAGCCAGACCTCGCGGTCGATGGAGCGCTGCTCCATGAAGCGCTCGTGGTTCGGGACGAGCACGCGCTCGACGAAGCCGCGCACGGTCTCCCGGAAAGCCTCATGGTCCTCGTTGAACAGCGTCCGCCGCACATCGTCCTCCAGTCCACTGGGCGCCCGCTCATTAAGCGCACGCTTAATGTACCGGACGCCTCCCGGTTCACCGTCCGCCGGGAGCGGTGAACGGCCGGGTCAGGCGCCGCGGCGGCGGAGGTTCAGATAGGCGGCCGCACCGCCGAAGACCAGCAGGAAGAGGCCGCCGGCGATGAGGGAGAACCCCTGGACGCCCAGCCCGCCGGAGGGCTCGTCGGCGGCGGCGGGCACCGGGGTGCCGCCCTCCTCGGTGTTGACGTGGAGCCGGGGCTGGTCGGGGCCGCCGGGGACCTTCGGCAGCTTCGTGGCGTCGGCCGGGCCGGAGGTGGGAGAGGCCGCCGCCGGGGAGGCGCCGGGCTTCTGGCCGTCTTCCTCCGGCCGGCCGTCGTTCACCGGGTCCGCCGCGGGCTGGTCCTGAGGCTGGTCCTGGGCGGGCCGGTCGTCCTGATGCGGCTGCTCCGCGGGCGGCTGCTCGACCGGGGGCGGGGGTGCGGCCGGGGGCGGGGGCGGAGGCGCCTGGCCGGGGCAGGTGCCGGCCAGGTCGAAGTAGCGCACCAGCGGCAGGACGAGCAGCGAACCGTCCACGACGGCGGTGGCGCCGGTGAGGTTCGCCCCCCTCTCGGACGCCACGTAGGCGTCGCGGCCGCCCGCGCCGACCGTCTGGGCGCCGCCGATGTCGAAGGTGGCGGTCACCGACCGGAACTCCACGTTCTGCGGGGCCTCGGCGAGGCTGAAGTGCCAGCCGTCCTTGTCCGCGGGCACGGGGCATGTGCCGCCCGCCTTGCTCGCGGCGCCGACCGGGGTGTCCTGCCGCAGCCGGAGGGTCTTGTCCGCACGGGCCGAGGCGGAGACCGCCCCGGGGGCGGCGAGGACCGCCGCGACGGCCAGGAGCACCGCTCCTGCGCTGTTCAGACGTCTCATGCGGAACGCGCCTCCCTGGGGAACGAAACGAGCGTGAGGATTGTGCCACATAGCGTGAAAGCGGAGCTAGAGGTGATATCCAGGCGAGATAACGACCCTGACCTGCTTCCCGTAAGGTATCCGTCGGAAGAGAGACAGATCACACTAAGTTCAGATGAGGAGCGCCGCCTTGGACGGAGTCACCCTGGGTTCGGTGGGCGCGGCGATCCTCGGGACGAGCGTCTACTACATGGCCTTCCTCTTCTTCCGGCAGGCCGCGGCGCGCATGCCGTCGCTGCGCGGCAGCCGCCCGTTCCACACCGTGTGGCACATGCTCACCGACGGGATCTGGTTCACCGGCGGCGTCCTGCTGTTCATCGGCCTGGCCTACGAGGTGATCGCCTTCTCGGCGCTGCCGCTGGGCGTCGCGCAGGCGGCCTTCTCGGTGAGCCTCGTCCTGCTGCTGGTCTACGCGACGCTCTTCCTCGGCGAGCGGCTCGGCCCGCGGGAGTGGGCCAGCGTCGCGCTGTTCGGGCTGGCGACGGTGCTGCTGGGATTGTCCGGCGCCGACACCGACAGCGCCGACCTGTCCCCCCGCTCCCCCTCGCCGTGGGAGCTGGCCCTGGTGACCGTCCCGCCGCTGCTGGTCGCGGGCCTGGTCTGGCTGGTCGGCGACCGCAGCCGGGGCGGGCGGCACGCGCGGCCCCTGGCGGGCGTCGCCTACGGCATCGGGGCGGGTGTCTGCTCGGGCGTCGCCGAGACGGGAATCCGCGGCATCGCGGCGGTGTGGGCGTCCGAGGGCACCGTCATGGCGCTGGTCGCCTCCCCCTACCCGTACCTGACGCTGGGCATGGCCGGCATCGCGCTCGCCCAGCTGCAGATCGCCCTGCAGCGCTGCCGGATCGTCATCGTGGCCACCCTCATCACGGTCACCGGGCGGATGATGCTGGTGTTGTGCAGCCCGGTGCTCTTCGACGAGCCCTGGCCGGACGGCCTCGTCCCGACGGCCCTGCGCACCGGCGGGTTCCTGCTCGCCCTGATGGCGATCGTGTTGTTCCCCCGCCACGAGATGCCGCGGCCCAGCGTCGCGCCCCGGTACGGGTCGCGCCGCCGGGAGGCGGCCGTCCCGCAGCGGCGGTGACCGGGCTCAGCCGTCCAGCAGCACCGCGACCCGCCCCCGCAGCAGGGCCAGGATCAGCGGGATCCGCTCCCGCTGGTCCCCCCCGCGCAGGCGGGTGCCGCGGAACAGGTCGAGGGCGAGCTGGACGAGGTCGGCGAACAGGCCGGACGGCAGTTCGTCCAGGCCCGGCAGCTGGACGGCGATCTCCTGGATGTCGCGGCGGTAGGCCTCCAGCAGGGTGCCGAGCCGGACGGCCAGGGCGGGGTCGGTGCGGGCCGCTCCCATCAGGTCGAGGAAGACCGCGCTGACGCGGTTCGAGCTCAGCTCCGCCAGCAGGCGCAGGGCGGTCTCGAGCGGTTCCTCGTCCCGGGGCGCGGCGTCCAGCAGTGCCTGCATGGCCGCGAGCTGGCGGCAGGCGACCTCCTCGGCCACCGCGATGTAGAAGTCCTCCAGGGTGCCGAAGTGGTGGAACAGCGCCGCCGGGGCCACCCCCGCCCGCGCGCTGACGGCCTGCGGCGTGCAGCGCGCCGGCCCCAGTTCCAGCAGGGACTCGATGCCCGCGTCGAGCAGCCGGGGCACCGTCTCCCTCCCGCGCCTGCGCGGGTTCCACCCCACGGGGACGGACCTCACTCGCTCTTCCTCAGGGTGACCACGGCGGACACCCTAAACATCCTGCCCGTTTCAGGGCAATCGCCCGGTTATTTTCCGACAGCCTCAAACCCCTGGCCGAGCACCATCCCCAGACCGGCGGCCCCCAGCCCCGCAGCCGTGCTCACCAGCACGTACGCCGACGCGCGGGCCCGCGCGCCCCCTTCGACCAGCCGTACGGCCTCGTAACCGAAAGTCGAGTACGTCGTCAGCGCCCCGCAGAACCCCGCCCCCGCCAGTGCCGCCGTCCCGCCCCCCACCGAGGCCCCCGCGAGCAGGCCCAGCACCCACGAGCCCGCGACGTTCACCGTGAGCGTCCCCCACGGGAACCCCGTTCCGAGCCTTCGCTGCACCGCCCGGTCCACCAGGTACCGCAGCGGCGCCCCCACCGCCGCGCCCAGCATCACCAGCAGGACGGTCACGACGCGGTACCCGTGCGGCGCAGCGGAATCCGGGCCGCGGCGGCGCCCAGCCGGACGGCCGGGAGCGCCGCCAGCGGCGTGGCCGAAAGGACGAGCACCGTGGTGAGCGGGGAGTCCGCCCGGTGGACGTCCATGGCGTAGGTGGAGAAGGTGGTGAACCCGCCCAGGAAGCCCACGCCCAGGAAGGGCCGGGTCAGGGCGGGCAGGGAGGGGACGGCCGCGATCGCGGCCATCAGGGCGCCGATGAGGAGGCAGCCGGTCACGTTGATGAGGAACGTGGCGAGGGCGAACCCGCCCAAAGGCGTGGGCAGCAGGACGGTCAGGCCGTGGCGGGCCGCCGCGCCCAGCGCCCCGCCCAGGGCGATGGCGCCGAGGAGCGGTCCGGGCGCGCGCTCCAGTTCGCGGCGCTGGGCGGGGAACCCGAGGTCGACGTCGGGATCGCGGGGCTGGTCGGCGGCCATGGCCCCGGGAGTCTAACGAACCGCGGCGGGCTCGAAGTCCTCGCGGAAGGTGAAGGCCTCGGGAGTGGGCCCCTGGGCGCGGAGCAGCTCCAGGCGGGCCTTGCCCTCCTCGACGGTGGGGACGTGCCCGTCGGGGACCCACCACAACACGATCGTGGGGGCCTCGGAGTGCCCGAACCACTCGCGCCTGCGGCGGAGGAACTCCAGGTGGCCGCTGCGGTAGGTGAAGTCGAAGAGCGCCTGCCGGGACTCCCAGACGCTCATGGTGACGATGACCTGGTGGTCGTCGTAGGGATGGAAGGTGCCGTCACCCGCCTCGTCCACGAGCCGCCAGACGAATCCGGGCGACTCGTCGGCGAGTGCGTTGACGCGGTCCAGGTTGGCGACGAAATCGCGGTTGGCGGCGTCGGCGAGGGGCGCCGCGAGCCGGGCGATGTTGTATTGGGCGAGCTGCATGGCACCAATATGTCAAATCTCGTTGGTTTTAGAAACCGCCACACAGCATCTTCCCGGAGCCGGGTCCATGCGCGCCCTCCAGCCCGTCCCCTCGACGACACCCTCCACCAGGGCGAGGTTCATCGAGCACACCAGCACCGGGTGCTCCTCGGCCAGCAGGTGGAACGGGCAGTTGCGCATGCGCAGGACGCCTTCCTCCTCATACGGCTCGTAGCCGCGCTCCCGCAGCACCTCCTCCGGGCCGCCCGAGCACGCGCGGCCGCGGGCGCGGGCCGCCTCCTCCGCCCTCTCGTCCAGCCCCGCCCGCTCGACGGCCTCGGCCAGCAGCGACGCGGCCGTCCGGTAGTCGCGGGGCGGGACGCTCACCGCGAACTCACCCGAGGCCCGCCGGTAGTACTTGGCGGGGCGGCCCGCGCCGGGCCCGCCGCGCCCCCCGGGCCGGCGGAAGACCGCATCCAGCAGGCCCGCCTCGACGAGCTTGTCCAGGTGGAAGGCGGCCAGGGTGCGCTGGACGCCCGCCGCCTCTGCCGCCTCGTTCCGCCCCACGTCATGCCCGCGGGACACCACGTACTCGTACAGCCCGCGCCGGACGGGATCGTTCAGCAGCGCGATCGCCTCGATGCTCACCCCGCCATACTAGAAGCGCCGCAAAACCCGGAAGTTTCAAGATCAATTTATAGGTTCCCTACAAGAGGCTACCCGTCAGCTTGGTTCATGATCTGTAGCGGGAATCGCGCTACCCCCTGGCAGACTGAGGATCCGGTGAACCGGTCTCGACCCCCGAGGCGAAATCGGTTTGTGAGAACTAGACGGGAGAACACCATGCGTGAAGCAGTCGTCACCGGCCTGGGCGCGACCACCCCCCTGGGCGGCGACCTGCCCGGCACCTGGGAGGCGCTGCTCGCGGGGCGGTCCGGGGTCACCCTGATCGAGGACGAGTGGGCGGGCGAGCTGCCCTCCCGGATCGCGGGCCGGCTCAAGGTCGAGCCGACCGAGGTGCTCAGCAGGGTCGAGGCCCGCCGCCTGGACCGGGTGGAGCAGATGGCGCTGGTCGCCGGACGCGAGGCCTGGGAGTCCGCGGGACGGCCCGAGGTCGACCCGACGCGCCTGGCCGTGGTCATCGGCACCGGCATCGGCGGCGCCACCACCCTGCTGGGCCAGAGCCAGGTCATCAACGAGAGCGGGCCCCGGCGGGTCTCCCCCAACACCATCCCGATGCTCATGCCCAACGGCCCGTCCGCCTACGTGAGCATGGACATCGGCGCCAAGGGCGGTGCCCGGACCCCGGTCAGCGCCTGCGCGGCCGGCGCCGAGGCCGTCGCGATGGCCGCCGACCTGATCCGGCTGGGCCGCGCCGACGTCGTCGTCACCGGCGGAGCCGAGGCCTGCGTGCACCAGCTCACCATGGCGGCCTTCGCCCAGATGCGCGCCCTGTCCACCCGCAACGACTCGCCCGAGACCGCCTCCCGCCCCTTCGACGTCACCCGCGACGGGTTCGTCATGGGCGAGGGCGCGGCCGTCATGGTCCTGGAGAGCGCCGAGTTCGCCGCCGCGCGCGGCGCGACGGTCCACGGCCGGATCGCCGGGTCGGGCATCACCTCCAGCGCCGACCACATCACCGCCTCGCACCCCGAGGGCCAGTCCAGGGCGATCCGCGCCGCGCTGGAGGACGCGGGCCTGTCCCCGCTGGACATCGACCACGTGCACGCGCACGCCACCTCCACGCCGCAGGGCGACGTCGCCGAGGCCGAGGCCATCGCCGCCGCGCTGGGCTCGCACCCGGTGGTCACCGCCACCAAGTCGATGACCGGGCACCTCATCGGCGCCAGCGGCGCGCTGGGCGCGATGAGCGCGCTGCTGTCGGTGCGCGACGGGATCATCCCCGGCGTGCTCAACCTCGAGGAGCTCGACCCCGAGATCAAGGTCGAGATCGCCAGGGGCGGCGCTCGGCGCATGCCGGTCCGCGCGGCGGTCGCCAACAGCTTCGGCTTCGGCGGCCACAACGTCTCCCTGGTCATCACTCCCTGACCGGGTTCAGCCGACCGCGGTGAAGCGGAAAAAGCGGGGTGGTCCGGACGGGCCGCCCCGCGCCGGTCGTTCAGCGGGCGCGCGGGCGTTCCCAGCCCGGCGGCAGCCCGGCGGGCACCCGCCACCGCGGGTCGGGCCGGAAGTCGCACCAGGTGCCGTCGAAGGGGAACTCCCCCTTCTCGATCTTCTCGGCCACCCGCAGGCCCTCGGCCCGCACCGCGTGCTCGTCGGAGACCCAGTAGTCGTCGGGGAAGGCGAGCCGCTCGGCCAGCTCGTGCTCGTCCTTCCAGGACCAGCTGCGGTCCCGGTCGACCCAGATGTCGAGGTCCTGGTCGCAGATGTCGATCCCGGCGGCGGTCTCGTCCCGCCACGGGACCCCGGGCTCCTCCAGGTTGACGTACCAGCCGAAGAACTCCTCGGCCGGGTACCAGAAGAAGAGCACCGAGTGCGCCGCCCCCGCCGGCATGAACATGAAGATGTTCGGCCCCCGCCAGCGCGTCTCGGTGAGCGTGCGCTCCACCTTCACCCACTCGGCGAACGGCATGTCCCGCAGCCCGCGCCCGTCGGCGGTCAGCGTCAGGGACATCGCGGTGTCCCGCGGGATCCACAACCGCAGGCCCCGCTCGTCGTGGTCGACCACCCGGACGGCCCGGACGTAGACGAGCCGGTCCCCGGTGAACTGGCGGTGCAGGATGACCTGCCCGGGGGCGAACCGAAGGGTCTCCAGGTCGTGCTGCGTCGTCATGACACTGATTGAATCAGCTCCGTGGGACTTCTCGTCTGCGAGGCTGGGGAAAGGTCGTACCTGTGACGAACGAAGAGAGCGACGCCGAACTCGAGGAGTTCGCGACGAGGATGTTCGACCTGGCCAGGACCGGGGAGACCGAGCGGCTGCGCGCCTACGTGGAGGCGGGCGTGCCGCCGAACCTGACGAACGGCACGGGCGACACCCTGCTGATGCTCGCCGCCTACCACGGGCACGCGGCGACCGTCCGGATGCTGCTGGAGCTGGGCGCCGATCCCGAGCGGGCCAACGACCGGGGGCAGCGTCCGCTGGCCGGGGCGGTCTTCAAGAAGGAACCCGAGGTCGTGCGCGCCCTGCTGGACGGCGGGGCGTCCCCCGACGCCGGGCAGCCCTCCGCCCGTGACACCGCCCGCATGTTCGGCAACACCGAGTTCCTCTCCTGGTTCGACGCCTGACCCTGGCGCCGGTACCGGTGAAGGCGTGGCAAGCTGGACACATGGCTGATCAAGAGCATGACGAACAGACCGGCGTGTCCGAGGAGAAGGCCTCGGAGGAGACACCGGAAGAGACCCCGGAGGAGGCGGCCAAGCGCAGGTTCCGGGAGGCGCTGGAGCGCAAGCAGAACGCGCGCCACGCCGGTACCGGAGGCGGCCCGGGCGGCTCCAAGATCCACGGAACGCAGAACCAGGGCGGGGGCAAGCGCACCTTCCGCCGCAAGGCGGGCGGCTGACACCCGGCACGCCACGGGGACGGGTGGGGGCCGGAGCCCTCACCCGTTCGCGGGCTCCTTCGCGCCCCGGCGCAGCCACCACAGGCCCAGGACGGGCAGGATCAGCGGGATGTACCCGTACCCGGCCCCGAACTGCGACCAGACGGTGGGCTCGGGGAAGGATCCGGGGTCGAGCACGCTGTACAGGCCGATGCCCAGGACGCCGGCGAGCTCGACGCCGACGGCCGCCAGCGCGATCCGGCGGCGCGAGGTCCACAGCGCGAAGGTGGCCAGCAGGTAGATCAGCGCGGCGACCGCGGACAGCAGGTAGGCCACGGGCGCGTGGTCGAAGCCGGTGGCCAGCTGGACGCCCGAACGGGCGCCCGCCGACAGGGTGAAGACCGCGTAGACCGCGACGAGGGCGCGTCCCGGCCCGCTGGACAGCTCAGACACCGGTGCCGCTCCACAGGTCCTGCATGCGCAGGATGACCACCGGCACGGTCAGGCAGGCCACGCCCGCCGCCACCGAGCCCCACTTGCTGCGCTCCCCCGCGCCCAGGAACGCGCCGACGGGCAGCACCACCAGCGAGCCCGCCAGGTAGCCGACGAAGGTGCCCTTGCCCTCCGGGCCGTGCCCGCCCGTCAGCAGGACGGCAGCCGTGATCACCTGGACCAGCAGCCCGACCTCCAGCACCGCCATGGCCAGCAGGTGCACGGCCTGGATCGGCTTGTCCCGGGCCGAGAGCACCAGGAACCACACCGCGGCCGCCAGCGACAGCGCGATCATGGTCCCCGCGAGCCAGCCGACCATCGGCTCCCCCCACTTCTCTCGTTCCGGCGGACTTACCGTACAACCGCCGCGGGAGGCGACCGAACCGCCCCGGGCACGACCCGTCAGACGAAGGCGGGCAGGGAGCGGGCGGCGGGCAGCGCCTCGGCCTCGGTGTAGGCCGCGGCCATGCGCTCGACCGCCTCGCGCATGGTGTCGGGCCGCAGGACGTAGGGCAGCCGGACGGCGTCCTCCAGCACGCCGTCGGCGCCGAAGACCGGACCGGGGACGATCCGGACGCCGTGCCGCAGCGCCACCTCGCAGAACGCCGAGGCCACCGGGGCCGGCAGTCTCGCCCACACCGTCATGCCGCCCACCGGCACGGTGAAGCGCCAGGCGGGCAGCCTGGCCTCCAGCGCCGCGACCAGGGCGTCACGAGAGGCCGTCAGCCCGGCCTTCCGCTCCGCCCGCACCTCCTCCAGCCGCCGGAACAGCTCCGCGGTGATCAGCTGTTCCAGGACCGGGGAGGAGATGTCCAGGGGCTCGCGGGCGGAGGCGAGCCTGCGGGCGAGCGGGACGGTGGTGCGGATCCAGCCGATCCGCAGGCCGCCCCAGAAGAGCTTGGACGCCGAGCCGACCGTGATCACCCGGCCTCCGGTGTCGTGGGCGGCGACGGGCACGCCGGCGTCGGCGTCGAGGCCGAGCTCGGCGAAGGCCTCGTCGATGACGAGCTGGCCCTGGGCGGCGCGGGCCGCCTCCACCAGCGCCGCCCGGTCCGGCTGGGACATCAGGTGGCCGGTGGGGTTCTGGAAGTCGGGGATGAAGTAGCCCAGCCGGACGGCGGCCTGCCGCATCCCGGCGGCGATCAGGTCGAGGTCCCAGCCGTCGGCGACGCCCACCGGGACGAGCCGCGCGCCGCGGGAGCGCAGCGCGCTGAGCACGTGCGGGTAGGTGGGGCGCTCCAGCATCACCGCGTCGCCCCGGTCGACCAGGGTGCGGACCAGCAGGTCGCAGGCCTGCTGCGCGCCGGTGGTGATGACGATCTCCTCGGGCCGGGTGGGCACGCCGCGCGCGGTGTAGCGCTCGGCGATGGCGGCGCGCAGTACGGGCAGCCCGGCGGGCTGGTAGCCGGCTCCGCAGGAGTAGCGGGGCAGCTCCCGCACCGCGGCGTCGACCGCCTCGGCGAAGACCCCGGGCGCGCCGGGCGCGGCGCAGCCCAGGTCGATGGTGTCGGAATGCGACCCCACGGGGGTCGCGGTGAAGGCGGTGGCCGGGGAATGGTGCGCCATCGCGACCGGCGGCAGCGTCGTCCAGCTGCCCGAGCCCTGCCGGCTGGAGACGTAGCCGTCCTCGCGCAGGGCGTCATAGGCGGAGGTGACGGTGGTGCGGCTGACCGACAGCGCGACGGCCAGGTCGCGTTCGGCGGGCAGCCGGACGCCCAGGGGCAGCCGCCCGTCCTGGATCAGCGCCCGGACTCCCGCGGCGAGCACCGCGTAGAAGGGCCGTTCCGCCGGGAGCTCGCCCAGCAGCCTGGCCAGTTGCAGTCCACTGACATACCTCACATCACCCATACAGGCCACTTTGCCTGATTGGCTCTTCACAGACAAGTCAATGGCCCTGCTTAATGGAAATGGCCCGGAAATCCCCCACCACTCAGGAGCCATCATGGTCTACGCGCTGATCTTCTTCGTGCTTCTCGCGGTGCTCGGACCGCTCTTCGGCGCCGACTCCCGGGACGGCCGCGACTGGACCTCCCGCCGCGGCCACGGCGCGCGTCGTCACGTTCGGGGCGACAAGCACTCCCCGGAGCCGGAAGAATGCAGCCATGAGCTTGAGTCTGCCGAGCATTCACCGGCGTATCGCGGACGAGTTGGATGTGCGGGAGCGGCAGGTTGAGGTGGCGGTCGAGCTGCTCGACGGCGGCTCGACCGTTCCCTTCATCGCCCGCTACCGCAAGGAGGCCACGGGGGCCCTCGACGACACCCAGCTGCGCACGCTCGAGGAGCGCCTGGGCTACCTGCGCGAGCTGGAGGAGCGCCGCACGGCCGTACTGGAGTCCGTCCGCTCCCAGGGCAAGCTGACCGAGGAGCTCGAGGCGCAGCTCCGCACGGCCGACTCCAAGGCCCGCCTGGAGGACCTCTACCTCCCCTACAAGCCCAAGCGCCGCACCAAGGCCCAGATCGCCCGCGAGGCCGGCCTCGAGCCGCTCGCCCTCACCCTGCTGGAAGACCCGTCCCACAACCCGGACGACCTGGCCGCCGGGTTCGTCAACGAGCAGGTCCCCGACGCCGCCGCCGCGCTGGAGGGCGCCCGGTTCATCCTGATGGAGAGGTTCTCCGAGGACGGCGAGCTCATCGGCGAGCTGCGCGAGCGCATGTGGAACGGCGGGCGGCTGGTCTCCCGCGTCGTGGAGGGCAAGGAGGAGGCCGGGGCCAAGTTCTCCGACTACTTCGACTTCGCCGAGCCGTTCACCGACCTCCCCTCCCACCGCGCCCTGGCGTTGTTCCGCGGCGAGAAGGAGAAGGTCCTCGAGCTCGTCCTGGAGCCCGAGGAGCCGGTGGAGGGCCCGAGCTCCTTCGAGCGGAGCATCGCCCTGCGCTTCGGCATCGCCGACCGGGGCCGCCCCGCCGACCGGTGGCTGCTGGACACCGTCCGGCGGGCCTGGCGCGTGCGCATCCAGGTGCACGTGGGAGGCGACGTGCGCACCCGGCTGTGGGAGGCCGCCGAGGAGGAGGCCGTGCGGGTCTTCGCCGCCAACCTCCGCGACCTGCTGCTGGCCGCGCCCGCCGGGACCCGCACCACCATGGGCCTGGACCCGGGCCTGCGCACCGGGGTGAAGGTCGCGGTGGTCGACGCCACCGGCAAGGTCGTGGCGACCGACACGATCTACCCGCACGAGCCGCGCCGCCAGTGGGACGCCTCGCTGGCGAAGCTGGCCGAGCTGGTCAAGGCGCACGGCGTGGAGCTGGTGGCGATCGGCAACGGCACCGCCTCCCGCGAGACCGACCGGCTCGCGGGCGAGCTGGCCAAGCTGGTCCCCGGCGTCACCAAGATCATGGTCTCGGAGGCGGGCGCCTCGGTGTACTCCGCCTCGGCCTACGCCGCCCAGGAGCTGCCGGACCTGGACGTCTCGCTGCGCGGCGCGGTCTCCATCGCACGCCGGCTGCAGGACCCCCTGGCCGAGCTGGTGAAGATCGACCCCAAGTCCATCGGCGTCGGCCAGTACCAGCACGACCTGGCCGAGACCAAGCTCTCCCGCTCCCTCAAGGCCGTCGTCGAGGACTGCGTGAACGCCGTCGGCGTGGACGTCAACACCGCCTCGGTGCCGCTGCTGACCCGGGTCTCGGGCGTCAGCACCGGCCTGGCCGAGAGCATCGTGGCCCACCGCGACGCCAACGGCCCGTTCCGCAGCCGCCGGTCGCTGAAGGACGTGCCGCGCCTGGGTCCCAAGGCCTTCGAGCAGTGCGCGGGCTTCCTGCGCATCCCCGGCGGCGAGGACCCGCTGGACTCCTCGGCCGTGCACCCCGAGGCCTATCCGGTGGTGCGCCGCATCCTGGAGGCCACCGGCACCGGCCTCAAGGAGCTGATCGGCAGCAGCTCCCTGCGCACGCTGCGGCCGCAGGACTTCGTCGACGACACCTTCGGGCTGCCCACGGTCACCGACATCCTGGCCGAGCTGGAGAAGCCCGGACGCGACCCGCGCCCCGCCTTCAAGACCGCCGCCTTCAAGGACGGCGTCGAGAAGCTCACCGACCTCGAGCCCGGCATGCTGCTGGAGGGCGTGGTCACCAACGTCGCGGCGTTCGGCGCGTTCATCGACGTCGGCGTGCACCAGGACGGCCTCGCCCACGTCAGCCAGCTGTCGAACACCTTCGTCAGCGACCCGCGCGAGGTCGTCAAGCCCGGCGACGTGGTGCGCGTGAAGGTGCTGGAGGTCGATCTGCAGCGCAAGCGCATCTCCCTCACCCTGCGCCTGGACGAGGAGTCGCCGCGCGGCCGGCGCGGCGAGGGCCGCGGCGGGGACGAGCGGCGCGGCCGGCCCCAGAACGGCCAGGGCGGCCAGAACGCCCAGGGCGGTCAGGGCGGCAGGAACAGCCAGAACGGCCAGGGCGGCAGGAACGGCCAAGGAGCCCAGGGCGGCAGGAACGGCCAGGGCGGTCGCAGCGGCGGCAGGGGCAAGGGCGGCGCCGGGCGGCGCGAGGAGCCCTCGGGCGCTCTGGCCGACGCGCTGCGCCGGGCGGGCCTGGCCTAGGACGCGTGTCGGGACGGGCGGTCAGGGGCGGATCCCGGTCACCGCGAACCGCTCCACCTCGGCCACATGGCCGCCCGTCCACACCACGAGGGTGGCGACCTCCTCGATCCCGCCGGTGAACGGCAGGGCCAGCCGCCAGCGGGCGTCCCGCCCTCCGGCGGGCAGGCAGCAGTACTCCCCGAGCGGGTCGCCGGCGTGCGGGTGCACGAGCCTGGCCCGCAGGTTCTCGTCCACGCCGGTGATGCGGCCCGCCACCGCGACGGGGGAGGACGCCCTCGCCCCGTAGGAGGGGGTGGTGAGGCTGAGGGTGGTGTCGTCGGTGCCGACGACCTCCCACGGCCCGTCGGGCGACCCGCCCGCGCGGAACAGATGGACGACCGCGGCGGTGAGGGCGCCGCCCTCGGCCCGGTAACCGACGCCGATCCTGGCCTCCACGGCGCCGACCGACCTGCTGGTGACCCGGTCGATCCCGGCGAGCCCGAGGTAGGAGCGGGTGAACGCGAGCGCGGTGGCGCCCGCGTCCAGGTTCCACCGCCCGTCCTCGTCCGCCCGGAACGAGCGGGAGTCCGCCAGGTCGGTGAAGGGCCACAGCGGCAGGTAGCCGCTGGGCAGCAGGCTTCCCCGGGACGGGGACCGCGACGCCGGCGAACGCGGGGGCGGTGCTGACTCCGCCGCGGCGGGCGGCGGCGCAGGTGCCGACGGGGCAGACGGGGCGGTCGGGGCCGGCGAAGGCCGCGGATCCGCCTCGCCGCCGCACCCGGCGGCCGCCAGGGCGAGACCCAGCACGAGTCCTGCGGTTCTCGAACGGTACGGCTTCATCGAGCGCCTCCCGTCCAAATTGTGCCCTGACCGGCGGGATCAGGCGACAGCCGAAGTGACCGGATCTCCTGTCTCCTTCGCCACCGGGGACCTTGACCCGCCGGAGCCGCCGCGCCAGACCAGCCCCGAGACCACGGCGACCGTCACGCCCACGCCGCCCGCCAGCACGAACGCCCACCCGGAGCCTGCCTCGTCGATCACCCAGCCCGCGGCGGGGGTCGCGCAGGCCAGACCGAGCGTCATCGCGGTGCTGTGCAGGCCCATCGCCTCGCCCCGCACCCGGGCCGGCACCCACCGGGACATGGCGTCCACGGTCGTCGACAACGAGGGCGCGCACAGCAGTCCCGATGGGATGAGCGCCAGGATCAGCCACCGCCAGTCGGTGACCAGCACCAGCGGCAGGGTCAGCACGGCCATCGCCCCGATGAGCACCGGGGCGGGCAGGCCGCGCGGGAGCCCGCCGTAGACGAAGCCGCCGACCAGCGACCACAGGCACCACAGCCCGATGGCCAGGCCCGTCCAGTTCACCGCGTCGCCCTCGGTGAGCACCGCGATGATGCCCAGCTCGGTGGCCGCGACGAGGAACGTGGCCGAGAACGTCACCAGCAGCAGCGCCAGCATCGGGATGGTGAGCCAGGACCGCCGGGACACCGGGGCGGAGCCCCCGGCCAGCGCCGCCTTCGCCTCCTCCTCGGTGCGGATCGGCGGGTTCAGCACGATGAGGGCCGTTCCCGCCGCGGCCATGCCCAGGCCGATCATGGCGAACGTCCAGCCGCTGCCCAGCAGCCCGACCGCGGCCGTGGCGAAGGCGGGACCGACGATGAAGCCGATCTCGACCAGCATCGAGTCCAGCGAGAACGCGGTGCGGCGCTGCTCCTCGGGGACCATCGCGGCCAGGCACTGCCGGGTGAGCCCGAACACCGGCAGGGCCAGCAGGCCGGCGAGCAGCGCGCCGCCCAGCAGCGGCCAGTACGGCAGGAACCCGGCCAGCGGCCAGAAGCACAGCTGCGCCAGCATGGTGGCCAGCAGGACCGGGCGCATCCCGTACCGGTCCATGATGCGTCCGGCGATCGGCGCGCCGATCGCCACCCCGAGGGTGCAGGCGGCACCGACCAGCCCCGCCTTGAAGAACCCCTGGCCCAGGGTGAGGGTCACGTGCAGGGTCAGGGCGATCCCGGTCGCCGCCACCGGGATCCGGGCGAGTGTGCCCACGGTCATGAGACCGCGCAACCCCGGCAGGGCGAACACCTGCCGGTAAGGCTCTAGCTTCATGTGGTTCCTTACCTCCGGGTGGACAGTCTGCCAGGAGCCCTTGACCTGGGAAAACTTTTTCCTTACGCGAAGCCGTCACGACTTGACCCGGACCGGACGTATCTTTCAGTACCGCTTGCCCATGTCAGTTACCTTGAGTACATTCTTCCGAGATCGAGCCGTGATCGACCCTCGAAGGTCGCGGAACAAGGAGTAAGCACGTGGATCCGGTAGGCCAGAAGCTCCTGGACATCGCGAAGAGCGAACTGGGCTACACCGAGAAGGCCGGTGGTTACACCAAGTTCGGCGACTGGTGGACGAAGAACATCGACGAGGACGCCAACTCGTACTTCACCACCGCCCCCTGGTGTGACATGTTCCTCGCCTGGGCCGCCGACAAGGCCGGGCTCACCGACTTCGCCGGGCAGTTCGCCGCCACCCAGGACCACGCCTCGTGGTTCAAGGACAACGACGCCTGGGGCACCGCCCCCGAGCCGGGCGCCATCGTCTTCTTCAACTGGTCGGGCGCCAAGGACATCGGCTCCATCCAGCATGTGGGCATCGTGGAGAAGGTCGGCGAGGACGGCACCGTCCACACCATCGAGGCCAACACCCAGGACACCCTGGCCCGCCGCGAGCGCGACTCCTCCGACATCGTCGGCTACGGCTACCCGGGCAAGGTCGAGGTGGCCGGGATGAACTACCAGGAGACCCTGGCCCAGCAGGCCTACCAGCCCAGGCACTCGGCTCCCGCGCCGTCGGTCGAGCAGCTGGCCCAGGCTCCCCGCACCGACACCCAGGCCGCGGTGCAGGCCCGCCAGGACTCCGGCGCGGCCGACCTGCCCGTCAAGGAGGCGGCGCTCACCGGCGTGGTCGGGCTGGCGATCCTGGGCGTGCTCGCCGCGGGGCTGGCCAAGGCCGCCGCGGTGAAGGTCCCGGCCGCTGTGGCCAACGCCCCCGAGGTCCGGGTGCGCAAGCGCGGACGCCACCACCGCACCTCCGGCGCCCCGCCGGTCAGGATGCCCGCGGAGATGACCCGCTACGACCTGGAAGACGCCGAGAACGACACCCTGATGATGCCCGCCATCTCGGCCCAGGTCGCCCAGGAGGTCGAGGACCGCGAGTTCTGGGGCCGCATCGCCCACCTCAAGGAGGACGAGGAGCTCGGCTTCTGGACCGACCTGCACTCCGCGGTCACCCAGACCGCCGAGACCAACGCCCAGCTCACCGGCCGCCGCCCGTAGCGGCGCCCCCGCGAGCGCGAGGAGGCGCAGGCCCGCGGGCCTGCGCCTCTCGGCGTTCCGGGCGGTCAGCCGGCGGTGGAGGTGGCGAGCTTGGCGGCGAAGCCCAGGAAGCCCAGGCCCACCGCGGAGGTGGCGGCGGCCGACAGGCGCCTGCGGCGGCGGAACGCCTCGGCCAGCCAGGTGCCGCCGAAGATGAGGGCGGTCAGGTAGAGCATGCTGAAGACCTGCAGGATCGCCGCGAGGACCAGGAACGACACCGCCGGATAGGGGTAGGCCGGGTCGACGAACTGGACGAAGAAGGAGAGGAAGAACAGGATCGCCTTCGGGTTCAGCAGGCTGATCAGCAGCGCGCGGCGGAAGGTGCGGCCTTCCTCCGCCGCCGTCTCCTCCGCCACCGCGGCGGGAGCCGCTCGGCCCGTCCCGCGGGAGCGGTCCCGCCACATGCCCCAGGCGGCGCGGAGCAGGCCGATCGCCAGCCAGGCCAGGTAGGCCCCGCCGAGGTACTTGACCGCGGAGAACACCACGGGGTTGGCCTTCAGCAGGGACGCCGCCCCGACGGCGGTCAGCAGCATCAGCACCGAGTCGCCGAGGAACACCCCGCACGCCGCGCGGTAGCCGCGCCGCACGCCCTGCCCGGCGGCCACGGACAGCGTGTACAGGGAGTTGGGGCCGGGGAGCAGGATGATCAGGAAGGCGCCCACGGTGTAGGTCGTGAGGTCGGTGATGCCGAACATGCCGTTCAGTGTGCCATTTGGCCGACTTCGGCCGGAAGGGAATCCCCCTCCGCCGCCCGGGTCACTCCGGCCGGGCCACCGCGTCCAGGCAGCGCCGGTAGAGGCTCGTCTCCAGCCGTTCGGCCACCGCCCGCTCGAGCGCCGCGACCGGGTCGAGCCCCAGCCCGGAGAGGCGGCGGACGATCTTGGCATGGCGCTCGGCGTAGTGCCCCTCCCACAGGCCCGGCCGCAGCCGCTCGCGTTCGGCGGCGGCGCCCGCGGTGAGCCCGTCCGTCCCGACCGTCCCGGCCAGGGAGTGCAGCGCGTCCAGGAGGTCGCGCAGCACCGTGGCGGCCGCGGGCGCTCCCCCCTCGGGCGTGCCCACCAGCACCTGCCGGCGGGTGCGGACGGCGCCCAGCAGGAAGTCGCCGTCGGTGACGGTCTCGGCCGCGTCGACGAACAGCACGTCGTACTCCCCCGGCGGGAGCGCGTCGGGCGCCGCGCAGACCACCTGGGCCGCCTCCGCCGGAGCGTCGGCGAGCAGGTCGCGCCGCGCCGACGCCCGCTCCCGCCAGGCCTCCTCGTCCTCCCCCGCCAGGAGCTCCTCGATCTCCCGGCGGTGGCGCTCGACGGTCTCGCGCGCGGCCTCCTGCTCGCGGCGGGCCTGCGCCACGGCCTCGGCGCCGGCCGCCTCGTGCCGCTCCAGCTCCGCCTCGCATCCGGCCAGGCGGCGGTCCAGCTCCGGCTCGTGCTCCCGGGCCCGCGCGACCGCGGCCTCGGCCTCGCTCAGCGCGGCGCGGGCGGCCGTCAGGCGCTCCTCCGCGGCCATGCCCTCGGCCCTGGCCCGGTCGGCGGGCTCGGCCGCGCGCGCCGCCTCCGCCGCGGCCTCAGCGGCCAGCGCGGCCAGCCGCTCGTGCTCGGCGGCCAGCGGGGCGAGCTCGGCCTCCAGGCGCGGCAGCTCCTCGGTCAGCCGGCGCTGCGCCTCCCGCGCCGCCTCCATCTCCCGGCCGCCCTGCTCCAGGAAGGCGGTGAGCCCGGCCCGTTCGCCCTCGGCCCGCTGCCTCGCCTCGTTCAGCTCGTTCGCCCGGGCCAGCGCCTGCTCGGCGTCGAGCTTGCGGGACGCCACCAGCGCGCGCAGCTCGGACAGCTGCGGGCGGCCCGGCGCCAGGTGCAGCCGCTGGGCGAAGTTCTGGCGCTTGCGCTCGGCGGCCAGCGAGGACTCCGCGCCGGCCAGCCGGTAGTAGGTGGCGTGGCGCAGCGCCTCGGCCTCGGCGGCGAGGCCGCTGATCCGCTCGGCCTCGGCGGTGACCTCGGGCAGGCTCGCCCTGGCCCGTTCCAGCCGCTCCCCCAGGTCGCCCTGCATCTGCCGCGCCGAGGCGGCCTCCACCCGCAGCGCCGCGAGCCGCTGCTCCACCTCGGCGAGCCGCCGCGCGGCCTCGCCCGCCGCGGACGAGGCCGCCGCGGACTGCCGTGCCGCGGCGTCCGCGGCGCTCCTCGCCCCGGTGAAGGTCTCCAGGCAGCGGGCGGCCACGGCTCCGGCCTGCAGCTCGGCGGCGGCCGCCGCCTCGCGTTCCTCGACCGCCCGCGCCGTCGCCGCGGACGCCTGCTCGCGTTCCGCCCGCAGGGACTCCAGCTCGGCCTTCAACCGCCGCTCCTCCTCGGCGGCGGCGGCCTGCCTGCGCGCCGTCTCGGCCTCGGCGGCCTCCAGCGCGGCCAGGTCGCCCGGCCACTGCTCCAGCCTCAGCAGGTCGCGGCGCAGGGCCTGCAGCTCCTCCTCCCAGCGCGGCCCCACCGGACGCAGTGCCGCGTCGACCGCCAGGAGCCCGCCGGGCACCCGCGCCGGATCACCGAACAGCAGCACCCGCTCCCCCAGCCGGACGGACTCGGCCACCAGTTCGGCGAGCCGGTCCGGGGAGGTGACGACCGCGACCTGCCGGACGTCCCGGTGCGCGGGGTCCAGCAGCGCGCCCGCCAGGGCGTCCCGGTCGCCCGGCAGTGCGCCCTCGCGCAGCGCCCGCAGCGCCATGAGCCGGGAGTTCCAGTCGGGCCCGGGAGCGGCGGCCGAGCCCGGCTCTCTGCCGCGGTCCTCCAGGAGCTGGTACAGCGCCACCAGGGGGGCGTACTCCACAGAGATCCGCTGCTGAAGTTCCTCCGAGCTCATGGCCGTAACGTCTCACATTCCGACGTGCTCCGGCGAACCGGTCAGGGAGCGCCGGTCGGGGCCACTTCCGGCACTTCGACCTTGGACGGGTCCACCTCGTTGCCCTCGTGGTCGGTCATCGTCTCGTTGTCGATGCCCAGCACGCCCACCCCGCTGACCAGCCACTCGCCCTTCACCTGGTTCAGCTCCACCAGGAGCCGCATCCCGGTGACGGTGCGCACGAACTCCTTGCTGTTCACCTGGGTGTCGGCGACCACCATCGCCTTGGCGACGGTGCCGTCGAAGTCGTTGAGGAACACCTCGCGGACCGTGACGTCGGAGCTCGCCTCGAGGCTGGTGATGACCGGGAACTGCATCTTCACCGCCTGGCCGATGGCGTTGCGGTAGTCCGGGGCGGCCAGCGCGGTCAGCCGCTTCTCCCAGCCCTGGAGGTCGGACTTCTCGTACAGCAGGAAGGCGCGGGAGAACTCCGCGGAACGGGTGCGGACCTGCTGCTGGGTGTCCAGCTCCTCCGACGCCCCGGAGTAGGAGGTCCACAGGAACGCCGAGGTCGCCAGCGAGGCGACCAGGGCGATCAGGGCCAGCACCCCGACGACGCCGCCGTTCAGCCGGTCCCGCAGGCCCCGCTTGGCGGGCTCGCCGTCCTTCGCCCCGCCGTCCTTCGCCGCCGGAAGCGCGCCGTCCTTCTCGTCCTCGTCCGTGTCCCTCGCCGCGGACTCGTCCGCGGCGACGATCTCCACCGGGCTCTCCTCCGCCTCCGGCTCGCCGGCCTCCGGCTTCCCCGCCTCGGCCTTCTCGACCTCCGGCTTCTCGACCTCCGGCTTCTCAGCCTCGGCCTTCCCCGCCTGGGCCTTCCCGGTCTCCAGCGCCTCGGCGCCCTCGAGAGCTTCTTCGGTCTCGGTGGTCTTGCTCATCTGTTCTCCCGGGGGTTCAGCGCCTGGCGCGGCGGCGGATGACGCCGAGGGTACGGCGGGCGGTCAGAGCCAGAGCCGCGGCGGCCAGCACGATCGGCAGGACCGGCAACCAGCGGCCCAGCGCGGACTCGTCGGAGACCGGCTCGGCCTGGGTCGGCTCCGGCGCCTCGACCGCGGTGAACGGGCCGGACCGGGCTGTCGTCTGCGGCTCGTTCTTCGTCCTGGCCTGGTCGGCCTTCTCTTCGAGATCGCTGGTCTTGTACGCCTTCGTACAGTAGTAGAGGTTGGGCGCCGTGGCCCCCTGCAGCGGCGGGACGTACTCCTTGGCCGCCGACACCGGTCCCGCACCGACGATCGCCGCGGTGACCCGCGCGTAGGGGCGGCCGCTCGGCTCCGTCTCGATCACGTTCTTGACGATCTTCGGGAAGCGGGAGTGCAGCAGGCCCAGGGCGGTGCTGAGGTCCCGGCTGGCCTTCGGGGTGAACAGCGGCGTGGAGGGGGTGCCCAGCGCGGTCAGCAGGCAGCTCATCCCGGGCCGGCCGGCCTCGACCAGCTTCTGCACCTGGGACAGGAACTGCGGTCCCCGGTCCAGGACGCTGTCGAGGTTCTTGCGCTGCCCGGACAGCTCGGTGCTGAACGCCGCCAGCCCGTCCAGGCCGGCCGCCAGGTCCGGGCCGCCGTCGGCCAGGACCTGGGCGAGCGCGGTGAGCTGCACGGAGAGCTCGTCGAGGACCTCGGCGTTCTCGGCGAGGGTGCCGGTCAGCTGGTGCGCGTCGCCGATCAGGTCGCGCAGGGTGTTGTCCCGCCCGGACAGGCCGAGCGCCAGCTCGTGGATGACGGTGTCGGCGTCCTTGGGATCGACGGCCTTCAGCAGGCCTCCGACGCTGTCGAACAGCTCCTTGTAGTTCACCGTGACGCTGGTGCGCGACAGCGGGATGCGGTCGCCCTCCCGCAGGGGGCGCTCCGGCTCGCCGTCACCCGGTTCCATCGCGATGTAGGGCTCGCCGATCGCCGACTTGCGCAGCACCGCGGCCTTGGCGTTGGACGGCACGACCGTGCCGCGGTCCAGGTGCATGTCGACGAGCACCATGCCGGTGCCCTGCGTGACCTTGTCCACCGAGCCGACCCTGACGCCGAGGTAGGCGACCTCCAGGTCGGACCGCAGGCCCGGCGAGGAGGCGAACTCGACGCGGACGGTGAAGGGCTTGCGCAGGGCGTCGACGGACACGATGCTGGTCAGCGCCCAGATGCACAACACCACGCCGAGCGCGGCGAAGGAGATCAGGTTGATCACGATCCTGGGCCGCATCAGTTCCCCTTGTCCGAGACCGGCGACAGCGCGCGCCGTGCCGTGATCGACAGGTCGACGGGCCTTCCGGCGCCGTCGTTGGCGGTGATGTGGCTGGAGTCGGCGTTGAAGTCGATGAACCCGGCCAGCCAGGCCTGCATCAGGCCCTGGCTCTTGTAGGTCAGCGACGGCGCCGCCAGCAGCCCGCCGTGCAGGCTCTCCACCAGCGCCTTGAGCGTCTTCCTGCCGCGGATCATCGATTCCAGGATCCGGTCGACCTTGCCCAGCAGGGTCTTCAGCCGGGTGGCGTGCCGGGAGTGGACCGTGGAGTTGAACGCCTCGCCGAGCTCCACCAGGTCCTGGACCGCGGTCTTCAGCTCCTTGCGGTCGCGTTCGATGCGGTCGGTGGCCAGCACCAGCCGCCCGGGCAGCCGGTCGAGCTCGGAGCTGTTCTTCTCCAGCGCGTCGCCCAGGCGGGCGAACCCGTCGATGGTGGTCTGCAGGTCCTTCGCCGCCGCCGCGTAGCTGTCGGAGACGTCGGAGATCTGCTTGATGAGCTTGTTGAGCTGCGGCCCCTTGTCCCTGACCGCCACCGCGACCGCGTCGACGATCTGGCTGAGGTCCTGGCCGCCCATCGAGGCGAGGATCGGGCCGACCTTCGCCGAGATGCTCTCCAGGTCGGGCTGGACGGAGGTCTGGGTGATGACCTCGCCCTCCTTGAGGGAGGGGGTGCTCTCCAGCGTCTTGCCGGGCGGCAGGACGATCTTGATGTAGTTCTCGCCCAGCAGCGAGGTCTTGGCGACCGCCGCCGTCGCCCCCAGCGGGATCCTCCGGCCGGGTTCCAGTTCCATGGTCACGTGCGCGCGGAAGTCCGACTCGAGCTCGATGTCGGTGACGGTGCCGATCGACACGTCGGAGATCTGCACGCTGTGCCCCACGACGAGGCTCTGCACGTCGGTGAACTCGGCCTTGAACTCGAAGCCGCCCTTGGGCGCGCCCAGGGTGGTGACGGAGCAGGCGCCGGTCGAGACGGCCAGCACCGTCACGACGAGGATCTTCTTCACGAGCCCCCCGCCTTCTTCTTCTTTTTGGCCTTCTTCGTGATCGTGTCGTCGCAGTTGCCGAAGGGCTGGTCGAGGCAGGGCAGCTCGCCCCAGCCCGCCGCGGTGAAGATCGGCTGGAGCCACGCCCGCGTGATCGCGCTGAGCTGCAGCCGGATGGTGACGAGCTTGCGCTTGGGGTCGTAGGCCTTGGTCACCGCCTGGGTGAGGCGGGCCATCCCCTCGATGGCCTGGCCCACGGAGCCGGAGTTGGCCTTCATCGTCATCACGATCTCCGACAGGTCGGTGACCGTGGACGGCAGCTTCTCGTGGTAGACCTCCACGATCACGTCGCCCTGGCGGATCACCGCCTCGAGGCCGGCCAGGAAGCCGCGCAGCTGGTTGCGTTCGTCGGCCAGCATGCCGCCGGCGTCGTTGAACGCCTTGAACAACGCCTTGAGCTTGTCGTCCCGCTCGTTGAGCGAACCGGCCAGCTCGTTGAGCGAGGTGGCCAGCGAGATGATGCGCTCGTCCTGCGCGGCCAGGTCGCCGGTCAGGTCGCCGACGGTCTGCAGCGCGCCGTTGATGTCCTCGCCGTTGTCGCGCAGCATGTCCGCGCCGCCCCGGAAGGTGGAGCCCAGCTTCTCGGGGTCGATGGACTGGGCGAGCGTGGTGAAGGCGTCCAGCGCGTCGTCGATCTCGACCGGCAGGTCGGTGCGCTCCTCGGGGATGACCGTGCCCGGCTTGATCTTCTGCATGCCGGGCTTCCACGCCGGGTACAGCACGATGTTGCGTTCGCCGATGGTGTTGGCCGACACGACCGCCGCGTTCGCGTCGGCCGGGACCGGCACGTCGCCGCGGACGCTCAGGGTGACCTTGACCTTCTGGGTGGCCTGGTCGACCTCGATCTTGTCGATGGTGCCGACGTTGGCGCCCATCACCTTGACCCGCGACTTCTCGTACAGCGACGGCGTCTTGGTGAAGTAGGCGGTCAGGGTGTAGGTGCCGGACCCGCCGACCGCCGAGCAGCCGCCGAGCGCGGCCGTCAGGGACAGGGCCAGCAGGGCCGAGAGGGGTCTTCTCATTTCTTCGCCCCCTTGAGCATCCCCGAGAGCTTGGCCAGGTCGGTGCCGTTGAGCTGGCCGAGCTGGGTGAAGATGACGTCCGCGTAGTTGCCGTAGTTGCCGATGTTGGAGAAGCCCGTCATGGCGGGCCCCGCCCAGGCCAGCGCGGTGTTCAGGTCGTCGACCTTGGGGTCCAGGGCCTTCATCGTGCCCTGCAGGTCGCTGATGATCCCGTTGAGCTGCTTCTGCTGGTTCTTGATCAGCCGGTCCACCTCGTTCACCGCGGCGCTGCCGCTGCCCAGCAGCAGGGTCAGCTGGGTCTTGCGCCGGCGCAGGGTGTCGATCAGCGTCATCGCGTTGTTCACCAGCCGGGACAACGAGGCGTCCTTGTCCTGGACGGTCTTGATGATCCGGTCGCTGTTGTCGAGCAGTTCGCTGACCTTCGCGTCGCTGTTGTTGAGCTCCTCCGCGATCTCGACGAGCCGCCCCACCGCGTGGGCGAGCTGCTTCTTGCTCTCGTCCGACAGCCCGTCGAGCTGGTCGAGCACCTTGGCGAACGTCTTGGCGTCCAGGCCCTTGATCGCGGTGGCGCCGTCCTTGAGCGCGTCGTTGACGGTGATGGGGATCTGGGTGCGCCCCACCGGGATGCGGCGCTCGGCCTCGGAGAGGTCCTCCATGTAGGGGCCCTTGTCGGGCACCGGGCCGGCGAGGCGGATGTACCTGCCGCCGAGGATGTTGACCATCCTGATCTCGGCGCGGGTCTGCGGCCCCAGTTCGATGCCGTGGTCGACCTTCCACCGCACCAGCACGTGGCCGGCCTCGAAGTCGGGCTCGACGGAGGTGACCTCGCCGACCAGGACGCCGGCGACGAGCACGTCGTTGCCGTCCTTGAGGCCGCCGGTGTCGGTGAAGATCCCGCTCATCTCGTAGCGGTTCTTCAGCAGCCCCATGGTGCCGGTGAGGAAGACGGTGGTCAGGACCAGGCCGATGACCAGCAGGGAGACCAGGCCCACCAGGATGGGCGGGCGGTCGCGGAAGGACTTCAGCGCCATCAGTTACCCCCGACCAGGATCTTGCGCATGGTGTCAGGGCTCTGCGGGTTGCCCTGGTAGTCCTTCAGGACGACCGGATAGGGGCAGCTCTTCTGCTCGACGAGGGTGAGGCAGGCGACCGCGCCCTTGGCGTACTCGCCCTCGTCGAAGACCGCGAACAGCCGCTGGAGCTTGGGTCCGGCCAGGTCGAGCACGTTGTTGATGCTCTTGGTGTTCTCGTCCACGCCCTCGGCGACGACCGCGAGTCCGGCGATGACCTGGCGCAGCTGCTCGCTGTTGCCGGCGAGCAGCTCGTCGGAGGTGTGGAACATGCGGCCGAGCTCCACCAGGGAGCTGTCGATCAGCTTGCGGTTGCGCACGAACGCGTCCGACATCTCGACCAGGTTGTCGGTCATCTGGCGGATCTGGTCGTCGCGGCGGGAGATCACCCCGGTGACCGTCGTGTAGCTCTCCAGCATCTGCGTCAGCGTGGTGCGGCGGGCGGCGATGGTGGAGGCGAGCTGGTCGACGTCGCTGATGAGCTGGGTGACGTTCTCCTTGTTGCCGTCCAGCGCCAGGTAGATGGAGGTGAGGATCTGGTTGAGCTGCTCGGGGTCGAGGCTCTTGGCCAGCGGGGCGAGCTGGTCGACCAGCTCGCCGATGTCCACCACCGACCGGGTCTTGGTGATCCTGGCGTTGTCCTTGATCTTCTCGGCGCTGGTGCCGGGGATGACGTAGACGACCCGCTGGCCGATGGCGTTGCGCCAGTTGATGGCCACCTCGCTGTCGGCCGGGACGCGGTACCGCTCGTCGACGGTCAGGGTGACCACCGCCTTGCCCTTCTCGACCCTGACGGTGTCGACCTGGCCGACCGGGGCGCCGGCGATCTTGACGACGTCGCCGTCGATCAGCCCGGTGGCGTCGTCGAAGACCGCGACGAGCCGGTAGCCGCCGCCGAAGGAGATCCGGGCGATCTGGCTGCCGATGAGGAACGTCAGGGTGCCGGTCACCGCGAAGAACACGGCGAGCCGGATGAGGGTCGACCGGCGTTGTTTCGAACGCGCGTTGGTGCTCACCGCCGACCTCCCTTCTTCTTTTCGGTGGTCGGGCTCGGGCAGACCCCGAGCACGATCGCGCAGGGGTTGGCGGGCAGCAGCACCTTGATGGCGAGCATCCGCCTGCCTCCGGGCGCGGTGGGCCAGCTCACCTGCTTGTAGACGGGCAGCAGGTTGTTGCCGGTGCGCAGCGCGGGTCCGAGCAGGCCGAGCTGGGCGTGGATGACGCCGACCGCCCGCTCGCTCGAGCGGAACCCCGCGCGCAGGTCTCCGCCGTGGGAGCGGAAGCCGTGGGCGACCAGGGAGGAGATGCCCGAGACGTTCGCGGCGAAGTCGCGCAGCCTGCCGTCCCCGTTCGCCGCGGTGTCGATGACCGCGTTGGTGTCGGCGACGATCGAGGCGATGTCCTGGCCCGCGCCCTGGATGCTCGCCAGCCTGGCCAGGTCGTCCAGGAACGCCTTGGCGTTGCCGCGGTTCTCGTGCGCGACCTCGATGATGGTCTCGGCGCTGTCCAGCGTCTCCCGCAGGTTCTGGCCCTGGCCGCCGAGCCCTTCGGCGAGGGTGTGGATGACGACCGAGATGTCCGCGGGGTCCAGCGCCGCCAGCGTGGTGTTGGCGTCGGCCAGCAGGTCGTTGAGGTCGCGCGGGTCGGAGGTCTTCGCGATCTGGGATCCGGGCTTCAGGAAGGGCCCGGAGGTCTCGTGCGCGCCCAGCAGCAGGTTGATGAACTTGGGCCCGAACACCGACTCGGGCTCCAGCGAGGCGGTCGCCGTGTCGGGGACCCGCACGCCCTCGTCCATCGTCATGGTGATGCGGGCGCGGCCGTTGGGCAGCAGCTCGATCTCGCTGATCCTGCCGACGTGCATGCCCCGCACCTTCACCGGGGAGGCGGTGCTCAGGCCCTGTCCGGCCTGGCCGAACATGGCGGTGAACCGCGGCCCCTCGCTCTTGAAGGGCTTGAAGATCAGGATGTACAGCACCAGGCTCGTCACGAGGACGGTGACCAGCGCGATGGTGGCCCTGGTCCGCAGGGAACGTTCTTTCATCCGGACAACCTCACCGATCCGCCCTGGCCCCAGAACACGTAGGACAGCAGCAGGTTGAGCGTCACGATCGCCACGATCGACAGGCGGATCGCGCGGCCGGCGGCCGTGCCGACTCCGACGGGGCCGCCGGTGGCGTAGAAGCCGTAGTAGCAGTGGATGGCGATGACCGCGAAGGAGAACACCCCCACCTTGATGCAGCTGAACACCAGGTCCTTCAAGGGGAGATAGAGGTGGAAGTAGTAGTCGTAGACACCCGGCGCCAGCCCGAAGAACGAGGTGGAGATGAACCGGGTGGCGAAGAAGCTCGCGAACAGCGCGATCAGGTAGAGCGGCACGAGCGCGATGAGCGCGGCCGCGACGCGGGTGGCGATGAGGTAGGCGAAGGAGTTGATGCCCATCACCTCCAGGGCGTCGATCTCCTCGCTGATGCGCATCGCGCCGAGCTCGGCGGTGAACGCGCTGCCGCACTGGGCGGCGAGGGCGATCGCGGCGATGATCGGGGTGATCTCGCGGACGTTCATGAAGCTGCCGACCAGGCCCATGAACGACTCGGCGCCGATGACCTCCAGGCCGGTGTAGACCTGCAGGCCCACCTCGGTGCCGACGAACAGCGACATCGTGAAGGTCACGAAGACCATGCCGCCGCCCACGACGGTGCCGCCGACGCCGATGACGATGTCGCTGACGTGCTGGGCGACCGTCTTGGCGTACTTGAAGCGGAAGATGATGTCGCGGAACAGGTACAGCAGCAGCCGGCCGAGGAAGAGCGGTACGCCCGAGAGCCCGGCGAACTTCTCGACCGCGGCCGCGGAGCCCTGGGTCACGCCTAGCACGGCCTTGCGGGGAGCGTTGATCAGCATCCGGTCTCAGACCTTCGGGGGGTAGGCGATGACGTAGATGGTGGTGATGATGTAGTTGAAGGCGAAGACGAGCAGCAGCGCCACCACCGTCGCCTGGTTGACCGCCCGTCCCACGCCGACCGGGCTCTGCTCGCAGGTCATTCCCTTGTAGCAGGCGACCATCGCCGCGATCAGGCCGAACAGCCAGGACTTGAACAGGGTGACGACCAGGTCGGAGGTCCGCAGCTGGCTGAGCGCGCCGTCGAAGTACGCGCCCGGTGTCACGTTCTGCAGGAGCACGTTGAAGAAGAAGCCGCCGATCGCCCCGGAGAGGATGACCAGCGAGGCCAGCATCGTGGAGACCAGGCTGGCGGCCCACATGCGCGGGGTCACCAGGCGGTGGATGGGGTTGACCGCCATCACTTCCATGGCCGACAACTCGTCGCGGATGCGTCTGGCCCCCATGTCGGAGGTCATCGCCGAGCCGCCGGCTCCCGCCATGATCAGAGCGGCCGCCATCGGCGCCACCTCGCGGACCAGGCCGACGACGACCGCGCCGCCGGTGGCCGACTGCGCGCCCAGCTGGGCGGCGAGGTCGCCGACCTGCAGCGCGACGGTCGCGCCCAGCGGCAGCGCGATGAGGATGACCGGGAGCGTGGTCACGCGGGCCAGGAACCAGCACTGCTCGACGAACTCCCAGAACCAGCTCCGGACGTCCCAGGTACGCCGCAAACCTTCCAACGCGATGGTGAACAGGTCACCTATCTGGGTAAGAACACCGCGGATCCTGCTGGTGACCAGCACGGGCACACTCGCCACAGGCCACCTCCATTGCAGTAATGAGCCGTTTACCGACCAAGCGTTTGGTACCGTAACGCGCGTCACACGGCGACCACAAGACCTTGGGCCCCCTGGATGGCAAATAACGGGAAGTTACCGGCTTTCCCGTCTCTCACTTCTCTTACTCCTCCCAGTGGCCTCCGCGCCGCGATCCGGCCGACCCCGGCCATCTCTCGCCCACCCCTTGCCCCTGCCGGAACCTGCACTTTCTCCCGTCCCGTGAGCACCGGCGAACACAGGCGCAGGGCTCTGTCAGTGACCACTTACTGCATCGGCTAGGGTGGTCGGTGAAGGCACGACCTAGGACAAGGAGGCGCCGGTGGACTTCGACCTGCCGGAGAGCGCGCAGGCGGTCCGGGACGGCATCGCCGCCGTCACCGCCAAGTACGGCTACGAGTACTGGGACAAGTGCGACGCCGATCACCGCTGGCCCGAGGAGGTCTTCCGCGACCTCGCCGACGGCGGCTGGCTGGGTCTGGCCATCCCCGAGGAGTACGGCGGCGGCGGGCAGGGCCTGCTGGAACTGGCCGTGGCCCTGGAGACGCTGGCCTCCTCCGGGGCGGGCGCCGCGGCGTCCTTCATCTACCTGCTCACCCCGGGCTTCGGCGCGCTGACCGTCAGCCGGCACGGCACCGAGGAGCAGCGGCGCAGGCTCCTGCCCAAGCTGGCCACCGGCGAGATCGAGACCTGCTTCGCGCTCACCGAGCCCGACGCCGGCAGCAACGCCATCAACATCGCCACCCACGCCCGCCGCGACGGCGACGGCTGGCTGGTCAAGGGCCAGAAGATCTGGATCTCCGGCGTCGAGCGCGCCGACTACATGCTCCTGGTCACCCGCACCGTCCCCGCGGCCGAGGCCAGGCCGCGCACCTCGGGCTTCACCGTCTTCCTGGTGGACGTCAAGGCGGGCGTCGAGGCCGGCACCCTCAGCTACCGGCCGATCCCGAAGATGGGCACGAACACCGTCGCCTCCAGCATGGTCTTCCTCGACGACCTGCGGGTCACCGAGGCCGACGTGCTGGGACAGGTGGACGCCGGGTTCGCGGTGTTGTGGGACATCCTCAACCCCGAGCGCATCCTGGCGGCGGCCTCCGGCGTCGGCGGGGCCGAGGCCGCGCTGCGGATCGCGGTGAACTACGCGACCGAGCGCGCGCCCTTCGGCAAGCCGATCGGCACCAACCAGGCGCTGGCCTTCCCGCTGGCCAAGATCAAGGCCCAGACCGAACTGGCCCGGCTGATGACCTACAAGGCCGCCTGGTTGTGGGACCGCGCCCAGCCGTGCGGCAGCGAGGCCAACATCGCCAAGCTGACCGCCTCCGAGGCGGCCTGGCAGGCGGCCGACCGCACCTTCCAGACGCACGGCGGCATGGCCTACTCGCTGGAGTACCCGGTGGCGCGGATGTTCCGGGACGCCCGCATCGGCAAGAACATCCCGGTGGCCGAGGAGCTCGTGCTGGCCCACATCGCCCAGCACGACCTGGGCCTGCCCAAGAGCTACTGAGCGGGCGAGGGCCACCGAGCCGGGCACGGCTCACTTCGCGGCGGCCTCCGCCAGCGCCTCGAAGAGGCGGAGGTCGTCGTCCTCCTCGGGGTGCCACTGCACCCCGAGGCCGAACCGGTGGCCCTGCACCTCGACGGCCTCCACCACCTGGTCCCCCGCCCAGGCGACGGGGACCAGGCCCCGGCCCAGGTGCCGCACGGCCTGGTGGTGGTAGGTCGGGACGTCGGCGTACTCGCCCAGGAGACGCCCGGCCAGGCTGTCGGCGGCCACGCGCACCTTGTGCCGGGTGAACCGCCCCTGCTGCGGCAGGTGCCTGTCGTGCCCCACCTCGTCGGGCAGGTGCTGGATCAGGGTGCCGCCCTGCACCACGTTGAGCAGCTGCATGCCCCGGCAGATCGCCAGGAAGGGCTTGTCGGCCTCCAGGACGGCGCGCAGCAGCGCCGACTCCCAGCGGTCGCGCGGCAGGTCCGGGACGCCGGTGCGCTCGTGGGGATCGGCTCCGTACCGGGCGGGCTCGACGTCGGGACCGCCCGCGACCACCAGCCCGTCCAGCCGGGACACCAGCGGCTCGACCCCGTCCAGCTCCGCCGGGGGCGGCAGCAGCACCGGCACTCCCCCGCCGCGCTCCACCGCGCGGGGATAGGCGGTGGCCAGCAGCGCGGCCTCCCTGATCCACACGCCCCAGCGCGCGGCCTCCTGGTAGGTCGTGATCCCGATCAGAGGTCTGGTCATGCCGTCCCTTCCGTCTCGCGAACAGCTTGCCGTAATTCGGCGGCGAACGCAGCCCCTCCGCCTTCCCCGGGCGGCCGTGATCGGCACGAGATCGCCGGTCGGACAGGGTCTTGAAAAGCGGAAGCCGTACCAGAATCCAGTGAATGCCGGATGGTACTGAGCCCTATTGAGAAGTCCTGAAAGTTCATCCCACATCCCACCTTGCGGTGGTTCTGGCTTTTCAATAGGAAAAGGTTGAGCTCTACGACCTGGGATGCCACACTCTCCGTAAGTGATCGGAAACAGGCGATCGCGTGACGGACGCCGGGGAGGGGCCCCGCCCGCCACCGCGCGCCGCACCGGGTGAAAACCCTGCGCCAAGGGGGCGTGAATTCGGCATGTCCTTGGACACCGGCCTGCTCAAGGAGACCTTCGCACTGCTCACTCCGCACCTGGAAGACACGGCGGCATATTTCTACGGAAGGCTGTTCGCCGCGCGTCCGGGCATCCGCGCGTTCTTCCCGCCGGCCATGGACGCGCAACGCGAACGGCTCTTCCGGACGATCACCGAGATCATCGACGACCTCGACGAACCGGAGCTGCTGCGGCTCCGGCTGGACGGACTGGGCCGCGACCACCGCAAGTTCGGGGTGACCGATGAGCACTACACGGCGGTGGGCGAGGCGCTGCTGGCCGCCCTGGGCCGGTTCCTCGGACCGCACTGGACCCCCGAGGTCCGGCGGGAGTGGGAGGCCTTCTACGGGTTCGCCGCCGGGATCATGCGGGAGGCCGCCCGCGCCGACGCCGAACGGGGACCCTCCTGGTGGATCGGCGAGGTCGTCGGGCACGAGCGGCGGGGCGCGGACCTGGCCGTGCTGACCGTCCGCCCGGACCAGCCGCTGCCGTTCCGGGCCGGCCAGTACCTCACCGTCCAGTCCGCGCGCTGGCCGCGGGTGTGGCGGCCCTACTCCGTCGCCAACGCCCCCCGCGAGGACGGGCTGCTCGGCTTCCACGTCAGGGCGCTGCCCGGCGGGTGGGTGAGCGGCGCGCTGGTGCGGCGCACCGGGACGGGCGACACGCTGCTGCTCGGCCCCGCCCTGGGCGCCATGACCCTGGACCCCGGCTCCGCCCGCGACGTGCTGTGCGTGGCAGGGGGCACCGGGCTCGCCCCGCTCAAGGCGATCACCGAGCAAGCGCTGGCCGAGAACGGCGCCCGCCGCGTCGTGCTGGTCTTCGGAGCCCGCAGTGCCGAAGGGCTCTACGACCTGCCGGCCCTGCGACTACTGGAGGCCGCCCACCCCCGGCTGAAGGTCGTCGCGGCCGTCTCGGACGACCCGCGCCACCGGGGCCTGCAGGGCACCGCCCCCGAGGCGGTCGGCGGCCTGCGGGACTGGTCGGAGCACGACGTCTACGTCGCGGGCCCGCACCCGATGATCGCCGCGACGCTGGCCCGGCTCCGGCGGCTCGGCGTCCCGGCCGAGCGCGTCCGCCACGACCCCCTGTCCGGCATGGCCGCCCGCACCGGCGTGCCGCTTCCCGCCTCCCCCTCGACACCTCCCGCATCCGATTACCTACAGTGATGCACATGGGGGACTTGGAGACGGATCACCTGCTCGACCTGGCGATGCGGTTGTTCGCCGACCTGGGGTACGACGGGACCTCGACCCGGCTGATCGCCGACGCCGCCGGAATCCCGGTGGAGCGGGTGGTCGAGCTCGCCGGGGACAAACCGCAGCTGTACCAGGCCGTGGTGGCGCGGACGCTGGAGGCCGAGCAGCGCGCCGTGGACGAGGCGCTCGGCGTCTTCGTCCCCACCCGCCAGGGGGTGATCGACCTGTTCGACGCCATGCTGGACTTCTACTCCGCCCATCCGCGGTTCCTGACCCTGTGGATGCACCGCTGGATGGGGGACGCCGCCGACGTGTCCGGCCAGGAGGCCTACATCCGCAGGCTGACCCGGCAGCTGGCCGACGCGATACGGGAGGTGGTGCAGCCCGACGTCGACGCCGGCCACCTGGTCTGGACGATCACCTGGTGCACCTTCGGCTTCCTGACCAGCGGTAACCAGCCGTCCGCCCCCGAAGCCGATCCCGGCTACCGCACCCCCCACGACCCGCAGACCCTGACCGGCTTCCGCTCCTACCTCCATGCCCTGATCACCCACCTGACCAGGCCGCCCGCCGGGGCGACGGCCCTGTGAGCGACCCCGCGCGGGCGCCCGGTCCACCGCTCGCGCGGCGGACCGGGATCCGCGGCCTTGCGCTCCGTCAGGACCCGCGCACCCGGCGCAGGACGTTGGCGATGATGCGGTGGCCGTGGCCGCCGGCGGCGGTGAGGATCGACTCGGGGTGGAACTGCACGGCCCAGCGGCGGCGGGCCGGGTCCTCGATGGACATGACGACGCCGTCCCCGGTCATCGAGGTGATGGTGAAGCCGGTGTCGCCCAGCAGCTCCTCGGTGGTGTGCAGCGAGTGGTAGCGGGCCGCGGTGAACTCGTCGGGCAGCCCCTCCAGGACCTCCCCTCCCAGGCGGCGGACCTGGCCGGGCTTGCCGTGCTGGGGATAGGACAGCACCGCGAGCCGGCCGCCCGCGTGCTCGACCATCGCCTGCAGGCCCAGGCAGACGCCGAAGGCCGGCTTGTCGCGGGCGTCGACCGCCTTGAGCAGCGCGTCGGTGTCGAAGTCCGACGGGCGGCCCGGACCCGGTGAGAGCACCACCAGGTCGGGGTCGAGCTCGTCCAGGACGCGCTCGGGGAAGCCGAAGCGCAACGTCGTCACCTCCGCGCCCTGCTGGCGGAAGTAGTCGGCCAGGGTGTTGACGAACGAGTCCTGGTGGTCGACGAGCAGCACCTTCAGGCCCTGCCCGGCGAGCTCCGCCTCCGGCTCGGCGGCGGCCTCGCCGGCCGCGGCCTCGCCGCCCTGGGAGGAGGCCAGTGCCTCCAGCAGCGCGCTGGCCTTCAGCAGGGTCTCGCGCTCCTCGGCGTCGGGGTCGGAGTCGTACAGCAGGGTCGCCCCGGCGCGCACCGCCGCCACGCCGTCGCGGATCTGCGCGGTGCGCAGGGTCAGGCCGGTGTTCATCGAGCCGTCGAAGCCCACGTAGCCGACGGCCCCTCCGTACCAGCGGCGCGGGGTCTCCTCGTGGTCCTCGATGAACTGCATCGCCCAGGTCTTGGGCGCGCCGGTGACGGTCACCGCCCACATGTGGGTGAGGAAGGCGTCCAGGGCGTCGAAGCCGGGCCGCAGCCGCCCCTCGATGTGGTCGACGGTGTGGATGAGGCGGGAGTACATCTCGATCTGGCGGCGGCCGATGACCTTGACGCTGCCCGGCACGCAGACCCGGGACTTGTCGTTGCGGTCGACGTCGGTGCACATGGTCAGCTCCGACTCCTCCTTGAGGGAGCTGAGCAGGGTGCGGATGTTCTCGGCGTCCTCCAGCGGGTCGCGGCCGCGCTTGATCGTGCCGGAGATCGGGCAGGTCTCGACCCGGTCGCCCGCGACCCTGACGAACATCTCGGGGGACGCGCCGACGAGGTACTCGCCCTCGCCCAGGTTGAAGAAGAACTCGTACGGGGCGGGGTTGGTCTCGCGCAGCCGCTCGAAGAAGCGGGCCGGGGACTCGCACGCCCCGTACATCACCTGGCCGGGGACCACCTCGAACAGGTCGCCCCTGACGAACTTCTCCTTGGCCCGGCGCACCACCTCGGCGTACTGGCCGCGCGCCGGCTGGCCGGGGACCTGCCTGGGCACCGGGACCGGGGTCGGCTCGGTGCCGCGGGGCAGGCCGTGGGTGGCGCCCTCACCGGTGGCGAAGTCGTAGGAGAAGCGGGTGTAGGACTCGCGCTTGCGGTCGATGACCAGCAGTTCGTCGGCCAGGTGCAGGACGAGGTCGCGGTGCTCGGGAGAACGCGGGAGCCGCTGCTCGATCGGCTCGAACTGGAAGGACAGGTCGTAGCCGAAGGCCCCGTACAGGCCCAGGTGGGGATCGGCGTCGGACGCGTCGGCGGGGCGGAACAGCTCGGCGACGGCGCGCAGGGCGGTGAAGACGGTGGGCTGGCGGCTGCGCTCCTCCTCGGCGAAGACCTCCTCGCCGCGGGGAACGTACACCTCGACGAGGCCGGGCTCGTCCGTGCGCACCTCGCCGGCGCCGCGCACGGCGGCGGCGACGGCGGGCAGCAGCACCTCGCCGCGGGCGTTGAGGGCGCGGGCGCTGATGAGGCGCCCCCGGGCGACGATCTCCAGGGAGGGGTCCACGTAGCCCATGGCCCAGCGGCTGTAGCGTCCCGGATACTCCATGCCCGAGCTGAGGACTCCGCCGCGCCGCACCTCGACGGCGGAGACGAGCCGGGCGAGGAGCTCGGCTTCGCTGGCGGCGTCCACCGGAACCGCGGTACGCGTCACCGCGACGCCCCCGGCGGTGCGATAGGTCGTGCTCGTCTGACTTTCCACCCTCTGGTCTCCTCTTGGCCGGACCGGCTCAGGACGGAAACACGAAACGACCGCCCTGAGGGCGGTCGCTGGGTTCAGAACATGCTCAACCTGCGCCGCCTCAGCGACGCCACCACCACTGGCCGATCGCCTGGGCGATCATCTCGGTCCGCATGATGGAAGCAGGTTATCGCCCGGCGGGGCCGCGGTCGAGCAGGAACGTCCCCCGACAGGGTTTTGCCACGGCATGGTTCCTGTCAGGATGGGGGAAAAGCAATCGCTTACTTGGTGGTGGTCGTGGCGAACAACGAATTCGAGATGCGAGGGTTCAACCACCTCGCTCTGGTGTGCAGCGACATGCAGCGGACGGTGGACTTCTACCAGGGCGTGCTGGGCATGCCGCTGATCAAGACCATCGAGCTGCCCCTCGGCTACGGCCAGCACTTCTTCTTCGACGCCGGGGGCGGCAACGCGCTGGCCTTCTTCTGGTTCGCCGACGCCCCCGAGGCGGTGCCCGGGATCTCCGCGCCCAAGGGCGTGCCCGACTCCGGGGAGCTGCTCTCGGCGGTCGGCTCGATGAACCACATCGCCATCGACGTCCCGCCCGAGAAGCTCGAGGAGTACCGCGAGAAGCTCGTCGCCAAGGGCCTCGAGGTGGGCAACATCCTCAACCACGACGACAGCGAGTACGGCGTGGCCCCCACCTGGGACGAGGGCGTGTTCGTGCGCTCCCTGTACTTCAAGGACCCCGACGGCGTCCTCGTGGAGTTCGCGGGCTGGACCCGCGCCCTGGACCGCCCCGAGGACGTGCGGCACACCCCGAAGACCGCCGCCGACCTCACCCGCAACAGCACCGCCGACTGAGAGGACCAGCCATGCCGAGACTGCGCCAGGTCAAGCGCGAGGAGACCGACGACCCGCTGGTCCTGTTCTTCTACGACCGGCTGTTCGGCGAGGGCGTCGACCCCGTCGAGAAGCCCGGCACCGCGACCGGGACGCCCGGCGACTGGTGGACCACCTTCGCTCTCGACAGCACCATCTTCAAGCACTGCGTGAAGGGCTTCCAGCTCTACCGCGGCGTCAAGCTCGACCCGCTGCTGCGCGAGCTGGGCCAGACCCTCGCCGGCTACCTGCGGGGCAGCCAGTTCGTCTTCTCCCAGCACTGCAAGCAGATGCGCGCGATGGGGGTGCCCGAGGAGAAGATCCAGGCGATCCCGTCCTGGGAGGTCAGCGACGTCTTCGACGAGCTGGAACGTGCCGTTCTGGCCTACACCAACGCGCTCGTCCTGGGCGGAGGCCGGGTCCGCGACGAGGTGTTCGCCGTACTGCAGAAGCACCTGCCCGACGAGCAGATCCTCGAGCTGACCTACACCACGTGCCTGTACGACATGCACGCGGTGATGACCAAGGCCCTGCGCCTGGAGTTCGACGACAGGGAAGAGGTGATCACCGAGGTCGCCGCGCCCGAGGGCTACGGCAGCCGCGACATCGCCGACGACATCACCGGCGGGGTCCCGGGCTAGGGCGTGAAGGCCGCGGCGGGCAGGCCGCTGAGCACCAGCTCGGTCAGCGCGTCCACCACGCTCTCCCGCGGCACCTCGGGGTGGTCCAGCCACCAGTCCCCGGCGTTCTGGACCATCCCGATGATCGCGTGCCCCCACACCTGGGCCCGGATCCGGTCGTCCGTGCTGCCCCCGCCCGCCATCAGCTCGGCGATCTCCCGGCCCAGGGTCTGCATCGCCGTGGACATGACGCTGTGCGTGGCGCTGTCCTCGGCCCTGGCCCGGTGCATGAGGAAACGGTAGAAGTTCAGGTTCTCGGAGATCATCGCCAGGTAGGTGTCGATGCCGCCGCGCACCCGCTCCGGCGCCTCGTCCGCGGCGAGCATGCGCTCCCTGATCGCCTCGGTCAGCACCCGGCTGTGCCGCTCGGCCAGGGTGCGGTAGAGGCCGCTCTTGGCGCCGAAGTGCCGGTAGAGGATGGGTTTGCTGACCCCCGCCTCGGCCGCGATCGCCGCCATGGAGGCCTCGGGTCCCTCCCGCTGGATCACCGCGTCGGCGGCCTCGAGCAGCGCGCGGCGGCGGTCGGGGTCCCGCCCGCCCGGTGCCGCGCCCGTACCGGTGCCCACGCTGCCTGTGCTCACGGCGCAAACGTTACGGGCAGGTCCATCTCCCCCGCCAATCGGAGCCGGGTAAGGTCGGCGCGTGCCCGAAGGTCATGTCATCCACCGCCTCGCCCGCAGGTTCACCGAGGCGTTCGCGGGCCGTCCCGTCGCCGCGGTCAGCCCGCAGGGGCGGTTCTCCGAGGGCGCGGCCCTGCTGCACGGGCAGCCGATGCTGGAGGCCGAGGCGCACGGCAAGCACCTGTTCGCCGGTTTCCCCGCCGGCTGGCTGCACGTCCACCTGGGCCTGTACGGCAAGTTCGCCTGGGGGGAGCCGCCGGCCCCCGCCCCGGTCGGCCAGATCCGGTTGCGGCTGGTCGGCGGGCAGGCCTACTGCGACCTGCGCGGCCCGGCCGCCTGCGAGCTGCTCACCCCCGGCGAGAAGGACGCGCTGCACGCCCGGCTCGGCCCCGACCCGCTGCGCCCGGACGCCGACCCCGAACGCGCCTGGGCGAAGATCAGCCGCAGCGGGCAGCCGGTCTCCGCCCTGCTCATGGACCAGAAGGTCGTCTCCGGGGTCGGCAACATCTACCGCGCCGAGGTGCTCTTCCGGCACCGGATCGACCCGCGCAGGGCCGGGAAGGACCTCACCCGCGCCCAGTGGAAGGCGATCTGGGCCGATCTGGTGGAGCTGATGGCCGACGGCGTCGAGGCGGGCCGGATCGACACCGTCCGCCCCGAGCACACCCCCGAGGCGATGGGGCGGCCGCCGCGCGTGGACGCCCACGGCGGTGAGGTCTACGTCTACCGGCGGGCCGGGCTGCCCTGCCTGGTCTGCGGGCTGGCGGTGCGCACCGAGAACCTCCAGGCGCGCAACCTCTTCTGGTGCCCCGGCTGCCAGGACCGCCCCTGATCCCCGGCCCGGAACGGGCGTGCGGGACGGACCCCTAAGATCAGTACATGGTGAACGAGCGCGCCGGGCAGCAGGCCCGCCCCGAGGATCTCGTCGACGTCGCGAAGCTGGTCACGGCGTACTACGCCCTGCAGCCCGACCCGCAGGACCCCGCCCAGAGAGTGTCCTTCGGCACCTCGGGGCACCGGGGCACGGCGCTGCGCTCGTCCTTCAACGAGGCGCACATCCTGGCGACCACCCAGGCGATCTGCGAGTACCGGGCGGCCCAGGGCATCGACGGGCCGCTGTTCCTGGGCGCCGACACCCACGCGCTCTCCGAGCCCGCGCGGGTCACCGCGCTGGAGGTCTGCGCGGCCAACGACGTGACCGTGCGCCGCCAGGACGGCTACACGCCCACCCCCGCGGTCTCCCACGCCATCCTGGCCTGGAACAAGGGCCGCACCGCCCACCTCGCCGACGGGATCGTCGTCACCCCCTCGCACAACCCGCCGCAGGACGGCGGCTTCAAGTACAACCCGCCGCACGGCGGCCCCGCCGACACCGACGCCACCTCCTGGATCCAGGACCGGGCGAACGCGATCATCGCGAACGGCCTGAAGGAGGTGCGGCGCCTGCCCTACGAGCGGGCGCTGAAGACCGCCGAGACCTATGACTTCCTCGGCTCCTACGTGGCCGACCTGGGCTCGGTGCTGGACCTGGACGCCGTCCGCTCGGCCGGGGTGCGCATCGGCGCCGACCCGCTGGGCGGGGCGAGCCTGGAGTACTGGGCGGCGATCGCCGAGACCCACCGGCTCGACCTGACCGTGGTCAACCCGGTCGCCGACCCGACCTGGCGGTTCATGACCCTGGACTGGGACGGCAGGATCCGCATGGACTGCTCGTCGCCGTACGCCATGGCCTCCCTCATCGGGAACAAGGACGCCTACGACGTCTCCACGGGCAACGACGCCGACTCCGACCGGCACGGCATCGTCACCCCCGACGCCGGGCTGATGAACCCCAACCACTACCTGGCCGTCGCGATCTCCTACCTGTACGCCCACCGGCCGGACTGGCCCGCCGAGGCCGGGGTCGGCAAGACCCTGGTCAGCAGCGGCATGATCGACCGGGTCGCCGCGGGCTTGGGCCGCCCGCTGGTGGAGGTGCCCGTCGGGTTCAAGTGGTTCGTGCCGGGCCTGCTGGACGGCTCGCTGGGCTTCGGCGGCGAGGAGAGCGCGGGCGCCTCCTTCCTGCGCCGCGACGGCGGGGTGTGGACCACCGACAAGGACGGGATCATCCTGGCGCTGCTCGCGGCGGAGATCACCGCGGTGACCGGCAGGTCCCCGAGCGCGCTGTACGGCGAGCTCACCGAGCGGTACGGCGCGCCGAGCTACGCCCGGGTGGACGCCCCGGCGACCCGGGAGCAGAAGGCCGTGCTGGCGAAATTGTCGCCCGAGCAGGTCACCGCCTCCGAGCTGGCCGGGGAGCCGATCACCTCGGTGCTCACGGCCGCGCCCGGCAACGGCGCCGCCATCGGCGGCCTCAAGGTCGGCACCGAGAACGCCTGGTTCGCCGCGCGCCCCTCGGGCACCGAGGACGTGTACAAGATCTACGCCGAGTCCTTCCACGGGCCCGAGCACCTGTCCCGGGTTCAGGAGGAGGCGCGGGCGCTGGTGGCCTCGGCGCTGGGCTGAGCCGGCTCCTTCGCCGTCTGCGCCGACTCCGCCGCGGTGAGCGTGCCCTGTTTGCGGCCGGCCGCCAGGCGGAACTCCTCGTAGGGGTTCTGCAGGCGGCCGAGCGCCACCATCTCCCGGTGGAAGAACAGGGCGAGCGTCCAGTCGGCCATCACCCTGACCTTGCGGTTGAAGGTCGGCACCCGGGCCAGGTGGTAGGTCCGGTGCATGAACCAGGCGGGCAGGCCGCGCAGTTTCACGCCGTAGACCTGGGCGACGCCCCGGTGCAGGCCCAGGCTGGCGACCGAGCCGGCGTAGGCGTGCCGGTAGGGCTTGAGCTGCTGTCCGGTGAGGGTGGCCACGATGTTGTCGGCCAGGACCTTGGCCTGGCGGACGGCGTGCTGGGCGTTGGGCGCGCAGAACGCCCCGGGGTCGGTGAGGTCGGGGACCGCGGCGTTGTCCCCGGCGGCGAAGACGTCGCGGTGGCCCTCGACGGTGAGGGTGGGCTCGGTCTTGACCCTGCCCTTCTCGTCCAGCGGCAGGTCGGTGTCGCGCAACATCGGGTGGGGTTTGACGCCGGCGGTCCACACCAGGGTGGCGGCGTCGAACTCCTGCCCGTCCGACAACACGATCCGGCAGTTCTCCGCGGACTCCAGGCGGGTGTTCAGCAGTACCTCGATGCCCTGGCGGCGCAGCTCGTCGACGGTGTAGCGGCCCATCTCCTCGCCCACCTCGGGCAGGATGCGGCCGGTCGCCTCGACCAGGACCCAGCGCGGCTTGGCAGGCAGCTCCGGCAGGTAGCGCAGGGCGTCCTCGGTCATGTCGGCCAGTTCGGCCAGCGCCTCGACGCCCGCGAAGCCGCCGCCGACGACCACGTACGTCAGGGAGCGGCGGCATTCGTCGGGGTCGCGGGTGGAGGCGGCGCGGTCGAGCAGGCCGAGCACCCGGTTGCGCAGGTGGATGGCCTCCTCGATGGTCTTGAATCCGATGCCGTTCTCGGCCAGGCCGGGCACGGGCAGGGTGCGGGAGACCGAGCCGAGCGCCACCACGAGGAGGTCGTAGCGCACGGGCCAGTCCTCGCCCTCGACGATCTCCACCCGCGCGGTGTGCTGCGCGTGGTCGATGGAGGTGACCCTGCCCACGATCAGCCGGGTGTGCTTGAGCGCCCTCCGGAGCGGGATGGTCACGTGCCGTGGCTCCAGGTTGCCCGCCGCGGCCTCCGGCAGGAACGGCTGGTAGGTCATGTAGGACTCGGGGTCGACGATGGTGAGCTCCACCTCGCCGCGTCCGAGCCGGCGGCGCAGTTTCCGCTCCAGCCGCAGCGCGGTGTAGAGGCCGACGTATCCCCCGCCGACGATCAGGATTCTTTTCGTCATATCTCATGCGGTGCCCGATGTCTCCGCATGGAAACTGTGAGCCTATCTTCAGTGACATGTCACGTTGGGAACCGTCACGCTGGACCCGTCCTATTCCGCTGATCGGAGACGCCTCGGCCGCCGCCGAGCGCGCCGCCGATCCGGCGGCCTGGGCCTTCGACCCTGCGGAGCGGGCCGCCTTCTACGGGATCGTGGGAGCGCGGCGCGACATCCGCCGTTTCCGGCACGATCCCGTGCCGGAGGACGTGCTGCGGCGGGTCCTGGAGGCCGCGCACGCCGCGCCGTCGGTGGGGCACAGCCAGCCCTGGCGGTTCCTGGTGGTCAGGGACGGCGCGCTGCGGGACGCCGCCGCGCTCATGGCCGAGCGGGAGAAGCTCGCCCAGGCCGACCTGCTGGAGGAGGAGCGCGCCCGGCGGCTGCGCGACCTGTCCCTGGAGGGAATCCGGGCCGCGCCGCTGGGCGTGGTGGTCTGCTGCGACCGCCGGACGCCCGCCGCCGGCGTCCTGGGCCGCGCCACCTTCCCCGACGCCGACGTCTGGTCCTGCGCCTGCGCCATCCAGAACCTCTGGCTCGCCGCCCGCGCCGAGGGGCTGGGCCTGGGCTGGGTCACCCTGTTCCCGCCCGAGGAGCTCGCCGCGCTGCTCGGCCTGCCCGAGGGCGTCGTCACCCTGGGCTGGCTGTGCCTGGGCTGGCCCGACGAGCGCCCGCCCGAGCCGGGGCTGCAGCGCCGCGGCTGGTCGAGCAGGCTGCCGCTGGAGGAGGTCGTGCTCACCGACCGCTGGCCCGGCGAGGAGCCCGCGCCCCCGCCGTCCCACCTGGCCGCCCCCCTCCCTCCGGCGGTGGTCGCCGCCCGGGACGACGCCGACGAACTGCTGGCCGTCCCCGCGTCGCTGGGCGTGCTGGACGCCGTCCTGGACCGGATCCTGGCGGTGCGCCCGCAGGGCCTGGAGTCGGGCCATCTGGTGCTGGCGGCCTCCGACCATCCGGTGACCCGGCACGCGGTGTCGGCCTATCCCGTGTCGGTCACCCGCCAGATCCTCGACGCGACCTCCGCGGGAACCTCGCAGGGCGCGGTCGCGGCGCGGGCGGCGGGGCTGGGCGTGCTCGCGGTGGACGCCGGGGTGCTGCCGCCCGAGTCCGTGCCGAGGCCGCCGCTGCCGGACGGTCTCGAGGAGGTCGTCGCGCGGGCGGTGGCGGCCTCCTCCGAACGCGGCGACCTCGTCGAGAAGGACGCCCTCACCCTGGAAGGCGTACGGGCTCTCGTCGAGGCCGGACGCGCCGTGGGCGCCTGGGCCGCCCCGCGCGGGCTGGTCGTGCTGGGCGAGGCGGGGATCGGCAACACCACTCCGGCCGCCGCGCTGGCCGCCGCCCTGCTGGACGTCCCGGCGGAGGAGACCGTGGGGCTGGGTGCGGGCGCCGACAGCGCCATGGTCGAGCGCAAGCGGCGGGTGGCGCAGAGCGCCCTGGCGCGGCTGGCCGGGCGGCGCGACCCTATGGAGGCGCTGGCGGTCGCGAGCGGGGCGGAGTTCGCGCTGCTCACCGGCGTGGTGCTGGGCGCCGCGGAAGGAGGCGGGATCGTCCTGCTGGACGGTCTGGCCACCTCGGTCGCGGCGCTGGCGGCCGTGCGCCTGTCGGCGGGCGTGGCCGCGCACCTGGTGGCGGGCCAGCGCAGCAGGGAGCGCGGGCACGCGCTCGTGCTGCGCGCGCTCGGCCTGGAGCCGCTGCTCGACCTGCGCCTGCGGGCGGGCGAGGGGGCCGGGGCGTGCCTGGCCGCCGGGCTCGTGCTCGACGGCCTGCGCATTCGCCGCGAAATGGCTCGTACATCGTGAGTCCGGGTGGTTAGTCTGAGGAAAGGATCTTCGAGAGGACATGAGATGCGGCAGGTGAACCTGGGCTCCCAGGGGTTGACGGTCTCCGCACAGGGACTGGGCTGCATGGGCATGAGCCAGTCGTACGGGCCCGCCGACGACTCGGTGTCCATCGCCACGCTGGACAGGGCACTCGAGCTGGGCGTGAACTTCCTCGACACCGCCGACGTGTACGGCGTGACGGGCATCTACGGGTTCGGCGCGAACGAGAAGCTGCTCGGCTACGCGTTCCGTCAGCGCCGCGACGAGATCACCCTCGCCACCAAGTGCGGCATCAAGGGCATCGTCACCAACGGCCTCCGCTTCCGATTGGGCGCCTCGCCCGAGTACGTGAAGCAGGCCTGCGAGGACTCCCTGAAGCGGCTGCGCACCGACCGCATCGACCTGTACTACCTGCACCGGGTGGACCCGGAGACGCCGATCGAGGAGACCGTCGGCGCGATGGCCGAGCTCGTCCGGGAGGGCAAGGTGCGCTACCTCGGCCTGTCCGAGGTGACCGCCGAGCAGTTGGAGAAGGCGCACGCCGTCCACCCGATCAGCGCTCTGCAGAGCGAGTACTCGTTGTGGACGCGCGGCATCGAGGAGTCGGTGCTGCCGGCCGCGCGGCGGCTGGGCGTCGGGATCGTGCCGTTCTCCCCGCTCGGCCGGGGCTTCCTCACCGGGACGGTCGCGAACGCGGAGTTCGCCGACGACGACATGCGCCGCACCAACCCCCGGTTCAGCCCCGAGGCCGTCGCCGCCAACCAGGAGCTCGTCGGCGTCGTGAAGCGGATCGCCGAGGAGAAGGGCGTGCTGCCCGGCCAGGTCGCCCTCGCCTGGGTGCACTCCCGCGGCGAGGACGTCGTCCCCATCCCCGGCACCAAGCGCCCCGCCTACCTGGAGCAGAACGCCGCCGCCGCCGACCTGCAACTGACGCCCTCCGAACGGGAAAGGCTCGACCCGCTGGCGGCACGAGTGACGGGCAGCCGCTATTAAGTCACCGTAGGGTCACGGGGCAAACCCGCCGGGGCGCTCGGGCGTCCTACCGGTGACGACGTACGCGAGGAGCCCTCCATGCCCGATGCCCAGCCCCTGCAGCTCGGCGATCCCGACGCCATCGGCGGATACCGGCTGACCGGGAGGCTGGGGCAGGGCGGGCAGGGCGTGGTCTACCTCGGCGAGGGGCCCGAGGGGCGGCCGGTGGCGGTGAAGCTGCTGCACGCCAACCTGGACGACGCCGCGCGCCGGCGGTTCGTGCGGGAACTGGCGGCCACCAAGCGGGTCGCCCGGTTCTGCACCGCGCAGGTGATCGACGCCGACCTCGACGGCGACCGCCCGTTCATCGTCAGCGAGTACGTGGAGGGGCCCTCGCTGTCGGCGGCGGTCGAGGCCGAGGGGGTGCTGGCCGACGGCGCGCTCGAGCGCCTGGCGACCGGCACGCTCACCGCGCTGGCCGCCATCCACCAGGCCGGGGTGGTGCACCGCGACTTCAAGCCCGGCAACGTGCTGCTGGGCCGGGACGGGCCGCGCGTCATCGACTTCGGCATCGCCAAGGCGCTGGACGGCATGGCCGCGGCCACCCAGCCCAGCGAGGTCATCGGCACCCCCGCCTACATGGCGCCCGAGCAGGTCAGGGGCGAGGCCGTGGGCCGCCCCGCCGACGTGTGGGCCTGGGCGGCGACCCTGGTGTTCGCCGCGACCGGGGTGCCGCCGTTCGGGCTGGACGGCATCACCACGGTCATCGGGCGGATCCTGCACGCCGACCCCAACCTCGGCGCGATGAGCGGGCAGCTGCGCGACCTGGTGCGGGAGGCCCTGGCCAAGGACCCCAACGCCCGGCCCAGCGCCCAGGACCTGCTGCTGCGGCTGCTGGGCGGGCCCGAGCTGCCCGCCGCCGCGGCCCAGGCGCCGCCCACCGCGCTCCTGGAGCTCGGCGAGGACCGTGCCGTCCCGGATCGTACGACCACCCCGCTGCCGCCCGACCCGTGGCCCGCGCACGCCGCCGCGGGGGCCCCGCCCTTCGGGGCCACCCAGGCCTCCCGGTCCGCGCGGCCCGAGCGGTCCCGGTTCCGGCCCGGTGTGGCCGCCGCCTCGGCGGCGCTCGTGGTGCTGCTGGCCGGCGGCGGGGTGCTGCTGGCCACCCAGATGAAGGGGGAGAAGGACCCCGTCCCCCGTTCCTCCGGTCCCGTGGCCGCCGGCTCGCCCTCTTCCGACGGCGCGCAGAGCGGTGGGCCCGAGCCCTCCCGCAGCTCGCCCCGGCCGCAGCCGACCGGGAACCGGCCGACCACCGGCTCGCCGCCGCCCGCCCAGGCGGGCGTGCTGAAGTGCACCGACACGAGCCCCTACACGCTCAAGCCCGGGGAGGCCTCCGGCGGTCTCGGGTTCGACGCCGTGGGCGGGGCGGTCCCGTGGACGGCCTCCGTCTCGGGTGCCGGTGCGCTCAGCTCCGCCGGTGGCACCCTCGCCGCGGGCGCGCACACCTACGTCGCCCTGCACCTGTCCGCGACCGACCTGGCCGCGGCGGGCTCCTCCACCCTCACCGTGACGGGCGCCGGAACGTCGTGCAGCCGCACCATCAGCTGGGAGGCGCGGACCGAGCCGACGGATCCGCCCACCTCCGAGCCCACGGACCCGCCCTCGCCCGAACCCACGGTCACGCCCTCTCCCGACACCTCCGAGGAACCCGAGACCGAGACGTAGCGGGCGGGCGGTCACCGCGCCCGTTCAGCGGCGGCGGTACCTGAGGAACAGGTGGTCGCCGTCCTGCCGCACGCTCGCCAGCGCCAGCTCCTGGGAGACGGCCGGACCGTCCAGGACGCGCATGGCGCCGCCGCCCAGCAGGACGGGGCTGACGGTCAGGCACAGCTCGTCCAGCAGCCCCTCGGCCACGAGCTGGCCCAGCAGGGCGGGACCGCCCTCGCACAGCACCTTGTCCAGGCCCCGCTCGCGCAACTGCGCCAGGGCCGACCGGTGGTCGACGGAGTTCTCGCCGGCGACGATCACCTCGGCGTGGGCGCGGGCCTCGGCCAGGCCCGGCGCCCTGCCGGTGGTCACCAGGATCGTGCGGCCCTCGAACAGGGGGCTGGAATAGTCGAATCCCAGGGTGCGGGACACGACGGCCAGCGGCACCCGGGCCGCCCCGTACCCCTCGGCCCTGACCGTCCCGGCGCCGACCAGGACCACGTCGGCCAGCTCGCGCAGCCGGTGGAACAATCTGCGGTCCGCCTCGTTGCCCAGGCCGCCGCTCAGCCCGTCGCGGGCCGCGGCCCCGTCGACGCTGGCGATCATGTTGGCGCGCAGCCAGGGACCCTCCGGGTAGCGGTACTCCGCATATTCGTCGTGTTCAACCATGCTTACAGCCATACACGCAGAACTCACACCCTGTCCGCGTGGCCCGCCACCAGTTCCGCCACTTCGGCGGGGTGCGTCACCGGCGCCCAGTGCCGGGCGGGAAGCCGGGCGAACCTGAGGTCGGCGGCGTGGGGACGCGCCGACTCGGCCAGGCGGGGCGTCACGAAGGGATCGCCCTCGGCGATGACGACCTGCACCGGGACGTCCGTGGAGCGCTCCAGCGGGTGCAGCAGCCGGGCGGGCATGTTGGCGCGGTACAGGGCGACGCCCGCCACGCCGTCGGCGGGCAGGCTCGGCCCGAAGTGCCCGCCGCCCGGCATGCCGTCCGCCCGGGTGATGATCCGCGCGGCCAGTCCCGTGCGCCAGGCCAGCTCGGGCAGCAGCGGCAGCTGGAAGAACCCGATGTACCACGAGCGCAGCGCCTGGGCCAGCCGGGCCGAGGGCCGCGCCCCGTTCCGGCTCCATTGCCCGACGTGGTCCAGGCAGGGACCGGAGATGGCGGTGTAGGAGGCGAACCGCTCCGGCATCGTGGTCACCGCCTCCCAGCCCTGGATGGAGCCCCAGTCGTGCCCGGCCAGGTGCACCGGGCCGTCGCCGCCCGCCGCGTCGAGCACGGCGCGCAGGTCGTTCATCAGGTGGACGAAGCGGTAGGCGGCGCGGTCCCGCGGCCTGCCCGACTCCCCCGCGCCCCGCGTGTCGTAGGTGACCACGCGGAACCGGGGGGCGAGCCGTTCGACGATCCCGTCCCACACCCGGCGGGTGTCGGGGTAGCCGTGCAGGAGCACCAGCGTCGGGCCGTCCGGGTCGCCCCTCACCTCGGCCGCGAGCCCGACTCCGTCTCCCTGGATCTTCATGAGCATCCGCTGATTACAGTGGCCCGCGCCCCCGGGGTCAAGGTCCGCCCGGGGCGACGCGGAGCCCGCCGGACCCGCCGGTACACTGTGGCCGTTGCATCACCATTGGCGAAAGGCTCAACACATGTCTGGCAGCGGCGGTTCGCACGCGGGTGCATTCAAGTCCTGGGTGGCGGTCGCGATCATCTTCATCGGCTTCACGGTCGGCGGGCTGGGCCTTCCGCTGGGCATCTGGCCCATGTTCTGGGCGGGCACGGCCATCGTCGCGGTCGGCGGTGTGGTCGCCCTCTACGTCCGGATCATGGCGGACGTCGTCGTCGCGGTGCCCCCGCAGGCCTGAGCGCGCCATGAGGCTGCACAAGCTGTCCTTCGAAGAGGAGATCCGGGCCCGCCAGCGGGCCCGCGGGCCCCTCAAGGAGGGCAAGACCTTCGAGCACGGACCGGCGAAGTTCGTCTTCATCGCGCTGCTCGCGATCGTGGTGGTGACGCACCTGATCGCCCTGGTGGCGCTCGGCTTCACCCCGAGCTGAGCGGCCTCCACGACGAACCCATCATTCCTCCCGGTAAAGTCCTGTCGTCAGCGGATGCGGCGGTTCCGGGAGGTGTGGTGTCGATCCGAACGATGACCGGGATCGCCGTGCTCGCGCTGGCGGGCACGGCGATCGGCGTTCCGGCGGCGGCCGCGCCGCCCGCACGCTGCGCCCTCGGCACGTGGAAGCTCACCCGCGCGGTGCTGCACGTCGACTCCGGCAACGCCCACCTGCGCTTCAGCGGCGGTTCGGGCTCCGTCCTGACCCTGGACGGGCGCACCGCCCTGCACTCCTTCGGCTCCTCGGCCAAGTTCACCGAGACCGGCACGTCCGACGGGCGACCCGTCTCCGGCTGGATGAGGTACCGCAAGACGCTGCGGCTGAAGACGCGCGTCTCCGCCGCGCGGCTGACCGGTTCGCCCGCCTCGGCGTCCGGCCCCGCCACCCTGAAGATCCGCCAGACCCGCCCCCTGAACTACGACCCCTCCCCCCAGCGGGTGGCGTCCCTGCTCAGGCGCGGCGGGTTCAGCGGCATCCCCGCCAGCGCCACCTACACCTGCGGTCCGGGGACCCTGCGCCTGCACCAGAAGGAGGTCTCCGCCGGCGGCACCCTCAACGGCACCTGGAGCTACCGCCGCCTCTAGGCGCCGATGAGGTCCAGTGCCTCCATGAGGCTGTCGACGACGGGGGCGCCGGTCAGCGCCAGCTCCTCGCGGCGCTGCATGCCGCCGGTGTACAGGACGGCGCGGGCGCCGATGTGCGCGGCCGCCACCGCGTCGTCGGCGGCGTCGCCGATCACCACGAGGTCGGCGGGGGCCAGGCCCAGCGCGGCGGCGTGGCGGACCATGTGCTCGGCCTTGCCGCCGCCGGGAGGCGCGTCGCGCAGACCGTGCACCGCGGAGAAGAACGGGGTGATGCCGAACTTCCCGACGGTGGCCACCAGGTGGTCGTGTCCGGCCATCGACAGGATCGACTGGCTGCGCCCGCCGTCGGCCACCCGGTTCAGCGCCGCCAGGCACTCGCCGGACAGCAGGCAGGAGTCCAGGAGCCGCTCGTAGGCGAGGTGGAAGAGGGTGTCCATCCGCTCCCACTCGCCCTCGCGCAGGGGGCGGCCGAGCAGCTTCTCGTACGTCACCCAGATCGGGCGGGTGTAGGCGGCGATGATCTCCGCCGCGGTGACGCCCTCGGCCTCGGTGCCCCGGAAGACCTCGACGCTGGCGTCCAGCACGATGTCCCGGTCGTCGAGGAGCGTTCCGTTCCAATCCCAGATGATGTGCTTCACGGCGGTCATGTTAGGCACCTCCGCCGGAGCCCGCGAAATGATTTACCGGCGACGGCCGGGAGGGCGGCGCCCCGGGCGCCGCCCTCCGCGAGGTCCGCGCGCTCAGGCGTTCCTGATCGCCGAGACCTCGAACTCGAGGTTGATCTTCTCGCTGACCAGCACGCCGCCGGTCTCCAGCGCGGCGTTGAAGGTGACGCCGAAGTCGCTGCGGTTGATCGAGGTGGAGCCCTCGAAGCCGATGCGCTCGTTGCCGAACGGGTCCTTGGCCGCGCCCTCGAACTCGAAGTCGATGGTGACCGGCTTGGTGACGCCCTTGATGGTCAGGTCGCCGGTGATCCGGAAGGTCGTGTCGGAGACCCGCTCGACGGCGGTGGAGGCGAAGGTGATCTCGGGGTACTTCTCGACCTCGAGGAAGTCGCCGGTGCGCAGGTGCCCGTCGCGCTGCTCGTTGCGGGTGTCGATGCTGGCCGTGGCGATCCGCACCTCGACCGACGAGCGGCCCGGCTCGTCGCCGTCGACCTTCGCGGTGCCGGAGAACTCGTTGAACGCACCGCGCACCTTGGTGACCATGGCGTGGCGGGCCGAGAAGCCGATCCGGGTGTGGGCCGGGTCGATGGTGTAGGTGCCGGTCAGCTCGGAAAGGGCGGTGCTCATCGCTGCCTCCATAAGAAGTTGAACTTTCAACACTTAGATTAGCCAAGATTGGTGACGTGTCAAGTAATCTGGGGAACATGACGAGATGGCTCTCCGACCGGGAGCAGCGCCTGTGGCGCGACTTCCTGCGCATGCACACCGAGCTCTGGGCCGTGGTCGGCCGTGACCTCCAGACCGGATCCGGCCTGTCCCCGGGCGACTTCGAGGTACTCGTCCACCTCACCGACAGCGCCGAACACCGGTTGCGCGTCACCGAACTGGCGCGCGCCATGCGCTGGGAGCGCAGCCGGCTCTCCCACCAGCTGGCCCGGATGGAGAAGCGGGGGCTGATCGTCCGGCAGGAGTGCCCCGAGGACGCGAGGGGCGCCTTCGCCGTGCTCACCCCCGAAGGGCTGGGCGCGATCGAGTCGGCGGCCCCCGCGCATGTCGAGTCCGTCCGGCGGGTGCTCTTCGACGTGCTCACCCCGCAGCAGCTCGACGCCCTCGCCGACATCTGCGCCTCGGTCCTCACCGGGCCGGCCGGGGCGGCCGCGGCGGAGGGCGGGCCTGGGGGGCGGCCCCCGGGGTCCGGGGCCGCCCCCCAGGACGGACCGGGTCAGTCCGCTTCGGACGCCTCCGGCAGTTCGACGGAGCCCGGGATGAAGGGCAGCCGCTGAGTCGTCACCGACGACTCCCGCCTGACCCCCTGCTCCAGCAATGCGATCTTGTGCCGCAGGGCCCCGGTCTGGCGGAGCAGCTGGTCGTTGTCGGCCTGCAGCCGGCCCAGCCTCCTGCGCATCCGCCGGTGCACCAGCACTCCCCCGACGACCATCCCCGCCACCAGCGCCCCCAGCGCCGGCAACCACAACGCCCCCACCGTGATGATGAGGAGGATCGTCCCGGCGGACAACGCGCGACCGTGCCTTTCGGCCCAGTCCCAAGCGGCGTTGACGCGTTTGGGGATCCTCACCTGCCACCTCCTTCTTCTCAGCCTGATCCGGTGAACGGAGGAACAAGGTCATGACGTTCCCCCGACCACCCTGCCACCGGGGAAGAGGGGGAAACTCACACGCCCCCGCTCCACCGTTCTCCCCCGCTCAGCGCGCCCTGTCGCGCAGCGCCCGGTTGGTCCGGGCCGTGGGCGCGGCTCCCGCGGGGTCCTCCGGCCACGGGTGGCGCGGGTAGCGCCCCCGCAGCTCGGCGCGCACCGCCCGGTAGCCCTCCCGCCAGAAGGACTCCAGATCCGCGGTCACCGCGGCGGGACGCCCCGCCGGGGACAGCAGGTGCACCAGCAGCGGCACCCTGCCGCCGGCCAGCGCGGGCGCCTTCGGCCAGCCGAAGAGCTCCTGCAGCTTGGCCGCCAGCACCGGTTGCTCCCCCGAGTAGTCCACCTTGACCCGCGAGCCGCTGGGCACCGCGATCCGCTCGGGCGCCAGCTCCTCCAGCCGCGCGGCCTCCGGCCACGGCAGCAGGCCGCGCAGGAGGTCCTCGGCGGAGCGCGCCGAGCCCGCCTCCGGGGTCTGCGCCAGCCGTTCGGCCGCCCGCTCGGTCAGCGCCGTGTCGTCCACCGCGGGCCACGGCTCGCCCATCGCGCGGTGCAGGAAGTCCAGCCGCTCCCGCAGCCTGCGGGCCTCCGCGCTCCAGCGGAGGAACGCGGGCCCTGCCCTGCGCAGCTCGGCCAGCAGCGCCTCGCGCACCGCCTCCCGGCCCGGTGCGACGGATCTGGAGGCCAGCTCGATCGCGCCGAGGCGCTCCACCTCCCTGGCCCGGACCGCGCCGCCCTCCCAGAAGACCTCCTCCCGGAGGGCCAGCAGCGCCGCCGCTGCCTCCCGTGCCGTCGCCTCGTCGATCTCCACCGCCTGGCGGACCCTGGCCGAGGCCGCTCCCACCGGGCGGTCGGCGACCGCCACGGCCAGCCAGGACGCCCGTGCCAGCCCGCCGGGCACCGTCGCGCCCGTTCCGGAGGCCATGAGATGGCCGCCCGACGGACGCGCCCGCGCCACCCGCTCGGGGTAGGCCAGCGCCACGACCAGCCCTGCCGCCGCCTCGTCCGGCAGGTGCTCTGCGGGCGCGGCGCCGTCGTCGCGCCCGCGCAGGGCGGAGCGCAGGCGGCGCGCCTCGGACTTCCAGCGCTGCTGGTCGCGCAGCCGGCGCCAGGCGGCGACCAGGTCCTCGGGGGCGTCGGACGGCAGGGGCTCCGACAGCAGCGCGACGAGTTCGGCGGCGCGGCGGGCGCCGGTGCGCGGGGAGGCGTCGAGCAGGGCGCGCGCCAGCCGGGGGTGCAGGCCCATCCCGTTCATCCGCCTGCCGCGCCCGGTGGCGCGGCCCGCGCCGTCCAGGGCGCCCAGGCCGTGCAGAGTGGTGCGGGCGGCGGCCAGCGCGGTCTCGGGCGGCGGGGTGAGCAGCGCGAGTTCCGCCGGGTCGGACGTCCCCCAGCAGGCCAGGTGCAGTGCGAAGGGGGCGAGGTCGGCCAGGGCGATCTCGGGTTGCGGCCACGGCGCGAGCCGCTCGGACTCGTGCCAGCAGCGGTAGACGGTGCCGGGCGCCTCCCGCGCGGCGCGTCCGGCTCGCTGCTCGGCGGTGGCGCGCGAGACGCGGACGGTGGTGAGCGCGCCCAGGCCCCGGGTGTGGTCGGTGCGGGGTTCGCGGGCCAGGCCCGAGTCGACGACCGTGCGGATGCCGGGGAGGGTGAGGCTGGACTCGGCGACCGACGTGGCCAGGATCACCCTGCGCTCGGCCGAGGCGCTCAGCGCGGCGTCCTGCGTCTCGGCCGGCGCCTGCCCGTGCAGCTGCAGCACCGGGAGCCCCAAGAGCGCGCCGGCGACCCGCCGCAGCTCGCCCACCCCCGGCAGGAAGCACAGGACGCCGCCCTCCCGCTCGTCCCAGGCGCGGCGGACGGTGCGGGCCACGTGGTCGAGGAACGCGGGGTCCACCCGGGTGCCGTGGGCGGGCGCGGCGGCCCGCGGCGGCGGGGCCCAGACCTCGGTCAGCGGGTGCAGGACGGAGGCGGCCTCGACGACCGGCGCGTCCTCCAGCAGCGCCGCCCAGCGCGCCGCGTCGGCCGTGGCGCTGGCGGCGACGACCTTCAGGTCGGGGCGCAGGGTCTGGCGGACCTCCAGCAGGAAGGCGAGCGCGGTGTCGGCGTCCAGGTGCCGCTCGTGGCACTCGTCGACCACGACCACGTCGACGCCTGCGAGCTCCGGGTCGCGCTGCAGGCGCTGCAGCAGCACGCCGGTGGTGACGGCCTCGATCCGGCTCCCCGGCCGGTGCTCGCCGCGCACGGCGAAGCCGACCCGCTCCCCCACGGCCTCCTCCAGCATCCAGGCCATGCGGCGGGCCGCGGCGCGGGCGGCGATCCGGCGGGGCTCGGCGACCAGCACGCGGGCGGGCGCGCCGCCGAGCAGCCCGGCCAGCGCGAGCGGGACCAGGGTGGTCTTGCCGGTGCCGGGCGGCGCGGTGAGCACGGCGGTGCCCGAGGCCACGGCCGTCACCAGTGACGGCAGTGCCTCGCGGATCGGCAGGTCCAGACCGCGCATGACCCAAGGATAGGAAATACCCGGGGTCCTCTTGGCGTTTCGGCGATCAAGAGTTCCCGTGTCGGGCGGATGGAGGAGGACGACGGTGGACGAGCGCTTCGCGGACCAGACGGTGATCCGGCGGATGTTGTGGGACTCGCAGACCTGGGCGTTCGTCGGATTGAGCGACAATCCCACCCGTACCGTCTACGACCAGGCGCGGCTGCTCCAGGAGCGCGGCAAGAAGATCATCCCGGTGCATCCGGGCCGCGCCCCGGTCCTGGGCGAGCAGGCCTACGGGAGCCTGGCCGAGGTGCCGGTGCCGATCGACGTGGTCGGCGTCTACCGGCGCGCCGACTCCGCGGGCGAGGTCGTCGACGAGGCGATCCGGGCGGGCGCCAAGGGCGTGTGGCTGCCGCTCGACGTGGTCGACGTCGCGGCGGCCGAACGGGCGCTGGAGGCGGGCCTCGAGGTGGTCATGGACCGCTGTCCGGCCGTGGAGTGGTCGCTGCGGCACCGCCGCTGAGCGCCGGCCGGCGGCCCGGCGCTCCGGGCCTGCGGGTGCGCAGGATCATCTCGATCTCCAGGCACCGCTGCGGGTCGGCGAGATCGGCGCCGAACAGCTTCTCCAGCTGGCGGAACCGGTAGCGGACGGTCTGCGGGTGGACGTGCATGCGCCGGCCCGCCTCGGTGGCGTTGAAGTTGTGGGCCAGCAGGGACAGCAGCGTCTCGGTGAGCCGCTCCCGCTGCACCGGCGGCAGCCCCTCCAGCGGGGCGAGCCGGGTGGGCGCCATGGTGTCGAGCAGGTTCTCGGCGCCGAACATCACCAGGGTCGGCACGTGGTCGGCGCAGCGCACCAGCCCGTCCCGCGGCACCACGCCGCGCTCCACCAGGAGCAGGGTCTGCTGGGCCCAGCGGTGGGAGTCGGCCGCCGCGCGCACCGGCACGGTCAGGCCGACGACCACGATCCAGTCCCGCAGCAGCGGTTCCAGCAGGCGGGCGCCGCCCGGACCGTCGGGGTCGGGCAGCAGCACGCGCGGCCGGGCCCTGCCCCAGTCGACCAGCACCCCGCCGGACAGCGGCCGCGCGGGCTGGTGGCGCGGGTCCCGGGGCGCCAGCACGGCGACGGCCGCGGTGGCGGGCACCGGCCAGCGGGCCCGCCCGGCGGCCTCCGCGATGGCGGCCTCGGCGGAGTCGCCCGGCTCCAGGGCCAGCAGCCGCGACAGCAGCGCCGCACGCCGGCGCTCGAGCACCTCGGGGGTGGCCTCGCCTTCGGCCTCGTACCCCTGGCGGACCGCGGCGGCGACCGCGTCCATGTAGCTGAACTGCGCCTCGGCCAGCCTGCCGATGGTGGCCCGGTCGATGTCCAGGGTCTCCAGCACGCCCTTCACGCTGCGCCACACGGCCCGGCCGGTCTGGCGCAGGCCCTGGTGGACCTCCTCCGGCCCGCGTCCCTCACGGGCGAGCCTGCGGCCGAGGTCCTGGTACCAGGGGGCGAGCCTGCTCCACGCGCCGCGCGGTTCCTCCACCAGGTCGGCGAAGTGCGCCAGACCGCTCATCACCCGTTCGCGCAGCCGTTCCGAAGGGACCCCTCCCTCCAGTTCGCGCAGGAGGTCGGCGGCCATCCGGTCCAGGTCGGCCCGCAGGTGCAGGACGAGGCGCGAGGGGAGCGCCTCGAAGGAACTCACGTCCAGGGGGATCTCTGTCATGGAAAGACTCCTCCTCTTTCCCGCGAGATTCTGTGTCCCGCCGGTGAGGCCCCTCCAGTACCCGCCCTGCTAAAAGGCGGGTCCCGCTTCATGAGTCGAGTGCGTGTGACGGGGTCCGCGCGTCATCCGGTGCGCACAGGCCCGGCCTGCTCCTCGGCCGTCTCGGGGTGCAGCGCCAGCCAGCCGTGCAGCACCATGTGCAGTTCCAGGCGGCTCGCCGGGTCGTAGATGCCCTCGCCGAGCAGGCCCTCCAGCTGCCGCACCCGGTAGCGGATGGTCTGCGCGTGCATGTGCAGCCGCTGGGCGACCTCGGTGGCGTTGAACCCGGACTCCAGGCAGGCCAGCAGGGTCTCGGCCAGCACGCGGCGCTGGCGGGGGCGCAGCTCCAGCAGCCGCCCGAGGCGGCGCTCGGCGACCTGGCACAGCAGGTCGGGCCGGTCCAGGATCATCAGGGACGGCAGGTGCTCGACCGCCAGGATCGGCCCGTCGCCGCCGATGAGGCCGCGGCGCGCCAGGTCCAGGCCCCGCCTCGCCCAGTCCAGGGAGCGGGCGGCCTCGGCGGGCGGGACGGTGGGGCCGACGACCGCGGTCCACCCGCGCAGCCCGTTCTCCAGCATCCGGCGGCGGCCCGGCCCCTCGGGATCGGGCACGATCAGGCAGGGTTCGCTCAGGTGCAGCCCGACCAGCACCTCCGAGGGCAGCGCGGGCCGGCGCACGGTCACGCCCTCGCGCTCCCGCAGCGCGACGACGGCCATCGTCTGCGGGACCGTCCACTCGGACTTGGCGGCCAGGTCCCTGACCTCCTTCAGGTCCGGCTCCGGCCCGGCGACGAGCAGTTCCAGCAGCCGGCGGCGCCTGCCCTGGTACTCGCCGACCTCGCGGGCGCTGGCCTCGGCGTGCCCGGCGGCCACCGCCTCGGCGAGCCGGTCGATGTAGGCCAGGACCGACGCGGTGATCTGGCCGACGACCTCGCCCGGCACCTCCATCGGCAGTTCCCGGTTGCGGCGGGTGATGTAGGCGATGGCGGCACTGGTGCCGATCCGCGCCGACCGCTGCCAGGTCTCCAGGCTGCGGCCCTCCCTGGCCTCGCCGACCCCCAGCTCGCGGAAGAAGGCGATGACCTCGTCGGACTCCAGCGCCGGGTCGGCGACCATGTCGAACCAGTGGCCGATGGCGTACTCGACGGCCTTCTCCACGACCTCGGCGTACCTGGGGTCGTGCGGGCGCACGTAGTCGGGGATGGTCTTCTCGATCGCGGCCACACCTTCCCGGGCGATCTGCGGCAGTTGCGGCCGGTAGTGCCGTACGAGATCGTCCAGGGTTCTCCGGTGGGACTCGTAGTCCAAGATTCCCTGGAGCAGGCCCACGTTCCGGGCCCCCTCTCTGTCGGTGGAGCGGTTCCTTCACGTCGTGCTCATGGTTCAACAGATGAGGCGCCCTTATCCAGCCTGAAAGGGTGAAGCGTTTCTCGAGCGACTTATGTCACGCTTATCTCAGTCATCGAGCCTGTCGATTTCGGACAGGATCCAGCGCCCGTCGCGGCGCACCGCGTCGACCGCCAGCATCGCCGCCGCGCCAGTGCTCCGCCCGGCGGCGCCCGCCGTGGTGCCGAGCTGCTCGGCGAACACCAGGAGATGGGCGCGGTCCCCGGACAGCGAGCGCACCGCGGCATGGCTGACCTTGGTGGTCAGGACGAACCCCCGCTTCGGAGCGGCGTCCCGGAGCGGTCCGAAGAGCTGCTCGTGCTGCGCGACCGCGGCGCCCGTCAGCAGCTCCCCCGCCGCCTTCCGGGTCGCCTCGGGATCGAGTCGGTCATAGGAGAAGAGGCGCTCCACCGCTCCGGTCACCTGGCCGAGGACCTCCGCGGTGTGGCCGTTATCGGTCAGCGCCGCATTACGGACGCCGGGGGCGTTCCTTTCTGCGCGGGTCTGGTGCGCGCCCCAGCCGGTGAACGCGCCCAGGGCGAGCATCAGCGCGCTCAGGACGAGCGGAAGGCGGCGGTTCACGCGGCGCTCCCCGGAGCCTGGGACAGGGCGTCCGCCTTCCAGCCGCCGGAGGTGCGGGTCAGGTCGGCGATCAGCCTCATGCGCTTGTCGACGGGTTCGGCCCCCGGTGGCGCCAGGGTCATCCGGACCGCGAACAGCAGTCGGGCGCGGCCCGCGCGTTCGTCGAGCTCGGCCACCGCGCCGTCGAGGACCCGAGCCCGGGTCACCGTCCCGGCCTTCGTCACCTGCCGCGCGAAGTCGGCCCTGCCGGCGGTGATCTGCCGGTGCAGCTCGCCGGTCGTGGCGGCCTCCCACCGGTCCAGGCCCCGCTCCAGGTCGCGGTAGTCGAGGGTGTTGAGGTCCTGGACGGCCTGCGTGCCCTCCCGCAGCACGTGTTCCCGCAGCCGGGAGAACGCCGCCTCGCCGTCGTGCGCGGCCGCGTACCAGGACCAGCCGGACCAGACCGCGCACAGGGCGGTGACCAGCGTGAGCGCGAGAAGGACGCGCCTCGTCCGTACCCCGCCTTCCATCTCGGTCCTCCTTCAGTGATCTCAGGCTGTTTCAGTGGTCTCAGGTCGCTTTCAGTTCGGTGATGCGCCAGCGGCCGTCCTCGTACCGGGCGGTGACGGTCAGCTGCGCGGCGGCCGGGCGGCTCTCGCGCCCGCCCTCCCTGACGCTGGTCTGGTCGAGGAAGACCAGCACGACGGCGTGGTCGCCGGTGAGCTCCACCGCTCCCGCCCTGACCACCCGGGTGCGCATGGACGTCCCTTGGGCGGGAGCCTCCTCGCGTACCCGCGCGAACAGCGTCCGGTACTGCTCGGCGGCCCTGCCCCGGAGGACGTCCCGCGCGGCGTCCTCGGTGAGATCGAGCCCGTCCGGGGAGTAGGACAGGACGCGGGTCAGCCCGTCGCCGACCTCATCGAGCACCTGCCCGGTCGCGGCGGCGTCCAGGAGCGCGCGGTCGCGGGGCTCCTCCGCCCGGCCGAGGTACAGCAGCGCCGCGCCGGCGGCGGTCAGCAGGAGCGCGGCGAGCGGCTGGAGGGACCTGGAGGTCTGCACGGGTCATCCGTCCTGGGCGGGGAGCGCGATGAGGGAGGACAACGACCAGCCTCCGGAGGTGCGGGTCAGGCCCGCGGAGAACCGTTTGCGCTGGACGCTCGGCTCCCCCTCGGCCGGGGTGATCTGGATGTTCACGGACGCGATGAGCTCGGCCGAGCCCGCCCGGCCGTCGAACGAGGTGAGCGCGGCGGCCAGCACCGTGCCGACGGCCGAGGTACGCGAGCTCACGAGCCGGCCGGCGGAGGACTCGCGTTCGAGCCGGACGCGCAGGTCCCCCGTGGAGGCCTCCAGCCAGGCCCGCCGCCCCTCCTCGGCCCTGGTGTGGTCGAGGGTGTTGAGGACGGCGACGCGCTCCCGCCCGTCGGCCAGGGCGCGGTCCCGTTCGGCGGCCCGGTCGGGTTCACGGCCCTGGTACGTCCAGGCCGACCAGGCGAAGAACCCCGCCGCCGTGACGACCGCCCACCGGCCGGGCCGCAGGCGCCTCACCGTCCACCGATCCCGAGCAGGGCGGGCAGGTCGGACGGCCGGTCGCCGAGCGGCGGCAGCGACAGCGCGCCCGGAGGCCGGGCGCCCGCCGCGGAGGCGGGAGGCACCCTGCCGCCCTTCGGCGCCTGCGCCGAGCCCCGGACGTTGACTCCGCCGGATACCGGCAGCGTGCAGCGGGCCGCGGCGTTCAGCTCGATGTCGGTGAAGTCCAATCCGTTGCGGTAGACGGTCCCGCCGTATCCGCGGGTGCAGGGAAGCGGATCGAAGAACGTGGTGACCATGCCGAGGTTCAGCCTTCCGTCCTGGACGACCGAGGAGCCCACCGCGATGGCGGCGGGGGCTCGTACGAACAGCTCGCGCAGTGCCGCCTGCCGCGTGTACAGCACGTCGGAGGTGTTCAGCAGGTGGGAGAGCAGCAGTCCCAGCTCGGGGTCGAGGTCGCGCAGGAGGCCGCCCGCCTCTGCCGCCGCCCCCGGCGCGGTCGCGATGAGCCTGCGCAGGTCGGGATCGGACTTCTTCAGCTGCTCGGCCAGCAGCTTCGCCCCTGACGCGAAGTCCTTCAGCGAGGCGGCCTCCTGGTTCTGGGTGCGCAGCATGTTCTCGCCGTTCTCGATCAGGCTCGTCGTCTGGGCGCTGTGCTCGTTCGCGGCGGCGACGAAGTCGTCCCCGTGGTCCAGCAGGGCCTGCAGGTCGGGCCCCTGACCGGTGAAGGCGAGTCCGAGCTCCTCCACGACGGTGCGCAGGGCGTCCAGCGGCACGGAGGAGGCGAAGTCGTCCAGGCCCGCGAGCAGGTCGGTGACGGGGGCGGGCAGCACGGTGGCGGTGCGCGGGATGACCGAGCCAGCCTCCAGGTACGGGCCCGCACCGGTGGTCGGGCGCAGGTCGATGTACTGCTCGCCGACGGCCGAGCGGCCGGCCACGACGGCCTGGACGGACGCCGGGATCCGCGGCGCGGTGTTCTCCAGCCGCAGGTCCGCCCGAACGCCGTCGTCCGTCAGGTGCAGCGGCCCCACCCTGCCGACCGAGACGCCCCGGTAGGTGACGTCGGCGTTGGTGAGCAGCCCGGCCGCCTGCGCCAGCTCGACGTGGACGGTGTAGGTGCCGCTCAGGCCGGCGTACCTGCCCAGGTCCGCGTAGTGCACGGCGATGTAGGACAACGAGAGCAGCCCGATGACCAGGAAGGCGAGGTTCTTCAGCCGCGTGCCGAGGGTGATCATGGCTGTGCCTCCGGTTCCGTCGGCGCGGGCTCGGCGGGCGCGCTGATCGGCGGGATGAGCTCGGTGCCCTCCACCGCGGCGACCGTCAGGTAGGAGTTGAGGTAGTCGCCCTTGACGGCGGGCAGGACGGCGTCGGTGAAGGGGTAGGTGAAGAGCACCTCCAGCGCCTGGGGCAGATCCCGTCCGGAGTCTGCGAGGCGTTTCAGCGTCGGCTCGAGCGCCTTGAGGTCCGCGATCAGGTCCTTCTTGCTCCGCTCGATCGTGCGCGTCGCGATCCCCGAGAGGTCCTCCAGCGCCGTGAGCATGCCGACGAGCGCGGTCCGCTGGTCGGCCAGCACGTCAAGGCCGGGGCCGAGGTGGTCCAGGACCTCGCCCGTCTCGTCCTTGTGCCGGGCGAGGGTGAGCGACAGCCGGTTCACCCCGTCGATCGCATCGGTGATCGCCTTCTTGTTGCCGTCCAGTTGCCCGGCGAGTTCGGAGACCTGGCCGAGCAGGCTCCTGATCGCCGGTTCGTTGCCGTCCATCGCCTTGTTCAGCTCGGTGGTGATGGTCCGCAGTTGGGTGATGCCGCCGCCGTTGAGCAGCAGGGACAGCGCACCGAAGACCTCCTCCACCTCGGTGTTCCGGTTGGTGCGCTCGACGGGGATGACCGCCCCGTCGGCGAGTGTCCCGGCTCCGGCGGGCGGGGCGGAAAGCCTGATGAACTTCTCCCCCAGCAGGCTCGACTGGCTCACCTGGGCCTGCGCGTCGGCGGGAAGCCTCACCCCGCCGTTGACGAGCATGCTCACCCTGGCCGTCCAGCCGTCGGCGGCGAGGTCGACGCCGGTGACCCTGCCGACGGGCACGTCGTTGACCTTCACCGCGGACTGCGGCACGAGGTTCAGCACGTCGGCGAACTCCGCGTGCACGGTGTATGGACGGTCACCGAGGTCCGCGCCGCCCGGCAGGGTCATGTCCTGCAGACCGGGCAGCCCGCATCCTGCGGTGCCGAGGAGCAGCAGGCCCGCCGCCAGCCTCTTCATCGGACCTCCCCGAGCGGCATGAGTTCCAGGATGTTGCCCCGGCCGCGCAGGGAGCGGGTGGCCGGGTCGTAGGCGTTGAGGACGTTCTGGACGGTCAGCGGGAGGGTGTCCAGCGCCTCGGCCAGGGCGGCGCGCTGCCGTACGAGCACCTTGGCGACCTTCTCCAGGCGTTCCACGTCCTGCCGGACGAGCGCGCGGTTGTCCTTGATGAAGGACTTCACCTTGAGCATGGCCTTCGTGAGGTGGGTGAGCGCGGCGGCCAACTCGTCGCGGTCGTCGGCGAGGAAGCCGGAGACCGCCGCGAGTTGCCGTTCGGCCTTGCGGACCTGGCCGTCGTTCGCCGCCAGCATGGAAACGAACGTGTTGAGGTCGCCGATGGCGCCGAACAGGTCGTCCTTGGAGGTGGAGAGCGTCTTGGACGCCTGCGCGAAGTCGTCGATCATCCGCCGGACGTTCGCGCCGTTGCCTTCGAGGTTCTCGGCGCCCGTCTCCAGGGCCCGGCTGACCGCGCCGTCCTGGTTGGCTCCCTCCGGACCGAGCGCCTTGGCGAGGCGTTTCATGCTGTCGTAGAGCTGGTCGAGCTCGACGGGGGCGGCGGTGCGCTCCTGCGGGACGACCGCCCCGGACCGCATGGCGGGTCCTCCGGTGTAGGCGGGGGCGAGCTGGATGTAGCGGTCGGAGACGAGACTGGGGGCGACGACGACGGCGCGGGCGTCAGCGGGGATCCGCACGCCGCCGTCGACGGTCAGCACCACCTTGACGCGGGTGCCTTCAGGGTGCACCGAGTCGATCGTCCCGGTCTTCACGCCCAGCACCCTGACCTCCGAACCGGCGTAGACGCCGATCGCCAGCGGAAAGTAGGCGGTGATGCGGGTGCCGGCCGGGCCGCGCAGGACGGGTACGAGCGCCACCGCCACCGCCACGACCGCCGCGAAGGTGAGGAGTGGCAGGAGTTTCCGGAGCATCTCACTGCCCTTCCTGCTTGGGCGGGAGGCAGCCCGCCGCCGGGGGGTCGGCCTGGTAGGCGTTGGGCACGAGACCGCAGAGGTAGCCGTCCATCCAGCGCCCGTTGCCCAGGGCATTGCCCAGCAGGCGGGTGTAGGGGGCGGTCAGTTTCAGCGCCCGGTCGAGGTTGTCCTGGTTGCGCTGGAGCACGTCGGCGACCTCGCCCAGCGCTTGCAGGGTGGGTTTGAGCTTCTTCTGGTTGTCGTCGACGAAGCCTGAGAGCTGCTCGGACATGGTGCGGGTGCCCACAAGGAGGCCGTGGATGGCCTGGCGGCGGCGTTTGAGCTCGCCGAGCAGGAGATTGCCGTCGCGGAGCAGCGCTTCGAAGTCAGACGTGCGGTCGGCGAGTTGCCCGCTGACCTTCTTGGTGTTCTGGAACAGGGTCGCCAGTGCGTCGTCCCGTGTGGCGATGGTCTTCGACAGGGCCGACATGCCCGACAGGGTCTTGCGGACGCCGGGAGCGGTGCCGGAGAACGTCTCAGCCAGGGTGTCGAGGCTCTGTGCCAGTTTCTCGGTGTCGATCTGGTCGATCGTCCCTGAAAGGTCCTGGAAGGCGGTCACCACGTCGTAAGGAGAGGTCGTCCGGCTCGCCGGGATGCGTTCCTCGGGCTTCTGGGCGCCGGTCCCCAGGGGGTCGACCGCCAGGTACTTGTCGCCCAGGACGGTCTTGATGGCGATGGCGACGGTGCTGGCATCACCGATCCACACGTCCTCGACGCGGAAGTCGACGCGCACCTTGGCCCCGTCCAGCGCCACCCGCGTGACCTTGCCGACCTTCATGCCGGCGATCCGCACCTCACCGCCGGAGCGGAGCCCGGCTGCCTCGGTGAAGTCCGCGCTGTAGGTGGTGCCGCCTCCGACGACCGGGAGGTCCTCCGCGGAGTAGGCCAGGCCGCCGACAAGGCTCATCAGCAGCAGGCCGACGATGGCGACGGCGATCGGATCGCGGTCGGCGACGCGCTTGCGGCGGCGGATCATGAGCCGCACCTCGCCGCGTCCCCGGCCACCGGAGTGAGCGGGGGCGGAGTCTCCCCCGGGTACTGCTTGTAGGACACGCCGGTCACGGTGGCCTCGCAGACGTAGAAGTTCAGCCAGGAGCCGTAGGAGCCGAGCCGCGCGATCGTCTCGAGCTTGGTCGGCAGCCGCTTCAGGAACCGCTCGACGGTCGGCGCGTCCTGTTGGAGGTTCTTCGACAGCCGTCCCAGCTCGGCTATGTCGGCGCGTAGGGGCTCCCGTCCGTCCTCCAGCAGGGACGTGGTGGTCTCGGTGAGGTCGCCGAGCGCCGTGACCGCCTCACCGATGGGCTCGCGGTCCGCGGCCAGCCCCGACACCAGCGCGCGCAACGTCGAGATGAGGCCGCCGAACCGGTCGCCCCGGGAGTTGACGGTCTCCAGCACGGTGTTCAGGTTGGTGATGACCTGGCCGATCACCTGGTCTTTGGCGGCGATCGTGGTGGTCAGTGAGCCGACCGTGGTCAGCAGCGTCTCCAGCGTCCCGCCCTGGCCCTGGAGCACCTGGATGAGGGAGTCGGCGAGCTTGTTGACGTCTTGCGGGGACAGGGCCTGGAACAGCGGCTGGAAACCGTTGAACAGCTCGGTCAGGTCCACGGCGGGGAGCGTGCGGTCCGGCGGGATGAGCCCGCCGGGTGGCAGCACTCCCCCGAGCCCGGTGCCCTGGCCGAGTTCCAGGTAGCGCTGGCCGACGAGGTTCAGCCACTTCACCCCGGCGGTGGCGGTGGCCGGCAGCGCGCGGCCCTTCTCGACGGTGAAGACGGCCTCGGCGAGCCTGCGGTCGACGATCCGCAACCGCTCGATCCGGCCGACCTGCACACCGGCGATCCGGACGCTGTCCCCCGCCCGCAGGCCGGAGGCGTCGGTGAACCTGGCCCGGTAGGAGACGGCGTCACCGCCGCCGCTCTGCGCGATCGTCACCCCCAGCAGAGCGGTGGCCAGCACCGTCGTCACGATGAACAGCACCGACTTGACCAGCGGCGCGGCCAGTCCCTTGCGTCTCATCCGACCGTCACCTCCGCTCCCCGGTAGAGCGGGCCGATCAGGACGCTGCTCCAGTCGGGCAGGACCTGGGCGGGCTCGCCGAGCTCGGGGGCGATCAGCTCGTTCAGCAGGGAGTTCTCCTGGGGGGAGTTGGCCGGGCCGAGACCGCCGCGCGCCACCTTCGCGGTGGTGTAGGGGACGGGGTAGCAGGCCGGGCCGCTCTTGGCGGTGTAGGCGGGCTTGTCCTTGCCGGGCTGGTAGGCGCCGGGGTCGGGGACGGTGCGGACCCTGACGCGGACTCCCGGACGTCCGGTGTCCTTGCCGAGCACCTCGTTCATCTTCGGGATGAACTCGGTGAGCGTCCGCAGCGTGCAGGGGAACTCCGGCGAGTACTTCGCGAACAGCCTCAGGGTGGGTTTGCTGCGCGCCGACAGTCGGATGAACGTCTCGGAGTTGTCCTTCAGGAAGTCCGTGAAGTCCTGCGAGGCCGATGTGACGGTGTCGTACAGCAACGCGAGGTTCGCCTTCTGGGCGGCGAGGGTCCGGCTGGTGACGGTCAGGTCGGACAGAGCGGTGATCAGGTCGGGGACGGCCTCGCCGTAGTGGCCGGTGAGCTCGACCAGTTCGCGGATGCCCCGGTTGAGGGCGGGCAGGGAGGGGTTGAGCTTCTTGAGGTAGGCGTCCAGCTCGACCAGCGTCCTGCCGAGCCGCTGCCCGCGGCCGTCCAGCGCCTGGGCGATCGCGGTGAGGGTGGCCGAGAGCTTCGCGGGCTGGACGGCCTGCAACAGAGGCAGCAGGTTGTCGAGCACCTGCTGAAGCTCCACAGCATTCTGCGAACGGTCCTGGCCGATCGTCCCGCCCGGCCTCAACCGCTCCGCGCTGGGCTGCTCCGGCGGGATCAGCGCCACGTAACGGGTGCCGAAAAGCGTCGTCGGCAACAACTGCGCCAGCACGTTCGCGGGCAGCAGCCGGAGCTTGTCCGGCTCCAAGGCCAGCGCGAGCCGCGCCCCCGAGCCATCCGCGTCGATCTCACGGACCTCCCCGACGCGGACACCGCGCAGCTTCACATCCGCGTACGGATGCATCTCGCTGCCCGCCGTCCCCGTCTCCAGCGTCACCATGCTGACGCGGGTGAACCGCTTGTCGTACACCGCGATCGACAGCCACACCAGCAGGGCCGGGATCAGCAGAAACACCACTCCCGCCCATCTCTGCTTGTTCATCCCGCAACCTTCACGGTGGTCGTGGTGCCCCACAGGGCGAGGCTGAGGAAGAAGTCGGTGATGCTGATGAGCACGATCGACGTTCTGACCGCGCGTCCGACGGCGGCGCCCACCCCGGCCGGGCCGCCGGACGCGCGGAATCCGTGGTAGCAGTGCGAGAGGATCACCAGCACGCTGAAGACCAAGGCCTTGAGGAACGACAGCAGCACGTCCACGGGGGCCAGGAACAGCGTGAAGTAGTGGTCGTAGGTTCCGGCCGACTGGCCGTTGAACCAGACCGTGACCTGTCTCGACGCCAGATACGAGCTGAGCAGGCCGATGCCGTACAGCGGGATGATCGCGACCGCGCCCGCGACGATCCGGGTGGTGACGAGGTAGGGCATGCCGGGGATGCCCATGACCTCCAGCGCGTCCACCTCCTCGTTGATGCGCATCGCGCCGAGCTGGGCGGTGAACCCCGCGCCGACCGTCGCGCTGAGCGCCAGGCCCGCGACGAGCGGGGCGATCTCGCGGGTGTTGAAGTAGGCGGAGGTGAAGCCGGTGAACGCCGCGGTGCCGATCTGCTGGAGCGCGGCGTAGCCCTGCAGGCCGACCACGATCCCGGTGAACAGGGTGATCGAGATCATGATGCCGACGGTGCCGCCGACCACGCCCAGGCCGCCGCTGCCGAAGGCGACCTCGGCCAGCAGCCGCTGGATCTCCTTGAGGTAGCGGCGCACGGCCCTGGGCGTCCACAGCAGCGCGCGGGCGTAGAAGAGCAGCTGGTCCCCTGGCGCGTCCAGGTAGGACAGGGGGTTGCGGACGCGCCTGGCGAGCCCGGCGAACACGGACATCGGCTCAGCCTCCCTTCGGGGGGACGATCTGCAGGTGGATCGCGGTGATCACGGCGTTGACGAAGAAGAGCAGCAGGAAGGTGATGACGACCGCCTGGTTGACCGCGTCGCCCACGCCCTTGGGGCCGCTGGCGGGGTTCAGCCCCCGGTAGGCGGCGACGACGCCGGCGATGAAGCCGAACAGCAGCGCCTTGAACTCGCTGACGTACAGGTCGGCCGGCTGCGCCAGGGCCGAGAAGCTCGACAGGTACGCGCCGGGTGTGCCGTTCTGCATCAGGACGTTGAAGACATAGCCGCCCGCGACGCCGACGACGGACACCAGGCCGTTGAGCAGCACGGCGACCAGGACGCACGCCCACACGCGCGGCACCACCAGGCGGTGCACCGGGGAGACCCCGAGCACCTCCATCGCGTCGATCTCCTCCCGGATCTTGCGGGAGCCGAGGTCGGCGCAGATGGCCGAGCCGGCCACCCCCGAGATCAGCAGCGCCACGATCAGCGGGCTCGCCTGCTGGATGATCGCCAGCACGCTGGCGCCGCCGGTGAAGGACTGTGCGCCGAGCTGCTGGGTGAGCGAGCCGACCTGGAGCGAGATGATCGCGCCGAACGGGACGGTGACCAGCGCGGTCGGCACGATCGTCACCCCGGCGATGAACCAGAACTGCTCCACCAGCTCGCGGAGCTGGAACGGCCGTCTGAACGTCAGCGCGAGCACCGTCGCACCGAGCGCGAACAGCCGTCCCGTCTGGCGCAGCGCGGCCGCCGGGACACCGGTCAAGGGGGTGGCCACGGGTCAGCCCAGGCCCCGGCAGGAGGGCGCGGCCAGGAAGGCGATGTTCAGCTTGGGATCGGCGGCCTTGAGGTCCTGCAGCGGGCCCTGGTACTCGCCGTACTTGACCATCACCCTGGCGACCGAGCCGAGCGCGGTCTGCAGCGACTTCTCGTCGGTGACCTTCGCCCTGCGCAGGGTGGTGGCGGCCTTGTCGACGGCCTTGCGGGCGCCGTCCAGCCGGGTGAGCGCCTTGTCGGTCTTCTCCCGGCCGCCGTCGACCGGGGGCGGCCCGGCGGCGCGCAGTCCCTCGTCCATCTTCTGCATCTGGCCGGACACCTGGGTGAGGAAGTCGACGATGCCCTGCTTGGCCTGGGCGCCCTGGCTGGTGTCCAGGGCGGGCATCTTCAGCTGGAGGCCCTGCCCGGCCACCGTCGTGCAGACCTTGGTCGCCCATGCGGCCTCGGGGCCGAGCAGCGGGGTCTCGTCCGCGGCCGCCTTCTCCTCGCCGGACGAGCAACCGGCCGCCGCTCCGCCGGCCGCGACGGCCAGCAGGGCGGCGAGAATCCATCGCCTTGCCATGGTGGTACTCCTTATTTCGGGTGGGTGAAGCGATCCTAGGAATGCCCGGCGGGCTTGCATTGTCAGCGGACGCACATTTAAAAGACACTTGTTCGCCCTTGAATCCATCGCTTCCGGAGAACGTGCGGAAAATGAGCGCGGGGGGCGGGGAATTCATCAGGTTCCGCACAGGCTCCGCAACGGCGGGCTCGGATAGCCTGACGCCCTTGATTGCCGGGACCAGCCAGCTGCGGAAGAGGTCGACAATTGAATGACGGGAAGGGGCCGCGCGGCGGCCGCAGCGTTCTCGTATTGACCGTGGCCGCGCTCACCGGGGCCGTGTGCGGGCTCGCCGGGGCGGCCGTGCAGGCCTCGGCGGCGCCTCCGCCCTCCCGGACCGCGGCCGATGCGGCGGACGACGCGTTCTTCACCCCGCCGAACCCGCTGCCCCCGGGCGCGCCCGGCGACGTCATCCGCGCGCGTCCCGCCAAGGCGGGCCCGCCCGGAGCCCGCGCCCTGGCCGACGCCTGGGAGGTGATGTACCTGTCCACGGACGCGCACGGGAAGCCCAACGCGGTGACGGGGATGGTGCTCGTGCCCAGGAAGGGCGACCGGGCGGCGGCGCCGATCGTCGGGTTCGGTCCTGGCACGCACGGGCCCGCCTACCGGTGCGCCCCCTCCCGGATGATCGACGACGGCGCCTTCTACGAGCAGCCGGCGGTGAACGACATGCTGGCCAGGGGATGGGCGGTGGCGGTGACCGACTACGAGGGCTACCACCCGGACCCCGAGACCACCTACGTGGTGGGGCGCTCCACCGGGCCCGCGCTCATCGACGCCGTCCGCGCCGCCCAGCGGCTGCCCGAGGCCGGCCTGTCGGCGGACGCGAAGGTCGCCTTCCGCGGCTACTCCCAGGGCGGGGGCGCCGCGATGTGGGCGGGCGAGCTCCAGCCGTCCTACGCGCCCGGTCTGAACCTGGTCGGCGTGGTCGGCGGCGGCGTCCCCGCCGACCTGGCCCTCGTCTCCCTCGCCCTCAACGGCGGTGTCGGCTTCGGCTTCCTCATGAACGCCCTCATCGGCCTGGACAACGCCTACGGCCTCGGCCTGGACGGCGTGCTCAACGAGAACGGGCGCGCCGTCTTCGGCGCCATGCGCAAGAACGACTGCGCGATCGAGCTGTTCGCCGACTACCAGGGCCGCAGCGTCGCCGACTACTTCACCCGCAGTCCCCTGGCCGACGCCGCGTGGCAGCGCGCCTACGGCGTCAACAAGCTGGGAGGCTCGACCATCACCGTCCCGGTGTTCCAGTACCACGTCACGCGCGACGAACTCGTCGACCATCAGCAAGCCGCCACCCTGCGGAGCACCTACTGCAGCAAGGGTGTGAAGCTGACCTGGAAGACCTTCGACGCCGGCCACCTGACCGGCGTCCACCTCGGCAACGCCGACGCCCTGGCATTCCTCACCGACCGCGTCGCCGGGAAGGACGCGGCCACGAACTGCTGACCCGCACACGGAAGGAGGGGACGCCGCCACGGCGTCCCCTCCTTCTTTCGTCCGGTCAGGCGGGCTTCAGGGTGAGGGTCATGGTGTTGCCCGGACCTGCGGTGAAACCGTTGATCAGCGGGGTGAAGAGGCCGCAGCCGGCGAGGGCGGGAAGGGTGTAGGCGGCGGTGAGGGTGCCTCCTGACGCGGCGGTGAACGCGGAGGACCTCAGGTCCAGGCGGGCGGGTGCGGACGTCCGGCAGTCGCCGGTGGCGATCGGCAGGCCGAACAGGCGGGCCGAGGGCAGGGACAGATGCGTCTCCACGGAGGCGGTGAGGGTCTCGCCCGCGGCGGTGCCGGTCAGGGGGCCCGCGGGGGTGAAGAGGGCGTCCGCGGTGACGGGGAGGAAGCCCAGCGCCTTGAACGTGCCGGTCGTCCTGTCCAGGGTCAGGGCGCCTTCGAAGGAGCCGCCGGTGAGGCCGCCGTCGAGGGCGCCGGTCAGGGGCAGGGTGGCGGAGCCGGCCTTGATGCGGGCGGAGCCTTTGGCGGTGTAGCCGCCGGGGCCTGGCTCGTCGCCGACCTGGATGACGGCCAGGACGTCGTTCTGGCCGGGGACCTGGACGCACTCGGACTCGAACGTGCCCAGGCCGGTGAGCTCGCCGGAGGCGTCGCGGGGCGTCAGCCTCAGCAGCAGGTCGCCCACGGTGATCCGGGCCTCGCCCGGGGTGTCGAAGACCAGGCCGGGGGTCGAGCCGCGGCTCTGCACCGTGAACTCCCCCGTCTTCGGGATCTCGGCCTTCTCCAGGACGTTGGGGACGGTGAGGGGCAGCCGCAGGCCGTCGGGGGTGGTCAGGACGGCCGAGGCGTCCGCGGTGCCCTCCAGCGTGGCGGCGTACATGGTGGTCAGGCCCTTGGCCGCGTAGGCGCTGACGGTGTCCGCGGTCTCCAGCGTGATGGGGGGCATGCGCTCGCCGACGGCGAGGCGCCGGGGCAGGTCGGTGGTGACGCGCACCACGACCGGTTCGCCCGCCATCAGCGGGAAGTTGCACCTGTAGTCCAGTTCCAGGGCCACCGGTTCGGCCGCGGCGGGGCCCGTCACGCAGACGGCCCCCGTCGCGGCCAGCGCCAGGCCCGCCGCTCTCATCCTGATCCGCACGGGTCGCCTTTCTTCCGGGTCATCGTCGGAGCTCGGGGACCTTGGGCGGGCACTCGCCGGGGTCGGGGGGCGCGCACACGGGTCCCTGCACGAGCTTGAGCAGGTTTCCGGGGCCGGAGACGGCACCGGAGAAAATGCGGCTGAGGTCTTCTCCGACACCGCAACCGATGAATTCAGGAATGGCGAACGATCCATTCAGGGAACCGCCGACGAGAGGGTTCCCGTAATCCTCTCCGCCGACCGCCTCGATTTTCGCCGGAGTTCTTCCGCGGCAGCGGGGACCGATGTCCAAAGGGGTGCCGTTGATGGAGGCTTCGGTGATCCGGATTTCCATCTCCCCGGTCACCGTGAGTTTCCCGGTGGCGATGGACAGGTCGACCAGGCCCTTCTCCGGCTGGCTCATCTCGATCACGGCGGTGGTGGGCATGAAGCCGAACACCAGGAACGTCGAGCGGGCGCGCAGCGGGGAGGCGAACTGGAAGTCCACCAGGAGGTGGCCGGCCTTCGGCGGGTGGACGATGACGTTGGTGAGCGCGGGGCCGGCGGACGCGGGGTCGTTCAGCAGGGTGGCCGCGCCGAGCTTGGCGACGTTCGCGAAGCCCGTCATGTAGGCGCAGCCGGTGTTGCCGGGGTCGGCGGGATCAATGGCGATCTTCCCGCATTCGGGGGGTGTGCCGGGGGCGGCTCCGGACGCCACCGGGATGGTCGCCACGGCCGTGGCGGTGCCAGGCTCCGGGGCGCAGGAGACCTCGACGGCCTCGCCGACTGCCAGTTTCAGCGCGCCCGCGGTGAAGACGGCGCTCCCCTCGGCCGGAGGTGTCACCGGTGGGACCGCCGCCGAGCCGGTCAGCGTCACGTCGCCGGATTCCGGTACGGGCGCGGCGGGGAGCGTGAAGACCGGCCAGTCCACGGGGGTGGCGGCCGTTCCCTGGACGAGGGACATCGCCAGGTCGGCCGTCACCGCCGGGACCGCGTCGGGCAGGGCGGCGCGGGGGACGGTGAGCGTCAGGGTGATGCGGCCGGGGGCGAGCGGCTGCCCCGCCGTGCCGGTGTCGGGAAAAGTGCCGGAGACCGTCACGCCGGTCTTCGCCCGTCCGGAGGAGAAGGCGCAGGCGTAGGACAGGTCGGCCTCGGCCGCCTGGGCGCGGGCGGGCCGCCGGGCGAGAGGCTCGGCCGCGACCGCCGTCAGCGCGAGCAGCAGGACCAGGACGAGCGCGCCCTGCCGGTTTCGCGTCATCGGGTGCCTCCTCCTGGCGGGCCCCCGCCGCGGCGCGGCGGGGGCCCTGGGGTGCGGACGGGGTCAGCCCTGGGCCTTGGGCGTGAGCACGAGGTCGATCGTGTTGCCGGACCCGGCGGTGAAGAGGCTGAGGACGCCGTTCAGGGCACCGCAGTCCTGCAGCTTGGCGATCTTGTAGTCGGCGGCCTTCAGCGGCCCTCCCTTGGAGGGGTTGAAGAAGGGCTCGGTCGACTTCAGCCTGATCTCGGAGGGCGCGGAGGTCCGGCACTTCTCGCCGCCGCCGAGCGGGATGCCGAACGCCTTGAGCGACGGCAGCCGCACGGTCATCTTCGAGGTGGTCGTCAGCACCCCCTCCTTGTAGGTGCCGGTGGTCCCGCCGACCGGGTCGAAGGCGACGTCGGCGTTGACCGGCAGGAAGCCGAGGATCTGGAAGGTGCCCTTGGTCGGGTTCAGCGTCAGGTCCGCGGTGACCTCACCGGTCTCCATGACCAGGTCGGAGCTGACCGAGCCGGTCAGCGGCACCGTCCCGTTGGCGGCCTTGATGTTCGAGGAGCCCTTCAGGTCGAAGTCGAAGTGCATGCCGCCCGGCGGGGTCGGGGTCGGGGTCGGGGTCGGCGTGGGGGTGGGGGTCGGAGTCGGGGTGGGAGTCGGCGTGGGGGTCGGGGTCGGCGTGGGGGTGGGGGTCGGAGTCGGGGTCGGCGTGGGGGTGGGGGTGGGGGTCGGAGTCGGGGTCGGGGTCGGGGTGGGGGTCGGGGTGTCGATCACGTCGAAGGTGGCCAGGACGGTGTTCTGCCCGGCGGGGATGGTGCAGGGCGCGTTGAAGGTGTCCGAGCCGACCTCGAGCTGGATCGGGGCGCCGGCGGCGTCACGGACGATCATCGGCCCGAGCTCCAGGCCGGTGACGGTGATCGTGCCGGGGCCGGCCTCCTGGAAGGTCAGCGACGGCGAACTGCCGGTCGCCTTGATCTGCATCTCCCCGCTGGCCGGGACGTTCGACTTCTCCAGCTCGACCGGGATCTGCGGGTTGAGGTTGGTGCGCGGGGCGGTGATGTTCGCCTTCGACAGGCCGGAGCCCTCGATCGTCTTGCCGCCCACGAGGATCATGCCGCGGACGGTGTTGGCGTTGATCGTGGAGATCGCCTCGATGGGGAGCTCGCCGGTCGGCTCGCCGATCCCGATCGTCTCGGGGGTCGGGATGCTCATCGCGACCTTGACGTCCTGCACGCCCACGATGGGGAACGTGCAGCTGAAGGTGAGGTCCAGCGTCGCCGCGGACGCGGGGGCGGACCCGAGCACGCCGACCGTGCCGAGCGCGAGGCAGCCGACGGCCGCCGCGGCCAGCCCGGTGCCGGCCTTCCTGGATTTCTTCCGAGTGCTCACTGAACTGCCTTCCGTTTGCGGAAATGCCCCTTGGCGGGCGTCTGGAAAACGCCGCTCGACAGCGCCTTGCTTTTGCGCCGGACAGGGCACGCGTCGCAGAATCACGACGTTTCAGTGGCGTAAACTACTCACCGGTTCATGTCGCGTCCCCAGAGACGGATGACAAGTTTTCCCGGATCTTGGCTCACATCACGCAAAGGCCACCGGAAAAGATCTTCCGGCCCCCGCGGCCCTCTACCCGCAGGAAGAACTCCCCATAAGACCAGTTCAGCGCCATGATCAATCATCCTTTTCCATGCCGAACCCGCCCCGCATTGTCAGCCGGGCAAGAATCCCCTACCGAAATCCTGCGTTTCCTGAGTTCCCGATCATGCCGTCGCCATGCCATAAGACCGGCGGCCGGTGAGCATCGGAACGAAAAACTTGTCAGCCGAGCCCAATACCGCCCGAGCGCACTCCGGATAGTTTTACCCCTCCGCTCACGTCAATTCTTTCAGACGTATGGAGGGCAGTTTGCGCACCAGGAACCAAAGACGCGGCGCCGTGACCGGGCTCGCCGCGGCGGCCGTCGGCTGCCTCGCGCTCGGCACGGTCGGGGCGCTCGGCTCCGCCCCGGCCTCGGCTGCGACGCTGGACCTCACCTTCAGCTGCACGTTCCCCATCGTGGGCGTGCAGGACGTCAGGGTCGCGATGAGCATCCCGATCCCGGAGATCGTGGAGATCGGCCAGGCCACCGGCGAGCTTCCCATCGAGGCGATCTCCACGATCAACGCCAGCACCGTCCGCGGCATGAATCTCGTCGGCGGCAAGACGATCGAGGGTTCGGGCACCTCCACCGCGAACATCACGGCGCCGCGGACCGACCTCGACCCGCGGATCCCGGTCGAGCTGGAGAAGTCGAACGTTCCGGCCAGTGGGGAGATGCAGATCAAGGCGACCGGCAGCTCGCCGTCGCTGACCTTCCAGGAGGAGGGCGACATCGTCGTCACGGTCACCGGGCTGTCGCTCGGCCCGATGACGCTGAAGGACGCGGCCGGCGTCCCGATCCAGCTGGAGACCGGCTCGGACGCCTTCAGCGCGCCCTGCACCATCCCCGCCGGGCAGGAGACCGTGCTGGCACGGGGCAAGGTCGTCCCCAAGGGCAGCGGCCCCACGCCGACGCCCACACCGCCCACCCCGACGCCGCCCACACCGACACCGACCACTCCGACGCCGACGCCGACGCCTCCAACGCCGACACCCACGCCCACGACGCCCACGCCCACCCCCACGCCGACACCGACGACACCGCCGACCCCCACACCGACACCCACCCCCACGCCGACACCGCCCGGCGGGACGGTGCCCTACTCCGTCAAGCTGAAGGGCTCCACCTTCCTCAAGCGCGCCAACGGCTCCGTCCCGCTGGCGGGCAGGCTCCAGGCGAACGTCGACCCGAGGACGGGGCGCTACGCCGGCCGCCTGTCGCTGGACTCCGCGACCGGGCGGTTCAAGGTGCTGCGCGTCCTGCCGGTGCGGGCCAGGGTGGTCTTCGAGCCGAAGGGGGACACCACCGGCAGGTTCAAGCGGGGCGTGCTCACCTCCCGTTCGAGGCTGCACGTGAAGGTCACCGCGATCAAGCTGTACGGCATCCCGTTCGGGGGCGGCGCGCACTGCCGCACGTACTCGCCCGCCGAGATCAACCTCAGGTCCAAGAAGCGGGGCTCCACGCTCACCGGCCGGTACCACCTGCCCGCGCTGCACGAATGCGGCCCGCTCACCCCCCTGGTCAACGCGATGACCGCGGGCTCAGGGAACACCGTCGAGCTGCGTCCGAGGTTCTGAGCCCGGCGCCCGAAGAAAGGTACTCCCATGTCCTCACCGGCACCCTCGCTGGACGACTGGCGGCGCTGGATCGCCGAGAACCTGCTGCTGGAGACGTCGCCGAACGCGTTGTGCGCCAAGCTCGTCGAAGAGGGCTTCTCCGCCGAGGAGGCGGTGCGCGAGCTCGAGACGGCGCTGACCCACCCCTACCTGGTGGGGGCGGCCCGGATGCGCAACCGGCTGGCCAAGCGGGAGTGGACGTTGTCGGTCCTCTCGCGGCTCGGGCGGATGCGATCGGGAAGCGCGGACGTGCCGCGGAAGGAGCTGCTCTCCCGGGAGGAGTTCTTCGAGGAGCACTACTTCCAGAACCGGCCCGTCGTCATCACCGGCCGGCTCTCGTCCTGGCCAGCGATGGAGAAGTGGGACCTCGCCCATTTCCGCGACGGGTACGGCGACCGCAAGGTCGAGGTGCAGTTCGGCCGCGACTCTGATCCGGAGTTCGAGATCAACCGGGAGAAGCACGTCCGCACCATGCTCTTCGGCGAGTACGTCCACCTGGTGGAGCGGGCGGGCGCGACCAACGACTTCTACATGACGGCCAACAACACCGGCGTGAACCGGGAGGCGCTGGCGGGCCTGTGGGACGACGTCGAGACCGTCACCGAGTACCTCGACCCGGACTCGCCCGACACCGGGTTCTTCTGGCTCGGCCCGGCCGGCACGAAGACCCCGTTCCACCACGACCTGACCAACAACTTCATGGCCCAGGTCATCGGCCGCAAGAAGGTCAAGCTCATCCCGATGACCGACACCGCCCATGTCTACAACCACTTCCACTGCTACTCACAGGTCGACGGGAGCGGCGTCGACTACGAACGGCATCCGGCGATGCGGGAGGCCTCCGTCATCGAATGCGTCATCGGCCCCGGGGACCTGCTGTTCATCCCCATCGGCTGGTGGCACTACGTCGAGGGTCTCGACGTCTCGGTGACCATGAGCTTCATCAACTTCCGCGAGCGCAACGACTTCTCCCGCAGTTACCGCACCTACCACGACCTGTAGAAGGGGACCGTTCATGCCGAAGCGCGGTGTCCCTCCGCTCTTCCTGCTCGTCCTGGCCGCCGTCCCGGTGTTCCCGGCCGCCTCCGCGCGGGCGGCCGGACCCGCCATCTCCCCGGCGGACGGCTCGACCGTCACCGCCCGCACCGTCACCGTCCGGGTGCAGGCCCCCGCGGGCGGCGGGCGGCTGCTGGTTGACGGGGTCGTACGCGACGCAGGAAGCGACCGGGAGTTGACCTACACCCTGGACGGGCTGACCGTGCCGAACGGCACGCACCGGGTCCGGTTCGACCCGGTCCTCGGCGGAGACGGCAGCGAGAGCACGTTCCGGATGGCCACGAGGCCCGCCGCCCCCACCGGGGTGCGGGCCTCGCTGGCGGGCAGGACCGTCACGGTCACGTGGAACGCCAACGCCGAACCCGGAATCACCGGCTACGAGGTGCGGAGCGAGCAGGGCGGGTCCTCCGCCGGGCCCTGCTCGGGGACCTGCCGGACCTCCTTCGACGTTCCCGCCTCGGCGTCCGGGGCGCTGGCCGTCGGGGTGGAGGCCGAACGGGCGGGCGCGACCCTGTCCTCCCCCACGTCCTACAACTTCGTGGATCTGGACGTTCCCGAACCCCCTCCCCAGGAGCCGGCGCCGCGCCCCGAACCCGCCCCCGAGGCTCCCTCCCCCGTTTCCGAACAGCCCTCGCCGTCCCCGAGCGGCTCCGACGAACCGAAACCGCCGGACGGTCCGAGCCCCGCCTCCGCAACCCCGGACGCGCCCGGCGGCTCGCCGAACCCCTCTCCCGACGGCGCCGTCCCGTCGAGTCCGGCTCCACCGGCGGTCCCGAACTGGCCCGGCCCCCTGCCCGAAGACCCGAGTTCCCCACCCTCCCCGGGTCCCGGCGACCTGGGACTCCTGCCGTCGCTGCCCGTGGTGGCGCCTTCGTCCCCGGCTCCGCCCGCGTTCGGCCTGGTGGCCGACCGCGACCCCCTGCTGCCCGCGTTGGACGAGCACGCCGCCCGGGGCGCCGCGATCGGCGGTGTCCTCTTCCTCTCACTGACGCATCTGGGCCTTTGGTCGCGCCGCCGGAGGCTGGCCGCGCTCGCCCCTCCCGCTCCGCCCACCGCCCACGAGCGCGTCGCCGCCGAACGCGACGCCATCGAGACCGCGGTCAGGACCAGCGAGGAAACCACATCCGCTCGGACCAGGAGGCGTAGGGGACGAGGTCGGCGGTGAGGACCGGGTAGAGGTACCAGAAGTTCCACGCGACCACCCCGAGGTAGGCGGCGCCCGCGAGGTACACCGCCATCCGGCGTCCCGTGCGGTCGCGCGCCGCCTCCAGCCCCTTGGCGAACAGCAGCACCAGCGCCAGGACGGTGAAGGGCAGCAGCGGCAGCGCGTAGGTGGAGAACATGACGCGGCCTCCGGCCGCTTCGGGCAGCCACGGAAGGACGCCCGCGAGCCATCCCCACAGGACGGTCCCGGACCGCCAGTCCCACGCGCGGATCGTCAGCACGAACAGGGCTGCCAGAGCCGGGAGCGCCGCCCACCAGATCGCCGGTGTGCCGAGGTCCGTCACCGCGGTGACGCACTGGCGCAGCGGCGTGCAGCCCTCGCGCCCGTCCTGGTGGACCTGGAAGTGCATCCCCGCGGGCCGCCCCAGATAGAGCCACTCCCACGGCCAGGACTGGGCGGGGTGGGAGCCGGTGACGCCCCGGTGGAACTCGAGGGTCTCGGCGTGCCGGTGCCACAACGAGCGCAGCGGATCGAGGAAGCCCGGCCAGAAGGAGCTGGGGTTCTCCTGGGCCCAGAGGCGTCCCGCTCCGGGGACCGTCCGGCCGAACAACCTTTCCTGCAGCCCGGTCCCGGAGACGAACCAGCCCCACCAGCCGGCCAGGTACGTCGCCGCCGCGACCGCCCACACCGTCAGGAAGGACGGCACCACGTCCAGCAGCAGGGTGCCGCTCCACGGCCGGGGCACCCCGGCCTCGGCCCGCGCGCCCCGGTCCCACAGCAGCGCCAGCAGCCAGAAGAAGACCAGCGCGTACAGGCCCGCCCACTTGGTGCAGCACGCCAGGCCGAGGCAGACGGCCGCCGCGATCCGCCACGGCCGCCACAGGAAGGGGCCGAACCCTCCCGGACGAGCGCGGTCCGCCAGCGCGGCACGGGTGAGATCACGGTCGACGACGAGGCAGCCGAAACCCGCCACGACGAAGAGCGCGAGGAAGACGTCGAGCATCGAGACGCGGGCGGCGACCAGCCAGGAACCGTCGAGCGCGACCAGCAGTCCGGCGGCGCAGCCCAGCGGGGTCGAACCGGTCATCCGCCGGGCGGTCCGGGCCGTGATGAGCACGATCAGCATCCCGGCCAGCCCCGCGGCGGCCCGCCACCCGAACGGGTCCATGCCGAAGGCGGCGATGCCCAGGGCGATCAGCCACTTGCCCGCCGGGGGGTGGACGGCGTGGCCCGCAGCGCCCGGCCGCAGGCCCGCCTCGGGGTTTCCGGCCATGACGAACCCGTTGGCGGGCTGCCCGCCCGGCTGGTCGCGCCAGGCCAGTTCGACACCGCTGTGCAGCAGCGCCCAGGCGTCCTTGGCGTAGTAGGTCTCGTCCCACATCAGCTCGTGCGGGTCGCCCAGCCGGACGAACACCACCGTGAACGCGTACGCCGCGACGATCAGCGGCCCCAGCCATCCCCAGTCGGGCGCGCAGGCCGCCAGGCGCCTCGCCCATCCGGCCCGCCGTTCTTCTCGTCCGGTCGTCGTCGCGGTCGCCACGGAACCTCGCCTTCGGGTCGATGCGCCCGAAGCGTAGGGATGTTCCGGCGGGGAGTGACCGCCTTCCGGAGCGGAGTCGGCGGAGGAAGATGTGCGGAAAATGCCTTACCGGCGCGGCCTACCGGCGGTTCGCCGCCGAGCTCAGCCCGTGCGCCGGCGGGTTCTCCCCGGCCAGGGCGTCCGCGTCGCCGGCGGGGCGGGCGAACACCTGCCGCACCGTGTGCGGCCACTGGACGAGCGGCCTTTCCGGCTCGGGCCGTTCCGCCTTCGCCTCCAGCGCCGCCGTGCGGCGGGCCCAGACGGCGAACTGGAACGGGATCGTCGTCAGGTAGGAGCAGACGAGGATCATCGGCGTGGGAGAGCCGTAGGTCCCGCCGCGGTCCCACAGCTCCTCGGCGACCACCAGCAGGTAGAGCAGCCCGAAGCACCATCCCGGCCGGCACCAGCCCCAGTCGGCCGCGCAGTGCAGCAGGACGATGGCCACCGCGATCAGGAAGCACCCCGACAGGACGAGCGTCGCCGCCCAGGCGAGGAGCCCCGCCCCCTCGGCCCGCATCACATCGCCCATCAGGCTGAGGCACAGCAGGACGTCCAGCAGCGCGGTGGCCAGCCCGGCCGCCACGATCGCCCACAGCCCGATCCGGTGCATCACTCCCCTCTCCGGGAGTGATCATGCCGCCGGTCACGCTGCGTGACCAGGCGCGACGCCGAAGGTTTGCCCGTCCTTGACGCGCCCGCTCAGCCGAGGAAGACCACGAACTCCTCCAGCGAGATCAGCCCGTCGTCGTCGGCGTCGGCCTTGGCGAAGATCAGTTCCATCTCCTCGGGCGTGATCGGCGTCCCGTTCCGCTCGTACAGCCGCGCCAGCTCCGCCGGCGAGATCAGCCCGTCCCCGTTGGCGTCCACCACGGGGAACAGCTCCCTGGCCTTCTCCTGGCTCATTCCCATTCGAGCACCCCTTCCAGCTTGCCGACCGTGGGTCCAAACCTAGCGTGCGGCGCTCCCGGCGAGGGCCTTCTCCCGTCCCCACCGGCCGTTTCCCGGCCTGCGGCCGTTAGGGCAGAGGAACGCCATAAGCAAGGACTTACCTCACCGGGAGGGACCGGGTTAGGTTGGGTGTCCTCCGTCGGAAGGATCCCAAAGATGCCGTCCTTCAACCTCGCCGACCTGTTCGAGATCGTCGCCGACGCCGTGCCCGACCGGCTCGCCCTGGTCGCCGGCGACACCCGCCTGACCTTCGCCGAGCTCGACGCGCGGGCGAACCGGGCCGCCGCGGTCCTGGCCGAGGCCGGAGTCGGCCCCGGGGACCGGGTGTCGATCCTGTCGGTCAACCGCGCCGAGTGGCTGGAGACCCAGATCGCCGCCTTCAAGCTGCGGGCGGCCCCGGTGAACGTCAACTACCGCTACACGGCGAACGAGCTCGCCCACGTGATCGGCGACTCGGGCAGCACCGTGGTGGTCGGCGAGCGCGGCCCGCTGGCGCGCCTCGGCCCCGCCCGCGACCGGCTGCCCGACCTGCGCTCCGTGCTGGTGATCGAGGACGGGGACGGCGGCGAGGTGCCCGGGGCCGTCCGGTACGAGGAGGCGCTGGCCGCCGCCTCGCCCGCGCGGGTGCCCGCCGAACGCTCCGGCGACGACCTCTTCCTGCTCTACACGGGCGGTACCACCGGCCTGCCCAAGGGCGTCATGTGGCGTATCGAGGACATCTTCTTCCAGGCCATGGGCGGCGGCAACATGGTCGGCGACCCGATCCAGCGGCCCGAGCAGGCGGGTGAGAACGCCGCGGCGGGCGGGCTCACCATCATGTGCAACGCGCCGCTCATGCACGCCGCCGGCATCTGGGTGAGCTGGGCGTCCCTGACCTCCGGGTCGAAGCTGGTGCTGTGGTCGGAGCCCAGCTTCTCGGCGGCCGGGATCCTGGAGGTCGCCTCGCGGGAGGGCGCGCAGGTGATGACCACGATCGGCGACGCCATGGCACGGCCGATCGCCGACTTCCTGGAGGCCAACCCCGACGCCTACGACCTGTCGTCCCTGCTCGTCGTGGCCACCGGCGGCTCGGTCACCTCGCCCGACGTGAAGGAGCGGCTCCAGCGGGCGCTGCCGTCGCTGATGACGATCCTCGACCCGATCGGCGGCTCGGAGACCGGAACGGCCGCACGGGCCGTCGAGCCGGGCCCGGACGGGCGGCCGCGCTTCATGCCCCAGCCGGACGCCGCGGTGCTGGACGAGAAGCTGCGCCGGATCGAACCCGGATCGGAGGAGATCGGGGTGTTCGCCCGCTCCGGGCGGATCCCGATCGGCTACTGGAACGACCCGGCGAAGACCGAGGCCACGTTCGTGACGGACGCGGACGGTGTCCGGTGGGCGCTGCAGGGCGACATGATGCGCGTCGACGCCGAGGGCCACATGATCCTGCTCGGCCGGGGCTCGACCGTGGTGAACACCGGCGGCGAGAAGGTGTACGTCGAGGAGGTCGAGAGTGCGCTGAAGTCGCACCCGGCCATCTACGACGCGCTGGTCGTGGGGCTGCCCGACGAGCTGCTGGGCCAGCGGGTGACCGCGGTGGTCTCGCTCGGCTCCCCCGTCACCGAGGAGGAGCTGCGCGGGCACTGCCGCGAGGTGCTCGCCGGATACAAGATCCCCAAGCGGATCCACGTGGTGGACGAGGTGCGCCGCACCCCGTCGGGCAAGGCCGATTATCGCTGGGCCAAGGAGGCCGCGGCCGAGCGGGGCTGACCCGGCCGGAGGAGCGTGGCGCGCTTAAATTGCGCGCCACGCAGTTTTTCTCTGAATAAAAATTTGCGCGGCACGCAGGAAGCGCATACCGTCGCCTGCGTGAACCTCAGGGAGCGCAAGAAAGAAGCGACACGGCAGGCGCTGAGCCTCGCCGCGGCCGACCTCGCCCTGAAGCACGGTCCGGAGAACGTGCGGGTGGAGGACATCGCCGCCGCGGCCGGCGTCTCCCCCCGCACCTACAACAACTACTTCTCCAGCCGGGAGGCGGCGATCTGCGCCATCCCCGTCGCCCGCAACCGGGAGCTGGGGGAACGGCTGAGGGCGCGGCCTCCGCAGGAGCCGCTGGCCGACGCCTGCGTCCAGGCCGTGCTCGAACACCACGCGGAGCAGGGCTCCCCGGACTGGCGGATCATGCACATGATCTTCTGCAACCGGGCGCTGCACGGCGAGTTCCTCAAGAGCCACAAGGCGATGTCCCAACCCCTCGTGGAGGCCATCGCCGAGCGCTGCGGGCTCGATCCCGAGCGGGACATGTTCCCCTCCCTGCTGGCGGCCTCGCTCGGCACCGCCGTCCGGATCGCCACCCAGCACTGGCTCGAACACGAACAGCACACCGGCCGAACGCTCCAGGACGCGCTGCGGGAGGGCCTGCTGCACGTCGCCCCCGTCGCGTCCGCCCACGACCATCGCTGACCAGGCCGGCACCGCCGGTCGCTACCACCTCTAGCGAGCCCCCCTTGCTGATCAGTCTCGTCCGCGAGTTCCTGCGGCCCTACCGCAGGGACCTGACCCTGCTGGTGGCGCTGCAGTTCCTCGCCACCCTCGCGATGCTCTACCTGCCGACCCTGAACGCCGACATCATCGACGACGGCGTGGTCACCGGCGACACCGGCACCATCCTGCGGCTCGGCGGCGTCATGCTCGCGGTGTCCGTGGGCCAGGTCCTGTGCTCCGTCGGCGCCATCTACTTCGCGGCCCGCACGGCCGGCGCGCTCGGCCGCGACCTGCGCGCCGGCCTGTTCGACCGGGTCCAGCGCTTCTCCGCCCGCGAGGTCGGCCAGTTCGGCACCCCGTCGCTCATCACCCGCACCACCAACGACGTGCAGCAGGTGCAGATGCTCGTCCTGATGGCGATGACCATCGCGGTGACCGCGCCGATCATGGGGACCGGCAGCATCATCATGGCGCTGCGCCAGGACGTCCCGCTGTCGGGCCTGCTGCTGGTGGTGCTGCCGCTGCTGTCGGCCGCCGTCGCCTTCGCGCTGTCCAGGATGCACCCGCTGTTCCGCACCATCCAGGAGCGGCTCGACCAGCTCAACCAGATCCTGCGCGAGCAGATCACCGGCGTCCGGGTCGTCCGCGCCTTCGTCCGCGAGGACCGCGAGACCGAGCGGTTCGACCGGGCCAACACCGAGCTGATGGACGTCTCCCGGCGCGCCGGGAACTTCATGAGCCTGATCTTCCCGCTGGTGCTGGGGGTCGTGAACCTCGCCAGCGTCGCCGTCCTGTGGTTCGGCGGGCACCGGATCGAGAGCGGCGGCATGGAGATCGGCGCGCTCACCGCGTTCCTCAGCTACCTGATGCAGACGCTGATGTCGGTGATGATGGCGACGTTCATGTTCATGCAGGCGCCCCGCGCCTCGGTCTGCGCCGAGCGCATCCGGGAGGTGCTGGACACCGACTCCAGCGTCGTCCCGCCCGCCGAGCCCGTCACCGAGACCACCGGGCACGGCACCCTGGAGCTGCGCGACGTGGAGTTCCGCTACCCGGGCGCCGAGGAGCCGGTGCTGCAGGGCGTCTCCCTCACCGCGCGGCCCGGCGAGACCGTCGCGATCATCGGATCCACCGGCAGCGGCAAGAGCACCCTGATCGGCCTCGTCCCCCGCCTGTTCGACGTGACCGGCGGCGACGTCCTCGTCAACGGCGTGGACGTGCGGGAGCTCGACCCGGCGAAGCTGTCGGACCTCATCGGCCTCGTCCCGCAGCGGCCCTACCTGTTCTCCGGGACCATCGCCTCCAACCTGCGCTACGGCAGGGCCGACGCCACCGACGAGGAGTTGTGGCGGGCACTGGAGATCGCCCAGGCCAGGGACTTCGTGGAACGCATGCCCGAGGGCCTGGACACCCCGGTCTCCCAGGGCGGCACCACCGTCTCCGGCGGCCAGCGCCAGCGCCTGGCCATCGCGCGGGCCCTGGTGCACCGGCCGGAGATCTACCTCTTCGACGACTCCTTCTCCGCGCTCGACTACACCACGGACGCGCGGCTGCGCGCCGCGCTCGCCGAGCGGACCTCCGGCGCCACCGTCCTCATCGTCGCCCAGCGGGTCAGCACCATCCGCCACGCCGACCGGATCGTGGTCCTCGACCACGGCCGCGTCGTGGGGACGGGCACCCACGAGGAGCTGATGGCCGGCAACGAGACCTACCGGGAGATCGTCCTCTCCCAGCTCACCGAACAGGAGGCGGCATGACCACGCCGAACCGCCCCGAGGCGCCCAAGGCGCCGGCCGCAGGCGGGCCGCCCCGCACCGGCCCCGGGGCCTGGATGGCCGGGCCCTCCCTGGAGAAGCCCTCGAACTTCACCGAGTCGGGCAAGCGGCTGCTGCGCGACCTGCGGCCGGAGCGCGCGCTGATCATCGCCGGGCTGGCGCTGACGGCGGTGAGCGTCGCGCTCACCGTGGCCGGGCCGAAGATCCTCGGCATCGCCACCGACCTCATCTTCAACGGCGCGATCTCCTCGAGGCTGCCCGACGGCGCGGACAAGGAGCAGGTCGTCGAGGGGCTGCGCGCGCAGGGCGACGACAACTTCGCCGACATGGTCTCCTCGATGGACGTCGTCCCCGGCGAGGGCATCGACTTCGGCGCGGTCGGCCGGGTGCTGCTCGCCGCCCTCGCCGTCTACCTCGTGGCCAGCCTCCTCGCGGTGGTGCAGGGGCGGGTGACCACCACGGTCGTCCAGCGGGCGATGTACCGGCTGCGCGCGCGGGTGCAGGCCAAACTCTCCCGGCTGCCGCTGAGCTATTTCGACCGGCAGCAGCGCGGCGAGGTGCTCAGCCGTGTCACCAACGACATCGACAACCTGTCGCAGAGCATGCAGCAGACCCTGAGCATGGCGGCGAACTCCCTGCTCACCATCGTCGGCGTGCTGGCGATGATGTTGTGGATCTCACCGCTGCTGGCGCTGGTCGCCCTGATCACGGTGCCGCTGTCGATGCTCGTCGCGGCGAAGATCGGCGGGCGGTCCAAGCCGCAGTTCATCCAGCAGTGGGCGAGCACCGGCAAGCTCAACGCCCACATCGAGGAGATGTACACCGGGCACACGCTGGTGTCGGTGTTCGGCCGCAAGGACGAGGCCGCCGAGACGTTCACCGAGCAGAACGACAGCCTCTACCAGGCCTCGTTCAAGGCGCAGTTCATCTCCGGGCTGATCCAGCCCGCGATGATGTTCATCGGCAACCTCAACTACGTGCTGGTCGCGGTGATCGGCGGGCTGCGGGTCGCCAACGGCTCCCTGTCGCTCGGCGACGTGCAGGCGTTCATCCAGTACTCGCGCCAGTTCACCCAGCCGCTCAGCCAGCTGGCGAGCATGGCGAACCTGGTGCAGTCCGGCGTCGCCTCGGCCGAGCGGGTCTTCGGCCTGCTCGACGCCGAGGAGCAGCGCCCGGACCGCGACGAGCCCGCGACGCTGGAGCACGTCGAGGGCCGCGTCGCCTTCGAGCGCGTGAACTTCTCCTACAAGCAGGACGAGCCGCTCATCGAGGACCTGTCCCTGACCGTCGAGCCGGGCCAGACCGTCGCGATCGTCGGCCCGACCGGCGCCGGCAAGACGACGCTGGTCAACCTCCTGATGCGCTTCTACGAGCTGAACGGCGGCCGCATCACCCTGGACGGCGCGGACATCGCCGAGATGAGCCGCGCCGACCTGCGCTCGCGCACCGGCATGGTCCTGCAGGACGCCTGGCTCTTCGGCGGCACCATCGCCGAGAACATCGCCTACGGCAACGCCGGCGCCACCCGCGAGCAGGTCGTCGAGGCGGCGAAGGCCACCCAGGTCGACCCGTTCGTGCGCACCCTCCCCGACGGGTACGACACCGTCCTGGACGAGGAGGGCGGCACGGTCAGCGCGGGCGAGAAGCAGCTCATCACCATCGCCCGCGCCTTCCTCGCCGAACCGGCCATCCTCATCCTCGACGAGGCCACCAGCTCGGTCGACACCCGCACCGAGGTCCTCATCCAGCGGGCGATGCGCAGCCTCCGCCAGGGCCGCACCAGCTTCGTCATCGCCCACCGCCTGTCCACCATCCGCGACGCCGACCTCATCCTCGTCATGGAGCGCGGCACCATCGTGGAGCAGGGCACCCATGACGAGCTGATCGCGGCCGACGGCGCCTACCAGCGCCTCTACGCCGCCCAGTTCGCCGAGGCCGTCACCACCTGACGGCCCCCTCCGCTCCCCGTCCGAACGACAGGGCCGGGCTCCCACCGGGGGTCCGGCCTTTTCGTCCTCTCTCATCCTGTACGGAACGCGAGGACCGGTGAGATATTCAGCGGAGTCCAGCAGAACTCTGTCGGGGGATCCATGGCACTGCAGGCCGGAATGCTTCTGGCGCATCGGTACCGTCTGGAGGCGCTGCTCGGGAACGGGGCGATGGGCCAGGTCTGGCGGGCCGCCGACCTGCGGCTTGACCGGGACGTCGCGGTGAAGGTGGTGCTCACCGAACCGGGCGGGACTCCCGACCACAGGCTGTCGGCCCGGCTGCACCGGGAGGCCAGGGCCGCGGCGAAGCTCGACCACCCGGGCATCACCACGGTCTTCGACAGCGGGGACGACCGGGGGCACCTGTTCATCGTGATGCAGTTCCTGCACGGGTCGGATCTGGACCGGGAACTGCGGGCGCACCCGGGCGGGCTGCCGGTGGACCGGGCGATCGACCTGCTGGCGCAGACCGCCGAGGCGCTGGCGGTCGCGCACGCGCACGACGTGGTGCACCGGGACCTCAAACCCGCCAACCTGATGCTCCTGGCCGGAGGACGGGTGAAGATCTGCGACTTCGGGATCGCCTGGTACGGGGGCGCCACCGCGCTGACCCGGGCGGGCGCCCCGATCGGCACACCCGGTTACATGGCCCCCGAGCAGTGGAAGGACTCGCGCATCGACCACCGGGCGGACCTGTACGCGCTCGGCTGCCTCGGATACGCGCTGCTGACCGGCAGGCCGCCGTTCGACGGTTCGACCATCTACCAGCTCATGAACCAGCACCTGAACCTGGCGCCGCCGTCGCTGGGCTCGTTGCGCGCGGGCGTCCCCGGCTCCGTCACGGACCTGCTCGGCGCCCTGCTGGCGAAGGAGCCCGCGGACCGTCCCGCGGACGCCTCCCTCGTCGCCGCCGAACTGCGTTCGGCGCGTGCCACGCACTGGGCGCCGCGGCCGGCGGCGGAGGACTCCGGGGCCGCCGGATCCAGGAAGAAGACGGTCCTGGGACGGCGCGAGCGGGTGGCGCGGGGCCAAGACGCGACGATCCCGCTCGAGCTCTGCCTGCAGAAGACCTGCGAGGGTTCGGTGGAGGAGCTGACCATCGAGACCGCGGCCGCCTGCTCCGCCTGCTCGGGGGCGGGCACCTCCGACGGCCGCTCTCCCGTCCCCTGTCCCCCGTGCCGCGGCCGGGGCGGCACGATGACCGGCCCGTCCCGCTGGCAGGCGTGTGAGCGGTGCGACGGCTACGGGGACCTTCTCACCCGTCCCTGCGGGGAGTGCGAGGGCGAGGGGCGGGTGGCCGTCCAGCGGACGCTCAAGGTGAAGATCCCCGCGGGCGTCGAGCACGGCACCCTCATCCAGTTCGCCGGCGAAGGAGAGGTCGGCCCGGGCGCGGGCGAACCCGGCGACCTCTACCTCAAGATCGTCGAGCTCGGCCACGAGACCTTCCGCCGTGAGGGCGACGACCTGCACTGCACTTTGCGGATCCCGCTGTCACAGGCCGTGCTCGGCTCCCAGGCCACCCTCCGTGACCTGACGGGGAAGCCGGTCACCTTCAAGATCCCGCCCGGCGTCCAGCCCGCCCAGCGGTTCCGCCTGTCCGGCTACGGCGCCCGCCACGTGAACGGTGAGGGCCGTGGCGATATCTACGTCTCTATCCATATAGACATCCCCACTCACCTCGACTCGCACGAGACCGCCTTCTTCCAGGATCTGGCCCGCCGCCGCGGCGAGTCCCCGCAGAGCAACACCACCCTGCCCGCCGACCACACCTGTGCCCGGCACTGACCGCCGAAGCACCCGGCTTCGGGGCAGGCCGCCGTCCTGCCGGAAAGCCGACGGCGGAGCATTCCGCTCCGCCGTCCCGCACCGTCCCGGAGGCTGCTGCCTCCGGGACGGTGAAACATGCCGGACCGCGGTCCGGCCGCCCGTCACCAGGCGAAGGCCTCCGGAGAGGGGCCGGGGCCGGGGAAGATCTCCTCGAGCTTCTCGAGGAACTCCGGGGAGAGTTCCAGGGCTGCGGCGCGCAGGCCCGACTCCAGCTGCTCCATGGTGCGGGGGCCGACGATCGGGCCGGTGACGCCCGGCCGGGTCAGCAGCCAGGCCAGCCCCACCTCGCCGGGCTCCAGTCCGTGGGCGGCGCAGAGCTCCTCGTAGGCCTCGATCTTCGCGCGGGTCGCGGGGTCGGAGAGGAGCTGCCGGTTCCGCTCGGACAACGACCGGGCTCCTCCCCCTTCACGTTCCTTGCGCAGTACCCCGCCGAGAAGGCCGCTCTGCAGCGGCGACCACGGGATGACGCCGAGCCCGTACGCCTCGGCGGCCGGGATGACCTCCATCTCGGCGCGGCGCTCGAAGAGGTTGTACAGGCACTGCTCGCTCACCAGCCCGAGCGAGCCGCGGCGGGCCGCCGTCTCGTTGGCGCGCGCGATCGCCCACCCGGGGAAGTTCGACGACCCGACGTAGAGCACCTTCCCCTGCTGCACCAGCACGTCCATCGCCTGCCAGATCTCCTCCCACGGAGTGGCCCGGTCGATGTGGTGGAACTGGTAGACGTCGATGTAGTCGGTGCCGAGCCGCCGCAGGGAATCCTCCGCCGCACGGCGGATGTTCAACGCCGACAACTTGTCGGCGTTCGGCCACGGCTTCCCGTCGGCCCCCATGCTCCCGTACACCTTGGTGGCCAGCACCGTCTTGTCCCGGCGCCCGCCCCCCTGCGCGAACCAGGTCCCGATGATCTCCTCGGTGCGCCCCTTGTTCTCGCCCCACCCGTACACGTTGGCCGTGTCGAAGAAGTTGACGCCCGCGTCCAGCGCCGCATCCATGATCTTGTGGCTGTCCGCCTCGTTGGTCTCCGGCCCGAAGTTCATCGTCCCGAGCACCAGACGGCTCACCTTGAGTCCGGTACGTCCCAGCTGTACGTAGTCCATACCTTGAACAACGCCCCGAAGCCGCATGATCTTCCGATCACCGCCCCGCTCTCCTCCGCCCGGCTGCACGAAAGCCTCGTCACCCGTCGGAAAGCTCCCTGAAAGTCGTATCGACAGGGATCGGTCCGTCAAGGGACAGCCTGCGGGTGTGCAGGCAGACCAGGTGATACCGACCCTCCGAGAGCCGGTACTCCTCGATCTGCTCGATACCGTCCTGGGACTCGGAGAGGAACACGATCAGATAGACCGGGATGCCCGCCGCAGCGTAGGCGGCCTTCTTGTCGACCGTGTCGGTGCGGAAGGAACTCTCCGGTGACACGATCTCGATGACCAGAACGCTGTCTCCCGCGTACAAACGCCGGTCGTCGGGCAGGCACCTGTACACGGTGACGTCCGGGCGCCTGAGGTTGAGCGGCACATCGCTGATCCGGACATCGACATCGGTTTCCACCATCAGGCATGGCTCGGGCTTACGTCCCTGCTCCAGTACCGCCGCCAGCCGCCGTGCGACGCGGTTGTGCAACCGGGAAGCACTCTCGCACTTGACGACATGCCCGTCGATGACCTCGATCGTCCGGCAGAAATCCTCGGGCAGCGCCTCGTACTCCTGCGCGGTGATCTGCTCGGGAATCCAGCGATACCAGTCTTCAGGAGCGCCGCTCGTCATGGCCGCGAGTCTACCGGTCCGCTGCGGGCCTTCACGGAACGAAGACGTCATCAGCGTGTACGCCATCACCTGTCCGGCGGCGGCTCCTTTCGCTGTTCCGGACCCGTTCCGCCTGGTACGTCATTCCCGGTCTTCGAAAGGCCCGGCCGAGCCCGAGGCATGGGCGCGGAGAAGGACGGCGGCGGTGGAGAGGTCGTCGTACGCAACGGTGCAGGCCGTCAGGTGTGCGTCAAGGGCGGCGTGGAGCCAGGACGGCGCGGCCTCGTCGGCACGGAGGCGGCGAGCCAGAGCGCGGAGGCGCACCGTGCAGCGCTCGAGGGCCTCCGCGTCGGACGCCAGGCGGGCGGCGTGGTCGCTGAGCGGATCGGTCATCGGGGCTCCGGGATGAGCGGGTGGACGGAAGAAGCGAGCGGAACGGGGGGATGGCGAAGGTGATGGCCAGAAGGACTACTGAGCGGGACGAAACATCAGAGCCCCGAAATGAACGAGCGGTCGACGGAAGAAGAAGCGAGCGGAGCGAGGGGGACGGGCATCAGGGCTCCGGGGTGAGCGGGTGGTCGACGGAAGAAGAAGTGAGCGGGGCGGGGGGATGGTGGAGGAGGCGGGCGGAAGGGGTGGTCTGGCAGAGGAAGGGGCGGGTTCGGGGGAGGGAGAGGGCGTGGAGGAGGGCGGGCAGGGGGTGCTCGGGTGCTCCGGCGGTGAGGAGGAGGCGGGGGACGGGGTGGGTGGTGGTGGGGCCGGTGGACTGGAGGGTGGAGCGGTAGGGGGTGTTCCCGGTGCGGGAGTACAGGACTCGGGTGGCCGCGGAGCGGCGGGGGGCGGGCGGGCGGAGCCGGGGGCCCGGGGTGCCGGTGAGGACGAGGAGAGGGGTGGTCTCGCCGGGGGCGGTGATGGCGGCTTCCACCGCCGTGGGGGTGAGGGTGAGGGTCGTTTCGGTGAGGTGGGCGGGGTGGGACCACAGGTCGGCGGCGGCGGCTCGGGCCTGGGGGGTGGTGACGGCGGCGGCCAGCGGGTGGAGGCCGGCGTGGCGGAGGGCGGGGGCGCGCAGCAGGTCGCGCAGGAGGCCGGTGGGGCGGGGGTGCAGGGGGGAGTGGACGAGCAGGCTGAGGGTGGTCTCGTGGTGGGGGTCGAGGGTGCTCCGGTGGTGGGTGGTGAAGTGCAGGACGGCGATGGCGCGGGAGGCCGCGGTCACGGGGGTGAAGGGGGTGCCGGTGAGGAGGGCGGCGGCCTTCTCCGCGGGGACGGTGAACCAGGCGGTGAACACCGTGGCGTCGAAGGTGCGGACGGGGACGGTGACGGGGCCCTCGGAGGTGTGCCTGGAGTGGGTGGGGACGGTGAGGAAGGGGAAGCCCGCGGGGTGCGGGGCGTGGTCGTACAGGCGGTAGAGGCGGCGGCGCACGATGGGGCCGGTGTAGGCGGTGAGCTGGGCCTCCAGGTGGGCGCGGGCCTCGGGGAGGTCGTCGCGGAGGTTGGCGGCGTACTGCTCCAGGCCGTGGCAGGCGGGGAAGAGGTGGGTGGAGTCGGTGTAGTCGACGATGTACCAGTCGGGGTGCAGGGCGAAGCAGTTCCCGGCGCCCTGGCCGTCGAGGGTGGGGATGATGTCGTGGTGGTTGGTGATGCTGGAGACCCGCGTGGCGGGTGAGGCGGGCTGTTTGAAGTCGATGGGCGAGCCGATGGCGATGGCGTCGGTCAGGACGTGGCGGGCGTTGAACTCCGGGTCCTGGGCGAGGCTCATGATGGCCGAGCCGCCCGCGCTGTGGCCGATGAGCGCCACCTCGGCGCCCTCGGGGACGCCGTAGTCGGCGACGGCCGCGGCCAGGGAGCGGCTGTAGGGGCCGCTGTCCAGGACCGTGCTGCTGAAGGCGCCCAGGAGGTCGGCCGGGGAGTCGGTGTCGAAACCGCCCGTCCGCATGCCGGGGGCGAGCACGACGTGGCGCTCCACCCCGTCGGGGCCGCGGACGGTCTGGACGAGGGCGCGGCCGGTGGGGCGGATGACGAGCAGGTCGCAGAGGTAGTCCAGGAACGAGCCGCGGGTGCTGAGGCGTCCGGCCTCGTGCGGCGCGGGCTCGACGGGCACGGCCGCGCCCGCGCCGCGGTCGAGGCGGGCGACGACGCGGTTGCTCATGCCGGTCAGCGGGTCGGCGGTGGCGGCGCCCAGGCCCGTGGCGATGAGCCAGGCCGTGTTGTCGTTGAGCGGGTTCTTGTCGAGCAGGGCGCGCAGCGCCAGGAGCTCGCCGAAGATCGGCGCGATGCCGGACAGGGCGCGGGCCGCCCCGCGGTCCCTGATGAGGGCGTGCAGCGCGCGGCCTGCGGCGAGGTCGCCGTCGGCGGAGACGGCCTCCAGCAGGCGGCGCAGCAGCGGATCCTCGGCGAGCTCGGGGTGGTGCAGGACGACGGCGGCGATGCGCAGCCGCAACGACGTGGTCATGACCCGGATGGGGAGGTTCCCGGCGTGCACGAGCCCGCCGAGCTTCGCCCCGAGCGTCCCGGCCCTGCCCCCGCTGACGGCCCACCCGAGCCCGCGCCGGTCGGTGACCGCCCGCAGCAGCGCGCGCTGCGCGCGCAGTCCCGTGCCGGGCGACCGCCGCAGCGACGCCGCCAGCGCGGGTTCGTGGAGCGCCGCCGTGGCGTGGACGGAGGCCTCCCGCAACGCGTGCGCGATCTCGGCCAGCTCCCGGGCCGCCGCCATCAACCGCCCGGAGGCCTCCTCCCCCGCTCCCCCGCACCGCGCCCCGGAATCGCTCTCACCGCTCACCTGGTCCCGCTCCTCCGGGGTTCGGGCGGGGATGGGGGTGTTCTCGGGGGTCATCGCAGGGCGCCTCGCCAGGTCATGGAGACGAAGCGGGGGGCGGGGTCCTCGGGGGTGTTGCGGTGCAGGACGTCGGAGAGGGTGCGGGTGCGGGCGATGGTCTCCAGGCCCAGGGGGGTGAAGGTGGCGGCGTTGAGGACGCGGGGGGCCAGGAGGGGGTTGGTGAGGGCCTGGGAGAAGGCGTCGATGGCGATGATCTTGGTGAGGAGGGGCGGGAGGATGGCCTTCGGCGAGCCCGGTTCCTCGGCGAACATGCCGACGTAGAGCTCCAGGTCGTCGACGTCCCGGTACAGGTCGGCGAGGGACTCGTGGACGCGCGGGTCGCCGGAGACCTGGTCGAAGCGCCGGACGCGGGGGAAGCGGCAGTGCTCGCGGTAGTCGTTGTAGGGGGCCAGGCCGAGGGTGCGGCCGTCGGTGATGGAGGAGACCTCCACCTCGCGCAGCGACGGGTCGGTGTTGAAGAGGCCGATGCGTCCGGCACGCTGCTCGGAGGCGTCCTCGAAGAGCCTGCCCAGGCCGGGGCCGGGGATGAGCGCCCCGCCGAACAGGGTGTGCGGTGCCGGCAGCTCCTTCTCGCCGACCACCAGCGTGCCCGGGATCAGGCTGTGCCAGCGGTAGACGAGGTTGAACTCCACCGACGCCCAGTTCTGCCGGTGCCAGGGGGCTCCGCGCAGCATCGTTCCGAGCTTCGGGTCGAGCAGGAACCGGAAGTGGTAGGGGGTGATGTGGTTGATGTACTCCTCGACCACGATCCGGATGACCTGCACGATGACGATGTTGCGCGCGGTCTGGAAGATGCGTTCGTCGTCCCAGCCGGGGTTCTGCTCGGCCAGGAGCCGGGCGACGCGGTTGTGCTCGCGCAGGAACAGCACGGTCATCATGGTGAAGCCGACCTGCACGTTGCCGCGGTCGCCGCCGAGGGCGAAGAGGGTGTCGCGGCGTTCGGGCGGCAGCATCTCCATGCGCACGGCCGTCAGCGCCCGGAACTCCGGTTTGACCTCGCCGTTCTCGCACAGGTAGGGCGGGAACTCGCCGCCGTTGACCAGCTGGCTCTTGAGCAGGCCGCCCTCGTGGGCGCGGATCGCCGCGGTGGCCGCCGCGTCGAGGCCGTAGAGCGGGTTGAGGTCGATCTCGTGGTTGGAGGTGCTGCGCCGGGGGTCGCGCGGCTCGCGGGACTCCCCGCGCAGGAACCCGTCGGTGAACCACTGGGCGAAGTAGGCGAACAGCACGGTCGAGCGGGGGCAGGGGTCCATCGGCCCCTCCCGCAGGAAGAGGTCGGCTGCCTTGTCGACCGAGGGGCGGCCGGTCTCCTGGTCGTCGTGCGGGGGCAGGTGCCTGCCGCTGTAGGTGCGGTCGGTGAGGGACGTCCAGGACGTGTAGGGCGCCAGGGTGCTCAGCGGCTCGGGCCGGGGCGGCATCTCGCGGACCGCCTGGTCGATCAGTGTCGCGTTGAGGCGGCGGCGCACGGGCACGGCGGTCTCGGCGAGCCGCCAGAGGGGCCGGGCGTGGGTGAGGGCGAGGAAGCGCAGCCTGTTGACGGCGCCGTCGGTGGCGATGCTCCGTGCCTTGGAACGGCTCAAACCCGGGATTCCTTCCATGCGGGGGCGTCCAGATGCAGGATGCGGCGGTCGGGGAAGATCCCCCGGTCGCGGACGGTCTCGCCGCCCGACCGCAGGCCCGGCCGCAGCAGCAGCCTGCGCAGCGTCTCGGTGACGACGGTGCGGCCGGGGTGGACGCCGACGCAGGCGTGCGGGCCGTGCCCGAAGTGCAGCAGGGTGTGTCCGGGCCGGTCGAGCCGGAAGGACTCCGGCTCCTCGACCGCCGCCTCGTCGTCCATCGCCGAGGCGACCGCGGCCAGCACGAGCCCGCCGGCCGGGACCACCGCCCCCGAGGGCAGGGCGTGCTCGCGGACGCAGAAACGGACGATCATCTTGAGGAAGGGGTCGAACCGCAGGGCCTCCCAGACGTGGGGCTCGAAGCGCTCGGGGTCGCGGGCGGCATCGGCGGCCCGCTCCAGCAGCGGGGGATGGGCCAGGAGGTGGTCGAGCACGTTCGTCATCGACCCTGCGGCGTTCTCCACGAAGCCCAGGAGGAGCCCGGCGGTGTTGACGGCGATCCGCTCGTCGTCGAAGCCCAACTCGGCGGGCAGCCGGGTGCGCACGAGCCGGCCGAGGACGTCGGCGCCCTCCGGGCCGGCGCGGCGGTCGGCCACGAGGCCGCGGAGGTAGGCCATCATCTCCGCGCCCGCCTCGGCGGACGCCGCGCGGATCGCGGGGTCGCCGGCGAGGTTGGCGGTGACGTCGGTCATGACGGCGCGGGACCAGCGGGAGAGCGTCCGCGGGTCGGGCCCGGGGAAGCCGAAGTACCGGGCGCACACGGCCAGCGGGACGGCGCGGAACAGGGAGCCGACCACGTCGATCGCACCGCCCGCCGCGTCGAGCGCCGCGTCGGCGAGCTCCCCGGTGAGCGCGCGCAGCCCGGGGACGTCCTCGGGGGCGAGCACGACCTGCATGAGGCCCTTCTCCCGCCAGTTCATCGGGGTGGCGTCGCGGGTGAGCATGACGGGGCCGCCCAGCGCGGTCTCCATGGGCGCCGTGTAGGCGCCCACGGTGAAGGAGGCCGGGCGGGACAGCACCTCGGTGACGTCCGCGTGGCGGGTGACGAGGGTGAACGCCGGGGTGGTCAGGACGGGTCTGCGGGCGCGGAGCTCGGCGAACAGGGGCCGCCAGTCGGTGCGCAGCCAGCCCGCCAGGAGCATGAGCGCCGCCGCGGGGTCGGCCTGCTGGAGCGCGTCGTACCGGGCGAGGTAACCGTCGGTGTGCATGCTGGCCTCCACGCGGGGGACTGTGATCGACCGGAGCCAGAGAGTAAGCAGATGATCGCGCAGGTCGCAAGCCCGGAAACACGAAGAGTAGGCAACTAGATTCCCCAGGTGAGACTTTCATGCACCTCCCGCCACTACCGACCGTCATGCCTCCCGGGTCGAATGGGGTCACGACCGCGCTCCCGGGAGGCCTCGATGTCCGACACGCCCGAGCCGGACGTGCGGGGGACGCTCCCCGTCTCGCATGCACGCCGGCACGCGTACCTGCTGGTGCTCGTCGTGCTGCCCCTGCTGGCGCTCGGCGCGGCGGTGTGCGCCGCCTGGGGACGGGGCGTCGGCCCGCGCGATCTGATGATCTTCCTGGTCATGTACACGGTGAGCATCTTCGGGATCAGCGTCGGCTACCACCGCCTGCTCACCCACCGGTCGTTCAAGTGCGCGCGGCCGGTCCGCGCCGCCCTGGCCGTCGCGGGCGGCCTCGCGCTCCAGGGGCCGGTGACGCTGTGGGTCGCCGAGCACCGGCGCCACCACAAGTACTCCGACGGGCCCGGCGACCCGCACTCGCCCTGGGCGTACGGCGAGAGCGGCCTCGGCCTGCTCCGGGGCCTGCTGCACGCCCAGGCCGGCTGGTTCTACACCGCGCGCCGCCGTTCCAGCCGCGCGCACTGGGCGCCCGACCTGCTGGCCGACCCCGGCATCCGGCGGCTGGACGCCGCCTACCCGCTCGTCGCGGCCGCCTCGTTCCTGCTGCCCGCGGCGCTGGGCGGCGTGCTGTCCCAGTCGTGGGCGGGCTTCTGGTCGGCGCTCTTCTGGGGCGGCCTGGTCCGCTACGCGGTGGTCCACCATGTGACCTGGTCGGTGAACTCCCTCGCGCACAGCTTCGGCGACCGCCCCTTCACCACCCGCGACCGGTCCACCGACCTGCGCTGGGTCGCCCTGCTCACCTTCGGCGAGGGCTGGCACAACTGGCACCACGCCGAGCCCACCTGCGCCCGCCACGGGGTCCTCAAGGGCCACCACGACCCCAGCGCCGTCCTCATCCGCGCCCTGGAGCGCCTCGGCTGGGCCCGCGACGTCCGCTGGCCCGACCCCGCACGCCTCGCGGCCCGCCTCGCCGACACCCCGGCGGACCCCTCCGCCAAGGCCGCCTGAACGACCGGAGGGGACCCCCCGGACGGCACGGGCCGCGCCCCCGCCGGGCGGGGGCGCGCTTTCGGGGGCGAAGGCCGGGACGGGAGCCGATTCTTGGCCATCGCTTCATTTCGTCGCGTCGCGGCGGCGGGTAGGACAGCTGATCGACGTGGGCGACGAGACGAGGGAAGATGACCGCGACCGGACCGTGGGCGCCGAGCCTGCGCCGCGCGCTGGAGGGGCACCGCAAGGGCACGCGGCTGGGCGACGTCCTGACGACCACCGACCACAAGGTGGTGGGCCACCTCTATCTCGGCACGGCGTTCGTGATGTTCCTGGCCGCCGGGCTGATGGCGATGGTGATGCGGGCGGAGCTGCTCGAGCCGGGCATGCAGGTGGTCTCCCCCGACCGCTACAACCAGCTCTTCACCGTGCACGGGACAGTGATGCTGCTGCTGTTCGCGACACCGATGTTCGCCGGGTTCGCCAACTTCCTGGTGCCGCTGCAGATCGGGGCGCCCGACGTGGCGTTCCCCCGGCTCAACACCCTCAGCTACTACCTGTTCCTGTTCGGCGGGCTCCTGGTGCTGGCCGGGTTCCTCACGCCCGGCGGCGCCGCGGCCTTCGGCTGGACGGGTTACACGCCGCTGTCCGACGGGGCCCACTCCCCCGGGGTGGGCGGCGACCTGTGGATCATGGGTCTGGTCCTGTCGGGGGCCGGGACGATCCTCACGTCGGTCAACCTCGTCACCACCGTCGTGTGGATGCGCGCGCCCGGCATGGTGATGTTCCGGGTGCCGATCTTCACGTGGAACGTCCTGTTCACCAGTCTGATGGTGTTGTTGTCCTTCCCGGTCCTGACGGCGGCGCTGCTCGTCCTGTTCGCCGACCGCAGGCTCGGCGCGCACGTCTACGACGCGGCGAGCGGGGGCGCGCTCCTGTGGCAGCACCTGTTCTGGTTCTTCGGCCATCCGGAGGTCTACATCGTGGCGCTGCCCTTCTTCGGCATCGTCACCGAGATCCTCCCGGTGTTCAGCCGCAAACCGCTGTTCGGCTACAAGGGCATGGTCGGCGCGACCATCGCGATCACCGGCCTGTCGATGACCGTGTGGGCGCACCACATGTTCGCCACCGGGGCCGTGCTGCTGCCGTTCTTCTCCTTCATGTCGTTCCTCATCGCCGTCCCGACCGGCCTGAAGTTCTTCAACTGGATCGGCACGATGTGGCGGGGCCACCTCACCTTCGAGACTCCGATGCTGTTCGCCATCGGATTCCTCGTCACCTTCCTGTTCGGCGGGCTCACCGGCGTCATCGTCGCCTCGCCGCCCCTGGACTTCCACGCCACCGACAGCTACTTCGTCGTCGGCCACCTGCACTACGTGCTGTTCGGGACGGTCGTCTTCGCGATGTTCGGCGGCTTCTACTTCTGGTGGCCGAAGATGACGGGCAAGCGGCTCGACGAGCGCTGGGGGAAGATCCATTTCTGGACGCTGTTCTTCGGCTTCCAGACGACCTTCCTGGTGCACCACCTGCTCGGCGTGCAGGGGATGCCCCGGCGTTATGCCGACTACGCCGGGGAGTTCACCGCCCTGAACGCCGTCTCGTCGCTCGGCTCGTTCGTCCTGGGCGCCTCGACCTTCGCGTTCCTGTGGAACGTCTGGCGCACCCACCGGCACGGGACCAGGGTGGGGACCGACGACCCGTGGGGCGCGGGCGGCTCCCTGGAGTGGGCGACCTCATGCCCGCCGCCCCGCCACAACTTCCGGGTGATCCCGCCGATCCGCACCAGCCGTCCGGCCTTCGACCTGCACTTCGGGCTGCGGGAGCTCCCGGGCCGGCGGCCGCCCGGGTCGGGTTGAGCTCATTCGGGGATCCCGCCGCCCGAGCCGCGGCCCTGCCCTCCTCCGATCACCTCGTTCTGGTAGTCGACGTAGAACCGGTTCGCCCTGGACCTGACCCGCGCCTTGAACCGGTCCGGGGTCGGCAGCGGGAACAGGCCGGGGGCGCTCGCCTCCAGCTCCTTCGGGTGCCGCGGCTCCAGGGCGGCCATCTGCTCCTCGTCCGCCTTCGCGTGCAGCGCGACGTACTCCCCTTCGGGAGTACCCGTCAGGACGCACGTCTCGTAGCCCTCCTCGAACGTCCGCAGGTCGCGCCGCTGCAGGCTCAGGCACAACCTCCGCGTCACCGTGAACGCCAGGAGGGGGAGGAGGAAGAAACCCGCCCGGAAGAACCACACGAGCCATTCGACCGGTATGTGGAAGTAGGTGGAGAGCACGTCGTCGCCGCCCGCCGCCCACAGGTTGCCGTACCACGCGATCACCGCCGCCCCGATGGCGGTGCGCGTCGCGGCGTTCCGGGGGCGGTCCAGCAGGTTGTGCACCCGCCAGTCGCCGACCGCCCACCGTTCGAAGAACGGGTACAGCGCGAGGAGGGTGAAGAACGCGCCCGGCAGGAGCACGGCCGGGACGAGGACGTTCCACGCGATCGTGTGCCCCGCCGCCGTCGTGCTCCACGGAGGCATGATCCGCAGGGCGCCCTCCAGGAAGCCGACGTACCAGTCGGGCTGCGCGTACGACGAGACCTGGCTCGGCTCGTACGGCCCGTAGAGCCAGACCGGGTTGATCTGGGCGAAGGCCCCCAGCCCTGCGAGGACGGCGACCGTGAAGAGCAGCAGCGCCACCGTCTTGGCGAGGAACACCGGATAGGTCGGGTCTCCGGAGACCTTCCTCTCGCTGCCGCCCGGACCGGGCCACTGCGTGTGCTTCTGGTGCCACACGATCGACAGGTGGAAGGTGACCAGCGCCAGCAGCAGCCCGGGGAGCAGCAGGATGTGGACGGTGAAGAGCCGGGGGATGAAGTCCTCGCCGGGGAACTCACCGCCGAACACGAAGAAGCTCAGGTAGGTGCCCGCCACCGGGATCGACAACACGATCCCCTGCATGATGCGCAGCCCCGTGCCCGACAGCAGGTCGTCCGGCAGCGAGTACCCGGCGAAACCCTCCGCGATCGCCAGCACGAACATGGTGACGCCGATCAGCCAGTTCACCTCGCGCGGCCTGCGGAACGCGCCCGTGAAGAAGACCCGCAGGAGGTGGACGCAGATCGACGCGAGGAAGACCAGGGCCGCCCAGTGGTGGATCTGCCGGAGCAGCAGCCCGCCCCGCACGTCGAGCGACAGGCGCACGGTCGAGGCGAAGGCCTCGCTCATCCTCACTCCGCGCAGCGGCGCGTAGGAGCCGTCGTAGACGACCTCTCCCATGCTCGGCTTGAAGAACAGCATCAGGAACATCCCCGTCGCCACCAGGACGAGGAACGAGTACAGGGCCAGTTCCCCCAGCAGGAACGTCCAGTGGTCGGGGAACGCCTTCCCGATGTTGCGCTTCAGGAAGCCGGCCGCGCCCAGGCGGTCGTCGACCGCCCGTCCCGCCGCCGCGAGCCCTCCGGCCCGCTTCTCCCCGTCCTCGACAGCCCGGCCCATCCCTGCGCCCTCCCCCGGCAGACCCTCTTCAGGCCCTTCCCCGGAGACGGGTTTTCAGCCCCCCACCAGCGCATACGGACTTCCACGTCCGTTCGTGGGCCGTCAGTCGAAGGTCCGGTAGAGGGAGGACAGGAAGCGGATGAGAAGCCCCTCGCGGGTCTGCGGGGGGAGGGCGTCCAGGACGGAGTTGACGACGGCCATGCCGCCGGGGCCGCCCGCCGGGTCGGCGCCGACGGAGGCCAGCAGGGCGGCGAAGCCCGCGTCGTCGACGGTGTCGAGGTCCAGTTCCTTGAGCGCCTCGACCAGCCCGTCGGGCAGTGCGGGCGGGCCGCACTCGCGGGCCTCGGCGGCGGCCTCGGCGAGCACTTCGAGCAGGGCGTCCACGCCGTCGAGGCTCACGCCGGTGAGGGTCAGGTGGACGTTGGCGGGGATGCCGGGGAAGGAGAGCTGCGGCTGGATGAGCCAGCCGTGGTCGCGTGCCCTGTCCGACAGGACGAAGACGTCGAGGGCCGGGTCGTCGGAGGCGATGGCGACGAGGGAGGCCGCGGGAGCGCCCAGGACGCGCAGGCCGGGGATGCCCGCCACACCCGAGATGATCTTGCGGGCGGCGGCGACGGAGTCGGCGGCCAGCCTGCGGTAGCCGGACTCGCCGAGCGCCTGCATCGTCGCCCAGGCGCCGCCGAGCGGGCCGGCGCCCTTGCTGCTCTGGACCGTGGAGTTGATGACGGTGTAGCCGGGCCAGGCCGCGGACGCGAAGTAGGCGTGGCGGCGCAGCGACTCGTCGGCGTACAGGACGGTGGAGGCGCCCTTGGGGGCGTAGCCGTACTTGTGCAGGTCGCAGGAGATCGACGTGACGCCCGGTACGGAGAGGTCGAACGGGGGGATCTCCTCCCCCGCGTCGCGCAGCCACGGCAGCAGCCATCCGCCCACGCAGGCGTCGACGTGGCAGGGGATGCCGCTGGCGGCGGCGAGGGCGGCCACCTCGGGAACGGGGTCGATCACGCCGTGGGGGTAGGACGGCGCGGACACCGCGACCAGGACGGTGTTCGCGGCGTCCTCGTCGATGGCTGCCTCCATAGCGGCCGGGTCGGCCCGGAACGTCGTGGTGTCCACCGGGACGGTGACCAGGTCGAGGCCCAGGTAGTGCGCGGCCTTGTGGAAGGCGGGGTGCGCCGTCACCGGGACGACCAGGCGCGGGCGGGCGACGGGACGGGCGTCCCGCGCGGACTTCACCGCCAGCATGATCGACTCGGTGCCGCCGCTGGTGAAGACGCCCGGTGTCGCGGGGCCGCCGCCCAGCTTCGACGCGACCGCGCCGACGACCTGCTTCTCCAGCTCGACGATGCTGGGGAAGGCCGTGGGGTCGAGGCAGTTGACCTCCAGCATCTGCATGTAGGCGCGGGCGGCGGCGTCGCGGACCTCGGCGCGGCCGGTGTCGTAGACGTAGGCCGTCACCTTGCCGCCGTGGACGGGCAGGTCCGCCTCCTTCAGCGCGGCCAGTTCGGCCAGCAGGTCTTCGGCGGGGCGTCCGTTCTCAGGCAGCATCGGGGGTTCCTTCGGTTCGGTGGGCCAGCGCGCGGGCCCGGTAGGCGAGCACCAGCGGGACGCTGGCCAGCATCAGGAGGGCGGGGACGAGGGCGAACCCGGCGGTGAGCCCGGTCAGGGCGCCCTCGGCCTGGACGACCTCCGTTCCGGCCTCGGCGGAGCGGAAACCGGTGAACGCCAGGACGGCCGAGTACACGCCGGAGCCCAGCGCCATCGCGCCCGTCTCGGCGGCCGTCCAGGTTCCGGTGAACGCCCCGGCCTGGGCGTGTCCGGTCCGTCCCGCGTCGGCGTGGACGGTCTCGGGGAGCAGGGACAGCGGCAGCAGTTGCAGCGCCGCGTAGCAGACGCCGAGCAGCCCGGTCAGCGCGAACGCGGTGACCGCGGCCCCGGCGGTGAGCGCGGGGTGGAGCGCGAGCGACCCGGCGGCGAAGAGCAGGGCGGCCAGCAGGTAGCACGGCACCGCGCCGTACCGCCGGGACAGCCGGCTCCACACCGGGACCGCCAGGGCGCTGGGCGCGACGAGGCAGACGAACAGCACCGAGGTGAGCCCGTCGTCGCCCAGCCGGTACTCCGCGACGTAGGCGGCGCCGGCGAGCATCACCGCGATGGCCAGCGACTGCATGACGAACGCGCCGAGCAGTGCGAAGAACGGCCGGTTGCCGCGCGCCACGCGCAGCGCGGCGACGAATCCCAGCGGCTTCGGGCCGGGCCGGGAGACGATCCAGCGGGTGGACAGGGCCGCGGCCAGCATCGCCGCGCCCATGAGCAGGCCGATCACCGCGCCCATCACCGCGTAGCCGCCGCGCCCGTCTCCGGCCAGCCCGACCAGTTCGGGGGCCAGGCCTCCGGCCACCAGGATGCCGACGGTCAGCGCGACGATCCGCCAGGCCATGGCCCGCGAGCGCTCCTCGGGCAGGTCGGAGATCTCGGCGGGCAGCGCCACGTAGGGCACCTGGAAGGCGGCGAAGGCGCTGGCCGCCAGCAGGAAGGCGGCCATCACCCAGACCGCGGCGACGGTGCCGTGCGCGGGCGCGGCGAACATCAGCGCGAACAGCACGGGCAGGGTGATCGCGCCCAGGAGCAGCAGCCGGGTGCGGCGCCCGGTGCGCACGGCCTCCTGGTCGCTGAGGGTGCCGATGTAGGGGTTGAGCAGGACGTCCCACGCCTTGGGCAGGACGAGCGCGACGCCCGCGACCGCGGCGGGCACGCCCATCACGTCGGTGAGGTAGTAGAGGAGCAGCAGGCCCGGCGTGGTGGAGAAGACGCCGGTGCCGACCGAGCCGAGCGCGTATCCCAGGAGCCGTCCGCGGCCGATTCTCCCCTTCACAACTCCAGCAGCCCGTCCACGAGGCGGTGCAGGGTGAGGCGGAACCGCCGGAGCGCCGCCCCGTCGCCGCCGCGCCGGCGCCGGCCCCGCTCGTCCAGGACGCCGCCGCGGATGAAGCCGTGCACGCACCAGACCACCGACCAGACCGCGTACTCGGCGTCCACCTCGGGTCCCGCGACCTGTCCGGCCAGCTCCACGATCCGGCCGATCAGCGGGCGCACCCGTTCGGCCTCCAGGGAGGCGATGTCCTCCGCCTCCGACAACCAGCGCCGCAGCCACAGAGCGGCGATCTCCGGGTGGGCCACGCAGAAGTCGAGGTAGCGGTCGGCCAGCCGGTGCACGCCCTCGGCGTCGGCGGTGAAGGCCTCCATGGCCTCGCCCAGCGCCAGGCGCTCGCGTTCGGCGGCGCGCTCCATGACCGCCAGGTACAGGTCGCGCTTGCCGCCCACGTGGTAGTTGACGGTGGCGATGTTGAGCCCCGCGGCCTCGGCGATGAGCCGGGTCGGGGTTCCGGCGAAGCCCTGTTCGGCGAAGAGCAGGGTCGCCGCGTCCAGGATCCGTTCCACCGGGGATTCCGCGCTCGCACTGGTCACCCCTGGAAAGTAGGACAAATACCTGTATTTGGTCAATCGCTTGATGGAGAGAGGAGTCATATGTCCGGAACCTGCCGCCCGCCCCGTTCGGTGATCGCCGGTCCGGCCTCTCCACTACAGTGAGGCCCCTGGAGGGCAGGGCATGACTGAGAATTTCGCGACGATCCTCGACCGCCTGTGCGCGCGGCCCGACGGACGCGAGCCGTTCACCAACACCGAGCTGACCCGGCTCGTCGCCGGGAGCGGGGGCGAGATCACCGACGGGTACATCTCCCACCTGCGCAAGGGGCACCGCGACAACCCCACCCTCCAGACGGTCGAGGACCTGGCGGCGGCCCTGGGCGTCTGCCCCGCGGTGTTCGTCGGCGGCAGGCGCGAGCGCCTCGGGCCCGAGCTCCCCCGCCGCTCCTTCAGCCGCAAGCTGCGCCACCTGTTCGCCGCGATCCACCCGCCGCACCGCGGCCCCTACACCCCGGAGGAGGCCGCCGCCGCCATCACCTCCGGGGGCCGGCACGGGTCGATCTCCTCCAGCTACATCCGGGAGCTGCTCAACCCGGACCCCGGCACGCTGCCCAACCCGCGGCTGCGGCACATCCTGGCGCTGGCCGGCTTCTTCGGCCTCGGCGACGAGCACGGGCCGCAGGCCGCCTACTTCCTCGACGACCGGCTGGCCGAGACGGTCGACGCCGAGCTCGCCCGGTTCATCGAGCTCCGCGACGCCGGGGTGGTGGAGTTCGCCGCCCGGATGGCGCGGCAGGCCCCGGACTGGACGCCGGAGCTGCGCAGGCGGGCCGTGCACGCGATCACCGAGGCGGTGGAGACGGGTGAGGCCACATGGGTGTTCGGGAACGGAGGCATGAGCCGATGACCGACCAGAAGGCGCTGTGCGCGTGGGCCGCCGAACGGCTCACGCCCTCGGCCACCTACCAGGACACGTGCCGCCGCATCGGAGCGCTGCTCGGCGAGCTGGTGCAGGCGCAGGTGTCGGTGAAGTTCGCCTCGCTGGGCGGCGCGCCCTTCAGCGGCGCGACCGTGCGGCTGGCCGACGGCTCCTACGTCGTCTACTGCGCCAGCTCGCGGTCCTGGTACCACCGCATGGGCATCCTGCTGCACGAGCTCTCGCACGTCCTGCTCGGCCACGAGCCCGCCTCCCTGGAGGGCGTGCGGCGGCAGTTCCTGCCCCACCTGCCGGGCCGGATGGCGCGCATCGTCGCGGCCCGCAGCAACCACACGGGGGTGCAGGAGCAGGAGGCCGAGGAGCTCGCCGACCTTCTGCTGGCCCGGCTGACCGAGCACCGCGAACCGCTCCCCGGCGTGCTCCCGCATGCCTCCCCCCGGCTGCGGCGCATCGCGGAGGAACTGGCGCACCTGCACTGAGCCCGCCCGGGGCGCCGGACGGGTCCTTGCCGACCAAGGTCACCGAAGATTAGGCTGCAGTTCTACTGCCGTCCAGGGAGGTTCATGATGGCCCTTCTCCAGTATGAGAACGGGGAGGTGCGCCCATGACGGGGAGCGCTCTGGCCAGCCATTCCTTCGGCGCCCCCGCGACGCTCGACCTCAGCGTCCCCAACGTCGCGCGCATGAGCGACCACCTGCTGGACGGCAAGGACAACTTCGCGTGCGACCGCCTGGCGGTCACCGAACTGCTGCGCGCCGCCCCCGAACTGCGGGCGCTGGCCGCATCCGGACGCGGCTTCCTCATGCGCGCGGTGGCGTCGCTCGCCGCCGAGCACGGCATCGACCAGTTCCTGGACCTCGGCGCCGGGCTCCCCGCCTCGCCCTGCACCCACGAGGTGGCGGCCGGGCACGCCGCGGGCCCGTGCCGGGTCGTCTACGTCGACGACGACCCGGTCGTCACCGTGCACAACCGGGCGCTGCTCTCCGGCCGTCCCGGGGTGTGGGCCGTGCAGGGCGACCTGCGCTCCCCCGAGGTCCTCGTCGCCCGGCTGAGCTCGATGGAGGCCGTCGACTTCGCCCGCCCCGTGGGGGTCCTGCTCGGCGACGTGCTCCCCTACCTGCCCGACCCCGCCCAGACGGTGCGCGCGTTCCGCAACGTCATGGCGGCGGGCGGCGCGGTGGTGCTGAGCCACCTGTCCCGCGACCGCGCCGACCAGGGCATGGTCGCCGCGGTCGAGAAGATCTACGCCCGCACCGGCACCGGGATCGCCATCCGCACCGACGCCCAGATCGCCGAGCTGTTCGACGGCCTCGCCCACGCGCCCGAGACGCTGGACACGCGCCCGGACCCGACCGTGCCCGGACTGACCTGCTACGCCGGCGTCGGCTGGCGGGTGCGCGGAGACTAGTAGTGCTTTGTTAGGTCGGCCTGTTGTGCCTGGTCTGGACTGCTTTGGCGTGTTCGGGTGTAGGCATGATTCCCGAGGAACTCGCTCATGTGCGCCGACGGTTGGAGGCGTTCGCGGCGGAGGTGTTCGCGCCGTTGGCACGTCGTGATCAGCGGGCCAAGGGCATGACGTATCTGCGGGGCCTGCTGCTGGACGGGCGCCGCAAGTCGATGCAGCCGATGGCCGGGCGGCTGGGGGTGGACCACCAGGGGCTGCAGCAGTTCGTGACCTCCTCGACCTGGGACTTCTCCGCGGTCCGGCAACGCTTGGCGGTGCGCGCGGTGGAGGTGGTGGACCCGGTGGCGTGGGCGATCGATGACACCCGGTTCGTCAAGGACGGCCACTTCTCGCCGGGGGTGGCCCGCCAGTACTCCGGGACGCTGGGCAAGGTCGGCAACTGCCAGATCGGCGTCAGCGTGCACGCCCTCCCGACACCTCCTCCTGCCCGCTGAACTGGCGGTTGTTCCTCCCGCCCGCCTGGGACCACGCTGAAGACGACGAGCAGATCGCTCTCAAGCGGCGGCGCTGCGGCATCCCCGAAACCGAGCGGTATCGGCCCAAGTGGCGGATGGCCGTCGAGATGCTCGACGAGCTCACCGGCTGGGGACTGCGCCCCCGGTGGTCGTCGCCGATGCCGGCTACGGCGACAACGCGCACCTGCGGGCCGCTTTGGCAGAACGCGGCCTGGGCTATGTGGTGCAGGTCAAAGGCCAGGTCACCGCCCATCCCGCCGACGCACGCCCGCAGCTGATCGCTCATGAACGCAGCGGACCGGGCCGGTGGTCCCTGCCCCGCTACCGCACCAAACCGGTCAGCCTGCGCGAACACGTCCTGACCGCAGGCCGCACCACCGCGGCGACCCTGGCCTGGCGGCACGGCTCCAAAGGCATCCTGACCCCCCCAGTTCGTCATCATGGCGGTCCGCATCGCCGGACGGCGACCCCGCCTGGGCGCAGACCGGACCCTGCCACTCGCCCACCTGATCGCCCAATGGCCCCACGACGAGCCGGAACCGGTCAAGTACTGGCTGGCCAACCTGCCCGCCGACACCCCACCGGCCAACCTGGTCCGCCTGGCCAAGATCCGGTGGCGGATCGAACACGACTACCGCGAGTTGAAGACCGCCCTGGGACTGGACCATTTCGAGGGCCGTTCCTGGACCGGCTGCTGCCCGACCTGCCACCGAAGACCGCCCTAGACCTAACAAAGCACTACTAGGGCCTGTCTCAAAGTCTGGTGTGGGGCGGATGCGGTTTTCGCCCAACCGGGTTCCGTTGTGGCTTTGCCGGGTGGCGGAGAAAGCTTTGGTGACTCTCTGCGTTCTGTCGGTTGCACATGGCAGGATGCGGGGTCATGAAGACGACCACCACCCCGGACGCGGCCCCCTCGGGTGCGTCCGCCGGTCGTGGTGGTGTGCGCCGGACACGTGGGGCGAACAAGGCGGCGGCGTGGCGGTATGACGGTCCGGTGGTGGTGATCTGCCTGCCGCTGGTGGTCGATGAGCAGGCTGCGGCCCGGCTGGAGTCGTTGTTCGGGGCGATGTTCTGCATCAAGCGGGCGTTGCAGCGGGACGCGCGGGCGCGGGTGGCGGCGTTCTGGAGGGGCGTGCACCGGCGCGAGCGGGATCCGGTGGAGTGGCGCAAGCAGCTGGGCCTGTCGCGTCCGGGGCTGGAGCGGGCCGCTTATGCGCATCTGGACGCTTCGGGCTGGTTGCGGCACCACGTCTCGAAGGCGCTGGTGATGCATCAGGCCGACGAGGTGTGGACGGGGGTGGAGCGCCACCTGCTCCCCGATGCCTCGGGACGCAGGGCGTGCCGTCCCCGGCCGGGTTCGTGGTGGGAGTACACGCGGATTCCTGGGCGGGCGCGATCCCACACCGCGCCGCGCAAGTGGGAGACGTTCCGGCTGCACGGCAGCCTGCAGGGCCATCTGAACACTTACCGCCACCCGGCCCTACCCGCTCACGTGACCAGCCCGGCGCAAGCCGCAGCCCTGGAGCCGGGAACGCCGGTACTCGCCCAGCCCCGCCGCCTGCCGCTCCCTGATCCCGCCGGTGCGGATGGGGCGAGGCGCGGAGCATGGTGGGACCACGACGGCCCCCTGACGGTGGTGTTCAACGGCGGCCCCGACAGCAGACGCGGCGAACTGGTACTGCCGGTGCGCCTGCCTGCGGGCGCGGGCCGATGGCGGTGGCTGCGCCACTTCCTGGATCGACCCGAGCTGTGGCACAAGATCGACCTGGTGCGGCGGCCTCACCCTTCGGCTCCCGGTGGGTGGGTCTATGAGGCGCATCTGATGGTCCTGGACGGCGACTACACCTCCCCGGCCACCGCAGAGCGCAGACGACGCGCCGCCGCTCTGGAGCGGGTCGGCGGGGTGGACGTGAACGTCTCCAACCTGTCGATCCTCTCCCTGCCCGCCACCCTGGACCCGGCCGACGGGCCGGTGCTGGCCGACCAGATCCGCCTCACCGAGGTCGAGCAGGCCGCCGTGGAGCGGGAGCGGCGCACCGACCGCCGACGCAAAAGCGCCCTGGAGCGCTCCCGCCGCGCCGCCAACAAAGCCCGCTACGAACTGTCACGCCGCCAGCTCGAACGCCAGCGGCGCAGACAGGCCACCGGGCTGCCAGACCGGCACGTCGACCTGCCCAAAGGCCCGCGCCAGGCCGACGCCGCGGGCCGTCCCCTCAGCTCCCACCGCACAGACCGGCTGACCGGCGGCTACCGTGCCCTGCGCACCCGCATTCGGGCAGAGCAGGCCGGGCGTATCGAAGCCAAACGGGCACGCGCTCGGGTGGTGGCGGCCCGGCTCGTCGAGGTCCACGGTGCGCGTCTGACGGTGGAGGCCTGTCACCTGCCCGCCTGGTTCCGGCGATGGGGGCGGGCATGCGCGGCCTTCGCGTCCGGCATGCTCACCGCCGCGTTGGCTGCCGAATGTGCAGCCGTGGGTGGGGGGTTGGGGCGGGCGTCGACGTTCACCACGGCGCTGTCCCAGCACTGCCTGTGCGGACAACGCGTGTCCAAGACCCTCGCCCAGCGCGTCCACGACTGCCCCGCCTGCGGACTGGAAGCCGATCGGGACCTGGTCTCGGCAGCGCTGGGCGCGTTCGTCATCTGGACCGATCCGGCCGATGCGCTTACGGCGTCGGTCGACTATGTGACTTCCCGGCACGCGTTGGGCGTGTTCGGGTCAGGGCTGCAAGGAGCCCTGACCGGGTCAACCGTCACCCGCCCCCACCCCGCCCAGCGGGGCGAGGTGCTGGACGGCAGCCGCGCCCGCAAAGGTGGGGCCTCTGCCCGGCCGCATCCGGAACGCCAGCGGAGCCGACCCCGGACCGGGACCCGAAAAGGACCACACCGGACAGACACCACCGGGCACCGGACTGTTTCTCCTCCTTTGAAACAGGCCTTAGGCGCGGACCGTGACGACCACGGCCGCCACCACCGGGCACCGGGAGAACGCCTCGGCGACCCGGACCCACCAGGCGAGCTCGGTGCCCAGCGCGCCGTCCCGCACCTCCTCCCCCGACCGGTCCGCCGCGACGCCGCGCTCCCCGCGCGACCACGTCTCCAGCGCGTTCCTCAGCTGCGCCGCCTCGACCACCGCCGCCAGCCTCTCCCCCGCGTAGCCCGCCCCGCGCCCGCGCCGCTCGGCCAGCCGCGCCACCTCCGGGTCGAACAGCGGCGCCAGGCTCCAGCGCCAGTCGCTCAGCTCCAGCACCATGCGCCGGGTCCGGTGGTAGGGGTCGAACCTCCGTCCCGGGGAGGTGTAGACGAGTTCCGGCGCGACCTTCGCCAGTTCCCGGTGCAGCGGCCGCAGCCGCCGGTACAGCCGCCACCGGGCGACCCAGGCCGCGGCGGGCTCCAGCTTCGGGCCGAAGGTCGGCAGGGTCAGCGCCGCTGTCAGCAGCAGCACGCCGCCCAGCGCGGCCACCGGGCCGGTGGCCTTGTAGAGGGCGTCCAGGTCGGCGAGGCCCGTGCGGCGCGCGAGGATCGCGAGGATGCCGACCAGCGGGAACAGCGCGACGTCCACCCCGTACGCGCCGTACACCCACAGGCCGCGCCGCAACCACGGGAAGGCCGCGTAGTCCGGCTCCCGGGTCCAGCGGAAGCACCAGTAGGCCAGCACTGCGTGGCCCGTCAGCACCCACGACAACCACAGCAGGGAGAACACCGCCACCGTCGGCTGGCCGGCGTAGTAGGTGTTGAAGTCCTCGGTGCGCTCCACCGGGGTGGACGAGGCGAAGAACAATGCCGAGAGCGCCAGGACGCACAGCGGGCAGGCCAGGACGATCCATCGCACCAGCGACCACGCCTCCCGGAACGGGTGGCGCCACAGCAGGGCCAGGGTCAGGTAGACCCCGCCCGACACCGTCTGGCAGGCGGCGACCAGCAAGGTGGCCAGGTTGGGGATGCCCGTGCTGCGGTCGACCCACAACACGTTCGAGGGCGCCGCCAGCCACAGCGTGACCGCGGTGGAGAGGATCGCCGCGCACAGCGCCCACAACCGAGGGCTCTCCCAGCGGGTGCGCAGGTACCGGAGCTTGTAGAGGAACCAGGCCGTCATCGCGACGGCGCAGGTTATGTAGAGGGCGCTGCGGAGCATTTCAGTGCCGCTTCGCGTAGCGCCGCCTTGTCCGCCTTCCCGGCGGGCAGGAGCGGCAGGCCCGGCAGGAGCTCGATGCGTTTGGGCACCTTGTAGGACGCCAGGTGCTCCCGGCAGTGGGCGTCCAGCTCCTCCGCGGTGGCCGTACCCACGACGAAAGCGACGCCCACCTCGGTGTAGACCTCGTCCGGCACGCTCACGACGGCGGCGGCCGACACCGAGGGGTGCCGTTCCAGCACCAGCTCGATCTCCCGGGGGTAGACGTTGTACCCGCCGGACTTGTACATCTCCTTCAGCCGTCCGATGAGGGTGAGCGCACCGTCGGGACGGGCCACGGCCAGGTCGCCGGTGCGCAGGAAGCCGTCCTCGGTGAACGCCGCGGCGGTCTCCTCCGGCAGGCCGAGGTAGCCGGTCATCAGGCAGGCGTTGCGCACCTGGATCTCGCCGGGGGTCCCGGGCGGCACCGGCTCGCCGTCCTCCCCGGCCAGGCGCAGCTCCAGCCTCGTGTCGGGACGGCCCACCGTGGTCGTCAGGCTCTCGTCGTCGGCGGTCTCGTCGTTGTAGGCGACGGCCACGCAGCTCTCGGTGAGCCCGTAGACGGAGGTGAGCCGGGCGCCGGTGGCGCGCAGCGCGGACAGCGTCTCGCGCGGCATCGGCGCGCCGCCCCAGCCGATGTGCTTCAGCGACGACAGGTCGGCGTCGGCGTACTGCGGCGTCATCAGGACGTACTGGAACATCAGCGGGATCTGGCCCCACAGCGTGATCTTCGATTCCTCGATGACGCCGGGGATGGCGGCGGGGTCGAAGTCGTCCATGAAGCGGATCGCGCCGCCCATCGCCAGCGGCACCGACACCACGTCCATGACGCCGCCGACGTGGCTGACCGGCAGGTTGGCCAGGGTGACCGAGCCGGGGTGGTAGAGCCGCGCCGCCTGCAGGCGGCAGCCCTCGGCGAAGGCCCGGTGGCTGATGGCCACGCCCTTGGGGCGTCCGGTGGTGCCGGACGTGTAGACGACGAGCGCGTCCTCGCGGGGGTCTCCCGGGGACGGGACGGTGCCGCCGGCGCCCGTCAGGAAGTCACCGGCCGGAAGCGGGTGGGACTCCCGGATGCTCGGTACCTCCCGGTGCAGGGCCGCCAGGTCCGAGGTGTAGTCGCGGCCCCGGTGCTCCTTCTGGCCGAACAGCAGGACCGGCCCGCTGTCGGACGCGATGTGCAGCAGCTCGTCCCTGGTGTGCGCGGGGTTGAGGCCGACGTACGCGGCGCCGATCCGGGACAGCGCCAGGAACAGGGTGAGGAACTCCGCCCGCGGCGTGCTCAGGACCGCGACCTTGTCCCCGCGGGTCACACCGGCGGCGTGCAGGGCGGAGGCGCAGGTGTCCACGTCCGCCTCGGCCTGCCGGTAGGTGCGAAGACGGCCTTCGGACTCGTCGAAGAGCGCGTCCGGCTGCCGCTCGCTCCAGTACGTGAGGTAGTCGGCGATCCGCTCGAGACGGGGGACGATGCCGTCTCCCGGCAGCTCACTCACCGGCGGCCTCCCCCGAGTCCGCGGTCTCCGGGTCCACGAAAAGGGTGAGCCACTCCGCGACCATGGCCGGGGTGCCGGCGCCCTCGACCTCCATGACGTTGCGGGTGAGCACCCGGTACTGCCCGGGATCGCGTTCCTTGACGTCCAGGAGCTCGGCGCGTACCCGCACCTTCTCCCCCGCCATGACCGGGCGGAGGAACCGCACCTTCTCCAGCCCGTAGTTCAGCGCGTACGCGGTGTCCGCGTCGACGTCCAGGTGGCGCTTGTGCACGGCCACCAGCAGGGACAGCAGCAGGAAGCCCGACAGCAGGTTCTCGCCGTAGGGGTCTCCGTTGGACGGGGCGCGGCCGAGGAAGTCCTCGCGCAGGAACGTCGCGGAGGCGAACGCCTGCTCGTCCTCCAGGCGCAGCGGTATCCAGTCGGAGCAGAAGAGCTCCGTGCCGACGCGGGCGGGCAGTTCAGCCAACGGGTAGCTCATCGGTTCCCCTCGTCATCGCACCGATCCGAACATAACGTGCCTCATCCGACTTGCGCAGCCGCAACGCGTAGAGCGCCGCCGCCACCGCGCACGCCAGGACGGCGTAGGGCAGGGCGTTGATCAACGCGGAGTCGGTGTGCGCGAGCGTCTCGAAGTTCAGCAGGATGAGGGCCGCCGCGAGCAGCAGCCCCAGGCAGCCGATCAGCGGGACGACCAGGGTGCCCAGCAGCCCGCCGGAGCCCTTCTTGCGGAAGTAGACCACGCAGGCGATGGACGTGAGCGCCTGCAGCAGCACGATCCCCAGGGTCGACAGGCCGCTCATCACCGTCACGAGCGTCTTGTACGGGTCGAGCCCGGCGACCGCGAAGAGCACCACCACCACGGCGGTGAAAACGCTCTGCGCCAGACTCGACATGTACGGCGAGCCGTGCTCGGCGTGGACCGCGCTGAGCTTCGCCGGAGCGAGGCCGTCGCGGGCCAGCGCGAACACGTACCGTCCGGCGGCCTGGTGCCCGGCCACCAGGGAGGCGAAGAGGCTGGTGATGATGAGCAGCCCGAACAAGGCGCTGGCGGCCTCACCGAGTTGCTGCTCGGTGAGGAAGAAGAACAGGTCGCCCTCCTGGGTGCGGGCCGTCTCCTTCGTCTGGTCCGCGCCCATCGCCCCGACCATCAGCCAGCTGGTGACGGCGTAGAAGAGGCCGATCACCAGGACCGCCGCGTAGGTGGCGCGCGGCACCGTCCGCACCGGGTCCTTGGTCTCCTCGGAGTACAGCGCGGCCGCCTCGTAACCCACGAACGACCCGAACGCGAACATGAACGCCACGCCGGGCGCCCCCGACAGGACGGTGTCCGGCGCGAAGGAGGTGAACTGGAAGGCGTCCATGCCCCTGTTCACCAGCACCGCGACGTCGAAGACGACCAGCACCCCGATCTCGCACACCATCAGCACACCGAGGACCTTCGCCGACAGGTCGATGTTGCGGTACCCGAGCGCCCCCATGATGACGAGCGCACCCAGCGTCCACGCCCACCAGGGGCCGGGCGCACCGCCCATGTCGGTCAGGAAGTAGCCGATGCCGCCGGCCAGCGCCGCGACCAGCCCGTTGTACCCGGTCAGCGCGAGCACCGCCCCGGCCGCCGCGACCGGACGGCCGAGCCCGCGCGCGATGTACCCGTAGAAGCCGCCGCCGTCGGTGATCGAGCGGGCCATCGCGGCGTAGCCCACGGAGAAGCACAGCAGGGTCAGCATCGCCACGACGTAGGCGCCCGGCACCCCCGCGCCGTTGCCCGACCCCATCGACAGCGGGACCGTTCCCGCCATCGCCACCAGCGGCGCCGCCGCGGCGACCACCATGAACACGATCTTCGGCGCGCTCAGCGTCCTGCCCAGCCGCTCCGGCGCGCCCACCCCCTCGGCCGTCCCGGTCATTCCCATCCCATCCGAAGATCAACGAATCATGCGATTCCATACCTGTCACGGAGGAACCGCAAGAAGATCCACTTCTGAGAAGCGGCCATAACCGGCCGCGGGACGGGGTGGGGGCGGTCAGGCGGGTTCGGGCGGCACGGGCCCGTCCTCCTCGGCGAGCCGAGCGAAGATCGTGAAGCGTCCGACGAGCTGGGGGTCCTCCTCGCGCAGGCGCTCGGCCATGTCCGCCAGGATTTTTCGTTGCCGGTTCGGGGTCATCATGTCTCACCTGCCCATATCCCGGTGGAACGAGATATACCCACAGTGCGACGTTTCAGAGCTCTTGTCCCGGAATCTGGATCACGATCTGGTTCCGGGACCGTTCGGGCCCCGGCCTCAGCGGGCGGCGAACTCCTTCTCCTCTTCCTTCCGCTCGGGCGCGGGCGCCGGCGGCAGGTCGATGGTGTCGCGCAGGTCCCTCGGCTTGAGGAACAGCACCGCGATCAGGCCCACGACGGCGATGCCGGTGGAGACCAGGAAGATGTGGCCGGTGCCGTCGCCGTAGGCCGCGCGCACGATCTCCCGCAGCGGCTCGGGGATCGCCTCCAGGTCCAGGGTGCCGCCCTGGTCGCCGGTCACCGGTACACCGATCTCGGTGAAGCCCTTCTTGATGGACTCCGCGACCTTCGAGGCGAGGATCGCGCCGAGCACCGAGACGCCGATGGTGCCGCCCAGCGAGCGGAAGAACGCCAGCGCGCCGCTGGCCGCGCCCATGTCCCGCATCGAGACGCCGTTCTGGACGACCAGGACGAGGTTCTGCATCGACATGCCGACGCCGACCCCGACCAGCACCATGGCCCCGCCGATGAACACCAGGGAGGTCTCGTGGTCGATGGTCGACATGAGCGCGAAGCCCAGGGTGAGGGAGATCAGCGCGATGACGACGTGCGGCTTGACCTTGCCGGTCCGGGAGATGATCTGGCCGGAGATCGTCGAGGAGACCATCATGCCGAGCATCATCGGGATGGTGAGCAGGCCCGCCACCGTCGGCGAGTAGCCGCGGCCGATCTGGAAGTACTGGCCCAGGAACACCGCGCCGCCGAACATCGCCATGCCGACCGCGGCACTGCCGATGATGGCCAGCGCCGGAGTGCGCTGCTTGACGATGTGCACGGGCACGACGGGCTGCGCGGCACGGGTCTCCACCCACACCGACAGGACGAGCAGCACCGCGCTCGCGCCGACCATGGCGGCGGTCTGCCAGGACAGCCAGGCGAAACTGCCGCCCACGAAGGTGATCCAGACCAGCAGCACGCTCACCCCGGCGGCGATGAGGGTCGCGCCCAGGTAGTCGATCTTGACGTCGTCGCGGCGGACGTGCTCCAGGTGCAGGGTCCTGTGCAGCATGAAGAAGGCCAGCACCGCGAACGGGACGGGCAGGAAGAAGCACCAGCGCCAGTCCATCACCTCGGTGATGAGGCCGCCCAGCAGCGGTCCGGCGACCGTGGACAGGCCCATGACCGCGCCCAGGTAGCCGTTGTACTTCCCGCGGTCCTTCGGCGAGATCATCGCGGCGATGACCACCTGGATCAGCACCTGGGCGGCGCCCAGACCCAGGCCCTGCACCGCGCGCCAGGCGATGAGCTGCTCGGTGTTCTGGGAGAACCCGGCGCCCAGCGAGGCGAGCAGGAAGATGACGATGCCCACCTGCAGCAGCAGCTTCTTGTCGAACAGGTCGGCCAGCCTGCCCCACAGCGGGGTGGAGACCGTGGAGGTCAGCAGCATCGCGGTGACGACCCAGGTGTACTGCGACTGGGTGCCCTTGAGCGCGCCGATGATCTGCGGCAGCGCCACCGAGACGATCGTGCTGCTCATCATCGTCACGGCCATGACGATCAGGAGCCCGCTCAGGGCTTTCATGATCTCTTTGTGACTCATCCCCGGGGATGCGGTGTCCGCCACTGAATGTTCCTCCCGATATGCACGTAGACAGGACAAGCCTAACTGCACTCAGGGAAACTTTGCACGGTGGGCATTAATTTGCTCACCGCTTAGGATGCTCCGTATGACCACCACGCCGGGGCTGCGCGAGCGCAAGAAAGCCGAGACTCGCCAGGCCGTGTACCGGGCCGCCCTGCATCTGATCGCCGAGCACGGGTTCGACAACGTCACCGTCGAGGCCATCGCGGATGTGGCGAACATCTCCCGGCGGACGTTCTTCAACTACTTCGCCGACAAGGCCGACGCCGTCATGTACGGCGAGGAGGACCGCCACCGCCGGCTGCTGGAGAAGTTCCGGGCCCGGCCCGCCGACGAGGGGGGCTGGCAGGCCCTGCGCCGGGCGGCCGAGGAGCTGATCGAGGAGTACGGCGAGCCCGACCGCGAGTGGGTGCTGCGCGTCCGGCTGGCCCGCCGCCACCCCGTCCTGCTCGCCCGCCAGCTGGCCGGGACCGGCGCGCTCGAGCGCGAGCTGGTCCAGGACATCGCCGAGCGCGACGGCGACGGCGGCCTGCGCGCCCGCGTCCTGGCCGGGTCCTTCCTGGCCGCCCTCCGGATCGCCTCCGCCGTCTGGCTGGAGGAGGACCAGAGCCGCGGCCTCACCGAAACCACCATGGCGGCGCTCGACGAGCTGGACCCGGCCTTCGGCGGCTGACCGCCGCTCAGGACCTCGGGACGGCCGGCCGCGCGTCGGTCCACTCGTGGTCGTACACCACGGAGTCGTAGACGGTGCCCTCGGGGATCTTCGCATAGGCCCGGGAGGGGTTCAGCATCATCTCCCTGGCCTCCAGCAGCCGTCCCGTCCCCTCGTCGACGATCAGGGTGTGGCGGACGAGGCCGCGTTCGTTCCCGGGTTCGTCGAACGCGATCGCCGTCCCCGGGCGGCCCCGCCCGTCCTGGGCTGGGCCCAGCAGCGCGACGCCGCCCAGCCCCGCCATCATCCGGTAGGCGGCCGCCCGCACCTCCGGGCGGACCGGGAGGGACCCGTCCAGGAGATCGCGGGCCGCGCCGAACAGCCACAGGTCGGTCCCCGCCTCGCCGCCCCGGTAACGCCCCAGCAGCGACGCCCGCAGCTCCCCGGCATCGGCGGGCAGCGCGTTCAACCGGCCCAGTGTCACCTTCGCCGAGCCCAGGGTGCCGACCTTCGCCCGGCTCGCCGACTTGCCGACCTCGACCCTGCTCCTCTTCCACGCACCTGCCTGCCGCAGCTCGACCTTCGGCCTGCCGGTCCAGGACAGCCCGGCCACCCGGGCGGGCGAGCCCGCGGCCTTCCACGCCTGCTCGTCCTCGGCGCTCAGCGGCCGGGTGCCCAGCCGCCTCGTCCACACCAGGCTCCCGTCCCGCGCGGGACGGGCCGCCTGCCAGTGGTCCGTCACCCGGTCCTCGACGACCAGGAAGGACGAGCGCTCGGTGCCGGCGCTCACCAGCTCGGTCTCGCGCGAGCTGGTGTGCAGGTACCTGCCGTTCTCCGGCGGCTGCCGGTCCGCGGCGTCCGCCGCGGCCAGCAGGACCCCGTCCGCCGTCCGCCGCGCCTTCGCGACCGGGCCGCCGCCGTCGTCGTCGCGGACCGCCGGGACGAGCACGAGGGCCGCGGCCGCGCACACCGCCACCACGCCGGCCCCCCAGACCGCGATCCGGCCCGGCCGGAGCCGCCGGCCCGCACGGGCCTTCCCGGCGTGCTCCAGGAGCCGTGCCCTGGCCTCGGCCTGGGCGCGCGGCCGCCCGTTCTCCTCTTTCCGCGCCGGCCACGGCTCAGCCATGGTCGATCCCCTCCTGCTCGAGTGCTTCCCTGAACCTGTCACGGGCGTTCTTCAGCCGTGACTCCACCGCGGCGACGGGCAGATCGAGCGCCGCCGCCACCTCCGCGTAGCCGACGTCCGCGCAGGCCACGAGCAGCAGGACGTCCCGCGCCCCCGGGGACAGCTCCGCCAGCCTGGCGGTCAGCCTCGCCTCGTGCTCCTCCTCCAGGCCGACCGGCCGGGGGGACCCGTCGCGGCCGTCGCGCCGCTTGCCGTCCTCGAGCCACTGCCGCCGCACCTTCTTGGCGGCGATGGCGAACAGCCAGACCCCGGCGGGCCCCTCCGGGTCGTACCGGTGCCGCCGGTCGAACGCGGTGAGGAACGTGTCGGCGGCGACCGAGGCCGCGGCGTCCTCGGCCAGCCAGGACGAGGCGAACTCGTGGACCCGGGCGTAGTACCGGTCCAGGAGCACCGCGAACACCTCGGGCTCGCGCAACGACCTCGCGACCGCCTCCGCGTCGCTCAGGCCGTCCGCGGCGGCGGCGGTCCCGGCCGTGTCCGCCCCCGCGGTCACGATCGGTTCCGCCGCCGCGGCAGGCGTCTCCACCGCCGGCGCCGGGGCGGGGGTCTGCATCACCGGGACGGGCGTCACCGCCGCCGGGACGTGCCTCGCCGCCGGGACGGGGGCCTGCGCCGCCGGGGCGGGGGTCGCCGCCGCCGGGGCGGGGGTCTCGTGCAGGTCGAGGCTGTCGCGCAGGTCCCTCGGCTTGAGGAACAGCACCGCGATCAGGCCGACGACGGCGATGCCGGTGGAGACCAGGAAGATGTGGCCGGTGCCGTCGCCGTAGGCCGCGCGGACGATCTCCCGCAGCGGCTCGGGGATCGCGGCGATGTCCAGGCTGCCGCCCTGGTCGCCGGTCACCGGGACGCCCGCCTCGGCGAAGCCCTTCTTGATGGACTCCGCGACCTTCGTGGCGAGGATCGCGCCGAGCACCGAGACGCCGATGGTGCCGCCCAGCGAGCGGAAGAACGCCATCGCTCCGCTGGCCGCACCCATGTCCCGCATGGACACGTCGTTCTGGACGATCAGGACGAGGTTCTGCATCGACATGCCGACGCCGGTGCCGATCGCCACCATCGCCGCGCCCACGAAGATCAGCGAGGTCTCGTGGTCGATGGTCGACATGGCGAGGAAACCGGCGGTGAGCACCGCGAGGCCGATGATGATGTGCGGCTTGACCTTGCCGGTGTTGGAGATGATCCGCCCCGAGATCGTCGAGGAGACCAGCACGCCGAGCATCATCGGGATGGTGAGCAGGCCCGCCTCGGTGGGCGAGTAGCCGCGGCCGATCTGGAAGTACTGGCCCAGGAACACCGCGCCGCCGAACATCGCCATGCCGACCGCGGCACTGCCGATGATCGCGAGCGCGGGGGTGCGCTGCCGCACGATGTGCACGGGCACGACGGGCTGCGCGGCACGGGTCTCCACCCACACCGACAGGACGAGCAGCACCGCGCTCGCGCCGACCATGGCGGCGGTCTGCCAGGACAGCCAGGCGAAACTGCCGCCCACGAAGGTGATCCAGACCAGCAGCACGCTCACCCCGGCCGCGATGAGCGTCGCGCCCAGGTAGTCGATCTTGACGTCGTCGCGGCGGACCACCGGGAGGTGCAGGGTCTTCTGCAGCAGGAAGAAGGCGATCGCGATGAAGGGCAGCGGGAGGAAGAAGCACCAGCGCCAGCCCAGCGCGGAGTCGGTGATGAAGCCGCCGATCAGCGGCCCGCCGACGGTGGCCACGGCCATGACGCCGCCGAGGTAGCCGTTGTACTTCCCGCGGTCCTTCGGCGAGATCATCGCGGCGATGACCACCTGGATCAGCACCTGGACCGCGCCCATGCCCAGGCCCTGCACCGCCCGGAAGAAGATCAGCTGGCCGGTGTTCTGGGCGAACCCGGCGCCCAGCGAGGCGAGCAGGAAGATGACGATGCCCACCTGCAGCAGCAGCTTCTTGCTGAAGAGGTCGGCCAGCCTGCCCCACAGCGGGGTGGAGACCGTGGAGGTCAGCAGCATCGCGGTGACGACCCAGGTGTACTGCGACTGGGTGCCCTTGAGCGCGCCGATGATCTGCGGCAGCGCCACCGAGACGATCGTGCTGCTCATCATCGCCACGCCCATGACGGTGAGCAGACCGCTCAGCACCTTCATGATCTGCCGGTGGCTCATCGGCTCGGACTCGGTATCCGTCACCCGTTTCCTCCCGTTCTGTCCGATTAACGAATTGAGGTTACCTGCACTCCGCGAAACTTTGCACATTGGGCACGAATCTCGGATTCCGCATAAGCTGACCGCATGACCACCTCTTCGGGACTGCGGGAACCCGCCACGGGACTGCGGGAGCGCAAGAAGGCCGAGACACGGCTGGCCGTCCACAGGGCCGCGCTCGACCTCGTCGCCGAGTACGGCTTCGACAAGGTCACCGTCGAGGCCATCGCCGATGTGGCGAACATCTCCCGCCGCACGTTCTTCAACTACTTCAACGACAAGGCCGACGCCGTCATGTACGGCGAGGAGGCGCGCTTCCGCCAGCTCATCGCGGCGGTGCGCGACCGCCCCTGCGGGGAGACCGGCTGGCAGGCGCTGCGCCGCGCCGCCGAGGAGCTGACCGAACGCAGGGGCGAACCCGACCGCGAGGCCGTCCTGCGCGGCAAGCTGACCCGGCGCCACCCCTCCCTGCTCGCCCGCCAGATGGCGGGATTCGGCCCCCTGGAGCGCGAACTGGCCCAGGCGATCACCGAACGCGACGGGGACGGCGGGATGCGGCCGCGGGTGCTCGCCGCCGCCTACACCGGCGCGGTGCGGGTCGCCAACATCGCCTGGCTGGAGAAACAGCAGAACGGCACCCTGAGGGACATCCTCCTCACCGCGCTCGACGAGCTGGAGAAGCCCTTCACGCGGTGACGGCGGCTCAGCCCGCGCGCAGCGAGCGCCAGACGCGCTCGGGAAGCAGCTCGGACGCCTCCGCCAGATCGATCCCGGGGGCTCCCGCCAGCCAGCGCCGGGTGGTCTCGGCGGCTGCGCCGATGAGCAGCATCTCCATCAGGGCCGGCGGCAGGTCGACGATCTCGCCCGCGGCGACGTGCGGGCGCGTCCAGTCCATCATGCGCCGCAGGAGCGGCTCCTTGGCCGCGGCGATCGCCGGCGCGTGGGCGGGCAGGAAGGCCGCGTAGGCGGAGGCGTGGATGAAACCGGCCTCCACACGGTGCTCCGCGGCGAAGCCCAAGTAGGCGCGGACCGCGGCGATGACGCCTTCACGGGCGTCCTCGCACGGTTCGAGCGCGGCGGCCATGGCCTCCAGCAGCGCCGTCATGCACCGCGTGTAGAGGGCGGCGGCCAGCCCGTCGAAACTGCCGAAGTGGTGGTAGAGGCTGCCGCTGCTGACACCGCTCTCCTTGATGACGGCGCTCATCGTGAAACCGTCGCGGCCGTCACGGGCGTAGACGTCCAGCGCGGTGTCCAGCAGCCTCTCCACCGTCCCGGCGGTGGCCCGGTGCCTGGGGGACATCAGGAGACGTCGAGCGCGGCCGACGCGTCGGCCCACAACCTCTTGGCCAGCGCGGTGTCCAGCGCCACCGGCGCCAGCGGGACCTCCTTGTCCACGTCGAAGTAGGCGCCGGACGTCGCGGGAGGGTCGGCCACCAGGCGGGCGACGGGGCGCCCGCCCTCCTCCGGCGGCTGCCAGGTGCGCTTGACGGCCTTGAGCAGCAGGCCGACCGGGCCGCGCCGGTCGCCCAGGCCGGTGCGGATCACGCCGGGGTGCAGTGCGTTGACGGTCACCCCGGCATCCTTCCAGCGTTCGGCCAGCAGCGGGAGCATCATGACGTTCGCCAGCTTGGTGTCGGCATAGGTGCGGATGGCGTGGAAGTCCGCACCGGTCGGCGTGCGCTCCGGATCGACCCTGCCCTTGACGTAGAGGCCGGCGCTGACCTTCACGACGGTCGAGCCGCTCGCCTTGAGGCGCTCCTCCAGCAGGTGGTCGAGCAGGAACGGCGCCAGATGGTTGGTGAAGAAGGCCTGCTCGAACCCGTCGGCGTTGAGCACCCGCCTGGACGGCCAGATCCCGGCGTTGTGCACCAGCGCGCGGACGTCGGGGAAACGTTCGCCGAGCTCGCCCGCCAGCGCGGCGGTCCCCGCCCGGTCGGCGAGGTCGCCGACCACGAGTTCGGCGTTCGCGCCCAGCCGCGCGACCGCGGCCTCGCCCTGCTCCCTGCGCCGCGCCACCAGGACCACCCTCGCCCCGCGGGCGGCCAGCAGTTCCGCGGTGGCCAGGCCGATGCCCCGGTTGCCGCCCGTGATGATCACTGCTCCTCGTTCTGTCATGGCATGAAGGTAGCCGTTTCCAGAGAGGTTCTCTAGAGAGGTTCTCTAATCATCGCGCGGCCGTTCCGGGCGGGACCCCACCATCCGGCGCAGCAGCGCGGTCAGCCCGGCCCGCTCGGCCTCGTCCAGACCGGCGAACCACTCCCGCTCCCGGGCCGCCTGCGCCCCGAACGCCTCCCGCACCACGGCCTCCCCCTCCGCCGTGAGCTCCGCCGTGACCGCGCGCCCGTCCGTCGGGGACGGGCGGCGCTCCACGAGCCCGGCGCGCTCCAGCGTGTGCAGGGCGTTGGTGACGGCCGAGCGGCTCATCACCGACAGCTCCGCCAGCCGGGCGGGCTTCGCCGGGCCGAGCAGCCAGAGTTTGAACATCAGCCGGAAGCCGGGCAGCGTCAGGCCGCGCGGCCGGTGGACCGCCGACTCCAGATCGCTGATCAGCAGGTAGGCCACGTGCAGCAGGTTGTAGGCCAGGGAGAACGCCTCCACGTCGGCGCCGGGCGCCCGGTCCGGAATGCTCCGGCGGGCGAGCTCCTCGTACTCCTCCATTGCCTTCCCCCCGGGGACTGGTCCATATTGTTACGGCCATAACAAACTGCGAAAGGCCACCGATGCGCGTCATCATCGCAGGGGCGGGGATCGGCGGGCTCACCACCGCACTGAGCCTGCACGCCGCCGGGTTCTCCCAGGTGGGCGTGCACGAGGCCGTCGCCGAGCTCCGGCCCGTCGGAGTCGGGATCAACCTGCTCCCGCACGCCGTGCGCGAGCTCACCGAGCTCGGCCTGGCCGACCGGCTCGCCCGGCTCGGCGTCCCCGTCGCTGAGCTCGTCTACGCCACTCCGCGCGGCCGGATCATCAGTGCCGAGGAGCGCGGCCTGGCCGCCGGATACCGGTGGCCGCAGTACTCTGTCCACCGGGGCGAGCTGCAGATGATGCTGCTGGAGGCGGTCCGCGAGCGCCTCGGTCCGGACGCGGTGCGCTGCGGCGCCCCCGTCACCGGCCTGGAGCACGACGCCGACCTCCTCATCGGCTCCGACGGCATCCGCTCCGCCGTGCGCGCCGCCCTCCACCCCGACGAGGGACCGCCGGTCTGGAACGGCCTCACCCTGTGGCGCGGCGTCACCCGGGCCGAGCCGTTCCTCACCGGCCGGAGCATGGTCATGGCCGGAGACGGCGTCCGCAAGTTCGTCGCCTACCCCATCGGCGCGCCGGACGGGGACGGGCTCGTACCCGTCAACTGGATCGCCGAGCGGCCCACCGACCAGGCCGTGGACACCGGGAACTGGAACCGGCGCGCGGACCCCGCGCAGGTCGCCGGGGACTTCGCCGCCTGGGACCTCGGCTGGCTCGACGCGCCCGCGCTGATCGCCGCGGCCGACGCCGTCTACGAGTACCCGATGGTCGACCGCGACCCGCTGCCGCGCTGGACGCGCGGGAACGTCACGCTGCTCGGCGACGCCGCGCACCCGATGTACCCGGTGGGCTCCAACGGCGCCTCCCAGGCGGTCATCGACGCGCGGGTCCTGGCGCACGCGCTGGCCACCGGCAAGGGACTGGAGTTCTACGAGGAGCGGCGCCGCCCGGCGACGGCCGCGATCGTGCGGGCCAACCGGGGGCAGGGGCCCGAGGTCCTGCTGGGACTGGCGCAGGAACGGGCCCCCGAGGGCTTCGACGACATCGAGGAGGTCATCCCGCGCGCCGAGCGGGAGGAGATCTCGCTGCGCTACAAAAAGCTCGCCGGGTTCGACCCGGCCGGGCTGAACGAGCGTGCCTCCTGGTCGGCGCACCGCGACGCGCCTGTGCTGGCGCCGCTGGCGACCTTCCGCGTCACGCTCGCGCCCGTCCGGCACCTCGGGCGCACCCCGTGGGGCGACCGGCGCGTCATCGAGATCACCGGCGGCGGTTTCGAGGGCCCCCGGCTGAGCGGGACCGTGCTGCCGGGCGGTGCGGACTGGCAGGTCGTCCATGACGACGGGGCCGCCTCCATCGACACCCGGTACACCCTGCGGACGCACGACGGGGCCCTCATCTACCTGCAGACGCAGGGTTTCCGCCACGGCCCGCCCGAGGTGCTGGACCGGCTGTCGCGCGGGCAGGAGGTCGACCCGTCGGAGTACTACTTCCGGCTCACGCTGCGGTTCGAGACATCCCACCCCGACTACGCCTGGCTCGGCCGGACCGTCGCGGTGGCCACCGGACGCCGCGAGGCCGACGCCGTCGCCTATGACGCCTACACCCTGAACTGAGGAGCTCCGATGGGTCAGTTGAACCTCTCACCACGGCCGGTGGCGGCCGTCCACGGGCAGCCGGTCACGATGCGGGACGGCACGGTCCTGCGCGCGGACGTCTACCGACCCGACGACGACAATACGCACCGGACCGTGCTGGTCCGCAGCCCCTACGGGGAGCAGACCTTCCGGTCCGCGCCGCTCCGGCCCTTCCTGGAGGCGGGGATGGCCGTGGTCTTCCAGCACTGCCGGGGCCGGGGCGACAGCGACGGCGAGTTCGACCCGTGGGTGAACGAGGGCCCGGACGGGGTGGACACCGTCGAGTGGATCACCGCGCAGCCGTGGTCGAACGGCGAGGTCGTCGCGTCCGGCATGTCCTACCTGGCGGGGTGCGCCCTGCAACTGGCCTCCGAGCGGCCCGAGGCGCTCAAGGCGGTCGTCGCGACCATGACGCCGTACGACTTCTACGACGGGCTCAACTACAACGGCGGTGCGCTGGCCGTCGGATCCGCCTTCCACTGGAGCGCGCTGCAGGGCATGCTCGGCGCGCTCCATGACATGCGCGGCGGAGACCCCGAGGCCCTCGGAAGGCTCCTGAAGCAGTTCTCGCTCATGGGCGAGAACCCTTCGCCGACCGAGGACCACCCGCTGACCGAGGCGCGGGTCGCCGAGAACTTCCCGGCCTGGCGCGAGTGGGTGGAGCACCCCGAGCGCGACGCCTACTGGGAGGCGCTCGCGACGACCCTGCGGCACGAGGACATCGACGTCCCCGTCCTGCACACGGCGGGCTGGTTCGACGTCTTCCTCAAGGGCACCCTGGAGAACCACAGGCGCATTCCCGGCGGACGGCTCATCATCGGCCCCTGGACCCACCTCAGCCAGGGATCGGCGGCCGGCGAGGTGTTCTTCGGCGCGTCCGCGGCGGCCCAGATGGCCGCCCTGGAGCAGACCCAGGTCGCGTTCCTGGCCGGGAACCAGGACGGGCCCGCCGTGCGGATCTTCATCATGGGCGCGAACGTCTGGCGCGAGGAGGAGTCGTGGCCTTTGGCCCGCGCCGTCCCCACCCGCTTCCACCTGCACTCCGGCGGCGTGCTCTCCACGGACGCCCCGGCCGAGGGCGCCACGCCGTCCGTCTTCCCGCACGACCCCGCCGACCCCGTGCCGACCCACGGCGGCGGGCTGCTCCTGCCCGATCCCCTCAACGTCGGCCCCCGCGACCAGCGGGAGGTCGAGGGGCACCCCGGCGTGGCGTGCTTCACCACCGAGCCGCTCGAGCACGACCTGGAGGTCACCGGTGAGCTGACCGCGACCCTGCACGGCGCCACCACCGCCTCCGGCGCCGACTGGACGGTCAAGCTCGTCGACGTGCACCCGGACGGCCGCGCCCTGAACGTCGCCGACGGCATCGTCCGCTCCCCCGCCTCGCGGGCGGTGCACGAGGTGGACCTGGTGGCCACGAGCCAGGTCTTCAAGGCGGGCCACCGCATCCGCGTCGAGGTCGCCGGGTCGAACCACCCGCGCTTCGACCGCCACCCCGCGCTGGAGAAGGCCGAGCAGACCGTCTTCCACGACGCGGCGCGGCCGTCCTGGATCACCCTGCCCGTCGTCCCCTGAGGGGCCTCACGCCCATTCCGGCCGGTAGGCGGGGTGGTCGGAGTACTGCGAGGCCAGGCCCCTGAGCACGTCCTCCAGCACGCCGCCGCCCGGCACGCCCCGCTGCCGCGCCCACCGCTCCTTCTCGTAGAGCGCGATCAACCGCCGCTGCGCCCCGGCCTGCCGCAGCACCCTGTGCGGGTCCATGCGGGCGATGTGCTCGGCGTACGCCTCGTTCTCCGCCGTCGCCACGAAGGCGCGCTCCGGCGCCGCCTCTCCCGCGGGATCGACCCTGACCGTCCCGCCCGCCGCCACCTTCCACGCGGCGCTCATGCAGGCCCGCGCCACCGCCTCGTCCCGGTCGAGTCTCGCCCGGAGGAACGCCACAAGATCTTCCACACCTCCATCCTGCTTCCTCGGACGGCCGTCCGCACCCCGAAACCCGAACCCGGCGACCCGGATCGGCCCGTCCCTTGATCGGCGGCATACTGGGCGCGTCCAGAACAATCCAGGAGGCCCCTCCATGCTCGCCATCACCGTCGAAAACATGCGCGTCTTCCTGCACGTGCTCGCCGCCACCATCTGGGTGGGCGGGCAGATCACCCTCGGCGCCCTGGTGCCCGCCATCCGCGGCTTCGACGGGGTCACCAAGGTCGCGGCCCGCCGCTTCAACCAGGTCGCCTGGCCCGCCTTCGCCGTGCTGCTCCTCACCGGCGTGTGGAACATGCTCGAGGTGAGCGACCACTACTCCGACGCCCAGTCGACCACCCTGCACGTGAAGATGGGCTTCGCGATCCTCTCCGGCGTCGCCGCCTTCCTGCACAGCCGCGCCACCTCCAAGGCCGGCCTCGCCGCCTGGGGCGCCATCGGCGTCGTCACCGCCCTCCTCGCCCTCTTCTTCGGCGTCCAGCTCGGCTGACGCCGGCGGCGGGCCGATCACTCCTGCCACGGGCAGGGGAACTTCCCGCCGGACGGCCCCCACGTCCTGGCCTCCCTTCCGTCGGGCAGGACCCGCAGGCTTTTCCAGCCGCCATCGGCGGTCAACCGAGCAGGGACAGGGAGTCCAGGTCCAGGGCGTGGTGGGCGTGGCGGGTGGTCATGGTGCAGAACATCTCGTCGCCTCGGTCGGTGCGTTCCACGAGCATGGAGGCGCCGACGGCCATGGCTATGCCGTGGAAGACGTGTTCGCGGTAGGACGTCCAGCAGTCGTCCCAGCCGAGGGGGACGCCGCTCGAGGTGAGGGCCGCGTGGTAGCGCCGGACGAGGGTCCGTTCGTGGGCGCGGCGGGTCTCGACGGGGAGGCTGGAGCCCAGGAGGTAGGCCAGGTCGGACAGCGGGGAGCCGTAGGCGCAGGTCTGCCAGTCCAGGATGACGGGACGGGGGCGGCCGAACAGGAGGTTGTCGGCGCGGAAGTCGCCGTGGACGAGGGTGGACGGGCCGGAGCCGGGCGTCAGGTAGGCGCCGAGGCGCGGGACGAAGTCCTCCAGGAGGGTCAGGACCTCGGCGGAGAGTCGGTCGGCGTAGCGTTCGCGGAAGCCCTCGTACAGGCCGGTGATCATGGCGGCGGTGAACTCGGCGGAGGCCGTGTCGTGGCGGTTCAGCCAGGGCAGGGCCGCCAGGTCGGGTGAGTCCCAGCCCGCCGCGTGCAGGAGCGCCAGCTCGTCCGCGGCGGCCGCCGCCTCCTCGACGGTGATGCCGGCGAGCTGGTCGCCGGGGCGGGCCGGGGCGAGGTCCTCCAGGAGGACGGTGTAGTCGTCGTTCTCCGCCTCATGGGCGCTGAAGTGGCAGACGGGGACGGCGGCGGCCAGCCCCGTGGCCAGATGGGTGTAGAAGCCCGCCTCGATCTCGTAGGTGCGGATGGCCCTGGCGGCCGCGCGGCTCGCCGGGTCCAGGGCCGGGACCTTGGCGATCAGGGTGGCGGGCAGGTCGGCGGGGCGGTCGTAGGCCAGGGTGAGGCGGAAGGTGTCGGAGACCTGGCCGGTGCCGACGGGGGCGGCCTCGACGCCGGTGACCTTCACGCCCGCGAGCCGGGGGGCGAGCGCCTCGGTCAGCCAGTCGGCGGTCAGCCCGGAGGCGTCGGGGAGGGCGGCGGCGCTCACTGGTGGGCCTCCGGGGTCTCGGCGAGGTACGACCAGCCGTGGTCGCGCCAGCCGGGCGGCTGGTGCCACTCGGTCCAGCCGTACCCGGTGCGGCCGTCCTCGGTCTCGAACCGGCACAGGGCACGCGGGAAGCGGGCGGTCGCACCGTCCGGGGAGGTCATCGCGACGGGCGCGAACGCCACCGGCGTCGCCGTCATCGGCGCGCCCTTCAACCGGAGCCGTGAGAGCTCCGGCATGTCGTCGCCGCCGAACACCGTCTCGGCGCAGAAGCCGTCGAGGTGTACGGGCGCCTCCGGCGGCGTGACGGCGAACGACGGCCAGTCCAGCGGGAACCCGATGTTGGCCTGCATGCCGTGGAACCAGGTGTCGTCCTGGAGCCTTCCCGACGTCCACAACCACGACACCGACCACCAGTCGCGCTCGCCCCAGGAGTGGTCCCGCTCTCCCGAGGCGGTGACGGTGAACGTCTCGTCGCCGATTCGGACCGTTCCCGAGACCGTGCACGGGATCTCGTAGCGCGGCAGGTCCTTGTACGGGTAGACGCCGCCGACGGTGTGCCATTCCAGGTCGAGGACGAGCCGGGTGGTCTCGGCCGTGCCGAGGTCGCCGTAGGCCTGTGCCGCGTCGGGGAGGACGTGCGCGGTGCCGTCCAGGGTCACGCGCGCCGGGCCGAACGGCTCCGGGATCTCCTGCGCGGCCCGGTAGGAGTCCGCCTCGACCGTCGTCCCACCGGATGCGGGCAGCGGCGCGTCGTTGTCGGCGACGATGACGAGCGGACGGCCGGGTCCTGTCACGCAGGCCCAGTACCAGGCCCGGTCCCAGTTCGGGTACAGCCCGAGCCGGACGTAGCCGCCGAGCTTCCCGTCCTCGGTAACGAAGTCGAAATAGTAGGACTCGTTCCACAATGTCCCCTCACCGGGGGCATGCCGGGACTCGTCCTTCTCCGTCGGCTTCCAGGTCCCGTGCTCCACGATCCTCGCCATGCGGGCGCTCCTCCTCGACCAGGGGTGTGGGCCGACAATGCCACAGACGGCCAAACTAGAACAGAGTTCAATATCTCCGGTTCGCCGCACGTCGCGTAGGACATCCGACGGCACGGAACATGTCGCGGCACCCTCATGGGCTGAACGCACTTCCGGCAAAACACAGGAAAGCCCGGGAAAGGGATCACCAGAAACGCTCTGAACTGCGCATACCGGGGATTTGCCGGACGCGGCAGGGGGAGGTCCTGTGCGGGTGTCACCGACGGTGACGCAGATACAACGGGGGGAAGCATGGACGACGTGTTCACCGTTCTGGAGAACGGCCACCGGGAGATCAGGCGGATGCTCCGCGAACTGGAGAGCTCGCCGAACAGCGCCAACGGAGCGAACCAGGCGGCGCTGGCCCGGCGCAGGCAGCTGGTCGACCGGCTCATCATGGAGCACTCCCAGCACGAGTCGGCCGAGCAGGAGTGCTTCTGGCCCGCCGTCCGCGAGCTCATGGCGAACGGCGCGCAAATGGCCGAGCAGGGCGTCCGGCAGGAGCAGTCCGCGCAGCAGACCATGGCCGACCTGCGGAACATCGACCCGCAGGAGCAGAAGTTCGAGGAGCAGCTGCGCACCGCCGCCCAGGAGATCAAGGCGCACATCGACTTCGAGGAGCAGCAGGTGCTGCCGGCGCTGCGCAAGGTCATGGACCCGCAGCGGGCCCAGCAGATCGGCGCGCAGATCGCCCAGCGCAAGCAGGCGGCGGCCGAGGGCCGGGCCCGCCCGCACGCCGCACCGCGGCCCGGCGCGCTCAAGGGCACCGCCCAGGCGCGGAGCTCGGGCGGCGGCTCCCCGCGTCAGCAGGGGCAGCAGGGGCAGCAGAACCAGAAGCGGGGCCAGCAGCAGAACCAGCAGAACCGCCACCAGGAACAGGAGCAGGAGCAGGAGCAGTCCCGGGGCCGGGAGAAGCCCAAGGACACGATGGGTCGCGGACGCTGACCACCGGAGGCCGGGCGCGACGGGCGTCCGGCCTCCCCTCTTCCGACGACGGCTCGCGACGCCCGCGGGGGGATGTCATGGACCTACGGAGATGGCCGGTCTACCGGCAGCTCACCGGAGGCGACCGGCTCGGCCGGGGCGCGGCGGCGCGCTCGGAGGAGACCGCGGACCTGCGCCCGCGCACCGCGACCGCCGACCGGGTCGTGAAGTCGGTGTGCCCGTACTGCGCGGTCGGCTGCGCGCAGAACGTCTACGTCAAGGACGAGAAGGTCGTCCAGATCGAGGGCAATCCGGACTCCCCCGTCAGCCGGGGGCGGTTGTGCCCCAAGGGGTCGGCGTCCCTGCAGCTCACCACGGGCCCGTCCCGCGAGCACCGGGTGCTGTACCGGCGGCCCCGCTCCGCCCATTGGGAGGAGCTGGACCTGGCGACGGCGATGGAGATGGTCGCCGACCGCGTCATCGCCGCCCGGGAGGACACCTGGCAGGACGAGGCCGACGGCGTCAGGGTGCGCCGGACGCTCGGCATCGCCAGCCTGGGCGGGGCGACCCTCGACAACGAGGAGAACTACCTCATCAAGAAGCTGTTCACCGCGCTGGGCGTCATCCAGGTGGAGAACCAGGCGCGGCTGTGCCACAGCTCGACCGTCTCGGGCCTGGGCACGTCCTTCGGGCGGGGCGGCGCGACCATGTTCCTGCAGGACCTGCAGCACTCGGACTGCATCGTCATCCAGGGGTCCAACTTCGCCGAGGCGCATCCCGTGGGCTTCCAGTGGGTGATGGAGGCCAAGGCGCGCGGGGCGACGGTCATCCACGTCGACCCCCGGTTCACCCGCACCAGCGCGCTCGCCGACCTGCACGTGCCGATCCGCGCCGGATCGGACATCGCCTTCCTCGGCGGGATCATCAACCACGTGCTGCAGAACGACGCCTACTTCCACGAGTACGTCGCCAACTACACCAACGCTTCGACCATCGTCAACGACGACTTCCAGGACACCGAGGACCTCGACGGGGTGTTCTCCGGACTGGACCCCGAACACCGCCACTACACCTTCGACACCTGGCGGTACGCGGGGATGGGTCCCCTCGTCCCCGCTTCCGGCCCGCGGGACGAGGCGTACGACGAGCGGACGCAGAAGATCCGCGAATCCGGGCATGCGGAGAGCCACGGCGCGGGCGGCCCTTCGCTCGGGCCGGGCACGCCCGAGACCGACCCGACGCTGCGGCATCCGCGGTGCGTCCTGCAGATCCTCAGGCGGCACTACGCCCGCTACACGCCCGAGATGGTGCAGCGGGTCTGCGGCATCACCCCTGAGCTGTTCGCCCGGGTCTGCGCCGCGCTGGTGCGCAACTCCGGCCCGGACCGCACGAGCGCGTTCGCCTACGCCGTCGGCTGGACCCAGCACACCGTCGGCTCGCAGTACATCAGGACGGCGTCGATCCTGCAGCTGCTGCTGGGCAACATCGGCCGCCCCGGCGGCGGGATCCAGGCGCTGCGGGGGCACGCCAGCATCCAGGGCTCCAGCGACATCCCCACCCTCTTCGACCTGCTGCCGGGATACATCCCGATGCCGCACGCGCACGCCCACCAGAACCTGGACGCCTTCGTCGCGGCGGACGCCGCGCAGAAGGGCTACTGGGGGAACATGCGCTCCTACGTCGTCAGCCTGCTCAAGGCGTGGTGGGGCGAGGCCGCACGGGCGGAGAACGACTTCTGCTTCGACTACCTGCCGCGGCTGACCGGCGGGCACAGCACGTACGAGACCGTCATGGCCCAGCTGAAGGGCGAGTGCCGCGGCTACTTCCTGATGGGCGAGAACCCGGCGGTCGGCTCGGCCAACGCGCGGTTGCAGCGGCTCGGGATGGCGAAGCTGGACTGGCTCGTGGTGCGGGACTTCTCGCTGATCGAGAGCGCGACGTGGTGGAAGGACGGGCCGGAGATCGAGACCGGCGAGCTGCGCACCCGCGACATCGAGACCGAGGTGTTCTTCTTCCCCGCCGCCTCGCACACCGAGAAGAACGGCAGCTTCACCAACACCAACCGCTGGCTGCAGTGGCACGACCAGGCCGTCGAGCCCGCCGGGGACGCGCGGAGCGACCTGTGGTTCATGTACCACCTGGGGCGGATCATCCGGGAGCGGCTGGCGGGCTCCACCGCGGAACGCGACCGGCCGGTCCTCGACCTGACCTGGGACTACCCGGTGGAGGGTCCGTCGGCCGAGCCCAGCGCGGCGGCGGTCCTGGCGGAGGTCAACGGCTTCGGGCCGGACGGCGCGCACCTGGCGACGTCCTCCCAGCTGCGGGACGACGGGACGACCAGCTGCGGCTGCTGGATCTACTGCGGGGTGTACAGGGACGGGGTCAACCAGGCGGCCCGCCGCAGACCGGGCGGCGAGCAGAGCTGGATCGCGCCGGAGTGGGCGTGGGCGTGGCCGGAGAACCGGCGCATCCTCTACAACCGGGCGTCCGCCGCGCCCGACGGGACACCGTGGAGCGACCGCAAGGCGCTGGTGTGGTGGGACGGCGAGGCGGGCCGCTGGACGGGGCACGACGTGCCGGACTTCAAGCTCGACATGCCGCCCTCGTACCGCCCCTCCGCCGGCGCCACGGGACCGGAGGGGCTGCGGGGCACCGACCCGTTCATCCTCCAGGCCGACGGGAAGGGCTGGCTGTTCGCGCCCACCGGCATGGTGGACGGGCCGATGCCGACGCACTACGAGCCGCAGGACTCGCCGTTCGACAACCCGCTCTACCGGCAGCGGCGCAACCCCGTCCGCCAGGTGTTCTCCCACCCGTACAACCGGTACCACCCCAGCGGGTCCGAGCCGGGGGCGGAGGTCTTCCCGTACGTGGTCACCACCTACCGGCTCACCGAGCACTTCACGGCCGGCGGGATGAGCCGCTGGTCGCCCTACCTGTCGGAGCTCCAGCCGGAGGCGTTCTGCGAGGTCTCCCCCGAGCTCGCCGCCGAGAAGGGGCTCGAGCACAGCGGGTGGGCGACCGTCGTCACGGCCCGCAACGCCATCGAGGTGCGGGTCATGGTGACCAGGCGGGTGCGCCCGCTGCGGCTGAACGGGCAGGTCGTGCACCAGATCGGGCTGCCCTACCACTGGGGGCCGAACGGGTACAGCACCGGGGACGCGGCGAACGAGCTGGCGTCCGTCTCGCTGGACCCGAACGTGCACATCCAGGAGGTCAAGGCGTTCAGCGCCGACATCCGTCCAGGGCGGCGTCCGCGCGGAGCCGCCCTGACGTCCCTGGTGCGCGAGTACCGGGAGCGGGCGGGCATCACCGCGTCGACCGGAACGGAGAGGTGAGATGGGGCTGCTCAGCGGACCCGAACCGGACGTCGCCGCCGACGCCGGGCACGCCGGCCCGCCGCCGCGGGTGGGGTTCTTCACCGACACGTCCGTCTGCATCGGCTGCAAGGCGTGCGAGGTGGCGTGCAAGGAGTGGAACGCCATCCCCGAGGACGGGCTGGAGTTCACGGGCTGGTCGTACGACAACACGCAGGCGCTGGGGGCCGATTCCTGGCGGCACGTGGCGTTCGTCGAGCAGCCCGCGTCCGACGGCGACGGCGGCATCCGGTGGCTGATGGCCTCGGACGTGTGCAAGCACTGCACGCACGCGGCCTGCCTGGACGTCTGCCCCACGGGGTCGCTGTTCCGCACCGAGTTCGGCACCGTCGTGGTGCAGGAGGACATCTGCAACGGGTGCGGTTACTGCGTGCCCGCCTGCCCGTACGGCGTCATCGAGAAGCGGGAGGACGACGGGCGGGCCTGGAAGTGCACGATGTGCTACGACCGGATCGGCGGCGGGATGGAGCCGGCCTGCGCCAAGGCGTGCCCCACCGAATCCATCCAGTTCGGCCCCCTCGAGGAACTGCGCACCCGGGCGGCGACCCGGCTGGCGCAGCTGCACGTCGCGGGGGTCGCCGACGCCCGCCTGTACGGGGACGACCCGGCCGACGGGGTGGGCGGGGACGGCGCGTTCTTCCTGCTGCTGGACACCCCCGAGACCTACGGGCTGCCGCCCGACCCCGTCGTCACCACCCGCGACCTGCCCGCCATGTGGCGTTACGCGGGCATGGCCGCCCTCACCCTTTTCGGCGGGATCACCGCCGTCGCGATGTTCGGGAGACGCCGATGAGCGAGTCAGTCGTCACCAGGGAGGGCTCGCCTCGCGGCCAGCGCCCCGGCCGCGAGGCGAGCCCCGCCGCGCTGCGCGGCGGCAAGGGCTCCGTCGTCCCGGATGCGGAGTTCACCTCCTACTACGGCCGTCCGATCCTCAAGGAGGCGCCGTGGGCGGCCTCCGACATCGCCGGATATCTCTTCCTCGGCGGCCTGGCCGGAGCGTCCTCGGTGATCGCGGCGGGCGCCGACGCCGCGGGCCGCCGCTCCCTCGCCACGGTGAGCAAGGTCGGCGCGCTGGGCGCCATCGGCATGTCCACCGTCCTGCTCATCCACGACCTGGGCGTGCCGTCCCGCTTCCCCAACATGCTCCGCGTCTTCAAACCGACGTCGCCGATGAGCATGGGCTCCTGGATCCTGGCCGTCTACGGCCCCTCCGCGGGCGTCGCCGCCGCCACCCATGTCACCCGCCTGTTCCCCCGGCTCGGCGCGACGTCCACCGCCCTGGCCGCCCTCACCGGCCCCGCCGTCGCCACCTACACGGCCGTGCTCCTCGCCGACACCGCCGTCCCCGTCTGGCACGAGGCCTACCGCGAGCTCCCCTTCGTCTTCGCGGGCTCCTCCGCGTGCGCCGCCGCGGGCCTGGCCCTGACCGTGCTCTCCCCGTCCCGCCACGCCTCCGTCCGCGTCACCGCCTTCCTGGGCGGCCTCCTGGAACTGACCGCCGCCCGCCGCATGCGCCGCGGCCTCGGCTTCCTCGCCGACCCCTACCGCCAGGGCCGCGCGGCCCTGCTCACCAGGGCGGCCGAGACCCTCACCGCCGCGGCCTCCCTCACCGCCCCCTTCGTCCGCACCCGCCGCGCCGGCCTCCTCTGCGGCTCCGCCCTCCTCCTGGGCTCCGCCCTCACCCGCCTCTCCGTCTTCGAGGCCGGCCGCGCCTCGGCCGCCGACCCGCAGTACACCGTCATCCCCCAGCGCCTCCGCAAGCAGCAGCAGACCAAGGCCCTCCCCCCGCCCGCCACCTGATCCCGCCTCACGCTCGCCCCGGCCGCGCCCGGGAAGCGAGGATCTTCACCTGCTTTGAGGGTTTACTCCCCTGTTTCCAGGCAAAGCCGATCCAAGTCTCACAGGGTGGTGCAATGACATAGTCGAAGGAACAGCCGAAACCAAGGAGGTTCCTTTCGATGACCGAGGAAGACGTCATCCGGTTCGCGGCCGGGCTGCCGGGGGTCGTGGCCGAGACCGCCGGGGCGGACGGCGGGGCCCCGGAGATCGCCTGGGGCGACTCGTTCTTCTTCTACGACCCGCGGGGGGACACGCCGGACGACCGGCGGTTCCCCTTCGCCACGATCGTCACCAAGGACTACCCGGGGTTCGACGAGGCCTCGGCGCTGGACCGGGCCGGGGTGTTCCGGGTGAACATCGCCGTCGGGCGCGAGGGGTTCCGGCGGCTGTTCGGCCATCCGCCCGCCGCGCACGCCGAACACCGCGCCGACGTCGACCACGCCGTGCTGGACCGGGTCCTCCCCCATCCGGTGTACGCCGCCCAGGGGTGGGCCTGCGTCCTGAACCCGGGAGAGGAGTCCGGGCGGCGGACCCTGGAGCTCCTGGAGGAGGCGCGGGACCGTGCGGCCCGGCGCCACCGCCCGCGCTCCTGAGGGGTCAGCCCCGCGGGACCTGGAGGACGGCCGTGCCGCCCTCCAGGTCGACCCGGCTGCGCGGCGGCGCGGCGTCGCCCTCCTCGTCCCGCAACACCAGCGAGGTGCGGCGCTGGTCCAGCTCGTGGCGCTTGGTGGCGTAGAAGAGGGCGTGCATCTCGTCGAGGCCGACGGCCGAGACGGGCCGCCCCTCCTCCTCCCTGCGCCAGGGGAGCCGCACCCGCCGGTTCGCCGCCAGGCCCAGCCTGTCGACCGCCGCGAACAGGACGAGGAGCAGCACCAGTCCGGGAACGGTCAGGAAGAGGAGAACGGCCATGCCTCCCGAACGCCCCGTGCCGGAGACGAGTTCCCCGATCGGGACGGACGCCCGCCCTTCCACCGCGCGGCGCCGGAAGGCCCGTAAGATCAAGGCCGGGGGACACCGCCCCACGTCTCCCGCGTCCCGCGCCCTCGCCACGGCGAAGGCGACATATCGGGACAGATCCAACTTCATCGCGAACTCCCACCCCGTTCTGCTCGTCCATCACAGAGGCACCTGTCGCGGCGGGCCCTCCGCCGCCTCCCCGATCACCACCGACGCCGACGGCCCCTGGAGCCTCACCCGCACCCGACCGACACCGCCTTGCGGCCCGAGCCCGAGATATGTTGTTGACGCAAACAGATGACGCGAGACACGACCCGCCGATGAACCGCATCCCCGGCCCGGCCCTGCTCGAGATCCCGGGCGGCGAGGTCGCCCTGCGCGACGAGAGCACCAAGGCGACCTGGACGGCGCAGGTCGCGCCCTTCCTCCTGTCGGCCACCCCCGTCACCCGCGAGCTCCACCTCGCCCTCACCGGAGGCGTCCCCGGCGCCCCCGCCACCCCGCGCACCCCCGTCACCGAGGTCTCCTGGCTGGAGGCCGTCCGCTTCTGCAACCTGCTGTCCGAGGCGTCGGACCTCACCCCCTGCTACACCCTCACCGACGACCCCAACGCCCAGGACGTGGTCTGCGACTGGCGCGCCGACGGCTACCGCCTGCCCACCGAGGCCGAATGGGAGCACGCGTGCCGCGCCGGCACCCCCGGCCCCCACTACGCCCCCCTGGACGGCATCGCCTGGTACCGCACCAACTCCCGCGGCGTGCTGCACGAGGTCGCCGCCAAGGACCCCAACCCCTGGGGGCTGCACGACATGCTCGGCAACGTCTGGGAGTGGTGCTGGGACGTCTACGACCCCGCCGTCTACGGCCCCTACCGCGTCTTCCGGGGCGGGGGCGCCCACGACCCCTCGTGGAGCTGCCGCGCCGGCACCCGCCGCAAGAGCCACCCCACCTTCCGCATAGACGACCTGGGCTTCCGCCTGGCCCGCTCCCTGTGACCCTCCTTGGAACGCGCCAGAAGGCGCACTTTCCGGCCGCCGTGCCGCCTCGTCCGGACACTGCCGCACGATGCCTGGTGATATAGGACGGTTTTCCGGGAATAAGGCCATCGTGACTTGCAGGTAATCGGGGGCCGTATGAGCAGTTCGGAGACCGGCGAAGACCAGGAGCCGGTGCGAAGGGATCTTCGGGGGCGGTGGCGCGTGATGCTGGCCGCCATCGCGGTGACGGGGGCGGTGGCGATGACCGGGTGGGCGCTGGGGTCGCCCCCGGGTGACGCGTTGCCGTCGGGGGTGCGCCCCGCGGACTCCTCGCCGCCGCAGGAGACGTCACGGGGTGAGCAGACGGAGAGGATGCGGATTCTGGTGCCTTCGGACCGGGCACCGAAGGAGTTCTGATCCGTCAGTCGCCGATCCAGGCGCCGTGGAAGCCTTCCGGAACCCGGCGGGGCAGCCGGACGGACGCGACGTGCGAGAGATCCCGGGCGTCGAGGACGCGCAGTTCGGCGCGGGAGCCGATCAGCGAGAGCAGCCAGCCGTCGTCCTCGGCCCCGTCGGGACTCCGCGGGACGAAGACGGCCTCACCGGGCATGCCCTGCGTCCGGTGGACGGTCGCGGAGCCCGTGGCGGTGTCGTACTTGACGATCTCCCCGCGGTTCACCGTGTAGAGGCGGGTGTAGGGCAGCCCCGTACGGCGGTCGTCGATGGTGGGGAACTCCACGGGGCAGTCGTCCAGGAGCCCCTCCTTCGCCGTACCGGCGACGGGATCGAGCGTCCAGCGGTGCAGGCCCGAGCCGCCCGCCTGCGCCGCGGGGTCGGAAGCCCCGCCGATGCCCTCCAGCACTTTCACGAAGACGTCGCGCGGGTAGTGGACTGCGTCGACGACGACCCGCCCGGAGGCGTCTTCCCACGCGTTGCCGACGTGGAAGACGTAGCAGGGATCGATGTCGAACCAGCGGACGGCGCCGTCGCCGCGGCGCGACATGAGACCGATGCGCGCCCCGTACGCGTCGTCCCAGCGGTACGGAAGGCCGCTGCGGATCATCTCCAGGTCGAACACCACCGGCAGGTCCAGCCAGACGACGTGGTTCTCGGTGATGGCGAAGTCGTGCATCATCGTGGGCCCCGGCACCCGGATCTCCCGGCTCTCCACCAGCTCGCCGGACGCGTCCATCCGGTGGTAGGTGAGGTAAGGCGGGGTGAAACCGTAGCCGAAGGAGTGCAGCTCCCCGGTGAGCGGGTCCTCCTTGGGGTGCGCGGTCATCGCCGTGGTGAGCCTGCCGCCGAAATCGCAGGGCCCCACCGTCCCCAGTTCACGATCCACCTCGTACGGGAACCCGCTCTCGACCAGCGCGAGGATCCTCCCCGCGTGGCGGACGACATTGGTGTTCGCCGCGACGGCCGACAGGTCGATCCCCGACCGGCCGATGAACGGCCTCCCCGCGAGCCGTCCGGTGCGCACCCACCGGTTGCGGTACCACTGCGCCCGCCCGTCGCGCAGCCGTATCCCGTGGAGCATCCCGTCGCCCATGAACCAGTTCCCCGGGTCCCGGCCGGGCGGCGGGTTGGGCCCGTTGCGGAGGTAGCGCCCCTCCAGCTCCGCGGGGAGCACGCCCTCGACGGCCAGCTCCCCCGTCTCGATCTCGTCGGGGACGGGTGCGAAGTCTCCCTGCAGATAGGAAGCGGTCATGAGGTCACTCCGTTCGGCGCCGGATCACGGACCCCGATCATCACCGCTGCCGGAGGGGCTGCCAAGCCCTTCGCCGATCACAACGAAGAAGGATGGACTCCTCGAGAGCGCAGAATCTCGGCATTCTCCTCATACAGGGCGGAGAACGCCGCGGCCTCCGCCGGGTCGCTCTCCTCCTCCCACTTCAGCGCGCCCTCGCCCAGCAGCGCCGACGGCTCCAGCTCGGTGCGGTAGACGATGGTGGCGTTGCCCTCGAGCAGCGGCTGCCAGCGGCCGTCGCGCTCCTGCAGCCGGCTGCGCGCGGGGCCCCCGGGGTTGCGGACCAGCACCGGCCGGTCCGGCTCGACCAGGCCCAGCCGGGACAGGGCCGAGCGTGAGGCGGCGATCCCCGAGCCGCAGGACGGGGTGAGGCCGGCGCCGCGCTCGAAGGTGTGCACGAACACCTCCTCCTCCGCCAGCGGCAGGACGAAGCTGGCGTTCGCCCCGATCGGGAACGCCGCGGTGTCCGCCGCCACGCGCCGCCCGGTGGCGACCAGCTCGTTCTCGTCGTAGGCGTCGACGACGGTGATCAGGTGGGAGTTGGGGACCGCGACGGCCGTCACCGTCCGGGACGGGTGGTAGGCGGGCAGCTCCCGGTCCACGAACGGGTACGCGACACCGGCCACGATCGGCTCGGCCGGGGCGAAGTCCACCGGCGGCAGCTCCACCGACACCTGGCGCACCCCGTGCGGGGTCGGCTCGACGTGCCGGACGGCGAAGGCGTAGGGCCCGGTGCGCACCAGGACCCCGTCGGCGCCGTGCCGGTCCAGCAGCAGCCGCCCCACGGCGCGCATGCCGTTGCCGCACAGCAGGGACGGCGAGCCGTCGGGGTTGAAGAACCAGGCCTGGGCCGTCCCGTCCCCCCCGTCCTCGACGAAGTAGGCGCCGTCGCCGCCGAGCCCGAGCTCCCGGTCGCACAGCCGTTCGACGGCGCGGGCCACGTCCCCGGCGGGCAGCAGGGCGTCCGGCGCGCCGTCGATCACGAAGATCTCGTTGCGCGAACCGTGGGTCTTGGTAACCGAGAGCGTGGGCATGGACCGCTTCCTGAAAGGGTGCCGGGAACCGCCGTGACCAGCGGATCAGCCCATTTTACAAGTGCCGGGCGCACCCCGCCGGACGAGCGGGGCGCGCCCGGTGAGACGCCGGTCACCCCATCCGGGTCGCCAGGTACGCGCCGGCCTTCCCCGCGTCGAAGAACCAGTCGGCCATCGACGGCGGCACCGCGTAGCCGCCCGCGAACCGCCGCGCCGTCTCGTCGTCCACCGCCGCCGTGCCCAGGATCTGCTGGACGTGCTCGGGCAGCGGGCCGATCATGGTGTTGGTCAGCGCCGTCGGCCACTGGGCGTAGTCCCAGTACCGCTCGAACGTCCGGTGCATCCACTCGGGCGTGAAGGGCCGGTCGCCGTGCTCCACGATCGCCCGGTGGTAGATCGACGCGCAGTGCGCCGCGTTGTTGGCGCCCTGCCCGCAGCCGGGGTCGTTGAGGACCACGACGTCGCCCATGCCCAGGACGTGCCCGTCGCCGACCCTGCCCACGGGGTGCCGCACGACCGGCGCGTAGCCCCCGTAGAGGGTGGAGAACTCGTCGGTCGGGCGGGCCTCGGTGTACAGCTCGTGCTCCCAGGGCGCCCACTCGGCGTAGAGGGCGCGGAGCCGGCGCAGGTGCTCGTCGGGGGTGATCCGCCGGTCGCCGAAGACGTCGAACGGCCCGCCCGGCACCGCCTCGACCAGCACCGCGTCGCACACCCCGCTCCTGGTCAGCGCGGGCATCAGGAACGTCTCCCCCACGCCGGGGACCGCGTTGATCCGCACGTGCGGCACCGGGCGCGGCGGGTAGGGCCTCACCCCGTGCACGTAGATCGCGGCGAGGTTGCGCTGCGGGGCGTCGTAGGGCGAGCGGGACGCGTCGCGGTCGAACAGCTCGACCAGCGCGCCCTTGCCCGCCGCGATCAGCGTCAGGTCGTACATGCGGCTGAGGGACTCCAGGTCGGAGGTGACGACCGGGTGCAGGACGACCCGCCCGCCGGCCTTCTCCACCCGCTCCAGCCAGCCGGCCATCTTGACCCGCTGGTCCACCGACTGGGCGGGGGCGTCCCAGATCCCGTAGGTCTCCAGCAGCTTGTGGCCGCCCGGCCCGGCCAGCGTCACCCGCTGCCCCTCGATCCAGGGGGCGGGCTCCTCCCAGTGGTTCAGGCCTGCATCCCGCTCGATCTGCAGGGCGGGGTAGAACATGCACTGGGTGGAGCTGATCCGCCCGTTGAGGATCTCCTCGGGCGTCTGCGCGGTCATGACGGTGACGTCGTAACCGCCGTGCCCGAGCAGGGTGAGGGCGAGCTGCAGCCCGGCCTGCCCCGCGCCGACGATGAGGATTCTGCGCATCCGTGCTCCCGGTGGGTCAGAGGTCCGCCGCGCGTGCCGCGGCGGGTCGCGTGGTGCGGATCGTGTGCTGCACGGAGGCCACCAGGGCGCTGAGCGTCTGCCTGCGGTCCCGCACGTCCGCGGCCATCAGCGGCACGTGGGGGGAGATCTGCAGCGCGTCCCGCACCTTGTCCAGCGCGTGGGTGGCCACCCCGTCGAAGAGGTTGACCAGGACGACGAACGGCAGCCGCCGGTTCTGCTCGAAGTAGTCGACGGCGGCGAAGGACGACTCCAGGTCGCGGGTGTCGACCAGGACGAGCGCGGCGCTGGCGCCCCGCGCGATGTCGTCCCACATGTGCCAGAAGCGCGGCTGGCCGGGCGTGCCGAAGAGGTACAGCACCAGCCCGGTCGGCAGGGAGATGCGGCCGAAGTCCATCGCGACGGTGGTGCGGACCTTGCCCGGCCGCTCCCGGTCGACGCCGCGGGACTCGGCGGTCATCCACGCGTCGGTGTCGACGGGTTCGATCTCGCTGACCGATCCCACGAAGGTGGTCTTGCCGACTCCGAACCCGCCGGCGACGACGATCTTGGCGGTGTCCGCCGGCCGGTCAGAGTGCGCGAAGGCCATCGAGCAGCCTTTCCAGGATGTGCGGGCTGAAGGGGTCGGTGTCGGCGTGCAGGGTGACCAGGCCGCGCCCCGCCAGGTCGCCCAGCAGCACCCGGGTGACGCCCAGCGGCACCCCGCAGGAGGCGGACAGCTCCGCCACCGACTGTGGCCCGGCCAGGACCCGCAGGTACAGGGCGCGCGCCTCGGGATGCGGCCCCGCGGCGGCGGGCGGGTGCTCTCCGGTGCTGCTGACCAGGGTGTGCACCAGCATGCGCCACCGGGTGGTGGTCCGCCCGCCGACGAGCACGAAGCCGCGGGCCCACGGGTGGCGGGGCGGCGGACTCATGCCGGGCCGCCCTGGTGGTACAGGGGCTGGGGCGCCAGCCGGGGGCCGACGCCGCCGATGAGCCGCTGCAGCTCGCCCACGACCGCCGGCAGGTTCGCGCCCGGCTCGACCGCGACGCCGACGCCGGCGGTCGTGCCGACCGCGCCGACCACGTAGTGGCCGCCGGAGGGGAACTGGCAGATCATCTGCCCGCCGCGCCGGTCGGTCTCGCCGATCTCCTTGGCCAGCGCCCGCCCGGTGCCCAGGGCCGAGCAGGTCAGGGCGGCGAGCCGCTCGGCGGTGTCGCGGCCGAGCCCGTCGGACCACGTCATCGCCAGCCCGTCCATGGACAGCAGCACCACGTGCCGGACCCCGGGGGTGCGGGCGAAGTCGTTGAGCAGGTAGCGCAGGTCGCCGCCGGTCGGTCGGGGCGGTGCGGTCACGGTCACTCCTGGTGCTCGGGATCGGGGGAGAAGGCGGCGGCCAGGTCGGCCAGCGTGCCTCCGCCCGGGGGCTGGACGGGCTGGACGGGCGGCGCCGGGTCCTCGCCTCCGGTGTAGGCGCTGCCGGGGACCCGCCGCGGCAGGTCGGCCGCCTCCGCCTCCGCCGGGTGCGGCGGCTCCGGGACCTCCGGTTCCGGCCGGGGTCCGGGCAGGAGCCGCGCGGGGACGTAGACGGTCACGAGCGTGCCGCTCCCGTCCTCCCCCGGCGGGGACGCGGCGAGGTTGACCTGCAGCCCGTGCCTGCGGGCCAGGTGGTGCACGACCGTCAGGCCGCTGTGCCGCCCGGTCTGCACGGTCACCGGCTGGATCGTTCCGGCCAGCCAGGCGTTGACCCGGGCCATCCAGTCCGGGGAGCAGCCGGCTCCGCCGTCCCGCACGTGGAACACGACGGTTCCGCTCTCCATCCGGTGGGCGCCGACGGTGGCCCGGTCGCCGTAGCGGGTGCCGTTGTCGAGCAGCTCGGCGAGCAGGAGGCCCAGGTCCTCGGCGAAGTGCGGCGGGGCGACCCCCTCGACGAGCTCGGCGACGCGGACGCGCTGGTACTGGCCGACCATGGCGGTGGCCATGCCGACCACGTCGAACACCGTCGCGGGATGCCCCCCGCCGTACCCGGCGGGCTCCCCGGCGAGGATCTGCAGCCCCCGCGACAGGCGCCGCACCTGGGCGTTGCCGTGGTCGAGCCGGTAGAGCAGTTCGAGGGTGCGCGGGTCGTCCTCGGCCCGCTGCAGGGTGTCGAGGACCTCCCGCTGCTGCTCGGTGAGGCCGAGCAGGCGCAGCGTCAGCGCCGAGGCCACCTGCGGGGGCCAGGGCGGCGGTGCGGCCGGTGCGGCGGGGACCGCCGCCGGGGGAGCCGGTTCCCGCCGCCGTCTCCACCGGGTCACCGGCGTTCACCTCCAGGACGCTTGATCACAGCGCCTTAGGAGACCGGACCGTCCGGCGGCGGGGGAAGAGCGTTGCACCCGGCGTTTCACCGACCGGGCGTTTACTGGGCGTTTATTACCAAACACAATGAACCGCCCGTAAGAAACCACCACAATCAGCTAGGAAAGAGGCTCCGAGACCGAGGCTGACCGTGGACGTCGAGCAGGACCACAACCACCGGACCGAGCTGAAGGACGCCCGGGACCGGCTCGGCTGGGGGCAGGAGCAGGCGGCGGAGGCGATGCGGGTGTCGGTCTCCACCTGGTCGCGCTGGGAGCGCGGGGTGCAGGACGTGCGCCCCGCCCACCGCGCCCGGCTCGCCGAGGTCTTCGGCACCACGGTCCAGGAGGTCTCCCGCTGGTTCGGCGCGCGGCCCGCGCCGGCCCCGGAGGGCGGCCGGAGCGGCCGCGTCGGGGACACCGTGCGCGACGCCCTCGAACTGTGGGCCTCCGACGCGGACGTCGGGCGGCGCGACGCGCTGCGGGCCCTGCCCTTCTCCCCCGAGACCTGGCCCGAGCTCCTGCTCGGCTGGGGCCTGGACGCCGACCCCGAGTCGCGCGAGCACACCGGGCGGCGCCGCAGGGTCGGCATGCCGGACGTGCGGCGCGTCCAGGAGGCCACCCGGGCGTTCGCCGCGATGGACCGCCGCCACGGCGGCGGCCTGGTCCGCCCCGCCGTCGTGGACCACCTGCACACCAGGGTCGCCCCGCTGCTCGCCGGGACCTATCCCGACCGGATCGGCGCGGCCCTGCTGGCCGCCGCCGCCGCGATGACGGGACTGGCCGGCTGGGAGGCCTACGACCTGCGGCTGGACGGCCTGGCCCAGCGGCACTACGGGCAGGCGCTGCGGCTGGCCAAGGCCGCGGGCGACCCGATGACCTCCGCCTGGGTGCTGACGGTCATGTCCCAGCAGGCCATCGACCTGGGCCTGCCCGTCTGGGCCGTCCGGCTGGCCAGGGCCGCCCGCGGGGCGGGCCGGACGGCCGCCGCGCCGCCCCGGGTGCGCGCCGCGCTGGCGCTGCGCGAGGCACGCGCCACCGCGCTGCGGGTCGAGCTCGCCGGCACGCCCGACGAGCACACCGCCCGCCGGGTCCGGCGGCTGCTGGGCGAGGTGGAGACCGCCTTCGCGCAGGCGTCGCCGGGCGACGAGGAACCCGACTGGATCAGCGACCTCGGGCCCGCCGAGATCGCCGCGGAGGCGGGCTGCGCCTGGCGCATGATCGGCGACGCCCGGCGCGCCGCCGCCTGCGCCCGGGAGGCGCTGGCCGGGTTCGGCGCCGCCTACCCCCGCTCCGTCCAGTTCAACGTGGTGCACCAGGCGCAGGCGCTGGCCCGGCTCGGCGAGATCGACGAGGCGGTGGCGGTCGCCCGCCGTGCCGTCCCCATGGCCAACGGCCTCACCTCCCGCCGGGCCCGCGCCCTGCTCAGGTCCTTCGCCGCGGAGCTCGCACCGCACGGCGACTCCCCCGCCGTCCGGGAGTGGCGGGAGTACCTGCGCACCGCGCTGCACCCGGCCGCCTGAGTCCCAGCTCACTCCGCGGGCCCACGGGTATCCGCGTTTTTTTGAATGATCATGGGTAAAAGGGACCCATGTGGAGACGGACTGTGCTATTGCCGACGGCGGCCCCCCTGGCGGGCCGCTGCCCCCAGGCACGGGCCGCCGCCGGAGGGCGGCGAGGCGGTGGCGTCGATGGCCTCCCGTCCATCCGCCTCCGGCAGCGGGGCTCCCCCGAGTCCAAGCCCGTCGGAACCCCCCATCACACCACCAACGTGGAAGGATGAAACAGATCTTGAGCGTGGAAGAGCCCCCGGGCATGGACGGATCCCCCAGCGGCGTGCCCGGCGAGTCCCCCGCCGCCCGTGCCGACCGCAACTTCGTGGAACTGCTGCAGGGGCTGAGGGTCGCCGTCACCGGTGTGCAGGTGCTCTTCGCCTTCCTGCTCACCGTGCCGTTCTCCCCCGGCTTCGAGGAGGTGACCGACGCCCAGCGCACCATGTACTACGTGGCGCTGGTGTCCGCGGCGATCGCCTCCATCTTCTTCATCGCCCCCGCGGCCCAGCACCGCATCCTGTTCCGCCAGGGCCTGAAGGAGCCGCTGGTGCACCGGTCCAACCGGTACGCCATGCTCGGCACGCTCGCCCTCGCGGTCTCCATCACCTCCGCGACGCTGCTGGTCGTCGACTACATCTTCCGGTGGGACCTCGCGCTCGCCAGCGCGATCGCCCTCGCCGGCATGGCGTTGTGGATGTGGTTCCTCGGCCCGATGCTCTACCGCTCGCGCAAGGGCTGAGTCACGGTAAATAAACAGCAAGTGACGGATTCAGCCGAGGCTGTCAGGGCAGGTCGCGATACATCGGACTCTGCACGACATACAAGGTGGAACAGGCATGACCAGCGAAGGTACGGCCAAAGACCAACAGCTCGCTAATTTCCGGGTGAAGGCCGATGAAGGAAACCTCACCACGGACCAGGGCATCCGCGTCGACGACACCGACAACACGCTGCGCCCCGGCGAGCGCGGGCCGAGTCTGCTCCAGGACTTCCACTTCCGCGAGAAGATCACCCATTTCGACCACGAGCGCATCCCCGAACGGGTGGTGCACGCCCGGGGCGCGGGCGCGTACGGCTACTTCGAGCCCTACGACGGCTCGCTCTCGGAGTTCACCAAGGCGCGCTTCCTGACGACGCCGGGCCTGCGGACCCCGGTGTTCGTCCGGTTCTCCACGGTGGCGGGCTCGCGCGGCTCGGCCGACACGGTGCGGGACGTGCGGGGCTTCGCCACGAAGTTCTACACCGACGAGGGCAACTTCGACCTCGTCGGCAACAACATGCCGGTCTTCTTCATCCAGGACGGCATCAAGTTCCCCGACTTCGTCCACGCGGTGAAGCCCGAGCCGCACAACGAGATACCCCAGGCCGCGTCGGCGCACGACACGCTCTGGGACTTCGTGCAGCTCCAGCCCGAGACCATGCACATGATGATGTGGCTGATGTCCGACCGGGCCATCCCGCGCAGCTACCGGATGATGCAGGGGTTCGGCGTCCACACCTTCCGGTTCGTCGACGCCGGCGGCCGGAGCACGTTCGTGAAGTTCCACTGGAAGCCCAAGCTCGGCATCCACTCCCTGGTGTGGGACGAGACCCAGAAGATCGCCGGGAAGGACCCCGACTACAACCGGCGCGACCTGTGGGAGGCGATCGAGGGCGGCGACTTCCCCGAGTGGGAGCTCGGCGTCCAGCTGGTACCCGAGGAGGACGAGCATAAATTCGACTTCGACCTGCTCGACTCCACCAAGATCATCCCGGAGGAGGAGGTGCCGCTCCGGCCGGTGGGCAGGCTGGTGCTCGACCGCAACCCGGACAACTTCTTCGCCGAGACCGAGCAGGCCGCGTTCCACATCGCCAACGTCGTGCCCGGCATCGACGTCACCAACGACCCGCTGCTGCAGGCCAGGCTGTTCTCCTACCTGGACACCCAGCTCATCCGCCTGGGCGGCCCCAACTTCCACCAGATCCCGGTGAACCGGCCGGTGGCGCCGATCGCCAACCACCACCGCGACGGCTACCACCAGATGTTCATCCACCAGGGGGAGGCCGCCCAGCACCCCAGCACCGTGCTCGGCGGCTGCCCCGCCCTGGCCACCGACGGCTCGGCCTACACCTTCTACCCGCAGCAGGTCGACGGGAGGACGATCCGCAAACGCGCCGAGAGCTTCGGCGACCACTACAGCCAGGCGACCCTGTTCTGGAACAGCATGTCGGTCTGGGAGAAGAAGCACATCGTCGCCGCGTTCCGCTTCGAGCTGGGCAAGGTCACCCGCAGCCACATCCGGGAGGGCGTCGTCCGCAACCTCGCGCACGTCGACCACCACCTGGCCGTGGCGGTCGCCGAGGGCATCGGCGTCGCCCCGCCCGAGCGGGCCGAGGAGACGCACAAGCGGAGTTCGCCCGCGCTCAGCCAGGCCACCGACCCGGTGCGGGGCGTGGCCACCCGGAAGATCGCCATTCTGGCGGCCGACGGCGTCGACGCCTCCGACGTGATGCTGGTGACCGAGTCCCTCGGCGGGCGGGGCGCGGTCTGCGAGGTGCTCGCCGCCCGCGACGGCGCCGTCCAGGGCGCGGGCGGCGAGCGGGTGGAGGTCGCCAAGGCGCTCACGACCACCGGGTCGGTGCTCTACGACGCCGTCTACGTGCCGGGCGGCGACAAGAGCGTCGCGACGCTCGGCGAGGACGGTGACGCCTTGCACTTCATCACCGAGGCGTACAAGCACGGCAAGGCCGTCGCCGGTTCCGGCGCCGCGGCCCAGGCGCTGCTCGAACGCGCCGGGGTGGCCGTCCCCGCCGAGGGCGTGGTCACCGGGGACGCGGCGGCCTCGGAGTTCACCGACGCCTTCACCGAGGCCGTCGCCTCCCACCGCCACTTCAACCGCGATTCCGAGCACGTACCGGCCTGAACGGGCCGCTCGGGACACCGCCGATGGAAGAGAAGGAGAAGAGATGCCCCAGGCATGGAACGACAAGCGGGAACGGCAGTACGAGCACATCAAGCAGTCCCAGGAGGAGCGGGGCACCGGGGAGAGGCGCGCCAAGGAGATCGCCGCGCGCACCGTGAACAAGAACCGGGCCCGGTCCGGCGAGGCCCGCGAGGCCAGCAGGTCCTCCCTGGAGGGCGAGTCGCCCCAGCGGCGGGGCGGCAAGCACTCGGGCGGCTCCTCCGGCGGGCGGGGACGCACCAGGGACCAGCTCTACGAGGAGGCCAAGCGCCGGGACATCCCGGGGCGCTCCAACATGACCAAGTCCGAACTCGAGAAGGCGCTCGACAACCGGTGAGCCGCCGCGGCCGGACGGGGGGCCGCCCCCGTCCGGCCGATTCATCCTTATTTGCCGGGAAAAATAGGAAAATTATTTAGTGCGGACTCTCAGATTCCCCGGCGGGAATACCGCCGTTCGAGAAGACCGCGGCTCTCCGCCGGAGAGAGCGCCATGATGGCGAGCTTGCTGAATTCCATGGAGAAATAGGAGACATCCGCCTCGCTGCCCGGGTAGAGGGCGTAATCCGGTTGCGGAAGGTAGACCAGATCCGGGCGCTCGCTCTCGGCGAACCTCAGCAGCGTCACCGGCCCCCCGCCCTGCGGCTGCCCGTTCCCGTCGGGCGGCACGATCTGCACGGTGACGTGCCGCTCCTCGGTCAGCTCGAGCAGGTGCCCGATCTGCTCGCGCAGCACCGTGCCGCCGCCCGGCGGGCGGTGCAGCGCCACCTCGTCCAGGAGCGCCCACAACCGGGGCGGCCGCACGCCGGCCAGGATGCGCTGCCGCCTCGTCCGCAGCTCCACGTGCCGGTGCAGGTCCTCCGCCGGCAGGTGCGGGCGGCGGGCCCGCAGGGCGGCCCGCGCGTACGCCGGGGTCTGCAGCAGCTCCGGGACCGTCCTGGTGTCGTAGACGCGGACCAGCGTCGCCGCGGGCTCCGCCGTCAGGTACGGCTCCAGCCAGCCGGGCACGAGGTCCTCGTATCCCGCCCACCACACCGCGGGCCCGGCCTCGGCGACCGCCACGGCGGCGCCCCGCGCCCCGCGCCCGGCGCCCCGGCCCGCCGCCGCACCCACACCGAGGCGGGCCGCCGCCAGCGCCCGCTCGGCCTTCTCGTGCAGGCCCTTCCAGTGGGCGATGCCGCCCACCCGCGCGGGATCGACGCCGTTGCGCTCGGCCACCGCCCGCAGGACGGTGATGAGCGACAACACGAACGGCCAGCGCGGCAGGCGCAGCCGCGGCCCCCTGAGGTGGTCGCAGATCGTCGAGTCGTGCAGGAGCTGGATCTGCCTGCCCTCGGCGGCCATCCGCTGCGCCAGTTCCCGCGACGCCTTCTCCGCCTCCCCGTAACTGCTCACCCCCGAGGCCAGCCACGCCGTGTTCAGGGCTGTCCGGAATTCCCTGATGATGCGTTCCCGTTCCCGCTCAGTCATCGTTCACGTCCGTTCTCTGGGACGGCCCTGAGTCGTCGTGGAAACATGTTCTCACTTCCTCCGGACCGTGTCCGACAGGTTGTGGAGAGTGAGCGGAATAAGTGTTCTCCGCTTCCGGGATCGTCCGACGGTGTCCGAACTCGTTCCACCGGGTTCCCGCCGGAAGGACCATTCCGCCACAGTGGACGCACGTTCTCCCTCTCCCGGAAGCGAGGTACCGTGCCGGTGCTCGATCCGCCTCCCGCATCTGCGCCGACCGACGCGGAGCTGACGGCGCTCCTGCTGATCACCACCTGGTCCGCCCGGACGGGGCGGACCCTGCGGCGCGTGCCCGTCGGCGAGCTCAGCGCCGCCGAACTGGTGGAGTTCTGGGCCGACGACCAGCTGGAACCCCCTTACTCGGGGCCTTGAGTCATCCCGTCCGCTCGCCGTCCCAGACGAACCTGGTGGTGGTGACGGCGTCGTCGCCGTCTCCGGTCTGCAGGACGTGGACGGCGATGCCGTCGAGCTCGCGGTACTCGCACCACTCGTGGTCGGAGGTGAGCACCAGGTCCAGGCCGAGGTCCACCAGCAGCTGGAAGACCTGGCCCCGGTTGGCGCGGTCGACGCCGACGAAGACCTCGTCGAGCAGGATGAAGCGGGGGCAGCCCGGATCGCTCCGGTAGTGGGCCGCCACCGCCGCGAACAGCGGGAGGTGCAGGGCGATGGCCTTCTCCCCGCCCGACAGCGCGCCGTGCAGCTTGCGGGTGAGCTCGTGCCAGCCCCTGCCGTCGCCCCGGTCGAGCCGGACGACGAACTGGTGCCAGGCGGTGTAGTCCAGCACCTTCAGGAGCTGCTCCTCCCAGGACGCCGCGGTGTCGTCGGCCCGCGCCTCGTCGAGCAGGCCGCGGAAGAAGCGGTGCAGGACGGCGCGGCCCTTCTCGTCCAGCTCCCCCGGGTCGCGCAGCAGCAGCCCGCGCGCCTCCAGGGTGTCGGCGGCCCGGCGCGGATCGACCTGCCAGACCAGCTCGACCGCGACCCGGGAGGCCGTGCGCACCCGGCGCAGCCGCTCGTTCATGCCCGCCACCAGCTCGGCGGCCTGCCGGATCCGGTCGGCCAGGTGCCTGCGGACGTCCCCGGCCAGGGTCCGGTCGAACAGCTCGTGCTCGGATTCGTTGATGTCGGCGCTGCGCTCGTCGCGCTCGGCGCGCAGGGCCTGCTCGAAGGCGGCGACGCCGAGCCGGATGCCGCCGACCGAGGCGGTGAGGATCCGCACGTCGTCGTCGGGGGTCAACTCCAGGTCGGCGCGGGTCTGCAGGGCGTCCCTGGCGTGGTGGTAGGCCTCCTGGAGCGCGGTCTCGGCCTCGCGGACGCTCCTGGGCTCGTGCGGTGTCCCCGGCAGCCGTTCGACGACGCTCCGCGCCGCCGCCGCGACCGCCACGGGGTCCGTGCCGGGCGGCGACACGTCGAGGCGGGCGTCGGTGAGCAGGTGGCCCCGGGTCAGGCGGTGGAAGCGCGCCACGGCCCGGTCGCGTGCCCGCGCGGTCTCGGCGCGGCGGGCCTCCAGGGCGGCGGCCTCGTTGGACAGCACCCCGAGGGAGACCCTGAGCGCGGTCCGGCGCTCGGCCAGTTCCTTCAGCCGCGCGCGGCCGGCGCGGCGCTCTTCCAGCGACTCCTGGATGCTCTGCAGGATCTCCCGGTGGGAGGCGTTCAGCGCGGTGTCGACGGCGGCATGGCGTTCCGCCAGCGCCTCGGCCCTGGCGGCCGTCTCCTCGGCTTCGGCCGCGGCCCGCTCGGCCAGGGCGCGGTAGGCCTCTGCGGTCTGCTGCGCGGTGTCCCGGTGCCCGGCGGCGGCACGGGCGCGCTCCCGCGCGTCGAGCCAGACGTTCAGTGCCTCGTCTGCCTTGTTGCGGGCCGCGTCCAGCAGGTCGAGCTCGAACTGCGAGGTGGGCAGGCCGAGTTTGGCGCCGACGTAGCCGAGCTTGCGGAAGGCCGCCGCGACTTCCTTCTCGCGTGCCTTGACGCGCTCCTGTCGGGCGCTGACGGCGTCCTCGCGGTCGGCCAGCGTGTGCTCGGCCCGATCGAGTTCCCGTACCGCCGCTTCGAACGGTCCCCGGTCGGGCCGGACGGCCAGCTCGACGTCACAGGACTTGCGCTCGTCGGCCAGGGAGAAGGAGACGGGCCCCGTCTTCGCCGCGGCGAGGAACGTGTCGATCCTGCCGGTGGCCAGGCGGTCCAGCGCGCTGTCGCGTGCGGCTCCGACGAGTGCCTCCACGGCGGCGGCGTCCTCGGCCGCGGCGGTGAGCGCGGGTCCGTCGAGCTCCAGCAGCGTGCACTTCTCCGCCCAGACGGCGTAGGCGGCGGCCAGGTCGTTGCCCAGCTCGTCGCGTGCCGTCCGGGCCAGGGCGACGATCTCCTTGGCGGAGGCCAGGCGTTCCAGCGCCTCGTCGCGGTCGTGTTCGGCCTCGGTACGCAGCCTGACGGTGTGCGCGTGCGCCCGGACCTGGGCTCCCGCCTCGCGGATCCGGGTGGCGCGGGTGCTGATCGCCGCGCGCAGGAGCGTCCGCGCCTGCGCTACGCCCGGAGTTCTGCGGAGTTCCTCGTAGACGGTCTCCAGGCCGGAGTGCTGGGCTATGCGCGCGGCATCGTCCTCGGCCTGCGTGAGCAGGTTCTCGGCCTCGGACAGCTCCTGGCGGGCCTGCTCGGCTGCCTTCTCCTTCTCCGCCGCCTCCCGGGCCGCTTCCTCGGCTCTCCTGTGCTGCTCATCCGCCAGCCGCGCCACTTCGACCGCCTCGGCCCGAAGCCGTGACAGGTCGTGGCCCGCCCGGTAGGCCTCGCTCTCCTTGAGCCCTTCGACTTTGGCGTCGAGCCGTTTGACGAGGTTGTCGGTCTCGACGTGCGCGGCGGTGACCTTCTCCAGTTCCTCCTCCGCCGCTCGCAGGGCCTCGCGTCCGGCCTTCAGCTCGTTCTCGGCGGTCTCCGTGGTCGCGACGGCACCGAGAACGGTCTGCGAGGCGGCGCGCAGAACCCGCTGGGCGTAGGTCTTCTGTCTGGCTGCGAGCCTCGCGGCCTCTTCCACGTGTTCGTCCAGGTCGCGCAAGTCGGTGCGCTGCCGGTCGAGCCGTTCGAAACCCTCGGCTATCTCGTGGATCTCTCCCTCGCCGAGTGGCGGCAGCGCGCTGGACAGCAGCTCCGACAGCAGACCCGGGTCGAGCCGCTCGGAGAGTTTCGGTGTCCGGAGCTGGCGCAGCGCGGCCAGGAGGGAGTCGTAACGCGCTTCGCTGAGCTCCTGGTAGAGCGTCTGCCGCACCCGCGTCCGGTAGTCGTCGGCCGCGCTGTAAACGGCCCCGTGCACACCGATCGCGGCCTCCAGCTGCGCGCGGGTGAGCGGCTGCTGGGTCTCGGTGGTCAGGGAGAGCCCGTCCCCGACCCTCAGTCCGGTGATGAAGTACGTCGGCGTGACGGTGGTGGTGTGCGCGGTGGCCTGAAGGCGCACCCCGCAGGTGAACCAGCGCCCGTCCGTGTGCCCGAACTCCACCCAGACGTAACCCGCACGGGTCGTGCCCGTCGCCCCGTCCCCCATGAGGTTCCAGTGCATCGTGCGTTCGGTCCCCCCGAACGTCGACAGACGGCTCGCCTTGAGGCTCCCGTCCAGCACGAAGGGCAGCAGCAGCTCCAGCATCTTGGACTTGCCGCTCCCGTTGGGGCCGCGCAGCAGCAGCCGCCCCTTGTGGAACTCGAAGACCTCGTCGTAGTAGCGCCAGACGTTGAGAATTCCGGCGCGGGTCGGCATCCAGCGGGGTTCTGTCATCAGGTTTCCAGGGCTACGCGGTAGCGGGCGGCTGCGGGCAGGGAGAGGGTCATGCCCTCGGAGCGGTGGACGAGGCCGAAGAGCGTCAGGACGTCGAGGGCGTCGTCGAGGAGGCGGGCCGGGCCGCCCGTGGACTGGTAGGCCTTGGCCCAGCCGGGGAAACGCTCGAGGATGCCGTCGATCTCCTGCTTGAGGCGGATCGACGACAGGGGCCCGTGCGTGGCCAGGAGGTCAAGGAGCAGGAGTGCGGCGACCTTGGCGGGGCTGCCGTCGTCGGGGAACCTCTCCCCGGTGGACAGTCCCTCGGGGTCGACCAGCAGCAGGCCCTCGGCGCGTTCCTCCAGCACGAAACCGGCCCGTTCGGCGGCCTCGCGGGCGGTTCTGCGTCCGGTGGGCGAGGCCAGGTACTCCCGCTGGGCGGAGGTGAGCTCCTTGCGGTAGACGACGGGGTCGTCCAGCAGCCTGCGGATGAGGGAGTGGCGGGTCCACAGGGCGCGCTGCGTGCCGGTGCGCTCGCCGCCGTCCGTGTCGCCGTAGCGGCTCTCCACGGCCAGGTCGGCGGGGTCGGGCCAGCCGTCGTCGGCGTCCCCGGTCCGCGACGGGGGGACGGGGGTGGCGAGGAGGCGGGTGATCCGGCTGGTGTCCACCCGGTAGAGGACCTTGGCCTCGGCGTCCTTGAGATAGGCGTCGGTCATGCCGTCCGTCGCGGCGATCACGCCGTAGTGCTCCAGGAGCTTCAGCGCGTCCACGAAGGCCGAGCGCTCGTCGGCGCGGAGCGGGTCGAACTCCGGGACGTCCGGTTCGGCCGCGGCGGCCTGCACGACGCTGCGGGCGAGCATCCCGATGGTCGTGACGGGAGTGGCGAGCAGTTCGGCGCAGGCCAGGCAGAACAGGGTGTAGCGGCGGCGGTCGAAGGGGATGCGGCCGCCTCTGCGGCGCATGGCGGGGCGCGCGGAGCCGGCGTCCCCGCGGACCTTGATGAGGCGCGCGTAGCCGTGCCGGGGCTCCACGACGAGCCGCCAGCCGCAGTAGTAGTCGAACCACGCGGCGAGCGGCTGGCGGCGTTTGCGCACCAGGTCGAACCCCGCCGGGTCGAGGTGGACGGAGATCAGCGGGTCGCGCAGCAGCAGCCTGATCGCGCGGGCGATCTCCTCCCGTTCCCGGCGTGCGAGCTGGTTACCGGATCGGCTCACGCGCTCGCCGCCGTCCTGCCGGAGACCCGGATGTCGACGGCGTAGTCCGGTCCGAGGAGCCGCCCTTCGGACGTGCGCAGCTCGGCCGTCGCCCCGTCTGCGGGCGGGTACAGGATGATCTCGGTCCTCCCGTCGGACGTGACGGCGCAACGCACTCCTGCGGAGTCCGCGCGTTCGGCCAGGGCGCGTCCCAGGAGCTCCAGCAGCCGCCCGAAGGTGCCGTGGTCGAGGCGGCCGAAGGACGACAGGCGGACGGGCCCCTGGGTGGAGAGCATCGTCCAGGCCGCTTCGAGCTCTGCGCGTTCCTGTTCGGCGCGTGCTCTTCGCGCGGCCCGTATCGCGGTGACGTCGCGGACGCGTCCGGGCCTTCCCATGCGCTCGGTCTTGCCTTTTTCGCGCAGCAGGGCCGACACGCGGACGGGAGCCGCCTGCCCCCACGGGATGCCGGCGGGGATGGCCTCGGCGTCCTCGTGGCCGAGGTGGGCGTGCTGGGAGGCGCCGAGCCCGAACGCCACGGCCCACAGCCGGTGGGCTTCGGCTTCGGAGGGCGCGGCGGCGAAGCGGCGCGCGAGCGTCCGGAAGTCGCCCGCCATGCTCGAAGAGTGCCGCCGCGAGTCGGTGATGCGCTCGAGCACCTGGAGCAGCGAGACGATCGCGTGCCGAGCCACGTCGTGCAGCTGCATCACATACGGGGTGTCGCCGCTTTCGGGGGCGAACCAGTCACGCAGGCGCTTCCATTGGGCGGCGCGTGCGTTGAGCCAGGCCGCAGACGGGTCGGTTCCGTGTACGGGAGGAAGTTCGGCTCCCGCGAGGGCGCGTCTGTGCAGGGTGTTGACGCCGTGCGCGTCTACGGTCTCCAGCGCTCGGACGACGGTGTCGGCGCGGGCTTCCAGGTCGGTGACGAACTCTTGGAGGTAGCCGACGGTCGCACGTTTCACCTCGTGGAAGGTCGCGAGGTCCGTTCCTTCCACGCGCATCAGCCGTTGCAGCTCGCCGTTGAAGCCGCGGGTGTTCGTCCGCAGCGCGTCCAGGTGGCCTTCGAGCTCTTGCAGTGCTGCGAAGATGCGCCGGTCCCGGCTTCTGTCGGCGTCGTCCAGCAGCGTCCCGAGCTCGTTGAGCCGGTCTGCGATCGCGGTCAGAACCGCCGTCTGCAACGCTCCAGAAGAGCTCAGCACCGACAGGGCGTGCTGCACTCCCGCGAACGCGGCTTCTCCGCGCTTGGTCAGCGAGTACTGCAGGTTCTTGCGTTCGTACTCCTCGGCCGTCGCGAAGTGGCCGGAGTGGTTGAACACCACGTCCAGCAGTCCCCACTGCGCCAGCCCGTCGAGGACGCCGCTCAGCTCTCCGGCCTCCAGCGCGAGGTACCACCCCGCCGCCCGCAGCCGCTCCAGCACCTGCTCGACGGTCAGGGCCGTGGGCATCCGCTCGCCGGTCTCCCCGAAGAGCCACAACACGGCGGTGTGCAGCTCGGCCTTCTCCGTGGTGGTGAACCGGAACATCTCGCCCGGCACCCGAGGCAACCCTGCCACCGCGCTTCCCCTCCCCGCCGCCAGCCCGAAATGCTACGCCAACAAAACCCCAGAATTCAGCCATCCCAGGCGGTGCCGAGGGCGAGCAGGCGGTCGCGGTACTCGATGCGCTCCGCCCACTCCCCGGGCCAGGCGGCCGCGCCGTGGTGGGCGCCGGCGAAGGCTCCGGCCAGGGCGGCGATGGAGTCGGAGTCCCCCGAGGAGCAGGCCGCGCGGCGCACCGCCGCCGGAGGGTCGCCGGGCAGCAGGAGGAAGCAGTACAGGCCGGTGGCGAAGGCCTCCTCGGCGATCCAGCCCGCGCCCGTCGCCAGGCACGGGTCGGCCTCGACGTCGGGCGCCGCCAGCGCGGCCTCGAGGCGGTCCAGCACGGCCAGGCACTCGTCCCAGCCGCGGGCGATGAAGGAGACGCGGTCGTGGTCGTGCGCGCGCTCCGCCAGGCCGCCGAGCCAGTCCGCCCGGTAGACCCGGCGGTTCTCGTGCGCGTATGCGCGGAGCCTTCCGAGCAGCCCGGACAGGTCCGTGCCTTCGGCCAGCAGCCGGACGGTGTAGGCAGTCAGGTCGCTGGCGGCCAGCGCGGTGGGATGCCCGTGGGTGAGGGCCGACTGCAGCTGCGACGCCCCCGCGCGCTGGTCGGGGTCCAGCCCCGGGATCAGCCCCAGCGGCGCGACCCGCATGTTCGCCCCGCAGCCCTTGGAGCCGACCTGGCTCGCCGCCCGCCAGTCGCCGCCGCGGCTCAGGCCCTCGCAGGCCCGCAGGCACGTCATCCCCGGCGCCCGGTTGTTCTCCGGCGACCGCCACCAGCGGACGAAGTGCTCGCGCACCGGCGGTTCCATCCGGGCCGCCGTCAGCGGTCCCGCCGCCAGCGCCTCGACGAGGCCCTCCCCCAGCGCCAGCGTCATCTGCGTGTCATCGGTGACGTACGCGCGGCCCGAGGCCAGCGGCAGCGGCATCTCCCGCCAGGGGCCGACCTTGGCGGCGATCCGCGCCATGTCGTCGAACTCCGTGGGGAACCCCATGGCGTCCCCGATCGCCAGCCCCAGCAGGGCCCCGGTCGCCGCTCGCTTCATCTCGCCGCCTTCCGTCCCCGGCAGCCTATCCGCCGGAGATGGAAGGGAATCTGTACGTTCGGTGACGCCGTCCGGCCCTTTCCGCCTCCCCGTTGACTCCGGCACGACACGGGGTGCGCCAGGATCGGGGTGTGCAAGACCTGTTCCCCTTCGGTCCCGTGCTCATCGCGGTCACCGTGTTCCTCCTCCTGCTGGCGGCGGGGGTCGCGACGGCGGCGCGGCTGGGGCACGGCAAGGCGATCCTCACGGCCGGTGTCCGGGCGGCCGTCCAGCTCGCCGCCGTCTCGTTCGTCATCGCGCTGGCGATGGAGCGGCTGTGGGGCACCGCCCTGTTCGTCGCCGGCATGTACGCCGTCGCGGCCTGGACGTCGGAGTTCCGGCTGGGCCGGCCGGGCTGGGCGGTGGTTCCCCTCCTGGCCGGCACCCTGCCGGTGCTCGCCCTGCTGCTGGCCACCGGGCTGCTGCCCGCGCAGGGGCTCGCGCTGATCCCGGTGGCGGGCATCCTCATCGGCGGCACGATGAGCGCGACGGTCCTGTCGGGCCGCCGCTGCCTCGACGAGCTGCGCGCCCGGCGCGGCGAGGTGGAGGCGGCGCTGGCGATCGGTTTCACCGACCGCCAGGCCGCGCTGGAGATCTGCCTCCCGGGCGCGGCCGAGGCCCTGCTGCCCGCCCTCGACCAGACCAGGACCGTCGGCCTGGTCACCCTCCCGGGCGCCTTCGTCGGCATGCTGCTGGGCGGGGCCTCCCCCCAGCAGGCCGCGGCGGTCCAGCTGGTCGTGCTCCTCGGCCTGCTGGCCGCCCAGTCCCTGGCGATCACCGTCACCGTGGAGCTGACCGCCCGCTCGCCGCTGCCCGTCCCGTAGGCCGGTTCAGAGACCGTGGCGGCGGTCGCCGAGGACCCGCTCGCCGACCTCGCTCTCCAGCCCGCCGGAGAAGAGGCCCCGGCGCTCGGCGAGCGCGCTGCGGGTCTCCTCGGCGGTGAGGTCGGCGTTGATCGCGGCGCCCGCCCGGACGCCGCCCGCCGCCGCGGCGACGACCTGGGCGTTCAGCTCCGTGACGTTGCCGGCGGCCCAGACGCCGGGGACGGAGGTCGCCCCCGTCGCGTCGGCGGGGATGTGCGTCCCCACCACGTGGCCGAGCATCTCCTGCTCGACGGCTTCCAGTCCCAGGCCGTCGAGCAGGCCGGAGCGGGCGGTGAGGCGGGCCGAGACGACCACGGCCCGGCAGGGGACGAGGCGGCCGCCGGCCAGCCGCACCCCTTGGAGCCGGTCGTCCTCGACCTCCAGTCCCGCCACCTCGCCGAGCACCAGTTCGACCCCGCGCGCGGCGAGCCGCTCGTAGTCCTCGTCCTCGAAGTCGGGGGCGGTGTGCTGGAAGAGCGTCACCTTCGAGGTCCACTGCCGCCACATCAGCGCCTGGTGGACGGCCAAGGGCCCGGTGGCGAGGATGCCGACGGCCTGGTCGCGCACCTCCCAGCCGTGGCAGTACGGGCAGTGCAGGACCTCGCGGCCCCAGCGTTCCCGCACTCCGGGCACCGGCGGCAGCTCGTCGACCAGGCCTGTGGTCACCAGCAGCCTGCGCGCCGTCACGGCGGTCCCGTCCGCGAGCCCGATGCGGAACTCCCCGTCGGGCAGCCGTTCGGCCTTCACGGCCTCCCCCGCGACGAACTCGCCCCCATAGGACGCCACCTCCGCCCGGCCGATCTCCAGCAGCTCAGCGGGCGGGGTGCCCTCCCTGGTCAGGTAGGTGTGGACGTGTTCCGCCGGAGCGTTGCGCGGCTCCCCCGCATCGACCACGAGAACGGAGCGGCGCGCCCGGCCCAGGGTCAGCGCCCCGCTCAACCCGGCGGCTCCCCCGCCGACCACCACGACGTCGTACCGCTTCTCCCCCTCGGGGGAGACCTGCTTCACCTGTGCGTTCATCTTGTTCCTCCCTCTCGGGGAAAGAGTGCGCCAGACTCCGCGATTTGACAAAGTTTCTTGCTGTATCAGCAAATAGAGGCATGACGGAAGAAGAAGACCTGAGCGGAGTGCTCGACGAGGTCGGCCCCCGGCTGCGGACGATCCGGAAGCAGCGCGGCCTCACCCTGTCCGGGCTGAGCGAGACCACCGGGATCTCTCTCAGCACCCTTTCCCGGCTGGAGTCCGGGCAGCGGAAGCCGACACTGGAGCTGCTGCTGCCGCTGGCCAGGGTCTACGACGTGCCGCTGGACGACCTCGTCGGGGCGCCGCCTGCCGGCGACCCGCGGGTCCGGCTCCGGCCCTTCACCCGGCACGGGGCGACCTACATCCCGCTGACCCGGCACCTGGGCGGGCTGCAGACGTACAAGCAGATCCTTCCGGGCAGCGCCGACGGCACGCCTCCCGAACAGCGCGTCCACGAGGGATACGAGTGGCTCTACATCCTCTCCGGGCGGCTGCGCATGCGGCTGGGCGAACACGACTTCGTCCTCGGTCCCGGCGAGGCCGCCGAGTTCGACACGCGCACCCCGCACAGCTGGTGCAGCGCCGGTCCCGAGCCGGTGGAGTTCCTCAGCATCTTCGGCGCCCAGGGCGAACGCATGCACGTCCGCGCCCGGCCCTCCCGGCGCTAGGCCGGAAACCGCCGTCGGCTACGGTGGGCAGCGCGTTCGAAGAGGCATATGGAGGCAGCGTTGGGAACCAAGGTCCGCTACGAGGCGGCGGACGGCACCGCCCGCATCACCCTGTGCTCGCCGGGTGACGGCAACGCCATCAACCCGCAGATGGCCGCCGAACTGCTGGCCGCGGCGCGGCGCGCCAAGGCCGACGACGCGCGGGTGGTCGTGCTGGCCGCGGAGGGCCGTGCGTTCTGCGTCGGCGGTGACATCCGGGCCTTCAGCTCCACCGACGACGTGGAAGTCTTCCTGGACGACCTCGCCGAGGACCTGCACCACTTCGTCAGCGAGCTGTACCGGATGGACGCGATCGTCGTCTCGGCCGTCGCGGGGGTGGCCGCGGGAGCTGGAGTCGCGCTCTCCGCCGCGGCTGACATCGTGCTGGCCGCCCAGTCGGCGAAGTTCACCCTCGCCTACACCGGCATCGGCTTCTCCCCCGACGGCGGAACGTCGCTGCTGACCTCCTCCCTCGGACTGCACCGGACCCTGCACATGGCGCTGCTCAACCCCAGGCTCTCGGCCGAGGAGGCGCAGGCGGCGGGACTCGTCGCCGAGGTGCATCCTGATGACGAACTGCCCGCGGCCGTCGAGAAGGTCGTCTCCACGCTGCTGGCCGGTTCGCGCACCGCGCAGGTGGCGACCAAGCGGCTGCTGCGCGAGCAGGCCACACCGCTCGCCGAGGGCACACTGCGCAAGGAGACGCTGTCGATCCGCAGCTGCGCCGCCTCTCCGGACGGCCGGGAGGGCGTCGCCGCCTTCCTCGAGAAGCGGCCTCCGCAGTTCCCCAGCGGACAGCCCTCCCAGTGACTCAGGCCGCGCGGACTCCGCGCGGCCTTTCCCTTTCCGGTGCAACCTCGGCGCAGGCCGGCGGCATTAAGGGGGCATGACCCCCCAACGGAAAGGGCAGGTGTGAGTTCCGACGACGAATACACCGCCTACGTCTCGTCACGCCTGTCCTGGCTGACCAGGGTGGCGTTCCTGTTGTGCCAGGACAGGACGCGCGCCGACGATCTGGTCCAGACGGCCATCACCCGCCTGTACGTGCGCTGGGCGCGTGTCTCCAAGGTCGAGAACCTCGACGGGTACGCCCGGACGGTGCTCGTCCGGGTGTATCTCGGCGAGCAGCGCACCGCCTGGTGGCGCCGTGTCACGGTGACCCGCGAGCCGCCCGAGACCGCCCGTCCCGCCGACGACCTCGACCAGGCCGAGGACCTGCGCGCCGCGCTCGCCGGGCTTCCCCCGCGGCAGCGGGCGGCCGTGGTGCTGCGCTTCTACTGCGACCTCTCCGTGGGCGAGACCGCCGCCGTGCTCGGCTGCTCCGAGGGCACCGTCAAGAGCCAGACCTCGCGGGCCCTCGCCTCCCTCCGCCGCCTCCTGGAACCCCGCCTCGAAGGGAACCGCGCATGACCGACCCGACCGAAGTCCTGGAGGACGAGCTGCGCACGGCGCTGCGGCTGCTGGCGGGCGCGGACGACGCCGCGCCCGGAGCCGACCTCGCCCGCGCCCGCGACCGGGGCCGCCGCGCGATCCGCCGCCGCCGCGCCGCGCGGATCGCCGCGCCGCTGACCGCGGCGGCGGTGGCGGTCGCCGGGGTGAGCCTGGCGCTGCCCGACCGGCCGGAGACAGTGGCGCCCGCGCAGACCAGGCAGCAGCCGAGCCGGTGGACGGTACCGGTGTCGTTCGGCTGGCTCCCCGAGGGTTTCACCGCGGCGCTGGAATCTGAGCGCGACGGCTTGTACACCATGGTGGCCCGCCCCTCCGGGCCCGAGGAGGCCCCCATCCATCTGACGGTCTACCACGAGAGGTCGGTGGACCGGCCGTGGGAGTGGATCCTGGAGAAGAAGGACGAGACCTCGCCCGCCGACCCCGTGGGAGGTAGGTCCGCGTACTGGGTGACGTCCCGGCCCCGCCTCGCCGAGCTGCACTTCCAGTACGCCGAGGACAGGTGGGCGCAGCTCGTCGCCCGCCGGGGCGGCGGGGCGTCCGCCGATCCCGCCGCGCTCCTCGGCGAGGTCGCCGCGCGGCTGGACCTCACCGAGCGGCCGGTGGCCCTGCCGTTCGAGATCACCGGCCTGCCCGCCGACTTCTGGGTGCTGGACGGGGACATCACCGACCCGCACGACCCCGCCCGGAGGAAGGTCTCCCTCTCCTTGCGCAGCGGCCTCCGCATCGAGATCGTCCCCGGGTGGACCCGTGACGAACCCGCGCCGAACACGACCGTGGCCGGGCTCCCCGCCTACCACTTCGCGGGGAGCGGGACCCGGCTCGAGGCGGTGAGCGGGCGGAGGGACGAGGCACCGGTCGACTGGCAGCGGCTCGACCGGCGCCAGGAGCGGCTGGTCGGTTCGGAGAGGCTCTGCGTCTACGGGTTCCAGGGGCACGACGTGTGCCTGTCCACCGAGGCGCAGGTGCCGATCGATCCGACGGTCGACATCGACGTGGTGACGCCCGGCCCCGACTGGGCGTCGGAGCTGCTCAAGGCGTCCGGCGGCCTGTCGGGGCTGCTGCGGCGGATGACGCTCATCGACGGCCCGGTCGCGAAGTGGAGCACGGCTCCTTTCCAGGAGTAGGCGCGGCCGGGCCCGCCGCCGGGGCACCCGAAGTAGACAGATCTGTCCGGTAGGCTCGGGGGCATGAGAGACGCCCGGCGCCGGATCCTCGACACCGCGACCCTCCTCTTCTACGCGGAGGGCGTGCACACGGTGGGCATCGACCGGATCATCGCGGAGGCGGGGGTGGCGAAGGCCACCTTCTACCACCACTTCAAGGCCAAGGACGCGCTGGTCCGCGCCTACCTGGCCGAGCAGTACGAACTGCAGCGCGCGTCCCTGCCCGCCCTGCCCGGACAGGGGCGCGCCAAGCTGGAGGACGTCTTCCTGCGGATCGTGGAGGCGAGCGAGGGACCCGGCTTCCGCGGCTGCCCGTTCCTCAACACCGCCGCCGAGTTCGCCGATCCCGCCCATCCCGTCCGGGCCGTCGTCGCGGACTACCGCGCCTGGTTCACCGGCTTCATGCGCGAGCTCCTCACCGAGGCCGGGCATCCCGCCCCCGAGACCGCGGCCCGCCAGCTCCTGCTGCTGCGGGACGGGGTGGCCGTCGGCGGGGCGCTCGACGCGCCGGAGCAGGTCCGCGCCGGCACGCTCGCCTCGCTGCGGCTGATCCTCGACGCGTCCGCCTGACGGCCTCACTCCTCACCGCGTTCACGCAGCGCCTCACGCAGGTCGTCACGGTGCGTGGAGGCGGCCAGCGGAGCACCGGAACGGTAAGCCGCATGGCCCACCGTGTACGCCCCGAACGGTGTGGTCAGCAGTTGCAGCGCCACTCCCAGGAGCAGGAAACAGGCGGTCAGCGGGCCGGGCATCAGCGCCAGGGCGCCCAGGAGCACGCACACCACTCCCGTGGCCGCGGCCTTGGCCGTCGCGTTGGCCCGGTTGTAGGAGTCGGGCAGCCGCACCAGGCCCAGCGTCCCTATCGCGATCAGCCCCGTCCCCAGCACCACCAGAACGTTCCCCGCCACCGTCAGCACCGTCATGACGACGACCGTTCCAGCAGGTGGGAGGCCGCCACCGTGGCCAGGAAGCCCACCAGCGTCGCGCACAGGACCAGCACGAACATCGCGGGAGTGCGCAACCGCACCGCCAGCAGCGCGACCACCGCCACGAACACCACGAACCCCAGGTCCAGGGCGACCAGCCGGTCGGCGTCGGTCGGCCCGGCCGCCAGGCGCCAGACGACCACGGCCGCCACCACCGCGAGCACCACGAGCATGGCGTCGACCACCATCACGGGACCTCCTCTCCCACCGGCCGCATCACCCGGAGCAGCCGTTCCTCCAGTTCACCGAGCTCGGCCAGGAAGGCCTCCGGATCGGCCAGGTGCATCCCGTGCACGTACAGCACCGGCGGATCGGCGCGCGCCTCCAGCACCAGCGCGCCGGGCGACAGGGTGATCAGGTGCGCCATCGTCGCGACCTCCAGCACCGTGCGCGCCCGCAACCGCAGCTCCACGACCGCCGGTGCCAGCCCGCTGCCCGGGGTGATGACCTCCACCACGACCTCCACGTTCGACCGGAGGAAGAACCGGGCGTAGAAGAAGGCGAACGCCGCCGTCCGCCGTCCGCGCAGCACCGTCCGCCGCAGCAGGCCCCCCGCCTTCACCGGGTCACCGCCCGCACGTACGCCGAGACGTCCAGCAGCCCCCCGGCCGCCGTCTCCGCCACCCGCCACAGGGGTTCCGCCCCCAACCCGAAGGCCACCGACGGAACGGCCAGCACCACGGCGGGCGCCAGCAGCACCGGCCGCGGCCCCGCCCACCCGGGCAGCGCGCTCACCGGCGACGGCCTGCTCCAGAAGACCCGGCTCCACACCTTGAGCATGGCGGCCAGCGTGAGCAGGCTGGTCACGACCGCGACGGCCGCCGGCAGGTACTCCTCCTCCGCCACCGCCGCCCGGAGCAGTCCCAGCTTCGCCACGAAGCCCGACAGCGGGGGGATGCCGGCCAGCGACAGGGCCGCCACCAGGAACACCCCGGCGAGCAGCGGCTCCTTGCGCAGCAGGCCCCCCAGCAGGTCGAGCCGGTCCGAGCCGTAGACGTGCTCCACCGCCCCGGCGCACATGAACAGCACGGTCTTGACCAGCACGTACTGCACCATGAAGAAGACGGCCGCGGTCAGCCCGAGGCCGGTGAACAGCGCCAGGCCGAACAGGGCGTAGCCGATCTGGCTCACCAGGTCGAACGACAGGACGTCCCGCATGGTCCGCTCGCCGAGCGCCCCCAGCACCCCGACCGCCATGGTCAGCAGCGCCGCCGCCATGACCACCCAGCGGAACTGCGGCGCCCCTCCGAAGAACACCGCGTAGATCCGTATGATCGCGTACACGCCGACCTTGGTCAGCAGGCCCGCGAACAGCACCGACACCGCCGCCGGAGCCCGCGGGTACGTGCGCGGCAGCCAGCCGTGGAAGGGCACCACCGCCGCCTTCACCGCCATCCCCAGCAGCACCACCGCCCCCGCCAGGGCGAAGGCCGGGCCCCGTTCCGCCGCCCCCGCCAGTTCGCCGAGGTTCACGGTCCCGGCCACCCCGTACACCAGCGCCACCCCGGCCAGGAACACCGACGAGGCCAGCAGGCCGACCGTGACGTAGATGCGGCCCGCCGCCGCGTCCCGCCCGCTGCCCAGCACCAGCAGCACGTACGACGGCACCAGCATGACCTCGACGAACACGAAGAAGTTGAACAGGTCGGCGGTCAGCAGGGCTCCGTACACCCCCGCCGCCAGGACCAGCACCAGGGGCGTGAACCGCCGGTCCCCGTCCTGGCCGCACACCGCGGCGAAGCACAGGGCCGCCGTCACCAGCACCGCGCTGGCGCACACCATGAGCGCGCTGAAGGGGTCGGCCGCCAGCACGATGGCGAAACCCGCCGGCCAGCCCCCTATGCGCTCGGTGGGGATGCCGCCGTCCAGGCCCCGCACCAGCAGCACCCCGCCCACCAGCAGGACCCCCGCGTTGACGCCCGCCCCGACCAGGCGGTGCGGCCACTTGCCCGGCAGGAGCGAGAGCAGCCCCGCCGCCAGCAGCGGCACCGCCACCGGGAGGACCAGCACCACGCCGCTCACCCGGAAGGCTCCTCGGACCGCCCGCCCGGACTCCGGGCGCGGATCATCGACAGCAGGTACACCGTGGTCCCGAACGTGATGACGATCGCGGTGAGCACGAACGCCTGCGGCAGGGGGTCCGCCATCCGGGCGGGGTCCTCCTCGCCGATCAGCGGCGCCCGCGTGCGGCCCGTCCCTCCGGCGGTCACCAGCAGCACGTTCACCGCGTGCCCCAGCAGCACGAAGCCGAAGACGATCCGCACCATCCCGGGCAGCAGGACGAGGAAGACGCCGCCCGCCACGAGCACCCCCACGAGCAGCGGGGCGCTCATCCCACGGGCTCTTCCTCGGCGCCCAGCCGGATGACTGCGGTGACCATCAATCCCAGCACCACCAGATACACCCCGAAATCGAACAGCAGTGAAGAGGAGAACTCCAGGACACCCAGCAGCGGCACCGACCAGGACGCCTTGAGCGGAGTGAGAAAGGCCCTTCCCGCCACCGCGGCCGCCAACCCCGCCGCCACCGCGACCGCCAGGCCCCAGCCCGGCAGCCAGGCGGCGCCCGGACGCACCGTCCCCGCCGCCGCCCCCACCCTGCCGATCAGCACCCCGAAGGCCACCAGGATCCCCGAGACGAGGGCCGCGATGAACCCGCCGCCGGGCTCCTGGTGCCCGCGCAGGAACAGGTAGCCGGAGAGGACCCCGATGAACGGCGCCAGCACCCGGTAGGCAGGTGTCAGCACCGGACTGCGGTACGGCTCCGCCCGGCTCCCGCTGCGCATCCGCCCCGCCCGCACCGAGGAGAGCCCGAGCGCCACCACCGCCAGCACGCTGATCTCCCCCAGGGTGTCGAAACCCCGGAAGTCGACCAGCACCGTGTTGACGACGTTGTGGCCGCCGGTCTCCGGCTCCGCCGCCCGCAGGAAGAACGCGCCGGCCTCCGAGATCTCGCGCCGCCCCGTCAACGCGGCGGTCCCGGCCGCGGCCGTGGCTCCCGCCAGCACCGCCAGCCCCCCGGCCGCGAGGGCGCCGCGGCGGCCCGTCCGGGGAAGGGACCGCGGCTCCCGGCCCAACACGAACGCCGCGACGATCGCGGTCATGATCTCCGCCAGCAGCAGCGTCAACGCCACGTCCACCGCCCCGGCCCGCAGGAACCAGACCGTCATGAGCAGTCCCACCGTCCCGCCCAGCACCACCGTGCCCAGCACCGAACGCGCCGTCACCAGCCCCGCGACCACCATCGCCACCAGCGCCAGGACGATCCAGTCCGCCGGTCCCGACGGCGGCCGCGCCCCGCCCCACCCCGCGTAGGTCACGACCCCCACCCCGCCGAGGAGCACCACCCCCGCCACAGGGCGCGCCAGGAAGGGCGCCGCCGAGTCGCGGTGCGTGGAGGCGGCGACCGCGGAGCCGGCCTTCAGCAGGGCCCCGTACCCCCGGTCGAACTGCTCCCCGCCCTCCAGCGAGGAGGAGCGGCGCAGCACACGGTCGACACGGTCCCGGGTCAGGAACAGCACCAGCCCGAGCCCGATCGTCGCGGCGGACATGAACAGTTCGATGCTGAAGCCGTGCCAGAACACGAAGAGGGGCGGTTCGGCCCAGGGTTCGATGTCCAGGCTCGCCTGCCGCACCAGCGGGTTCAGCACCGTCACCGCCGGTCCCAGTACCAGCCCCGCCACCGCGGCCACCGCGGCCGGTGCCAGGAAGGACCACGACGGCTCCCGCAACCGCGGCTGCAGCGTCGGCCCGGCGAACACCCCGTAGCAGATCCGCATCGCGTAGGCGAAGGTCAACGCCGAGATCACCACCGCGAGCACCCCGGCCACCGCGCCCGCGCCCGGCACCACCCGCGCCCCGGTGAACCCCTGGAACAGCGACTCCTTGCTGACGAAGCCGATCATCGGGATCACCCCCGCCAGCGACAACCCCGCCAGGCCGGTCAGCGCGGCGGTGACCGGCATGACGCGCATCAGCCCCGACAGCTGGTGGATGTCGCGGTTGCCCGCCTCCCGGTCGATGACGCCCACCAGCATGAACAGGGTCGCCTTGAACAGCGCGTGGGCGAAGGTGTGCAGCACGGCGGCCGCCAGCGCCACCGACGTCCCCACCCCGATCGACGCGGTCAGCAGCCCCAGCTGGCTCACCGTGGAGTAGGCCAGCAGCGCCTTGAGGTCGCGTTCCAGCAGGGCCCACACCGACGCCAGCAACGCCGTCAGCAGCCCGGAGCCCATCAGGACCAGCGTCCAGCCGGGTTCCCCCGCGAACAGCGTCGAGAACCGCATCAGCAGGTAGATGCCGGCCTTCACCATGGTCGCCGCGTGCAGGTAGGCGCTCACCGGAGTGATCGCCACCATCGCGCCGGGCAGCCAGAAGTGGAAGGGCACCTGCCCCGACTTGGTGAACGCGGCCATGATCACCAGGGCCGCGATGGCAGGCCCCAGCGGGGAGGCCGCGACCTCCTCCCGCGCCCCCAGCACCGCCGTGAGGTCGGAGCTGCCCACGACGGCCACCAGCAGCACCACCGCCCCCAGCAGGGCGAGCCCGCCCGCCCCCGTCACCAGCAGCGCGCGGGCCGCCGGGCGCGTCCCCTTGCCCCCGGACATGCCGATCAGCAGGAAGGAGACGACGGTCGTCAGCTCCCAGAACACGTAGAGCAGCACCAGATCCCCGGCCAGCACCAGCCCCAGCATCGACCCGCCGAAAGCGGTGATCAGGCAGTAGACGGCGCCGTGCGGCCCTCCCTCGGGCAGGTAACGCGCCGAGTACGCCATGATCAGCGCGCCGACCCCCAGGATCAGCACGCAGAAGAGCGCCGACAGCCCGTCCATCCGGAGCGTGAACGACACGCCCAGTGAGGGGATCCACGACCAGGAGACCGACACCACGCCCCCCGCCAGCACCGTCGAGGACGCCGTGGAAAGCACCAGCGCCACCGCGGCGAAACCCGCGGCCAGCACGTAGCCCGCGTCCCGCCCGAGCCTGCGGCTCACCGGCGGGGCGGCCAGAGTCAGCCCGCCCATCAGGGCCAACGCGATGAGGAGGACCACCCCGACTCCCCTTACCCAGGCACCCCACGATCCGCCGCGTCCGCACCGCCGCCGCCGGCCCGCGCCGGCGCGGCGGCTGCCCGCACCGGTCTCCGGGCCGCGTCCCCCGGCGACCGTTCGGACGACCCACGGCCATGCCTACCCACCGTGACCGCTCCGGCCACGGGTTTCTCCGCATCGTGGGGCACTCGTTGCACCCCGGCCCGACATCCCGGACATAGGGGCCACGGGGCCGCGCCCGCGTCAGGTCGCCGCGTACCCGGCGACGACCCGGCGGCTCTGGGCGAAGAGCATGCCGACGTTGACGGACTTGCGGCACACGATGACCGCGACGACGTCCTGCTGGGAGAGCATGCGCAGGAAGAGGTGCGTCACGTGCTCGCTGTTGATCAGGACCTCCTGGAAGTAGTGCCGGTCGGACCGGACGCCGCGGCGCTCCTTGAAGACGTCCTCGATCATCACGACGGTGCGGCCCTGGAAGAGGTCGAGGGTGGCGCCGGCCAGCAGGTCCAGCACCTCGGACGGGTGTTCTTCGAGGGTCTCGTAGGCGAGCAGCATCCCCGTGGCCATGTCGACGACGCCCGCCGCGACGCAGTCGGGGGCCTGCGCGCGCAGCTCCTTGACCATGCCCTGGATCCGCTCGGAGAAGTCGCCCGCCGGGCGCGGCTCCCGCATCACTCCCCCTCGTCCAGGATGGAGCCGATGCGTTCGAGCGCGGGGCGCGAGTGGCCGTGCAGGCTGCCGATGTCGAGCCCCTCGTCGCCCAGCACCACCATGAGCGCCATGTCGCCGACGGCGTAGACGGCGGTGCAGCCCTTGCGGCCCTGGATCATGGTCTGGAGGAGGGCACCGCGGTCGGTGACCTCCACCGTGCGGCGGGCGATGCTCAGGCCGGCCGCCGCGACGGCCGCGAGGTGGTCGGCCTCGACGTGCTCTTCGGTGTCCGAGGCGACCAGCAGGCCGTCGATCGTCGCGACCAGGGAGCCGGTGACCCCGACGACCCTCCGGCGCAGGCCCAGCATCTCCGCGGTCAGCGCGTTGTGCATCATCTGTTCCTCCTGGAAGTGCGCCCTGCAGTCGGTTCGTCGTCAAAGGCGCGGCGTCACCCCGCCGGATCACGGAGCCTGGCGAAGTCCGCCCAGTCCTTGGCGCGTCTCTCCGGCCGCGCGGAAGAGGGCTCGTTGCCGCCCGGCGTCCTGCGGGGAAGTGACCGCGGGGGCCCCACGGCCGCCTTCACCACCGGTTCGGGCGCCCTGGCCAGGATCGGCTTCGCGGGCGCGCCCTCTTCGGGCTCCTGCGGCTCAGCGCGTTCCAGCAACCCGGCTTCCAGCATCCGGGAGACCTCCACGGCCACCGCGTAGACGCCGTGGGCCGTTGCGTAGGCGATGTCCCGGCAGGTGCGCCGCCCGTCCGCCAGAAGGAGGATCTCCCGCCGGATCGGGAGCCCCCCGCCGGTCTCCCGGTCGGCGCCCGCCGCCACCGCCATCCGGTCGTCGTGCGGCAGGACGGCGTCCGGCAGCGCCCGCAGCGCGTCCACCCGCCGCAGCGCCTCCCGCACCAGCCGTTCGGGCTCCTCCCCCCGTCCGGCGGGTTCGGTTTCGCCGCCGGTGCGCAGCACGCAGTCGTCCACGGTTCCTACCATGATCGCGAAGGCGGAGTCATAGGCCGAGACCACCCGCACGACCTCGAACTCGGCGGCGCCGATCACCCTGGTCCCGGCCTCGGGCGCCTCCGTCCCCGCCGAGGCGATCCGGCCGGAGCGCATCAGCAGCGTCTCGGGGCCGGGGGCGCCGGGCGTCCGCACCGCCACGACGAGGCCCTCTCGGCAGTGGAAGACCCCGCCGGGCCTTCCCATGACGTGCAGCGTCCCGGTCATCCGGGTCTCTCCGCATCTGGCGAGCGCGCCGTAGAGCAGCCGGTGCCCGGCCCCGCCAGAGAACCGTTCGGACAGTTCTTCTCCCGATGCGCGACGGACAGGTGGAAACGCATTTCTATCAGCCGCGGTCATACACTTCGCGAAAAATACAGAAAATAGCTGAAGAGGAATATTCGCTACTCGAAAGAGAATTCCTACCGGTAGGTATCCGGAGTCAGGATCGGCGTCCGAGACGGTCCGGCGGCGTTCGCCGGGCCCGCCGGAGGGCGCGGGCCGTCACCGGAGCGGAACGCGGGACGGGCCGGGCCGGGAGGCGGGACCGAGCCCGCGCCCGTCCCATGGAACCGAAAAGGGAATGGAGCGGACGCCGCGGGCACGCGGCGTCCGCCGGAGCCGTCCCGCGGGGTCAGCCGCCCAGCTCCGAGACGGCGGTGTCCAGGGCGCGGGCGACCTTCTCGAGGGCGTCCGGGGAGCGGTCGCCCTCGGGAAGGGTGCGCAGGACGTCCTCGCGCTCGGCGACGACCAGCCCGCCGGAGGCCTCGCCGGACGAGACGACCTCGACCCGGCCGCCGACGGCCACCAGGGCGGCCCCGGGATCGTCGGTGCGCAGCAGCTGCTCGACGTGCTCCACGGTGACCATGTTCGAAGCGCCGGTCCGGGCCGCGGCCCCCACCCCGGCGCCGGCGACCGCCACGTCACCCGGCACGGCACGGCCGGACGCCATGCCTTCCGGCTCGGCGCGGCCGTCCTGCGCGCCCCCCGACGCCGTACGGCCGGACGTCGCGTCCTCCGACGCCATGTGGCCGGACTCCAGGGTCGTGGACGGGCGGGTCCTGCGGGCCATGCGGAGCCAGGCGGCGATCCAGGCCGCCTCCAGGGCCCCGTCCAGGAGGTAGGTCCAGCGGATGCGGCCGGTGGGGACGTACATCAGGTCGATGGCCAGGAGGGTCGCCGCCGTGCCCAGGCCGGTGCGGCAGGCGTGGACGTGGCCGTCCGGGGAGCGGGCGGCCAGGACCTGGGAGCAGCCCGCGGAGACCAGGAGTGCGCCGGTGGTCTGTTGGAGCCACTCGTCCTGCTTGGGGCCGAAGAGCGCCTCGAAGCTCCGCCGGTGCGCCAGCGGCCACGCGCCGCCGACGATGTTGAAGATCCCGTGGGCCCGGGCCAGCCCTTCGGGTGTGTTCAGCATCGAGATCAGTTTCCGGGATGGCATGGTCTTTCCTTCCCCCGAGGAGATACAACCGCGACGTCATACCGCTCATAACCCCATGCCCGAACAAGAGCCCGATAACTCCACAAATCGCCCGACGGGCCGGAAAGAGCCGCCCAAGGCCGTCCGGCGCCGGGGAACGTCGTACCGGGCGTCTATCGTCGCGGGCATGAGCGAGACGACGGGAAAGATCTTCCTGATGATGTCGGTGTCCCTCGACGGGTTCTTCGAGGGGCCGGACCGCGAGATCGGCTGGCACCGGGTCGACGAGGAGGTGCACGCCCACTTCAACGAGCGGCTCTCCGAGGTGGCGGCCTTCGTGGACGGGCGCGTCACCTACGAGCTGATGGCGGACTACTGGCCGACGGCCGACGCCGACCCGGCGAACGCCGGGCCCACCGCCGAGTTCGCCAAGATCTGGCGGGAGGTGCCCAAGTACGTCTACTCCCGGACGATGGAGTCCGCCGCCTGGAACACCACGGTCATCCCCGAGTTCTCCCCCGAGGGCGTCCGGGAGCTCAAGGAGCGCGTCGGCGGCGACATCGCGCTGGGCGGCGCCGACCTGGCCGCGCACTTCATGCGCCACGGCCTGGTCGACGAGTACTCCCTGTACGTCAACCCCGTCGTGCTGGGCCGCGGCCGCCCCCTCTTCCCCGGGGACGTCGAGCTCGACCTGCGCCTGGTGGAGACCAGGACGTTCGGCAACGGGGTCGTGCTGCTGCGCTACCTGCCCGGCTGAGCCCCCTCAGCCCGGCCGCAGCACGGAGAAGTCACCGAGCTGGATCATGATCTCGAACCTGCGCCGGGCCAGCCGCCAGCCGTCCGCGGTGCGCGTCCAGTGGTCCTCGTACTCGCCGAGGCACTCGTAGAAGGCGCCCTCCCGCTCCCCGGCGCCCTGGTGGTAGACGCGGGCGTAGGTGAGGGAGCGGGCCCGGTCGCCGTCCACCTCCACCCGGTGGTTGCCCAGGAGATGCTGGGTCGGGCCGCAACCGCCGAGGTGCCGCCGGACCGTCGCGACCGCCTCCTCCCTGCCGCTGCTCCCGTAAGCGAACGCGTCGGGGAGGAGGATCTCCCGGAGCGCGTCCCAGTCCTTGCGGTCCAGCCCCGCGGCGAACCGCGCGAGCGCCTCGATGATCTGATGCCGGTCGTCCATCAGTGATTTCTAGTGCCGCCGTGTGCCGGAGGCCACACCTCCTCCCGCTCAACGGAACGGCCGGACCCCCCGGCCCCGGCACGGCGGCGTACCTTGGAAGGAACCCCTCGAAGGACAGCGGAGTCTCGGAGAGGAGAGAGCCGTGAAGGCCTCTGTCGGGGATCGGATCGACATTCTGCGGCACGACGAGCACGGGGTCTTCCGGGATGGGAAGATCATCGAGGTGCCGGACCCGCGGGGCGAGCCGCCCTACTACGTGCGCTGGTCCGACAACGGGCACGTCTCGTTGTTCTTCCCGGGCCCGGACGCCAGGGTGAGGCACTACGAGGAGTCCGCCGCGCCCGGATGAGCCGGGCCCCGGCGCACTCGGACCGGGTGGGTGATGTCCCGCATGAACCCCCACAGGTGGTCGGTCAGGGCCGCGGGATCGGGCCGGGGAGTGCGGTTGAGGGCCAGGCCGATGGCCGAGCGCAGGCCGCCCATGAGGTTGGCCGCCAGGAGCTCCAGGTCGCCGCCGCAGGCGGCCTCGCCCCGGCTGCGCGCGCCCGCGAGGTTGCGGGCGGCGCGGTCGATGACCAGGCGCATGTAGCGGGCCTCGACCTCGGCGGCCTGGACGTCCCGGCTCAGCTGGCCCAGGATCACCGGCGCCATCGCGTCGGCGTACAGGTGCCGCACGAGTGCGGCCATCCTGGCCTGTTCGCGCTCGGCCCAGGTCGTCCCCGGGAAGCTCCGGAACACCTGCGCGTCGACGCCGTAGTAGAAGCGCGCCAGCAGTGCGCTGACCAGGCCGCTCTGCGTGCCGAAGTAGCGGTAGGGCAGCCCCACGCTCACTCCCGCCCGCCGGGCGACCGCGGCCACCTCGACCTCACCGGTGCGGATCAGCTCCTCGGCCGCGGCGTCCAGCAACCGCCGGCGGGTCCGGGTCCCGCGTTCTGACAGAGACGACATGCCCCGAGATTAAGTTGAGTTCAACTCAGCCATCAAGCCCTTTCAAGGGGGGGTTTCGTGAGGCGCGCCGCTCCGGGCCGTGCGTTTCGGGTGCGGGAGCGGGGGCAGGGGCCAGGGCATGTCCGAGAGTGAATCCTCCCTGCGCGCGGTGTTCCTGAACTGCACGTTGAAGCCGTCTCCCGAGCCGTCGAACACGCAGGCGCTGGCCGAGGTCGTCGCGGACGGGCTGCGCGAACGCGGGGTGTCCGTCGAGTTCGTGCGGATGGCCGACCTGAACGTGCCGCCGGGGGTGAAGACCGAGATGGGCGAGGGGGACGAGTGGCCCCGCGTCCACGAGATGCTGCTGAACGCGCAGATCCTCGTCGTGGCCTCGCCCACCTGGGTGGGGCGGCCCTCCTCGCTGGCGCAGCGGGTGCTGGAGCGGATGGACGCGATGTTGTCGGAGACCGACGACGAGGAGAGGCCCGTCGCCTACAACCGGGTGGCGGGCGTGGTCGTCACCGGCAACGAGGACGGCGCGCACCACGTGATCAGCGAGATCAACGGGGCTCTGGCGGACATCGGCTACACCGTTCCCGGCCAGGCGTGGACGTACTGGCACCTGGGGCCGGGTCCGGGGCCCGACTACCTCGACGACCCGCGCGGCCACGACTGGTCGGCCAAGACCGCCCGCGCCATGGCGTCCAACCTCGTCGCGGTCGCCCGCGCGCTGGACTCCCGCCCCGTCCCCCCTCCACCCGGCTGAGGAGCCTCACGGCAGTGCGCGTTCGCGGCGCCTGCGGCGGGTGACGACGAAAAGGTCGACGGCCGCGGTCAGGGCGATCAGCGCGAAGAGGAGGACCAAGCCCCAGGGGAGCCCGAGGAGCAGGACGATGGCCAGACCCAGGAGGGAGCTGACCAGTCCGAAGGACGCCAGGACCAGCCGGAGGGTCAGGGCGCTGCGGGCGGGCGGGAGATGCCCTCCGGCCGTGCTGGGATCCAGGCCGGCTCGGGACAGGTGCTTGCGGGACATGATCACCTCGCTGGCGGTCGGACTTCGCTTACCGAAACAGAGAAGATGCCCCTTTTATTAGGCAATGAACCCATCGTGCGATAAATCACTTTTTTACTTATCGCCGATTTTCGCGGGACTTCTGGGTAAGTAGTCAAACCTCAGCAAAGGTGGGGGGACAATACAAAACCCCGCGAAACAGCCCGAATGGAACATGGGTGTGTTTCGGTGACCGAAGCGCCGGGCACGGCGGGATGGAGGGGGTCTGCGATGACGGTCGGGGTCGAAGAGGAGTTCCTGCTCGTGGACTCCGCGTCCGGCGGCACCGCCGCACGGGCCTCGTCCGTGCTGGGCCGCCTCAGGCCGGCGGACGCCGCCACGGGCGCCGGCTTCCACCGCGAGCTGCTGGCCACGCAGGTCGAGTCCGCCACCGGGGTCTGCACCGGGCTGGACGAGCTGCGGCGCCAGCTCACCGAAGGCCGCCTCGCCCTGGCCGCCGCCGCGCGGGCCGAGGGCCTGCGGCTGGTGGCCTCCGGCACCGCCGTCCTGCCCTCCCCCGACCCGCCGGCCGCCGAAGGCTCGCGTTTCACCCGGATCACCGACATGTACGCCGCGGTCGTGCGCGGCTACCAGTGCTGCGGCTGCCATGTGCACGTGGGCGTCCCCGACCGGGAGACCGCCGTCGCGGTGCTCAACCACCTCGCCCCGTGGCTGCCCACGCTCCTGGCCCTGTCCGCGAACTCGCCCTTCCACCAGGGCCGCGACACCGGCTACGCGAGCTGGCGGATGGTCGAGCAGACACGGTTCCCCGGCTCCGGCATCATGCCGTACTTCCGCTCCGCCGCCGAGTACGACCGGCGGATCGAACGGCTGGTGGAGTGCGGCGCGCTGGTCGACGAGCGCATGACGTTCTGGCTGGCCCGCCTCTCCCCCACGTACCCGACGGTGGAGATCCGGGTCGCGGACGTCGGGACCAGGGTCGACGACGCCGTCCTGCAGGCCGCGCTCACCCGCGCGCTGGTGGACCACGCGCTGGCCGAGCTGGCCGCGGGCCGGGAGGCGCCGCGGCTGAACGAGCAGCTGTGCGCCGCCGCCGTGTGGTCGGCCGCCCGTTACGGCCTGGACGGCCAGGGCGTGGACCTGCGGAAGGAACATCCGGTCCCGGCGAGCGAGCTCGTGTCGGAACTGTTCGCCGTCGCCCGTCCGTTCCTCGAGCAGAACGGCGACCTCGCCGGGGTACGGGCGGCGTTCGGCCGCCTCCTCGAGGAGGGCACCGGCGCCTCCCGCCAGCGCGCGGCGGCGTCCGGCGGCCTGCGCGCCGTCGTGGACGTGCTCGCGGAGCACACGGCCCCCACCCCACTTCTCTCAGCGAATGGGGCATCATGACCATCACCACCGCACCCACCGCGCAGACCGGCTTCTTCGAGGCGCGGCTGCCCCGTCCCCGAGGCCCGCTGTCGGCGCTCGTCGTCCGCGCGCTGGAGGAGCCGCCGGGCTCCTTCCCGTCCGGCCGCGCCCAGGGCCTGTCCGGCGCCGACCCGTTCGGCGAGGACCTCCAGCTCGCGCTGTACGTCTGCTACGAACTGCACTACCGGGGCTTCGCCGGCGTCGATCCCACCTGGGAGTGGGACCCCGGCCTCCTGCGGCTGCGCCGCGACATGGAGGAGGTCTTCCTCGCCGCGCTGCGGGCGGGCGTGCCCGGCGGCGACGACGTGCACGCCGCGCTGGAGGGGCTCCTGGTCGAGGACCTCGACGCGCCCGGCGTCTCCCACCACCTCAAGGACCGCGGCGAGTGGTGGCAGCTGCGCGAGTACCTCGTCCACCGCTCGATCTACCACCTGAAGGAGGCAGACCCGCATGCCTGGGTGATCCCGCGCCTGCAGGGCCAGGCCAAGGCGTCGCTGGTCGCGGTGGAGTTCGACGAGTTCGGCGGCGGGCGCGCCGACCGCATGCACTCCCGGCTCTTCGCCGGGCTGATGGAGGAGGCGGGCCTCGACCCGTCCTACCTCTACTACCTGGAGATCGCCCCGGCCGTCGCGCTCGCGCCCGTCAACATGATGTCGATGTTCGGCCTGCACCGGGCGCTGCGCGGCGCCCTCGTCGGCCACTTCGCCGCCGCCGAGATCACCACCGCGCCGAGCGCCCGCCGCATGGCGCAGGCGCTGGAGCGGTTCGGTGCAGGCCGGTACGCCACGGTCTTCTTCACCGAGCACATCGAGGCCGACGCCGTGCACGAGCAGGTGCTCCGGCGCGACGTGGTCGGCGACATGCTGGACCGCGAACCCGGCCTGGCCCCGGACGTCGTCTTCGGCGTCCAGGCGACCGAGCTGCTGGAGGAGCGGCTCGGCGACCGCCTGCTGGGGAGCTGGCGGGCCGGGCACGGCTCACTCCTCGCCGGCCTTCCCCGGCGCTGAGCCGCCGCTCCGCTTCTTCCCGCGGTGGCTGGTGTCGCACAGGGGATAGCGGCGGCTGCGGCGGCAGGTGCACAGGGCCACCATGAAACGGTCGGAGAAGACGGTCGAGCCGTCCTCCAGCACGATCTCGACGGGCCCCTCCACCAGGACGGGGCCTTCGGGGTCGAGGACCACACGGCGCGTCTCAGGCTCTTTCCGCACGGATCACCACCAGTTCCTCGCGGTCCTGTTCCGGGTGGATGATCCCGGACGAAGCGAGTTCACGGGCCCGGCTCCGCATGACGGGGCCGAAGGGCTCCTCGTGCCGCAGCAGCACGGACGCCTTCATCCCCGCGGTCCGCAGCGCGCCGAGCGTCGTCTCCACCCCGCACAGCGCCGAGTGCACCATCAGCAGGACCCCTCCGGACGCCAGCAGCCTGGGGGCCTGGTCGCAGATGCGGTCCACGGTGGCCCGGCCCGCCGGTCCGGCGTCCCAGGCGCGCTCCCTGCCGTGCCGGGCCGGCTCGCCGTTCAGGTTCGGCACGTACGGCGGGTTGACGGTGATGACGTCGAACTTCTCCTTGCGCACCGGGGCGAAGAGGTCTCCCTGGCGGACCCGGATGCGCACCCCGCGCAGCAGCGCGTTGGCCCGCGCGGACAGCACGGCCCGCCAGGAGAGGTCGACGGCCGTCACCCTGGCCGCGCCGCCGAGCGCCGCGGCCAGGGCCACGCGCCCGGTGCCGGTGCACACGTCCAGCGCCCTCGCGCCGCGTACGCCCGATTCCTTCAGCGCCTCACAGAGCAGGCTGGTATCTCCTTGTGGCCGGTACACCCCCGGCAACCGAAACATGTCCACTACATTCAGCTACCACCCGTTTCGCACCACAAACATGAAACGACTTAAACGCCCCTTTTCTCACAAAAGGCGGGTCAGGGAGTCATCCGAAAGACCGGTGCGTAGGAACCGTCCAGCGCCTCGGCCGCGATCCGGGTGCCGCCCTCCGAAGCCGACAGCGCGGCACGCTCACCGGTGCCCAGATGGGTGGCGGTGCCCCGCAGGACGACGTCCTCCAGCACGACGGAGCCTTCGGGGCGGCCCAGGACCGTCGCGTACAGGACGTCCCCCTTGCGGGTGAAGGCGACCTTCGCCCCGTCCCGGGTGGCCGTGACCGAACGCCTCCAGGGGCGGGTGCCGTCGAGCGCCTCGCGGTTCACCCTCATCCAGGCGCCGATCGCCTTCAGCCGGTCCCGCTGCCCCGGGGGGATGACCCCCTCGCCTCCGCCCGGCCCGATGTTCAGCATCAGGGCGCCGTTGTTGGCCGCCGCGTTCACCAGGTCGTTCAGGATTTCCTCGAAAGAGGCGTAATCGGCGTCCGTCTCGGCGCGATTCCATCCGAAGGAGCCGCCGATTCCCCTGTCCCGCTGCCAGAATTTCTCTTGAACGGTGTCGTGCGACCCGTGTTCGAAGGTACGGAAATCGCTGTGCGGAACGTCTTTGCGGGTGCCGAGCCCGTCCACCGCCTCCGGATCCGGCAGGGCCCGCTTCAGGAAGGCGTCGAACACTCCGCGCACCGGTTCCCAGCCCAGGATCTGGCGGCCCAGCGTGACCGTCTCCCAGCGGTCGTTGACGACGCCTTCGGGGACGGTGTTGTAGTAGTCGGCCAGCAGGGAGAAGAGCCTTTTGTGTCCCGTCGGCCAGAAGACGTCGTTCCACAGGATGTCGGGCTCGTAGCGCTCGATCAGCTCCCGCATCTGGGCGACGGCGTAAGCGCGGTAGTCCTCGCCGTAGGGCTGGTAGGCGTGGTCCCCGAACGTCCGCACCACTCCGGGGCGGAACGTCCAGTCGGCGCCGCCGGAGTAGTAGACGCCGAACCTCATCCCCTTCGCCCGCACCGCTTTCGCCAGCTCGCCCACCAGGTCGCGCTCGGAGTGGAAACCGGGGGCGTGCGGGTTGCGCACCGAGGTCGGCCACAGGGCGTATCCGTCGGCGTACTTGGCGGTGATCACGACATAGGAAGCCCCCGCCGCGTGGAAGGCGGCCGCCCAGCCCTCCGGGTCCCATTTCTCCAGCCCGGCCTCGAATTCGGGTGCGAAACCGGAGTAGGGGGCCGTCCCGTAATGCCGCCGGTGGTACTCGGCGGTGGGCGACGACGGGTCCTTCATCGCGTTGGCGTAGTCCTCGGCGTAGGGGTTGCGCGTCATCGCCCGGTCGTAGTCCCCGGCCATGCGCTCGGCGAAGGTCCTGCCCGCCGGGGCGAAGGCCGGTACCGAGTACAGCCCCCAGCGCAGCATGATCCCGAACTTCGCGTCGGCGAACCAGGACGGGAGCCCGTGCCGGTCCAGGGACTTCTCCGTCGCGGTGAACGGGCCTTCCGTGGTCATGCGCGCCCGTGAGCCGTCGCGCCACATCCAGGCCTCCGAGGCGGCCGTGAACACGATGGCCGCCGAGAGGAACGCTCCGACCGTCCAGATCAGAGCCCTGAGGACGGCTTTCCGGATCTTCTTCATCTCGGTTTCCATCGTGCTCCGGCCGCTCGAGGCGGAGCACGGTCTGGCGAGCACCGGCCCCACAACGGTGTCGTACCCGTTGCGCGGCGCCCCGGCCTCCGCTTTTCGGAGCCGCTCCGGCTCGGGCTTCAGCCCTGCTCCTGCGGCTGCCTCCCGCGGCGCGCCGGACGGAGCCGTACGGACGTGATGGCGCGGCGTTCGATCTCGGCGACCTCGAAGTCCCATCCCGAGACCTCGACGCGGTCGCCCGGCCGTTCGGGCAGGCGCCCCAGCCGGGCGAGCACCAGCCCCGCGACGGTGTTGTACCCGCGGTGCGGCATCCCGCCCAGGTACACGTTGAGGTCGGGCAGGTCGTGGACGGGGAAGGTGCCGGGCAGCAGCACCGCCCCCTCCGGTTCGTCGCGTATTTCCCGTTCCGTGCCTTCGGCGAACTCCCCGACGATCTCCTCCAGCAGGTCGTCCACCGTGACGATGCCGGCGAGCGCGCCGTTCTCGTCCGCCACCAGCGCGAAGCCCTGGCGCCGCTCCTTGAACTCCCGCAGCGCCTCGGAGATCCGCATGACGTCCGGCAGCACCATCGCCGGCCTGACCCGGGAGCCGACGGGCGGGCCCGCGTCCTGCCCGACGAGGTCGCGCAGGTGCACCACCCCCACGACCTCGTCCACGTGCCCGGCCGTGACCACCGGGGCGCGGGAGTGCCCGGACCGGGCCAGCTCGAGCCGGGCCCGCCCGACCGGCGTGTCGTGCGGCAGCGAGAAGACCAGGCGACGCGGCACGAGCACCTCGCGCAGGTTCCGCGCGTGCAGGTCCAGCGCGCCGGAGATCGCGACGCGCTGCTCGGCGCTCAGCCCCTGGTGCCCGGCCACCAGCTCCTTCAGCTCGTCGGGGCCGACCGGCTCCTCCCCCACCGCCGGATCCCCGCCGCACAGCCGGACCACCCCGTCGGTGGCCCTGCCCAGCACCCACACCGCCGGGCGGGACAGCGCCGCCAGCCACTCCAGCGGCGCCGCCACCACCAGCCCCCAGCGCCGCGCGTACTGCATCGCCAGCCGCTTGGGCGCCAGCTCGCCCAGCACCAGCGTGAAGAAGCCGATCACCACCGTCACCAGCGCCACCGCCGCCGGACGCGCCGCGCCGCCCAGGAACCCCAGCGGCCCGACCAGCGGCTCGGCCAGCGAGACGGCGGCCGTCGCGGAGGCGAGGAACCCGGCGAGCGTGATGCCGATCTGGATGGTCGCCATGAACCGGTTGGGATCCCGGGCCAGCCGGGCCAGCCTCCGCCCACCCCCTCCCTCGCCCTCCAGCCGTCGCAACTGCCCCTCCCGCAACGAGACCAGCGCGATCTCGCTGCCCGCGAACAGGGCGTTGACCAGGATCAGCAACAGGACCAGCGCGATGTTCCCCCAGTAACCGTCCACCGCAGGACTCCTACCCGCCGAAGGCGCGTTCAGGGCATCCCGCTCCCGGATCCGGTGACGCGTCCGCATCCGGGGGTTGACCGCGGCACCGGGAAGACGGATGGTGCGCGTAGCACATGAAGATGTTTCAGGTCACGGAGGTGGCGGGTGCTCCGGCGCATCACTGCTCTGCTGGTCCTCACCGCGGCGAGCGTCCTGCTCCCGCCGGCGGCTTCGGCCGAGCCCGCCGCGGACCCCGCGGCCTGCGACCCGGTCGATCCGGCGGCCTGCCTGCTGCCCTTCCCCAACGACTGGTACACCGTGCCGGACGCGAGCACGGCGACGGGGCTGCGGGTGGACTTCGCCAGGGCCGCGATGCCCCGCAACCGGTTGCGCAAGCACATCGACCCGGCCGGATGGAACCGGAACGACGGCTTCTCCCCCGGCTCGATGATCCTCGCCCGCGTTCCGGGGCTGGACCTCGGCACGACGGGCGCGGCCCCCGTCACGGACATGGGGCGCTCCCTGCTCGCCGACGCGCCGATCGTCCTCCTGGACACCGTCACGGGCGAGCGCTGGCCGTACTTCGCCGAACTGGACGCCAACGCCTCCTCGCCCGACCGGCAGGCGCTCATCATCCGGCCCGCGCGCAACCTCCTGGAAGGCCACCGGTACGCGGTGGCGCTGCGCGACCTGAAGGACGCGTCCGGAACGGCCATCGAACCCACCGACGTCTTCCGTGCGCTGCTCGGCCCCGCGCTCCCGGACGGCGATCCGCTGCACGAGCGCCAGCGGGCGGCCAAGGAGGTCGTCGCCGACCTGGAACGGCACGGCGTCGGCACCGGCGGGCTCTACCTGGCCTGGGACTTCACCGTCGCCAGCGAGCGGAACCTGTCCGAGCGGATGCTGCACATCCGGGACGACGCGTTCGGGAGACTCGGCGACAGGAGCCCGTCGTTCCGTGTCACCGAGGTCACCGACAACCCCGAGGACGACCCGATCGCCCGCAGGGTGCGCGGCCGGATGACCGTCCCCAGCTACCTGAACGTCTACGGCGGGCCGCCCGGATCCCGTTTCCGCCTCGGCCCGGACGGGCTCCCCTCGCGGCTCCCCGGCAACGTCCAGGTCGCCGCGTTCCAGTGCGAGATCCCCCGGAGCGCGCTCACGGAGCCGGGACGCGCGGCACTGTACGGGCACGGCCTGCTGGGCACCGAGGAGGAGGTCGGCTCCGGCGCGGTCAAGGCGTTCGCCGCCGAGCACGGCTTCGTCTTCTGCGCCACCAGATGGGCCGGCATGTCCAAGGACGACATCGGGAACGCCGTCGTCTCCCTCGCCGACTTCGGCAACTTCCCGTCCATGGCCGACCGGATGCAGCAGGGCTTCCTCAACCAGCTCTGGCTGGGCCGCGCCATGACCACCGGGCTGCCCGAGCACGAGGCCTTCCAGAACGCCGGCGGCGACCCCGTCATCGACGTCTCGCACGGCCTGGGCTACTACGGCAACAGCCAGGGCGGGATCATGGGCGGCGCGCTCACCGCCGTCTCCACCGACATCCGCCGCGCCGTGCTGGGCGTTCCCGGCATGAACTACAGCACGCTGCTCAACCGCAGCGTCGACTTCACCCAGTACGCCGTCGTGATGAACCTCACCTACCCCGACGAGCTCGAGCAGCAGCTCATCCTGGCGCTGGCCCAGATGCTCTGGGACCGCGGCGAGGTGAACGGCTACGCCCGGCACCTCACCACCGACCCGCTCCCCGGCACCCCCGACCACCGCGTCCTGCTGCACGTGGCGTTCGGCGACCACCAGGTCTCCCCGCTCACCGCCGACGTCCTGGCCCGCACCGCCGGCGCCCGCGTCCACCGGCCCGCCGTGGCCCCCGGCCGCCACCCCGACACCGTTCCGTACTGGGACATTCCCTCCATCGGCTCCTCCCCCTACGACGGCTCGGCCCTGGTCGTCTGGGACAGCGGCACCCCCTACGGACCGCTCACCAACACCCCGCCCACCGAGGGCCGCGACCCCCACTCCGACCCGCGCAGGTCCGCCGCCGCCCGCCTCCAGGCGGCGACCTTCCTCAAGACCGGCCAGGTCGTGGACGTCTGCGAAGGCGCCCCCTGCACCGCCCCTTCCGGCGGATGAACCCTGCCCGGCCCCCTCTCCGCCCGGCGTGGTTAGGCTTCTCGCAGATCGCGGAGGAGGGACTGATGAACGAGCTGGTGATCCCGGGGCGCTACAACGGGCCCGCGGGAAGCGGGAACGGCGGTTACGCCTCCGGTGTCTTCGCCGCGGCGGCGGGTTACCCCGACTTCCCGAGATCCGTCGTCACGCTCCGCCTCCCCCCTCCCCTGGACACCCCCCTGGCCGTCGAGCGAGGTGCCGAGGAGTCCCGCGTCCTGCACGGCGACGCCGTGATCGCCACCGTCGTCCCGGGCGCGGACCCGATCCCCGCGGTGCCTCCCGTGCCGGTGGAGACCGCCGAGGAGTGCCACGCCCGCTACCAGGGCCACACCTACCATCCCTTCCCGACGTGCTTCGTGTGCGGCCTGGGCCGCCCCGGGCACGACGGCCTGGCCCTCACCCCCGGCCCCCTGCCGGGCCGTCCCCGCGAGGTCGCCTGCACCTGGCGTCCCGACCCCTCCTTGGCCGCCTCCGACGGCTCCCTGGACCCCGCCTTCGTGTGGGCCGCCCTGGACTGCCCCGGCGGCTGGACCGAGGACCTCTCCCTCCAGACCCGCGTCCTGGGCCGCCTGTCCGTCCAGGTCCACTCCCTGCCCGCCATCGGCGAACGCCACGTCATCACCGCCTCCTCGACCGAACCGCAGGGCCGCAAGGTCTTCAGCCGCTCCTCCCTGTACACCGGGGACGGCGTCCTCCTCGCCGTCGCCGCCGCCACCTGGATCGCCGTCCCCCACGGGGACTCCCCCGCCGCCTAAGGTCTGTTTCAAAGTTGCTGAAGCAGTCCAGTGCCCGGTGGTGTCTGTCCGGTGTGGTCCCTTGCGGGTCCCTGACCGGGGTCGGCGCCACTGGCGTTCCGGAATCGGCCGGGCAGAGGCCACACGCAGATGCGAGCGGCTGCCGCCCCGTCCTTCCCCCCGCCAGTGCGGGATGGGACGGTTGGTGGTTGACCCGGCCGGGGCTCCTTGCAGCCCCACCATGAAAACCACACAGGGTGACCATCGAAACGCAATGAGTCGCCAAACTTTCCTGCACCGAACTTTGAGACACGCCCTAGGATCCTCCCCAGCGGGCCGCTGAACCCGGTCGCTTACACTTGTGCGGAACAGAATTTCTGGATGGGGGCGGGCGGGTGGGCACGGACATCACGGGTGCGGTCGGGGCCGAGAGCGCGGGGAGCGCCCGGTTCCCCCAGGAGCTGATGTACGCGGCGGCCACCCAGTACTACCTGGAGGACGCCAACCAGGCCGACATCGCCAGGCGGCTCGGCGTCAGCCGGGCGACGGTGAGCAGGCTGCTCACCGAGGCGCGGCGGCAGGGCATCGTGGAGATCCGGGTGCGCCGGCCCGCCGGGCTCGACGGGGGCAGGCTCGCCGCGGAGGTCGCCGAGGCCGTGGGCCTGCGCCAGGTGTACCTGGTGCCCAGGGCCGAGGGCGCCCGGCTGGGCCCCTGGCTGGCGCCCGGCGTGGCGCGCGCGCTGGCCGCGGTCGGGCTGCTGCCCGGCGACGTGGTGGTGGTGTCGTCCGGCTCGACGGTCTACGAGTGCGCCCAGGAGGACCTCGGCCACTTCCCCGGCGTCATGGTCGCGCCCGCGGTCGGCGGGCAGGAGGAGCCGCAGCCGTGGTTCCAGACCAACGAGACCACGCGCATCCTGGCCGAGCGGCTCGGGGGCGTGCCCAGCTACCTGTACGCCCCCGCCCTGCCGGGGCCCGCCCTGTTCGGGTCGCTGCAGGACGAGCCGTCCTTCCGGCGGATCAACGAGCTGTGGGGCCGTGCCAAGTGCGCCCTGGTCGGGGTGGGGGCGGCGCCGCTGATGCGCCAGGTCCTCCCGTCGTTCGTGCCCTCGGACGCCCCCAGCCTGCGCAACGCCGTGGGCGACGTGTGCTCGCGCTTCTACGACCAGGACGGCCTGCCCGTGTCCTATCCGGGCAGCGACCGCGTCGTCGCCACCAGCCTGGCCGACCTGCGCCGGATCCCGGTCTCGGTCGCCGTCGCCGTCGGCCAGGAGAAGATCCCCTCGATCGTCGCGGGGGCCCGCGGCGGGTACTTCAACGTGCTCGTGAGCGACGTGCCCACCGCCGAGGGGATCCTGGCGGCCGTCCGCGGCCGCTGAACCCGGCACTCTGACCTGGACATACTCTCGTTTTGTCTGATTTTTCCAACCACGGGCCATGCCTGAACACTTTTGCTGGACATTTGTTCCGGTCGGGCGCTACGGTGTCGGGCACCACGGGTCGACCCTCAGGCCCGTGCCACCCCGGAGCTGGTCCGTCGCGGGAAGCCCCGTCCGGCGCCAGTAAGTAAGGAAGTCATCGTGAAGAAAGTTCAGCTGCGGGCCGCCGCCCTCGCCGTCTCGGCGCTCGTCGCCGGCGCCGCCCTGACCGCCTGCTCCTCGGAGTCGGACTCCGGTTCGACCGGTGGCGGCGACGGCGCCAAGGTCGCCTTCCTGATGCCCGACCTCGCCTCCACCCGTTACGAGCTGCAGGACAAGCCGCTGTTCGAGGCGAAGATGAAGGAACTCTGCCCCGACTGCGAAGTGATCTACCAGAACGCCGACTCCGACGCCGCCAAGCAGCAGCAGCAGGCCAACTCGGCGCTCGCGCAGGGCGCGAAGGTCATCGTCCTGGACCCGGTGGACTCCGCCGCGGCCGCCAGCATCGTCAAGACCGCGCAGTCCCAGGACGCCGCCGTCATCGCCTACGACCGGCCCATCCCCGACGCGCCCGCCGACTACTACGTCTCCTTCGACAACGAGAAGATCGGCTCCCTCATCGGCGAGTCCCTGGTCGAGCACCTGAAGGCCGAGAAGGCCGAGGGCGGCATCCTCCAGGTCAACGGCTCCCCGACCGACGCCGCCGCCATGCTCATCAAGAAGGGCATCCACAGCGCGGTCGACGACAGCGGCTTCAAGCTGCTGGCCGAGTACGACACCCCCGACTGGGACCCGGCCAAGGCCCAGAACTGGGTGAGCGGCCAGATCGCGCAGTTCAAGGACGAGATCGCCGGCGTGGTCGCCGCCAACGACGGCACCGGCGGCGGCACGATCGCGGCGTTCAAGGCCGCGGGCGCCGACGTCCCGCCGGTCACCGGCAACGACGCCGAGATCGCCGCCGCGCAGCGGATCATCAACGGCGACCAGTACAACACCATCTCCAAGCCGATCAAGATCGTGGCCGAGGCCTCCGCGGTCGTCGCGCACGCCTTCGTCAAGGGCGAGACGCCCCAGGCCAAGACCACCCTGTACGACACGCCCTCCGAGCTGTTCGTCCCGACCGTCGTCACCCGGGAGAACGTCAAGGAGGTGCTCTTCGACAGCGGGATCATGAAGGCCGCCGACGTCTGCACCGCCGAGTACCAGAAGGCCTGCACCGAGCTCGGCATCAAGTAGCGCACGTGGCGCGCGCCGCCGTGCCCTGCGGCGCGCGCCTCCCCTTCACCCCGTCAAGGAGCCCTCCCATGACCGCGAAGAACGCGGAGCAGGCGCTGTCCCTGCGAGGAATCAACAAGTCCTTCGGCGCGGTGGCGGCGCTGACGGACATCGAGCTCGACGTCGCGGCCGGCGAGGTCGTCGCGGTGGTCGGGGACAACGGCGCCGGCAAGTCCACCCTGGTGAAGATCCTCTCGGGGGTCCACCCCGCGGACTCCGGCACGATCACCTTCGCCGGGCGGCAGGTGGAGATCAACTCGCCCAAGGACGCGCAGAAGCTGGGCATCGCCACCGTCTTCCAGGACCTGGCCCTGTGCGAGAACCTCAACGTCATCGAGAACCTCTTCCTCGGCCACGAGCTGCGCCCGCTGCGGCTGGACACCGTGGCGATGGAGACGCGCTCGTGGGAGCTGCTGCGCCAGCTCTCGGCCAAGATCCCGACCGTGCGGGTGCCGATCGCCTCCCTGTCGGGCGGCCAGCGCCAGACCGTCGCCATCGCCCGCTCCCTGCTGGGCGACCCCAAGATCATCATTCTGGACGAGCCGACCGCCGCCCTGGGCGTCGCGCAGACCGCCGAGGTGCTCAACCTCATCGAGCGGCTGCGCGAGAACGGCCTGGGCGTGATCATGATCAGCCACAACATGGCGGACGTGAAGGCGGTCGCCGACCGCGTGGCCGTGCTGCGGCTCGGCCGCAACAACGGGGTCTTCGCCGTGGACGAGGTCACCCCCGAGGACATCATCGCCGCCATCACCGGCGCGACCGACAACGTGGTCACGCAGCGGGCCGCCAAGCGGCAGAGCAAGGAGGGAACGCGCCCGTGAGCGTGAACACCGATCTTCTGGACGAGCGCCTCCAGGCGCGCGACGGGCTGCGCGGCGCGCTCGCCACCGTCGTGGACCGCGCCCGGCAGGGCGAGCTCGGCATGATCCCGGTGGTCGTGGGCCTGATCATCATCTGGACGGTGATGCAGGTCCTGAACCCCGTGTTCCTGTCCAGCGCCAACCTGGTCAACCTGACCATGGAGTCGGCCGCGGTCGGCATCATGGCGCTCGGCATCGTGTGCGTGCTGCTCGTCGGCGAGATCGACCTGTCGGTCGGCTCGGTGAGCGGCCTGTCGGCGGCGCTGCTGGCGGTGCTGTTCGTCGACCAGGGCCTGCCCGCGGCGGTCGCGGTGCTCGGCGCGATCGCGATGGGCGTCGGCGTCGGCTGGGTCTACGCGCAGGTGTTCAACCGCTTCGGGGTGCCGAGCTTCGTCATCTCCATGGGCGGCCTGCTGGGCCTGCTGGGCCTGCAGCTGTACGTGCTGGGCACCAAGGGCTCGATCAACCTGCCGTTCGACTCGGGCATCGTGCACTTCGCGCAGCTGGCCTTCGTGCCGGAGTGGCTGTCCTACGTGCTGGTCGCGGTCGCGGCCCTGTGGCTGTTCGCCAGCGGCTTCCTGCACGCCCGCGCCCGCACCGCCGCCGGCCTGTCGGCCAGCGGAGCCGGCTTCCTGGCCGCCCGCAGCGTCGCGCTGCTGGTGGTCCTGGGCGGCGCCGTGTGGTACCTCAACCAGGCCCGCGGCGTGGGCTGGATGTTCGTGCTCTTCCTGGTCCTGGTCCTGGTCATGAACTACCTGCTCACCCGTACCAAGTGGGGCAAGTCGGTTTACGCGGTGGGCGGCAACGTCGAGGCGGCACGGCGCGCGGGCATCAACGTCAGGCGCGTCTACACCTCGGTGTTCGTCGCGTGCAGCACCTTCGCGGCGGTCGGCGGCATCCTGATGGCCTCCCGGCTGGCCGCGGCCAACCAGAGCAGCGGCACCGGCGACATCAACCTCAACGCCATCGCCGCCGCCGTCATCGGCGGCGTCAGCCTCTTCGGCGGGCGGGGCAGCGCGTGGGGCGCGCTGCTGGGCATCATCGTCATCCAGTCGATCTCCAGCGGGCTCACCCTGCTCAGCCTCGACTCCTCCATCCGCTTCATGGTCACCGGCCTGGTCCTGCTGCTCGCGGTGATCATCGACTCGGCGGCGCGCAAGTCCCGCACCTCCGCGGGCAGGGGCTAGCGTGGGGGCGATCTGCGTCGACGCCGGCACCTCGGTGATCAAGGCGGTCGGCTACGACCGCCACGGCGCCGAGGCCGCCGTCGCCCGCAGCCGGGCCGAGGTCCGGCGGCCCGCCCCCGACCGCGCCGAGCAGGACATGCACGAGGTCTGGGCCGCCGTCGCGGCGACCGTGCGCGAGGCGCGCGAGGCCCTGGGGAGCGCCGAGACCGTCGACTTCGTGGCGGTCACCGCCCAGGGCGACGGCGCCTGGCTCATCGACGCCGCGGGTGAGCCGACCGGGCCCGCGATCCTGTGGAACGACGGCCGCGCCGCGCCCGTCGTCGACCGGTGGGCCGCGGCCGGGCTGCCGGAACGGGCGTTCCGCATCGGCGGCAACCCCACGTTCCCCGGCCTGCCGCACGCGGTCCTCACCTGGCTGCGCGAACACGAACCCTCGCGCCTCGAGAACGCCGCGGCATGCCTGACCTGCGGCGGGTGGGTGTTCTCCCGGCTCACCGGGCGGATCGCCGTCGACGCCTCGGACGCCTCCGCGCCGTTCCTCGACCTGCGGACGCGCCGGTACTCGCCGGAGCTGATCGCCATGTTCGGGATGGAATGGGCGGCGCCGCTGCTGCCCGAGCCGGTCGAGCACGACGGCCGCGTCGCCGCGCTGAGCGCGGAGGCCGCCGCGGCCCTCGGCCTCGCGGCGGGCACGCCCGTCGTGCTCGCGCCCTACGACATCGCCACGACCGCGTTCGGCGTCGGGGCGATCGAGCCGGGCCGGGCCTGCGGGATCCTCGGCACGACCCTGTGCACCGAGACGACGGTCGCCGAGCCTCCGCTGGACGGCGAGCCCGTCGGCGTCACGCTCGCGCTCGACACCGGCTACCTGCGGGCGTTCCCGACCCTCGCGGGCGCCGACGTCCTGCACTGGGCCTGCCGGACGCTCGGCGTCCCCGGGCCCGAGGCGCTCGCCGAGCTCGCCGCCCGGTCCGCGCCCGGCGCCGATGGGCTGACGTTCCTGCCGTACCTGTCGCCCGCCGGGGAGCGCGTCCCGTTCACCGACCCGGCCGCCCGCGGCACGATCGTCGGGCTGACCCTCAACCACGGCCCCGAGCACCTCGCCCGCGCCGTCTTCGAGGGGCTCTCCCTCGTCGTCCGCGACTGCCTGACCGCGATCGGCGGGCGGACCGACGACCTGCGCGTGTGCGGCGGGGGCGCCGCCAACGACTTCTGGGCCGGCCTCATCGCCGACGTGACGGGGCTGCCCGTGCACCGCTCGGCCGACCGGGAGGTCGGGGCGCGCGGCGCCCACTTCACCGGGCTCGTCGCCACCGGTGCCCATCCGAGCCTCGCCGGGGCGGCGCGCGCGCTCGTGCGGCTGCGCGACACCTTCGAACCCGACCCCGCGCTCGCCGGGGTCTACCACGACAAGTTCACCGGGTTCCGGGCGCTGCGCGCCGGTGTCCCGCCCTGGGGGAGGAACGCATGACGGTCTGGGTCGGTATCGACCTCGGGACACAGAGTGTCCGGGTGATGGCGGTCACCGACACCGGCGACGTCGTCGGCTCGGCGTCCCGCCCGCTCACCAGCCGCCGCGACGGCGACCGGCACGAGCAGGACCCCGCCGAATGGTGGGACGCCCTGGCCGCCGCCTGTTCTTCTGCGCTGCACGGGGTCGCGCAGAAGGACGTCGGCGGCGTCGCGGTGGACGCGACCTCCGGCACGGTCCTGCTCGTCGACGACGCCGGGAATCCGCGCTCCCCCGCGTTGATGTACGACGACCGGCGCGCGGCGGGCGAGCTCGCGCGGGTCAACGAGGTCGGCGGTGAGGTCTGGGCGCGGCTCGGCTACCGGGCGATGCAGCCGCCGTGGGCGCTGCCGAAGCTGCTGTGGCTGCTGCGCGAGCACCCTGAAGGCACCCGGCTGGCGCACCAGAACGACTTCGTCAACCGCAGGCTCGTCGGGCATGAGACCGCGACGGACCTCAGCAACGCGTTGAAGACCGGCGTCGACCTCATCGAGGAGGAGTGGCCGTTCGACGTCATGGCGGCGCTGGGCGTCCCCGCCTCGGTGCTGCCCCGCGTCGTGCGCCCCGGCTCCGTGCTCGGGACGGTCTGCGCGGCGGCGTCCGAGGCGACCGGCCTGCCCGAGGGCACCCCGGTGATCGCCGGGACGACCGACGGGTGCGCCGCGCAGCTCGGAGCCGGAGCCACCGCTCCCGGCAGCTGGAACAGCGTGCTGGGCACCACCCTCGTCCTCAAGGGCGTCACCCCCGACCTGGTGCACGACCCCCTCGGCGTCGTGTACTCCCACCGCGCGCCCGACGGCGGGTGGCTGCCGGGCGGCGCCTCCAGCACCGGTGCGGGCGTGCTCGCCCGCGACCTTCCCGGCCGCGACCTGGACGCCCTCGCCGCCGAGGCCGAAAGCCGTACCGGCCTGGACGCCGTGACCTACCCCCTGGTCTCCCCCGGGGAGCGGTTCCCGTTCAACGCGCCCGACGCGCGCGGGTTCACCCTCGGCACGGTCGACGACGACGTGTCCCGCTACGTCGCCGCGCTGCGCGGCGCCGCCTTCATCGAAAGACTGTGCTTCGACTACCTGGACCTGCTCGGCGCCCCCGTCGACGGTGAGATCATCCTGACGGGCGGGGCGACCCGCAGCGGCTACTGGAACCGGATGCGCGCCGACGTCCTCGGCCGCCCCGTGACGCTGCGGGAGAACGCCGAGCCCGCCCTCGGCATGGCGCTGCTCGCCCAGGGGCTCACCGCGCGGATGGCCCGCACCCGCGAGGTGATCGAGCCGCGCCCCGCCGATCCGGCCCTCTACCTGCGGTTCGTGGACGAACTGGCCGCGCGCGGCTGGCTGCCCGGACACGTCGCCGCGCACGCACACGAAAGAAGCACACGATGACCGATCTCGTCCTGGTCCGGCACGGCCAGACCGTCTGGCACGCCGAGAACCGCTACGCCGGCGTCAGCGACATCGCGCTGACCGACGAGGGGACGCGGCAGGCCGAACGCCTCGCCGTCTGGGCCAAGAGCGCCGACCTCGACGCGGTGTGGTGCTCCACGCTGAGCCGCGCCCGCATCACCGCGGAGGCCAGCGCGCAGGCCGCGGGTGTCGGCCTGCGGGTGGACGCGCGGCTGCGCGAACTGGACTTCGGCCGCGGCGAGGGGCTCACCAAGGCCGAGATGCAGGAGCGCTTCCCCGCCGAGCGCGCCGCCTTCGAGGCCGACCCCGCGGCGAACCCGCTGCCCGGCGGCGAGGACCCGCACGCGGCGGCCGAACGGTTCGCGTCCTGCCTGTCCGAGATCGAGGGCGGCCGGGTCCTGGTCGTCGCGCACACCACCGCGATCCGGCTGACGTTGTGCCGGCTGCTGGGCATCCCGCTCGGCGAGTACCGGCGGCGGCTGCCCCGCCTGGACAACTGCGCCCTCACCGAGATCCGCCTGCGCGAAGGACGCGCGGCACTCCTGCAGTACAACTCTCCCACCCAGTGACGGAGTTCTTCCCTTGACCATCCGGATTCTCACCGCAGGCGACCATTTCGTACTGAACAGCCTCTTCCTCGACGCGTTGCGCCGGGAGGTCCCCGTGGACTTCGAGGCCAGGGAGCTGACGCTGCCGTGGCCGGTGACGCCGTTCGGCCGGGTCGGGGAGGTCGACGAGGCCTCCGACGTCGAGGACGAGCTGATCGAGGCGCTCGACGGCGTGGACGTCTGCGTCACCCAGATGGCGCCGCTGACCAAGAGGGTGCTGGCCGCCTCGCCCCGGCTGAAGCTCTTCGGGGTGAGCCGCGGCGGCCCGGTGAACGCCAACCTGGAGGCCGCCACCGAGGCGGGCGTCGCGGTGACGTTCGCGCCCGGCCGCAACGCCGTCGCGACCGCCGAGCACACCCTGGCGATGATCCTGGCCGCGACCCGCCGCATCCCCCAGACCCACGGCGACCTCGCCGGCGGCGTCTGGCGCGGCGACTACTACCGCTACGAGAACGTCGGCCCCGAACTGGCCGGGAGCACCGTCGGCCTCGTCGGCTACGGCGCCATCGGCCGCCGCGTCGCCGTCATGCTCCGCGGCTTCGGCGCGAACGTCCTGGTCCACGACCCCTACCTGGAGTCCTTCGCCTCCCCCGACATCGAGCTCGTCGGCCTGCCCGAGCTCCTGGAACGTTCCCGCTTCCTGTCCCTGCACGCCCGCGCCACCGCCGACAACCGCAGCATGATCGGCCGGGCCGAACTCGCCGCGATGCCCGCCGGCTCCGTCGTCGTCAACTGCGCCCGCGGCTCCCTCCTCGACTACGACGCCCTGTGCGACGCCCTCGACTCCGGCCACCTCTTCGGCGCCGCCACCGACGTCTTCCCCGAGGAACCCATCCCCGCGGGCTCCCGCCTCCTGACCACCCCGAACCTCATCATGACCCCCCACCTCGCCGGCGCCTCCAAGGAGACCGCCGCCAACGCCGCCACCATCGTCGCCGCCGACGTCGCCCGCCACCTCCGCGGCGAAAGGCCCCTCCACCTGGCCAACCCCACCGTCCTGCCCTGAGCTCCGGCGATCCCCGGCAGGCACCCCTGCCGGGGATCGCCGGGGTCACGGCTTCGTCCCCCGCCTGGTGACCGGGTCGGCGAGCCGCTGCTCGTCGCAGGTCCTCTGGAGGCTTTCGAGGGTCTCGTCGAGGCCCGGGCCCAGGCGGGGGCCCGGGGTGAAGGTCGCCGGGAGGAAGCGCATGCCGTTGATGACGCCGACCGTCTCGTAGTGCACGGTGCCCTCGGGCTCGCACACGTAGTCGGGCATGCGGTCGAGCACCTGGACGATCATGCGCTTGAACACCGTGCGGGCGACGTTCGAGCCGATGCAGCGGTGGACGCCCAGGCCGAAGCCGGTGTGCCGGTTGCCCTCGCGGGCCAGGTCGATCTCGTCGGGGTCGGGGAACACCGACGGGTCGCGGTTGGCCATCGCCCAGGAGAGCCACAGGCGCTCGCCCTCCTCGAAGCGGGTCCCGACGACCTCGCAGTCGGCGGAGAAGGTGCGGCCGCCGCCCACCACCGGCGTGTAGTAGCGCACGAACTCCTCGGTCGCGGAGTCCAGCAGGGTGTCGCGCTCGCGGCTGAGGCGCTCGCGCTCCGCCGGGTTCTCCCCCAGCCATTCGATCGCGTGCGCGGTCAGCGCCGTCGTCGTGTCGAAGCCGCCGCCGATGAGCAGGTGCAGCGAGCCCAGGAGGTCCTCGTCGGACGGCCTCTCGCCGTCGATCTCCAGGTTGAGGAGCGCGTTGACCAGGCCCGGGCGGGGGTTCGCCTTGATCTCCGCGAGCTGCCCGGCGAGGTCCCTCCTCATCTCCTCGTGCAGCCGGCCGACCCGCGCGAGGTCGGGCGAGTTCGGCGGCGTGTAGATCACGGCGTGCGCCGGTTCGTTGTAGATGTCCCAGTTCCGCAGCGGGATGCCCATCATGGCCATCGTGAGGACGGCGGGGACGATGTTGGCGAGGTCCTCGACGAAGTCGATGCGGCCTTCCTCGATCTTCTCGTCGATGCAGGCCCGCACGACGTCGTCGACCACCGGGATCCAGCGGGCGACCGCGGCCGGGGACAGGTACGGGTTGAGCGCCTGGCGGTAGTGGCGCTGCTCCGGCGGGTCCATCTCCAGGAAGCCGCCCTTGCCCGCCCGGGTGGGGGCGGGAATGGAGATGCCCTGGTAACCGCGCCGCTCGCCCGTCACGTCATGGTCGTTGGAGATGACGCCGGCGGAGCGGGCCGCGAGTTCGAAGACCTCCCGGTTGCCGGCGGCCACCCAGTGGCCGCCGTGGGTGTCCGACCAGGCGATCGGGCACCTTTCCTGCATTTCCCGGGTGACCTCCTCGAAGTCGTGGCGGTACTGCGGGGTGTGCCGGTCGAAGTGGTAGCGGTTCTTCTTGCGGTCGCTCACGGTGCGTCCTTTCCTACGGAGATCGCGCGTTCCGGGCAGGACCGGGCGGCCTCGCGCACCTCCGCCTCCCTGCCCGCCGGCACGTTCTCGTCGACGGGCGAGGCGTGGCCGTCGACGTCGTCGAGTTCGAACACCTGCGGGGCGACCATCGCGCAGAGCGTGTGCCCCTGGCAGCGCCCCTGGTCAACGCGCACTTTCACGGCTTTCCTCTTTCCGGCCGGTCCGTTCTCCCGCCCGGGATCCCCGGGCGGGCGCGTGTCGTGGACATGCACCGATCGTGACCGGAGCCGCGCGTCCGGTCGTCCCCCGCCGGGAGACACCTCGCCTGCGCCGCGGGGCGTACGCCGGGCTCAGGCCGTCCAGCCGGGCCGCACCAGCCCGGACTCGTAGGCGGACACGACGAGCTGGACGCGGTCCCGCGCCCCCATCTTGATCATGATGCGGCTCACGTGGGTCTTGGCGGTGGCGGGGCTGACCAGCAGCCGTCCCGCGATCTCCTCGTTGGTCAGCCCCTCGCCGACCAGCGCCAGCACCTCCGTCTCGCGCCCGGTGAGCACGTCCAGGGCGGGCAGGCCGCGGGGCTCCTTGGCGCGGGCGGCGAACTCGCCGATGAGGCGGCGGGTCACCCCCGGGGACAGGAGCGCGTCGCCTCCGGCGACGACGCGCAGCGCCCGGATCAGCTCGACCGGTTCGGTGTCCTTCACCAGGAAGCCGCTGGCCCCGCCGCGCAGCGCGTCGAAGACGTACTCGTCGAGCTCGAACGTCGTCAGGATGATGACCCTGACACCCGCCAGACCGGGCCTGCCGGAGATCAGCCGGGTGGCCTCCAGCCCGTCCAGGACGGGCATGCGGATGTCCATCAGCACGATGTCGGGCCGCAGCCTCTCGGCCAGCTCGACCGCGGCGCGGCCGTCATCGGCCTCCCCCACCACCTCGATGCCCTCCTGGGCGTCCAGCAGGGAGCGGAATCCTGCGCGTACCAGCGCCTGGTCGTCGGCGACCACCACCCGGATCATCAGGAGCCCCCGGCCAGCGGCAACCGTGCCCGGACCCGGAAACCGCCGCCGGTCCGCGGCCCGGCCTGGAACTCGCCGTCCAGCGCCACGGCCCGCTCCCGCATCCCCGGGATGCCGCTCCCCCCGCCGTCCGGGGGCGGCGGTTCGGTCCCGTCGTCGTCGACCCGCACCGTCACCGCGGCCTCCTCGTACTCCAGGACGATCCGGACCGACAGCCGCCCGGACGCGGGCGGACGGGCGTGACGGGTGATGTTGGTCAGCGACTCCTGGATGATGCGGAACACCGCGAGGTCCGTCCCCGCAGGCAGGTCCCGGACCGGGCCGGTCCGCTCCAGGGCCACCTGCATTCCCGCGGCGCGGGCCGCCTCCACCAGGCCGTCCAGCCGGGCCAGGCCCGCCGTGGGAACGGTCGGGGGCTGCTCGCCCTGGCGGAGCACGCCGATGACCGACCGCATCTCCATCAGCGCCTCCTTGCTGGCCGCCTTGATCGCGGTGAGGGCGGTCCTGGCCTGCTCGGGATCGTCGTCCATGAGGTGCAGCGCCACCCCCGCCCGCACGTTGATCATCGAGATGTTGTGTGCCAGCACGTCGTGGAGCTCGCGCGCGATCCGCAACCGCTCCTCACCTGCGACCCGCCGCTGCTGCTCCCGCGCGATCCGCCCGGCCTCGGCCGCCCGCTCGGCCCGGTTGCGCGCCAGTTCCGCCGCCGCCGGGACGAGGAACGCCCACGCCACCACTCCCCCGTCCAGCGACAGCTCGGGACGCCGGATCAGCACCAGACCCGAGTCGGGCAGCAGGAAGGAGGCCGCCACATAACAGCAGACCACCCCGATGACCGCCAGCCAGGCGGCCCGGCGGTGCCCGCCGGTCATCGCCGCCAAGACGGCCGCGATCAGCGCGAGGAAGAACGGCCCCACGGGATAACCGCACAGGTGGTACAGGAGCGTGGCCGCCGCGACGGCCACCAGCACCCCCACAGGCCACCGGCGGCGGCCCATGAGCACGAGCGGCCCCAGCACCAGCAGCCCGTACCCGAGCACGTCCAGAGCCCGGGGCGCGGGCGCGAAGTACGGGGCGATGACGTGCACGCCGGCTATCTGGCAGAACAGGATCACCGGCGGCGCGGCCCAGACGGGAAGCTCACTCGGCCTCGGCCACCGCGCGGGGACGTCAGTGATGGGCGCCACAGCGCTCACCGTAACCGGACCGGGCAGAGGTGTCATGGGCCCACGGAGAGTACCCGCCCCTACTCCCGCGGGCGTACGTTCCTCGCCGGGAAACCCCTCGGAAATCTCGAAGACGGCGGACTCCGCCTCGCCGCGGCAAAGGCAGCGGACCCCGTCAGGAGTCCGCTCCCTCCACGGCTTGGACCAGGTGCTTGAGCCGAGGGTCGCGGGCTGCTTCGTCCAGGGCCTCGCGCAGTGCCGTGTCATGGGTGGGACGGGCCCGCCGGAGGAGGGAGAGGCCGGCGTCGGAGACGTTGGTGTAGATGCCGCGACGGTCGGTGGGGCACAGGTAGCGGGACAGCAGGCCGCGGTCCTCGAGCCGGGTGACCAGGCGGGTCGTGGCGCTCTGGCTGAGGACGACGGCGTCGGCGACCTGCTTCATCTGCAGGTGCCCGCCCTCTCCGTCGTGCTGGTGGCTGAGGACGTCGAGCAGGGTGTACTCGCGGACGCTCAGGTCGTGCCCGGCCTGCAGCGCGCGTTCGAGGTGGGCCTCGATCCGGCCGTGCAGGAGGGACAGGGCGCACCAGCCTTGGGCGAGCGCGGGGGTCGTGGCGGTCACGGTGCCTCCTCCGTTGTCGGGCTGCGATCGGTGTGGGCGGGCGATGGCAAATCCAATATACGACATACCGCGCTTGCGCTTATAACGCGTCTGCAAGTATTGTTGGCGCCTGTAAAAGCTCTATGCAATCAAATGGAGGGCGCCCCATGCCTCTCGCGCTCCTGGCCCTGACCATCGGGGCCTTCGGAATCGGCACCACCGAATTCGTGATCATGGGCGTGCTGCCCCAGGTCGCCGGCGACTTCGGCGTCTCGATCCCCACCGCCGGCCGGCTCGTCACCGGTTACGCCCTGGGCGTCGTGCTCGGTGCCCCCCTACTCACGATCCTGGGGACGAAGGTGCCCCGGAAGAAGATGCTCGTACTCCTCATGGGCCTGTTCACCGTCGGCAACGCGCTCTCCTCCGTGGCGCCCGGCTTCGAGGTGATGCTGACCGGGCGGGTCATCGCCTCGCTCGCGCACGGTGCGTTCTTCGGCATCGGTTCCGTGGTCGCGGCCGATCTGGTCGCGCCGCAGAAGAAGGCGTCGGCGATCTCGCTGATGTTCATGGGCTTGACGGTGGCGAACATCGTCGGTGTCCCAGGGGGCACGTACATCGGCCACGCGTTCGGCTGGCGTGCCACCTTCGCCCTCGTGGCCGCCCTCGGCGTCGTCGGGCTCCTCGGTGTGATGAAGCTGGTGCCGGACGCTGGGCGGCCTCCGGCCTCGGAGAACGTGCGCGCGGAGCTCGCCGCGTTCAAGAACGTGCAGGTGTGGCTCGCGATGGCGATGACAGTGTTCGGTTACGGCGGCGTCTTCGCGGCCATCACTTACATCTCGCCGATGATGACCGAGGTCGCCGGCTACTCCGAGGCCGCCGTCACCTGGCTGCTCGTCCTCTTCGGAATCGGCATGTTCCTGGGCAACCTGCTCGGCGGAAAGTTCGCCGACCGGGCGTTGATGCCCCTGCTGTCCGCCTCGCTGGGCGCCCTGGCCCTGGTGCTGCTGGTCTTCACCGCCACCGCTCACGACAAGGTGTTCGCAGCGATCACCCTGACCCTGATCGGCGCCCTCGGGTTCGCGACCGTGCCGCCGCTGCAGAAGCGGGTCCTGGACCAGGCGTCCGCGGCCCCGACCCTGGCCTCGGCCGCCAACATCGGCGCCTTCAACCTCGGCAACGCGCTCGCCGCCTGGCTCGGCGGCCTCGTCATCGCCGGCGGCCTCGGTTACACCTCCCCGAACTGGGTCGGCGCCCTCCTGTCCGGCACCGCCCTGCTCCTGGCCCTCCTCTCCGCGTACCTCGACAAGCGCACCCGCACCCTCCGAAGGACCCCGGCGCCCTCCGCCCCGACCCGGACACCGGCTCCCAGCACGCTGTGAACCGTCAGCCGCGGAAACCGAACGGGCCGAAGCCGAGCGCTGGTGCTGCCATCCCACCGACCGGTTTCGCCGCCGGTCCCTTGAGGGCCGCTGCAGCCCGGGTTCACGCAGATCTCACCGGTGGCCGGACGGCGCTGTGCTTACGCAAAGGGCGTGGGGGCTTTGATGTTCAGGAGGCGCCGAAGCGGTCGGGGTGGCGGCCGAGAGAGCGGATGAAGGCGGGCGAGGGCATCTTCTTCCGGTCGGGGACGGCCTGCCCCTCGGGCTTCGCGCCGCGCGGGGCCGAAGGCACCGGCCCAACACCGGCCCTGGTGATGTACCTGCCGGTGACCGGCCGGACGTTCTTCCAGCGCACTTCCGTCGAATGACCGCTGGACGACGAAGCCATGGACATCCGGGCCCTGCTCGAGGAAGGACTCGAACGCGACACCCACATTGCCGACCGCGTTGTATCCCATCCGCAGGTGGAGGAACCCGACCTCGATCTCCTTCCGCGCGACCAGCCTGGACCCGTCCCCCGACCAGGTCACCCGCGCCGTGAGATGGCCGCCGAACCTGTCGGCCTCCGTGACCAGGCAGCCGCCCTGCGCGTCCGTCTTCGCAGTGGTGCCGAACCTGACGGCACCGTCGTCCTCGACAAGGTCGACCTTCAGCACCTGGCCGGGCAGAGGATCGCCATCCGCGCCCTTCAGACTCCCGCCGAGCGTCACCGACGGCTCCCCGTAAGGACCGCGAGAACCGGCGGGAAGCCGGGGAGGCGACACCTCCGAAGTCAGCGTGGCGGCGGGAGCACGCCTGGCCTGTTCCGCCTGCGCAGGACCGACCGCAAGCAAACCGGACAGCACCGCTACAAAAGCACCCGAAGCAACGAGCCGCCGCGGCAAAGAACTCAACAGGACCCTCAACTACGAAGATCCGGAGAGATAGGGACGAGCCCACCGCAAAACCAGCCTGCATGCACATGGTTCACCGCTAAAGTCTGGAATCTGCCACCACATCATGTGCTGAGCTCATGACCGGTCCGCTGCATCGTCCGGCAGGCTTAACGCCTACGAAGACCCCCCTGAAGGGCGACATCGAGAGCGAGCCTTCCCCCGCACCGGATCCGCGCCCAGGCATCGACCAGAACCGCTACCACCGGACCAGCGCGCAGGCGGCTGTCAGCGTGGGCGATCGGTGCGCGTGCCCGCCGCGGCTCACCTCACCGGTGAAGCCCGCCGGCCCTGATGGAGGTGCGAGCGCCTTCGGGTCTCCGGCATCCCTCGAATGAGCTTCGCCCAGGTCGACGGCCACGATGTCCGCGCTGAAGGAGAAAGCTCACGTCCGGGGTCGTGCTTGAGCCGTGGCCATCGGGAGGTCAGGAGGTGCCGGCGCGTACGGCGGTCACGGCCAGGGTGGTGTAGTCCATCGTGAAGCGCCCGCCCAGGGAGTCGATGGCGCTCCCGACCGCGTCCAGTATCCCGGCCAGCTGATCGGGGCGTAGTCGGGTGAGGCCGCCGGTGGTGGGAAGCAGGTCCAGCCATTGATCGCGTGTGTAGGACTGCTTCCAGTCGAATCGCCACTGCTCGGGATCGTCGAACTGTCCGGTCTCGCGGATCTGGTCGGCGAACTTCGCGTATCCCGCCCGATAGAGGTCGAGTGGGCGTCGGGCCGGTTGGCCGCCGAGCGGGGAGTCGGGCGCCGCCCGCCGGTAGGCGGCGGCGAACGGTTCGGCCACCTCGGCAGGCGGCTCGTACACATGCCCGAAGACCGCCAGCCGTCCCCCTGGACGCAGCACACGTGCCGCCTTCACGGCACCGGTGACCGGTTCCACCCAGTGCCACGACTGAGCGGCGATGACCGTGTCGAACGTCCGGCCGGCCGACTGCCAGGCTTCGAAGGTCGCCACCTCGACCTGCAGGCCATGGGATCGCGCGAAGTCCGCCATCCGCACATCGGGCTCGACGCCGAGCACGGTGCAGCCGGCGGCCTGGAACTGGCGGGCCGCGATGCCGGTACCGCAGCCGACGTCGAGCACGTCGGCCCCGGGGCTTCCGGCGACGATCCGCGCCACCAGCTCATCGGGATAGCCGGGCCGGGCCTGGTCGTAGCGTTGCGCGTTCACGCCGAACGACTCGGCCATCCCTCGGGCCTTCTGCGGCTCCGCCGGGGACGGTTCTGGCTGCTCCTGCGCTATTGTGGGCATGCGCCCACCTTAGTGGGCGCATGCCCACTAAGGCAACGGGTGCCGGCGGGGCGACGCATGAGAGGAGCTGCGAGTGCCGACTGGCGTGCACCTTCGCGATGCGCGGCGACAGCTGTTCGAAGCCGCCGAGCGCGTGCTCCTGCGGGACGGGCCGAACGGGCTGACCAGCCGGGCCGTCACCGACGAGGCGGGCTGCGCCAAAGGCGTCCTGCACCGGCACTTCCCCGACTTCGACGCCTTCCTCACCGAACTGGTGCTCGACCGGGCCGCACAACTCGAGACGCAGGCGAGTGCGCTGCGCGCCTCCGCCGGCACCGGCACGGTGGCCGGCAACCTCACCAGCGCCCTGACCACCCTGTTCGGGCCGATCCCGGTGGCGATCATCCCGCTCATCACCTTCCGGGACGAGCTGCGCGCACGGCTGCGGCAGGCCATGCCCGGAGGCGGCATCGCGATCCTCGCCCAGGCCACGACCGCGATCTCCGCCTATCTGGCCGACGAGCGCGAACTGGGCCGTATCGCGGCCGACGCCGACATCGACTCGCTCACCCTCTCCCTGGTCGGCGGCGGGCACCTCCTCTTCGCGGACCGCGACCCCGGCCCGCCGACCACGGCATCCGTCGACAAGTTCGTGACATCGGTCATCGCCGAGGCCGTGCGACGCCGGCCTGCCTAGCGCAGGATCGAGATGCCGGCCGGGAAGATGTCGACCCCGATGTGGTCCCTCGCTCCGCTCGGGGCCGTGCCCATCGGGGGCCGAGCCCCCACCTCGGCAAGGGGCTCCGCCCCCTGCACCCCCGGGCCGTCAAGAACGAACAAGGCCACACCTTCAAGGATCCAAGACACCCGCCAGTTCCACCGCGTCGATCACCCGCCCATTTCAGCCGGAAACCACCTCACTCCTCTGACAGCGGCCTGAAATCAGCGGCCACCGCCTCCAGCACCTCGTAGATCTGCACCGCGGCCCCGGACACGTCATCACGCAGAGCCGGCGGCCCGCCCCCGCAGATCCGAAACCACGAAGCCCTCCTTCAGGTCGGTATCGTCGAGTGGGCCCGCACCCACCTGGGCCGAGGCGACACCGTCATCGCCGTCGGCCGAGACCCTGACAAGGTCGCCCTGCCCGGAGCCCGTTCCATCCCCGCCGACCTGAGCCCGGTCAGCGCCCGTTCCTCGTCCGCCGCATCACCACGCATCGCGATCATCGGACTACCAGCAGTGCGCGCACCGCACAGCGAAACCCGATGGCCTCGACGACGAACAGGGCCTTAGGCGTCGCGCATGCGTATCAGCAGGCCGCCGGCCATGAGCGCGGCGGCGGCCCATCCGGCGGTGACGCCGAGACCGGCCCAGGGGCTGAGGGGCAGGTCGCGGAGGTCGGCGGTGGTCTGGACGGCGAGGCCGGCGCTCATCGGGCTCATCTGCTGGAGCAAACGCTGCCAGTCCGGATCCCCGATCACCTGGGAGAAGAGCGGGGGAAGGTAGAGCAGGCCCAGGATGACCCCGATGCCGGTCGCGGAGTCCCGCACGATGGCGGCGATGCCGAGGCTGAACAGGGCGATCAGGATCAGGTAGAGGATCGACCCGGCGGTCGCGCGTAGCGTGGGGCCGTCGGTCAGGGACAGGGCCGGGTGGCCGAGGGCGGTGGTGAAGCCGTGGCGGGGCAGGATGAGCCGCCCGGCCAGCAGCGACCCGAGAACCGCGATGGTTCCGGCCGCGGTGACGACGCCGGCGAGAACGATGGCCTTGGCCGCGAGGACGGTGGCCCGATGCGGCATCGCTGTCAGGGTGGTGCGGATCAGGCCCGAGCCGTACTCGCCGCTGATGACCAGCACGGCCAGGATGGCGACCAGCGCCTGGCCGAGCTGGACGCCGATGAGACTGAGCTTGGTCATGTCACCGCCGCAGCCGGCGGACGTGCACGTCACCACCGAAACCGCCCCGGCGCTCAGGGCCACCGTCACCGCGATCATGCCGAGCAGCAGCCACAGGGGGCCGGCGACGGTCCGTATCTTCGTCCATTCCGCGTGCAGAGCCGGTCTCATGCGTCCCACCTGGTCGCCCGTCCAATCGCCGCCGACCCGGTGACCCTGGACACGAAGGTCTTCGAAGACGGCCGTGGACACGCTGACGCGCGTGCCGTGGCCGTGCACGGAAGGTGGAGACGCGACGAACAGCCCGCCTTGCGCGGTCGGTCCGAGCCCCCTCACGTGAACGGCGCCCACCTTGGTCCAGCGTGCGCCGTCGGCGGAGGCATAGCCGGTGATCGTGTCGTCCGAGCGGTCCAGCCGCAGCCAGCGAACAGACGCGGCGGAGACGGGGCCGGGGAGGCCGGCCGTGTCGTTGACGTAGTCGTCCTGCATCCGCACGCCGTGGCTGCCGGTGACCATGATCGCCGCATAGGGCGATCCCTGGCGGGTGCTCTGCTTGATGATGATCCCGGCCTTCGCCCACGGCACGGTGCCGGGCCGCAGGTCCGCGGGACCCGCGGGGACGCTGCTCCTGAGTGCGGAAACGGAGACGGTGATGCTGCCGTTTCCGGCCAGCGGCCGGTGCATGAAGTAGAAGCTGTCGGTGACCGGTTCACCGCCCGGTCCGATCGGAACGGATGGTGAACCCTTCTGATCGCTGCTGGTCCCGGCGAGCAGGGCGACCAGCACCACCATCAGTGCTGCGGCCACCATTCCGAACGCCCAGCCCCGGACGGTTCGGAACTTGGTCCACTCCGCGTGCAGCAACTGGAGGAAGCCGTACCGCTCGGCCCGTTGGCCAGGTCGGTACGGCGTCGTGGCGGGGGTCACCGTGATACCTCCGTGGGCATCGCGGCACGGAACTCGACCGCCTCGCGGGTGAGTTCCAGGTAGACGTCCTCAAGGGTGGCGCGGTGCGCCGATACCTCGGAGAACGGCACCCCGCTCTTGCCGAGCAGCGTGACGATCCGATCCGCGGGCAGTCCGGAGACGGTGATGGTGTCGTGGCCGGTGGCCGCCGCGGTCGCGCCGGCATGCGCGAGCACCCTCATCGCGTGCGTACCGGCAGTGGTCCGCAAGGCCACCCGGCCCCTGGAGGCGGCCGCGATCAGGTCGGTCACGCCGGCGTCGGCGATGGCCTTGCCGCGCCCGGCCACGACGAGGTGATCGGCGGTGTCCTGCACCTCGCTCATCAGGTGGCTGGACACCAGGACGGCGCGGCCCTGAGCGGCCAGCGACCGCAGGAAGCCGCGCATCCAGATGATCCCGTCGGGGTCCATGCCGTTGAAAGGCTCATCGAGCATGATGACCGGCGGGTCCCCGAGCAGGGCCGCAGCGATCCCGAGCCGCTGACGCATGCCGAGCGAGTAGCCGCCGGTCCTGCGCCGGGCCGCCGAGGTCAGGCCGACCTGCTCGATCACCCGGTCCACCCGGCGCGCGGCCAGGCCTTGTGAATGCGCCAGCCAGAGCAGGTGGTCACGAGCGCTCCGGCCGGGGTGCAGCGCCGCCGCGTCCAGCAGTGAGCCGACGTGGCTCAGCGGACGGCGGAGGCTGTGGTACGGCTTCCCGCCGATGAGCGCGGTGCCCTCATCGACCGCGTCCAGGCCCAGGATCACCCGCATCGTGGTGGACTTCCCTGCCCCGTTCGGTCCCACGAAGCCGGTCACCACACCCGGACGGACGGTGAAGGACATGCCGTCGAGGGCCGGAGTGGCCCCATACCGCTTGCGCAGTCCGGCGACGGCGATCCCCGGGGCGCTCACCGCGGCGCTCTCACGGTTCGAAATGCATTCATGCCGACGGTTGTACGCGGCACCCGGTTTCAGCCGGGTCGCAGCGACTGCGACCCGGCTGAAACCGGGGATCTGGCATCGTTGAAGGCATGGCATCTCGACCCGGCGACCGGTTCGGCCGCCCCGCCCGCACGACGACCGGCGGTGACCGGTGGTGAGGGTCCTCGTCGTCGAGGACTTCGAGGTCCTCGCCCGCTCCATAGATCCCTGCGGGCCATCACCACCACCGCCAAGGCCATCTCCGCCGGAAACCTGCACCAACGCCTCGACCTCGGCGAACCCGCCGACGAGCTGACCGAACTGGGCTACATCCTCGACGACCTGTTCACCCGTCTCGAAGCTTCCTTCGACTCCCACCGGCACTTCGTCGCCAACGCCTCCCACGAGCTGCGCACCCCCCTGGCCGGCCTGAGGACCCTCCTCGAAGTCACCCTCGCCGACACCGACGCCGACACCGACACCCTGCGCTCGGCCTGCCAGGAGGCTCTCGCTCTCGGCGGACACCAGGAACGGCTCGTCCAAGCGCTACTCGCCCTGGCCACCAGCGAACGCGGCCTCACCCGCAGGGACACCCTCGACCTCGCCCAGGTCGCCGCAGGAGTGCTCGCCGCCCGCCGCGACCGAGCAAGGCGGAAAGGCATCGACCTCACTGAACGCCTCACTCCCGCGCTGACGGCCGGGGATCCGAGACTGATCGAAAGCCTCATCGCCAACCTCGTCGACAACGCCATCCGCCACAACCACCCGGACGGGCACGTGGAGATCACCACTCAGGCCTCCGGCACACATACGATCCTCACGGTCGTCAACAGCGGGCCGGCCATCCTCGACGACCAGGTCCAGCGCCTCTTCCAGCCCTTCCAAAGACTGACGCCCGACCGTCACAGCCGCCACGACGGCCACGGTCTCGGCCTCGCCATCGTCAACGCCGTATCCCGAGCCCACCACGCCGTCCTCACCGCCGACGCACGCCGCGAAGGGGGCCTGGCCATCACCGTGCGGTTCGCACACCCATCTCAGCCGACCCCCGACATCAGAGGGACGACTACGCAGAACCCGCGACCTGAACGCATATCCATATCGAGGGATCGCCACGTGGTCGATCCCTGAACCGCCCCGGCTGCGGGCGACCTACCGTCGCAACGACGGGGTCCGCCACCTGCTCAGCGCCCTGGGCCTGGCCACCGGCAAGCTCTACCACCGCATCCGGCACCGGAAACGATGGAGCGAGTTCCCGTCCTTCCTCAAGCCCCTGCGTGAGCGCCAGCCCGGCAAACGCCTGCATGCGGTCCTGGACGACTACCCACCCCACAAGCGCCCCCAGAGCAGGACACGGGCGGTGGCCAACATGGACCGGTCACCCGGCCAACGTTGCGTAACGCGCCACCAGTGCGTGTGCGTCCACCGTTATGAACCCTCACACACGTCACGATCGGCCCTGAATCGATGCGTGATCACCAGCTGACGGCGGAGCGGACCGCCGGCGAACGTGCAGCCATTTGGCTGCAATCCGGTTGGGGGTACTTTGCCAAACCTTGAGCTAATCAAGATCACAAATTGAAGGTCTTGATTGGCTCTTTGTTTTCTCACGAGAGGCCAGGTCCGGACTTCATCAAAAGCCGGACAGCTCTCGCGCCGGCTTCAAACGGGATCGATGGGCAGGCCCAACAGTCGAAGATGACACCCGGACGAGTACGGACTCTTCGCGTCCCATGCTCCATCTTGCGGTTCACCCCACCGGTGAAGCCCGCTGCCTCTGCGCAAGCGCAAGCCCCTTCGAGCCTCCGGCATCCCGCGGATGAACTTCACCCAGGTTGGCAGCCACGATGCCCGGCTACGGGGAGAACCTCGGCCGACGGGACGGGCAGGGCGTGTGCAGATGGCCGCCTCGCCCCTCGGACGCTACGGCGACACCGAACCCTCCGGGCCACGCCTCGCCCGCGAACCGCATCGGAACGGTGTGCACGGCCTTCGACACCGAGTCCGCCACCTCTCGTCACAGCACTTCCCATGCCTCAGGGCCGGGCACCCGACGCCACGTCGCGGAGCGCACGATCAGACCGCCCCACCGGTTCCGACGTCCGCGCACCCGCCGGCGTGCCCGCGACGACGACCACGAGACCCTCCGCTTCCGGCCGCGGCACCGCTGACGCCGCGGCGCCCCTCCACAACCCCGGGGCGAGGGTTCCCAGCTCACACGGGAGAGTGCAGCCTTCAATCCGGTAGGAGGATTCTCGTCTCTACATAAGGCTATTGACACACCCTTGATGTGCCCTTCATGATACTAATCAATCAAGCGATCAATTACCTCTCCATCCCGATCTTTGAAACACGGGAGCGCCCGGCCAGCCAGGCCTCTCATCCACTTCTTCACCTGCGACGCAGGGGTTCTCTGCCCGCCCAAACGGCGAGGATCCAAGAAGTGCGCCCTGCAGAAAAACCATGCCTTTTATCGGCACATTTTCACGTCAGCCCTGCCATAAACGAGGAGGACGAGTTCCATGTCATCAGCCAGACCGGGTGAATGGGTCGGTGAAACGGGATTGGGTCTGGCGGACATCCCGTCCGGCAGGTACCGCATGCAGATTCCGACCGACCGCTACACGTCGCGGGAGTTCGCGGAGAAGGAGCGGGACCTGATCTGGATGCGGACCTGGCAGGTTGCCGGCCGCGTCGACGAACTGCCCGAGGTCGGCGACTGGAAGGAGTACCGGCTCTTCGACCAGTCGTATGTCATCGTCCGGGGGAAGGACCGCGAGATCCGCGGGTTCGCCAACGCCTGCAGGCACCGCGGCAACCCGCTGTGCACGGGCAAGGGGAACTCCAAGCGCGGGTTCCTGTGCCGGTACCACCTGTGGTCGTACGACCTCGACGGGAGACTGCGGGGCATCCTCAGGGAGAAGGTCCTCGACCCGATCGACAAGGACGAGAACTCGCTCCTCCCAGTGCGGGTCGAGTGCTTCGCCGGGTTCGTCTTCCTCAACCCGGACCCGGACGCGGCGCCGCTCGTCGACTTCCTGGGCGACGAGATACCGAAGCTCCTGGCCCCCTACCGTCTCGACGAGATGGTCACGGTGCTGGACGTCCGGGAGAGCCTGGACTGCAACTGGAAGGTCGTCGTCGACGCGTTCTCGGAGGGCTACCACATCTCGGGCATCCATCCGGAGCTCCTCAAGGTGATCGACATCGATCCGTCCAAGAGCCGACACCTCTTCCTCGGCGACCACAGCGTGTCCGTCGCCCCGTTCGAGGTGGCGAACGTGTCCGTCTTCGGCCCGGAGGACCAGGTCGAGGGCATCAGGGAGCTGCCCGGGACCTTCCCCACGGTGGCCACGGTGCTGCCCCGTTTCGAGGAGCTCGTCTCCGCCCACCGCGACGAGGACGGGAAGCTCGACTTCCCTGAGGGCGTGACCGCTCGCACGCTGCTGCAGCGGGCCACGCGTGACACCTTGACCGGGATGGGGCTGGACGTCAGCGGGCTGACCGACGCCCAGATGAGCGACAACCACGGCTGGGTGCTCTTTCCGAACTTCTTCATGACGATCCGCGCGGGCGAGGCCACGGTCATCCTGGCCTTGCCGGACCCCGGCGGCGACCCCGGAAGGTGCGTCTGGCACATCAGCAGCTACATGTGGCTGCCTCCGGAGCACCGGGAGGCGTTCCGGGCGGAGCTGACCGAGGTCGAGGAGCCGGGAAGCTTCCCGTACTTCCTCGCCCTCCAGCAGGACTACGAGCAGATGCCGCGACAGCAGCGGGGACTGCGCAACAAGCGGCTCGAACACATGACGCTGGTGAAAGAGGAGATCGTCATCGCCCACTACCACTCGGTCGTGGACGGGTACCTCTCCGTCGGCGCGAACGGCGAGGTGTGATCCATGGGGATGCGTGAGCTCAGCGAGGTGGTCGGGGAGCACACCGGCCTCTCCCGCAAGGTGCTGGAATACGGCCTGACGACCAAACACCTGGTGGACAGAGCCAAGAACCCCGGCTTCTCCGCCGCGGACTGGGCGCCTCTGGCCGAACTGGTCGCGGTCGAGGAGTTCGAGCGCGTCGGCAACTTCAAAGAGGTCATGAACTGGGCGGAGTACGTCGAGTTCCTCACCGGCTGGGCGACCTCCGCTGAATGGGAATGCTCTTTCAAGCGGATCACCGAGAGGCCTGGCCTGGTCTTCCTCGAGCTCGAGGAGCGCAGCGAGGTCGGAGACTACAAGAGCGTCGTCAATTCGGTCTCGGTCTACGAGTTCGACGAAGCCGGCAAGATCCGGCACATCGACGTCTACCTGCAGATGGCGCTGCCCGAGAACGACATGCTCAAGAGCTACGAGGGCGTCCGGATATCCGAGTGAGTGGAGACCAGATGACCGACATCGATTCCGTGGACTTCTTCACGGACAGCGCGCTCCTGCACGCCCCGTACGCCTACCTCGCCGCACTGCGCGAGCAGTGCCCGGTCCGCAGGGAGCCCCATCACGGCGTGGTGATGATCACCGGATACGAGGAGGCCATCGCTGTCTACAACGACACCGAGCGGTTCTCCTCGTGCACCTCCGTCACCGGCCCGTTCCCCGGCTTCCCCGTCCCGCTCGAGGGCGACGACATCTCCGAACTGATCGCCGCGCACCGCGACGAGCTGCCGATGAACGACCAGCTGCCGACGATGGACCCCCCGGACCACACCGCCCACCGGGGCCTCCTGTCACAGATGATCACGCCGAAGCGTCTGAAGGAGAACGAGGAGTCCATGTGGCGGCTGGCCGACGGCCAGCTCGACAGGGCGCTGACCGGCGACCGCTGCGAGTTCAACGGCGAGTTCGCGTCCCCGTTCGCGATGCTCGTCATCGCCGACCTCCTCGGCGTCCCGGAGTCCGACCACACCGAGTTCCGGGAGGCGCTGCTGAGCGGGAGCGTGCTCGGCAGCAGCAAGAAGGGCGACACGCTGGCGCATTCGCCCCTGAAATACCTCTACGGCAAGTTCACCGAGTACATCGAGGACCGCCGCCGCGAGCCTCGCGACGACGTCCTGACCGGTGTCGCCTCGGCGACCTTCCCGGACGGGAGCGTCCCGGAGGTGATCGACGCGGTGCGCGTCGCGGCCAACCTGTTCGCCGCCGGCCAGGAGACCACGGTCCGCCTGCTCAGCACCGCGGTGATGCTGATGGCAGAGGACCCCGCTCTGCAGGCGAGGCTGCGCGCCGACCGCTCCCTGCTCCCCAATTTCATCGAGGAGACCCTGCGGTACGAGAGTCCGATCCGGGGCGACTTCCGCCTGTCCAAGGTCCCGGTCTCCGTCGGCGGCGTGGACCTGCCCGCGGGCACCACAATGATGCTGCTGAACGCGGCGGCCAACCGAGACGCGCGCAGATTCCCCGACCCCGACGTCTTCGACATCGAGCGCAAGAACGCGCGGAGCCATGTCGCGTTCGGCCGCGGAGTCCACAGCTGCCCGGGAGCCCCCCTGGCCCGCGCGGAGGCAGGGATCGGCCTCCGGCGGCTCCTCGACCGCACCTCCGACATCCGGATCGACGAGGAGCGGCACGGCCCCCCGGGAGACCGGCGCTACCGGTACATCCCGACGTTCATCCTCCGCGGTCTCACCGAACTGCACATCAGATTCGACCCGGCCGGAAAGAGCTGAGCCATGCCTTTCGAGGGGACCACCGCGATCGTCACCGGCGGAGCGTCCGGCATCGGGCTCGCGATCACCGAGGCGCTCGCCGCACGCGGCGTCAAGGTCGCCGTCTTCGACGTCCAGGCCGAGCTGCTCGACGCCGAGGTCGCCCGGCTGCGCAAGACGGGCGCCACCGTCAACGGCTATGCAGTCGACGTCTCCGACCGTTTCCTGGTCGAGGCCGCCGTGGAATGGGTGCGAACCGACTTCGGCCCAGTGCTGATCCTGGTCAACAACGCCGGCATCGTGCAGTTCGGCAAGTTCTCCGAGATCACCGACGAGCTGTGGGAACGGGTCATGGCGGTCAACCTGCGGGGTCCGTTCCTCTGCACCCAGACGGTGCTGCCCGATATGAAGGCCGCCGGGTGGGGCCGGATCATCAACATCTCGTCCTCCAGCGCGCAGGGCGGCGAAGCGTACATGTCGGCCTACGTCAGCTCGAAGACGGGGCTGATCGGGCTCACCAAGAGCCTGGCGCTCGAACTCGGCCCCAAGGGGATCACCGTCAACACGATCCCGCCCAGCATGGTGGTGACCCCGATGCTCGAGAAGTCGGTCGCCGAAGGCAGTTTCTACGACTCGCTCGAGCATTTCATCAGCATCACCCCGGTACGCCGTGCCGGTCGCCCCGAGGACATCGCCAACGCCGCGGTCTTCCTGTGCGAGGACTCGTCGTCGTACATCACCGGCCAGGTCCTCGGTGTCAACGGCGGCCGTAAGACCTGAGCGTCAGGCCCCTGTGCCAGTTTCGCGTAGTCGAACAGGGTCCCCCGGATGAGAAGCCTCAACGCGCGTCCGGTGGCCTGGTAGACCTCCGGCGGCGTCGTGGCGGTGTGCTCGCACAGGCCCAGCATGATGGTGTGGATGGCGTTCGAGGCGCTCTCGACGTCGACTTCCGGCCCCAGGGCCCCCTCCTGCCGGGCCTGCTCCATGATGCCGGTGACCACGTCGCGGAGCGCTGTGAAGATCGTGTCGCTCTCCCCGGCCAGCTGGAGGTCAGCGGCGCTCTCCACGCGGATCGCGCGATCGAACGCCACCGCGAAGGGGTAGTCGCGCAGGAGCCGGTCGCCCTCGTCGAACACGGCCATCAGCTTGTCCAGGACGCCGTCCGCGCGGTCCGCGGCCGCGGCCAGCCGGGGCAGCGAGATCCCGGAGAGTTCGAGGAACGCGGCCTTGACGAGCTCCGCCTTGTTGGGGAAGTAGTGGTAGAGGCTGCCGCTGGTCATCTGGGCCGCCCGGGCGATCTCCCGGATGGTCGCCCGCGAGTAACCCGTTTCCGCCACGCAGCGCATCGTGGCCGCGATGATGCGCTGCCTGGTCTCTCCCCCTTTGGCGGCGACCGGCCGTCCCAGAAGCGGCGGATTTGTCGACACGGCATCCCCCGGTTCAGTGAGAACGTCCCTGAAAACACTCTACTCGGCACGAGATCATCACCACGGACATGTCCGGCGCTGCCTCTCCAGCAGGACAGGCCAGAACATAGGCGAATGGCCGCGTTCGCCCCGGAGAACTCGGCCCGCTTTTCCCGCTTCGCGTACACCGTCGAAGACAGTCGGCCGACCGTATGGGTTCTGGCGGTCGGCAACCGCCACAACGTCTACCGCCGTCTCCCGTAGAGATCGCATTCATCCAGGCGACAGCGGCATGACCCCTGGCATGCGCATCATGGACGCCCATCCCCACGAGCGATCCCGAATCGATACATGATCACCAGCTGACGACGAACCGAGCCGACAGCGGACGTGCAGCCATCTGACTGCAATCCGGTTGGGGATTCGTACCCGTGGCGGCGGGCGTCTGCCGTCCGTCCGGGCCTTACATGACCATCAGGGTGTTCTTGTGAGGCGGATGGGGCGCGGCGCCTCCGGCGACGCGCAGTTGTCGGCCGTTTCGTCGGTGTCCCGGCGGTTCTGCGGTTGGACGGTCGTCATGTCCTGTGGTCTCAGGTAAGGGTGAGTGTCGTCAGGCCGGTCGTGCCCGTCAGGCCGGTGGTGGCGCACTGCAGGAAACCCAGCTGGGGAAGGGTGACGGTCTGCAGTACGGAGCGGCCCTGGAAGCGGCCCTGGGTGATGGTGCCGGTGATCGTGGTGATGACCTGGCCGAGGACGGCGGTGCTCTGGCCGTTGATCTCGGCGGTGCTGGTGTCGCCGGTGTTCCAGGTGAGGACGCGTTCGCCTTCGAAGGAGTCGAGGAGGCCGTTGCAGCCTACGGTGACGGTGAATTCCTCGTCGTAGGAGCCGCTGGTCACCTGGTTCGCGGTGTCGAGGCACGAGGTGAACCGGCCGTCGATGGTGAAGGTGATGTCGCGTGGTGTGAGCGTGACGCCCGGGCTGTAGGCGATGGTCTCCGTTCCCTGGCATTGCAGCAGGCCGGTTTCGGTGGCTTGCGCCGCGCTCGCGGTCAGGGTGGCGGCGCCGAGTGCGGCGGCGGTGAGCACTGCGGACAGGGGGTGCGTCTTGGACTTGCGTCCGGCCATGAGGCGGGTCTCCTTCGCGGGGACGGGAACGCTGGAGGCTTTCGAGAGATCACTCTGCGCGAGGTTGCTCATACAGAAAGCTAGATACCGCCTCAGATATCGACAAGTCACACTTTTGCACCTTCGGAGAGTCGGTGAACTCGCCTCGGCCCTGATCCGGCCTGGCGGAGCTCGGAGGTAGGGCCGGCTCTACCTCAAGGTCGGCGGCCAGACCCCATGATCTCCGCGCTCTGAGGCGATTGCCTGGTATGCGACAGAAAGTGCAGCTCAAGTCGCAGATAAGGGGCACAGATGACGATCGCGACAAGGCCGCCTGTGGTGGTCCGGCCGGGACGACCGAAGAGACCGGCAGAGCGCCGGAGACTCCGAGGATGGCCGAGTCGGTATCTGGATGCCGGTGTGTACGGCGGGTCCGCCGTCTTCGCCGGGGTGACCGCGGGCGTCACCGAGTTGGAGACGCATCAGGTATGGGGGCAGATCGCGGCCTTCGCGTACGGGCTAGGGGCGCTTCTGGCGCTCCTGCCTGCAGGGCGTCGCCGTCGAGGCGTCGTGGCGGGGTCGGTGTTCGCCGGGGCCGTTCTGCTGCCGCTGGTGTTCCTCATCGGCACCGGCCAGGCGCAGCCCGAGGTGGTGGTCGTCGAGCGTTCCGGACAGCACCTGCTGGAGCACGGCACGCCTTATCTGGGGCCTGCCGAGCTGGTGGGGAGCCTCGATTACACGGCTTACAACCCCTACCTGCCCGGTATGGCGCTCTTCGGGACGCTCGGAGTGGATCCGCGAGTGGTCTTCGGGATGGTGTTCCTCGCCGCCATGGCCGCCGCCGGGTTGATCCTGCGCGGACAGGCGGTGCTTCGTCCGCTGTTGTTCCTTGCGGCCTCCCCGCTGGTGGCACTGCCGTTGGCGGTGGGCGGTGACGATCTGCCTGTGATCGGACTGGCCTGTCTGGGGCTGGCGCTGACCGTCCGGTGGCCGGGGGCGGCGGGGCTGGTACTGGGAGTCGCGGCGACGATGAAGGCCACGGCCTGGCCCGCTCTGGCGGTCTGCCTCGCCTTGGTGGCGGTCAGAAAACGTGCGGATCTGCCCGTCTTCGCCGGAGCGGCGGCCGGTGCCGTGACGTTGGGCGTCCTGCTGCCCGCGCTGGTCGATCCCGCCGGGATCTGGGCCAACGCCGTCGAGTTCCCCCTGGGGCTGGCCGACGTCGCCTCGCCCGCGGGGAGTCCCCTTCCCGGACATCTGATCGCCGGCCTCGGTCCGTACGGGCATGCCATCGCGGTGGCCGCGCTCGCGGGAGCCGCGGTCGCCATGGGCGTCTGGCTGGTCGTCCGCCCGCCCCGCTCCGTCGGTGACACCGTGCTGCGCCTCGCGCTCGGGCTGCTGCTGGCGGCCCTGCTGATGCCCGCCACCCGGTGGGGCTACCTCATCTACCCGGCGCTCCTGGCCCTGTGGGGATGGACGGCCACGTGCCGGACGGAGGACGAGCCGTGCCCCGCTGTTTGATCGTCACCAACGACTTCCCGCCGCGGCTCGGCGGCATCGAGACCTTCGTCCACGAGGTGGCCCGCCGGTTCCCCGCCGACGAGGTGGCCGTCTACACCTCCGCCGAACCGGGTGCCGAGGCCTTCGACGCCCGGCTGCCCTTCCCCGTGGTCCGTGACCGCTCCCGCACTCTCCTTCCGACCCCACGCGTCGCGCGTACCGTTCGTGAGTTGGCCGCCGTCCATAAGTGCGATGCGGTCTGGTTCGGGGCGGCCGCGCCGCTCGGGCTGCTCGCGGGACGGCTCGGCGGGCTGCCGTCGGTCGCCACCACCCACGGCCATGAGGTGTGGTGGGCCACCGTGCCCGGTGCCCGGCGGGTGCTGCGGCGCATCGGCGAACACAACGACACCGTCACCTACCTCACCGGCTACACCCGTTCGCGCATCGTCGGCGCGCTCGGCCCGCACGCCCGGACGACACGGCTCGTCCCCGGTGTGGACGGCGAGGTCTTCCGGCCCGGCGCCGACGACGGGTCCGTCCGCGAGCGCCACGGCCTGGGCGGCAGACCGGTCGTCCTCACCGTGTCGCGGCTCGTCGCCCGCAAAGGCCAGGACCTCCTGATCCAGGCGCTGCCCCTGGTCCGGCGGACGGTCCCCGACGCCACCCTGCTGATCGTCGGCGACGGCCCACAAGAATCCCGGCTCCGCGCGATGGCCGAGCGGTTGCCGCCCGGCGCCGTGGTGTTCGCCGGAGCACTCCCCCACGCCGAGTTGCCGCCCTATTACGCCGCCGCCGACGTGTTCGCCATGCCGTGCCGCTCCCGGCGGCTCCGGTTGGAGACCGAAGGACTCGGCATCGTCTTCCTGGAGGCCGCGGCGGCCGGGCTGCCCGTGCTGGCGGGTGACTCAGGCGGCGCGCCCGAGGCGGTGCGGGACGGCGAGACCGGCCACGTCGTCACCGCCACCTCGGTGCCCGCGATCGCCGACCGGCTCGTCGAACTGCTCACCGACCCGGCGAAACGCGACGCCATGGGACGGCGGGGACGGGAGTGGGTGCGCGCCGAGTGGAGCTGGGACCGCTCCTACGAGCGCCTCCGTGACCTGCTCGAACGCTCTTCGACCTCCCTTAGGGTCGTTCCATGAACGTCTGGCGGGCCATGAAGCGTCATCCTCTGCGCTTCGTGTTCTCGTCCTGGCCGTGGCGTTCGCTGGCGTATCTCGCCACAGGGCCGGTCGTGGCCCTGGTCTGGCTGACCGTCGTCGCCGCGATGCTCGTGGTCGGCGTGGTACTGACGCCGCTGGTGGTCGGCATCGGGGTGCTGGCCTGCGTGCCGCTGACGGCCGTCGTGCTCGCCGCCGTCGAGCGGCGGCGGTTGCGCTGGCTCGACCCGCGCCCTGCCCCGTCCGCCCACCGCGCTCCGGACGGGACGGGCCTGCGCGCTCTGGTGCGCTTCCGGCTGCGTGAAGCCGCCACCTGGCGCGAACTTGGATACGCGCTGCTGTTCACCGTGCTGGCGGCCGTCGATCTGTTGGTGCCGTTCGTGATCATCGTCGGCTCGACCGTGGCGGCGGGCGCTCCCTACCTGGTGGCGAACGGCGACCGGATCATGTACGGCTCGTTCGCCACGGTGGACGAGCCTGCGGAGGCGTGGTTGCACTCCCTGCTGGGCGTCGCCATCGCGCTGGCCGGCTGTTACGTCTTCGCCGCACTGGCCGGGGGACGCGCCGCCCTCGCCCGCGCCCTGCTGGTGCGGCCCGCGACCGAGGAACTGGTCGAGGTACGGGCGTCGCGGGCACGCCTGGCCGACGCGTTCGAGGCCGAACGCCGCCGCATCGAACGCGACCTGCACGACGGCGCCCAGCAGCGGCTCACCGGCCTGATCATGACGTTGGGCCTGGCCAGGCTGGACGGCGCCGCGCCGGACCTGATCGGCAAGGCGCAGGCGGAGGCGCGTGCCGCCCTGGAGGAGCTGCGCGACCTCGTCCGCGGCATCCACCCCTCCGTCCTCACCGACCGCGGTCTGGGCGCGGCGGTGGAGTCCCTGGCCGAACGCTCCCCCGTACCGGTGGACGTCGACGTCGAGCTGCCCGAACGGCCACCGGAACCTGTCGAAGGCGCCGCGTACTTCGTGGTCGCCGAGGCGCTGGCCAACGTGGCCAAGCACAGCGGGGCCTCCTCGGCCCGGGTGAGGGTCCGCCGCGATGGCGACATCCTCACCGTCGAGGTGCACGACGACGGGGAAGGCGGCGCCGAGCCCGCCAAGGGCGGCGGACTGCAGGGCCTGGCCGACCGGGTCTCCGTCCACGACGGCACGCTGCGGCTGTCCAGCCCGCCCGGCGGCCCTACGATCCTTCGGGTGGAGATCCCATGCGCATCGTGATCGCCGAGGACTCGGTCCTGCTGCTGGAGGGCCTGAGCCAGATCCTCACCCGGTTCGGCCACGAGGTCGTGGCGGCGGTGACCGACGCCCCCGGCCTGGCCGCCGCCGTCGCCGAGCACGAACCTGACGCCGTGGTCACCGACGTCAGGATGCCGCCCGGCTTCCGCGACGAAGGACTGCGCACCGCTCTGGCGCTGCGGGCCGAACGTCCCGGCCTGCCGGTGCTGGTGCTGTCGCAGTACGTCGAGCAGTCCTACGCCGCCGAACTGCTGCAGACCGGCGGCGGCGTCGGCTACCTGCTCAAGGACCGGGTCGGCGAGGTCATGGAGTTCGTCGACGCCCTCGAGCGGGTCGCAGCGGGCGGCCTCGTCATCGACCCGGAAGTGGTGCGGAGCCTGCTGTCGCGGCGACGCGAACGCTCCCCGCTGGAACGCCTCACCGAACGCGAACGCGAGGTCCTCGGCCTCATGGCCGAAGGCCTGTCGAACGGCGCGATCGCCCGCCGCCTCGTCGTCAGCGAGGCCGCGGTGGTCAAACACGTCGGATCGATCCTCGCCAAACTCGACCTCCCGCCCGCCCCCGACGACCACCGCCGCGTCCGCGCGGTCCTGGCCTACCTGCGCGACGGCGGCGGACCGACAACGGAAGGCTGACCGCCGCGGGCATGGTTCTCTCTTTTCTTCAGGAGGCCGTATGAACATTTTTCCCTTCGCGGTGAGGGCGGTCTCCCAGTTGCTGCACCGGCCTGCTCTGGGCGGGGTCGTCGAGGTCGTCCGCAGGCTGCTGGCCGTTCAGGCGCAGGACGTCGCGGCGTTTCCGCTGGCCTTCCGGGCGCGGATGGACGGTGTCACACGTGACGAGGTCGACGCCGTTCGGGAGGAGCGGTCGGTGCTCAGGTGCTGGGGGCCGCGCGGGACCCTGCATCTGGTGGCGGTCGAGGACGCGGGGTGGTTCCTGCCTCTCGTGCGGGGAACGGCGGCGGCTTCACTGCGCCGCCTGCGTGAGCTGGGCCGGGAGACGTCCTATGAGGACGCCTTGTGCCGGGTCGGCCGGGCCTTGGACGGGCAGGGGCCGTTGACGAAGGCCGAGCTCGGGGCGCGACTCGGGGAGGAAGGGCAGGCGATCGTCCATTTCGCCGCGCTCGGGGCGCATGCGGGGCTTGTCGTGCTGGGGCCGGAACGCGGCGGCAAACCCACCTATGTGCATACCGTCGACTGGCTGGGGGCTCCGTTGCCCGAGGTGCCGGCGGACGGGGAGAAGGCGCTGCGGGAGTTGGTCCTGCGTTATCGGCGGGCCCACCACCCGTGTGCTCCGGAAGATCTCGCCCTCTGGTCGGGGCTGCCGCTGCGTGCCGTCCAGCGGGCTTGGCGGGAGATTCCCGAGCCGTCCGTGCCGGAGGTCCCCAGTTCTTTCGTCCGGCTGCTGCCCGCCTACGACGAGTACCTTCTCGGCTGGGGCGAGAGGCCCGTTCCTGAAGTCCGCCGCCGGGCCGTGCACCCTGGTGGCGGCGTCCTGCGGCCCGTCGTCATCGCCGATGGGCGGATCGTCGGGATCTGGCCCGGGGGACGGCTCGAATTGTGGGAGCCCGTCGACTGTTCCGCCGAGCTCGCCGACATCGCCAGGTTCCGGGAGCCGTCCCGCCTCGTCCGTTGAGCGTATGGGCGTGCGTGTTCCGTGTCAGGGGCGGGGAGCGGGGGTGCGGCGCAGGAGGTAGGTGTCCATGACCCAGCCCGCGGTGGCTTTGACCTGGGTGCGGGCGCTGACGATGTCGTCCATGGCCTGGTCGAGGGGGCCGGAGGCCACGGCTTCTTCCGGGGAGCCCAGGTTCGCGCCCCACCAGATGTGCCAGGCGGAGAGGTCGGGGAGGACGCGGCAGCGGAGGGCTCCGTCGAGCATGACGACGAGGTTGTCGTTGCCCGCGGCGGCCTCGGCGGGGAGGCGGCGGCCGGTGGTGACGGTGAGGGAGGTGCCGATGTCGTTGAGGACGAGGCGGTGGCGGGCTGCGAGGAGCTGGAGGCTGCTCACGCCGGGGATGACGTCGTAGTCGAAGGAGACGTTGCCGCGGGCCAGGACGCGTTCGACGACGCGGATGGTCGAGTCGTACAGGGAGGGGTCTCCCCACACGAGGAAGCCCACGTCGCCGGGGTGCTCCAGCATGGCCTGCTCGTAGGCGGCGGCGCGGGCCTCGTGCCAGTCCTCGACGGCGCGGCGGTAGTCGGACGGGTCGTCGCGGTCGCGTTCGGGGTCGCGGACGGTCACCACGCGGTATTCGCCGGGGAGGTGGCGGCGGCAGATCTCCTCGCGGGCGCGCAGGAGCCCGTCCGTTCCCGCGTGGTCGGCGGACTTGTCGGGGACGAGGAAGTAGGCGACCTCGTTCATCGCGCGGACGGCTTCGGCCGTGACCTGGTCGGGGTGGCCGGGGCCGATGCCGATGATGCGGACGCGTCTCATTCGGCGTCGTCCTCCAAGTCGCCTTCGACCTCGAGGTAGACGCGGCGCAGTTCGGCCAGAAGCGCCGCGTCGGGGGCCTCCCACAGGCCGCGTTCGGCCGCCTCGTCGAGGCGTTCGATGACGCTGCGCAGCGCCCACGGGTTGGCGCGGCGCATGAACTGCTGGACGTCCTCGTCGAGGACGTAGCTGGTGGCGAGGGCCTCGTACATCCAGTCGTGGACGACGCCGGCGGTGGCGTCGTAGCCGAAGAGGTAGTCGACGGTGGCGGCGAGTTCGAACGCGCCCTTGTAGCCGTGGCGGCGCATCGCCGTGATCCAGCGCGGGTTGACGACGCGGGCGCGGAAGACGCGGGCGGTCTCCTCGGCGAGGAGGCGGGTGCGCACCGCGTCGGGGGCGGTGGAGTCGCCGATGTAGGCGGCGGGCGCCTTGCCCGTCAGCGCGCGGACGGTGGCGATCATGCCGCCGTGGTACTGGAAGTAGTCGTCGGAGTCGGCGATGTCGTGTTCGCGGGTGTCGATGTTCTTGGCGGCGACCGTGATCCGGCCGTAGTTGGCGCGCAGGTCCTCCTCGGCGGGGGCGCCGTCGAGGCCGCGGCCGTAGGCGAAGCCGCCCCAGGCGGTGTAGACCTGAGCGAGGTCGGCGTCGTCGCGCCAGTTGCCCGCTTCGATGACCTGGAGGATGCCCGCGCCGTACGAGCCGGGCTTGGAGCCGAAGATGCGTGTGGTGGCGCGCCGTTCGTCGCCGTGGCGGGCCAGGTCGACTCGGGCATGGGCGCGGACGTAGTTCTGCTCGTCGGGTTCGTCCAGGTCGGCGACGAGGCGGATGGCGTCGTCGAGGAGCGCGATGACGTGCGGGAACGCGTCGCGGAAGAAGCCGGAGATGCGGACGGTGACGTCGATGCGGGGGCGGCCGAGCTCCTCGAGGGGGATGACGGTGAGGCCGTTGACGCGGCGGGACGCCTCGTCCCATTCGGGGCGGACGCCGATGAGTGCCAGGACTTCGGCGATGTCGTCGCCGGACGTGCGCATCGCCGACGTCCCCCACACCGACAGGCCGACCGAGCGCGGGTACTCGCCGGTGTCGTCCAGATGCCGGGCGAGCAGGGACTCCGCGATGGAACGGCCCGTCTCGTAGGCGAGTCGGGACGGCACGGCCTTCGGGTCGACGGTGTAGAAGTTGCGGCCGGTCGGCAGGACGTTGACCAGGCCGCGCAGCGGCGAGCCGGACGGTCCGGCGGGGATGAAGCCGCCGTCGAGCGCGTGCAGGACGGCGTCGAGCTCCCCGGTCGTGGCGGCCAGGCGCGGGACGACCTGCCCGGCGGCGAACTCCAGCACCTTCGCCACGGTCTCGTCGTCCCGGCCGAGGCGGGCGCGGACGAGTCCGGGGATCCGCGCGGCGTCCCAGCCCGCGTCCTCCAGCCCGGCCACCAGGGCGCGCGCCGTCTCCTCGACGGCGTCGACCTCGGCGGCGGGGGCGTCCTGCTTCAGGCCCAGCGCGGCGCGCAGGCCCGGCAGCGCCCTGGTGTCGCCGCCCCAGATCTGGGTGGCGCGCAGGATCGCCAGCACGAGGTCGACCCTGGTCGAGCCCTCCGGCGCCTGGCCGAGCACGTGCAGGCCGTCGCGGATCTGCGCGTCCTTGATCTCGCACAGCCAGCCGTCGACGTGCAGGAGGAAGTCGTCGAACTCCTCGTCGTCGGGGCGCTCGTCCAGGCCGAGATCGCGGTTGATCTGCGCCTGCTGGAGCAGCGTCCAGATGCGGGCGCGGATCGCGGGGAGCTTGGCCGGGTCCATGGACGCGATGTTGGCGTGCTCGTCGAGGAGCTGTTCCAGCTTCGCGATGTCGCCGTAGGTCTCGGCGCGCGCCATCGGCGGCACCAGATGGTCGACGATCACGGCGTGGGCGCGGCGTTTGGCCTGCGCCCCCTCGCCGGGGTCGTTGATGAGGAACGGGTAGACGAACGGCATGCTCCCGATCGCGGCGTCCGTCGCGCACGCCGCCGACAGGCCGGCGTTCTTGCCGGGCAGCCACTCCAGCGAGCCGTGCTTGCCGAGGTGGACGACGGCGTGGGCGCCGAAGCCGCGCTCCAGCCAGCGGTAGGCCGCCAGGTAGTGGTGCGAGGGCGGCATGTCGGGGTCGTGGTAGATCGCCACGGGGTTCTCGCCGAAGCCGCGCGGCGGCTGGATGAGGATGACGATGTTCCCGGCGCGCAGGGTGGCCAGGACGAGTTCGTCGTTCTCGTTGACGAACAGCGTGCCGGGGGCCGGGCCCCACGCCTCGGCCATCGCGTCGGTGAGCTCGGCGGGCAGGCCGGAGATCCACTCGCGGTAGTCGGCGGCGGGGATGCGCACGGTGCTCTCGGTGAGCTGGGCGTCGGTCAGCCACTCCTCGTCCTGGCCGCCCGCCGCGATGAGCGCGTGGATGAGGGCGTTGCCGGAGGTGGTGTCGGGGTCCTCGCCCTCGACGGGCGGCAGCGGCTCCAGGCCGGGGATCTCGCCGGGGCCGCCCAGGTCGTAGCCGTGCTCGCGCATCGCGCGCAGCAGGCGGACGGCGGAGACCGGGGTGTCCAGGCCGACGGCGTTGCCGATGCGGCTGTGCTTGGTCGGGTAGGCCGAGAGCACGATCGCGATGCGGCGTTCGGCCGGGGGGATCCGGCGGAGCCGCGCGTGGGCGGTGGCGATGCCCGCGACCCGGGCGGCGCGTTCGGGGTGCGCGACGTAGCGGGGCAGGCCGTCCTCGTCGAGTTCCTTGAACGAGAACGGCACCGTGATGATGCGGCCGTCGAACTCGGGGATGGCGATCTGGGTGGCGGAGTCCAGCGGGGAGACGCCGTCGTCGGAGCCCTCCCACGCCTCGCGCGACCACGTCAGGCACAGCGCCTGCAGGATCGGGACGTCCAGGGCGCGCATGCGCTCGACGTCCCAGGCCTCGTCGTCCCCCCCGGCGCTCGCGGTGGCGGGGGCGGTGCCCCCGGCGGCGAGGACGGTGACGATGAGCGCGTCGAACGCGGCGAGGTCGGCGTAGAGGTCGTCGGAGGCCGAACGCAGCGAGGAGACGTAGAGCGGCACGCCGACGGCCTCGCCGGTCGCGTCGATGGCGTCGGCCAGGGCGTGCGCGAAGCCGTTGTTCCCGCTGGTCTCGTGGGCGCGGTAGTACAGGATGCCGATCTTGGGCAGGCCGCCCGGCGGGAGCTCGCGCGCCGCGTACCCCCACTCGGGGACGGCGGCCGGGGGCTCGAAGCCGATGCCGGTGAGCAGCACCGTGTCGGTGAGGAACGCGTGGAGCTGGGCGAGGTTGCCGGGCCCGCCCTGGGCGAGGTACCGGTGCGCCTCGGCGGCGACGCCGACGGGGACCGACGAGAGGCCCATCAGCGCGGCGTCCGGGGTCTGCTCGCCGCCCAGGACGACGAACGGGGCCCCGTGCGCGGCGACGGCGTCGAGCCCGTCCTGCCAGGAGCGGGCGGTGCCCAGGATGCGGACGACGACGAGGTCGGCGCCGTCGAGGAGGGCGGGGAGGTCCGCGGAGACGTCGAGCCTGGACGGGTTGCCGAGCGTGTAGGCGGCGCCGGAGGCGCGTGCCGACAGCAGGTCGGTGTCGGACGTCGACAGCAGCGTGATGCGCATTCTTCACTTCCAGACCCTCGTGGAAAACATGACGCACCCCGGCCGGTCTCCTGGCTCACGCTTCAACGCCGCACGACCGGCCTTCCCGGACCTTCGTCCAGTGGCCCCGACGAGACGGGCTCGTCGGCGAGAGTCGTACGACTCGGCGTTCACAGTGGCGAGGGCCGCGCCGGATTCACACCGGACTTCCCGAACACCAGGGCACCGGCAATGTACCAGCGCCCGAACCCTCCCTTCGCATCCGCTCTGCTGATTCACGGGGCATTCGCGGTGCTGTGGCACCATGGCGCCGTGATCCGAGACCGAGCCGACCGCTGCCCCGGCGTGTTGCGACCGTGGATCGCCGACGACGGAGCACTCATCCGGCTGCGTCTCGTCGGCGGCCTGGTCGACGCCGCCGCGCTGCGCGGGATCGCCCAGGTCGCCGGGCTTTTCGGCGACGGGAACCTGCACCTGACCACCCGCGCCAACCTGCAGATCCGCGGCGTCGCGCACACCGGCGGGCGACTCGCCGACGAGGTCGTCGAGGCGATCCGCGCGACCGGGCTGCTGCCCAGCCCCGCGCACGAACGGGCCCGCAACATCCTGGTCTCCCCGCTCACCGGCCTCGCCGGCGGACGCGCGGACCTGCGCCCCGCCGCCGCGGAACTCGACCGGCTGCTGTGCGCCGACCCCGGCCTGGCCGCGCTGCCGGGAAGGTTCCTGTTCTGCCTCGACGACGGCCGCGGCGACGTGGCGGACCGCGACCTCGACCTCGGCCTGTCCGCCCTGGACGGCTCCCGCGTCCGGCTGCGCGTCGGCACCGGCCACCTGGGGCCGATCGTCCCCCTCGCCGACGCCCCGGCCGCGCTGATCTCGCTGGCCCGGACGTTCCTGCGCGTGCGGGGCGCGGGGCCGTCCGCACCCTGGCACGTGGATGAACTACCCGAAACCGGACGCGAGCTGTTCGAGACGGCCACCCACGACCCGCGACCCGACGGCGAGCCGCTCGAGGAACCACCCGTCTCCGGGTCTCGACGCCAGGGCATGCCGCCGGGCAGCACACGCGCGGACCTGCAAGAACACGCCTTTCGGGATCCGCGGACCCGACCGTCCGCACCCCCGCCTTTCGGCATGATCCGGCAGGACGACGGCCGCCGCGCCGAGCACCTCGCCGTCCCCGACGGGCTGCTGCCGGCCGTCGAGGCGGTGCGGCTGGCGGCACTGGGGCCGCGGCTCATCGTCACGCCCTGGCGCAGCGTCATCGTCCCCGACCTGGACCCTTCCTGACCCCAGACCGCATCGTCCCGGTGGATTCCCGTCTCGTTCGGAGGGCGCGGGTCTCCACGTCCAAGGAGTTCTCATGAATCCGACTCGCCCCGCCAGGCGGTTCGACTACCTCACCGACGGGGCCGCGATCTACGTGGACTCGTTCGCGACGATCCGCGCCGAGAGCGACCTGTCGCACCTGCCGGCCGACGCGGAGAAGGTCGCCGTACGCATGATCCACGCCTGCGGGCAGGTGGACCTCGCCGGCGACCTCGTCGTCCACGAACGGCTGGTGTCCGCGGCGCGCGCCGCGCTGGAGGCGGGCGCACCGATCCTCACCGACGCGCACATGGTCGCCTCCGGGGTGACCCGGGCGCGGCTGCCGAAGGACAACGAGGTGCTCTGCCTGCTGCGCGACCCGCGCGTCCCCGAACTGGCCCGCGAGTGGGGGACGACGCGCTCGGCCGCCGCGGTGTCGTTGTGGGGCGACCGGCTCGAGGGGGCCGTGGTGGCGATCGGGAACGCGCCGACCGCGCTGTTCCACCTGCTGGAACTGCTGCTCGACGGCGCGCCGCGGCCCGCCGCGATCATCGGCGTCCCGGTGGGATTCATCGGGGCCGCCGAGTCGAAGGAGGCGCTGGCCTCCTTCGAGCTGGACGTGCCGTTCCTGACCGTCCGGGGCAGACGGGGCGGCTCCGCCATGGCCGCCTCGGCCCTCAACGCACTCGCACGGGAAGCCGAATGACCGGAAAGCTCTACGGGGTCGGCGTCGGGCCGGGCGACCCCGAACTCCTCACGCTCAAGGCCGCGCGGCTCATCGCCGAAGCCGACGTCATCGCCTACCACGCCAAGTCCAGCGGGCGCTCCAACGCCCGGCGCATCGCGGCCGGGCTCTTCCCCGAAGGGGTCGTCGAGGAGCGGCTCACCTACCCGGTGACCACCGGGAAGACCGACCATCCGGGCGGCTACGCGGGGGCGATCGCGCAGTTCTACGAGGAGTCCGCCGCGCGGCTCGCCGCCCACCTGGAGGCGGGGCGCGACGTCGTGCTGCTCTCCGAGGGCGACCCGCTCTTCTACGGCTCGTACATGTACATGCACGACCGGCTCTCCCCGCGTTTCCCCGCCGAGATCGTACCGGGCGTGACCTCGGTGTCGGCGGCGACGGCGGCGATCGCCAGCCCCCTCGTCCGGCACACCGACGTCCTGACCGTCCTGCCCGGCACCCTGCCGGTGCCCGAGCTGGCCCGCCGCCTCGCCGACACCCAGGGCGCGATCATCATGAAGCTCGGCCGCACCTTCCCCGGCGTGCTCCAGGCGCTGACCGAGGCGGGCCGCCTCGACGACGCCCTGTACGTCGAACGCGCCTCCATGCCCGAGGAGTGCTGGCGCCCCGTCCGCGACGTCGACCCGGCGTCCGTCCCGTACTTCTCCGTCGTCGTGGTCACCGGCGACAGCGTGAACGGCGTCCGCGCCACCAGCGCCCCCGCCGCCCGCCTGGCCGGCACACCCGCCCCCGCCCCCTTCCCCGTCGAGGCGTCCGAAGCCGCCGAACTCCTCGTCGTCGGCCTGGGTCCCGGCCCGGACGAGTGGCTCACCCCCGAAGCCGCCGAGGCCCTCGCCTCCGTCGACCACGTCGTCGGCTACGCCCCCTACGTCAACCGCATCCCCCAGCGTCCCGGCCTGCAACGCCACGCCAGCGGCAACACCGTGGAGGTCGACCGCGCCGCCCACGCCCTGCGCCTGGCCGCCGCCGGGGAGCGCGTGGCCGTGGTCTCCGGCGGCGACGCCGGCGTCTTCGGCATGGCCTCCGCCGTCTTCGAGGCCGCCGAGCACCCCGACCTCCGGCACGTCTCCATCCGCGTCGTCCCCGGCATGACCGCCATCCAGGCCGTCGCCGCCAGAGCCGGAGCCCCCATCGGCGGCGACTTCGCCGTCATGAGCCTCTCCGACCGCCTCAAGCCCTGGCCCGTCATCGAGAAGCGCCTGCGCGCCATCGCCGAGGCCGACCTCGTCCTCGGCGTCTACAACCCCGCCTCCCGCTCCCGCACCACCCAGGTCGCCGAGGCCCAGAAGATCCTCCTGGAGCACCGCTCCCCCGACACCGTCGTCGTGGTGGGCCGCGACGTCGGCCGCGCCGAGGAGTCCCTGACCGTCACCACCCTAGGCGAGCTCGACCCCGCGTCCATCGACATGAAATGCCTGCTCATCATCGGCGCCCGCGCCACCAGGCTCACCCCCTCGGGCCGGGCCTGGACCGCCCGCTCCGTCCCGGCGGACTGAGGTCCGTGCCCTGTGTGACCGCCCGGATCCGCGCGCGGGGAACAGCGGCGACCGGGTTCCCGATACGAAGAGGTTTCACATACGGGAAGATGCCGATCATGTCGCGCAGCAAGCTCCTGCTTCCCCTCGTGCTCGTCACGGCCCTCGCGCCCGTCGCGCCTTCCCACGCCGCTCCGGCCTCACCGTTCAAGGTGCTCAAGAAGGTGGACGGAGTGGCGAGCCGGATCATCATGACCGGCGCGAAGTCCGGGTTCGCCTTCTTCGTCGGAGGCGAACCCCAGAAGCCGCTCGCCTACCGGTGGAACGGCAGGACCTGGCGTTCCACGCCGCTGCCCGGCGGGTTCGACGACGCGCTCAACCTCGAGGTCGAAGCCGCCGCTTCGGGACCTTCCAACGTGTGGACGCTGATGTCGACCCACGACGGGAACTACGGGGAGGCACGAAGCCGGGTGGTCCGCTGGGACGGGCGGCGCTGGTCGAAGGCCCGTTCCTTTCCCGGCATGCTGCTCGAGCAGATCGCGGTGACGGGCGGAAAGGACGTCTGGGTCTTCGGCACGGACACCAGAGCGAAGAAGGACAAGGCCTGGCACTACGACGGCCGCGCCTGGCGCGCGAAGACCGTGCCGGGCCCGCAGGCCTCCCACCTGATGGTCCGGTCGGGCGCGGGCCGGATCTGGGCGATCGACTGGTTCAGCGGCCGCCGCCTGTTCCGCTGGACCGGAACCCGGTGGAAGGCCGTCAAGGTCACGCTGCCCGGCGGCGCCTCCCGCTGGGAGACGACGTCCCTCGACGTCCAGGGCGAGCGCGTCACCGTCGGTTTCTCCACGAAGCGGTCGACCGAAGACGGCACCCCGTTGTCGGGTGAAAGCCGCATCGTCTCCGGGAACGGCCATCGTTGGCGCGTCGAGAAGCCCGGCCCGGCCCGCCCCAAGGTCCTGCAGGTGGCCGTCCCGGACGGCCGCGGCGGCATGTGGGCCCTCGGCTCCGACCCCGCCGGGTTCAACGAACCCGACCGCCTCTACCACCGCACCGCCAAGGGCCGCTGGAAGACCCGCGCCCTCCCCTACGGAAACCTCAACACCCGCCCCGACGACCTGACCCGCCTCCCCGGCTCCACCCGGCTGATCGGCGTCGCGGGCACCTACCTCGTCCACGAGTACGGCCGGATCATCACCACCCGCTGAAAGAAAAGGAAGCCATCGCCGTCATGCTCCAAATCCGCAACTGATGAGGTCGATGCCTTCCCGCTCTCCAACGAATCTGTAATCACTCGGATACGGATTGGCATGGTCGGGATAGTGTGGCCGCAGCCCGCGAACCGACGAGGGGACGTTGCTACCGTGACCATCATGGCGAGCCGAGATCTGCCCGACGTTCAGCAGGCGTTCCGGGAGCTCATCGTCCCCGAGGGCTTCCGAGCCGAGTTGATCGATGGAGAGATCATCTTGTCGCCTTCAGGCCGCCGGTTGCACTGGCGTCTCATCAGCCGGATCACGGCGCAGCTCGCCCCGCTCACGGAATGGGAGTGCGTCACCGAGCAGACGATCCAGCACCCGAGGTTCACCGATCTCCCCGAGCCCGACCTGGCCGTCCTCCCGTACACGGATGAGCCCGCCGACGACGATGCCTACCATCCCGCCGACGAGGTCGCCTTCGTCGTCGAGGTCGTCTCGCGGAGCAACCCTCACAACGACGAGGTCCGCAAGACCGACGTCTACGCCAGGTTCGGCATCCCGCTCTACCTGATCGTCGACCCGTTCAAGGGAAGGTGCGTCCTGCGCCTCGCCCCGCGAGGCGACGACGAGACCATGGGCCCGACCTACACCGAGCACCGCGTCTTCCCCTTCGGGGAGCCGATCGAACTCCCGTCCCCCCTGAACGTCACCCTGGACACCAGCGCTTTCCGCACCTACGGTCCCCCGTCCACCTGAGACGCGGCCCAGAAAGACCGCCTGGCCCGGGACGGCTTCGAAGGCCCATGGGCGGCGCGGGCCGTTCTGTCAGGTGGGGGCGGGATCAGGGGACGGGTTCCAGGGGTCGTGGGGCCGGCTCGGTGGCCGTGACGTTCAGGGTTCGGGTGGTGGCGGCGAGGGTGAGGGGGAAGAGGACGGTGATGCCCATCGCGAGGACGGAGAGCCCGGAGTCGTTGACCAGCGTGCCCACGACCAGGGTCGTGAGGGCTCCCAGCAGCCCTGCCCGCAACAGCGGCGCCCGGGTGAGGAGGTCCTTGGCCGGTCCCCGGAGGACGAAGACGAGGAAGAGGACGGCCAGGAGGGTCAGCGGGACGAGCCGGGGGTTGGTGAAACTGTGCGCCATGACGGTGAGCTTGCGCTCGATGACGGGGAGGGCGTCTCCGTGCAGCAGGTCGTTGACGAACCGGCCCATGTGGGTGCGGTCGGCGGCCGGGCGGAGGCGGTCGGCGAAGGCCACGGCGAGCACACCGGCCGCGGTGGCGATGGCCAGCCCGGCGAGTTTGGCGGCCGAGACGCGTCGGCGTGAGGCGAGGAGGAGCGTCACGGCCAGGCCGGGAATGAAGGCGATCATTCCGCCGAAGTCGCTGCCCCACAGCGGGAGCCCGTCCAGGAGCGCGGCGCACAGGCCGAGACCGGCGATCACGCCGAGGGCCGTCCCCGGCCGTCCCCGGTCGTGCGCCCGCTGCGCGAGGACCGACGCGGCCAGCAGTGTCGCGGTCGTCAGGACGGCGAATCCGACGTTGCCGATGCCGAAGTAGCGCCAGCCGCCCAGATGCGAGTAGCCCATGAAGCTGTTCACCTGGAGGTTCATCCCGAGAAGCTGGTCGGCGGCCAGGACCGCGGCCGACAGCCCGGCCACCGCGAGGACGGGCGCGAGCGCCGAACGCCGCCGGGTGAGCGCGAGCGCGGCCGCGGTGATCAGCACGTCGCAGAGCAGGACCCCGGCGACCAGGGCCGCACCGGGGTCGGCGGACAGCGGCGGGTCGGCCCAGGGCAGCAGGTTGACCAGGAAGGTCGAGGCGGGCAGCGCGGCGGCGGCGAGCGCGGCGGCCCTCAGCACCGGCAGCCAGCGGCCGCGCCGCCACAGCGCGACGGCGCCCAGGGCGTAGACGGCGTAGAGCGCGACGACCACGCCCAGGTGGAAGCCGGAGGAGACGCGCTTGAGGACCTCTCCCTCGGACGCCTGGACGTTCAGCCGGCGGATCTCCTCGCCGAGTCGCTCGTGCGGGCCGCCGGTGGAGCGCGCCGGAGTGCCGACGAGGGTGTCCGGGGCGGGGATCCCGGCCGCCGCCAGCACCGTGGCCGTGAGATCGGGAAGGATCATGAGGTCGGGCTGGCGGGTGGAGGCCGAGCCCAGTGAGCGGCGGTCGAATCCGCCGCCGGAGGCCAGCACGGCCCGGAGGCGGGGAATGCCCCAGCGGTCGGACAATCCGGCGACCAGCACGGTCGTCCCCGCGGGGATCCGGGCGAGCAGGACGCCGACGGCCGCGTCCACCCGGCGCACGACGTCGCGTCGCCGCTCGCCCCGGGCGGTGACGAGATCATCGAAGCCGATCAGGGTGACGGCGCAGTCCGTCACGTTCGCGGCCGCCGGATCGGCGGTGTAGCGGTCGATCCGGCCGGAGCCGTCGGCCCCGCCGAGCGCCGCGCCGGGACCGGCGGCCGACACGCAGCCGCCCGACCGGTGGACGGCGTCCCCGAGCAGGCCGATCCTGGCGGGGAAGCCGAGGGCGTCGACATACCTGCCGATCGAGGGAACGTCCTCGACCACGGCGCCCGGCCCGTCGGACCGGGCGGTCGGCGTCCCGGCGCACAGGCCGGTCGCGGCGCGGCTCCCCGAGGAGACCGTCGCCCAGCCGTCCGGAAGGCAGGTGCTGCGGCCGATGGACTTGGCGGACAGCAGCCCGATCGCGCTGCGGGCGGCCAGCCGCCGCAGATGGGGCGCCCGGCCGGTCTGGAAGTCGGTCCACCGCAGCGACGGGACGCCGATCAGGACGACCCGGCCCTCCCCGGAGGCCGCGGCGGGTGCGGGCGCCCAGAGCAACGGGAGGACCGCCAGGACGGCGATCATCAGAACCGCGACACGCTTCACCCAGAACCCCACATCTCCGGCAAACGGCTGAGCCTATCGAGGCTCGGAGAAGAAGGATCACGGAACGGACGTCGCACCGGGCGGTCCTCTCCCGGCCGGGTGAGGCCCGGAGGCGTGTCAGGCCTGGGCTCGCATGTGCTGCCGGGCCCACTCCTCGAAGCCGGTGAGCGGGATGCCGAGGGCTCTCGCGTACCGGGGGCGGCCCGGCTGGCCCGCCACGTTGAGCCACTCGTGCGAGGCGCCCATCGCCGGCATTCCGGCGGCGAGTGCCTCTTCCTCGGTCATGTCCGGCGCGGACAGCGGTGTTCCCAGAACGCGGGAGAGGATTTCGGCGATCTCCGCCATCGACAGGTGGTCGCTCGCCAGCTCCAGCTCCACCCGGTCGAAGCGCTCCGGTGCAGCGACGGCCGCGGCGGCGGCTCTGCCGATGTCGTCCACCGCGACGAGGGACAGCCGGGTCTGGGGGTTCAGGACGCTCACCAGGCCGCCCTCGATGCCGCGCGGGAACAGGAACCCCATGGACGGCAGGAAGTTCTCCATGAAGAAGCCCGGCTTGAGAAGCGTCCAGTGGGCGAAGCCCGCCGCGCGGAGCCGGTCCTGGATCTCGCTCTTGGCGGTCATGCTGGGTTCCACCGAGGCCCAGCGGCCTTCGGCCCAGCCGGGAGTCGCGGTGTGCTGCCCGGCGCCGGTGGCCGAGGTCTGCACGAACTGCGGCACCCCGGCGGCCTTCGCGCCTTCGATGAGATTGATGCCCTGGACCACCTCCCCCGCGAAATCGAAGCCCTCCTCGGTCACGGCGGCCATCTGCACGGAGAAGACGGCGCGGACGCCCTCGGCCGCCCGGATCACGGAATCGCGGTCGTGAAGGTCGCCGGTGACCAGTTCGGCGCCGAGGGCCTCGACGGCCCGGGCCCGGTCCGCGGCCGGATCGCGTACCAGCGCACGGACGGGAACGCCCCCCGCGAGCAGGGCGCGGGCGGTGGCCCCGCCCTGCCTTCCGGTGGCACCGGTGACCAGGACGGGTGCGGAAACTTCGGACATGACGCTCCTCGAGTGCTCTCCCACTAAACGGCGGGGCCCGCCGTTTATGTTCCGGTACGATATGGCGGGCCCCGCCGTTTAGCAAGCCAGGAGGTGAAGCCATGCCCGACAACCGCCGTGCAGACGCCCGCCGCAACTACGCGCGCATCCTCGCCGTGGCCGAGGAGGAGGTCGCCGCCCACGGTTTCGGCGCCTCCCTGGAACAGATCGCCCGCACCGCAGGAGTGGGCTCGGCGACCGTGCGCCGGCACTTCCCCACCCGCCGCGCGTTGCTGGAGGCGGTCTCCCAGAGCCGCATCGAGGCCCTGTGCGTCCGCGCCCATGACCTGACCGGCAAGGACGACAGCCGGAACGCACTCCTGGAATGGCTGAGCGACGTCGTTTCCTACTGCGTCACCGCCCGGGGACTGGCGGCCGCACTGACCTACGACGGCGCCGAAACCGACCCGGTGCACGAGAACAGCTGCTCGGCAGCACTGGAGGAGGCGGCAGGCCCCCTGCTACGCCGTGCCGTACAGGACGGCGCGGTAACGGCGGGCGTCACCGTCACCGATCTGATCACCCTGATCGTCGGCATCGTCCTGGCCACGGAGCACTACCCCGACCCCGCCACCCAGGCCCACCGGCTGTTCCGACTGTCCGTGACAGGCCTGAGCCCGCAAAATTGAACCCGCCCCGCCTCCCGAGACCGACCCGAGCCTGCAGACGTACGGCCGCCGGCCACCACCGATTCCCCGATCTCCGAGCTTCCCCGGCCGCACGACCATCCCCACCCGCTGACAAAAGAACCCGGCGGAGATGTCCGCTTCGGCCTCGGCCAGTCCTCGGCCCGCCACCGTCACCGCGTAGGCGAAGACCTTCGGGTGGCAGTCGTCGTACAGGGCGGTGAAGCGCTCTGCGGCATCCAAGCCGTCCCCTTTCCCCGGTTCTGTCCTGGGTAGTGCGCGAGGATGGCACATTCTTACGGGGCGGTGGCGGCTTTTCGGCGGTCGGCCGCGGGCCGCAGGGCATGCGCGGCGGCCTCGGCGGGAGGTGATGGCGGTGGTCGTGCGGGCGGAACGGATGTTCGGGAAGAGGGGCCGGTGGTCCGGCGACAGGCGCATCGCGAGTTCGTGATCCGTCGGGGAATCCTTCGCGGAAAATAGTATTTCGGCCTCCTGTCGTATTCCGGCCAAGAGTCCGTGTTTTCGCCTGTTGACGGAATGTCAGCGGGTTTCTACGTTCACAGTGATCGTTCGTCCTCGCACACGCTTCCGCCCACCCGACATGTGCGGACGCGAGATCCCCGGAAAAGAAAGCAGGGAACATGAGAATCGTCCGCGTGCTCGCCGTCCTCTTCACGGCGGTGACGACGGCGCTGATGTTCGGCGGCCCCGCGTCGGCCACCACCATCAGCAACCCCGGAGGCTGGCTGGCCGTCGCCCTGGCCTCGACGGGCTGCGCCCCCGTCGCCGTGGAGGGAACGGTCACCGCCACCGGATCCCCGGTCACCGTCTCCAACACGTTCTTCCCCGGCACGTGCAGCGGGCTCGCCATCACTGTTTCTGGCGGCTCCTTCGACCACGTCACGAGCACCTGGGACGGAGAGGCCACGCTGCCGGCCGTCTTCACGATGACCTCTCCCGCCACCTGCTCCTACTCCGGCACCATCCCCGCCCGGATCTACAACGGGACCAATTCCTCCCGGCCCTATCCCCTCAACGACCACCTGCAAATCGAATTCGACACCACCGTCCCCCTCACCAAGATCTCCGGCTCCTTCCTGTGCCCCACCACCATGAGCATGGTCTTCGACGCCGTCTATCAGGTCCGCGCCTGGAACAGTTCCACCAACCTCTACGACCAGACCATCACCATCGCCCCCTGATCGGCCCGCGGCGCATTTCCCGGTGACCGCAGAACCGTGAGAAAAAATGCGGCACCGCCTGCTCGAGCCGAAGGAGCAGGCGGTGCCGGTTCTCTTTTACCAGGGACGCATGATCTTGTCCGGGGTCATGGGGGTGCTGCGGACGCGGCGGCCGGTGGCGTGGTGGACGGCGTTGCAGACCGCGGCGGAGACGCCGACGATGCCTATCTCGCCGACGCCCTTGGCGCCGAGGCGGCTGGCGACGCGGTCGTCCTCGGCGACGAAGAGGACTTCGATGTTGGAGATGTCGGCGTTGACCGGGACGTGGTACTCGGAGAGGTTGTGGTTCATGAAGCGGCCGAGGCGGTGGTCGCTGTGGGTCTCCTCGTGCAGGGCCTGGCTGATGCCCCACACCACGCCGCCCGAGATCTGCGACGTCGCCGTCTTCAGGTTCATGATGCGGCCTGCGGCGATCGCGCTCACCACGCGGGTCACCCGGGCGGTGCCGAGGTCCTCGTCGACCTTGACCTCGCAGAACACCGCCGAGTGGGTGCCCAGTGCCCACTTGCGTTTGCGGAACATGTTGGACACCAGGGTGTGGCTCGCTTCGAGGCGCTGTTCGTCCGCCGCGGCCAGCAGGTCCACCAGGCGCATCGAGCGTTCCGGGGAGCCCGCGACGCGCAGGGAGCCGTCGGTGAACTCGACCTGGTCGAGGGTCAGGTGCTCGAACGGGGAGCCGGGCAGGCGGCCGGCGATGCGGAGGAGCTTCTGCCGCAGTTCCACGCAGGCGCCTTCGACGGCCGAGCCGATCGTCGCCACATGGCTGGAACCGCCCTCGACGGAGGCCAGCGGCAGGTTCGAGTCGCCCAGCTGGAAGACCACGTCCTCCAGTGGCAGGCCCATGGTCGCGGCGGCGATCTGCGTCATCACCGTGTACGTGCCGGTGCCGATGTCGCTGGCCGCGCTGCTGACGACAAGGCGGCCGTCCGCGTGCAGCACCGCGGTGGCGCGGCCGTAGAACTGGGCCGCGTCCCAGATGCCGGTGGCCATGCCCCAGCCCACCAGCTCGTGCCCGTCGCGCATCGAGCGGGGGTGCGGCGGGCGGTCGGCCCAGCCGAAACGTTCGGCGCCTCGGGTGTAGCAGGCCCGCAGTTCCTTGGACGAGTACGGCAGTCCTTCCGTCGGCGAGGATTCGGTGTAGTTGCGCAGCCGCAGTTCCAGCGGGTCCATGTCCAGCTCGACGGCGAGTTCGTCCATCGCCACCTCGAGCGCGTGCACGCCGTGTGCGGCGCCCGGGGCCCGCATGTCGATGGGCGTGTACTGGTCGAGGTCGACGAGCCGGTAGCCGAGGCGGATGTTGTCGCACGCGTACAACTTGCCCGACCAGTTCACGACGACCTCGGTGTAGTCCTCCATGCGCGACGTCTCGGCGATCGCCACGTGTTCGATGGAGCGCAGCGTGCCGTCGCGGTCGGCGGCCAGGCGCACGCGCTGCCAGGTCTCGGGCCGGTGACCGAAGGTGAACATCTGCTGGCGGGTCATCACCACGCGCACCGAGCGTCCCAGGTGCAGCGTCCCCATCACCGCGAGGGGCAGCTGGTACTGCGGGCGCAGGCCCGAGCCGAACGCGCCGCCCACGTAGGGGTTGCGCACCGTCACCTGGCTCTTCTTGAGACCGAACACGCGCGACACGTACGAGCGGCAGTTGATGGAGCTCTGGTTCTTGTCGTAGATCGTGAGGTGCCCGTCTTCCCCGAGGATGACGGTCGAGGCGAACATCTCCATGGGGTTGTGGTGCTCGACTCCGGCTGTGTAGACGGCGTCGATCTTCACTTCGGCGGCGCCGTAGGCCGCCCGTGCGTCGCCCTTCTCGGAGGGCGGCGGCTTGTATCCGAACTTCAGCGGCCGGGGGCGGTGCGCCTTCCGGAGGTTCGCCATCAGGTTCGTGTCGTGCGGGCGTTCGTCGTAGCGCACCCGTACCAGGCGTGACGCCGCCCGCGCGGCCTCGAACGTCTCGGCCAGGACGAGCGCCACGGGCTGGCCGCTGTAGCGGATGCGGTCGTCGTGCAGCGGCTTGAACGGCGAGCCCGCGGGAGCCGTCAGGTCCTTGAAGGCGAGGCCGAGCGAACGCGTCCTCGGCCGGTTCTCGTGGGTCAGCACTGCCAGCACGCCCGGGACTTCCCTCGCCTTGCGGGTGTCGAGGGAGATGATCCGGCCTTTGGCGATGGTGCTGTTGACCACCACGCCGTGTACGAGGTCGGCGGCGGGGTGCTCGGCGGCGTAGCGGGCGCGGCCGGTCACCTTGGCCACGCCGTCCACCCGCGACACCGGCTGGCCGAGCCGCACGGTGCCGGTGCCCGCCGGCGCGGTCGGGGTCTCGAGGTCGGCGATCAGGTCGGTCACGGCTGCTCCTCGGTGTCCATGCGGTCCAGCGGGGTGCCCTCGAACGGCTCTCCCGCGAAGAACGGGAGCCCGAGCAGGCCGGTGTTCGCCGGGACGCCGTCGAGGGCCATGCCCAGCGCCCGTACCACCGCGCGGTGGGCGAGCGGGATCTTGAAGGCGTTGTCGCCCCGGCTCTGTGCCCCTGCCAGCGCGGTTTCGGCGGCCGCCTCGAAGGCGGCGGGAGTGGGACGGGCTCCCACCAGGGCCTCCTCGGCCTCGGGCACCCGCCACGGCTTGTGCGCCACACCGCCGAGCGCGAGGCGGGCGCCCCGCACGGCGCCGTCCTCGTCGAGGTCGAGCGCGGCGGCCACCGAGACCAGGGCGAAGGCGTAGGAGGCGCGTTCGCGCACCTTCAGGTACGTCGAATGGGCGGCGTACCCGTCCGATGGCGGGAGTTCGATGGCGGTGATCAGCTCGTCCTCGCCGAGCGTGGTGTCGCGCTGGGGCTCGTCGCCGGGCAGGCGGTGGAACTGTTCGAAGGGGATGAGCCGCTGACCGGCGGCCGAACGCACGTGCACGACGGCGCCGAGCGCGGCCAGCGCCACGCAGAGGTCGGAGGGGTGGGTGGCGATGCAGTGCTCGCTGGCGCCGAGGATGGCGTGCTGGCGCGCCAGGCCCTCGATCGCGCTGCACCCCTCGCCCGGCTCGCGCTTGTTGCACGGCGTGCCCACGTCGTAGAAGTAGTGGCAGCGGGTGCGTTGCAGCAGGTTGCCGCCGTTGGTGGCCATGTTGCGGATCTGCGGGGAGGCTCCGGCGAGGATCGCCGCCGACACGAGGGGGTAGCGGCGGCGTACTTCCGGGTGCCGCGCGGTCGCCGCGTTGCGGGCCAGAGCGCCCAGCAGCAGCCCGCCCGCCTCGGTCGGGCGGATCTCGTCCAGGCCGACGCGGTTGATGTCGACCAGCGCCGCGGGCCGGGCCACGTCCTCCTTCATCAGGTCGATCAGGTTCGTGCCGCCCGCGATGAACCGCTTCGGGCCGGGGCCGCCGTCGGCCAGCGCGTCGAGCGCGTCCTCCACGGTGCGGGCGGACGCGAAGGTGAAGGCCCTCATGCGGCACCGCCCCGGCCCCGGGTGGCGGCGAGCACGTCGAGCACGGCCTGGGTGATCTGCGGGTAGGCGCCGCAGCGGCACACGTTGCCGCTCATCAGCTCGCGCACCCTCGCCACGTCGCTCCCCTCCGGCACGGCGTCGAACTCGTCCAGCATCCCGGCCGCCGAGCAGAGCTGGCCCGGGGTGCAGTACCCGCACTGGAAGGCGTCGCGGTCGATGAAGGCCTGCTGCAGCGGGTGCAGCCGCTCGCCCTCGGCGAGTCCTTCGACGGTGACGACCTCGGCGCCGTCGTGCATGACGGCCAGGGTGAGGCACGAGTTGACGCGCACGCCGTCCAGCAGCACCGTGCAGGCGCCGCACTGGCCGTGGTCGCAGCCCTTCTTCGTGCCGATCAGGTCCAGCCGGTCGCGCAGCAGGTCAAGCAGGGTGACCCAGGACTCGACCTCGAGCCGGTGAGGCACTTCGTTGACGACCAGTTCGACGTGGTGCCGGTCGGCGGTGACCGGTGGTGCGGCCTCGGGGGCCATGCTCTCGATCTCGCTGCCCATGCGGGGCGGATACCCCCGGTGACCTCGGTGAATCCCGGCGAGATACGCGGACGCCGCCTTAGTGCCCAACCATGGCGAAACCATGACGGAGCCCGAACGGAACGTCCCGGTTCACTCCGGCACGGCCGGGGGCTGGAGCATGGGGACGAGGAAGCGGCGGGCCACGGCGGCGAGCTGCTCGTCGTCGTCGAGGTCGAGCAGGAGGCTGGGGATCGCCAGGAAGGAGGCGGAGACGCGGACCATCATCTCGGCGACGAAGTCGACGTCCAGGTCGGCCGAGACGGTGCCCGCGCGCTGCTCGTGGCGCAGCTGCCCGGCGACGAACTGGCGCACGGTGGCCAGGGTGCGGCCGCCGTCGCTGATCATGGAGGGGACGACCAGGTCGGGTTCGGTGGCGATGAGGCCGCCGATCAGGGGGTTGCCCCGGATCACGCGCAGCGAGCTCACGAAACCCAGCACCACGCGGTCGGCGACGGTCTCGGCCTGGGAGATCTCCTCGAGGAAGCGGTCGAAGTAGCGGCGGAACTCCCGGCGCACCACCTGTTCGATCAGGGCGTCCTTGGTGGAGAAACGGCGGTAGACGGTGATGCGCGAGACGCCGGCGCGGCGGGCCACGTCCTCCATGGTGGAGCGCTGGATGCCCATCCGGCAGAACTGCTCGTAGGCGGCGTCGAGGACGCGGACACGGGACTCGTCCATGTCCTCGACCCGTTCGACGGCGTCGGTGTAGGCGCGTTCGAGCAGCGACTCCGGGCCCGGGTTGGCCATGAGGAAGGGCAGTGCGGGTTCCATGTTCTCCTCCTGGGACGACTGCTTCCGCCTCGCTCGCCGACAACGTCCAACAATAGGCCTTGTGATGCCCGTCACGGTGTGCTGTTATGGGGTTCGCCACCGATGATACGCAGATGCAGATCGCGTTTCATCATATCACCAAGGCGTTCTCGGCCCGAAGAGGAGCAAGGCATGGAGAAGCCAAGCAGGCGCGACCTGCTGCTGGCGAGCGGAACGCTGGGCGCCGTCGGCGCGCTCGGCGCCGCCTCGCCCGCGCAGGCGCTGTGGACGTGGTCGCCCAAGGGGTCGGTCGTGGGCGCGGGCCTCGGCGCCGACCCGCGGACGGTGTGGGACGACGAGGCCGACCCGCTGGTCGCCTCCCTGATCGACCGGGGCGACGTGCCCCGGGTCAACCAGCTGCTGCGGACCTGGACCAAGAACGGCCAGCCGCTGCCCGCCGGACTCCCGGCCGACCTGAAGAACTTCATCGAGAAGGCCCGCAAGCTGCCGTCGTGGGCCGACCAGGGCAAGCTCGCCACCGCCTTCAGGTTCAACGAGAAGCGCGGACTCTACCTCGGCGTCCTCTACGGCTTCGCCAGCGGGATGATCAGCACGGTCATCCCCAAGGAGGCGCGCGCGGTCTACTACTCGCAGGGCGGCGCGGACATGAAGGACCGCATCTCCAAGACCGCCAAGCTCGGTTACGACATCGGGACCCGCAACGCCTTCGCCGCCGACGGCGAGATGATCGTCACCTGCGTCAAGACCCGCCTGGTGCACGCCGCGGTGCGCCACCTGCTGCCCAAGTCCCCGCACTGGGACAAGGTCGCCGACGAGGAGATCCCGATCAGCCAGATGGACATGATGGTCACCTGGCACAGCCTGCCCACGACCGTCATGCGCCAGCTGAAGGGCTGGAGGGTGCCGATCCCCACCGCCGAGGCCGACGCCTTCCTGCACTCGTGGCAGCTGACCGCCTACATGCTCGGCATCAAGGAGGAGTACATCCCCGACTCCTGGACCGAGGCCGAGTCCCAGGCCAAGCAGTCCCTGGACGCCGTGCTCGCCCCCACCCCCGAGGGCATCAAGCTGGCCGACATCCTCCTCGACCTCGGAGCCCAGCTCGACGGCACCGTCCTGAGCAGGCCCGTCCTCACCGCGTTCACGCGCTTCCTGCTCGGCGACGAGATCGCCGGATGGCTGAAGCTCCCCAGGACCCCGGTCTTCACCGGGATCCTCGAGACGGCCTGGATGCCGTTCATCGCCGTCCGCGAAGGGCTGCTCCCCTTCCCGCTGGCGCCGGCGGCCTACTGGACCCTCGACGAGTTCATCCGCAAGTTCGTGCTGCTCTACGTCTCCGAGGCCAAGGAGATCAGCATCGAGATCCCCGTGGCCAACAACCCGAACTACCCCTGACCGGCGGACCCCCTCCCCGTTCCGGCGACCCGCCCCGCGCAGACGGAGGAACTCCTGCCCCGGCCCCCTGATCCCCCGTCCACAAGCCCGCCGCGGGCTCGGAGTCCCCTGGATTCCGAGCCCGCGGCCTTTGCGTCCGGGCCTCAGCCGGAGACGATCCACGGCAGGAGGACGAGCTGGGCCGCGACCAGGATGTCGAGGGTGCCGCACCATTTCGCGTAGGAGCGGGCGACGACGGCGTCCTTTCTGAGGTGGGCGAAATCCCAGAAGCCGTGGAGGAACCAGCCCGCGGCGACCAGGTGGCGGCCCAAAGCGGGTTCCACGAGGAGGGCGGTCAGGGCGAGTGCGCCGAAGGCGAGCATTCCGAACGCCTGGATACGGAAGGTACGGGAATTGCGCAGTTCTCCGTCGAGCGCGCCCCACAGGAGGACGGCCAGTGCCGTTCCGGTGAAGACGACGGAAGGGGGCACCACGTCGAGTTCTCTCAGGAGCACGTAGACGCCGGTGAGGAGCAGGAGGACCGGCCAGGTCGCCTTGCGCCGGCCCGCCTTGGCGACCATGAGGTAGACCAGGGGCAGCAGGAGGAGGACGTTGGCGAGGGCCGCCGTCTCGGCCGAGGGGTCCTCGGTCGGCATGGACACCGCCGCGACCGCGGCCAGGACGAAGGGCCAGAAGCGAGCGGCGAGGTCAAGCATGGGCGGGGGCTCCGTACTCTTCGCGGCGGCGGAGCATCACCAGGAGCATGAGCGGGAGCATCAGCACGTGTTCCAGGAGCATCGCCGTGTCGCCCGTGAGCATGTCCAGCCACAGGAACGGCAGCAGGACGAGGGCGGGAACGATCATGGAGGCGGCCATCTCGAGGGTGGCGGGCCAGCCGTGGCCGCGGTAGCGCATCCAGAGGGTCATGCCCGCCGTCATGTCGAAGGACATCTCCAGGAGGGTCAGTTCGGGGCGGTCCGCCGGGAACTCCAGGCCCACGAGGACCAGGGCGCCGCGGACGAGGGCTCCGAAGACCGCCATGCCGACGAGCATCGCGGCGATCATCTCGAGGTAGTGGCGGAAGAAGTGGCGCCATCTCCCCGTGGGGTGGTCGTGGCCAGTGGTGGTGTTCGGCATCGTCGCCCTCCTGTGCCGGAGCGGGTGGTGCGTTCAGACTGCGCCAGGGCCGGTACGCGCAGTAGTGACGGAAGAGCACCTGCGGGCGTGGGCATGTCATGGCCTCTCATGACATTTGTCATCGGATGGCCGACGGGGCCCGTATGCGGCGGCGGGCGGACACAATGGCCGTGTGGACGACGGATCGAGGGAGCGCGGGAGCGGCCTGGGCGGTTTCCGCCGCTACACGTGGTGGAGCCTCACCGGGACCCTCGTGTTCTTCCTGGTGCTCGCCGTGGGCGGCCGGACCCTGGACCAGGGCGTGCCCGGCTGGGCCAGGACGCTCAGCGCCGCCGCGCTCGCCGTGCTCGTCACGGCGATCGTGGTGTCGCTCCGGATCCGGTTGGCCTCCGCGTCCGGCGGTCCGCGAGCCGTGCGCCCGCGGGACGGCCGTCCGCCGGTCGGGTGGCTCGCGGCCGGGAGCGCGGCGGCGGGCGTGCTCGGGGCGGTCGCGCTGGCCGTCCACGAGCACCGGGTGTGGTCGCTGGCTCCGGCGATGATGGTCGCGGTCGCGGCGACGTTCCTGCCTCCGGCGCGACGGCGTGTGCTGGTCGCCGCCGCGGTGGTCGCGGCCGCCGTCATCGGCGGGATCGTCGGCTTCGTCTCCGCGGACGTGGAAGGGCCGTCCCCCGTCCTCGAGCCGGTCGGGCTGGTCGCGTTCACCTCGTGGACGGTGCTGGGCATGTTGTGGGGCTGGGACGTCGCCGAACGGCTGAACACCGCCGGGCGGCTGGCCGCCGAGCTGGCGGTCAAGGAGGAGCGGTTGCGGTTCGCGGCGGACCTCCACGACATCCAGGGCCATCACCTGCAGGTCATCGCCCTCAAGAGCGAGCTCGCGGCGCGGCTGGCGGAGACCGATCCGTCGCGGGCCGCCGCGGAGATGCGGGAGGTGCGGGAACTGTCCGCTGAAGCGCTCCGCGACACCCGTGCCGTGGCGCAGGGATACCGGCGCACCACGTTGGAGGAGGAGCTCTCCAACGCGGCCAAGGTGCTGGCGTCCGCCGAGATCCGCACGAGCATCGACCGGGCCGCCGGCACCGCGCAGGACCTCTCCGAGACCGGCCGCCACCTGCTGGGGCTGGTGATGCGCGAGGCGACCACCAACGTCCTGCGCCACAGCGAGGCGGCCCGCGCGCACATCGCCTACCGGGTGGAGGACGGCCGGGCTCTGCTGCGCGTCGGCAACGACGGCGCGGCCGGCTCGCCGTCACGGGGTTCGGGAACGGGGCTCGCCGTGCTGGCGGAGCGCCTGCGGAACGCCGAGGGAACACTCGAATGGCGGAGCGAGGACGGCTGGTTCGAGGTCGTCGCGTCGCTGCCGGCCGGCACGGCGGGAGCGGAATGATCCGGTTGCTGATCGCCGACGACGAGGACCTCCTGCGCAGCGCGCTGGCGGCGCTGCTGGCGTTGGAGGACGACCTGGAGGTCGTCGCCGAGGCCTCGACCTCCACCGACGCGGTGCGGCTGGCGCGCGAGCACCGCCCCGACATCGCCGTGCTCGACCTGGAGATGCCGCCCGCCGACGGCCTGCGCGCCGCCGAGGAGATCCGCTCCGCGTCCCCGGTCAGGATCGTCCTGGTCACCCGCCACGCACGTCCCGGCGTGCTCCGCCGCGCCCTCGCCGCGGGCGTCAGCGGTTTCGTGCCCAAGACCACGTCCGCCGCCCGGCTCGCCGAGATCATCCGCGACGTCGCCGCCGGACGGCGCTACGTCGACCCCGACATCGCCGCCTCCGCCCTGACCGAGGACGACTGCCCCCTCACCGACCGGGAGCTCGAGGTCCTGCGCGTGTCGCGGACGGGCGCCTCGGTCAACGAGATCGCCGCGCAGGTCCACCTGGCCCCCGGCACCGTGCGCAACTACCTGTCCGCGGCCATGGCCAAACTGAACGCCTCCTCGCGCCACGCCGCCGCCCACCGCGCCTGGGAGGAGGGCTGGATCTGACGGGCGTCAGCCGCGGTCGCGGAGATAGGCCCGCCAGCCGCCGTACGAGGTGATGTCCGCGGCCCCGTGCAGGGCGGAGGGCTCGCAGAGGAAGCCCGGGACGCGGCTGCCGTCGGCCAGTTCCACGCTGCCGAGGGCCATGGGGTGGGGGAGGGCGGCGAGCAGGCCGCCCAAACCCTCCGGCGGCAGGTCCCACACCTCGGCCTCGATGGCGGCGCCGTCTTCGCGGACGCGTACCAGGCCGGGCTTGGGCGGGGTGGTGGGCAGCGCGTACAGGCGGTAGCGGGGTGCGGTGGCGGTCGCCTGGGAGAACCGGGCGCCCAGGGCGAGGAGCTGGGAGTTGAGGGGCTGGCCCGTCAGGTGGGCGCCGACGACGGCCACGCGGGCGGGCGGGGTGAGGAGCGCGGCGATCCGGGCGAGGCGGTCGTCGGTGTGGGCGGGGCCGATCAGCATCACGCCGAAGGGCAGGCCCCCGGTCGTTCCGGCGGGGGCGGCCACCGCGGCGAGGTCGAAGAGGTTCGTGGAGTTCGTGAACCGGCCCAGGCGGGCGTTGGCTCCCAAGGGGTCGGCGGCCACTTCGGCGAGGGTGGGGTGGCCGGGAGCGGTGGGCAGCAGCAGGGCGTCCGCGTCGCCGAGCGCGGCGAGGGCGCGGGAGCGCAGGGCGGCCAGCTCGTCCTGGTCGCTGAAGAGGCGGTGGGCCGGGATGTCGCGGGCGCGGCCGATGATCCCGGCCACGGTCGGGTCCAGATCGCCGTGTCCTGCCCGCTTGTCGATGAACTCTCCGACGGCGGTGTAGCGCTCGGCGACGAAGGCGCCCTCGTAGAGCATCGCGGCGGCCTCGGTGAACGGGGCGAGGTCCACGGACTGGAGGCGGGCTCCGGCCGCCTCCAGCCGGGCGGCGGCGTTCTGGAACGCCTCGGCCCAGCCTTCGTCCAGCTCGCCGAGCTGGGAGAGGCCGGGGACGGCGATCCGCCACGGGCCCGGCTCGCGGGGCGGCGGCACGATGGTGCCGGCGGCCAGGTGGGCGAGGGCCTGTTCGGCTTCGGGGAGGGTGCGGGCGAAGACCGTCACGCAGTCGAGGCTCGCGCAGGCCGGGACGACGCCCTCGGTGGGGACCAGGCCCCGTGTCGGTTTCAGGCCGACGATGCCGTTGAAGGCCGCCGGGACGCGGCCGGAACCCGCGGTGTCGGTGCCGAGGGCCAGGTCGGCGATGCCGAGCGCCACGGCGACGGCGGAACCGGAACTCGATCCGCCGCTGATGCGGGACGGGTCGACGGCGTTGCGCACGGCCCCGTACGGCGAGCGGGTGCCGACCAGGCCGGTGGCGAACTGGTCAAGGTTCGTGGTGCCGATGACGACGGCGCCCGCCGCGCGGAGGCGGGCGACCGCCGGGGCGTCCCGGGCCGGTTCGTACGCGTAGGAGGGACAGCCAGCGGTGGTCGGGAGTCCGGCGACGTCGATGTTTCCCTTGACGGCGAGCAGCCGTCCGGCGAGGGGAAGCGCAGGGTCGATCCCGGCGATCTCCGCCTCGACGTCGGCTCGAGGGCGGAGGTCGATCCAGATCTCGGGGCGGTCGACCGTCGAGATGCGCTCGTAGGCGGCGCGGACGCGGGCGAGAAAACGTTCGGTCATCGGTGCGGATGCCTTCCTACGCGGGCGGGGCCAGGACGATCAGCGGGGTTCCGGACTCGATCTGGGCTCCGGGCTTGGTGAGGACCTCGGCGACGACGCCGTCGCTCGGCGCGTGGACCGGCGCTTCCATCTTCATCGCCTCCAGTACGAGAAGCCGCTGGCCCGCCGTGACGGTGTCCCCGGCGGAGACGGACACCTGCCAGACGGAGGCCGCGAACTCGGCTTCCACGAGCCGTCCGCCGGGCGGGACGGTGATCTCCTCGGGTGCGGCCACCGGTTCGGCCGCCGCCTCGGCACGGGCGAACTCACCCGAAGCCTCCCAGGCGTCCCGTTCCGTGCCGAAGGCTGCGGCCTGGAGAGCACGGAAGTCGGCTATCGACGTGGCGTTCTCGTCCAGGAAGCGCTGATAGTCGGCGAGGGCGAAGGTTCCTTCTTCGATGCGGGGGGTGAACCGTCCGGCGGCCATGTCGGCGCGGAGCTCCAGGAGCTCGTCCGGCCCGACCTCGTACCACTTGATGCGGTCGAAGAAGCGGAGCAGCCAGGGGACGCCCTCCCGCTTCCAGCTCGACCAGACCTGTGTGGTGCGGCCGACGAACTGGTATCCGCCGGGCCCTTCCATGCCGTAGATGCACAGGTACGCGCCACCGATACCGACGGAGTTCTCCGCCGTCCAGGTCCGGGCCGGGTTGTACTTCGTGGTGACGAGGCGATGGCGGGGGTCGAGAGGCGTGGCCACGGGTGCGCCCAGGTAGACGTCACCCAGGCCGAGAACGAGGTATTCGGCGTCGAAGACCGTGCGGAAGACGTCCTCGACGGACTCGAGGCCGTTGACGCGGCGGATGAATTCGATGTTCCAGGGGCACCAGGGGGCGTCGTCTCGCACCCCGGCCATGTACCGGGCGATGGCTTCGCGGGTCGCCGGGTCGTCCCAGGACAGCGGAAGGTGAACCGTCCGGGACGGCACGACCAGTTCGTCGGTGGGCGGAAGAGCGCCCTCGATGCGGCGTACGGCCGCCAGCAACTCCTTCTGCGGCAGGACGTCCGGATCGATCTGGATCTGCAGGGAGCGTATGCCGGGAGTCAGGTCGGTGACGCCCTGCAGTTCGGCCGCCACCACCGCTTCCATCAGCGCGTGCACCCGCATCCGCAGTGCCAGGTCCAGCTCCATCCGCCCGAACTCGACCAGCAGGTTGTCGTCTCCGCTGCGCCGGTACGTCACGTCCCCCTGCCGGGCCAGCACCCCGCCGTCCGCGATCTCCGTCCGGTCCGCCAGGGGACGCACCTGGGGCGTACGGCGCAGGGCGTCCGCCGCGTCCACGGTCAGCGGGACGAACCTGACGGAGTCCCCCGGCCTCAGCTGGCCGAGCTTCCACCGCTGGCCCTTGGCGATCGTCGCCGGACAGACGAAGCCGCCCAGCGAGGGGCCGTCGGGGCCGAGCAGCACCGGCATGTCCCCGGTGTAGTCGACCGCGCCCACCGAGTACGGCGTGTCGTGGATGTTGGACGGGTGCAGCCCGGCTTCGCCGCCGTCCTTGCGGGCCCAGCGCGGCTTGGGACCGACCAGGCGCACGCCCGTGCGGGCCGAGTTGAAGTGGACCTTCCAGTCGGCGGCGTAGAAGTCGCGGATGTCGTCCTCGGTGAAGAACTCGGGCGCGGCGTGCGGGCCCTCGACCGCTCCGACCTCCCACTCCCGGCCGAACACGGGCCGGTCGGCTTGCGGCACCGGACGGCCCGCGTGCCCGGCCGTCCCGCCGTGCAGCACGTCGCCCGTGCGCAGAGCACGACCGCCGTGGCCGCCGAAGCGCCCCAGGGTGAAGGTGGAGGCGCTGCCGAGGAAGTCCGGCACGTCCAGCCCGCCGCCCGCGAACAGCACGTAGGTGCGCAGGCCGAACTCGTCGGGGGCCCCGATCCGGAGCGTGGCCCCGGCGGGGACCGTCACCGGCTCCCACTGTGAAACAGCGACTCCGTCCACGCTCACCGGCGCCGGGGCCCCGGTGACGCACACCGTCGTCTCGCGGGTGAAGCGCAGCCCGGGCCCCTGGAGGGTGCATTCCAGGCCGGGCGCGCCCTCGTCGTTGCCCAGCGCCCGGTTGCCGAGCCGGAACGACAGGTCGTCCATGGGGCCGCAGGGCGGGACGCCGACCTGCCAGTGGCCGGTCCGGCCCGGCCAGTCCTGGACGGTGGTGAGGGTGCCGCCCGAGACGACCTCGACGCGCGGGGTGGGGTCCGTGACCGAGGCCAGGGTGGCGGTGGAGTGCCGGGCCGCCCGCACCTCGGGGTCGGCGAGCGCGGCCCGCACCAGGCCCAGGTTGGTCTCGATGCCGTCGACGCGGGTCGCGGCGAGCGCGGCGTCCAGCCGGCTCAGCGCCTCCGCGCGGTCCTCGCCGTACGCGATGACCTTGGCCAGCATCGGGTCGTAGGCGGTGGTCACCTCCGTGCCGGTCTCCACCCAGGAGTCGACGCGGACGTCCGGGGGAAAGGAGACCCGCGTCAGCAGGCCCGCGCTGGGGCGGTGGTCGCGGGAAGGGTCCTCGGCGTAGACGCGGGCCTCCACGGCGTGGCCGCGCGGGGCGCCGGGCTCGCGGACGACCGCCGCCTCCCCCTGGGCGAGGCGCAGCATCCACTCCACGAGGTCGACGCCGTAGATCTCCTCGGTGACCGGGTGCTCCACCTGCAGCCGGGTGTTGACCTCCAGGAAGTACGCCTCCTCGCGGGCGGCGTCGTACACGAACTCCACCGTTCCGGCGGAGCGGTAGCCCACCGAGGCGCACAGGCTCCGTGCCGCGTCGGCCAGTTCCTTGCGGACGCGGTCCGGCAGGCCCGGCGCGGGCGCCTCCTCGACGACCTTCTGGTTGCGGCGCTGCAACGAGCAGTCGCGGTCGCCGAAGGCGACGACCCGGCCCGCGCCGTCGCCGAAGACCTGCACTTCGACGTGGCGGGCGTGCTCGACGAGCCGTTCCAGGAAGACCCCGGCGGAGGAGAACGACGCGGCGGCGACCCGCTGCACCTGCTCCCACGCGTCGGCCAGTTCCTCTGGCCCGCGGCAGGCCCGCATCCCGATACCGCCGCCGCCTCCGGTGGCCTTCAGCATCACCGGATAGCCGATGCGGACGGCCTCTTCCAGCGCGGCGGAGAGGTCGGGCAGCAGGCCGGTGCCGGGGGCGAGGGGCACGCCCGCGGCCTCGGCCGCCGCGCGGGCGGTGTGCTTGGCGCCGAACAGCTCGAGCTGCTCGGGCGTGGGGCCGACGAAGACGATTCCCGCTTCCTCGCAGCGCCGCGCGAACTCCGCGTCCTCGGACAGGAACCCGTATCCCGGGTGGATCGCCCCGGCGCCGGTCGCCGCGGCGGCCTTGAGGACCAGTTCCACGTCCAGGTACGACTCCTTGGCGGGCGCCGGGCCCAGCCGTACCGCCTCATCCGCCAGCCGTACGTGCTCGCTCGTGCGGTCCGGGTCGGAGAAGACCGCGACCGTGCGCAGCCCGAGCCGACGGGCGGTACGGATGATCCGGACGGCGATCTCGCCCCGGTTGGCGATCAGCAGGGTGTCGAAGGCGGGTTTCATGCGGCCGTCCCATCGCCGATCGTCATCTGGACGGGGGTCGGCTCGAAGCCGTTGCAGGGGTTGTTGATCTGCGGACAGTTGGACACCAGGACGAGGACGTCGGTCTCCGCACGCAGGACGACCTTCAGGCCGGGGGCGGAGATGCCGTCCACGATGCCGAGCGTGCCGTCCTGCTCGACGGGAACGTTCATGTACCAGTTGATGTTCGACACCAGGTCGCGTTTGCCGAGGCCGTGACGCGCTCCTTCGGCGAGGAAGTTGTCCACGCAGGCGTGCTGCGACCAGGTGTGGTGGCCGTAGCGCAGGGTGTTGGACTCCTTGGAGCAGGCGCCTCCAACGGTGTCGTGGCGGCCGCAGGTGTCCTCGACGACGGTCATCAGCGGGGTGTGCTCGTTGGAGAGCAGGACGGAGCCCGTGGTCAGGAAGATGTTCCCCTGGGCGTGGATGGTGTCGGGGGCGCTGTAGCGGACGGCGGTGTCGTGTGCGTCGTACACCAGGCAGTCCACGGCCTGGTTGCCGTGCAGGTCGGTGATGGTGAGCAGGTGGCCCGCAGGGACGACGGCGGACCAGGCGGCCCTGGCGGGAACGGTCGTGGTGGTCATGCGAGCCCCCTTGCGGTGCGGAATTCGGCGGTGTTGAGGAAGGCGCGGCGGCCCTCCGGGGCGGCGTTCCACAGCGCGTCGTCGGGTCCGGTCGGACGTGACTTCCAGGCGAGCGCCTCCAGCGGGGTGCTGGCGTACTCCGGCCGGGGGTCGACGGGGTGCGGGACGTTGGCGATGAGCACGGTGAGGTCCTGCTCGGCGCGCAGGGTCACGGCGGCACCGGGTCCCGCCGAGCCGGTGAACTTCAAGGAGCCGTCCTCCTGGACCTCCACGCCCTGGAAGAAGGAGATCGAAGGCGGGAGGTCGCGGGGCTCCAGCCCGTTCTTGAGGGCGGCCAGTTTGAGCAGTTCCCGGCCCGCCGGGGACGCGGACTGCGGCGTCCCGTCGCCGTACCGTTCGGTGTTGCGCACGAGGGTGGAGGTGCCGCACAGCGCGTCGTGCCGTCCGGAGGTGTCGGCGACGATGGACGCCAGCACCCGTCCCTGGTCGGACAGGAGCAGATTCCCCTCGCCCAGGTAGGCGTTCCACTGCACCTTGACGGTGTCGGCGGTGTTGAGCCGCTCCCAGGGCCGGTCCGCGACGAACAGCAGCAGGTGGGCGCAGGCGTCGCCGCGCACGTCCGTCAGCCGCAGCTCGGTGCCGCGGGCGAGCACCTTGTGCGTGTAGCCGCCGCCCGCCACGGTCTCCGCCCACACCAGCGGACCGGCCTCGCGGGGCGGGTCCGGCCATGCGGCGGCGGGCACCACCGGCATGGCCTCGACGCTGGTCCCCTCCTGGGCGCGGGCGTGGTCCCGCGCTCCGTACGTCGTCGCCGTCGACATGGCCAGACCTCCTCGAGACGTTTTTCTGTCGCTTGACAGAAATTAGGCCGGGGCGGATTCACGGACGTTGCCGCCGCGTTGCCGCCGCGTTACCGAGTCCTCACCGGCGCGGGCGCGGGGGCGGTGCGCGCGGCGCGGTGTGCGACGATCGGCCCCATGGGGACCACCACGGGAAGACGGGTCGGCAGGCCGCGCGCGGTGCAGCGCCCCGAGAGCGGGCTGCCCGCCAGGGAGGAGCTGCTGGCCGCGGCGGCCGAGCTGTTCACCTCGCGCGGGTACGCGGCCACCTCGACGAGGGCGGTCGCCGAACGCGCCGGAATGCGGCAGGCCACGATGTACCACTACTTCGACGGCAAGGAAGACCTTCTCGCCGCGCTCCTCGAGAGCACGGTCACGCCGTCGCTGGTCCTCGCCCGCGGCCTCCTCGCCGACGGCCGCTCCCTGCCGGCGGAGGCCCGCCTGTGGCAGCTGTGCCGCTCCGACGTGGAGCTGCTGTGCGGCGGCCCGCACAACCTGGGCAGCCTCTACCTGCTGCCCGAGACCCGCGCCGAGCGGTTCGCCGGGTTCAGCCGGATGCGCGGCGAGCTGAAGGAGGCGTACGGGCGGCTGCTCGCGGCCACGGAGAGCGGCGGCCTCCTGGACGGGGGCGAGCTCGCGCTCCGCAACGACCTCGTCTTCGGGCTCATCGAGGGCGTCATCCTGATCCACCGCTCCGACCCGGACCGCCCCGTCCCCGCCTTCGCGTCGGCGACGGCGGACGCGGCGCTGCGCGTGGCGGGAGTGCGCGAGGAGGACCTGCCGGCGGTGCGCGAGGCCGCCGGGCCGCTGCGCCGGCCGGCCCCGGGCCCTGCCCGTCCATGACGAAGGACCCGAAGCGCCGGGGCTCCGGGTCCTGGTCCGTCCGCCGCGCTACGACGCCGCGGACGGCTCCGGAACGGGCTGGACGGCCACTGCGGGACGGCGCAGCATCCGGTACGCGGTGCCGAGCGCCAGCATCGTGCCGAGGAAGAGCACGGTGAACCACTGGAAGTACCAGTGCCCGCCCTCGGGGTCGTAGACGGCTGCGCGCGGCCAGGCGAGGTTGACGGTCATGAACAGTCCGTAGGCCAGGGCGAGCACGTTGATCGGCAGGCCCCACCTGCCCAGCGAGAAGAGCGGCTTGCCGAGCTCGTCGACACCGGCGTCGGCGGCCCATCCGCCGCGCAGCCTGCGCAGCAGCATCGGCCCGGTGACCATCGCGTACGCGAGGTAGAGCATGGCGATGCAGGTCGTCCCGATGGCGAGGAAGGCCTCCGGCGAGGCGAGGTTGAGCAGGCAGAGCCCCGCCGCGGCGACGCCCACCACCACGGCGGGGGCGACCGGCATGCCGGTGCGCGGGGAGACCCTGCCCAGGACGCGCGAGGCGGGCAGCACCCCGTCGCGGGCCATGGAGAACAGCATCCGGGTCGCGGAGGTCTGGATCGCGAGCGTGGCGACGGCGACGGCCAGGGCCACGTCCAGCAGCAGCGCCTTGCCGACCCCCGGGCCGAGGCTGCTGGTCAGCACGTAGGCCAGGCCCTCGGTGGCCAGCCGCCCGTCGGTCAGGCTCGGCGCGGCGAGCAGCCCGCCGAGCACCATCAGGGTCGCCAGGACGCCCGCGGCGAGCAGGGCGGTGAGGATGGTGCGGGGCGCGGTGCGGCGCGGGTTGCGGGTCTCCTCGCTCATCTCGCCCGCGCTGTCGAAGCCGATCAGGACGTACGCGGCGGCGAACGCGCCGACCAGCAGGGCGCCGATCGCCCCGCCCTCTCCCCCGGTGTGCAGGGTGACGCCCCCGCCGCGCTCGGAGTGGGTGAGCAGCAGGACGACGATGAGCACCGCGCCGATGATCTCCGCGGTGACGCCGACGCGGTTGACCACCGACAGGACCCTGTTGTCCAGCACGTTGACGACCGTGGTGAGGACGAGGAGCACGACGGCCAGGACGGCGGCGTTGGCGGCTCCGGTCGCCGTCGTGGGAGCCGGGTCGCCGCCGACGATCTGGAACCCGCTCCAGACCGCCGGCAGCACCATCTGGAGCGCGAGCGCCGCGGCTGCGACCACCACGATCTGCCCGGTGACCATGATCCAGCCCGCGAACCAGCCGAAGGCCGGCCGGCTCAACCGGGTGGACCACTGGTAGATGGCGCCCGAGATCGGGTAGCGGGCGGCGAGCTCGGCGAAGCAGGCCGCCACCAGCAGCTGGCCGAGGAGGACGGCGGGCCACGTCCAGAAGAAGGCGCCGCCGCCGAAGGAGTACCCGAAGGCGAAGAACTGGAAGACGGTGGTGAGGACGGAGATGAAGGAGAAGCCTGCGGCGAAGGAGGCGTAACGCCCCATGCTGCGGTGGAGTTCCTGGCGGTAGCCGAACCCGGCGAGCGCGGCGGAGTCGGGCGCCGGATCGGTGGCTTCCGTGCGCGGCGATGGAGCGATGGCGGTCATGGCAGCAGTCCCTCCCTAATTCCTGTCATGCGACAGAAATTAGGGAGGAGCTGTTTCAGCGGAGTGTCACGATCGTGTCGGCCCAGGGTCCAAGTCCTCACCGAGGCCGCTGAGGTCAGGTCCGGGCGGGCTGGTCGGGGCGGATCCGGCGGGGGTCGTACAGGTGGGATTCCCCGCCGCGGCAGGCCGCGGGGTCCAGGGCGGGGCCGACGAGGATGACGGCGGCCTTCTTGAGGCCGTGGGCCTCCACCTGGTCGGCTATGTCGGACAGGGTGCCTGTGATGACGAGTTCGGCGGGCTGGGAGGCGTTGGCGACGACGGCGGCGGGGCAGCCGGGGCCGTACTCGGCGGCGAGCTCGGCGGCCAGGGCGCGGACGCGGGTGATGGCCAGGTGGAGGACGAGGGTGGCCCCGGTCCGGGCGAACGCCTGGAGCGACTCGGTCTGGGGCATCGCGGTCGAACGGGCCTGGGTGCGGGTGAGGACGACGGACTGGGCGATCAGGGGGACCGTCAGCTCCTTGCCCAGGAGGGCGGCGGCGGCGGCGTAGGCGGGGACGCCGGGGGTGACGTCCCAGGGGATGCCGCGGGCGTCCAGGCGGCCGGTCTGCTCGGCGAGGGCGGAGTACAGCGAGGGGTCGCCGGAGCAGAGGCGGACGACGTCGTGCCCGGCGTGGTGGGCTTCGGTGAGGTGGGCGGTGATCTGGTCGAGGTCCAGGTGCTGGGTGTCGATGAGCACGGCCTCGGGGCGGCAGTGGGAGAGCACCTGCTCGTCGAGGTAGGTGCCGGGGTAGAGGCAGACGTCGGCGCGTTCGAGCATGCGCGCGGCGCGGAGGGTGAGGAGGTCGGCGGCGCCGGGGCCGGCTCCCACGAAGTGCACGGTCACTTTTCGTCCTTTCGCAGCGACCACTGGGTGACGGTTCTGGCGGGCTTCCAGCCGTCGAACGCGCCGAGGGGGGCGGCCTGCTCGACGCTGAGGCGGGTCAGTTCGCCGCCCAGGTCGGCGTATCGCGCCATGAGCAGGGCTTCCGTCTGGAGGGTGACGCCGTGGACGACCAGGCGTCCGGCCGGTTTCAGCGCTTTCCAGCACAGGTCGATGACGCCTTCGGCGGTGGCCCCGCCGCCGATGAAGACGGCGTCGGGGGATGCGAGGCCGTGCAGCGCCTCGGGGGCCCGGCCGTGCACGACGTGCAGGGCGGGGACGCCAAGGGAGGCCGCGTTCCCGGCGATGCGGGCGGCCCGTTCCGGGTGGGATTCGATCGCGATGGCGCGGCAGGAGGCGTCCGTGCGCATCCACTCGACGGCGACCGAGCCCGCTCCCGCGCCGACGTCCCACAACATCTGGCCGGGCAGGGGCGCGAGGCGCGACAGGGCCGAGGCCCGCACGTCGCGTTTGGTGAGCTGGCCGTCGTGCTCGAACGCGTCGTCGGGCAGGCCCGCCACCAGGGAACGGCCTCCGGTGCCGGAGCACTCGATCGCCACGATGTTCAGGGCGGGGAGTTCCGCCGGCACGCCCTCGGCGGGTACTGCGCGGAGCATCGCCTCGCGTTCGGTGCCCAGGTCGGACAGGACGGTCAGCTCGCTGGTGCCGAAACCGGCTGCGAGCAGGAGTTCGGCGACCCGGCGGGGGGTGGTGCCGTCGCCGGAGAGCACGAGGACGCGGCGGCCGGGGCTCAGCAGGCGCAGCAGGGTGCGCGGGTCGCGGCCGACGAGGCTGAGGACGGACGTGGTCTCGGCGGGCCAGCGCATCCGGGCGCGGGCGAGCGCGACCGACGAGAGCGCCGGGACGATGCGCACCCGGTCGGGGCCCAGCACGTCGATGAGGGTGCTGCCCACCCCGGACACCAGGGGGTCGCCCGAGGCCAGCGCCACGACGTCGCCGGAGCAGGACGCCAGGAGGGCGCCGAGTCCGGCGCGCAGCGGGGACGGCCACGGCAGGCGCCGCTGCGCGGGCACGGGCGGGACCATCGCCAGGTGGCGCGCGCCGCCGAGCAGCGTCCCGGCCTCCTCGACGGTGCGGCGGGCCGCCTCGTCCAGGCTCGTCCAGCCGTCGGCGCCGATACCGACCACGGTCACGGAGACAGTCATGCCGCACGACCTTAGTGCCCGTTTCCACCCCCTGTGGCTTCGCGGGCCTCCGCCGGGGAGTAGCCTTGGCGCGTACTTCAGCACGAGGTGCCTCCTTTGTGGGGAGAATCTGGGAAGCCGGTGAGAATCCGGCACAGGCCCGCTGCGGTGATCCAGGCATCGACCTGGGAAGTCCGAAGACCGGCCTCGTGCACTGCGGACGGCACGACGAGCGGGAGCCTCACATGCCATCGATCTTTCCGTTCAGCGCCGTCGTCGGCTCCGACGACATGGCGCTCGCCCTGACCCTCACCGCCGTCTCGCCGTCGGTCGGCGGGGTGCTCGTGCGGGGCGAGAAGGGCACCGCCAAGTCCACCATGGTGCGGGCGCTGGCCCGGATCCTGCCGCCCGTCGAGGTGATCGCCGGCGACCGGTTCTCCAGCGATCCGCGCGAACGCGACCCGCTCTCCCCCGACGGGCCCTTCCCGCCGGACGCGCCCGTGGAGACCCGGCCCGCCCGGCTGGTGGAACTGCCCGTCGGCGCCACCGAGGACCGGGTGCTCGGCTCGCTGCACCTGGAGCGGGCGCTGACCGAGGGCGTCACCGCCTACGAGCCGGGGCTGCTGGCCCGCGCGCACCGCGGCGTCCTGTACGTCGACGAGGTCAACCTGCTCCACGACCACCTGGTCGACCTGCTGCTCGACGCCGCCGCGACGGGCCGCGCGACGGTGGAGCGCGACGGCGTCTCCGTCGAGCACGCCGCCCGGTTCGTCCTGGTCGGCACGATGAACCCGGAAGAGGGGGAGCTGCGGCCGCAGCTGCTCGACCGGTTCGGCCTGACCGTGGAGGTCGCCGCGCCCCGCGACCCCCGGACCCGGGTCGAGGTCGTCCGGCGCCGCCTGGCGTTCGAGGCGGATCCCGAAGCGTTCGCCGCCCGCTTCGCCCCGGCCGAACGGGAGCTGACCCGCCGGATCGCCGAGGCGCGGGAGCTCCTGCCGAAGGTCGAGCTCGGCGACGCGGCGCTGTTCAAGATCGCCGAGGTGTGCGCGGCGTTCGAGGTGGACGGCATGCGCGCCGACCTGGTGACGGCCCGTGCCGCCGCCGCCCACGCCGCCTGGCACGGGCGCGCCGCCGTCACCCGCGAGGACGTCCGCGCCGCCGCCCGGCTGGCCCTCCCCCACCGCCGCCGCCGCAACCCGTTCGACGCCCCCGGCCTCGACGAGGAGCTGCTCGACCGCATCCTCGGCTCGGACGAGCTCCCCCCGGAGCCGCCCGCGCCGCCGACCGGACCGCAGGACGGCCCGCCCGGGGACGCAAAGCCCTCGGACGGGGCTCCCGAGGACGCGCCCGAGCCGCAGGACGAGGCCCGCGGGGACGAGAGCCGTGCGGGAGGGTCCCCGAACGGCGGAGACACCGGTGCGGACGCTCCCGAAGAGACGCCCTCGAGCGACGGCGGCGCCGGTGCGGACGCTTCCGAGGAGGCGCCCGGCACGGACGGCGGCGCTCCTGCCGGAACCTCCGCCGGTGTCGTCGCGCCCGACGCTCCGTACCGGCCGAAGACCTTCCGTGTCGCCGGGACCGGGGCGGGCGAGGCGGGCCGCCGCTCCCCCGCCTTCACCCGCACCGGACGCCGGGTCGGCGCCCGCAGGCCGGACGGGCCCGGCGGCGCGCTCCACCTGCTGGAGACGCTCCGCGCCGCCGCCCCCCACCAGCGGGCGCGCGGCCGCAGCGGCACGCCCCTGCTGCTGCGCGCCGAGGACGTCCGGCTCGCCGTCGTGCAGGGCCGCGAGTCGAACCTCATCCTGTTCTGCGTGGACGCCTCCGGCTCCATGGCCGCCCGCCGCCGTATGGCCCAGGTCAAGACCGCGATCCTCTCCCTCCTCCTGGACGCCTACCGCCGCCGCGACAAGGTCGGCCTGGTGACGTTCCGCCGGTCCCGCGCCGAGGTCGTGCTCCCCCCGACGTCCTCGGTCGACATCGCCGCCACCCTCCTGAAGGACCTGCCCGCCGGAGGCCGCACCCCCCTGGCCGAAGGCCTCCTCGCCGCCGCCGAGGTGCTGCGCGTGGAACGCCTGCGCGACCCGCGGCGCAGGCCCCTGCTCGTCGTCGTCACCGACGGCCGCGCCACCCACGGGCCGGACGCCGTCGCCCGCTCCCGCCGGGCCGCCGCGCTGCTGGCCGGAGCGGACGTCACCACCCTGGTCGTCGACTGCGAGACCGGCCGCTTCCGGCTGGGCCTGGCCCGCGAGCTCAGCGCCGCGCTCCGCGCCGAGCACCTGCCCCTGGGCGAGGTCGCCGCCGATGCCCTGACCGCCACCGTCCGGCAGCGGGTCGCCTGACCTCCGGCACCGCTTCTCCCCCCGAACCGAACCCTGCGAAAGAGGCCTCTCATGCCGCAAGGACAGCCGTCGAACGTGCCCGAAGACGGGCTGAGCACCAGGCAGCGGCGGAACCGGCCGCTGCTGATGGTGCACACCGGAGAGGGGAAGGGGAAGTCGACCGCCGCGTTCGGCCTGGCCATGCGCGGCTGGAACCAGGGCTGGAACATCGGTGTCTTCCAGTTCGTGAAGTCCGCCAAGTGGCGCATCGGGGAGCAGACGGTGCTCGAGCGGCTCGGGCGGCTGCACGCCGAGACCGGCGAGGGCGGGCCCGTCGAGTGGCACAAGATGGGCTCGGGCTGGTCCTGGTCGCGCAAGCAGGGCGCCGAGGCCGACCACGCGGCCGACGCCGCCGAGGGCTGGGCGGAGGTCAAACGCCGCCTGGCGGCCGAGGCGCACGACCTGTACCTGCTCGACGAGTTCACCTACCCGATCGCCTGGGGCTGGGTGGACGCCGAGGACGTCGTCGAGACCTTGCGGAACCGGCCCGGCCACCAGCACGTGGTGGTGACGGGACGGCGGGCGCACCCCCTCCTGCTGGAGGCCGCGGACCTGGTGACCGAGATGGCGAAGGTCAAGCACCCCATGGACGCGGGGCAGAAGGGCCAGCGGGGCATCGAATGGTAGAGCTTCCCCGCCTCGTCATCGCCGCCCCCGCGTCCGGCCACGGCAAGACGACCGTGGCGACGGGCCTCATGGCGGCGCTGCGGGCGGCGGGCCACACCGTCTCGGGGCACAAGGTCGGGCCCGACTACATCGACCCCGGCTACCACGCCCTGGCGACGGGGCGGCCGGGCCGCAACCTCGACCCGTGCATGGTCGGCGAGCACCTGCTCGCGCCGCTGCTGCTCGCCGGGGCGCGGGGCGCTGGCATCGCCGTCATCGAAGGGGTCATGGGCCTGTACGACGGGCGGCTCGGCGGTGACGGGTTCGCCTCGACCGCCCATGTCGCGGCCGCCACCGGCTCCCCGGTGCTGCTCGTCGTGGACGTCTCGCACGCCTCCCGCTCCATCGCGGCCGTCGTGCAGGGGATGGTGGCCTACGGGCCCGAACTGGACGTCGTCGGCGTCGTCCTGAACAAGGCGGGGTCGGAACGCCATGCCGCCGAGGTCCGCCGCGCCCTGGAACCGACGGGCGTCCCCGTCCTCGGCGTCCTGTACAGGGACGACGGGATATCGGCGCCCTCCCGCCATCTCGGGCTCGTCCCCGTCGCGGAGCGGCGGGACGCCGCCGGCGCCCTGGACCGGCTGGCGGCGCGGATGGCCGAGCACATCGACCTCCGGCGGATCGTCGAGCTGGCCCGCCGGGCGGCGCCCCTCGAGGCCGCGCCCTGGGAGGCGTCCTCGGTCCTGGCGCCACCACGGGCCGCGTCCGCCGGGACGCGGCCCGTGGTGGCGTTCGCCGGCGGGCGGGCGTTCACCTTCCGCTACAGCGAGACCGAGGAGCTCCTCCGGGCCGCCGGCTGCGAGGTCGCGTACTTCGACCCGCTCACCGACACCGGTCTGCCCGGCGGCACGGCGGGCGCCTATCTCGGCGGCGGGTTCCCCGAGGTCCACGCCGGGGAGCTGTCGGCCAACGAACCGTTGCGCGCGGCGCTGCGCGCGGCCGTGGACGGCGGCGTCCCGGTCGTCGCCGAGTGCGCGGGCCTGCTCTACCTGTGCCGGACCCTGGACGGCGCGCCGATGGTGGGCGCGCTGGACGCGACGGCGCGGATGTCCCCGCGCCTGACGCTCGGCTACCGGGACGCGACCGCGCCGCGCGGCACCCTGCTGGCCGAGGCCGGCGGGCGGGTCACCGGCCACGAGTTCCACCGGACCGTCGTCGAGCCGCGTGCGGGCGCGCACGCCGCCTGGGAGTTCGGCGCGGGCCCGGAGGGCTTCAGCGCCGACCCCGCCGCCACCGGCTCCCCGACGCTGCACGCCTCCTACCTGCACACGCACTGGGCCGGAAGCCCCGGCATCGCACGGCGCTTCGCGGACGCCGCCCGCGACTTCACCGCCCGGACCGCGCACCGGTTCGCCGGACCCTGATCCTCGGCGGCCCTCCCCGGTCTGCGGGCGTCAGGCCAGGCCGCGGGCGGACAGCCAGGCTCCGGTGGCGAGGTGGTCGGGCCGGACCTCGCCGCCGGGGAGCTGGCCGGTGCGGCGGATGACGACGACGGGGACGCCGAGTTCGGCGGCGGCGGCCATCTTGGGCCAGGTGTGGGCGCCGCCGGAGTTCTTGGTGACCAGGACGTCGCAGGCGTGGCGGCGGAGGAGTTCGCGCTCGCCTTCGAGGGTGTAGGGGCCGCGGCTGGTCAGGAGGGTCCAGGGGGCGGGGAGCGGGACGTCGGGCGGGTCGACGACCCGCACGAGCGCCCTGCTCTCCGCCAGGGGCGCCAGGAAGTGTCCGAGGGACTGGCGGCCCGTGGTCAGGAACGGGGCGCCGCCCAGGCGGGCCGCGGCCTCGGCGGCCTCGGCGTGGGTGTCGGCCCAGGTCCAGGCGTCGCTGCCGGGGGCCGTCTCCCAGCCGGGGCGTTCCAGGCGGACCAGGGGCGTGCCCGTCGCCGTGCAGGCGGCGGCGGCGTTGCGGGAGATGCCCGTCGCGAACGGGTGGGTGGCGTCGACGACGGCGGTGACGCCGTGCTCGCGGAGGTGGGCGGCGAGGCCTTCGGCTCCGCCGAAACCGCCGATGCGCACCTCCCCCACGGGGAGCCTGGGGCGTGCCACGCGCCCGGCAAGGGACGACGTGAACGGCACGCCGCGCTCCTGGAGCCACAGCGCGAGCTCGCGCGCCTCGGCCGTTCCGCCGAGAATCAACACCGTCATCGTGACACCCCGTTCATCGGGAAGATGATATTTCCCCGGGCTTCCCGAGCCCGCTCCCACCCCGCCAGGCGAACGCGCCGGGGAGCACAGGGAGCCAGAAGGACAGGACGCGGTGGACGATGACCGCCACGACCGTCTCGGTGACGCCGCCGCCCAGGGCGACCAGGGCGAGCACCAGGACGGGCTCGACCAGGCCGATACCGGCGGGCAAGGGGCCCAGGAGGCGCAGCGGGATCGTCGCGAGAAAGGCCGCGGCCAGCGCTCCGGGACCGGCGGCCACGCCGAGGGCCTGCGCGGTGGCGAGGAAGGCCAGTACGGAGCTGGTGGTGACGGCCGTGCTCCCGGCCAGGAGGGCGGCCGTGCGGATCGGCTTGCGCAGCCCTCCGGTCAGCGACGGGAAGGCGGCGCGCAGCCTGCTGGGGAAGGACCGCTGGGCCTTCAACTGGAGCAGCAGGCCCACGGCGGCCAGGGTGCCCGCGATGGCCAGCAGGAGCGGCCACTCCGGGAGGGTGAGCGGGCCGGGGTTCTCGGCGAAGGCCGCGGCGACCGCCAGGACGAGAGCGGCGGCGTGTACGAGGGCGCCGGTCAGACGGGTGGCTGCGACGGCGTCCTCGGCTTTGTTCTTCGACGCTCCCGACGACTGGAGGTATCCGGCCAGGGCGGTGCCCGAACCCAGGCCCGGCAGGTGCTGGCGAGAGGAGTAGGCGGCCGCCAGCTGCTCGCGACAGGTCCGCAGGAACGGCAGTCGCCGCCCGTAAGCGCCCATGAGCGCGACGGCCCCCGCGGCGTAAGAGACGGCGATCAGCACGACGGCGGTCGCCAGCCAGCGCGCGTCGGCGTCGCCGAGCACTTCGAGAGGGTCGTGCACCTCCGGGAGGCCGGACAGCCCGACGGCCGTCGCGACCATGCCGAGCAGGGCCAGGAGCAGCGCCCACGAGCGGGACGGCAGCCTGGTCAGCCGGATCTCCTCGGGTTCCTCGGCTCCGGTGACCCGTTTGATCTCGTTCTTCAGCTCGTCCAGCAGGTCGGGATGCTCGCGCAACGCCTTGCGGGTCGCGCTGCCGAACGCCAGAGGTTGCAGTAGCGGAATCGCAGCAGCCAGTTCTTCGGGTTCCAGGACGTCCGCGGCAGCGCGTACCGTCCGTTCCGGACCGGTGAACATCGCGGTGGAGCACAGTAGCTCGGCGATGTCCTGGGCGAGTTTGCGGTCGCTGGCACCGTCCTCGGCGAATCCGAAGTCGACGATGACGGGGCGGTCTTCGGCGTCGACGAGGATGTTCGCGGCCCGCAGGTCGCGGTGTGCGATCCGTGTCCGGTGGAGTTTGCGGGCCTCCTTCCACAAGGCGTGCAGGAAGTCGTCGGTGAGTTCGGGCAGGTCGGTGAGCTCCCGCGCGTCTTCGATCGCCGCCTCGGCCAGGAGGTAGGTGCCTCCGCCGCAGGGGGCCAGGCCCGCGAACTCCGGGACGCGCACTCCCGCGCCCTGGGCGCGCATCACCAGACACGCCTCGTGCTGGAGCTGGCGGCGCGGGGTGGCGAAGGGGCTCTCGTCCTCGACGCCGCGCAGGGTCAGGAGCCGGGCGAACTTGAACAGCAGGTCGGCGTCCCGGTGGTCGCGGCTGACGGCCTTGATGAACAGGCCCTTGCCGTCCCGTTCGCGTTCGGCCAGGTACGGGACGGAGCCGCGCGCGTCGGCGTGCAGTTTCCGGATGTTGTCGACCTTCCCGACGGCCAGGCGCAGGCCGCGGGAGATGTCGTCGGCGGAGGGCATGATCGAGGGCGTGCCCCACAGCAGGTGGAAGGCACCGCCGATGATCAGGCCCAGGCCCAGGCCCGCGACGACGTCCAGCGGGAAGTGCGCGCCGACGTACACGCGGCCGACCGCCACGATCACCGCCCACGCCCAGAAGACGCGGCGGAATCTGCGCGGTACGTGGGCGGAGGCGATGGTGGCGAGGGTCGCGGCGACGGCGGCGTGGCCGGAGATGAAGCCGAGACCGTTCTCGTGGGCGCCGCGCAGGACGACCTCTTCCAGAAGCGCTCCGGGGCGTCCCCGGTCGGTCAGCTCCTTGAGAAATTTCGCCAGGAACCAGGCGAGCGTCCCGCCTGCTGCGAGTTCGGCGGCGAGCCTGAAGCGACGGAAGGCGAGTGCCACCACGGCGGCCGCGCCCACGGCACCGAGGGCTCCGGCCTGCATGAGGATCACCAGCGGCCAGGACAGCCAGTCCGGAAGGCTGTTGACCAGCCGGAAGAGGTTGCTTTCAGTGGGCAGAAGGAATCCGTCGGCGGCGTAGAGGGCCAGGAACGTCACCAGGAACAGGCCGACGATGATGCGGACGACGTCGCCGGGGTGGCGTGCGGTGTGAGGGCCTGTCCTGTTCCACTGCCTCTTGCGTTTCGGCAGGGTGAAGTCCGGTTCGCCGGCGCGTTCCCGTGCGGCTTTGGCGCGTTCGACGCCGACGAGCTCCTCGGTGACGGCCTGGAGCTGGTCGCGGTCCAGCTGCAACGCCTTGACGGGGGCCTGAGAGCGGGAGCGGCCGAAGCCCGTCAGGTATGGGAGCCCTTCGGAGTCGATCATGATGTTCTCGGGGCTCAGCTCCCGGTGTGCGATACGGGCCTCACCCAGCACTCCGAGCTGGGCCCAGAGCTCATCCAGGAGTTCGTCGCTGATGTTGCCGAGCATCGAGATCGAGCATCCGTCGATGAGTTCCATCGCCAGGAAGCAGTCACCGGACGGCTTGCCCACAAAGCGTTCGACGTTCGGTACGCGTACGCCCCAATGTTTGGCGAGCTGTAGGACGTACTCCTCGTGCTCCAGTTGTCGTCTTGCCGTGGTGAACGGTGCGCCAGGGCTTTCGCGCAGAGAGCGGAGGCGGTCGAAGAAGTCGGCGTCACGCTGGTCGCGGCCGATCGCCTTGAAGAACAGTTTCCGGGCCTGGGCTCGGTAGACGACGGCGCGGCGAATGTCGGTACGCAGCGGCTCCAGGGCCACCGAAGCCGGAAGCAGGTCGGGAAAGACGGCTCGCAGACGCGGGATTCCGGGGATGTGCGCCGGGGTTCCGTAGGCGAAGAGGACGGCCGAACCGATGCCCCAGCCGAATGCGATGCCGCCGAAGACGTCCAAAGGCAGGTGCGCACCGACGTACATGCGGCCGAAGGCCACCACGATGACCAGGCCCCACAACGTCCTGCGGTAGGCGCGCGGCAGGTACGCGGAAGCGACGGTGGCCAGTGCGGCGGCGACTGAAGTGTGTCCTGCGATGAAGCCGACGCCTTCGGCGGGGACGTCTCCGCGCAGATGCACCTGTTCCAGGATCGCTCCCGGCCGTTCGCGGCCGGCGACCCACTTGACCGCCTTGGCCAGTCCCCAGGCCGCACCACCCGCCGTCACCAGCGCGAGGGCGAGCGCCCTGCGGTGCGCGAGCAGTGCCAGGACGCCGCTGACAGCGACGGCCCCGATCCACCCGGCCTGCATGAGCACCCACACGGGAACGAACAGAACGTCCGGGAGGTCGTTCGCCAGCCGGAACAGGCTCGTCTCAAGGCTTCCAGGGGCACGGGTGGCGAGCAGCGCGCAGAAGGCCGTCAGCGCGAGAGCGGCGAGCGCCCGAGCGCCGTCGCCCGGGTGGCGGAAGACCGTCGGCTGCTCCTGTTCCTCCTTGTTGACCGCCCACTGCCACCACACCCACGTCACCGCGCCCGCCGGCAGGTAGAGCAGGAAGGTGAAGAAGCGGAACAGGAGAACACCCGCGGCCAACTTCGTCAGTTCGCCTCCGGTCAGCCCGAGCCCGCCGATGAGGGCGAGTTCGATGACGCCGGCGCTGCCCGGGGTGAGCGGGATGGCCGTCACCTGGCGGGCCACCGCGTAGACGGCGAACGTCTCGATGACCCCGGCCTCGGTGACCCCCACGGCCAGCAGCGACAGGTACAGGACACCGAACGTCGCCAGGTGGTAGACGAGCGTCGTCACCGTCAGCGAGCCCCAGCGGGACCGGACGATTTCCCGCACCTCGGCGCGGAAGATCTGCAGTTTCTCGGCTTCGATCTGCGGTTTCCCGGGCAGGATCCGGGCCGCCCGGGTGAGGGCGCGCGCCAGCTTCTCCGCCGGGAAGGTCCCCCAGAACAGCCACGCGGTGACGCCGAGGATCGCGACGGCGAGAACGAGGCCGAGCAGCCCCGCCCCGCGCACCCCGGAGGGCACCTCGGAGACCGCGACCGCCACTCCGAGCGCCGTCAACGGCAGGACGAGCCGCGCCACGAGGTTCCACACGCCCGTCGCGAGCGCCTGCGTGGCGATCTCCTGCAGGGAGAAGCCGACCTTACGCTGCATGGTGACGTTCAGCGCCGTCCCGGCCGCTCCCCCTGCGGGCAGCCCGTACGACACCGCGGTGGTCACGACGTTCACCGCGAACGCGTCCCGGAACCGCAATCCGGGCAGCCCCGCCATCAGCGCCCCGGCGGAGGCCGCGATCGCCGCCACCGTCAGCGCCACCAGCCCCGCCATCTCCACCGCGTCGACCTTGCCGCCGAGGATCTCCCCGACCTCCCGCAGGTCCACCAGCCGGGGAAGCACCGCCCCGAACAGCACTCCGGCGAGCACCACCCCCAGCACCGCGCCGACCGCCCGGCGGGAGGGCGCCTTCCAGGAGAAGCCACGTCTTCGGGGGGTTTCGGCCGTCTCTCGGAGCATCGCTGGTGGCTCTTCTCTGGTGGGGGGTCGTTTTCTTAAGTTCCCCCAAGATTTCCGTTGAAAGCGCCATCAAACGGCCCACCAGGGGTGGCAAAGGTCCCACTGACCGCATACCGGCACCCTTCGCACCCGCTGCGGGACGGAAGGGTGATCTTTCGTACTTCCGGGGGAGACAATGGGAGGGGACCGATCCGCCATCGTTCGACGCCGGGAGTGCCATGACGCACGAGGAAGTGTTGAGGGAGTGCAGGAGGATTCTGGAGGACGGGAAGGTGGAGGCGCCTTCCTTCACCGCTCCCGTGTCCGGGACGTTCCCCCTGAACTGCGACATCGCCGAGGACATCGCGGTCGTCACGTTCATCACCTCGATGCCGGACGACAGGAGCTACTGCAGCGAGCATTACGTCTTCGAACGCGCCGACGGCGCCTGGGAGTACCTGGGCGGCGGCTCGGCCTCGATGGACTCCCCCTGCCCGGTCCGGCTGCCCCGGACGGGGCTGGGCGGCGCGCACCTGAGGCTGACCGGGCACGGCCTGACCCGGCGGCGGCGGCCCGCGCTCTTCCCGGAGCGGCGCTGGATCGTGACGGCCGAGCTCCAGCTCTGCGACGAGGCCGCCGCCCTCCTCCTGAACGACCGGCCGGTGACCGTTCCCGGGCACGGGATCGTCTCGGCCGTATGGCCCACCCTGCAGCCCGCCACGGCCACCGCCCTCGCCGCCGACGGGCGCGCCCTGTCCTCCCTCGTCCTGGAGCCCCGCACCTGGTTCCACACCCCGGAGTGACCTCAGGCGGCCTCGTGCCGGGCGCGGAGCCCGGCCCACAGGGCGCAGAGGTCGACGTCCAGACGCCGGAGAAGGCGTACGGACGGGCTGGTGCCGTCGGCGAGGAGCCCCCAGAGGAGGTCCTCGCGGCCGACGAGGGGGCGGCGGGCGCGGCGGGCCGCCCAGCGGGCCACCTCGACGCTTTTGCGGGCGTGCGCGTCGAGGACGAGTGCGGCGGCGGGGCCGGTGAGCGTGACGCGAAGGGGCCGCAGGCGGGAGCGGCGCAGGCTCCACAGGGACGGGTCGTCGAGCCGGCGGAAGGTCGAGGCCTCGGCCCGGCGGCGGACCTCGTCCAGGTCGATGCCGAGCGCGGCCAGAAGCGCGCGGTCGTCCCTGCGGGACCGGGGAAGGTGGGTCCGGAGCGTGTCGGGGGAGATCTCCGCCCCGGCCAGGGAGCCGTCCTCCGCCAGGGCCAGGAGGAGGTGCTCGGTGCCGAGCAGGGCGCCTCCGGCCTCGTCGGCCAGGACGCCGGCGCGGACGATCGTCCGGCGGGTGTCGGGAGCGCAGTGCGAGAACACGGTCATTTCTGCCTTTCCTCAGCGAGCCGCCGGGCGTGCTTCCTGTGGGCCGACTGGCGGCGGACGCCCAGCGCGGAGGCGATGGCCTCCCAGGACCAGCCCCGGGCACGCGCGTTGGCGACGTGCAGCGCCTCCAGCTCGTCCGCGAGGCGGCGCAGGGCGGCGACCGCCGCCAGTCCCGTGGCGGGATCGGGACTGTCCACGGCCACCGCGAGTTCCGTCATCGAAGCCATGCCGTCAGCTTAAACTGACACGGCCCGTTTTGTCAGCCCAGGCTGACAAACTCGGCTTCGCACGCCGCAAAGACGGAACCCCCGGGACGGGTCTCGTGTACACGGGACCGAGCGTGCCCTCCGGCAACGGATCGCGACGCACCGCCGGACCGCGGCCGCCATCGGGGCACCGGCGGACGACCGCTCTTGTCAGCGGTGAGACGGAAGGGATCTTCGGTTTTCCTGGGGATATAGCGTTGTTCGTTATGAAAGCGCTCGTGGCGGGGTTCGCGGTGGGGGTGGGGGCCGCCTGCGCCGGAGGCGGGATCCTGGCGGTCCAGCGGGGAGGCAGCGGAGGGTGGCTCTTCTTCCTCGGCCTGTGGTTCCTGCTGGGGACGGCGGGTGCCTTCCTGCTGCGGAGGCTCGCGTTCCCCCGGCAGCTCCGGATGAGATGGCCCGGGTTCCGGCGGCTGGGGCGCTTCGCGGGGATGTTCGTCGTGGCGCTCCTGCTGGGGGAAGCCGTCGGGTACGGCGCTTACGCGATGCTGCGGGGCGAAGTCCTGGAGACGGCGTGGACGCTGCCCGCGGACGAGTCGGGCGGCCACGAGCCGAAGGGGTTCTGGACGACCGCCGACGCGTTCGTACGGGTGCGTGCGAACGGGGTGGCCTCGTACGGGGTGCGAGACGGACGACCGCGTTGGTCCCGCAAGCTCTCCGTGTGCGAGGCGAGCCGGAACACGGACGAAGGGGTGGGGCTCGTCTCCTTCTCGTCCGGCGAAAAGGGCTGCGACCGGCTGACGGCGCTCGATCTGAGCACGGGGCGGTCGCTGTGGGCGGCGAAGACGGATGTGCCTGACCGCGAACCCGGCTGGGAGACCGGGTCGGGGATCGCCGTCCGGCCGACCCGTGCCGGGCTGAGGGTCATCGACCTGCAGACGGGCAAGCCTCGCCGGGCTCCGCGTCCTCCCGCGGGATGCACGTTCGACTCCCGTTCCCCCGTACGAGTCGGTGATGGCCGGTTCGTCGCGGCCGCTTCCTGCAAGGACGGCTCCGTCCGCCTCGTCGCGGCCGACCTCCAGGGCAAAACCCTTTGGGCGGCCGAGCAGAAGGCCGGGCAGATCACCGTTCTTTCCGCCGCCCCTCTGGTACTCCAGTGGAAAGCCTCCGAGAAGCGCGAACTCCTCGTTCTCGACCCGCGCGACGGCACACGCACGGGCACGGTCCCCGTTCCTCCCCAGGAGAACGCCCTGGTGCTCTTCGGTGCTGGCCGAATCCACGTCGCGGACGGCAAATCCGCCGTCCGTACTTATGCGTTGGACGGCGAACTTCTATGGTCCTCCACTTTCGACGGGCCGCTCCGCAGCGCCCACCTCGCCGGTTCCACGCTCTTCGCCACCTACGGCTCCGGCTTCGCCGCTCCGACCACGCTCGCCGCCCTCGACGCCCGTTCCGGCACCGTGAACCGAGAGGTCACCGTGCCCTATTCGGCTTCGGGAACGGGCTCCCCCATCCTTCACACCACCTCGGACCGGGTGCTCTTCGTCCTGCAGGACCGCTCAGAAGCGCAGGCGTTCGCCTTCTGAGCGGGGAAGAAGAGGCCGCCCTCCGTGGAGGGCGGCCTGGTGGAGGAGGTCAGGTCAGGTTCTTCTGCCGGACGTCCCAGTCGGTGCCGCACAGACCGCAGTTCGAGCCGACGAACAGCTGCTTGGCGGCGGTGTCCCCCTTGAGCTGCCATGTGAGCCAGGCGGAGCCGACGCGGCCGAACTCGCCGCCGTTGGGCTCGCTGTAGGTGGCCATGTGGCCGACGTCGAGGTTGCCCATGAACGCGGGGAGACCGGCGGGGAGGCGGTCCCAGTCGTCCATGGCGTTGGGGTAGGCGATGTCCTCGGGGCCGCCGACGAAGTAGGCGACGGGTGCGTGGAGGCGGGCGAGCCGCCAGTTGTCGGAGTCGTCGAGCATGCCGCTGTTAAAAACGCCCGTGGTGGTGACGCGCGGGTCGGCGGACGCCTCGTAGGCCTCCAGACCGCCACAGGACTGGCCCATCACGGCGACCTCGGATGTGTCGATCTTGCCGCGGTACCTGCTGCCGAACCGGGTGTTCTCGGCGACGGCCCAGTCGATGGCGTCGATGAGCATGCCGGCGTCGGTCGAGCCGAAGCCGCCGGGGCGGCCGTTGGCGATGACCAGGAAGCCGTGGGAGGCGAACTCCTTGAGGATGTTCTCGAACCAGGTTCCGTCGGCGCGGCAGGCGCCGTTGCCCCAGGCGACGATCGGCAGCTTCACCCCGGACGGGATGTTCTGCGGCCGGTAGATCGTGTGGCCGGGGAGCCGGAACGTCGTCTCGTAGTCGGCCGGGTAGGGGCCGGAGCCGCCGGGGAGGGCCTGGGCGGGGGCGGCCGAGAGCTGGAGCAGCGCGAGGGCCGCTACGACGGTGAACAGACGTCTGAGTTTCACGGGCGGGATCTCCTCGAATCGGCGGGACGGGGTTCGCGGAGGTTCAGCGCTTGCCGACGTCGGACGCGGCGGCGTCCCGGAGGTTCTGGCGGGCGTCGGCGGGGAGCAGGTAACCGGCGCGGACATTGTCCTTGTCGGCCTTGACGACTGCGGCGACATAACGTCCGTGGGTGGGGTGGAGCTCGTCGAGCCGGGACTTCTCGAACGGGATGTGGGTGCCGAACAGCACGCAGAAGGTCTCACCCGAGTTGTCGCCGGTGTTGAGGGCGATCGGCGCCTCCATCTGGGACAGCCGGATGCCGCCTCGGGCCAGGCCGAGCCCGTCGCGGGCCTTGGTGCCGTCCGCGTTGAACTCCAGCGGAGGCGCGGACGGCGGCCGGGCACCGTTCGTCCAGCGGACCAGATGGTCGTAGGAGGCGGCGATCACGTGGTGCAGCGGGATGCGGCTGAACGGCGGACGGGCGCACTCATAGGCCGGTGCCGCGCCCAGGTCTCGTTCGAGGATCGGCGCGCGGTAGTTCTGGCCGTGCCAGCCGGAGTGGGCGGTGCCCGCGACCTCCCAGCGGCGGAAGACGTCGTCGTCGGGACGGCGGGCGGGGGTGCGCACGTCGGTCTCGGACAGCACCTGGAACACCGGTTCGGCGCCCTTCCTTGCGGGCGCGGGGCCGACGATGTTGGCGAAAGCGTCGAAGACCGCGCCGGTCTTGGGCAGGACGGCGTCGTAGTAGACGGTCATGCGCGCCGCGGACTGCGAGGCGCCGATGGCGAGCACTTTTCTGGCCTTCAGACCGCCCAGTACGGTGCCCCGGGAGTCGCGTATCGCCTTGGCGGCCTGCGCGAAGACCTCGTAGGAGAGCTGGTCGGTGGTGAAACGGCCGCCTCCGGTGACGTCGAGGCCGCCGTAACGCGCGGGGCTCCAGCCGCGCAGGTGGTCGACGCCGACGCGTTGGGCGGACACTCCGACCCATGCATATCCGGCGCGGGTGATCTGCTCGGGCGTCCACAGCGCGTCCAGGTCGTACCCGGCGGTGACGTTCTGCCACTCCGTCAGCACCGTGCCGTTGAACTTCGCCGGACGTGCGGGCCTGCGCACGATGACGCGGGTCCGGTACGGAACGTCGGAGTCGATGAGTTCGCCGGTCGTGCTGTAGGCGTCCGCTTCACCGGAGAGGTAGAACTCCTGCTCCACGTACCCCTTGGAAGCCACGTCCGTTGACATCCACGGATAGGTTTCCGCGATGTCCGGGGCCTTGGGGTCGCCGGGTAGCGTCCCGGGGATCGGGCCTTCCACGACCGGCGCCGTTCCCGGAGCCTCCGCCGCGACGCCGCCACCCGTCACCGCCGCGGCGGCCACGACGGCCCCGCCCAGCAGGAACCGGAACGGCCGGGACGAAAAGATCATCATGTGCTCCTCTCGTACGCGGAGGGCCGCTCCCACCCGCGTACGAGAGACGATCCGACGCGCGCCTCCCGCGCGCATCGGTGAAATCACCGGCCTTCCGGTGGCCTGATACGGCGTCAGACCCGACGCCGCAGGGTCCGTACGCCGCACGGATCCGTACGCCGCACGGCCCCTCCGCGCACGATCCCGTATGCCCGCGGGCCGGACCGTTCTCCTACGGCTACGACAGGATCGTTTATGAAACCGCCACCCACCCGAGCGCGGCATCGAAACTCAGATACCGGCCGGTATCACCACTGATCGGTGATTCAGCCTGAGTGACCTGCCGTTGCAGCACTAAGGCCGCGTTCCTCTCACGTAGCGGCGCGGTGGGGTGTGGATGTCGAAGTGGAGCGTCCGCTGGGCGAGCACCGAGTGCGGAGCCGTGCCGGAATCGATCAGGCCGAGGCGTTCGAAGAGGGGGAAGCGTGCGGATCCGGCCTTGAGCAGGCGCGGCCGCATCGGCGGGTGCCAGATGCTGTACTCCCCGACGCGGCCGTCGGGGCGCCGGTACCAGCCCGACGTGGGGTGGGTGAGGAAGTCCAGCCACGCGTTGCGGTCGGGGAAGCCGTCGAGCCGGTCGGGGGCGGGGCCCGTCTCGGCCGCGTCGCAACCACCGGTGCCCGACTCGTCGGACGTGGTCAGCCGCCACCGCGCTGCGCCGTCGCTCCAGCCGGCGTCGATCGTGATGCGGCTGCGCCGCCAGGGCATGCCCCACAGCAGCCTCGGCAGGCCCACCACGCGATGGTCGAGGCCCGTGGCGAAGAACCAGACACCGGGCCTGCCGTGCGCGGTGACGTAGGCGCGGTAGTTGATCTGGCCGCAGGAGATCGCGACCGGCGGGCAGAAGCGGAAGTGGAAGTCGCGGTCGGCGAACGCGACGGCCGAGACGAGCGCGCCCGTCGTACCGTCGTCGAAGGCGACCTCGCGCGGGGCGAACCCGTCCGGCAGGCACGCGGCGAGGGCGGAGGAGGCCACGCGGTAGGTGACGATCGCGAAGTCGTCCAGCTCGGTCTCCGCGTGGTACCAGCGCAGCGGCGGACGGGTCGTACCGGGGAAGGTCATGGCGGCAGACGATACTTTCCGCGCTGTCCCGTACGGCAGGGCTGTTCGTCCCGTCAGGCCCGGTTCGCGACCGTGTACCTCGCGAGCCGTCCGATCAGCCGCTCCTTGACCCCGTCCCACTCCGAGTCGACCACGGAGTACATCGCCGAGTCCCGCAGAAGGCCGTCCTCCCCCGGCGCCCACGATATCGACCAGTTCCGCAGGACGCCCTCGAAACAGGCTCCGAGCGCCTCGATGGCCCGCCGCGACCGCTCGTTGCGGGCGTCGGTCTTGATGTCGACCCGCGCCACCCGGAGCACCTCGAAGGCATGGCGCAGCAGCAGGAACTTCGCCTCGGCGTTGATCCCCGTGCCCTGCGCGGACGCGCCCAGCCACGTGTACCCGATCTCGACGGCGAAGAGCCCGTCCCGCCCCGACCGGTAGCGCGGCTCCAGGTACGCCGTGCAGCCCACCGCCCGCCCGTCGGACCGCCGGACCTGCGCGAACGGGACGACCCCCTGCGCGGCCCGCGCGAAATGCGCCTCCAGGTAGTCCTCGATCCCACCGGCGCGGGGCACGGGCGTGAACCCGTAGCCGCCGCGATCCTCCTCCGCGGCCACGGCCAGGTCCTCCGCGTGCCCCCTGGCCAGCGGCTCGAGCCTGACCAGCGAGCCTTCGAGCACGGGCGCACCGAACGGGGAACGCATCACGTCGACTCCTCATCGCTCCTGGCATCGGCGGACGCCGGACCGTCGCAGGGCCAGGTCCCTCGGATCCTCCGGATGAACGCCGACGATCATGGCGGCCGGTTCCGCCGACCGTCAAACCGAAAAACCCGGCAGGTCCGCGCTCGAACCGGCCGCCGGAGAAGCCCGTCCCGGCGGCGCTCGGGTCGGCTCTCGAAGACCAGGAGAGGCCCGTCCGGTACGCGTCCCCGGCAGACTCGCACGCGGACCGGCTCCCAGAAACCGGGAAACCGCCCCGACGCACGCCCGGCATCCCGTACGGACCGGCTCCCGAAACCAGCAGGTCCTGTATCGATGCGCTCTCGGCAGGACCGGCGAGAGACCCCGTCCCGGCAGCGCGGGCCGCTACCCGGGTGTGGGACCGGACGGCCGCGCCTCCCGGCGGTACCAGGCTCGGATGGACTCCTTGTATCCCTCCGGCATGACGAGATCCTCGATCTCCTCCGCCTCGAAGAGGCCGATCTCCGCGTGTTCGTGGCTCAGCCTCGGAGCGGCGGCGGCCTCCGGCAGGCGGCACCCGTAGGTCACGATGAGCACCTTGGCGCCGGGCAGCGGCTCGTACACCCATACGTCCAGCAACGGGCCCGCCTCGGCCGTCCAGCCGGACTCCTCGGAGATCTCCCGGACGACGCACTCCTCCGGGGTCTCCGCGTCCTCCAGTCTGCCTCCCGGCAACTCCCATTCCCGGCGCTCGTTCCGCAGCAGTAGAACTCGCCCCTTCGCGTCGAGAACCACCCCTTTCACAGAAACCGGCCAGAGTTTGCCCATTTCCCCACCCCGTTTCGAGTTCCGCGACGTGCCAGGGCCATGGTGATCCCCGCCGGTCACGGGACGATCACGACGGCTCCGCGGCTCCGGCGACCGGCCCGACCCGGTGGCCCGGGCCAGGCCGCCACGGCCTGGCCTCGGCAGGCCGGAGCGCGGGGATCACAGGCGGGTGTGGTCGACCTCCACGGCGACGCTGACGGTGTCGCCGTCGTCCTTGCCCGCGCGGATACGGGCGGGGACCGCCAACGCCCAGGTGCCCGTCTTGCCGCGCCAGACGCTGGTCCGCCAGGTGCGGCCGTCCACCGTGGCGATCACCGGGACCCTGCCGAAGGGGCCCGCGCCGTCCGGCGCGTGCTCCGCGGGGACGGGGGCGAACACCCAGGCGTCCTCGCCCTGCCAGCGGAACAGGGCCACCTCGAACACCTCCGGTTCAGGCACCGCCCGACGCCCCCGTACGGCCGGTGCTCCTCGTCGTCCCCGTCATGCCCTCTTCCCCGCTCGGCCTGCACCGTCGTGTACGCGGCCACTGCGGCACGGCCCTGTGACATTTCCCGCCGGGTTCCGGGCCTCAGCGGGTGAGGAGCTCGCGGAGCGCCTCGGTGACGTCGGCGGGGGCCTCCTCGGCCATGAAGTGGCCGCTGGTGACGGTGAGGTGCCGCAGGTCGGGGGCCCAGGCGCCCCACACGGCCGCGGCGTCGTAGCCGAGGGCGGCGCCCCAGTCCTGCTGGAGGACGGTGACGGGCATGCGCAGGCGGTTCCCCGCGGCGCGGTCGGCCTGGTCGTGGGCGACGTCGATGCCGGCGGAGGCCCGGTAGTCGGCGACGATCGAGGGGACCGCGGCGCGGCAGGCGTCCAGGTAGGCGGCGCGGACGTCGGCGGGGATGGCCGCAGGGTCGGTCGTCCACAGGTCGAGGAAGTGGCCGAAGAAGAGATCGGGGCAGGATGCGATCATCTGTTCGGGGAGGCCGGGCGGCTGGGCCATCAGGTAGAGGTGGAAGCCCACGGCGGCGGTGGCGCCGTGCATGACGTCCCACATGTCCAGGGTGGGCAGGACGTCCAGACAGGAGAGGTGGGTGATCGACTCGGGGTGGTCGAGGGCGGCGCGCAAGGCGACGAGGGCGCCCCTGTCGTGTCCGGCCAGGGCGAAGCGGTCATGGCCCAGGGCGCGGGCCAGGGCCGCGACGTCGGCGGCCATGGTGCGCTTGGAGTAGGTCGTCCCGTCGGTCTCGGCGGGTTTGTCGCTGGCGCCGTAGCCGCGCAGGTCCGGGCAGACCACGGTGTGGTCGGCCGCGAGGTCGGCGGCGACGTGCCGCCACATCAGGTGGGTCTGGGGGAAGCCGTGCAGCAGCACGACCGCCGGGCCCGACCCGGCGACCGCGGCGTGCAGGAAAACGCCCTCGGCGACGGGGACGCGCTGGTAGTCGAAACCGGGGATGACGGGCGTCATGGTCTTCCGTTCACTCGGTGGATCCTTGGATGCCTTCAGCCTGCCGGGGCCGGATGAGCATCCGGTCAGTACGAGCCGGGCCGAAGGCCCGGGAGGGAGGTCGGGGTGGAGGTTTCCTTCGGGGTGCTGGGGCCGGTGGCCGCCTGGGACGCGGCGGGGCGCCCGATCGGGTTGAAGGGCCCCCGGCACCGGGCCGTGCTGGCACGGCTGATCGTCGCCCGCGGCCGGGTCGTCCCGGTCCCGCTGCTGGCCGAGGACCTGTGGGAGGACCCTCCGGCGGGCGCGGTGAGCGCGATCCGCACCTTCGTGGGGGCGTTGCGGCGCGCCCTGGAGCCGGAGCGCCCGCCCCGGGCGCCCGCGCGGACGCTGGTCACCCGGGGTCCGGGGTACGCGCTGCGCGCCGAGCCGGACGCGGTGGACGCCTGGCGTTTCGAAAGGGCGGTCGAGGAGGCGTCGAAGGAGCCGCCCCGGCAGGCGGCCACCCGGCTCGAGGAGGCGCTGGGCTGGTGGCGGGGGCCCGCCTACGCCGAGTTCACCGCGGAGCCCTGGGCCGCCGCCGAGCGGACCCGCCTGGCGGAGCTGCGGCTGCACGCCGTCGAACTCCGTGCCGAGGCGCTGCTGGCCGCGGGACCGGCCGCCGAGGCGGTGCCCGACCTCGACGCGCACGTGACCGAGCACCCCTGGCGCGAGAACGCCTGGCGGCTGCTGGCCCTGGCGCTGTACCGCGCCGGCCGCCAGGGCGACGCGCTCGCCGTGCTGCGCCGGGCACGGACCCTCCTGGCCGAGCAGCTGGGCATCGACCCGGGCCCCGCCCTGCGCCGCCTGGAGGAGGACATCCTCCGCCAGGCCGAACGCCTGTCCCCCGAGGACGCGGCCGAACGGGTGTGGACGCGCGCGGCCGCCGCCTACGACCGCACCGTGGCATCCGGCGCCCGGATCCGCCTGGAGTCCACGGTCGGCCTCCTGCGCACCCTCGCGATCACCGGAGGCGGCGGCCTCGAAGCCGCCCGCGAACACCGCCTCGCCGCCATCACCGCCGCCGAAGAGCTCGGCGACCCCGAGCTGACCGCCCGCGTGATCGGCGCCTACGACGTCCCCGCCCTCTGGACCCGCCCCGACGACCCCCGCCAGGCCGCCCAGATCATCGCCGCCGCCGAACGCACCCTCGCCTCCCTCCCACCCGCGACCCCCGCCCCGCCCACCCCGCATGGACCCGCACAGAGTCCGGACACGGGTGCAGCCGACGAACGAGAACCCGCACAGACCCACACAACAGACGACATCCCGCCTGCCCCGCATGAACCCGCCCGGACACCGGACGCGGGTGCGACCGGTGGACGCGAACCTGCACAGGATCAAGCACCGGGCACTCCGACCGGCGGACATGAAACCGCACGAACCAACACGATGGGCGATATATCAGATATACGACACAGGGCCGCCCCTGCGCCGGACTCGAACGCGGCCGGTGGACGCGAAATCGCTCGAACCCACATGACAGACGACATGCCGGGCGTCCGGCGTGCGCGTGGACGTGTGGGGGACGCGGGTGCGGACGACGGGCTCGGGCGGGGCGGAGGGTCGGGAGATGCGCTGTTCGGGAGGTATGGGGCTGTTCGGGCTCGGTTGCTGGCCACGATCGCGGTGGAGTCGCGAGGGGTGCGGTCGGCGCGGGGGGCGGAGGCGGCTCTGGAGGCCGAGCGGATCGCGCGGGAGCTGGACGATCCCGCGTTGCTGGCGTTCGCGCTCAACGGGGTGTTCATGCAGTCGTTCCGGCGGGCCGGGCTGGCTCCGCGCCGGGACGGTATCGGCGCGGAGCTGGTCGCGCTGGGCGCCCGGCACGGGCTGGTCACCTTCGAGGTGCTGGGGCATCTCGTCCGGCTTCAGGCGCTCGGCGCCCTCGGCGACTTTCCGGCGGCCGACCGGCACGCCCTCGCCGTCGGGCGGCTGGCCGGACGGCACGAGATCCCGCTGGTGGGGATCTTCACCGAGTGGTACCGGGTGTTGCGGCTCGCCGCGGACGGGCGCGCGTCCGCGGCCGAGCAGGAGGACGCCTACCGCGCCGCCGCCCGGCTGCTGGACGGCGCCGGGATGCCGGGGCTGGCCGACGGGCTGCTGCCGCTGGCGCTCCTGTCCGTCCGGTTGCGGCACGCGCTGCCCCTCGGCGAGCACACCGGCCTGGGACCGTACGAGCCGTGGGTCCGCCCGCTGGTCCTGCTGGAGCAGGGCCGCCGCGCCGAGGCGGCGGCGGCCCTGCGCGAGGCGCCCGAACCGCCGCCCGGCCTGCTCCTCGAGGCGCTGTGGTGCCTCCTGGCCCGCGCGGCCGTCGCCGTCGGCGACACCGGGACGATGGAACGCGCCCTGCACGCGCTCTCCCCCGCCTCGGCGGAACTCGCCGGAGCGGGCAGCGGCCTGCTCACCCTCGGCCCGGTCTCCCGCTACCTGGACGAGCTCACCGCCGCCCTCCGACACCACGGCTGAGGCCCCGGCCCGAACAGCCCCGCCAAGACCCCGAGACAGGCGGAGCCACCGAGGCCCCGGGACGGGCGGGGCCGTCGGGAGCCCGGGGCGGACAGCACCACCGAAGCCCCGAGACGGACGGAGCCGCCGAGACCCCGGGACGGACAGCACCGCTGAGGCCCCGGGACGGGCGGGGCCGTCGGGAGGCCGGGGCGGGTGATGCCGCGGGAGGGGCGGGTCAGGCGGGCTTCTCCTGCTCGGCTTCGACGGTGGCGTTCCATTCGGATTTGCTGGCCTGCCAGCCGTCCTCGTCGTGGCCGAGGCGCCAGTAGCCGGAGACGGACAGGAGTTCGCGGGGGACGCCCTGGTCCACGCGCAGCCAGCGGCGCAGGTCCTTGACGAATCCGGCCTCGCCGTGCACGAAGGCGTGCGGGCGTCCGGCGGGGAGGTCCATGCCGCGGACCGCCTCCGTCAGCGCCTCGCCCACCCGGCGTCCGTCCCGGTGGATCCAGGTGACGTTCTCGACGTCGGCCTGCTCCTCGCCGGGTCCCGGCACCTCGACGAACGCCCGGACGACGGCGCCTTCGGGCATCCGCTCCAGCGCCGCGGAGATCGCGGGCAGCGCCGACTCGTCACCGGCCAGCAGGTGCCAGTCCGCGTCGGCGGAGGGCGCGTAGGCGCCGCCCGGACCCGAGAAGTGGATCACGTCCCCCGGTCGCGCCGCGGCCGCCCAGGGGCCCGCGATCCCCTCGGTCCCGTGCACGACGAAGTCGACGGTCAGCTCCCCGGACTCGGGGTCCCAGCGCCGTACCGTGTACGTCCGGGTGACCGGCCAGTCCTCCCGCGGCAGTTCCTCCCGGATCCGCTGCATGTCGAAGGGCTCGGGGTAGGCCACGCCCTCCCTCGGGAAGAAGATCTTGATGTAGTGGTCCGCCCACTCCCCCGCCGGGAAGCCCGCCAGCCCGTCTCCCCCCAGCACGACCCGCCGCATCCCGGGCGTCACCCACTCGCCCCGCACCACCACGCCCTGCCGGGCCTGAGGCGCCCGCCGCTCCCGCCGTACTTCCGCCATTCGTCACTCCTTCGGGCACACCAGCCGCAATACGCCTTTAGGACGCATCTTTCCCGCCAGTCTGCCAGCCCGAAAGCCGGAACCGCCCCACCGAACCCCCGCACACCCCGAACACCGCCGCAATCGAGACCGCCGCGGCCAAGGGCGCGGTGACCGGAGCAGCCAGGGCCGCGCAGGCCGAGGAGGGGACGACCGTGGGCGCAGAAAGCACGCCCGCGAGGGCCGAGGCCGGGGCGCCGGAGGCGGCCGTCAGCCGCCTGGGCAACTGGCCGACTTAGGGGAACAAACCAATACTGATCAACTTTTCCAAATCACCCTAAAAACCCCCTTCACCACGCCCCACCCACGGTGAGCGACGCGCCCGGGAAAGGCAAAAACCGCACGACACCGCAGGCGGAAGCACTAGACATAAAAGAATTTTGCCGATATAGGCAATTTCCACCTTTCACCCCGAAGATAAGTTTTATTCGCCACAAACAGGGCCATAACGGACGCACAAGGCTTTTCTCTAGAAGGGAGACAGCCGTGCTCCGTACCTCACGCCTTCGTCAGGCGTCCGTCGTCACGGCCGGAGCCGTGGTGGCGAGCCTGCTCGCCCACGCCTCCCCCGCGCATGCCGCACCGGGCGCGAACGCCGCCGCGGCGCACCGGAACGCGCAGACCTGCGCGAACAGCGACATGGTCTACCGGCCGAGATCCGCCTTCCCCAACACCTCCGCGGGCCTCGCCCGCTACGCGCTCCAGGCGAACCAGATCAGGAGCGCGGTCCTGTGCCTCGTCAACGCCCAGCGGACCTCGCGGAACCTGACCGCGCTGTCCTCCAACAACGCGCTTTACAGTGCCGCGAGAGGCCACGTCATGGCCGCCGTCTCCCTGAAATGGTGGGGGAAGGTGGCGCCCGGAAAGAACTGCCGGCCCCTGCAGAACGACCCCACCACGTGCGATCCCCACATCAACCCGCAGACCGGTTCCACCATCGAGGGACGCGTACGCGCCTCCGGTTACCTCACCGGCTGCAGAAGCTACAACTACGCCGAGAACACCTATACGGGCTGGGGCACCGCCCGCGTGACGCCCCGGGCCGCCGTCACCTGGTGGATGGGCAGTCCGGGCCACCGGGCCGCCATCCTCAACCCGGTGTTCCGGGAGACGGGAATCGCCGTGGCCCGGGGCAGCGCGGACCCGGCCGCCGGCTCGACCACCCCCGCCGCCGCGTACGTGCAGCTCTTCGGGAACTGCGTCCGGTGACGCCCTCGATCGGACGGCTCCGGAGAACCTCGGAGCCGTCCGATCCCCGCGGACACCCACCACGGCCCTCTCCCGACGGACGTCTCCGAGAGCCGGTGGCCCAGAACGCGGACGGGCGCGGGCCGCCGCCGGCCGGCGCTCTCGTCAGGCGCGCATGCCCAGGGAGAGCGCCAGGTCTTCGGGGAGCGGGTAGACCTTCTCGGGAGGGAGCAGGGCGCGGGCCTTGTCGTCCCTTCCCTGGCGCAGCAGGTCGTGGATCTTCCGGGCGGTGGGGGTCAGGTCGGTGATGCCGAGCGTCCAGTCGTCGGCGTACTCGTCGATGATGTGGCGGCTGAGGCCCACCTGGATGCTGCGGGCGTCGAGGTGGGCGCCTCGCAGGGTGCGTTCGGGGTCCCACTGGACGCGTACGGGCGCCGTCTTCATGCGTTCGCGCCAGACGGCGCCGTCGGCGTACACGCGGCGGTCGGGGCTGGTGAGGACGGCTTGGCGCAGGGCCTTCTCCCAGCCTTCGCGGGTGATGCGGACGGCCAGCACCATCTCCTGGCCCGGTTTCCTCGCCCAGCCGCTGCGGCCCATGAGCCACAGGAACGACGGTTTGATCCAGGTCATCCGGCCGCGGGAGAACGGGTGCACGAACCGGCCCGCGGCCACGGCGGGCTCCCCTATCGCCCGGCCGTACGCCTGGTAGACGACGATGCTCTCCCTGTCGTGGTCGGCCCGGATCTCGAAGGTCTCCATCCCGGCACGTTCCCGTATCGCCTTCTTCCCCGACAACGGGTTTTCCGCCGGGAATGTGTCAGCCGCGACACCGGGCCCGGAGATCGGCGCGTAGGGTCGCGCGACATGAAGTGGATCTTGCTGGCCGTGCTGGGGCTGCTGCGCGGGCTGGCGGCGGCTTTTCTCGTGGCCGGGCTCTGGGCGTACGGCTCCGACGGCGAGGGCGCCTGGCTGGGCATCGTGGGGCTGGTGCTGCTGATCCTGGTGAAGCTGGTCGGCGTGCCCGAGAGCGGGCGGCCGGGCGCGGTGCTCGTCGGGTCCGCGGTGGCGGGGCTCGGGCTGGGGTACGTCGTCCACGACGTGCTCCAGGACGAACGGCTGGAGCGGGCGTGGACGGTGGAGGCCGACAGCCCGAACACCCTGAAACCCAAGGGCCACTGGAGCATCTCCGACACGCTCGTCCGGGTCCGCTCCGACGGGGCCTTCGCCCACGACCTGAGGGACGGGAAGCGGCGCTGGGCGTACGAGCTGCCCCGGCCGCAGGTGGTGTGCGCGACGAGCGGGAGCGCGGACGGGGGCGTCGGGCTCATCGCGTACACCGCCGACGGCGCGGGGTGTGATCACGTGGCGGCGCTCGACCTGGCGTCCGGCCGGGTCCTGTGGGAGCGCACGGTCGAAGGCCGGTCCGACGGGCAGGGCGGCCTCGAGACCGGGTCGGGGGTCGCGGCCGTGGCCGCCGCGTCCGGGTTGAAGGTCTTCGACCTGCGGACGGGCACCCCCCGCCGCTCCCTCCGGACGCCCGCCGGGTGCTCCTTCTCCTCGGTCGCGGTCGGCGGCGGCAGGGTCGCCGCGACCTACGTCTGCGCGCAGGACTCCAGCAGGCTCGGGGTGGTCGAGCTCGGCGGCCGGGACCGGTGGTCGACCAACCTGGGGACGAGCGGGCCGGTCGAGGGGCTGGCCCTTCTTTCCGCCGAACCGCTGGTGGTCCACGTGCAGGAGGCCGGTGACCGCGGGAAGAAGGAGCTGCTCGTCTTCGACCCGGTCAGCGGTGAGCGGAGGTCCGCCATCCCCGCCGACACCCTGGATCCGGCCTTCCCCGTCATCGTCGAGAAGGACCGGATCCACACCGTGATCGACAGGCCCGGTACCGAGGTCTACCAGAACGACCTCGTCTCCCATCCCCTGACCGGCGGGAAGCCCTGGAGCGTGCACTTCGAGGACGGCGTCAAAGCCGTGCGGCTCACCGGTTCCGGGCTCTTCGCCCTCTCCGAGCCGGGCGTCTCCGAGCACCTCGACCTCACCACGCTCGATCCCCGCTCCGGCGCCGAGACCCGCAGGGTCGAGATCGGCCACGCGGCCCCGGCGGGCTGGCGGCCCGACCTCCTGGTCACCGCCGACCGCGTCCTCTTCGTCCTGCGGGACCCGTCGAACGAGACCGATCCCGAGATCCTCGCCTTCGCCACCGGAGAGGAGTGAGTCAGGTGTCGAAGAGGTTGGGGCGGCCCGACCTGTAGCGCTGGGCGTCCAGGCGTTTGAGGGCGTCCAGTTCCGGGGGCTGGTAGAGCTTCCAGGTCGCGGCGGGGGCGGCGGCGGAGTCCGCGGCGTCCAGAAGGGCGTTGACGGCGGACCGCGCGGACTCGTTCGCCGATTCCATGGTGGCCAGGTCGGTGTCGGTCCGGACGTAGTCGCCCGCCACGAAGAGGTTGGGGATGCCGGTCCGGGACTCGGGGCGTTTGCTCCAGGACCCGATGGTGTTGACGGTGAGGGGTTCGTCGTTGGTGTTGCGGCCCGTCTCGGGGTGCCAGGTGATCGCGGGGTCCAGGAACCAGGAGTGCAGGACGCCGTCGGGGAGCACCGAGGCGCCGGTGTCCTCCAGGTGGGCCTTCATCTGGGCCCAGCACTCCTTGGCGATCTGGGCGGGCGAGCAGCGCCGGGCGGGCCTGCCGTAGAGCATGCCGGGCGTGTCCCAGTCGGAGATGTCCAGGGACAGGCAGTCCGCTGCTTTTCCGTCGCCGTAGTCGCGGGCGAAGTCGCGGTTCCAGATGCTGCTCTGCAGGATGGCGGTGAGCTGCCACGGCGAGTCCATGAAGCTCAGCAGCTCGCCCAGGCCGCGCGGGGTCTCGCGCAGGTAGAACTGGAGGCCGTTCATCCAGTCGGTGCGCAGGCCCTTGGTGCCCTCCAGTTCCGGGGCGTGGGCGAGGACGTCGCGGGACCACAGCCGCACCGCGCGGTCGGGCGGAACGGCGCAGACGAACCAGTCGGCATCGATCCGGTGGCGCTTCCCGGACGTGTCGACGGTGCGGGCCGCGTCGACGCGTCCGTTCCTCACGTCCAGGTGCTCCACGGTCTGCCCGAGGTGGAAGCGGACGCCCAGCTCGCGCAGGTGCTCCGTCCACGGGTCGATCCATGCCTCGTTGGTGGGGGCGTTGAGCATCCGGGCGAGGCCCGCGTCGCCGTCGTTGCCCAGGCCGATCGCCGACAGCAGGAACGCCTGGCCCATGTTGCCGACGGTGCGGGTGCTGGCGACCTCCTCCTTGACGGCGACGAGCCCCCGGGTGAGGAACTTCGCCATGATCGCCTGGTATTCGGAGGATCTGCCGCCGGCTCGGATGAAGTCCCACCAGGAGACGTTCTCCCACTGGCCGTGGCGCCGGGCCTCGCTGCTGGTCACGTAGACGATGTACCGGTTGACGAAGAAGGCGACCTCCGGGGCGGGCAGCGCGGTGACCTGCTGGATCAGGCCGGTGAAGGTCTCCCGTAGCCAGTCGACGTCGAGCCCTCCCCCGCCTCGCAGGTCGGGGACGCCCAGGTCGGAGCGGCCTCCGCTGCGCGAGAGGCGTCCGGCGGAGATGTCGATGAGGTTGTCGCGCACCCCTCCGCCGTTGCCGGGGAACGGGATGCGCCGCATCGTGTCGGTCACGTGCCGGTAGAAGCCGGGGAAGAACCGGAAGCCGTGCTCTCCCGGCAGCGGCCGGCGTCCGCCCGTCCCGCTGCCGGGGACGGGAATGCTGCGGGCCTTGCCGCCCAGGGCCCTGCGTTCGTAGACCGACACGGAGAAGCCGCGTTCGGCCAGTTCGTGCGCGACGGCCAGCCCGGACATGCCGCCGCCGAGCACCGCGACGCTGCGGCGCGGCGCGGCGAACGCGGGCACGGGCAGCAGCGCGGGGGTGAGCGCGAGGGCCGTCCCGGCCAGGACGCGGCGGCGCGAAGGGCTCATCTGCGGGCTCCTCACGGGTTCACCCTGGCCGACAGGGTGCGGATGTGCTCGATGAGGCCGAGGGAGCCGGGGGTCGTGCGGCCCAGCGACTCGGGCAGGGCGAAGAGCCCGACGTCCAGGATGAACGGGTCGACGACGTGGAAGTCGACGTCGAGCCCGGGGCGTTCGCCGACGAGCCCCTCGGGGGTGGCGTGCAGCGAGCTCGGGCAGGAGGCGTTGGTCGTCTCGGGGTAGGTGAACAGGCCGTGGGTCGTCCACTTCGACAACTTCAGGGTGGCCATGCAGCCGTACGTCCCGGACGGGGTGGCGCGGCCGACGACGCCCTGCCACGTCCCGTCGCCCTTGACGACGCCGCCGAGCAGGGTGGCACTGCCGTCCGGTTCGTGCGAGACGCCCCATTCCCAGCCGGAGTAGCCCTGGTCGGCGACGTTGAAGCGGCCCCAGTTGTGGTCGTGGTAGCCGCGCCAGCCGTCGACGTCGATCTTCTTTCCGCCGGGCGGTTTGAGCCAGCCCTTCACGTGGCTGGTCGCGACCGGGGACGTCCAGTACATCTCCTGGCCCCCGTCGTAGCGGATGGGGCCTCCGGTCACGCCCGGCACGGCGTTTTCGAACCGGATGTCGGCCTTGGCGAATCCGCCGTCCCAGGTCAGGTGGTAGACCTCGCGCTCGGTGTCCCAGACGAGGTTGCCGACGCTGCTGCGGACGGCGGGCTGGTCGGTGGCGGTCACCCTGGTCGTGGGCACCGGGACGACGAGCTTCCGCCCCTTCTCCGGGTACCAGAAGATCAGGCCGGTGGGGACCGGCGCGGTGAAGAGCATGGCGATGAACGTCCGCTTCGTGGCGGGGTCCATGACGTGCGCGTACCACCATTCCGTCCACGAGCCGGGGTGCGGCCCGTCGTCGGACGGTTCGGCGAGCTTGCCGGGCACGAGCGTCAGGTCGGAGCGCTTGATGTCGGTGAGCGGGAGCCCGTCCCGTGCGGAGACGGGCCGGACGGCGGGGCCGAGCAGCAGTGCTGCCAGCGAGGTCGCCGTGCAGGCGATGGCGGCGAGACGACGTCGGGGGGAACGCACGCGGCACCTCCTCGGGGAGAACACCCGAACGGCGTTCGGGCGACGCCCGGAGTGTGCGCCTCTCTGGACATGCTGTCAACAGTGTGTCGACACACTGTCCGATCGAGGAGGGACCGGGTTAGACTCCGGTCTGTGCCCCCGATCTCGCGCTCCCGCGCCGTACGGGAGAGACGCGACGAGGTGGCCCGCCGCGTGCTCGAGGCGGTCCACCGGCTCGTCGCCGACGGAACCCCCTACACCGAACTGCCCGTCCAGCGCATCGCCGAGGCCGCGGGCGTCGCCCGCTCGACGTTCTACCTGCACTTCCCCGACAAGAGCCGGCTGCTCATCGCCCTGTCCGAGCAGGGCGGCCAGGGCATGTTCGACGCGGCCGTCGCCTGGTGGCGCGGCGACCACTCCACCGGCCCCGAGGGCGTCGCCGAGGCCATCGCCCGCATGATCGACGAGTACCGCGCCAACCGCTGGGTCCTGCTCGCCCTCAGCGAGGTCTCCGCCTACGACCCCGACGTCGCCGCCTACTACCAGGGCCGCCTCGACCGCTTCACCGCCCTGACCCGCCGGCGCCTGGACGAGGAGCGGCGCGCCGGCACCGTCGCGCCCCTGCTCGACCCGCCCACCACCGCCGCCCTCCTGACCTGGATGGTGGAACGCACCATCTCCATGCACTGCCGCAACGACGACCCCTCGGGCGACGCCCAGGTCGCCCGCTCCGTGGGCCGCGCCGTCTGGCTCTGCGTCTACGGCGACTCCCCGTCCGCGCGCTGAGCCGGACGCGTTCTCAGGTGCGGCCCTCAGTCCACTCCGGCGGGTCCTCGCCGGTGATCCGGGCGTACCGGACGGCGAAGGCGTCGGGGTCGGCGGCGCGCGCCTCGCGCAGGATGCCGACGAAGGCCGGGGTGAGCTCGTCGCGGAGGTGGTCGGGCAGCGCCTCGGTGAGGTCGAGCCCTTCGAGCAGGGGGTCGACCGCCTCGCTGACCTGGCCGCCGACGACCCTGGCGTAGCCGGCCGCCGCCAGGCTGCGGACGAAGGTCGGCAGGTAGGTCTCGCGGTCGGTCCGGATGAGCTCGCGGTAGGCGTTGACCGCCTCCTCGGAGACGAAGAGCGCGTCCGCCGGGCGGCCCAGCTCCGCGAGCATCTGGCCCTGGTTGTTCAGCGACATCGCCAGGTACGGGAGGTAGGTCTCGCGGTCGCGTGCCGTCAGCTCCCGGGAGAAGAGCAGCGCCTCCTCCGAGGCCTCGAGCGCCTCGGAGCGCCGGCCGCCCTCGGCGAGCCGCACCGAGTGGTTGATCAGGGTGATCATCAGGTCGGGGAGGAAGGTGTCGCGGTCGACCTCGACGAGTTCGCGGTAGAGCGCGATCACCTCGCGGGAGACCGACAGCGCCTCCTCGTCCCGGCCGCCCTCCGCCAGCCAGAGCACCTGGTTGGTCAGCGTCATCGCCAGATCGGGGAGGTAGGTGTCGCGGTCGACTCCGATGAGCTCCCGGCAGAGCGCGACCGCCTCCTCCGACACCGGCAGCGCCTCGTCCCGGTGCCCGGTCTCGGCCAAGAGCACCGCGTGGTTGTGCAGGGTGGCCGCCAGGTCCAGGATGTTGGAGTCCCGGTCCCGCTCGACGAGTTCCCTGCGCAGCCCGAGCGCCTTCTCCGAGATCGGGAGCGCCTCGTCCAGCCGCCCCTCCTCCACCAGCCGGTTCGCCTCGTCCCCCAGCGACACCGCCGTGCGCAGCGCCTGCGCCGGGTCGGGATGTGCGTGCTGTGATCCCACCGGCGTCCCCCTTCTCACCGGACCGCCGTCACGGTCCACCTCAGCTACAGGGGTGTCCGCCCGCCCCGGCGAGAAACCCGTATTGCTACATATCTGGCCAAATAGGGCATATCACCCCCGTTATGCCGATCCCTTTTGAACGGCACCCGGCCCGGACTTGACGGTGCCGCGGCGCCGGAGACCCACCTCCCGCCTCACCCCGCCCGCAGCAGCCCCTCTCCGCGAGGTGACACCACATCCATGTTCATGGCTTTTGTCCAAATAGCCCGTTCACCATGGACGTATGAGCGTTCCCCTCGACGCCCGCCCCCGGCTGACCCCCCGCATGAAACGCGGCCTTCGCCTCTGCGAGCAGGAGGCCGAACTGCGCGCGAGGCGGTCCGAACTGGACCGGCGACGCGCCTTCGACCGGCACGGGAACCGGCGGAGCCCCGGCCTGGAGGCCGAGGCCGCGACCGTGCGCACCGCACTCGAGAAGATCGCCGTCGAACGCGAGCGCCTCCTGGCCCAGATCGAAGCCGAACTCCTCCCCCTCCGCGCGAAGCAGTCGGAGTACGACCGCGCCCGAGCCGCCGCCAGGCTCCCGCGCCGCCTCAAGAAGATCCAGGTGAGCAAGGCCGAGCAGAAGCTCCGCAAGAGGATGGCCGCCCTCCAGCGCGAACGTGCCTACGTGGACGGCACCACCTACCGCGGCCGCGAGTCCGCGAAGAACGACGAAGCCGTCTGGAGCAGCTCACACGACCCGGAGACCTTCGACTCCGGCGACCGGTGACCCCGGACGACGCGCCCGCAAGGCCACCGACGCGGTCCCCCTCACCCCGGCCGGTCTCCGGTGGCCGGGCGCTCGCCGAGGAGGTCGAGCAGCAGGGACCTCTCGATCCGGTACACCATCCGCTCGTAGGGCTCCAGGCCGGGGCCCTCCACCCGGAGGAAGTCGACGAAGGTCGAGTGGTACACCGCGTAGACGGGTTCGTCGTGGTCATCGCTCCAGCGGGTGTTCAGGAACTCGCGCCATTCGCCCACCACATGACGGGCGACGGCGTCGTCGACGTCGGGGGCGAGATCCGTCCAGGCCCCGAGGGGGACGGGTTCGCGCATCACCGCCAGGCAGCGCAAGGCCGTCTCGTAGCGGTCGGCGAGAGACGGCGGCCAGCGCTCCTTCATGACCTGCCAGTGAACCTTGTAGTAGTCGCGCAGCCCGTTGGGGAGCTTCCGGGGGTCGGACAGCGCCTCCGGGGTGAGGCGGTGGCGGCTGATGTCCTCGACGATGTGGAAGACGTACAGGAAGTTGCCCTGGCTCTTGGTGACGAGGAAGTCCTCGAACCGGGCGCTCGTCATCCCCCAGGCGGCCATCCTCACCGCGAGCTCCCGGGCGTGCGGACCCTCCGTCCTGCCGCGGATGTACTCGGCGATGTCGCCGAGGTTCTCCGGCGAGTCATCGGCGATGTGGACGTCCCGGCGCCGGTCCACGGCCAGGGAGGGATCGTTCAGCTCTCGGGAGGTCACGATGATGTAGGTGTGCTCGGGGAGGGACCGCGGCAGGAAGAGCCGGTTGGCGCCCGGAGGAGGGCTGTCCGCCTCGTCGAGGGCGTCGATGGCGAGGACGAGCGGCCGTTCGGCGGTCGCCCGGGCGGCCGCTTCGCTCAGGAGCCGGGAGAAGAGGGCGCCGCCGGACGACGCCTCCCATGAGTCCGGAACGAACACCCCGTACCGTTCGGCGAGTTGGGCCGCGGTCTTGGCGAAGAACTCCGCCGGCGAAGTGGTCCCCTCGCTGCGGCTGTTGAAGTAGTGGGGCAGCCCGCGGACGCTCACGAGGTGGGCGAGCAGGGACGTCTTGCCGATTCCCGGCTCTCCGGTGATGAAGACGTAGCCGGAGGAGAAGTCCGGCGCCGACAGCGCGGCGTCGATCTCGGCGATGACGTGCCGCCGTCCGACGAACCCCCGCGCCCGCTCGGTGACGAGCGCCGAGAACTCCCCGCCGGCCGCCGGCCGGCCGGCGGAGGCGGCCCGCCGGTCCAGCGAGTGAAGGAGGGCCAGCGTCTCGTCGATCCTCCCGACGACCGTCTCCAGCCTGGTCAGGGAGCCGAGGAGCCGGTCGTTCATCTCGAAGAGCCGACCGAAGTTCACGTGCGTCATGAGGGAGGACAGCGGCCCGCCCCCGACGGCGTCCCGGACGACGCCGTCGGTGATCCAGAAGGTCAGTGCCTCCGCCAGGGCCGTCCGGTCGACGGGAAAACCACTCAACGGCCCGTCCGGAGACTCCTCCGGGTCCGGGGAGGCGAGGCAGGCATGGACGACGCCGGCGAGCTCTGGATAGGCCGCCGCGTCGCCGAGGGCGACCCGCGCCCCGCGAAGCCTTTTCACCAGGGATTTCCGCCGGCCTTCGTCGAGTCGATCGCCGACCGCTCGAACCGCTTTCTCTATGGCCTCCCCCACCACTCGATCGAATGCTCGCCGCTGCTCACTCCCCAAGATCTTCTGGGCGGCGCCACCGGTGATCCTCTCCCCGTACCGCGCGGTCAGCCAGCCCAGCAACGCACTGGTGAAAGGCTCCAAGGCAGTCCCTTTCCGCGTTCATGCAACGGTCCGGCCCATACCGCCGATAAACGACGAGTATGTAAGTACGATAACCAGCCGGCGGCGGGGCAGAGCGAAAACACGGGGATGTGAATGAGCCATCCGGCCACTGAAGAGATCATGTTGCGCGAAGTGCTGTCCCGCGCCGAGCAATGCGGCGATCGGGATGTTCTCCTCCTCGCAGCACGATCCGTTCAATACTGGGCCAGACGTCTGAGCCTGGCCGAGCCGGGCGCGATCGACGACGACCTCATGCTGGTGGACGAACCGGATGTCGCCGAACTGCGCACCGTGATCCAGCAGTACCGGCATCTCATCCGGTCACCGGCCGAGGACTGGCGGGACAACGCGACCGTCCTCATGCCCCGCCTGACCGACCGGCCCGGGACAGAAGAAATCATCGATGCCGCGGAATCGTCCCTCGGCGTCCCGTGGTTGCGAAGCCTATGGCCGCTTCCCGACAGAGCGGACCATGCGCTGACGCGAACGCTGCGGCTGGAGGCGAGTGAGATCACCGCCATGAAGGTGACGCACGACGGCGACCGCCTGGTGACAGGCCACTCCGATGGCGGCGTCTCCGTCTGGAGTCACCCCCAGGCCAAGCGCACCGCGACCACCGGTGGACACCAGGGCCCTGTCTGGTCACTCGACGTCAGCCCGGACGGATGCGTCGTCTCCGTCGGCGCAAAAGATGTCCAGATCTGGGACCCGGCCCGTCCCGAAGCCGAAAAGATAACTTTTGAAGTCACCGCCGTGGGGGCGAAGGCCCTCTTCGAGCCTCAGGGACGGTACTTCGTCGTCTCCAGCATCGGCATCACGGTCTACGACCTGCGGGGAATTCCCCTCACCTTTGAGAAACCGTTCTCGCGGAGGCTCGTCGACGTCCTGATCGGCGGCGCCTTCCTCCGGAGAGAGGAAAGACCGGAGATCGCCAACCTCCGAGCTTTCTCCGCTTATCTCATCAGTGTCCTGCTGTCCGCCTACGTCTTCGGTTTGAGCGAGCGTCACGCCGTGATACTCGCAGCGGCGGTGGTCGTCCTCCAACTCCTGTCCAGCGTGGCCTACCGGTCCCGTCGGCTCTCCCGGCCGCTCCATCTCGACGATGCGGTCACCAAGGGATTCTTCTCCGGCGTGTGCTTCTCACCCGATGGAACGAGGCTCGCCTCCGTCGACTCCGATGGCCGAGGGCAATTGTGGTGCCCTCGTTCGGGACGTCTCATGAGGGAGTTCAAGGAGAAGGTCGATGCTTCCGGCCTCTCCTTGGCCGTCTCCTTCGATCCGAGTGGAAGATGGCTCGCGGTCGCGGATGGGGACACGAAGCTCGCGATGTGGGACTGCGAGTCCGGCCGGCTCCACACGCTCGACGACCGCAGCACCACGGCGATCTTCACGTCGATGGCCTACTCGCCTTGCGGCGGATACCTCGCCCACGGGGCTTGGGAGACGCTGCGGATCCGCCACCTGGCCAAGGACCCGGACAACGGGTATCCGGTCATCGCATCCGAGGAAGCGGTCTTCCTCCCGACCAGGCTGACACATGTCGATTTCATTCGCCGCGGGCGGTCCCTCATCGCCTCCGATCTGGGCTCCAGCATTCGGGAGTGGGATCATCGCACGCTTCTCGAACGTCCGGCGGAGCAGTCCAGACCTGCGTGGGCCCGCGATATCGACTTCTCTCCGGACGGTTCCTGGCTGGCCGCGGCCGGCGAGCCGGACACCGTTCTCATCCACCGCTTCGATGGATCAGCCCCCAAGACCGTCCCCCAGGCCGCCGGGACGCTGACCTCTGTCTCCGTCTCCCCAGACGGCACGTGGCTGGTCACCGGCGGTGAGGACGGAGAAGTACGGCGGTGGGACGCGGACGGCCGTCTGATCTCCACGTTCGCCCGAGCCTCTGACGACTCGCCCCGTGTCCACACCGTGCGGGTGTCGGCGGACGGACGCAGGGTCATCGCCGGGCTCTCAGACGGCGGCATCTGCCTTTGGGACAGAAACGGCTCACTTCAGAAGAGGTTCTCCGGAGGCGTCACCATCGAAGAAGAGGCGGCGGACGGCGTCCACGCGATCGTCGAGGTGGCGGCGGGCGTCTTCGCCTCTGCCGGTTCTCATCACGACATCAGAATCTGGGATCGCGCCACGCTGCACGAAGTCGCCCGGCTTCAGTCGCCCTCCCCCGCATCCCCCGGACGGCTTCCCAGAGAAAGAAGGATCATGTGTCTGTCCGTCTCACCGGACGGGCGCTGGCTCGCGTCCGGCCACAGTGATGGAAAAATAAACGTCTGGGATCTACGCGACACAAGCCTGCATTCCCAACTCGACACCCGGGCTTCGTTCCTTACCGGGCTGGCCTTCTCCCGCGACGGAGCCAGGCTCGCAGGCGTCTCCCAGAACGGCGAGATCAGCACATGGAGCGTGAACGGCTTCACACCCGTCGCGTCCATGTCATGCGACTCGATCCTCACCGGATGCGCCTGGCATCCGCGAGGTGATCGCATCGCCTGTTCGAGCAGTTCGGGCATCTACTATCTCGAACTCCGCAACCTGTGACGGGGCCTCGGGGCCATCGCCGACCCGCTCGGGAGGGTCATGTGCCTCGACCCCGATCCCCGACGGCGCTGTCCGCCACAGGGCCGGTGGGTGTGTGGCGGGGAGAGCTGAAAGCTCTCCCCGCCACGGGTGACGGCTGGTTCAGCGTGTGCGGCGGGCGGTGCGGACGCGGCCGATGAGCGCGTCCACGACGATGAAGGCGGCGAGGGGGTAGCCGAACATCGGGACCAGCCATCCGGCGAGGACGGCGCCCGCGACCAGCAGGACCAGGGCCCAGGCCGGGACGGTGCGCCAGGCGCCGCGCGGGAGGGGACGGCCGAAGCCGTGCTTGCCGCGCCGCCACCACATCAGGTAGCCCCACGTGATGAGGAGGATGAGGCCGAAGGCCAGGAGGGCGAGCAGGAGCTGGTTGGCCAGGCCGAACAGCTGGCCCATGTGGGCGGCGATGCCGATCGTGGTGAGCTGGGCCGGCAGGGGGTGATCGGCGAAGCGCAGGGTGCCGGTGACCTGGGCGGTGGCCGGGTCGACGGCGGCGGAGTCCTGGCGCAGCGGCACCGTGGAGTCGATCTGCTCGACCACGAACGCCCTGCCCGGCTCCGCCGGGTAGACGATCTCGACCGGGCCGTCCAGGCGCGCCGCGGCCAGGATCCGGTCGATGCTCGCGCCGGTGCCGGTGGAATCGTGGTGGGCGTGGTCGTGCGCGGCGCCGTCGTGGTGGCCCGTGGTGGTGCCGGGCAGCTTGGGGGCCGAGCTGTTCAGGGCGGTCTGGATCTCGTCGATGCGGGCTCCGGCGTTGACCGACCAGGTCAGGCCCGTCACCGACAGGAACAGCAGGCCGGCCGCGGACCAGATGCCGACGGTGCCGTGCAGGGACAGCGTCCTGCGCCGTCCCGGCGTCTTGAGCTCGGGCACCAGCAGGTCACGGCGCCGCTTGCGCCTGCGCGAGACCCACAGGACGAGCCCGCCTGCGGCCACGACCCACAACCAGCTGGCGGCGAGCTCGCTGTAGTTGCGGCCCGGGTCGCCCAGGTGCAGGTGGGCGTGCAGGCGCGACAACCACGCCCGCACGGGCAGCGCCTCGGACGAGCCGTAGACGGTCAGCTCGCCCTTGACCGCCCCCCGGTAGGGGTCGACGTAGACGGCGAGCTTCTCGGAGGCGCCGAGCCCGGCGGCGCTCATGAGCACCCGGGTCGTCGCGCCCTCCTCCACCGACGGCCGCACCGCCAGCACCGTCCCGTCGGGCCGGGCCGCCTGGGCCCGTTCGACCTGCTCGGCCAGCGGAAGGCGCTCACCCGCGGCGGGCACCCGCAGCTGGTCGGCATAGATGATCTTCTCGGCCTGCCAGGAGCAGGCGTACAGCAGCCCGCTGACCGCGGCGACCAGCAGGAAGGGCGCGACCAGCACGCCCGCGTAGAAGTGCAGGCGCAGCACCAGCGCCCGCAGCCCGCCCTTGAGGGACTTGGGGGGTCTGCCATCGGACCGTTCGGCCGCTGCGGCCTGAACGGGAGGAGGTTGCACGGACACGTCGGATCACTCCACGACGAACTCTCATGGCACGCGGCCATGGACCTCCGGCGGACAGCCGGAGGCCTGACGAAAAGGGAAGGGTCAGAGAGAGTCCGCCGCGGGCGGACCGCGCCGCCCCACGGTCGTGACGACCGCGACGGGGACCAGTACCCGCTCCGCCACCGTGACGGCCGGACCCGGCACCTCCCGGGACGGCACGAGCAGGCACCGCAGGAGCCTCAGGATCCGGGCGGCCAGCCGCCGCACCACGGAGCAGAAGAGCTCCTCGCCGGACCGCAGCCACGCGGCCGACAACAAGGCGACGATGACGTGCCCGAGCAGCATCGTGACGCCGGAGTGGCCCGTCGCCACCATGGTCGGCATGTCCGGGTCCACGACCGCGGGGGCCTCGGGGGCGATCCGCCCGAAGAAGTCGTGCAGCCCGTACTGGGCCGAGAACGCCGCGGGGAAGATCACCCGCATGCTCCGTTCGCGCCCGCCGAGCAGGAACGCGGCCGCGGACGTCAGCATGGCCGCCGACGCCAGGCCGCCGGGCCCCACCGGGGCTCCCCCGCCGAACCAGTGCGCGGCGGCCGTCACCAGCGTGCACACCACCCCGAAGCCGACGGCACGCACCGTCCGCAGGCTCCAGTCGGGCGTCACCCGGCAAGTATGCCGCCTTCCCCCCGCTCACCTGCAAGAGGGGCATATCCGCTCGCCTCCACCACCCTTCCCTCACCCGCACAGGACTTCGGCCGCGTCGGCCCTACCGACAAACCCGGACAAGTACTACTGGCCGATCGTCGACGATGTGCCATGATGGGCGCTGAAAAGGCGAGCGCGGACGAGGAAGCCGGTGTGAAACCGGCGCGGTCCCGCCACTGTGATCGGCGAGCGGATCCCGACTGAGCCACTGCCCCCCTGGGGTGGGAAGGCCGGGACGAGCGTTCGAGCCGAGAGCCAGGAGACTCACGTGTCTCGCCTCCTCACTGTAACTGGGGCGGATCTCCCCGGAGAGGAGTGCGTGGCATGCCCATGGAGCGTGCCCGGCGGGTGCCGTGCCGGGTCACGGTGTGCCGGGACTGCTGCTGCGGCGGCCCGAAGGTCACCGGCGTCGACCACGACGAGCAGATCGCGCGGCTGCGCGAGGAGGCCCCCGTCCGGGTGGCGGAGTGCCTGGGCGTGTGCGAGCACGCCAACGTCGTCGTGGTCCATCCCTCCGCGGAGGGGCGTGCCGCCGGAGCCCGGCCCGTCTGGCTCGGCCTGGTCAACGACCCCGCCGCGACCGAGGACGTGGCCGGCTGGATCAGGGCGGGCGGCCCCGGTGCGGCGCCGATCCCCGCGATCCTGGACCTGCACCTGCTCACCCCTCCACGCCGTCTTCCGGCGGGTCCGCCCCTCGACGATTCGCGGGATCCCGCGTGAGAGGAAGACCCCATGACGGGCAGACGCCCCCTGTCCCTGCTGCTGGCCGTGTCCTGCGCCGCGCTCATCACGGCCTGCGGAGGCGGCCCCTCTGACGAGACCGGCCCGGCGGCCCCGCCCCCGCGGGGCTTCCCCGTCACCGTGGAGAACTGCGGGATGACGACGACCTACGAGCGCCCGCCGCGGCGGGCCGTGACGATGAACCAGCACGTCACCGAGGTGCTGCTGGCGCTGGGACTGGAGAAGTCCATGGCCGGCACGGCCTTCCTCGACGACGCGGTCCTGCCGGAGTACGAGGCCGCCTACAAGGGGATCAAGGTGGTCGCCGACGAGTACCCCTCCTACGAGACGCTGCTGTCGGCCGAGCCCGACTTCGTCTACGGCGGGTTCACCAGCGCCTTCGACGAGAAGGAGGGCCGGAGCCGGGAGCGGCTCGCCGACGCGGGCATCGACACCCGCCTCGACATCGAGGCGTGCCCGTCCGGCCCGGTGACCATGGAGACGCTGGACCGGGAGATCCGGGACGTCGCGGAGGTCTTCGGCGTTCCGGAGCGGGGCGAGGAGCAGCTGGAGCGCCTGCACGGGATCCTCGACGCCGTCGCGGAGAAGCTGGACGGCGTGGAGCCGGTCAAGGTCTTCGTCTACGACAGCGGGGACAAGACGGCCTTCACCGCGGGCGGCGCGGGCATCGGCAACGAGATGATCGAGCTGGCGGGCGGGGTGAACCTGTTCGCCGACGTCGACAAGTCCTTCGCCGACGTGTCGTTCGAGCAGGTCGCCGAACGAGCGCCCGAGGTCGTCGTCATCTACGACTACGGCGACCAGAGCGTCGAGGACAAGAAGAGGTTCCTGCTGGCCAGCCCCGCGCTGCGGAACGTCCCCGCCATCAAGGACGAGCGGTTCGCGGTGCTGCCCCTGTCGTCGGCCGTGCTGGGCGTGCGGGCTCCGGCAGGGGTGGAGTCCCTGGCCCGCCAGATCCACCCGGACCGCTTCCGGTGACGGGCGTCGCCCACGGGGCCGGGGCGGGCACGACCGCCCCGGCCGTCCGGCGGCGGCTCCCCTACGGGCTGGTGCTGCTGCTGTTCGGCGTGCTCCTGCTGGCCTCCGCGACGGCCGGCGTCGCGGCGGGCTCCATCCCCATCCCGGCCGGGCAAGTGTGGGGGATCCTGCTGCACCAGGTCCATCCGGCGCTGGCCGACCCCGTCTGGCCCGCCGTCCGGGAGAGCATCGTCATGGACGTCCGGCTGCCCCGGGTGCTGCTGTGCGCGATGGTCGGCGCCGGGCTGGCGGTGTGCGGGACGGCGCTGCAGGCGCTGGTGCGCAACCCCCTCGCCGACCCGATGCTGCTGGGCGTCTCCTCGGGCGCGACCGTCGGCGCGGTCCTCGTCGTGGTGTTCGGCGTGTCCTGGTTCGGGATGTTCACCCTGCCCGGAGCGGCTTTCCTGGGGGCGCTCGCGGCGCTGACCGCGGTGTACCTCCTGGCCCGCTCCGGCGGGCGGATGACCACGGTACGGCTGGTGCTGGCGGGTGTGGCCACGGCCGAGGTGCTGTCGGCCGTGGCGAGCTTCGTCGTCGTCACCTCCGACGACCCGCACGCCGCCCAGTCCGCGCTGCGCTGGATGCTCGGCGGCCTGGCCGGCACCACCTGGGAGGTGTTCTGGATCCCGGCGGGCGCGGTGCTGGCCGGCACCCTCGTGCTGCTGGGCGTCTCCCGCCCGCTGAACCTGCTGCTGGCCGGGGAGGAGGCCGCCGGAGCCCTCGGCCTGGACGTGCACCGCTTCCGCTCCGCCCTGTTCGTCCTGGTGGCGATGATGATCGGCACGATCGTGGCGGTCAGCGGCTCGATCGGCTTCGTCGGCCTGATCATGCCGCACGCGGTGCGGCTGCTGGTCGGCGCCGACCACCGGCGCGCGCTGCCCGCCGCCGCGCTGCTGGGCGCGGGTTTCCTCATCCTCGCCGACCTGGCCGCCCGCACCGCGATCAGCCCCGAGGAGATCCCGGTCGGCATCCTGACGGCCCTGGTGGGCGGGCCCTTCTTCCTGTGGCTGATGCGGCGGAGGGCGGCACGGTGAGCGGAACGGCTCCCGGATCCCTGTCGGTTCGCGGCGTCTCGGTGACCGCGGGCCGCCGGACCCTGGTGGACGGCGTGTCCCTGGAGGTCGCGCCCCGCGAGGTCATGGGGCTCGTCGGCCCCAACGGCGCGGGCAAGACCACCCTGCTGCGCACGCTCTACCGCGCCGTACGGCCCTCCTCCGGACGGGTCCTCCTGGACGGCGAGGACGTGTGGAGGATGCCGGGCAAGCGGCTCGCCCGGCGGCTGGCCGCCGTCCTTCAGGAGTCCTCCGGCGAGTTCGACCTGAGCGTCCACGACATCGTCGCCATGGGCCGCACCCCCCACAAGCGCGCCTTCGACGGCGACGGCCGCGCCGACCGCGAGATCATCGCGGGCTCGCTGGCCGAACTCGACGTCTCCCACCTCGCGGACGCCCCGTTCGACCACCTGTCCGGCGGGGAGAAGCAGCGCGTCCTCATCGCCCGCGCGCTCGCCCAGCAAGCCGGGACCATGGTCCTGGACGAGCCGACCAACCACCTCGACCTGCGCCACCAGCTCGACGCCCTGCGCCTGGTCCGCCGCCTCGGCGTCACCGCCGTCGTCGCCCTGCACGACCTCAACCTGGCCGCGATGTTCTGCGACCGCGTCTGCGTCCTGCAGAACGGACGGGTCGTCGCCCTCGGGACCCCCGCCGAGGTCCTCACCCCCGGCCTCCTGACCGAGGTCTACCGCGTCGAGGCCGAGATCGACGTGCACCCCCGCACCGGAGCCCCCCGGATGACCCTGCTCCCCGATCCCGCCCCCCGGAAGGAAGGGCCCTTCAGCTGAAACCCCGGCGGACCAGGCACGGCGGGTGAAGCACACACCGGGAGAACTCCCGGCCGCTCACGAAGCCGTGCCGTCTCTCCGGGGCAGCAGAGCGTTCAGATCAAGATCGATTTTGAAGGGGACCGGTCGCCGGAGCGTCTCGCGGAAGATGCCGACCGCGACGTAGGACTCGGTCGGCCGGTCCAGCTCGTAGACATGCACGACGGGAGACGTGCCCTCGTCTTCGATGCACCAGTAGTGCGGGATGCCGGCCTCGGCGTACTTGCGGAGCTTGACCGTCCGGTCGCGGTGCGCGGACTCGGGCGAGACCACCTCGATCACGAGCAGGACGTCCTCCGGCGCGTACCACGTGCGGTCGGGGTCGTAGGGGGCCGAGGTCACCAGCAGGTCGGGCTCCGGGCGGTTGCGCCCGTCGAGGCGGATGGTCATCTCGCGCTCCACCTCGACGTCCGGCCCGGCCTGCGCCATGAGGGCCGCGGTCAGGGCGGTGACGAGGCGGCCGTGCCAGGACCGCTGCGGCGACATCATGAAGACGAGGGCTCCGTCGATCAGCTCGGTATGGCGGGGCGCCTCCGGGAGGCGGTCCAGGTCCTCCGCGAACCAGCCTTCCTCGCGCGGCGGGCGCATCCAGTCCGGCAGTGCGGTCATACCACAACCGTAGCGGCTCCCATGGACCGGGGCACATCAACCCCGACCCATGGGAGATGTATGCACTGGTATGGGTCAGAAGTCCTCGTCAAAGGCGACGGTGCCTTCGACGGCCATCTGGTAGGCGGAGACGCGGCGTTCGAAGAAGTTCGAGAGCTCCTGGACGTCCTGGAGTTCCATGAAGGGGAACGGGTTGGGGGTGCCGTAGCGGCGGGGGAAGCCGAGGCGGGCGAGGCGCTGGTCGGCGACGTACTCCAGGTAGGAGCGCATGTCGGTGGCGCTCATGCCGGGGAGGCCGGCGCCGCACAGGTCTTGGGCGAAGGCGAGTTCGGCGGTCACGGCCTCCTCCAGCATCTCGGTGACCTGGGCGGCGAGCTTGTCGTCGAAAAGGTCGGGTTCTTCGGCGCGGACGGTGTCCACGACCGCGAAGGCGAACTCCATGTGCATGGACTCGTCGCGGAACACCCAGTTGGTGCCGGAGGCGAGGCCGTTGAGGAGGCCTCGGTCGCGGAGCCAGTAGACGTAGGCGAACGCGCCGTAGAAGAACAGGCCCTCGATGCAGGCGGCGAAGCAGATGAGGTTGAGCAGGAAGGCGCGGCGGTCGGCGGCCGTCCGCAGCTCGTCGAGGGAGGAGATCGAACCGATCCACTTGAAGCAGAACTCGCCCTTGGCGCGGATGCTGGGGATGTGCTCGATCGCGGCGAACGCCTGGCGGCGCTCGTCGTCGTCCTGGAGGTAGGTGTCCAGGAGCGTCAGGTAGAACTGGACGTGGACGGCCTCCTCGAAGAGCTGCCGGGACAGGTAGAGGCGGGCTTCGGGGCTGTTGACGTGCTTGTACAGGTTGAGCACGAGGTTGTTGGCGACGATGGAGTCGCCGGTGGCGAAGAACGCGACGAGGCGTTTGACCAGGTGCAGCTCCTCGGGCGTCAGCTTCGCCAGGTCGGCCAGGTCCGAGGCGAGGTCGACCTCCTCGACCGTCCAGGTGTTGCGGATAGCGGCCTTGTAGCGCTCGTAGAAGTCGGGGTAGCGCATGGGGCGCAGGGTCAGGTCCATGCCGGGGTCGAGCAGGGTTCCCCGCTGGGTGGCGGTCACTGGCATGCCTCGCAGATCTCGGGGTTCTCCAGGGAGCAGGCGACCGCGGCGTCGTCGGCGACGGGCAGGCTCTCGCCCCGGGTGGGAACTGTGGTCTGGGCGATGCGCGTCGCGGGGCGCGAGCGCAGGTAGTAGGTGGTCTTCAGGCCGGCCTTCCAGGCGTAGGCGTACATCGACGACAACTTGCCGATGGTCGGGGTGGCCATGAAGAGGTTCAGCGACTGGGACTGGTCGATGAACGGAGTACGGGCGGCGGCCAGGTCGATGAGCGCCTTCTGCGGGATCTCCCACGCGGTTCGGTAGAGCAGCTTGAGGTCGTCGCCGAGGACGGGGACGTCCTGGACGGAGCCGTCGGCGCGCTTGACGGCATCGCGGATCTCGGGGATCCACAGGCCGCGTTCCCGCAGGTCGTCGACGAGGTACTTGTTGATCTGGAGGAACTCGCCGGAGAGCGTCTCACGCTTGAACACGTTGGAGACCTGCGGCTCGATGCACTCGTAGCAGCCCGCGATGGACGCGATCGTCGCCGTCGGGGCGATCGCGGTGAGCAGCGAGTTGCGCAGGCCCGTGCGCGCGACGCGGTCGCGCAGCGCATCCCATTCGGCCTTCCTGCCGTCGCCGATGCTGAAGTGGTCGGGGTGCAGGACGCCGCGGGCGGCGCGTGTCCGGTCGTAGGCGGGGTGGGCGCCGAGCTCCTCTGCGAGATCGGCGGAGGCCGCGTAGGCGGTGAGGGCGATCTCCTCGGCGATGTCGGTGGAGAGCCGCAGCGCCTCCGGAGAGTCGAACGGCAGCCGCAGGGTGAAGAAGACGTCGGCCAGGCCCATCACGCCCAGGCCGATCGGCCGCCACTTCTTGTTGGCGGCCTCGGCCTCGGGCGTCGGGTAGAAACCGCGGTCGATCGTCCGGTCGAGGAAGCGCACGGCCGTGCGCACCGTCTCGCGCAGGCGCGCAAAGTCGAAGCCGTCGGCCGTGACGTGGCGGGCCAGGTTGATCGAGCCGAGGTTGCACACGGCCGTCTCGGACTGGTTGGTCACCTGGAGGATCTCGGTGCACAGGTTCGACAGGTGCACGACGTTGCCGGGCTCCGCCGTCTGGTTGCAGGTCCGGTTGGAGATGTCCTTGAACGTCATCCAGCCGTTGCCGGTCTGCGCGAGAGTGCGCATCATCCGGCCGTAGAGCTGGCGTGCGGGGACCTGCTTCGTGTACTTCCCTGCGGCTTCTGCGGCCCGGTACGCCGCGTCGAACTCGTCTCCCCACAGGTCCACCAGCTCGGGGACCTCCTTGGGGTCGAACAGCGACCATGCCGTGTCGGCCTCGACCCGGCGCATGAACTCGTCGGGGATCCAGTTCGCCAGGTTCAGGTTGTGCGTGCGGCGCTGCTCCTCGCCGGTGTTGTCGCGCAGCTCCAGGAACTCCTCGACGTCGGCGTGCCACGGCTCCAGGTAGACGCAGGCCGCGCCCTTGCGCCGGCCGCCCTGGTTGACGGCGGCCACCGACGAGTCCAAGGTGCGCAGCCACGGCACGATCCCGTTGGAGTGGCCGTTCGTCCCGCGGATCAGCGACCCGCGCGAACGGATCCGCGACCAGGAGATCCCGATGCCTCCCGCGTACTTCGACAGCCGCGCGACCTGCCCGTACCGCTCGTAGATGGACTCCAGCTCGTCCTTCGGCGAGTCCAGCAGGAAGCAGGACGACAGCTGCGCGCGGCGGGCGCCGGAGTTGAACAGCGTCGGCGACGACGGAAGGTACTCCAGCCGCGACATCATCCCGTACAGTTCCGCAGCCTCGGCGGCCGTCTCGGCGAGCCCGCACGCGACGCGCATCAGGAAGTACTGCGGGCGTTCGATCACCTTGCGGGTGCGCGGGTGGCGCAGCAGGTACCGGTCGTAGACCGTGCGCAGGCCGAAGTACTCGAACCGGTCGTCGGCGCCGTCGTCGACGAGCGCGTCCAGTTCGGCCGCGTGCGCCGCGACGAACGCGGCGGTGGTGTCGTTCAGCAGCCCTTCGGCGTGCGCGCGGGCGATCGAGCCGGAGAACGACACGGCTCCCTCGCCTGCGGCCTCGTCGCGGATCAGCTCGGCGAGCAGCCCCGCGGCCACCCGCGACTGCGCCGGGTCGACGCCGACCTTCGCCGCCGCCTCCCGGATGAGGAGCTCCCGTTCGGGTGCGGCGGGCGCGGTGACGGTCATGGGTTCTCCCTCGTGTTCCCGCCTTCCGGGCGCACGGAAGACAGCACACGGGACCCACGGCTCCGCGCCTGTCCACCGGCCTTCCCTCGAGGCTTCATGGACGTCTCGGCGCGCGGGCAGGTCTTCGGACTCAGGGGCGCACGGCACACGCCTACCGGCCGTCGCTTCCCAGGCCCGCGGGCCCAGTGCTTCGTTGACGGCTTTCGTTCCCCATCACCGCTGCGGGGCAGTCCCGGATTTCCACCGGGTTCCCTCTCACGCCGCTTCCACCCTGACGGGCGAAGCGGACCAGCGCTGCGGAAGACTCTACATCTTGTGGCGACGGCGAATGAACAACCCAGATGTTGTAGGCGTGTTCATCGCGGAGAAGGAACCTCGCGCAGGCTAACGGCGGGTGAGGACGCGGGGCCCGTCCTCGGTCACGGCGACCGTGTGCTCGGAGTGGGCGGTGCGGGAGCCGTCGGCGGAGCGGATCGTCCAGCCGTCGGGGTCGTAGACGATCTTGTCGGTGGTGGCGGCGAACCAGGGCTCGATCGCGAGGGTCAGGCCGGGGCGGAGCCGGTAGCCGCGGCCGGGCCTGCCGTCGTTGGGGATGTGCAGGTCCTCGTGCATGGTGCGGCCGATGCCGTGGCCGCCGAACTCCAGGTTGACCGGGTAGCCGTAGGCCGCGGCGACCGAGCCGATCGCGGCCGAGACGTCTCCCAGGCGGTTGCCGGGGCGGGCGGCGTCGATGGCGGCCTCCAGCGCCTCCTCGGTGGCGCGGATCAGCCGCAGGTCGTCCTCGGAGGGGGTGCCGACGACGACGGAGCGCGCGGAGTCGGCGGACCAGCCGTCGATGGTCACCGCCATGTCCATGCTCAAAAGGTCGCCGTCGCGCAGCCTGTAGCGGTGCGGCAGGCCGTGCAGGACGGCGTCGTTGACCGACAGGCACACCACGTTGCGGAAGGGCCCGTGCCCGAACGAAGGCGAATAGTCCCAGTAGCAGGACTGCGCGCCGCGCTCCTTGATCCGGCGCCGGGCGTGGTGCTCCAGGTCCATCAGGTCGACGCCCACCGCGGCGAGTTCGCCGAGCTCCGTGAGCACCTCGCCGACGAACCGGCCGGTCACGCCCATGCGTTCGATCTGGTCGGGCGACTTGAGCTCGATCAAGGCTGCTCCTCGTTCTCCGGGACGACAGGGTTGGTATTTTTATACCACCAGGGTTGCCTCCGGCGGTACCGCCGCCTACCGTTGACCCATGGTCCGGCTCCCGCTCGCCCCCGAACAGATCGACGCAGGCCGCCGTCTCGGCGCCGCCCTGCGCGCCGCCCGGGGGACCCGCCCCCTCGCCCAGGTCGCCCTGGCGGCGGGCATCTCCCCCGAGACCCTCCGCAAGATCGAGACCGGCCGCCTGCCCACCCCCGCCTTCGGCACCGTCGTCCAGCTCAGCGAGGCCCTCGACGTCCCCCTGTCCGAGCTGGCCGACGCCTGGCGCCCCGCCTCCGCCCCCGCCCGCAGCAGCGCCTAGGGCCCCAGGGGCCTCCGCACCACGCGATGCCCGGGAAAGCCCGCAAATATTGCCTCCTTTACGTGAAGTCCGCGAAAATTCGCACTAATTGGCGGATCGGCGCTCTTCCCGGCATCCGACGGTTCATGTGACCGTCGCGGTAGCCGAGGACGAGGAGCACTGCCGTGATCACGAAGTTGCTGGTGGCCAACCGCGGTGAGATCGCCGTCCGCGCCTTCAGGGCCGCGTACGAGCTGGGCGTCGCGAGCGTCGCCGTCTACGCCCACGAGGACCGGTTCTCGCTGCACCGGCAGAAGGCCGACGAGGCGTACCCGATCGGCGAGAAGGGGCACCCGGTCCGCGCCTACCTGGACGTCGACGGGATCGTTCGGACGGCGCTGCGGGTCGGGGCCGACGCCGTCTACCCCGGATACGGGTTCCTCTCGGAGAGTCCGGAGCTTGCCGAGGCGTGCGAACGCAACGGGCTCGTCTTCGTCGGGCCGCCCTCGCGGGTGCTCCGGTTGGCCGGGAACAAGATCGAGGCGGTCGAGGCGGCGCGGCGGGCGGGACTGCCGGTGCTGCGGTCGGTGACGCCCGAACCCGGCCGGGAACTGGAGGCCGCCGACGAGGTCGGGCTGCCGCTCTTCGTCAAGGCCGCGGCGGGCGGAGGCGGGCGCGGGCTGCGCCGGGTGGACCGGCGCGAGGATCTCCTCGCGGCGGTCGAGACCGCTCGCCGCGAGGCCGAGAGCGCCTTCGGCGACTCCACCGTCTTCCTGGAGCAGGCCGTCGACCGGCCCCGCCACATCGAGGTGCAGGTCCTCGCCGACGGCGCGGGCCACACCGTCCACCTGCGGGAACGCGACTGCTCGGTCCAGCGCCGCCACCAGAAGGTCGTGGAGATCGCGCCCGCTCCCCGGCTGGACCCGCTGGTCGTGCAGCGGTTGTGCGCGGACGCGGTGGCGTTCGCCCGGGAGGTCGGCTACGTCAACGCGGGGACCGTGGAGTTCCTCGTCGACGAGCGCGGCGAGCACGTCTTCATCGAGATGAACCCGCGCATCCAGGTCGAGCACACCGTGACCGAGGAGGTCACCGGGATCGACCTCGTCCAGGCGCAGCTGCGCATCGCGGGCGGGCAGACGCTGGACGACCTCGGCATCTCCCAGGAGAACGTCACGGTCTCCGGGTTCGCCGTGCAGTGCCGCATCACCACCGAGGACCCCGCGCAGGAGTTCCGCCCCGACACCGGGCGGATCTCCGCCTACCGCTCCCCCGGCGGCGCGGGCATCCGGCTGGACACCGGCACCGCGTACGCCGGGGCCGAGGTCTCCCCGCACTTCGACTCCCTGCTGGTGAAGCTGACGACCCGGGGCAGGACCTTCGAAGACGCCGTGCGCCGGTCCCGGCGGGCCGTCGCGGAGTTCCGCATCCGCGGCGTCGCCAGCAACATCCCCTTCCTGCGCGCCCTGCTCGACGAACCGGACTTCCGCGCCGGAGGCGTCACCACCGCCTACATCGCCGAGCATCCCGAACTGCTCACCGCCCGTTCCAGCGGCGACCGCGCCACGCGGCTCGTGCGCTACCTGGCCGACGTGACGGTCAACAAGCCCCACGGGGAGACGCCCACCGAACTGGACCCGGCCGAGAAGCTGCCTCCTCTGCCCGACGGCCCGTTCCCCGAGGGCTCCCGCGACCTGCTGCTCGCCCTCGGCCCGCGCGCGTTCGCCGAGCGGCTGCGCGCCCAGAAGGCCCTGGCCGTCACCGACACCACGTTCCGCGACGCCCACCAGTCGCTGCTGGCCACCCGCGTCCGCACGTTCGACCTGCTGCGGGCCGCGCCCCACGTGGCGCGGACCCTGCCGGGGCTGCTGTCCATCGAGGCGTGGGGCGGCGCGACCTATGACGTGGCGCTGCGCTTCCTCGGCGAATCACCCTGGGACAGGCTCGCCGCGCTGCGCGAGGCCGCCCCGAACACGTGCCTGCAGATGCTGCTGCGCGGACGCAACACCGTCGGCTACACGCCCTACCCCGACTCCGTCGCCAAGGCGTTCGTGGCGGAGGCCGCGCGGACCGGCGTGGACGTCTTCCGCATCTTCGACGCGCTCAACGACGTGGAGCGGATGCGCCCGGCCGTCGACGCCGTCCTGCACACCCACGCGATCGCCGAGGGCACGCTGTGCTACACCGGCGACCTGTCCTCGCCCGGGGAGCGGCTCTACACCCTCGACTACTACCTGCGCCTGGCCGAGCGGCTCGTCGAGGCGGGCGTGCACGTCCTGTGCGTCAAGGACATGGCCGGGCTGCTGCGCGCCCCCGCCGCGCGGACCCTGGTCACCGCGCTGCGCGAACGTTTCGACCTGCCCGTCCACCTGCACACCCACGACACCGCGGGCGGCCAGCTCGCCACCTACCTCGCCGCGATCGAGGCGGGCGTGGACGCCGTGGACGGCGCGTCCTCGCCGCTGGCGGGCACCACCAGCCAGCCGCCCCTCCAGGCGATCGTCGCGCACACCGACCACACCGAACGCGCCACCGGCCTCGACCTGGACGCCGTCACCGCGCTGGAACCGTACTGGGAGGCCGTGCGGCGGCTCTACGCGCCGTTCGAGATGGGCCTGCCCGCCCCCACCGGGCGGGTCTACCGGCACGAGATCCCCGGAGGGCAGCTGTCGAACCTGCGCCAGCAGGCCGTCGCGCTCGGCCTCGGCGACCGGTTCGAGGAGATCGAACGGCTCTACGAGGCGGCCGACCGCGTCCTCGGCAGGCTCGTGAAGGTGACTCCGTCCAGCAAGGTCGTCGGCGACCTCGCCCTGCACCTGGTGGCGGCCGGAGCCGACCCGGCGGAGTTCGCCGCCGAGCCCGGCCGGTTCGACATCCCCGACAGCGTCATCGGCTTCCTCTCCGGAGAGCTCGGCGACCCGCCCGGCGGCTGGCCCGAGCCCTTCCGCAGCGACGCCCTGCGCGCCCGCTCCTACACGCCCCCGCAGGCCGAACTGCCCGAGGAGGAGGAGAAGGCGCTCGCCGGGCCCGACGTGCGCACCATCCTCGACCGCCTCCTGTTCCCCGCCCCCGCCAAGGCGTACGCCGAGTCCCGCGCCTCCTACGGCGACCTGTCGGTGCTGCCTACCGAGGCGTTCCTGTACGGGTTGCGCCCGGGGCGCGAGGTGGCCTTCGACCTGGAGCCGGGAGTACGGGTGCTCGCCGCGCTGGAGGCCGTCGGCGAGATCGACGAGGCGGGCTGCCGCCAGGTCATCTGCACCGTCAACGGCCAGATGCGCACCCTGGCCGTCCGCGACCGCTCGGTCGCCGTGGACGCGCCCCCCGTCGAGCGCGCCGACCCGTCGGACCCGCGCCAGGTGGCCGCCCCGTTCTCCGGCACGGTGACCGCCCGCGTCTCCCCCGGCGACCGCGTCGAGGCCGGCGACGTCGTCGCCGTCATCGAGGCGATGAAGATGGAGGCGGCCATCACCGCCCCCGTGGCCGGCACCGTGGCGCGCGTCCCCGTGCCCGGCCCGTCCCAGGTGGAGGCGGGAGACCTCCTCGTCCTCCTCGGCTGACTCCGGCGGACCGCGTCCGCCGGCGGATCAGTGCAGGTGGTAGTCGGAGGGGTCGAGGCGGCGGGTGCGGCGGCGGTAGCCGGTCATGTAACCCGGCCAGTTGTTGGTGTTGCGGCGGGTGGGGTCGAGGTACCAGCTGTCGCAGCCGCCCTGGTTCCAGACGGTGGTGGCGAGGCGGCGCTGGACGGCGGCGTCGTGGGCGTCGAGGACGTCGCCGCGCACTTCGAGACGGGAGACGCCGCGCTCCATGAGTTCGGCGGCCTGCACTATGTAGGCGGCCTGGCTCTCGAGCATGTGGACGATGGAGCCGGAACCAACGTTGGTGTTGGGCCCGTACATGAGGAAGAAGTTGGGGAAGCCGGTGACGGCCATGCCGAGGTAGGCGCGGGCGCCGTCCTTCCAGGCGGTGTTCAGGTCCATGCCGTGTGATCCGATGACGCGCATGGGCGCGACGAAGTCCTGGGAGCGAAAACCGGTGGCCCAGATGAGGGTGTCGGCCGGGTGGCGGGTGCCGTCGGCGGTGCGGACGCCGTCAGGGACGACCTCGGTGATCGGCCGGGTGACGACGTGCACGTGGGGGCGGTTCAGGGTGTCGTAGTACTCGCTCGAGGTGAGGATGCGCTTGCACCCGGGTTCGTGGTCGGGGGTCAGGGCGCGGCGGAGGGCCGGGTCCCTGACCGACCTGAGCGTGAGCAGGCACAGGGCCCGGATGTGCGCCGACAGCAGGCGGCGGCCGGCGGGCGCGGTGAGAGCGGGGTTGAGCAGCAGCTCGAACCACAGGAAGATGCCCAGCCGTGACGCCTTCTGCACGATCGGGAGGCGCCGGTTGAGGCGTCGCCGCCAGCGCGGGTAGACGCGGTCGGGTTTGCGGCTGATCCAGTTGGACTCGATCTGGAAGATCGTGAGGTCGGCGACGGCCGGAGCGATGAGGGGGACGAACTGGATGGCGCTGGCACCGTTGCCGACCACGACCACGCGCCTGCCGGTGAGATCGTGGTCGTGGTCCCATTGCGCGGAGTGGAAGACGGTGCCGGTGAAGGAGTCCAGGCCGGGCAGGTTCGGGACGGCGGGGTTGCCGAGCTGGCCGCAGGCGGACACGAGGAGGTCGAAGTCCCGCTCGTCGCCCTGCGCCGTGCGGACCCGCCACCGGCGGGAGTCCTCGTCGAACACCGCTTCGGTGACCTCCGCGCCGAAGCGACAGTGCGGGAGCAGGGAGAAGAGTTCGGCGCAGTGCCGCAGATAGGCCAGGATCTCCGGTTGTTCGGCGAAGCGGCGCGTCCAGTCGGGCTTGGGTGCGAAGGAGTAGGAGTACAGGTGGGAGGGCGCGTCGCAGGCGGCGCCGGGATAGGTGTTGTCGCGCCAGACTCCGCCGGGGCCGTCGGCCCGCTCGAAGACGGTGAGATCGGCGAAGCCCGCCTTCTTCAGGCCGACGGCCAGGGCTATGCCGCTGAATCCGCTTCCGACGATGGCGATCGACAGTTCTCTGCGGCCCATGTGAGACTCCCAGTGATCGACAGGGCAACCGACACTCATGTCGGTTGCGTGACCGTAACACGGAAAGGAAAGACGGTCCATGGTGGAAAGCGCACCCAAGAGCCGCATGCGCGGGCCGGCCAGGCGGGCGGTCATCACCGCGGCCGCACTGAGGATCTTCGCGGAGAAGGGGTACCACGCCACGTCGCTGGGTGAGATCGCCAGGGCCGCGGGGGTGGCGCGCACGGTGATGTACGACCACTTCCCCTCCAAGCGGGTGCTGCTGCTGGCCGTCCTCCAGGAGCAGAACGCGGCGCTGATCGAGTACATCGGCGCACGGATCACCGCCCAGGGGACGGCGCGCGAGCGGATGCGCGGCACCGTGGACGCCTACTTCGGCTTCGCCCAGAGTCAGCCCGAGGCCAGGAAACTCCTGTTCGACAGCCTGAACGAGGACGACCCGGAGATCCGGACCGTGCGCCAGGGCATCCGCGAGGCCCGCACCCGGGCGGTCGCGGCGATGCTGGCACCGGACATGCGGGAGATCGGCGTCGACCCGGCGGAGCCGGGCGCCGAGGCCATGGTGGAGTTCGTCATCACCGGCCTGGACGGGGTCGCCCAGTGGTGGGAGCACCGCCCCGAGATCGCCCGGTCGACCCTGGTGGAGGGGGTCATGTGGTTGTTGTGGTCCGGGCTCGGACCGCGCCCCTAGACCGGATCCGGACACCCCCGCGCCCTTCGCGGGCCCTTGACGCGGTGCCGCCTCCTTCCCATAGTGAGTGGCCAGTAACCGACATCAGTGTCGGTTACTTCCCCCCACTCCAGAGGAGCGCACCATGGAGGAACAGAGCACCTCCGCCGCCCCGCAGAACCAGGACGAAGGCGTCGGAAGACGGGGATTCGTCACCGGGGCCCTGGCCGCCGCCGGCGCGGCGGGCCTCGGCGGCCCCGCCTCGGCGTCGAGGGCCTCCCGGGCCCGGCGGAAGCGCGCGCCCGGACGGCGCGTCGCGGTGTTCGGCGGCGGGATGGGCGGCCTGACGGTCGCCCACGAGCTGATCGAGCGCGGCTTCGAGGTGACCGTCTACGAGCGCAAGGCCTGGGGCGGCAAGTGCCGCAGCATGCCCTTCACCGGCACCGCCACGGGCGGCCGCCAGGACCTGCCCGCCGAGCACGGGTTCCGGTTCTTCCCCGGCTTCTACCAGAACCTGCCCGACACGATGGAGCGCGTCCCGCGCCCCGGCGGCGGCACCCTGAAGGACAACTTCGTCGACGGCAAGGAGGTCTCGGCCTTCTACAACGGGACCAAGATGGTGCTGCCCGCCCACGGCAGCATCGTCGGCACGCTGAGCCCCGGCTCGCTGCTCACCTTCCTGTCGACCGCGGTCAAGGTGATCGGCAACGTCCCGGCGTGGGAGGTCGCGTACTTCCTCGAGAAGATGATCGTGTTCGTCACCAGCGGGCCGCAGCGGCGGCTCAAGCAGTGGGAGAACATGAGCTTCGCCGACTACGTGAAGGTGAAGGGCAAGTCCAAGCGCTACAACGAGCTGCTGGTGGACATGTTCACCAGCACCCTGGTCGCCGCCAAGCCCGACAAGGCCAACGCCCACACCATGGGCCTGATGGCCGAGGCCTGGGTCTACAGCACGCTGGGCCTGGGCGGCTACGGCGCCCCGGACCGGCTGCTGAACGCCCCCACCAACGAGGCGCTCATCGACCCGTGGATGGACCACCTGCGCGCCCTGGGCGTCGACTTCCAGATCGGCCGCACCCTCACCGAGCTGAAGGTCGCCGGCGGCAGGATCTCCGGGGCCGTGCTCGACGGGACGCAGCCGGTCGAGGCCGACCACTACGTCCTGGCAGTGCCGCTGGAGCGGGCGGTGCCGCTGCTGAACGCCGACATCCTGAACGCCGACCCGAACCTCAAGGCCCTGGGCAACCTGACGACCGACTGGATGAACGGCGTCATGCTCTACCTGAAGGAGCCGGTCGACCTCGGCAGGGGCCACGTGGCCTACGCCGGGCAGCCCTGGGCGCTCACGTCCATCAGCCAGGCCCAGTTCTGGAAGAAGAGGTTCAACCGGACCTACGGCGACGGCACCGTGAACGAGTGCCTGTCCATCGACCTCTCCGCCTGGGACAGGAAGGGCGTCCTGCACGGCAGGACCGCCAAGGAGTGCACCCCCGAGCAGATCATCGAGGAGGTCCTCGCGCAGCTGCGCAGGGCCGTCCCCCGCGGGGACCGGGTGCTGAAGGACTCCAACGTCCACTCCTGGTTCATCGACCCCGCCATCACCGGCCTGGCCACCCCCCAGGTCGCCAACGACGAGCCGCTGCTGATCAACAGCCCCAGCTCCTGGAACTTCCGGCCCGAGTCCACGACCGCGATCCCCAACCTGTTCCTGGCCTCCGACTACGTGCGCGCCAACATCAACCTGGCCACCATGGAGGGCGCCAACGAGGCGGGCCGCAAGGCGGCCAACGCCATCATCGACGCCTCCGGCGCCGGCGGGTCCAAGGCCAGGCTGCTCGACCTCTGGCAGCCCCCGGCGTTCAACGGCTTCTTCGCCGACGACGACGCCCGTTTCGCGGCGGGCAAGCCCAACGCCTTCGACGTCATCGACCCCTACCGTCCCTGACCCGCACCGAAGCAGGCCGCCCGCGGGCAGTGCGGACCGCGGGCGGCCCCGCCGGAGGCCGGAACATGTCCTACGCCGATCAGTACGTCGCCGTCGCGTCCACCGGTGTGTACTTCGCCGGACTCGCGTGCTTCAAGGCCGCGGCCGGGCAGATGCCCGAACTGCGCGGCGCCCGGCCCGTCCACCTACCCTTTGCCCTCACCACCCACGGCCTGCGGGTCACCGGGGCCGTCGTCCTGATGAGCGGGGCGCTCCTGCAGGGAGGACACCGGTCGTGACCCTCGCCTTCCACCGGCCGCCCGATTCCCCCGCCGTCGACGCCGGCGTGCTGGAGCGGTTGTGCCGGGCCGCTCCCGGAATCGCACGGGCCTCCGCCGAGGAGGCGTCCGCCACCGGGCGCGTGCCTCCCGGGCTGTGCCGCGCCCTCCGGACCGCGATCGTCCAGTTCCTCGACCCCGCGCGGCATCCCGAACCCTCCGCCCTCACGCTCTTCCACCGCCTGGGCGGCGCCGCCGCCGACCTCGGCATTCCCCTGCACGACGTCAGCGCCGCCCAGCAGATCGCGGTCGGCACGGCCGTCCAGCGGCTCGCCGAGCAGGCCCTGCGCCTCGGGGCCCTCACCCGGGTCCACGAGACGGGGCTGCTGGCCCAGCGCGCGTTCACCTACGCCGACCGGCTCAAGGACGCCACCGCCTCGGGCTACAACGAGGCCGTGCACCCCGAGCCGGACCCGCGGCAACGCCGGCTGCTCACGCTCCTGTTCCGCACCGCCGTCAGCAGGGCGCGGCTCAGGCAGGCCGCCGACCAGGCCGGTTGGACGCTGCCCCGCACCCTCGCCGTGGTCGCCCTCTCCCCCGGCCCGCGGCGGCCGGCCCGGCACCTGCTCCCGGACGTCCTGGCCCACCCGGCACGCGACCGCCTCATCGTGCCCGACCCCGAGGGCCCCGGCCGCGGGGCCGTGCTCGACCGGATGCTGGCGGGGATACCGTCCGCCATCGGCCCCACCGTCGAGCCCGTCCGGGCCGCGGCCTCCCTGCGCCTGGCGCGCCACACCCTCGACCTGCTCACCACCGGCGTGATCACCGCCGCCGGGCCCGTCCCGGCCATGGAGCACGTCCCGGACCTCATGATCATGAACGATCCCGAGCCGGTCCGCCGCCTCGCCGAACGGCAGCTCGCCCCCCTCGCCGACCACCCGCCGCACAAGAGGGCGGTCTACGCCCACACCCTGCGCACCTGGTTCCTCTGCGGTTTCAACACCTCCGCCACCGCCGAGCGCCTCCACGTCCACGCCCAGACCGTCCGCTACCGCATCCGCCGGCTCGAGCACCTCTTCGGCCCCGGCCTCTACGAACCCGACCAGTCGCTCAACTACATGATCGCCCTGCACGCCTGGACGTTGATGAGCTCACCGGACGGCCACGGAATCTGGCAGACCTGACCCGGACCCCCGGCACCGTTCCCCCCTTTGGAGTCACGAATGCCAACGGCCATGCCCTCGCCCGCCGAACCCGGCCGGCACCCCTTCGACCACTACCACCGGCGGGGAATGCCGCTGCGCCCCGGGCCCGAGGCCGCGGCGCCGTCACCGCTGTGGCTGACCGAGCCGCACCACCGGTTGTTCTCCCCCTGGATTCCCGTGAGCGCCGTCCCCGAGCGCACCGCGCTGACCGCCCTCTTCGACGACCACCGCTGGCAGGGCGACGAGCTCATGGACGCCGTCGTGTCGGCCTTCGGCAGGGTCGGCATGCCCCGCGGCCGCCGCATGCTCGACCAGGCGCTCGACCGGGGGATCGACGCGGTGCCCGACCCGCCGGACGAACTCGTGGAGCTGTTCCGCCACCTGGACGACCCGCCGGAGTGGTTCGACGCCCGCCGCTGGGAGCGGGGCCGGCGGCTGTGGATCGGCTCCTCCCTGTCGGGCAAGCTGACCATGCTGTTCAGCGACGCCATGGGGACGTTCGTCGGCGCCGAGGTCTCCTCGGCCACCGGCCAGACCCGCCGCTTCCTCACCGACTTCCGGCGCCGGGAGCTGGAGACGGCGACCTGGTTCCACGACGTCACCCTCCCCGGGGGCGCGGACCGGCACTCCCCCGTCTTCAAGAGCATCGTCCGGGTGCGGCTCATGCACGCCCAGGCGCGGCTGGCGCTGCGCCGCGCCTGGGGGGACGAGCATTTCGCCCGCCACGGCAACCCCGTCTCCAACGCCATGACGATGGGCGCCGCGATCACCTTCGGGCTGTTCCCGCCGCTGTTCGACCACGCCCACGGGCGGCGGATCACGCCGGCGGACCTGGACGACGTCATGCTGTACTGGGCCTACATCGCCCACCTGATGGGCGTCACCGACGAGCTCGTCCCGCGCCGCGCCCTCGACGGGCTGCACCTGGCCCACCACATGATCCTCACCGCGGGCGGCCCGACCCCCTGGACCGCGGTCACGGTCAACGCCGTCTGCGACCGCGTCCTCAGCCCCCGCCCCGTGCGGCGGAGGCTCCAGCTCGAGGCGCTGGCGCCGCTGTTCGGCCTGCTCTCCGCCCTCACCGGCGAGTCCCTGGTACGGGCGCTCCTGCGCGGTTCACCCCTGGCCGGGGTGCGCCTCCAGCCCTGGCAGGCCGTCGCCGAGGCCCTCACCCGCCTCAACGTTCTGCAACGCAGGATCGGCGACCGCCTCCCCGGCGCCCGGCGCCGCCGCGAGCGGCGCGCACGCCACGGCGACGTCTGGCAGAGACGCGCGGTGGCGGCGGTGGCCGAGCGCGCCCGCCGGTCCGGCATCACCGCCTCCCCCTACGACCACCACGACACCAGCGTGGCGTGAGGCGTCGGGAGGCGGGCGTTCAGCGGGCCACCTCGTAGACGGACTGGGTGATGCCGGCGCCCATGTCCGCGGTCGAGCGCAGGGTGAGGGGGATGTCGGCGTCGAGGTCGCCGAAGAGGCGGAAGCCGCGGCCGATGAGGACCGGGACCGTGGTGATGGTGAGGTCGTCGATCAGGCCGGCGCGCAGGAACGACTGGACGACCTGGCCGCCGTCGGCGTAAACGCTCTCGGCACCGCGCTTCTCGAGGTCCTCGACCAGTTCCTCCAGCGAGCGGTGGACGGTGACGCGCGGGTCGGCGTCGGCGGGGAGGCGGGTGCTCAGCACCGCGACGTGCTTGCCGTCGTAGGGCCAGACGTCGCGGCCGAAGCTCAGCGCCTTCTCGTAGGTGGCGCGGCCCATGACGACGGTGTCGACGCCGTCCGCGAACTCCTGGTAGCCCAGGTCGCCCTCGGCGGCCTCGCCGCGCTCGGTGAGCCAGTCGAGGCCGCCGTCCGGGCGGGCGATGAAGCCGTCCAGGCTGACGCCGATGAAGACGTGGGCGGTGAACGAACGCGGGAAGGACATGCGGGCCCCCTGGTTTGTGAATGACCGTTCGTTAACGGTAGCAGCCCTGCCCGGGTTAGTAAATTTACGTTCGTTTACTAACCCGGGCGGTGCGGGTCGAGCACCTCGTCCACGTCGGCGCGCAGGGCCCGGCCCAAAGGGATGTCGCCGGTGAGCGACCACAGGATCAGCGAGCCGTTGTAGGCGACCTGGACGGCGCGCGCCAGGCGCGGAACGTCCACGCCCGCCCTCAGCTCGCCGGCCGCGACGGCCTCGGCGAGCAGGCCGGCGATGTGCCCGCCGGTGCGCCGGGCGTCGTCCGCCGCGTGCTCGCGGAACTCCGGATCGGTGAGGTCCAGCTGCAGGAAACCGAGGTTGTTGGCCATCTGCTCGGGGCTGTCGACCCGGGAGGCGAGCGCCCCGAGCGCCTCGTGCAGCGCCGCGAGGGGTGACGGGTTCGCCGCGCGGGCCGCCTCGAACGGCGAGGTGCCGGAGCCGTGCTCGGCCAGGGCCAGCAGCAGGCCCCTCTTCGAGCCGAAGCGCTGGACGAGCGTGGCCGGGGCCAGGCCCGCCTCGCGGGCGACGGCGGCCAGCGTGAGCCGTGCCGCCCCGACCTGCCCGACGGCGCGCGCGGCCGCCGCCAGGATCTCCTCGTCGCTGGTCGTGCGGGGACGGACCACGGGGCCTCCAGTTCGTGAACGTTCGTTCGTTAACTTTAGCCGCAAGGCCGGTCACGGCGGTCAGTCCAGAGGAGGGGCGTCCAGGGCGCAGTGGTGGTGGGCGGTCGTCCTGGGGCAGGGCGTGTCGCGCAGGGCGACCGCGGACAGGAGCCCCGCGGCGACGCAGAGGACCCCGGCGATCAGCACGGCGCTGTGGAAGCCCGCGGAGAAGAGCTCGGGGTGCAGGTAGGCGTCGCCGGTGATGCCGACGAGCGCGGGGAAGACCGCCACCGCGACCAGGGAGGCCGCGCGGGCCACGTCGTTGTTGACGGCCGAGGCCATCCCGGCGTGGCGGGCGGGGACCGCCGCCAGGACCGTGGCGGTCAGAGGCGCCACCGTGATGGCCAGGCCCAGGCCGAAGACGCAGACCGCCGGGAACACCTCGGTCAGGTAGGTCCCGGCCTCGTCCACCCGCACGAGCAGGGCGAATCCGGCACCCACGACGACGGGGCCGACGCTCATCTGGAGGCGTGGTCCGATCCTCGCGGCCACCGCGCCGGAACGTGACGACAGCAGCAGCATGATGACGGTGACGGGGAGCAGGGCGATGCCCGCCTCCAGGGCCGTGTAGCCGGAGACCTGCTGGAGCTGGAGCGGAAGCAGGAACAGGGCTCCGCCGAGGGCGCCGTACACGATGAACGTGACGACGTTCGTCACGCTGAAGGCGACCGAGCGGAACATGTCCAGCGGGAGCAGCGGATGCGCCGTCCGGCGCTCCCACCAGACGAAGGCGACCAGGAGCAGGCCGAGCGCGGCGGGCGGCGTCAGGCCGTGCGCGGGGCCCTCGATCAGGGCGTAGGTCACGCCGATGAGCCCGCCGGTCACCAGCACTCCCCCGACGACGTCGACCCGGCCGGTCGCCTCGGCGTCGCGGGACTCCGGGACGTGCCGCCACGCCATCACGAAGACGAGCGCCGCGAGCGGCAGGTTGATCACGAAGATCAGCCGCCAGGACACGGCGTCCACGAGCCAGCCGCCCAGGAACGGGCCGATCGCCGCACCCACGCCGCCCAGCCCCGACCAGGCGCCGATCGCCCTGCCCCGGTCGTCCGGGTGGAAGGACGCCTGCAGGATCGCGAGGCTGCCCGGGGTCAGCAGGGCCGCCCCCACCCCCTGCAGCGCCCGCGCCCAGATCAGCATGCCGGGCCCGGTCGCGACGGCGCACAACGCGGACGCCACCGCGAACCAGACGACTCCGATCTGGAAGACGAGCCGCCGCCCGTACCGGTCCCCGAGCGCACCCGCCACCAGCAGCAGCCCCGCGAGGGTCAGCGTGTAGGCGGTGACCACCCACTGCAGGCTCGCCAGCCCCGCCCCGAACTCCCGCCCGATGGCCGGCAGCGCGATCCCCACCACCGTCGCGTCGATCGCGGCGAGCGCCGACCCGAGCACCGTCGCGGCCAGCACCCACCTCCCGGCCGCACTGCCGTAACGCAAGTCCTCCACCCCCTCCCTCTTCCCCCGCCGCCCGGACCCAGACCGCCCGGCCCCCGAAATCACGGCGCCCACAGAACGCGGTCCCTTCCGCCACGCGGGGCGCGACGGAGCCCGTCGGGGAACTGCGCGCCTTCACCAACAGTCCTCCGCCGCGCGCCGGACGCGGCCGAGCCCAGCGAAGAACTGCGCGCCTTCACCAACGGCCTTCCGCCGCGCACGGGGCGCGGCGGAAGGGTCTGCGGGGGTGGGGTCAGGAGGCGAAGCCGGCCTCCACGCGCGGGAGCCAGTCGCGGAGGGAGGCCTCCACGCAGTCGCCGTCGGCGTGCACGCCGGTGCAGCCCGTGCCCCAGGTGGAGCCGTTGCCGTAGTTGACGTGGCGGTAGGTGATGTCCTCGGCGTCGAGGGCCGCGGCGAAGTTGCCGTTGAGGACCGTGGCGCCCTGCTCGATGATGTCGGCGTTGCCGTGGTAGAGGCCGAGCTCGACGTCGACGAGCTGGTCGGCGTGGAAGGTCGGGTTCTCCTGGTGCCAGATGCCGGGGTCGGGGATCGGGATGAGCGGGCCGAAGATCACGTTGTCGGGCAGGGTCGGGCCGTAGGAGCCGTTGCAGCCGACGACGGCGCTGCACCACTCGGCGAGGTTGCGCAGGCCGTTCATGACGGCGAGGCGGCCAAGGGTGTCGGCGATGTCGACGGGACCGGACATCGAGGCCGCGTGCGAGAAGAGGTCGGGGTGCTTGAAGGCGTAGTGCATCGCGCCGAAGCCGCCCATCGAGTAGCCGGTGATGGCGCGCTTGTCACGGGTCGCCAGGGTCCGCAGGTTGGCGTCGATGAACGGGATGACCTGCTGGATGTGGAAGGTCTCCCACTTGGCGGCGCCCGCCGCGCTGTTCTGGACCCGCCAGTCGGTGTACCAGCCGCGGTTGCCGCCGTCGAGGACGACCGTGATCATCGCCGAGCGGGCGGAGGCGTCGAGGAACGCCGGGAAGGCCCAGCCCGGCTCGCCGCCGCTCGCGGTCGGGTGCGCCCCGTGCAGGAAGTAGTTGACCGGGTAGTGCTTCGTCGGGTTCGCGGCGTAGTCGGCGGGCAGGATGACCCGCATCGTGCGTTCGCCCGCGACGTTCGGCGTCGTCACCTTGAAGGTGAAGTTCGTGTCGGTGCCGGCGGGCGCGCCGGTCACGGTCAGGCCCGCGGCGTCCGCCAGCGGGGGCGGCCCGTCGGCGAGCGCCGGCGCGGACCAGGGCAGGGTCAGGGCGGCGACCATGAGGGTCGCGGCGGCGGTGAACCATTTCTTCACGGATGCTCCTCTTGCCGGGGGGTGGCCGAACGGCGTGCGCGCGTGCGGGTCAGAGGGCGCAGAAGGCGGAGACGCCGCCGTTCCACAGGTGCGTCTGGCCGGGGGTGCCGCCCAGGAGGTGGTTCTCGTTGGCGGTGAGGGTGACCTGCCTGGAGCCGTCGTCGCTGGCGTAGGTGAGGGTGAAGTAGCCGGGCACCGAGCCGTTGTGCCACCACGCCTCGCCGCAGCCGAGGTCGTTCTTCGCCAGGCCCAGGCCGTAGGAGGTCCCGGCCGTGTCGGTCGGCACCGTCGTCTTCAGTTCGGCCAGCTGGGCGGGCGGCAGGAGGGTGCCGTCCAGGAGGGCCCGCTCGAAGGTGGCGATGTCCTCGAGCGTGGAGACGATCGCTCCGGCGGTCCAGGTGGCGGAGACCTTCTGGGTGGTGACGGTCATGTAGGTGATCGGGGTGGTGAGGAAGTAGCCCTGCAGGTGCGCGCCCGCCATCGTGTTGGCCGAGGGCAGGCTCGTGTCGGCGAGGCCGAGCGGGGTGAAGATCCGTGCCTGCATCGCCGCGGCCGCGCTGGTGCCGGTCGCGGCCTCGATCACCATGCCGGCGAGGACGTAGTTGGCGTTGGAGTAGTGCCAGGTCTGCCCCGGCGCCCCGATCGGCGCCTTCTTCGTGGCGCCGTTCACGAGCTGCTGCGGCGTCCATTCGGCGCCCCACAGGAAACCGTCGATGTTCATCGTGTACTGGGGCAGGCCGGAGGTCTGGTTGAGCAGGTGCCGCAACTTGATCTGCGTCGCGTCGTAACCGGTGCCGCTGACGACGCCGGGCAGCCACTGCTCGACGCTGTCGTCGAGGTCGAGCAGCCCCTCGGCCTCCAGCAGCAGGACCGTCGCGGCCGTGAACGACTTGCTGACGCTCCCGATCCGGAACCTGGCCGCCGGGTCGGCCGCCGCGTTCGTCGACCGGTTGCCGACGCCGACGTGCACGGACTGCTCCTGCCCGCCGTCGCGGACCATGCCGATCACACCCGGATATCCGGCCGCGTGGCCCTGTTCCATGCCGTCCAGCAGGACCTGCGCGGCGTCGGGGACGGATGCCTCGGCCGGGACCGCGACCGTGGACAGGCCGAGGCCGCACAGGGCCGCGACCACGGAGAACCGCTTGGCTTTCATGACACTCCTCGAGCAAGGGGAGGTTTGACCGAGCGGCAGCCTAACTGTCAAATAGACATTTATGTATATTTGACGATGAGAAGTCGATCACAACCGGGCGTCCGCACACCCCCGGGGCGGGGACCGCTCCTTGATCATGACGGGCGGCCCCCCGCGAAAGGCGATGGAGACCAAAACCGGACATGTAGTGAGGTTTTTGTTACAAGTGGCTGTTTTTGGGCAGGGAGCGACCGGCGAGGCTCCGGACCGGGGGTTCCCGGTCCGGAGCCTCGCGCGTCAGGGGCTGCTCAGACGGGGACGCGCACCGGCTCGGGCCGTTCGGGAGCGGTGGCCCCGCGGAGGCCGAAGGCGGTGATCACCGCGCCGGCGACCGCGGCGGCGAGCGGGATGAGCAGGGCCGCCTGGAGGGAGTCGAGCTTCGCGGCGGGGGCGGTGGCGTCGCCGAGCGCCGCGACGTTCACGGCGGTCACGGCCGAGACGCCCAGGGCGGTGCCGAACTGGATGGAGGTGTAGAAGATGCCACTGGCCAGGCCTTCCTCCCGCTCGTCGACGCCTTCGGTGGCGGCCATGGTGAGCGGGCCGTACGCGAGGGAGAACGCCAGGCCGAGCAGGACCATGGTCGGGAGCATCGCGGCGTACGTCCAGTCCATCCCCAGCGGCAGGAACAACAGGTACGCCAGCACGGCCAGCACCATCCCGCCGAACAGCACGGGCACGTTGCCGAAGCGGTTCACCAGGCGCGGCGTCAGGGTCGGGGCGAGGACGGTGTCCACGCCGACCACCAGCATGGCCAGGCCCGTCTGCAGGGGGCTCCAGCCGCGCACCTCCTGGAGGTAGAGGGTCGCCAGGAACTGGAAGCCCATGAACGAGCCGATGAACAGCAGCGCTCCCAGGTTGGCCCGGACGAACGGCGCCGAGCGCAGGATGCCCAGCCGGACCAGCGGGTCGGGCGAGCGGCGTTCGATCGCGACGAAGGCGGCCAGCAGTGCGAACCCCGCGGCGAAGACGCCGAGGGTGCCCGCCATGCCGTTTCCGGAGTGCTCGAGCCGGACCACCCCGTACACCAGCAGCAGCATCGCGCCGGTGATGCTGAACGCGCCAGGCAGGTCGAAGCCCCCCTCGGGGCGTTCCGGCTCGTCGGCCTCCTTGATGAGCAGGAGCGCCGCCACCAGGATCACCGCGGCGAGCAGCACCGGGGCGAAGAACACCCACCGCCAGCCGACCGAGGTCAGCAGGCCGCCGACGACCAGCCCCAGGGAGAACCCGCCGGCGGCCGTCCCCGCGTAGACGCCGAGCGCCTTGGTGCGCCGCGGGCCCTCGGGGAAGGCGCCGATGAGCAGTGCCAGCCCGGCGGGCGCCATGAACGCCGCGGCGACACCGGTGACGAACCGGGCGAGCAGCAACATCCAGCCCTCACTGGCGAAGCCGCCCAGACCGGAGAAGAGCAGGAAGACGACCAGCCAGGACAGGAACATCCGGCGGCGGCCCAGCAGGTCCGCCGCCCGCCCTCCCAGCAGCATGAACCCGCCGTACCCCAGCACGTAGGCGCTGACCACGCCGCTGAGCGTCCCTGTGGACAGCCCGAGGTCGGCCCGGATCGCCGGCAGCGCCACGTTCAGCATCGCGACGTCGACGCCTTCCAGGAACACCGCCCCGGCCAGCACGAGCAGCACGCCCCAGGCGCGCGCGTCCATGCGCTCGTTCAATGCGGATGTCGTGGACACGGTCCACCCCTTCTCCAGGACACGGACCGGCTTCCCGGTTCCCCGAGTGCATGCCGGTTCCTTCTTGTAACCGGCCCCATCGTCGGGCACCATGAAGGATCATGGAAGAAGGCACATCAGAGTCCCCCGGTTACTGCGGGGATACCGGCGACGACTACGACATCCTGCAGTGGGACACCCGGGAGGACTGCGAGGTCCGCCAGATCCTCGACCGCGTCGCGGACAAGTGGTCGCTCCTGGTCATCGCCCTGCTCGACAAGCACAGCCTCCGCTTCACCGAGCTGCGCCGCATGATCGACGGCGTCAGCCAGCGCATGCTCACCCGCACCCTGCGCCACCTGGAGCGCGACGGCCTGGTCAGCCGCACCGTGCACCCGACCGTGCCCCCGCGCGTCGACTACGCCCTCACCCCGCTGGGCGCCACCCTCCACACGACCATCCGCGCCCTCGTCACCTGGACCGAGGAGCACCAGAACCAGATAGCCGCCGCCCGCACCGCCTACGACGCCCGCGTCGCCGCCGAGGAGCAGGCCGCCGCGGACGAGGCCGCCGAACGGACGGCACTCGCCCGTAGCGTCCTCGCCCGCGGCCGCTGACCTCCCCGGAACGCGGATCGGCCGCCGTGCGGGGGCGGCGGGCCTCCCCGCCGCCCGGTCACCGGACGCCGCCGCTCCGAGGCAGGGAGCGCAGGCCGCGCAGGGGCGAGAGGAGGACCGGGAGGCAGGAGGCCAGGTAGCCGGCGCCGAAGACCAGCAGCGCGGTGCGGGCGCTGATCGCCTCGGTGAGGAGGCCGCCGAGGAGGGCTCCGGCGGGCATGACGCCCCAGTTGACGAAGCGGGCGGTGGCGTTGACGCGGCCGAGCAGGCCGGTCGGGGTGAGGGTCTGGCGCAGGCTGACGGAAGCGACCGCCCACGAGGCGACGAAGAAGCCGTCGACGGCCAGTCCGGCGACGGCGAGGCCGAGCTTCCAGCCGGGTTCGGCGAGCGGCACGAGCAGGAGCGCCAGCCCGGCGAGGATCGCGTTCAGCCAGAGCATCCGCGCCCCGCCGATCAGCCGCTGCTGCCACTCGGTGGTCATCGCGCCGAGCACCCCGCCGACGCTCCCCGCCGCCAGGACCATCCCGTACGTGCTGAAGTCGACGCCCGCCTCCTGGATGAAGAAGACGGGCAGCATCGCCATCAGCGCGGTGCCGAAGAGGTTCGCGAAGGCCGAAGCGGCGACCACGGCGCGCAGGATGCGGTGGCGGGCGAGGAACGCCAGCCCTTCGCGCATCTCCGTCCACAACCCGCGCCGCTCGGTGGCGTGTGCGGGCTCGTCCGCCCTGATCCCCAGCAGGAGCAGGGCGGAGCCGAGGAAGCTGACGGCGTCCAGGACGATCGCGACGGGCGCCCCGACGAGGCGCGTCAGCCACCCGCCCAGCCCGGGACCGGCGACCTCCGCCGCCGTCCCGAGCGTCTGGAGCCTGGTGTTGCCCTCCACCAGCCGGTCGGAGTCGACGAGGACCGGCAGGTAGGACTGGTAGGCGACCTGGAAGAACACCGTCGCCAGGCCCGTCACCAGCGCGACGGCGTACAACTGCGGCAGGCCCAGGACCCCGAGCAGGTGGGCGACCGGCAGCGATCCGAGCGCGAGTGCCCGGATCACGTCGCACACGACCAGAACGGGTTTCTTGGCCATCCGGTCGACCCAGACCCCGGAGGGCAGGCCGACCAGCAGGAATCCCGCGGTCTCGGCGGCGGTGAGCAACCCGATCTGCACCGGCGAGGCGTGCAGGACCGTCAGCGCGAGCAGCGGCAGCGCGACGAGGCTGATCTGGCTGCCCACCTGGCTGACGGCGTGAGCCGAGGCCAGCAGCGCGAACGCCCGGTGCCGCCACAGGCTCGGCCGGGAGGGCTGGGAAGACGAGGGGACGGTGCGCACGGCGCATCCTCCAGAAATGACAGAAGCTCTCACGGGCGGACATGAAAAGCGCGCGGCCGCGGCGGAGCGTTGCTACGACGCCGCAGGACCACGCGGTCCGCTACCCGAAGAGAGCTGTCACGGCAGGGGAGCCTAGGGGAGATCACCGATCGTGTCGATCCGGGTCAGGGCAGGAGGCCTCGGCGGCGGGCGGAGACGACGGCCTCGTGCCGGGTGTGGGCGTCCAGTTTGCGCATGGCGCTGCGGAGGTAGGCCTTGACGGTCTCGGGGAGGAGGGAGAGCCGGGCGGCGGCCTCGGCGTTGGTGCAGCCGAGGGCGACCTGGGAGAGGACGTCCAGTTCCCGCGGGGACAGGGGGGTGAGGGGCGGGGGGTCCTGGGGGGAGGCCAGGGCGGTCAGGCGGCGGGCGGCCGACCGCAGGCGGGTGCGCAGGGCGGGGTCCGCCGCGTCCTGGGCGATGCTTCGCAGCTCGGCGTGGAGGGCGCGCAGCTCCTCGGCGACCCGGGGGGTGAGGGGGCCGTCCGCGGCGGCGGGGAGAGTGCGGGAGAGACGGATGCGGCGGTCCACCTCGTCCCGGACGGACAGCTCGGCGGCGAGGCGGCGGGCGGCGTCCGCCAGGAGGTCGTGGGCGCGGCCGCCCAGCGGGGCGGGGCTGCGGTCGGCGGCGTACAGGACGCCCCTCACCGTGCCCAGGACGGTCACCGGGACGGCGGTGACGGCGCGGATGCCCTCGGCCAGGACGGGGGTGTCGTAGTCGTGGGTGATCGATCCGGCGGAGCCGTAGTCGTTCAGGGCCATGGGGCGCCCGGCGGCCAGGACGCGGCCGCCCAGGCCGCTGCCGGGGGTGACGCGCAGGCCGCGGAGCCCGGAGGTGCGGACGCCGAGGAACTGGGCGAGTGTCAAGTTCCCGTCAAGGACCTGGCCTCCGAAGACGACGGGGAGGCCGGACCGGTCGCGCAGGAGGCGCAGCTCCTGGCGGTAGGCGTCGCCGTCGTCGGGCCGCAGCAGGCCGTCCGGAGCGGGGTGCATTTTGTTCACCCCTTTCCGGGGGTAGTCCCGTTCTGAACTCTCCTCACAAGATAGACGAAGGTCACACTCCACTCGAAAACCGCTGCACCGGAGAAAGAGAGGGATCTTCATGAACCACGTCGAGGAGCTGCTCGCCCTCTACGGATCTCCGCGGGCCTGCGCGGCCGAACTGCTGTGCGACCGGCACCCCGCCGAGGCCGTCGCGTTCACCGTCGTGAACGCCGACCTCTCCTTCGAGGACCTCACCTACGGACGGCTGCGGCACGACTCGGCGCGGTTCGCGGCGGCACTGGCCGGGCTGGGCGTCGAACCGGGGGACGCCGTCGCCACCCTCATGGGCAAGTCCGCCGACCTCGTCGTGGCGCTGCTGGGCATCTGGCGGCGGGGCGCGGTGCACATCCCGCTGTTCACCGCGTTCGCGCCGTCGGCCATCGCGCTGCGGCTGGACGCCGGCAAGGCCAAGGTCGTGGTCGTCGACTCCGGGCAGCTGCCCAAGCTCGCCCCGGGCGAGGACATCCCCGCCGAGGCGCCCTGGGAGACGATCGTCGCCGGAGAGGGCACCGCCGACGGATTCTCCTTCGGCAGGCTGCTCGAGCTCTACGGCGGCGACGAGCCCTCGGCCGCCCCCGCCGTCATGGGCGGCGACGCCCCGCTCGTGCAGCTGTTCACCTCCGGCACCACCGGTACGCCCAAGGGCGTCCCCGTGCCGGTCAAGGCGCTGGCGTCCTTCCATGCCTACCTGGAGTACGGGCTCGACGTGCGGCCCGAGGACGTGTTCTGGAACGCCGCCGACCCCGGCTGGGCCTACGGCCTGTACTACGGCATCCTCGCCCCGCTCGCCGCGGGCAGGCGCAACCTGCTGCTGAGCGCCGGGTTCAGCCCGGAACTCACCTGGAAGGTGCTCCAGGAGTTCGGCGTCACCAACTTCACCTCCGCCCCGACCGTCTACCGCAGCCTGCGCGCCTCCGACGCCCCCGCCCCCGAGGGGATCCGGCTGCGCCGCGCCTCCTCCGCCGGGGAACCGCTCACCCCCGAGGTCAACGCCTGGTCCCGCGAGGTGCTCGGCACCGCCGTCCGCGACCACTACGGCCAGACCGAGCACGGCATGGTGATCGCGGACGCCTGGGCGGACGGCCTGCGCACCGACGTCCCGGCCGGTTCGATGGGCAGGGCCCTGCCGGGCTGGTCCGCGGAGGTCCTGCACGACGACCGCGACGAACCCGCCGGCCCCGGCGTCCTCGGACGGGTCGCGCTGAACGTCGCGGAAAGCCCGCTGATGTGGTTCCACGGCTACGTGGACGCCCCCGGCAAGACCGCCGAACGCTTCACCCCCGACGGCCGCTGGTACCTCACCGGCGACGCCGGCACCAGGGACGAGGACGGCTTCTTCCGCTTCTCGTCCCGGGACGACGACATCATCATCATGGCCGGCTACCGCATCGGCCCCTTCGACGTCGAGAGCGTCCTCGTCCAGCACGAGAGCGTCATCGAGGCCGCCGCCATCGGCGTCCCCGACACCCTGCGCGGCGAGGTCCTCGAGGCCTACGTCGTCCTCCGCCCCGGCACGCCCCCGGCCGACGCCCTCGTCCGGGAGCTCCAGCAGCTCGTCAAGACCAGGTTCGCCGCCCACGCCTACCCGCGCGCCGTCCACTTCATCGACGCCCTCCCCAAGACCCCCAGCGGCAAGGTCCAGCGCTTCGTCCTCCGCAAGCAGCGCACCAGCGGCATGTGAACTCCGCCATGACGCGCTCCTTTCTCACACGGCTCGAAGGCGGCTGATCGCCGTCCCCGTCGAGAGGCGGCCTCGGCCCGGTCATACGTGTGGCCGGAGGGGCACGGCCGGGGCCGTGCCCCTGGTGAAGGGGTCGCCGTGCGTCGTCGTCAGCCGTTGGTGATGGCCTTCAGGTCGCCGGTGAAGCCGTCGACGCCCACGCCGATCAGCTTGTCGCTGCCGGGGATGGCGTGCAGCGTGTAGATGGCGCGGGGCAGGCCGGAGACCGTCTTCCATCGGCCGTTCTCGAAGCGGACCAGCTTGCCGCTCGTCCCGTCCACGAAAGGGAGGTAGGCGTACGCGACGCCCCAGATGCGTCCTGCGGAGTCGGTCATCACCTGCCTGCCGGGGGTGTTCTGCGACTCGTCCGAGATGACGGTCCAGTCGGAGCCGGTCCAGCGCAGCCAGCTCACCGGACCTTCGTTGTCCCGCAGGTGGACCCAGTGCCCCTGGGAGATGTTGCCGACGCGCCTGTTCCGGTACTCCTCGGGGTAGGGGGTCTCCTGCCAGGAGCCGTTGTTCCAGACGGCCAGCCCGTTCGGGGTCGCCGTCCAGACCCCGTCCGCCTTGTCGATCCTCACGTGGGACGGCTCGGCGCCCGCGGGGAGCTGAACCCGGCTCCAGGAGGTGCCGTCCCACCGGTACAGGCCGTCCTCCGCCCGCAGCCACGCCTCGCCCGAGGAGAAGGACTCCAGGACGATCACCCGCTTCCCGAGTTCGAGATGGGTGGTCCAGGACGTCCCGTCCCAGCGGGAGACCCTGCCGTTCAGCTCCGACAGCCAGACGCCGCCCTCGTCCGCCGCCATGTGGCGCAGCCGCCCGCCGGCCTCGGTCACCGGCGGAGCGGCGACCCTGCTCCACGCGGTGCCGTCCCAGTGCCCCAGGTAGGTGTCGGCGTAGCTCGCGTCCTCTTCCCCCTCGAGGGAGCCCGCCACCCAGACGTCGTTCGCGCCGACCGCGCTGAGGGCGTACAGCCGGCCTTCGAACCCGATGCCCGTGGGCTCGTACGCCTTCCAGCTCCTGCCGTTCCACCGCTGCAGGATCGGGAAGTAGTCGGGGGCCTCGCTGCGGTGGTTGTACTGGTAGCCGGCTATCCAGGTCTCCGTGGGGCTGACGGCCTCGACGTCCCGGAGGTCCCGGGTCGGCAGGGTGACGACCGGCCGGATGGCGCGCCACTCGTCCCCGTCCGCCGCGCGGGCCGTCGCGGGCGCCGCCACGACCGTCGCGGCGACCACTCCCGCCATGATGATGCGCTGCTTTCTCATGCGGCCACTATCGGCAGTCCGCCCTACGCCCTCAACGGCGAGAACGACGAATCCGGGAGCCGCCTTCGTGGAATTCTCTTGATGGTTTCCGCTTTCTGTAAAGCGGCCGGGTCACCCGTCCGATCGCCTGCCGCGGGAATCCGTCCGCGGCACGTGGCATGATGACCACCCCCGTAGCCCGTCCTTAGGAGCATTCAGCCGATATGGCGGCATTGTTGGTCTTCACTCAGCTGTTCCTGCTCTGCTGGGGCCATGTCCAGCGCCGCCGCTTCCGCACCGCGCTGTGGCGCCCGCTGCTGCCGGCGGCCCGCGGCAGCGCCCTTCGAGCCGCGCTGCTGGCACTCGGCTTGCAACTGGCCTCCGCGGTCGGCTACCTCGCCGTGTCCGTCCTCGGTGCCCTGCTCGCCGACGCGGCGGGCGCCCCCTGGCTCGCGCCGGTCGCGGTGACGCTCGCCGGGCTGCTCTACTGGCCCGTCGTCTCCATGGCGGTCCCGGACAAGAGCCACTACTACGCCGAGCTCCGAGCCGCCCTGGCGGCCGAGGGCGCCACCTCCGCCCAGCAGCGCGCCGCGGCCTGGACCGGTGGAGCCGTGGCGTTGTTCCTGGGCCTCCCCCTCGCCCTGACCGCCCCGGCCTTCATCTTCCTGGCCCGGTGACGCCCGCCCTTCCGCACCGCGCTCAGGTCTCCTCCGGCCGACTTCGGACACCCGGGATGAGCGTCACCGAATCCGGCGCCTCAGTCCTCCCGGACGGCGACCACCGCCCGTACGGACTCGGGGGCGAGGCAGACGCGGGCCAGGCCGCGGATGGTGGCGCGGGCCGGGTCGGGAGCGATGCGGACGTCCACCGCCAGCCGGGAGGCGAGCCCGCCCGGCAGGGACGGCAGGAGCGCCCCGCCGCCGGTCAGCAGCAGTCCCCGGGACAGGACACGGGACCGCAGCCGGGCCGGCAGCCCGTCCAGCATCTGCTGCAGCTCGTCGGCCAGCCTGCCGTGCACGTGCCGCGGCAGCCGCGGACTCGCGCTACCGGGCGGCCGTTCCAGGAGGTACTGGACGGAACGCGCGTGACCAACCTCCCCTTCCACGATCACCGCCATCTCGGCGAGGCCCGCGCCGATGTCCAGCACCAGCCGGGGGCTCGTATCGCCGAACGCACGCCCCGCACCCATCACCGCGGCCAGCGGCGCCTCCATCGTCCGCACCGGGCAGTCCGCGGCGGCCCGCACGGCCGTCACCGCCCGCCGCCGGTCCCGGTCGGTGGCCGCGCTGGGAAGCGCCAGCAGGATCTCCTTCAGGGCGGGCGCGGCGGCCTCCCGCAGAGCGCCGCCGGTCAGCCGGGCGCAGTCCCGGGCGTCGGTCACCATGCCGTGCCGGATGGGACGCACCCACCCCGGAGGAGCAGCCCCCTCGACCCACGCGTCCCGGTCCGCCCCCCGCTTCCGGCGCGGCCGGACTCCCCCGAACGCCTCGTCCCCGGCGCCTGGCGCGGCGGGAAGCGATGAAGGCCGGTCGATCAGCACCTCGCGAGCGGGCACGCTGACCCGGATGCGACTGCTGCCCAGATCGACCGCGGCACGCGGCCCGCGCCGCGCACCACCACGGTCCTCGACGGAACCGAACCGCATACAGATCACTCCGATGTCCAAGGAGCCGCCGTCCGAAGGCCCGCCCTCCACAGGACCCGAGGACGCAAGGCACGACCGCCGACCGGATCGCACCACCGGCCCCGCCCAGGATCGACCACCACCGCGGCCACCGCCATCGGGCCCACCACCCAATTTCCCGCAATCAGAGGATGTATCCGCGCATTCCCACACGCAGTCTCTCCCGCCCGACCCGAAGCGCTTCGACCGTCCGCCTCCGGAGGGCCTTCACCGATGACGTGTGATCGCCCGGCGAACCACTCGGTTTCCGCTCGCGTCGGAAACCGGGGGGCCCATTCGAGGAGGCGGGTTGAGCGCTGGGGAGGATCTGACGCACGAGCTTCTGCGCAGGGCGGCGGAAGGCGGTGCGGGGAATCTGGGCTTCCTGTCGGGGCTTCTCGCGGAGGATCCGCCGGGGCTTCGTGCCGCCGTCGGCCTGCTGGCCCGGCGCGGGGAGGCGGAGGACCTCGTGCTGGTGCGGTCCTGGCTGCTGCGTGAGGGGCGGCGCAGGCGGGACATGGCCGACTGCTTCTGGGTCAAGGATCCGGCTCGGCCCGGGGAGGGGCGCCGGGAGTGCGACGGGCCGTGCGCGGAACTCTTCGAGCAGGGCGGCGAGGCACGTCTGCAGGTGCTCCGGGAGGTCCTCGCGAGCCGAAGGTTGATCCTCGACTTCTCCATCCACGTACGCGACCGGTACACCGAGGATCCCTCGCTTCGCGACGCGGGAGTCCTCCGCGCCCTGGCGGGCGGCAGGCACTGGCGGGCGCGGCCGTTCTTCGACGTCCTTGCCATGCTCGCCGCCACCGGTGACGGGCCCGCTCTGGCCCGCCTGCGCCGCAGGGCCTTCGCGCGGCCGTACAGGTGGCTCTGCCGGTCGAGGAGGGATTCCGCCCTGGCCGTCCTGGCCGAACACGGCACCCCGGACGATGCCGGCCTGGTCGCGGCCGCCCTGACGAGCCGTTTCCTCCGGCCTGGCCCTTTCGCCGGCGCGGCGGTGATCCGCGCCTTCTTCGCCCGGAAGGACGGAACCGGTGCCCGCTTCGCGCGGGACTTCCTGGTCGAGAGCCGCCGCCTGGACGTGACCCGCCAGTTCCTCCGGACCACCGCCCGGGACCGGCTCGGCCCGGAGCTCCTGCGCGACCTCGTCTTCAGCCCCCGCACCCAGGGCCTCCTGCGCGGCCACCTCATCGGCAAGGTCCTGGAGCCACCGCCCGACCTGCGCCTTCTGCTCGCCGTCGCGCAGGCCGAGTGCCTCGTCTCGGACAGGACCCTCAAAAAGATCCTCGAGACGCTCGGCTCCGGCACCTCGGCCGGAGCGGCCGAGGTCATCCGGGCGATCGCCCGCAACCGGACGGCGGGAGCGGCCGTCCGCCGTTCGGCCGCCCGGTGGCTCGCCGAGCGGCCTTGATCCCGGTGCCGGCCATCACCGGGGCTCAGAAGATCGGCGGTCCGTCACCGACGCGCGTGGTCTTCGGAACCGGCTCCAGGCGGACGTTCGCCGGGTCCTCCAGGTAGGCGACGAGGCCTCGGGGGCGGTACAGGGGGTCGTTGTCGTGGCGTTCCTTGGCGGTGGCCGCCAGGTATTCGTGGCCGTCGGGGAGGCCCTGTTCGTTCACGGCGGTGCCGATCATCCGGTCCGCGGGTTCGGTCAGGCGGTAGAGGCCCTTCCAGGAGCTGTGGAGGCGGCCCATCGGGTCGGGGGCCACGGTGAAGCGGGTGCTCTCGTCCGGGGCGGTCTCGGCGGGGCTTCCGGGCTGGAAGGCGGTGGGCAGGAACTCCAGGCCGTATTCGTGCGCGCAGGCGGCCATCCACAGCAGCGCCAGGTCGGACAGGGCCGTGTCGCGGTGGCCGCCGCCGACGTCGCAGTGCGCTCCGGCGAACCACGCCTGCCTCAGTTCCTGGTCGCGGGCCTCCGGCTTGCGGTGCCAGAGCGTCGGCTCGAACACCGACCGCCGCTCGTCGAGCGCCAGCGCGTGGAACGCGCCGTCGACGCGGGAGCTGAGCGTGGTGTCGTGGAACTCCCAGCGGCGGTTGAGCCGTCTGACGACCGGGCCGAGCCAGCGGGGGCCGAGGGCCGGGACGCCCAGGGCGCCGACGGTGTCGAACACGCCGAGGAAGCGGATCCGGGGCTCGTGCGAGTACGAGTTGCGGAACAGGGTGGAGGCCACGCCGCCGGGTTTTTCGGTCCTGCTCCGGTAGAGGGACCATGCCTCCTTCAGCCGGCCCGCGTTCTCCCTGCGCAGGACGCCGCTGTTGCGGACCAGGCCGGCGAGGCTGCGCGCGGTGAACGCGCCGCGGCTGAACCCGAAGAGGAACAACTCGTCCCCGGTCTCGTAGTTGTCGATGAGGAAGCGGTAGGCGTCGAAGACGTTGCGCGACAACCCGAAGCCGAACGCGCCGCCGCGCAGGCGCTCCCACCGGCCCGTGCCGACCCCGCTGCGGTAATAGACGCGCTGGTCCACCCCGGCGGAATCCCGCGGGGCGATGGAAAGTGCGAGTTTGGGGATATTGGTCGGGCAAAGCCATCCTGCCACCTCCTGGTCGGCGGTGTTCCAGGTGCCATCACAGCAGACCACGAGGCGCTTGGAGCCCACGGCTGCCCTCTTCTCTCTCGGCGCGGAGCATATTCCTATCATTCCCCGCGGCGAACCGCGGATCGCGACCGAGTGACGACAATGTGACCATTATTAGATTGGCAATTACTCTCATTTGCAATGAAAATTGACTATCGAGACATTTTGCCGTCGGCCTGGACGTGCCGGACCCGGGCGTCGGCCGGCTTCCGCGATGCGGCCCGCCCCTCCGGCGGACCGGACGGGCCGTCGTTCTGTCAGAGCCACCGCCTAGTGTGATCTCCCCGCCCGCCGTTCCGGTGAGAGACCGGCCTTCCCGAGGAACCGCACATGACCACAGCCCCCTTCATCGTCTGCCTGCCGATCGCCGACCGCCGCACGTCGTTCGCGTTCTACCGCGACGGCCTGGGCTTCGAGCCCGTCGGCGAGGTGGCGGACGACGGCGTGCCCGAGCCGCTGCAGTTCGCGCTCAATGACGGCGTCCGCCTCATGCTCATCCCCACGGTCGGCTTCGGGTGGGTCGCCGGCGGCCGCGACATCGCCCCGAAGGAGAGCAGCGAGTGCCTGCTCAACCTGCCCGCCGAGAACGCCGCCGCCGTCGACGAACTCGTCGAGCGAGCACGCCGGGCCGGAGCCGAGACCGTCTCCGCCCCCGGTCAGCGGCCTTGGGCCTACGAGGGCTCCTTCGCCGACCCCGACGGCCACGTCTGGGTGATCACCTCGCAGGAGGGCCCGGCACCGTCCTGACCACTGCGGGCGGCGAGGGCCCCGAAGCCGGGCCCGCGGTGCTCTCCGGCCGATAGTCCCCGCCCGGTCAGGGCGGCACGGCCGAGGCGAGGAGGCGGACGCTTCACCTCGGCCGTACCGGCCCCTGCCGGAGTGGGACTCCCCTGCGAGACCGGACATGGCGGCACCGCGGCCGGTCCGGGATCAGGAGCTGGGGATGTACCCGACGTCCCGCACCTCGCCCTGCGGGTCGACCCACGCGGTTCGCGGGGGCGTGGGCGTCCATCTGGTTTCAGCGGGAAAGGCGCGCCGGTCCGTGAATTTCATCCGTCTGCAAGACCGGCGGCCTGCGGCATGATGACCGACCCGTAAGTCGCCCCTTCAGCCGCTCGCCGGACGTGGCGCCGTCCAAGGAGGACGGCGCCGGGTGCGGTGCTTCGGGGTCAGGGGTCGGTGACGGCTCCGGCAAGGGCCCGCCGGGCTCAGACGAGGCGGACGGCGGTGTGGCCGTCGGCGGTGACGCGGACCTCGTCGAAGTGGCCGGGGAGCTCGGCCAGCCAGACGCGGCCGGACAGCGTGACGGGGCGTGCCTCGTGGACGCGGGCCGGCCGCCAGGGGCGGTGGCGCAGGAAGAGCGGTTCGGCGGGGCCGCCTCCGGTCACCCCGTAGGCCAGTGTCACGGTGTCGATCCCCGCGGGGCCGAAGGCGCGGCCGAGCCGGACGTGGTGGGCGCGGAGCAGCAGCTGCTCGGGCGCCGCGGAGCCGAGCAGCGAGTAGGTCAGGGGCGATCCGCCGCCCGGGTCCAGCACCAGGCGGTCGGGGTGGTGGAGGCGGGCGGTCCAGCCGGTGAGCGGCAGCGTCACCCGGCCGAGCAGGTCCCGGTTCGTCACATCGTCGCCGGTCAGATCAAGAGGCATCGTGTCACTCCACTCTCGTGCTGGGTCCGGTGGCGGGCACCGGCGGAGGGACGCCCGGCGGACCATATCGGCGGCGCCGGGTCAACGTTGACCCGGCGCCGCCGATATGGTCCGGAACGGACGTCCGCTCCGTGTTCTGTAAAGGGCCCGTCGCGCGGTGCGCGGCATGGGCTGGTGGTCGTCGAAACAGACTCCTTCTGGCCCGGTCCGGGCGTTTCGTCGTTCCCTGTCCCAGCATCGGCGACCGCCGCGGCCACCGCCATCCGGGCTGACACCCATTTCCCGGAAACCTGCGGTGTAGTCGCCGCGGCGGCGAGGCGCGTGCTACGAGGCCTGGCCCGCCTCCCAGGTGGCGCGGACGAGGGCGTGCTCGGCCGCGGTGAGGTGGACGGACGAGGCGAGCCAGGCGGCGGCGAAGTGGCGGGGGTCGGTGTCGGCGAGGCGGCCGAAGACGTCACGGGTGTGGCGGGCGGCCTCGTTCGTGAGGGCGGTGGTCAGGGTGGCGGCGTGGTGGAAGCCGGTGCGGTCGAGGAGGGACGGGACGGCCGCCTCCCCCCGTGCCGATTCGGCCACGGCGCGGCGTCCGCCCGCGGCGGCCAGCTCCACCAGGCGTCGGACGCGCCAGAGCGGGGAGTCGGTCAGGGGGTCGGGGGCCGCGCCGACAGGCGGTCCGGGCTCGAGCTCCGCCGGGAAGTGCGCGCCCTGGACGTGGTCGTAGCCGAGGTCGGCGTGGCCCTGCCATTCGGCGGGGAGGCGCAGGGTGCAGGGGTGGCCGGGAACGGGACCGACCGCCAGGGGCGTGAGGGTGGTGGCGCGGGTCGGGTCGACGCGGGCGACCACGCGGACGTGCACGCCGGGGCGGGCCGCCAGCTGGCGCAGGTTGGCGGTGTGCGCCAGGTCGGGGTGGCGGTGGGCGGGGACCAGGCGGACCAGGACGGGCTGCGGCTCCCCGGTCTCGGGATGGAGCTCGCGGGCCAGGACGTGGTCGCCCGAGGGGCCGAGGATCACCAGGTCGCAGCCGACGGGGCGGCGGAGCCGGAGTTCGGCCTGGACGGGGTCGGCGCCGGGGTCGACGGCGAGCCGTTCGGCGACGGCCTCGGCCAGGGTGCGGCCGAACAGGAAGGGCGCGGCGGCCCAGTCCAGGCCGGGGCCCGGCAGGGCGCGGACGCCCTTGCCCGCGCCCAGCCGCCCGTCCGGGGAGACCGTCGTGCCGATGACCGTCAGGCCGGAGCGGGCGAGGCCGGCGTGGTCCAGGGGGACGCCGCCGAGGGCGACGGGGGCGGTGGCGGCGCCCCGCGCGCGGGAGGGACCGCCCGGTTTGACGTCGGCGATCGAGTACCAGTCGCCGGTCTCGGAGACGAGGTGGGTGACGACGCCGCCGTAACCCGTCGCGCTGATCACCGGTTCGCGGAAGACGCCCTGGACGCGCAGGCTGCTGCCCTGGCGGTAGTCGCGGCGGGCCGTGCCGACGAGCCGTGTCTCGGAGCGGCCCGTCGCCAGGAGGGACGCCGTCAGCAGGAGGTCGCCCAGCGCGGCGGCGAGGTCGGCCAGCCGGTGGCTCTCGTAGCGGGCCCGCGCGCCCTTCACCCCGCGTACGACGCGCAGCGCGGCGGCCTCGGCTCGGTAGAGCCCGGCGAGCCGGGCGGTGTGGGCGGCGCGGAGCAGCTCGGCCTGCGGGACGGAACCCGTCGCCTGGGCGCCCGCCGCCAGAACGGCGGCAGCGGCTTTCCACAGGCCTTCGGCCGCACGGACCTGCGCGGCCGTAAGCTTCTTCGCAGGCGGCTCCTCCGCCGGCACCGGGGCGGTCTTCCCGGATCCGGCGGCCGGCGTACCGGCCGCTTCGCCCGCCTCCGGTCCGGATGCCGTGCCGGAGGCGGCCCTGTCGGTCGACGAGGCGGCGGCCGGTTCGGCTCCGGGGGCCGGCGCGTCGGCCGAGGCCTCGGGCTCCGCGGCGGGGTCGGCGATCGGGCAGGCGGTGAGGACGGCCGCGCGGTGCAGGCAGCGGGGCGCGAGCAGGCAGCTGCACACGGCCTGCTCTGCCGTGCTGACCGTTCCCGCGGGTCCGGGGGTGAGGGTGACGGCGGTGTCCTCGCCGCAGACGACCGTCAGGGAGCCGTCGTCGCCCCTGGTGACGGGGGCCGCCGCGTACTGCTCCACGGCGGCGTCCAGCTTCTTGCGCAGCCGGGACGTGAGGCTCTCCACGGCGGTGGCCGTCACGTCGGGGGCGACCGGGGGGAGGGTTGTCGAGGGAGTGGTCATCGGGCTTCTCCGCGGAGGCGGGCGCCGACCCAGCGGGCCAGTGCCTGGGGGCTGAGGGCGGCCACCGGCATTCCGGCGGCGGCCAGCTGCGTGGCGATGGGCTTGGAGTAGCGGGGAGCGCCGGTGTCGTCGAGGGCGGCGCAGCCCAGGAGGTGGACGCCGGAGGAGACGAGCGTGCGGACCTCGGCGAGGAGCCCGCCGACGCCGTAGCCCTCTTCGAAGTCGCTGACGACCACGACCAGGGTGCGGCTGGGCACCGTCACCAGGGAGCGCGCGTGGGCGAGGCCGCGCGCGATGTGCGTGCCGCCGCCGACGCGCACCTCCAGCAGCAGGGAGAGCGGGTCGTCGACGCGCTCGGTCAGGTCGATGACCTCGGTGGAGAACGTCAGGAAGTGGGTGGAGAGGGTGGGGACGCCGCCGAGCACGGCGGCGGTGAGGGCCGACCAGATGACGGACGCCTCCATCGAGCCGGACACGTCGACCACGAGGATCAGCCGCCAGTCGGACTGCCGGCTGGCGCGCGTGGTGAAGACCGGGTTCTCGGGCACCACGACGCGCCGTCCGTCGTCGAGTTCGCGGGTGTGCGCGAGGTTCGCCCGCAGGGTGCGCTGCAGGTCCAGCTTCCCGCCGGGCCTGCGGGTCGGCCGCGGCGTGGCCAGGCCGGTGAGGGTGGGCCGCATCCGGGTCGCCAGTTCCTTGGCCAGCTCGTCCACCAGGCGCTTCACCAGGGGGCGCAGCTTGGCGAGCTGCTGCTCGGGCATGCCGCCCGCCAGGGACAGCACGGTCGTCAGCAGCCCGATGGACGGGCGCACGAGGTCGGGGTTCAGTTCGGTGAGCACGTCCGTGCGGCCCGCGTCGGCCGCCTGCGCCAGGACCTCCTCGCACACATCGGCGCCGAACAGCGCCTCCAGCTCGGCCGCCCATTCGCGGGCGGTGGGGAAGGACTCCTCCCGTCCCCCGCCGTTCGCGGGGTCGCCGCCGGGACCGAAGTCGGCGGCCCCTTCGCCCTTGCCCGCCCCGTACAGCTCGTCGAGCGCCTGCCCGTAGCGGCCGGCTCCCGGCGAGAGCTTCTCGCTCTCCCGCCCGAGCAGGAGCCGCCACCGGTCGGCCGGGCCCAGCCGCCGCTCGCCGCCCTCCTCCGGGAGGACGGACGGCCGCTCCGGACCGCCTTCCCGCACCGGCACGCCCCCCGCGGACGCCGCGGGCTGCGCGGACGGCACGATCGGCACGGCCGGCACAGACGATGCGGACGGCACGATCAGCCCAGACCGTGCAGACGGCTCGGACGGTGCGAACTTCACGGACGGTGCAGACGGTGCAGACGGCTCAGATGTTGCGGACGGCGCGGACTTCACAGACGGCGCGGACTGCGCGGACGGCATGACCAGCTCAGACGGTGCGGACCGCGCGATCGGCGCGGGGTCGGTCGTCGTGTGCTTCCCGGCCGGTCCCGGCTCGGGCGCCTTCGCCTCCGGTGAGCCGAAGGCGGGCAGGTCGAGCATCTGGAGCGCCCGGTGGGCCTGGCTGTCGGTGGTGGTCCACAGGGCCAGGAGGGGGGCGGGGACGTCGAGGGCGAGGTCGGGGCGGTCGCCCAGGCGCGCGGTGACCGTCTCCAGGAGGCGGCCGCGGGCGGCGGGCGTGAGGATGTTGAAGCCGCCGCGCAGGGCCGGGAGCCGGACGAGGAAGCTCCGGTCGGAGAGGGTCTCGATGCGGCCGATCAGCGGGTCGAGGGCGGCGGGGGCGTTCTCCAGGAGGGGTCCCGCCGCGGTGAGCAGGCCGGCGAGCCTGCGGTGCAGGCGGGTGCGGATCTCGGGGGTGGTGGCGGTGTCGATCCAGCCCGCGACGCGGGAGCCCAGGGAGGCGGCGTCGTCCAGGTCCAGCAGGACGCGGACGGCGCGGGCCGTGCCGCTCATCATCGGGGATCCGGTGCGGGCCAGGGTGTCCAGGGCGTCGTCCAGGCGGAGGCCGAGGCGGTGCTCTCCGGCGCGGGTGGCCAGGTCCACCAGGGCGGTGGCGTCCTGGGGGTCGTCGCTTCCGGCGAGGCCGGGCAGGGCGCGGACGGCCGCCTCCAGCAGGACGGCCGCCAGGCCGGACGCCTGCTCGCGCAGCTCGGGGGTGGTTCCGGGGAGGTGCTCGCGGCGCAGCGCCTCCAGCAGGTCCAGGCCCCGGATCAGTTCGGGGAGGGTTCCCGCCGAGGGCAGCGCCTCGGCGGCGTCGGCGAGGCGGGCGGCGACGAGGTCCGGCAGGTCGCAGCGGGCGGCGGTCTCCAGGCCGCCCAGGAGCTGGGCGCAGGTGGGGCCGCCCGCGGCCGCCTCGTGCCGGAACCGCTCGCTGAGGGTGCCGGCCGCGGCCTGGGCGGCGGTGACGCCCCGGACGCCGACGAGGTCGAGCCGGGCGGGCACGGACGGGGTCCACCTCACCCGCCAGCGGGTGCTGAGGGCGGTGCCGTCGCCGGTGCCGCCGACGTCGACCCGCTCGCCGTACCCGACGCCGCACACGTCGAGCCGCTGGAGCAGCGTCTCGCGGCGGCGGTCCAGCGCGGACCGCAGCGGGTCGAGCCGCAGCTCCTTGAAGTCGGGGTCGTCGGGGCAGGGCAGCCGCAGCTCCGCCAGCTCCCGCTCCACGGACGGGCCGAGGCCCGAGCGCGGCGTGCCGGGCGCGAGCCTGCCCCGGGCCGTCCCGACCAGCACCTGTTCCAGTGCCTTGGCCACGGCCCGTCCCCGGCCGAGGGGCTCGCCCTGGCCGAGCACGGTGCTCACCGCCTCCACCAGTTCGCCCCGCCCCGGCGCGGGCAGCCCGCGCAGCAGGGCCAGGTCGCAGGCGACCCGCAGCGTCTCGGCCGCCTCTCCCGTGCCCGCCGTGTGCCCGGCGTCCCGCATCGCCCGGCAGATCCCGGTGATGGCGCGCGCCGCGGCGTCCCGCAGTTCCGCGGGGTCGCCGCCGGCCTGGAACACCTCCTGCTGCCAGCGCGGGTCCCGAATTCCCGCCGGGTATCCCGACCTCGCGTCCAGCAGGTCGAAGGCGTAGGGCACCAGCGAGGTCACCGACTCCTCGTCGAGCGCCTCCGGCACCTCCGCCGCGTCCCCGGTCACCAGCGCGGGCGCGTGGAAGGAGCCGACGACGGCAGCGACACGGCGCCCGTCGGCGGCGACCCGTGCCAGGACGCCCCGCATGTACGCCTCGCGCGCCAGGTCGACGGCGGCCACCCCGGCTCCGCGCTCGGCGTCCTGCCGCAGCGCCCAGCCGACGCCGAGCGCCGCACGCCGCACGGCCTCGGGGCTGCAACCGGGCGCCAGCACCTCGACGGCGCGGTCCCACAGGTCGTCCCCGTCGCGTCCGGTCCCCGAGGCCGCCAGCGCTCCCGCGAAGACCGCCTCTCCCGAACCGGCGCCCCGCTCCCCCGCCCAGCCCGGGTCCGCCAGGGGCAGGTCGCAGCACACCACCGGTACCCCGCGCTCCCGCGCCCAGCGGATGGCCGCGAGCTCGGGAGAGAAGTCCGCGAACGGGTAGAACCCCAGCCCTCCGTCCCGCTGCGTTCCCGCGAGCGCGACGGGCGCCGTCATCCCGGCGTCCCCCAGGTGCGGAATCCACCGCTGGAAGTCAGCGGGCAGCTCGACGCACACCACCTCCGCCCCGGCCGCCTCCAGCAACGCCGGCACGACGGCGGCCACCGCCGGACTGTGATGACGCACCCCCACCAGGAACGGCTTCCCGCACTCGGCGAGCAGCCCCACGGCCTCCCGCGGCTCCACGACTCCCACGGCACTCAACACCGCAACTCCTCCAGACTTCCTTCTACCTGTCTGTCCGGGGACGCTCCCCAGACCCCATGCGGAGAACGACCGATCTCCGCCCGGCCGCGACCCCGGGAACGACCGCGCGGGGAGCCGACCCCGCTTCACCGCGAACGACCGGATCGTCCACCTGAGAGACGAGCCCTCAGCCTCCCGCGAGGGAACGACCAGTCCCCGCTCCACGCGAGCGGCCAGGCCGTCCACCTGAGAAACGAACCCTCAGACCCCCGCAGGGAACAGCCGGTCCCGCTTCGCCGCGGTCGGCCGGGGTGTCCCCCGGGCCTTCGGATCAGCGGACGGTCTCGCGGAGGTCCCACAGACGGCGCCAGGTGGCGGAGCCGTCTTCGGCGCGGCGGCGGACGGGGCCGTCCCAGTAGCCGAGGAGGCGGGCGTGGTCGGCGGCGTCGTCCTTGCGGACGACGCCGAGGAGGTGGCCGGGGACGAGGTCGAGGGGGTCGCCGGAGGAGAGGTAGGCGGTGGAGATGGCCAGGGAGGCGGCCACCTGGACGGCTTCGGCGGTGGACATGACGGTGCTGGGGCGCTCCACGTCCCAGCCTTCGGCGGAACGGCCGGAGCGCAGGTCGCGGAAGACGGTGACGAGGGTGTCCAGGACGGAGTCGTCGACGGAGAAGGGCGCGCCGGCGCGCTCCACGGCGGTGGTGGCCTGGCGGCGGATCAGCTCGGTCTCGGCGGCGGCGTCGGCGATCGGCGCGACGGTCTCGAAGTTGAAGCGGCGCTTGAGGGCGGCCGACATCTCCGAGACGCCGCGGTCGCGGAGGTTGGCGGTGGCGATGACGGTGAAACCGGAGGCCGCCGAGAGGGTCGCGTCGTCGGTGCCCGACAGTTCGGGGACGCTCAGCCGCCGGTCGGACAGGATCGACACCAGCGCGTCCTGCACCTCGGGGAGGCAGCGGGTGACCTCTTCGATGCGGGCGACGCGGCCGCTGCGCATCGCGGTGAGGACGGGCGAGGGCACGAGCGCCTGCGGGGTGGGGCCCTGGGCCAGCAGGAGCGCGTAGTTCCAGCCGTAGCGGAAGGCGTCCTCGGTGGTCCCGGCGGTGCCCTGGACGGTCAGGGCGCTGGTGCCGCAGACGGCGGCGGCGAGCAGTTCCGAGAGCATCGACTTGGCGGTGCCGGGTTCGCCGACGAGCAGCAGGCCGCGCTCTCCGGCGAGGGTCACCACGCACCGCTCGACGAGGGAGCGCTCCCCGACGAACTTGGGCGCCACGACGAGCCGGTCGGGCATGCCCTTCACCGGCGAGGGCAGGCGCAGGGGCTCGTCGCCGGAGCCGCAGACGAACGTGACGACGGCCTTCGGGGTCAGCGCCCAGCCGGGCGGGCGGGGTCCGGAGTCGTAGGCGGCCAGGAAGGCCAGCTCGTCGGCGTACCGCTCCTCTGCGGGGAGCACCTGGCGGGCGGGGGCTTCCGTCACCTGCGCGGTGGAGGTCATCGTGTCTTCCTTTCCTTGCACGGGTTCACGAGTTCATGGGGTTCACGAAAGTCGGATGAGGGTCTAGCGGCCCCGGCCCCGGCGGACCTGGAGTTCCGCGAAGCGCGGCCCGTCCTCCTCGCGGACGCGTCGCCAGGCTTTGCGGTACAGGTCGGCGACGGGTTCGGCGGGGACGACGACGCCGAAGGGCGTCTTCGCCTCCGGGGCGCCCGCCAGGGGGTAGAGCGGGAGCTTCCACTCCTCCAGCGGTGTTCTGGGGGCGGGGAAACCGATCCAGCCGCCGGGCAGGAACAGGGAACGTCCGGCCCGGGACCGCCGAGCCTCGACGACGAGATCCCTTTCCGCCAGCTCGGCACAGGCCGCCTTGAGCCGGTCGGGCTGCCAGCCCGTCCACCGCGCGGTGTTCTTGTCGGTGGGGTCGGGCATCGCCAGAAGCATCAGGTACACGGCCGCCGCATCCGAACCCAACCCGTACCGCGAAGCAGCCTCGGCAACGAGATCCGGCACGGAACGGGACGGATCCTGCGGCCACCACATGCCATCGGCGTCCCGCTCCCCCGCCACCGGATCACCCGGATCAGCGAGCAACGCCGCGAAACGCTCGTCCCGGGCCGTGCGCACCGCCGGTCCGAGCGCGGCGAGTCCGAGGAAATCGGGGCGTTCTTCCTGCAGAAGAGTCAGGTAGGAGTCGCTTCCGGGCTCGTCCAGCAGTGCCGGCCGGACGCCGGGGTAGGAGTACGTGCGGCCGGTGGCCATCACGACCGCGCCGTACCGCTCGTATCCGTCACCGGCTTCGGTGGGCGGGCCCGCCACCCTGCGGAACCCGTCGAGCTCGACACGATTTCCGAAATCGAACATCAGGTCGGGGTAGGCGAGCCTGGCGCGCACCGTTTCGAGGGTCTCGGGAAGCCGTTCGCGCAGCGGGTCCCCGGCCGGGAGCCGGTGGGCGAGCCAGGCCGTCATCGCGACGGCGCCGAAAAGCGTGTCCTGGGTGAAGCCGACCGTCTTCTCGTTCTCGGTGGAGACGTGGTCCCCTCGCACGATCCACTTCACGTCCCGGCTCAGCCGCGGCTCGGAGGCCGGATCGAGCACGGCGGACAGGCAGCGAGCGCCCTCCCAGCGGGTCCGCACCGCCTGGCACGCCTCGGTCATGAGCGCCACCGGCACCGTGAGCCGCTTGCCGACCTCGGTGTTCCACACCTTCGCCGCGGCGGCGACGTCGGGGCCGTCGGTCCACAGCCGGGCCGGATCGGCGGGCAGCAGGGCGCCGACCAGAGCCCGCCGGACGCTCGGCGTCAGCGCACGCAGCTCTTCCCGGGCGACGGCGGCGTCGGCGGCCTTCAGCCCGAGCGCGGTCCGCATCTTCGACGGCAGGAAGTTCCGTTCCTTCTTGTCGACCCATGGCAGCCCCGCGACCACCAGCCGGGCCGTCGCCTCGGTGACGCCGGTGAGCCGGGAGAACTCCGCCGCGGCCTCAGGCGACCACGGCACCGGTCCGCGCTCGGCGGCCGCGGCCAGGAACCCGTCCAGCGGGATGGTGTTCGCCGGTGGGACGAACGGTTCCGACGACAGAACCGTGTAGGGGTCGGGGACCTCGAACCGGCATGACGGGTCATAGAACATCGTGGTGAACCGACCCGTGTAGTCCGAACTGCGGGCGGAACCCACGACGGTCAGGAACGCGCCACCGTCCAGAGGAAGCAGACCGTTCCAGCTCCACGGCCCCTTCGTTTCCTGGAGGGCCGGACGGAGCGCCGTCGCGTCGAGATACAGGTTGAACAGGCGCCAGCGGGACACCTTTCCGTTCTCGTCGGGGACCAGGTCCAGCTTGTCGAGCAGCTTCAGCAGCGCCCGCAGCGCCTCCCGGTGCTCGGGATCGGTGATCTCCGACACCGCCCGGTAGGCCATGGCGGCCCGGCCTTCGGGCAGGGAACGCTCCCACAGTCGGCTCCCGGGTAGGTCGGGGCCGTCCAGGTGCAGGACAGGCCGTCCTTCGGGGGCCGGAACCTCGATCTTTCCCGCGGCGGCCTGCAGCATGATCCGCGTTCCCGCGAAGAACTCGGAGGCCTCGCCGTAGGCCGGCTGGTACCGCTCGCCGTCCAGGCCGCTGAGTGCCTCCCTGACCAGCCGCTCGCCCGGGGCGGACTTCTCCTCCGGTACAGGCTCCTCGGCGCGTGCCTCCTCCAGCCGCTTCGCCGTCTCGTCCAGTGACTTCTGCCGGGCGGCGGCGTGCCGTGCGACCCCGGCCACTCCGGCGATCAACGCCTCGTGGGTGAGGTCCGGCAGCAGCTCGCGGACGGCTTGGATCAGGTCGCCGTCGCCCATCGCGGCCTTGAGCAGGGACGTGGCCGTCTCCAGGTCGATCCGGCGCAGCGCCGCCGAGCCCCGGGGGTCGCGGGGGCTCAGGCAGTGCCAGTACCGCACCGGAGGCAGGAGCACGGTGCCCTCCGCGAACGCTCCCGGAGCCCCGTCCGTCCTCATGGAGGACGTGACGGCCCCGTCCGGGTCGACCAGTCCCAGCCTCTGGTAGCCCCTGCTCGCCACGGCGCGCGGCCTGTCGTCACCGGGCAGGAACAAGGCGCTGAGCGGCCGGTGCCCCTTGGGTGCCGTGACGGTGTTCCCGGCGAGGTCCTCGCCTCGGTAGGACTCGTCGGGCAGCCATACGACCCGCCAGCCGAGCAGGCCGTTCGAGGGGGTGCCGACCGGGGTGTCCCCGATGCCGGGGGCGGGCAGCAGCCAGCCAGCGGAGAAGACGCCGCCGGGCAGGTCGCGGGTGGCATCGGCGAAGAAGCCCGGCGTGCTCTCGCGTCCGCGTTCTCCGTTCACCGGGTCGTACTCGTGCCAGGCCCAGCCGGTCCCGGCCTCGGCTTTCGCCGTCCACACCCAGTACGACGTCCCGTCGGTGACGAGCTGCCGGCTCTCGGGCAGGACGGTGTCCTCCCGGCGCAGGGTCCCGGCGCCGGTGGCGAGGCCTCCGCCGGGCAGCGACAGGCCGACCTCGTCGGTCTCCTTGTACAGGGACATGGGTGTCGCCGGGGAGAAGTGGCCTTCCACGGGGTGGTGCCGGTCGGCGTCGGTGTGCCGGTAGCCGAGGAGTCCGCCGTCTCGCTGCCAGGACTTCCAGTGGACGAGCAGTTCCCCGTCCACGTGGTGGAAGCCCGGACCGCCGCGGACGTCGCCGTCGAGGACGCGCAGGTCGTGGGTGAGCACGGTGCCCTCGGCGCCGATCACCCTGGCCTGGGTCCGGCCGGCGACGATCAGGTGCGGCCAGGCGCCCGCGACGCGGATCTCGGCCACGGCCTCGGGACGGGCGAGGTCGGCGAGTGCCTCCTCCCACGCGGACCAGCCGAGCTCGTCGAGGATCCCGGCCCGCAGGGTCTGCCGCAGGGCCGGGGCCATGCCCGTGGTGACCGCCGCGCGCACCGCGTCCCCGGCCTGCGCCAGCACCTCGCCGGGCAGCCGGCCGAGGTGCTCCACCACGCCGGGAGCGTCCGGCAGGGCCGCGGCGGTCGTCCGGCGGGCGAGCTCGGCCACCCAGCCGGCCAGCAGCGGGCGTCCGCCCGGCGAGGCGAGCAGGACGCGCAGGGCGTGCCGGCCCGCCTCGTCGTCGGGCAGCCTGTCGGCGTTCCGGTGGAAGTCGTGGCGGAAGCGCGGGTCGGCCGCCAGCGCCAGCAGATCGCGCCGGTCTTCCCCCCGGGCCCAGTCGGTCAGGGGCTGCCGGGTGTCCCAGCCCGGACCGGTCACCGGTACGTCCAGGGCGAGCATCAGGTCCAGCAGGTCCAGCAGGTGGGGGACCTCGAAGCTCGCGCCGCTCGCTGCGAGCTCGGACCGCAGCCGGTCCGCCATGCGCTCGACCAGCGGGAGCAGCGCGGGCGGACGGTCTCTGCGCCACCGCGTGTTCCAGAAGTCCAGGAAGCGCTGCAGCCAGCCCGCGCTGCCGTCCTTCGGCCGTGCCTCCTCGGGCGCGCCGTCGGGGTCGCAGAGCACGGTGAAGGCGCCGGCCGCCTCCAGGATCTGCAGCCACAGTTCCGGCATGTTCCGGTCTTCGGGCGACGGCATCATGTTCAGCAGCGTTCCGAGGACCTCCGGCTGCCGCTCGGCCAGGGAGGACAGGGCCGAACGGTGTGCCTTCCACCAGCCCAGGGCCGCCTGTTCCGTCACCGGGAAGGCGAGCAGTCCGGTGAGGTAGGCGTGTTCGACGGCTCGAACGTTCTCGCCCGCCGCCTTGGCCAGGCGCCTCAGGTCTGCCGCCACCTGCGACGACGGCGCCATCCCGCCCGCCGTGCGGCGCAGGCACAGCCGGGTGAAGCGGCGCAGCGCCTCGTCTGCGGGCACGCGGGCGGCCAGCCCCTTGGCGTATCCGGAGATGACCTTCACCGGCAGCGCCCCGGCGAGCATGAACTCCAGGAAGACGGCGTCGAGCCGCTCCTCGTCGATCGGCAGTCCGTGCTCGGCTTCGGCGGCACGGGCGCGGGCGAACATCTGGACCGCGTAGACGGTGTTCTCGATCGCGAGGAACTCCCGGGCGACCCGCTCGTAGAAGGTCGGCAGCAGGTGCGGGACCGAGGACTCCAGACGCCCGCCCAGCTCCCGGAAGGCGTCCAGCGCCGCTTTCGGCTTGGTCTTCGCACGCTGCGCGATGCGCTCCAGCTCGGGCACGACGTCCAGGGCATGGTGGCCGTCCTCGGGGTGGTGCACCAGCACCCACTCCGGGAAACCCAGCGAACCGCGCCGGCCGAGACCGACTTCTCTGGGCTCGCCGAGGCGTTCCATGCCCAGGAACTCCGCGGCACGGTCCTCCCCCGCACCCAGCTCGACGGCCACCAGCCGCACCACCACCCGGTCGCCGAGGACCTGGTGCCGGTACTTCCGGGCGGCCAGCGGCACCGCCTGCTCCCCCGCGCCTTCGGTGCCGAGCGGGAGGACGGCGCCCGCCGCCAGCAGTCCGGAAGCATCACCCATGCACGCTCTCCCTCTCTTCTCTCCGTGGACCGGCCCGCACGCCACGCACTCGGCGGCGACACGGTCCGGAAGGCGCCGAAAACGCGGGAGGCCTGTCCGGCCCTCACCGCAGCGGTGATCACGAACCTAGTGGGCCCCACCGACAAATCAGCCGAAAAACAGAAATCCCTGCCCCTGTTCGCTGGAGAAACGTGCAACCCCGCGGACCGGCTTCTCGGCCTGACCGGGCGGAACGCCTCCGCGCCGAGGCTCACGGTGAACAGGCGCCGGCAGTCCGTGCGCGTCGTTCACGGGCCCTCAGCTCTCCCCGGTCCGGCCCGCGTACAGGGCGGCCGCCATGCGCATGCCCTCCGACCAGGCCACCGCGTCGATCTCGTCGAACGGCAGGTGATGCCCTTCCGGGTCCCGCCAGCCCAGGCCGCCGGTCTCGCATTCGTCCTCACGGTGCGGTTCACCGACCCACACCGCGGCCTGGACCATCCGGCCGCCGCCGTCGCGGAGGCGGTGGATGACGTAACCGCCCGAGACCCGGTAGCCGAGGGACTCGGCGCGGGAGACGAGGGCGAAGCGCGAGCGGTACCTCCCTCCGGCGAACTCGCTCGTGGCATCGGACCGCGAGCGCGGATCCGACGGCTTGTTCCAGGTCGCCCGGTAGATCTGCTCGACCTTCTGGGTCACCCCCAGCTCGGCGGCGAACTCCCGCAGCCCGTCCAGGTCGGGCAGCAGCACCGGATGCGGGAACACCACCGTCTCGGCGGACGACCGCACCGTCTCGCCGTCCAGGTTCACCACTCCCAGTTCCCCCGACTCCGACACGTCCCGCAGGAAGCCCGTCGTCTCCGGGTCGCCGCCGACCACCACGAGGTCGCGCAGCGCCGCCCGCCACGCCTCGTCCTCCCATACCTGGCCCAGCACCGCGGACGGCACGGGCAGCGCCGAGACCATCCACGCGTCGACCTGCGCGGCGCACTCCGCGGTGTGCCGGTCCAGCCACTCGGCGAACCGCCGCAGCCGCTCCACCTCGGCATGGTCGCGCAGCGCCTTCGGCAGCGTCTTCAGCCGCCTCCCCGCCGATCTCCCCGACGTGGAGCGCGCCACGACGCGCCCCTCCGCCAGGGAGATCTCGTATCCCTCACCCGCCGCCGACCAACCCACCGGGCCGCACCTCCAGAAGTCCGCTGCCCGGAGGCCGCACGCCGAAGGACGATGCGTTCCGGGAATGGCGAAGAACGCGGGAGCCCTCCCGGGCCGCACCGCGACGATGATCACGAACCTAGCGGGCCACCACGACAAACCAGTCGAAAACCCCGAAAACAACCCAGGTAGCCGCGAGAGAAACCCCTTCACGGGCGCGGCGCCCGCCGACGGGAATCGGCGGGCGCCGCGGAGGGATCCCCGCCGCTCTCTCGGATCAGCGGCGTCGGCCTCGGCGGATCTCCAGGTTCGCGAAGCGCGGCACGTCGTCCTCGACGATGCGCTGCCACGCCCTGCGGTACAGGTCCGCCACGGGCTCGGCGGGGACGAGGACGCCGAGCAGCGCCTTGGGCTCCGCGCCGCCGACCAGGTCGTACAGCGGGAGCTTCCACTCCTCCTGCGGCAGGTGGGGGGCGCGCAGCGCGTTCCAGCCGCCGGGCAGGAACAGGGAGCGGCCCGCACGGGGGCGGCGGGCCTCGACGACGAGGTCCGTGGCCGCCAGCTCCGCGCGGGCCGCCTTGAGGCGAACCGGCTTCCATCCCGTCCACCGGGCCGTGTCGCGGTCGGTGGGATCGGGCATCGCCAGCAGCATCAGGTACACCGCGGCCGCGTCCCGGCCCAGGCCGTACCGCTCCGCCGCCTCGGTGACGAGGTCGGGCACCGAACGGGACGGGTCCTGCGGCCACCAGGTGCCGTCTGCGTCCCGCTCCCCCGCCGCCGGGTCGCCCGGGTCGGCCAGCAGCGCGGCGAAACGCTCCTCCCGTACGAAGCGCAGCGCCGTCTCCACTCTGGTGGGTTCGGCGCCCTCGCGCAGCGCGGGCAGGTACGGATCCTCTCCCGCCGCGTCGAGCAGTGCCGTCTTGATCGCGGGGTAAGGCAGGTTGTCGGAGGTCGCCATGACGACGGCCCCGTACCTCTCGTACCCGTCCCCCGCCTCGGTGGCACTGCCCGCCAGCTTGCGGAAGCTCGGAAGATTGACGTACCGGTCGAGGCGAAGCAGCAGGTCGGGGTTGGCGAGCCGCTCGCGGACCGCCGCGAGCGCCGCGGGGAGTCTGCCGCGCAGCGGGTCCCCGGCGGGGAGCCGGTGGGCGAGCCAGGCGGACGCCGCGACGGCTCCGACGAGGATCGTCGAGGTGAACCCCTTCTCGCCCTTGATCTCGGGGACGACGCCGTCGCCCCGCACCGTCCACTTCAGGTCCCGGGTCAGCTCGGGCGCGGACGCCGGGTCGAACAGGGCGGGCAGCGCCAGGCCGGCGGGCCAGCCGCCGCGCATCACCTTGACCGCCTCGGCCATGAGCGCCTCGGGCACCGGCACCCGCCGGCCGAACCTGGCGTTCCACACCTCCGCCGCCGCGGCCGCGTCGGGACCGCCGGTCCACAGCCGGGACGGGTCGGCGGGCACGAGCGCGCCGACGAGGGCGCACCTGAAGTCCTGGTCCAGCCTGCTGAGTTCGTCCTTGGCCAGGGCGGCGTCGGCGACCTTCACCTTGAGCACGGACCGCACCTCGGCCGACAGGAAGTTCCGCTCCCAATACTCGATCCCGGGCAGACCCGCGACGACCAGCTTCGCCATAGTGACGGTGACGCCGGTCAGCCGGGCGAACTCCTCGGCCGCCTCGGGGAACCAGGGGACGGGACCGCGCGCGGCGGCCTCGGCCAGCAGACCGTCCGGGGAGAAGCCGTCCTCCGGCGCGGTGAGCGGCTCGGACGAGAGCACCTGGTAGGTGGAGGGGGCCTCGAATCGACCTGCCGGGTCGTAGAAGAGCGCCGGGAACTCGCATGCCCCCGTGTTCTGCTGGTGTGCGAAGTCCACCACGGCCAGGAACGCACCGCCTTCCAGCGGGAGGAGCGCCCTTCGGTGGCCTTCCTTCCCGTCCTCGGTCTGGAGCGCGGACATCTCCAGGCGGAGCCGGAGCACGCGCCATCGGGCCCGCGTCTCGTCGTCGCCGGTCATGCCCAGCTCGCCGAACGCCTTCAGCAGCGTGCTCAGTACGTCCCTGTCCTCGACCGGGGTGAACGCCGACACCGCACGGTAGGACATCGCCGCACGGATGGAGAGCAGGTCTTCGGCCCGAAGGGTGGTGTAGGGCAGCACGATTCCCTCTATGTGGGTCTCGCACTTCTTGTCGGCATACCGTCCGGCCTTGGCACGGCGCATGAGCTCGATCGAGGTGAAGAAGGCGGGCCCCCCGCCGCTGGTGCGCCGACCCCGCAGAACGCCGTTGAGCGCGCCCCGGATCGCCATGTCGCCCGGTCCCTCGAACCTCTCCACCGCCACGGGGGGAGCGAGCGCGTCGTCCAGTCTCCGCCCGATCCCCTCCAGGGCCGCCTGCCGGTGGGCGGCGAACCGCGCGACCGCGCCGACCTCCGCGGCCAGGCCCTCGTGGGTGATCTCCGGAATCAGCGCGCGGACGAGCTCGGAGAGCTCGCCTTCGCCCTGGACCGCCTTCATCAACGCGGCCGCGGTCTCCTCGTCGATCCGGCGCAGCGCCTCCGAGCCCCGCGGGTCGCGGGGGCGCATGCCGTGCCAGTACTGCGGCGACGGCAGCGGCGCGGTGACCCGTCCGGCCTTCCCGTCCGTCCTGGCGGAGGCGGTGACGACGCCGTCGGGGTCGATCAGCTCCACCTCGTAGACGTTCCGCGTCAGGGCGCGGGGCCTGTCGTCCCCCGGCAGGAACATCACGCCCGCCGGACGGGAGCCCGCCGGAGTCGTGACGGTGTTCCCCGCGAGGTCCTCGCCGCGGTACGAGCCGTCGGGCAGCCGCGTGACCCGCCAGCCGTCCGTCCCGCCCACCGGGACGCCGTCCGGTCCGGCCTTGCCGGAGACGGCGGGCAGCAGCGTGCCGCTCACGAAGGCGCTCCCCTCGGGAAGGCCCCGGGTCGCGTCGGTGAAGAAGGCGGGCTCGCTCCGCCGCCCGGTCTCTCCGCTCTCCGGGTCGTACTCGTGCCAGGCGTGGCCGTCGCCGTTCTCCATGGGGTGCCACACCCAGTACGACGTGCCGTCGCCGATGACGCGGCGGAATGAGGGCAGCACGGTGTCCCCCCGGTGCAGCACTCCCGCACCGGTGGTGCGCCCGCCTCCGGGAAGCTGCAGGCTGCGGATGTCGTGCCGGTACCAGCCAAGGCGTACGCCTTGGCTGATGACGCCCGTCATCGGCTGCTGCCGGTCGGCCGCGGTGTGCCAGTAGCCGAGCAGCCCGCCGTTCCGCTGCCGGGACGTCCAGTAGACGAGCAGTTCCCCGTCCACGTAGTGGAAGCACGGGCCGTTGACCGCGTCCCCGGCGGGGACGCGCAGGTCGTGGACGAGGACGGTGCCCTCGGCGCCGATCACCCTGACCTGGGTGTTCCCGGCGACGATCAGGTACGGCCAGGCGTCGGTGACGCGCAGCTGGTAGGGCTTGTCACCGCCCAGGGAGGCCAGCGCCTCCTCCCAGGCGGGCCAGCCCAGCTCGTCGAAGAGCCCCGCCCGCAGGCTCCGGACGAGGACCGGGGCCAGGTCGGTGGCCGCGACCGCGCGCACCTCCTTCTCCGCGAGCGCCAGCACGGTGCCGGGCAGCCGCTCCAGCCGTCCCAGCTGCTCGGGAAGCCTGGGCAGGCTCGGCACGATCGTCTCGCGGGCGACCGTCGTCATCCACTCGGTGAGTATCGGGCGTCCGCCGGGGGAGGCGAGCAGTCTCCCGAAGGCATGCGCGCCGCCGTGACGGTTGATCAACGCATCGAGGCTGCGGCGGAAGGAGCCGTGGAAGCGGTGATCGGCGGCGAGCGCCAGCAGGTCCCGCTGCCCGTCGGTCCTGGACCAGTCGGCCAGTTCCAGGGAGTGGCCGTACGGCGGATCGGCCACCGGTACGCCCAGAGAGAGCAGCAGGTCCAGCAGGTCGACCTGCCTGAAGGCGGGCAGCCCTTCGCCGATGGCGGCGAGTTCGGCCTTCAACCGGTCCGCCATGCGCTCGACCAGCGGATACAGGGCGGGCAGGTGAGCGCCTCTCCGCCTCCTCACCAGGAACGCGTGCATCCGCTTCAGCCAGCCGACGCTGCCGTCCTCCGACCGCGCCGCCTCGGGCGCGCTGTCGGGGTCGCAGAGTGCGGCGATGGCACCGGCCTCCTCCAGGATCTCCAGCCACATGACGGGCATCTCGCCGCTGTGCTCGGGGTCGTCCGGGATCAGGCTCAGCAGCTTTCCGCGGATCTCGGGACGCTCGCGAGCCAGGGAGACCAGCGCTTGACGGTGCGTCTTCCACCAGCCCGCGGCGGCACGAATGGTCGTGGGCAGGGACAGCACCTCAACGAGATAGGCGTGTTCGACCTCCTGCACGTCCCCGCTCGCGGCCTTGGCGAGCCGCCTCAGGTCGGTGGCCATCCGCGCCGACGGCGGCACTCCGCCCGCGGTCCGCCGCACGCACAGGCGGATGAAGCGGCGCAGTGCCTCGTCTGCGGGCACCCGCTCGGACAGCGCGGCGGCGTAGGCTGAGAGCGTCTTGACCTGGAGGGCTCCGGCGAGCGCGAACTCCAGGAAGACCGCGTCCAGCCGATCCTCGTCGATCGGCAGCCCGTGCTCGGTCTCCGCGCTGCGGGCGCGGGTGAACATCTGCGCGGCGTAGGTGGGGTTCTCGACCGCGAGGAACTCCCGCGCCACCCGCTCGTAGAAGGTCGGCAGCAGGTGCGGCACCGACGACGCCAACTTGGCGGCCAGCTCCTGGAACGCCACCAGTGCCGCCTTCGGCTTGGACTTGGCCCGCCGGGCGATGCGCTCCAACTCCGGTACGAGGGCCAGCGCGTGATGCCCGTCCTCGGGGTGATGCACCAGCACCCACTCGGGAAAGCCCAGAGCAGCCCGCTTCCCGACGCCGACGACCTCCGGTTCGGCCGAGATCTCCAGACCGAGGAACCCGGTGGCGAGATCCTCGCCCTCCCCGAGCTCTGCGGCCACCAGCCGCACCACCACGCGATCGTCCAAGGCCGGATGCCGGTACGTCCGCGCGGTCAGCGGAACGGCGTCCTCGCCGCCGCCCTCGGTGCCGGGCGGCAGCACGGCGCCCGCCTCCAGCAGGCCTTCAACGTCATTCATGCGCCCTCTCCCCTTTCGACCGTCCGGTCCGTCCTCCCGCGGCGAATGATCACGAACCTAGTGGGCGTTGCCGACAAAACAATCAAAAACCTGCAATCAGCCCGACTATGAAAAAGCGCGGCCGAGACAGGCGGAAGCCCGTCTCGGCCGCGCTCGCGGATCAGCCTCGCCGACGGCGGACCTCCAGGGCCGCGAAGCGGGGCACGTCGTCCTCCACGATGCGCTGCCACGCCCTGCGATACAGGTCCGCGGCAGGCTCGAAGGGCACGACGACACCCAACGAAGGCCGCTGCGCCCCGGCCGGCACACCGTAGAGCGAAAGCTTCCACTCCTCCAACGGCAGACAGGGCGTCTTCAACTCACTCCAAGCGCCCGGAAGGAACAGGGAACGGCTCGCCCGGGAGCGACGCGCCTCCACCACCAGATCCGTCGCAGCCAACTCCGCACGGGCCGCCTTGACCCGGGCAGGCTTCCAGCCCGTCCACCTCGCAGTGTTCTTGTCCGTGGGATCCGGCATGACCAACAACATCAGATAGACCGTCGCCGCATCCGCACCGAGCCCGAACCGCCCCGCGGCCTCGGCGACGAGATCCGGCACAGAACGAGACGGATCCTGCGGCCACCACACGCCGTCGGCGTCCCGCTCCCCCGCGGCCGGATCACCCGGGTCCGCCAGGAGCTCCGCGAAACGGCCGTCCCGTACGAGGCGGAGTGCCGTCTCCACACCGGTGGGTTCGAACTCCTCCCGCAGCAGGGGCAGGTACAGGTCCTGACCCTGCTCGTCGAGCAGCGCCGTCCTGATCGCGGGGTAGGGAAGGTCGTCGGCGGTGGCCATGATCAACGCCCCGTACCGCTCGTACCCCTCCCGCACCTCGGTGGCGGTGCCCGCCGCCCTGCGGAAGTCCGGGAGGTCGACGTACTGGTCGAGGTGGAGCAGCAGGTCGGGGTTGGCGAGCCGGTCGCGGACCGCCGCGAGCGCCGCGGGGAGCCTGCCGCGCAGCGGGTCCCCGGCGGGAAGGCGGTGGGCGAGCCAGGCGGACGCCGCGACGGCTCCGATGAGGACCGTCGAGGTGAACCCCTTCTCACTCCAGCTCTCGGGGACGGCGCGGTCATCGTCCACCGTCCACTTCAGGTCCCGGGTCAGCTCGGGCGCGGACGCCGGGTCGAACAGGGCGGGCAGCGCCTCACCGGCGGGCCAGCCGCCGCGCATCACCTTGACCGCCTCGGCCATAAGGGCTTCGGGGACCGCCGTACGCCTGCCGAACTCGGCGTTCCACACCTTCGCCGCCGCGGCCGCGTCGGGACCGTCGGTCCACAGCCGGGACGGGTCGGCGGGCACGAGCGCGCCGACGAGGGCGCGCCTGAACGCCGTGTCCAGTCTGCTGAGGCCGTCCTTGGCCACGGCAGCTTCGGCGACCTTCACCTTGAGCACGGACCGCACCTCGGCGGACAGGAAGTTCCGCTCCCAGTGCTCGATCCCGGGCAGACCCGCGACGATCAGCTTCGCCGTAGTGACGGTGACGCCGGTCAGCCGGGCGAACTCCTCGGCCGCCTCGGGGAACCAGGGGACGGGCCCGCGCGCGGCGGCCTCGGCCAGCAGACCGTCCGGGGAGAAGCCGTCCTCCGGCGCGGTGAGCGGCTCGGACGAGACCACCCGGTAGGAGGTGGGCACCTCGAACCGGCCCGCCGGGTCGTGAAAGAGCACGGGGAATTCGACGCCCGCGTTGACGTGGTCGTAGTCCACGAAGGCCAGGAACGCACCGTCTTCCAGCGGGAGCAGTGCCCTCCGGCGGTTCTTCTTCTGCTTCCAGTGGAGGGAGTTGGTTCCTGTCTGGTCCATGTGCAGCTTGAGCAGCCGCCACCGGGACCGCGTCTCGGCGTCGCCGGTCATGCCCAGTTCGCCGAAAGCCCTCAGTAGTGAGCCGAGCACCGCCCTGTCCTCGGGCGGGGTGAGTGCCGATACCGCGCGGTAGGACATCGCCGCACGGATGGAGAGCAGAAACTCCATTCGCAGGGGCGTGTGGGGGAGCCTGATCCCGTCCAGGTGGGTTTCGCACTGCTCGCCGTCGTACCGTCCGTCCCGGGCGCGGCGCATGTGCTCGATCAAGGTGAAGAGAACGGGATTGTCACCGCCGAAGCCCTCTCCTTCGTCGATGCCGTTGAGCGCGTGCCGGATGGCCGAGTCGTACGGTCCTTCGAACTTCTCCACCGGCTTGGGGGGAAGGGAAGTCCTCTTCAGCTTCCGTCCGATCCTGTCGAGGGTCTGCTGCCGGTCGGCGGCGGTCCGCACGACCGCGCCGATCTCCTTGATCAGGCTCTCGTGGGTGAGCTCCGGGATCAGGGTGCGGACGGCGTCGGCCGGCTCCGCCCCCTCCCGGACCGCCTTGAGCAGTGCGGCCGCGGTGTCTCCGCCGATGCGGCGCAGGGCCTGTGAGCCCCGCGGGTCACGGGGGCGCATGGCGTGCCAGTACTGCACCGGCGGCAGGAGCGCGGTGGCCCGGCCGGCCGGGCCGTCCGTCCTCGTGGAGGCGGTGACGACGTCGTCGGGGTCGACCAGTTCCAGTTGGAAGGAGCCCTGCACCAGCGCGCGGGGTCTTTCGTCCCCCGGCAGGAACACCACGCCCACCGGGCGGAAGGATCCCCGAGTGGTGACGGCGTTGCCGGCGAGGTCTTCACCGCGGTACGAGCCGTCGGGCAGCCGCACCACCCGCCAGCCGTCCGCCCCGCCCACCGGGATCCCGTCCGGCCCTGCCTTCTCGGCGACGGCGGGGAGCAGCCTGCCGCTCTCGAAGGTGCTTCCCTCGGGAAGGCCGCGGATCGCGTCGGTGAAGAAGGCGGGCATGCTCTGCCGCCCGGTCTCCCCGCTCACCGGGTCGTATTCGTGCCAGGCGCTTTCACCGTCCGCGAACCGCAGCACCCAGTACGACGTGCCGTCGCCGATGACGCGCCCGGCCTCGGGCAGCACGGTGTCCCCCTGGTGCAGCACTCCCGCGCCGGTGGTGCGGCCGCCTCCGGGGAGCGGCAGGTTGTAGAACCCGTCCTGGTCCCAGGGCATGCGGGCACTGCGGCCGACGGCGCCCCTCATCGGCTGCCGCCGGTCGGCCGAGGTGTGCCAGTACCCGAGCCATTCGCCGTTCCGCTGCCGGGACGACCACTGGACGAGCAGTTCGCCGTCCACGTAGTGGAAGCACGGTCTGTCGAGTATCTCCCCGGCGGGGACGCGCAGGTCGTGGACCAGGACGGTGCCCTCGGCGCCGATCACCCTGGCCTGGTGCCGGTTGGAGACGATCAGGTGCGGCCAGGCGTCGGCGATGCGCAGCCTGGACGGCTTGCCGCCCAGCTGTGCCAGCGCCTCCTCCCAGGCGGGCCAGCCCAGTTCGTCGAAGAGCCCGCCCCGCAGGTTCCGGGCGAGGATCGAGGCGAGGTCGGTCGTCGCCACCTCGCGCACCTCCTTCTCGGCGAGCGCCAGCACCTCGTCGGGCAGCCGCTCCAACCGTTCCAGCGGCCCGGCGAGTCGGGACAGGCTCGGCCTGACCGTCTCGCGGGCGACCTTCGCCATCCAGTCGGTGAGCACCGGGCGGCCGCCGGGTGAGGCGATCAGCTTCTGGAAGACCTGCGCGCCGCGGCCGGTGTTCAACCTTCCGATGCCGCGGTGGAAGGAGACACGGAAGCGGTCGTCGGCGGCGAGCGCCAGCAGGTCCCGCTGCTCCGGAGCCCCGGCCCAGTCCTCCAGCCTCAGCGAGTGGCCGCGCGACGGATCGGCCACCGGTATGCCCAAGGCGAGCAGCAGATCCAGCAGGTCGACCTGCTGGAAGGCGGGCAGTCCTTCACCGTCGGCGGCGAGTTCGGCCTTCAACCGGTCCGCCATGCGCTCGACCAGCGGGTACAGAGCGGGCAGGCAGGCATTCTGCTGCGCTTTCCTCACGAACTCGTGGAACCGCTTCAGCCAGCCGACGCTGCCGTCCTCCGGCCATGCGGCTTCGGGCACGCTGCCGGGATCACAGAGCGCGACGGTGGCACCGGACTCCTCCAGGATCTCCAACCACAGAGCGGGCATCTCGCCGTCGCGTTCGGTGTCTTCCGGGATCAGGTTCAGCAGCTTCCCGCAGATCTCCGGGCGTTCCCGGGCCAAGGAAAGCAGCGCCTGGCGGTGCGCCTTCCACCAGCCTCCGACGGCGTGCGCGGTCGCGGGCAGGTCCAACATCTCGGCGAGGTAGTCGTGTTCGACGGTCTTCGCGTCCGCACTCGCGGCCTTGGCGAGCCGCCTCAGGTCGGTGGCCATCCGCGCCGACGGCGGCACCCCACCCGCCGTACGCCGCACGCACAACCGGGTGAAGCGGCGCAGCGCCTCATCGGCGGGCACGCGCTCGGCCAAGCCGGCGGCGTAGGCGGAGAGCGTCTTGACCTGGAGGGCTCCAGCGAGCGTGAACTCCAGGAAGACCGCGTCCAGCCGATCCTCGTCGATCGACAGCCCGTGCTCGGCCTCGGCGGTACGGGCGCGAGTGAACATCTGCGCGGCGTAGGTGGGGTTCTCGACCGCGAGGAACTCCCGCGCCACCCGCTCGTAGAAGGTCGGCAGCAGGTGCGGCACCGACGACGCCAACTTGGCGGCCAGCTCCTGGAACGCCGTCAGCGCCGCCTTCGGCTTGGACCTCGCGCGCCGGGCGATGCGCTCCAGTTCGGGCACGACGGCCAGCGCGTGATGCCCGTCCTCGGGGTGGTGCGCCAGCACCCACTCGGGGAAGCCCAGCGCGGTGCGCGGCCCCAGGGCGACGGTCTCGGGCTCGCCGAAGCCCTCCAGACCCAGGAACCGGGCGGCCAGGTCCGCGCCCTCGATCTGCTCGGCGGGCACCAGCCGCACCACCACCCGGCCGGCCAGGGCGGGGTGCCGGTAGCCGCGGGCGGCCAGCGGCGCCAGCCGCTCCCCCGCGCCTTCGGTGCCCAGCGGAAGAACGGCGCCCCTCGGCAGCTCAGCCATGTCGTTCATGATCGTGAATCTAGTGGGCGGCTCTGACAAATCACCCGAAAACCGAGACGTGCCCGCCGGGGGATCCCCGGCGGGCACGCGTGGAGCGGCGGTCTCGCTCAGCGGCGCCGGCCCTTGCGGACCTCCAGGGCCGCGAAGCGGGGCACGTCGTCCTCCACGATGCGCTGCCACGCCCTGCGATACAGGTCCGCGACAGGCTCGAAGGGAACAACGACACCCAACGAAGGCCGCTGCGCCCCGGCCGGCACACCGTAGAGCGAAAGCTTCCACTCCTCCAACGGCAGACAGGGCGTCTTCAACTCACTCCAAGCACCCGGAAGGAACAAGGAACGACTCGCCCGGGAGCGACGCGCCTCCACCACCAGATCCGTCGCGGCCAGCTCGGCACGGGCCGCCTTGATCCGGGCCGGTTTCCAGCCCGTCCACCTCGCGGTGTTCTTGTCGGTGGGATCCGGCATGACCAACAACATCAGATAGACCGTCGCCGCATCCGCGCCGAGCCCGAACCGCTCCGCGGCCTCGGCGACGAGATCCGGCACGGAACGGGACGGATCCTGCGGCCACCACGTGCCGTCGGCGTCCCTCTCCCCCGCGGCCGGATCGCCCGGGTCCGCCAGGAGCTCCGCGAAACGGCCGTCCAGGGCGGTGCGCCAGGGGAGTTCCAGAGCCCCCAGTTCGGGGAGGTCGGCGCGCAGCACGGCCAGGTAGGGGTCCGAGCCGGTCTCGTCCAGCAGGGCCGTCCGGACGGCGGGGTAGGGCAGGCTGTCGTGGGTGGCCATGACGACCGCGCCGTACCGCTCGTACCCCTCCCCGACCTCGGTGGGGGCGCCCGCCACCTTGCGGAACCTGGAGATGTCGACGTACCGGTCGGCGCCGAGCATCAGGTCGGGGTTGGCGAGCCTGGCCCGCACCGCCGCGAGGGCGGCCGGAAGGCGGTCGCGCAGCGGGTCCCCGCCGGGGAGGCTGTGGGCGAGCCAGGCCGTCAGCGCGACGGCGGTACGGAGGGTCGCCGCGGTGAAACCCGCGGTCTTCCCCTCCGGCACGACCTTGTCCCCCCGCACGACCCACTTGAGGTCCTGGCTCAGCTGCGGTTCGGAGGCCGGGTCGAGCAGGGCGGGCAGCGCCGCGATGGAGTCCCAGCCGGTGCGCACCGTCTTGGCCGCCTCGGTCAGGAGCGCCTCGGGCACCGCCACCCGCCGGCCGAACTCGGCGTTCCACACCTTCGCCGCCGCGGCCGTGTCGGGACCGTCGGTCCACAGGCGGGCCGGGTCGGCGGGCAGCAGCGCGCCGATCAGCGCCTGCCGGATCCGGATGCCCAACCCCCTGAGCTGGTCCTTGGCGAAGGCGGCCTCGGCGACCTTGACGTCGAGCACGGACCGCAGCTCGGGCGCCAGGAAGTTGCGCTCCCAGCTGTCGACCGACGGCAGGCCGGCGAGCACCAGCTTGGCCGTGGTCGGGGTGACACCGGTGAGCCGGGAGAACTCCTCGGCCGCCTCGGGGAACCACGGCGCCGGACCGCGTTCGGCGGCCTCGGCCAGGAACCCGTCCTGCGGGACGGTGCGCTCCGGGTCGATGACCGGGCCGGACGAGCCCACCGTGTAGGGCTCCGGGACCTCGAACCTGCCCGCCGGGTCGTGGAACAGCGCCGTGAACTCTCCGCCCTTGTCCGACAGGGAGCAGTCCAGGAAGGCCAGGAAGGCGCCGCCTTCCAGCGGGAGCAGCCTCCTCCAGTGGCGCGTCCGCCACGAGCCGTCGGGGTGGCTGATCAGCTCCTTCTCCAGCCGCAGCACGAACCGGCGCCAGCGGTCGGGCCGCCGCCCGTCCGTGACCAGGCCCAGCTCGCCGAGCGCCGTCAGCAGTTCCCGCAGCGCCTCCCGCTGCTCGGGGGCGCTGTACCCCGTCACCGCACGGTAGACCGCGGCGGCGTGACTTTCGAGCAGCCTGTGCAGGTGCAGGGAGGACTCAGGGAACTTCGGTCCGTCCAGATGGAGGCGCGGACGTTCGGACGGATCGGCGAAGGCGTCGTCCGCCGTGGCCCGCGCCATGGTCTGGAGCACGCCGAAGAGGGCGGGGGCCTCGTCGTCGCGGTTCTGGTTCCGGTCGAGGCCCAGGCCGTCGAGCACCGCCTTGAGCAGCCGGTCGGCGGGGCCGGTCGCGACCTCCTCCTGGACGGGCTCCGAAGCAAGAGCCGCCTCGAGGCGCTTCGCGGCCCTGTCCAGGACCTTCTGCTGTTCGGCGGTGTATTTCACGACCCCGGCCACCCCGGCGATCAGCGCCTCGTGCGTGACCTCCGGCAGCAGTGCCCGGATCGCCCCGGCCAGCTCCTCGGCGGCGGCGGCCGCGGCCTCGGCCTCCCTGGCCGGGTTCTCGCCGATGGCCGCGGCCGCCTTGATCAGGGCCGAGACGGTCTCGTGGTCGATACCGCGCAGCACCTCCGAACCACGGGGGTCGCGAGGCCGCAGAAAGTGCCAGTACCGCGCCGGAGGCAGGAGCGGGGTGCCCTCCGCGAACACCCCGGGGGCGTGGTCGGTCTGCGCGAAGGCGGTGACGACGCCGTCCTGGTCGGCCAGCTCGACCTGGTAGGAGCGGGTCAGCACGGCCAGGGGCCGGTCGCTGCCGGGCATGAACAGGCCGCTGAACGGAATGACGCCCTTCGGTGTCGTCATGCCGTTCCCGGCGAGGTCCTCCGAGCGCAGGGAGCCGTCGGGCAGTTCCACGACCCGCCAGCCGAACAGCCCGTCCGCGGGGGTGCCCGTGGGGGTGGTCCCGGCCCCGGGGGCGGGCAGCAGCCAGCCGGAGGAGAAGGAGGAGCCCGGTACCGCCCGTACTCCGTCGGTGAAGAAGCCCGGCAGGCTCTCTCGGCCGTGCTCGCCGCTCGCCGGGTCGTACTCGTGCCAGCCGGATCCGGATCCTTCTTCTTTCCGGGCGGTCCACACCCAGTACGACGTCCCGTCGGTGGCGACCGGCCGGAACCAGGGCATCACCGTGTCGCCGCGGTGCACCGTTCCGGCGCCGGTGGTGTGGCCGCCGCCGGGCAGCGGCAGGCTGATCTCCTGGTCGTTCTGGTACCAGTACATGCTCTTCGCCTTGGGCAGGTGGCCCTCCACGGGCCGCGGCTGACCGGCTTCGGTGTGCCAGTACCCGACGCGCTTCCCGCCGTACTGCGAGGAGTACCAGTGGACGAACAGCTCCCCGTCCACGTAACGGAAGCCGACCGAGTCGCCGCCGTTGTCGGAGGCGGGAATGCGCAGGTCGTGGACGAGCACCGGACCCTCGGGGCCGATCACCCGGACCTGCACGGGGCCTGCGACGATGAGGTACGGCCAGGCGTCGGCGACGAGGATCTTGTTGGTCTTATCGGCCTGGACGAGTTCGGCGAGGCACTCCTCCCAGGCGGGCCAGTGCAGCTCGTCGAAGAGCCCGGCTCGCAGGGTGCGGGCCAGGACCGGTGCCAGGCTCGAGGTGATCGCCGTGCGCGCCGCCTCCTCGTCCAGCGCCAGTACCTCTCCGGGCAGCCAGCCGAGCCTGTTCAGCGCGGCGGGCAGGCCCGGCAGCCCCGTGGCGGTCGACCGGCGGGCGACCTCGCCGACCCACTCCACCAGCAGGGGCCGTCCGCCCGGCGAGGCCATCAGGGCGCTCATCGCCCGCCGGCCGTGTTCGTCGTTCGAGAAGGCGTCGGCGCCGCTGTGGAAGGCCCGGCGGAACCTTCCGTCGGCCTCCAGGGCGAGCAGGTCACGCCGCTCCTCGAGCCTGGCCCAGTCGTTCAGATCCAGCTGGTGGCGCTCGGTGGGGTCGGCCACCGGGACACCCAGGGCGAGCAGCAGGTCCAGCAGGTCGACGTGCCGGGGGATCTCGAAACCCTCGCCGCGGGCGGTGAGCTCGGCTCGCAGCCGGTCCGCCATGCGCTCCACCAGCGGGAGCAGCCCGGGCGGACGGGGTTTGTGCCATCCCGACCCCCACATCTGCAGGAAACGCTTCAACCAGCCCGCGCTGCCGTCCTGCGGCCGTGCCTCCCGGGGCGTCCCGTCAGGTGCGGAGAGCGCCTCGGTGGCCCCGGACTCCTCGAGGATCTCCAGCCACAGGGACGAGAAGTCCTGGTCGTCGTTGACCGGGAACATGTTCAGCAGCGTCCCGCACGCCTCCGGCCGCTGCGCGGCCAGGGAGATCAGGGCCGCCCGGTGCGACTTCCACCAGCCCGCGGCGGCGCGCACGGTCGCCGGGAGGGCGAGCAGCTCGGTGAGGTAGGCGTGTTCGACGGCCACGGAGTCCTCGCCTGCCGCCTTGGCCAGGCGCCGCAGCTCCACGGCCATCTGCGCCGACGGCGGCAGCCCGCTCGCGGTACGCCGCACGCACAGCCGCGTGAAACGGCGCAGAGCCTCCTCGGCGGAGACCCGGGCGGCCAGCTCCTTGGCGTATCCGGAGAGGACCTTCACCGGCAGCGCACCGGCGAGCGCGAACTCCAGGAAGACCGCGTCGTGCCGCTCGTCGTCGATCGGCAGCCCGTGCTCGGCCTCGGCCTTGCGGGCGTGGGTGAACATCTGCGTGGCGTAGACGACGTTCTCGATGCCGAGGAAGGTACGGGCGGCCCGCTCGTAGAAGGTCGGCAGCAGGTGCGGTACCGAGGAGGCCAGGCGCCGGGCCAGCTCGTGGAAGCCGTCCAGCGCGGCCTTCGGCTTGTTCTTCGCGCGCTGGTCGATCTTCTTCATCTCGGGCATGACGGCCAGGGCGTGGTGGCCGTCCTCGGGGTGGTGGACCAGCACCCATTCGGGGAAGCCCAGCGCGGTGCGCCGGCCGAATCCGACCTCCACGGGCTCGCTGATCCGTTCCAGGCCGAGGAAACCGGAGGCCTGGTCCTCGCCCTGCCCGAGGTCGGCGGCCGTCAGCCGCACCACCACGCGGTCGTCCAGGGCCGGGTGCCGGTAGGTGCGGGCGGTCAGCAGGACCGCCGACTCCCCCGCGTCCACCGTGCCGAGCGGGAGGACGGCACCGGCGGCCAGCAGTTCGGAGGCGTCGCTCATCTGCCCTCGGTCCCTTCCACGATCCGGCCGGCGTACAGCGCCGCGCCCATCCGCATCCCCTCCGACCAGGCCACGGGACCCACCTCCCGCAGCTTCAGCGCCTTGCCGTCCTTGTCGTTCCAGGTCAGGGAGCCGGTCTCGTTCTCGCCGTCCCAGTACGGTTCACCGATCCACAACGAGGCCTCGAGCGTCCGGCCGCCGTCCCGCACCCCGCAGGTGGCGTAGCCGCCGGACACGCGGTAGCCGCAGGACTCGGCGCGGGCCGTCAGCGCGAACCGCGAGGCGAACCTCCCGCCGGAGAACTCGTTCACGGAGGTGGCCTTCGGGGCCAGTTCCGCCTCGGCGGGCTTGATCCAGGTGGCGCGGTAGATCTGCTCGACCTTCTGGGTCACCTCGAGTTCGGCGGCGAACTCGCGCAGGTCCTCCAGGTCGGGCAGCAGCACCGGGTGCGGGAACGTCACCGTCTCGGCGGACATCCGCACCGTCTCCCCGTCCAGGTTCACCACCCGCAGTTCCCCGGACTCCGAGACGTCCCGCAGGAAGCCGGGCTCGTCCGGGTCGTCGCCGACCACGATGAGGTCGCGCAGCGCCACCTGCCAGGCGTCGTCGGGCCACACCCGGCCGAGCAGCCCGGTGGGCACCGGCAGCGACGAGATCATCCACGCGTCGACCTGCGCGACGCACGCGGCGGCGTGCTGGCCGAGCCATTCGGCGAACTGGCGCAGCCGCTCCACCTCGGGGTGGTCGCGCAGCGCCTTCGGCAGCGTCTTCAGCTGCCTTCCGCCCGCGCGGGCCGACCGCGCCACCACCTTGCCGTCCACCAGGGCGATCTCGTATCCCTCGCCCGCTGACAACCAGCCCACCGGGGCTCCACCTCCAGATGTAGACGTCCCCGGAGCGCCAGCCGCAGGAGGCGCGGTTCCGGGGATACCGAAGAACGCAGGAGTCCGTCTCGCCCTCGCTGCGATGAATGATCACGAACCTAGTGAGGCGCACCGACAAATCGGCTGAATTTGCGAAATCAGTCTTCGATCGGCGGGTCCGCGCGGCCCGGGAGGCGCCCGCCGAGCTCCGCGGTGACGGCCTCGGCCGCCGCGACGAGGGCGGCGCCCCTGCGGGCGATCTCGGCGCCGGTGAGCGTGGCGCCGACCTGGAGGGCCAGGACGAGCTCCTGCGCACCGTCGGCGTCGTAGACGGGGGCGGCGATGAGATGGACGGGATGGCGGACCCCGGGGCTGAGCTCGGCCTCGAGGTAGACGCGCTCCCCCAGGTCGGACAGCAGCTCGCCCATCAGGGCACGGGCCTCCGGGGGGAGGTCGCGGGCCGCGGCGTCGTTCAGCAGGGAGTACAGGCGCATGCCCGCCGGGGTGAGGCTCTCCACGAGGTAGCCCGAGGCGCGGCAGCGGGCCGTGATGGTGCGGAGGCGGCCGCGGTCCAGGGTGACCGGGAGGGTCGGCTCCTTGGCCAGCCAGCGTTCGAACGCCTCGTCGTGATCCCACAGGACGTACATCAGGCCGCTGGGCGGGGCGAACGGGTAGCGCTCCCCCACCCGGGCGGGGGTGAGCCCCGGGGCGGCGAGCGCGTCGAGGACCATGATCTCGTCGTCGACGACGGCGGAGACCGTGGCGGCCGTGCGGTGGCGGGCGACCAGCGGCTCGAGGTGGCGGCGCGCCGCCCCGGTCGCGGCGAAGCCCCGCTGGGCGGCGCGGCCCGCGGCGATGAGCGCGGGGCCGAGGCCGTAGGCCAGGGTGCGGGGGTCGCGGACCAGGTAGCCCGTGGCGGTCAGCTCGGTGAGGATGCCCAGGCAGGTGGGCTTGCTGATGCCCAGGTCGCGGGCGAGCTCCGACAGGCCGAAGCGGCGGCCGCCCGACGTGGCGAACCGGTCGAGCACCGCGACCACCCGCGCGGTCGGCGGTGAGCGCCGGGCTCCGCCCATTGACCCCTCCCTGGAACGCGTTCTAATGTCGCAGCACAGAAATCTACCGCATCGGTCCATATTTGTACCGCAAGGAGCAGCAGGTGGCCACAGAGTCCTTCGGCGCGGCGATCGCCGAAGCCGAGCGCATCATCCGCTCGGCACCGCACATCAGCACCGAGCAGGACCTGGCCGAGGGCCTGGACTACCTCGCCGGGAGCATCAAGGCGTCACTGCACCTGGCATGGGCCTACGAGCGCGACTTCCCCTTCTTCGTCGCCTCCACCGGCCCGTACAGCAAGCTCGGGCTCGACAACCCCGACACGCTCTACTTCCACGCCTACATCCGCGACGACGCCGAGTACGTCGTCACGGGCCGCCGGGGCACCACCGCCGACCTCAGCTTCCAGGTGATGAACGGCGACTACAGCCCCGCCAGCTCCCCCGACAGCCTCACCGCGTTCGACGACCGCGAGCTCGAGATCGCCCCCGACGGCACGTACGAGGTGCGGTTCGGGCCGGCGAAGCCCGACGCGGGCCCGAACTACTTCGCGCTCGCGCCCGGCGCGGCGATGCTCATCGCCCGCGAGGTCTACAGCGACTGGGCGAACGAGCGGCGCGGCGAGATCCGCATCCACCGCGCCGACACCCTCGGCATGGCCCCTCCCGCGGCGACCGAGCAGCTGAGCGCCAAGCGCTTCGGCGTCGCCGGGCGCATCCTCGTCTCCCGGATCAAGACGTTCCTCGCCTTCCCCGAGTGGCACTACCTGGACCTGCCGGTCAACACGCTCACCGAGCCGCGCTCCACCCCCGGCGGCCTCACCACGCAGTACTCCTCCGTCGGGCACTACGACCTGGCCGACGACCAGGCCATGGTCATCACGGTGCCGGCCCCCGCCAAGGAGCTCGCGCCGTACTTCGGCTTCCAGCTCGGCAGCCTCTGGTACGTCTCGCTCGACTACATCAACCACCAGACGAGCCTCACCGCCGACCAGGCCCGCGTCGACCCCGACGGGATGATCCGCTACGTCGTCGCCGAACGCGACCCCGGCCTGGCCAACTGGATCGAGTGCACCGGGCACCGGCGCGGCTTCCTGCAGTTCCGCTGGCAGCGGCTCTCCCGGGCGCTCAACCCCGAGGAAGGGCCCCGCGTCGAGGTCGTGCCGTTCGACGAGCTGCCCAAGCTGCTGCCCCACCACGAAAACCAAAAGGTGACGCCGCAGGAGTGGACCGACCGGATCGCCGTGCGTCAGACGGCCGTCGCGCGAAGGATGCTGGGCTGATGCTGCTGCAGGACAAGGTCGTCATCGTCTCCGGGGTCGGGCCCGGCCTGGGCCGGAGCCTGGCGCTGCGCTGCGCCGCCGCGGGCGCCGACGTCGTGCTGGCGGCGCGCACGCCCGAACGGCTGACCGAGGTCGCCGGGGAGGTCGCCGCGCTGGGCCGCCGCGCGATCACCGTCCGGACCGACATCACCGACGACGACTCGTGCCGGCGGCTCGTGGACACCGCGCTGGCGGAGTGCGGGCGGCTGGACGGGCTGGTCAACAACGCCTTCTCGATCCCCCCGCTGGCCGACCTGGGCGACACCGACCCCGACGGGATCCGCGCCGCCATCGAGACGAACGTGTTCGCCGCGCTGCGGCTGACCGGCCTGGCCGCCCCGGCGCTCGCCGAGCACGGCGGCTCCGTCGTGATGGTCAACTCCTCGGTGCTGCGGCACTCGCGGCGCACGTTCGGCGCGTACAAGATGTCCAAGGCCGCACTGCTGGCCCTCGCGCAGAGCCTCGCCACCGAGCTCGGGCCGCGGGGCGTGCGGGTCAACACGATCGCGCCCGGCTACATCTGGGCCGACAACCTGAAGTTCTACTTCAAGCACCTCGCCAAGGAGCGCGGCGTCCCCACCCGGCAGGTCTACGAGGAGACCGCGGCCGACATCGACCTGCGCAGGCTCCCCGAACCCGACGAGATCGCCGACACCGCGGTGTTCCTGCTCTCCCCGCTCGCCCGGGCGGTCACCGGGCAGTGCCTCGACGTCAACTGCGGCGAGTTCCACCACTGACCTCCGGAGGCCCACCGATGAGCACCGTCGGCACCGCCGAGGACCTCCACGCCTCGGCCACCAAGATCACCGGCCTGTCCGACTTCGGGGAGGACGACTACCGCGACGGCCTGGCCGTCCTCCTCGACTCCTACGAGCGGGAGGCCGCCCTCACCCCGCTCGGGGTCAAGGCGGCCCGCGCCATGGTGCGCGGCTCGCTGGGCGCCCGCCTCCTGGCCGAGCAGGCCTGGCGGCAGAACCCCCAGTACGCGGACGTCCCCGTCGAACGCCCCATCTTCGTCACCGGCCTGCCCCGCACCGGCACGACCGCGCTGCACCGCCTCCTCACCGCCGACCCGGCGCACCAGGGCCTGGAGGTGTGGCTCGCCGAGATGCCGCGGCCCCGCCCGCCCCGCGAGACCTGGCCGGACGACCCGTTCTTCCAGGCCATCCAGGCCGGATACCAGCGGCACCACGTCAAGCACCCCGAGTTCATGGGCGTGCACTACATGTCGGCCGACATGGTGGAGGAGTGCTGGCAGCTGCTGCGCCAGTCCCTGCGCTCCGTCTCGTTCGAGTGCCTGGCGCACCTGCCCACGTACTCGGCCTGGCTCGCCGACCAGGACTGGACGCCCGCCTACCGCAGGCACCGGCGCAACCTCCAGCTCATCGGCATGCCCGACGCGAACCGCCGCTGGGTGCTGAAGAACCCCAGCCACCTCTTCGCCCTGGACGCGCTGCTGGAGGTCTACCCCGACGCGTTGATCGTCCAGACGCACCGCGCCCCCCGCACGTCGATGGCCTCGATGTGCAGCCTCGCCGCGCACAGCTCGTCCGGCTGGTCCACGGCCTTCGAGGGCCCGGTGATCGGCCGCTCCCAGCTCGACCTGTGGGGCCGCGGCCTGGACCTCTTCCGCGCCGAGCGCGCCAAGCACGACCCGTCCCGCTTCCACGACGTCGACTACGACGCGTTCGTCAGCGACCCCGTCGGCACCGTCGAGGGCATCTACACCCGCTTCGGCCTGCCCTTCACCGACGAGGCGCGCGCCGCGATGGCGGCCCTGCGCACCGAGAGCGACGCGGGGACGGGCCGCCCGTCCCACAGCTACTCGCTGGAGGACTTCGGCCTCACCCCCGAGGAGGTCGACGAGCGCTTCGCCGGGTGACCCGTCAGAACGGGTAGGTCGGGGCCTTGCCGCGCATGGTGATCCAGCGGGTCTCGGTGAAGGCCTCGACGTTGGCGGCGGGTCCGCCGAAGCGGGAGCCGGTCCCGGAGGCGGCGACGCCGCCGAAGGGGGCGTTGGCCTCGTCGTTGACGGTCTGGTCGTTGATGTGCACGATGCCGGTGGGGATCTTCTGGGCCAGTTCCCAGCCCCGCATGGCGTCGCCGGTGACGATGCCGAGAGACAGGCCGTACTCGCTGGTGACGGCCAGGCGTACGGCCTCTTCGGGAGTGGTGAAGCGCGCCACCGGGGCGACCGGGCCGAAGACCTCCCGGGCGAAGGCGGGCGTGTCGGGGGTGGCGTCGGCCAGGACCGTGGGGCGGTAGAAGAGGTCCTCGTAGGTGCCTCCGGCGGCGAGGCGGGCCCCTCCGCCGGTGCTGGCGGAGACCAGGGCGTGGATCTTGTCGCGCTGTCCCGCGTCGATGACCGGGCCGAGGGCGACCTGCCCGGTGGCGGGGTCGCCGACGGGCAGGGCGCTCGCCTTGGCGGCCAGGCGGTCGACGAACTCGTCGTACAGGCGCTCGTGGACGAGGTGGCGGCCGGTCGTCATGCAGATCTGGCCCTGGTGGAAGAAGCCGCCCCAGGCCGCGAGGTTGACGGCGGCGTCCAGGTCGGCGTCGTCCAGGATGATCAGGGCGGAGTTGCCGCCGAGCTCCAGGTGGGCGCGCTTGAGGTGGCGTCCGGCCAGCTCGCCGACCCTGCGGCCCGCCTCGGTGGAGCCGGTGAAGGAGATGACGCGCACCAGCGGGTGCTCCACCATCGCCTGGCCGACGTCCGCGCCGCCGGGGAGCATCTGCAGGACGCCCGGGGGCAGGCCCGCCTCCTCGAAGATCCGCGCGATCGTGACGCCGCCGGTGACGGCGGTGCGCGGGTCCGGCTTGAGGATCACCGCGTTGCCCAGCGCCAGCGCCGGGGCGACCGAGCGGATGCCCAGGATGATCGGCACGTTGAACGGGGAGATCACGCCGACGACGCCCGCGGGCATGCGGGCGGCCATCGACAGGCGCGGCTCCTCGCTGGGCAGGAGCTCGCCGTAGGAGCGGCCGGGCAGCGCGGCGGCCTCGTGGCACTCCTGCTCGGCGTTGTGCACCGCGAATCCGGCCATGCCGGGGACCGCGCCGACCTCGCGGATGTTCCACCAGGAGATGTCCTCGGCGTGCTCGGCCCACAGCGCCGCGGCCCTGCGCAGCACCGCGGCCCGCCGCGAGTGCGGCAGCGCGGCCCACTCGCGCTGCGCGGCGGCGGCGCTCTCGGCCGCCCGCGCCAGGTCGCCGGTGCCGGCGATGCCGATGGAGCCGAGGGAGGCGCCGGTGGCGGGCTCGCTCACCTCGGCCGTCCCGCCGGAGCCGGGCTCCCACGCGCCGTCGATGAAGATCTTGTCCTGCCACTGGGCCGCGTCGAGGAGCACCTCGTGTCCTTTCACCGGGTCGGACTCCGACCGACCGAATGTAGGCACCGGGCGTCCCGTTCCTCAACCAGGTGTTCTCCCGGGTCGTGTCTTCTTTGTCCCACGGGCCGCGCGCGCCGCCGCCCGGCACGTTCCGGGAAAAGTAGTGGACGGGCCGCCGTAGGAGGGCGATCATCGAGGACATGTCCAGTTCACAGGGGAATCTCCGGCTTCTTGATACGCAGCTTCCCCAAGGCGAGCCGGAGCTCTCCTGGGTCATGAACGTCGACGACGCCGACTCCCCCCGCGACGTCATCGACGCCCTGGCGCTCCAGCGGTTCGTCCGCGGGGAGCACCCGCACTCCAAGTCCACCCGGCTGGAGCGGGTGCGGGCCGACGCGCCGCTCCGCCCCGCCGACTCCACCGTGCTGCGGAGCGCCGAGGAGGACGGGGGCGGGTCCGTCCTGGCCGCCGGAGAGGGATACGCGCTGCGCGCGGTCCGGTGGCCGGGCGGTTCGGCGCAGGTGGAGGTCACCGCGGTGAGCCGCGAACTGGCGGCCTCCGTGCTGGAGGAGTCGGTGCGCGACTCCACCGAACCCGCCCCCGAGGACGAGAGCCGGGTGGAGATGGGGTTCTGGCACGCCGGAACGAACTCCCCCATTCGCCGGGAGCGGTCGATCTCCGCGCCTTCGTGGGCGGACATCCGCGGCAACTACCCGTCCGTGGCGGCACCCGCCCTGGACAGGCTCATGCGGCTCACGTCCGAGGGGCTGACCGGCCGCCTCCTGCTGCTGCACGGGCCTCCGGGCACCGGAAAGACCACCCTGCTGCGGGCGCTGGCGCGGGAGTGGTCGTCCTGGTGCCAGGTCGACTGCCTGCTCGACCCCGAGCGGCTGTTCTCCGACCCCGGTTACCTCATGAGCGTCGCGGTCGGCGCGGACAGCGACGACGACGCTCCCCGCTGGCGGATGCTCCTCCTGGAGGACTGCGACGAACTGATCCGCGTCGAGGCCAAGCAGAACACCGGGCAGGGCCTGTCCCGGCTGCTCAACCTGACGGACGGGATGCTCGGCCAGGGGCGCGACGTCCTCATCGCCATCACCACGAACGAGGACCTCTCCCGGCTCCACCCGGCGGTCATCCGCCCCGGCCGGTGCATGGCCCAGCTGGAGATCGGCCGCCTCCCCCGGGACGAGGCGTCCGCGTGGCTCGAACGCTCCGGGACCGCCCTCCCGCCCGGCGAACGGATCGCGCCCGAGGGCTCGACCCTCGCCGAGCTCACCGCGCTGGCCTCGGCCTCGCAGCAGATCACCACGGCTCCCGCCGCCCCCGCCGAAAGCCCCGGCCCCTACCTGTGACGTCCGGGCGGGATCCCGCCCCGGGCGGAACCGGTCACGTCCGGCCGGAATTTATTTCACGAGTAAAACACTTGTAAGCTATATGTTCGTGTGTGCTCTCGACAGGTGGTCACTGCGCCCCCGGTTCCCCCTCGCGGGGGTCCTCGGCGTCGGCGCGCGGGACGAGATCTGGTGGAAACGCGCGCTGAGCGCGGTGATCGCGCTGGTCGTGCCGGACTTCGCGCTGCTCGCGCTGGGACGGCTCGACCTGGCGGTCTACACCTCGGCGGGGGCGATGTGCGCCCTGTACGCGCACGCGCTGCCCTACCGGGCGCGGGCCCGGATGACGGCGTGGATCGGGCTGGTGATGACCGGCACCGTGGCCGCGGCGATCACCGCGGCGAGCCTGACGGGCTCGGCGGTGCTGCTGGTGGCGGTAGGGGCGCTGCTGGCCGCGGGGCACAGGCTCTTCACCGAGTCGCTGCGGGCCGGACCGCCGGGAAACGTCGTCCTGACGTTCATCGGGGCGGCCTGCGCGTTCGTTCCGCACCGGCTCGGCGAGGTGCCGAAACACGTGGCGCTGACCGCGCTGGGCGCGGCGTTCGCCTGGGCGGTGGTGATGGCGCCCGCCCTGCTCCGGCCGCACGGACCCGAACGGCGGGCGGTCGCGCAGGCGCTGGAGGCCGCGGCCGCGATCGACGGGCCCGCCGGGAGGCGGCGTGCGGCGGCGGCCGTCAACGCGGCGTGGCGGGCGGTCCTGGCGGCCCGCCCCTCAGGGCTGGAACGGCTGATCGTCCAGGCCGAGGAGGCGCTCGTCCGGACACCCGACCCCGTCCCGCTGCGCAGGTGGGCCCGTGCCCTGCGCGAGACGGACACCGTTCCGGACGTGGGCCTGTCCGGCGAGCAGCACGAGGAACTCGTCGGGCTGGCCGCGGAACGCAGCGCCGCACGGCCCGTGAAGATACTGCCGGGACTCGTCCCGGTCGTCCTCCGGACACTGCTGGCGACACTGCTGGCGGGCTGGGTGTCGCTGCTGGCCGGGGTCGGGCACCCGTACTGGGCGCTCGTGACGGCCGCGGCGGTGTGCCAGGCGAACGCCGTACTCTCCTGGACGCGCGGGCTCCAGCGGGCCCTGGGGAACTTCGCGGGCCTCGCGGTCTTCACCCTGCTGCTGCCGGTCAGCCGGACGGGCGCCGTAGCGCTGATCCTGCTGATCCTGGCCTGCCAGGTCGCCGCCGAGGCGTTCATCCCCCGCAACTACTGGCTCGGCACCGTCTTCGTCACCCCGATGGCCCTGCTCATGACGGAGTTCGCCGCCGCCGAGCCCGGTTTCGTGCTCGTCACCGACCGGTGGCTGGACACCTGCGTCGGCGTCGCGGCCGGCCTGCTGGCCTGCCTGCTGGTGGTCGACCGGCGCGCCGCCCACCGCGTCGACCTGGCCCTGGAACGGCTGGAGCGGACCCGGGAATCCTCCCGTACCGTCGCGCCCGTCCCCGCCGCGACGGCCCTGGCCTCCGCGCTGGCGGAGCTGCGGGACTCCCTCGAGACCGAGTCCGGGGAATGGTGGCGGCGCGGCCTGCCCGAGGAGCGCATCGTTCAGGCGGAGCGCGACGGCCACCGCGAACTGGCGCGGCTAAAGTCGCTCCCGTGAAGGACACCGAGGACGTCGTCGCGCGGGTGCTGCGCCAGTGGGAGCAGGCACTTCCCGGCGTGGACACCTCCCCCATCGCGGTGATCGGCCGGCTGACCCGCTGTCACCTGCTGCTCCAGCAGGCCGAGCACACCCCGCTGGCCCGGCACGGCCTGTCCCGTCCGGAGTTCGAGATCCTCGCCGCGCTGCGCCGCGTCGGCGGCGAACTCACCCCCGGCCATCTGGCCCGCGAGACCTTCGCCTCCGGCGCGGCCGTCACCAAGCGCCTGCGCGCACTGGAGGACCGCGGCCTGGTCTCCCGCCGCACCGACGACCACGACCGCCGCGTCACCCACCTCTCCCTCACCCCCGAGGGCCGCGCCCTCATCGACGAGGCGCTCCCCGCCCAGCTCGCCCACGAGTCCGCCCTCCTCTCCGGGCTGGACGAGACGGCCCGCACCGAACTCGCCGACCGCCTCGCCGAACTCCTCGTCCTCCTCGAAGGCCGCCTCGGCGGCCTGTGAGCGCGGCCGCCGGGCGGATGACATCCGGACGGCGAGAGCCGCCCCTCCGCCCTTCACCCCGTCCGTTCCTCTACTCTCGAAAGTGACGCAGAGTAACGGAGGTATACATGAGCGTGACCGATGAGCTGCTGGCCAACAACGAGCGCTACGCCGCCTCGTTCGCCGAGGGGAACCTGCCATCGACGCCGGCCAGGGGCCTCGCGGTGGTGGCGTGCATGGACGCGCGGCTCGACATCTACAAGATCCTCGGCCTGCGCGAGGGCGACGCGCACGTCATCCGGAACGCGGGCGGGGTCATCACCGCCGACGAGCGGCGCAGCCTCGCGATCAGCCAGCGCCTCCTGGGCACCACCGAGATCATGCTGATCCACCACACCGACTGCGGCATGCTCGCCTTCACCGACGACATGTTCAAAAGGCGGCTCCAGGAGGAGACGGGGGTGAAGCCGGACTGGGCGGCCGAGGCCTTCGACGACCTGGAGGAGGACGTCCTCCAGTCCATCAGGCGGATCCGGGTCGATCCGTTCATCCCGTACACCGACGAGATCCGCGGCTTCGTCTACGAGGTGGAGACCGGCCGCCTCCGCGAGGTCGGGCAGCGGTGCCTCCCGCATGTGGAGGAACCGCTGGACGGGAACCTCGCCGGAGGCTGACCACCGGGGAACGCGCTCATCGCGCCGGCCCACCCGGCGGGCGGTGCCCGGGAACAAAGGGCGAGGCCCCGCCTTCCGTTTCCGGAAGCGGGGCCTCGGCGCCGGCCGCGGGAGCGCTCAGGCGTCCCCGTGCGTCTCGCGTCAGTAGCGACCGCGGTGGTGGGTACGACCGCCCCGGCCCATCAGGGCGGCGGTGGCGCCCACACCCACGGCGGCCAGGACGACCTGGAAGGCCAGCTCGATCCAGTCGACGCCATCGGTGGTGGCGACGCCGACGCCCTGGGCGAGCAGGGTGCCGATGATCGCCGCGACGATACCGACGCCCACGGTCAGCAGCACGCCGATCGACTGACGGCCGGGCAGGATCAGGCGGCCGAGCATGCCGACGATCGCGCCGATGACGATGGCGGTGATGATTCCAGTGACGGTCATTATGCCTCTCCGAACGCGAAGTCAAGTGATGTTGTTGGCATTTCTAGATCTGCCCGTGCCGCAGGACTTGATGCAGATTTTATGCAAAAGAGATCTATGTCACTTGACAGTCTCCGGTGTTTAGTGATCGGCGCGGCCGGTAAGCGCGCGTGAAATACCGGTGAAACGGAGGCGCTTCAGGTGGTAGCGTTCGGCGGTCGGCCGCGGGACTCCGGCGCGACTTCCGGGACCCGCCTATACAGCGAAGCTTCGCAGTTCGCGCTCCATTCCCCGGCCGACCCCACGCCACCGGGAGGAGCCCATGCGGGACGAGGCCGACCTCATCGCGGCCGAGGACGTGCTGCTGTTCGTCAACGCGGCGATCACCTCGACGGGGCAGCGTGAGTTCCACTCCCAAGGCGGCGGGCAGGGGCTCTCCCTGGACTTCCTGCACCACTACCTGCTGGGCAACTACCGCGACCTGTACGCCGCGTCGCTCGCCCTGGACGTCAACGACCACAACGCCGCGCTGATCATCCAGAACCTCCTGTGCACCTCGCGCGAGGCAAAGGACCCGCGGGCCGAGGGGCGGCTCATCGCGCGGAAACTGGAGACGCTGCCTCCCCAGCGGGTCTACCGGTTGTTCCGGCGGCTGCGGCGCGCGCGGGTCAACAACCGAAGGACGCGCGCCATCATGCGCGACTGGCTTGCGGGACGGCCCGATCCGGCGTTCGACGCGGTGAAGTACCGCGGCGGGCTCAAGGATGCCGTGCGTCACATTCACCTGAGCCTCGACCGGGAACTCGGGACCTTTCTCTTCACTCCGCACCGCGGCGGGCGTTACTCCGCCCCCCTGATGAACGCCTGGGTGCGCGCGCACTTTGCGCAGGAGGCCATTTATGAATTGCCATACACGGTGGCGGAAGGGTTTGCGGCCAAACACGGAGTGAAGAGAAGCGCCTTTCTGGGGCGGATCGAACCCCGGCTCACCCGGCTGGAGCGGCTGCGCCTGCAGGGATCGGGGGGCGAAGCCGTCCGAGCCGACCTGACGGCGATGCCGCTGACGCGGCTGGCGTCCTATGTGCTGTCCCTGGGGCTCGACGAGCGTGCCCGTCGCCATGACGAACTGGTCGAAGCGCTGCGCGCGGCGGCCCGCAGGTGCGCGGGCGGGCTCGCGGGGAGCTGGGGGGCGGTCTCCGCCGTCCTGGACGACAGTTTCTCCGCCTACGGCTCGGCGCAGAAGCGGCGCCGGCCGCTGGCGGTGGCGCTGGCCTGCCACTACCTGCTGGAGGCTCTCGCGTCGCGGTACACGCCGCTGTGGTTGTCGGGACGGCGGGACCCGCTGATGGTCCGCCCGTACGGGGCCACTCCCCTGGGCGAACGCATCCTCGACGCACTGGAGACCGCTCCCGAACGGCTCGTCATCGTCTCCGACGGGTGGGAGAACTCGCCACCCGGCCTCGCCGGTGAAGTGCTGCGGGTATGGCGCACCCGGCTCGATCCCGCCCGCGCCTGCGCCATCGTCCACCTGAACCCGGTGTACGACGCGGCGGCCTTCGACGTGCGCCGCCTGTCCCCCACCGTTCCGACAGCGGGCATCCGCGACGCGGAGAACCTCGTCGCGCTGGTGGAACTGGCCGGGTTCGCCGAAGGACGCACCGGGTTGGCCGAGTTGCGCGCCCACCTGGACCGGCGGGTGGCGGACTTCCTGGGGGAGAAGACGTGAACGGGATCGCGTTGAAGGGACTGACGACACGTCCGGCCCAGGCCTGGGGCGGGGTGCGGCTCGTCCCGCTGGTTCGCGACTCGCCGATCGAGGACCTCCGCCTGGACCCCCGCATCTACAGCGCGTACGGCGTGGTGGACGTCGGCGTCCGCATGACGTACTCCACCTACATTCCGCACGGCTTCGTCGCCACCTGGACCTCTGACGGCTCACCCGCCGCGACGTACGGCACCCAGCTGCGCGCACCGGGCACGCCGGAACGGCCCCCCGCCCACATGCCGCTGCGTTTCCACCACCGCATGGCACGCCGTACGGACAAGAACCGGCTGCGTTTCCTGCCTCTCCACCTCGCCTTGGAGGGCTACCTCACGTTGCACTTCGGCGGCCCGGAGATCATGTGGGAGGAGTGGTCGCACCGCGCCGTCAGACAAGGACTCTCTCCCCGCGTGGAGGAGGCGTACAGCGGCGCCGCCATCACCGGCTTGGAGGAGGCCCTGCGCGTCTTCGAGATCCACCACGGGCAGTGCGGCGTCCTCGTCTACGTCGCCGACGCCCTGGCCGCCGCGTTCGTCGTCCCCCACCCCGCCGACTACCGCGTCCTGCACACCACGCTCGTCAACGACCTGTACGGCGAGCTGATCTACCACTACGGCGTTCTCAGCCCGCCCGTACCGGACTTCCACGCCAGGCTGGACGACACCCGCATCCGCTCCCTCGCCGACCTGAGATCCCAGGCCCGCGAGCAGCAGGAGGCCTGGGCCCGTTTCCACGACCGCCTCATGGCGGGCGCCCTCCTGGACGGCGTCTACACGTCCGGGACCGTCTACGACCTCGGCCCCTACCGCCTGTCCCGCCTCCTGCCGTCCTTCGAACGCCGCCGCGAGAACCACCTGGCCGAGACCATCACCGACTCCTCCGGCACCCTCGCCTACCTGAAGACCTTCCGCCTCTCGGAGAACCAGGTGCGCCGCGGCCACCTCCTGAGCACCCTCGCCGCCGCGGACTGGCACCTGGCCGACACCGCCACCGCCCTCGGCATCACCCTGCCCGCCCTCGTCCACCGCATCGAATCCGCCGGCTTCGCCTCCCTCCTCCGCCAGGACGTCCGCGACCGCTACCGCAACCCCGCCCCCGAAACCGCCGCCCACCGCCCCTGACCTCACCCCACCCAACCCGGCCACCGGCCCACCCGAAGCCCCCACCCCTGAAGGCAGAGGACGGCACTCCTGGCCCCGCCCCGCCCGGCCGAGGCCACCGGCCCGCCCGGAGTCCTCAGGTCTGGAGGCAGAGGGCGGCGTCCCTGACCTCGGTGAGCTCGGTCGTCCAGTCCGCGGGGCTGTGCACGGGGGCCAGGACGAACTTGGAGATGCCCGCGTCAACGAAGCGGCGCAGGTGGGCCTCCAGGTCGTCCAGGGCGGGGACCAGGTCGGCCAGGGGCGCCGGGCCGTGGACGGCGCGGGCTCTGGCCAGGCGCTCTTCGGGGACGGTCCCCCGGTGGTAGGGGATGGTCGCGCCGAAGTGCTCGGGGTCGATCTCGCGGCCCGCCTCGGCGGCGGCGCGCTCCACTTTCTCCCGTCCCGCGGCGGCCTCGGCGGGGGTGACAAAAGCGGCCAGCCACCCGTCGGCCAGACGCCCGGTGCGCCGCAGCTCGGCGTCCGAGCTGCCGCCCATCCAGACGTCGAATCCGCCCTTGACCGGTTTGGGGAGCACGTTCAGCGCGTCGAAGCGGAACCGCTCCCCGTGGTGGGTGACGGCGTCCTCCGCCCAGAAGCGCCGCAGCAGCGGCAGCAGCTCCTCGAACAACGCCACCCGCTCGTTGCGCCGCACCCCGAACGCCTGGTGCTCCTCCTGCCTCCGCTGCCCCAGCCCGAACGCCGGCAGCAGCCGCCCGCCCGTCAACCGGTCGAGCGTGGCGAGCTGCTGCGCCAGCAGCGCCGGCTGCCGTCCCGGCAACGTCATCACCGCGGTCCCCAGCTTGATCCGCGACGTCACCGCCCCCGCGTACGCCAGCAGCGCCACCGGGTCCCCGCCGGCCCCGGTGGCCCGTTCCGTCACCCACAACGAATCGAACCTCAACCGTTCCAGCTCCTCCACCAGCGCGGTGAAGTCCTCCCGCTGCGGTTCCCTGGTCCCCGGCGCGTACCCGATCCGTATCTTCATGCCTCCGACGCTAGGCGCCCGCGCCCCGCCCCACAAGAAACCCGTCAGGCCCCTGGACCGACCAGCCGCTCGAGGAACTGCCGCGTCTCGGCATCCGTCGAGTAGAGCACCGTCCCGATCATGCCCCGGGTGAGCAGCACCTTGTATGTGTGCTTCACGAGCCGCTCGTACTCCGCCGGCGAAGTGTCCTTCCTGAACACCGGATCCCTCGTGCCCTCCCTGACCGCGACGAACCGGCCGTCCCGGACGACGAGATCGGGCCCGAGAATGACACCGCTCCAGTCGTACTCGAACCCCTGAGCGGTGTAGACGCATCCGACCTGCCCGAACCCGCCCGGCGAGGTCGCCCACAGGGAACTCGCGGGCGCGTTTCCGACGGCCCTGTCGCTCTTGACGTTCCAGGGCCGGGCCCAGCCGCCGATCCGCACGTCCGGCACGAGGGAGCCGTCCCCCTCCGGCTCGCTCCACGGCCAGCAGTACCCGGCCGTCATCCGCGCCGAGAAACCGGCTTCGTGCTCCCGCTCCAGCCGCGCCTCCAAAGCCGCGGGGCTGTCGGCGACCTCCACCCGGAAGTGGTCGTCCTCACCGGTCCAGGGGACGGGGCCGTCGCCCCGAAGGCCGAGCAGCCGCAGCACCCAGTCCTCGTACAGCGCGCTCCCCCCGCACCGGAACTGCCCGTCCAGGGCGATCTCGTGGACCTTGAAGCCGCGGCTCTCCGCGTACGCCCGGATCTCCTCGGGGCTGCCCAGCTCCCCCGGGCGGACGACCTGGTTCCGGTCGAGCAGGAAGACCGGGACCCTGGCCACCGAGATCAGCTCGTCGAGCTGCGGCCTGCCGGTCCGGAACGCGGCCCTGGTGTAGCGGTTCGCCGACGTCTCCCTGATCCGGTGGGCCTCGTCGCAGATCAGGACGTCCAGCGAGTTCTTCTCCGCCGCCATGAAGCTGTTGAAGTACTTGAACAGCGATTTGACCCGTCCGGAGCCCTTGCCGACGTGGTTGCGCAGGGTGGTCGTGAACGCCGAGGAGCCCGTCGCGTGCAGCGCCGTCCTGCCCTGCCGGAACAGCTCGCCGAGCACCGACAGCGCGATGACGCTCTTCCCGCTGCCCGGACCGCCGGTCACGATGACGACCTCCTTGGAGTCCGCACGCCGGGAGGCCTCCACCGCGTGCAGCACCAGCTCGTAGGCCAGCCGCTGCTCGGCCAGCAGGACGAACTGCTCCCGGTCCTTGATCTCCGCCGCGCCGAGTTTCATCAGCTGCTTGGACGGACGGACCGCGCTGTTCATGAGCCGGTCGGCGGCCTCGGCGCCCGATCGGGGGGAGAAGCGTTCTCGCAGGTATTCCTGGAACGCGCCTCTCCTGCTCTTGGTGAACAGCCGTCCCTGCTCCGAGTCGGCCTTCGGCAGGAGGTCCGCCACGTCCAGGTCCTCGGCGTTGTGCAGGTAGGCGGCTCCGGCCGGGCCTCTGCCGTCGAACACGCCCACGAAGTCGCGGAGGTACTCGCAGTAGCCCCTGACCTGGAGTGCGGGGTGCAGGCGCGGCCCGCCGGGCGCGCCCTCGACGAGGACCAGGTCCGGGTCGTCCTCGTACAGCTCGGCCCGGCTCCACTGCTTGAGCTCGACCACCAGGTAGGCGTCCCCGCCGCCGTGGTCCACCCCCGCCAGGACCACGTCGGCGCGCCGGCTCGTGAGCGGCAGCTGGTACTCCACCAGCATCTCGACGCCGCCGAGCCCGGCGTCCACCAGGTCCCGCGCCAGCACGGGCAGGCTGCGGTCCCAGGACCTCCGCTCGGCCGGGCCCGGATTCCCGTTGGTGGACCTCCGGAGCTGTTCGGCGATGCGATCGCTCAACTTCTGTTCGGCGGGCGAGGCCAACGCGGCCAGGCTTTCGGCGGAATGCCGGAATGCCGTCACGAACCCACTCCCGGGCAGCACGAGATCTCGTGCGGGTGGGAGCGTGTCCGAGATCGAACGATCGTGCGGAAGCCCGTCGGGCCGCTTTTACGGGAACAGGGTAGCGAGGAACGGGCTTCGCGGGGCGGCCGTTCTCGCGGGCCCGGGTGGGCGGGAGGGGCGCGGGTTCAGCGGGTTCGGCGCCGTGCCGGCGGGAGCGGGGCGAGGGGGGTCGCGGCCAGGCGGGTGAGGAGCGGGCCGGCCAGGGCCAGGAGGAGGACGTAGGCCGAGATGAGGGGGACCAGGTGGGGGGACTGGGGGGCGGCCAGGCCGACGATGATGATGGAGAACTCGCCGCGGACGGTCAGGGCGGTGCCGGCGCGGAGGCGGCCTCGGGCGGCCACGCCGTCGCGGGAGGCCGCGTACCAGCCTGTGGCGATCTTGGTGGCGGCGGTGACGGCGGCCAGGGCCGCCGCGGCGGGAAGGAGGGGGAGCAGCGCGGAGAGGGTGACGGACAGGCCTATGGCGACGAAGAAGACGGCGGCGAAGAGGTCGCGCAGCGGCTCCATCACGGCGCGGGCGCGGTCGGCGGCCTCGCCGGTGAGGGTGAGGCCCACCAGGAAGGCGCCCACCGCCGCCGAGGCGTGCACGGCTTCCGCGAGCGCCGCGACGATCAGGGTGATGCCCAGGATCCGGAGCATCGACTGCTCGGCCTCGGGGTGGGTGACGACCCGGCCCACGCGGTGGCCCCAGCGGTAGGAGCCCGCGAAGGCCGCCGCCAGCGCGCCGAGCGCGACCAGGACGCCCAGGGCGGCCTGCCACCAGGTGCCGCCGACGGCCAGGACGGCCAGGGGCGGCAGGTAGGCGGCCATCGCGAAGTCCTCCAGCACCAGGACCGCCAGCACCGCCGGGGTCTCCCGGTTGCCCAGGCGCCGCAGGTCGCTCAGCAGGCGGGCGATGATGCCCGAGGAGGAGACGTAGGTGGCTCCGGCCAGGGCCAGGACGCCGACGCCGTTCAGGCCCAGCAGCCAGCCGGCCGCCGCGCCCGGCAGCGCGTTCAGCACGAGGTCCACGCCGGCCGAGGGCACGTGGCGGCGCAGGCTGACGGCGAACTCGGCGAGGGAGAACTCCAGGCCCAGCGCCAGCAGCAGGAGCACCACCCCGATGGACGCGCCGACCTCCACGAACTCCGCGGCCTCGGGGACCGGCGCGAGCCCGCCGTCCCCCAGCGCCAGGCCCGTGAGGAGGTACAGCGGGACCGGCGACAACGTCCAGCGGCGCGCCAGCGAACCCAGCACGCTCAGCACGACCAGGATCAGGCCCAGCTCCAGCAGGAACGCGACCGAGATGTCCAAGCCGCTCAACCCCCGAAGAGCCGTTCCACGCCGAGGATGCCCTCGGCGGTGCCGATGACCACCAGGACGTCTCCCGTCTGCAGCATCCGCTCCGGCCCCGGTGAGGCGATCACCTCCTCTCCCCGCACGACCGCCACGATCGACGCGCCCGTCAGGGTGCGGGCCCGGCTGTCCCCCAGCGGCCGCCCGGCGTAAGGGCTGCCCGGCAGCACCTCGACCTGGCCCGCGTTCAGCCCCGGCACCTCCCGCGTCAGGTCCGCGAAACGTTCGGCGATCCGCGGCGCCCCGAGGATCTGCGCGAGCGTCTCGGCCTCGTCCCCCGTCAGCCGGAACACCGGCCGCGACTCGTCCGGATCCCCCTCCCCGTACACCACCACCTCGAAGTCGCCCGACCGCCGCGCGATCACCCCGATCCGCTCCCCGTCCCGGTTGGTGAACTCGTACCGCAGCCCCACCCCCGGCAGGAGCACCTCGTTCACATCCATACGGCCCCTCCCTCCCGACCGGCCCTTTCCCACCCTGGCACGGAAAGTGACGTGCCGGTTTCACGCTGTGGATGACGGGGATGCCTGGGTCGGGCGGACGGAAGAACGGGGACGGGGAGATGCAGGTGGATCTGCGGGGCAGGAACGCGCTGGTGACGGGGGCCGCGCGGGGGCTGGGGGCGGCGATCGCACGGCGGCTGGCCGGGGCCGGGGCCATGGTGTGGGCGGCCGACGTGCGGGAGAAGGAGCTCAAGGAGCTGGCGCGGGCGCTCGGCGAGGAGGGGCTGGCGGTCCAGCCGCTGCTGCTGGACATCCGGGACAGGACGCAGGTCGCGGCGGCGGTGAGCGACGTCTGGCAGGCGTCGGGCAGCCTGGAGATCCTGGTGAACAACGCCGCGGTCGACGTCAGCAAGCCGATCGAGCACCTGACGGCCGAGGAGGCCGACCTGGTCATCTCCACCAACCTGCTGGGCCCGATCCACCTGTGCCTGGAGAACTACCGGCGGATGATCCGGCAGGGCGGCGGCCACATCGTCAACATCCTGTCCACCGCGGCCAACCGGACCTGGACCGAGGCCGGGCCGTACGCGGCGAGCAAGACGGGGCTGCGGGCGTTCACGCACACCCTCTTCAAGGAGGCGCAGCGCGACTGCCTCGGCATCGGGGTCACCGGCATCATCGCCGGAGGCATGGAGACGCGCTTCATCCTCGAGCGCTTCCCCGACGCCGACACCGGCAAGCTCCAGGATCCGGACATCGTCGCCGACACCGTCATGTACGCGCTGTCCGTCCCGGCCGGCAGCGTCGTCGGCGAACTCGTCATCGTCCCGCGCAACGAGCCCTCCTGGCCCTGACCTCAGACGTTGCGGAGCGCGAAGTCCAGCGAGAGGGCGAAGCACTCCGCCACTTCCCGTTCCGGCAGGCCGACCCACAGGTGGTCCGCGCCTTCCACGGGGTGCAGGGCGGCGTCCGCGCCCTGGGCGCGCAGGGCTTCGGCCAGACGGCGGGACTGGGCGAAGGGGACGAGGCCGTCCTCGGTGCCGTGGAGGACGAGGAAGGGCGGCGCCTGCGGGGTGACGTGGGCGACGGGGCTCGCGTCCCGGGCCCGCCCGGGGGCTTCCGCGGGAGGCGCGCCCAGGAGGAGCGCCTCGAAGGTGCCCGGATCGGACGGGTCGAAGCGGCCCGGGGGATGGTCCTCGGCCAGGGAGGCCAGGTCGGACGGGGCGTACCAGGTGACACAGCCGCGTACCGTTCCGGCGGGGGCGGTCAGCGCCGTGAGCGCGGCGAGGTGGCCGCCCGCCGACTCCCCCCACAGAACGGTCCGTTCCGGATCCAGGCCGAGCTCGTCCGCGCGGCTGCGCAGCCATGCCAGGACCCGGGCGAGGTCGTCGCGCTGGGCCGGGTGGACGGCCTCTCCGCTGAGCCGGTAGGACGGGCAGGCGACGGCGAAACCGGCCTGGACGAGCCGGGCGAACGGGCCGGGTCGCCATGAGTGGAACCGGGGACCCATGTCCTCGCGCAGGCCGGTGCGCCAGGCCCCGCCGTGCACGAACACGATGACGGGCAGCGGCCCCGGCGCCTCCTCGGGGAGCCACAGGTCCAGCTCCAGCGGACGGCTCCCGTCGGGAACGTGGTAGACGGCTCCGCGCAGCAGCCGCACCCCGGGCTCGGGGCGCGCCGCCGGGGGCAGCGGCAGGACCGCCGGGTCCGGGGGCGCGAGCAGTTCGAAGGGGAAGCCGGTCACGGGCGTCCTCCGGTCTCGAGGCGCGGCAGGAGGGTCAGGGCGTTGGCGGTGGTGAGGGACTGCCAGGTCTGGCCTTCGACGGGCGGGGGCGCGGCGGCGAAGGACGCGGCGTGCTCGAGGGCGGCGGGCGCGGGCGTCCAGCAGTAGTCGCTGCCGTACAGCAGCCGATCGGGGCCCACGAGGTTCAGCAGCGCGGGGATCTGCCGGGGGAAGGCCGGGCCCGCGGTGTCGTAGTAGAGGCGGCCCAGCTGGGTGAGGGCGTCGGGGGCGCCGGTCTCGGACGGCATGAACAGGCGCATGAAGCCGTTGATGCGGTCGGCGAGGACGGGCAGGGCTCCGCCGCAGTGCGGGACGACGACCTTCAGGCCGGGGTGGCGGTCGAGCGTTCCGGCGAACAGCAGGTCGGTGACGGTGCGGGCGGTGTCGAAGACGAACTCCACCATCGGGCGCGGCCTGCCGAGCGCCGACTTCTCCCAGCACACCGGCGAGGTCGGGTGCAGGAACACCGCGGCTCCGCGGCGGCCCAGTTCGGTGAACACCGGCTCCAGGCGCTCGTCGCCGAGGTAGACGCCGTGGGTGTTGGTCTCCAGGACGACGCCGTCCGCGCCCAGCACGTCGAGGGCGTGGTCGATCTCGGCGAGCGCGCCGTCGACGTCGGGCAGGGGCAGGGACGCGAAGAGCCCGAAACGTCCGGGATGGTCGCGCACCACGGCGGCGCCGTCCTCGTTGACCTCGCGCGCCAGGGCGCGGGCGGCGGCGTCGTCGCCGAAGTGCACGCCGGGTGAGGAGATCGACAGGACCGCGGTGTCGACGCCCGCCTCGTCCATCAGCTCCAGGTGCGCGGCCGCCGACCAGGAAGGCCAGGCCGGGACGCCGTCGGGCCGTTCGTGTCCGGCGGCGCGGGCGCGCTCGAGGTAGGAGTCGGTGACGAAGTGGGCGTGGACGTCGATGAAGCCCGAGGACATGGGCTCCTCCTTGTCGGAGTCGGGGTCGGAGGCGGCGGCGCGTGCCCGGGGCCGGCGCGGCCGCCTCGGAACGGGTGCGGGTGCGGGCGGGATCCCGGATGGCCGCGGTGCGGGTGCGGGCGGGATCCGGGTCGCCCGCCTGTTCACTGCTCGGGGCCGGAGGCGGGACGGCGTCGGGAGAGCAGGGCGGTGACGGCGCGTTCGCCCGCGACGATGCCGAGGAGGCCGGTCAGCCCGATGAGGGGCGGGGCGGGCGAGGTGATGCCCAGCGCCCAGTACACCGCTCCCATCAGCAGGCCCGCGCCGAACGCGACGGCTCCCCGCCGGGCGAAGCCCTTCAGCGGGCGGGCGTTCACAGGGCTTCCAGAAGGGCCTGGCCCGCCAGCATGCCGAGGAGGCCGAGCAGCGCGACCGGGGGCGGTGCCGGGGAGTCCACCCGCACCGCCGCGTACAGGACGCCGACCAGCACGCCCGCCGCGAGCGCCTTGAGGTAGAGCACGGCTACGACGCCCTCCACCGGTGGTCGGGCAGGAACCGCACGTCGTACTCCTGCGGCACGGTGCCGAACTTGTGCGGTTCGGGGACGACCGGGGCCTGGGGCAGGCCGAGCTCCTCCACGGGGGCGCCGAGGTTCTCGAAGAAGCGCTCGAACGTCCCGCCGGGGCCGGCCGCGACGCCGATGATCAGGCTGTGGTGGCGTTCGATGCGGTAGGCGTGCGGGCAGTTCTTCGGCACGAACCCGAAGTCGCCCTGGGTCAGCAGCTTCTCGTGCGGCTCGCCTTCGAGGTCCTCGACGAACAGCCGGACGGCCCCCTGGCCGATGTAGAAGACCTCGTACGTGTCGGGGTGGGAGTGCGACGGGATGGTGTCGCCCTTGGGCCCCTCGCAGGTGAAGAAGTTGAAGGTGCCCTCGGTCTGCTCCCCGCCCGCGTAGACGGTGAACAGGTCGGTGAACAGGTGGGCGCGGTCGCCGAGGCCCTTCTCGATGAAGTAGGGCCTGCCGGGCTCCGGGGGGATGGACGAGCGGGTCCGGTACCGGGTGGCGTATTCCATGGTCATGGCGGGGCTCCGTCTCTCTCGACTGATGTCAGGCTACCTGACATAGCGTGGGGGATCCAAGGGCCGGCCACCGGTAACTTGATCCGTGGAGCCGGGATCCTCCGGCCCGCCGCGAGACGACCTTCCGGGGAGAGATGACCGAGCGAAACCTGCCGCAGCTCCTCGGCGACGCGCGCCGCTGGTTCGACGAGGCGCTGGCCGAGGCGATGCGGGCGGCGGGCGAGAAGCCCGTCACCATCGGCCAGCAGGCCGTCTTCGCCGCCCTGGACCCCGGCGGCACGACGGTCGCGGAGCTGTCGCGCCGCATGGGCGTGACCCGCCAGAGCACCCACCAGGCCGTGCAGGCGCTGGTGCGGCTCGGCCTGCTCGAGCAGTCCCCCGACCCCGCCTCGGCCCGCCGCCTGCGCACCGTGATGACCGAGGAGGGCCACCGGGTGGACCGCGTCGCCCGCGCCCAGATCGCCCGCCTGGAGGAGGAGCTCGCCGGACGCATCGGCGGCGCCGCCCTCCGGGAGCTCCGCCGCGCCCTGTCGGCGGACTGGGGCCCTCCGTTCCCCGAGGACGCCTGAGGAGTCCCCGGTTTCGCGGCGATCACACCGGGGAGGCCTCCGACGGAACGCGTCCGACAGGAGGTCCGCCATGCAGCCCGGCCTTGCGCCCGTCTCCGAAGCCCACTACGACCGGGTGGCGATCATCACCGGCGCGGACTCGGGGATCGGCAAGGCGACCGCGGTGACGCTGGCCGAGCAGGGCTTCGACATCGGCATCACCTTCCACTGCGACGACCTCGGCGCCCAGCAGGCGGTCCACGAGATCATGGCGCACGGCCGCCGCGCCGCCGTCCGCCGCCACGACCTGACCGACCCCGTCACCGCGTCGGAGGCCGTCGACGAGCTGGCGGACGAGCTGGGCGGCCTCGGCGTCCTGGTGAACAACGCGGGCACCGGCAGCAGCACCCCCCTGCTGGAGATGGACTTCGAGGACTGGCGTTCGGTGCTGTCCGTCGACCTGGACGGCGCCTTCCTGTGCTCCCAGCGCGCGGCCCGCCGCATGGTGGAGCGCGGCGCGGGCGGCCGGATCGTCAACGTGACGAGCGTGCACGAGGAGTACCCGCGGGTCGGCGCGGGCCCCTACTGCGCGGCGAAGGGCGGCTTGCGGCTCTTCTCGCGCGTGCTCGCCCTGGAGTTGTCGTCGCACGGCATCACGGTCAACACGGTCGCGCCGGGCGAGATCGCCACGCCCATGACCGGCCAGCACGACCAGCCGCCGCGGCCCGGCACCCGCCCCGGCTACCCGCTGGCCCGGCCGGGGGACGCCCGCGAGGTCGCCGCCGCCATCGCCTTCCTGGCCTCCCCCGCCGCCTCCTACATCACGGGCGCGTCCCTGTTCGTCGACGGCGCCCTCGGCCTGATGGGACCGCAGGCGGCGGGCGCGCTCGACACCCCGGACTGGCGCGAAGGCTGACCCGCCGAGGGCGTTCTGTCCTTGTCGACTCGATGAACACCTGCTGCTTTGCCAGGTGGCCCTCACGCCCTCGCCACGGCCGCCCTCTTCCAGCACCTCCCGGCCCGGGGCGGCCCTCCCCAGGACAGCTCGTCCCGGCCCTCGCCCCCCGCCACGCGTTCCCACCCCGCGCCTCTCCCCCGCCGGAGCCCTGCTGCGGCACTTCCACGCGATCACCGCCCCGCACCACTCCCCCGCCTGGGTCCCGCTCCGGCGCCTTTCCCGCGATCATCGCCCCGTCAGCGGGTTCCCGGCGTCATTTCGGCTTCCAGCCGGAGAAGGCCTTCTGGACGTCTTGGGGGGCGTGGGCGAGTGCGGTGGTGTCGACGTCGGCCGCCGTGACGTGCGGGAGGTGGATAAGGAGGTCGAAGGCTTCCAGCGGGTTCAGGTCGCAGTAGGACGCCCCGTTGCCGGCGCGGTGCGGCGTGGCGGCCCGGACCGCTTCGGCGTCGGCCGGGGACAGGTTTCGCAGGTCGGTGGCAAAGGGCCCGTCGTGGCTGGCGTCCATGAGGGCGTCCAGGCTGCCGGGTCGCGGTGCCTCCATCTCCGTGAACAGCGTTCCGGTGGCGAAGTCGGGGCCCACGTTGAGCATCTGGCCGGTTCCCGAGGTCGTGCCGATGGCGAGGTAGCCGTCGCCCAGCCGGTCGGCGAGGTGCAGGCCCGCCATCGGCACCGGAGGGATGCCGGGAAGGGCGACGGGCCGGCGCTGGACGTGGCCGTTGTGGGCGGCGAGGACGACCCTGCCCTCTTTGCGCAGGATCATCTCGACGGTGTCCGCGATCGCGGCGTCGCGGCCGGACATCGCGGCCCACTGGTCGCCGCGGACCATCGCGCGGACGACCGTGTCGAGGGCCGCCGTGATGGCCAGCGAACGCGATGCGCGTTCGTAGGCCTCGACGCCTGTCCGCTGGACGTGGTCCACGCGACCGGCCGCCATGCGTCCGGCGAGGTCGGCGAGGCTCGCGGTGAGGGCGTCCTTGGCCGCGGGGGCGAGGCCCATGTAGGCGGAGAAGGCCTCGGGCGCGGAGAAGGCCGACGTCGCGGCGAAGCGCGCGGCCGTCTCCCGGATGCCCGGGTCGATCCGGAACTCCGGCTCCGCCTCCGCGAGGTAGGCGATCACGGCGTCCAGGCCGGGCAGCAGGGACGCGTTCGAGCCGGGCAGGTCGATCCCGTAGAAGCCGACCGGGCGCTCGGCCGCGCCGTTGTACCGCCGCATCCACTCCAGGTGAGCGCGCATCTGCGTCCACATACCCATCAGTGACGTCATGCCGTTGGCCATGACGTCGCCGAGCGCGTCTCCGCCGCCCCGGACCCAGCCGTCGACCAGCCGCCCCTCGACGAACCCGGTCTCCATCGCGTAGGCGCCGAACCCGTGCCGTTCGACCAGGTAGCGCAGCAGGCGGTGGCGCAGCCGGAAGAACTCGCGGTTGTAGTGCGCGCTCTCGCCGATCGCCACCACCCGGGCGTCGCCGATCGCCTCGTCCAGCCGGCTCAGGTCGTCCAGCGGGCCGTCCGGGTCCAACGTGCGCAGCGGTATGACCGCCGCGCCGCCCAGCCGTGCCGCCGCCCTCGTGCCGTCCATGGCCGCCCCCTCCCTTTTCCAAGTTTGGGAACGGTACCAGATATGGGAACATTGGGGCATGGACCCGCTCGACCTGCTCCTGCACCCCATCCGGCTGCGCATCGTGCACGCCGTGTCCGGCGGCACCCGCACCACGTCCGAGCTGTGCGCCCGCCTCCCCGACGTCCCCAAGACCACCGTCTACCGGCATGTCGGGCTGCTGGCCGAGGGAGGGGTGCTGGAGGTCGCCGACGAGCAGCGCGTGCGCGGCGCCGTCGAGCGCCACTACCGGCTGCGCGCCGAGCGTACGGAGATCGACGGCGCGGCCATGACCGCGGACGAGCACCGCCAGGGCTTCGCCTCGGCCGTGGCCGCCCTGCTCGCCGAGTTCGGCGCCTACCTCGACCGGGACGGAGCCGATCCGTTCGCCGACCGCGTCGGCTACCGGCAGGGTGTGCTCTGGCTCGACCGGGACGAGCTCACCGGTCTCATCGACGACCTCCGCGCGGTCTTCGCCGCCCGGAGCGCCAACGGGCCCGCCCCCGGCCGCGCCCCCCACCTGACGAGCCTGATCCTGTTCCCCACGGGAGAGCCGCAGCGGGAATCCGGCTGAGCGGGGGCGCGGGCGGTTCTCACGCGATCACGCGGCCGCGCGGCCGCCGGGCTGTTCCGACGGGCCGCGGGCCGTTCAGACGGCGGCGAGGCCGCGCCGGTAGAAGGCGATCTGGTCGGCCAGTACCTCCTCGCGGATGGACGGGTCGGTGTAGAAGGCGAAGTGCGAGCCTTCGTAACGCCGTAGTTCGCCGTGCGGCGCGCGTTCGGCGAGCTCCCGCGTCGTCTCTTCCGGGGTCTCCCGGTCCTGGGCCGCGATGCAGACCAGCAGCGGCATGGTCAGGTGCGCGGCGTCCTCGGCCGGGCGGTAGCGCATCATGCCCAGCAGGCCGCGGGGGGCGATGCTGTTGCGCCACCGCGTCTGGCCGCCCTCCCCTGCCAGCAGCCGGATGTGCTGCTCAGACTCGTCGGTCGAGACGACGGCCTGCTCCCCGGGCCTGCCGAGCATGGGGATGTAGTGGGGACGCAGGCGCAGGGCGCCGCGGAGCGCGTCCCAGAGGATGGCGGCCATCAGCCGCATCGTGTTCCAGGACGACCGGCCTTCCACCTTGCGCGGAAACCCGTTGAAGGGGATCTGCGAGACCACCGCCGCCACGCGGGGGTCGCCGGCCGCCACGGTGATGACGTGCGCGCCGCCGAGCGAGTTGCCCCACAGCAGGATCCTGTCGGGGTCGATGTGCTCGTCGGCGCGGGCGAAGGCGACGGCGGCGCGCAGGTTCTCCTGCTGGAGCCCGACGTCCAGGACGAGACGCGGCTCGCCGCCGCTCTCGCCGAAGCCGCCGTAGTCGAAGACCAGCGCGGCCAGCCCCGCGGCGGCGAACGCCTCCGCCTGGGGGAAGAGCCGGTCCATGGTGCCGCTGACGCCGTGGGCCAGCACCACGCAGGGCAGCGGACCGTGCCGTTCGCCGGGAAGGTACAGGTATCCGACGCAGTCCGCCCCGCCCGATGCGAAGGTCACCCGTTCGCGCTCCACCATGAGAACCTCCCCTTCGTTGATCTCTGGTCGGTAAAATAGCAAAGTTACTGACCGATGGTAAGCAAGGAGGGGCGGATGACCGTCCGGGACCCCGGGACCACGGCCGAGCGGATCCTGGCCGCCGCCGGCACGCTGTTCGGCGAGCACGGCTACCGCGCGACGTCCATGCAGTCGATCGCCGAGCGGGTGGGCATCACCAAGGCGGCCCTCTACTACCACTTCGCGTCCAAGGAGGAGATCCTCCACCGCCTCACGCTGCCGCTGCTGGACGCGTACGAGAGCGCGCTGAACGCCGCCGAGGCGCACGACGACCCGGAGGAGGTGCGGTGGCGGGCGATCGAGGGCTTCGTGGACGTCGGCCTGGCCCACCGCAAGACGCTGCTCATGCTCGTCCGGGACATGACGCTGCTGGTACAGGCCCCGGTGGCGGAGCGGTTCCGTGCCATCATGGCGCTGGCGAACGATCTGGTCCGCGGGCCCGGCCGCGGCCTCGAGCAGCGGGTGCGCGCGGCGCAGGCGGTCGCCGGCCTCACCGACCCGCTGGTGCTGTTCCACGACGTCCCCGCCGACCGCCTCCGCCGCCTCCTGCTCGACGGCGCCCGCACCCTCCTCGGCGAGCCGCCGGCCGCGGGCCGCCCGCGCCCCCGGCGGCGCGGGCACGGCGGCGGGCGCCCGCCGGCACTGGACGAGGACCAGACCGCCGAGATCCGCCGGATGCACGCCTCCGGCGACCACTCCGCCGAACACATCGCCGAACTCTTCGGTGTCTCCCGCGCCACCGTCTACCGCTGTCTCAAAACCTCATTCTGAGACAACGTTCTGCGACTTCGTTTCGAGACGGGAGCTCCCCCGGAGCGCCGTCCCGCGCGGGCCGGTGCTCGGACGCGGGGTCGCCGGCGGACGACTCCATTGCTTCCCCTCTTTTCGCTCGAAACTGGAACAATTCGAGATCGACATGCTGCGCAGGAGAAGGCGGGACGTGTGAGCGGAGTGGGGGACGGCGCCGGATCCGGCACGGCCGCGCACGGCCTTCCCCTCCCGGCACGGGTCCGGCGTCCATGAGCCCGGACGGGCCCGACGACCTCGCCGTGGAACTCGAAGAGCGGAACGACCTATGGGTACCCCGAAGAAGCCGTCCAACCTGGAGGACGTGCTGCCGCTGGCCCCCCTTCAGCAGGGCCTGTACTTCCACGCGCTCTACGACGGCGACTCCGATGTCTACGCGGCCCAGACGGTCTTCGATCTGGCCGGGCCGCTGGACGCCGGACGGCTGCGGGGCGCCGTCGAGGCGGTCCTGCGCCGCCACGCCAACCTTCGGGTCTCCTTCCGGCAGCGCAAGCAGGGCGAACCCGTGCAGATCGTGCACCGAGAGGTCAGGACGCCATGGGAGGAGGTGGACCTGTCGGCCGATCCCGGCGGCCTCGCCGCGCTGGTCGAGCGGGAGAGGCGGCACCGCTGGGACCTCACCCGGCCGCCGCTCATCCGGTTCGTGCTCGCCCGGCTCGGGCCCGGACGGCACCGGCTGATCTGCACCAACCACCACCTGCTGCTCGACGGCTGGTCCACCCCGGTCCTCACCACCGAGCTGTTCGCGCTGTACCTCGGCGAAGGCGACGAGGGGGCGCTGCCGCGCGTCACCCCCTACAAGGCCTATCTCGCCTGGCTGGCCCGCCAGGACCGGGAGGCCGCCGTCGCGGCCTGGACGGCGGCGCTCGACGGCGTCGCGGAGCCGACCTTCGTCCGGCCGCGGGCGCAGGGGCCCGCGGTCCCGCCGGAGATGATCGAGTCGCGGCTCGACGCCGCGACGAGTGCCGCGCTGGCCGTCCGCGCCCGCGCCGAGAAGGTCACCCTCAACACGGTCCTCCAGCTCGCCTGGGGGCTGGTCCTCGGCTGCGAGACCGGCCGCGCCGACGTGGTCTTCGGCGGGGTGGTGTCGGGACGGCCGCCGGAGCTGCCCGGGGTCGCCGCCATGGTCGGGCTGTTCATCAACACGCTGCCCGTCCGGGTGCGGACCCGGCCCGCCGACACGGTGCGCGAGGCGCTGCGGCGGATCCAGGACGAGCAGGCCGAACTGCTGCCGCACCAGCACCTGTCGATCGCCGAGATCCAGCGGCTCACCCCCGCGGGCGCCCTGTTCGACACGATCGTCATGCTGGAGAACTACCCCCACGGCCCGTCGGCCGAGGCCACCGACCTGGACGGCCTCAAGGTCGCGGGCGCGGGCGGCTACGACGCCACCCACTACCCGATCGCGCTGGCCGCCGTCCCCGGCGAGCGGCTGCTGCTGCGCATGGACTACCGGCCCGACCTGTTCGACGCCGGGCAGGCGCGGCGGCTGGCCCGCCGTCTGGAGCGGGCGCTCCGGCTGATCGCCCGGTCGCCGGACACCCCCGTCGGCCGGATCGACCTGCTCGACCCCGAGGAGCGGGAGACGCTCGTCAGCGACCGGAACGCCACCGCCCTGGCACGCCTCAACCGCGTGGAGGCCTCCGTCGCCAAGCTGGAATCACGCGACCCCCACGAACCTGCCAAGGCCACCGCATCCGCCGCCCCGGCACGCCTCAACGGCGTGGAGCCGACCGTCGCAGACCTGAAATCGCGCAACGCCCACGAACCGGCTGAGACCACCGCATCCGCCGCCCCAGCACGCCTCAACCGCGTGGAGACGGTCACCGCAGACCTGGAATCACGCGACCCCCACGAACCGGCTGAGGCCACCACATCCGCCGCACCGCATCAGCCGGGGGCCGCGGCGGCCGATCGGCGGGCCTATGTGCTCGACCCGGCGCTGCGGCCCGTCCCGGCCGGGGTCGTCGGCGAGCTGTACGTGGCGGGAGACGGCCTGGCGCGCGAGTACGCGGGACGGCCGGGGCCGGCCGCGGAGCGGCTCGTCGCCTGCCCGTTCGGGGCGCCCGGCGGGCGGATGTACCGGACCGGACGTCTGGTCCGCCGCACCGCCGACGGGCTGCTGGAGCACGTCGACCGGCGTCCGGCCGGCGGCCGTCCCGCCGACAGGCGCCTGGTCGCCTACATCGTGCCCGCGAGCGGCCTGGAGGCGGAGCAGGAGTTCACCGAGGAGCTGCGCCGGTTCGCCGCCGAGCACCTCCCGTCGTCCATGGTGCCGTCGGAGTTCGTGTTCCTGCCGGAGTTCCCGCTCACCCCGAACGGCAAGCTCGACCACAAGGCGCTGCCCGTCCCCGCCGTCGCCGACGGACCGGCGGGCCGCGCTCCCGAAGGCCCCGAGGAGGAGCGGCTCGCCGCGCTGTTCGCCCAGGTCCTCGGGCTGCCGGAGGTGCCCGCCGACGTCAGCTTCTTCGCCCTGGGCGGCGACTCGATCCGCGCGATGCGCCTGGCAGGTCTGGCGCGCACCGCCGGACTCGACCTGTCCCCCCGCGCGATCTTCACCCACCAGACCGTGGCGGCGCTGGTCGCCGCACGCGGCGGGCACCGGGACGAGGAACTCGGCCTCGGCGTGCTCCTGCCGATCCGCGCCGAAGGCGGAAAGCCCCCGCTGTTCTGCCTGCCCCCCGCGGGCGGCCTGGCGTGGCCCTACTTCGGGCTGCTCCCCCACCTGCCCGCCGACCAGCCCGTCTACGGCTTCCAGGCACGCGGTTTCCTGGACTCCGACGACACCCTGTACCCGTCGGTGGAGGAGGCCGCCCGCGATTACGCGGCACGTCTGCGCAGCGTCCAGCCACGCGGTCCCTACCACCTGGCGGGCTACTCCCTCGGCGGCCTCCTCGCCTACGAGACGGCTCGGCTACTCCAGGCCGCCGGGGAGGAGGTCGCGCTGCTGGCGCTCATCGACTCCTTCCACTCCCAGGACCTCGGCACCGACCTGGAGATCATCCCCGAGCTCCTCGACGCCGCCGGGGTCTCCGAGGAGGTCGCGGGGGACAGGCACGCGCCGGACGTCCCCCGCATCATGGCGGCGCTCCGCGAGAAGAACAGCCCCTTCGCCGCCCTCGACGACCACGGCCTCATCGCCCTCTACCGCAACTACGAGAACGGCCTCCGCATCGCGGACAAGTACAGGCCGGGCCCCGTAGACGGCGACATCGTGTTCTTCACCGCCCTGCGCGGCCGCACCGCCGGGTCCCCGACGGGCGAGGCCACCTGGGGCCCCTACATCAGCGGAAAGGTCGAGAACCACGACCTGGACGTCGAGCACCGGTCCCTGATGGACCCGGCCCCCCTCGCCGAGATCGCCCGGGTCATCACGGCCAGGCTCACCGGCGCCCCACCCGTCCCGGACCGTGCCGGCTCGGGAGCGGCCGGAGCCTTCCGGTCGTAGCCGGTGGACCCGCCCCCGTAGCGCGGCGCCGCCGTCGCTTTTTGCCGGAACGGCAACGTTTCTTGCATAGAGGAGGCCGATGGCCGCACCCTTGCGGCATGAGCGACGACATGCACGGCGGCCGTGCCGCGGACGAGGCGGCCCTGTTCTGGGAGGACCGCTACCGCCGCCACGGGAGGCTGTGGAAGGGCACCCCCAACCCGCTGCTCGCCGAGACCGCCGAACGGCTGGCTCCCGGCAGGGCGCTGGACCTCGGCTGCGGAGAGGGCGGCGACGCCGCCTGGCTGGCCGCGCGCGGCTGGCAGGTCACCGCCGTCGACATCGCGCCCGCGGCCCTGGAACTCACCGCGGAGCACGCGGCCCGAGCCGGTGTCGCCGACCGCGTCACCACCGAGCTGCACGACCTGGCCCGCGGCTTCCCGTCAGGGTCCTTCGAACTCGTCTCCGCCCAGTACCTGCAGACCCCGTTCGACCTGCCGCGCGAGCGCGTCCTGCGCCGGGCCGCGCACGCCCTCGCCCCCGGCGGCCTCCTGCTCGTCGTCGAGCACGGTTCGCGGCATCCCTGGTCGAGCGTCGACCCCGACACGCGTTTCCCCACCCCCGAGGAGATCTACGCCGGCATCGGCCTCGACCCCGCCGGGTGGACCCCCGAACGCCTCGACACGCCCCGCCGCGAAGCCACCGGCCCCGGCGGGCGGACCGCCGTCGTCACCGACACCGTCATCGCCGTCCGCCGCGCCGCCTGACCCGCCTCAAGGAGTCGCCGCACGGCCCGAGGAGGAGGGGCTCCGCGTCAGCGCGGGATGAGGGCGCGGAACTCGTCGCCCTCCGGGTCGGCGAGGACCGTCCACGGCGCGCGGACGCCCGCCGTGCCTCGGCTTCAGTCGTTCGCCTTGAGGCGGCGGTTCAGCAGGGCGAACTGTGCGCTGGTCAGCGTGAGGTGCCCGGCATCGGGGTTCTTGGAGTCCCGGACGCCCACGCCGGAGGGAAAACGAGCCAGCTCGACGCAGGTCTCATCCTGGACGCCGCCGGTGTAGGAGCTCTTACGCCATTGGACCGTCAACCTAGCGCCTCCATCTTCCGGATCATCAGGGCTCTCGATTCTTCAGCGGAGTGCCCCGTCTGGCTCATGAAATCCCAATCTAGGCTCACCTCGCGGACTTCAGCAGGGGATTCGACCAGCCGCCCGCCGCGCTGGGCCCCCAGGAAGGCGGCCTCCCTGTCGGGAAGGATCGCCAAACGGATGGGGCCGTCCGTTCCGATATGTGCTCCGGCGCTCCGAGGAATGACCCGAATTCCAATGTTCGGGCGAAAACTCAGTTCGTGGAGGTATTCGAGCTGGGCGCGCAGCACCTTCGGCCCTCCGGTCAGCTGCTCCAGCGCCGACTCGTCCAGAAGCACCCAGACATAAGGCGGGTCCTCGCGGTGGAGAATCGACTCCTGGCGCACGAGCCGGGCCTCTACCGACCGTTCGAGGTCCTTGACGGTGCGCGCCGCCGACAGCTGGGCCCGGACGGTCTCCTCGGTCTGGAGCGGAACCGGGATGAGCTGCCCGTGGTAGATCTTGAGGCTCAGGGCCTCCAGTTCGTAGCCGGTGAAAGTCCTGTGCCAGTCGGGGTCGTGGCTCATGCGCGCGTAGAAGGCGATCGTCTGGACGAGTTCGCCCGTCCCGTAGCGCTCGTCGAGCACGCGGGCGTACTCGTCGCACAGTTTGCGGCGGCCCGCCTCGAAGTTGGAAACAGTCCCGCGCGTCACGTCGAGGAGTTTTCCCACCTGGGAGAGCGAGAGGCCGTGCTGTTCGCGGAGCATCCGCATGGCATAGGCGAGGAAGTGCCAGTGGGAGAGTCTCGGGTCGAGCTGATCACGTACGTAAACCGGCATCGGCTTCGATCTCCTGTATTCATCTGACAGGGAGACAACCGACGGTAATCCATCGGTGCGATTCTCGTGGAGGAAATCAGAAAGCCCGTTGAACTGGGAGGACTCGGTGGGCGCGATGACGATGGACGACCTGTCTCTGGATCTGCTCGGCTCGCCCGTGGCCGCGGGGCTGGCCCGTACGCTGCTCGAGCAGCGGCTGCGCAGGTGGGAATACACCGCGCTCCGCGGCGACGTCCTGCTCGTGGCGAGCGAGCTCGTCGGCAACGCGGCCGAGGCCACGCCGGGACGGCGGATCCGGCTGCGGTTGAGCCGCGAAGCGCGCGGTGTGCTCCTCGCCGTGTGGGATGCCTCCCCCGCCCGCCCGCGGCCGAGACCGGTCGTGGTCCTCACCCCTGAGGCGCTCGACGAGACCGACGAGACCTTCGACAACGGCGGCGGCTGGGGCCTCACCCTCGTCCAGGTGCTCTCCTCCTCGTGTGGGGTCCAGACCGACGAGGGGGGCGGCAAGTGGGTGTGGGCGTCGTTCGACGCCCCGCGCTGACGGGGCTTCGTGCGGGTCAGGTGGCCGGTTCCCGCAGGGCGTCGGAGAGGGACTTCACGCCGCCGTGGGCGCTGTGGCCGCCGTCGACGGGGATCTCGGCACCGGTGATGTAGGAGGATTCGGGGGAGATGAGGAAGACCACGAGGGCGGCGATCTCGGCGGGGGTGCCGGTGCGGCCGAGCGGGGTCTCGGCGATGCTCGCCGTCCGGAAGGCCTCGGGCGCCGAGCCCGTCATGGGGGTCTCGATGAAGCCGGGGTGGACGGTGTTGACGCGGATGCCGCGCGGACCGTACTCCAGGCAGGCCGTCGCGGACAGGCCGCGCAGCGCCCACTTGCTGGTGGTGTAGGCGACCGGGTAGTGGGCGGTCAGGGCGGCCAGCGAGCCGACGTTGACGATCGACGAGCCGGGCGGCATGACGGGGGCGAGGTGCTGCATGCCCAGCAGCGGGCCGGTCACGTTGACGGCGTGGACGCGGGCCATGTCCTGCGGGCGGACCTCGTCGATGCGGGCCCGCCAGGTGACGCCCGCGTTGTTGACCAGGCCGTCCACCCGTCCGAGGTCGGCGGCGAGCGCCCGCCACTGCCCCGGCTCGGTCACGTCCAGGAGGCGGAACTCGGCTCCGGGGTCCTCCTGCGGCTCGGACCTGTCGACGGCGACGACCTTCGCGCCCTCCGCGGCCAGCGCCCGGACCATCGCGAGGCCGATACCGCCCGCCGCGCCGGTGACGACGACGGTGCGGCCTTCGACTCTGAGCACGCGGCGCAACGGGACCTCCTCGGAAACGGCCGGGTCTCCACGGTGGCCCCGATCAGAGGATTTGTGAAATAGATAAATGACATGCCCAATATCCAAAATACGGATGGAAGAGTTTCCGCGCGGGGCCGGGAGGCCGTCAGTCCAGTGCGGCGAGGCGGTCGTGCAGGAGGGCCCGGGTCCCGTCCGGGGAGAGGGCGGACGCGTCTTCGATGGTCTCCCAGGCTCCGTGGAGGTCGACGGGGCAGAAGCCGGTGCCGAGGACGGTGTGGGCGAGGCTGATGCGGTCGCCCACGCCGGGGAAGTCGAGGATGCCGAAGGGACGGGCGCGCAGTTCGTGGAAGGCCGCCGTCTCCGGGATGGCCCGGATGGTGGTGTGGGGAGCGTCGGCCAGGTCCAGCAGGTGGCGGAGCTGGGCGGCCATGACGGCGGGGTCGATGCGCAGGGTGAGGGCGCTCTCGTCGACGATGACGTCGAGGGTGCGGGGGCCGCTCGCGGACGGGCGGGTCTGGCGGTGGTGCAGGAGGTCCCACTCCTCGTCGACGTCGCGGCCGGGGTGGATCTTCGGTTCCAGGAGGCGGAAGTAGGCCTCGCAGCGGACCAGGTCGGGGACCAGCCGGACGCCGAAGGCGCGGACGGAGCAGGCCTCGGCCTCGGAGATGAGGACGTCGCGGGTGGAGGCCTTCATGCGGGCGGCGTGGCGGGCGAGCCAGGGCGGTCCGTCGGGGCGGGACGCGAGGTCGATCATGATGTCGGCGACCTTGGCCTCGCGGACTCCGTAACCGGACAGGATCCTCTCCACCTGGGCGGGCGAGGGCGACGCGAAGCCCGTCTCCACCCGGATCAGCCATTCGGCGTCGCAGCGCGCCACGAACGCCGCCTCGTCGTACGACAACTCGAGGAACTCCCGTGCCCGCTGCAGGTACAGGCCGAGGCGGCGGGCGTTGATGTTGGGCGCGCGGTGATCGACGGGCATCGGACCTCCCCGTCCCCATCATCGCCGCCCTGTCCCCTTCACGCCCCGTGATCGCATGAAATGCAGGGAACCCGTGCCCGGGGCGGCGGACGCCGCCGCCGCCCCGGCGCGTTCAGCGACGCGTGTAGTAGAACTCCGAGGACTGCGCGCCGTCGGGGCCGTCGGCCTCCATCAGGAGGCTCATCATCCCGCCCTTGCAGGTGAAGAGCGCGGAGGCCGGGATGAACGGGTCCGTCTCGCCGCTGCGGTGGTACTTGGCGATCTTGGTGGTGCCCATGGGCGCGCCGTTCAGAACGGTGGTGAAGGTCGCCGTGCCGGTGGCGGACTTCGGCTTCAGCATCAGCGCGCCCTTCTTCGAGCCGCGCAGCGCGGACTTGAACTTCACGCTCTTCTTGTAGACGTTCACCATCCGGTACGCCTTGCCGCCAGGCATCTTGCCCTTGGTGACGACCCGCTCAGAGCCCGAGAAGTCGAACTTCACCGACTTCTTGGTGATGGTCAGCCTGGTTCCGCCGCCGCCCTGCGCGTTGAACACCTCTCCCCCGACATTGCTGTTCGTCTCGTACTTGGTGAGCCTCCACTTGCCCACCAGGCACGACTTCGGCGCGGCCGAGGCCGGAACGGCGAGGATCCCGCCGGCCGCCACGGCGGCGGCCAGCATCAGACGGGCGGGGACCGAGAACACATCAACCTCCGGTGAAAGAAAAGATCGACTGAAGGTACAGCCCGGTGATCGGCGGCGAATACCGGGAACGCGCACGGAAAGCGGGATCACTTCCCGTAGTGGCCCTCGGCGTACCGGCGCGCCACGACGTCCGCCTTCGCGTTCGCCGCCTCGACCAGGTCGACGCCGAGCACGTCGGCGAGTTCCAGCAGGTAGCTGAACACGTCCGCCAGTTCCGAGCGCACGGCCTCGGCCTTCTCCGGTGCGTCCATCACCCGGCGCGACTCCTCGGGCGTCAGCCACTGGAACTCCGCCAGGAGTTCCCCTGCCTCGCCCGCGAGCGCCATCGCGAGGTTCTTCGGAGTGTGGAACCGTTCCCAGCCCCGCTCGTGCACGGCCTGCCGCAACCGGCCGATCAGCTCTTCCAGTCCTGTCGCCATGGATGGATCCTCCCGGAGGGACACTACTTGACGAACCAGAGCAAGTACTTGCTATCGTTCGTCAAGTGAGTACGAGCGAGCACGTCGCGCTGGTCCGGGAGCTGGTCGAGCTGGTCGAACGGCGGATCGTCGATCCGCTGGAGATCCTGTTCGCCTCGGACGAGCAGGTGAGGCCGGTCCGGGACCGGCTGCGGATCGAGGCCGAGGTGTGGGCGGCGCAGCTGCTGGGGCCCGACGACGGACTCGCCGTCCGCACGGCGGCGCGGCTGGTCGCGGCGGCCTTCCCGGGAGACGGGCCGTTCGACCCGCCCGACGAGTGGTGGCGCACGGCCTTCGGCCGGGCGGTCGCCAGACGCGCGGGGCACCCGGGCAGGGAGGCGGTGCCGTTCGCCACGGCGGGGGCCATGCTCGGCATCACCCGGCAGGGCGTCCACGACCTCGTCAAACGCGCCAAGCTCGACCGGCATCCCGACGGCGGGGTGACCACGCGATCGATACGCCGAAGGCTGAACCGACCCCAGGAGCGTCATGCCGCACGATGTGACCATCACTGACCACGACATCCCCCTCGCCGTACGGGACTCCGGCGGGGACGGCGAGCCCGTGCTCCTCCTCCACGGGCTCGGCGGCACCCTGGAGGCGTGGGACGCCCTCGGCCTCGAAGGCCGCCGGACCGTCGCCATGGACCTGCGGGGCCACGGCCTCTCCGGCGACGGGCCGTGGAGCTGGGAGAACGTCCTGGACGACATCGAGGCCGTGGTGAAGCACCTCGGTCTCGGCGTCCCGGCGGTCGTCGGGCACTCGCTCGGCGGGATGCTCGCCGTCCTGTGGTCCCTGCGCCACCCCGAATGTCCGGGCATCGTCGACCTGGACGGGCTGCGCTCCGCCGAGAACGACCCTGACAACTATCCGGGGATGGAGCCGGCCGCCCGGGACCGGGAGCTCGCGGAGCTCAAGGCCGTGTTCGACGCGCAGGCCGCGGCCATGGGACAGCCGCTGCCCCCTGAGGTCCAGGCGATGCTCCCCGCGAGGACCCTCGTGGAAAGGGGCGGGAAGACGTACGCGCGGCCCGGCCCGGAACTCCTCGAAGCGGTGCGGTACACCCCGGAGTTCCGGGACACGATCCCGCTGCTGCGCCGGGTCCCCTGTCCCGCGCTGGTGGTGATCCCGACGCAGGACCCGCCGGGGATGTCCGGCGGCGAGCTGATGGAGGCGTTCCGCAGGGGCGTCCGCCGCGACCTCGCGGGCCTGCCGCCCGGTATCCGCGTCGAAGAGCTGGACGCCGGTCACAACATGCTCGCCGAGCAGCCGGAGGCGGTCGCCTCCCTCATCGCGGACTTCCTCGATCACAGAACGGGCTGAGGTCCGCCCCGGCCGCCGGGACGAGTGCCCCGCCGCGGCGGGGCACTCGTCCCAAGGGTGCCGTCAACGCTGGGCGGACAGTTTCCAGCAGTTGGAGGTGGCCTTCTCTCCCGCGAGGCGGTCGGCCAGCCAGGACACCGCGTCGCCCTGGTCGGTGAGGAGGGGGGCGACGTGGTTCGTGAGCGTCCTGTCGCCGAGGTTCGACAGGGCGACGGGGACGTAGGTGACGTTGCCGCCCTTGCGGCACCAGTCCACGGCCAGCCGGCGTGCCTGCGCGTGGGGCACGATGTCGTCCTGGACGCCGGTCGTCAGCCGCACCGGGCCCGCGGGCCTGAGCCCGCCGATGCGCTGCTCGTCCAGGATGGCCTGCGCCCGGGGCTCGGCCGCGATGATGTCGGCGAGGGACTCGCCGCTGGTGGTCCACTTCGTGCTCGAGGTGAAGGCGTAGCCGAGGATCGCGTCGCCGACGCACATGGTGGACAGGTCGCGGAGCGCGGCCCGGCCCGCGGCGTTGGTGTTGTCCTCCACGATGCCGCCCAGGACGGGGTCGGACTGGACGAAGCCGTTGATCGACCAGCCCAGCGCCCCGGCCAGGGCGCTGCCGTCGATGCCCTTCATGACCGAGGTCAGGTCGGCGGGCGGCGCGCCCGCGTAGGTGCCGGCCACCTTGACGTCCGGTGCGTAGGACGGCTGGAGTTCGGCGGCCGCGGCGCTGGCGCCGCCGCCCTGGCTGTAGCCGTACAGGCCGACGCGGGAGTCGGGGGTGATGGACGCCCCCGGCACGGCCCGCGCCGCGCGTGCCGCGTCCAGCAGGGCGTGCGCCTCGTCGCGGCGGTTGACGTAGGTGTGGAGCCGGTCGGTCGCGCCGAGGCCGACGTAGTCGGTGACGACCACCGCCGCGCCGGTGGACAGCAGCCGGTAGATCGCCAGGTCCTCGTAGGCGACCGACATGGTCTCACCGGTCAGGGTCGCCGGGTGCTGCAGGGCGAACGAGGGCGCGCACTGGTCGCCCTGGCCCATGGTGCCCGAGGCCAGCGCCACCAGCGGGCGGGGCCCTCCGCGCTTCCAGGCCGCCGACGGCTCGATGTAGGCGCCGGTCACCGCGACGGGCCGCCCGTTGGAGTCGGTGGACCTGTACATCAGCCGCGTCGCCGTGCCGGGCAGCGGGCGGCCGTCCAGTCCCGGCAGGCTCAGGCCGAGGGGCAGCGGCTCGGTGCGGATCAACGCGCCGTTGGCCGCGGGCAGCGCGGCGGGCGGGTCGTAGAAGGCGGGGATCGTCACGCCCCGGGACACCACGGGCTCCGGATCCGCGGCGAGAGCCGCCCCGGTGAGGGCGGTGGAGACGAGGGCGACGGCGCACGCCGATCGCACGAAGGGGACAGCGGGTCTCATGCTCACTCCAGGGGGGATGGTCAGCGATGATCACACTGCCCGTCCGCCACCTGGCGGTCTATACGCCCGGATCACACCTGCCGCCGCCCCGTCCGTCCCTGCGTGACAAGATGATTCTCGCCCGAGGAGAATTTCCGTTGACGAGAGATCCTTCGCGGCCGGATCCGCCCGAAGGCCCGTCGAGCCGATGGCCCTACCGCTCCTCGAGGCGCAGCCGCTTCCAGCCGTCCTCGACCGACGGGCGGCACCTGTCCGGGTCGTCGCCCGCACCGACGAACAGCGCGGTCAGCATGGGGACGCCGTGGTCGAGCGTCCGGCGCGGCAGGGGGCCGTTGGCGACCAGGGAGACCAGCCCGTGGGCGACGGCCCAGCTCTGGATCGCCAGGTCCAGGGGGTCGGTGCCCGTACGGAAGCGGCCCGCCTCCTCGGCCCGCCGGACGGCCTGGACCAGGTGCTCCAGGGTCGCGTCCGCGGCCTTGAGGTCCTCGAGGTCGAAGCTCGCGTCGAACATGACCCGGTACAGGTCGGGGTGGTCCAGGGCGTTGCCGAGGTAGGCGGCGACCAGGGCGGTCAGGTCGCGCACCGGGTCCGCGGACTCCGCCGCCGTGGTGAACCTGGCCGCCAGCCGGGTGAAGCCCTCCTGCCGCAGGGCCTTCCACATGCCGTCCATGCTGCCGAAGTAGGTGTAGACGGCCATCGTCGACACGCCGGTCCCGGCCACCAGCGAGCGCAGGGTGATGGGCTCGCGGGTGCGGAGCATGTGCGCGGCCCGCTCGAGGAGCAGGGTGCGCACCGCCGGGTCCTTCGTCCTCGCCATGACGGCAGGATATATAACATAGCGATGCTATGCCTCTCCGGCGGGGCCCTCCCCGCCGGAGGCCGAGGAGAGCCGGTCGATCTCGGCGGCGGTGCTGCGCTCGGCGGCCCGGACGAACCGGAGGATGGTGTCGACCTCCTCGTCGGTGAAGGCGGCGAGGTCGTCCCGGGTGGCGGCGATCAGGCCCTCATAGGCGGCCGTGACCTGCTCGAGGCCCTCTCGGGTGGGCTCGATGAGGACACGCCTGCGGTCGCCGGGGTCGGCCACCCGCCGGACGCAGCCCGCGGCGACGAGCCGGTCGATCATGCGGGAGGCCGAGCCGGTGGTGAGGTTCACGTGCCTGGCCAGGGCGCTCGGTGTCGCCGGCCCGTGATGGTCCAGCACGTGCAGGCACTGCACGTCGACGTCGGCGACGCCCAGCCGGTCGGCGACGACCTTGTTGAGCCGCACCACCAGGATCGCCCAGCCGGGGATCGCGCTGTGGAGGATCTCGGAGGACAGCGCCTCCCTGCCCGCGACGTGCTTCGCCATCGTGCCGCCTTCCCCGCCGACCATATCGCTGCGTCACGCAGTCATTTTTACGGTAAGTTAGCTGCGTGGCGCAGCTACTGCGCTGCGCAGTCATATTATCCCACCCCTCCTCCGCAGGGAGCATCACAGGCATGACCACCTCCGCACGCCCTCGCAGCGGCGACGACGCGGCCCCCGCCCTCCTCACCGGACGCGCGGCGCTCGCCGTCCTGGCCGCGATCCTCGCGGCGTCCTTCATGGAACTCCTCGACGCCACCATCGTCAGCCTGGCCGCCCCCGCCATCGCCGCGGACCTGGGCGCCGGCGAGGCCGCCCTGCAGTGGATGATCGCCGGTTACACGCTCGCCATCGGAGCCGGGCTGATCACCGGGGGCCGCGCCGGCGACCAGTACGGGCGCCGCCGCGTGTTCCTCCTCGGCCTCGCCGCCTTCATGCTCGCCTCCGTCGGCTGCGGGCTGGCGCCCGACCCCGGCACGCTGATCGCCATGCGGATCGTGCAGGGGCTGGCGGGCGGCCTGATGATCCCGCAGGTGTTCGGCATCATCCGCGCCTCGTTCGCGCCCGCCGCGCGCGCCAGGGCGTTCGGCGCCTACGGGGCGGTGCTCGGCCTGGCCTCGGTGGCCGGGCCGCTGCTCGGCGGGGTCCTGGTCGAAGCCGACCTCCTCGGCCTGGGCTGGCGGGCGATCTTCTGGGTCAATGTGCCGGTCGCGCTCGCCGGGCTGGTGCTGGGAGCCCGGTTCATGCCCGACTCCCGCGCGCCCGGCGCGGCCCGGCTGGACCTGCCCGGCGCGGCGCTCGTCGCCGCCGCCGCGGTGCTGCTGCTCCTGCCCCTCGTGCAGGGACGCGACTGGGGCTGGCCCTGGTGGGGCTTCGCCGTCCTGGCGTCCTCGGTCCCGGTGACGGCCCTGTTCCTGGCCAGGCAGCGCCGGCTGGCCGTACGCGGCGGGCAGCCGATCCTCGACCCGGCCCTCCTGCGCGTACGCGCCTTCACCGGCGGGCTGTCCGCCTCGCTGCTGTTCTTCGGGGCGCTGGGCTCCTTCTTCCTCGTGCTGTCGCTCTACCTGCAGCTCGGCACCGGGCGCACGGCGCTCGAAACCGGGCTCGTGATCCTGCCCTACGCCATCGGCTCGATCATCACCTCCGGGGTCGGCGTCCAGTTCGCCCACCGCGCGGGCCGCACGATCCTCGTGACGGGCGCGCTGACCCTGGCCGCGTCCCAGCTCGCCCTCCTCCTCGTCGTCCGCGACGGAGCCGACCCCTCCTTCTGGGCGCTCGCCGCGCCGCTGTTCCTGGGCGGCCTGGGGCTGGGCCTGACCGCCCCGTGCCTGATCAACGTCGTCCTCGCCGGGGTGCCCGCCCAGGACGCCGGTGCCGCGGGCGGCGTCCTGACCACCATCACCCAGATCGGCAACGCGCTCGGCGTCGCCGTCCTCGGCCTCGTGTTCTTCACCGTGCTCGAGGACTCCCTCGCCGACGGAGCGACCGCGCTCCTCGCCCACTCCGACGCCCTCACCATGATCCTGCCCTGGCAGTTCGCCTGCTACATCGCCGCGGCCGCGCTCATGTTCCTGCTCCCCCGGCACGCGAACGCCCCCGACGCCTGACGCGCACGACCGACCGCACCGCATGCACGGTGGGAAGGGGCCCGGGACGGTCCCGGGCCCCTTCCCCGCTCGGCTCACCGGGGTCGTCTACGCCGGGATCCTCGTCTCGTGGAGATGCAACCAGCGCAGAGCCGCTCCCTTCACGAGTACGGCGGTCGCGTGGCGGCCCTGGCCCGCGCCATGCCACTCCTCGTAGGAGACCAACAACAGCTCGGGACCCTCAGCGATCACGCGGACGTCACGGATGCCGATCGTCAGGTTCGGTGCGTGGCCGTGGGCCGAACGGACCCGGCTCAGCACTTCCCTCCGCTCCAGCGCCACACCGTCGACGCCGACCATGCGGAAGGCCGGGGCGTGGGCATCGGCGAAGGCCGCGAATTCCACAGGATCCGCCGCTCCGGACAACCAGCGTTCGATCACCCGATGGTGCCGCACCACCTCGGCCTCAGCCGCCTGGAAAGCGCTCTCCGTCCGCGCGGGGCTCCCTACCCGATGTTCCGGCCCGGCCACGTGGGAGACGCCCGCACCGCCTTGGGCGTCCGAAGCGCCCGTCAGAAATCTCATGCGGACCAGCCTCCCTATCTCCCGCGATACGTTCGATAAAGGGAAGTCTTCGGGAATTTAAGGATCGTCCGTGGGTGCAGATCTCCTCAGCGAGCTGTTGGCTCCGCTGCGGTTGCAGGGCGTGTTCCACAGCCGCTGGTCGGCACGGGCGCCGTGGGGCGTGGCCGGGGAACGGGAGGACTGCGCGCTGCTGCACTACGTCAAAGAGGGCTCGTGCACGGTGGAACTTCCGGAATCAAGGCCGGTGCGGCTGGGCGCAGGTGAACTGGCCGTGTTCCCGCACGGCACCGCCCACCGTATCGTCGACCCTCCGGGCAGCCCGACCGTGCCGTTGCGTGGGCTGCTGCCCGACCGCGAGCCCGGTGCGGTGGGCACGGTCCGGATCGACGGACCCGGGCCGGTGACCACGATGTTGTGCGGCGGGCTGCACTACACGGCGTCCGCCGCCTCACCCCTCTACCGGGCGCTGCCGCACGTGCTCGTCCTCGACAGGGACGCGGTCGCGGGCGAACCGCTGCTCGGCGACCTGCTGCACCGGTTGGCGGACGCCTGGGACCCGACCGGCTCCCACTCTCCGCCGGCGAGCGGACGAGACGGGCTGGAATTGGTGGCGCTGCGGGCGTTCGAGCTGGCCTTCGTGCTCGCGTTGCGTGCCGCACTGACCCACCTCGCCGAGGACGAGCCGGTGTTGCGGGCCCTGCGGCATCCGGCCGTAGGGGCGGCGCTTCTGGCCGTGCAGACCAGGTTCGCCGAGCCGTGGACGGTGGAGGCTCTCGCCGCCGAAGGCGGATTGTCACGGTCGGTGTTCGCGGCGACGTTCCGCAAGCTCGTAGGCGAGGCTCCGATCCGGTACCTGACCGCACGCAGGATGCAGGAGGCCGCGCGGCTGCTCATCGAGACGGACCTGCCGCACAGCGCCGTCGCCCGGCGCGTCGGCTACGACTCCGCCGTGGGCTTTCATGTGGCCTTCCGCCAGTGGTACGGCACCACGCCGGGCGCCTACCGCAGAGCCGCGGCCGCCTGAGGAACGAAGCCTCACGCTCGCCGACCGCGGCTCACAGGCAGGCGAGGCGCGCCAGTGCCGCCTCAACGTTGTCTTGGGCGGCGGGAAGCAGCGGGAGCCGTACGTCAGGGGTGGGAATGCGGCCCTGGGCGTGCAGGACGCCCTTAAGGATGCCGGGGCTGGGTTCTACGAACACCGAAGAGGAGAGGGCGGCCAAGGCGTGGCCGAGAGGGCGTGCTCGCGAGACGTCCCCGTGGTGCCAGGCGGCGGCCAGCTCGGCGTACTTCCCGGTGGCCAGGTGCGCGGAGGCGAGGATGCCGCCGCTTGCGCCGAGGGCCATGAGCGGGGCGAGGAGCACATCGTCACCGGCCAGGACCGTGAAGTCCGCGGGGAGATCGACCCGGCCGAGATGGCCGACGCCCTGCGCGCGGGCGAGCTGGAGGTGGCGCTGATCCATGACTACGACTTCGTCCCGCGGGCCGCGGAGCCGGGTCTTACCGTCGAACCGCTGTTCAGCGAGCCCATGTACGTGGCTTCGCGCCTTCCCCTGGACCCCGGCGGCGGGTCGCCGATCGCCCGGTGCGAGGACGCCGCGTGGATCACCGCGTCCCCCGGGACCGCCTGCCACCAGATGACCGTCCGGGCCTGCCAGGCAGCGGGGTTCACCCCGCGCGTCCGGCACCGGATCGACGAGTTCGCCACCGTGCTCGCCCTGGTCGCCGCCGGGCAGGGCGTCGCCCTGGTGCCGCACCTCGGCACGGTGGACGCACCACCCGCAATGACGTTGACCCCGGTGCCGATCCGCCGCCGCACCAAGATCGCCATTCGGAGCGGCGCCGCCCGCCATCCCGCCGTCACCGCCGTCACCCAGGCCCTGCGCAGCACCGTCCCCGCGGAGCTCGACAAGGACTGGTGACCGCGCGGCCCGGGGAAGCAACGCCGACGCGTGCCGCGAACGTCATGACAGGCATGAGGCTCTTTGCAGGTGTGCTCCTTCTGGCACTGGTCACGGCTTGCGGATCGGAGACGGCGCCCATGTCCGCGTCCGCGCCGCGCTACACGGCGACCGGGACGGTGCTCGAGAACGCGAGCCACGGCCCCCAGTTCTGCACGATCGTCACCTCGTCGTTGCCGCCGCAGTGCGGTGGCACCGACCTCGTGGGCTGGGACTGGAGCTCCACGCGGCATGAAACCCAGAACGATGTGAAATGGGGCGAGTACACGATCGTCGGCACGTGGGACGGTACGCGGATCACGTTGACCGAACCCCCGAAGGCACCGCGACCCGCCGAACGCGAGGAGCGCTCCTCCACGTCACCGTGCCCGAAGCCCGAGGGCGGCTGGAAGCCGGTCGATCCGGCGAAGACGAACGAGAAAGCGTTGCAGGCCGCGATACGGATCGCTCGCAAGTCCCCGCAGCACGCGGGCACCTGGGTCGACCAGAGTTACCTCGGCGACGGCCCCATCAAGGAATCCGAAGCCAACGATCCCACGAAACTCGTGCTCAATTTCATGTTCACCGGTGATCTCAAAGCCCATGAGCAGCGGGTGCGCAAGGTCTGGGGCGGTGCGCTCTGCGTCTCCCCCGCCGAGCACACCGAAGCCGAGCTCAGGCGCATCCAGAAAAAGGTGGACAGAGAGATCTCGGGACTGCAGAGCAGCGGTGTGAGCGTTCTCGAGAACCGGGTGGACGTCACCGTCTTCGTCGCCACCGAGGAGCTGCAGCAGGACCTCGACTCCCGCTACGGCCCGGGAGTGGTCCACGCCTCCGGCGTCTTCAGCCCCGTCACCGGCTGACCCCGGCGACCACGCGGACCACTCCCCGCGCGGCCGCCGTCACTGACGTAACGGTCGCCGTCGGTCATGCCGCCGGCGGCCGTCCGAAGGCGGCGCGGACCGTTTCGGCGGGGATGGCCGGATCGCGGGGCGGCGCGGACGTGCGCAGGAGGGAACGCCCCTGCCCGATGGCGGCCAGGGCGCCGTCGAGGTCGCCGTCGAGGTGGTGGAGGCCGGGTGCGGGGTGCGGCGTGCGGGTGGCGGCCGGGTCCGGTCCGGGCAGCGGGCGGCCCCACAGGTCGTGCGCGCGGCCGGACCAGGCGCCGACCTCCACGCGGCCCGGGTCGGCGATCCGGAGGAGGTCTCCCGCGACGACGAGTTCGGCGGTCAGGCCCGCGTGGAACTCCAGCAGGTGCTCTCGGGACAGGACCACCTCGGCTCTGGCGTCGCCCTTGACCACCGTCCGTCCGCGGCCGGGGGCACCGGCGATCGTCTGCGCCGCCTCCAGGACGCCTTCGATCCGGACCTCGCTGCCCGTGACGGCGAAGTTCCCGGTCCGGACGCCGCCGCGCACCCACAGGAACGGGCCGAAGTCCCGATCGGCGTTGATGATCCCGCCCGCGACGGTGAGGTCCCCGTAGACGGCCACGCCCAGGAACGGCCCCGCCTCCGGGAGCCCCGCCAGGGCTTCGAGAGCGCGGAAATCCAGGGGCAGGCCCTCCAGCGCGGTGTCTCCCACGCAGACGACGACCTTCGCGTCGTCGGGAGCCCTGTGCAGGGAGAACAACGACCGCAGGCCGAAGTCCCGATCGGCGTCGCGCAGGGCGACGACTCTGATGTCGTTCATCGAAACCGTACTCCTTTCGTCGACGACCGGCTCCACGAGCCGGACGGTCAGTCCCACCAGCGGGACAGGCGGAAGATCGCACCCGTGCGCCGCACTTCGGCGACGGCGCACTCGCCGTCCTCGGCACGGGCCTGCAGCCGGTAGAGGCGGGCGCCGCCGGGGGCCTGCCAGGTGTCCAGGACGCGGACGCGGTAGCGGCGGCCCCGGCGGACGATGCATCTGGGCGTCCCGGACGTGTCGGTCTCCGCGGTGATCGGTTCATCTCTCAGCACGCTCGAGAACCTACCCAAGAGACTCGATCACATGTTCGAATCACCGAGGGTGTGTCGTGCCGTTACCGGCTTCTTGCCTCGGCTTTGTCCGGGCGGCGGGAGCGAGACCGGTTGCGGCGGGCGGCGGCGGGCGGTTAAGGTCCTCGATCATGCGTCTTTGTGGACTTCTTCTTCTCGACCGCCGCGGCGGGGCCTGAAACGACCGGCACCCCTCCGCGGGGTTCGGCGCTGCCGGTCGTCCGGCTTTGAAGAAGGAACACAGAGCATGTCTTTCAACGGCACGTCCGCGTCCGTACGCCGCCCGTCGAAGATCCGCACCCCGTCCGGCCCCGTCCCCGCCGACGCCCCCGCCTGGAACCCGCAGCGGCACAGCGCGATGCCGAGCCACCGGTACCGGGCCGTGCACGAGCGGGTCGAGCTGCCCCTGACCGAGCGGGACTGGCCGCGGCGGCGGCTGGAGCGGGCGCCCCTGTGGGTCCCGGTCGACCTGCGCGACGGCAACCAGGCGCTGGTGGAGCCCATGGACACCCCGCGCAAGCGGCGGATGTTCGACCTGATGACGGCCATGGGCTACAAGGAGATCGAGGTCGGCTACCCCTCGGCCAGCCAGACGGACTTCGACTTCGTACGGCACCTGGCGGCCTCCGGCGACCTGCCGGAGGACCTGACCGTCTCGGTGTTCACCCCCGCTCGGGCCGACCTCATCGAGCGGACCTTCGCCTCCATCGAGGGGCTGCCCCGGGCGCTGGTGCACCTGTACACCGCGACGGCGCCGACCTGGCGGGACGTGGTGCTCGGGCAGGACCGCGCCGAGGTCCACCGGATGATCCGGGAGGCCGCCGAGCTGGTGGCGCGGCTCGGCGAGGGGCGGCCGGTGCGGTTCGAGTTCTCGCCCGAGGTGTTCAACCTGACCGAACCCGACTTCGTCCTGGAGGTCTGCAACGGGCTCAGCGAGCTGTGGGACGCCTGCCCGGACCGCCCCGTGGTGCACAACCTCCCGGCGACCGTCGAGATCGCCTCCCCCAACGTCTACGCCGACCAGATCGAGTACATGGACCGCCACCTCGAGCGGCGCGACGGGGTGATCCTGTCGGTGCACCCGCACAACGACCGGGGCACCGGCGTGGCCTGCGCGGAGCTGGCGGTCCTGGCGGGGGCGCAGCGCGTCGAGGGGTGCCTGTTCGGCAACGGGGAGCGGACGGGGAACGTCGACCTGGTCACCCTGGCGCTCAACCTGCACGCCCAGGGCGTCGACCCCATGATCGACTTCTCGGACGTCGACGAGATCAGGCGGACCGTCGAGCACTGCAACCGGCTGCCGGTCCACCCGCGCCACCCGTACGCGGGCGAACTCGTCTACACGGCCTTCTCCGGCACCCACCAGGACGCCATCAAGAAGGGCTTCGCCCACCACGCGGAACGCGCCGCCGAGCTGGGCGTCCCGGAGGGTGAGGCCCCGTGGGCGGTCCCGTACCTGCCGATCGACCCGGCGGACGTGGGCCGCGACTACGAGGCCGTCATCCGCGTCAACAGCCAGTCCGGCAAGGGCGGCGTCGCCTACCTGCTGCACGCCCACCACGGCCTGGACCTGCCGCGCGGCCTGCAGATCGACTTCTCCCGCGAGGTGCAGCGCCTCACCGACGGCACCGGCGCGGAGGCCACCCCCGACGACCTGTGGAGCCTGTTCCACGCCACCTACCTCTCCCCCGCCGCCGACGGCCCGTGGACGCTGGCGGACTGGCGGACCGCCGAGCCGTTCCCCGGCGAACACGAGTTCCACTGCGTCCTGCGAGCCGAGGACGGCGCCGAGCACAAGCTCACCGGCACCGGCAACGGCCCCCTCTCCGCCTTCGCCGACGCGCTGGGCACCGCGGGCGTCACCGTGGACGTCCTCGACTACGCCGAGCACGCCGTCCGCTCCGGCCCCGACAGCCCGGCCGTCGCCTACGCCCGCTGCGAGGTCGACGGCGCCGTCCGCTGGGGCGCGGGCCGGGACACCTCGCTCCTGACCGCCTCGGTCCACGCCGTCCTCGCCGCCGTGAACCGCGCCCGCTGACCCGCCGCCCGGGTGCCGCCGCCAGAAGCCGGCGGCACCCGGCCCGTGCGGGCGGTGAACGCCGGACCGCGGCCTCCCCTCAGGGAACGGCGACCGGGGTCGGAGCCCGCCGGACATCCTGGACGCGGCGGCGGCCGAGTTCCGGCAGGAGGGAGAGCAGGCCGAGACGCGCATGCCCGCGATCGCGGCGTTGAGGAACAGGGCGCGCAGCCGGTCGGCGGGCGACCGGTCCGCGTCCTCCAGGAGGGCGATCTGCTCGTCCGCCGCCGTCCGGGTGTAGTGCTCGGCCTCGCCATGGCGGCAGCGCAACAGTTTTGGATTACGCAGTCCGATACTCGGCGGGGCCGGGGACGGCTCGCCCGGATCAGGAGCGGTCGAGGCGGGTGGTGAGGGGCGTGTCGGTCAGGGAGTGGCCGGTGTGCAGGACGTAGCCGCCGGGGACGGGGCGCCAGGCGCCGTCCTGCCAGGTGCAGAAGGAGCGTTCGGGGACGTCCAGGGTGACGGTGACGGACTCGCCGGGGGCGGCTTCGGCCACGGCGAAGGCGGCCAGCCATCGGGAAGGGCGGTTCTCGTCCGGGACGGCGGGGGCCAGGTAGGTCTGGACGACCTCACGGCCGGGACGGGAGCCGGTGTTGCGCAGGGTCACGTGCAGCACGCCCTCCTCGTGGACGGCCTTCTCGTACGACCAGGTGGTGTAGCCCAGGCCGGAGCCGAACTCGTAGGCCGGGGCGGTGCCGGAGCGCTGCCAGGCGCGGTAGCCGATGAAGACGCCCTCGTCGTAGCGCATGACGCCGTCGACGGGGGTGACGTCGGTGACGGGGCAGTCCGCCAGGACGGCGGGCCAGGTGGTGGGGAGGCGGCCGCCGGGCTCGGCACGGCCGGTCAGGACGTCGGCCAGGGCGTGCCCGGCCTCCTGGCCGGGGAACCAGGTGAGCAGGACGGCGGCGACGTCGTCGCGCCACGGCATCTCGACGGGGGAACCGGCGTTGACCACCACGATCGTGCGCGGGTTGGCGGCGGCGACCCGCCCGACCAGCTCGTCCTGGCGGCCGGGCAGCCGCAGCGAGGTGCGGTCGAAGCCCTCGCTCTCGACCTCCTTGGACGTGCCGACGACCACGACCGCGATGTCGGAGGCAGCGGCGGCGGCCTCCGCCTCGGCCAGCAGGGTGTCGGGGTCGGCGGTGGGCTCGCGGTGCGCCAGGCCGAACCCGACGAACGGCAGGGGCATCTCGCCCCTGGCGAGCCGGTGCACCAGTTCGATCTCGACCTCCGCGCCCTCCCGGAGCGGCACGGAGAACACCTTCTGCGGCGCGAAGAAGAACGCGGCGAACGGGTCGTCGCTCTCCGCGGCGGTGGTGCCGTCGAACAGGACGTCGCCGCCGACCGTGAGCCGGAACTCGCCGACGCCCTCGATCGCGATCTGGTGGTCGCCGCTCACGTCGGGGGTGAAGGTGCCGCGCATGGCGACGGAGCCGAGCGTGGCGTAGTCGACGCCCTCGGGCATCTGGCCGACCCACTGCAGTGCGCCGTCCGGCTGCGGGAACTCGCCGAGGACCGTCCCGTCCTCGGCGTAGGCGGTGGTCCGCAGGGTGAAGGCGGCGGGGTTGAGCCGCAGGCTCGGGTCGGCGCCGCGCGCGTACGAAACGTCGAGTCCGGCGCTCTCCAGGCCTTCCAGCGGGGAGACGACGTGCGCGGGGAAGACCTGCGCGCTGCCGCCGCCCATGACGCGCGCCTCCTTGGCGAGCCCGCCGATCAGCGCGACGCGCGGGGAGCCCTCGAACGGCAGGACTCCCTCGTTGCGCAGCAGGGTGAACGAGCGCGCGGCGATCTCGCGGGCGAGCGCCTGCCCGTCCACCTCGGGGAGGTCCACGTCGACGGACGTGCGCCGCGCCAGTTCCAGCACCCGCTGGACGTGCTGGTCGAGCACCTCCTCGGGCACCTCTCCCGCGCGCACGGCCTCGGCCAGCGCGGGCCCGTACACCGTGTCGGGGCCGGGCATCGCGACGTCCAGCCCGCCGAGCGCGGCCCGGACGGTGTCGCGCGCGCCGAACCAGTCCGACACCGTGAAGCCGTCGAAGCCCCATTCGCCGCGCAGGACCCCGTTGACGAGCTCGTCGTGCTCGCTCATGGTGGTGCCGTTGACGCCGTTGTAGGCCGTCATGATCCCGTACGGGGACGCCTTGCGGACGACGATCTCGAACGGCAGCAGGTACAGCTCGCGCAGCGCGCGTTCGGACACCACGACGTCGGCCGTCATGCGCTCGGTCTCGAAGTCGTTGGCCACGAAGTGCTTGACGGTCACCGCCACCCCGCCGGACTGCACGCCCTGGACGAGGCCGGCGGCCAGTTCGCCGGTGAGCAGCGGGTCCTCGGAGAAGCACTCGAAGTGCCTTCCGCCCAGCGGGGAGCGGTGCAGGTTGACGGTCGGGGCCAGCAGCACCTGCACCCCCTTGCGCCTCGCCTCCCCGGCGAGGAGCTCCCCCGCCCGGCGGAGGAGGGCGGTGTCCCAGGTGGCGGCCAGCGCGGTGGGGCTGGGCAGCGCGATCGACGGGTCGGCGGCCGACCACTCGGTGCCGCGCACGCCGACGGGCCCGTCGGACATCACGAGGCCGTCGAAGCCGAGCTCGGGCACGGCGGGCAGGCTCCACATGTCCCGCCCGGCCAGCAGCCGTGCCCTGGCCTCCACCGGTGCCTGGTCGTGGGGGTGCATGAGCGGCTCCTCAGTGACGATTGCACGATATGTCGGAATAGTAAGCCCACCTACCGAGCAACAGGTAGCTGATGTTATCTCTTCGTTACCCGATTAGGATGCCGGACATGAACCGTCGCGAGGAGATCCTGCTGGCCGCCCTGGAGGTCTTCGCCGAACGCGGCTACACCGGGGCCTCCATCACGGCCGTCGCCGACCGCGTCGGGCTCACCCAGCAGGGCGTGCTGCACTACTTCCCCAGCAAGGACCGGCTGCTCGCCGAGGTCCTGCGGCTGCGGGACGAGCGCAACCTCGACCTCATCACGCTGCCCGGCGAGAGCGGCCGCATCACCCTCGACACCGTCGCCGCGATCGTCGAGTACAACGAGCAGCGCCGCGGCATCGTCCAGTCCTTCACCGTGCTGTCGGCCGAGAGCGTCCAGGACGGACACCCCGCCACCGCCTTCTTCCGCGAACGCTACGGCGGCTCCCGCGCCTGGATGGCCCAGGTCGTCCGGGCCGAGCTCGGCGAGGTCCTGCCCGGCGGCGTCACCCCCGAACAGGCGTCCCCCCTGCTCTTCGCCGTCATGGACGGCCTCCAGCTCCAGTGGCTCCTGTCCCCCGACGAGATCGACATGTCCGGCCTCTTCCAGGCCTTCCTCGCCCTCCTGCGCTCCGGCGGGTGACGGCACGGCGCGGGCCGTGGAGACGAGGGCGACGGCCGGCGCCGATCGCGCGAGGGATCCAGCGAGTCCCATGCTCACTCCAGGTGGATGGTCAGCGCCTCCCGCGCCGGCCACAGGCCACCCGCCGGTCCATGCGCGAAGAACACGTCTCCCCGCCCCTCACCCGTCCCCTGACAATAAGCACGTTCTCGCACCAAACAATGACATTCCCTGCAATATGCCAACCAGGCGCCGGGGTCGGCGGAGTGGATTCAGGGGCGCCACAGGCGGACCGCGCCTTCGCCGATTTCTGTGCCGGTGGCCAGCAGCCCGCCCTTCGGGCTGAAGGCCACGGCCCCCACGGTGCCGGAGTGGGCGATCGGCTTCCCCAGCCGTTCACCGGTGGCCACGTCCCACAACCACAGCACGTTGTTACTGCTACCCGCGGCGAGGGTTCCGCCGTCCGGGCTGAACGCGACGGAGGCGATGTACTCGTACTCGGCGGCGCCCTTGAATGGCCGCTTCAGCCGGGTGCGGGTGGCCACGTCCCACACCATCATGGTCCCGCTCTCCCCGCTGCCTCCCGCGGCCAGCAGCCCGCCGTCGGGGCTGAACGCCAGCTGCCCGATCACCCCTTCGGCCTTCAGGGGCCGGGTGGTGCCGGTGTTCAGGTCCCACAGCCGCACCACCTCCTCGCTTCCCGCCGCGAGGAGGTCGTCCTTCGGGCTGAACGCCACCGCGGTGATCTCGAGGTGCCGGAACCTCGGGTCGAGGGTTCGGACGACCTGGTAGGTGGTCAGGTCCCACAACCGCACCAGCTTGTCCTTGCCGACGGTGGCGAGGAGCCTGCCGTCCGGGCTGAACGAGATGTCCCTGACCGTTCCGGCGTGCTCGAGCGGCATCCCGAACTCCGTGCGGGACGTCATGTCCCACATCCGTACCGTTCCCTCCAGGTCCGCGGCGGCGAGGATCCGGCCGTCCCGGCTGAAGGCCAGCCTGAGGATCTGGCCGTCGGCGCTGGCCCGGTCGTCGGAGGCGTTGGCGAACTCGCTCTGCATGGTGCGGGCGGCCACGTCCCACAGCTGCACGCCGTCGCCTCGCGGGGTGTCGGTCGCCACGGCGAGGAGCCGGCCGTCGGGGCTGAAGACCACGGACGAGACGTCTCCGGACTTGACCAGGGGCTTTCCGTCCTGTTCGGGGGCCTTCCAGGACGACGGAGCGGCACTCGGCGTCGACGTCGGCGCAGGGGCGTCCGTCTTCCGGGACGGCGCCTCCTCGTCGAAGGCGTAGTAGGCGGCCGGGAGGGCGACGGCCGCGCCGACGGCTCCCAGGGCGATCAGCAGACGGCGGCGGGTGAGCGGGGACCGTCCGACGGAAGGAGGCGAGCCCGGCACGGTCGGAAGCCGGGACCCGGCGGGGGCGGAGAGCCTGGCCGCCGCCTCGGCGGCGGTGGGCCGGTGGGCGGGGTCCTTGGACATCAGGCTGCGCAGGATCGGTTCGAGCGGGCCGGCGTGGACCATGGGCGCGGGGACGCCGCGGCTGACCGCCAGGAGGATCACGGCCATGTTGGGGCCTTGGAAGGCCTGCTGCCCTTCGACCGCGTGGTAGAGGGTGACGCCGAGTGACCACAGGTCGGAGGCGGGGGTGCCGCGGTCGCCGTTGACCTGCTCCGGCGACATGTAGGCGGGGGTTCCCATGAGGCTGCCCTCGGCGGTGAGCGTGGTGGCTCCCTCGAAGGCGGCGATACCGAAGTCGGTGAGGACCGTCCGGTCCCCGTCCAGCAGGATGTTGGCGGGTTTGATGTCGCGGTGGACGACGCCCGCCGCGTGTGCCGCGGCCAAGGCGTCCGCGATCTGCGCGCCGATCCGGGCGGTCCGCTCGGGTGAGAACCTGCCGCCGTCTCCCATCATCTGGGCGAGGGACCGGCCGGGGACGTACTCCATGACGATCCAGGGCGTGCCCTTCGCGTCGGTGAACTGGTCGTAGACGGTGACGATGCCCCGGTGCCGCAGCACGCCCGCGGCCCGTGCCTCGCGTTCCATCCGGGCGATCCGGTGGGCGGCCTCCGTCCTGCCGAACTCGGGCGGCACCCGCAGTCGTTTGACCGCCACGTCCCGGTCCAGCTGCTCGTCCCGGGCGCGCCAGACCTCCCCCATGCCGCCCTCGCCCAGCAGCGCCGTCAGCCGATACCGGCCAACGACAAGATCATCCGAATCAATCACCCCGTCACATAACCACACACAACCCCTTGGATGTCGGGAGTTGCCGCCGAGCCGCCGTCCCTTCGTGACACCCTGGAGTCGTGGCAGGGAGAGGGAGCGGCGGCCGGCAGGCGGTCATGGGCAGGCCGAAGGCGACGTCGCGGGCGGCGCTGGAGCGGCTGGCCTTCGAGCTGTTCGCGCGCAAGGGCTTCGACGAGACCACGGTCGACGACATCGCGGGGGCCGCGGGGATCGGGCGGAGGACGTTCTTCCGCTACTTCCAGTCCAAGAACGACCTGGTGTGGGGGGACTTCGAGGGCCATCTGCAGCGGTTCCGGGAGCTGCTGGCCGGGACGGATCCGCGCACGCCGATGATGACCGCGCTGCGCGGGGCCGTCGTGGAGTTCAACCGCTTCGATCCCGAGGACGTGCCCTGGCACCGGCAGCGCATGCGGCTCATCCTGCGGGTGCCGACGCTGCAGGCCGACGCGACCCTGCGCTACGCCTCCTGGCGGCGGATCGTCCGGGACTTCGCGGCCGAGCGCTCCGGGCTGCCGCCGTCCGCGATGTTCCCCCGGCTCGCCGGGTACACCGTGCTGGCCGCCGCGATCGCCGCGTACGAGCACTGGCTGGCGGCCGAGCCGGACACGGAGCTGTCCGCGCTGCTCGACGAGGCCATCCGCCGGACGGGTGAGGGGCTGGCCTCAGCGGACCTCCCGGATCATCGCGTCGGCGACGAGCTCCCCGATGAGGACGGCCGTGGCGGCGGGGCCCCGTAGGGGGGCCGTGGGCAGGATCGAGGTGTCGGCGACGCGCAGCCCCCGCACGCCGTGCACCCTGCCGTGGCCGTCGACGGCGGCGGACGGATCCCCGGCGGAGCCCATCGGGACGGTGCCGCAGGTGTGCTGGGAGGTGCCGAGGCGGGAGCGGATCCACAGGTCGAGGGCGCGGTCGTCGTCGAGCGTCCGGGGACCGGGCTCCAGCAGCCCGGAGGAGATCTCCGTGAAGGCGCTCGTGGCGAGCAGCGACGCCGTCGCGCGGACCGCCTCCCGGAGCCTCCGCCGGTCGGCCTCCGTCTCCAGGTAGCCGTAGTCGATGTGCGGCGGCACCGCCGGGTCCGCCGACTCCGTGCGCAGCCCGCCGCTCCGCCGGGGCGCCTGGTCCGAGAGGAGGAAGGCCAGCGGGGAGCCGGGAGCCGCCGTCCCCCCGATCAGCGCCGTCAGGGGCACCAGGGACTGCAGGATCTCCAGGTCTCCCCGGTGCTCGCCGCCGGAGGACGTCAGGTGCAGCGCGCCGCCGAGCCAGGAGCCGGCCGGGGCCGCCATCGGCTCCCGGGGCGTCCACTCCAGGACCACCTGCGGGTGGTCGCCGAGCGCGGCTCCGACGGCGGGAAGGTCCTGGACGACGGGGACGCCCAGGCGTGCGAGGTCCTCCCCCGGCCCGATCCCCGACAGGTGCAGCAGGTGCGCCGAGCCGAAGGCCCCCGCGCACAGGACGATCTCCCCTGCCTCCACCACGCTCCTGCGCCCGGCGTGCTCGACCTCCACGCCGGTCGCGCGGTTCCCGGAGAAGCGCACCGAGCGCACCGTGCAGCCGCCCCGCACGGTGAGGTTGGGCCGGGCGGCCGCCTCGGCCAGGTAGGCCAGGCCGGTGTTGATCCGCAGGCCGCCGACGGCGTTCGACGGGACGGGGCCGAAGCCCGGTTCGTCCTGCGCGTTCTTGTCGTGCTCCTCGGGGAGGCCGCGCTCCTTGGCGGCGGCGCGGAAGGCCTCGGCGGCGGGGTGGCTCAGGTCGGTGCGGGAGATCCGGACCGGTCCCCTGTCGCCGTGCAGCGGCCCGGCCCCCAGGTCGAGATCGTTCTCCAGGGCGCGCAGGAGCGGCAGCGCCCGCTCATAGGACCAGGCCGGGCCGCCCTGGACCGACCAGCGGTCGAAGTCCTCGCGCCGCGCCCGGACGAAGTAGCCGCCGTTCACGGTCGTCGAGCCGCCGAGGACCCGGCCGCGGGGCGCGGCGTACGGGCGGTCGGGGGTGAGGTGCGCGGGATGGTGGGTGACGAACTCGCTACCCGGCTGCGCGCCGGGGACGACGCGCGCGTCCAGCAGTTCCGGCGGGAACTCCGCGAGGCTCCGCGGCACGGGACCCGCCTCCAGCAGCAGGACCTCGCGGGCGGGATCCGCGCTGAGCCGTGCCGCCAGCACCGCTCCGCTCCCGCCCGCGCCGACCACCAGGACATCGGGAACTCCCATGGCGGCCTTCCTTTTGGCACTTGATGCATTTAGTATCCCCTCAAGCCCCGCCGGTGTGAAGCCCAGCTCACGATCCGGCCGCGAAACGAGAGGAGAGCGCCATGAACGAGGCACAGGCCCCCCTGGAGAACGAGGAGTCCGTCGTCGAGTCGCTGATCGAGGAGGTCTCGATCGACGGCATGTGCGGCGTCTACTAAGACCGCCGGGATGTCGCAGATCGACCTGGACCGCGCCTGGGACCTGCACCCGCAGGTCTCGGTGCGGCCCGAACCCTTCGGGGCGCTGCTGTACCACTTCGGCACCCGCAAGCTGTCGTTCCTCAAGGACCTGACGCTGCTGGAGGTCGTGCGCGGCCTGCGGGACGCGCCCTCCGCCCGCGCCGCCTGCGCGGCGGCGGGCGTCCCCGACCCGGACCTGCCCCGCTACGGCATCGCGCTGGCGGCGCTCGTCCAGTCGTCCATGGTCGTCGAAAGGACCGCCCCATGACCATCGCGCCCGACCGGAGCCCCCGGCTGGTCGACCTGTTCGAACACGGGCTGAACTCCCCGATCTGCCTGACCTGGGAACTGACGTACGCCTGCAACCTGGCGTGCGAGCACTGCCTGTCCAGCTCCGGCCGGCGCGACCCGCGCGAGCTGTCCACCGACGAGTGCAAGGCCGTCATCGACGAGCTCCAGGCGATGCAGGTCTTCTACGTCAACATCGGCGGCGGCGAGCCGACCGTGCGGCCGGACTTCTGGGAGCTGCTGGACTACGCCACCTCCCACAGCGTGGGCGTGAAGTTCTCCACCAACGGCGTGCGCATCACCCCCGAGGCCGCCCGCCGCCTGGCCGCCAACGACTACGTCGACGTCCAGATCTCCCTCGACGGCGCCACGCCCGAGGTCAACGACGCCGTCCGCGGCCCCGGCTCCTACGACACCGCCGTCCGCGCCATGCAGAACCTGCACGACGCCGGGATGAAGAACTTCAAGCTGTCGGTCGTGTGCACCCGCCACAACATCCCGCAGATGGACGAGTTCAAGGCGATCGCCGACCGCTACGGCGCCCAGCTGCGGCTGACCCGGCTGCGCCCGTCCGGCCGCGGCGCCGACGTGTGGGACGAGCTGCACCCCCTGCCCGGCCAGCAGCGCGAGCTGTACGACTGGCTGATCGCCAACGGCGACCAGGTCCTGACCGGCGACTCCTTCTTCCACCTGTCGGCCTACGGCCAGGCCCTGCCGGGCCTGAACCTGTGCGGCGCCGGGCGCGTCGTCTGCCTGATCGACCCGGTCGGCGACGTCTACGCCTGCCCGTTCGCCATCCACGACGAGTTCCTCGCCGGGAACGTCCGCGAGCAGGGCGGCTTCGCCGGGGTGTGGCGCGGGTCGGAGCTGTTCCGCGAGCTGCGCGAGCCGCAGACGGGCGGCGCCTGCTCGTCCTGCTCCTTCTACGACACCTGCAAGGGCGGCTGCATGGCCGCGAAGTTCTTCACCGGCATCCCCCTGGACGGCCCCGACCCCGAATGCGTCCAGGGCTACGGCGAGGCGCTGCTCGCCCAGCGGCCCGAGGACCGGGCGAACATCCCCAAGCCGTCCGCCGACCACTCCCGCCGCGCGCCCCGCAAGCCGCGGCCGGTGCCCGTCACCCTCAGCACCCGCCGTCCCGAGCGCCCTCCGGTGAGCGCCTGCGCCGAGGACCCCCTGGCCGGGCTGAGCCTTTCCTGACCCTCCTTCCCGAAGAGAGCCCCATGAGCAACACCTGGTTCGAGACCGTCGCCGAGGCCCAGCGGCGGGCCAAGAAGCGGCTGCCCGGCATGGTCTACGGCGCGCTGGTCGCCGGGTCCGAGCGCGGGCGCACCATCAGCGACAACACCAAGGCGTTCGCCGACCTGGGTTTCGCGCCGAAGGTCGTCGGCCACCACGCCGAACGCGACCTGGCCACCACGATCATGGGGGTGGAGTCGTCGTTCCCCGTCATGATCTCCCCCACCGGGGTGCAGGCCGTGGACCCCGAGGGCGAGGTCGCGGTGGCCCGCGCCGCCGCGAACCGGGGCGTGATCATGGGGCTCAGCTCGTTCGCGAGCCGGTCGGTGGAGGACGTCTGCGCCGCCAACCCCAACGTCTTCTACCAGATGTACTGGACGGGCACCCGCGAGGCGATGTCCCAGCGCATGGAGCGGGCGAAGAAGGCCGGTGCCAAGGCCCTCATCGCCACCCTGGACTGGTCGTTCTCCAACGGCCGCGACTGGGGCAGCCCCGCCATCCCCGAGCGGGTCGACCTCAAGACGATGGTGAAGCTGGCCCCCAAGGTCGTCAACCGGCCGGGGTGGCTGTGGCGGTTCGGCAAGACCGGCAAGATCCCGGACCTGACCGCGCCCAACCTCCAGCCGCCCGGCGGCGAGGCCCCCACGTTCTTCGGCGCCTACTACGAGTGGATGCAGACCCCTCCCCCCACCTGGGAGGACGTCAAGTGGCTGCGTGAGGAGTGGGGCGGGCCCTTCATGCTCAAGGGCGTCACCCGCGTCGACGACGCCAGGCGTGCCGCCGACCTCGGCGTCACCGCGCTGTCGGTGTCCAACCACGGCGGCAACAACCTCGACACCACGCCCGCCACCATCCGCCTCCTGCCCGCCATCGCCGAGGCCGTCGGCGACCAGGTGGAGGTGCTGCTGGACGGCGGCGTCCGGCGCGGCGGCGACGTCGCCAAGGCCCTGGCCATGGGCGCCCGCGCCGTCCTCATCGGCCGCGCCTACCTGTGGGGCCTGGCCGCCAACGGGCAGGCCGGCGTGGAGAACGTGCTGGACATCATGCGCGGCGGCCTCGACTCGGCCGTCCTCGGCCTCGGCCACTCCAGCGTGCACGACCTCTCCCCCGCGGACCTCTACATCCCGCGCGACTTCCAGGTCACCCTGGGCGGCGGGGACGTCGAAGACGCGCCGGCGGGCTGAGGTGACACGACCCGGGGGGACCGAGGAGGGCGCCGTGCGGCTGGCGGAGACCGCCTGGCCGTCGGTGCCGGTGGGCGGCCTGGTGCTCGTGCCGGTCGGCTCGACCGAGCAGCACGGGCCCCACCTGCCGCTCTCCACCGACACCGTGATCGCGCGCGCCGTCGCCGAACGGGTGGCCGCCGCCCTCGTTCCGGAGGCGTCCGGGCCGGTGCTGGTGGCGCCCGCCGTCGAGTACGGGGCCAGCGGTGAGCACGGCGGTTTCCCCGGGACGATCTCCATCGGGCACGAGGCGCTGCACGTGCTCCTGCTCGAGATGGTGCGCTCGCTCACCCCGTGGGCCTGGCGGGTGGTCCTCGTCAACGGGCACGGCGGGAACGTGCGCGCGCTCGGCTCCGCCGTCGGGCAGCTGCGCGGCGAGGGCCACGACACCGGCTGGCTGTCCTGCGAGGCTCCGGGGGGCGACGCCCATGCCGGGTTCACCGAGACCTCGGTGATGCTGCACCTGGCGCCCGAGCTGGTGCGCGTGGACGCGGCCGTTCCCGGTGACACCCGGCCGCTCGCCACGCTCATGCCGGAGCTGGTCGCCCGGGGCGTGCGCGGCGTCTCCCCTTCGGGCGTGCTCGGTGATCCGTCCGGGGCCACCGCGGAGCGGGGGCGCGAACTCGTCGAGGCGATGGTCGCGGACGCCGTCCGCCGGATCGCCGCGAACCGGGCCGACACCCGCGGCCGCCTCCTGCGGCCCGTGGAGCATCCGTGACACGGTCCTTCGCGCTGCCGCAGGGCTTCCCCGTGGCGCTGGACTCCCGGACGTCCTTCTGGGGCGACGGGCTCGTGGCCACGGGCGGCGCGCCCTGGAAGGTCGTGCGGCTCAAGGAGGCGGCCAGGCCGCACCTCCGGGAGTGGCGGCGTGCGGGAGGCGAGGGCGTGGCCGTCTCGTCCGCCATGGAGCGGGCACTGGGGCGGCAGCTGCTCGATCTCGGCTTCGCGCATCCGGTCCCGTCGCCCAGGCCCGGTCCGCACGAGGTGACGGTCGTCGTCCCCGCGTTCGGGAGGACGGACGAGCTGGAGCGCTGCCTGACGGCCGTCAAGGGCGTGCCGGTGATCGTCGTGGACGACGGTTCGCCCGACCCCGAGCCGATGCGGCGCGTGGCGGAGGCCTACGGCGTGCGGCTGGAGCGGCATGCGGTCAACCGGGGTCCCGCCGCCGCGCGCAACACGGGGCTGCGGCTGGCGCGGACGCCGTTCGTCGCGTTCGTGGACTCCGACTGCCGCCCGGAGGAGGGGTGGCTGGACCTGCTCCTGCCGCACTTCGACGATCCCAAGGTGGCGGCTGTGGCGCCCCGGATCGTCCCGGACGGCGGGGGTCGGGGAGCCATGGCGCGGTACGAGGCCGCACGGTCGGCTCTCGACATGGGGACGCGGCCCGCGCTGGTCCGTCCGGGGGCGAAGCTGGGATTCGTGCCCACCGCGACCCTGGTCGTGCGCAGGGAGGCCGTGGCGGACCTTCCCTTCGACGAGGGGATGCGGCTCGGCGAGGACGTCGACTTCGTCTGGCGGCTCGCCGACCGGGGCCTGAACGTGCGCTACCAGCCGGAGGCCCGCGTCGCCCACACGCCGCGGCTCGCCCTCCTGGCCTGGGCGCGGCGCCGCCACGAGTACGGGACGTCGGCCGCCGCACTGGCCGAGCGCCATCCCGGACGGCTGGCCCCGGCTCACCTGTCGGGCTGGAACCTGCTCACGCTGGGCTGCCTGGCCCTCGGCCGCCCGCTGCCCGCCGCCGCCTCGGCCGCCCTCACCGCGGTGCTGCTCGACCGGAGCCTGGCCGGCATGCCGGGGAGCCGGACGCTCAGCGCGTCTGTCGTCGGCAAGGGCGTCGTCGCCGACGCCGCCGCCCTCGGCCACGCGCTGCGCCGCGAGTGGTGGCCGCTGGGCCTGGTGTGCCTGGCGGCCGGCGGCCGCAGCCGCCTCGCCAGGGGCGCGGCCGCCGCCATGCTCGCCCCGGTCGCCCTGGAGTGGTGCCGGCGGCCCGCGCTCGATCCCGTCCGCTACACGGCGCTGCGGCTCGCCGAGGACGTCGCCTACGGCTCGGGGGTCGCCGCCTCCGCCCTGCGGCACCGCTCCCTCCGGCCGCTGCTGCCCTCCGTCCGGCTCCCCCGGCCGGGCAGGCGGGGCTGAGCCGCGCACCGGAGGACCCGCGGGTCCGGGGAGCCTCCTCCACGACGGCTCCCCGGACCCCCGCGCGTCAGGCGCTCTTGGAGTGGTGGAACAGGTCCCCCTTCTGGAAGACCTCCTCGATCCCGCCCGTCTCGGAGGTGGCGACGGCGGCGAGGGCCTGGGCCTTGAAGGCGCGGGCGGCGGCGCTCAGGCGGTGGCGGAGGGTCCCGGAAACGGCGGGGGCAGTCCGGTGGCCGCCGCAGATCCGCACCTCGCAACCGCCTTCCTCCAGCGCCTTCAGGAGGCGGCCGCGCACGCGCGGGTCGGCGTCGCACAGCCCCGCGTCCACGGCGATGACCTGCGGGCGGATGCCGTTGAAGCGGCAGGCCAGCGCGATGTCCAGGTCGAGGGAGCGGGCGCCGAGGATGCGCAGGGAACGGGGGTCCCCGCCGTCTGCGGTGAGGACGACGACGTCCCAGCCCGCCGTCACCCGGTCGAACATCAGGCCTCCGGCGGAGCGCACCGCCTCGGCCTTGCTCGTGGCGGCCACCGCCAGCCGGGGCCTCAGGGGGGCGGTGAGGGTCGGGCGAGCCGGCTCGCGAGTGACCGGGTGTACTCCCTGAACATCTCGGCCAGCGGAATCGAAGGGTCGAGTAGCCATGTTGCCTCTATCCCGTTCAGAAAGGCGACGATCTCCCCGGCCTTGGCGACCGGGTCCAGGTCCGTGCGGTACCGGCCCGCGCGCTGCCCCCGCCGAATGCACTCGGCGGTGAGCTCGAGCGAGAGCTGGTGCCGCTTGAGGAAGCGCTCGTGCAGCGGTGAGCCAGGGTCGAGGTTCTCCATCCGGAGCACCGCGAACGTACCGACCAGCTCGGGCGCCTCGCGGAACCGCTCGGCCACCCTCTCCAGCTGCTCGATGACGTCGCCCGACAGGTCGACACTGGCGTCGTCGTAGGCGTCCCGGGCGTCCAGCACCGCGTGGAGCAGCTGCTCCTTGGACTCGAAGTGGTGCAGCAGGCCGGCGGGGGTGACTCCGGCCTCCCGGGCGATCTGCCCGAGCGTCGTGTTGCGCCACCCGTTGCGGGTCAGCAGGCGCTGTGCGACCGCCAGAATCCGCTGCCTCCGGTCCTCCCCCTTCGCCAGGAGGGTCGCGTACGGCCGCTGGTCCGCCAGTGGATCGTTCACGTCGGCCTCCTCCCAGAACTGACCGAACACACATTAAGTCGGTTCTCCCCGCCGTGACAAGCGTCACATATTCGTAATTTCCCACTTACTGGAGAACCGCCGGGAAAAGAAGGGGCCTCCCGGTCGTCATCCGACCGGGAGGCCCGCTCCGCGCCCTGCTCGCAACGCGGGTCTCACCAGCCCAGACGCCCCTTGCCCGAGACCAGCGACCTGGCGATGACCAGGCGCTGCACGTCGTTGGTCCCCTCGCCGATGGCCATCAGCGGCGCGTCGCGGTACAGGCGCTCGACGACGAACTCCGACGAGTAGCCGTAACCGCCGTGGATGCGCATCGACTCCAGCGAGCACTTGATCGCGACCTCGGAGGCGTACATCTTGGCCATGCCCGCCTCCATGTCCACCCGGCCGCCGGAGGCGTCGGACCTGGCCGCGGCCCAGTACGTCAGCAGCCGCGCCGCCTGGATCTCGGTGGCCATGTCGGCGATCTTCAGCTGGATCGCCTGGAAGTCCGAGATCGGCTTGCCGAAGGCCTCCCGCTCCCGCGAGTAGCCCAGCGCGGCGTCATAGGCGGCCTGCGCGACGCCGACCGCGCGGGCCGCGATGTTGATCCGGCCGATCTCCAGCCCGCCCAGCACCTGCTGGAGGCCGCGGCCTTCCTCGCCGCCCAGGAGGTTCTCCACCGGCACCCGCACCTTGTCCAGGACGAGCTCGCTGCTCTCCGGCCCCTTGTAGCCCATCTTGGGCAGGTCCCGGGTGACCGTGAAGCCCGGCGAGGAGGTGTCCACCAGCAGCACCGACATCGCCTCGTGCCCGCCGTCCGCCCTCCCGGTCTTGACCAGGACGGGGAACATGCCGGCGACCCGCGCGTTGGTGATCCAGGTCTTGCTGCCCGACACCACGTAGTGGTCGCCGTCCCGGACCGCCGTCGTCCTGATGCCCTGCAGGTCGGTGCCCGCGCCCGGCTCGGTCAGGCAGATGCCCGAACGCACCTCGCCGGTCGCCATCCGGGGCAGCCACCGCTCCTTCTGCTCCGGGGTGCCGTTGCGCGCCACCAGCCAGCAGGCCACGGAGTGCGGCCCGAACAGGCCGGCCGCGCCCAGCCAGGCGCGGGCGATCTCCTCGAACGCCAGCGCGTAGGAGACGCGGTCGGCGGCGAGCCCCCCGTACTCCTCGGGAACGTTCAGGCCGTACAGCCCGAACTCCTTGAAGCTCTCGACGATCTCCGTCGGGTACCGCCCGGTCCGCTCCCACTCGGGCGCGACCGGCATGATCTCCTTCTCGGCGAAGTCCCTGAGCGTCTGCCGGAACAGCCGCTGCTCTTCACTCAGCTCGAAATCCACCGCGGATCACCTTCCCGTCCATACCGGCGGCCTGCGTTCGGCGAACGCCCGCGCGCCCTCCATCGCGTCGGCGCTCTTGAAGACCTCGTCGACCTCGGCGGGGGTGCACCACCGCTGCTCGCGCATCAGCTTCTTGGTCATGGCGACGCCGAGCGGACCGTTCTGCGCGATCCGCTCGGCCAGCCCCATGGCCTCGGCCGGCACCCGGTCGGCCGGGACCACCCGGTTCACCAGGCCCAGCTCCAGGGCCCGCTCCGCGGTGACCGGATCGCCGGTCAGCCCCATCTCCAGCGCCGCCGCCATCGGCACGCGGGCGGAGAGCGCGGTGCCGCCCCCCGCCGCGAACAGGCCGCGTTTGACCTCGGCGATGCCCAGCTTCGCCCCCTCGGCCGCGACGACCAGGTCGCAGGCGAGCATCAGCTCGAAGCCGCCGCCCAGCGCCGAGCCGTTCAGCGCCGCGACGACCGGGGTGGCGACGCTGCGGTGGTAGAACCACACCAGCGCCTTGATGCTCCCCCCGGCCGCGAACGCCTTCAGGTCGAGCCCCGAGCAGAAGACCGTCCCCGAGCCCGTCAGGACGATCGCCCGCACCTCGGTGTCGGCCTCGGCGGCGCGCAGCACCGCCGAGAGCTCCTCCATCAGCTCGGGATTGAGCGCGTTGCGCACCTCGGGCCGGTTCAGGGTCACGACCAGCACGTTGCCGACCTGTTCGGTCAGCACGAGATCACTCACTTACCGGCCCCCGTGGCGGCACGGGCCCGCTGCCGGAAACCTTCGAGCTTCTCCTCGGGTGCGATGATGCGGTGGCTGCGCGACTTGATGGACACGTCGTGGTCGGCCGAGGCCGCCCGCAGCGCGCCCACCGTCGCCTGCTCGCGCGGGACGTGCGCGAACGGGTCGAAGGAGTACCAGCGCATCGCGTTCTCGTGGGTCATCTTGTCGATGTCCTCGTCCGGGACGTCATAGCGCTCCAGGACCTCGTGCAGCTCCTCGGGGGCGCCGGGCCACATCGAGTCGCTGTGCGGGTAGTCGGCCTCCCAGCAGATGTTGTCGATCCCGATGTCGTGCCGCAGCCGCACGCCCAGCGGGTCGGAGATGAAGCAGGTCAGGAAGTGCTCGCGGAACACCTCGCTGGGCAGCCTGCCGCCGAAGTCCTGCAGCGTCCAGGTCGCGTGCATCTCGAACGTGCGGTCCACCCGCTCCAGGAAGTAGGGGATCCAGCCCGTGCCGCCCTCGGACAGGGCGATCTTGATGGACGGGAACTCCTTGATGACCCGCGACCACAGCAGGTCGGCCGCGGCCGAGACGATGTTCATCGGCTGCAGCGTGATCATCACGTCCGGCGGGCAGTCCACCGCCGGGATCGTGAGCCGGCCCGACGAGCCGATGTGCACGTTGAGGACCGTGCCCGTGTCGGTCAGGGCGCGCCACAGCGGGTCCCAGTGCTCGCTGTGGAAGCTCGGGTAGCCCAGGGCGGCCGGGTTCTCGGTGAAGGTCAGCGAACGGCAGCCCTTCTCCGCCACCCGCCGGACCTCCTGGGCGCACAGCTCGGCGTCCCAGATCGCCGGCAGGGCCATCGGGATGAACCGGCCGGGGTAGGCGCCGCACCACTCGTCGATGTGCCAGTCGTTGTAGGCGCGGACCAGGGCGAGGGAGAAGTCCACGTCCTCGGTGGCGAACAGGCGGGCGGCGAAGCCGGGGAAGGACGGGAAGTTCATCGACGCCAGGATCCCTCCGGCGTTCATGTCCTTCACGCGCTCGTGCACGTCGTAGCAGCCGGGCCGGATCTCGTCCAGGCCCTGCGGCTCCAGGCCGTACTCCTCCTTGGGGCGGCCCGCCACCGCGTTCAGCGCCGCGTTGGGGATGACGGTGTCGCGGAACTGCCAGACGTCGGTGCCGTCCTCGCGGTGCACCAGGCGCGGGGCGTCGTCCTTGTACTTGGCCGGCAGGTGGTTCACGAACATGTCCGGCGGCTCGATGATGTGGTCGTCGACGCTGATCAAGATCATGTCTTCTTTGCGCATGACGTCTCCCTGTCAGTCCGAGGCGGGCAGCGGTTTGGCCGCCTTGATGGTCATCGGAACTCCGTCGCAGCTGAGCTCCCCCGCTCCGGAGGAGGTGCAGAGCACTTCGATCGTCTCGTCGGCGTTCACGTAGCGCTTGCCTATGAGCGTTGCGGCGTCCCCTCCGGCGGAGGGGGCGGCGGACGGCGCGGAGGCGGCGGGGACCATCGGGTTCCCGCCGCAGCCGAGCTCCGCGCCCCCGCCCGCGGGGGCTCGCACGACGACCACCCGCGTGGTGCAGGCGGTGCTGGCGAGTTGCTCCCCCGCGCGCAGGGTCGGTGGTGTCATTGCAGTTTCTCCTTTTCCGGCAGGCGGTCGGCCAGGACCGACAGGTCGTAGGACTGGCGGGCCATCCAGAACCGCAGGAACCCCGTCAGCGAGTAGCGCAGGAACAGCGCCGAACCGACCACGGACGCGCACACCCCGGCCAGGCCGAGTGCCAGGGCGTCGCGCTGGGCCAGCGGGTCGGTGGTGCCGTGGGACATGAAGTAGGCGGCCGCCCCGAGCACCGGCCCGACCGCCATCAGGACCGCGCCCAGGCGCAGCCACAACGCGGACCGCCCGGCGGCCGGATCGGCGATCTTCAGCTCCGCCAGTTCGCGGACGAAGCGGTCCGCACGCGTCTCGGTCGAGGTCATCGTGCACTCCCCAGGTAAAGGTCGGAAAGCTCGGCGCGCAACCCCGCGTCGGGGTCGCCCCGCCGTTCGACGCGGCCGCGCACCAGGACCGCGGCGTGGTCGGCGATGTCGAGGACGGCGGCCGCGAACTGCTCGACGACCAGGACCGCCACGCCCTGCCGGGCGATCTCGGCGACCTGCTCGTACAGTTCGGCCACGACCAGCGGCGCCAGACCCATGGACAGCTCGTCCAGCAGCAGCACGGCCGGGTCGGTGGCCAGGCCGCGGGCGAGGGCGAGCATCTGCTGCTCGCCCCCGGACATGGTCCCGGCGGCCTGCGAGGCGCGCTCGGCCAGGACGGGGAACCGCGCGAACGCGATCTCCTCGATCTCCTCGCGGCCGCGTCCGGTGAAGGTCATCATCAGGAGGTTGTCGCGGACGGACAGGTTGGGGAAGACGCCGCGGCCCTCGGGGATCAGGCAGACGCCCGCCCGTGCCAGATCGCGGGGGTTCGCCCCGGACACGTCCCGGCCGCCCAGCAGCAGCCGGCCCGAGTCGGCCGGGTGCACGCCCGCGGCGACCTTCAGCGTCGTCGTCTTGCCCGCCCCGTTGGGGCCGAGCAGCGCCACCACCTGACCGGCGGAGACGCTCAGGTCCACGCCGTGCAGGGCGGTGATGCCGCCGTACGAGGCGCGCACCCCGCGCAGTTCGAGAAGGGCGCTCATGACTCCTCCACCGGTGACTCGCCCAGATAGGCGGCCAGGACCGCCCTGTCCCGCCGGACCTCCTCCGGCGGACCGGAGGCGATGATCCTGCCGAGGTCGAGCACGTGCAGCCGGTCGCACACGCTCATGACCAGGCCCATGTCGTGCTCGACGAGGACGACGGTGGTGCCGTCGTCGGCCAGCGAGCGCAGCAGGGCCGCGAACCGCTCGGTCTCCTCGCCGTCCTGCCCGGCCGCGGGCTCGTCCAGCAGGAGGAGCTTGGGCCGGACCGCCATCGCCCGGCCGACCTCCACCAGGCGGGCGGCCCCGGTGGACAGCTCGTCGGCGCAGGTGTCGGCGACGTGGTGCAGGCCGATCCGGTCGAGGATCCCCGTCACGGCGTGCCCGGCCAGCCGCCGGTCGGGGCCCATCTCGGCGGCGACGAGCAGGTTGTCGCGCACGGTCAGCCGGCCGAAGAGCTCCAGCCGCTGGAACGTGCGCGCCAGCCCGCGCCTGGCCCGGCGGGCGGGCCCCATCCGGGTGACGTCCCTGCCGTCGAGCACCACCCGTCCGGAGGAGGGCCTGCGCAGCCCGGACACCACGTCGAACAGGGTGCTCTTGCCCGCTCCGTTGGGCCCGATCAGGCCGGTGACCTGGCCGGGCTCGGCGTCCAGGGCGACCCCGTCCAAAGCCCGGTGGCCGCCGAAGACGACCGTCACGTCGCTAACCTCCAGCGATCCCACGGGACAACACCTCCTCGTCCTCCTTGCGCCAGGGGCGCCGCACGCCCCACCACTCGACCGGGACCTCCGGTTCGGTGGCCGTCGCCTCCTTCGCCTGCGCCCAGGTGCGCAGTGCCAGCGCCAGGACCGCCGTGCCGAGGAGGAGGACGGCGTTGCCGACGACGTCGCCGATCCGCAGCAGCCAGAGCACCGCGAACCCGCCGAGCAGGGCCGACAGCGCGACGCGGCTGCGGGCCAGCGGCTCCCAGCTGTGCCGCATCCCCGGCACGATGCCCTCGGGGTGCCGGGCGAAGCCCAGCCCCGCCAGGGCGGGCAGCAACTGGACGATGTTGTGCGTCCAGGGGGCCACCGCGTTCAGCAGGTGGATCGGGCCCAGGTAGGCGGTGCCGACGAACAGGCCGTTGCCCACCGCCCCGAGGCCGCCGATCACCGCGATCAGGAAGATCGGGAGGCCCGCCACGAAGTTGAACTGCTCGGCGGTCACCGACTGCAGCTGCATCCCGTACAGCGCACCGCCGACCCCCGCGATCCCGGCGCTCAGCGCGAACACCAGGACCCGGGCGGCCAGCAGGCTGCCGCCGAGCGTCGCGTAGGCCGCCTCGCTGTCGCGCAGCGCGATCAGCCTGCGCCCGAACCTGCTCAGCCGCAGCGCCGCCACCCCGAGGGAGCCCAGGGCGAGGCAGAGCGCGGAGAACACCATCAGCTCGGCCGGCTCCTCCAGCCGGAACCCGAAGAAGTCAGGCCCCGCCATCTCCACCGAGCTCTGGTTGAACACCGCGATCCGCACGCCGAACAGCTCGAACGACGGCAGGGTGAAGATCCACCGGTCGAGGACGACGGCGAAGGCCGCGGTCGCCAGCGCCAGGTAGACCCCGGACAGGCGCAGCGCCGGCACCGCGATCAGCGCGCCGACCAGCGCGGAGACCGCGAACGCGGCGACCAGCGCCCACGGCTGCCCGTCCGGGGCCAGCTGGCCCCAGACGACCGCGCCGACGCCCGCGATGCTCAGCTGGCACAACGAGATCTGGCCCGCGAACCCCGACAGCGGCACGAACGACAACGCCACCACGCCGAGCGCGAACATCGGCCCGTAGGAGATGGCGTCGACCTCGTCCAGCACCGTGGCCAGCACCACCGCGAACAGGACGATCACCCCGGCGAAGACGACGCTGCCGCGCATGGTCGGCGTCGGGACGGGGCGCAGCCTGCGGTCCCGGCCGCGCAGCCGCCCGTGCGGGAACAGCAGCAGGGCCAGGAACAGCAGCAGCGCGGGCGCGGCGAGCCGCAGTCCCGGCAGGTACTGGTTCTGCGGCAGGTAACCGGTCAGGTAACTCTCCAGGCAGCCGACGACGACCGCGCCGAGGAAGGTCAGCGGCAGGCTGCGCAGCCGGCCGAAGATCGCGGCGGTGTAGGCGCTGACGATCAGCAGGGAGAGCTGGGCGGCGTCCAGGGCGACGGTCGGCGCGATGAGGATGCCGCCGATCGCCGCGAGCTGGGTGCCCAGGACCCACGCGACGCGGTTGGCCCTGACCGGGTCGGCGCCGGTGAGCCCGACCAGGGCCCGGTCGTCGACGGTCGCCCGCATCTCCGCCCCGATGCGGGTGCGGTTGAGCAGGAACCACAGGGCCAGCGCGACCAGCACCGCGACGATCATGGTCAGCGCCTGGTGCCAGGTGACCGTCACCGGGCCCAGGTGGAGGGGTTCGCGCTCGGTGAAGAAAGTGGTCAGCGGCCGGGGGAGATTGGGGTCCCAGATCCAGCGGGCGGCGGCGATGAGGCCGCTCAGCAGGGCGACCGTCATCACCAGCCGTTCGGCCTCGCCCAGGTTCTGGACCGGCCGCAGCACCACCTTCTCGACCAGCAGCCCGAAGGCCGGGGCGAGGACGAGGAGCACCGCGGCCAGCGCCAGCGGAACCGGCCATCCCCACCCGACGGAGAGCTGCCAGTAGGCGAATGCCGACAGCATGCCCGCCGCCCCGTGCGCGAAGTTGAACACGCCGGTCGTGGTGTAGGTGAGCACCAGCCCGCTGCCGACGATCGCGTAGATGGCTGCGGTGCTCAGTCCTACGACCCCGAAGATGAGGAACTGTTCCATTACTTGAAGTCGCTCATGGTCTTGCCGACGTCGGCGAGGGTCATGGGCTTGCCGTAGTCGCCCTTGAACTTGTAGGCGGGGGCGTCACAGCGGTAGGCGCCGGTGTCCGGCTTGAAGTCCGCGGGCTTCCATCCCTCGGGTGTCGCCTGCACGATGTTGAAGCACTTGGCGGGTGCGTCCGGCTGCGACAGGTCGAGCGGGGCCTGCAGGCCGCCTCCCGTCCACGCGGTCTCCTTCTGCGCCGCCTCGTAGACGCACTTGCGGGTGAGGTCGTCACCGCAGCTCGCGGCCGACTTGGCGAACAGCGTCCAGGCCGTGAAGGCGCGCACCACCTGCAGGGTCACCGGCTTGTCCGGCGCGTACTTCTTGAACAGGTCGACGACCTGCTGGGTCGCCGGATTGTTCGCCGCGTCCTCCAGCGGGTGGACGCCGCCGAGGTCGGCCAGGTTGTTCTGCCCGGCGATGGCCGGGCCCGCGAGCTGCAGGAACGCCGGCCCGTAGGCGTTGCTGTTGGCGTCGATCCAGTCGAGCTTGTAGTCGATGCTGGTCAGGACCTGCTCGAGCTTGGAGAGGCTGTTGAAGTCGCCGAGGAAGACCAGGCCCTTGACGCCCTTGCTCTTGATGGCCTGGGCGTAGGGGGTCCAGTCCGAGACGCCCTGGGCCGGGTACAGCTCACTGTAGGACAGCGTCCCGCCGGCCGCCTGGATCATCTCCTTGGTCTGGCCCTCGAGGGCCTTGGTGACCGGGGAGTCGCCGGAGATCAGGCCGACGTTCTTCGCCGAGCCCGGGTAGCCCTCCTTCAGCAGCCAGGTGTAGTAGCCGGCGTACGGGCTGTAGAACGCGCCGCCGGCGACCGTCTCGATCTGCAGGTCCGAGCCGGTGTTCTGCATCTGGCTCGCCTGGGCGGGGAAGGCCGGCAGCAGGCAGGACAACCGGTCCTTGACGCCCAGGCCGTCCAGCCCGGAACCGCCGCCGACGATGAAGAAGTCCTCGCGGCAGGACTCGATCATCCGCTGGCGGACCTCCATGAACTTGGCGTCCCTGGTGTTGGCGACGAGCTTGCGGCCGTTGATGCCGCCGGCCTCGTTGCACCATTTGGTGAACACCTCGGCGGCGTCCACGAACTCCGTCTTCTTGGTGAAGCCGACGTCGGTGAAGACACCGAGCTTGATCTCCGCGTCGACGCCCTGGGCGGACTTGCTCTTGGCGTCACCGGCCTGGCACAGGTTCTTCAGGTCGCCGAAGTCGCCCGAGACGGCCTGTGTCGCGCTGCCGTCCGTCGTCTCCTCGGTACCGGAGCCATCGCGGCCGCACCCGGCGGCCAGAAGCGCGACCGCCGCGAGGACGGCCACGCTGTTCTTCAGTTTCATTGGGGGGGTCCTCCTCAGTCCTGTCCCCCGACCGGTTGGGCATCCGTGCTCGCCGCCGTCGTGAGCTGGGGTTTTCCCGCTCACCTGGCCCGGTTGGCGTCCTGTACTCGGTGAGAGGAAACTAGCTTCTCGTCAGCCGAGAATCAACCATTCACCTGAAGGAAAAGCGATGACCACCCGGCGATCGGCCGGCGGCGTTGACGGAACCCCCCTCCTCATGAAAACCTTCGACTCATAAATGAGAATGACATTCTCTTGAGTGAGAAGGGGGCCGTATGAGCAGGCGGTACCTAGGTGAGGGGAGCGCGTGATGCGGGTGCCTCCGCTGCCCGGCGACCTGTGGGGCGAGAAGGAGAACGCAGCGCTCCGGGGACTGCTGCCCCGCGACCGCCGCAACCCGGAGGGTGCGGGCGTCGCCCTGAGCACGCTGATCCGCCACCCCGACCTGACCGAGGCCTTCCTCGGCTTCAACGTGTACCTCCTGTTCCGCTCCACGCTGCCGCCCCGCCTGCGCGAGCTGGCGATCCTGCGGGTCGCCAGGCGTTGCGACTGCGCCTACGAGTGGACCCACCACGCGCAGATGGCCGTCCAGCAGATGGGCATGACCGAGGCCGAGGTCGAGGCGGCCGGCGAGGGCAGGGCCGACGGCGTGCTCGAGCAGGCCGTCCTGCGCGCCGTCGACGAGCTCGGTGACACCTCCGGCCTGTCCGACGCCACCTGGGAGGTGCTCAGCGAGCACTTCGACGAGCGCCAGCGGATGGACCTGGTCTTCACGATCGGCGCCTACACGATGCTCGCCGCGGCCTTCAACGCCTTCGGCGTCCGGCCCGAGGACGAGCCCCTCGAACACGAGACCTTCGAACACGAGACCTTCGGCACCCAGCCGGAACACGAAAGGTAGACCCGTGCCCCATTTCGCAAAGCCTCCGGCGGGTAGCTGGACCGAGCAGTACCCCGAGCTCGGCACCGCCCCCGTCGACTACACCGACTCCATCGACCCGGCCCACTACGAGGCCGAGCGCGAGGCCATCTTCAAGAGGACCTGGCTGAACGTCGGGCGGGTGGAGCTGCTGCCCAAGACGGGCAGCTACTTCACCAAGGAACTCCCCGTCGCGGACACCTCCCTGATCCTGGTGCGCGGCAAGGACAAGGTCATCCGCGCCTTCCACAACGTCTGCCGCCACCGCGGCAACAAGCTGGTGTGGAACGACTACCCCAAGGAGGAGGTCAAGGGCACCTGCAGGCAGTTCACCTGCAAGTACCACGCCTGGCGCTACGACCTCGAGGGCAAGCTCACCTTCGTCCAGCAGGAGGGCGAGTTCTTCGACCTCGACAAGGCCGACTACGGGCTGAAGGACGTGCGCTGCGAGGTCTGGGAGGGCTTCATCTTCGTCAACCTCGACCCGGACGCCGCTCCTTTGAAGGAGTACCTGGGCGAGATGGCCGAGGGGCTGGAGGGCTACCCCTTCCACGAGATGACCGAGGTCTACACCTACAAGTCCGAGATCGGCAGCAACTGGAAGCTGTTCATCGACGCGTTCACGGAGTTCTACCACGCGCCGGTGCTGCACCAGAAGCAGGCGGTGAAGGAGGAAGCCGACAAGCTCATGGGCTACGGCTTCGAGGCCCTGCACTACCAGCTGTTCGGCCAGCACTCCATGATCTCCTCCTGGGGCGGCATGGCTCCGCCGAAGGACCCGAACATGGTCAAGCCCATCGAGCGGGTGCTGCGCAGCGGACTCTTCGGCCCGTGGGACCGGCCCGACGTCCCGGGCCTGGCGCCGGAGGAGCTCCCGCCCGCCATCAACCCCTCGCGGCACAGGTCCTGGGGCACGGACTCCTTCGAGTTCTTCCCCAACTTCACCCTGCTGTTCTGGGCTCCGGGCTGGTACCTGACCTACCACTACTGGCCCACCGCCGTGGACAGGCACATCTTCGAGGCCAACCTCTACTTCGTGCCCCCGAAGAACGCCCGCGAGCGCCTCGCCCAGGAGCTGGCCGCGGTGACGTTCAAGGAGTACGCGCTCCAGGACGCCAACACCCTGGAGGCCACCCAGACCATGGTCAACTCCCGGGCGGTCACCGAATTCCCCCTGTGCGACCAGGAACTCCTCCTGCGCCACCTCCACCACACCGCCGCCGAGTACGTCGAGAAGCACAAGGAGCGCACCAATGCCGCTGCCCACTGAGTTCGCCGCCCTCGAGCCCTACCTGGAGTGGGACCTGGCCACCGAGGCCGAGCGCTACGCCAGGCGCCTGGCCTCCTCCATGGCGGAGATGCAGGCCTTCTACGACGTCGCCTTCCCGCTGCTGGAGGACGCCATCGCCTACTGCGACAAGTTCCCGATCGACGACCTGCCCGACGACGCCAGGACGCTCATGCACCTGATGCAGTCGCTCGTCATGGTCTCCTTCCCCATCGAGGTCTGGAAGCAGGCCCGCGTCCCCGACAGCGGCGCCGCCCAGATCGACCTCCTCGTCGAGCCCGTGATCTGACGATGCTGACGCTCAAGGCGGCCGGACTGCTCGACCTCGACACGGGGGAGATCGTCCGGCCGGGCATCCTGCGCATCGAGGGAGACCGGATCGCCGGGGTCGGCGGCGCGCCGCAAGGCGAGATCATCGACCTGGGCGACCTGATCCTGCTGCCCGGGCTGATGGACATGGAGGTCAACCTGCTGATGGGCGGGCGCGGCGAGACCGCCGCGTACTCGCCCGTCCAGGACGACCCGGCGCTGCGCATGCTGCGTGCGGTGGGCAACGCCCGCCGCACGCTGCGGGCCGGCTTCACCACCGTCCGCAACCTCGGCCTGTTCGTGAAGACCGGCGGCTACCTGCTGGACGTCGCCCTCGCCAAGGCGATCGACTCCGGCTGGATCGACGGGCCCCGCGTCATCCCGGCCGGGCACGCCATCACCCCGACGGGCGGCCACCTCGACCCGACCATGTTCGCGGCGTTCGCGCCCGGCGTCCTCCCGCTGACGCTGGAGGAGGGCATCGCCAACGGCGTCGACGAGGTCCGCAAGGCCGTCCGGTACCAGATCAAGCACGGCGCGCAGCTGATCAAGGTGTGCTGCTCGGGCGGCGTCATGTCGCACACCGGGCTGCCCGGCGCGCAGCACTACTCCGACGAGGAGCTGCGCGCGATCGTGGACGAGGCGCACCGGCGCGGCCTGAAGGTCGCGGCGCACACCCACGGCGCCGACGCGGTGAAGTCAGCCGTGCGGGCGGGCATCGACTGCATCGAGCACGGCTTCCTCATCGACGACGAGACCATCGAGCTGATGCTCGAGCGCGGGACGTGGCTGGTGCCGACCACCTTCCTGGCCGACGGCATGGACGTCTCCAAGGCGGCGCCCGAGCTCAAGGCCAAGGCGGCCGAGATGTTCCCGCGCGCCCGCGAGTCGGTGCGCAAGGCCATCGAGGCCGGGGTGAAGATCGCGGTCGGCACCGACGCCCCGGCCATCCCGCACGGCAAGAACGCCAGCGAGCTGGTCGCGCTGACCACCCGCGGCATGTCCCCGCTGGAGGTGCTGCGCGCGGCGACCGTCCGGGCCGCCGAGCTGATCAGCGTCACCGACCGGGGCCGGCTCGCCGAAGGCCTGCTCGCCGACGTCATCGGCGTCCCCGGCGACCCCCTCCAGGACATCACCGTCACGCAGAACGTGCGGTTCGTTATGAAAGGTGGGAAGGTCTTTGACCGCTGAACGACGCACCGACGACCTCGTGGAGATCCAGCAGCTGCTGGCCAAGTACGCGGTGACCATCACCCAGGGCGACATCGTGGGGCTGGTCTCGGTCTTCACCCCCGACGGCACCTACAGCGCCTTCGGCGACACCTATCCTCTGGACGAGTTCCCCGAGCTGGTCGAAGCCGCGCCCAAGGGCCTGTTCATGACGGGCACCCCGCTCGTGGTGTTCGCCGAGGACGGCGAGAACGCGACCGGCACCCAGCCGCTGTGCTTCGTGGACCAGACCAACCACCACATGCGCATCGGCTACTACAGCGACACCTATGTGCGCACCGCCGACGGCTGGCGGCTGCGGACGCGGGCCATGACGTTCCTGCGGCGCAGCGGCGCCCACGACTCGGGGATCCCGCACGCCCACAAGCGCGCGGACGCATGAGCCTCCATGGACGTCGCTGAATTCCGGGCGAGCGTGCAGGAGTGGCTCGCCGAGAACGATCTGACCCCCGGGCCCGACCACTCGCTGGACGGACAGGTCGCCCAACTGGCGCGGGTGCGGCGCGCCCTGTACGACGCGGGCTGGATGCGTTACGGCTGGCCCGCCGAGGTGGGCGGGCTCGGGGGTCCCGCGGTGCTGCGGGCGGTGCTCGGCGAGGAGGTCGCCACCCGCGACCTCGCCGAGCCCGGCATCTACTCGATGATCGAGGTCCTGGCCCCCACGATGATCTCCTACGCCCGTCCCGAATTGGCGGCGGAGATGGTCCCGCGGCTGCTCAGCGGGCGGGAGCAGTGGTGCCAGGGCTTCTCCGAGCCCGGCTCCGGCAGTGACCTGGCGTCCCTGAGCACCCGGGCGACGCCCCGCCCGGACGGCTCCTGGACGGTCAGCGGGCAGAAGGTCTGGACGAGCCTCGCCCAGTACGCGCAGCGCTGCGTCCTGCTCACCCGCACCGCGCCGGGCCACGACGGGATCACCGCGTTCTTCGTCGACATGGACACCCCCGGCATCACCGTCCGGCCCCTGCGCACCATGCACGGTGTGGACGAGTTCGCCGAGGTGTTCTTCGACGACGTGGTGGTGCCCGCCGACCGCATGCTCGGAAACCCCGGTGACGGCTGGCGGCTGGCGATGGACCTGCTCCCCCACGAGCGCTCCACCTGCTTCTGGCACCGGATCGCCTACCTGTTCGCGCGCCTCGACCAGCTGATCGACGAGACCCGCGTCCCCGATGACGCCGCGCTCGGCTCGGCCTACCTGGCCCTGCACACCGCCCGCTGCCGCTCCCACGTGACCCAGCGGCGGCTGGCCGAAGGAGCACGGCTCGGCCCGGAGACGTCGGTCGACAAGGTGCTGCTGGCCACCGCCGAGCAGCAGCTGTTCGACACCGCGCGGGACCTGCTGCCGGGCGTGCTGGAGCTCACCGACTCGCCGTGGCGCCCGGAGTACCTGTACTCGCGGGCGGCGACCATCTACGGCGGCACGGCCGAGATCCAGCGCAACATCATCGCCCGCCGCCTCCTCGACCTGGGAAAGGAGTGACAGCGTGGCCGAAGTGATGGACGCCGAAGAGCGGGAGCTGCTCGCCGAGGCGCTGCGCAGGACCATGACGACGACCGCGCACGGTCGGGACCTCGACAAGGCCCTGGTCGAGCTGGGCTGGCCCGACCTGCTCGCCGAGGCCCCGGACGTCGCGGTCCCGCTGGTCTTCGAGCTGCTCGGCGAGACCGGGGCGCACGCACCCGTCCTCAACGACGTGCTGCTCCAGGCCGCCGGAAATCTCCTCGGGGGGACTCTTCCCCTCCCCTACGCGGGCGGCTCCCTGGTGGTGTGGGAACGCGACGGGCAGGGCGAAGCGAACACGCTGGACGCGGACCTGCCGCTGCGCGCCGTCTCCTCCGGAGACATCCCGGAAGGTGCGGCGCTGGCGGCGGGGCGGCGTGCCCTCGGCTGGTGGCTGACGGGCACCGGGCGGGCCATGCTCGCCCTGGCCCGTTCGCACGCGCTGGACCGCGCCCAGTTCGGCCGGCCGATCGCCTCTTTCCAGGCGGTACGGCACCGGCTCGCCGAGACCCTCGTCGCTCTGGAAGGCGCCGAGGCGGTGCTGCTGGCGGCCGAGGACGATCTGGGGTCGCTGCTGGCCAAGGCGGCGGCGGGGCAGGCGGCGCTGACCGCGGCCCGGCACTGCCAGCAGGTCCTGGGCGGGATCGGCTTCACCGCCGAGCACGACCTGCACCGGCACGTCCGGCGCGTCCTCGTCCTGGACGGCCTGCTCGGCAGCGCGCGGGAGCTGACCCGCGAGGCCGGTGCCCTCCTGCGCGAACGCGGTTCGGCGCCCCGGCTCGTCCACCTCTGACCCGGGACCCACGGAAAAGGCCAGGCTGCTCGCAGCCTGGCCTTCTTCGTGTCCGGAGCTACTTGAGCTTGGCCTTCATCTCGTCGAGCTTCACCAGGATCGGGTAGCCGCTGACGCTCAGGGCGTTGCCGTGG